>CAVSAP010000001.1:0-659173 GCA_963726055.1 uncultured Chloroflexia bacterium
TCGCCGCAGCCACAGCGCCACCCTGCTGCCCGATGGCAGGTGCTCGTCGCGGGCGGCGTCGAGTCAGCAACGATGCGTCTGGCTCCGCGGAGCTGTACCAGCCGGGCACCGGGAACTGACGTGCCCACGGAATCGGCCCCTCCCGGCAATGAACCACCCGCTCACGGTGATGGTCTTCGCGGTCGCGCTCGTCGGCTGCGCGGGCGGCAGAGCGACCGTGTCCCGCGACACCGAGCGCCTCGGCTGGTCCCAGTCCATCGGCGCCATCTGCTTCCGCGTCCGCTGCGGTCTCGGAGCCAACGCTGAACCCCCAGGGCACCATCGTCTTCCTCCGGACCACCGGCGATGATGACCATGCCTACTACATGGCCAATGCCGATGGCACCGAAGAACGGCAGCTTACCCAGCCGGGCGAGTACTGCTGTAACAACCGGATCTCGCCTGATAGAACCCAGAGTATCATGGTGATGCCCGGAGGCGAACCGCCGGATGCCCCTCACCGGCGGTCTCCTCAGTCTAGACGCCACGGAGTTCACCCTGATCCACCTCAACGATCCCACGCTCAACCTGGTCCCGCAGGCCTGGTCGCCGAACGGGACGAGCATTGCGTACGACGGGTGGGCGATTCGGACCCGAGCCGGACGGGCATCTACATCGGGGGGTCCCGCGCCGTCACCGACGTGGTTCGCGTCACCTCGACCGGTGGCGCACCCCACAGGACATCCCGCTCGACTACTCTCCCGACGGGACGAGGCTCGTCTTCTACCGTTCGGTTCGCGCCGAGCCGGACTTCCCGATCGACATCGGTGGCTCCCTCTGGGTCGTCAACGTGGATGGGTCCGATGCGCGGCAGCTCGACACGCCGCCGCCCAACTGGTGGGCTCGCTGGTCACCGGACGGAACGACGATCCTGTTCGTGTCGGAGCGCAACCAACCAACCGGCGCCATCTCGACGATCCGGCCTGATGGTTCGGGGCTGACCAAGATCTTCGAGGACCCGAGCGGCGGGTTCCCAATCGATCCCATCTGGTCCCCCGACGGCAACCAGATCATATTCATGCTCGACCCGATCAGCGACCGGTTCACCCACCCGAACAATGTTCTCTACGTGACGCGGTCCGATGGAACCGGCCTCACCAAGCTGATCGACACGCCCGACTTCAAGAGCTCCCCCGAATGGTGGTCCCCGTAAGCGCAGACCGACGGACGTGCCGGTCGCGCAGGATGAGCGTGGCGATCGCATAGAGCCGGTCGCCGGCGGCCGTTGCGAACACCTCGAAGGACTCGTGGTCCCCGCCCCGCGCCGCTTCAACGACATCGCGCTGCATTCGCTGCTCCATCGACCGCGCGACCGGATGGCCGCGCTTTCACCCTACGACGGTCAGCAGGCCACGACCGTTCAAGAATGGGCACATTGCGCCCGCGCGGACTGCGCCAGGCTCGATGACGTGCGCTCAGAGGCGGCGGCCGCCCGGCGCCGCCTCGGGTCATGGGATCAGGGTTCGATCTGGATGGAGTCCACGATCGCGGCGAGTTGGGCCTGGACCTGTGGGGTCGTGCCGGGGAAGCTGTCGGTCCGGACCACCACACGGACCCCGTCCACATCAAGGACCCAGATGCGCCACAGGGCGTTCGGCCCCTGGGCGTAGATCCCGGGTTCCCACACGAAGTAGTAGTTGCACCCGCTAGGATCCGGTCCCAGCTCGTCGGTGGTGGTGTTCGCCGGCGCCCGGAGCTCGAGGTACTTCCCGGAGTATCCGCCCAGCGTGACGTCCACTGGACTGGTCACGTCGAGATCCGGATGATCCACGAGCGCCGTCACGAACTCATCGACGGTCGTGCCGGTCGGGATGGTCGGCCCGGTCGGGTCGTTCGGTCCGGATCCCCGCACAGACCTGGAGACGGGTACAACCAACCGCCGCGCATGAAGAGCAAACCCCCTCCGCCGGGGGGCGAGTAGCTCTCGACGGAGGGAACAAGGACCCAGCCCTCGAGCCCCGACCAGCCGTCCGGGACGGTGACCGTGACGCGAATCGAGTCGTCCTCCGCGCCCGCTTCAATGCAGCCAGCCTGCCCCATGCACAGACCCCCAGGGCCCGCAAACGGCTGGGTCGTATACGTACCCGCCGCCAGAGGGCCGTCGGGGAACCGGGCTGGCGAGGGACTGGGCGATGGCGATGTCGAGGGCGACGGGGTCGGCCCTGCCGGGCTCGTCGTCGGCGTCGGAGCCGCAGTCGTCGAGGTAGCGGCCCCGGTGGGGATGCCTTGCCCGGTCGCACAACCGGCGATGGCGATCACGACGACTACGGTTGCGAACACGCGTTTCATCAGGCGCCTCCGGGCAAGCGAGCATTGGTGTGTAGTTGATGGATGCCGGCCGGGGCCGCGAGGTTCGGGGACAGGCGTCAAAAGGATTCACTGAACCACCCTGTCTCCAGCGGCATCTGGATACCTGACAACATCGATCGACGGCGACATCGCGGCGAGCGACCGCTAGGATCGGTGACCCGAGGGTGAGATGAGTGCCCTGACGAGAGCGACGACCGCGGCGACGTCGGCCGACGACGCGCTCGTTCGTCGCGCCCGCAGCGGCGATGCGGCGGCGTTCGGGGTCCTCGTCGATACGAGGATCGATCGCTGCTACCGACTGGCCTGGTCGATCCTGTCCAACGATGCCGACGCGGCCGACGCAACCCAGGATGCGCTCCTGGCAGCGTGGCGACAGCTCCCGCGCCTGCGCGATGCGGCGGCGTTCGACGGCTGGCTAAACCGGATCGTGGCCAACGCGGCGTTGATGGCGCGCAGGCACCGGCTTCGCCTGCGCGAGGTGTCGGTTTCGCCGGTTAATCCTGGCGATATGCCACGCGAGCCCGAACCGCCGCCGGACCTTCGCGCCCGGACGGCGTTCGACGACGTCGTCGACAACGATGCGATCGGGCGCGGCTTCGACCGCCTGCGGGCGCAGGACCGGATGATCCTCGTCCTCCACCACGTGGAGGAGCGACCCGTCGCCGAAATCGCGCGGTCGCTAGGGATCCCGGTCGGAACCGCCAAGTCGCGGCTATTTGCCGCACGCAGCGCGCTCGAGAAGGCGATGGAGGCTGAGCTATGAACGCTCCACGCCTGACCGATGCGCAGATCTCCCAGGCGCTTCGGGCCCACCTCCCGGACCGCGCCCAGGCCGGTCTGCGCGAGCGGATCCTTGAAGCCGCCGAGACGACAAACCAGCAGCGGGCGCTGCCCTCGTTCCTTGGTGCTCTCAGCGAAGCAGACCCGCTCACGCGCCGGCGGAGCCTTCTCATCGCCGCCGCGCTGCTGGTGGCACTTGCCCTCGCGGCGACCGTCGCCGTCGGGGCGTTGCGCATCCTCGAGGGTGACCCCTTCCGGGACTTGAGCCTCGTGCCACCGACCGACCTCGCGGTCACGCCTTCACCGTCCGCCGAACCCTCGAATCCACCGGTCACAGAGGCCCCCAGCGCACAGGTTGCCGATCAGTACCAGGCCCTGGTCTTTCGGTCCGAGGGTGGCTCCCAAACGATCGTTGCGGTACGGGGCGACAGGCAGGAGCGCGTGATCGCGTCTTTCCCCGTGCCCGAATCCCGATTTGGGGATCCGGTCCCGTCCGCAGACGGCTGGCTCGCGATGGTCAACGGGAACGAGTCGCAGTTCATCAACCTGCGGGACTCCGGGAGTGAACCTCGTCCGTTCTCGATTGGCGATTCGACGAGAGGCTACTCGTGGCACCCGGATGGCCGGTTCGCAATCTGGGACGAGAACGGGACCGTGGCCCTCATCGACCCCGAGACGCGCGCGGTGACGCGGTTGACGGTTCGAGGCCCATTGAATGACGTCCTCGCATGGACGGCGGACGGGTCGGCGCTGCTTGCCTATGGCGAAGCAGGGGATGGGATCGCCTTCGGGGAGAACGTGAACGACACGGCATGGCGGGTGATCCGCCTTGACGGTGGCCCGGACGAAACCACCGTCCCGGATCTGGATCTCGGACTGGTTCGCAGCGCGCCAATTGGCCAGGGAGGGTCGCGGTTGGTGGTGTGCTTCGCAACAGACTGCCCTGACATGCCCACCGGCGCAGTGGTCGGGGAGGCTCCCGATCGGAGCGTGACGACCTGGTACCTCGACGAGCTCGCTCCCGATGACGTCGACGACGCGAGCTTCGGCGGCGACGGGACCGCCATGTGGCTCCTTCTCGATCGCCGGGTGGACGGGCGGCAGTTCGCCCTCGCCCGCGTCGACGCACCGGGCACCGCCCGGGTAGTGGCCGCGTCCGGGCTGCCCGAAGCCGGGTACGACCCCTTCGAGATAGTTGGTGTCGCACCCGACGATTCGCTGCTGGCGGTCAACGCATCCGGCCTGGTGCTGCTCGAGACGATTTCCGGACGGTCAACTCCCATCGACGGGAGGTTCCTGGGCTTCGTCTCATCAGCCATCGCGGACACATGGGCCGGCGAGCCGTTCCGGCCTGTCGATCCGTCTGTATCTCTCGAGCCGGTCTTCCCCGCCTACCCGACGTTGCCTTCCTTCGACGACTGGGTTCTCGCACCCGGCGACCGCGAGCTCTGGCGCCAGGAGTACGTCGGGGTCGAGGGTCCGGGGGTGCCAACGACGACGGAGATCGGACCTCTCGACTTCAACGTGGGGCTCGGCGTGGAGTTCTTCTGCAGCGGTCCGTCGGAGATGCTGGTCACGATGGATCCTGACATGGCGTTCATGCCGCTGCGGTCCAGCTGCGAAAGCGGCGAGGGCGAAGGGGGACAGATCCCGTCGTTCGCGATCAACGCGTCGGCGAGGTTCGTCGTCACGGCGAACACGGATACCTCGTGGCAGCTGGTGATCTTCGACCCTGCCCCGGAGTGATGACGAGCCACGGACGCCACGGACGTCAGCGGGTCGTCGCGGCCGCGCCGCTGGCTCTCCGGCCATCGGTGCGACAATGCACGGTAGACGTAGAGCAAGCCAAGGGGAGGCGTGACATGGCACAAGCGACGACGACGACCGCCAACAAGCCGGCCTGGGTCGATCTCGCGAGCTCGGACGCCGAGGCGTCGCGGAACTTCTACTCGAAGCTTTTCGACTGGCAGGTCGAGGTCAATCCCGATCCACAGTACGGCGGCTACGGACTCGCGAAGACCGGCGGCAAGGATGCCGCTGGAATCGGCCCCAAGATGGACCCGAATGGCCCGACGGCATGGAACCTGTACATCGGAACGGATGACATCGAGGAGCTGACCCGGAAGGTTCAGACCGCCGGTGGGACCGTCGTCATGGCCCCGTTCGACGTCGGTGACCAGGGCCGGATGGCCGTGTATCAGGATCCGGCGGGCGCCTTCATCTCTGCCTGGCAGGGGACGCGCATGGGTGGCTTCCAGACGAACGCACCCAACTCGTTCGGCTGGGCCGAGCTCAACGCCCGCGGCATCGAGACGGCGCTGCCGTTCTACCAGCAGGTCTTCGGCTGGACAACCCGGCAGAGTGAGATGGGTGAAGGACAGCCGGTCTACACCGAGTTCCTGCTTGACGGGCAAAGCATTGCTGGCGCCTGGGAGATGAATCCGATGGTGCCCGCCGAAGTGCCGAGCTACTGGCTGGTCTACTTCACGGTGGAGGACGTCGACGCTGCGCATCGGAAGGCGCTCGATCTGGGCGGGCAGGAGATGGTCGAGCCCCAGGACTTCCCGGGCGGACGGTTCGCGATCGTGACCGATCCGGAGGGCGCGAGCTTCGGTTTGCTCAAGACGCCGACGCGCTGAAACCCTCGATCACGCCCGAGACCGAAGGCCGGCTCCCGATCGGGGTCTGCCTTCGGACCATTCGAGCTGAGCCGGGCTGGTGGCTGGCGAGCGCTCGGCGGCTCGATGCGGCGGGCTATGCGGGCCTGTGGAGCTGGGACCACTTCATCAGTCCCGACGATCCCGGCGACCCCGTCGTCGAGAGTTGGACCATCCTGGCGATGGCCGCTGGGGCGACACGTCAGGTCACTGTCGGACCGTTCGTGCTCAATGTGATGAACCGCCATCCTGCCATCGTGGCTCGAATGGCGTCGACGCTTCAGATCGCGAGTGGTGGCCGGCTGGTGCTGGGGATCGGGATCGGCGGACGGCCCCGTGAGCACCTGGTTTACGGGATGGAGTACCCGGAGGCGGCCGAACGGCTAGCCCGACTTGAGGAGGCGGTCGCAGTTCTGCGGGCGTTGTGGATCGGTGGTCCGGTGTCGCGACCGTCGCCGTACTACCCGCTTGAGCAGGCTACTGCCTATCCCGTACCGGACCCGCCGCCGCCGATCCTGATCGGTGGCGAGACCCGCCGCGGTGCGCGTCTGGCGGGCCGGATCGGCGATGGGTGGTCCGCCTTCGACACGAACTTCGAGGCAATCCTGCCCGCCTATCTCGAGGGACTTGAGGAATCGGGTCGACGGCGCGAGGATCAGCTCGTGATCGTCGGATCCCAGGGTGGTGACTGGCTGAGTGATGATCGGATCGCCGACAGTCCTTGGGTGAACGCCCCGCGTGAGACCTGGGCACGCTGGAACGAGGCGGGTGCCGATGGCGCCATCGTCCTTGCGCGAACGACCGAGGACATCGACGCGCTCGTGGCCGCGACGGACCGCTGGTAGAACGATGCCCTCAGCTGCACAACCCACCGGCCCGCGGTCCGGCTACAGCCGCTGACGATGGACGGCTGACAGCCGTCAGGGTTTGCTCCGGTCGCGATCATCCCGAATACGAGGAGGAGGTCCATGGCGATGCAGACCACGGAAAACGAAACGACACGCCCGAGACCGGTCGAGCACAGCAACTCCTACAACATCTTCATGGTGTTCCTGACCGTCTTCTCGCTTGCCATCATGGTGCTCCTGCTCCTGCCCTTCGACGAAGCGACGCTTACCGTCCTGAGGTTCTACGACAACACCATCTGCGCCGTCTTCCTGCTCGACTTCGTGGGGAACCTCGCGATGTCGCGCCCAAAGCGGGATTACTTCATCACCCGCCGCGGTTGGCTCGACCTGATTGGCTCGATACCCAGCCTCGGCATCGTTCCGGCGGCCGCCCTCTTGCGGATCGCACGTCTGAGCCGTCTGGCCCGGATCACCCGACTGCTTCGCGGAAACAACAAGAAGCAACTCGTCGAGGACGTCGTCAAGAATTGTGGTCAGTACGCGCTGTTTATCACGGCACTATCCGGACTGATCGTCCTGTCCGTGTCCACCATCCTGTTGGTCCAGTTCGAGAGCCAATCTCCGGATGCCAACATCACGAGCGGTGACGACGCCGTCTGGTGGGGTTTCACGACGATCACCACGGTGGGTTACGGCGACCAGTTCCCGGTGACGACGCTTGGCCGGACCGTGGCCGTGTTCGTCATGCTCGCGGGCGTCGGCATCATCGGCTCTCTCGCCAGCATCCTCGCCAGCGTCCTCGTGCCCCAGCCGGCGCCCGAGGAGCCCGGCGACCCGGAGCCCGCCAGTGCGACCATCGCCGACGAGCTCGCCAGTATCAAGTCCGAGCTGGCCGCGCTGCGCCAGATGCTTACCGACACTCGAGCGGGGCCATCTGCCTGAACCTGGCGAAATTCCTGTGGATTCGCGTTGCTACCCGTGCCCTACCCATGGTAGCATCGTAGTATGAAGGTCAGTGTCAGCCTGCCGGGCGAGGACGTCCAATTCCTCGACGAATATGCCAGGGAGCAGGGGCTCGATTCTCGATCCGCCGCCCTCCATAGAGCCATCCGCCTGCTTCGCACCGCAGAACTCGGCGCACCCTACGAAGCGGCGTGGGACGAATGGGCGGCTGAGGGCGACGCGGACCTTTGGGAATCGACCACCCGCGACGGTCTCGGTTCGTGATCCGGCGCGGCGACATCCATTCCATTGATCTCGATCCCGCGCGCGGCTCGGAGGCCAACAAACGCCGACCAGCGGTCGTCGTCAGCAACGATGCGGCCAATGCGACTGCAGGGAGGCTGGGTCGCGGCGTGATCACGGTGGTTCCCGTGACGTCGAACATCGAGCGCGTCTACCCGTTCCAGGTCCTGCTGCCGGCCGCCGCGACGGGGCTCGACCGCGACTCCAAGGCGCAGGCTGAACAGATCCGATCCATCGCCGTGGAGCGAGTGGGCGATCGACTGGGCGTCGTCCCCAACTCGATCATGCTCGACCTCGACGAGGCAATACGCTTGCATCTCGGCCTCTGACGCGGTGCGTCCGATCGCGATGCCCGAGAGTTAGGCCGACGGCTCGGGCACTGCATCGTGGCGAGCCCGAGCAAACCCCGTCGTGAAGGTTTCCCGTCGCTGGATCGTCATGTCATCGTGAGGCAATCTTCAGAGGTCATCGACGTGCCAGATAGCGGGCCCGCACTCGTCGAGCAGACGACCGAGCGCGCCGACGCTTTCCTGCGCCTGGCCGATCACCATCTCGACGCGGCGTATCGCTTGGCCAGGGCGATCTTGCGTGACTCAACTGATGCGCAAGACGCCACCCACGACGCGTTCGAGCAGGCGTGGCGGAAGTGGTCGACGTTGCGGGACCCGGCACGGTTCGAGCAATGGTTCGACCGGATCCTCGTCAACACCTGTCGCGATCGGCTGCGATCTGCGCGCCGCCAGGTCAGAGATATCTCGACCGAGGTCGTGGTCACTCCCGGTGACCCCTTCGCCCAGGCGCATGACCGCGACGTCTTGAACATTGCGCTTGCCGCCCTGTCGCCCGACCAGCGCATCGTCGTGGCGCTCCGCTTCTACCGGGATCTCCCAGTGGACGAGATTGGAACCCGCCTCGGTATCCCCGCAGGCACCGTCCAGTCGCGTCTGCACTACGCGCTGAAACGCCTTCACTCCGCGATTGACGCCGTCGACAGCAAAGGAACGATTCGATGACTGACGTTGAGCTCGAGCGTCGCCTGCGGGACTGGTATCGCCGCGAGATCCCGACTGACGAGACGGCCCCGCCCGGCCTGCGGTCAAGGGTCACGACCATCCCACTGGCATCGGCGGCGTCATCGCGCCGGTTCGCCACTCGCCGTGGATTTACCCTGCTGGCCGCCGCGGCGGTGGTGGGCTTGCTGGCCGGAACCGCAATGGTCGGGGGGTTCCTGCTTCAGGACCCGGCGCCGCCAATCAGCCGCATCGTATTCGTCCGTGACGGCGATCTCTTCATCGCCGAGGTCGATGGATCGCGCCAGACCCGCATCGCCACGGGCGGCGCCAACAGCGCCAAGTTCGGCTACCTCACGGCGGCCTGGTCGCCCGACATGCGCCACATCGCCGCCGTCCGCGACATCGGTGGCGCATTCCTGACGCCGGGTGTCGACCTCATGACGGCGGACGGTGCCCTGGTTCGGACCGTCGCCCTGGACGCGGGCTGCGGTCCGTCGCTGTCGTGGTCGCCGGACAGCTCCGAGATCGCGATCGCGACATGCCCGGGCGATGTTCCAAGGGACGCCATCGAGTCGGTCGATTCAGGGATCCGGCTCCTCATCGCCGGGCTGGATCGCCTCCGCTGACCGAGAGGTCGCGCTGCCACCGGAATGGCGGTCAGTCGCGAGCGCGAGACCCGAGGTCTGGATCCGTCCGGACCTGTGGGCGAGGTGGTCTCCCGACGGTCGCTCGATTGCGGTCTTTGCCGTCGTCGCAGGAGCAAGCAGGACTGTATCTGGTGGCCGCCGACGGGTCGGGCACCCGCCGGATCGAAGCCCTCACCGACAACCTGGGCGACCGCATCGATTCCTTTGACTGGTCACCTGACGGGCGCAGCCTCGCGATCTCCGGCGGGTGGGTCGACTGCGCGGAGGAGGTCTGCGTCGGTATCGTCGATTCACAAGGTGGGCCCGTGACCTCCACGGTCGCGCACCCGTCCGCTGGGGATTCCAACCTGCACGGCAAGCTGTTCTGGCCGGAGTTCTCACCGGGCGGCGACCGGGTGGCGGTCCTCGGCGGCCTGATCGACTTCAGTTCGGAGCCATCGGTCTCCGAGACGTACACGCTGTACGACTATGATCTCGCGACGGCTCGTTTCACGGAGCTGACATCTGGGACCAGATCGATGATCCTGGACGCGACTGGCGCGGCTCGGCCCACCGGCACGGAGACCGGCGAGCTCGTGGCCGAGGGCACGGTCACCTGGACGCCAGACGGTCAACGGCTGCTGTACCTCGTTCGTGAGGCCGGCGCCTCTGCAGCCAGCTGGACAATCCGATCAATCGATGTAGCCGGCGGCAGCCAGTCGTCCGTTCTCGTCCGAGGCGTGCAGTCGTTCGACCTCGGGTTCAGCGACTAGATCCGCGCTGTCTGGTCGCGGCTGGAGCACGACGACGGTGACGCCGAGCCACCCGGTGCCAGGCTGCGATCGCCAGCGTCAGATGGTTGAGACCTCCGTCGTAATCGGCACCGATCGTTCGAGTGCGTCGCAGACGGGACAGTGCTTGACGCCCCAGTGCGCCATCTCCTCCAGCGTCCTCGGATCGACGCCCGCGGCGGTCAGCCGGACGGCGACCCGACCGCTCAGGGGGCCGGCTGGCACGTCGTCGTCGATGCCGAGGAGCCCCCGGTCGTCCGACTCCGAATCGACTGTCACTTCGAGCGTGTCGAGGGTGATGCCCAGCATCGCCGCCCGCATCGCGATCAGGGTCACGACGCAGCTTGCTTCCGCGGCGCGCAGGACCCAGCCCGGTGATGGCGCGGTCGCCGTGCCACCGACAGACGGAACCATATCCGTCGTAATCGTCGCGCCCGCCGGCCCGGTCACCCGGACGACGAGGCCATCGACGACAGTAGCCACCGCGGCGCTGTCCGTGGATCGTGCCTGCTCTGGGTGCTCCACGAGGTACTCGCCTGCGGCTCGGATCGCGGTCTGGATCGCATCAGCACTCATTCCGCCTGGTCCCTCCGATTCGGGTCGTTTGTGGTCGCTGGCGACCAATCCTCGGACGCCGTTGCTCCTAATCCCGCACCCGCGCGAGACCGTCGAGGATCAGATCGAGGCCGTTCTCGAATTCGTCCCCGTAGTCGTAGCCGGGCTTCATGACATGCTCGGTGAGGATCTCGACCATGAACGGGTACTCGTCAACCGGGAACGGGTCGAGCATCGTCTGCGCGACGTCGCCGATCTCCTCCTCCGTGGCGAACGGGAGGTTCATCTTCGTCAGGGCGAAGCCATAGATGTAGCTGTCCAGGACCGAGTAGGCGTGGGCGGCCATGGCGATGTCGAAGCCGCCTGCGCGTAGGCTGCCGATCACCGCGTCGTGATGGCGCAGGGTGGCCGGACCCGGGTTTCGCCGCGACTCCATCAGCCCGATCGCCCAGCGGTGACGCAACAGCGCGTCGCGGAGCGAGATCGCCCGCCGCCGCATCGCCGTTCTCCAGTCGGGCGCCACGGTCGACGGCAGGTCGACCTCGCCGAAGACCAGATCGACGATGCCATCGACGATCTCGTCCTTGTTGGCGAAGTGGTAGTAGAGCGCCATCGCCTCGACCCCGAGCTCCTGGCCGAGCTTGCGCATGCTGAGCGACTCGAGCCCGCCCTGATCGGCAAGCCTGAGGGCGGTCTGCAGCACCAGCTCCCGGCTCAGCGGGGCGCGGCGCGCTGGTTGCGTTGTCCGGGTCGTCATCGACGTTCTCTCGGGGCCTCTGAGGCGGGGGTTGACATGCTGGACTTTACACCGTACAGTCGCGGTATGACGACTTTACACCGTATAGTAGCTGGAGTCCACTGATGCAGGCAATCGTTCAAGACAAGTACGGCTCAACGGCGGTTCTGGAAGCACGGGACATCGACGTGCCCGTCATCGGGGACCAGGAAGTGCTGATTCGCGTTCGCGCGGCGGGCGTCAACCCGGCCGACTGGGCGGTGATGAGCGGCCTGCCGTACATCGCCCGTCCGGTCTATGGGCTGCCGAGGCCGAAGGCCCGTGTTCGAGGTACCGACGTGGCGGGGGTGGTCGAGGCCATCGGCAGCGGCGTGACCCGGTTCCGGGTCGGCGACGAGGTCTACGGTTCGTCGAATGGCTCCTATGCCGAGTACGCGGCAGCGGCCGAGGACAAGCTCGCGCTCAAGCCAGCCAACCTGACCTTCGAGCAGGCGGCCGCGGTTCCCATGGCCGGACTCGTCGCTCTCCAGGCCGTGCGCGACCACGGCAAGGTCGGGCCCGGCCAGAAGGTCCTGATCAACGGCGCCTCGGGCGGCATCGGCACCTTCGCGGTCCAGATCGCCAAGGCCCTCGGGGCTGAGGTGACGGCCGTCGTCAGCACCCGCAACGTCGACCTCGTCCGCTCGATCGGCGCCGACCACGTCATCGACTACACGAACGAGGACTTCACGAAGAACGGGCAGCAATACGACTTCATCCTCGACAACGTGTCGAACCACTCGCTGTCCGACCTGCGCCGCGCACTCACCCCGACCGGGATGCTCGTGCCCAATGGCGGCCAATTCGACAAGCGCTGGATGGCCAGCGGCGGCCGGATCGTCAGCGGGAAGATCATGTTCCAGTTCGGGAGCCAGACCCTCGGGAACTTCCTCGTGGGGATGGGCCATGAAGGTCTGCTCGCCCTGACGGACCTGATCGAAGCCGGCAAGCTGACGCCGGTCATGGACCAGACCTATCCGCTGAGCAAGACGGCCCAGGCGATCGCCCATGTCGGCGAGGGTCACGCCCGCGGCAAGACCACGATCACCGTCTAGCGCGAACCAGTCCATCCGCACTCACTGGGCGTGTGACCGGCTCCGGATCGGCGAGCGGTGCTTCGTCGACGGCGGCGCGCAGCAGGACGTCCCGCTTGCGCAGGTAGTCGGTGATCGCCAGGATCGCAGCGGTGGTTGGGATAGCGAAGATCGCGCCCATGATCCCGGCGATCGCCGTCCCGAGCATGACAACAGCCAGTACAGCGGCCGCGCTGATCTTGACCGCCCTGCCCATCACCATGCGGGTCACGATCAGCTGCATGAGGGCTGCGATCAGCAGGCTGACAATGAGTGCCGGGATCGCGACGGTCGGTGCCACGACCAGGGCGAACGCCGGCAGGACGGCCCATCCCAGCAGCGGACCGATGAACGGAATGAACTGGATGAGACCGGCGATGACCGCGATGAGCGGCGCGAACGGGACACCGATCAGCACGGCTGCGATCGCGATCAGGCCACCGAAGATCAGCCCGATCAGGCCTCGGCCGCGGATGAATCCGCCGAACGACAGGGCAATTGCCCGCTCGAGTGCGGCGATGTCGGCGTAAGAGCGCTCGGGCAGGAAGCGGCGAAGCCACCCGAGCAGAGTCATCTGCCCGCAGGCCATCCCGACCGAGATGACCACGGCCGTGAAGAGCGCGGCCACCACCGCGACGATGTTTCGCATGACCGCTTGGACGGCATCGGCGATCGCTGCACCGTTCTCCTGAACCTGAGCCGCGAGCGCTCCCGCCAGGTCGACGGGAGCCGGCGGGCTCAGTCCCGTCGATGCGGCGAGCGGTTCGGCCAGCTCGCGAACGCGGGCCTGGATCGCCGGCAATTGCTCGATGAACTTGACGGCAGCGCTCAGGATGGCCGCGCCCGCGCCGAACAGGACGGCGAACGTCACGAGGACCGCGACCAGATAGGTGATCGCCACCCCAAGGCCGCGCGAGTGGAATGGCAAGTGGCGTGTCAGCCAGGTGACCGGCGGCTCGAGGACGTACGCCATGAGCCAGGCCACGAACAGGATGACGGCCGGGCCCGACAGGGTCTCGGCAATCCCTGAGCCCAGCACGCCGAGGACGCCGACGAGGGCGAGGACGAGCAGCCAGAAGAGCAACCGCATCTCGCGCGGCGAGACCACGTTCGCCAGGGACCTGCGATCGGATCCGCCCGCGTCCACCGCTAGCCGCCGACAACCAGCTCGGGCACAGCCGGACCGACTTCGTCCCCTGACCCTCCGATCGCGGGCGGCTCCGGCTCCGGTGCGCGGCTGGGGTCGATCGTTTGAAGCACCGCTCGCCAAGTTGTAGCGATCACGCCGGCCACCGGCACGACGAGGAACATCCCGACGATGCCGGCCAGGGCGCTGCCGATCGGCACGGCCAGCAGGATGATCGCCGGATGGAGGCTGACGGCCTTGCCGTAGACGAGCGGTGTGACGAAGTTGCCCTGGATGATGTTGAAGACGAGCGTGTAGATGCCCATGATGACGATGTCGGTCGGCTCACCGACTGCGACCGCAACGAGAAAGGCGAGGCCGGTCGTGATGAACCCGCCGATGTAGGGGATGAAGCCGGCGAAGACGGCGAGGATGGCCAGGGGCAGCGCGAACGGGAGTCCCAGGATGACCATGATCACCCATTGGCTTACCGCGCCGAAGAGCGAGATGGCCGCGGTACCCAGCATGTAGCCGCCGAGCACGTCTGCGGCGCGGGTGCCCGCCGCATCGAGAGGTCCGCGACGATTGTCCGGCACAACGATCCGTGAGGGAATACCAGACTCGCGCACCGTCGCGGATGAAGTAAAAGGTCAGGAACCCACCGAGCAGCAGCACGATGACGATCCCGACGAGGTTCGCCACGGCGCCCGTGACCGTCGACAACAACCCACTGCCGATGGCCGCGACGAACGACCCGATCCCAATCGCCTCGGCTCCTGAGACATCTGCTCCCGCGCTCGCGGTCGATGCCACATCGGCCACCGCGCTTACGAGGCCAACCAGCGTGACAAGGAGCACGCCGACGATCACGAGGCCGGTCCCCACGGTTACGGCCATTGCGGCCAATCCGCGACTGAGTCCGCGTCGCTGCAGGGCGGCCGCGGCCGGCTCCAGGGTGGCCGCCAGGATCACCGCCATGACGACCGGCATGATCACGCCCGGGAAGAGCAGTGCGACCTGGGTCGCGACGCCGAACAGGGCCGCGACGATGAGCGCCCGCCAGCTCCATTGGGCCAGGCGATCGAGCCAGACCGGGACCATGGCGGAGGTCGTCGACGGGGTGAGCGCGGCGATGGGTTCGCGGCCGAGGGCTGTGATCAGGACGCCTACCCAGGTTTGGGCAAACGCGAGTATCGGCAGGATCACTACGAGGCCGCCGAACCCACCCATCGCGTACCCGATCGGCAGGCCAAGCACGGCGGGGATCGGGTGCAGCTCGAGATGGCGTCCCGACGTAACGGTCGCGAGGGCGCGATCGACGGCAATGCAGCCAAGGACGAACAGGATGAGCAGGGCGGACGCCGGTCCCGCTCCCGACGTCGCCAACGCGATCAATGAGAGCAGAAATGCGACGAGCCCTCGCCCGATATACGGGACGAACGAGGCGAGCAGGGCCACCACGGCCAATGGGCCGGCGAACGGCACCCCCAGGACCGACAACAGGAGTCCAGTCATGAACGCCGTAGCGGCCGCAATCACGGCTGTTCCCCGGATGTACCCGCCGACCTGGTGGAGCGAGTGGAGGCCGCCGGTCATGAGGGCCTGTTGTCGCCAACCGTCGGTCGAAGACAGCAACCAGTCCCAGCACCGATCCCCGTCAACGAGCAGGAAGAACGTCAGGAACCCGCCCAGGATTGCGACGGTCACGACGGTTGCCGCCGCGCTGACGAAGTTGCCGAGCCCGCCCAGAACGATTCCCCGGATTGATTCCGCGATGCGTTGGAGGATCGTCGTGACATCGGCGGGGACGCCCAGGGCCGCGAGTTGCTCGACAGCGGAGGTGATCCCTGCCTCAAACGCTGCCACGATCGCGTTCAGGGACGGGACGATCGCGATGACAACCAACGCAACCGTTGCGCCGAGAATGAGCAGCCCTACGAGCGAGACAACCCCGGCTGCCTTGGCGCGACCCCAACCTCGGGCGCGCCGCTCGATGACGTATGGGGCGAGCGTCGCGGCCAGGATCAGGGCGACGATGATCGACGCCGCCACCGTGAACAACAGCACGACGATCGACCACAGGACCAACCCGAGGGCGAGCGTAACCAGGACCCGCCAGCCAATAGCGGCCAGGCGGGCCAGCCAGCCGGGAACCAGGGGATCCTCCGTCGAAACGCCGCTCGACGGGTGGTCAACCATGCGCTCTAGCCATCTCGTCTCGACTGTGCCTTGGCCCCCGGGTTGGGTCGTCATTCGAAGTGGGTGAAGACACTCGTCGCCATCGTACGACCATCCAAACGGCCGACGCCATGATGTCTCGCACGGGTACGCTGCAGCGATGCTGACTGTCGGCGTGTTCTTCGCGGGTCTGCTCGCGTACGGGTTGTTCTCCCGGGTGCTGGACCGGCGCAGCATCACGCCACAGATCATCATGCTCGCGCTCGGGGTCGGACTTGGGCTCGCCGTTCGCGGGACACCGGAAATGATCGTCGACACCGAGGTACTCGGTATCGCCGGAGAAGCAGCGCTCATCCTGGCGCTCACCGTGGACGCCGCTCGGATCGACGTCGCGGGCCTGCGCCGCTCAGCCGGGCTTCCGATCCGCCTCCTCGCCATCGGTCTGCCGCTGACGATCGTGGCCGGCACCGTGGCAGCCGTCCTGGTCCTGCCGGGGATCGTCCTCATCGACGCGGTCATCGTCGCGACCCTGCTGGCGCCGACCGATGCGGCCCTCGGCGCCGCGGTCGTCAACAGTCGCTCCGTGCCACTCCGCATTCGCCAGGCACTCAATGTCGAGTCCGGGCTGAATGACGGCCTTGTCACACCGATCGTCCTCGTCGCCGCATCGCTGGCCGCGGCCGGCACGGATCCCGCGGGCACGGCGGTGGTGGCCGACGCGGTCGCCCAGATCGCACTCGGCGCCGGCTCCGGAGTCGCCGTCGGGGTTCTGGGTGCACTGGCCTTGCGACTCGCAGTTGCTCGACAGGTGGATGCTGGACGGCACACGCTGGATGGCCACCCCGGCGATCGCCTTTCTCGCCTGGTTCGTCGCGCACGAATTAGGGGGGAATGTCTTTGTCGCCGCCTTCGCCGCCGGCCTCGCGGCAACCGCGGCCTACGGGCGTGTGCCGGAGGCCTTCCTGGAGTTCGCGGAAGTCGGCGGCGAGCTGCTCGGGTTGGTCGTCTTCTTCCTGTTTGGCTCGTTGCTTGTAGAGATCAGCGGAGCACTCTCGGTACCGGTCGTCGTCTACGCCGTGCTGTCTCTGACCATCGTCCGGATGTTTCCTGTGGCGATCGCCCTGGCCGGGAAGGGACTGCGGCGGCCCACCGTCGCGTTCATCGGCTGGTTCGGCCCGCGTGGCCTTGCATCGCTCGTGCTCACGCTGGTCGCGTTAGGCGATGGTCGCGGGATCCCGCCATTCGGCGCGACGGTCGTGTCGGCGGTGGCGCTGACCATCGCGTTGAGCGTGATCGCCCACGGCGTCTCCGCAGGCGCCGCCGTGGCACGCTATGGCGCGTTCGTGTCGACCCTGCCGGACGATGCCGCAGAACATGAACCGACGGCCGAGTTGCCGACGCGCGGCGGTGTTGACCGGCGACCCGTCGCCACGAAGGAGCCCGGCTGAGCGTGGCATGATCGGCACGTGGACGGCCCACCGCTGCGCGTCATCATCGCGGAGGATTCGGCGCTCATCCGCGAGGGCATCGCGCGGCTGATCCAGGAGTCCGGTGGCACGGTCGTCGCCAAGGTCGGCGATGGTCCGTCGTTCATCGATGCCGTGATTGCCCACCGGCCGGACGTCTCGGTCGTCGACGTTCGGATGCCACCGACCCAGCGCGATGAGGGCCTGCGGGCCGCCATCGAGGCGCGGCGTCGGGTGCCGGGCACCCCGGTGCTCGTCCTGAGCCAGTACGTCGAGCGGCAGTACGCCACCGAATTGCTCGCCGACCGAGCAGGCGGTGTCGGTTACCTGCTCAAGGACCGAGTCGGCGACATCCGCGAGTTCATGGACGCGCTGCGTCGAGTCGCACGCGGCGGGACGGCCCTGGATCCCGAGGTTGTGGCCCAGCTCATGGTTCGCCACCAGGTCGGCGACCCGCTCTCGGCACTCACGCCCCGCGAGCGCGAGGTCCTCGGCGCGATGGCCGAGGGTCGCACGAACATCGGGATCGCCGCGCTGCTCGGCATCTCGGAGGGCGCGACCGAGAAACACATCGGCAACATCTTCGGGAAGCTGGAGTTGCCGGACTCGCAGAACGACCATCGCCGGGTTCTCGCGGTGCTGACCTATCTCGGTTCCTAGGTCGCCGGCACTCCCCAGGCGCTCACCGGCAACTCTGCGTGCACGAGGGTCGGGCCACCGGCCGGGCTGGACACGGTCATCGATCCGTCCACCCCCGCGACCCGTCCGGCGAGCCCGGCAAGCCCACCGCCCGGCTCAACCGTCGCGCCACCGACGCCGTCGTCCCAGACCTCGACGATCAAGCGCGGGCCATCCCGGTGGCAGCGCACTTCGCAACTCTTCGCGCCGCTGTGCTTGGCCACGTTTGCGAGCGCCTCGGCAACGACAAAATACGCCGCCCGCTCGATCGCGGCCGGGAACCGCTCGCCAGGAGCCAGGCCACTTCGGACGCTCGTTGGCACAGGGCCCCGACCCGCGATCGAGCTGAGGGCTGGCACCAGCCCGCGATCGATCAGGATCGATGGGGCAATGCCGCGAACGAGGTCGCGCAATTCAGCCAACGCCTGGCGGGCCTGCTCCTGCGCCTCGAGAACCAGTTGCTTGGACGTTGCCGGGTCGGTGTCGATCCGCTCGCTCGCGAGACCAAGATCGATGCTCAGCATCACGAGGCGCTGCTGGGCGCCATCGTGAAGGTCTCGTTCAATCCGGTGCAGCTCGCTCGCCTCCACATCGAGGACGGCGGAACGGCTCTCTTTCAGCGTCTCCACCTGTCGCCGGAGCTCGCGACTCTCCGATGTGCAGAGCAACCCGGCGACGAGGCCGCGATGGAGGGCCAGCACAAGCTGGGAGACGGATCCGGCGACCGGCAGCAGCGCGGCGCCGGCGAGTGTCCTGACAACGACGGTGGCCGCGTCGTTGCCCGACAGCGGGTCGAGGAATGCCGGCAAGCTCGAGCCGGCCAGGCCGTCGTACCAGAGCGGCATCGTCACGAGCCAGAGGGCGAGGGCCCACACGCCCAGGACGACCACAAACTCGAGGACGGCGAGTGGGAAGTTCACCGCGACATAGAGCACGTCGCGCCATCGGCTCTCGTCCGCGAATTCCGCACGCAGGATCGCAACGATGCCACCCCTGAGCGGGCGATATGGGTGGGCCACGAGGCGGTTCGGACTCCCGAGCGTGACGCGTCGACGCTCTGCGCGGGCAACGAGTCGTGACCCCTCGATTCCAAGTGCGAGGAACAACAGCCCGATGCCTGCGACGAGCGTTGCGAACCCCGTCGACGCGAGGAAGACGACCCCCATGAATGCGAAGACACCCACGAAGAAGCCGAGGCCGATGGCCGCGTTCGCGTACCACGTGGACGGGTGGATCGGCGAGAAGAGGAAGGCGCGGATCGGGTCTCGCGCACGTCGTGCGAGACCGAGCGGTCCGGCCGTCTCAGCATCGCCTGTCTCGGCGGGATTCGCGAACCCCGACGAAGCGAACGACGCTCCGCCGGGGATCCGGCCTGACGCAAGCGCGGCCAGGATGAGGAGCAGTCCTACGAGGAGGACTGCCTCCCCAATCACGATTCGGTTGGTTCGCGTCGCACGGCGCTTGCCACCAGGAGCACCCCGATTCCGAGGATGAACGCGGGCCACACGAAGCGCCCGCCATCCGCCCAGTCCGGCAGGAACGTGTTGACGAGAGCGAGGCCACCGAACAGGATCAGTGCCATTCCAAAGAATGTCACCAGACGGCTATTGTCGCGGCTCGCGTGACGATGGGTCGCCGGCGTCGAGTGCCAGCCCGCAGGGGACGCGACGGCTTCCTCTCCGGTCGGGTCACCGGCGGGGGCGCTGACGGCGAGTCCTTCCTCGGGCTCGATCGGCACGATGATCCACATCAACGGGTACAGGAGCAGGCCAAGCCCTCCGAAGAAGATCGACAGGACCCAGAGCAACCGGACGATCGTCGGGTCGACGTCGAACCGTTCGGCGAGACCGGACGCCACACCGGCGATGAGACGATCGTGACGGCAACGATAGAGACGGCGGTTCACTTGCATCCTCCAATCGGATTGATCTCGACATTGCCGAGATTGACGTCGACAGTGAGGTCGGCGTGGTGGGTCGCCGACACGTAGTTCGGGCTCTGCCAGTTCTCGCCCGGTTGATGCGAGCCGTTGATCGAGAACCCCTTCAGGGCACCGGTATGGCGGACCCGGAGGCCCAGCTCGCTCGGAACGCACACTTCGAGCGCGCCGGCATTGACCTCCATCGAACCCGCCACGTCGGCGGTCGCGGGCAGTTGGAACGACAGCATTCCCGCGTTCACCGAGCCCGACACGCCAGCGACCGATGCCCCGGACAGGTCGACGGTCGTCTGGCCTGCGTTGGTCGTCACGTCCAGGTGGCCGATCCTGGCTCCGGCCAGACCGATCCGGCTTTCCCCGGCGTTCACGACGACCGACAGGTCCTCGATCGCCGTCGTCGGCAGCGTCAGACGCCAGTTGTCACGGCCGAGACTGAAGCGACGCCAGCCCGAACCCATGCCACTTTCGATCGAGAGGGATCGCGCCGACGCGTCGATGATCGGCGCTCGTCCGGGAGTCGTCGCCGGCATCGAACCGCCAGGCGCCGCCCTGGCGCTGTCGTCACGACGAGGGAACCGCACCCGGCAGTCACGGCGATCCGCGCCGGGCCATCGAAGACGCCCTCCCGCGCCGCAACGGTCGACGCCGCTTCTGTGGCGCCGCAATCCGCGGCAATCCGTGGGACGAGCGCGAATCCGCCGCCCAGCAACAGTCCCGGAACCGCCGCGGCGAGCACTCCGCTTGGCAAGCTGAAGCGTGTCCGGCGGAGGGCGATGCCAATGCCGATCGCGACGAACGCGAGCGGCCACAGCCTCAGGATGTCGGCGATTGCCTCTGAATCGAGGCGGCCAACATCGGCGGCCACGAGGACGGCACCAATGGCGACCAGGAAGACGCCCCAGTACAGGAATCGGCGGTTGACCCGCATGCTCATCCGTCCCTCCCCCCGCCACGATCTCATGCGAGTCGCGACGGCGCTGACGCTCCTTCGAGCGCACTCCTGGCACCACGGCCGCTCGGCTCGTCCGATCGGTCCTGTCCGTGCCTGGTGTGCCAACGCTAGGAGCGCCGGGGTCGCCCGCCCAGCCAGCCACCCGGCATTTTCAGGCTGCGGCTAGCCGCAGGTGGCGGGATGCAGCGTCCCCGTAGGTGCGCGTGGGGCCTCGAACGGAGCTACCGCGCCGACGTCACCGTCGATCTCGATGATCAATCACCGGCCGAACCGCTCGGCGAGCAGCCCGTGGCGAAGTCCGCGATCGCTTACGGTCAGCGACTCCTGCCCGAGCTTGTCCATGACCACGCCAACGATGCACGCGCCGGCCAGGATGACGTCCGCACGCTTGGGCTGGAGACCAACGATCGATCGGCGGCCGGCGGCGTCCTGCGATCGGTAGAGCTCGATCTGGCGCTCGATCTCGGACCGATCGAGGACCGTTCCCTGGACCACCTCCGGGTCGTAGACGGCGAGCCCATGCTTCACCGCCGCGATGTTCGTCACCGCACCGCCCATCGCCACGAGGGCCTCCGGCACCGGACGGTCGTCGATGCTCGTCAGATCGGCCGCTATCGCCGCGCGGGCATCGTCCAGCACAGATTGCGTGACCGCGTCCGCCAGGCCGAATCCCTCTGTATATCGCACGGCGCCCACCGGGACGCTGAAGCGGTCTTCGACTCGGTCTCCCTGACCGAAGGTGAACTGCGTGCTTCCGCCGCCCGTGTCGAACACGACGAGGCGGCCCGCGGCGGCGGCCAGCCCTGTCTGCACGGCCAGATAGGCAAGCCGGCTCTCTTCCTCGCCCGGGATCACCTCCACTGTCACACCGGTGCGCGCTCGGATGGCGGCGACGACGGCGTCGCGATTGCTGGCCGCTCGCAGCCCGGCGGTGCCGACCGCGGCAATTGCGAGCGCGCCGCTCTCTCTTGCCTCGACACCCATGCCTTCGATCGCGGCGATCGTTCGGTCCAGCGCCTCGGGCGCGATCTCGCCACCTTCGCCGACTCCCTCGCCGAGACGCGTGATCTCAGCACGGTCGATCACCGCACGCCACGAGCCGTCGTCCTGCCGCTCGCCGACGTGGAACTTGATCGAGTTCGTGCCGACGTCGATCACGGCGTAACGGGCTGGCCGAGCATCGAGGAGTGCCCGGAGGCCGCGCGGGTAGCTGGTGTTGACGTAGCCCCCGAGACCGACCGAGCGGACTGCCGCGACCACGGCCACCGGATCCTCCGCCTCGATTGCGATTGTCCGGATTGGCCGCCCATCCGCGGTGACGTCCGAGACTTCCGCCGTGCAGCCGCCAACGGTGTACCGGACCCGCCGCTTGTGGACCTCGACCGCGCGGACCGCGCCGTCGGGCTGGACGACCTCGGCCAGGAACCCCTCGAGGCTCGCCGCGGCCGCCTCGGACGGGGTGGAGGAGAGGCGAAGCGCTTGCGTGACGATTGCCAGTCCGTCCGCCGCGATCGGGAAGGCCACCTTGGCGACCGGCTCCCAACGCTCGAGCCCGTCCGGGGACACCTCGCGGAGCGCCTTCACGTCCATCAGGTCGAACCGGACCTTGACGACGTCGGTCGTCGGTCCAGCGTCGTGCGTGAGCAGGTACAGCTCGTCGGACTCCTGCACCGCGCCTGGCGTCATGGCCGCGAACGACGCCTCGGCTGCGCCGAAGTGCTGGCCGAACGTCCGAAACTCCCAGCGCGGGATGATGACCGTCACCGGTCGATCCTCGACGTCCGGGCAATCACGACGCCGTTGCGGTGCGTGCCGGAGGGACGGTCACCTCGGCCCCAGCGGTTTCGCGCCGCCTCAGCAGCTTGCGCAGCTCCGCGACGATGATGATCGACGCCCCGGCGACGATGCAGATCGCCCACTGCTCGACGTTGAGCTCCACCGTGTTGAGGATTCGCTGGAGTGGCCCGAACGATGTGGCCAGGAAGATCGTCAGCAGCGAAAGCGCCGACGTCTTGAGCAGCACGCCGTTCTCGAGGAGTTCGCTGCTGAAGATCGTGCGCTCCTCGTCCGACGTCTCGATCGAGAAGAACAAATGGAGCATCGAGAAGGTCACGAGGCCCATCGTGTGGGCGACGGTTTCGTCGTAGTTCCTCCCGGCCCAGACGATGACGGCGAGGGTGATCGCAGACATGATCAGTCCGATGAAGGCCAGCCACGCGAATAGGGCCGTGGGCAGGATCTTCTGGTCCTTGGGCCTGGGGGCTTCGTCCATGAGGCCCTCGCGTTGCTTGCCGTAGCCCAGACCAATGGCCTGGAAGATGTCGACGGTGAAGTTGATCCAGAGGGTCTGTAGCGGCAGGAACGGCACGCCGCCGAGGATGCCGAAGATGCTCGCGCCGAGGAACGTTCCGATGAAGCTGAAGAGACACGCCATCTGGAACCGGATGTAGCGCACCAGGTTGTCGTATAGCGCGCGCCCCTGTTCCACGGCCCGAACGATCGTCGCGAAGTTGTCGTCAGTCAGGATCATCACGGCGGCCTCCTTGGAGACCTCCGTCCCGGTGATGCCCATCGCCACGCCGATGTCGGCCATCTTGAGTGCCGGCGCGTCGTTCACGCCGTCGCCGGTCATCGCCACGATGTGGCCCTTGCGGCGGAGGATGTCGACCAGGTGGACCTTGTCCTCGGGCGCGACGCGGGCGATGACGCCGATGTCGTCGATGCGGCGGTCGGCCTCGTCGTCGGACATCGCCCGGAACTCGGCGCCGGTGATGGCCTGGCCCTCGATGCCCAGTTGCTTCGCGATGGCATCCGCCGTGACTGCATGGTCGCCCGTGATCATGCGGACCCTGATGCCGGCGGCCCTGGCCTTGGCGATCGCGTCACGGGCCTCCGCCCGCGGTGGGTCGACGATGCCGACGATGGCCAGGAGCTGGAGTTCGCTGATCAGCGGCAGGAGATCGGCGTTCGGGTCGAACGTTGCCGGATCGAAGTCGCGCTGGCCGGTGGCCATGACGCGCAGCCCTTGGGCGCCGAGTCGGTCGTTCTCGGCCAGGAATGGTTCGCGGACCTTGTCGATCGGCACGTCCGTACCATCGGGACCATGGGCCGAGGTAGCCCGTGCGAGCAGCTGGTCCGGGGCTCCCTTGACGAAGCAGCGGATGACGGTCTTGCCCGCGTCGTCCTCCATGCGGTGGAACGTGGCCATGAACTTGTAGGCCGCATCGAACGGCAGGGTCGCCACGCGCGGGTAGCGCTCTCGCGTCAACACGGGATCGACGCCGCCCTTGGCGGCCAGCACGACGAGCGCGCCTTCGGTCGGGTCGCCGACCAGCGTGCCGTCTCGCACTTCGGCGTCCGCGCAGAGGGCCATCGGCAGCAGCAGGCGATCGAGCGCCACATCGGGCTGCCCGCCGGTATGGGTGATCTGGCCGTCTGTCGAGTAGCCCTCGCCCGAGATCGCGTATCGCCGGCCGACCACCGCCATCTGCACGGCCGTCATCTGGTTCAGGGTCAGGGTGCCCGTCTTGTCCGAATTGATCGCAGAGGTCGAGCCGAGCGTCTCGACCGAACGCAACCGCTTCACGATCGCGCCCGCCGAGGCGAGCGCGGTGGTGCCCGAGGTGAGGATCGTCGTCACGACCGCCGGCAGGCCGGTCGGGATCGCAGAGACCGAGAACGAGATGGCTGTCAGGAACAGGACATCGAACGGAGTGTCGCGGGCGAGACCGATCGCGATCGAAACCAGCAGCGCGAGCCCGGCGATGACGAGGATCTGGTTGGTCAGGGTGTTGAGCTGGCGCGTGAGGGGCGTGATCTCGTCCTTGGTCCGCTGGAGCATGCCGCTGATGTGACCGACCTCGGTCGACATTCCGGTCCCGACGACGAGGATCGTTCCTGCGCCGCGGGTGACCTGCGTGTTCATGAACGCGAGGTCGATGCGATCGCCCAACGCAGAGTCGTCGGGGACGGCATCGACCTGCTTGGGGACCGGGACGCTCTCGCCGGTCAGGGCCGACTCGTCGATCTCGAGGGTGGCAGCACTCAAGATGCGCGCGTCCGCGGGGACGAGGTCGCCGGCCTCGATGTTGACGATGTCGCCGGGAACGAGGTCGCCCATCGGCAGTTCGACAAGATCCCCGTCGCGACGGACCTTCGCCTTGACGACCATCATCTTCTGGAGCGCCGCCACGCTCGCCGATGCCTTGCCCTCCTGGCTGAGGCCCATCGCCGCGTTCAGGAGAGTCAGGGCGATGAGAACCACACCGGTCGCGACCTGGTTCGGGATGAACAGGCTCAGGACACCGGCCGCCAGCAGGACGATCTGCATCGGGTCCTTGTACTGGCGCACGAACGCCTGCCAGCGCGGCTCCTTGGCAGCCTCGGCGAACTTGTTCGGACCGAATTTCGCGCGTCGCGCGTCGGCTTCGGCGTTTGTCAAACCGTGCTCGGCCGAAACGCCCTGGCGCTCGAGCGCAGCGGCCGGGGCCAGGCCGTGCCAGGCGACGGCTGCGTCCGTCGCGCCGGCGCCCGCGCCGGTCTCAGTCATCGTGAGCCTCCTACCCCTTCAATTCGCCGACACCTCAGTACGCGCGTGGCCGGGCGTCAGGGCTCCGGGTCCTGTCGCTTCGGCGGGTCAGATCGGCCCTCGTCGAAGCGTCGGATCAAGGCTGCCCGGCGTCAGAACAACCAGACGTCGGAACAGCCTTGGATTCGCAGGCGCTAGCGCCGATCAGGACGACACTCGAGGTCGCCGCTCCGGACTATCAGATTGCGCTGCTGGTGGCTTCGGGCGGCCCGAACGCCGCCTTGACCTCGCTCGAGTTCATGTACAGGAGGATGATGCCCGGCATGATCGCCATCCCAAAGCCGATGCCCGTCCCCGGGAACTGGAAGAAGGCCAGGACCGCCTCGAAGAGCGCGAAGCCCGCGATGATGAGCGCGAACGTGCGAGCCCATGGCTGCAGCGCCCAGAGGCCGCCGGCCACGAGAAGCCAGACGATCCCGGTGGCGATCGCGAGCCAGCCCCACAGCCCGACGCTTTCGTATGCAGGAAGGTCGCCGAGGACCCCGAACCAGTCGAAGCCAAGGACTCGCAGGCCAAAGAACAGGTAGCCGAACCCGGCAAGTGCCGCGAAAAACCCGATGACCGAGATCAGGATGGGCGGATTCTTCATCGATGCTCCCTCTGTCGTGACCCTCGTTGACAACAGCAGAATATCCCAAGCAATTGTCAGCGTATCGTCCGTTTAGGGTGAGTTTCCGCGGATCCCCACCCGTCGCCGCTGATGGTGGTGCCTCGGCGCACGGCGTCGGACAAGCGCGCCCACTCGTGTGGAGAATGGACGGCATGCTCCCCGGTTCGGCAGACCCAATCGACCGCGCCGCCTGGACGAGCGAGCTCGTCTACGGGACGCTGACAGTGCTGATCGCGATCGCCGGCTTCGAAGTGGCAGGCGGCACAAGCCCCACGGGTGCCGGGGCGATCATCCTCGCCGGAGCGGTGGCCACGTGGATCGCGCATGCGTACGCAACGGCCCTGGGTCGTCGCGCGACCGCGGGGCCGCAGACGTCCGCCGGGCACATCGGCTACGCGCTGCGCCACACCTGGCCGATCGTGCTCGCCGCGATCCCTGCGGTCTTCGCGCTCGGCGGGGCATCGTTTGGGTGGTGGTCATCCGGAGCGGCCTTGTTGTGGTCGAACGCGGCGGGGATCGCGGTCCTCGCCGGAGCGGGGTGGATGGCCGCGCGGGCGTCCGGTGCGAACCTGGGCGGCCAGATCAGCTCGACTGTCCTGACCGCGTCGATTGGCCTGGGCATCGTCGCCGTTGAGCTCTTGCTCCACTGAGACGGCGCCTTGGCGTCTGGCTCAATCACGCCGTCCGACCGACGCCAGTCCCGGCGCCGCGCTCGGCTTACTGGCGGGCCATGACGATCTTCAGCCGTTCTTCGGGGTCGATCATGTGATCGTGATCGTCCTCACCGAGGTCGATCTGGACCCACTCGATCTTGCCGTTGAATCGGCTGCTCTCCGGCGTCAGCTCGGTGCTGACGGCCGTCCCGCTCTCGTAGCCGACATCGGTCGTCTCGTCGGCCGAGAAGATCATCGCCTGGGTGAACCCGACTTTGCCCGTGCCGACGGGCTTCCCGTCGTGGTAGAGCGTCACGGTCCCGCCCTTGCCGAGTCCACCACCGTCGTACACGAACTCCATCCGGACCTGGTGCTTACCGGCCGGGATCGGCTCGGAGGCAACGGTGCGGAACTCGTGGATCCCAAGAACGTTGTAGACGAACGTGGCCATGCCCAGATGGGCATATAGGGCCCAGCCGCCGAAGCGCCCGCCCTGCGCGATGATCGTGCCCTCGGTTCCTCCTTCGGGCACCTCGATGTTCGCGGTGACAGAGAACGACTTGTTCTTGATCGACACGACGCTGTTCTCCGACAGGCGACCCATCCCGCTGAACAGCAGCTGGGAGTTGCCCTGAATGAGGGTCGGCCGACCGGCGACCTCCGGCACGGCTCGCTCCACGCGCCCGGTCGTCCAGCGGCAGGACGTTGTAGCGGGTCGCCTCGATCAGCCACTGGCGCTGCAGTTCGGCGAGCTTGTCCGGCATCTCCTTCGAGAGGTCGTGCGCCTGTGACCAATCGTTGGTGCCGTCGTACAGCTCCCACACGTCGTCATCGAAGGCCGGTTTCTGCTGGCCCACCATGAGCCACGGCGTCGAGTGCTTCGTCACCGCACTCCAGCCCTTGTAGTAGATCCCGCGGTTGCCGAACATCTCGAAGTACTGGACGTCGTGTCGCTCCGGGGCGTCGGCATCAGCAAAGCTGTAGACCATGCTCTTGCCCTCGTACGGGCTCTGTTGGACGCCGTGGACGAATGTCGGCTCCGGGATGTCGGCGGCCTCAAGGACAGTCGGCGCGAGGTCGATGACGTGACAGAACTGGTTCCGGATCCCGCCCTTGTCCTTGATCATCTTCGGCCAGCGGACGATCGTGCCGGTGCGGGTCCCACCCCAGTGCGACGCGACCTGCTTGGTCCATTGGTACGGCGTGTCCATCGCCCAGGCCCAGCCGACCGCGAAGTGGTTGTAGGCCGACGGCGAGCCGAACTCGTCGAGCTTGGACATCATGAATTCGGGCGTCTCGAGCGCGCCCATCCCGTTGAAGTTGGCCATCTCGTTGAACGCGCCTTGGAGCGTTCCCTCTGCTGACGCGCCGTTGTCGCCGATGATCACGAAGACGAGCGTGTCGTCGTAGACGCCCAGGTCCTTGATCGCGTCGATTACGCGCCCAGCGTGATGGTCCGTGTGCTCCATGAACGCTGCGTAGACCTCCATCTCCCGCTCGAGTACCGGCCTGAGCGCCGGGTCCATGTCGTCCCAGGCCGGGATCTCGGCGTGACGGATGGTGAGCTCTGCGTCCGGGCCGATGACCCCGAGCTCCTTTTGCCGCGCGAACGTGATCTCGCGCTGCTTGTCCCAGCCGTGGGCGAATTTGCCCTTGTACTTGTCGATCCACTCCTTCGGGACGTGGTGCGGCGCGTGGGTGGCTCCCGGCGCGAAGTACATGAAGAACGGCTTGTCCGGCATCAGCGCCTTCTGCTGGCGGACCCAGCTGATCGCGTGATCGGCCAGGTCTTCAGTGAGGTGGTAACCCTCCTCCGGCGTCTTCGGAGGCTCGACCGGGGTCAGACCCTCATACAGCGCGGGATTCCATTGGTTGTCCTCGCCGCCGATGAACCCGTAGAAGTACTCGAACCCGCCACCACCGGCGGGCCAGTGGTTGAATGGGCCCATTGGACTGGTCTCCCAGACCGGGACCTCGTGGCACTTCCCGAACTGGGCGGTGGAGTAGCCGTTCAACTTCAGTGTCTCGGCCAGCGGCGCCATCGTGTTCGGCAGCATCGAGGTGTAGCCCGGGGCCGAGGTCGCGATCTCGGTGATGCCGCCCATCCCGACCGAGTGGTGGTTTCGTCCGGTCAGCAGCGCCTGGCGGGTCGGTGAGCAGAGGGCGGTCGTGTGGAACCGGGTGTACCTGACCGCATCCGCCGCGAGCGCGTCGAAGTTGGGCGTCTGGCACGGGCCCCCGAACGCACTGGAGGTGCCGAACCCGACATCATCGATCAGGACGATCAGGACGTTCGGCGCGCCCTCGGGCGGACGAAGCGGTTCGATGGGCGGGAACTTCGCGTCAGGGTCCTTGGCGTCATAGAGGATCTCCCCCGCGTAGGCCTCGTCCGGGATCGGCAGGACCGTGCGGGCATGAGCGTCTGGGACGTGCGCCATCGTGCTTCCTCCAGCGGGCTGTGTGCCAGGATCCTGAGGACGGCCGCGCCGGCCTCACTTATTAGCAGGAGCGGCTCCTCCCGGGTTAGGCGTCGTGAGGCCGGCCCATTCATAGGAGCGGGGCGACTGTCGAGCACGAGGATCACTGCGATGACGGCGACCAGGCTGACTCCGGCGCTTTTGCCGCAGACGTGACCTGACCGATAGCACCCTCGATCCCCCTCGTGATTCGTCGGCAGGATCGAAATCACACTATAGGCCGCCGCGGCACGGCTGACCGGGTCCGGGGCTTTCAGCGCCTGCAAGCACCGCCGATTTCCCGGCGCTATCCTCGCCCTCCGGGACCCCGGAGCAAGGGAGGATCGACTTGGCAGTCGAAATGCCAGGTGGCGCAAGACCCATCAAGGACATGGCCCGGATTCCTGGTGGGACATTCCTGATGGGCTCGGACGACTGGTATCCGGAGGAACGACCCGTCCACCCAGTCAGCGTCGATCCCTTCTGGATGGATGAGCATCAGGTCACGGTCGCGGCGTTCCGGCGGTTCGTGAAGGAGACGGGCTACGTGACGCTCGCCGAACGCCCACTCGACCCCGCCATGTACCCCGATGCAGACCCGTCGCTGCTCGTTCCCGGCTCCCTCGTCTTCCGCGGGACGCGCGGTCCGGTCCCCCTTACGGACTACCGAATCTGGTGGGCGTACGTCCCTGGCGCGTCATGGCGGCATCCCGAGGGCCCCGGGTCCAACCTGAACGGGCGGGACCGGCACCCGGTCACCCAGGTCGCCTTCGAGGACGCCGAGGCATACGCCGCATGGGCCGGCAAGGCCCTGCCGACCGAAGCGGAATGGGAGTTTGCCGCCCGCGGTGGCCTCGTCGGGAGCCACCTATCCCTGGGGCAACGAGTTCGCCCCGAAGGGTCGGATGATGGCCAACACGTGGCAGGGCGAATTCCCCTGGCAGAACCTCCTCGAGGACAAGTACAGGGGCACCTCGCCGGTCAAGGCATTCCCGGCGAACGGCTACGGCCTCTACGACGTGGCTGGGAATGTCTGGGAATGGACCGTCGACTTCTACGCCCCGAGCCACCCCGACGCGGCCGAACATCCATGCTGTGCGCCTCACAACCCCCGGAACCTGTCGCCCGATGCGAGTTACGACACTGGGATGCCCGGTGCCGACATCCCGAGACGGGTCACCAAGGGCGGCTCACACCTGTGCGCCCCCAACTACTGCCATCGGTACCGGCCGGCCGCCCGGCAGGGCGAACCGATTGACACCTCGACGGCGCACATCGGGTTCCGCTGCGTGGTCCGATCGTAGAGCGGCGGGTGCCGGCCGTCTCCGTTACTGCGGCCCCGGATCCTCGAACGAGCCCTCCACGTCGTAGCCAACGCCGAGGGCCAGCTTCGGGGCCGCCCCCACGATGTTGGCCGACCCGACGACCGGCGCTATCACCACGAGCGTGTCGACCAGGTCGTCGACCGTCGCCCCGTTGAGCAGTGCACTCGAGGCCGCGGCCGCGAACGAGGTCGTCGAGCCACCCATCGCGACCAATGCTGCGACACGGACCAGGGCGGTCATGCGCGCATCCAGACAGCCCCTCGTCGCGGCATCGTTGTGCCCGCCGAGGATCTCGTCGAGCAGACGATCATCGGCTAGCGCGAGACGCCGGAGCGTTTCCTCGGTGACGGCCAACGCGCTGGTCCTCGGCGGATTCTGAACAGTCATCTGTGGACTTGATTCCGCTCGTCGAGCGGGTCGCCCGCATCATCCGCTAAGGATGAAACCGGTCCCCTGCTGTGCCCGCTGTTCGGACGGCCCGCAGCACGCCAGACCTGTCCGCGGTCCCTTGCTGGCCCGGGTCGCCTCCAGCTCAGGCGCCGCGGGCGCTGGCCGCCGGAGACGCACCCTCGAGCAGGCCGAATTCGCGCGCACTCTCCACGGCCTCCGAGCGTGACGACGCGTTCAGCTTGCGGTAGATGGACTTCGCCTGGGTCTTCACAGTGTTTGTCGACAGAACCATGCGCTCGGCAATGTCCGGGAACGTCAGGTGGGTGGCCAGGAGCGGCAGCAGACGGAGCTCTGCCATCGTCAGCGTCGAGGTCCCGAGTGTCATTCGCCCGGCGACATTCAGGTGGTGATTGACCTCGGCGGCCTCGTCGTCCAGCGTGCCAAGGCCGGCCCGCCGCGCCGTGATGTCGCGCACCTCCGTCATCAGCAGACGCGCCCCGCTCGGATCGCCCAGCGCGAGATGCGTCATGGCGAGATCGATGCGAACGCGCACGGCGAGCCATGGGATGGCATGGTTGAGCATCGGCCGCAGCCGCTGGGCGTGGGCGAGATCCGCTCGTGCCTGCGTGACGGCTCCGTGATGTGCCGCGATCCTCGCGGAAATCGCAGCGACGGCCAAGCCGACGACCTGCTCTTCGAGGTGACCGTCGTGGACGACGGACCGGGCGAGTCGGAGGTGACCCTCGGCGGCCGCCCAGGCTCGACGGCGGATCGCCAGCGACGCGCGCTCGACCAGGCCCAATGCCGTCGCCGTGTTGACGTATCGGCTGGCCAGCGCCACGTCGAGCGCATCGGCCAGCTGGGCGTCCGCCTCATCCGTTTCCCCCTTCAGACCGCAAGCGACACCGGCCAGAAGTCGTGCCGCCGGCCCGAACGGGTGCGTGACGGGCAATCCGGCCGCGGCGGCGTCCGCGTCTCGCGACATGGACTCGACACCGTCGCGGCACAGGACCGCGCGGACGAAACGACCGAGCGCGACGGTGACCGGGTCACGATCGTCCGAGCTGGACGCCACGTCGGCCCATTTCTCGGCGCGTCCGCTGTCGCCGACCATGGCGAAGAAGATCGCCCCGAACCATGCGGCGGTCGGGTCGGCATCGCGGGCCTCGTGCCGTTCGAGCCACTCATACCATCGACGAACGGTCTCGACGCGGCCCGCGTTAAACGCCCGCTGAGACTGCGCGGGGAGCAGCCGCCGGATGCGATCGAGGTCGGATGCGGCGAAGGCGTAGCGCAGGGCAGCGTCGAGATCCCCGGCCTCCTCACACCACGCGGAAGCCCGGCGATTGATCTCGGGGACCCCGTCGGGCTCGCGATGCATCGCCTCCTCCCGCAGGAACCTGTGAAGCAGGCTGTGGTAGCGATACCAGTGCCGTTCGCCGTCAATCGGGATCAGCAGCAAATTCGACCGCTCGAGTGCATCGAGGATGTCCGCGGAGTCGGAGCTGGCCAGCACGTGATCGCAGAGCGATGCGCTCAGACGCTCCAGCGGGGCCGTACGCACGAGGAACCGAACTTCCTTGTCGGATAGTCGCTCCAGCAGCTCCGTTCGGAGGTACTCGCTGACGAGTTGGCCTCCCGCAGGCACCACGGCGGTCGGCCCAGTGGACGCTTCTGCCGCGTGTCCGATCGTCAGAGCAGCCAGGTACAGGCCGGCTGGCCAGCCCTCTGCGGCGACGTTGAGATCGCGAACCTCGTCCACCGTGCGTTTCCGGCCGCCACCGCTGAGAAGGGCCATCGCCTCCTCGTCGTCGAGCCGCAGGTCGTCACGGTCCAGGAGCGCGAGGCGATTTGCCGCCAGCAGGCGCGGGATGGGCAACCCCTTGATCGAGCGGGTCGCAATCGCGATTTGAGAGCCGGCAGGGAGATGGGCAGCCAGGGCTACCACCACATCGAGTGACTCCTGGTTGTGCAAGCGCTCGAGGTCGTCGAGGACCAGCAGGAACGGCGTTGTGGTGCTGGCGATCGCCGATCCCAGGGCCGGCACGGCCGCTGCCCAGACCGATGGGCCGACCCCACCTGTCGCGGCGATCGTGTCATGACCGATCCCGATTGCCCGGTCGATCGCCACGGCCACATAGGCCAGGAGGACGGCCGGATCGTCATCTCGCTCGTCGAGGTTGAGCCAGATCGCCGCCCGGGGCGTCATGGATGTCCATTCAGTCAGGACGGTCGACTTGCCGTATCCGGCGGGTGCGGCCAGGACGACGAGCGGCACCTCGGATTGCGACTCAAGTCGCTCGACGAGGCGCGGCCGCGCGATGAGGCCCGACCGCCAGATGGGCGGTGCCAGCTTTGTCTCCAGGATGGGGTAGCCACCGGGCAGCGTAGCCTGAACCCCCTGGCCCCGTTCCAGCGTGATCGTCAATGCCCGCCCCCGGCTGTGGACGGGTGCCGCCCGTCCTCCCTCATTCTGTGTGCCCGACCAGAAGCCTACGCTGCGCGCGGGGTACAGTCCAGTTCCTCCGACTCGCACAGGGAACCGTGCCTGGCTCAGGAAGGTGGCGGACCTTTCGGGCGACGCTGGGTCGCGGGCCGGTCGGCAGGGGAACTTCCGCCGCCGGCGTCGGAATCGGGGTCGGCCAGGTCGCGAAGCATCAATGCGCTCGCGATGTCGCCGCCGGTGCCGACCTGGACCATCGCGCGAGTGTTGCCCGCGAGGGCACGAGCGACTTCGAGGCGGGCGGACTCCAGGTCGTAGCGCGACGCGGCCGGGAAGGCGTTGATCCGTTCCTGCAGCCGCTCCAGCCGGATCGCCTCGTTGGCGGCCTCCAACTCGATGAGCTGCCGCTGTGATTCGACACGCTGTCGCACGAGAGATTCCCGATCCGCCTGGCGGCGCTGCTCGAGCGCGTGTTGTTCGCCCTCCTCCTCGCGCTGCTGCGTGGCAAGGCGTCGCCCCTCCAGTGAGCGCATGAACGCGTCGGGTGGTCGGATATTGAGGATCACGACCCGCTCGACCACGACGCCATAGCTCTGCAACACCTTCCCGATCGCCGCAGCCACTTCGCCGGACTCGGTGCCGGCGAGGTCGAGGATGCGTGCGGTGGTGGTCGATCGGATCTGCATCCGGAGGGCGTCCTGGCCGGCCGCCTGGCAGACCTGGTCGAAATCCGGAGCGGAGATCGCGAAGATGAACCGCGCGGGCTCGGTGATCCGGAACGTCAGGAGGACATCCACCGAGATCCGAACGCCGTCCTCTGTCGGGACGTCGACGACGGGCACGTTGAAGGGGATTTCGCGGGTCGTGACAAGGTGCGATACCGCGATCCACGGCGGGACGATGTGGTTGCCCGGCCCGATGGTCCGATCGACACGGCCCCGGCGGAGAAGGATGGCCTGGGAGCCCTCCGGGACCGGGAGCCTGAACGAGCGAAAGACGCCGAGGAAGATGAGGACCGCGCCGATCCCGATGGCGCCGCCGCGCAGGGCGAAGTCAACATTGAGAAACGGCCCGATCACCGCCACGGCAACGCCGGCGATCACGAATCCGTTGCTGATTCGATTCGGTGCGCTCGGCATGAGGACGATCGGCAGGCGGCCGGTCGCATCAGGGACGCCGAACGCTGCGGCCGCTTCGTCGAGCGGGACCCGCGCCTGGGTCAGCTGGACGTAGGGCGGCTGGACCTCAGCGGTCGCGTCCGGGTCGGTCGGAGCGGGCGGGATCGACTGTTCAGTCACAGCGTCACCTGGTTGGTGTCACGGTTCGATAGGCGGCCGGGACGCGGGCCGCGGGCACGGATCCGGTCGAGGCCGGCACCCGGGCGCGACGGGGCAGTGGGTCGCCGGGCAGGAGGCCGGCGGGCCGCGGCGGCTCCGACAGGCGCCCATGCGCGTAGCGGATGGTGTTGGCGACGATGGAAACCACGGGTGCCGCGATGAACAGCCAGATCAAGCCGAGCTGGCTGAGAGCGACGAGGGCCGGGACCATGATCGCGGGATGGACCCCGAGGCGGCCATGGATAACGCGGCCGCCGATCATCCCCGACCCGATGAACCGAGCGGCGACGTAGACGACCACATAGATCGCCGCCCGGTCCGGGGCGACCGGCAAGATGAGCAGCGCGGGCAGGAACCCGAGTAGCGGCCCGATCTCCGGAACGAGTTGTGTGACTCCGGCGATTACGGCAAGGGGCAGGGGCTGTGAGTAGGCGGGGCCCCCGACCGCCTCGACGAGTCGCAGCCCGACCCATGTAAACGCTCCAACGGCGAGGCCGACCACCAGGTACCCACGGATATAGGCGCTGCCGGTTCGGTCGAGGATCCTGACGATCGCCCACGCGTCGGCGCGAAGCCACGGCGCCAGCCGCCGGTCGAACGCCCGGAACCCATTGCGCTGGCCGGCGAGCACCGTCAGGATCCATGTCGGCAGCACGACCAGCCCGAGTACAGCCCCGAGGGCCCCGGCAAGTCCTCGGGCCACGGCGATGGCCGCGTCGCCCAGACCACCCGATGCGCCCTGCAGCGTCTCGCGCGCGGCGGCAGTGAGGCTGACGAGGACTGGCGCGAGCACTGAGCCACCCTCGGGTTGCGAGCCGAGCCAGGCTTCGATATCGGCGATCCGCTGGTCGATCACCTCCGCGGAGGGCAGTTCCCCCGCGAGCCGGACGACGCTGAGCGCGAGCGGCGGGAGGACGATCGCGACGATCCCGAACACCACCGCGAGTACCGCCAGCACGGACGCAAGCGCGGCGAGCCAGCGCGGCATGAACCGGTCCAGCCAGTTCACGATCGGCAGCACGCCGTAGGCGATCGTGCCGCCGACCAGGAACGGGACAACGGCGGGCCACGTCCCGACGACGGCTCCAGCAAGGACCCCAAGCACACCAACCGTGAGCAGCGCCCGACCGAGCGCGGATGGCGTCACCGTTGCCAACCGGCGGCCGAGATCGCGCCATGCGGCTCGCGAGCGCTGGATTGCGGCCGCTTGCTCCTGCTCAGTCATTGTCGGTTTCGACCATCTCCTGGCCCGGCCGATCGGTCAGACGGTGCCGCCTGGGAGGCGATCCCGGTTCGTATAGCCACCACCGACGTAGCTGCCGACGTCGGCGAGGACGCCGATCCCCAGCCAGAGCCAGTCAAGGCCGTCGACGCCAAGGGGCGCCACCAGCACGAACATCAGGGTGGTCCACGGCGCCAGGATGAACCCGAGAATCGGCCACAGGACCGTGTCGAACGTGGCGTTCCAGCGAACTGGCTCGAGGACCCACCAGATCAGGATCGCGGCGCGCGGGCCCAGGAGCACGAGAGAGGTAAAGAGGCAACACATATCGAGAGCCCTCCGTAATCGTCAGCCCGCGATGGTCTTCTGCTTGAGCTTCTCGTACTCCTCGGCCGTGATGGCGCCCGCGTCCTTGAGCTGCTGGAGCTTCGCCAGCTCATCGGCCGTGGTCACCCCGGCGACCGCCTTCTGGCTGGCCTCGACGCGGGCCATCGTCTGCACGTCCTGCGCGGTCACCTTGGGCCGCATGACGATGTAGATGAGAGAGCCGAGGAACGGCAGTAGGACGAGAACCAGCAGCCATCCCGCCTTGGCGATCCCCGACAGGTCGTTGCGTCGGAAGATATCGCTGAACAGCGCGATGAAGATCCAGATGAACATGAACCAGAAGAAGAACGCGACGAACGACCACATGACATCCCAGAATGTCAGGGTCGGCGAGCCAACTTGCGCGCATCCGGCGAGCAGCAGGGTCGAGCCAGCAGCCAACAGCGCCAGCGACCAGTTACGGGGCGCTCGGGCGGACATGGCGGTACGTTCCATCGGGTTCCTCCTCGTGCCCGCGTCAATACGGCGGACCTCCGTGGAGCACGGTCCGTGATGCGCCGCCGCCGCGCATCACCCCCGGCGGGTGAAGCAGCGCCCTTGCACCCCAAAGTATTCTCGCGACGAGGCGGAAACCCCTGATGACGAGGCAGCGCGCATCAGGTATCCAGCCAGGCAGCGTGGCTGGAGGAGGTGAGATGGGGCCCGAGGATCCGGTGGGTCAGGCACCGCGCTCAGGTGGTCACGTCGCCAGGCCGATGGCCCACGCGATGGACCGATTCGGTGAGAACCCCACCTCCGCCCGGCGGGCGATGGCCGCCATCTCTGTCGCGATCGTCACGACCGTGGTCATCGGCGGCGTCGTGATGTGGATCGTGGACCGCCGCGAGTATCCCGACATAGGAGCCGCACTCTGGTACGTCCTCCAGACCGTCACGACAGTCGGTTACGGGGACAATCCGCCCAAGGAGCCGCTTGGCCGTGCGGTCGGCGGCGTGATCATGATCCTCGCCGTCGCCTTCCTGGCGATGGTGACCGCCTCGATCACCTCGACGTTCTTTGAGTCGCGGCAGAAAGAGCGACGTGAGCTGGCGCGTGCGGACGAAGCCGAGCAGAGGGCGCATCTCGAGGCGCAATTCGAGCACCTGCTCGCCAGGCTGGACGCGATCGAACGTCGGCTCGCGGAGCGCTGACGGCAGCACGAATCACCGCTTCTTGTCATCCTTCGCGGGTGATGTTCGAGCACCGGCTCGAGCCGTATCGTTCATCTGTCGTCGATCGACCAACCGCGCCAGTCGCGGAGGGGGATCCGGTCGCGGCAGCACCATCAAGGAAGGAGCACCCATGGGTACCGGACCCGTCGAGTACGCCATCATCGGTTTCCCCGGCAACAAGTTCACGGGCGAGATCGCACCTGCCCTCGGAGAGCTCGTCGAAGCCGGTACGATCCGGATCCTGGATCTCGCATTCGTAACGAAGGACGCCGACGGCAACGAGGCTGCGGTGGAGATCGAGGACACGGACTCTGCGATCCTCCAGGCGTTCGAGGCCATCGGTGCCGAGCGAGGGGGACTGCTGAGCGCGAACGACCTCGAAAAGGCGGCCGATCTGCTCGCGCCGAACAGCTCTGCGGCCATCATCATCTGGGAGGACCTGTGGGCGGCGAAGCTCGCCGGTGCGTTGAAGCGAGCCGACGCGGTCGTCCTCGATCGGCAGGTCGTGCCGTACGACCTGGTCCAGGCGGCGGTCGCCTTTGCCGAGGAGAACAAGGCCGGCACGCCGGCATAGCGCCACGGCCTCACACACCACGCTAGAAAGGACTGATCACCATGCGACGTCGAGGGCCCGGATTGATGCGGATGGCGGCAGGGACCGCCGTGATCGCAGGGACAGCGGGTGCCGTCAGGCACCACCAGGAGCAGAAGTACGCGGCAGCAGGACCAGCAGGCGTACGCGGAGCAGGCCGCTCAACAGCAAGCGTACGCGGAGCCAGCGGCCGCACCGGCCGCACCCGAAGACCCGAAGATGGCGCAGCTCCAGCAGTTGGCCGCGCTTCATTCGTCTGGCGTGCTGACAGACGAGGAATTCGCTGCCTCCAAGGCCAAGCTTCTCGGCATCTGACGGCCGGCCGAGGGACAGGAGGAGGAACAAATGGCGGTGTCGACCAGGGCCCGACGGACCGCCGCGGCCAAGCCCGCGGCTGCCCGACGGACCGCCGCGGCCCGGTCTGCGGCGCCTGCCCCCAGGCCTCTGACCGCCGCCCAGACCGGCGAACTGATCGAGCTAGCCAAGGGGGCGGACAGCGTCGAACTGAAGCTGACCGTCCCCGTCACCGAGCATCGCGCGACGATCGCGGGCCTCGGGATCGATCCGCTCGAGGCACAGATCCGGCAGGTCATTTTCTTCGACACACCGGATCTCGCATTGAACGCCGCCGGCGTGGTGGTGCGAGCTCGTCGGATCCAGGGCGGGCGAGGCGACTCGGTCATCAAGCTGCGGCCGGTCGTTCCGGCCGAGCTTCCTGACGAACTTCGGCGGTCGCCCAGCATGGGCGTCGAGGTCGACGTGATTCCCGGCGGCTGGGTCTGCTCGGCCTCGCTCAAGGCCAAGTCGACCTCGGGCGCGATCCGCGACACGGTGAGCGGCGGCAAGCCCCTTCGGCGCCTGTTCACGAAGGAGCAGAAGGCGTTCTACGCTCTACACGCACCCGCCGGCATCGAGCTCGACGGGCTCACGCCGCTCGGTCCGACCTTCGTGTTGAAGGTTCGTATCAACCCGGCCGAGCTGGGTCGCCAGCTCGTGGGAGAGCTGTGGCTCTATCCGGACGGCTCCCGGATCCTCGAGCTATCTACCAAGTGCCTGCCGTCCGAGATGTTCCAGGTGGCTGCCGAGAGTCGCGCGTTTCTCGCCACGCGAGGCGTGTCGATCGCCGGCGGCCAGCAGACCAAGACCAAGACGGCACTCGAGTACTTCGCGCGCCAGGTACGACAAACGGGTTCGGCGTAGCGCCGCTCGGTTACGGCAGCCATTCCCCGTCGATCATGACGTGTCTGCCGTCGATTTCATTGACCTCACGCCAGGCCTGGATGGTCCGCGGCGTGACTCGGAGGTAGATCCACCGCCCGTTCGCCTCGCGGGCATCGAACCCCGCGTTCGCCGCATGAGCTGCGGCGAGATCGTCATCGTCGCCAACCGGCACCACGTCGACGGGCCCCTCGACGATGACCACATCGCGCGTGGGACCAAGGGCGACGCGTGCCCACCGGCGTCTGGCAAGGTTGCGACCCGTCACGCTCGATTCGGAGACGGCGATCGTCAACTGAGCTCCGTCCCAGGCGAAGGACAGCGGGACGATGTGAGCGTCCCCGTCGGCGCTCGCCGAGGCAACCCAGAGGTCGACCTCCGATTCAAGCCGGGCCAGCACGTCCGCCTTGCGCTGGGCCCGGCTTCGCGCCGGCGCCAAGGTGAGGTCGTTGTCACTCATCGACGACCGCCACGTCCAGCTGGCCGAGGTGTTCGGCGTCGGCGATCATGTCGATCTCGACGATCTTGCCGTGCCTGATCGTGAAGTCGAACACAACACGTGGTCGACCGCCCGGAGCCCACACCAGGCCCGCGGCACCTTCCACGAGCGCCGGTTGGGCGGCCCGGGCGCGCCCCGAGAAGGTCTCGGCCACGGCGGCGGCCCCACGGACCTCCTTCACGGTGCCGGCGAGCACCCCCGCGCCGTCGGCCCGGAGGACGACGTCCGGGTCGAGCAGCGCGAGCAAGGCGTCGAAGTCGCCGCCGCGTGAGGCAGCAAGGAACGCGTCGACGATCTGTCGCTGGCGGGTGAAGTCAGGGTCGGGTAGCTTCGCACCCTGCACCTGGCGGCGGGCGCGGCTCGCGAGTTGCCGTGCCGCGGCCGGCGAGCGCCCCACGATTGGGGCGATCTCGTCGAAGGGCACAGCGAACATGTCGTGCAACACGAACGCGACCCGTTCCGCGGGATCCAGCGTCTCGAGGACCACGAGCATGGCGAGACCGACTGAGTCGGCGATGAGCGCCTGGTGCTCGGGGTCGGTCCCGTCCGAGCGGGTCGCGATCGGTTCCGAGGTGACCGTGCCGAACGGCTCCTCGCGACGCGACCGGCGCGAGCGCAGCATGTCGAGGCAGACCCGCCCGACGACCGTCGTCAGCCATCCGCCCAGGTTCTCGATGGCGCTGCCGTCGGTGCGGCTGAGTCGAAGCCAGGCATTCTGGACGGCGTCGTCCGCCTCGCTCATCGAGCCGAGCATGCGGTAGGCCACGGCCCGCAGGTGGGGGCGATGTGCCTCGAAACCCTCAGTCAGCCAGTCGCTGGTCGCCATCGTCACATCCTCCTGTCGCGTTCCGACATAGGAGTGTCGAGTGAAACCGGGCCGATGTGACAGACCACGTGCCCAGCAATCGACGCGAGCGACCAGACTGGCGCGAGGATCCGCAATGCCACCAGCGCGTCTGCTTGGTCGATGGCGGCCCGCGCTTCAGAACGGGAAGGGGTGGCTCCCGCTCTGAACAGTGACCCACTTGAGCTCTGTGAACTCCTCAAGCGCATGGACGCCCCCGAACCTGCCCCAGCCGCTGTCCTTGACGCCGCCGAACGGCATCTGTGGCTCGTCGCCGACGGTCTGGTCATTCACGTGGACGATCCCGGCTTCGATCCGATTGGCCAGGGCGAGACCCTTGTCTGCGTCGGTGGTGATAATGCCGGCCGACAGGCCGTAGGAGGTTGCGTTGGCTCGCACGACCGCCTCGTCCGCGTCGCCGACCACTTCGATCACGGCGACCGGTCCGAAGGTCTCGCGGCGGGCGAGCTCGCAGTCGTCCGGGACGTCGGCGACGAGGGTCGCCGCGTAGCACGGACCCTCGGACCTGCCGCCGGCGAGGAGCCGTGCGCCCCGGGCGACGGCATCGTCCACGCGGCGGGCCACGATGTCGAGCGCCTCCTGGTTGATGAGGGGCCCGATGACCACGTCCTGTTGCGCAGGGTCGCCCATCTTGAGACCCGCGACCTTCGCGGTCAGCTGCCTGGTGAACGCCTCCGCGACCGGCGCCTCGACGATGACCCGGCGGGTCGACATGCAGATCTGGCCCTGGTGGAAGTAAGCCCCGAAGGCCGTCGCGTTGACGGCGTACTCGAGGTCGGCGTCGCGCAAGACGATGAGCGGGTTGTAGCCACCCAGCTCGAGGACCACACGCTTGAGGTTCCGGCCTGCTGCCTCCGCGATTCGACGGCCCGTTTCGCTCGAGCCGGTGAAGTTGATCCGCCGGACCTTCGGGTTCTCGGCAAATTCGTCGCCAATCCGGGAGCCGTCGCCCGGGGCGTGGGTCACGACGTTGAGCACGCCCGGCGGCAGCCCCGCCTCGGTGAAGATCTCGGCCCACAGGAGGCCGCCCACGAACGGCGACTCCTGGGACGGCTTGAGGACGACCGTGTTGCCGGCGACCAGTGGCGCGGCGATGGAGCGGGCCGACAGGATCAGGGCCGCGTTCCACGGCGCGATGGCACCGACGACACCGACCGGCTGGCGGATACCCATTGCAAACGTGCCGGGGTTGTCCGAAGGAACGACCTGACCAAGGGGCGCGTAGGCCAGACCCGCGGCCTGCCGGAACAGACCCGGCACAAAGCCCATCTGGAACATCCCGAGGCCGAAACCGCTACCGGTCTCTCGGGCCAGGAGCCCGACGACCTCGTCGCCTCGTCGCTCCAGGATATCGGCCGCCTTGAGGAACACCTGCTGGCGAGCTACAGGCGGGGATTTAGACCAGGCGGGAAAGGCCTCGGCGGCCGCATCGATGGCGCGCCGTGCATCCTCTCGTGAGCCCGCCGCGACCGTGGCCAGCACCTCGCCGGTATACGGGCTGCGATCCTCGAATGTGTCGCCACTCGCGGCGTCAACCCAGTCGCCGGCGATGAACTGGCGGTACTGCTGCTGGGCCGTCTCGATCGTGCCAGTGCTCACGGCTCCACTCCTTCGAACAGCCGCGAACCTCGCCGATCGGCGAGGCCGACAGCGCTTCGGGTCAACGTATGCACAGCCCGCAGGAGGCGCAAGAACTGTGTCCGCCCAGTGGACGTCAACGACACCGGCCACACAGTGGACGCCGCCCGGGAATCACGAATCGACTCGTGGAACAATGCGGGCGTGTCTGCGCTGATGACCGGTGCCTGAGCTGAGCGGCGCTGGGCGGACCCGCCTCGTCCGAGGCCTGATCGGGCTGGCGGTGGTCGGGCTCGTCCTCGAAGCCATCACCCGGGCGGAGCTTGTCAACCCGACCTACCTGCCGCCGGCGTCGACCGTCCTGGTCACGTCCGGGCGGATCCTCCTCGATGCTGAGTTCCTGGCCGCCGTGGTGGCCACGTTGCAGGCGTGGGCGATCGGCATGCTCATCGCGATCGCTGTTGCGGTTCCGCTCGGGCTCGTTCTCGGCTCGTCGCGCAGGGCCTGGCTCGCCGGCACCGCGGCGATCGAGTTCCTCCGTCCGATCCCGTCGGTTGCGCTCATCCCGCTCGCGATCATCCTGTGGGGGACGGGGCCCGACATGACAGTCCGGCTGATCGTGTACGCGGCCGCCTGGCCGATCATGCTGAACACGATCTACGGCATCCGCGAGGTCGATCCGATCGCCAAGGACACGGCTCGCGCGTTCGGCTACAGCCGGCTCAAGGTGCTCTGGAGCGTCTCGTTGCGAAGCGCCTCGCCCTTCATCTACACCGGCTTCCGGATCGCCGCGGCGATCGCCCTCATCGTCGCGATCAGCACGGAGCTGATCGCCGGCGGGTCCGACGGCATCGGGACGTGGATGCTTGTCCGGTCGCAGTCCGGGACGGATCGGGAATTCGTCTACGCCGGCACGGTCATCGCCGGGCTGCTCGGGCTCGCGATCAATGCGCTCATGGTCCTGGGGGAACGGCGTTTCTTCTTCTGGCACCAGCGCCTGAGGATCGTCCGATGACCGGGCGAGCAGCGCGGCTGGTCGAACCGTCCTCGGCCCGACGGACGCGAGCCTCGGACGTGACCGGCCTGCTCGGCGCGATCGGGCTTCGGCTGAGCGTCCTGGTCGGACTCATCGTCGTCTGGCAGGTCCTGACCTCCTTTACCGATTCACCGTTCTTCCCGACCTTCGCCGAGGCCGTCAGTCGTCTCTGGACCAACTGGCTGACCAACCCCGCCGTCATCGGCGGGCATCTCGTTCCCAGCCTCCTGCGCCTCCTGACCGGCTGGCTGGCCGCGGTCGCCCTCGGGATCACGGTAGGAACCCTCATGGGCCTGTCCACCCGGCTGCACGACTATCTCGACCCCATCGCCCAGTTCCTGCGGGCCATCCCACCGCCGGCCCTGTTGCCACTGTTCATCGTGCTGCTCGGCATTGGCGACCTGATGAAGGTGACGATGATCCTGTTCGGCGTGATCTGGCCGATCATCCTCAACACGATCGATGGCGTCCGCTCGGTCGACTCGCTCCATCTCGACACAGCCCGGGTGTACGGCGTCAGCCGGGCGGATGTCCTGTTCCGCGTGATCCTGCCTTCAGCCGGACCGAAGATCTTCGCCGGGCTGCGGGTCAGCCTGTCGATCGCCGTCATCCTCATGGTGATCTCCGAGATGGTCGCGACCATCAACGGGATCGGGTTCACGCTCGTCCAGGCGCAGCGCAACTTCCGGACGCTCGACGTTTGGGCCGGCATCCTGATGCTCGGGCTGATCGGCTACGGCCTCAACCTGGTGCTGACGCTCGTCGAGCGGCGGGCACTGCGCTGGCAGCGCGGCGCCTACCGCCTGAGCGATCAGTGAGGACCGGCGAGCGGACGATGAGCGAGCCCCTCCTCGAGGTCCGCGGGCTGCGGCACGTCTACGGGTCGGCCGACTCGGCTTTCGTCGCGCTGGACGACCTCTCGTTCACTGCCGCCGAGGGCGAGCTGATCACGATCGTCGGTCCGTCCGGCGGCGGCAAGACGACCCTGTTGAGGTGCCTGTCCGGGCTGATGCCGCCGACCGGTGGCGAGGTCCGGCTGCGGGGCCGATCCTTCACGGACGTGCCCGACGAGCTCGCCCTCGTCTTCCAGGAGTACAGCCGCTCGCTCTTTCCCTGGCTGTCGGTCCGCGGCAACGTCGACATGCCGTTGCGGAACCTGCACCTGGATCAAGGCGAACGAACGGAGCGAATCACCGCCTCGCTGGCGGAGGTGGGCCTGGCCGATGCCGCCAACCGCTATCCGTGGCAGCTGTCCGGCGGCATGCAGCAGCGCGTGGCCATCGCCCGCGCGCTCGCCTACCGGCCGGCGATCCTGTTGATGGACGAGCCGTTCGCCTCGGTCGACGCCCAGACCCGGGCAGACCTCCAGGACACGCTGCTCGACGTCTGGCGCCGCCACGACAGCACGATCCTGTTCGTCACCCATGACATCGACGAAAGCGTGTACCTTGCCGACCGGGTCGTCGTCCTGTCCCGGGCCCCGGCGCGCGTGGTCGCCGAGATCGTGATCGACCTGCCCCGGCCGCGCGACCAGATCGCGACGAAAGAGCTGCCCCGATTCGTCGAGCTTCGAGCCGAGGTCGCCAGGCTCATCCGGCGGCCGGTGGCAGATGCCGAGGACCGCGTGGAGCAGGGTGCGGAGGAGCCGCCGTCGTGAGGTCGCCGAGATGAACTCCCAACGCACGCCGTCGCAGACGATCGGACCGTTCTTCGCCGTCGCGATGCCCAGGCCGGGCGAGGAATTCGTCGTGCCTGCCGGGCGAGCGGATGGCTTCTGGCTGCGGGGCCGGGTGACAGACGGCGCCGGCGATCCGGTGCCCGACGCCATGATCGAGACGTGGCAGGCGGACCCCGAGGGACGGTTCCCCGGCGACGCCGACTCGTCGTTCCGAGGTCTCGGTCGCGCCGCGTCCGACACTGATGGCCGGTATGCCATCTTCACCCTCAAGCCCGGCCGGGTGCCCGATGCCGCCGGCGCCATGCAGGCCCCCCACATCGATGTCTCGGTCTTCGCTCGTGGACTCCTGAATCATCTCGTCAGCAGGGTGTACTTCGCGGACGAAGCGGAGGCGAACGCGAGCGACCCCGTTCTTGTCCTGGTCGCCGACCCGCGAGCCCGTGCCACACTGGTCGCCGAACGATCGGAGGATGGATACATCTTCGACATCCGGCTCCAGGGCGATGGCGAGACCGCCTTCTTCGAGCTCTGACGCGGTGGGTGGCGGCCTGTTCGGCCAAGTCCTCGGGCGGGGACCGGTGGCCGCGGCGACATCTGACGCGTCCTGGTTGGCGGCCATGCTCGAGGTCGAGGCGGCCCTCGCCCTCGCCCAGGCCCGTGTCGGCATGATCTCGACGGCGGACGCCGAAGCCATCGAGCGCGCCTGCAGGTCGTCCTCGTTCGACATCGAGCTCCTCGGCAGCGAGGCCACAGCGGCCGGCAACCCGATCGTTCCGCTGGTGCGGCACCTGCGGGAAGCGGTCGGCGGGGCGGCCGCAGACCAGGTCCACCGCGGGGCAACGAGCCAGGACATTCTCGACACCGCGACGATGCTGGTCGCCCGCCAGTCGGTTGACGCGCTCCTCGTCGACCTGAGGCTGGCCGGCGACGCCGCGTCGCGACTGGCCGTCGAGCATCGGGACACCGTCATGGCCGCCCGGACCCTCCTGCAGCAGGCACTGCCGACGACTTTCGGCCTGAAGGCGGCTGGCTGGCTGACCGGCCTCGACGAAGCCGAGGATGGCCTACGCCGCGTCCGCGACGGTCGCTTCGCGGTTCAGCTTGGCGGGGCCGGTGGCACGCTGGCCGCGTTCGGCCCCGACGGCCCGGCTGTCGTTGCCGCGTTCGCCGCCCAGCTCGACCTCGCGGAACCGGCACTCCCGTGGCACACCCAGCGAGGGCGAATCGCGGAACTCGCCTCGGCCCTGGGGGTGACGGCCGGCGCTGCCGCCAAGCCGGCCCTCGACATCGTGCTGCTCGCGCAATCGGAGGTGGGCGAGGTCCGCGAAGGCGATCCGGCTCGCGGCGGCTCCTCCTCGTTGCCGAACAAGAGAAACCCGATTGCAGCCGTCTCCGCCCGGGCTGCCGCGGCCCAGGCGCCCGGCCTGGTCGCGACGCTGCTGGCGGCCATGGCCCAGGAGCACGAACGCGCCGCGGGCGCGTGGCACGCCGAGTGGTTGCCCCTGCGGAGCCTGCTTGTGACAGTCGGCTCGGCCGTCGCCTGGCTCGCCGACGCGCTCACCGGGCTCGAGGTCGACCCCGTCGCTATGAACTCGAACGTTGCCCTCGGCGGCGGCGCGCTCATGGGCGAGCGGGTCGCCGCGGAGCTCTCATCGGTGCTCGGCCGCGATGCCGCCGGCGCGCTCGTCGCGGCCGTCTCCCGATCGGCCGCCGACGACGCTGTCCCATTCGAGCTCGCGCTCAGAAACCGGCTCGCGGAGTCGCCCGAGCTCGCAGGCTTCGACGTCGCGCGAATGCTGGATCCGAGCGGCTACCTGGGCAGCGCGGGCCTTCTCGTCGATCGGGCCGTCGCCGCCCATGCCGGGCTCGAAAAGCGCCGATGAGCGATCCCGTCGAGGTCCACCACCTGACCGAGGGGCCGCCCGACGCCCCGGTCCTGATCCTCGCTCATGCAATCGGCACGTCGTTGGCGATGTGGCAACCGCAGGTTGAGGCACTGTCCCGCGACTTCCGCGTCGTCAGCTATGACCAGCGGGGCCACGGCGAGTCCCCCGTCCCGGCAGGGCCGTACGAGATTGCAGACCTCGGCCGCGACCTGCTCCATCTCATGGACCGCCTGGGTGTGGAGCGAGCCTCGCTGTGCGGCCTGTCCCTCGGGGGGATGACCGTCCTGTGGGTCGCCGCCCACGCGCCGGATCGCGTCGAGCGGCTCATCGGCTGCTGCGTCACCGCCCGCCCGGCCTCGCCGGAGGCCTGGGCCGAGCGGGCCGCCACCGTGCGACGCGACGGGATCGGCGCCATCGAGGAGCTCGTCATTGATCGGTGGGGCTACCGCGAGCGAAGCCCCCGCGTCGAGGCCCTCGTCCGGGCGGAGCTGCTGGCGACTCCGCCCGCGGGCTATGCGGCGTGTTGCGAGGCGATCAGGACAATGGACCTGGAGCCGGATCTGGGATCGATCACGGCTCCGACGCTGCTCATCGCCGCGGCCAATGATCCGGCCGCCCCACCAGCGGCAATGGCGACGGTCGCCGACGCGATCGCGGACTGCGCGCTGAAGGTGGTGGACGATGCGGCTCACCTCGTCAACGTCGAGCAACCGGAGGCGGTGACGGCCGCCATCAGGGAGCACCTGGCTCCAGTCTTCGCGGGGAGGCGAGCATGACCGACGAGCGCTACGAGACGGGCATGAGAATCAGGCGGGAGGTGCTCGGCGACGAGCATGTCGACCGGGCGATGGCGACGACCACGCCGTTCACGGCGCCGTTCCAGGAGTTCATCACCCGCGCGGCCTGGGGTGACGTCTGGAGCCGCCCCGGTCTCGACCGTCGGACGCGCTCGTGCATCACGCTTGCGGTGCTGACGGCGCTGCGGGCGGAGGGCGAGATCGCGATGCACGTCAGGGCCGCGCTACGCAACGGCCTCTCGACCGACGAGATCGCCGAGGTTCTCCTTCACGTCGCGGCGTACGCGGGGGTTCCCGCGGCCAACGCGGCCTTCGCCGTTGCGGCGCGGACCATCGCCGAAGTGGACGGCTCCGCTGGCGACGGCGCCGCCAACGAGGGCCCCGGGTCAGTCGAAGGGTAGCCCGACGTAGTTCTCCGCCAGGCTCCTGGCCGCGGTCTCTGAGCTCGTCACGTACCGCAGCCGGGCACGCTGCAGGCGGGCGATGAACGGGTCGCCGGGGAGGCGATGCAGCATCAGGCTCATGTAGTTCGAGAAGTCCTGGGCACGCCACACGCGGGTCAGGCAGTCAGCCGAGTAGCGATCCATCAGGGAGGTCGACCCCGATCGGTACCACTCGGACAGGGCGAGCGCCAGGAGACGAACATCGGCCACGGCCAGGTTGAGGCCCTTGGCTCCCGTCGCCGGAACGATATGCGCCGCGTCGCCGGCGAGGAACAGCCGGCCGTACTGCATGGGCTCGACGACGAAGCTGCGCATCGTGGCGATGCCCTTCTCGACGACCGGGCCGTCCCGGAGTTGCCAGCCGTCGTCGGTCGCGAAGCGGGTCCGTAGCTCGTCCCAGATACGATCGTCAGTCCATCGCTCGATGTCCTCGGTCGGGTCGACCTGGAGGTACAGCCGGCTGACCGACGGCGATCGCAGGCTGTGGAGCGCAAAGCCCCGCTCGTGGTAGGCGTAGATCAGCTCGTCCGTGGACGGGGCGACCGAGGCGAGGATGCCGAGCCAGGCAAAGGGGTATTCGTGGTCGTACTCGGTCAGCACGCCTGGCGGGATCGACCCGCGAGAAACCCCGTGGAAGCCGTCGCAGCCGGCGATGACGTCGCACTGGATCGCGTGTTCGGTGCCGTCCAGGCGATATCGGATCAGGGGATCCTCCGTGTCGATTGCCTCAAGTCGGACGTCGTCGACCTCGAAGGCGATGACGCCCCCCGAAGCGAGGCGAGCCGAAATGAGGTCCTTCACGACCTCCTGCTGGCCGTAGATGGTGATCGACCGACCGCTGAGGTCGGTGAGGGCGATCCGGTGTCCCCGGCCGTCGAAGCGGAGCTCGATCCCGTGATGGACCAGGCCCTCGCGCTTCAGCCGCTCGTCCAGGCCGGTCTCGCAGAGGAGGTCCACCGTGCCCTGCTCGAGGACGCCCGCCCGGACGCGGTGCTCGACATAGTCGCGCGAACGATCCTCCAGGACGATCGAATCGATTCCTTCGCGCGCGAGCAGATGTGACAGGAGGAGCCCGGCCGGGCCGGCCCCGACGATACCGACCTGGGTCCGGGTCGTCATCGAGGCCCGGGCGAGTGCCCGCGGACCGCTCGCGCAGTCGCCTCAGTCCTCATGGTCGGGGCGCTCGAACGGTGTGGCGTGATCGCCGCGAAGGACGATGTCGAATCGGAACGCGAGCGCCCATTCCGGTTCGGTGTGCTCGAGATCGAACCGGGCGATGAGACGTTCCCGGGCCATCGGATCGGGCACCGAGTTGAAGATCGGGTCCTGGCCGAACAGCGGGTCGCCCGGGAAGTACATCTGCGTGACGAGCCGGTCAATGAACTGCCGACCGAACAGCGAGAAGTGGATGTGGGCCGGTCGCCACGCATTCGGGTGGTTCCGCCAGGGGTACGCACCGGGCCGAATGGTCAGGAATCGAAAGCCACCGTCGTTGTCCGTCGTCACTCGACCGAACCCCGAGAAGTTCGGGTCGAGTGGAGCAGGGTGGTCGTCGATCTCGTGGCGGTAGCGCCCCGCCGCATTCGCCTGCCAGACCTCCACGAGCGAGTCCCGCACCGGTCGGCCGCCGCTGTCGCTGACGGTACCGAAGACGATGATCCGCTCGCCCAGCGGACTCCCCTCGTGCTGGCGCGTGAGATCGGCATCGGCCGGGTCCACTCGTCCCTCGCCAAGGACGGGTCCGCTGAGCTCGGTCAGGCCGCGCGGAAGCGGAACGAGCGGTCGCAGTGGCGCGCGCAGACGCGTGGTCTCGTAGGCGGGGGAGTGATAAGGCGGATCGATGTTCGCTCGATCGGTCATCGTGGCCGATTGTGCCGCGCGACATGGCCGTCAACCAGCCGATCGTCCACTGATCGGACGATTAGCGGTCGGAGCTGATCACGGCCGGTCGCCTCGGCCGAAGCCGGCACCGCCGGTGCCACGCGGGCCGGCACGTCCCAGTGCTCGGCGACGCGTCGTGAGAGGCCGCGTGCCACGGTCGTGACCAGCGGCGCCAGGCGACTGACGTCGGCGCCGTGGGAGTCGACGACGAGGGAGATAGCGCCCACCACCTCGTCGTCCGGCCCGCGGATCGGCGCGCCAACCGACACGGTCCGGAGCGACATCTCATCGCGGGTGGCGGAGTAGCCGGCCCGTCGGGTCTCGGCCAGGTTGCGACGAAGCTCGTCGGGATCGGTGATCGTGAAGGCTGTCAGCCGCTCCAGCCCTCGGGCGATGACCTCATCGATGAACGCGGGGGGTCCCATGGCGAGCAGCACCTTGCCGACGCCCGTCGCGTGGAGAGGCAGGCGTCCCCCGACCCGCGTAACGATCGGAACGGAGTTGGCGCCCCGGATCCGCTCGACAATGAGCGCGTCGTGACCATCGAGCACAGCGAGCTGGACGTTCTCATGCGTCGTCTCGTACAGATCCTGCATGAACGGAATGGCCAGTTCCCGAAGCGCGGCGCGGTGGGCCGTCAGCGTCCCGAGTTCCCAAAGAAAGGGACCGATGCGGTACATGCCCCCGTCCGTCATCTCGAGAGCGCCGTGCTGACGCAGCTCGGTTGCGAGGCGGTGGACGGTCGTCATCGGCAGACCTGTTCGGCGCGCGAGCTGGGCCCTGGTCAAGCCGGTCTCGGCGGATCGGAGGGCCCTCAGGATCGCGAACGACTTACTGAGGACCGATCGACCCGGCTGACCATTCCTGCCACTCATGGCGGGAGCATAACTGTCGTCCGCTGAGTGGATTCTCCCGTCGACCGGTCGTCCGAGTTGGCATACCCTACCGCCACTCATCTGAGGCGGTCGACATGAGGTCCCTCGATGGCTCCACCTGCCAAGACGAGGCTCGCATACCGGGCGGAGGTCGTGGGCAGCCTGCTCCGGCCGGACTACCTCAAGCGGGCCTTCGAGGACTTCGACCAGGGCCGGATCAACAAGGACGAGCTCACCTCGGTTCAGGACAAGGCGGCCCTCGAGGCGATCCGGCTCCAGGAGGCCAGCGGCCTCGACGTCATCACCGACGGTGAGGTGCGGCGGCGGTTCTGGTTCGACCCGCTGACCGCGAGCCTCGGCTACAACTACGAGGAATCAGCGCCGGTCCCGTTCAAGGGCGGCGGCAAGGTTCCGGAGGAGGCGCCGCCCAAGCTGCCGGTTGTCACCGAGCGCCTGGGGATCGTCGAGAATCTTCCGCTCCGCGAATACACGTTCGTCCGGGAGCACTCCGCGACGCCGACGAAGTCCACGATCGCCGGGATGACCTATGCCAGCGTCCTCTGGGTGCCGGGCAAGTCGGACGGCTCGTACCGGGATCGCGACGAATACATGGCTCACGTCCTCCAGCTGATGAAGGAGGTCCTTCGCGAGGCCATCGACGCCGGCAGCAACTACATTCAGCTGGATTCGCCGAGATACACGCACATGGTCAGCGACGAGGGCCAGGCCAACCTCAAGAAGGTCGGCCTCGACGTCGGGACCTGGCTCGACACGATGATCGCGTTCGACAACGAGCTGATCAACGCGTTCCCGGAGGTCACCTTCGCGGTCCACCTCTGTCGCGGGAACCACCGCAGCATGTGGTCGGTCGAGGGCGGCTATGACGCGATCGCTGACAAGCTCTTTAACGACCTCGCGGTCGATCGGATCCTGGCCGAGTACGACTCGCCGCGAGCTGGCTCGTTCGCCCCGCTGCGTCTGGTCCCGAAGGACAAGGTTGTCGTCCTCGGCCTGATTACGACCAAGGAACCGGAGCTCGAGGACGCAGAGCAGCTGAAGCGCCGGATCGACGAGGCGTCGACGTACCTTCCCATCGAGCAGCTCGGGCTGAGCCCGCAATGCGGCTTTGCCTCGACCCTGCCGGGCAACCTTGTGACCTATGAGGACCAACGAGCCAAGCTCGAGCTCGTCGCTCGGGTGGCTCGCGACGTGTGGGGATAGCGCACATCGGCGGTTGGGCCGATACGGGAGGAGCTGTCATGACAGGCAAGATGTGCTCGAGGAGCATCGGGATCGACTCGCGGCGATCCGGTCCGCGAACCTGGTTCTCTTTCGTCGTTGTCGTCGGCTTGATCGTTGCCGCCTGCGGTGGCGCCCAGGCCACTCCCAGCCCGGCCGCCTCCGCCCTGCCGAGCGCGGCCGCAAGTACCTCCGCGGCCCCCAGCGAGTCGCCAAGCGCATCGCCGGCCGGGTCGCCGGAGACCTCGACGATCCAGCTCGGCCTGTTGCCGCTGGCGGACGTCGCGCCTGTGCATCTCGCCATCGAGGAAGGCTTCTTCGAGGACGAAGGCCTGACGATCGAGATCGTGCCCGTCCAGGGCGGCGCCGCGGCGATCCCTGCCCTGGTCAACGGCGATCTCGACATCACGTTTGGGAACTACGTGTCGTTCTTCCTCGCCAGCAGCTCCGGCATCGATCTTCGGATCATCGCTGAGCAGAACCGCGCTACGCCGGGCTTCAGTTTGATCATGACGCTGCCGGATTCCGGGATCGCGGGCCCGGCGGACCTGGTCGGCAAGAAGCTCGCAGTCAACACGCTATCAAACGTGGCCGAGATCACCTCCCGCGCACAGATCAAGGATGCCGGCGCTGACCCGAGCGCAGTCGAGTACACGGAGATCCCGTTCCCGGACATGATCGCGGCCCTCGAACAGGGCAGCGTCGACGCGATCTTCGCGGTCGAGCCGTTCGCGACCCTGGCCAAGCAGCAGCTCCAGGCCGTCGAAGTGGTCGATCCCTACGGGGGCCGACTCGCGGGCTTCCCGGTGGCCGGCTTCCAGGCCACCACCGAGTTCGCCGAGCAGAACCCGAACACCGTCGCCGCGTTCCAGCGGGCGATGATCAAGGCTTCGGCTCTCGCGGCCGATTCGCCGGAGAGCGTCGTCGCGATCCTGCCGACGTACACCACTCTCACGCCGGAGTTGGCGGGCACGATCGCCCAGCCGCTCTACGTGTCGGAGATAGACCTCGACGAGCTCCAGAGGGTCGTCGACCTCATGGTCGAGTTTGAGGTGCTCGACGCCGCCCCGGACTTGAGCAGCCTGGTGATCCCGACTCCCTGATCGCCACCGCAGCCGCAACTGATCGGGAGCCCTACGGGTCGCGAGTCCCCGATGTCCGCGACGCATCTGTGCCGAAGCCACTCCGGCCACTGCGCGCCTCCAAGGGTTCGAGCTCCTGAAAGAGGGTGATCTGGAGACCGGCCGGCGCAGACAGTCTGGAGTTCAGCGACCGCCACGGCGTCTCGATCGGAGCCGCGATGAGCTGCGCGCCGGCCGATACGAGATCGTCGGTCGTCGCCGCGCCGTCGGCGACCTCGAATGCGACGCGAATCTTCGGGGCTACGTCGCGGCCGACTTCGACCGCATCGATCATCCGTTTCTGGGCTGGATTGGCGATTTCGAGCGTAGCGCGCCCCGCCTCGAGGATCGCGACGCGAGCATCGCCCTCGCCCTCGAACGCGGCCTGTTCGGGCAGGCCAAGCACGTCCCGGTAGAAGCGGACGGCCTCCTCGTAGTCCTCGGCCTCGACGACGACGCGCATCTGGATCACGGTCGGACGGGTCGTTGGGTTCGAGGTCATCGACAAACGGTAGCAGTCGCACCGGGGAGGCTTCCGCTGAAAGTGGGATAGGGTGTTCCCATCGCCGACAGCGAGGTCCGCGAGAACTTCGGCGCTCCCCAGCCGGTATCTGTAGTCAGGGTGGTCGACCCGTCGCGCCACGAGCGGCGCCGGAACTGTCGAACCCCTGCGAGCGATTCAGCCGACCGGCGGCGCGGCTCCTTCGCGAGCCCGCCGCAATCTGCCGTGTGGAGGACCCTCAGGGCCAGTGCGACTAGCCACCCTCTTGCGGGACGTCGCCCGCCGCAGCCGGGCGGACTGGCCCGTCGTGCTCGGCGCGTGGCTCCTCCTCCTGTGTGCGACGACCGTGCTGGCCGCGGGTGCCCTGTACGCCGATGTGGTGGCGGTCGGCGGCCTGCGACGAGCGGTTGACCAGGCGCGGCCCGCCGACCGGAACGCGCTCGTCTGGACGACCGTCGGCGCTGACTTCGATCGGGTCGATGCCGCGGTGTCGGTCGCGCTGGCATCCGTCGTCGTGCCGAACGGAGGCGAGATCAGCCGTGTCGTTCGGGACAGCTGGCTCACCCCGTCCGGGGTCGGGGACACCGGTGCGACCGTCTCCGGTCTCGCGGGTCACGAACACTTGTCACAACACGCCGACCTCGTGGCCGGCCGATGGCCCGAGCCGGGCCGCGATCCGATCGAGGCATCGTTACCCGTTGCGCTCGCAGCCGCCCTGGGCCTGGAACCGGGCGACCGCGTCCGGATGGCCGATCAACGCAACCCCGATCGGACCGTCGATCTGGTCGTGACCGCGATCTGGCAGCCCATTGCCGCCGACCCGTACTGGCAGAGCGTCGGCGGCGACGAGGCCGCTGAGCTTGCCGCGGGCAGGTCACCCATCGTGGTGACGCTCCAGGATGCCCGTTCCGTGAACGAGGGCCGACCGCTCACCGTCGAGTGGCGAGTTCTCCCGTCCGCCGACGGCCTGGTGCTCGACGACCTCACTGCCCTGCGTCTCGACCTCGAGACACTCCACGCGCGGGTCGCGTCAGCCGACCGGGGTCAGACCTTCACGGTCCGGACCACGTTACCGGCCCTGCTGGCCGAAACGGAACGTGCGGTGCTCGTGAGTCGCGGTGGGGTTCTCTTGCTGGTCGGCCAGTTCGCGATCCTCGCCGCCTACGCCATCGCACTCGTGGCCGGGATCCTGCTCGACCGTCGTCGCAGCGGCAACGGGCTCCTCGAGGCTCGCGGCGCCGGCAGCTCGCAGATCGGGGCGCTCGCGCTCGGCGAGGCACTGTTGCTCGCAATCCCGACGATCGTGATCGCGCCCTTCCTGGGCTACGCCATCGTCCAGGCACTCGGCGCTTCCGGGCCGCTGGCCGGGTCTGGGATCGCATCGAGCGTCCCGATCGGCGGCACCGCGCTCGTGGCATCCGTCGTCGCGGCCGGCGCAGGAGTCATCGGGCTGACGATCCCGGCGATGCTGCCAGGAAAGGCACCATCGAGGATCCGGGCGACCTTCGCCCGCCAGGGCTCCCAGACCCTCGCACAGCGGCTGGGCATCGACCTGGCACTTGTCGTCCTGGCCGCGATCGGCCTGTGGCAGATGCAGCTGTACGGTGCGCCGCTCAGCCGTGATATTCGAGGGACGCTCGGGATTGACCCATTCCTGATCGCTGCCCCGGCGATCGGCCTCCTCGCCGGAGGAATCCTCGCCGTCCGCGTGCTGCCCCGTCTTGCGGACGCGGCCCAGGTAATCGCAGTCCGGCGTCCAGGCCTCGTCCTTCCGCTCGGAGCACGCCAGGTGGCCCGACGACCGCTGCGCTACACGCGCTCCGCCCTCCTCGTGATGCTTGCAGTCGCACTCGGCACCTTCGCAGCGGTCTACGCCGCGACATGGTCCCGCTCCCAGGCGGATCAGGCGGCCTACCAGGCTGCCAGCGACGTGCGAGTCATCGGCGGGGACGACACGCGGCTGCCCGGCTGGGCACCCGGCGCGGCCTATCGAGCGATCCCGGGAGTCGAGCGGGTCACCGGCGTCACCCGCGAACCCGTCGACGTGGGGCGCTCCTTCCGGGGCGGCGAGATCGTCGGCCTCGACGCCGACGCCGCGAGCGCCATGTTGACGCTCGGACCGGTTTCGCCATCCCGGTCCTGGGCCGACCTGGCGGCCGATCTGCGGAACGCCCGTCCAGCCACGGGTGCGCCGTTGCCGGTCGGCGTCCGGCGACTGGCGTTGACGCTCGACACGAGCCTGGAGGCGCCGCCAGACGCGGCCGCACCAGTGCCTGGGACGACCCGCACGATCCGGGCCGCTGCCCTGGTCCTCGACACTGACGGCCGGATCGCGCGGCTTGATGGCGGCGACGCCGCGATCGCCGCGGACGGCCAGCGGGTCGAAGTCGACATTCCTGCATCGGTCGGAGGCTCGGCTGTCGACCTGGGCGAACTGCGGCTGCTCGGAGTCGAGATCATCGCCGGTGCCACCGGAACCAGCACGCTTGTTGGATCGATCGATCTACAGGCGATCGAAACGAGCCTCGACGAGCAGGGGACCGCCTGGACGACGATCATCGACCCAGGCGCCGAGGGCTGGTCCTGGGCGTCGATCGTCGCCAGTCAGCTGTCGCCATACCTGCCGCCAGAGGGTCAGCCGGGGCGGCTCGACATCGGCGGGCCGACGCTGCCACCGGTCGGCGGAGCTCCGGGCGCGACATCGACCTACCGTTTCTGGCTGGCCCCGGACGTGCCGGAGGCGATGCCGGCGATCGCGGGGAGCACGTTCGCGGCCGCCGCGGGCGTCGTGATCGGCGATCGCCTGAACGCGACCGTCAGCGGCCAGGCCATCACGGTGGACATCGTCGGCACCGTCGGTGCGCTGTCGCCGTTCGATCCGACGAAGCCCTTCATCGTCGTCGATGCCGCGACGCTCGAGACGGGTCGCTTCGCGGCGACCGGCCTGACGATCCGCACGGACGAATGGTGGCTGGCCGTGGCGGACGGCAGTTCCGCCGCGGTGCTCGATCAGGTGCGGGCCCAGCCCTATCGACCCGACATGATCCTGGCCCGGGAAGAGCTCGCCGTTGCTGCATCGACTGACCCATTGGGCCTTGGCGTCGTTGGCGCGCTCATCCTCGGTGCGTTGGCCGCGATCGTCGTGGGCACGATCGGCTTCGTCGTGAGTGCGACGGTGTCCACGAGCGAGCGGTTCGATGAATTCGCGATCCTTCGGGCACTCGGACTCTCCTCGCGCCAGCTGTCCGCCTGGGTCACGCTCGAAAACGCCTTCCTGTTGCTGCTCGGGATGCTGTCCGGCCTGGCAATCGGCTTGCTCCTCGCCTGGCTCGTCGTGCCATTCGCGAGCCTCACTCGTTCCGGTGCAGCACCGGTCCCGGGGCCCGAGCTCGTGGTTCCATGGCTCCAGCTCGCGCCCCTCTATGCCCTGTCCGGGCTGCTGCTGGTGGCGACGGTCGTGATCGTCCGCCGCCAACTGGCCGGCATCCGGATGGGCGACGTGCTCCGTGGTCGAGGGCTGTAGACGATGCGCTGGCTGGGGCCGTCACTGCGCCACCTGAGGACCGAGCGAGGACCCGCCATCGGCCTGGCATTGGTCGTCCTCATGACGGCCCTCGCGGCCGGGCTGGCCCCGCGACTCCTCGATCGAATCTCGGACCAGTCTGTTCGCAGCGCAGTCGAGTCCGCAACGGACGCCGAGGCGAACGTCCAGCTGATCGAGGACGGTCGCATTCGATCTGGCGCCGAGGAGCCACTCGCGGTCGTCGATGCCGAGGGCGTTGAGCGCGAGGAACGGATGGCCGACGGCATTCGATCGCTCATCGCGGACCGGACCGCGGTCGCCGACAGCCCGCGCTGGTCGATCGTCACCCCGACGCGGACGGCGAGCACGGTTCGTTTCAGGTTCCAGCCTGGCGCGGAGGAACGCATCCGTCTCGTCGAGGGCCGCCTGCCGGGGGCGGAACCACGAACCGTGACGCTCACGGCGCCGGCCGAGCCCGAGCCACGGGAGGTCGTGGCCTACGAGGGCATCCTGTCGGTCGAGGCGCTGGAGGCACTCAACGTCTCGGTCGGCGACACGCTGCTCCTCGGTCCCGACCGGGGCGATCAGCTGTTCGCCGGTGCAGACGTCGATGTGCGTCTCGGCCTCGAGATCGTGGGCAGTTTCGAGCCGGCCGAGCCTGACGATCGGTTCTGGTTCGCCGACACGGGCCTCTGGCAGCCCGGACTCAGGGCCCTTTCGGACGACGTCCAGTTCGTGGACGTGACGGCGGCGATGGCGATCGACCTGTACGGCAACCTTCTCATCGAGAGCAACGCCGCGGGCTGGTCGCTCAGGTACACCTGGCGATATGCAATCGACCCAGGGCGCATCGAGGCGGAGGCAACCGACACCCTGATCGCGGACTTCCGCCGCCTCGAGAGCACATTCCGGCCACAGACCAACTTCTTTCGGGCGTCGAGCGGGACGATCGTCCGAACATCCCTCCTCCGGATCCTTGAAACCCAGCAGCAGCGATGGGTCGCAGCGAGCGGCGTCCTCGACGTCGCTGCGATCGGCGCCGCCGTCGTCGCGGCGATCGCTCTCGGACGCATGGCTGCACTCCTCGCCTATCGACGGCGAAGCATCCTGGCGGTCACGCGGAGCCGTGGTGCGTCGATCAGTCAGATCGTCGGCGGCGGCGTGGTCGAGGGCCTGCTCATCGTCGGCCTGCCCGTGGCGGTGGCCCTCGGCGCGGCCCTGGCCATCCTGCCAACGGGCGAGGCCGGACCGAGCGTCATCGCGGTTGCCATCGTCGGGACAGCGGCCCTCGCCCTGCTCGTCGGATCGATCGTCGCGACAGGTGTCCGGGCCGCTCCGTCCGGCGGGGCGAGAAGTCAGAGTAGCGGCGAGTCCTGGGCCGCGGAGGCTGGCTTCCGAGGCGCTTGTCGTCGGCCTTGCCGTGGTTGGCGCGTTGCTCCTGCGCGAACGCGGAATCAGCGGCGGGAGCAGCGCCGGCCAGCTTGGCTCGACCGATCCTTTCGTGGCCGCCGTGCCCGCGCTGGCGGGCCTCGCCGCCGGCCTGATCGCGATCCGCCTCCTGCCCCTGCCGACGTCCCTGTTCGGATACCTGGCGGCGCAGCGACGTGACCTCGTACCTGTCCTCGCGGCCCGCCGCGCCCTACGCGACCGGGACACAGGCGCCGTACTGGTCGTCCTACTCGCCGCCGCAACCGTCGGCGCGTTTTCTCTCGCCACCGTCGCCCACCTGAACCTCGCGGCCGAAGCCGTGAGCTGGCACGAGGTCGGAGCTCCGTACCGATTGCGGGCGGGCGTGACGACCCTGCCGTCGGACCTTGACCCGGCGACCGTGCCGGGCGTGACGGCGGCCGCGGCAGCGACCGAGACGCAGGCCACGACCTCCGCGAGCGCGACGCGGTTCGACATCCTGGCGATCGATGTTCGCGCCTACGCGGCGGTCGTCGGCGGTACGCCGGGCGACGTCGAGTTCCCGATCGAGATGTCGCGAGAGTCTCAATCCCCGTATCCCGCGATTGTCTCGACTGCCCTGGCGGCGGAACGCGACGGCGCCGACCTCGGCGAGACGTTCCGTCTCACGATCGAGGGCCGAACGGCCGAGTTCCGGGCAGTCGAGGTCCGCGACTCGTTCCCGACGATGCCGGCGGGCGGGCGGTTCGTGGTCGTCTCCCGCGAGCACGTCCGGGCGAGCGATCCGGACGCCTTCCTGCCAACAACGTCGCTGCTCCTGGCGGCCGACGACGGTGCGGCCGGCGACCTTCGAGCGGCGCTCCTGCCGGCGGCCCCGGCATCGAGCCTGACCAGTCAAGCCGAGCAAGCCGCGAGTCTTCGGGAGTCGCCGATCGTTACTGCCGTCAGCGCGGGCGCGACCGCCGCCGCGCTCGCGGCCGCGGCCTACGCCGCCCTCGCCGTCGCCGTGACACTCGCCCTGTCGGGGGCTGCGAGGACGGTGGAGACGGCCCATCTCCGGACCCTCGGGGTGGGTCGGCGCCAGACGATCGGCCTGCTGGTCGTGGAGCACGGCCCGACAACCCTCTTCGCGTTCATCGTGGGGACGGCCCTGGGTTTCGCGATCTTCCAGCTGCTGGGCGCGCAGATCGGTGTCGGGGAAGTGGTCGGCTCGCCGCTCCTGCTGCCCCTGGCGATCGGCCCGGCTCACGTCATCGCCCTTCTTGCAGCGGTCCTGGCCATCGTTGCGATCGGAATCGCCCTGGCCGCCACGATCCAGGCGCGTATGACAGCATCGACGGCTACACGAAGAGGCATCGAATGACCCACGATCCGACGGCGCGCTCACTCGCCGAGGACGCACCCGAGATCATCGACCTGCCTGCCAGGCCGGCCGTCAGGGCTCCGGGCCGGCCGCCGGCCCGGCCTCGGTACGGCGAGACAGCGCGGATCGTGTGCGACAACCTCGTCCGTATCTACAAGGTCGCCGAGCTGGAGGTCGTCGCCCTCCAGGGACTGGACCTGCTGGTTGATCCGGGCGAGATGATCGCCATCGTCGGTGCTTCCGGGAGCGGCAAGTCGACGCTCCTCAACATCCTGGCCGGGATGGATGAGCCGTCGGCTGGGCGCGCGGTCGTCGCCGGCCATGACCTCGGCTCCATGGGCCGCCGCGAGCGGACCAGCTACAGGCGCAAGGTGGTCGGCTTCATCTGGCAGCAGACGGCTCGCAATCTGCTGCCCTACCTGAGCGCAGTCGAGAATGTCGAGCTGCCGATGGTTCTCGATGGGCGTCCCGAGCGTCGGCGGCGGGCGATGGAGCTGCTCGATCGGGTAGGGCTCCGGGACCGGGCGGACCACCGGCCGGACCGGCTGTCGGGAGGCGAGCAGCAGCGCGTGGCCGTCGCCCTTGCCCTGGCCAACGATCCGCCCGTCATCCTCGCCGACGAGCCGACCGGCGAGCTCGACAGCACGACATCCGTCGAGATCCTCGGCCTCCTCCGGCAGGCCAATGCCGACCTCGGGACGACGGTCGTGATCGTGACCCACGACCCGCTCGTCTCGGTCCATGTCAACCGCACCGTGGCCATCAGGGACGGCCGGACCAGCACCGAGACGTTCCACCGGACCGAACTCGGCGAGGAGGGCGACCACACGGTCATCGCCGAGGAGTTCGCCGTCCTCGATCGGGCAGGGCGTCTGCAGCTGCCGCGCTCGCACATCGAGTCGCTCGAGCTCAGCAATCGGGTCCGGCTCCGACTCGAGGAGGATCACGTCGGCGTCTGGCCGGACGAGCCGGAACGGAACGAGCGGCGATGACGCTATCGTCCGATCCCGGCCAGCGGATCGTCGAGGGAACCGGGCTCGTTCGCGACTACCCGTCGGGCGACAGTGTCGTCCATGCCCTCCGGGGAGTCGACCTTGCCGTGGGACGCGGGCAGCTCGTCTGCGTCCGGGGCCGTTCCGGCAGCGGCAAGACCACGCTTCTCAATCTGCTCGGTGGTCTCGACCGGCCGACGGCCGGTCGGGTCGTGCTCGACGGTCAGGACCTGACCGCGATGGGTGAGCGCGAGCTCGTGGAGGTCCGGCGGCGGAGCGTCGGGTACATCTTCCAGGCGTTTGGCCTGTTGCCCATCCTGAGCGCGGCCGAGAACGTCGAAGTCCCGCTCCGGCTCGTGCGAGCCGATTCCCGCGAGCGCGAGGACCGCGTCCAGGATCTGCTCGAGCTGGTCGGTCTCGGCGAGCGCGCCGGCCATCGACCGCACGAGCTCTCAGGTGGCGAGCAGCAGCGTGTCGCCATCGCCCGCGCCCTCGCGAATCGTCCGCGCCTCGTGCTGGCCGACGAGCCAACCGGCCAGCTCGATTCCGAGACCGGCCATCGGATCATGCTGCTGCTTCGCTCGATCGTCCGGGCGGAGGGCATCACCGCGGTGGTCGCGACCCACGATCCGCTGATGCTCGATGCCGCGGATCGGGTCGTCGAGCTTCATGACGGCCGCCTGGTTGAGCCCCTCGCCGATGCCGAAGGGGCCACTCCGACCGGTACCAATTCGCGCGGGGTGGCTGGCCTGCGCTGATAGACTCGGACCGTGGACGCAGGGGCCCAAACGCTCGTCCTTCTCGTCGTCGGCCTCGTGGCGATCGTGCTCGTCGCCAGGCTGCTGATCGCTGTCCCGGGCTGGATCCGACGGACCCGCCGGCCGGAGACGAGATCCATCCGCGTCATCGGTGTCGGTGGCGCCGGCAGCAACGCGGTCGACCGGATGATCGACGAACAGGTCTCGAACGTCGACTTTGTCGCCTGCAATACGGACGCCCAGGCCCTCAGGCGCTCGCTTGCCCCGACGAAGATCCGGATCGGTGACGCGATCACCGGGGGCCTCGGGTCCGGAGGCGACCCGGACGTCGGGCGCAGGTCGGCGGAAGATGGCGCCGGCATCATTGCCGCCGCGGTACGGGGCGCGGACCTCCTGTTCGTCACGGCCGGCCTCGGCGGAGGAACGGGCTCCGGGGCCGCGCCGATCATCGCCGCGAAGGCCAAGGCGCAGGGCGCTCTCACGATCGGCGTGGTCACGAAGCCGTTCGCGTTCGAGGGGACCAAGCGCCAGCGGATCGCGGAGGATGCCGCGGAGGAATTGCGCACCCAGGTCGACGCCCTGATCACGATTCCCAACGACCGAATGAGCGACGTCGTCAAGGAAGACGCATCAATGGTCGACGCCTTCCGCACGGTCGATGGCGTCCTCGTCCAGGCCGTGCAGGGGATCATCGATCTGCTCAGCGCACCCGGGCTCATCAATGTCGACTTCGCCGACATCCGGGCGTTGATGCAGGATGCGGGCCCGGCGCTCATCGGGCTTGGGCGTGGCAGCGGCGAGAACCGCGCGTCCGATGCCGCGCGCCAGGCGATCTCCAGCCCGCTCCTCGAGGCGACCATCCAGGGCGCCAACAACCTGCTCTTCAACATCGCCGGTCCTGCAGATCTCCAGCTTCGCGAAGTTCGCCTCGCGGCAGATGAGATCCGTGCCGTTGCCGATCCGAATGCCAACGTCATCTTTGGCGCGAGCTTCAGTGAACCAATCGGCGAGGACGTCCTCGTGACCCTCATCGCCACCGGGATGAACGGGCACAAGGCAGCGAAGGTCGCCGCTCCCGAGGCCACGCCCGAAGCCAGTCCCGAGCCGGCCCTCGAAGACAGCGTTGCCACGGTCGCCGAGTCGAGGCGGCGAACGAGGCGGCCCGCCGCCGCCGGTCTCGAGGCGCCGTCAGGCGCGACGGAACCGGCAACCGCCACCGCGGAACCCGCCGCCGCCCGGAACCGGCCGCCACCGCGGAACCCGCTGTTCCTGCGGTGCCCGCACCGTCGTTCGACGAGGAGAACTACGAAGTCCCGAGCTTCCTGCGGAGGCGATCGCCGCCGGGCAGCCGCTGAGGCCCGGAGCCAGGGCCCGGCGCCCGCGTTTCGCACGCGAGGTGGGCCGACGTTAGCGGGGAGGATGCTGGTGGGACGGATGTGGACGAGGGGACTCCTCGCCGGCCTGCTGGCGGGCGTCCTCTTCGGCTGCGACATGGGCCCGCCCAAGATTCCCATCCCGCCAGGGAGCCAGGTCGTTCATGTCGTGATCACCGAGTCAGCGGTGCGCCTGATCCCAGGGACGGTGCGCGCCGGGGACGTCTACCTGGTGCTCGACGCGCCCCTGGGCGGCTCGTTCCAGTTCGTCCAGCGGAAACGCGCCGCCGACGAGGCGGAAGGTCCCTTGAGCGACGATGACCTCGAGCGGCTCGCGCACGGCGATACGGAAGGAACGAGCATCGGGGGCCTGGATTCCGGTGGATGCGCCCCGGACCAGGATGCCGCGAGTCGCGGGATGATGGGCCCGTGCGGGAACGTCATGAAGGCGACGGTGACCGCTGGGAAATACGCGATCCTCGGACCGGGCTGGACCGAGCAGGAGACGGAGCCGAGCGTTGATCCGACCGCCGACCCCGCCGGGTTCGTCCCGCCCCCGTTCATGGGCGTCCTCGAGGTCCTGCCGTGACCCGAACAGAACCCCGGCCGGTCAGGACGATTCGGTCGGTTTCTCGGCGACGAGGATCGTGAAACGGCTGAAGGTTGTCTCATCGGCCACCCGCAGCCCTGCCCGGGCGCACCGGGCTCGCAGTTCCGCGGCCGCGTCAATCACATTGCCCCACGTCAGCTCGTACCACTGGGCGACGGCCGTGAACCGGGTTGGCATGTTGCGGAGGGCCTGGTCCGAGTCCGGGTAGACCTCGTCGAAGACGACGAGCGAGCCACCCGGTGCGAGCGCCCGAGCCGCCGAGGCCAGGACCTCGTCCTTCATCTCGGGCAGGATCTCGTGGACGACGAGGAACATCGTGATGACGTCGTAGCGGGCCTCGCCGGTCAGGCCCTCCGGGCCGAGCAGGTATGCGCCGCAGCGGTCGGCCAGGCCCTGCCGGGCGATCAGCTCCCGTGCAAGCTCGACGGAGCGCGGCTCGATGTCCGCCCCGTCGACCCGGCTGCTCGGGAACCGCTCAGCCAGCTGGACGACCGCCCAGCCGGCCCCGCACCCGAGGTCGAGCACCCTCGCTCCGGCGGCCAGCCGGGCGCCGAGCGTCGGCAGGCGTGGCAGGACGAGGTCGACGAAGATTCTGGGTAGCGAGCTCAGGCTGGTGCCGATCTCCTCGATGAACGCGTCGCTATGGTCCTGGTACGGCACGACGCGACCGGTCCGGAGGCGGTCGGCCATGTCGGGGTAGTCCTCGCCGCCGAGCATCAGGTGGACCCGCGCCGCTCGGCCAAGGTAGAACGCCGAGTCCGGGTTGCCCAGGATGGCGTCCATGTGGGGCGCCATGCGCCAGCCGTCCCCGTCGCGCTGGATCAGCGAGAACGCGAACGCGGTCCGGCACAGCGCGTCCGTGTAGTGCGGGTCCGTCCCCAGCTCGGCAGCGAGGGTCGCCGAGTCGATGCCCGGACGGGCAGTGATCCGGTCCCAGGCCCCGACCTCGCGGGCCACCTCGATCAGGTTCGTCAGGTGGTAGCCCGCGATGAGGTCGTAGAGGCGGGAGACCTGGTCGGCGAGGGATGGCGCAGCAGGGTCAGCGGTCGTTGGAGTCGTCATCGACGCATCCTAGCCAAGGCCCGTCGCGGCACCGTCGCCCGGGATCGACGAGGCAGGCGCGGCGACCCGAGGGGGATCGCCGGGCGAGTTCAGGGGACCTGGAAGGGGATCGACCCGTTCGCCTTTGCCCGAGATTCGTGCATCGTGAGCGTGTAGGCGCCGCTCCCGGGCGCCGGCACCTTGAAGCAGAGGCCGTTGTCGCGCACGGTCGCCTTGCTCGCGAGGGGGATGTACACCGCCGGGTTCCCCGCGGACGTCGTGCCGTCGGGGACGTCGAGGAAGGCCTGATCGATGAACCCGTCGCTCGGTCCCGAGTTGGTGGCGACGCCCCCGAGGACGATCGAGACCTCGCCCTTGGCGATCGGTCCGTATTTGATCTTGGCCGGGCTCCCGGCGCAGGAGGCCGGGATCACCGTTCCCGACGCGACGCTGAACATGACGAATGCGCCCATCTTCACGTCGCCGCTGACCGTCAGCGGTGTCGGCTGCTCGGACACGGCGGGGTCGCCGTTCAACGGCACGGTCGCCTGGTGCCCGCCCGGTTGTCCGAACGTGAGGACGGCCGTCTCCGGCGTGAATCCGGTGGGCGGCCCGACCTGGATCTCCGCCTTCACGGTGCCGCCTGCGGGTACGGCCCCGAGGGGGATGAACCCGGGCAGGTAGGTGCTGTTCCAGAACACGTTGAGTTCGGGTCCAAGACCGCTCACGTCGTTCGCGGCCGTGCTCGTGTTCAGGAACGTCGCGGTGATGAGCAGCTTGCGCTTGAGCGGGTCGTACGTTGCGCCGCTGACGTCGATCTCGTAGCCGCCCCACCACACGTGGGCGTTCAGCGTGAGTGCGACCGCTGTCGGCTCGGGCGTCGGCGTCGGGGCCGGGGTCGGCGTGGGTTTGACGGACGGCGAGGCGGCGGCCGATGCGCTGGCGGACGCGACGGAGGCACCGCTCGGTGCCGCACTCGACGATGGGGCAGCCGTACTGGAGCAAGCGGCGGCCACGAGGCAGAGGGCGACAAGGCCGGTCAGGGGACGATTGACGGACATCGTGGACATGACGCTGCCACACGAAACGGAGCGCGGATAGGATGAAATTCGCGGTGGCCGGTGGGCCGCCCCCGGGACGGCCCTGGACGCGACCCCGTTGGTCACGTCATACAGGTTAGGGGCGCTTCAGCCGCAAACGGTTCCCAAATTGCTCAAGGGCGCGGCCAGGCCTGGCGCCAGCCATCGACGCCGAGCTCCCAGACATCAAGCCGCTGCGCGCCTCCTGGCTCTCCGATGCCGCCGACGAGAACGAGCACCTGGCGCTTCGCGTCGAAGGCGAGCGCATGGCCATTCCGCGGGCTGGGGGCGGGCTCTGGTGATAGCTCCGACCATGCGCTCGACCACAGCCACGTGTCCGCCTCGAACGGCGTTTCGGCCCCGGTCCCACCCCCGAACATGACGATCCCGCCGAGACGCTCGTCCCATGCGCCCGGCGAGTTGACCCGCGGTCCCGGGTCCTCCCCATTGGCGACCTGCGCCCACCGGTTGCCGCTCCAGCGCCACGTGTCGTCAAGGAACGCACCGTCATTGCCGTCGACCCAATGACCGCCCTGGAGGAGGATGTCGCCCGTGGCCTGGTCCGACGCCATCAGGCTCACGAACCGAGGGCGCGGGCCGGCGTCGGCGAGCCGCTCCCAGGCCGCACCGTTCCATGCCCAGGTGTCGCCTGGCTGGACCCCGCCGATCGCCCCGCCAAAGAGCACCATCTGACCATCGTCTTCGTCGTACGCGAGCGCGGCGCCCTCGCGAGCTCCCGGCCCGGGGCTGTCATGGATCGTCCAGGCGCGGCCGTCCCATTCGAGCGTCTCGTCCAACCCCGCGCCACTGGATCCGATTCCGCCGTGGACGACGACGACTCCGCGCTCCGGGTCTCGCCCGATCGCCGCGAAGCCGCGGGCGGGCGGCCCGGCCGCGTCGAGCAGGCCCCAGGCGTCACCGGTCCAGCGCCAGAGCTCCGTCGGCCGGGCGGGTCCGTCCTCGGTCGCGCCGTTGACCAGCACGACGTGTTCGAGGAGCGGGTCATAGAAGAGCCCGAAGGTCTGGCCCAGGGCCGGCTCGCTCGGAATCGGCTGCGGCGTCGCGGAAGCGGAAGCGGAAGAGGAAGCGGGAGGCGGCGTGACCGGTCCAGGGCTTGCCGGCGTCGCCGGCGACGCCGGCGACCCGGTCGGGGCGCCGCACGCGGCGAGGATCGCCAGAACGGCAGCGTTGAGCAAACGTCGTCGGAGCATCGCCTCCCTCTGGGCGGGGACGCAGTCGTTTCCTACTACACCCGCTGAGCGGTCCAGGTTCCCAAGCGCTCGCCGTACACTGGCGGCTCGAGAGGTTCAAGACGATCTGAGGGTGGCGATTCCGTGAATGCACGTGACGAATCTCGGACTGTCTCGGCGCTTGCCATCAGCTACTGGGAGGACGTCCTTCGGCTCAATCCGATCTGGGCCACGCAGGTTGGCGATCGACGCTTCGACGATCAGTTGCCGGACCTTGATCCTGAGGCGAGCGACGGGGCGCTGGCGACCTACCGAGGGGCGGCCAGCGCGGCCGCCGCGATTGACCGGACCACGTTGACCCCGGTCGATCGCACCACCCTTGACGTGATCGAGTCGCACTCCACGCAGCAGGTCGAGCGGCTGGAGCTCGGGTACCACCTCCTGGAAGCCGTGGACCACATGTGGGGGCCGGGGACGCTGCTGGCCCTCCTGCCCCAAGTCCAGGTCGTCGAAACCGCCGAACAGGCGACCACGTACCGTCGTCGTCTGGCCGATGTGCCCCGCTATCTCGCAGGTGCGGCAAGCCTGATGCTCGAGGGTCACGCCCGCGGCATCACCGCGCCGCGGATCGTCGTCGATCGCACGATCTCGCAAGTCGACCGACTCCTCCAGCAGTCGCCCGCCGAGTCCCAGGCCGTACTGGTCACGCCAGAACCAGAACGCGAGGCGACCGCCGAGGTCATCAGGACACGGGTCATGCCGGCCTACGACCTGTACCGTCAGGCCCTCCAACGCTATCGGGAGCAGGCCCGAGACACGATCGGGTTGTCGGCCCTGCCCAACGGGGAAGCGCTGTACGCGAGTCGGGCCAGGGCATGGACGTCGCTCGACCTCGCACCGGCGGAGGTGCACGAACTCGGTCGCACCACGCTCGAGTCGATTCGCCTCGAGCAGCAGGGAATCGCGGACAAGCTTGGACAACCATCGGTCGCCGAAGCGATCCAGGTCGCTCGTGAACGATCGCGAACGTCGTCGCGCGAGACGATCGTCCGCACCGCCAGGAATCAGGTCGAGCGCGCGTGGAACGCGTCGGAGAGCTGGTTCGGTCGGCGGCCGGCAACGAATTGCAAGGTCCAGGCAATCGACCGCTCGCGTGAAGCCGACGTGCTCGATCACTACATCGGTCCGTCCGAGGACGGCTCGCGTCCCGGTGTGTTCTTCGTCAGCACGCGACCCGGACGACCGCTCTACGGGCTGGCTTCCACGGTCTACCACGAGAGCACGCCGGGGCATCACTTCCAGATCGCCCTCGAGCAGGACGCGTCCGATCGGCCGATGATCCGGCGCTTCAGTGCAGATCTCGTCGGTGGTGCGTTCGCCGAGGGATGGGGCCTCTACGCGGAGCGGCTCGCCGACGAGATGGGGCTCTTCGAGGACGACGCAGAGCGGCTCGGCATGCTGGAGTTGCAGGCGCTGCGAGCCGCGCGATTGGTCATCGACACGGGAATCCATGCCTTTGAGTGGTCGCGCGACCAATCAATCGCCGAGCTGGAGCGCGCGTGGGCCGACAGCCGCGCTGACGCGGAGACCGAAATCGATCGGTACATCGCGCTTCCCGGCCAGGCGCTCGCCTACACGCTCGGCCAGATGGAAATCGTCCGATGGCGGCGCGAGGCGGCCGAGCGATCCGGCGACTCGTTCTCACTGTCGGGGTTCCACGACCGGCTTCTCGAGATCGGCTCGTTGCCGCTGCCCGCGATCGGACGTGAGCTTGCGATGGCCGAGGATGCCGGGCGTGCCTAGGCGCATCTCGGTCATCGGCGTCCCGTCGAGTGCCGGGGGCTACGCCAATGGCCAGGAGGCGGCGCCGGCGGCGCTTCGGGCCGCTGGACTCGTGGATCGCCTCCGCCAGGCCGGCTCCGACGTTGACGACACGGGGGACTCGCCGGTCTGGCGCTGGCGGCCAGATCGGACCAGGCCCCGGGCGCAGAACCTCGAGGCCGTCATCGACCAGGTCGTCAACACCAGGACGCGTGTCGCGCAGGCGATGGCGGACGGGAGGATCGCGCTCGTCCTGGGCGGCGACTGCACGGTGGGAATGGGGACCGTTGCCGGAGTGGCCGACGGCGACGATTCCGTCGGATTGGTCTACTTCGACCTGCATGCCGACATGAATACGCCGGCCAGCGTCAGCGATGGCGCGCTGGACTGGATGGGCGTCGCGCATCTGCTCGCCCTTGATGGAACGGATCCTGCGCTCAGCGCAGTCGGGGCGCGCAAGCCGATCCTCCTTCCCGATCAGCTCGTGCTCTTCGGACACGGCCTCGACAATGCCACGGGCTGGGAGAAGGATCAGATCGAACTGCACCACGTGGCCAGGGTTCCCGTCGAGGAAGTTCGCGTGGATCCTCGCGCCGCGGCGCATCGTGCGCTCGCGATCCTGGGATCCAGGGCTCACTACATCGTCCACCTGGACGTCGACGTGATCGACTTCACCGACGCGCCGCTGTCCGAGAACACCGGCAGGAACACGGGGCTTTCGATGGCCGACGCCATGGAGGCCCTGACCGGCCTCCTGTCAGACGATCGGCTGATGGCGGTCACGATCTCGGAGCTGAATCCGGCGCACGCTGCCGCCGAGGAAGGATTGCTCGTGCGTTTCGCGACGGCAGCCGCCAATGCCCTGGAACCTTCATGAGCCCGCCAGCGAGGCGCTGATCTAGGCGGCCACCAACGTTCCGCAGGCGACCGTGTTCTTGAGGTTGTCGTTCGACTCGTGCAGGGTGACGGCCATGGTGCCGACCATCAGCTCGGCGAGACTCACGGGGATGACCGTCGATGCGCTACCGCTCCTGACGTTCTCGAGGGGGAAGCGCGGCTGCGGGATGATTTCGCCGCAGATGCCCGGGTGGACGTGCGACGGCATGTCGAGGTGGCCGGCGGAATCCACCTGGACTTCGATCCGGGTGCGTCCACCGCCGACGTCCGTCAGCGTGACCGTGCCGGAGACACCGGACGACTTGACCGACGCGAGGGCGATCGATCGGCTCGGCCCGGCCTGCTGAGAGGCGCTGACGAGGACGGTCGCGACGACCGCGATGATTGCGACAACGGCGATGACGAGACCGATGGAGCGGGGCTTCAGGGACATTGAACGGTTCTCCTATCCATGCGCAACTAGGGGTGCGGGTGGGGAATCGGGCCTGACCGATGCTCGCGGCAAGGATCCGAGCGATGAGATGGACGGGGTTGGACGCGGCAGTGTGGGCAGGCTGATTGCCTCGCGCAGGAGATCGCCCATCGCAGCCACGCTGAGCGGTCGGGAGAAGTAGTAGCCCTGGCCAAAGCCGGCACCGAGCGAGATCAGCTCCTGCAGCTGGCCCCGTTCCTCGATCCCCTCGGCGACCGTCTCGAGACCGAGTGCGTCACCCAGGGCGATGATCGATCGCACGAGGGCGACATCGGCGCCGCTCGTATCGAGCGTGGCGACGAAGGAGCGGTCGATTTTCAGGACGTCGACCGGAAGCCGTTGGAGATAGCTCAGCGACGAGTAGCCGGTCCCGAAGTCGTCGATCGCCAGCTTGACACCGAGCTCTTTGAGCGCCCGGAGCGTGGCGATCGACGCTTCCGTGTCGCCCATCAGGACGCTCTCGGTGATCTCGAGCGTGAGCGTGTTGGCCGCCAGACCGGTCTGCTGGAGGATCCGCTGCACGTCGTCGACGAACCCCGCCTCCTCGATCTGTCGCGGCGACAGGTTCACGCTGACCGGCACGGGCCGCCCGCGGCCCTCGTCCTGCCAGGCCCTGGCCTGGCGGCAGGCCTCGGACAGCACCCAGCGACCGAGATCGACGATCATCTCGCCTTCCTCGGCCAGCGGAATGAACTCGGCCGGGCCGACCATCCCTCGGGCCGGGTGCTCCCAGCGGACGAGCGCCTCGACGCCCTGCAACTCCCCGTCGGAAAGGCGGACGATCGGCTGGTATTCGAGCCGCAGGTCGCGGCGTGTGATCGCCAGTCGCAGCTCGGCCTTGAGCTGGACCCGCGAGACTGCCGCGTCATGGAGTGTCGGATCGAAGACGACCGACCGGCCCTTGCCGCGCGTCTTCGCCCCGTACATCGCGACATCCGCATTCCTGAGCAGCTCGTCGGCCGACTGCTCGCCCCGGCGGCAGGCGGCGATGCCGATGCTGACGTTGACGACGATTTCGGCTGCCGACAGCGCGATCGGCTCGCGGAGGACCTCGTGGAGTCGCTCGGCCGTCGCCTCGGCCCCGTCGCCGTCCGAGTCCTCGAGCAGAATGGCAATCTCGTCGCCACCCATTCGGGCCGTCGTATCGGTCGGCCGCAGTGCTCCGCGAACCCTGGCTGCGACCGCGACCAGGACGCGGTCCCCGTCAGCATGGCCGTGGCTGTCGTTGATCCCCTTGAAATCGTCCAGGTCGATGAACAGGACGGCGATCCCCTGATCGCCTCGCCGGGAGCGAACGACCGCCCGCTCCAGGCGGTCCATGAACAGGGCCCGATTTGGCAGGCCGGTCAGCGCGTCGTGAAACGCCTGGTGACGGAGCTGCTCCTCCAGGGTGCTTCGGTCGGTGACGTCGCGGTAGTTGATGACGACCCCGCCGACGGCCGGATCGTCGAGGAGGTTCTTGGCGACTCCTTCGAGATGACGCCAGGTTCCGTCTGAATGGCGCGCACGGAACTGGGTCGCGACCAGCGCGTTCGGTTGCTCGGCGACGTCCTGGAAGAGTTGGTGGACGGCGGCCGCGTCGCCGCTCCGAGACCACCGCGGCCATCGCCACGACGACCAGCAGCGCCAGCGCGGCCACGCTGAAGCGCAACCCGGGACGCCAGGCGCGCACCTCCTGCGCGCGATCGCCAGAGGCATGGTCATCCGGATGGCTCGCGAACGGCATTCAAGGGTCGATGGCACCCAGCGGCAGATGTCGGGAGCTCGGGTCCCGCTAGCTGAAGGCTAGATGCCGGTCCGCGGCACCCTCATGCCCCGTTCGTACGCGTGGGCTGACGGCCGGTCAGTACTTTCTACGCCGAATGAGTGATCGGCGGGGTTTCTTCGACCTCGTCCGTGATCGGGTCGGAGGGGGCGTTCTCCAGTCGGGCCAGGATCGTGAACGGTATGGCCAGCGCCATCACGACGCCCGACACGACGTATGACGCCGGATAGCCATACAGGTCCGCGGTCCGACCGAGCGCCGGCTGGGCCACGACCCCGCCGGCCGAGCCCATCAGGGCGTCGAACGACAGGACTGTCGCTCGCTGCTCGGACGGGATGACGCCGTTGATGAACGCCTGGCGCAGCGGCCCCTCGAACGCGAAGATCAGTGCCCACGCCGCCAGCAGCACGAGAGCCACGATGAAGCTGCCGGTCAGCCCGATCAGGATCAGCAAGATCACGTTGAGGATCGCGCCGAGGATCAGGGCCTGCGTGCGGCGGCTGAACAGGCGTCGTACCCGGGAGACGAGTAGTCCTCCGGCGATCTGCGCGCCCGCGATGAGTGCGGCCGCAAGCCCGGCGATGCCGTAGGCGGTCTCGTCGCCATAGAGCTCGAGCAGGTACGGCTGCAGGGCATAGAACGCGTAGATCCCGACGCCGAAGGTGAACGGCGCGGCCAGCATCAACCAGCGCACCGGCGGGTTGCGGAGCCCGCCGTCGACGGCACCCTTCAGGACGTTTCGGACCGCGGCGCCCGCGCTCGCGTCTTTGGCGGGCTTGAACCCCAGGTCGTGCATGAAGCGCAGGGCGACCACGAGCGTCACACCGAGCATCGCCGCGCGCACGAGGTAGGGGACCCCGAGATTGCTCAGCTGGGCAATGACGCCGCCTGCGACCGATCCAACGAGCATCGCCGCCCCGCCCACAGTCTGAGCCCGCCCGAAGATCGTCTCGAGGCTGCCGGTGAAGCCGGTGGATGCGAGCGCATCGACGAGCCACGCCTCGGTCGCACCCGAGAAGAAGGTGAAGCCGAGCCCGAGGAGGATGGACGCGATCGCCCAGCCCAGCAGCGGGGCGTGGATCTGCCACATCAGGAGGTAGAGGAGCGACGCCAGGAGGAGCGTGCCGGCGCCGAGCAGGAACGAGAAACGACGGCCGCGCGTGTCGGCGACCACGCCCGTCGGCACCTCGAAGATCACCTGCCCGACGGTATAGAACGCGTTGGCTGTGAATGCCTCTGTGTTGCTCAGGCCGGCGTCGAGCAGGAAGAGGGTATTGATGCCCCAGATGAACGACGCGGCGAGCGTCGTGAGGAGGGTGAGGAGCAGATAGGTTCGCTGAACCGTCCGGGCGTCGTCGGTCACAAGGCGTAGAACTCTATCGATCGCGGGCATGCCCTGCTGGACGCGCCGATACGACCATGGACATGCCAGACTCCGGGCATGGACGTCCACGTCGTCGATTAATGCCGCCGTCACGAGCCGACTGAGGAAACCATGGCCCAGTTCGACCTGCCCCTTGACGAGATGCGGGTCTACAAGCCCGAACTCGCCGTCCCCGACGATCTGGAGCGGTTCTGGGACCAGACGCTCGAAGAGGCGCGGACGACCGAACTCGTTGCAACGGCGACGCCGGTCGAGACCGGGCTGAGCCTCATCTCGACGTTCGACGTCGGCTTCAGCGGGTTTGGTGGGACTACCGTCAAGGCCTGGCTGCACCTGCCGGCCGGCTCGACGGGTCCGCTACCGGCCGTCGTGGAGTTCGTCGGGTACGGCGGCGGTCGAGGCCTCCCGCACGAGCGGATCATGTGGGCGGCCGCGGGCTATGCCCACTTCATCATGGACACGCGTGGCCAGGGCTCCACGTGGTCCGTCGGTGGGACGCCGGACCCTGATCCCACGGGTGCGCCGTTCCATCCCGGCTTCATGACCCGCGGCATCCTGGCGCCGGAGGATTACTACTATCGGCGCGTGTTCGTCGATGGTGTTCGCGCCGTCGAAGCTGTCCGCGGGCATCCGGCGGTCGACGGTAGCCGCGTAGCCGTGACCGGTGGAAGCCAGGGCGGTGGGATCAGCGTGGCGGTCGCTGCACTGGTTCCGGACATCGCGGCCACGATGCCGGACGTCCCGTTCCTCAGCGATTTCCCGCGGGCGATCACCCTCCGAGACACCGACCCGTACGGGGAGATCGCTCGCTACCTGAAGGCGCATCGCGACCACGTCGAGGCGGTCCACCGGACGCTCTCCTACGTCGATGTGGCGATCCTCGGCCGCCGGGCGACGGCTCCGGCGCTGTTCTCGGTCGGGTTGATGGACGAGATCACGCCACCGTCAACGGTGTACGCCGCCTACAACCACTACGGCGGCCCGAAGGAGATCCTCGAGTACGCCTTCAATGCCCACGAAGGCGGCGAAGGCTTCCACGACGTCGTCAAGATGCGCTGGCTCGCCGAGCGCCTGAGAAGCAGACACCGGACCGATGGCGACGGGCCCCGGAAGATCTGCCAGGCGACCGTCCTCGGGCAGGTCCACGCCCCAGGACGCCAGCGTGCGGCCGGCCGCGAGCACGGCCGCCTGTCCCTGATCGGGCGTGAATACGACCAGCCCGGAGTCGACGAAGAGATTGGCATCCTCGATGCCGCCGATGCGACCCCGCGCGATCATCAGGTGGTCGCTCCACAGTGCGAACGGCGCCTCCTGCGCTGGACCGAGCCGCGCCAGGTGCTCGGAGCGGGCGTCGGCGTCGCCACGCCGCGACAGGATGAGCCGTGCGCCCGGCGCATCAATGGTCGCCAGGAAGCGCTGAAGGACGTTCGTGCCGACGATGGGTCCAAGCTCCACACCAAAGGCATCGGCGATCGGCGAGGCCCCCAGCGCGCCTTCGTGTACCGCCACCGGCACGTTCTGCATGTGGATGGCCCCGACGTCCAGATCGCCTACTCCGTAGCGAACGGTGTGCCAGCCGAGGGCGGCGAACGATCGCTCCGCGGCAACCGTCTCGATCCCGAAGGCCGCAGCGGCCTCCGATGACAGATGAATGAAGGACCCGCCCGTGTCCAGCCGGGCGACGGCTGGTCGGCCGTTCAGGCGGACCACGAATCCCGGCATGAGTGGCGTGAGGACATCGTCCGTGAAGGGGACGTCGATGACGCCCGTGCCCTCAACGCGGAGGGGATGCTCCAGCGCCAGGCGGATGCGTTTCGCGACCACCGAGCGTCGAGAGACCCCCCGTCGTTCGGCGAAGGAGAGAGCGCCCGCCAGGTCATCGCGGTGGACGTAGGCCGACAGGATGGGTTCATCGAGGTCGGCGAGGTGTCGGTAACGCGGGCTGATCAGCTCGTGGGTGGCGATCGCCTCCTCATAGTCCCCGAGAACGGCTGCGACAAGGGCGAGTACGTGCCGCGTGTCGTCGACATCTCGCCCCGTCGCGAGGGCGTCGGCGGCCCGCTCCCGCGCCAGCGCGAAGTTCCCGCCACGCCACGCGTCCCACGCCGGCCCGGCGCCAACGGCCGCGGCTGGACGCCGGCTGAGGATGCGAGCGGCGGCAGACCGTGGAGCGTGTGCCAGTTCGTCGGCGACGCGCCTGATCGAGGTCATCGCGACGACTCCCCGTTCGCCTTCAGCCGGATCGATTCCTGCTTCTCGATCACGCCGGACGTCGCCCGGGTAGAGGGCCATGACGAGCTGATACGGCTGGCCATCGGCCTCGTCGGCCGCCCCAAATCGATCACCGAGCCTGGTCAGCTCCTCGGTGAACGCCTGCGCATTCTCGGGCGCAATCCGCACGCCGAGGGCAATCGCGACGATCGGGTCGACCATCTCGTCGGGCAAGCGGACGAGTGCGGCCGAGAGCTCGCTGCGCGCGAAGGTCAAGGCGATCTTGTGGGGCGCCGTGAGGCTGGCCGCTTCAGGTGCGACCCGGAACGTCGTCGCTGTCGCCGCGTAGTACTTCTCGAGGTTCCGGCCCGTGTCGCGCTTCTCGACGAGAGTCACGAGGCCTGCCTCCTCGAGCACCCGGATGTGGCGGGTGAGGTTGGCTGGATGGACGCCGAGCCGCGCGGCGATCTGTGTGACGGTCGCGGCGCCGTCCCGCAGGACGTCGAGGATCGCCATCCGCGATCGATGCAGGTACGCCGAGATCTCTGCTTCCGTCTGGAGCGTTCGAGTGGGCTTACTAGCCATGTTACTAACGTTAGCATCGATGCTAATGATAGGTCAAGGCATCGCGGCTCCTCCGGCGGAGGCGGGATTCGACGGTTCGGCCGACTAGCGGATTTCCACCAGGTGGCGGACGCGCGCCCGATCGAGGTCGGCAATCAGCGTCTGCGGTGCTTCCTTGAGGCGGTCCGCGAACTCGGCCACGAGAGCCCGAGTTGCCTGATCGCCTGCGGCCTGGACCGCGTCGGCGATCGCGCCCTTGATCCACTCGTAGTCCGCGGCGGGAAGATCCAATCGCTCGAACGGGCCGACCATGTCCATCGCCAGGCCGTGGAGCAGCCGCTGGACCGAAGCGTCGCCGCCGATCGCATCAAGCCTGCCGGCAAGCACTCGCGAGAGTCCTTCATGGGGGACGGCAGGGCCGGCCCGGGACTCTTCCATCAAGGCTGGCATCTCGTCCCCTTTCATCGCCGACTGACTGAGGCCTGATGCCTCCCGGGGAACGAGCGGCCCACAGCATAGTGCGCCGTGGCCCACGGCGATAGGGGGATATTTTGCGGCTTCAGGTCGGGGTCTTGCGGCTCTGAGTTGCGGCCAGCCGGGCGACCTTGACCGCGACGCTGCCACCGGGAATCAATAGCCCGATCGTGTCCGCCCCGATGTCGAAGACGGCGTCGCTGCTGATCATCTTGGTCATCCGCGAGACCAGTGCCTCACCCTGCCGCATCTGGCCGGTCACGGCATCGAGCTCGACGACGCCGGTCTTGTCCTTCGTCTTCCAGTGGAACTCGAACGCCCACCACGGGTGGTAGTACAGATCGACGTTTTCGATCGTCATCGATTCCTCGGTGACGCTGTCGGCCTGGACGGGCTTCATCATCGTCGCAAGCAGCTGGCGGACGACATACGAGGCTCGCTGCTCCGGCGGGATGACGATTGTTTCGTTCTCGCCGAGCGCCGCCAGGTCGCTGACCTCCTGGCGCGGGCCTCCGATGATCGCGGCCGCGCCGGCGACCGGGGCACCGCTGACACCGTCGGCGAACAGTTCCGCGCTGAACTCGTCTCGACAGTGCTCGACGGTCGCCAGGCTGAAGGATCGGGCGGCGTTGACCGTGTAGTCCTGGCCGTGGACGGTGACCTCGCGCACCTCCGGGCCGCTGGCCGAAATCGTGTAGTCATGGGAGCGGTCATAGACGTAGCGGGCCTGGCACGCGACGTGCCAGAACGGCTCGAGCCGGCGCTGGCTGGCAACGAGCTCGATATCGTCGGCCTTGGGGCGTGACAACAGGCTGCCGATGCCCGACCCGAACGCGCCCGTGCGTCGATCCATGGCCCGCTGGCGGATCTCGTCGGCCGTCAGACGTTCGTCGAGGACGTAGACGTGTTGATCCGCTAGCTCGATCTCCATGCGGTTCTCCTAGGGGCACCGTCGTTCGCTCAGGCAGCCATCATCGCGCCGTCGCGGCAAATGTCTATCGGTTTCTCGCGGCCCGAAGTGACTGCTGGTGCGCGTCACTTCTTCGGAGGCTTTGGTTTCAGGCTCAGCGCATAGCGGTAGCCGAGCTCGAGGTACGGCCGCAGCGCCTCGGTGTCCCGGAGAAGGTCGTCCGGGACTGCGACGAACTCCCTGGCCGGCGGCCAGCTCGGGTCCCCGCGAAAGAGATCCGCGCCGTACCGCTCCATGAACGCCGCCCGTTCGGCGGCGGGCAGGCGGATCCCGACGACGCCGTGCTTCGAGATCATCGAATACATGTTTCCGTTCACAGCCGTGTACGCCGCGCCGAAATTGGATTTCGACTCCACGTCCGCAACCGAGTCGAGCAGCCGCTGATAGAGGAGCAGCTTGTCCGGCGGGACGGTGATGGCCTTGGTACGTGCCGCCATGGCTCCCTCCGATCGGGTCATGAAGCTGGGTCAACGTTGCCTTGCCCGGACGCGTGTCCCGTCGATGGCGAAGGAACAAAGGGCGTGCCATGATCGTCGCTGCGTCATGAAACATTTCACGAACTTCCTGGTTTTCGCACTACTCGCCCTTGTCATTCTCGCCTGTGCAGGCGGTGCCGCCTCGTCGACGACGCCGCCGCTCGGCTCGAGCCCTGCTCCCAGCCTATCCCTCGTCCCGATCGGGACGGCCGAGCAGGCGGCCGCACGCGTCATCGAGAGTCGCACCGCATCTCGCGGACATCGGGGAGAAGGACCCGGACCTGATCGGCGGCTGCTGTTTCTGGGAGGCGACCGAGACCGCAGACGGCTGGCAGGTCGTCTTCGAGGTCGGCTGGGGCGATTGCCAGTCCGGCTGCATCGAACGCCACCAGTGGACCTACGGCGTGACGCGTGACGGAGGGGTGACGCTCATCTCCGAGGGTGGACCTCCGGCCCCGTCCGGCGTGCCCGGCTCGGGCGGCAACACGGGCGGGATTCTGCCCGGCGGCACCGGGATCCAGGGTCGGGTGATTGCTGGACCCACGTTGCCCGGTCGTCACGCTCAACGACCCCTCGTGCGATGACCGTCCCATGGCCGACGCCACGGTGCTCATCCTGGATGTGCAGGGAACGGAGATCGCTCGCCTCGTCACGGACGCCGGCGGCCACTATGGCGTGACGCTCCCGTCCGGCGCCTATTCCATCGAGCCGCAGCCGATCGACGGCGTGATGCGAACCGCCGACGCGGAATCAGTCACGGTGGGCCAGGGGTACGTGACGGTCGACCTGCTCTACGACACCGGGATCCGCTGACCCAACCCGCCGTCAGCGCGCCGCGAGCGGCGACATGTAGAGGGCGACGACGAGGAGTCCCGCGAACACGGAGACGATCACGGTGAACAGCACGACCACGCGAAGCCCGAACCAGGGGCGAGGAGCCTCGAGGGCGTGGTCCGGGGGCTCCTCTGGCAGGACCGTCAACGGATCTGCTTCGATCACGGGACGATGAGGTGGACCGGGTTGCCCTTGATCGCGACCTTCCAGGTGGTCACGTCGTCCGACGTTCCTGTTCCGGTCATCGTGTACTGGATCTTCCACCAGCCCGACTGGAGGGCCGTGTAGCCGCTGGGGATGGGGATCTGGATCGTCAACCAGCAGCCGTTGAACCTGCTCGACGGCGTCGAGGTCTGGACCGACGTCACGTTGTTTCCGGCGAGGGCGTTGCAGTTGGAGGCACCGGAGTTTGTCGTTCCCTTTGCGGCCGTGTAGTCGAAGGTTGTCGGCGACCAGCCGCCGGCATCCGGGACGAGGATTCGGAGCGTTCCACTCAGTGGGCTGGTGTCACCCGGGTCCCAGAGCTTGATCTCGACCGTCTTGCCGGCGTGGACGGCGTCGATCTGGGCCAGGTAGAACTCCGATGAGACGGCCGGTCCCGACGCCGACAGCGGCGTGAAGGCCTGCATCGCCCCGATGCCATAGATGCGGGGCGTCCCGACAGTCGCTCTCGTGTAGAGGGCAAAGCTGTTCTCGCCGTACGTCCCTCGGGTGTCACCGACACCGTTCGGGTCGGTCGTGGTCGTGTGGACACGGTAGATCTTGCCGCCGGCGAGCCCACTGGCCAGGAGGTACCAGCGGTTGTGGTAATCACGACCGTCACCGTAGGCCGTGTCTGTCGTGTACCGGCACTGCGTCGGCGTGCCTGTCGTCGTGCCGCCCATCGTCGAGTCCGAACCCTTCATCCCCAGGAACATTGAGGTCGACGTCGCGACAGCAGGTCCATCGTCGGTGATGTCCGTGAGCGTGCCCTTGGTGTCGAAGACCTCGTACGAGGAGTTGACGAGATCGACACCGTCATCGTCGAACCAGCGGTCGCCGGTTCCCTTGTTGTTCTGCGGTCGCGCAGAAGCCGGGGTCGTAGACGTACACGGAGCCGCCGCTGGAGCCCGGGGGCATCTCGATCGCGTAGTTGTAGAACTCGCTGGGCCCGTACGCCGGGTTGATCGTGCCGCCGTGCGTGTCGTAGTACGCCTGGTGGATGTCGCCGTTGACGTTCTCGGCACCCTCTGTGTTCATCGTTCCCCAGAAGCCATTGGGGCTGAGGACCTGCCCGTCGGCCTCGTAGCAGTCTGACGACGCCGGTGGTGCAGTCGGTGCCCGGGCCCTCGACGGGCATGTCGACCGGCGCCGTGGTTGTTGTCACGGGTGTCTGCGTCACCGTGTCGATGCCGTAGTTCGCCTGAACCTGGATCATGTCAACCCGGAGCAGGGTGGCGACCGTGCACGGCGAGGGGCCCTTGGTCGCGGTCAGCCGGACGCGGAAGTTGCTGTTCCCCAGATCGTTGCCGGTCCATGTGTGGGCGGGCAATGCCAGCGGCCAGGCCGTGACCGCTGTGGCCGATCCCAGCGTGTAGTCCGTAGAGGTAGTCGTCGTGAGGCTGCCGGTCGTCGGGGCGCGGTTGTTGGCGGTGGCCGTCGTCCAGTGGAGTCCGGCGTCGTACGACAGGGCCACCTGGATGAAGCTGCCTGCGCACGCGAGGTTCACGAAGGCGTCAGTCAACCGAACCTGGATTCCATTGACCGTCGTTGCCGTCTGGTTGGCCGCCAGGCCGGAAAGCAGGTCGAAGTCTCGCCAGATCTGGTTGCGGCCGTTCGTGTTCGTCTGGGCGTAGACGTTATCGTTCCCGCCGACGGCGGTGATGAGCGTGCCACCGCTGACCGCCCACGCTGCCGTCGACGGAACCGTCGCCGTGATGGCGGTCGGAACCTTGAGGCCGGAGTTCCCCGTCGACGGCGTGTGCACGTCGACCATGTTCGTCGTGGTCGAGGTGAAGCCACGGGAGGGTCCGAAGACGCCGTACCAGTTGTCCGGGCTGCCCATCGGGACGGGCAGGACGAACTCCGCGCGGGCGACCCGGGTCGAGTTGATCTGGTTGATGCCGAAGATCCGCATGAAGAACATGTCGACCGGCGCCGAGACGGTGACTTCCAGGCGACGCCCGGTGACGGCTGGCTGCTGGACCGGGGTCACGGAAATTACCAAGGACGCGTCGTCGTAGCCGTTCTTTGTCGCCTCGGCCCTGGCCAGGGCGTAGGCCCCGCCGGCGCCGCCGGGGTTGGTCGGCAGCTGGACGACGCCGGCGAGAGCGGCCGCGTCGGCGGCCCGCTGGACGCGGAGCGAGTTGACCCAGTACCACGAGACGTCGATGACGAGGGCGACCATCCCGGTGAAGACGAAGATCGCCATCACGAACAGGATCAGGATCTGACCGCGCGAGCGCTCGGTCGTGGGTCGTTTCGCCCCGAGCGGGCGATCGCCCCGGTTCCGAGTCTCAGCCAGGTCGTTCACAGTTGTCACCTTGTCTCAGCTGGCGCCCGGATTGAGGGCCATGATGGTTCGGTCGTTGATCCTGAGCTGCGCCGTTCCGGTCATGCCCATGAAGTTTCCCAACGGCGTGACGTACAGGTAGTCGTAGACGAGGCTCACGCCGAGCGAGTCCGGGTTGACCCCGTTGTTCCTTCCGCACGGACTCCAGCTGTCTGCGCCGGCGCGGACGAACAGGAGTTGAACACCGTCCACCGGGGGACCGTTACCGGGGATCCACCTGTTCGACTGGCCCAGGGTGTCGGCGCCATTGGCATCTGCCTTGTAGATCCTGATTTCCTTGACCTGGGCGATCGGCAACTGGCCGCCGGCTCCGGTCAGGACGCGCTGCACCGCCGCGATGATGTAGGCGTCGACGTTCGCGAGTGGATCGATGGCCGGGCTACACGCGACTTCGGCGGTTCCGGATGCCAGCGCCGCGCCGTATCGGGCGCCCTCACGGGTGGCGTATTCGAGTGTCAGGTGGTGGGAGAAGGCGAAGCCGAACTCCAGCATGCCCAGCAGGAGGATGAGGACGACCGGCATCGCGATCGAGAGCTCGATGAGGCTCTGGCCTCGCTCGCCGGTCCGACGAGTGGTCAATGCGCGAAGGCGCGCCAGGGTCTTCACAGGATCGGCTCCATCCGCATCGAGTTGGCCTTGATGATCGTGTAGCCCGAACCCGACAGCTGCAGAATCCCTGCCAGCGGCGTGCGCCAGGTGTAGCTGTAGCTCACCTCGACGCCGATCTGGTCGACGGCGGTGGTCGCGGGCAGCGGTGCATTTGCCGGGCAGCCCGCGAGGACGTTGCAGCGCTTCACGTCCTCGTAGTTCTGGCCACCGGCAAGCGTGTACGGGACCGTGACCGTGATCGGGCCTGGGAAGATGCAGCTCATCGATCCGGTTCTGTTGTACGTGTTGATTGCCTGCTTAACGCCGAGACGGTCGGCCTTGAAGATCTGGACGCTGGTCACCTTGGCGTGATCGGACGGCGCGGTGATCGAGTCCTCGACCTTGGTGAGGATCACGCAGTCCGCACCGTCGCCATTGCCGGCTTCGGCCGCGATCAGCGCGGCTTCGCGCGTGGCGAAGTTGACCGCCAGGACCGCGTTGAGGGCAAAGGCGAACTCGATGATCCCCACGAGAAGGAGGACGAACAGCGGAACGACCAGGGCGAATTCGACGAGGCTCTGGCCGCGGCGGCGTTCCGCGCCTTCGGGGCGGCGCAGGAAACCGCGACGCCGGCGGACCGAGCCTGGCCCGGCGCCCTGGCGCAGCTGATGTGACATCGTCGTTGAGGACCTCACGAGTAGGTTGGCTGTGGCGGAATTGGGTGGCGCTGGAAGGGGACTGGGCCCCGTCGTGATCGTGCGGGTGGGGTCTGCTGCGGTCCCCCTGACCGTCGTACGGGGCGCGTCGGTACTTGCGAAGGAGGTCAGGGCTTCTGCGGCTTGATGAATCAATCTGGTCCCCGTAGGTTGCGGACTCTTGAGATCAAGCTAGGGCCGCGACCTTGAGTCGGTCCTTGAAACGTTGCCCGCCTGCATAGCCCCTTCGGCGGGTTCGATGCGGACAGGAGTCATCGCGGGGCGCATCGCTGCAGCGGTCGGGCAAACGATTGAGCCGCGCCCGATCGCGGACGCGGCTCAAGAAGTTGGGAGGGAGTCCCCCGCCGATGCCTCGGCTACGGGACGATGAGGTGGACCGGGTTCCCGAGGATCGCCACCTGCCAGGTGGTCGTGTCGTTGGCGGCGCCGACTTCGTACTCGATCTTCCACCAGCCGGGCTCCGTTTCGCCGGCCGGGGTGAGCCCGACCGAGCCGTAGCTCGACGGCAGCGGGATGGTGATCGTGATGACGCTGTTGTCGAAGCTGCTGCCGGTCCCGCTGATGGCGGTCCTGATGTTTGTGCGGTTCGAAGCGGAGCAGACGTCGCTGGTCCCGGAGTTGCACTCGGCGTCCGCGAGATAGTCGAAGACCGCGTAGTTGTAGGCGTTGCCGTCGGGGCTCTTGATCCGGAGCCTGGCGTCGCCGGCCACGTCGCCCGGGTCGAAGAGCTGGATCTCCATCGTCTTTCCGGCATGGACCGCTTCGATCTGGGCGAGGTAGAACTCCTGGCGGGCCGCGGCGCCGGTCAGGTTGGAGTAGGCCGCCATCTTGGCCTCGCCGTAGACGCGTGCCGACCCTGCACCGCCGTTGGCACCGACGTAGATCGACCAGAGGTTCTCGGCGCCGGTCGCGGCATTGCCCGCCTGGCTCGAGACGACGTTGACCCGATACTTTCCGGCGGCCAGGCCCGCTGGCCATCGTGACCCAGACGTTGTGCGCCGGATCGGCCTGACAGTTGGTGATCGGAGCCGCCCGTCGGGATGTCACCCGTTCCCGACCCATCGGCCGGGTTGTCGAACTGACCGCTCTGGTCCGAGGCGCGGGTCGTGTAGCTGTTGGTGGCGACGAGCGTGTCGTTGCCCTTGTCGACGGTGCCGTTCGTGTTGTACAGGAAGAACTCGGTCGTGACCGGCCCGTTCGTGATGCCGCCGCTCGCGGGAAGGCTCGTCCAGTGGTCACCGGCTCCGTAGTTCCCGCTGCCGGCCGGGTTCGATCCCGTGGCGCAGAAGACCGGGTCGAAGAGATGGACGCGCCCGCTGGTCCCGTTGATCTCGACGATGTAGTCATAGCCCGTCGTGATCTGCTCGGTGTTCAGTGCCGACCCTCCGCCGGTGAACCACTTCGGCGAATACCGGTCGCCGTTCTGACGGACACCTCCGCCGGTGAAGACCGCGCCCCAGAAGCCCTGGCTCGTCGGCGCGATCGTCTCGCCGGCCGGGGTCGGCACGGGCACGGTGGCCGGGGTGTAGGTGATGGGCCCGGGCAGCATCGGGTGGTACGTGACGCGGACCTCGAGCGTGTCCACGGAGGCCGTCCGGCTCGCGCCGCAGTTGGTGGTGGGCCTGTTCCACATCAGGCGGACCCGGAAGTTCGCATCCGTGAAGCTGGAGTACAGCCATTGCGGCGGCGTGCCCGGCCGCGGCCAGGCGGTCAGGTTGGACGCGCTGCCGATCGTGTACTGCGTCTCGGCGAGCGTGATCGTCTGGTCGACCGGCGTGGTCGTAAAGGCGACGCCGTTGTTGTAGGAGAGCGTCGTCCGGATTCGACAGCCCGTGGAGTTGCCCGATCCCGTCAGGATCGCGCGGAAGCGGACCTCGATGCCCTCGATGACCGCGCCAGTCGGGATGCTGCCGGCGCCGGTCGTGAGACCGAACGTTCCCCATTGCTGCGCGGCATTGTTCGTCGTCGTGCTGACCGAGTACGAGTTGTTGTCGTTGGCGTCGGCCCTGACCGGATTGGACCAGACCGTTGCGGGAAACGACGCCTGCGTCTTCCAGCCGGTGTTCGCTGTCGCGCCCGGCACGTCGGGGCCCTGGTTCGCGTTGAGCTTTTCGAATGTCCCGACGCCGTACCACTGCTGGGGGCTGCCCATCGGGACGGGCAGGACGAATTCTGCGCGAGCTGTCCGCGTCGCCTGCACCTGCGTGATGCCGAAGATCCGCATGAAGAACATGTCGACCGGCGCCGAGACCGTGACGACGAGGCGACGGCCTGTCGTCAGGGGCTCCTGGAGCGGACTGATCACGATCGCTGCAGAGGCGTCGTCGTAGCCGTTCTTCTTCGCCTCGGCCCTGGCCAGGGCGTATGCGTTGGTCGCGTTGTTCGGCAGCTGGACGACGCCGGCGAGAGCGGCCGCATCGGCGGCCCGCTGGACGCGGAGCGAGTTGACCCAGTACCACGAGACGTCGATGACGAGGGCGACCATCCCGGTGAAGACGAAGATCGCCATCACGAACAGGATCAGGATCTGACCGCGCGAGCGCTCGGTCGTGGGTCGTTTCGCCCCGAGCGGGCGATCGCCCCGGTTCCGAGTCTCAGCCAGATCGTTCACGTTCATCACCTTGTCTCAGCCTGCGCCCGGTTGGGCGAGGTTCGGTTGCCGCCAGTTGCGGGCTCTCTACAGGCACGCTATGGCTGCGACCTTGATTAGGCCCTTGAATCGGTGCCCACCCGCATAGCCCCTTCGGCGGGTTCGGGGCGGGCAGAAGTCCTGTCGAGGAATCGGTGAGATCACGTGGGGGAAAAGGATTGAGCCGCGTCCGATAATGGACGCGGCTCAATGAGTGCGTACGAGCCCCGTGGACGGTAGAGCGCCTCGAGTGCGCCCTCACTGGACCCAGAAAGTCGATATGAGCCCGATCGCCTGAGGGAGAAGATCCTCAGCAGCGGTGGGATTCAGAACATTGAGGCCGCCACCTTACGGCGAACCTTGCAATGGTGCGTGCGCGAGTAGCCCATTCGGTCCTGTGGCGGTGACGATCGTCCCGGTCAGCCCTCGCCCGGTGGTTCACCGGGCAGGAAGATGCTGAACGCGGCACCTCCGCCCGCCACCCGCGGCTCGAGGACGAGATCGCCGTCCATGGCCCGACACAGCTCGCGCGAGACGTACAGCCCCAGGCCGCTGCCATCCTCCGGGCCCATCGAGGCGCCACGGACGAACCGGCCGAACAACCGGGCGCGATCCGCTTCCGGCACGCCCGGCCCGCCGTCGGAGATCGTCATCCGGACCCTCGCCGGTGTCTCCTCGGCGGCCACGTCGACGCGGATCGGCGTCCGGTGGCCGTACTTCACGGCGTTGTCCAGCAGCGCCCAGAGGACCTGGTCGAGCTGATCGGTGTCGGCGATCGCCAGCCAACCGTCGGATCGGTCGTCGATCTCGAACGGCGTGTCGGCGGCGCCGAGGGCCTCCCACGCCCGGCGGACCCGCGGCCCGAGCGAGACCACCTCGCCCCGCGGATGCAGGGCGCCCGACTCGAGTCGGGTGACGGTCAGCAGCTGGCGAACCATCCGCGACAGGCGCTCCGCCTGCTCCGCGATGATCCCGAGGCGGCGGTCCGGCCGGTCGCCGTCCAGCTGATGCGCGTACGCACGGATGCTGGTCAGCGGCGTCTGGAGGTTGTGGCTGACGCCGCGAAGGAAGTCGTCCTTGGCCGCGTCGAGCTCGAGCAGCTGGTGGTTCTGGGCCTCGACCCGGGCGAACAGCTCGGCATTCCGGATGGCCACGGCGACTTCGCTGGCGTACAGCTCGAGGAGATCCTGGTCGGCCCGATCCCACCCCCGCGTCGCCGGCAGGTGACCGACGAGCAGCCCGAGTTCCTCCTCACCGGCGCGCAGGGTTGCCCGGACCGGCAGCGGCTCGCCCGGGATCCGCGGCTCCGGCGGGATCTGTGCCGGGTCGACGAGCAGGATCCAGCAGTCGACCATGCCGAAGGCGGCCCGGGCGTCGGACGAGGCCCGCCCGGCGAGGAACTCGACGCCGTCGCGCGGAGACGCGGTCTCGAGCGCCGCGAGAATCCGCCCGAGCTCGCGGTTCCGGCGCTCGAGCGTCGCGGCGAGCCGGTTGTGGCTGTCGGCGAGGTGGGCCAGCTCGTCGTTGCCCGGCACGATGATGGGGGTCGACAGGTCGCCGGCGGAGACACGATCGACGGCCGACGCGATCGCCCGCAGCGGGCCCATCAGGTCCGCCGTGAGGAGGTAGCCGAGCAGGATCCCGAGCAGGGCGGCCATGACGACCGTGAACAGGAGCAGCCGGCCGATCGTTCCGACCGGTCCGACGTTGTCGCCGACGAGCAGGACCACCAGCCCGAAGCTGGCCAGCGGGATGATCGCGGCCGCGACCAGGCCGATCGTGAGCCGCGAGCGGAACGGCAGGTTGAACGACGACCGCCCATCACCTTCGTCGTCGCGGTCGCGGGGATCATCGATTGCAAGGAGAGCCGCGACCATTGCCGATCGCTCATCGTCGTCGGCCGGGAGATCCTGGCTGGCGGCTCCGGGAACCGGCTGCACGCCGTCAGCCATCGGCCGGTGGTTCCACCGCTACGAGCCGGTAGCCGACGCCCCGCACGGTCTGGAGGTGGACCGGGTGGTTCGGGTCGATCTCGACCTTCTGGCGGAGCCGGCGCATCGTGACCCAGACGTATGACGGGTCGGCGTCCTCGGTCTCGGCCCAGCCTCGGACGAGCAGGGTCTCGGTCGTCACCGTCTGGCCGATGTTCGCCGCCAGCGCGTACAGCAATCGGGACTCGGTCGGCGTGAGCGAGACCGGATTCGCCCCGACGGTCGCCTGGCGACGATGAAGGTCGAGCGTCAGGTTCGGGCCGAGACGGAGACTCTGCCGCGGGACCTTGTCCCCGAGGCGCTTGAGGACCCTGTTGATCCGCGCCCGGAGCTCCGGATAGTGGTACGGCTTGGTGACGTAATCCTCAGCGACCTCTTCGAGGAGGTCCGCCTTGGAGTCGCTGGCATCGATCGCCGACAGGACGATGATCGGCAGATCGGCCTGGCCCTTGATCTCGCGGGCCAGGGTCAGCCCGTCCATCCGGGGCATCATCATGTCGATGATCAGGAGATCGGGCCAGCCCGACCGCAGCCGGCGCAGCGCCTCGTCGCCGTCCCGCGCGGTCTGGATCTCGTAGCCGTCCGCCCGCAACTGGTCGGCCAGGAGGACGAGCTGGTTCGGGTCGTCATCGACGAGGAGGATTCGGGGGGCCGTCTCGCCACCGTATGCGCCTGATGGACCGCTGAGCATGGCCCGAGTATAGGCAGAGGCGGATCAGGCTCCGCAAGGTCTCAGGCGTGGATCGGGGACTCAGCCGCTGGGAGCCGGGGCCGACGGGGCGGCCGATTTCGTCGCCCTCGGTGCCTTCGCCTTGCCGGCACCGACCACGACCGCATCGAGGGAACCGTCGCTGCGTTTGACTCCTGTTGCCACGAGCCGGTTGCCGATCTCGACGTTGGCGATGGTCGCCTTCGCTCCATTCAGGCCCCGCACGAGGTAGCGAGTGTCGGCGTCGACATGGATGACGACGCTCGAGCCGTCGCGCTGCTTGACGGTGATCGTGTCCGCCGTCTTGGCCGTGACCTCGCCACCGACGCGGGACAGCGAGATCCGGACGATCGTCGCGGTGAAGGCATCGCTCGAGCCGGGCGCGCCCGTGGCGGTGATCTTCGAGCCGACCTTGACGTCGGCCTTCGTCGCGTCGACTCCACCCTGTCGGTACACGGTCGAGCCGTTCACGGTCAGCGTCGTCGTGCTTCCGCCGCGTCGCTTGATCGTGATGGAATTGCCGCTCACGGCTGTGACTTCACCACCGGCCCTGGCGGCAGGCACGGTCAGGGAGACGACCGTGAACGAGCCGTCGGCATTCTTTGTCTGCCGGAGCCGGACTTCGTGGCCGACGGCCAGGTCGCCGACCTGCCCTGCCTCCTTGCCAAGGAAGATCTTCGTGTCGGCGGCGACAACGATCGTGCGAGTCCAGCCGTCCGCGGTCTTCAGACCGATGGTCGAGCCATTGATGCTCGTGATCGTGATGGGTCCGAACGCCGAGCCGCCGCGCGACTTCTTGCCCTGACCGCCGCCGTTTGCTCGATCGCCTGCCTTGTCGGAGGCGGCTGCGGACGCCGCGGCACCGCTTGGGGCCGGATCCGCGCCGGGCGACGTTCGCGGGGCCGAGGAGGCGCCGAGGACGACGGCCACGCCGACGCCCAGAACCAGGCAGGCCGCCACGATGCCGGTGCGGGCAGCCTGCCCGCCGCCGGAGCGTCGGGGAGTCGGCGGGACAGGGGCGATCTCGTAGGTCACATCATGCCTCGGTTGTGGTCGCGGGTGCGTCGCTGCCCTAGCCTACTGCCCCGAATCCGTCGCGCTAGGGGGTCGAGGTCCTGCCGCGACGGTTGATGGTGCGCGTGCGCGCCATCGCCGCACGGCTCAGCTGCCGCTCAGCCGCCGATCCCCTGCAGGCCGTACATCCAGATCGCGATGAGGCCGCCGAAGATCACGACGATGATCGTCATCACGATGAGCGCGGTCATGGTCCGGTTTCGATCCGTGCGGGGCGATCGGCCGGGGTCGGTCATTCAACGACGAGGTGGACCAGGTTCTCGAGGATGGCCACTTGCCATGTGGTCGTGTCGTTGGCCTTGGCGACCTCGTACTCGATTTTCCACCAGCCAGGTTCGGTTTCTGTGCCGGGTGTGAGCCCGCCGTCACCGTAGGTCGCCGATAGCGGGATGGTGATCGTGATGACGCTGTTGTCGAAGCTGCTGAGGCCGCCGACCGCGGTTCTGATGGAGGTCCGGCCCGATGCCGCGCAGGCGTCGCTCGTCCCGGAGTTGCATTCGCCGTCGGCTTGATAGTCGAACGTTGCGTAGGAGTAGGAGCCGCCGTCGGGATTCATGATGCGAAGGGTGGCACCACCTGCGACGTCGCCCGGGTCGAACAACTTGATCTCCATCGTCTTTCCCCGGTGAACGGCCTCGATCTGCGCGAGGTAGAACCGCTGGCGATCCGTGGGATTGGTGCCAGTCAGGTTGGAGTAGGCCGCCATCTTGCCGAGCCCGTACACGCGGGCGGATCCAGTCCCGCCGCCGTCGCCGACGTAGATCGACCAGAGGTTCTCGGCGGCCGTCGCGGCATTGCCCGGATGACTCGTCTTGACGTTGAGGCGGTATTTCGCGGCCGATAGCCCGGTGTTCATCGTGACCCAGGCGTTATGCGCGGGATCGCTCTGGCAATCGGCAATCGGGCCGCCTGTGGGGATGTCACCTGCTCCCGGACCGCCGACGTCTGGATCATCAAACTCGCCGCTCTGGTTCGAGGCGCGGCTCGTGTAGGGCGGCAGGGTCGAGACCTGTGTGTCGTCACTCGGGTCGAGAACCGTGCCGTTGGTGTTGTAGAGGGTGAACTCCGTCGTGACCGGCCCGTTGGCGGTGCCCCCACTGGCGGGAAGGGTGGTCCAGTGATCGCCGGCGCCGTAGTTCCCGCTGCCGGCGGGGTTCACTCCCGTCGCGCAGAAGACCGGGTCGAAGAGATGGACTCGCCCGTTCGACGCGCCAAACTCGACGATGTAGTCGTAGCCTTCGACGATCTGCTCTGCGTTCAGTGCCGACGAGCCACCGGCGTACCAGTGCGGCGAATACCGATCTCCGTTCTGGCGGACGCCGCCCGCCGTGAAGACCGCGCCCCAGAAGCCCTGGCTCGTGGGCGCCACCGTCTCACCGGGCGGGGGCGGGACAGGGACTGTGACCGGCGTGTAGGTGATGGGCCCGGGGAGCATCGGGTGGTACGTGACGCGGACCTCGAGCGTGTCAACGGATGCCCTGGAGCTCGCGTCACAACCGCTCAGCTTGTTCCACGTCAGACGAACCCGAAAGTTTGCGTCGGTGAAGCTGGAGAACGCCCACGAGCCTGCCCCGGGCGGTCGCGGCCAGCCCGGACAGGCCCGAGGCGCTGCCGATCGTGTACTCGTCCTCGGACGTGGTCAGATCCTGGTTCAGGGCCGTCGTGGTCCAGGCCAATCCACCGTTCCAGGACAGATTCGTCTGGAGCTGGCAGTTCGAGGCGCTCCCGCCGCTCCCAGTGATGACGGCGCGGTATCGAACCTCGATCCCCTCGATCACGGCGCCGGTCGGGATGCCGGTGCCGCCGCTCGTGAGCCCGAAGTCACCCCATTGCTGGGCGGATCCGTCCGCCGCCAGGCTGACAGCGAAGTCGTCGTCGTCCTGGTCGTCGGCGTTTTCGGGAGTCGCCCAGCTGCCGGCAGACGGCGTTCCGGGGCTACGGAAGGTGGTATCCGTGGTGGGACCTGGCACGGGTGGTGCCTGGACGCGATCGAGCTTTTCGAACGTTCCGACGCCATACCACTGCTGCGGGCTGCCCATCTTCAGGGGCAGGTTGAACTCGGCATGGGCGGTTCGTGACACGGTGAAGGATTGCATCCCCACGACCCGCATGAAGAACGTGCCGACCGGCACCGTGATCTTGACGTTCAACCTGTAGGGGTTCGCCTGCGGGTCCCAGCTCGGGCTGACGACGACGCCGCCGACTCCATCGTCATAGCCGTTCTTGATCGCCTCCTTGTGGGCGAGCTGGTATCCGCGGGGCGGATCAGCCGGCAGCGTGACCGCTCCGGCGAGCGCGGCCGCGTCTGCGGCACGCTGGATCTTCAGGGCGCTCGACCAGAGCCAGCTCAGGTCGATGACGATCGCCATCATCAGCGTCATGACGAGCATCGCCCCGGCGAAGATCACGATGACCTGCCCGTTCGATCGACGGTCGGCCGGCGCCGCCAGGAGGTCCGGCCGCTCAGCCATCCTGGAACGGCTCCAGGGCCATGATCGTGCGGTCCGTGATGCGCAGGTTTCCCGCACCGCCGATCCTCAGAAACGTCCCGAGCGGGGTGATCGCGTTGTAGTCGTATTTCAACGACACGCCGATCGAGTCGGGTTCAGCCGTCGGGGTCAGGAATTTCTCGCGTGAACAGGCGCTCCACGGCTGGCTGATCGGCCTCCACACCAGGGGAGTGTTGTCGACTCGCCGGCCATCCGAGCCGGGCACCCAGACATTCACTGGGCCAGCCTCGCCACCCGTGGCGTTGGCCTTGTAGATGCGGATTTCCACGACCTGATCCCTTGGCACCTGCGAGCCCGGCGACGTGATCACCCGCTGCACCGCAGCGATGATCAGGTCATCGACATTCTCCAGGCTGTTGGGTGCGCAGAGCACCGTCTTCGTGCCGTTTGCGAGCGCGGCACCGACACGGGCCCCCTCGCGGGTGGCGTACTCGAGTGTCAGGTGATGCGAGAAGGCGAGACCGAACTCGAGCATCCCGAAGAGGATGACCATGAAGGCCGGCAGAAGGATCGCAAACTCGACGAGGCCCTGGCCTCGCCGACCCAATCTCGTAGCGCGCCCTGGCCGCCGAGTCACAGCACGGGCTCCATCCGCATGACGCTGTCCCTGACCAGCCTGGTGGTGCCGCTGGAGCCCCCAAACAGGCCGCCGAGGGGCGTATGCCAGACGTAGTCATAGGTCACTCGGACCCCGATCTGATCGACGCCGATCTGCGTGGGCGTGCAGCCGATGATGCGGTTGCACCGGTTGAGCGGCGGATACGAATCGCCGCTGACCGTGTAGGGAACCGCCAGCGCTGGGGCTCCGCCTGGCATCGGGCAGGTCTTCATGCCTCCCCGATCGTAGGTCGTGATGTTCCCCGTCTCATTGCCGGCGCGATCAGCGCGGAAGATCTCGACCTTGATGATCCGGTTGCGGTCGGCAGGCACCGTGACGCTCGCATCGACTGCCTCCAGGATCAGGCAATCAGACCGGCTGAGGTTGCCTGCCTCGGCCGCAATCAGCGACGCCTCGCGGCTGGCGAAGTTGATCGCCAGGTAGGAGTTGAAGAGAAACCCGAACTCGACCACGGACATGATGAGCAACATGAACAGCGGCAGGACAAGCGCGAATTCGGTGAGGGTCTGGCCGGAGCCACGCCGGCTCCGCCGACCTCTGGTCGGCGGCCGGCCCCCCTCGTTGGATCGCGACACGATTGCTCGATTACCCCGGAAAGACGCGTGCGGATACGGCACGTTGGGTGAGGTCTGGAGGGTACCGGATCAGTCCTTACGATCCACCTTGCAGTGATGGGGAAATGTGCGGTCTGGTGCAGTTCGGTGCAGATCTGACCAGTACTTCTGGCCCATGACCCTCGGTCCGGCGATCCCCGGTCAGGGCGCTTTCGGGTCGACGAACCTGCAGCGCGGACGCAGGGGACAGGCGTCGTGATCCGGTCGCTGCGCGTGGCAGACCTTCCGGCCGTGCTGGATCAGGTTCACGTGGGCCTCGTACATCTGGTCCGACTCGAGCAGGCCGAGGAACAGGTCGTGGGCCTCATCGATGGTCGCCTTGGGCGGAATCAGGCCGACCCGGCGCGACACACGCTCGACGTGGCGGTCGATCGGGAAGAGCGGCTGCCCGAAGCAGAACAGCAGGAGGATCGACGCCGTCTTCTTGCCGATGCCATCGATCCTCGTCAGCCAGTCGCGGGCCTCGAGCGCGGTCATCGCGGCGAGGAACTCGAGCGAGTAGTCGCCGCGTTCCTCACGGATCGTGCGCAGGGTTGCCTGGAGCCTCGGCGCCTTCTGGTTGGCCAACCCGCCGGGACGGATGACATCGGTCAATTCCGGAAGAGGCGCGAACTCGACGGCGGCCCAGTCCGGGGGTGGCGCCTCGGACAGGCCGAAGCCACCCCAGCCGCTCCCCGGGTTGTGACGCTCGGGTGGGCGATTGCTCGGATACGCGCGGCGGAGCGCTTCGAATGCGACCTCGGCGTTCGTGTCGGCGCTGTTCTGGGTGAGGATCGTCAGGATCAGCTCGCTCGTCGGGTCGAGCCGCCGCTGCCAGGCCTCGCGGCCGTAGAGTCCCGCGAGACCGTCGAGCACGAACGGGACGAGGCCGGGTCGATACCGCTCGAGGCGTTTCGCGTAGCTTCGTCCGGGATCGGAGAACTTGCGCTTCCTGGGCCGCTTCCGCTTCGCGGTCGCGGATCGCGCGGGTTTCGCCCCGACATTGACGACCACGACGATCTCGAGCTCGTCGGTCATGCGAGACCAACCAGCCGCGCAACGCGCTCGGCGGTCCGTTCGAGCGGAGCGGTTCCTGAACGCATTGCCTCCTCGACGCTCTGGGGCCGCTCGACTACGGGCACCGCGATCGCGCCGACGGCCGCCAGGGCCTGGATCCCGTCAACGTCGACGCCGCCCCCGACCGCGATGCACGGGACGCCGGCCGCCTGCGCTCGCCTTGCGACGCCGAGCGCCGTCTTGCCGAATCCCGTCTGCGCATCGATCCGACCCTCGCCGGTGATGACGATGTCCGCGCGCGCGAGGCGCCCGTCGAAGTCGGTCGCCTCCATGACGAGATCGATGCCCGGCCGCAGGGCAAATGACTTGAAGCGGTCCTGGATCTCGAGCAACGCGTACCCGACGCCACCTGCGGCCCCGGCGCCTGCGGTCTCGCGCTCGCCCCGTCCGGACGCGGCGTCGAGGCTGTCGGCGTAGCGCGCAAGTCGATCGTCGAGATCGGCGACATCGGTCGGGGTCGCTCCTTTCTGCGGTCCGTAGACGGCGGCCGCGCCGCGCTCGCCGAGCAGCGGGTTCGAGACATCACACGCGACCTGGAGGTCGACGCCGGCGAGCCGTGGATCGAGATGCGCCAGGTTGCAGGTCGCGGAATCCCGGTCGGTGGCCGCGCCGAGGCCGGCGAGGAGGCCCGCGCCGCCGTCCGTCGTGGCGCTCCCGCCGATCCCGAGCACGATGCTCGTCGCGCCCGCGTCGATCGCGGCTCGCAGCAGGTCACCGGTCCCGATCGAGCTCGCCGCGACGGCGTCGCGCTCGGCGGCGGTCAGTCGCGACAGGCCGGAGGCCTCTGCCATCTCGACCGCCGCCCGCGTCCCATCGTCGGACCGTAGCCAGGCGCCCTGGATCGATCGTCCCAGCGGGTCCCGGACGGTGGCGATCTGGCGTGTCCAGCCTCCGGCCGCTTCGATCGCAGCGAGCGTTCCCTCGCCGCCATCGGCCAGCGGACAGAGGAGGACGTCGTCGTCCGGACGAGCACGTTGCCAGCCAACCGCGAGCGCCCAGGCGACCTCGACCGACGTCAGCGACCCCTTGAACGAGTCGGGCGCGAACAGGATCGTCAGCTGTCGCGCCACCGTTGCCGACCGCTCAGCGGCCCGCGGGCTCGAGCTCCGGCGCCGGTGCGGCCTCAGCGAGACCGGCGGCCCGACGGCGCTCGAGATACTCGGGAATCCGGATCATCGGCGGACGTTCCTGGTCGGCCAGCTCGATGACCTCCAGGGAGAGCCTGCCCTTGCCTGAGCGTGGCAGCTTCATCGTGGAGCCGAGCTCGGCGAACAGGCGCGCCTTCCGCCGTTCCTCGAGCCGCTTCATCACGGCCTGGAGGATGACGAACGACATGCGCGACAGGCCCTCCAGCTCCTGGTTGCGATGGACTCGTCGCTCGAGGTCGACCTGGCCGAGGCCCTCGATTCCCACGCGCTCCGCGGCGTCGATCAGGTGCCCGATCTCCACCGCGTACCCCGTGAAGAACGGGATCGACTCGAGGAGCGCGCGGCGCCCCGCGTACTCGCCCGCGAGCGGCTGGATCATCCCGGACAGCTCCGGATAGAAGAGGTTGATGAGCGGACGCGCGACGAGCTCCGTGACCCGGCCGCCGCCGCCCTCCTTGAGCACCCCGTCCAGGACGATCGGGCGCTGGTAGTAGCCCTTGACGTACTGGAGTCGCGGCTCGTGGAGGAGGGGACCAAGCGTCCCGTACACCATCCGCGGGTGCCAGTTCCTGACGTCTGTGTCGGCCCAGACGATGATGTCGCCGCTCGTCTCGTAGACGGACTTCCAGAGTGCCTCGCCCTTGCCGCGGAACGATCCGTAGCGGGAGAGCACGTCGGGGTGCTGAACGACGCGAGCGCCCTCGGCCTCGGCGATCTCTCGCGTCCGGTCCGTGGAGATCGAATCGATCACGAGGATCTCGTCGATGAGCGGCACCCGGCCCATCATCTCGCGCATCGCCCGCCGGACGATCGGGCCGATCGTCTCCTCTTCGTCGAGCGTCGGCAGGACGAGGGAGACCGTCAGTCCCTGCTTCTCCTTGAGCTGGACGAGGCGCCGAAGGTCGGCGAACTCGGCGTGGTGGAAGTTCGCCTCGCCGAACCACCGCTCGACGCGGGCGGGGACCGCGCGCGCCTCCTCGGCTGCTCGATCGGCGGCGGCAAGCGTCTCGGCCCGCGACGCGAGCTGCTCGAACGTCTGGCGCCCGATCGTCTCCCTGGTCTTTACGACGACGACGGTCGGGCGGGCACGGGCCGCGACGGCCTCGGGCAGCGCGCCGAACAGGTAGGCCTCGCCGTCGGCCCCGGCCGGCTGGGCCGATGCCCCCATGACGACGAGGTCCGCCTTGTCGGCCTCGCGGAGGATCGCATTGCGGACATTCGCTGCCTCGCGGACGATCCCCTCCGCCTTGCCGCGAATGTGCTGGCGGATGAACTGTGCGAGCGCGTGCTCCGCCTGGGCACGAACGGCGAGCGTGATGCCGGGCGGGACGAAGTGAAGGACGCTGACCTTGGCGTCGTGCCGCCGGGCGATCGCGTCGGCGTAGCGGACGGCAAGCTCCGCATGGGGGCCGCCGCGGACGGGGACGATGATCCGCCGGATGTCCTTCGTGCCCCGTTGCTTGACGACAGCGATGTCGGCCGGCGAGTCACGGACGACCTCGTCGATCGTTGGCGAGAAGACCGACGGACCGGTGCCGTCGCGGCCGGCCGGCGCCTTCCCGCCCCAGCCGAAGATGATGAGGTCGGCTTCCTGCTCGGCCGACGCCTCGATGATGCCCTCGGCAGCGTGCCGGCCGATCCGGACAATCGGGTGGATCGCGGTTCCCTGTGGCGCGAAATCGAGAACTCGCTGAAGGAGCCGGCGGGCGTGCCGGGCGCGGGTGGCGCCTTCCGAGAGGGGCATCCCCTCCGGGACCTCGACGATCCCGAGGGCTGTCAGCTCGCCACCGCGCGGTTCCAGCAGATCGGCGCCGAGCCGGATCAGCTCCTCCGCGGTCGCGGGGTTTGCGACCGGGATGAGGATACGAGCGGGCAGGGGCGGACGGCTCGTCACGTCGGCGCCATCGCTCGCTCGGCGGCCTGCCAGCGCTCGACGAGGTAAGGCTTGAGGAGCTCGAACTCGCGGGCCTGGCGCTCGACGCGCTCCTCCGCCTGGTCGGTCGTGATGTGCCGGTTCTCGATGATGAAGCTGCCGACCCGACCGAAGTAGACCGGAACGAGAGCGGCGACGAGGGATTCGATCGGCGGCTCGGCCGACCGCGCCGCCATGACGAGGTCGTAGATGAGCCGGGCCCAGACGTCGTCCGGGAAGTGGAACGCGGCGAGCGCGTCGGCCATCTCGGTGGTCGGCACGACCGCCGACGATCCGTCGCCGCCGATGCCGAGTTTCGCTCGGGCCGTATCGACGAGCTTGCCGGCTTCCTTGGCGAGGACCATGACGGTGTCGAAGTTGTCGGGCGCGAACATCTTGCCCCACGTGTCGGCCAGCGTCAGCGAGCCCTGGTGGAACTCCGACAGGAGCCGGATCGTGTTCACCTCGAGCGGCGGCGGGTCGATGATCCGCTCAAAGCCGTAGGCCGGCACGTCGTGTGAGCCGCGGATGCCCAGCCAGTGGTCGGGATGCGTGGCCGCGAGCCGCAGGATCGTCCCGACGACCTGGCGGAACATCGGACCGAGGTCGCTGCCCGGGTCCTTCGGGTCATGGATCTTCGCCCCGAGGCGGGCCTGGCAGACGGCGAAGCCCCCGGTCAGGGCCGACGTCGTCATCCAGATGTCGATGCCGAACTTGCTGATGTCCTCGGTCCAGTCGTCGAGCTCGAGGTAGTGCCGGACGAGGTCGCCGGAGACCCCGAAGTCGCCACCGATCGGCTGGCGGATCCGGTGGCCGTAGAGTGCCCGGGTCAGCGGGTAGGTGACGGTGTTCGTGATGGTGCCGTCGTACTTGTAGCGCGCGTAGAGCGGGGCGACGAAGTCATAGCCGCCCTTGAGAATGGGGCCGGCGAGGAGCTCGATCCATTCGGGCACGATCGAGCGCAGGTCGGAATCGACGACGACGAGCGCCTGGACTTCGAGCGCCGCCGCGATCTCGAAGATCGTCCGGAGCGCCGCGCCCTTGCCGCCGACGCCGTCGATCTCCGGGTAGGTCAGGCTGACCCGGTCGAGCTTGTTCGTGGGCCGGACGAGGAGGATCTGCTCGATGTAGTCGGGTGGCTCCGTCTCGACGACGACGCGGCCAGTCCCGTCCGGAGAGCCGGCGTCGCTGTTGACGAGGACCGGCTTCAGCTCCGGGAAGTACTGGACGAGCCCGGCCTGGGCGGCCCGAACGACATAGCCGATCGTGGCCGCATTCTTGAAGCTCGGGATGCCGACCATGATGTCGGCTCGGCCGAGGCGCGAGATCTCGTCGCGCACGGCCGGAGTGAGCGCAGTGGGCACCTGCCCACCGTACCACCTCAGACCAATGGCGTCGGCGGTGCTCCGCCCTCGCGGATGCGAGCCCTAATTTCAGCGGCGCGGCAGGTCCGCGATCGCCCACTGCGAGTTCGGTGCACCCGGGGTGTAGCGGCTGTTGGCGGCCTTGTAGACGAGCCGGCTGAACCCGAACGACCGCCACGACCCGAGCCACGTGTCGATCGGCGGGCGCACGAAGACTCCGTGACGCACGAGCCTCGATTCGCCCACGACCGACTCGAGGATTCTCTTGCGCTCGAGAAGCGGGATCGTGAGCAGTGGCTCGTCGTCGACCCAGAGCAGGTCGACGAGGACGATCGCGACGTCCGCGTCCGGCGGGAGCGGGTCGCGCCCGATCGCCTCGACCGGTGGAGGACTCGTTCTCGAACGCCGTTTGCCCAACACCATCTGGCTCATCGACGGGAGCAACTCTGCTACTTCGTCGAGCTCCCGTTGGGCGATGGGCTCCACGCCCTGGGTCGGCTGGTCGGTCAGGTAGCCGTCGACGAGAAGCTGGCTCGCGCGACTGACATCGGCGAGCTCGGCCGCAACGTCCTCGAACTCGTCGACCGGGTCGCCGTCGAGATCGCGAATCGTGACCCGGCCATCGTCGACGAGGGCAAGGACACGGAGGCCAGACCACAGCGGCTCGATGATCGGGTCGTCGATCGCGGCCGCCCGAGCCTCGCTGAGCTGCTGGGGCCTCCACGAGGCGGCCGCGGCGCGGGCGTCACTGGCCGTCAGCGGCGGGTCCATCGTGCTCATGCGCCGATCGTACAACGACATCGGCGCCGAGGCCACGGCGGCACCTGCCTGAGACTATGATCGGCGTTGTGGCGGGCCTGGGTCTTCCGAGCGACGTGACGAGGAGGGGAGGCGGGCTCGCAGCGCTGACGCCGAGTGGACGGGCGGTCGTCCCGCTCGGCTGGTCGTTGTACGACTTCGCCAACACGATCTTCAGTTTCGCGGTCGTGTCGCAGGCGATCGGGCTGTGGCTCGTCGACGACGCGCGGTTCGGCGAGCGCGACGGGAACCTGGCTTTCAGCCTCGCGATCGCCGCCAGCGTCGGGCTGAACGCGCTCGTCTCACCGATCCTCGGCGCGCTGAGCGATCGGGGTGGCGGTCGGCGCCTGCCGTACCTCCTGTTTTTCACGCTGCTGTGCATCGTTCCAACGGCGTTCATCGGGGGAAGCGCGCCGATCGTCGGGCTCGTCCTCTTCATCGTCGCGAACTTCGCCTACCAGGCCGCACTCATCTACTACGACGCGACGCTGCGGACCGTCAGCTATCCGGCCACACGAGGCAAGCTGTCGGGAATCGGGGTCGCGATCGGCTACTGCGGGACGATCTTCGTCGGTCTCCTGATCTTCCTGCTCGAGCTGCCGGTGCCGAGCATCTTTCTCGTCGCGGCCGCGCTGTACGGGCTCTTCGCGATCCCGCTGTTCCTGGTCGTCCGCGAGCCGTCGACGCCCGGCACGCCCGGGCCGACGATTCGCGACGCCGCAACGGCGCTGAACCAGATCGCAACGACGATCCGGGAGGCCCGGGCCGTCCCGGGTCTCGGTCGCTTCCTTCTCGGGCGGTTCTTCTACTCCGACGCGGTCAACACGATCATCGTCGTCATGGCGATCGTGGCGACGGAGGCGATGGGCCTGAGCAACACCGTCGCCAATCTCGTCCTGCTGTCGCTGGCCATCGTCGCCGTCATTGCGAGCTTTGGATGGGGTGCTCTCGTCGATCGGATCGGCCCGAAACGGACCTTGATGATCGTCCTGGCGTCGTGGGCGATCGGCCTCGTCCTGGGTGGGGTCTCGCTCGGCGTGCCGGGGACTCCCGGGCTCGTGCTGTTCCTCTCCGCCGGCGCGATCCTCGGCAGCGGGCTCGGCGGCGTCCAGGTCGCCGACCGCGTCCTGATGGTCCGGCTGTCACCGCCCGACAAGCTCGGGGCGTTCTTCGGCCTCTATGGCCTCGTCGGCAAGGGATCGCAGGTGATCGGCCAGCTGTTGTACGGCGTCATCCTGTTCCTGTCCCTGTCGTCGCTCGGCGTCGGGGCCTACCAGCTCGCGGTCGCCAGCCTCCTCGTGACGATGCTCATCGGGGTATGGCTGCTCGCTCCTGTGAGTGATCGCTGGAGCGGCTCCGGGGAGGTGCCCGCCGCGACGCCGCCACCAGAACGCCTGACCCCGGCGACGGCGCCGATCGAGCCGCGCACCTGATCGCGCCCACGGCCCGCGGCTCGCCCGTTTGGCGCGCGATTAGTCGCCAGGCAACTACCGACTGGCTCAACCAGGCTCTCTATGGGCGGGGTGCCCACCGCCTGACACCCCCGAGCGCTGATCCACGCACGGGCCACCCGGGATCGACGCCAGACCGACCGATCCGATGGCTCGATGAGCCACCGCGTAGCACTCTCACGACTATCCGAACCTGCAACTTCCGACATCGGCTGAAGCCGGGTCGAATTACGCGTGCAGCTCAGTCGGCGTAGCCACCCGGGTGGCGTTGCCGCCACTCCCACGCCGAGCCGATCATCGCGAGCAGCGACGACCGCCGCGCCTGCCAGCCGAGAACCGCTTCCGCCCGGCGGGCCGACGCGACGAGGATCGGCGGATCGCCGGCCCGGCGTTCGCCGATCGAGTGGGGGATCGGCCGCCCGACAACCGCTTCCGCTTCGCCGATTACCTCCCGCACGCTGAATCCGCCGCCGCTGCCGAGGTTGCAGACGAGCGGATCGGCTGTCCGGTCATCGTCTGGCGCGGTCGACTCCAGGGCGAGGACGTGGGCGTCGGCGAGGTCGGCGACGTGGATGTAGTCGCGGATGCAGGTCCCGTCCGCGGTCGGATAGTCGTCGCCGAAGACCGTGACCGGGTCGCCCGTCCCGTCGGCCGCCCGAAGGACGTTCGGGATGAGGTGCGTCTCCGGGTCGTGGACCTCGCCGTTCCGTTCGGTGGCCCCGGCGACGTTGAAGTAGCGAAGGCTCACCGACCGCAGCCCGTATGCCGCACCGTACGCCGCGAGGGCCCCCTCGAAGGTCCGCTTCGTCTCCCCGTACGTGTTGATCGGGCGGAGCAGGGCGTCCTCCTCGATGGGAATCGCGTCCGGAACGCCGTAGACGGCCGCCGTCGAGCTGAAGACGAAGCGCCGGATCCCCACTTGCCGCGCCGCCTCGAGGAGGGCGACACCGCCCGCGACGTTGTCGCGGTAGTAGCGAGCCGGATCCCGGATGGACTCCCCGACGAGTGATCTGGCGGCACAGTGGAGGATCGCCTCGATCCGTCCGGCATCCAGGAGCTCGATGAGCCCCGCCCCGTCCCCGTAGCTCCCGACCTCGAGCCGCGCGTCGGGCGGCACCGCCGCCGCGTGGCCGGTCGACAGGTCATCGAGAACCGTGACGTCGTGACCAGCCGCCAGCAACGCCTCGACCGATACCGACCCGACGTAGCCGGCGCCACCGGTCACGAGGATGCGCACGCGAACCTCCGATCCAGACTCCGGTTCACCGCGGTCGCGGCCGACGCCCGAGGAGTCGCCCGATTATCCCGGTTGAGCGCTTCTTCGCGGGCCGACGCACCGGCGTCGACCCAGCGGGCCCGGTAGCCGGGTGTGGCGGCGGTGCGCCCGCGGCCCGAGCGTCGGGCGGCGCCTCGGGCGCGGCGTCTCAGGGCGCGCCGTCTCAGAACCAGGCGCCGCCTCCACGCTGGGCAGGGCCTCGCCGCGACCGGCCATGACCTCGGCGAGGCGCATGACAAGGTGCTGCGCGGCCGGGTTGTCCGGATCGATCGCCAGCGCGGCCCGCCCGTGGACGTAGGCGGTTCGGTCGTCGCCGCGCTCGAGTGCGACCCTGGCGAGGCCCATGACCGCGATCGAGCTCTTCGGGTCGTTGCCGGCGACCTGCCGATAGAGGCGCTCGGCCTCGTCGACGCGACCGTGGGTCAATGCCCGCTCGGCCTCGATCAGGGTCTCGATCATCGGTCGGTCTCGACGAGGTCGCGGGCCAGCAGGAGGAGAGCCGGTGCATCGTTGAGAGCGGGATCCTCGATGACGCGCTCGACGAGGGTGTCGAGGATCCGGCCGAGCTGTGGCCCGGGCGTCAGCCCGAACTCGACGATCAGGTCGTTGCCATCGATCGCCAGCGCGAACCGGTCGAGGACGGGCCCCGATTCGAGCTCGGCGGCGACCCGGGCGCGGAGCTCGTCGAGGCCGTCGGCCGCGGGCGGCACGCCGCTCCCGATGTTGTCCGCCTCCCGGAGCGCGAACAGCTCGTCGATGGCATCGCCTCCGACCTTGCCGATGAAGCGCCTGACCGCCGAATCGGTCCAGGACGGCTCGTATTTGAACATGTGGTAGCGGACGAGATGCGTCACCCGCTCGGTCACGATCCGCGGCTGACGGAGGTGGTCGAGGAGGCGCCGCGCCTGCTCGGCACCGACGGCCTCGTGACCGTAGAAGTGGCCGTCGGCCGCGGTGGCGGGCTTGCCAATATCGTGGACGAGCGCGGCAAGCCGGACCACCGGGTGGGGTTGGGCGGCGTCGACCGTCCGCAGCGTGTGGTCCCAGAGATCCTCGCCCTCGATCTTGTTCTGGACGACGCCACGCTGAGCGGCGAGCTCGGGCGAGATGTGGTCGAGGAGCCCGGTGTCGGCCATCAGTCGAAGCCCGACCGATGGCCGGTCCGCGGCGAGCAGCTTGCCCAGCTCGGCGGCGATGCGCTCGCCCGACAGGTGGGCGACCAGCGGCGCCCGGGCGTGGATGGCGGCCAGCGTGGCCCCGTCGAGCTCGAACCCGAGCGTCGTGGCGAGCCGGATGGCGCGGACCATCCGCAGCGCATCCTCCTCGAACCGGGTCTCCGGCTGGCCGACGGCGCGCAGGACCCGCGCGGCGACATCGACTCGGCCGCCGAACGGGTCGACGAGTGACGGCTCAGGCGCGCCGCCACCGCCGGCAGCTCCTCCGGCGGTGGGCCTCGCTCCCCATGCCATTGCGTTGACCGTGAAGTCCCGGCGAGCCAGGTCCGCGTCGAGTGACGTCCCGAACTCCACCCGATGCGGGCGCCGGAAGTCCGCGTAGTCGTGGTCGCTCCGGAACGTCGTGACGTCGTACTTCTGGCGCTGCCGGCGGACGGCGACCGTCCCGAACCGGTTCTCGTAGACGGCGTCGGGAAAGATCGCCTGCGTCTGCTCGGGCAGTGCGTCCGTGGCCAGGTCCCAGTCGTCAGCCGGGCGGCCGAGGAGGGTATCGCGGAGCGAGCCACCGACGACGTAGGCCGCGTGACCCGCCGCCCAGAGGGTCCGCAGGAGCTCGATGACCGGCTCTGGCACCGCATCGCCGATCGATGCCGGCTCGACCGGTCCTCGCGGCTCCCGCGAGCTCAGTTCCGACCCAGGAAGAGGTACGTCCGCCAGGCCTCGTTGCGATCGTCGGCAAGGTACGGCGTGAAGAGCGAGTACACGTCGCTCCGCGGCTCGAACGGCGGCCGCCGGAGCCGGAAACGGACCTCGTCGATCGTCTTGCCACCCTTCCGGTGGTTGCATCCCTTGCAGGCGGTGACCAGGTTCTCCCACGTGTGGCCGCCGCCCCGGTGCCGCGGGACGATGTGGTCGAGGGTCAGGTCGTGGGTCTGCCGCCCGCAGTACTGGCAGGTGTGCCGGTCGCGGGCGAAGATCTCGCGGCGGGAGAGCTTGACCCGCGGCCTCGGCCGCCGGATCTGGTACTGCAGCCGGATCACCGACGGGGCGCGAAAGGACGTCCGCGGCGTCCGGATCACCTGGTGGTCGTACTCGATCACTTCGGCCTTCTCGCCGAACACGAGCCGGAACGCTCGTGGCAGGTTGCAGACGTTGAGCGGCTCGTAGTTCTGGTTCAGTACGAGTACGACGCCGTCCATCGGCCGCGATGGTAGCAGGACGATCCGCGGAGTTACGTTCGGCCGGTCGCGGCACCGGTCGCCGGATCCCAGCCGCCGGCCTGGCCGACCTTGCTGGCGAGCGGCCGGCCGAGCGCCGCGGCGATGAATCGAGCGGCCTCGAGCACCCGGTCCAGCCGCACGCCGTGGTCGTATCCCATTCCATCGAGCAGGTAGACGAGGTCCTCCGTCGCGAGATTGCCGGCCGCCCCCGGCGCGTACGGGCAGCCACCGGTGCCGCCCGTCGACGAATCGAAGCATCGGACGCCCGACGCCAATCCGGCGACGACGTTGGCGAGGGCGGTCCCGCGGGTGTCGTGGAAGTGGAACGCGATCCGTTCCACGGGGATGCCGGCCGCGATCGCCATGTCCGCCAGTTCGCCGACCTGGCTCGGCACGCCGACCCCGATCGTGTCGCCGAAGCAGACCTCTTCGACGCCGAGCTCGAGGAGCCGGAGGCCGACGTCGACCGCGCGCCGAGGCTCCACCGCTCCGCTGTACGGGCAACCGAACGCCGTGGACACGTAGCCGCGCCGCCACCAGCCGAGCTCGCCGGCGCGGGCGAGGACCGGGGCGAAGGCGTCGAGTGACTCGGCGACGGTCATCCGGATATTTCGCGTCGTGAATGCGTCCGATGCCGCGGTGAACACCGCGATCGCATCGGCGCCCGCGGCTTCGGCTCGGGCAAGGCCGCGGACGTTCGGGACGAGGACCGGGAAGCGGACTCCATCGGGCCGGGGAAGCGTCGGAAGCAGCTCGTCCGCGTCGGCGAGCTGGGGGATGGCGGTCGAGGAGACGAAGGACGTCGCCTCGATCTCACGGAGGCCGGCGGCGAGGAGGAGCTCGATGTACCGGCGCTTTGTCGCGGTCGGGATCGACGTCGCCTCGTTCTGCAGGCCGTCGCGCGGCCCGACCTCGTAGATCCGGACGCGCTCCGCCGGATCGGTCACGGGCCGGCTCAGCCCTTGGGCGGGGTCATCGCCCGCTCGACCGCGGCGATCCTGATCTCGATACGGCCGATCTCATCTGCGGCGATCCGGTACGCGTCGCTTCCAAGAAGGGCCGCGGCTCGCTTCCCTCGGGCGGCGGTGTGACGCTCGAGGAGCTCGTCGCGGGTGCCGGGCAGGCTCTCGTCGACGGTGGCCGGCTGACCGTGCGCCTTGGCTGCAGCATGACCGCCGGGATGCTCATCGACATGGGCGGTTGCCGCTTCCACCGCCACCTTGCCGGTACCGCCGATGCCGGCCGGCTTCTTCGTCTTCGTCTTCTTCTTCGCCCGGTCCTTTTCGTGCTTGGCCATCGGTCCTCCTGCAGTCACCTGAAGGGTAGCGCCTCGACGTTCAGCCTTCGATCGATGCAAGACGCTGCCCGCGGGTCACCTGGTCGCCTGGCCGGACCTCGACCTCGCCCACGGTCCCGGGACGTGGTGCGACGACGACGTGCTCCATCTTCATCGCCTCGAGCGTCACGATCGGGTCTCCCGCCTCGACGACATCGCCGACCGACGCGTGGACGGTCAGCACGGCGCCCGGCATCGGCGCGATCAGCTCCGCCGAGCCGCCTGCCTGGCCATGCGCCGCCGCGGCGCGAGCTGCGCGGTCGACGTCAGGCGGTGGGGCAACTCGAAAGGCCACCGATCGACCGCCGAGATCGAGGTGGGCGGTGTCGCCGGCGACGACCGCGGCCGTGGTCTCGGCGCCCGCGGTCGTGGTCGCGCTCGGCTCGTCTGGCAACGCGACCGCCCGCTCCGTCCCGTCGGCGACGAGCCGGATCGTCCGGGGGCCATTCAGCCGCCACCCGTCGCTGCCAAGGAGTCTCGCCGCCATCGACCAGGCGGCATCGGGAATCGCCGTCCGGCCAAGCCAGTCATCGGGTGGCCAGATCCGCTCGAGGGTGTCGATCCGCGCCTGGCCGCTCGTCACGGCGGGTTCGCGGACGAGCCAGCGGAGGAACCGGAGGTTCGTGGTGAGCCCGAGCACGATCGTCTCGTCGAGAGCGGCCGTCAGCCGCTTCATCGCCTCCGCTCGATCGCTGCCGTGAGCGACGATCTTCGCGAGCATCGGGTCGAAGCGGTCCGACACCTCGTCGCCGGCCTCCACGCCCGCGTCGACGCGGATGCCGTCGCCGGCCGGCCAGCTGAGCGCCTCGATCCGGCCCGTCGCCGGCAGGAAGCCTGCCTCCGGGTCCTCGGCGTAGAGCCTCACCTCGATCGCGTGGCCGGTGGACACGACCTCGGCCTGGCCGAAGCCGAGCGGCTCCCCCGCCGCGATCCGGATCTGGTCGGCAACGAGGTCCCGTCCCGTGACCGCCTCCGTGACCGGATGCTCCACCTGGAGGCGCGTGTTCATCTCGAGGAAGAACACGCCGCCGCGGTCGTCGAGCAGGAACTCACAGGTCCCTGCGCTCACGTAGCCGACGGCCCGGCCCGAGCGCAAGGGCCGCGTCGGTGAGCCGCCGACGGGTGCTGTCGTCAACAGCCGGCGAGGGCGTCTCCTCGAGGATCTTCTGGTGCCGCCGCTGAATGGAGCAGTCGCGCTCGCCCAGGTGGACGCCGACGCCGTCGGAGTCGAAGAGGAGCTGAACCTCGACATGCCGCGGGCCGAGGACGAACCGTTCGAGGATCAGGCGATCATCGCCGAACGCCGAGCGCGCCTCGCGCCGGGCCGCCGCCAGGGCAGCCGGCAACTCGTCGAGCGAACGAACCGTCCGCATCCCCTTGCCGCCGCCACCGGCAGATGGCTTGACGAGGAGCGGGACGCCGATCTCGACGGCCGCGGCTGCCAGCGATTCGTCGTCCTGCTCCGGCCCGTCGTAGCCGGGGGGCGTCGGGATCCCGAGATCATGCGCCAGCCGTCGGGCGGCGGCCTTGTCACCCATCGCCCGGATCGCCGAAGGGGGCGGCCCGATCCAGCGGATACCCGCCGCCGCGACGGCCTCGGCGAAGGGCGCGCTCTCGGCAAGGAATCCGAAGCCCGGATGGAGCGCCTCCGCGCCTGCCTCCCGTGCAGCCGCCACGACCGACTCGATCGACAGCAGGTCGATTGCGTTCGGGCCTTCCGTCTGCGGGATCACGATCCGGATGCCGAGCCGATCGGCGGTCCGCGCAATCCGCGACGCGATCTCGCCCGCGGTTGGCAACGAAGATCGAGCGGATCGTGGCCAGCGGTTTGGTGGTCGATCTCTGCTCGTGTGCGCCAAACGCGTCAATCGCGTCAGTTGCGACACGCCATCGTCCGCCCACCCGCCTCGCGGGCAGCCGACCGGTCGCAATCCAGCGCTGCACCGACCTCGTCGTCGCGCCGATTCGAAGGGCAGCCTCTCGAGGGCTAAGCTCGTCGCGCATATGTGTCGCGATTGTCGCATACGCCGCTCCGTCGAGCGCCCATCGCTCCGATTCCGAACGTCGCGAAAATCCACATCGCTTCCCGACGGTCCTCCGATTTCGGACTCCGGAATCGGATTGGCAGGTGGAACAGGACTGACTTCCTGCGGCGTTCGAAATCGGACGAGTCCCGGGCGGACGCGCAGGGGAACGACCCTTGTTTACTCCGCGTCGCCAGGCTGCCAGCCGGGGCGGCGCTTCTCGGCGAAGGCACGAAAGCCTTCCTGCGCCTCCTCACTCACCCGCTGCCTCGCGATGACCCGGGCCGTGTGCCACTTCGATGAGCCGTGGCCGAGCCCGCGGACCTCGCGGACGATTGCCTTGGCCGCCCGCGATGCCGTCGGCCCCGCGGCCAGGATGTCGGCGATCGCGGCGTCCACCGCACCGTCCAGCGCGACTTCCCCTTCGACGACCTCGTGGACCAGCCCAATTCGCTGGGCGCGCACGGCATCGAAGCGGCGGCCTCCGGGAAACAGCGAGCGGGCATGGGTCTCGCCGATCTTGGCGATGACGAACGGCGAGATGACCGCGGGCAGGATCCCGAGCCGTGTCTCGGTGAACCCGAAGCGGGCGCCGGCCTCCGCGATGACGATGTCGGCCACCGCGCAGAGGCCCATCCCGCCGCCGAGCGCGGCCCCCTGAACGCGGGCGATGACCGGCACCGGACAGGTGTCGATCGTCTCGAACATGTCGGCCATCGCGATCGCGTCCTGCTCGTTGCCCTCGACGTCGAGGACCATCGCCGCGCGCATCCATGCGATGTCGGCGCCCGCGCAGAACGACGGTCCGGCGCCAGCCAGCACGACCACTCGCAGATCCGCCGGCTCTTCGCGACCAAGGCCCGCGAACGTCGATCGGAGCTCCGCGATGACCGACGCGTTGAACGCGTTGTGGACCTCCGGCCGCCGGAGGGTGACGCGCGCCACGGCGCCCGCCGGACCGCTCCGCTCGAGGGTCACGAGACCAGTCACCGGGGCATCGTACCGGCCGACGCGAGCGGCAGGGTCGCGAACTGCTCAGCCCGCTGCTGTCGCCGCCGTCGGCGCCGCCGCGAGGACCGTGACCGCATCGCCCAGGCGGATCCGGCCGGGCTGCTCGACCTCGCCGTAGACGCCGAAGTCGATGTCGCGATCGTCGGTCAGGCCGCGGTAGGCGACGATCGTCCGGAGCGTGTCGAGGTCGCGCTCGCCGGTGTCCGGGTCCTGGGTCGTGATCGCGCAGCGCGCGACCGGAGCCGAGATCTGCATGACCGTCTCCCCGAGAGAGATCCGCCGACCGACCCAGGTGTCCTCTTCGTGCGCGCCGCCGCCCTCGAGCTCGATGAGCATCCGGAACCGCCGCCCATCGACGGCGCCGACGCCCGCATGGTGGCCGAGGAGCTCCAGTGAGCCGTCGGTGATGAGCGTGGCCGGGTGAGCCTTGCGGGTCCCGCCGACCCGATCGCAGCGGACGATGCGGATCGCTCGGCCGCAGTAGTCGGACAGGGCCGCGGCCCACGGCCCCTCGACGATGTGGCCGACCGCCGGACGCTTGTGCACGACCGTCTCGATCGCGACGCCGATCTGGACGGCCTCGTCGATCACCGTGCCATCCGGGAACGACAGCCGAAGCTGGGTCGCTTCCGGGTCAATGTGCGCACCGATCTGCACGAGCGACGGGACGACCAGCCGGTCGACGAGACGTTCCGCGTCGTCGATGAGGTAGAAGCGGCGGTCTTCGACCACCCCACGTTCGGTCAGATCGATCTCGGTCGGATGCTCGAGCCCGAGGCTCCGGACGGGCGCGATCGAGAAGCGGGCGACAGTCGGCATCGGTCGATGCTACCGGACCGCGCCGCTCACATCCGGAAGACGCCGAAGCGGGTCTCCGGGATCGGGGCGTGGAGCGCGGCCTCGATGCCGAGCGCGAGCACGCGGCGGGTGTCGAGCGGATCGATGACGCCGTCGTCCCACAGCCGTGCCGTCGCGAAATAGGGGTTGCCCTCGCGCTCGTAGGTCTCGAGGATCGGCGCCTCGAAGGCGTCCCGGGCAGCGTCGTCGGCCAGGTCGCCGCCGACGGTCGACAGCACGCGCGCCGCCTGCTGGCCGCCCATCACGCTGATCCGGGCATTCGGCCACGTCCAGAGGAAGCGCGGCTGGTAGGCCCGGCCGGCCATCGCGTAGTTCCCGGCGCCGAAGCTGCCGCCGATGATCACCGTGAACTTCGGCACCTCGGCACATGCGACCGCGGTCACCATCTTCGCTCCGTCCTTGGCGATCCCGCCGGCCTCGTACTCGCGACCGACCATGAAGCCCGTGATGTTCTGCAGGAAGATCAGCGGGATCTTCCGCTGCGCCGCCAGCTCGATGAAGTGGGCGCCCTTGAGGGCCGACGCGCTGAACAGGATCCCGTCGTTGGCGATGATCCCGACCGGATAGCCCTCGATATGGGCGAACCCGGTCACGAGCGTTTCGCCATAGCGCGGCTTGAAGTCGTGGAACCGACTGCCGTCGACGAGGCGGGCGATGATCTCGCGGACCTCGATCGGGCGCCGTGGATCGACCGAGACAGCGCCATAGAGCCCGGCCGCGTCGACGGCCGGTCGCTCCGGCGTCGACCGGTCCCACGGTGGCGCTGGACGGCGGCGGTTGAGATTGCGGACGATCGACCGGCCGAGGGCGAGCGCGTGCTCGTCGTCGAGCGCGAGGTGATCCGCGACGCCGGAGATCGCCGTATGGACGTCGCCCCCGCCCAGGTCCTCCGCGCTGACCTCCTCACCCGTCGCCGCCTTCACGAGCGGCGGACCGCCGAGAAAGATCGTGCCCGTTCCCTTGACGATGACCGTCTCGTCGCTCATCGCCGGGACGTAGGCGCCGCCGGCCGTCGACGAACCCATGACGAGGGCGACCTGGGGAATGCCGGCGGCCGACATCCGGGCCTGGTTGTAGAAGATCCGGCCGAAGTGGTCGCGGTCGGGGAAGACGTCGGCCTGGAGGGGGAGGAACGCGCCGCCGCTGTCGACGAGGTAGACGCATGGCAGGCGGTTCTCCAGGGCGATCTCCTGGGCACGGAGATGCTTCTTGACGGTCAGCGGGTAATACGTCCCCCCTTTGACGGTCGCGTCATTGGCGATGACGACGACGGCCGTCCCCTCGACCGTCCCGATCCCGGTCACGATGCCGGCCGATGGGGCGTCGCCGTCGTAGAGGCCGTTGGCGGCGAGCGGACTCAGCTCGAGGAACGGGGATCCCGGATCGACGAGACGATCGATCCGCTCGCGGACGGGCATCTTGCCACGCTCGCGATGGCGGGCGATCGAGCGGTCGTCGCCGCCGGCACCGCGGCCGGCGACCTCGGCCTGGCGGGCACGCAGCTCGGCGACGAGCGCCGCCATCGCCTCGTGGTTGGCGCGGACCTCCTCGCTTGCAGGATCGAGCCGGCTCCGCAGGACGGGCATGGCCGCGATGATACGTGGGGCGGAGGCCCGGCTCCGCGCCGGCAGGTGCTCCGTGCTACTCTGGCATAGCAAGTTATGACTCAGGAACAGGCTCCCCCGACGTCGCCGGCCGAGTCGCTCCGGCTCCGCTTCGCCGAGGCGTGGGGCGAGATGAGCGCGTCGTGGGGCGTCGCTCCGGCGATCGGCCGGGTCCACGCCTATCTCATGGTCCGGAATGTGCCGCTGACGGAGCGCGAGGTTCGCGAAGCGCTGGGCCTGTCGCACCGAGCGGCCAGCCTCGCCCTGGCCGACGCCGAGGCCTGGGGGATCGTCGAGCGCGTCGCCGAGCCTCGCCGGGTCGGGCGGCGCGGCCCCGCCGGGACCGCCTACGTCGCGGTCGGCGACCACTGGCAGTGGTTCACGAGCGTCATCGCCGGACGGAAGATCCGCGAGGGCGACCCGATCGTCCAGGTGATCGAGGAGACGACGAGGTCCGCGGCAGCGGCGGCGGCCGATCGGCCGGGCGACGAGGAGCTCGCGGCCCTTCGCGACTGGCTGGCGGCGTTCGCCGAGTTCGTTCGCCTGTTTGATCGGGCCGTCGGGTTGATCCCGAAGCTGGAGCCCCGCGAGCTCGAGCGCGGCATGCGCCTGCTCGGGAAGGTCTCGGACGAGACCGTCCTTCGCCTCGTGCACCTGCTGGGCGGGCTCGAGGACGATGACGTGCTCGAGCTGATCGAGGCGCTCAGCCGGCTCTCGCCGGCCGCCGCACGCCGGGCGACGAAGCTGATGTCTGGGGTCGTCCGAACTGTCGCGCGTTAGGCGACGGCGTCGTGCCCCGGCGCCTCGGTCCGAGCGACCGTGACCCGGTTGCGGCCGTTCATCTTTGACTCGTACATCGCGGTGTCGGCGGATCGGAGCCATGCGTCCGCTCTGGCGGTCGGATGGTCTGACGACCCCGCTTCCAGTGGTGCGACGCCTACGCTGATGGTCACGACTTCGTTTTCCTCGGTGCGACCTGGTCGATCAGTCTGGATCCCGAGCTCCTCGACGGCCATTCGCTGCCGTTCCGCAACCTCGAGCGCGTCGATGATCGTCGCGCCCGGCAGGAGGACGAGGAACTCCTCGCCACCAAACCGGTAGACGCGGTCCGATGGTCGCGTGTGGGCGGCGAGCGCATCGGCCACCTGTCGCAGGACCTGGTCGCCGGCCAGGTGGCCATGCCGGTCGTTGTAGTCCTTGAACCTGTCGATGTCGATCATGAGCGCGGCGCCGTCGCCGTGTTTGACGTCCCGTCCGGCCACCATCTCGAGGTCTTCCCCAAGGCGCAGCCGGTTCGCCACACCGGTGAGCGGGTCCACGCGGGCAGCTTCTCGCAGGTCCTTCGCCAGGATTCGAAGGTCTCGCGCCTGGCGGGCAGCCAACTCGTTCAGTCCTCGAAGCTGCATCCGCTGGAGGAACATGCTGCGCCGCTGTCGCTGCAGGACGAGGTGGCCCGCGAAGCCGACGAGAACGGCATCGATCGTGATCGTCAACAGGTCGCCGATGGTGCTCTCGTCGAGGCTGGCCGCGAACGGTGACAGGACGAATCCGAACACCATGGCGAGGCACACGACGGTCCAGATCGCGTGACGCACGGTGTTCCACGGGATGAACAGCGCCGACGCCACGATCACGAGCGGCACGTAGGCGAGCTGGATCGTGCCTGCCTCCGGTACCAGCCCGAGGGGAAGGAGCGACGTCGCGAGTGCCGTCACGCCAAGGAGGATCGCGGCACCGGTCGGGTTGCGCCGCGGGCCGGATCCGCGCCTGAGGGCGAGCAGGATCGCGGCTCCGACGACCGCGAGAGGCAGATTCAGCGCTGCGATCGAGGGCGCGGCGCTACCCATCGCGGCTGCGTCGAACAACAGGATGACGATGAGCACGGCCGCGCCGGCCCGTGCTGCCGCGCGGACATGACGGCGCTCCCAGGCGCGATAGCGTGGTTGTCGAACGACATCGGCGTCGACGAGGTCGCGGATGAATCCGCGCAGGCGGCTGGACAAATCGGCTCCGATCGGCCAACGAGTGGGTTCTACGGTGGCCGTGTTCTTCCGTGCCTGCCATCGAACGATCGTCCTGTTCCCGATCACATCGCAGACGCGTGCGATAATCCATGCGCGAGAGGCGGCCCGACCGGCTCGAACGGGCGACGACCCCGGGGCAAGCATTGCGGGCAGACCGAGCGCGCAATCCGGAGTCATACGGACCCATGACCCTCGAAACGTCCACCTGGGCGACCAAGAAGGGCCTCGCTCAGATGCTCAAGGGCGGCGTCATCATGGACGTCGTCACGCCCGATCAGGCGAAGACCGCCGAAGATGCCGGCGCAGTCGCCGTCATGGCGCTGGAGCGCGTACCCGCCGACATTCGCGCCGCGGGCGGCGTCGCCCGCATGAGCGATCCCTCGATGGTCGAAGGGATCATGAACGCGGTCACGATCCCCGTGATGGCCAAGGCCAGGATCGGCCACTTCGTCGAGGCCCAGGTCCTAGAGGCGCTCGGCGTCGACTACATCGACGAGTCGGAGGTCCTGACCCCCGCCGACGAGACGAATCACATCGACAAGCACGCCTTCAAGGTCCCGTTCGTCTGCGGCTGCCGGAACCTCGGCGAGGCGCTCCGCCGCGTCAACGAGGGCGCGGCGATGATGCGGACGAAGGGCGAGGCCGGGACGGGCAACATCGTTGAGGCCGTCCGTCAGCTGCGTGACGTCCTCGCCGGAATCCGCCGCCTCCAGGGGATGCGCGAGGACGAGCTGTTCGTCGCGGCGAAGGAGCTCCAGGCGCCATACGAGCTGGTCAAGCAGGTAGCCGCCGATGGCAGGCTCCCGGTCGTCAACTTCGTCGCCGGCGGGATCTCGACGCCGGCCGACGCCGCGCTCGTCATGCAGCTCGGCGCGGAGGGCGTTTTCGTCGGCTCCGGGATCTTCAAGAGCGAGGATCCGGCACGCATGGCCAATGCGATCGTCCAGGCGACGACCCACTTCGACAACCCTTCGATCATCGCCGAGGTCTCGAAGGGCCTGGGGGCACCCATGCGCGGGATCTCGATGGAAGCGATCCCGGACGAGGAGCGCCTGGCGGTCCGAGGCTGGTAGCGGCGCGCGCACGGCGCGGCAGATGGCCACGTGACGATGAAAATCGGGGTACTCGCCCTTCAGGGGGCGTTCCGCGAGCATCTTCAGGCACTCGGCGCCATCGGCGTTGAGGGCGTGCCGGTGCGCCTGCCCGCTGATCTCGATGACGTCGCGGGGCTCATCCTTCCGGGCGGCGAGAGCACGACGATGCGGAAGCTGATCGACCGCTGGGGCCTGCGGCAGCCGATCCTCGAGCTGGCGGCCGGTGGTGCCCCGATCTTCGGGACGTGCGCCGGGATGATCGTCCTCGCCCGCGAGATCGTCGGCGGCGAGGACCCGATCCTGCCACTCCTCGACGTCACCGTTCAGCGCAACGCCTTCGGGCGACAGCTCGACTCGTTCGAGGCAGACCTGGCGGTCCCCGTCCTGGGCGACCAGCCCGTCCACGGCGTCTTCATCCGCGCCCCGATCATCGATCGGACGGGGCCCGACGTGGACGTCCTTGCCCGCCTCGACGACGGCCGGATCGTCGCCGTCCGCGAGCGCAACGTGATCGCGACGGCGTTCCACCCGGAGCTCGCCGGCGAAATGCGGTTCCACCGTCTCGTCGCGACGATGGCGGCCGAGCACGAGGACCCGGCCGAAGGATCCGGTCGCCGGCACCACCCGACCCGCCGATCGAGGCCGGCGTGAGCGAGACGCGAGCCGTCCGCGCCGGCGGCAAGGTCAGGGCAGCCCGTTTGACGGACCTGGCGGCACTCGGCGAGCTGTCGCGTCTCTGCCAGGACGCGGAATCCTCGACGCGGTCGCTCGGCCTTCCGGTCAGCGGTCCGCCGATCGGGGTGTTCAGCCTGTTCCGGCTGCCGCTCGGCGCCTTCCGGCCGCACGACCTGATGTTCGTCTACGAGGCGGAAGGCCGTCTCGCCGGCCTCATCAGGGTCGAGCGCGAGTCGTTCCGCGACGAGTGGACCATCGTGGAGCTCGACGGGATCGGCTCCTCGACCGCCGGCGACATCCGGTTCCGGCTCGTCCAGCAGCTCGTCCGTGAGGCGTCGAAGCGTGGCGTTGTCCGGCTCCACGTCGCCTGCGCCGACCAGGACGGCAACGTCGAGTTGTTCATGCAGGCCGGGTTCATGCGCTACGGCGATGAGGTCGTCCTGTACCGCCCACCCGAGCAGCCATTGCCGGCCGCCTGGAAGGACGGTCGCACCCGCCACGCTCGGATCCGGCCGGCGCAGCCGCTCGATGCGGTCGCGCTCCTGCGCCTCTACACATCGGCGACGCCGCAGCCGGTGCAGCGCCTCGAGGCGATCCGGCTGAGCGATTGGGAACGGCAGGGCGGCAACTGGCGCGTCCCACGCTCGAGTCTCGCCCCGATTCTGCGTTTCGCGGATGTCGAGGGGTTCGTCCAGGAGGCGCCGGGCGGTGGCCGCGACGGCACCGAGCTCGATGCGTTCGTCCAGATCGGCGTCGCGAAGGAAGACCAGCCACACTATCTGAAGGTCATCGCGAAGCCCGGTGCCGACGTCTCCGATCTCATCGGCTTCGCTCTCGGCAGCATCGCCGAGCGCACGGGGGGCGACGCCGGGCAGCGCCTGGCCCAGGGGATCCTCGCGCCGGTCCGCACGTACGAAGCACCGATCGATAGAAGACTGGAAGAAGCGGAGTTCAATACGATCGCCACTGTCACGCTGCTCATGAAGGAAACTCTCGTCCGCGTCGCCGAACCGGCCCTCGTGCCGGCCGGCGTCCGCTAAGGAGGCCATCGTGGGACCTGCGGATCGCAGCCGGGAATCGATCGACGACCTGAGCGCGCTCTTCGCGTCGCTGCCGCCGGAGATCGTCTCGGCCGTTCACGCCCTGCCCGACAAGGAGGCCCTGATCGAGGTCGTCCTCGACCTCGGCCGCCGCCCGGAGGCACGCTTTCCCGACAGCGAGGAGATGCTCCTCGAGCGCGAGATCACCGAGGCCGACATCGCCCATGTCGTCGACCACATCGGCACGTTCGGCGACGACAATCGGGCCGGGATCGAGCGGACGCTCCACCGGATCAGCGCGATCCGCAACCGGGCCGGCAAGATCGTCGGCCTGACGTGCCGGATCGGACGAGCGGTCTACGGGACGATCGAGATCATCGACGACTTCGTCGAGTCCGGGCGGTCCATCCTCATCATGGGCCGGCCAGGGATCGGCAAGACGACGATGCTCCGCGAGGCGGCACGTGTCCTCGCCGACGATCTCGGCAAGCGCGTCGTCGTCGTGGACACGTCGAACGAGATCGCGGGCGACGGCGATATTCCCCATCCGGCCATCGGCAAGGCCCGCCGGATGCAGGTCCGGACGCCATCGATGCAGCACCAGGTGATGATCGAGGCCGTCGAGAATCACATGCCCCAGGTCATCGTCATCGACGAGATCGGCACCGAGCTGGAGGCTCAGGCGGCCCGCACCATCGCCGAGCGCGGCGTCCAGCTCATCGGGACGGCCCACGGCAACAACCTCGACAACCTGATGCTCAACCCGACGCTCTCCGACCTGATCGGCGGAATCCAGAGCGTCACCCTGGGCGACGAGGAGGCGCGCCGGCGCCGGACCCAGAAGAGCGTCCTCGAGCGCAAGGCCCCGCCGACGTTCGACGTCATCATCGAGATCGTCGATCGCGAACGGGTCACCGTCCATGCCGATGTCGCCGACACCGTCGACTCGATGCTCCGTGGCGACCAGGTCGCCCCCGAGCTCCGCTGGCGCGATGAGGAAGGCGTCCATCGGAGCCAGGCCCGGCCTCGCCCTTCGCCACGCGAGCAGATCGGAGCGGAGCGGTTCGCCGGGCTCGTCGGCTCCGGCCAGCCATGGCGGATGGAGCCGGGCTGGCGGGGCGACAGCAGCTACCGGACCGGCGGCTACCGGGAAGCGGATCGGGGCGGCGCGCTCCGATCCGGCTATCGGCCCGGGGCGAGCGGCGGCTGGCGACAGACCCGCGGCGGATCCGGACGTGAGAGCGCGCCGCGCGGCCCGATCGCGGAGGCTGACGCTTCAGGCACCATCCCGGGCGAGCAATTCGCGGTGCCGCCGGCGGGTGGGCGGAGCGGCGGGCGCCTCGAGGATCCACCGTTCGTCGCCGGCGAGATCGCCGACCGCGGGCCGATCGAGCGCGGCGCCCAGGCGGCGCTCGATACGCGGGCTCGCGAAGCCCGCGAGCTCGAGCGCCAGCGCGCGTGGCGCGATCAGGCGGCGAAGGCCCTCACCGCCCTCAAGGCCGATGAGGGGACCGGGCCGGTCAATGCGGACGAGCTCGACGATGACGACGACCTCGACGGAGCGCCGCTTGGCATCGAGGAGGGTGAGTTCGGCGAGGCCATCCTGACGCCTGGCGGCGCGCCGCTTCCCACGCTGCGCATCCTTCCCCAGGGGATCAGCCGGAAGCGACTCGAGCAGGCAATTCGCGATCTCCAGCTGCCGGTCCTGATCGCCCGCGAAGTGGACGACGCGGATGTCGTGATGACCCTCAAGAACGAGTACAAGCAAAAGACGCCGTTGCTCCGCGAGGCGGAGGAGCGGGCATTGCCGATCTACGTCCTGAAGGCGAACACGGTCCCCCAGATGCAGTCGAGCCTGACCTCGATCTTCTCGCTCGAGATCGACCCCCGTGAGGCGGCGATGCGGGAGACCGAGGAGGCGATCGGGATGGTCCTGAACAACTCCGGGCCGGTCGAGCTGTCGCCGCAGAACGCCTACATCCGCCGCCTCCAGCACCAGATGGCCGAGCGGGCGAACCTCGTCTCGCGGTCGCGGGGCCGCGAGCCGTATCGCCGGGTCAGGCTCTACCCGGACGCCGCCCGGAGCGGCTGGCGGTGAAGCTCCCCGCAACGCTGCCCACCTGCGACGCGCCACGGTGACCGACGTCGCACCCACCGGGGCCGAGTGGCATCGCGGGCTGCTGCGACTGTCGACGGCGCTCATGATCTACGGCGCGATCGGGTTGCTCGCCGCGGCGATCGGCCTCGCCGCGCTGATCGCCGCCAGCGCCCGGATCGGCTCGCTCGGCGAGCGGATCGTCTCCGAGGCGGTCAGCCTCGACGCCGTCATCGAACGCACCGCCGTTGTCCTCGAGGACGCGGCCACGACGGCCGCGACGCTCGGGCCGACCGTCGCGCAGACATCCGTCACGGTTCAGGAGGCCGCGGCTGCCGTGCGCGACATCGAACCCCGCCTTCGCGACCTGGAGGCACAGGCCAACGCGATCGAGATCTTTGGATCGCGGCCGGTCGCGCCGCTCGGCCAGCTCTTCGGCCAGATCGCCGGTGAAATCTCCGGCCTCGACGAGCAGCTCGACGGGATCGCCGCAGAACTGACGCGGAACGAGGCGGCCCTGATCGCGAACTCGGAGTCACTCGGCGCCCTGGCCGACCTCGTCCGCGCCTACAACGAGCGCATCAGGCCGGCGGCCATCGACGCCGGCATCGACGACGCCCGCCGTCTCCTGCTGATCACGCTCGCGCTCTTCATCGGCTGGACCGTGGTCCCCGCGGCGGGCTCGCTCATCGTTGGCCGCTGGATGCGCCGGTTGCTCGCGCCCGACCGCTCGCCGTCTCCCGAGCCGCCATCACCGGCGACGACGATCGAACCCGGCGAGTCTTAGCCCAGCGAGCCGCGGTCGAACCAGATCCGCTCCCCGGAGAACCGCTCCGTGGCCGGGTCCCACGGGAAGAGGATCAGGACCTGGAGGGCGAGGGGCAGCCCGGTCGCCTCCGCCCCGGCCCATGGTCCGAGATTCGTCCCGGTCAGCGTCGCGACCTCGAAGACGCCCTGGGGCCCGACGACGATCTCGGTCAGGGCGAAGGCGTTGTCGGGGAACGCGGCGAACAGCTCCCCGTAGAACGCCCTCGCGCCGGCATGGCCCTCCCAGCGCTGGCCGGTCGGCACGATCTCGTAGACACAGCCCGGTGACAGGGTCGCCACGAGCCCGTCGATGTCGCGACGGTCCTCGGCGATCGAATGCCGGACCCAGAGCCGCTTGATGCGGCGCAGCTCGGCCGGGTCGAATGGTCGAGCTAGCCGGGCCTGGATGCTGTCGCCGGAGATCGGATCGGCCATCGCTCCGAGATTAGACGCCGGCGAAGGCGCGGATCTCGCGATCCCGCGATTGCGACCGCCGCTCGACCCGTGCCATCACCATGACGAGGACCACCGCGCCGGTCGCGATGAGGATGCTGGTCGCAATCTCGAGGACTGTCATGGCCATGACGATGCCCTGGGCCGACGCGACGGCCTCTTCGAGCGATTCAGCGTTCTGGATGTCGAACGTCAGGCGCAGGTCCAGATACCAGCCGGCGGCGTATGAAACGAGCCAGCTGCCCACGAGACCTACCCAGGCGATCGCAACCATCATGAAGCCGCCCGCTTTCGGGTCGAGCCGGTAGAGGACGTCGTGGATGGTCCCGGGCACGGCCTTGAGGTTCCAAATCGGGACGAGGGTGGAGACGAACGCTCGGTGGGGAGAAGTTCCCGGGACTCCACCGCCGAGGGCGGGGACGTTGCTGACGACGCGACTGAGCCAGGCGGCGAAGAACAACAGGCTCGGCACGACCACGGCGAGGCCAACGAGGCCATAGAAGGCGGCCTCTGCGAGGCGGGCCTCATACGCGGCCTCGTCGATGGTCCCTCCCGCGCCAAGAACATCGAGCTGGCTCGCTACGTAGCGCTGGGTCTCGAGCGAGAGGGGGATCGTCGCGAGATGGATCGCGGCCAGAATGACGAGGAACAACGAGGCGGCGAACATCAGCGCTCGTGCCGGCCGGTATGCAACGACCGTCCGCGTGGCGACGGCCTGCTCCTGGCGGAGCGTCGCCATCTCCCCGGTCGCTGCCGCCGCCTGGAGAGCACCGCACTTGTAGCACTTGTGGCCGCGCTGGCGGTTGATCGAATGACAGCTTCCGCATACCCAGATATCGGTCAAGGTCGTCGCCTCGCTGGCCCGGCTTAGTGTTCGGTTGCGCCGGTGAAGCTCCAACTGTCGATCCGGACCGCGGGGACCACAACCCCACCAAAGTCCCCCCGGAGGGTCCGCCGTTCGCTGCTCACGGCGCTCGTCGCGGCCAGCGCCTCGAGGTAGCTCTGGGTGAAGCGCAGGTTCCGGACCGGCCCGACGATCCGGCCGCCCTCGACGAGGAACGTCCCGTCGCGGGTCATGCCGGTGACGATCGCGAGCTTCGGGTGAACAGGGTTCGTGTAGTGGAAGCGCGTGACGAGGAGGCCCCGATCCATGCCGGCGATCAGCTCCTCGCGCGGCGTGCTCCCGGCGCTCATGGCCATGTTGAGCGGGAACGGACCGTACGGGTTCGGAGCCGGCAGGCCGTGGCCGGTCGAGCTTCGACCCGCGCGGGCCGCAGTCTGGGCGTCATAGACGACGTCGCGGCAGACGCCCCGCTCGATGAGCGACACGCGCTGTTTCGCGACGCCCTCGTAGTCGAACGCCATCGGCAGCGTCGCCTGGTCCATCCCGTCGTCGACGATCGTGATCAGCTCGCTTCCGACGACCTTGCCTGGCTCGGAGAACGATCGCTCCTCCTGGACCGCGAGCGCGCTGAAGCCGACGTAGCCGAGCATCGAGAGCAAGTCGACGACCGCGTACTCCTCGAGGACGACCGGCCATTCCCCGAAGTCGACCGAAACAGGATTGCCCGTCGATCGGGCCTTGTCGGCCGCCTGTCGCCCGACGGCCGCCGCGTCGATATCGGAGACGTCGACGGCCGACGACTCGGCGTACCCTGAGCCGCCGTCCGGGGCCATGGCCACCGTCAGCAGCTGCGACGTCGTCCGCCGCTGCGAGGCGCGGATCCCCTTCGAGTTCGCAACGGCGATCACCTCGGCGGACGTCGTGAACGATCCGAAGGAGAGGACACCGGCGGCATCGGCCGCGGCGATGACGGCGCGGACACCATCGGCACGAAGTTCCGGCGTTGCCGCCGAGGTGGCCTCGGCAAAGGCCGCGGGAATACCGACGATCGGCGTCGGTTCCGGGAGTCCGCCCCAGTCCTCGAGCTCCGCGGAGTTACGGGCGATGGCGCCGGCCGTCTCAGCGAGCCGGCGAAGCCCCTCATCGTCGATCCGGTTGCTCGACGCCACCCCGACGCGGCGTCCGATCACGAGCCGGAGGTTGACCTCGGCGTTCGTCTCGGCGACGTTCTGGTGGATCTCGCTGTTGGCGAATCGAGTGAGGCGTGCGTCGTCGGCCGTGACGAGGGCCTCGGCTTCGGTTCCGCCGGCCCGCTCGGCGTAGGCGAGGGCCCGCGCTGCCAGGGCGAGGATGTCCTCAGGGTCGCGCCCGGTCGTCACCACTTGCCGACGCCCATCTGGACGTTTCGGAAACGGGCGCCCGAGGACCCGTGGCCGACGCTCGCGCCCTGGACGGGTTCGCCCTTGCCGCAGTTCGGCGTCCCGAGCATCACGTAGCTCCGCTCGTCGCCGACGGCGTCGCACGATCGCCAGAACTCGTACGTGATTCCCGTGTAGGTCGGGTTCTTGAAGAGCCGCCCCTTCTTGCCGTTCTTTACCTCGTAGGCGATCTCCGTGGCGAACTGGAAGTTCAAACGCCGATCGTCGATCGACCACGAGCGGTTCGACGCGAGGTAGAAGCCGTCGTCCGTGTCGGCGACGATCTCGTCGAGGCTCATTCCCGGCTTCGGCAGCAGATTCAGGTTCGTCATCCGGATCAGGGGGATGCGGTTCCAGCCATCCGCCCGCATCGCGCCACCGGACTGGCGCCCGATCCGCGGCGCGGTCTCGCGGCTGGTCAGGTAGCCGACGAAGATGCCATCGCGGACGATCGGGACCGAGGCGGCCGCGACGCCCTCGTCGTCCCAGCCGAACGTCCCGAGCCCGCCGGGCGCCGTCGCATCCGCGACGATGTCGATGAGGTCGCTGCCGTAGCGGAAGCCCTCCTCGAGCTTGTCGGTCGTGAGGAAGCTCGTTCCCGCGTAGCTCGCCTCCGTGCCGTAGACCCGGTCGAGCTCGCTCGGATGGCCGCAGCTCTCGTGGACCTGCATGTACAGCTGCGACGGGTCCAGGATCAGGGTGAAGCGCCCCGACGGACATTGGGGCGCGCTGAGCAGTGCCACCGCCTCGTCGGCGAGCGGCTCGGCGTGGCCGACGAGGTCGAGGCCCCGAACGTACTCGAAGCCGGCCGCCTTGAACGGGCCGCCGTCGCCATCCGGGTAGCTCCGGCGCTGGTGTTCGTCGCCCTCGATTGCGTTGGCCTCGACGCCTGCGCCGACGTGCGTCAGCGTCTGCTCGGTGTGACTGCCGTCCGTCGCCGTGAATGTCTTCCACTCCCGGCGGGCGTCGTAGCGGGTCTCCGTGAAGGTCACGCCCTTCGGCCGCGAGGCGGCGGCGTCGGCGGCGAGCAGGAGGCCGATCTTCTCCTCGAGCGGAACCGTGAACGGGTCCTCCTCGATCGGGGTCTCGTACGCGCCGCGCGCAGGCGGGCGGTCGTCGAGTCGCACCTGGTTGCGCAACGCGGACGCCGATGCCCGAGCGATCCGGACGGCTTCACCGGCGACCCGATCGGCCTCCCCGGCCGTCAGCTGGCTCGAGCTCGCAAAGCCCCAGGCGCCATCGACGAGGACGCGAAGACCGAACCCCTCGGTCTCGCCGGATGCGACACCCTCGACCCGACCGGACTTGATCGCGATCGCCTCCTGGAGGCGTCGAACGACACGTACGTCGGCGTAACCAGCGCCAAGCTGGGTTGCCGTATCGAGTGCTCGATCCGCGAGGTCACGCATGGAGGCGGAATGTAGCAGAGCCCTGATGCGGAGCCGCTAGGGCGAGTTCCCTATCGCCGCCCGTGGTGCGGCGACGCGCCTGCGGCGATCAGAAGACGGGCCTGCCGCCGATCGCCTGGGCCGTGAGATAGACCCCGAAGCCGAGGACCACGACCGCCCCAATCAACGACGCCTGTCGGGCGACCCGACCGAGGCTGGATCCGGACGGGAGCCGATCCAGCCGTTCGCGAGCGAACACCATGGCGAGGCCCACTCCGGTCATGACGACCGCCATCCCGAGGCCGAAGATCACGACGAGGACGAACCCGAAGGCCGGCCGCCCGGCAACGATGGATCCAAGCAGGATGATCAGGGCGCTGGTCGAAGGGATGAGACCGCCGGCCAGGCCGATGGCGAACAGCCCACGCCACGTGATCGTCGTCCTGGCCGCTGGCAGGTGCGAGTGCCGAATGCCCCCGTGACTGTGCTCGTGGGCGTCGTCGTGCTCGTGGGCATCGTCGTGCCCATGGTCGTGCCGGTGCTCGCTTGCTGCGGCTCGACTCGCCGCTCGCCGGCGCCGGACCTCGCTCGCGAGCATCCACCCGCCGATCGCGAGGATCGTTACGGCCGCCACGATCGGCGCCACCCGAACGACGACGTCCGGTGGAAGCACCCCCTGTGCGCCGACGACGAGCGCGGCAAGGACCAGGATCCCGAGCGTGTGCGAGACCGTCACGGACAGCCCGAGGCCGGCGGCATGGAGCGGCGTCCCGCGGGTGCCGACGAGATAGGCGGCCATCAGCGTCTTGCCATGCCCCGGCGTCAGCGCGTGGCCAACGCCCAGGCCGAATGCGGTCACGATCGACAGGAGGGCGACCAGCGGCGTCAGATCGACCTCGCGGAAGATCGCGGGCAGCTCCCCTCCGATGCCGCCCGGCACCGATCCCGAACCATCCGTTCCCGTCGCCCCGACGACCGTGCCGAGGCCCGCCGACGCCCCGGTCGCCCCGGGGTCTGGCGACACGACGATCGTCGCCGAGCGGATGTCGATCGGCTGCGACACGAGGTCCGTCGGGTATTGCGTCAGTCGCGCCGATACGCTCGTCGTCGGAAGCCCGCCGGCGTCGATCGATACACCCTCGCCGGTGGCGACGATCTCCCGCCAACCGATCCGCTCCGGGTACGACGCATCCTCGAATGTCACGGTCGATCGGGTGAGCGGAGACGGTAGCGCGGCGACGTAGGCGCACTCGATCCGCATCGTCGACAGGCCGCCGAGGCCCGGCGGGAAGGTGATCGAAGCCGACGTCCCGGTGAGCGTGGACGCGACGCCGTCGACCGCCAGCCGGAGGAGGGTCGCTTGCGCGTCGCAGGCCGGCCCCGCAGCGGCCACGGTTTCGGCTTCGGTTACGTCGCCGTCGCCGTCGGCGTCGATCCGCTGTCGTTCCTGGAACGTCGGGATCTCCGCCATGTCGATGACGACATCGAGGCGGATCTCGCCCGGGCCAAGCGTGATCCCCGCGTAGTGATTGATCGTGAAATTGCCGAGCGGGTGGGCGAGGACGGTTGCGGGGATCGCCGCACAGATTGCGGCAAGCGCGGCGGCTCGAAGGAATCGACGTCCCATCACGCCGAGGGTACGCGCTCGCGGCCGCAACGGATGATCGAACGGATGATCGCCGGACCGGCAAATCAGCAGGCGGTCCCCGCCACCCGGCACGACCGCTACACTCGGTCGCGTGACACGCCCCTCCTCCCCGGCCGGTCGTGGCCGGTTCATCACGATCGAAGGGCCAGAGGGCGCCGGCAAGACGGTGCAGGCTGCGCGCCTCGAATCGCACCTGCGTGATGACGGCATCAACGTGATCCGAACCCGGGAACCGGGAGGCACGAGCTTCGGCGAGCGGCTCCGCCAGCTGCTCCTCGCCGGTGGCAATGCGGTCGTCCACACCGACCCCCTCGCCGACGCGCTCGTGTTCAGTGCAGCCCGGCGGCAGCTCGTCGAAGAGGTCATCCGCCCGGCAATCGAGGCCGGGACGACCGTCGTCTGTGCTCGCTTCGCCGACTCGACCCTGGCCTACCAGGGCCACGGGGCCGGCGTCCCGCTCTCCCAGCTGCGCACGCTGGAGCAGATCGCGACCGGCGGCCTCCGACCGGATCTCACGATCCTTCTCGACCTGCCGCCCGAGGTCGGGCTCGGCCGCAAGGCACCGGACGATCAGACCCGGTTCGAGCTCGCCTTCGATCTCCCGTTCCACCGTCGCGTCCGCGATGGATTCCTCGCCCTCGCGACCGCCGAGCCGGAGCGATTCGCGGTCGTCAACGCAGAGCCGCCGGAGGCACAGGTCTGGGAGGGCGTCCGCCTCGCCGTGCGTCGGTTGCTTGGCGGCGTGCCGCTCGCCGATGAACCGGAACGGCACGCGCAACGCATACAGCCATGAAGGACCGGAACAGCATGGTCCCCGGACGCGTGGCATCGCCAGCTGACGATGCCGATCGAGACGTGCTGCGCCGCGTCGCGAATGGTCAGCTCGACGCATTGCAGGACCTCTACGACACGTACCGAACGATGGCCTACTCGATCGCCCTCCGAATCACCTCCGACTCCTCGCTCGCCGAGGATGTCGTCCAGGACGCCTTCCTCGGCGCCTGGCGCAACGCCGCGCGCTATGTCGAGGGCAAAGGCAGCGTGAAGACCTGGCTCCTCTCGATCGTCCACCATCGGGCGGTCGACGCCGTCCGCCGTCGCCGGCCGACGATCGAGCTGCCCGAACGCGAGGACATCCCGCCGCCCAGCCTGACGCTGCCCGATATCTGGCCGGAGGTCGCCGGCAACCTCGATCGTGAGGAGATCGCCGCGGCCCTCGCGACGTTGTCCGATGTCCAGCGCGAGGCGATCGAGCTCGCCTACTTCGGCGGGCTGACCCAGCAGGAGATCGCCGCGCGTACGGGGACGCCGCTCGGCACGGTCAAGAGCCGGATCCGGCTCGGGTTGCTTTCGATGCGCAGGGCACTCGTCGGCGACACCGGGGATCTGGCGGCCGACTTCTCCGGGGACGAGCCGTCATGAACGACTCGAAGATGACCTGCGATCTCGCTCGCGACCTGGCCGCGGGCTACGTCATCGGGGCGCTCGAACCGTCTGAGGAGGCGGCTGTGCGCGACCACCTTCGAACCTGCCCGGAGCCCCATGCGGAGTTTGCCGAGCTGGGCGGGGTCGTCCCGTACCTGGTCGAGGCGGACCTCGAGCTTGTCGAGCCGCCGGCGTCGCTTCGCGACCGGATCATGGCCGCCGCGGCCGCGGATCTCGCCGCCAGGGACGACACATCGACGGCAGCGCCGCCGACCACGCCGGCGCCGGAGCAGACGATCGCCTTCCCGACGGCGGTCGAGCGGGAGACCCGGACTCGCGCGCGGACCGGGCGACTCGGCTGGGCCATGCGGATCGCGGCCGTCGTCGCGATCGTCGTCGTGGGCGCCTGGGGGTTGCTGGCCCAGGGCCAGCTCGATGCCACGCGCAGTGAGCTCGAGTCAGCACGCGCGGAGCTCGACGCGGCGAGACGCTACAACGAGGCGATTGCAGCGGTGATCAGCGCCGCCGCGGAGCCCGGCAGCCAGGCCGTCGTCCTCGCGCCGGTCGAGGACTCGCAGTCAAGCGGGATCGCGGCGGTCCGTGCGGACGGGTCGGTCGTGCTCGCGATGCGAGGCCTGTCGCCGACCTCCGGCAGCGAGGTCTACGAGACCTGGATGATCGGCCCCGATGCGGCGCCGGTCGCGGTGGGCGCCTTCACCCCCAACCCCGACGGCACGGCGACCGCGACGACGCGACCGGCGGACGCGCCACCCGGATCGACGATCGCCGTGACCCGAGAACCGCAGGCAGGGAACACCGCACCCGAGGGCCCGATCGTATCGGCGGGCGTGGCCGTCGGCCCGCCCAGCTGACGGAGCGGGGCTGGGCCAAGCCGGCCGGCCCAAACGAGCCGACTGGGGAGTCAGCCCGGCGTTGCCTCGATCGAGCCCTGGCCTTCAGTTCGAGCGCGCTCGGCGGCGTCCCTGGCCGCAGCAACGATCGACTCAGCGCTCGTCCCGTCGACCGGGAACCGGGCGACGCCCGCGGATACGTTGATCTGCCGTCCGCCTGACTCGTGAAGGCTGGCGATGCCCTCCAGCACCCGGCGAGCGACGGTCATTCCCGACGACCCCGGAGCGACGACGATGAATTCGTCCCCGCCCAGGCGGGCCACGGTGTCAACCAGCCGGACAGCCCCGGCGATCACGGCGGCCACGGATCGCAGGACGTCGTCGCCTGCCTCGTGACCGGATGCGTCGTTCGTGGCAGCCAGGCTGCCAACGTCGAAGACCGCAACCGAAACCTCTGTTCCCTGCCGTCCCGCCCGGGCGAGCTCGAGCTCGAGGACGCGCGCGAACGTCCGCATGTTGGCGAGGCCCGTCAGCGGATCGGTGTGGGCGAGCCGCTCGAACCACTCGGAACGTTCCGCGACCGTCGAGGCGAGACGCGAGCGGTCCACGGCCACGGCCACGAGATCGGCGACCGCCCGGAGGAAGTCGACCTGGTCCACAGCGGGGGACTCGTTGCTCGACCAGGCGAATGCGACCGCGCCCAGCCCCTGCTCGATGCCACCGCGGCTGACGACCAGCGGAAACGCCGCAATCCCCGGGCCGGCGGTTTCGTGCCGGTCGACCGCGGCGGCCGTCAGGGGATGAGCCGGATCACTGACCGCAGAGGCGATATCGGCCTGGCCGGCCTCGTCGAGGCCGACCGTGAACGTCAGCTCCGGGGCCGGTCGATCGGGGTCCTGCAGGCTGATCGCCGCACTCGTGGCGCCCACCGCCGCTGCCGCGTTCCCCACAAGCGATCCGACTGTCTCGTCGAGATCCATCCCGCGGGCGAGAGCGGCCGCGCCCGACACGAATGTCGTCAGCGGGGTCGGTGTCTGGATGTCGGTTTCGGCCACGACAAACTCCCGGACAGCGGCTGTCGAACGGAGCAGGCGGGCTCCCGATCGAAATCGTTGGCGCATCGTACACCGCCCGTCGGCCCGCGAGGTCGGCATCGAGGAAGGCAATGCCGGCGTGATTCGCGGTTCGGCACGCCTATACTCGCGGCGTGAAGCTGGTCGTCGCGATCGTCCACAACGAAGACGCCGGAGCTCTCGTCGACGCACTCCTGGACAAGGAGTACCGGGCGACCCGCCTCCACAGCTCAGGTGGGTTCCTCAAGCAGTCGAACGCCACGATCATCCTCGGCGTCGAGGAGGAGAGCGTCGACGCGGTTCTCGAGATCGTCCGCGACACGTGCCACGCCCGGACCCAGGTCGTGAACCCGATGCCGCCGATCATGGAGCCAGGCGAGTTCTTCATGCCGTACCCGCTCGAGGTCGAGGTCGGCGGAGCCACCGTCTTCGTCATTCCGGTCGAGCGGTTCGAGCGCCTGTAGACTCACCGGAGATCGGCTGGCCAACCGACAAGGCGCACGAGGAGGGCGACTTGCTCGACCGGACGGAAACGCAGGACATCCCGGTGACCGGGACGAGTGCGGCCGCCAGCCGCCGGATCTTCCACTCGAAGGTGGACTCGATCCGGGCGACCTACGGGTTCGAGGATGTCTCGCTGGCCCCCGGAACGAGCACGATCGAGCCGGCCGACGTCGAGCTGGCGATCGACCTGTGCGGCATTCCCCTCGCGATCCCGATCCTCGCGGCGGCAATGGACGCCGTCGTCGATCCGCGATTCGCCGGCGAGCTGGCCCGCCTCGGTGGGCTCGCGATCCTCAACCTCGAGGGCGTCCAGACGCGCTACGAGGCACCCGACGCGGTCCTCGAACGGATCGCGGCAGCCCCCGATGGCGAGGTCCACGACCTCCTCGCCGAGGCCTACGCCGAACCGATCCGCGACGAGCTCGTCGCCCGCCGGATCGCCGAGATTCGCGCATCCGGCTCGCGTGCGGCCGTCGCCTCGACTCCCGCCGCCGCCCGCCGGTTCGGGCCGTTCTGCGCGGAGCACGGTGCCGACCTGTTCCTCGTCCAGTCCCAGGTCAGCAGCGCGCGCCACCTTGCCAGCGGCTACGACCCGCTCTCGCTCGAGGAGTTCACCAGGTTCATGCCGATCCCGGTCGCCGTCGGCAACACGACGAACGCGGAGGCGGCCTTCGCGCTGATGGAGCAGGGTGCTGCCGCCGTCTTTGTCGGCGTCGGGCCGGGCGCGGCATGCACGACCCGCGAGGTCCTCGGGATCGGGGTCCCGCAGGTGACCGCGATCAGCGACGTCGCAGCCGCCCGGGACGCCTACCTGGCGGAAACCGGCCGCTACGTCCCCGTCGTCGCCGACGGCGGGATGCGCCGCGGAGGAGAGCTCGCCAAGGCGATCGCGGCCGGCGCCGACGCATTGATGATCGGCTCGCCGCTGGCGCGGGCAGAGGAGGCCCCCGGGCGAGGCGCGAACTGGGGGATGGCCGCGCCCTCACCGACGTTGCCCCGCGGGACGAGGATCCGCGTCGGCACGACCGGGTCGCTCGAGCAGATTCTCTTCGGACCCGCCCACGTCACCGATGGATCCGAGAACCTCGTCGGGGCGCTCCGCCAGTCCATGGCCGCGCTCGGGGCGCGGACGGTCGCCGAGATGCAGCAGGTCGAGATGGTCTACGCGCCGTCCGTCCAGACCGAGGGCAAGTCCTGGCAGCGGAGCCGCTGAGCCGGCCGTCGTGACCGCGTCCGACATCGGCGACCAGCTCGCGGGCTGGGGAGTGGTCGCAGTAGTCGAGACCCTCGGCCGGGTCAGCGGGCGCCCGGCACGAGCCGCCGTCGGGTTCATCGAGGAGGCCGGCGGGTCCCTGCTCATCGCGGCCGGCGACCCGGATGCGGACTGGGCCCGCAATCTCGAGGTGGAGCCGGCCTGTACGGTGACGATCGGCGAGCAGGCGGCGCGGTTCCGGGCTGAGCCGATCCTTGGTGCCGATCGGAACAGCGCGATCGCCGCGCTGATCCTCCGCTACGGGACGCCCGCGGAGGGTCTTGGACGCGGACCGGTGTTCCGGCTCCGGCCGATCCCGGGTGGTGCGGCCGCGCACATCTGAGCGTGCCGAGCCTGCACGGATACGTCATCCGTCGCACGAGGATGCATACCATCGGACGATGGCGGGCACCGTCGCCGGGGTAGATGGTTGTGGTACGGCAACTGCCGTATCACGAGGGATGGATCGATGGACCCGCTCGGGACCCTGATCATTTCGCTGGGAACGCTGATCGTCATCGACCTCGCCGCAATGCGGCTGGGACGATCGCGACGACCGCGCCCGCGAGTCCAGACAGCCCGGCCGCGCTGACCACTTCTTCGCCCCGACAATTTCATACGGACGTCGATCGGACTCCTCCTCCCCCGATCCGATGGCCAATACCGAAGCGGCGCCGATCCACTCTCCTCGGCGCCGTTTCGATGTCTCCCCCACGAGCCAGCGTCAATCGCGCGGCCTACGTCATTCCGCATATGCCAATTGCCGGCACTTGTCCGTGTGGCGGCCGCGGGGTTGCCTCCTACAGTTGGGCTCGAGTTACCAACAACGCCACAACTGAAGAACAACCGAATAGCGACAACTGAAGAACAACCGAATACCTGATCCGACAACCTGACGACCGGAGCCCCGAACACGGTGCTCCGGTCGTTCGGCGTCGGCTTGCCGACACCTGGGCCATCTCGTGCAACTGTCGGAGGCAGTGATACGTCATCGGTCGTAACGCGGAACTGCCGCAAAGCGATACCGATGAATCGGACTGCCGAATACGGTCCTACATGTGAAACCCGACGTATTCGGGCAGAAGCAACGAACAGGAGGCACGGTGTGATGGACAGCCAGCAGACGGAGCGCCTTTCCCGGGCGACCGACCGCCCGGCTGGTCGCACCTGCCTCGTCGCCGGGTGCCCGTGCAAGGACGCCCGGATCGTGTCGCACCGCCGCGCGGCCTTCTTCGCCTCCTGGGCCAAGGACCACGGCGAGACGGCCAATCGCGTCATCGACGTCGATCCGACGTGGCGACTGAACTTCTCTCAATCGCCGGCTGCCTGACCTCCCTGCGGCCGGGACAACTGAATAACAATCGAAGAACAATCGAATACGCAGCCCTGATTGACGGCCGGAAGCCACGTTGCTCCGGCCGTCATCGCGATCTCTCGAGGTCTGCGATCGCGGGCCGGACATAGAATCGCGGTGTGACCGACGACATCTCGCTGTACGAGTCGGCCGGCGGGATGCCGTTCTTCGAGGCTCTGGTCGATCACTTCTACGACGGCGTCGCGGCCGATCCGGGCCTCCGGCCGATCTACCCGGAGCCCGATCTCGCCGGCGCCCGCCACCGGCTGACCCTCTTCCTCGCCCAGTACTGGGGCGGCCCGACAACCTACGACGCGGAGCGCGGCCACCCGCGCCTGCGGATGCGGCACGCGCCGTTCGCGATCGGGCCGACCGAGCGCGACGCCTGGCTGGGCCACATGCGGAGCCGCGATCGCGGCGACGGCGCCGCCGCCCGACGATCGCCGCCCGGCTCCACGCGTACTTCGACATGGCTGCCGAGGCGATGCGCAATCGCGACTGAACCGACGTCGTCCCGGCCGTCGCCGCCTCCCGTAGACTGGCGTCAGACGGAGGCAGCAAGGAGGGCGGCGAATTCGGTGGTGATCGACGAGGATTCGGAGAGCGCCGGAGGCGCGGCCGCGACTCCGGCGGACGGACGGGGCAAGACCGTCCACGGCGAGGCGGCCAACGCCGGCCACCGCATCCTGGCGCCCGACGACGCGGAGGTCGAGGCCTACCTCGAAACGGCGCTCAAGGCTCCGGCGCCGGATCGGACCGGCGACGACCGACCGAACGACCCGGACACGATCATCGTCCTCGATTTCGGCAGCCAGTTCGCCCAGCTCATTGCCCGCCGAGTTCGCGAGCTGAACGTCTACTCGGAGCTCCTGCCCCACGACACGCCGTGGGCCGAGATCGAGCGGCGAGCCCCCAAGGCGATCATCCTCTCCGGGGGACCGAACTCCGTCTACGACGAGGACGCGCCGCGGCCCGATCCGGCGATCTGGCGTGGACAGATTCCCGTCCTCGGCATCTGCTACGGGGCCCACCTCATGGCCCACGAGCTCGGCGGTGACGTCGTCCCGACCACGAAGCGCGAGTACGGCGCTGCGACCGTCACGATCACCGACGACGATGGGCTGTTCAGCGGTCTCGACCGCGATCAACCGGTCTGGATGAGCCACGGCGACTCGATCACTCGCCTGCCATCAGGGTTCCGGGCGACTGCCCAGACAAATTCCTCGCCGTTCGCCGCGCTCGTCGACGCGTCGCGACATCTCTACGGAATCCAGTTCCACCCCGAAGTTGCCCACACGCCTCGTGGTCGGGATGTCCTTCGAAACTTCGTGGTCGGCATTGCGGGTGCCAGTCCCACCTGGACGCCGTCCAATTTCATCGACGGGACCGTCGCCGACATCCGAGCCCGAGTCGATGCCCACGCGAGCGCCACCGGATCGGACGGGCTCGTCATCTGCGCGCTGTCCGGCGGCGTCGACTCCGCCGTGGCGGCCGCCCTCGTCCACCGGGCGGTGGGAGATCGGCTGACCTGCATCTACGTCGACCACGGGCTGATGCGAAAGAAGGAATCGGAGCTGCTCCGCGAGACGTTCGCCGAACACCTCGGGATGCGCCTCGTGATGGTCGACGCCCGTCAGCGGTTCCTGGCCCGCCTCGCCGGCGTCGAGGACCCCGAGCAGAAGCGGCGGATCATCGGCGACGAGTTCATCCGCGTCTTCGAGGAGGAGGCGACGAAGCTCGGCCGGATCGATTTCCTCACCCAGGGCACGCTCTACCCGGACGTCATCGAGAGCGCGACGTCGGAGACGAAGGCGGCCCAGAAGATCAAGACGCATCACAACGTCGGGGGCCTTCCGGCCGACCTGCGCTTCAAGCTCATCGAGCCTCTGCGCTACCTGTTCAAGGACGAGGTCCGCGCGGTCGGGCTGGAGCTTGGCCTGCCGGAGGCGATGGTCCATCGCCAGCCGTTCCCGGGCCCGGGACTCGCGATCCGGATCATCGGCGAGGTCACCGCCGAGCGGCTCGACACCCTTCGAGAGGCCGACTGGATCGTCATCGACGAGATCAAGGCCGCCGGCCTGTATCGCTCGCTCTGGCAGAGCTTCGCGATCCTCACCCCGGTCCGATCGGTCGGCGTGATGGGCGACGGCAGAACGTACGCCAACGTCGTCGCCATCCGGGCGGTGACCTCGGAGGACGGGATGACAGCCGACTGGGCGAAGCTCCCCTACGACGTCCTCGGCAAGATCTCGAGCCGGATCGTCAACGAGGTCGCGGGCGTCAACCGGGTCGTCTACGACATCTCGTCGAAGCCCCCGGCCACGATCGAGTGGGAGTAACGGAGAACCGGCACCCTCCCCGTCGAATCGGCAACCGCGCTCCGAGGTCCGAGGCGGAGCTCACGAGGAGCGAAGCGACGAGTCGCAGCGCCATCGGCCTGAGGACTCGGCGCCTTCGACCCCTGACCTTCGGGGTATTCCCCACTGGCGCCGACGGGGTAGAGTTTCGGTCATGCTCGACGACGTGACTAACGGAACGTCGGCGCCGCTGCCTCGCTGCATGTGGTGCTCGGCTGAACTGCCATCCGAATCCGAAGTGACGTGCCCGACTTGCGGGGCGACCCTGGTCGGTGATGGCGACAACCCGGTGCCGGGCGTGACCGCGATCGATCCCGAGGCAATCATCCGAAGCGCGCGCTCTTCGGGGACCAAGCCCCGGAGCAGGCTGATGGCCTGGATCAGCGGCGAATACGACGAGGGCGAGGAGCACAAGGCACCGCCCGGGTCGCTGGCGCCGCCGCCGTTTGAAGTCCGCCGCGAGATTCTGCGGCTCGAGCTCGAGGCCGAGGTCGCAAACCTCCAGGCCGAAGCCGACGCGATCGCCGCCGAGGCCGCGGTCGAGTCCGGGATCCCGCTTGACGGCTCGATGACGCGGTCCCCCGAGACCGTGGCCGACGAGTCACCCGACGCGACCGAAGACGCGTCGCCCGATTCGGAAGCAGACCAGACGCCCGACGCAGCTGCGGACGCGTCGCCCGACACCGCCCCGGACGCGACATCCGACACCGCCTCGGACGCGACTCCGGACACCGCCGCGGCCACGGCCAAAAAGGCCAAGCCCACCTCCTGATCGCGACCGGCTATTCTCCGCCGGTGCCAGAGCGACTTCCCCCGCCCGGCCCGTCGTTCCTTCGCGAGCACGAGGTCCGCGTCCGTGACCGGATCCTGCGTGCCGGCATGTCCAGGCCCACGACCACGGACGACGGCTGGTGGCTGGCCCTGTTGTGGATCGCCGACGACGACGGCGTCGTCCCGCTCCGTGACCTCGCCCCGGCCGCCGGTCCACCGGCCGACCCTCCCCTCGCTCGTCTCGGCCCGTCACTCGCCGGCGCCCTCAGCGGGATGATTCTCGAGGAGGCGGGCCGCCTCTCGATCCGGTTGGCGACCGTCATTCCCGCCGACGACCCCAGCCGCCCGTGGCGAGTCCCGGCGGCCATCCGTGCCGCGTTCAAATGGGAGCCGGCGCGCGAGGCGACGATGGGGCCAAATGAGCTGGCCGACACGGTCCTCGCCGGGTTCAGGCGGTCGATCGAGGGCCTGAGCCGCCCGTAGGTTAGACTCCGGGCGCTGTGCCAAACATGTTCGACGACTTCCTCGACGAGCTTCGTCGTCGACAAGCCGAAGCTGCCGGCGACCGATCTGGCCGCCGACGTGGCCCGGACGACGAGCCAGTCCCGGACGACGGTCCGGATCCCGACGACGAGTCAGACGAACCCGAGGAAGCCGAGGCCGGCCCCAGCGACGACGACGCCAGCGTCGACGCGGATTCCGATGTCGACGACGGCGAGTCGGACGAGGAGCCGGAGCCGATCACGATCGGCCAGGGTCGCGGGCGGGATGGCGAGCGTCCGCCGCCGCGTGATCCCCGCCGTGGCCGGTCGGTTGGCGGTCCAAACGACGGAGCCAGCTTCGGCCCTCGCCGCCAGTTCGCCCTCGCCATCGGCCTCGTCGCGGCCCTGTTCATCTTCATCATGCTGTCGGTCGGGCTCGAGCTGTGGACCGACGCGATCTGGTTCACGAGTGTCGCCTACGAGAGCGTGTTCTGGACGCGAATCGGCGTCGGGTTGGGGCTGTTCATCGGTGGCACGGTCATCGCGCTCGTCCTGCTCCTCGGGAACCTCTGGCTAGCCGGACGGCTGGCGCCGCCATCCGAGGGGAAGGGCGCCAGCGGCACACTGCGAGGCTGGCTCGATCGGCTGAACGAGGCGGTCCTCGATTCCGAGCAGCGGTCCGGGCGAACGCGCGGCGACCCGCTCGGCCGGCGCCAGGGCCAGGGCCCTCGCGGCACGGTGGATGTCACGCCATACGACCTGCCCGACGCGACGCCGATCGGCCGGCTCGTGATTGCCGTCGTCGCGGTATTCGTCGCCCTGACGGTCGGCGGCGCACTGGCCTCGAACTGGCAGACGGTGCTGCTGTGGATGAACCGTGTCCCGTTCGATCCTGCCGGCGATGGCACGGTCGTCGATCCGATCTTCGGGCGGGACATCTCGTTCTACCTCTTCGACCTCGCCTTCCTGCGGTTCGTCCAGGTGACGGTCATCGGCCTCGTGATCGCGTCGCTCATCGTCGCCGGCGCCCGCTATCTCGTGGCAGCGCTCGATGGCAGCGCGGTCTTCAGCACCCCGGTCCGCGTCCACATTGGTGTCCTGGCGGGACTGTTCCTCGTGGCGATCGCGTTTGGCTATCAGCTCGACAAGTACGAGCTGGTCTACAGCAACCGCGGCATCGCCATCGGCGTCAGCTACACGGACGACAACGCCCAGTTCCTCGCGTACGACGTGCTGACCGGGCTATCCCTGATCGCCGCGGCGTTCCTCGTCGGCGGTGCCTTCTCCCGCGTCCTCTGGCCGCTCGGGCTGACCGTCGCCGTGTGGCTCATCGCATCAATCGGCATCGGGCGGATCTACCCGGAGGTCATCCAGCGGTTCACGGTCCAGCCGAACGAATTTGCCACGGAATCTCCGTACATCGCCAACAACATCGCGATGACACGACTGGCCTTCGACCTCGGCGGCTGGGAGACCCGCGACTACCGTGGAGAGGAGCCCCTGACCCAGGCAGCAATCGAGGAGCACCAGGCCACGTTCCTCAACGCCCGCCTCTGGGACTACCGGCCGCTGGGCGACACCCTGAACCAGCTCCAGACGATCCGGCAGTACTACGAATTCGTTGACGTCGACACCGATCGGTACCCGCTCGGCGACGAGACCCGGCAGGTGATGCTCTCGGTCAGGGAGCTGGCGCGCGAGAAGAACCCGGGCGCCGTCGGCTGGGTCAACGAGCGGATCATTTACACCCATGGCATCGGTGTCGCCATGGTTCCCGTAAACGAAGTCGCTAGCCAGGGCCAGCCGCGGCTCGTGATTCGGGACCTGCCGCCCATCTCGTCGGCGAACGCGCCGACGATCTCGGAGCCGCGTGTCTACTTCGGCGAGCGCCCGAGCGACTACGTGGTCGTCGGCGCCCGGCAGGCCGAGTTCGACTATCCGCGAGGGCAGACGGCGACCGGAGGCGACGAGGTCGTCGAGACACGATGGAATGGAGCGACGGGAATCAGGCTCGACACGACCCTCTCGCGCCTGCTGTTCGCGCTGCGCTTCCGGGATCTCAACCTGCTGATCAGCGACCAGATCACGAGCGACAGCCAGCTCCTGTTCCACCGCAACCTCAGGGATCGGCTGCCGCGGATCGCCCCATTCCTCCTCTACGACAAGGATCCATACGCCGTCATCAGGGAGGACGGGACGCTGGCCTACATCCAGGACGCCTACACGGCGTCTGATCGGTTCCCCCACGCCCAGCCCTTCAATCCTGGCGAGCTGAACTCGCCGGGCTCGGTCCAGTCCGGGCTGGGCCCGTCCGAGTTCAACTACCTCCGGAACAGCGTCAAGGTCATCATGGACGCCTACGACGGCACGATGACGTTCTACGCCAACGACCCCGACGACCCATTGCTCCGTGCCTGGCAGGGGGTCTTCCCGATGCTGTTCCGGCCGATGAGCGAATTCCCCTCAGATCTCCGGCCGCACCTCCGCGTCCCCGAAGAGCTCTTCAACGTCCAGACGAGGGTCTACGGTCGCTACCACGTACAGAACCCGCTGACCTTCTATCAGCAGGACGACCTCTGGACGGTGCCGATCGGCCAGACGTCGGAGTCCAGCCTGCCCAGCGAGGCGTACTACGTGATCATGTCCCTGCCCGAAGCCGTCGACCCGGAATTCCTGCTCCTCCAGCCGATGATCCCCAAGGACCGGCCGAACATGATTGCCTGGGTCGCCGCCCAGAACGATGGCGATGACTACGGACGGACCCTCGTCTACCGCTTCCCGACCGAGACGTCGGTCTTCGGGCCGGCCCAGATCGAGGCCCAGATCAACGCGGATCCGGAGATCAGCGCCCAGTTCACGCTCTGGAGCCAGTCCGGCAGCAACGTCATCCAGGGAAATCTCATCGTCGTTCCGGTCGGAGAATCGCTCGTCTACCTCCAGCCGGTCTATCTCCAGGCGACGAGCGCCAAGTTCCCAGCCTTCCAGAAGATCATCGTCGCATCACCGACGACCGTCGTCTGGGGCGACACGCTCCAGCAGGCACTCTTCCAGCTACTTCGCGACCAGAGCGGTGGCCCCGGCCCGACGCCATCGCCGACGACCCCGAGCCCGACGCCGACACCCGGCGCGAGCGGCACGCCGAGTCCGGGCCAGACGCCCCCGTCGGACAACGTGACGGAGCTCGTCGCGTACGCGAACCTGCACTTCGAGCTCGCCCAGCAGGCCCTCCGCGACGGCGACTTCGCACGGTACGGCGTCGAGATCGCCCTCGTACAGGAAGCGCTCGGTCGGCTCGAGGAACTCGTCGGCGCGACCACGCCCATCCCGTCCGCGCCGCCGAGCGCCTCGCCGTGAGCCGGGGCGGGGCGATCCTCGCCTCGCTCCTCGTCACGATCGGCCGGCCAGCCTGGTGGTTGCTCGCGCTCGCGGGCTTCCTCGTCCGCGGCGGCTTCATCGTCTTCATCCTGCCGATCGTCCTGCTGCCATCTCCGCTGGCGATCTCCAACATGGTGTCGCCCCTTGTCGTCCCGATTGCGCTCGGGAGGATCGGCCCCGACGCAATCGCAGTCGCGGTCGGTGCGTTCGTCGTCGTGCTCGTGTGGCTTCTCGTCGGCGGTTGGTTCGCTGCGACAACGGACCTCGCGTTCATCCGGGAGGCGGCGGCCGCTGCCGTCGAGGAGGGAGTCGGGTCGCCGCGACATGGGTCACCCGGCGGCACTGACGCCGCGGAACGCAGCTCGCCGGCAGCCAGGACGTCGTCAGCAGGGCGGGACCGTGTGCTGGTCGGCCGATTGCTCACGGCGCGGCTCGTCGCCTGGTCCCCGTTCGCGGTCGCAACCGGGATCGGGGTTGCCCGGGTCGTCGCGATCACGTACTCGGAGCTGACCCGGCCGTTCGAGGTCGTCACTCCGCTTGTCATCCGGGTGGTGCTCGGAGCGGCTCCGGAGCTCACCGTCATCGCCCTCGCCTGGCTGCTGGGGGAGCTCGTCGGCGGGCTGGCCGGCCGCCGGATCGTCCTCGGCGGCGCCACGTCAGGTCAAGCCTTGCGCACAGCGGCACAGGATGTGATTCGGCGACCGGTTTCGATTCTCCTGCCCTGGCTGGTCACGACCGGCCTGCTGCTGGCGGTCCTCGGCGGCACCGTGGGAGCGGCGAGCATTGCCTGGTCGCGGGTCATCGTCGCCCTGTCCGATCGACCCGTCCACCCGCCCGCGATCGCGCTCAGCCTGTTGCTGTTCGTCGCGATCTGGCTGGCCGCGATCGTCCTCGCCGGTCTCTTCGCCGCCATTCGGGGCGCGATCCAGACGTTCGAGGACGTCCGGCAGCGGTCGGCGACCGGGACGTTCGGGGCATCCGCGCAGCAACGTCCGGGGGATTGGTCCGTCCCGGAGGAAGGTCCTAGCCTGTAGGAACCGGCCGTGGAGCGTCCGGTTTCCACCCGAGGTGATCGATGGCGACGAAGACAGTCGTCTGCCCCGAATGCAATTCGCTGCTGTCGCCGGGTCGCTTCGCGTGCCAGTCGTGTGGCGCGCTCGTCGCGGCGGTCGCCAGTGTCTCGCGGTCCTTCACCTCCGGCGAGCGCCTGCTCTCGGCGAGCGTGGCCGTGGCGGCGCCGGACGACGCCTCACCGCCCCCGGCCACCGCCACTGCCGCTGCGGTCGCGGAGGCGGTCCCGCCCCGCATCCTGAGGCCGGTCGGGTCGCCGCGCCGTGCCAGGTCGACCTCCAGGGCGGCGAAACCGACCACGATCAATCGTGTCATCGCGCCGCCGCCCGAGCCCGAGGCAATCCCCCAGACGCAATTGCCCTGGGGCGCCAGTCCGTCGCCCCTCCCCGCGCCGGCAAGTCCGTCGCCGGTCCCCGCGCCGGCCAGTCCGTTGCCCCTCCCCGCGCAGGCCAGCCCGCCACCAATCCCGGCGCCGGTCAGCCCGCCACCCATGTCCGCGTCGAGCCCGCCACCCGTGCCGACCTGGCCGGAGCGCCCGGCCTGGCCCCCACCGCGGTCGGTCGATGTCGCGGGCGAACGCGTCGAGCGCCAGGCCGATCGCGTGCCTGCCGGCGCCTACCTGCCGCCCTCCGCGATCCTTCCATCGGGCGAATCCCTGCGAATCGCGACCCCGGCTCGGACCGGGGCCACAGCCGATATCGCTGCCCGTCCGGCGCCGGAACCATCGGTCTCGACGAGCACGCCTGCAGAGACGAACGAGGGCCAAGGGTCGCTCGGCCTGCCGTCGGAAGCCGCCACCCGGGTCGTCGTCCTCGGTGCCGGTGTCGCGGCGTTCGGGTTCACGCTTCCCTGGGCCGACTATGTCATTGGCAGGGGCGTGACCGGCGGGTACCTCGAGCAATGGGGACTCGCCGGCCCGGGCCACTTGTTCGTCCTGGTCCTGCTGGTTGGGCTGACGTTCCTGGCGCTGGTTGCCGAGCGGCTGCCACCCTGGGTTCGGCTCGGGCTGCCGTCGGTCGGCCTCGCGTGTCTGCTCGCGGGTCTCGTCTGGCCGTACCTGATCGGGCCGTTCAATGCCTCGATCGGGGTCTACGTCGTCGCGATCGGCGCGATCGTCATGATCGCCGGCGGGCTGCTGGATCGAACCGTCGCGCGTCACGCCGAGTCCGTGACAACCGTCTAGAGGCAAGCGGGGCTCCGTCTGAGCCCTGTTACACTGCGCCGGACGCTGTCGCCGGCCGGGCAACAGACGGCGCGACCGACCGGTCTGAGCGATTCGGAGGCACCCACCAACCCGCATGGACGAGATCTTCGACGAGATCGGGAACGCCCTCGGCGGGTTCTTCGGCAGTCCCCCCGTCCAGTTCGCGCTCCAGGCGATCGCGATCTACCTGATCTTCCTCTGGCTGGCCGGCGCGTACTGGGCCTTCCGCGACATGCAGCAGCGGACGGAGAACCCGATCCTTCCCTACGTCGCGGCGAGCTTCATCATCATCTTCACCCCGATCTTCTTTCCGCTGGCGATCTTCGTCTACAAGATCATCCGGCCGCACGAGAAGATCGGCGAGTTGTACGAGCGCAATCTCGCCGAGGAGGCCCTCCTCGCCGAGGTCGAGGCCATCCACAGCTGCCCGACATGCGCCCGTCGCGTGAACGACGAGTGGATCATCTGTCCCACCTGCCGGACCCGACTGAACCGGGTCTGCCCGAACTGCAGCCGGCTGGTCGGCCTCGACTGGTCGCTGTGCGCCTGGTGCGGCAAGGATTTCGAGCGTCGAGACTTGCCGGCCGCCGCGATCGCGGGTCCGCGACCCGCGGCGATCATGCCGCTGCCGGATTCGATCGACGAAACCGGCCGGATCGCCGCAGCTGACGGACCCGGCTCGCGCGTGGCCCGATCGTCCGGGCCTCGCTCGCTGGGCCGAACGGCACAGGCCCCTCGTTCGCCGGACGTCCTGCCCGAGGGCTGAGGACGGCTCAGGCTAGCAGGGAACCCGGGTTCCACGGACTGCATCTAGAGTTGCCGCGTGACTCCTGACGATCCCGACGTCCCTGTGCCCGCTCCGCGGCCGGGGGCTTCGACATTCACCATCGAGGGGCGGGCGGCGCCGGGGTTGTTCGTTGTCGGATGGCTGGCGTCAGTTCTTGGGCTCGCGGTTGGCCTCGCGGGCGTGTTCGCCGGCTCGACACTGCTGGTCTACTTCGTCGGGCCTGGCCTGCTGTCGGTCGGGCTGATCGCGGCCTCGGGCAACCAGGCGCTGGAGCGACGGGCACGCGGGGAGCCATTCGCCGGGCCGTCGCCGATCCTCGTATTCGCCGCGGCCGTTGCGGTTACCTACTTCGTGGGGGCGCTGCTCGGGCTGCTGATCGAGGCCGTCGTGACGTCGACCGGGACCGATGTCTGGCCACCTGCCGGCCAGCTCATCGCCGCCGCCCTCACCGCGCTGATCTTCATCGGCCTGCTCCGGCTGACCGTCGTCGGCTCTGGTGCCCTGACGTGGTCGGAGATGGGCATTCGACGGTTCGATCGACGGGCCGCGGCAGACATCGTCGCCGGCGCATCGCTGGCGCTGCCGGTGATCTTCCTGACACTGATCGTCGCCGGGGTCCTCGTCGCGATCTTCGGAGTCGTCAGTCCCAGCCCGCTGCCGCCGACCGGCGAACTGTCCGGCCTCGTCCTCCAGCTCGTCACGGGCGCGATCATCGCCCCGGTCGCCGAGGAGATCATGTTCCGCGGCTTCGCGGTGACGGCCTGGCGGCGCTCGATCGGCGCGAACCGGGCGATCCTCAGGGCGACCCTGCTCTTTGCCCTCGCGCACGTCGTCGGTGTCGAGGCGGAGGGTTTCGGCCAGGCCTTCGGCCTCATTGCGGTCGGTGCGGGGACTCGCCTGCCCGTCGCCTGGGTCCTGGGTTGGGTCTTCGTCCGGCGCGGATCGATCTGGGCACCGATCGGGTTGCACGCGACGTTCAATGGAACGCTGATCATTCTCGCCTACGTCGCGATCCGATCCGGAGTTGCGTGACGATCGAGCAGCGATGAAGCGGCCGATGAGCCACCGATAAGGGCTCGTCGCTACTGTTCGGGCGTTCCTGGGTCCGGATGGCGGGAGGAATCGGCGGGCTTCCGTCGTACGGGCCCGGGGACGCCCCGACCGCCGTCGCACGAGGAGTGGCCCGATGGTCGAGCCGGACCGATTCGAAGCGGGCGTGCCAGCGCGGCGACCGGGCCGGGCGATCCGCGAGATGCCCCCGACGGAACGACCACGCGAGCGGATGGCTGCGCGCGGCGCGGCGGGCCTGAGCTCGGCGGAGCTGATCGGGCTGCTCTGGGGGTCGGGGTCTCGCGGCCGGTCGGCGGTCGACCTCGCCGAGGATGCCCTGGGCAGGCATGACGGCCTGACCGGACTCGCCCGCGCCACGGACGTCGAGCTCGAATCGGTGCCCGGGATCGGGGCCGCGAAGGCAGCCCAGCTCGCGGCGGCATTCGAACTGGGGCGTCGGCTCCTCGCGGACTGGCCCGCCGGACGATGGACCATCCGATCGGCTCGCGATGTCGCCGACCGGCTGGTCCTGCAGATGGGCCGACTCGAGCGCGAGGAGCTCAGGGTGGTGGTGCTCAACACGAAGAACGTCGTGCTCCGCGTCGCGACCGTCTACCAGGGCAACGTCTCGTCGTCACTCGTCCGGGTCGGCGAGTTGTTTCGGGACGCCGTGAGGCTCAACGCGACGGGGCTGATCCTCGTCCACAACCACCCGAGTGGCGACCCGACACCGTCGCCGGACGATCTTCACCTGACGGCCGAGGCGCTCGCCGCCGGCCGGCTCCTCGATATCGGCCTGCTCGATCACATCGTCGTTGGTCACGATGCCTGGGTCTCGCTCCGGGATCGGGGCGTCTCGTTCGATCGCCCGGACCTGCGGCGGAGCGCGACCGGGTAGGCCCGGGCCGGGCCCCGGCGCGGCCGGGACGAGCCGGGTATACTGCACGGGCTTCCCCGCCTGATCCTGAACGCGCGATCCCCCGGTGCCCACCCGGGCCAAGTGGAGCCGCTGCGAACACCGGACGCGATCTGACCCCGCACGAAGGACCTTCCCGCCACATGCTCGACCGCTTCCTCGGCCTCTTTTCCCGCGATATCGGGATCGACCTCGGGACCGCCAACACGCTGGTCCATGTTCGCGATCGAGGGATCGTCATGAGCGAGCCGTCGGTCGTCGCGATCGACGCCAAGACGAAGCGGGTCCTCGCGGTCGGGGCAGAGGCAAAGCGGATGGTCGGTCGGACGCCGGCGAGCATCATCGCGATCCGGCCCCTGCGCGACGGGGTCATCAGCGACTTCGACGTGACCGAGGAGATGATCAAGTACTTCGTGCGGCGGGTCCACGATCGGGTCGGCCTGATCCCGCGGCCGCGGATGCTCCTCGGGATCCCATCGGGCGTCACCGAGGTCGAGAAGCGGGCCGTTCGCGACGCCGCCCTGAACGCCGGAGCGCGCTGGGCGCGCCTGATCGAGGAGCCGATGGCCGCCGCGATCGGTGCCGGGCTGCCGGTCAGCGAGCCGTCGGGCAGCCTCATCGTCGACATCGGCGGCGGCACGACGGAGGTCGCCGTCATCAGCCTCGGCGGGATTGTCGTCAGCCGCTCGATCCGGATCGGCGGCGACGAGATGGACCAGGACATCGTCGCGTTCGCCCGCCGCGAGTACAACCTCTTCCTTGGCGAGCGGACCGCCGAGGACATCAAGATCGCGATCGGCTCCGCCTATCCCGGCGAATGGGACCAGCAGCGGATCTCGCTCCGCGGCCGCGACCTGCTGACCGGCCTGCCGCGCAGCGTCGAGGTCGGGGCCGACCAGATCCGCGAGGCAATCGAGCCGTCCGTCCAGCAGATCGTCGACACGATCAAGGACACGATCGAAGAGACGCCGCCGGAGCTGGTCGCCGACATCATGGACCAGGGGATCGTCCTCGCCGGCGGTGGAGCCCTCCTCGCCGGCCTCGACCGGCGGGCGGCCGACGCGACCCAGATGCCGGTCCACATCGCCGACGATCCGCTGACCTGCGTGGTCCGCGGGACCGGGATCGTCCTCCAGGAGCTCGGCAACCCAACGATGGACCGGGTCCTCGTCGCGGATACGTACGCGCGACCACCGCGCTAGAGACCTCGGGCCAATGGCGTCGCGGAGCTCCGCCTTGGACCTCGGTGGGCGGGTGCTGGTTGATCGTTGAGGGTGCCAGTTCTTATCGCGCGGTAGGCTTGAACCCATGAGTTCACTGCTCGCATCCCGGACCGCGCGCCGCCGATCCATCGTGTTCGTCGCGCTGCTGGCCGCCACGCTCGTGATGATGGCGCTCTCGTCGAACCCGCTGGTTCGCGAGTTCCAGGGTGCGGTCAGCTTCGCGATCCGGCCGATCCAGGGCGCCGTGGACGACGTCGCCGAGGGCTTCGCCGGGGTCTTCCAGTCGATCTCCGATATCGATCGCCTGCACTCGGACAACACCGCCCTTCGCCGCGAGAACGAGCGACTCGCTGCCGAGAACCAGCGCTTGCTCGAGACGCAGCGCGAGAACGAGCTGCTGACGGGCGTCCTCCAGCTCCGAAACGGGTTCGCCTACAAGACGGCCGCGGCCGAGGTGATCGCCCGCGAGTCGTCCGAGTTCCGCCGGCTCGTCACGATCAGCAAGGGGACGGACGCCGAGATCGAGGAGGGCGATGTCGTCATCGCCGAGGGCGGGGCCCTTGCCGGGCGCGTCGTCGAAGTGGGCCCGAACTACGCCAAGGTCGTGCTGATCACCGATCAGGCATCGACGGTGATCGGCCAGGTCCAGGCGAGCGGCGCGACCGGCGAGGTGATCGGGCAGCTCGGCGGCGCGCTGATCATGGCCAACATCGACTCGACCGAGCGGATCGAGCTGGGCGACGAGGTCGTCACGGCCGGCATCGAGCTGGCCGGCGGGATCCGTTCGCCGTACCCGAAGGGCCTGCTGCTCGGCCAGGTTGCGGATGTCCGCCGCGACGCCAACAGCGTCGTCCAGACGGCCTATCTCCAGCCGCCCGCCGACCTGGAGAAGCTCGAATACGTGCTCGTCGTCCTCGACTACGAGGGGGGCCTGCCGCCGGCCGACGAGCAGCCAATCGACTGCTCGATCACGGGCCCGAGCGGCGCCCTGCCGGGTGGTGAGCAGCCCTGCATCGAGCCGACGCCATCGGCCCGGCCGTCCGCCGCGCCCTCCGGCGCGCCATCGGCCGGGGCGCCGTAGGGCGGCTTGCCCCTGCTACCCTGACCGCGAATGAAGGGCATCGTCCTCGCCGGCGGCACGGCCACCCGGCTCTTTCCGCTCACGATCGTGACGAACAAGCACCTTCTGCCGATCTACGACCGACCGATGATCTACTACCCGATCGAGACGCTCGCCGGGATGGGCATCCGCGAGGTCATGGTGATCGTCGGCGGCAAGAGCGTCGGCGATGTCGTGGAGCTGCTTGCCGACGGCGCCCATTTCGGGCTCGACCTGACGTACCGCTACCAGCACGGCGCGCTCGGGATCGCCCACGCGATCGGCCTCGCCCGGGACTTCGTCGGCAATGAACCGTTCTGCTGCATTCTCGGCGACAACATCCTCCGGGGACCGGACCTGACCGAGACCGCGCGCGAATTCGAGGCCGGCCCATGGGATGCCGGAACGCTTCTCTACCGCGTGCCCGATCCCGAGCGGTTCGGGGTCGCCGAGCTGGATCCGGAGGGCGCCGTCATCGGGTTCGAGGAGAAGCCGGAGCGGCCGAAGAGCGACCTCATCCCGATTGGCGTCTATTTCCTTCGCCCGTCGGCGTTCGACGTCATCGACCACCTCGCGCCGTCGGGTCGCGGAGAATTCGAGATCACCGACGTCCTGAACCACTTCATCCGCGACGGCCGGTTCTTCAGCCAGGTCTACGACGGACACTGGGCCGACGCCGGGACGGTCCCGTCGCTGCTCCGGGCCGCGGAGCTGGCCCGCGACGATGACCAGGCCGGCCGGCTCGAGCCGCCGATCGAACGGCCGCTCGCGTGAGTGGTGAGGCGGCCGAATCGGCGGGCGAGGGCGGCGGCCCCGACGACACCGGACAAGGCTGGCTGGCCCCGGGTGCGCATCTCCTCGTCACCGGTGGCGCCGGGTTCATCGGCTCGGCCTTCGTGCGGGACATCCTCGCCCGTCGCGACGGCACGCGGATCACGGTCATCGACAAGCTGACCTACGCCGGCAACCGTGCGAATCTCGCCCCGGCAGAAGCCGATCCGGAGCAGGCCGCCCGGCTCCACTTCGTCGAGGGCGATATCGCCGATCCGGAGACGGTCGGGCCGCTCGTCCGCGACGCCGACGCGGTCGTCAACTTTGCCGCGGAATCGCATGTCGACCGGAGCATCCTCGACCCCGAAGCCTTCCTGCGCACCGGTGTCGTCGGCGTCCACGTCCTGCTCGAGGCCGTCGTCGCGGCGTCTGCCGCCAGGTCGCGGGCGGTGCGCATTCTCCAGGTGTCCACGGACGAGGTCTACGGCTCGGTCGAACACGGCCGCTCGAAGGAGTCGGACCGCCTCGAGCCGCGCTCGCCGTACTCGGCAGCCAAGGCAGCCGGCGAACTGCTCGTCGGGAGCTACGTCACGACACACGGCGTCGACGCGGTGGTCACCCGCGGCTCGAACACGTACGGGCCGTATCACCATCCGGAGAAGCTGATCCCGCTCTTCGTGACGAACGCGATCGAGGATCAGCCGCTGCCGCTCTACGGCGACGGCCTCCAGCAGCGTGACTGGCTCTACGTCACCGACCACGCCGGCGCGATCGAGCACGTCCTTCGGCACGGGCGGGCCGGCGAGACCTACAACATCCCTGGCTCGGCGGAGATGACGAACCGCGACGTCGTGGCGGCGCTGCTCGATCGACTCGACAAGCCGTGGTCGCTCGTCAGGAGCGTGCCGGACCGGCCCGGCCACGATCGACGCTACGCCCTCGACGGCTCGAAGCTGGCGGCGCTCGGCTGGCAGAACCGGACCACGTTCCACGATGGGCTGGCGGCGACCGTCGACTGGTTCCTCGCGAACGAGCCATGGTGGCGAGCCGCGAAGTCCGGCGACTGGGATGCATATTACGAGCGGCAGTACGGGTCGCGGCTGGCCCACGGCCAGGCGGTCGCCGAGATCAGCGCCGCGCCGGAGGCCTGATCGTGCGCGTCGCGGTCACCGGGGCCGGCGGCCGGCTCGGGCGCGCGCTCGTCGCGGCGCTCGAGGACGCGCCGTTCGCGGGCCCGTTCGGGCCGATCGCCTGGGACCGGCTCGCGTTCGATCTCGACGCCCCGGCCGGAATCGATTCGGTGATCGATCGCGACCGGCCGGAGACCATCATCCACGCGGCCGCCTGGACCGATGTCGACGCCTGTGCCCGCGATCCGGAGCTGGCGTTGGCCAGGAACGGAACCGCGACCGGGCTCCTCGCGACGGCCTGCGCCACCCGCGGTATCGATCTCATCGTGGTCTCGACGAATGAAGTGTTCGACGGCCGGCGGACGGACGGCCGCGGCTACGGCCCGGATGACGAGACCGATCCGCTCAATTCCTACGGCGAATCGAAGCTGGCGGGGGAGCGGGCCGCGGCCAGCGCCTTCGCCGCGACGGGGACATCCGCGGCGCTCGGGATCGTGCGGACGGCGTGGCTGTTCGGTCCGCCCGGCAACGATTTCCCCTCGAAGATCCTCGCGGCCGCGGAGCGGTCGCGTGACGGTGGCGAGCCACTTCGGGTCGTCTCCGACGAGATCGGCTCGCCGACATACACGCGCGACCTGGCCGAGGGGATCGTGGAGTTGATCGGCGGCGCTGCGATCGGTGGGATCCACCACGTTGTCAACGCGGGCGCCGCTTCGCGGGCCGATTGGGCCCGCGAGCTGCTCAGACAGGCGGCGTGCCGCCAATGCCCCCGCCGGCGGGCAGGTGGTCCCGATCGTCGACGTGCCGGCCTCGACATGGTCGCGGGCATCCACGCCTCCGGCGTGGGGCGTGCTCGACCCGACGCCGCTCCCCGGCGGCGAACCGCTTCGGCCGTGGCCGCTGGCGTTGGCCGACTACCTGCCGACGCTGCTCCGGCAGCGGGACGCGGCAGGAGCAGGCCGGTGACGGAGCGCCCGTCGTCGCTTCGGGGCGTGCGATTCGGCGCCCTGACCCGCCATGCGGACGCCCGCGGCTCGTTCCGCGAACTGTGGCGGGATTCCGCCTTCCCCGCGCTGACGGCGGCTGAAACAGGCGGGTCGGGCGACTCCGAGCCGCGCTTCGTCCAGGCGAACCTGTCGACATCGGCGGCGGGCGTGCTTCGCGGCCTCCACTACCACCGTCGCCAGCTCGACTACTGGGTCGTGGTCGGCGGGCGGGCGCTCGTCGCGCTCGTCGACGTCCGGCCGCTGATCGAGGGGACCGGCGACCGGCCGATCATCGAGACCCGGGAGCTGGCGGTCGACGAGTGGGTGGTGATCCCGGCCGGCGTCGCCCACGGATTCCTCGCCCTCGAGCCACTCGACCTGCTGTACCTCGTCACGAACGAATTCGACGGCTCGGACGAGCTCGGCTTCGCCTGGGACGACCCGGCCGTCGGGGTCCCGTGGCCTCCCGTCGAGGGGACGCCCGACGGGCAGCCGATCCTGTCCGATCGCGACCGATCGAATCCTTCGCTGGCCGATCTCGTGGAGCGCCTCCGCGGCTAAGGGTCGCGTGGACTGGCCGCAACGGCCGAGGCGGCCGGCCGTGCACCCCTCCGCACCCGTCCACCCGGCTCCGCACCCGTTCGCGACCGATGGGGCCATGCGCGTCGGGACCATCCTGCGATTGTCCCGAGCACAGTCGAAGGCCATGATTCCGATGCACTCATCTCGACCCCCAGGTCGAATTCGTTCAGGAGTTCCACATTGCGCAAGACCGCTTTCGGCATTGCCCTTGCCCTGGTTGCCATGCTCGGCGCCTACGGCACGGTCGCTGCCGCCCAGACCAGCACCGCCAAGGTCGTGATCATCGTTGGCGCGACCCACGGCGAGACCTCGAAGTACCGTTCGAACGCCAATGAGCTCTACGCCGAGGCAATCAAGTACACGCCGAACGTCGTCAAGGTATACAGCCCGAATGCCACCTGGTCCGCGGTCAAGGCCGCCACCAACGGGGCGAACGTGGTCATCTACCTCGGTCACGGCAATGGCTGGCCCAGCCCGTACACCTACGATCCCGCCTACGCGACGAAGGACGGGTTCGGGCTCAATGCGACGGCCGGAAACGGGGACTACAACAACAAGTATTACGGCGAGCCGTCCATTCGCACCCTCAACTTCGCCCCGAACGCGGTCGTCCTGCTCTTCCACCTCTGCTACGCCTCGGGCAACTCCGAGCCTGGCAAGCCCGCCCCGACGTTCGCCACCGCCAAGGCCCGCGTCGACAACTACGGCTCGGCGTTCCTGGCCGCTGGCGCCTCGGCCGTGATTGCCGCCGGCCACGGCCACAGCGGCTACCTCGACGGGCTGTTCACGACTGGCCAGTCACTGCTCGGCGTATGGCGCGGCCACCGCGACTTCAATGGAAACGAGACGACCTTCACGCCGACACGAAGTACAGGCCGGGCCTACCTCGATCCCGACAGCCCCGGCGCCGGCTTCTACCGCTCGATCGTCGGCAACGTCGACATGATGGCCTATCAGATCGTGGGCGGTAGGCCGCCACGCGGTGTAGTGGTCGTCCCGGGTCGCGATGGGAACGTCGGCCCGACCGGGTCGAGGACGCGCGGCGGCCCGTCGACCATGAGGACAACGCTGCCCCGGTAGCGCGGTCACCGCCGGGCGGCGCGCCACCAGGCGACGCGTCGCTTCAGCGCCCAGCGGACCCGCCAGGCGTTCGCGACGGGTCCGGAACTCCACCGGACCCCACCGTACCTCTCGGGACCCGGACCATCGTCACCGTTGCCCCCGAGATGCCCGAGGCGTACCGTACCCGTCTCGCCGCGAACCGCGAGACCTCTCGAGGGACCTGCCCGTGACCTTCTGCCGACGCCGCCCCGCACGCTCGGCCGCCTCGTGAGCCTCGGCTACCGGCCGGGGACGGTCGCCCGGACTGGACGCCCCAGGGGCATCCTGACCGTGTTCGCGGCGTGCACGCTCCTCGCCCAGCTGATCGTCGCCGCCCCCATCGCGGCCGGCCGCCCGGCATCCCTCCCGGTCGCGACAACGCCGGCAGCGGCGCCGACCACCACCGAGCCGAACCAGCCGGCCGGCGATTCCGGCGAACTCCTGCCCGGCATCCACTACGAGGATGCGGTTGCCCACGAGAACGACCGGATCGAGTTCACGCCCGGCGGCAGGGTCACGGTCGGGTTCCGGCCGCGCGCCGACGACACGTGGGACGTCGGCGGTCGTGCGCCGCGCGCCCTGCCCGCCGGTTCGGCATCGGGCCGCGACCTGCTCCCGGCCCGACCTCGTGCCGAGTCCCCGTCCGCGCCGGACGCCAGCCCGACCTCCGATCCTTCGGCCACGCCCGCCCCGACGGCTCCGGTCGACAGCCCGGCAGTCGACCCGTCCGAGGTCCCGGCCGCCGACGGCGCCTCGGCGGCCCTCCCGCGCGAGGACAGCGCCGTCAGCCTCGACGGGACGCGCCTCCGCCGCGAGGTCATGGGCTTCCTCCCGTACTGGGAGGTCAACGACGCGGTCCTCGATTACGAGCTCCTGTCGACGATCGCCTACTTCAGCGTCGGAGCGGACAGAAACGGCAACCTGCTCAAGGCGAACGCCGACGGCACGCCGACGACCGGCTGGCGCGGCTGGACGAGCTCGCGGCTGACATCGATCATCAACGCGGCCCACGCGAAGGGCACCCGGGTGGTCCTGACGATCTCGGTTTTCGCCTGGACGAGCGGTCAGGCCGCCCTCCAGGGCGCCCTCCTCGGCAGCCCGACGGCCCGACTCAACCTCGCACGGCAGGCGGCGGCCGCGGTCCGTGCCAGGGGTGCGGATGGCATCAACCTCGACTTCGAACCGATCGCGTCCGGCTACGCGGACGAGTACGCGCTCTTCGTGCGAACAGTCCGCGCCGAGCTCGACAAGCAGGCGCCCGGCTACCAGCTGACGTTCGACACCACCGGACACATCGGCAACTACCCGCTCGAGGCGGCGACCGCACCCGGCGGCGCGGACGCGATCTTCATCATGGGCTACGACTACCGGACGGCCGGGGCCGGCTACTCCGGCTCGATCGACCCGCTGTCCGGTCCGGCGTACGACCTGCAGGATACGGTCAACGCCTTTGCCGCGCGGGTGGCTCCCTCGAAGCTGATCCTCGGGGTGCCCTGGTACGGTCGCGCCTGGTCGACGGTCTCCGACAAGGTCAACGCGAAGACCCAGACCGGTACGAAATACGGGGCGTCGAATTCGGTCATCTTCGACACTGCCATCGACTACGCCAACCAGTACGGCCGCCGCTGGGACAGCCGCGAGCAGTCGCCCTGGGTCGCGTACCGGCGCGAGAACTGCTCCTCGACGTACGGCTGCGTGATGAGCTGGCGCCAGATCTACTACGACGACGGTGCCTCGCTCAAGCTCCGTTACGACATGATCAACCGAAAGGGCCTCCGCGGCGCCGGGATCTGGGCCCTCGGGTACGACGTCGATCGGCCGGAGATGCGCCAGGCGATCGCCGAGAAGTTCCTGAACGACAGGACCATGCCCCTCGCCGGGATCCGAACATTCGCCCCAAGCCAGGGCGCCGAGACCTTCACGGTCTCCTGGGTCGGGTCCGACGAGAGCGGCGTCGTCGACTATGACGTGCAGGTCTCGATTCATGGCGGGCCGTGGCACGACTGGCTCATCGACACGAAAGCGACCAGCGCCACGTACACGGGCGCGGACGGCTACGGCTTCGCGTTCCGCGTGCGCGCCCGCGACACGATTGGCAACTCGCCGAACTGGGATGTCACGAGCGTCTACCGCTCACACGTCGGCCTCGCGGTGGGCAACTTCGGCAAGGTCGTCGCCTCGAGCGTCAACGTCCGATCCGGAGCGGGCACGTCCCACCCGGTCGTCACGACGGCCAGCGCCGGGACGATCCTGTCGATCACCGATGGCCCGGTCAGCGCCGACGGCTACACGTGGTACAAGGTCACGCTGCCGATCGTCGAGTGGGCGCCGGTTGCCGGCGTGCGCACCGACGTCTGGGTCGCGGCCGGGGACGGCTCGACCACGTTCGTCGCCCCTGTCGGAGCCCCGAATTCGACGGTCGTCGATCTGCCTGCCGGCGTGGCCCCGCCAGCCGGCGCACGGTTCGTCGGGATCGACCCCGCCCGGTTCCTCGACACGCGCTTCGGCGTCGGGCTGACCGGCCCATTCGCGAGCGGCAGTGTCCGGACCTTCCCGGTGGCCGGCCTCCGCGGCGTCCCGTCGAATGCGGTCGCAGTCACCGGGACGCTGACGGTCGCCGGCCAAACCAGCGCCGGTTACGCGAGCCTCGGGCCGTCGGCGGCGACCGTCGCCCGCTCATCGGTCGTGAACACACCGACCGGCGATGTTCGGGCCGCCGGCGTGGCCGTCAAGCTCGGCGCAGATGGATCGCTGGCCGCGCTCTGGAGCGGAGCGGGTGGTTCGAAGACGAGCCTCATCTTCGACGTGAGCGGCTACTTCGTCCCCGGCGCGAGCGGCGGGACCTACATCCCGCTGAGCCCGGCCAGGGTCCTGGATACAAGAACCGGCGCAGGCTTGAGCGGCCCCTTCACATCGAGCGCGCCGAGGTACTTCACGGTCACCGGCCATGGTGGCGTCCCGACCGGTGCGGTCGGGGTGACCGGCAACCTCACCGTCGTCGGGCCTTCGAGCGGCGGCTACGCCTACGTCGGGCCGGTCGCGGCCTCGACGCCCGCCAGCTCGAGCCTCAATGTCCTCAGGGGAGACACCCGGGCCGGCTCGGTGACCGTCAAGCTCGACGGGAGCGGCCGACTCGGCGTCGTGTGGAAGGGCACACCCGGTGCGAAGGCCGACGTCCTGTTCGACGTGACGGGCTACTTCGTCAACACCGCGGCCGGCGCAACCTACTTCCCGGTCGATGCGGCTCGCGTCCTCGATACGCGGGTCGGGAACGGCCTCACGGGCGTCTTCCCGCGGAACGTCGTCAGGACGCTCCAGGCGACCGGTCGGGGAACGATCCCGGTCAACGCGGTGGCCGTGACCGGGGGTGTGACGGTCGTCGTGCCTTCGGCGAACGGCTGGCTCATCGTCGGCCCCGCCGCCACGCCTCTCGGCGCCACCTCGACGGTCAATCTCCCCAAGGGCGACATCCGGGCGAACGGCCTCACCGTCCGGACCGGTACCGGCGGCGGTCTGGGGGCTGTCTTCCAGGGCTCATCCGGGGCAGCCGCCAACGTCATCGTCGACGTCACGGGTTACTTCCGCTGAGGGGACCGAGGGGGACGATCGGGCAGGTCCCAATCGTGAGGGCCGGGTCTACACTGGCCCGACGATGACGACCCCGCGGCGCCGCAAGGCAGCCCCCGAGACCGCTCCGACCGCCCTGACGAGCGAGGCCGCCCGGCCCATCGAGTCCAGCGAGCGTGACGAGCCGCAGCGGGTGCCCGTGATGGGGACCGGGACGTGGGTTGTCCTGCCGACGTACAACGAGGCCGAGAACATCCGGACAATCTCGTTCGCGATCCTGGAGGCCCTGCCCGGAGCGACCCTCCTGGTCGTCGACGACGGCTCGCCCGACGGCACTGGCCGGATCGCCGACTCGCTGGCCGCGGTCGACCTGCGGATCCGCGTCCTCCATCGGCCCGAGAAGCAGGGACTCGGACGGGCCTACCTCGACGGCTTCGCTATCGCGCTGGGCGGGAGGGCGGAGATCGTCGTCCAGATGGACGCCGACTGGTCGCACGATCCGACGACGCTCCCCTCGCTCATCGCCCAGATCGCCGAAGGGTCTGCCGACCTCGTCATCGGGTCGCGCTACACGGAAGGTGGCGGCGTCGTCGACTGGGGCATCGGGCGGCGGATCATCTCCCGCGGCGGCAGCATCTTCGCCCGGACAGTCCTGCGACTCGGTCCGCGCGATCTCACCGGCGGGTTCAAGGCGTGGCGCGCGTCGACCCTGGCGGCGATCCCGTTCGACGGGATCCACGCCGGCGGGTACGTCTTCCAGATCGAGATGACCTTCCGCGCATCGCGGAGCGGGGCGCGCGTCGCCGAAGTCCCGATCACGTTCCGCGATCGACGCGTCGGCCAGTCGAAGATGAGCCGGCGGATCGTCGTGGAAGCGCTCGTCGTCGTCGTGACCCTCCGGGCGGAGGAGTTGCGGGGACGGCTGCTCGGACGGCGCGGGCGGGGGCAGATTGCGGGCGTCCCCGGTCCCTCGGCAAGCGCGCCTGGTCGGACGGGTGGCGACGTCGCCCTGCCGGCCGCACTCGACGCGCCGCGTGCCGGCGAGGGCCGGTGACCGGCGAAACCCACGCGCCTCTCGGGACGCCCGATCCCCATCGCCCGGCCGGCGCCATTCCCGGAGTTCGTGTCGTCCTGGACGCTCGCCCGCTCCAGGAGCCTGACCGGGCCCCGTTGACGGCGTCCTACCTCGAGGGCCTGCTCGGTGCCTTCGACGCCGAGCCGCTGGCCGGCGAGTCCTTCGCCCTCCTGCTCGGATCCGACCTCGATGACCCGACGGAGCGATTCGAGCACCTGTCCGTGGTCGGCCGGCGCCTCCTGCCCCCGACGAGGCTGCTGCGCTCCGCAGCGTTGACCGTCGATCCGTTCGTGCTCTCCGGTGCGTCGCTCGGCGCCGCGTGGCGAGCCGAGCGGACGGGCGCTGCGGGCGCGGTCTACCACGCGGTCGGCGGAGCGATCCCGCTGGCCACCGGTCTGCCGCTCATCGTCACGCTCCTCGATCTCGCGCCGTGGGAGCTGCCGGGCGCCTACCAGCGCGGGACGGCAGCCCGCTTCGGCCAGCGGCTCCGCGGCAGGCTCCTGCGGGACGCCGCGGCCGTGATCGTCGGGACTGAGGCCGTCGCCGTGGCTGCCCGGCGCCTCCTCCACCTGCGTCGGGACCGGATCCGGGTCGTCGCTCTCGCTCCGCGGCCGGCTTTCCGCCCGGATGCGGGCTCGTCGGACGATCGCGGCGGGCCGGATCGCGATCCACGCGCCGACCGGGAGCGTCTCGGCCTGCCAGAGCGCTACGTCATCTATTCGGGCCGCTACGACGCACGCCAGGACCTCGCGACACTCCTTCGGGCGCTTGCCGAGCTGGCGTCCGCCGGCCGGCCCGAGGGTCTTCCGGCGGATGCACCGTGGCCGCCGCGAGTGCTGTTCGCCGGCGCCTCGCCGGACGATCGGGCGGCGATCGCCCGCGCCGCGGCGCGCGAGGGCGTCGGCGAGACGCTGGCGTACGCGCCGCGCCTTGAGGACGAGCGGCTGGCCGGCCTCGTTCGTGGGGCCCGTGCCGCGGTCCTGCCGGTCGTATCGGACAGCGCGGGCCAGGCCGCAATCGAGGCGATCGCCTGCGGCACCCCGGTCGTGGCCTCGGCCGTTGGGGCGCTGCCGGAGATCGTCGGAGCCGCCGGGATCCTCGTCGAGCCGCGGGACCCGGCACGCCTCGCCCAGGCCCTGGCCACGGCATTCGTCGACGACCTCCTCCATGGCGGCCTCGCGGCGATCGCGCGGGAGCGCGCCGAGACGGACCAGCACAGCTGGGCTGACGTGGCTCGCGAGACACGCTCGATCTACGCGGCGGCCGCCCGGCCGCGCTAGGAACCGGTCGCGCCGATCACGGCGAAACCGGACTACTGCGGTCGGTGCTCCTTCCCGAACGGGTCCGGGACCGGCGGCGGGTCGCCCGGAGTGATCGTCACCTTCGTGCCCGTCTGCATCACCTGGACAAAGGTCTGCCCAACCGTCAGCGTGACCCGCTCACCGTCGGGCCCGAAGAAGATCGTCGGGTCCGTGAGCGAGGTCTTCCGCCACGTTCCCTTGACCGTCGTTCCGTTTGTCGAGATCCAGGCGGTTCCCTTGCCGACGACGTCGGCCTCGAGGCGGTTCTTCCGGGAGCCGTCGTTCAGCGGTCCGAATCTCATCAGCATGATCACGACGTTCTTGGGCCCGACGCGGCCCCCGGTCGCTGCGTCGATCTGGTGCTTTTCACCGGTGACCGATCGCTGGTACGTATTGGTCGTCCAGTCGTAGTCGTAGCGGATCTTGTTGGCCGAATAGGCGACCTCGATCCGACCGCCGCGCGGGCGGAATTCCGGAGCTCGATCAGGTCCGAACCGCCAGACGGGCGTCGCCGGCTTGTCCGTCGCCTTGACCGACTTGGCGAGGCTGCGCAGGTGCTTGCCGTCCGTGTACAGGTTGTGCGGAGCGTAGCGGTCCTTGACCCGCCAGAACGACTTCCCCCAGCGGAACTCGTCGGCGTTGTAGACGAGCTGGCCGCTGCCCTTCGAGCGCAGCGTCGAGAGGGCCTGCGGAGACCCGCCGGCGTGCGACGTAGATGGCGCGCCACTCGGCCGCCCAGGCGATGTAGTAGTAGCGCGCGCTCCGGACCGGGCCCACGGCCGCCGGAATGTTCTCCTGGAAGATGAGCATGTAGCGCGGGATGCCGCCCTCGGCCGGCGCGTGCCAGACCACCGACGCCGAGTTGAACCCGGATTGCGGTCGGGCCGCTCCCAGGTCGTCGATCATCACCGCGATCGGATGCTGCGCCGCGACCTCGGGCGGCACGAGGACGCCCGTCAAGGGCGCCGGTACTGGAACAGGAGTCGGAACTGGCGTCGGCGACGGGGTCGGGGTCGGGACCGGCGTCGGCGAGGGCGTGGGCGTTGGGGTGGGAGATGGGGTCGGCGAGGGCAACGACGGGCTCCCGGCTCCCGCGACCTTCCCTGGGTCGAGTGTCGGTCCGGCCGCCGGCGCCGCAGCGGCCGCGAGCATGCCGACGGCGAGCCCGGTGACGACGGCCGCGACGGCAAGGATCGGGACGAACGACCGCCTCATCGGCGGCGTCGCTTCTGGGGGTCCATGGTCCCTCTCTGGAGGCGGGGGCGTGGCGTGTGACGCCTTCGCCGGGCGAATGGTGACGCGACGAGTTCCGACGCAGGATACCTGAGCGACCCTTCACCCTCGTCTCGGTCCAAAAGGTCGCGTCGTACGGGACGCGGCCCCGCGACTCTGCGGTAGGCTGCCAGAGGACAGAACCCCGACGCGAAACGAGGGAACCGATGGCCGACCGAGAGCAGCCTGACGCCGTACCCGACGAACCCACCACAGAGGAATCGCCTGCCGGAGACGAGGCGGTCGCAACTGACGCCCTCGCCAGCGCCGAGGAGGCCGCCGCTCGAGAAGCCGCGGCGGAGGCGTCCAGGGCGGAGCCGGCCAGGAGCGAGCCACCGGCCGCAGAGGCGGCCGAGGCCAAGCCGTCCGCGGCGGCGTCCAGCGCCAAGCCGGCCGCAGCGACCGAGCCGACCGTGATCGTCCCGAAGGCGACGACGAGCCGGAAGGCGCAGAAGCCCGAGCCTGCGACGGTCCGGGCCGACCGCGCGATCGAGCCGGCCTCGGCTGACCGCGACGGTGCGATCACGAGGCTCGATTCCGTTTCGATCCAGGAAGCAGGCGCCCGGGAGGTCAACGCCACCAACGTCGATGTCAGCCGTGGGGGCATCGGACGGGCGCACGCCACTGATATCGCGGTCTCCCAGGGCGGCATCGGACTGGCGAGGGGCGACCGCATTTCGGTCGAGATGGGCGGCGTCGGGGCGGCGATCGGTGGGGACGTGCGTGTGACCCAGGGCGGCGTGGGCACGGTGCTGGCACGTGACGTGCGGATCGAGCAGGCGGCCGTCCGGACGGTCGTCGCCAACAACGTCCGGTTCGAGCGGACGACCGGCGTCTTCCTCCTCATCGCGCGCCGGGTCGAGGGCGACGTGAGGGTGCTCCTCGACTGGCGGGGTGCGATCGCGATGGGGGCCGCGATGGGCGTGGTCATCTCGATCTTCCGGCGGCGGAGGTAGCCGGCCGTCCCCGCGAGCCAAGGGGCAACCGAGAGCCCGGATCCGGGCCTCGGCTATACTCGTCGACCGGCCCGCGACCCTCGTGCGACCGCTTGTCCGCCAGACCCGGTCCCGCTGATAGGAGCCCACCGAGCCTTGATCGATCCCTCCGCGCGTGTCCACGCGACCGCGGATCTCGAGTCCGACGTGAGCGTCGGGGCCGGGACGAGCATCTGGCACGAGGCTCAGGTTCGGACCGGGGCCAGGATCGGCTCCGAGTGCGTGATCGGCCGCGACGTATTCGTCGACCATGACGTCATCGATCGGCGACCGGGTCAAGATCCAGAGAGGCGCCCTGATCTCGCACGGCGTGACCGTCGAGGACGGCGTGTTCATCGGGCCTGGCGTGATCCTGACCAACGATCGGTTCCCGCGCGCGATCACTTCGACCGGGGAGCTGGCCGGGGCAGACGACTGGGAGGTCTCGCCCTGATCGTGCTCCGCTATGGCTGCGTCGATCGGCGCGGCCGCGGTCGTCGTGGCCGGCATCGAGGTCGGCCGGTTCGCGATGGTCGGAGCGGGCGGTGTCGTCAACCGCAGCGTCCCGAGTCACGCGCTCGTCGCCGGGAATCCGGCTCGCCGGATCGGCTGGGTCTGCGCCTGCGGCAGGCGCCGTCGTCGACGACAACGGCGACCCGGTGCCGGCCGAACCCAGCGATATGCCGCCCGCACCGATCTCCTGTGCGGCAAGCTGCGGCCGGCAGTACGCCTACGTCCCCGATGCCGAGACGCTCGAGGAGCGCTCCGGCCCGCGCCAAGGAGCACCCGCATGATCCCGATCGCCCGTCCCGATCTCGGCCCGGAGGAGCTGGAGGCCGTCGCGGAGGTCCTTGGCAGCGGGATGCTCGCGCAGGGCCGGAAGGTCGCCGAGCTCGAGGAGCGCTGGGCAGAATTCATCGGCGTCAGGCATGCGATCGCGATGGCCAACGGCACGGTCGCGCTCATGTCGATCTTCTCGGGCATCGACCTCGAGCCGGGTGACGAGGTCATCACCGTCTCCCACACGTTCGCCGCGACGGCGAACGCGATCCTCTACACGGGAGCGACGCCGGTCTTCATCGATATCGAGCCGGACACGTACCTGATCGACGCGAAGAAGATCGAGGCGGCGATCACGCCGCGCACGAAGGCGATCTGCCCGGTCCACCTCTTCGGGCTCGTCGCCGACATGGACATGATCCGGGCGATCGCGGACCGCCACGGGCTGGCGGTCGTGGAGGATGCCTGCCAGGCCCACGGCGCGACGTTCCGCGGCCGCAAGGCCGGCAGCTTCGGCATCGGCGCATTCAGCCTCTACGCGACGAAGAACATGACGACGGCCGAGGGCGGCTTCGTCACGACGAACGACGACCGTCTGGCCGACTGGCTGCGGCTCTATCGCAACCAGGGCATGCGCGCCCGCTACCAGTTCGAGATCCTCGGCTTCAATTTCCGGCTGACCGATCTCGCGGCGGCCGTCGGGCTCGCCCAGTTCGGCAAGCTTCCGCGCAACACGGCGCGGCGCCAGGCGATCGCAGCCCGCTACGACGAGGCGCTCGCTCGACCTCCCCGTCCGCCTGCCGGTGACGCCGGACGGCCGCAATCACGTCTTCCACCAGTACACGGTCGACGTGGGCGAAGCCCGCGACGCGATCCTCGCGGACCTGCGCGGTGCCGGTATCGGAGCGGACGTCTACTACCCGATCCCCGTTCACCGCCAGGAATACATCATGGAGCGCGGCCTCCACGCTGATCTGCCGGTGACCGACGCCGCGGCGGCGCGGACGCTCGCCCTTCCGATGTTTCCCGGGCTGACCGAGGAGGAGCAGCAGCAGGTGATCGACGCCCTCCGATCGGCCGTCCTGCGCCACGCCGACAACGCCACGGGCGACCGGACGGCGTCGGAAGCAGCCTCCAACGCCGGTGTCGCCGCCCGATGACCGGAGCCTGGCGTCCGGCCGGCGATCGGCCGCTGCGCGTCGGCCTGGCGGGCCTCGGGTCGATGGGCCGCAACCATCTCCGGATCCTCACCGGCCGCAGCGACGTCCGACTCGCCGCCGTCGCGGACCCCGTCGACGACGCGCTGCTCGCTGCGACCGCCCAGTCCGGCGCCCAGGGCTTTGCCGAGCCGCTGGCGATGATCGCGGAAGCCGAGCTCGACGCGCTGATCGTGGCGAGCGCCGACCACGGCCCATGTGCCGCTCGCACTCGCCGCGATCGAGCGGGGCACCGCCGTCCTCGTCGAGAAGCCGCTCGCGGCCACGGTCGACGAGGGGATGGCGGTCGTCGTCGCGGCGCGGGAGCGCGGAGTCCCGGTCCAGGTCGGTCACGTCGAACGGTTCAACCCGGCGGTCCTCGAACTCGGTCGGCTCATCGCCGACGGCTGGCTGTCGGCCGTCTACGCGATCGCCTCGCGCCGGGCCGGACCGTTCCCGGACCGGATCCGCGACGTCGGGGTGACCGTGGACCTGGCGACCCACGACGTGGACATCATCTCGTGGATCGCCGGCGAGCGGCCGTCGCGGGTCTACGCGGAGACGGCCCAGCGGATCCACGCCGATCACGAGGACCTGCTGTTCGGCCTGCTCCATTTCCCGTCAGGCGCGACCGGCATGCTCGACGTCAACTGGCTGACGCCGGCCAAGCGGCGCCAGCTCGTCGTCGTCGGCGAGGAGGGGATGTTCGAGCTCGACTACCTGACCCAGCGCCTGACGTTCACGAAGGCGACCGACACGACGAACCCGCGGCTGATCGGCGGCTACGCCCCGACCTTCGAGGGTGAGGTCGCGGAGCTGCCCGTCGTCATCGCCGAGCCACTCGCCGCGGAGCTCGAGGCCTTCTTCGGGATCGTCCGGAACGGCGGCCGGCCCGTCGTCGACGCCGAGGACGGCCTGTGGGCGGTGGCGGTGGCGATCTCGCTCCTCGAACTCGGCTGCGAGCGGCAACGCCATCGACCTCTCCGACCTGTCCACGAGGTTCGCCGTCGCATGACGATCGTGTCCCGCCCCACGTCCGTCCACAGCATGCTCGGCGGGTCGATCGAGCTGCCGGTCCATGCCTGCGGCCACGAGCCGGGGATCGAGGTGAGTCCGTGGACGGGGGAGCCCGGAACGGCCGGCCACGTGGCGGTCGTCGGCGCCGGCAAGATGGGCCTGCCGCTGGCCGCCCAGTTCGCCGACCACGGCTGGCGGGTCACCGCCGTCGACGTCCAGCAGGCCGTCGTCGATGCGATCAACGAGGGCCGGTCTCATGTCGAGGAGGAACCCGGCCTCGCCGAGCTCGTGAGCGTCGCGCACGGGCGGGGCCGCCTCCGAGCGACGACGGACGCGGCCGCGGCGGCGCGCGAGGCCGACGTCGTCGTCCTCATCGTGCCGGTCATGCTCGACGACGAGCAACAGCCCGACTATCGCTACATGGACGCCGCGGTGGAGTCGATCGCCCCTGGTGTCCACGAGGGCTCGATCGTCATCTTCGAGACGACGCTGCCGGTCGGCGACACGCGCGAGCGGTTCACCCCGCGGCTCGAGGCGGCATCCGGACTCCGGGCGGACGAGGACTTCTTCGTCGCGTTCTCGCCGGAGCGCCTCTACAGCGGCGCGGTCCTCACGAATCTCGCGACCTACCCGAAGCTCGTCGGCGGGATCGGGCCGGCGTCGACGGCGCGCGCGGCCGCCTTCTACGACGCGGTCCTCGACGCGGAGATCGTGGCGATGTCGAGCGCCGAGGCGGCCGAGTTCAGCAAGCTCGCCGACACGACCTATCGGGACGTCAACATCGCCCTGGCCAATGAGTTCGCCCGCTACGCCGAGCGGGTCGGCGTCGACGTCCACGAGGTGATCGCCGCCGCGAACAGCCAGCCCTACTCGCATATCCACCAGCCGGGACTCGGCGTCGGCGGGCACTGCATCCCGGTCTACCCGCATTTCCTCCTGTCACGAGCTCCGGAACTCGAGCTCGTCGAGCTGTCGCGCCGGACCAACGACGGCCAGATCGGCGTCGCGATCCGGGCGCTCCAGCAGGAGCTCGGCGGGCTCGAAGGGGTCCCGATCCTCGTCCTCGGGCTGACCTACCGCCACGGCGTCAAGGAGCTCGCTTACTCGCGAGCCCTGCCCCTCATCGAGCGGCTGACCCACCAGGGCGCTGTCGTATCGGCCTTCGACCCGCTCCTCGACCCAGACGAGACGGCACACAGCGGCGCATCGCCGTGGAAGTGGGGCACGAAGGCTCCGTTCCGGGCGATCGTCACCCAGACCGCCGATCCGGTCTTCCGGACGCTCGACGCCGCCTGGTTCCCGGATCTCGCCGTCGTGTTCGACGGGCGGGACAGCCTGCGCGACATCTTGCCCTGCCCGACTCCGTCGCGTATCGCGGGATCGGTCTCCCGGCCGCCCGACGCCGCGACAGCACCGACCTGATCCGCCGCGTTCGCTCGGCGTCCTCGTCGACGCCGCCGAGGACGACCCGGCTCGACAAGGCACTAGGCTGACCGGATGCGGATCGTCAGTGTCGTCGGGACGCGGCCCCAGCTGATCAAGGCGGCTGCGCTCTTCCCGACCCTTCGTGCCCGACACGACGACGTCTTCGTCGACACGGGCCAGCACTGGGACGAGGCGATGGCCGGGACACTTCTTCGCCGAGCTCGGCCTGCCGAAGCCGGACCACTCCCTCGGGATCGGCGGCGGCACCGCGGCCGACCAGGTCGGCCGCATGCTCGCCGCGCTCGGCGGCGTCCTCGTGGCCGAGAAGCCCGATGCCGTCCTCGTCTACGGCGACACGAACTCGACGCTCGCCGGCGCCCTCGCCGCGGCGACGCTCGGCATCCCGCGTCGCTCACGTCGAGGCCGGCCTGCGGAGCTTCGATCGGCGGATGCCCGAGGAGACGAACCGGGTCCTCACCGATCACGTCTCTCGCTGGCTGTTCGCACCGACACCGACCGCGGTCGCGAATCTCGCCGCCGAAGGGATCCGCGAGGGCGTCGTCCTCGTCGGCGACGTCATGCAGGACCTGGCGGCGCGCGTCGTCGGCGGAGGTGCGCGATGCCGGGACAAGGTGCTGCCGACGATCGGACGACGGCTGGGGATCGACCTGTCGCCCGGCGGCTACCTGTTCGCGACGATCCACCGCGCCGAGAACCGGACGCCCGACGCGATCCGGGCGTGGGCGGCCATCCTCGGAGGCGCGGCGCGACCCGGACCGGCCGGTCGTTCTCGCGCTCCATCCCGGGAACCAGGGTCGCACTCGAGAGCATCGGCTCGACGCTCGCCGATGACGTCTGCGTCGTCGAGCCGCAGGGCTACGCGACGACGCTCGCCCTCCAGCTCCACGCGGCCGCGGTCCTGACCGACTCCGGCGGAGTCCAGCGCGAGGCGGCGTGGCTCGGCGTGCCGTGCCTCGTCCTCCGGGACACCACCGAGTGGCCGAGGCGGTCGAGGGCTCCGGCGGCATGATGGTCGTCGTCGGTCTCGACGCGGCGCGTGCAGGGGCGGAGCTGGATCGCGGCTCGCGCCGCTCCGCGACGCCGGCACGCCTCGCCCGGCAGCGGGCGGCTGGCCTCGATGTGTCGCCCGCGGGGGCGGCGACCGCGATCGTTGAGGCGCTCGAGGCCGTCGGCGAATGAGGGTCGTGATGTTCGTTCGGAACGACGTCCTCGTCGACGCACGCGTGCTGAAGGAAGCAGGCTCCCTCCGCGATGCCGGTCATGACGTGACGATCATCGGGATCACCCGACCGGGAACGCCGGCGATCGTCGAGCGCGAGGAGCGCGACGGATTCGCGATCGTTCGCGTCCCGCTGCCTCGCTGGAACCACTGGTGGCGCTGGTTCCGCGCCCCGTCGCGGCTCTGGTCGCGGATCCGCCACCGCGACGGCGCTCCGGGCTCGCGGATGGACGGCCTCGACTGGCTCGCGATGTGGCGGTTCGGCAATCTCGGCTGGGCCCGGGCGGCCGCTCGCGAGGCAGGCCCGGCCGATGTCTATCACGGCCACGACCTGACCGGCCTCCCGGCGGCGATCTTCGCCCGCGACATGCATGGCGGGACGGCCCGGGTCGTCTACGACAGCCACGAGCTGTTCGTCACCTCCGGGGCGGTCGTTGGCCGGCCGTCGTGGGCGGTCGCCTGGCTGGCCCGCCGGGAGCTGGAGTGGGCGGCCCAGGCCGATGCGATCGTCACGGTCAGTCATGGCTACGCCGCCGAACTCGGGCCCGCGACTCGGTCGGGACGATGTCGTCATCGTCCACAACTGCCCGCCGCGACCGGTCGGCGAGCTCGTCCGCTCGGACGCGATCCGCGACGCGGCCGGGATCCCGCCCGGATCGCCGATCGTCCTCTACCACGGCGGCCTCCGGCCCGGCCGCGGGATCCGTCAGCTGGCCGAGGCGATGCTCGAGCCCGGCCTCGAGCGCGCCCACCTCGCGTTCCTCGGCTTCGGCCCGTCGCGCGGAGAGGCGGAAGAGCTCGCCGCCGAGCCGCGGTTCGGCGGCCGGATCCATGTCCTGGGCCCTGTGCCGCCGATGGACGTCGTCACCTGGGTGGCCTCGGTGGACGTGGCCGCGATGCCGATCCAGGCCCACAGCCAGAGCTACTACCTGTCGACGCCGAACAAGATGTTCGAGGCCTTCGCCGCCGGGGTGCCGGTTGTCGCCAGCGACTTCCCGGGAATGCGGGGCATCGTCGCCGAGGATCCGGAACGGCCGCTCGGCGAGCTGTGCGACCCGGCCGACCCCGCCTCGATCGGTCGCGCGATCCGGACGATCGTCGAGCTTTCTCCGGAGGCATGGGCTGAACTCGGGGCGCGCTGCCGGCGGGCCGCCGTGGAGCGCTGGAACTGGGAGACGGAGTCGGCCCGGCTGGTGGATCTCTACGCGCGCCTGGGGCCCGGCGAATGAGCGGCGACCGGCGATCGAGCCCCGCGCGTTCCGGCTCCCCAGCGCGCCACGCTCGTGCTGCCCTCGAGCGGGGCGTTCGACTCGCGGGCCTGGCGGATCGCGAGCGCGCTCGCGGCCCGTGGACACTCGATCACGGTGCTCGCTCGCAGCGAGGCCGGCCTGCCCGGACGACGAGGCGCACGAATCCGGCTACCGGATCGTCCGCGTTCCGGTCTCGGCCGATCGACGGGCTGCCGGCGCCGCTGCGGCCGATCGTCGCGCCGCCTCCGGCGGCCGCGCAGCGAGCGGTCGGAGACGCCCGACCTCGCGGCCGGCCCTGTCGTGACGGCCACGCCGGCCGAGACCGGCGGCATCCGCCGCCCACGCACGGGCCTCCGCGGCCGCCTGCGGCCGCGACGTCTGCGGCAGTCCGGCTCGCTGCGATCGCGGCGACCGTGCGGTCGCAGCGACTGGCGAGCCGTCGGATCGCCCCGCCGGCCGACCTCGTCCACGCGATGGCCTACATGGGCATCCCGATCGGACTCGACCTCGGCCGGCGCGATCACGCGCCCGTCGTCTACGACGCGAGGGACATCTACGTCGATGCCGCCAACGTCGCTCGGCTGCCGGGGCCCGCCCGTCGCCTGTTCGCGCTGGGTCGAACGGCGCTGGGCCCGCCGGGCGAGCCGTGTCGTGACCGTGAACCAGCCATACGCGGAGGTGATGGAGCGTCGATTCGGCGTCGCGATGCCGCTGATCGTCATGAATTGCTCCTACCGACGCGACACCGCCGCCGGTCCCGCTGCGACGGTTCCACGACCACCTCGATCTGCCGCCGGCGACCCGGGTCGCGCTGTACCAGGGCGGCTTCTCCCGCGAACGCGGCATCGAGCAGCTGATCGAGGCGCTGCCGGCGTTCCCCGGCGGCACGGTCCTCGTCCTGCTCGGCTACGGCGTGCTCGAGGCGGAACTCCGGGCGCGGGCGGCGGCGCCGGACAGCGTCGGCCGGCTCTTCGTGCTGCCCGCGGTGCCGCCGACCGACCTGCTCGACTGGGTCGCCTCGGCCGACGTCGTCGCGATGCCGATCCAGCCGTCGACCCTCAACCACCGCCTGACGACACCGAACAAGCTGTTCGAGGCGATGGCGGCGGGCGTTCCGGTCGTCGCGTCCGACCTGCCCGGGATGGCGGGGATCGTCCGCGAGACGGGCTGCGGCGTCCTGTGCGACCCGACGTCGCCGGCATCGATCGCGGCCGCGATCGAGTCGATCCTCGACGCCCCGGAACCGGAACGCGTCGCCTACCGGGAACGGGCGATCGCCGCTGCCCACGGGTCGTACAGCTGGGAGGCGCAGTTCGACGTCCTCATCGGCGAGTACGGCCGGCTGACCGGTCGCCCGTGGTGAGCGCCGACGGTCGCGGGACCGCGCTGCGGCGGGCGGTCGTGCTCGTCGGCGGCCCAGCGGCGCCGTACTCGCGCTCGATCCGGATCGCCCGCGCGCTCGCCGCCGAGGGCTACGCGGTCGAGATCGCGGCGATCGCCGCCGCCGGCCTGCCGGAACGCGAACCCGTCGCCGCCGGCGACGCCCGGCTCGGTCGGTGAGCCTGCCCCGGACCCGGCGCACGTCGGCGAGATCGAGATACGACGCTACCGGCCGTCGGGCCCCTGGGCGATCGCGGGCGCCAGCGAGGCCGCGACAACGGCGTCAGCGGTGGCGCGTCCGCCGGCGATCCACCAGCCGGCGCGAGACGCGCGCTTCGACGCGTCGCTCACACGCTCGCCGCACCGCTGCTCATCGCCCGCCGCTGGCTCTTCTGGCCGCATGCCGTCCGCGGCTGGTGGGCGAGCCTCGCCCGGGAGCTGGCTCCCGCCGATCTCTACCACGCCTGCGGGTCGTTGACGGTCGCCGCCGCCCTCGGCGCCCGCGACCGATCGCCCGTGGGACCCTCCGGGACGCCGGTCGCGGGTCATCTACGACGCGATCGACAACGTCGCCGAGTCGAACGAGGCGCTCGCGCTCCCCGCCACGGTCAGTCGAAGGAACGCCCGGACGGAGGCCGCCTGGGCCCGGGCCGCGGATGCGGTCGTGACCGTCAACGAGCCGCTGGCGGCCCGACTCGCCGCCCGCTGGCGTCTCGAACGACCGCCGCTGGTCGTCGCCAACCTGCCTGAGCCCCCGCCCGAGCCTCAGCCGCCGAGCGGCGTCGGGTCGAGCCCGCGGACGACCCGATCACCTCCGATCCGCCGCCGCGCTGCCCGCCTCGACCACGGGTCGTCCTCTTCCAGGGCCGGCTCGGACCCGGTCTCGGCCTCGACGAGGCGGCCGAGGCCGTGTTGCTCGTCCCCGACGCCGCGCTCGTCCTGCTCGGCTTCGGGCGCGGGATGGCCGCCAGCGCCGCCCGCGACCGCGAGCCGCGCTACGCCGGCCGGCACGTGACGCTGCCCGCCCGGCACCCGGACGAGCTGCTGGCCTGGACCGCATCGGCAGACGTCGCGCTGATCCCGCTGCCGCCGCTCTCGATGAACCAGCGCTGTCGACGCCGAACAAGTTCTGGGAAGCGCTCGCGGCCGGCACGCCGGTCGTCGTCGTCAGCGGGCTCGAAGTGATGGAGCGGCTCGTCGTCGAGCACGACCTCGGCGTCGTCGCAGCCTCGCCGGCACCGGCCGACCTCGCCGACTCGATCACCCGGGTTCTCGACCGACTGGCAACAGACGGCGACGCGTGGCGGGAGCGGATCGCCGCGACGAGCCGTGAGCGGTTCGGCTGGCCGGCCGCGGCGGCCGCCTACCGGGCGCTGGTCCGCGAGATCTCGCCATGACGAAGGCGCAACGACGTCCCGGACGGCGAGCCATGGATGGTGATGCGGGCAAGCCGTGATCGGGGCTGGGGCGGCGACATCCGACGGGCCCGCATCTTCGAGCGCCTCGCCGAGCGCCAGAGGCGCCCGGATCGTCGACGACTGGCCGACGTTCCAGCGCGCGATCCGGGGCCGGCGCTGGCAGGCCTGGCTGCCCGGGCGGCGACCACGACCGCATCTCGCCGCCTCAGAGACCGCGCCGCCGAAGTGGGTCGAGCGGATCGTCGCCCTGTCGGACCCCGTCGCGGTCGCGATCTACGACGACTCCGTCGCCCAGGCGCGGGCACTCGGTCTCGATCTGAGTCCGGAACGGGCGGCCGACCTTGCGCTCCGGCGGCGCGTCAACGAGGCGGCATTCCGCTGGCACGTCGTGCCGACTGCGTCGTTCGCCGAGCTCGTCGGGCTCGACCCGTCGCGGATCATCGTCGGCGGCAACGGGACCGTCGCGAGCCACGTCCGGCCGGGCCCGTGGCCGGAGGTGCCGACCGTCGGCTTCGTGTCGGGGGCCGCGCCCGGACGAGGGATCGAGATCCTCCTCGAGGCCGTCCGGCAGGTCAGGGTCGAGGTCCCCGAGACGCGCCTGCTGCTGTGGTTGATCGCGACCGGGCCAGACGGCGAGGCATACATCGATGGCCTCCGGGCGGCCGCGGCGAGTGACGACTGGGTCGAGATCGGAACGGCGCCGTACGAGCGCCTCGGCCCGAGCCTCGCCCGGGCGACCGTGCTGGCGATCCCGCATCCCGGCCAACGACTACATGGACGTCGCGTTGCCGGTGAAGCTGTTCGACTCGATGGCGGCCGGCCGGCCGCTGGTCGTCACGCCCCGCCGCGAGACCGCGGCGATCGTCGAACGCGGCGGGGTCGGCCTGGTCACGGCCGACGACGATCCGGCCTCGATCGCGGCCGTCTGCGTGCGCCTGCTCACCGGACGAGACCCTCGCCCGACGCATGGGCGAGGCGGCGCGGACGCTGGCCGAGCGGGAGTACGACTGGCCGATCGTCGGCAACCGGATCGCCGACGAGATCCTCCGCCGGGAAGGGCTGGCCGGCTAGCCAGCCTCCTCGTCGCACGGCTGCGCGGCGGGTCCGTGGCGTTCGAGCCGTCAACCGCCAGGCTCGTGTCGGCCAGCCGGCGCAACCCGCCCGGGCTGCGGCGGGCGGCACCCGATCCGGACGAGCGGCGCGATCGCGAGCTCATCGTGGCCGTCGACCGGCAGCAGCTCGACCGGGCCTCCGCCCGCCAGTCGCGCGGATGTGGGCGCTGATCGCGCTCGTGGCCGGGGCAAGCGAGCGGTCCGAGCCGGCGTCACGACCGAGCCGCCGCCTCAGCGTCCCGATCGGATCCCGGAGCAGGCGGCCCAGCCGTCCCGTCGGGCCGCGTCGGGCGGTCGTCGCCGGCTTCGGCCGCCACGTGGTGTCGATCGACACCTCCACGATGCGGCCCGCGGACGGCAGGGCGGCCTCGGCCGGTTCGACAGCCGTCACGAGATCGACGTTCCGCCGAACGCCTCCGGCAAGCGGAGCGAGACGCACGGCTGCCCGCTCCCGGTCGAGGGCGACGATGACGGTCCGAGCCGACGACCCACTCGTGCGCACCGGCGCCGGCGCAGCCCGCGAGCCGAGCGGCCGGCCTGCCCGGCCGCCGTGCGACCGACGAGCGCCTCGCGGTAGGCGACGAGGACCCGCTCGGCGACGTAGTCGGCCCGGAATCGCGGTTCGACGGCCGACCGCAGAACCGCCGGCTCGAACGTCGCGCGCCGTTCGAGCGCATCGACGATCGCCGTGCCGAGCGCCTCCGGATCGTCGATCGGGACGAGCCCGCCGACAGCTTCGGGGTCGGCGCCGAGGATCTCGCTCACCCCGCCGGAGTCGGTCGCGACGACCGGCAGGCCTGAGGCGAGGGCCTCGACGGCAACGACGCCGAACGTTTCCCGTGGGCTCGGATGGACGAACAGGCTCGCTCGCCGCATCGCGGTCGCAATCCCGGCGCGATCGACGGGATCGGCGAATGTCACCGCTCCATCGAGGCCGAGCTCGGCAACAAGCGCCTGCCAGCGGGCCTCCGTCGCCTCGTCCGGCGAACGGCCGAGCAGCCTGAGGGTGACCGTCGGCCGCCGGGCTCGCGCAATCGCGACCGATCTCAGGAGGTTCTCGATCCCCTTCGTCGGCTTCCGATAGCCGACGAACAGCAGCTCGTCATCGACCCGACCCTCGAGCGGGCCGGACGGGAACAGGTCGAGCGGGACCATGTTCGGCATGACCTCGATCGTGGCGGCATGCTCCGGGAACGCCGTCCGCAGCTCGCCGGCGAGCATCTCGCTGACCGCCAGGGTCCGGTGGGCCCGCCCCAGAGCGCCCTCATACGCCGCGCGAACGATCGGCGTGGTCACGATCCGCTCGACGAAGGACGAGTGCTCGGTGAGGACCAGCGGCCAGCCGAGTGTCTCCGCGAGGGCGACAGCAGCGACGCCGTCCGGGTAGACCGTATGGGCGTGGACGACGCCTCTCCGGGCCGCGACCCCCTCCGCGACCAGCCGCCGGCCGAGCGCCAGCAGCGCAGCCTGGCGATGCGCCGCGGTGTGGGCCGGCCCGGCGGCCGCCGTCAGGCCGTCGGGAATCGACAGGCGCGCCACCGGCAGGCCCGGATCCACGCCCCACGCCGGCGCCAGGAAGAGCGGTTCGGCCGATTCCACGGCGCCTCGACTGGCCTCGAGCACGCCGGACGCCTGTCGGCCGCGCGAGGCCGCCCCGCCGCTCAGTCGGGCCGTGTCGAACGTGACGACGGCGACCCGGGCGACGCCCGTTGCCGCGAGCGCCTCGGCCTGGTCGGCGACGAATCGTCCCGCCGCCGGATCGTCGTATGCCGGGAACCAGCTTGCGACGACGAGGACGTCGATGGCGGTGTCAGCCGGAGGCACGCGCTCCGCCAGCTTCGACCGCGGCGACCCGTCGAGCAAGCTCCGCCTCGCGGTCGATCCGCGCCTGCTCCGAGCGCTCCTCGTGGAGGGCGACGACCTCGGCCGGCGGACCCTCCAGGATCACGTGCCCCTGGTCGAGGAGCAGCGCCCGGTTGCAGAATTCCGTGACCCAGGCCATGTCGTGCGTGACCAGGACGATCCCCTTGGCCGCCTTCGTCAGCTCGATGATCCGCTGCTTGCTCTTTGCCCGGAACACGGCGTCGCCGGTCGAGAGCACCTCGTCGATGATGAGCACGTCGGGGTCGACCGCGGTCGCGATCGCGAAACCGAGCCGGGCCCGCATGCCGGACGAGTACGTCTTGATCGATGCGTCGATGAACTCGCCGATGTCGGCGAAGTCGACGATCCCCGGCAGCAACTTCTCCATGTCCCGATGCGGAATGCCGAGGAACGCGCCGGCAAGCCGGATGTTGTCGCGGCCGGACAGGTCCGCGTCGAAGCCGGCACCGAGGGTCAGCAGGCTCGACACGTGGCCGACGACGTCGACAGCGCCCTCGTTCGGCTGGATGATCCCGGCGAGGACCTGGAGGAGCGTGCTCTTGCCAGCGCCGTTCGGCCCGATGACGGCCAGACTCTCGCCGGGTACCACCCGGAACGAGACATCGCGCAGCGCCCAGAAGTGGGTTGGTCCCTCGTGGCGCTTGAACAGGTTCTTGAAGGAGGTGCGGACCGTGGTCTGGCGCGTCAGACGGAGGTTGTAGCGGACGCCGAGGCGCCTCACATCGATTGCATAGTCCGGCGTCGCCGTGCTGCCGCCGCCGCTCACAGGACCTTCGCGAACGTGGGCTCGACCCGCTTGAAGAAGAGCATCGCCAGGCACACGCCCACGAGCGACACGACGAGCAGGACTGCCAGGCCGCCCCAGTCGGGGTACGTTCCGTCGTAGATGACCGCCCGGTACGACTCGAACAGTGGCGTCCACGGGTTGAGCGCCAGGATTTGACCGACGAGCCCGTCCATTCGGTCGGCCACGTCGCTGAAGTCGTAGAGGGCCGGCGAGAGGTAGAACCACAGGCGAAGGCCGTGCCGGGCAACGTTGGCGATGTCGCGAAAGAAGACGTTGATCGCCGCGACGGTGATCGCCACCCCGAGGGTGAACACGAACTGGACGACTGCGATCACCGGGATGAGCAACACGAACGCGCTGATCCGATCCGAGTAGAAGAGGATCATCAAGGCGAAGAGCGGGATCAGCCCGAACACGAAGTTGACGATCCCGCCTACGGTCGCCGCGACCGGCAGCACGATCTTCGGGAACTTCACCTGCTTGATGATTCGCTCCCGCGATGTCACTGACGTGATCCCGTCATTGACCGCCGACGAGAACCACTTCCAGGGCAGGATGGCGGCGAAGACGAAGAGCGGATAGTCGGGCGTGTCGATGCGGAAGATGACCGAGACGAGCACGACGTAGACGGCCATCTGGAGGAGCGGATCGAGAATCCACCAGATGTTGCCGAGCAGCGTGTCGGAGCCGTGTTTCTTGAGGTCGGCCCGGACGAGATACCGGGCGAGCCGCCGATGCGTCCGAATCTCCCGGAATCCCTCGGTGATCAGCTCCAGGGATCCGGGCCTTCGGGCAGCCCGAAACGTCGGGGCCTCCGCAGTCGTTGCCATGCGCCCGGGAGCGTATCACCGGCGGTCGCCGCATGGCGGCCCAGGGCGGCGTTGCCGCCTGTGCTCCTCGCTCACGCACGTTTGAGTCCGCTCGCTCCGGTGCTCGGACGGCGCCTTGCCCTGAACCGCCCTGCGGCGACCTTCCGCTGCGTGGCGGTTCTTGGCGGCCCAGGGCGGCGTTGCCGCCTGCGCTCCTCGCTCACGGGCGTCTGAGCCCGCTCGCTCCGGTGCTCGGACGGCGCCTTGCCCTGAACCGCCCTGCGGCGACCTTCCGCTGCGTGGCGGTTCTTGGCGGCCCAGGGCGGCGTTGCCGCCTGTGCTCCTCGCTCACGGGCGTCTGAGCCCGCGACCGACGGCGGGTCTCCGGGCGGGCCATGGCCGATAATCGTCGGCGATGTCCCAGACTGCGACCGGCGCGCCGTGACGCGACCGTGGCTCGTCCTGCGAGAGGGTGACCGGCGCCGCTGGGGCGGCGATCTCCGACGCCATTACCTGTTCGACGGCCTGGCAGCCCGGACGGGCGCCCGAATCCTCGAGGATCGGCGGGTTGACCCCTTGACCGCGACGTTGCGGGAGCTCCGCGGACCGCGGTGGCAGGTGTGGCGGGGCCGCCCACGGGTCGCCTCGACCGAGTTCCTCATCGAGAAGCAGTTGATCGCGCTTCGCCGCTTCGCCGAGGCGCTGGTCGTCGATGTCCACGACGACGCGTTCCTCCAGAACGACGCGCTCGGCATCGAGATGTCCCCCGATCAGGCCGACGCGATCCGGGCCCGGATGCGTTCGAATCGAGAAGCGTTCCCCTGGCTCGTCGCCCCGTCCGCCGCGTTCGCCGACCTCGTCGGCCTCGATCCGGCGCGCGTCGTCGTTGCATCGAACGGAAGCGACACCGCGACGGTTCGGCCGGCGTCATGGCCCGACCCGCCGGCGGTCGCCTTCATCTCCGGGGCGGCACCGCGACGTGGGATCGAAGAGCTCGTCGACGCGGTCCGGATCGTCCGCCACCGCCTCCCCGACACGCGTCTCCACCTCTGGCTTGCGTCGACCGGCGACGACAGCCGCGTCTACCTCGATGCCCTGGCGGCGTCGGTCGCGAACGAGCCGTGGGTCGAGATCGGGCAGACGCCGTACGACGAGCTCGGAACGGCCCTCGGACGAGCGACGGTCCTGTGCATCCCGACCCCGGCCCACGCCTACTGGGACTCGGTCGCGCCGGTGAAGCTCTTCGACTGCCTCGCCGCAGGCCGGCCGATCGTGACGACGCCTCGCCCGGAGACCGCGGCGATCGTGCGTGATCACGAGGCGGGCCTCGTCGCGGAGGACGACGGCGCAGAGGCGCTTGCCGTCCCGCTGTCCGAGCTGCTCGAGGACGCTGCGAAAGCGCGGGAAATGGGGGCAAACGCCAGAGCGGCGGCCGAACGCGACTACGACTGGCGGGTGATCGGCGAGCGGCTTGCCGACGAACTCCTTCCCCGCATCGGCTAGCCTTCCACCCGACACGCAACGGAGACACCGTGACCGATCCGACACCCTCGCCGCGCCGTGGCGGCCCCGGCGACGACCACCGAATTGCGATCCTCGGCCTCGGCTACGTCGGACTGCCGCTCGCGATCGCGTTCATCGAGGCCGGTCTGGAGGTCGAGGGAATCGACGCCAATGCCTGGCGCGTCGCCGAGCTGTCGGCCGGTCAGTCTCCGATCGATGACATCTCGAACGATCGACTCAAGGCGGCCATCGACGGTCGACTCAGCGTGGTCGAGCCGCCGGCAGCGCACCTCTCGGACGCCGACGTCATCGTCGTGTGCGTCCCGACGCCGATCACGCGCTCAAAGGATCCGGACCTCGGCCCGGTCCTGTCGGCCGCAGCGCTCATCCGCGAGCACCTCCAGGCCGGCCAGCTCGTCATCCTCCAGTCGACGACCTTTCCGGGAACGACGACCGGCCCGTTCCGCGAGGAGCTGGAACGATCAGGGCTGCGGGCCGGCCACGACTTCGACCTGGCGTTTGCGCCGGAACGAGTCAATCCGGGCGATCCGGCGAGCGCCTCGAAGGGCGTGCCGCGGCTCGTCGGCGCTACCACACCTGACGCCACTCACCGCGCGGCGAACCTCCTGGGCCGGATCAACGACCACGTCATCGAGCTGTCGTCGCCGGACGCCGCGGAGCTGGCGAAGCTCCTCGAGAACGTCTTCCGGAACGTGAACATCGCGCTCGTGAACCAGCTGGCCCTCCTCTGCGAGCGGATGGGACTCGACGTCTGGGAGGTCATCGACGCCGCGGCGACCAAGCCGTTCGGATTCATGCGATTCACGCCCGGCCCGGGGGTGGGAGGCCACTGCATCCCGGTCGACCCCTATTACCTCGCCTGGCGCGCCCGCGAGTTCGACTTCATCGACCGTTTCGTCGAGCTGGCCGGCGACATCAACCTCGCGATGCCGCGCCACGTCGTCGACCTCGTCGCGGAGGCGTTGAACGAGCACGGCAAGGCGCTCCGCGGCGCCAAGGTCGGGATCCTCGGGGTCGCCTTCAAGCCGAACGTGCGCGACTCGCGCAACTCGCCTGCCGTCGATGTGATCGCGCGTCTTCGTGCCCGCGGCGCCGAGGTCGCGTTCCACGATCCACACGTGACGAGTCTCCGGGACGGCGAGGGCGTGGAACACACCTCGAAGCCACTCGACGAGCTACTCGAGACGAGCGATGTCGTGGTCGTGGTGACGCCCCATCGAGCGATCGACTTCGGGACCGTCTACGAGCGGGCGGCCCTCATCGTCGACACGGTGAACAGCTCGCATGGCCGCGAGGTCCGGGCACGACAGGTGCTCCGCCTCGGCGCCGGATGGAGCGGCGCCTGAGCACGACGAGCGGCGCGCGGCGCAGAGCGAGCGACCGGCCCGGTGTCGAGCCGCGAGTGGCGGGACCCGGTGCCCGAAGGCCCGTCGCGATGCTCACTCACTCCTACTACGACGAGGATCCCCGCGTCCGTCGCGAGGCGGAATCGCTCGTCGCGGCCGGCCGGCCTGTCGATGTCTACGCCCTTCGCCGGCCCGATGACCCACCCTGGAACGAGGTCGACGGCGTCTCCGTTCATCGGCTGAACGTCCAGCGGCATCAGGGCGCAGGGCTCGGGACGTACCTCGTGGAGTACCTCGCGTTCCTGATCCGGGCCGGGTGGTCGGTCACGGCCGCTCACCGAGGCCGCCAGTACGCCCTCATCCAGGTCCATACGCTGCCTGACTTCCTCGTGGCTGCCGCGCTGCCACTGCGGCTGGCCCGGGTCCCGGTCCTCCTCGATCTCCACGAGGCGATGCCCGAGTTCTTCAGGAGCCGCTTCCCGCGCGCCGCGAACCCACTGGCGTACCGGCTGCTCAGGCTCCAGGAGCGCGTCTCGATCGGGCTGGCAACTGCCGCCGTCACGGTCAATCAGGCGATGCGCGAACGGCTCGTCGGGCTCGGCGTGCGGCCGGAGAAGGTCACGGTCGTGGCCAACAGCCCGTCGCTCGCCCGCTTCGATCCGGCCCGGTACGCGCCGCGGCAATTCGCCGCCGACGGCACCGTGCGACTCGTCTATGCGGGCGCACTCACGCCGACCTATGAGCTCGACGTCGTCCTCGATGCCCTTGCGTGGATCGCACGGAGCCGACCCGAGCTGGATGTTCACCTGGACGTCTTCGGTCGCGGCGACGCAGCCGAGCGGCTCGCCGGCCAGGCCGCGCGGCTCGGACTCGAGGATCGGATCACGTTCCATGGCCGGATTCCGATCGAGGACGTACCCGCGGCGGTCGCCCGGGCGGACATCGGGGTCGCGCCGACGCGTCGCGATCCCTTCACGGACGTCAGCCTGTCGACGAAGGTCTTCGAGTACGGGGCGATGGGCAAGCCGGTCGTCGCGTCGCGGCTCCCCATGGTCGAGCGAACATTCCCGCCCGATTCAGTCGCGACGTACGACCCGGGCGATCCTGCCTCGATGGCCGCGGCCATCCTTTCCTTCGTCGACGATGTGACCGCGCGTCAGGAGGCAGTCGCCCGGACAGCCGAAATCGTGCGGTCGACGGCATGGGAGAGCGAGGCGCTGCGCTACATCGAGCTTGTCGACCGCCTGGCCGGCCAGGATCCAGGGCAACACGCCGCTGAGCATGGTCCGTGAACCGTGCGAGCGCGAGGAGGCAAATCCGGGCGGTACGGTACGATACCGGACCCGTCCGATCCCCCTGAACCATCAATACTGCAGGACCGCATCACCCCATGACCTTCCGAGCTAAACCCGTCGTCAACCGGCCGCATCGACCGTCACGCGAGAGCCAGAGCCGGCGGAACACCTATCTCAATATCGGCTTCGGCATCGCCGTCGCTCTCGCCCTGGTGATCCTCGTCGGGGTGGCGGTCGTGAGCTACTACCGCGAGCACCTCGCCCCCGCAGCGTCGGTGAACGGAACGACGATCACGCGAGACGACTTTGCGGAGCGGGCGGCAATCGAGGCCTGGCGAATCGACCAGGCGGTCGCCCGGGTCAATGCCGCGCTGGCGGCCGGGCGGCTGACGAGTGCGGAAGCGAACCAGCAGATCCAGACGCTCCAGTCGAACGGCAACCCGGATCAGCTCGCACCCGTCGTCATCGAGAAGCTCATCGACGCCAACATCCAGACCGGCCTCGCGGTCGAGGAGGGGATCACCGTCACCCCGGAACAGATCGATGCCAGGATCGTGGAGGAGTCGACGACCCCCGAGCAGCGACACGCCTGGATCATCTCGGTCACGCCTGTCATCGCCGAGGGCGAGGACGCTCCGAGCGACGCCGACAAGGCCGCCGCAAAGACGGTCGCCGACCAGGCCCTGGCCGACATCACCTCCGGCGACAAGACATGGGAGGACGTGGCCAAGGCGGTCTCGATGGACAGCTCGAAAGCGACCGGCGGCGACCTGGGCTGGATCGACAAGGAGGCGGCCGAGGACGAGGTCTTCGTCGACGCGGTGTTCGCGGCCGAGCAGGGCAAGCCGACCGCCGTCCTCGAGACCGAAGATGGAACGTTTGTCATCGGCCGGGTCACGGAGATCTCGCCGGAAGTCGTCGACGCCGCCTGGACCGCGAAGCTCGCGGACGCCGGCCTCAAGCTCGAGACGTACCGGGAGGTCGTCGGGACCGAGGTGATCCGCCAGGCCCTCGAGGACAAGGCGATCGACGCGGCCACGACAGCCGACAAGCAGCGCGAGGTCCTCGAGATCGCGATCCCGGCCCCCCAGCCGGAACCCGGCGACCTGGCGATCAAGGTCCGCCACATCCTGTTCTCTCCAAGTGACAACCCCAATTCGCAGGCCACGGCAGCGCTGGCGCCGGACGACCCCGCCTGGACCGAGGCCCAGCAATCCGCCAGGACGGCCTACGAAGAGTTGAAGAAGGACCCGTCGAAGTTCGACGCCATGGCCCGCGAGAAGAGCGACGAGCCATCTGCCCAGGGCGAGACCGGGAGCGGCGGAAAGCTGCCCTACTTCGACTCGACCAGCGTCGAGACCGGGCTCGACGCGGACTTCGGAGCCGCAATTCTCAAGCCGGAGCTCCAGCCCGGCCAGTTGCTGGAGCCGGTGAAGAGCGCATTCGGCTGGCATGTGATCCAGGTGATGTCGCGTCCGCCGGACATCGAACAGCTGACACGCATCCGTGAGCAGGCGGTAGGCGGTGCAGACTTCAAGACCCTTGCACGCGATAACTCGGAGGGCCCGGAGGCGGGCACGGGCGGAGACGTGGGCTGGGTGGCTCCGGGCCTCATGGACGCGCGGCAACTACGCGCGATCTTTGAGACACCCGTCGGCGAGGTGAGCCAGATCGTGGACATCAAGGATGTCGGCGTCTTCCTGTACAAGGTCGTCGCCGAGCGGACGCAGACGCCCGACGAGGATCAGCTCGCCACGATCAATGAACAGGCATTCCAGAACTGGTACGGCGAGAAGAAGGATGCGGTGACGATCACCCGCGAGCTGCTCACAGACATCGCGCTGGGCCAGTAGGGGACGGTGCTCGACGCGCTCGTCGCCGAAGCGCGGCTCCGCTGGGGGCTCGACCTCGCGGCGGGCCTCCAGGTGATCGCCGCGGAGCGGCTCGTCGCGACCCCGATCGAGCCCTCTCGACCTGCCCTGATCGTCCCGGCCGCGGTCCTTCGGGCTGCGGTTGTGGGCGAGGCACAGCCGCTGCCGGGCCGGCACGCGTCGGGCGCCGATCCGGTCGCACTGCTCCAGCGGCTCTACCCTGCAGACCACGCGGTCGGCCGGTTCGGCTCGCCCGAGGGTGCCACGGTGGGAGGTCTGGGACCGGACGATCTGGCCGCGCCCATCTACCTCCCGCCGGTCGCGCCGGAGGTCGCCGTCGCGAGCCCCTGGGCGATGCCCTGGATCTCCGCCCGACTCCGACTCCCGGACGGCTGCCCGTGGGACCGTGAGCAGACCCACGAATCGCTCCGGAACCACCTCCTGGAAGAGGCGTACGAGGTCTACGACGCGCTCGGAGCCGGGCCGTCGCCGGCCCTCGCAGAGGAGCTCGGCGACCTGCTCCTCCAGGTCGTCCTTCACGCCCAGCTCGCGGCCGAAGAAGGGGTCTTCGACCTGACCGACGTCAATGCCGCGATCGCCTCGAAGATCGTCCGCCGCCATCCCCACGTGTTCGGTGACACCGAGGTCCGGACCGCGTCAGACGTGAATCGCCAGTGGGAGAGGATCAAGGCCGACGAGCGGGCGGGAGCCGAACCGGACCCGCAATCGCCCACCGAGACGAAGGGTGCGCTGGACGGCGTCAGCCGGATCCTCCCCGCGCTCGCCGCCAGCCAGGAGATGCAGGAGCGGGCAGCCAACATCGGCTACGAGTGGCCATCGGTTGACGGCGTCCTCGACAAGGTCGCCGAAGAGCTCGCCGAGCTGCGTGAGGCAGCGACCGCGGCCGAGAAGGCCGAGGAGTACGGCGACCTGCTCTTCGTCCTGGTCAACGTCGCCCGCTGGCACGGGATCGAGGCAGAGGCCGCGCTCCGGGCGGCCAACGACAAGTTCCGGCGCCGGTTCGGCAGCGTGGAGCGCCAGGCGGCGGAGCGTGGCGTTGCTCTCCGCGACCTGGATTTCGCCGCGCTCGACGCCCTCTGGGACGCCGCCAAGACAGAAGAACGCGCCGCCGTCGCGGCGACCAAGGAGACGCAGCCATGACGATCGGCAACCGCCCAACCCTTCGTGCCGACGGTCGGGTCCCGACCCAGCTGCGCCCGATCACCTTCGAGCTCGGCGTCCAGAAGTGGGCGGAGGGGTCATGCATCATCCGGGTCGGCGACACGCAGGTCCTCTGCGCGGCCTCGATCGTCGATCGCGTCCCGCCGCACCTGCGCGGCAAGGGCACGGGCTGGGTGACCGCGGAGTACTCGATGCTGCCGCGGGCGACGGCGGAGCGGACCGACCGCGAGTCGGTCAAGGGCAAGCTCGGCGGGCGGACCCACGAGATCCAGCGGCTCATCGGCCGATCGCTTCGCGACGCCGTCGACCTCACCCGCCTCGGCGAACGGACGATCACGGTCGACTGCGACGTCCTCCAGGCGGACGGCGGAACGCGCACGGCATCCATCACCGGCGGCTACGTGGCGCTCGCGGCCGCCCTCATCACCTACGGCATGGATCGCCATCTCGTGGCGCGGATCGCGGCCGTCAGCGTCGGGCTCGTGGACGGCCTGGCGCTCCTCGACCTCGACTACAGCGAGGACTCCCGCGCCGACGTCGACTTCAACGTCGTCGCCACCGACGCCGGCACGTTCGTCGAGGTCCAGGGGACCGCCGAGGGCAAGCCGTTCGACCGGACCGCGATGGACGGCCTGATGGACCTCGCGTCGGCCGGTCTCGAGCGCCTGTTCGCCGCGCAGGCCGAGATCCTCGCGACGGTCAAGCGCTGAGCGTGACCCGGTCCCGGCCCCGCCTCCTCGTCGCGACCCGCTCCGCCCACAAGCTCGCCGAGCTGCGCGAACTCCTCTCGATCGATCGTGCCGAGCTCGTCACCCTCGACGACCTCGGCGTGGTGGGGGAGGTCGCCGAAACCGGCGCGACGTTCGAGGCGAATGCGCGGCTCAAGGCGCGGCACGGGGCCCGTGTGACCGGCCTGCCCACCCTCGCCGACGACTCGGGCCTGGAGGTCGCGGCGCTCGGTGGCGGGCCCGGGGTTCGAACTCGGCGCTACGCCGGCAAATCCGCCACCGACGACGACAACAACGCAAAGCTGCTCGCCGAGCTCGCAGGGATTCCACCGGAGCGCCGCACCGCCCGCTACGTCTGCGTCCTGGCGCTCGCCTTGCCCGGGGCGACCGGCCCTCGTGGCGGCCTGCCTCTCCGCGTCGTCCGCGGGACGTGTCGTGGGCGGATCGCGACCGAGCCCCGGGGCCGCGGCGGCTTCGGCTACGACCCCGTATTCGAACCGCAATCCGAGCCTCCCGGTGGCCGCACGCTCGGCCTCTGGACGCAGGACGAGAAGAACCGGATCTCGCATCGCGGGGCGGCCGCCCGGCGGATGACCCCGATCCTCCGCGAGCTCGGGTTCTGACGATGGGCGAATTGCGAAGCATCTGCGTGTTCTGCGGGGCAAGCGCGGGCCGGGATCCGGTGTACGCCAGCGTGGCCACGGCCGTCGGTGGTGCGCTGGCCAGGCGCGGACTCGGACTCGTCTACGGTGGCGGCCGCCTCGGGCTCATGGGCGCCGTTGCGGACGGCGCGCTGGCGGCCGGTGGGCGGGTGACGGGCGTCATTCCGGCCGGGCTCGTCGATCGCGAGCTGGCCCACCAGGGCGTCACGGAGCTGCGGATCGTCGCGACGCTCCACGAGCGGAAGGCGGTCATGGCCGAGCTCGCCGATGCGTTCATCGCCCTGCCCGGCGGTCTCGGCACGCTCGAGGAGCTGGCCGAGGTCCTGTCGTGGGCCCAGCTGGAGCTCCATGGCAAGCCGGTCGGTGCCCTCGACGTCGGCGGCTTCTTCCGCCCGCTCATCGCCTACATCGACCACGCCGCTGACGAGGGGTTTGTGTCGCCGAGCCACCGGGGTCTGCTCCTCGTCGACGACGACCTCGATCGGCTCCTCGAACGCTTCGAGGCGTGGACGCCACCGGGCGGCCGCTGGGGCTGAGCCATCCGATGCGGTACCGGGCCTCGCCAGGCGATCCTCGCCAGGGCGATCCTCGCCAGATACCACCCCTGGTAGTGACCGGCGGCGATTCGGGTCGAGCCAGCGGCTGCTGATGCTTGCGCCCGCACGAGCGAGCATCATCGGCGCCAGATTCGGGCCCAAGCGGGTCACTCTCACCACTCGGGGTGGTAACTGGCGGGAGGCCGGGCAGGGTCCTCGGTTCGAGGCGGCCCTCAGCTAGGGCTTCGGGGTGGGTTTCGGTGTCGGCCAGGGTCCCGGCGGCGTCCCGGGTTCCGTGAAGACGATCGCGACCATCTCCGCGATCCGCTTCGGCACGGGGATCACGACCGAACCGTAGCGGTGGTTCCTGCCGCCCGACTTCACCATCGGCGAGGACATGACGACCTGGGTCGTCCGAGCGCCGCCGATCTCCTCGGCAAGCGCGGCGAATTCCGGCAGCCGCTCTCGCGGGAGGTCCGTTCGGACGGTGTCACCGACGGCCGCAAGCAGACCCGGAAGGCTGACGACGAAGTTGCCGCCCGCGACGGCCTGGTCCCGGAGCGCGATCAGGACCTCCTGCTGGCGCCCGGCACGAGTGAAGTCGTTTTCGCCCGTCGACTTCCGGATCCGCGCATACGCGAGCGCGTTCGCCCCGTCGAGATGGTGGGGGCCGACACCGATCGACCACCCGGGGCCAACCCCGAAGCCGCCGTAGTTCGGGTCTGAAAGGGGCTTCGCGACGTCGATGTCAACGCCTCCGACCGCGTTGACCATGGTCACGAATCCCGCCAGGTCGACCTTGGCGTAGTAGTGGATCGGCACTCCGAGAAGCGCGCCGACGGCGTCCTGGAGCGCTCGGGTGCCGCCCTGCGGAAAGTCCTCTTCGTGACGATTCGCGTAACCGAGGAGCGAGTTGATCTTCGGGGCATAGGTGTCGCCGTTGCCGAGCGGGACGTCGACCAGGTCGCGCGGGATCGACACCATCGAGACGGTTTGGCCCACCGGATCGAGCGAGATGACCATCAGCGAGTCGGTCAGCGCCTGGCTCCGCGACGGCCCGGAATCGATCCCCATGAGCAGGACGTTCACTCGCTCGCGAGCAAGCGGCGTCGGGCCGCCCGTCGAGCCCGGATCGTCGTTTGGGCCGCCCAGCGCGTCGCCGCCGGCCCCGGAGAAGACGCGCTCGAAAGCCGAGAAGGCGCTCGTCCCGTAGATGTGGACGGCAGCGTGCGGCAGCGCCACGAGCCCGATGACAACGAGCAGGCCGACACCGCCGAGCCGACCGGGCTTGCCCGGATAGCGCCGATCGACGAACGCCTCGAACACGGCCAGGAGCCGCCAGGCGAGGATCAGGGCGTTGAGGACCAGCAGGAGCTGGAGCGTTCCAGGCACGATCGCGTGGGCGAGGAGCATCGACGAGGTGTTGACCTGGAACAGCAGCCAGGCGACAAGAAGCAACACGAGCGACGGGATCGCAAAGATGACGGCCGTGCGCCCCCGGCGATTGAACGCCTGGCCGAGGCCGGGCAGGATGGCCGACAGGATGGCAGCGAAGAGGCGGCGCTGGTCGGTCGGTCCCGTGGCGGGCCGGGCGCGGCGGGCGTGCACGATGAGCGAATGTCTCCTTGGGGAATGGCGGCGAGGTGGCCGGCGTGTGCCGCCCCGCGAGTCTAGCGCCGAAGCCGAAAGCGCCGTGGCGCCAGCGGTGGTGACGCCGGACGGTCGATCAGCCTGCCAGTGACCATCCGGCGTCCATCGTGTGACGCACAACCCCTGCCGGCTGTGGCGGCTCTACGGGCAGCCGGCTAGGCACTGCCACTGCTCGCCGTCCCATTCCCACGTGTCGCCGAGGTTGCTCTGCACCGAACCGCCGAACAGGACGACGCGCTTCCGGACGGGATCGCCTGCCATGGCGTGGTGCCCGCGCGGCGTCGGGCCTGAAACGTCGAGCTGCGTCCATGCGCTGCCATCCCAGCTCCACGTATCTGACAGCCCTCGGAGAGCTCCGTCGAGGCCACCGAACAGGAGAACGGTCCGATTCACGGGATCGAATGCCATGCGCATGCCTTCGCGAGGCGAGGGCGCGCTCGCTGCGGTCTTTTCCGACCAACTGCTCCCGTCCCACTCCCACGTGTCGTTGAGCTCGCCCCCGCCGCGCCCACCGAACAGGACGATCTGCCCCCGATCCGGATCCTCCGCTACCGCGTGGTGGATCCGGGCTGGCGGTCCGTCCCCGACCTGCTCTCGCCACGCGACTCCGTCCCAGGTCCACGTTTCGCCGTGGGGGACAAAGTCGGTCGACTGACCGCCGAACAGGACACCCAGGCGGTGGCCGGTATCCCACGTGAGGCGCCAGGTGGTCGCACACCGTCGGTGGATCGACCGGCACCAGCGTCCAGCCGTCCGTGCGGATCCACGTCTCGCGGTCGCAGCCCTCCGCGGTGCTGCCGCCGTACGAAACGAGCGCCCGGCGCTCGGGGTCGTAGATCGTGCCGCCGAGGCTGCGCACCGGAGGAGCCTGCGAGTCGACGACCTCCCAGGCCGTCCCGTCCCAGCCCCAGACGAGGCCGTGCTCCTCCTCGCCCGCCTGGTCGCCGTTGAGGAGAAGAACGAGGCCAAGTTCCGGATCGAACACGAGCTGATGCCCGGATCGGGGCTGCGGCCCGGTGGACGTTGCCGGCGTGGCGGAGGAGGTCGGTGTCGGCAGCGGGGATGCCGTCGGGACGGGCCCACTCCGAGGAGCGCCGCTCTGCTCCGGCGTCAGAGGTGAAGTGGAGGCAGAGCCGGCCGGCGCGCATGCTGCCGTGATCATCGCAATGGCGGCGGTCGCCGCGAGCGCGGACGCGCCCCGACGGGTCGTCTTGACGCTCGCTCTCATGACGAGCGATACCGCCCACCGGTCGGATGGGTTCATGCGGATATCGGGGGATTGTCCGGACTTGCAGTCCCTTGGTACCCTGACCGTACTCCACCGGACACACCGATAACCCCCAGCAATCGGTTCCGGGCCGGGGTCCCGCTTCGCGCCGTCACCCAGATCGCGCAGCAGGTCATCCGGTACGTGCTCACCACGTTGGACTCGCCACGACCCTCGCTGAGGCAGAGGCTGCACGCGTCCGGGCACGGCTGCCGCGTCTCCTGCCGGCGATATCGAGGCGTTCACCGCGCCCAACGGAGAGAGAACGTGAACGACACCCGTTTCGCCGCCGTCCGCACCCCACGAACCTCGCAAGTCCCCCAGGTCCGTCACGAACGGAAGCGCTTCCGGCGTCCGCGTCGCCTGGCACTGCTCCTGGCGATCGCCGTCACGGCCGCCCTCGTCGTGCCGTCTGTGGCGGTGACGGCCTCTGGCCACCGCCCCGCGGCCGCGCCCAACACCGGCGTGTCCGCGGCGGCATGCACGAGGACGGTCAAGGGCTTCACGGCGGCGGCCGTACACAGCGCCCGGAATGGAGCCGGCAGCGGTGGCATCGTCTGCTTCCCGGCGGGAACCTACTCCGGCAACCTGAGCGCGTCGGTCGCGGGCCAGACGTGGAGGCTAGCCGACAACACGACCCTCACCGGCGAGGTCCATATCTCCGGAACCGGCGTGAAGCTCCTCGGCGGCAACATCTCCCGTTCCGAAGGAAACCGCTGGATCGCATCGGTCCAGATCCGGGCTCACAGGGTCACGGTCCAGTCCGTGAACTTCTGGGGCGGGGGCACCGGGATCAACGTTCACGGGGTGGATCGCTCTCGGATCATCTCCAATAGCTTCAGGGGCCTCTCCGGCAGCGCGATCTCGATCTGGAGCGAAGGGGTCGGCGCCGACCGGACGCTCATCGACCGGAACAAGATCATCCAGTCGGCGACATACCAGGTGTCGCCGATCACGTCGCGTGGCAACGAGAGCGGAACCCCTGGCGGCGTCCAGAACTACCGAACTGTCATCCGCCGCAACACGATCAACCAGGGCCCCGGCGACGTCGGGTGGTTCGGAATTGAGCTGAAGCAGTCCAGGGGCGCGATCATCGAACGGAACTCGATCAAGGGCGGCCGCGTGCTGCTCAGCCTCCCTGAAACCAACAATGCCGTGGTCCGGTGGAACTGGTTCGATCTCGTGGGCTCGCCGAACTGGGGCATCGAAGTTGGCAATGCCCACGATGCAGCGATCTACGAGAACACGTTCGTCGGGGATGGGCGGACGGGCGTCGACTATGCCATCGCGCTCAACACCAACTCCCAGCGGACGAAGGCGTATGGCAACGCCGGGTCCAACCTGCGGACGTTCTTCGGCATCGCCGGCGACGGCCACCGGATCACGGACAATTGCCTCAAGAAGAGCGTGCGATTCGTGCACGAGTTTCGACTGAACGGCGGGCCGAACATCGTCATCGCCCGCAACCGCTGCTGAGCAGACGCCGAGCTAAATAGTCGCGCCGCCCGGCCGGATGGCCGGGCGGCGCGCCGTGACGGGTCTACCAGCGGTGGGCGACGTCGATGACGAGCCTCGAGCCAGAGCCTGGCCCGGAAAGGACGAAGGCCCGGAAGGGTAGTCGCGCCCTCAGCCCGATGGCGACCTGCGTCTGGCTCTCGTACGTGCCGAGGAACGCGACCTGGCGGAAGGTGCGGAATCCCGTGACGTCGACGGCGTGGATGGGATCCCGCGGGTCATACGTCGGCTCGTAGGCATCGTCGTGAGCCGGCGCGTTCACGACGATCGCGAGGTATGCCCCGCCCCGCAGCGGGAGGCTCTCACCGGAACCGTCGTGGCGAACCTCGGGCACGTATCTGACCTGATACCCGTTGCCCTGCGGACCGGGGAGCCCGGGCCGAGGCGATCCGAGATCGACGACCAGCCGATCGAAGCAAGCATGCCGACCGGCTCGCAGATCCTCGATGGTCGCGGACGTGTACGTCGAGACGCGATGCTTTTCGGGTAGCGAGCCCCAGGTGATCCCACAGTAGGGCTGCTCGGACGAGGCGGCCGCGGCGATGCTATGCGCCCCAACCGGCACTGACATCAGGAGGCCGAGAAGAACGGCCACTGTCGCTTGTCGTCGCATGACGTTTCTCCTGTCGTTGAATGGTTCGCACCGCGGACGGTTCATCGGTCGGGCGCCTGAGCGGGTAGGCACCTGAGTCCGAGCATCGTCGCGGCCCATCGCAGGAGAGTCGCCGCGGAGTAACGATCAGGTCACGAGCCACCGACCACGCGGGTCGTCATGACCGCCTCGCCCAGCCGCCGCAGGCGGTCGTGGACGCCGCCCATCCACTCCATGTCGCGGGGCAGGTAACGCTTCGGCATCTTCGCCACGACCGTGTAGTTCGCGTCGCAGACATTGGCAATCGGGGAGGTCGATCCCTGAGACACAAGCTGGTAAGTGTCCATGAGCGAGAGCCCGGTCTGGCTCGAGATCCAGTAGATCAGCTGGGTGTGGGCAATCCGGAAGGCGTCCTCGAGCGGCCGGTATGAGCCCGCGACCATGATCGCGTCGTCGCTTTCCAGCCGCGGCCATCCGCAGTAGACGCCCTTGATGAGGTCGACCGCGAGGATGGTGTTCATCGCGCCCTCGACCGCGACCCCGCAGATCTCCCCCTCGCCCATCGTGTAATGGCCGTCACCGAGCGAGAAGAGGGCGCCCTCGACGTTGACGCCGAGATAGATGGTCGCCCCGGCGCGGGCTTCCGGGGTATCCATGTTGCCGCCGAATGCTTCGGGTACCAGGACGTTGCGGGCCTCGTAGGCGGCCGGGGCAACGCCGATCGTGCCATGGAACGGCTCCAGCGGCAGGCGGACCGTGTAGTCCGAGTCGAGCGCCTGATAGACCACCTCCCGGGCAGCCCGGTCGACGGAGTAGATCCACGTCCGCTCAGGCAGCGGGTCCTGAAGCGTTGCGGTGTATTTCGTGCCGGTCAGGGCGCCGAACAGCGGAAGGGTTGTGCTCACCGCCCAGTCGCGTGCCGGTTGCACGTCGATGAGGTGGATCGCGAGGGTATCCCCGGGCTCGGCGCCTTCGACGTGGAAGGGCCCGGTCTGCGGGTTGACGAATGGGTAAGAGACCGTGCGGCTCGGGAGGTCCTCGATCGTCCGGATCCGGCCGCCGAAGCAGTCCTCGGTGAAGAGGTCGAGGACGTCGCCGGGTTGGATGCGCTTGACCGGCTCGCAGCCGCCGAACGTCCACGCGTACTGGTCCTCCGTCGGCACGAACCGGCTAACCGACACGTTCTGGGTCACCGCGACGCCTCCCTCCAACCTCACTCGCATCGAGCCGGGTCATCGTCGCAGATCGCGCAACGGTGATGGAACGGTGGTTACGATCCGTGCCGGGGCATTGGTATGCTGCGTGAGTCGAGCACCGCGAGGCGAGCCGCCAGGCGGAACCAGTGGGCACCCGTCCGGCGATCCTCCAGGCCCCGGCGCGTCGACAGAGGAGGTGCCATGAAGAGCGTGACCGCGCGGATCGCGGGCCTGGCAGGGCTCGCACTCGTCGCCGCTGCCTGCGGCGCCAACGTCACCCCGGGGGCAAGCGGAACGGGGGCCGCCCCGACACCGCCCGCCGCCTCGGGCAGCCCTGCAGCTGGCGGGGATCCGGTCATCATCGGCGCGAGCCTCACCCTGACCGGCATCCAGGCGCCATTCGACGAGCCGGGTCTCCGGGGCGCGAACCTGGCTGTCGAGGAGCTCAACAAGGCCGGCGGCATCCTCGGCCGGCCGGTCGAGCTCGTGAACCTCGACGGCAAGAGTGATCCAGTCGTCGTCGGCAACAACGCGATCCAGCTGATCGAGCGCGACGCCGCGGCCATCATCGCCCCGTGCGACTTCGACTTTGGCAGCCCGGCCAGCCGTGAGGCGCAGAAAGCCGGCCTAGTCGGCATCTCGACCTGCGCCTCGTCGCCGCTCTACAACTCGACAAACCTCGGCGACAAGCAGTTCACCCTGTCGATGTGGAACACGACGATGGGCTCGGCCGCCGCCGAGTACGCGTTCAAGGAGAAGGGCTGGGAGACGGCCTACGTCGTCACCGACACGTTCATCGACTACACGAAGTCGCTCAGCCGCTATTTCATCGACTCGTTCGAGCAGTCGGGCGGCGAGGTCTTCGGCGAGGACACCTACACCCAGGGCGCCCAGGACTTCTCGGCCCAGTTGCAGCGAATCCAGGCGCTCCCCGCCCAACCCGACGTCTACTTCGTGTCGTCCTACCAGCCGGACCTCGGCACGATCATTCGGGCGATGCGCGGGGCGGGCATCACGGCGCCGATCTTCGGTGGCGACTCCTACGACGATCCGCAGCTGGTCGAGACGCTGGGCGACCAGGGCAAGGACGTCTTCTTCATCACCCATAGCTACGCGACGCCGGACGCCGGACCGAACATGAAGGCATTCCTCGACCTGTGGCAGGCGGAGCACGGCGAGGCGCCGGATACGGCGTTCGTCGTGACCGGTTGGGACACCATCAACGTCCTCGCCCAGTCGATGGAGAGTGCCGGCTCGACCGATGGTGCCGCCGTTGCCAAGGCCATGGAGGACCTCGAGTTCGATCTCCTGACCGGCAAGCTCGACTGGTCGGCGGCCGCCGACGGCCACGAGCCGAACAAGGAGACCGTCGTCGTCGAGATCACCCAGGGCTCGACGAAGTTCCTCGGCTGGTACCTGCCGGCCTACCTCCCGGAGCCCTAGCCGCTCCCGGCGCATCCACTCCGGGCCCGGCTTCGACCGGGCCCGGACCTTATCCGGAGGACAGCACCACGGGCAGCCTCCAGATCGAGGGCGTGACGAAGGACTTCGCGGGCCTGCGCGCGCTCGATGACGTCAGCCTCCAGCTCGAGCAGGGCGAGATCCTCGGCTTGATCGGGCCGAACGGGTCCGGCAAGACGACGCTCATCAACGTCGTGTCGGGTCTGCTGCCGGCGACATCCGGCCGTGTCGTCGCGAACGGCGTCGTGATCAGCGGGCGCCGCCCCCACGAGGTCGCGCGAGCCGGCGTCGCCCGGACCTTCCAGTCGGTGCGGCTGTTCCGCGGCCTGACGGTCCGCGAGAACGTCGAGGTCGCCGCACTCGGGGCCGGAACCGGCCGCGCCGAGGCACGGCGACGGGCCGACGAGCTGGTCGCGGAGTTCGGCCTCGAGCCATGGTCCGATGTGCTTGCCGGAACGCTGCCCTACGGTCGGGAACGGAGCCTGGAGATGGCCAGGGCACTCGCGACCGGCGCCGATTTCCTGCTGCTCGACGAGCCGGCCGCCGGTCTCGACGAGGCCGAGGGCGACGCGCTGCTCGGCGTCCTCGCCGACATCCCCGCTCGCCGCGGCTGCGGTGTGCTTGTCATCGATCACGACATGCGGCTGATCATGCGGCTCTGCCAGAGACTCCACGTCCTCGCCTACGGCCGCACCGTCGCCGAAGGCACGGCCGACGAGATCAGGAACTCGCCGGCGGTCATCGAGGCCTACCTCGGCTCCGCTGGAACGGACGCCTGAGGTGCTCCTCTCAGTCGAGGGCCTGGAGGCGCGGTACGGTGCGATCGTCGCCCTGCGGGGGGTGTCGATCGAGGTCGATGAGGGCGAGCTCGTCGCGCTCGTCGGCTCGAACGGGGCCGGCAAGACCACGACCCTGGCCGTCATCGCCGGCCTCCGGCGCGCCGTCGGCGGCTCGGTGACGTTCGCCGACCGGCCATTGCTCGGGCGCGCTCCGGAGGATGTGGCGCGCCTCGGCATCGCGATGGTGCCCGAGAATCGAGGCCTCTTCCCGAGCCTGACCGTCGCCGAGAACCTGCGGCTGGGTGCCTATCTCCGCCGCGACGCCGCCGCTGTCCGGGCCGACCTGACCCGGCTGGAGGAGCGGTTCCCGGTGATCGGCGAACGGCGCAACCAGCCCGCCGGGACGCTCTCGGGTGGCGAGCAGCAGCAGCTCGCGATCGCCAGGGCGCTGCTGACGCGGCCGCGTCTCGTGATGCTCGACGAGCCGTCGCTCGGCCTTGCTCCGACGCTCGTCGACCGCGTCTTCGAGCTCGTCGCCGAGCTTCACCGCGAAGGGACGACGATCCTGCTCGTCGAGCAGAATGTCCGGCGGACGCTCCAGGTCGCGGACCGCGCCTACGTCCTGAGGACGGGGCGGGTGGAGGCCTCCGGCCGGCCCGATGAGCTCCGGGCGCTCGTCGACATGGAGGCCGTCTACCTCGGCGCCGGGACGGGTCGCCCGCCGCCGGCTGCTCTGCCGGGCGGGCCGACGGCATGACCGCCGAAGGCTTCTTCCAGTTCGTCGTCAATGCCCTGAGCCTTGGCAGCCTGTACGCGCTGATGGCGCTCGGCATGGCGATCGTCTTCGGAATCCTGCGGCTCGTGAATCTTGCCTACGGCGAGCTGATCATGGTCGCCGGCTACACCCTCTTCCTCCTGAACGACAGCCCGCTCCCGTGGCTCTTCAGCGCCCTGTTCGCCGTCGTCATGGCCGCCTTCGCGAGCGTCCTGACCGAGCGGATCGCGTTCCGGCCCGTGCGGACGAACTCGCTGAACGCAATGCTCATCACCTCGTTCGCGGTGAGCACACTGCTCCAGAACGCGGCTCTTCTCCTCGTTTCGCCCCGTACCCGCGCCGTCAATGTCCCGAGCGTCCTCACCCAGAGCGTCGAGATCGCCGGGGTGCGGGTCTCCGTGGCCAACATCCTCACGATCGTCGTCAGCCTGGGCCTGCTCGCCGGCCTGAGCCTGCTCCTCCGCCGGACGACGCTCGGGATCGCGCTCCGTGCCGCGGCCGACGACTTCCCGATGACGCGGATGCTGGGCGTTCGCGCGGACCGGGTGATTGCGACCGCGTTCGCGATCAGCGGCGTCCTGGCCGGCGTCGTCGGGCTGTTCTGGGTCGCCCGGATCGGTTCGGTTACCCCGACGATCGGCGCCGGCCCGCTCCTGATCGCGCTGATCGCGACCGTGATCGGCGGCATGCAGGGCCTGAGCGGGGCGATCGCCGGCGGCTACCTGCTCGGGGCGCTGACCGTCGGCATGCAGCTCGTCCTGCCCCAGGGGCTGCTCGATTACCGCGATGCGTTCACGTTCGGAATCGTCATCCTGGTCCTGCTGGTCCGGCCCCAGGGTCTGATCCCCGGTCGCAGCACGGTCAGGGTCGGGTAGTGGTCATGACCCGCTCTCGCGAGTTCCTGGCCACGAATCGACCGCTGTTGGTCCTGCTGGTGCCGCTCGTCGCCGCGACCATCATCGGCTCGGCGGTCGGTGGGACCCTGCTCGGCCGGATTCTCACGACCTTCTTCATCAACCTGATACTCGTCCTGAGCCTCCAGCTCTTTACCGGCAACTCGGGCCTGCTCTCGTTCGCCCACGCCGGCTTCATGGGCATCGGCGCCTACACCTCCGCCGTCCTGACGATGACGCCCGCCGCCAAGGCCGCGGCGATCCCCGACATCTACCCGTTCCTCGTGTCGATCCAGCTGCCGTTCCTCGGCGGCATCATCGGTGGCGCGCTGGTGGCGGCGCTGTTCGCCGCCGTCATCAGCTTTCCGATCATGCGCCTCTCCGACGCCGCCTCGGTGATCTCGACGTTCGCCCTGCTCGTCATCATCCAGGTCGTGCTCACGCACTGGAGCCAGGTGACGAACGGGCCGCGGACGCTGTTCGGGCTGCTGCCCTACACCGATCTGCCGACGGTCGCCCTCTGGGGCCTCGTCTTCCTCGTCGTCGCCTGGGTATTCAAGCACTCCTCGATCGGTCTCCGACTGCGGGCCTCCCGTGACAGTGAGTTCGCGGCTTCCACGGTCGGGATCAACATCGTCCGGCTTCGCTGGGTAGCGTTCACGATCAGTGCCTTCGTGGCGGGCTTCGCCGGAGGCCTCTGGGCCCACTTCATCACGTCGTTCACGCCACGAGCCTTCTATCTGACCGAGACGTTTGTGGTCCTGACCATGCTCATCGTCGGCGGACCGCGGACGGTCTCCGGGGCGGTCGTCGGGACCGTCGCGGTGACCGTCGCCTTCCAGGGCCTCCGCTCCATCGAGAACGAGCTGAACATCCAGTTCGCGCCATTCCAGGTCGTCGGGCTGACCGAGATCATCCTCGCGGTCGTCCTCATCGTGATCCTCGCAATCCGCCCTGGCGGCCTCCTCGAGGAGCGCGAGATCCTGTCTCGAGCCAGGCGGGCGCCGCTGCCCGCGACCTCGGGAACGCCCTCCCCGTCGGAGGAGGCCGGATGAGCGGTCCGGGCGACGTCGTGGCGAGGCTCGATGAGCTCGACGCCGACTTCCTGTGGCTCGTCTACCACGACTATTCGGGGCTGGGGCGGGCGAAGGCGGTGACGCGTGACCGGCTCGCCGATGCAGTCGAGCGAGGGGTCACGTGGGCAAAGGCCAACTGGAACATCGCGATCAACGACCACCTCATTCCGGACCCCGGCTTCGCGGCTGACTCGGGTGATTTCATCGCCCGGCCGGATCCGGAGACGCTGGTGCCGGTTCCGTATCGACCTCGGGTGGCGCAGGCCCTCAGCAATCTGGTCGACGAGGCCGGCCTGCCGTGGGACGGTGACCCCCGCGGACGGTTGCGTGGGCAGGTGGCGGCGCTGGCCGGCCTGGGCTTCGAGGCTCGCGTCGCGTTCGAGAGCGAGTTCCTCCTGGTCCAGGCGACACCGGACGGCGCGTGGACGCCGGCAGATCGGGGCCGGATGTTCACGGTCGACGAGCTCGACGCACGATGGCCATGGACGGCGCGGATGCTCGACGCCCTGGCCGGGATGGGCATCCCGGTGCACCAGTTCGCCAAGGAGTACGGGATGGGCCAGTACGAGCTGAGCCTGCTGCCGGCCGACCCGGTCACGGCCGCCGACCGCTTCGTGCTCGCCCGACAGGCGATCAAGGCGCTCGCCCGCAGCGAGGGCCTGGTCGCGACCTTCATGCCGAAGCCGTTCGCCGACCTGCCCGGCAACGGGCTCCACGTTCATGTCAGCCTGTGGGGGCAAGACGGGATGGATGCCACGGCGGACCCGGTCGACGAGGCCGGACTGAGCGACGTTGGCCGCGCCGCGGTGGCGGGGCTGCTCGCCCACGGTCGAGCCGAGGCCGCCCTCGGCGCGCCGACGGCGAATTCCTACAAGCGGCTGCTGCCCGGCTCGTGGGCGCCGGCGCACGTCTGCTGGGCCACCGGCAACCGCGCCGCCCTCGTCAGGATCCCGGGCCGCGGTGCCGCCCGCCGGCTCGAGTACCGCTCCGGTGACGCCTCGGCCAGCCCGTATCTCCACCTGGCGGGCCTTGCTCGCGGCGATCGTCGACGGTATCGCCCATCGGCAGACCCCGCCGCCGCCGGTGGAGGTCGACGTCGGCCACCTGACCGACGAGGAAGCGGCCGCCAGGGGTGCCCCACGCCTGCCGTCCTCGCTCGCGGACGCCCTCGATGCCCTCGACGGGGACGAAGTGCTGCGAACGATGCTGGGACCGACGATCGACGAGCATTACCGCGCGGTGAAGCGCTACGAGCTCGCCTGTGCCGAGGAGGCCGGAGCCACCACACCGGCGACGGAGGTGACCGAATGGGAACGCCAGACCTACCTGGAGCCGCTCTGATGCCGACGGGTACCGGGGCGCCGTCTGGCTCCGTCGCTGACCGCCTCGCGCGGATCTTTCCCGGCGAGCGGATCGCGCTGGTGGGTCGGGTCGATGCCATGGCCGAGCGCTTCGACGCCTTGACGAATCAACGCCCGGCGACGTGCGGCGCGTACGCCCTCAGCTATCTCCTCGAACCGCTCGGCTTCGCCCGCCGCGGCGACCTGGATCTGCGCGACGAGGACGCCCTCGCCCACCTGGCGGGCGTCGTCATCGAGGACTACGAGGTCGAGCCGTCCGAGGCGGTCGCCGCTCGCGTCCGCAGCGGCGAGTTGAGCGAGGCCGAGGCTCTCGAGCGATTCCCGAAGATCTGGTACCGCTATCCGGTCCGCGCCTCGAACGACCCGGTGATCACGGGCACGAGTCCGATGGGTGTCGCCCGGGCGATCGCGATCGGCACGGGCGGCGGGCTCGGCACGGTCCCGATCCCGGGGCGGCGTGGTGGCGCCGGTGATGGCGAGGTCCAGCTGACCGCCGACCGCTGGGACGCGCTGTTCGACCTCTTCGCCGAGCGGATCGACGACTGGGACATCCACGTCGTCTTCAACTACGAGGTCGACCAGCTCCTGAAGCCGACCGACCCGGGCTACACGCCCGACGCCCTCCGATCGCCGGACGCCACCGAGCGACTGGCCCGGGACGACTGGCACGTCGGCCACTTCGTCGGGTTGGCCGGGCTGTGGCGCCGGCCGTGGGGCGAGCGGTGGCTGATGCTGTTCGACACATACAAGGAGAGAGGCTTCGACGGCTATCAGCCCCAGCCGGCCGAGCTCATGCGGCAGGGTCTCGTCCGCGAGGACGGTCGTGGAGGCGGACTGCTCCTCGTCCTCCCCGCCGCCCGGCTGGCCGACGGGATCCGGGCGGTCGAAGACGTCGGCCTGGCGGTCGGGCCGTGGAACAACGGCAGTCCCGATCCGGATGACTGGCACTGGGAGCCGGGCCGCTGAGGTGACGGTCGATCGAGCGGCGAGCGCCGTCACCGATCTCGTCGAACGTGATCGGCGAGTCATTGCCGACGCCCAGAAGATCCGGTTCTTCCCGTTCGCCCCGGTCTCCGGCTCGGGCGCCCGACTCGTCGATGCCGATGGCCGATCGTGGCTCGACTTCACCGCCGGCTGGGCCGTCACGAACGCAGGCTACGGTCATCCCGGCGTGCGAGCGGCGATCGAGGCCCAGCTCCGGCGGGGAACGTACGCAGGAGGGGTCTCGGCGGTCGTCGAGCCGGCCGTCGCTCTGGCCGAACGGCTCCTCGAACTGGCGCCCGTCCGCGACCCGGCCAAGGTCTGGTTCGGCCACTCCGGCTCGGACGCCAACGAGGCCATGGCCCGGCTCGTGCGGCGGGCGACGGGCCGGCCCCGGATCCTGACGTTCCTGGGCGCCTACCACGGCGCGACCGACGGATCCGCGGCGCTCAGCGGCCACTCCGCCCAAGCTCGTTACGCGGATACGGGGACGGCGACGAAGGCCCCATTCCCGAATGCCTACCGACCGTCGCTCGCCGCCGACGCGGAACTCGACGAGGCGGCCTGCCTCGCGGCCGTGGAGGAGCGTCTCAGCACGACCTGCCCGGCCGCCGAGACGGCCGCCATCCTTGTCGAGCCCATCCAGTCCGACGGCGGGATCCTCGTTCCGTCGCCGGCGTTCCTGCAGGGGCTCGAGGCGATCTGCCGGCGCGAGGGCATCCTGCTGGTCCTCGACGAGGTCAAGGTCGGGATGGGCCGGACGGGCGACTGGTTCGGGTACCAGGCGGCCGGCGTCACGCCCGACCTGGTCGTTCTCGGCAAGGCGCTCGGTGGCGGACTGCCGCTCTCGGCGGTGGTCGGTCCGGCGGCGATTCTCGACGTCGAGCCGGCGATCGCGCTCTTCACGACGGCCGGAAACGCGCTGTCCTGCGCGGCGGGCCTGGCGTCGATCGAGGCGATCGAGACCGACGGCCTGCGCGACAACGCCCGGATCGTCGGCGACCGACTGCTGCGCGGCCTCCGCGGCCTGATCGAGCGTCATCGGCTGATCGGCGACGTTCGCGGACGGGGCCTCGTCGTGGGCGTCGAGCTGGTGTCCGACCGCGCGGCCCGGACGCCGGCCGCGCGCGAGACGGCCAAGGTCTCGTTCCGTGCCGCAGAGCTTGGCCTGGCCGTCTTCTACGTCGGCATGGACTCGAACGTCCTGGAGATCACGCCCCCGCTCTGCCTCACCGAGGCCGAGGCCGACGAGGGGATTGCGATCCTCGAACGGGCGCTCGAGGACGTCGAGGCGGGCCGAGTGCCGGACGAGGCGCTGGCGGCGTACGCCGGCTGGTAGGCCGCCGCGGGAGGGTACCGACGAGGGCCTTCAGGCCCGGCGCTCGGTCCGTGGCTCGAGGATGACGACGGCGGTTTCGCGCGACCGACGTGCCGCCCAACTCTGGAGGGCCTCCTCGCCGTCATACTCCCCCCATCGGGCCCACAGCCGAGGCCGCTCCTCTGCCGTCGCGGCTCGTCCGCGGACGGCTCGCGGCCCGTCGCTCAGCTCGACCCAGGTGTCCGGGTGCGCCTGGAGGTTGAGCCACCAGGCCGGCTCCGGTTCGCCCCAGCCGTTCATGGCCATGGTGACCAGGTTCGCACCATCCTCGTAGTAGCCGAGCATGGCATGCCGTTCCCGGCCCGACCGGCGCCCAACGGTCTTGAGGCGCATCATCCCCCACTGCTTCGGCGTCTGACGGCGCAGCCCGACCCGGCCGCGCGTCACGGCGAAGATCGCGCGGTGGAACGCCCACGCGACGTGGATCACCCACCGCGGCGGGAGAGGCGCCCGGCGTCCGTGCTCAGTGGTTGTCGGTGAGGTCATGACTTAGCTCCTTCCGGCTGCTCGTAATGGAAGACCTCCTCGAGCGTCACGTTGAACGCACGGGCGATCTGGAACGCCATCTCAAGAGACGGCGAGTAGCGGCCATGCTCGATGGCGATGATCGTCTGGCGGGTGACGCCGACTCGCTGGGCCAGCTCGGCCTGCGTCATCTCGCCGGCCTCGAACCGCAGACGCCGGATCTGATTGCTAACTCTCGTCGGCTTGCCCATCCGCCTAGAAGCCACGCCGATAGGCGATGAGCTTGACGATCGTTCCGACGAAGGCTGAGAAGGCGAATGCGAGGTACATCGCGTTCGCGATCCAGAAGTACTCGAACTCGGCCAGCGTGAGGATGAACGGCACGACCATCCCGACGCCGAGGAGCGTTCCGGCGACGTATTCGCCGAAGCGGCCGATGTCGCGGTCCCGGACGTCCGTGTCGTAGCTCTCGCTGGGACGCGCGATCTCGATCACGATTCGACCGGCGATGGAGAGCGCAATGCCGATGCCGATCGCCAACAGCATCGTCGGGATGTAGTCGACGTCAGCCAGCGGCGTCTGCGCGGCTTGTCCCATGATGATCGCGACGTAGGCGAAGAACGTCAGGATGTTGGCGACGACATAGACCCACTGGCCCTTCTCTTCGTAGGACATTCCCCCTCCGATGTAAAGGCTGCTTAACATCTGCCAATGTATGGCAACCTTCACATCGTGTCAAGATACGTTTACATGCTAAGTCGCTGACTCGACGCGATCGCACGGATCGGTCATGCCTGCCGCTCGTGAAGCGGGGAGTTGAGTACCATCGCTGTGCGCAGGAGTCATGTGCGTTCCTGGGCACGAAATCACGGGGTGTAGCGAAGCCTGGCATCGCACGTGCTTTGGGAGCACGAGATCGTCGGTTCGAATCCGACCACCCCGACCACGACTGCTCGTGTCTGCTCGCCGATTGGCGCGATCGCGCGGGGCTGTCTACGTCGCCTGGGAGCCCTTGTCGCGCTGGCCGCGAGACGATTTGCCGACCACCGCCTCCGCGGCGATGAATCCCAACGCAGCCGAGATGATCAGCCCATCCATGCCAGGAGTCCACCCCTGCGTGTTGATGAGGTAGCCATCGGAAAATGCGCTGATGAGCAGGCCGATGGCGACGCCGAGAATGGCCGCCACCGTCCATCGGTTGTTCCCGACCACGCGATACGCCTTTCCACCGGGGATCCGGAGGGCCGGCACCAGTTTCTCGACAAGCGCAACCAAAATCGCGATGAACGTCGCGAGAACCACGCCCAGCCCGATGAACCCGTAGAAGGCGGCCTCGAGGCTGCTCGAGTCAGTTAGCAGCCACGACTCTTTGCCGACGCTCCAGATGAATGAAAACGTGGCCCACAGGCCGATCCCCAACGCGCCTCGACCGGCCGCCCGGCCGAAGCTCCACGGTACGCCGACGTACTGGTCTTCTCGAGACTTGGGCGGGCTGCTCACGGCCGGCGACGGTCCCCAGAGGGGCGCGCTCGCACCCTTGGGTTGGCCCCATGCGGTCGGCGGAGGCGGCTGAGGAGCCGGCGTCGTGACCGCTGGCGCCGGTGGCGCAACGAATGCAGCCGTCGTCGATGCAGCCGGCGCCTGCGGCGCGGCCTGAACAGGCGGAGCCTGAACCGGCGCCTGCGACGCTGCTTCCGGTTGAACGAACGGCAACGCGACGTCCGCGTTTGCCGCCACGGCACGGGGTATCTGGGCCGCTTCAGGCGTGATCGGAGCTGCGTCCTGAATGTTTGCAGTCGCCTCCGGTGCGGAAGCCTCCGGCTCCTCGATGACCGTCGATGGCTCCGCGCCAGCGTCGGTCGTCGCTCCAATCTCGGCCGACTCCCTCGCCGCCAGGCGCTGGGCCGCCGCGGCAACCCTGCGGCTATCGTCCTGGGCCAGCCGCTGGACGGCCTGCATGGCGGCCGCCGCGACTCGCACGTCGGCGGCCTCGATCAGATCCCGCAGGTAGATGAGCGCGCCGAAGCGATCGAGTGCGTCCTCGCTCTTCAGCGCCTTCTGGAGATCCTCGGGGAGCAGCCTGACGCTCGGCAGGCGGGTGCTGCGAGCGATCGCCCAGTCTCCGACCTGGTTGAACGCCGACTTCGTCGGCGTCTGCGATGGTGACGTCTCGCGAATGCGGTCCTCGAGGAAGTCGAACAACTCGTTGATGGAGACGACGCCATCCTCGTTCCTGTCGGCCTCGCCGGTCTTCAAGCCATCCACGAGCGCCCTTGTGAACGGGGAGGGTTCCGGCGGCTGGCCGACCTGCTGTCCGCCCTCGAACGAGTACTGCATCGCGTCCGACGCGGTGATCACGAACACTCCGCTGCCGGTGAACTGCTCCTTGACGCCGGCGGTGTCGACGCCTGCTCGGCGCGCCATGCCTGCGGTGAACGCCCCGGCAAAGCAGCAATCGAGGAACAGGGCGATCTTCTCCGACCGGCACTTGTGCATCAGGCGGTTCACCCAGGCGGCATCGACGCCGGTCGAGAGCAGCCGGTCGATCTCCGTGTCGGCCGCTGCGAGGTACAGCTGGCCGTCGTCGTCCTTCAGGCCGTGGCCCGAGAAATGGACGAGCAGGAGGTCGTCCCGAGCGCGGTTCGCGAAGAACGACTCGAGCGTCCTCCTGAGCGCGTCGACGTGGGAATTGAGCGCAACCTGGACGTCGAACCCGCCGATCTCCGCGTTCTCCAGCACGGTGTGGAGTGCTTCGGCATCGTGCCCAGGCCCCTCGAGGGCCGTGAGCCGGTGGTCCGCGTACTCGCTCGTGGCGACGATCAGGGCGCTGCGCTTCTCGCTCACGCGGTCGACCCCCCGCCGGCGGGCGCCCGCGGATGCCTGGCCATCCAGTCCTTGACGACCTGGCGCTGATCGCGCTCTGACATCCCGTTGAGTTCGAGCGTGTCACCGTCGAGCGTCAGCTTCACGGTCCGGTTCGGGGAGCGCGCGACCCAGGCCTCGATCACGGCGACGACCTGCCCGAGGACCGGCGTGGCCTTCCCGAGGCTCACGACCAGGGCACCCAGCTCCGCCAGCTCGATGCCTTTGGCGCCCTCAGGCGCTGGGCCCCCGGAGACCCGGTCCACCGACTGGACATCGAGTTGGAGCAACTCCCGACGCATGGCCGCAGTGAGCTCATCCAACTCATGTGCCGAGACATCATCGTCGACGGTGAAGTTGATCTCGAGTTGGCTCAGGTCCTCGTTCATCCGACCTCCCTCGCGGTGCGTGCACCGAGCCGATCCTACGACGCCACGCAAGTGCCGGGTGTCAGTTTGCTGACACTCTCGGCGTCGGGACCTCGTCCGCTCCCCCAGGACCCGCCGAACGGCCGCTGCCGCGACCGCGACGACCGGCCCGGCTACCATCGCGGCGACGTCAGGTCCGCGTTCTGGAGGTGCACCCGTTGTCTCGTCCCCTGAAGGTCGGCGTCCAACTGCCCGAGGTCGAGCGCGAGGTTCGCTGGAACGAGCTTCTCGACATGGCGCGGGCCATCGAGGACCTCGGCTACGACTCGCTGTGGCTCGGCGAGCACCTTCTGTATCGCTTTCCCGATCGCGAGCCGCGCGGGCCGTGGGAGGCGTGGGCGCTGCTCGCAGCCCTGTCGGCCGTGACGAGCCGGGTGGAGCTGGGACCATTCGTCGCCTGCACGGCCTTCCACAACCCGGCGATTCTCGCCAAGCGCTCGGATACGATCGACGAGATCTCGGGCGGCCGGCTCATCCTCGGGCTGGGTGCCGGCTGGAACGAGACTGAGTTCCGGGCCTTCGGGATTCCGTTCGATCATCGAATCGACCGGTTCGAGGAGGCCTTCACGATCATCCGCACCCTCCTTCGCGAGGGTGCCGTCGATTTCGAGGGGACCTACTACAGCGCTCGTGACTGCGAGCTGCTGCCGCGAGGTCCCCGTCCGGGCGGCCCGCCCCTGATGATCGGGTCGAACGGCGAGCGCATGCTTCGGATCGCCGCACCCCACGTCGATTCGTGGAACTCGTGGTACTCGGATACCGGCAACTCACCGTCCGGCGTCGCGGCACTCGCGGCGAAGGTCGATGCCGCCGCCGTCGGGGCTGGCCGCGATCCCGCAGACATTGCACGGACCGTCGCGGTCCAGGTTCGGCTGCCCGGCGGCGTGGGCAGGACGATGGGCGACACGTCTGGTGCCATGGCCGTTCCGCCCCTCGAGGGCACGGCAGACGAGATGGCTGAGGAACTCCGTGCATACGCGCTCGCCGGGATCAGCCACGTCCAGCTCGTGCTCGATCCGATCACCCGCGAGTCGATCGAGCGATTCGCACCGGTTCTCCGATTGCTCGACGGCGGGTGACGATCGCCACGCTCGTTTGGGACCATCGGATCGGTCGTCGGGGGCTGCCGGCTGCGAACCCCGTGCTAGCATCTGGCCGATCATGCGAATTTCGAATCACGCCGCCCGCCTTGCGGCTGGAGCGGCAGTGGCGATCACGCTCGCGACGGGCTGCGGCACTCCACCAGCGTCCTCGATCTCTCCGTCACTGCGCCCGACGCCGGTCGTCACGCCCGATCCGCACCTGACCGAACCCGCGACGGCCGACCAGGTCTTCGGGGCAATTCGCGGCGGTGACCTGCCGCTGCTCGTCAACAACGCCTCCGGCGGTGACCCGAACTCACCGATTGCGAAGAAGATCAACGCGGCGATCGGCGATTGGCCGCTCGTCATCTCGGAGTACCGCACGAGCGGGCTCCTCCGCGAGTCGACGATCTGGGACCCTGCGGCGCCCCCGGGTCCCGGCGATCCGCCATATTCCTTCGTCGGCCTGAACATCCTCGTCGAGTTCGGGCCGGTAAGCGGGGGTCTGGTAACACCCGGCTCGACGCGCCAGAAGCAGGCCGAGGCGCTCGTCGCCCTGATCGACCCGCTTCTCTGGCCGCTCGAGCAGCGGTCGCTCGTCCCGCTGCCAACCAGGACGGCGGCACCGGCTACCGGCGCCCTCGGCAGCAGCGTCCGCGAGCACTGCCCCGTGACGAGCGCCAGGCCACGGGCGTCCAGCCGTACGGGCGACGAGGTGAGCGACCTCGACAAGCGGATCATCGAGCACCTCCAGCAGGACGGCCGCCGGCCGTTCACCCAGATCGCCGCCGAGCTCGGCGTATCCGAGGCCGCCGTCCGGGCCCGCACGAACCGGCTCGTCGATCGCGGCATCCTCCAGGTGGTCGGTGTCACCGACCCACTGAAGCTCGGTTTCCAGCAGATGGCGATGATCGGGATCCGCTGCGAGGCTGCCCGCCTGATGGCGGTCGCGGCGGAAGTCGCGGAGTTCCCGGAGGTGGACTACGTCGTCATCACCGCCGGCACGTACGACATCCTGATCGAGACGGTGTGCGAAGACAACGAGGGCCTGCTCCGATTTTTAGCGGAGCGTCTGCGCACCATTGAGGGGGTTCGTGACACCGAAACGTTCGTCTACCTGCGTATGGTGAAGCAGTCCTACCAGTGGGGGACCCGCTAGGGCCGCTCAACGGGAAGGGCTAAAATGCGCGGCACGGGACGCGACCGGCGCGCCCGCGCGCGATGAGAGGGTCAAACCGTGGCGCTCGAGCCAGTCCTGACTGTGCTGCTCGTAGCGGTCGTCGTCAACCTCGTTGTCATGGGCGCGGTGCTCCTGCCGCCGATGTTCGGAAGGCGACGGCCGCTGTCGCTCGGTCGCGAGATCGACGAGGGCGAGGCTGCCTCAATCGCGGTCGTCTACGGCGATCGGTCGGATCTCACCGAGCCGGACGGTGTCCCGATCGGGGCATACGACCGGGTCGTCAGGATCGTCAGCTGGGGCTTCATCCTCGCGACGGGGACCATTGTCGCGGTCAGTGGCCTCTGGCCGGAGACGCAGCCCGCGATCTTCGCTCTCCTGGCGACGGCGGGGCTGTTCGTCCTCGTCGTTCATGACGTGCTACCGGCCAGCGCGCTCGGGGGAACCAAGTTCATCGTCGAGGGCAGCGTCGCGATCACGTTCGCCACCCTCCTGGTGATCCTGACAGGCGGCAATGAAAGCCCGTTCTTCTTCACGTTTCCCCTCATCGTCGGCGGCGCGGCCCTTGTCGTTCCGCCGCGAGTCACGTTCGCCCTCGCGGCCGTCGCGAGTCTCGGCTATGTCTTCGCCGTGTCATCGGCCAGCTCCGGCCCGGTGCCACCTGCTGTCGTCGCGCAGGTCGGGATCAACCTGACTGCCCTCGTCCTCCTGGCCTATGTCGCGATGATCATCGCTCTCGAGCAGCGCCGGGCCCGAGATGCCGCGATCCGGCTGTCGACGATCGACCCGTTGACGGGCCTGTTCAACCGCACGTACTTCTTCACCGCCGTCGACCGCGAGATCGCACGGAGCGCCCGGTCGAATCGCGGCTTCTGCCTGCTGATGATGGACCTGGACGAGCTCAAGACAATCAACGACCGGCACGGCCACTATTTCGGCGATCGTGTCCTCGGCGGCGTCGGCGAGGTTATCCGGTCTGGCGTGCGGAAGATCGACACGGCCGCGAGGTACGGCGGCGACGAGTTCGTCGTCCTCCTCCCAGAGACGGATCCGACCGGTGCCTACGTGCTCGCCGAGAAGGTCCGGATCGACGTCACCGAGCTCGGCATTCCCGTATCCGGGCGACTGATCGAGGCGTCGATCTCGGTTGGCGTCGTGAGCTACCCGGACGACGGCCGGACGAGCGATGAGCTCCTGATCAGCGCGGATCAGGCGATGTATGCCTCGAAGCGGGCCGGCAAGAACCGGGTCATGGGCTTCCCGGTCGGGGTTGGTGGGTCGGCGGACGACTCGGTGTAGCATCCGGCCATGCCGGAGCAGGATCCCAAGTCGCCGCGCGCCGCCTCGCCCGACCCTGTCGCCGGGTTCTCGACCCGGGCGATCCGAGCGGCGCACCGCCTGCCGCGCGTCGACCAGCGCCCGACGTCCGTGCCGATCTACCAGACGATCACGTTCTCGAGCGACGATGCCGCCTCGCTCGGGGCCGTCCTGACCGACGAGCGACCGGGGTACGCCTACAGCCGGATCGACAACCCGACAGTCACGGCCCTCGCCTCCGCCGTTGCCGAGCTCGAGGGCGCCGAGGCAGGGTACGCGCTCGCATCCGGCATGGCAGCGATCCACGCGGCCATCGTCTCGGTCGTGTCGGCCGGCGATCGGATCGTCGCGACGCGGGCGTCATACGGAACGACACGATCGCTGTTCGAAGACGTGCTTCGCCGGCTTGGCATCACGACCGATTACGTCGATGTGACCGACCTCGCCGCGGTCGATGCCGCGCTGGCGGTGGCCCCAACTCGTGTCCTCTACGCGGAGACGATCGCGAACCCGACGATCGTCGTCGCCGATCACGCGGCCCTCGCCGACGTCGCCCGCCGCCACGGTGCGCTCTACGTCGTCGACAACACGTTCGCCTCGCCGTATCTCTGCCGGCCGCTCGAGCACGGCGCGGATCTCGTGATCGAGTCGGCCACGAAGTACCTGTCGGGTCACAGCGACGTGCTTGCGGGCGTCGTCTCCGGCCGGCGCGAGCTGATCGAGGCGATCCGCCTCCTCCAGGTCGACACCGGCGCGTCACTCGCCCCGAACTCGGCGTTCCTTGTCCTGCGCGGCATTTCGACGCTCGCGATCCGGATGGAGCGACACGCGGCAACCGCCGCGGCACTGGGCGCATGGCTCGAGCGTCAGGAGGGTGTGTCCCGCGTCTACCACCCGTCGCTCGCCAGCCACCCACAGCGCGACGTCGCGTTGCGACAGCTGACTGTCGGCGGCGGGATGCTCGCCTTCGAGCTCGACGGCGGCCGCTCAGCCGGGGAGGCGTTCATCGACGCGCTGACGATTCCCGAGCTGACGGCCTCGCTCGGCAGCGTGTTCACGATGGTCGTCCACCCGCCATCGACGACCCATCGCCAGCTCGACGATGTGGCCCTGGCAGGCGCCGGGATCAGCCCGGGCCTCCTTCGCTGCTCGGTCGGCCTCGAGGATCTCGACGACCTTGTCGCCGACTTCGAACGCGGTCTCGTTGCCGCACGAGCGGCGGCTGGGCCCGCAGCGACGTCGGCGGCACCAACGCCCGCATCCGTCTAGGAGCTTCCAATCGCCAGTCCGGTCGTCACGTGGGCCGCCAACGCGCGCTCCGCCCAGCCTGACCCCCTCGCCCGGCTCGGTCGGGCGGTCTGGCGCTTGCTGACATCCGTCAACTTCGCCGTGACCCAGATCATCGTCCTGTCGCTGCTGGCGGTCGTCGGGATGACGATCCGCCAGCTGCCCGGGTTCGCCTTCCGCTCCGCCTCCGACTACGCCGCCGCGATGGCCGATATCCACGATCGCTATGACGAGGTCTTCGGGGCCGGCGTGGTCGATGCCCTCGAGCAGCTCCAGGTCTTCCAGATCTTCACCTCGACGTGGTTCACGCTCGGTCTCTTCGTGCTGGTCATCTCGATCATCGTGTGCACGCTCGACCGGACGCCGCGCCTCTGGCGCCAGTCGGTCGACGTCCGGGTCGTCCAGCCGGAACCGTTCTTCCTGCCGACGCTCCCGGACCGCGCAGCGATGACCGGGGTCGACGCCGACGTCCTCCGCTCGACGCTGCGCCGGCATCGCTTCAAGCTCCGCGAGGCGGAGGTCGACGGGACGCACTACCTCTACGGCGACCGCAACCAGTACACGAAGATGGCGACGCTGCTGACCCACCTGGGGCTGATCCTCTTCCTCGTCGCGGCCGTCGTCACCTCGGCGTTCGGAGACGAGCAGGGGCTGATCGTCACCGAAGGCGACTCGCTCACCGTCCAGCCCATCGGGACACCGGGATTGCTCCTCGTGAAGAACCTCGGCTTCGAGGCGCCCGGCTTCCTCGAGACCGGCCAGGCGACGGACTTCACGACCGACCTGGCCGTCTACCAGGACGGCCAACAGATCGCTCGCAAGACGATCCGCGTCAACGACCCATTGGCCGTTGCGGGCTACACGTTCCACGAGAACGGGTTCGGGCCGGCGGTCGATCTCCTCATCAGCGACTCGAGGGGGCGGCCGCTCTGGGACGGCCCCGTCCCCCTGGACGGCAGCGCCGCCGGATCCCCCTTCGGCACCCTGTCGGTGCCGGGCCGCGACATCGGCCTGTCGCTCCTCCTCAGGCGCCAGGCGGACGGCACCGGCATCGTCTTCGTCGCGCCGTACCGGGTCATCGGCGAGGAGGCCGACGGCACGCCGATCGTCGAGGACCTGTTCCCACTCGCACTCGCCGCCCGCGAAGCGGCCCCGGCCCAGGGCACGGACTTCAGCGTCGGCGTCCTGGGGTTCGGCGAGTACGCGCTGTTGATCGCCAAGAAGGATCCGGGCCAGGGGATCGTCTGGACTGCCTTCGCCTCCCTGATCACCGGGATCGCGATCACGTTCTACCTGCCGCGCCGGCGGATCTGGACCCGGCTGTCACCGGCCGGCGACCTGGCGATCGTCGCCCGCTCGGATCGCTACGTCGACGTGGAGCGGGAGTTCGGCAGGCTCCTCGACGATCTCGTCGCCGCCCGCCGTCCCGACGTCGCGCCGCGTCGTCCGGCCTGATTCGAGCCCGGGTGCGTGGGGCACCAAATTGTGCACAATCCACAAGTTCGAGAGCCGGATTGGCACCAAATCGCAACCGAGGCCAATGGTAGGCTGGAGGCCAGCGGCCGAGCGCCGTCCAGATCGTGCGTGATGCACAAGGAGAGGTCGATCGACTGAGGGGTGCGACGCTGCGCCCGGCGGCGCGCCGTCACGCCGGCACCGACAGGAGACCCATGACTGCCCGACATACCGCCATCGCGGAGATCGCCACCCACCGGGTCGCGAAGACCCAGGATTACCTCGAGGACGCTGGCGCCGACATCTTCGGCCAGTACGTGTTCCACGAGGGAGCCCAGAGCCAATATCTCGCCAAGCCGATCTTCCGCAAGCTCCGGCGGACCATCGAGGGGCACGAACCGTTCGACCCCGCGATCGTTGACGCGGTGGCCCATGGCGTGAAGGAATGGGCCCTCGCGCATGGGGCGACCCACTACACCCACTGGTTCGTGCCGATGACCGGCTCGACAGCCGAGAAGCACGACTCGTTCCTGACGCCGACCGGCGACGGCCAGACGATCGCCGAGTTCTCGGGTCGGAACCTCGTGCAGGGCGAACCCGATGCGAGCTCGTTCCCGTCGGGCGGCATCCGGGCGACCTTCGAGGCGCGCGGCTACACAGCCTGGGACGTCACTTCGCCGATCTTCCTCCAAGTCGAGCCCAACGGCGTGACGCTGACGATTCCAACGGCGTACGTGTCGTTCACGGGCGAGGCGCTCGACCACAAGATCCCGCTCCTCCGTTCCCAGGAGGCGCTGGGCAAGCAGGCCATCCGTGTCTTGCGCTGGTTCGGCAACACGACTGTGAACCGGGTGTTCACGAACATCGGCCCGGAGCAGGAGTACTTCCTCGTCGATCGCCGGCTGGCCGAGCAGCGCCCCGACCTCCTGCTGACGGGGCGGACCCTGTTCGGCGCTCCATCGCCCAAGGGCCAGGAGTTGGAGGACCAGTACTTCGGCTCGATCCGCGAGCGAATCCTGGCCTTCATGATGGACTTCGATCGCGAGCTCTGGCGGCTCGGCATCCCAGCCAAGACCCGCCACAACGAGGTTGCCCCGGCCCAGTTTGAGATGGCGCCCGTGTACGAGGCGACCTCGGTCGGATCGGACCACAACATGATCGTCATGAGCACGATGCGGCGGATCGCCCAGCAGCATGGCCTGATGTTGCTGATTCACGAGAAGCCGTTCGCTGGTATCAACGGCTCGGGCAAGCACAACAACTGGTCGATGGGCACCGACGAGGGCGAGAACCTCCTCGACCCGGGCAACGACCCGCACGCAAATGCCCAGTTCCTGGCCTTCCTCTGTGCCGTGATCCGGGGGGTCAACGTCCACGCGGACCTGCTGCGCGCCAGCATCGCCGACGCCGGCAACGACCATCGCCTCGGGGCCAATGAGGCACCCCCGGCGATCGTCTCGATCTTCCTCGGCTCGCAGCTCGATGACGTCATCGAGCAGCTCGAGCACGGCGCGGCGTCGGCCTCGAAGAAGGGCGGCGACCTGGAGCTCGGCGTCACCTCGCTGCCGGTCCTGCCGAAGGACCACACGGACCGCAACCGGACCTCGCCCTTTGCCTTCACCGGCAACAAGTTCGAGTTCCGCGCGGTCGGGTCCTCGGCGCCGATCTACTGGCCCCAGACGGTTCTCAACACGGTCGTCGCAGACTCGCTGGAGCAGCTTGCCGATGCCCTCGAGGGCCTCAAGCCGGGCGACTTCGAGGGACTTACGACGATCCTGTCCGGAATCGTTGGGGAGAACAAGCAGGTCATCTTCGGGGGGAACAACTACGCCGAGGAGTGGCATACCGAAGCCTCGCGGCGCGGGCTGCCCAATAATCGATCGACCGTCGACGCGCTGCCAGCGCTCGCGACCGAGAAGGCCAAGTCGGTCTTCTCGAAGTTCGGCGTCCTGTCCGAGCGCGAGCTCGCCTCACGTGTCGACATCAACTGGGAGCGCTATGTAAAGGTCCAGGACATCGAGGCCAACTGCGCCCTCGATATCGCCTCGACGATGATCTTGCCGGCCACGGCCCAGTACCTGGGGCTGCTCAACGGGGCGCCGTCGTCGCGGGGGATCACAACGGTCTGCGAGCGGGTTTCCGGACTTGCCGATTCGCTCGTCGACGCGATCGCGGCCCTCGAGCACGCCCAGCACGAAGCCCACCGGGCTAAGTCGGTCCCGGCCGAGGCGAAGGCGTTTGTCACGAAGGTGATCCCGGCCCAGGAGGCCCTCAGGACCGTCGTCGACGAGCTCGAGACGCTCGTTGCCGACGACCTCTGGCCGCTCCCCAAGTACCGCGAGCTCCTCTTCCAGTACTGATCCTCTATGGAACCAATGCAGTTTGCCGGGTCCGGAATCGTCATCCTTGGGTTGGTGGTCTGGATCGTCTGCGCGCTCGCGGCATACCAGCGCGCGCCGTCACTGGGCCGTCGGGCCTGGGTCTGGGGAGCCGCGGGGATCATCGGAGGCCCGTTTGCCCTGTTCGCTCTCGTCGTGTTGCCGCGACCGCGAGGACGCTAGCGCGACCTGACCGGGCCGCATCGCGCAGGACGTGGCAACGACGCCACGGTGGATGCCGCACGATGCGCCGATGCCGACCGACTTCCACCGGAACCGGACGCTCTGGCTGCTCTCGATCGCCCATGCCGTCAACCACGCCCAGGCGGTCCTGCTGCCGCTCGTCTACATCCGGATCATCGCGGAGTTCGGGGTCACCGCGGACACGATCGTGCTGCTCGCTGCCGCCGGAAGCCTGGCGTCGGGCGCCGTCCAGCTCAGCTACGCGAAGCTGACCCGAATGATCTCGCGGCGGAAGCTGCTCGGGGCGGGCGGGGTCCTGATGGGCGGCGGATTCGCGGCCCAAGCCGTCGTTCCGTCGTTTCCGGCTTTTGCGGCCGCCAACGTCCTGTCGCGGATCGGTGGCTCGCCGCAGCATCCTGTCGGCAACGCGATCCTCACCGAGCAGTTTCCGGAACATCGGCGCGGGTTCGCGATCAGCGCGCATATCTCCGGCGGGAACGTCGGCACGGTCGCCGTCGCGCTGCTTGGAGCCCGCTTCATCGCTGACCTCGGCTGGCGCGAAACGGTCGTTCTGTTCGGGATTCCGGCGGTCGTCGTCGCGGTCGCGATCCTCCTTTTCGTTCGCGAGAGCGGCCACGATCAGGCTGCCGCACTGGCCCATGGCAGTGTTCGCGAGGCGTTCGGGACCATTCTCCGCGACCCGGACCACCGCTGGATCTACCTGACCTCCGTGCTGGGTGGAGGCGGACGCGGCCTCGGGGTGGTGAACCTGTTCGCGCTGCTCTACCTCACTCGCGTCATCGGGCTGCCGCCTGAGACGAGCGACGTGATGTATGGCGCGCTCATCGTCCTGTCCGTTCCGATGCCGTTGCTCGCCGGCTGGCTGTCCGATCGCATCGGTCGGAAGCCGGTGATCGTCGGGGCGTATGTGGGCGGGGCGATCGGGTTCGCGCTCTTCCTGGTCGTCGGGTCGAGCCTCGCCGGGCTGTGGGCCGGCATCTTCGTCATGGGCCTGTTCAGCTTTGCCGAAAGCCCGCAGCTCCAGGCGCTGCTCGCCGACATCGCGGAGCCGACGATCCGGGACGCCTCGTTCGCCCTCTATTTCACGCTGGCGTTCGGCGTCGGGTCGCTCTGGACGGCCCTGTACGGCCTGATCATCGCGACTGCCGGTGAGACGATGGGGCTGCCGATCGTCTTCGGGCTGATGGCGGCGTCATTTCTCGTCGCGAGCCTGACGGTCCTGCCGGTCCGGGAGGGACATCGTCGCGAGGCGTAACACGAGGCGGCTGCTATCATGGCCCGGCCCTGTACAACGGGCATCCGGTCGGGGCGTGGCGCAGCTTGGTAGCGCGTATCGTTCGGGACGATAAGGTCGTGGGTTCAAATCCCGCCGCCCCGACCAACCATCCCTGGTAGCTACTTCTTGGGTGGCATGCTCGCTGCGTGGGCCAGCCCGCGCTCGACCCATCGGGCGATCGCTGCGTCGTCCTCGACATCCGCCGCGGGGATCTCGACGAACGACTTCATCGGCCGGCCCGGCATCGGCTCGAACGCACCGGCGCCCGCCGCCCTGGCCCCCTCGATCTCGCCGTCGGGCAGGCGGACGACCCAGCGCGTCGGCGAACAGTCCGGTGGCCATGTTGCCGCCGACAAACGCGGCCGGGTACCCGAACATCTGCTTTCGCTGGGCATCCGGGTAGCGATCCATCACGGCGGCAAATCGCGTCGACGAGCTCCGGGGGCGACTTCGTGAACGACGGGGTCTTCGCCTTCGGCATCGTGCTCCTCCCTGGCGACGGCTGTGGCCCCTACGCTACGACGACGAACAACCCCGCCCGCCCGGGGAGGAGATTCCGGGCAGAGCGGGGCCGTCGAGGAGGGACAATCGCGGGCTCGATGTCTGCTCGCGGGGTCAGACATCGGTGAGATTGATCGCGTAGTTCACGAACGTGCGCTGCTTCTTCGATTCGACGCTCAGCATGATGTAGAGGCCTGCGACGTCCTCTGGGACCGCGACCGCGGTCGTCCACTCGGCCTCCTTGCCGGCCGGTGTCGGCGCCACGGACTCGAGATCGGGGCTCTCGTAGCGGCCGTAGAGGATCCCGTCGGCACCGATGACCGGCGGCACCCCGATGTGGAGGATCGTCGGGTACTCGCCCGGGTTCGACGTCCGCCACGCGAGCTCGAGGCCCTCCTCGGTGCGCTTCGCGCCGGTGAGCGACAGCACGACGTCGTTGAGCCCGGTGATCTGCACGTCCCGCGCCTGGACGAGGCCCTCGACCGGTTCGGCGATGGGATACGTCAGGTCCGTGGCGATCGTGTCCAGGTCGACCTCGAGCCGGCCGCTCGCCTCGTTCGCGTCGGGGTCGTAGTAGTTGTACTCGCCGGTGACGTATCGATAGTCGATCGCGAGCTTCGATCCGGGCGTCGCATCGGCGCCGGGGCACTCGACGTGGATCAGCTCGGTCGTCGGCTTCGCCTTGGTTCCTGCGACGAAGCCGCGCATCTGGAGTCCCGGCGCGAGCCGATGGCCGCCAGTGCCGACTACGACCGTGGTGCAGCTCGTCGACGCGCCATCCGCGGTCAGGGTCGCGGGCTTGCTCGCGTCGGCCTCCATCGCGCTCCAGTCGCCCGTGTCGTTGCGGATCGTGAGCTCGACCCGGAGACCGCCATCGTCCGACGGTCCGACGGCGGTCGCGATCGCGCTCCAGCCCTTCGAGCCCGTCGCCGCGCCGCCGCCCTCGTCGGGCGGGACGACGACGTACTCGCAGCCGATCAGCGAGGACGCGACCAGCAGCGCGACGGCCAGCTTCATCGGCCGGAGCCTCACGCGATCCCTTCCTGGGCGTCGCCGGTCGTGGCGCGTTCCGGCGACCGCTGGCCGAGCGGCCGCCGGCGCTTCTGCACGACGAGGATGCTCTGGACGCCGATGAAGACGAGGGTCAGCACGCCGACCACGATCGGCGTCCACCACGAGCTCAGCTGCCCGTTGAACTGGATGAGCGTCTGGATCAGACCGATGATCAGAACGCCGAACAGCGTGCCGATCACGTAGCCGGAGCCGCCGGTCAGCAGCGTTCCGCCGATGACGACCGCGGCGATGACCGTCAGCTCGAAGCCATTCGCATACAGCCCGTGACCGGACGAGACGTAGATGCTCAGCGCGATGCCCGCGAGCGCGGAGCACAGCCCGTTCGTCGTGTAGACGAGCATCTTGGTTCGGTTGACCGGCAGGCCCATCAGCCGTGCGGACTGCTCGTTGCCGCCGATCGCGTAGATCGTCCGACCGAAGCGTGTGTACTGGGCGACGAATAGCCGCGATTGCCAGGATGACGAACTCGACAACAACGAGGATCGAGATGAACTCGCCGCGCTTCGTCACGGGGTCCGCGAGGCCCGGGATGAGAATCTTCGTCTGGGCGAGGATGTCGTAGACGCGGTTGTGGATCGGGATCGCGTCGTCGCTGATCCAGAAACAGAGACCGCGGGCCACCCACATCCCCGCCAGGGTGGCGATGAACGGCTGGACCTTGAGGTAGGTGATGAAGAAGCCCATCGTCGCTCCGATGACCATGCCCATCGCGAGCATGAGGAGCATCACGACCCACGGGTCCCACTCCCCGCGCAGCAGCGCGGCCGAGGCCACGGTCGTCAGCGCGATGACACCGCCGACCGACAGGTCGATCCCGCCCGACAGGATCACGAAAGTCATGCCGATCGCGCTGATCAGGAGGAACGGACTTGCCCGGAAGAGGTTGAGGAACACCTGCGGATCGCGCATCCCCTCGTAGAGCAGGGCCCCGAACGCATAGGCGAAGCAGAACAGGACGATCGTCGCCGCGAGCGGAGCGAACCGCCGGTTCCTCGTGAACACCGCCCGGACGTCGTCGGCCACGTCAGGCCGCCGATCGCTTCGGCGCAACCAGGCGTGCAAGCGCGCTCTTCACCTGCGCCGACAGCACCAGGATCACGACGATCACGACGACGCCCTTGATCGCGAGCAGGGCATTGGCCGGGACGCCGACCGCGTACATCGATGTCGTGATGGCCTGGATGACGACGGCACCGACGATGCTCGCGAGCAGCGAGAACCGGCCGCCACCGCCGAGTGCCGTACCGCCGATGACGACGGCGAGGATCGCATCGAGCTCGAAGTTCAGGCCGATGTTGTTGGCGTCCGACGTCCGGATGTTTGAGCTCGCCACGAGCCCGGCGACGCCACCGCAGAAGCCGCAGAACATGTAGGCGAAGACCTTGACGAGCTTCTCGTTGACGCCGCTGTAGTAGCTCGACCGGGCGTTGATCCCGACCGACTCGATGAACAGCCCGAGGGCGGTCCGTCGAGTGATGACCCACGCGAAGACGTACACGACGGCCACGACGAGCAGCGACACGGGCACGAGGATCCAGCCGTTGCCGAGGTAGGCATACGGCTCGTAGAAGATCTGGATCCGCGTGCCGCTGGTGAGGAGCTGGGCGATCCCGCGGCCCGCGATCATGAGGATCAGCGTGGCCACCATCGGCTGGATGCCGCCGTACGCCACGAGCACGCCATTCCACAGACCGCAGATCGAGGCCACGACGAGCGTGATGACGAAGATGATCGGAAGCGGTAGGAACGTGTAGTTCGGGTCGCTTGACGGCGACAGGAAGTCCGGGTTGATGAGGATCGCCGCGACCGAGGACGAGATCGCCATCACCGCGCCGACGGACAGATCCACGCCGCCGACCGCGATGACAACTGTCATCCCGATCGCGAGCAGCATAACCGTCGAGCCGTTGCGGAAGATGTCGACGAGGCTGCCGTAGAGGTGGCCGTCGATGATTTCGAGGGCGAAGAACGCCGGATCGAATGCGAGGTCGAACAGCAGGATCAGCGCGAGCACCACGAACGGAAAGAACAGGCGGCTGTCGGTGACGCGACGCCAGCTCAGCGACGACCTACGCCGCGTCATCGCCGGCCCCCGCAATCGCCTTCATAAGCCGGTGCTCGTCGACCTCGCCAGAAAACTCGTTCACCTTAGTTCGGTCCCTGAGCACGACGATCCGGTGGCTGGTTCGCAGGACCTCGTCGAGCTCGGACGAGATGAATACACAGGACTTGCCCTCGTCGGCAAGTGCCAGCACGAGGCGCTGGACCTCAGCTTTCGCCCCGACGTCGATGCCGCGGGTGGGCTCGTCGAGAATGAGAACCTGGGGGTTCGTCGCGAGCCAGCGGGCGAGGATGACCTTCTGCTGGTTACCGCCGCTGAGCGTTCCGACCGCCTGATCGGCTGACGGCGTCGCGATTCTGAGCAGAGAGATGTAGCGATCGGCGATCTCGTACTGCTCGGCCAGCCCCAGCGAGTGGAGCCAGCCTCGGCCGGCCTGCAGCGCCAGGACGATGTTCTCGCGGACTGTCAGGTCCTCGATGATTCCCTCGGCCTTGCGATCCTCGGGGCAGAGTGCGATCCCACGACCGATCGAGTGGAGCGGGGAGTGGTCCGTCACCAGCTTGCCGTGGACCGTCAGCGAGCCGGTGTCCGGGTGCTCGATTCCGAACAGCAGGCCCGCCAGCTCCGTGCGCCCGGAGCCCAGCAGCCCGGCTACGCCGACGACCTCACCGGAACGCAGCTCGAGATCGAACGGTTCAATCGAGCCCGTCCGGCCGAGGCCGCTCGCGACGATGCGCGTCTCGCCACCGCCCTCGCTGCCCCTCTCGAGCTTGTACTTCGTCATGTCCTCGAACTCGGTCAGGGCGCGGCCGAGCATCTTCGCGATGAGGTCCAATCGCGACAGCGACGCGGTCGCGTAGGTCCCGACAAGCCGCCCGTTCCGCAGGACCGTGATCCGGTCGGCAATCGCATAGACCTGGTTGAGGAAGTGGGTGATGAAGACGATGGCAATTCCGCTGTCTCGCAACTTCCTCATCACCGCGAACAGTTGGTCGGTCTCATGCGCATCGAGACTCGAGCTTGGCTCGTCGAGGATGAGGATCCGGGCGGACGAGATCTCCAGCGCCCGGGCGATCGCTGCCATCTGCTGGATCGCGACGGAGTACGAGCCGAGCGGCTGAGTCACGTCGATCGCGACGTCAAGGCCGCGCAGGATCTCCGTCGCTCGGGCGTTCAGCGCGCGCCAGTCGATCCTGCCGAACGTCCGGCTCACGCCCGATGAGGATGTTCTCGGCGACCGACAGGTTGGCGCAGAGATTGACTTCCTGGTAGACCGTGCTGATGCCGAGCGACTGGGCGTGCTCCGGCGATCGAACGTGGATTTCCTCGCCGTCGAACGCGATGACGCCGGCATCGGGACGCTCGACGCCGGTCAGGATCTTGATGAGCGTCGACTTGCCGGCCCCGTTCTCGCCGACGACGGCGTGGATCTCGCCGGGGGCAGAGGTCGAAGTCGACACCTTCGAGCGCCTGGACGCCCGGGAAGGCCTTGTCGATGCCGCGCATGGACAGGAGTGCGTTCGTGTCTGGCACCGGCCCCAACCTGTGCTGTCCTCGGCCCGGATGGATGCGTCGAGAAGCGGCGCGGTACGCTCGCTTCTCGACGCGGAAAGCCTTATCGACTCAGTAGGCGCGGGTGGGCAGGATCTTGGCTGCGTCGGCCTGGTAGAAGACGCTCTCGATCGAGGGAACCCACGTCGGCAGCTTCTCGCCGTTGACCGCCTTCAGAGCGGCCTCGTAGACCTGCGGGGCGAGGAGCGGGTTGCACTCCACGACGGTATTGATGTCGCCTGCGATCATCGCCTCGAAGGCGCCACGGGTCGCGTCGACGGTGATGATCTTGACGTCGGTGGCGGGCTTGAGGCCCGCTTCCTTCAGCGCCTGGATGGCGCCGAGGCCCATTTCGTCGTTTTGGGCGAATACGCCCTGACTGTCTTTGCTCTTCTGCAGGAACGCCTCGGTCACGGACTTGCCCTTGGTGGCATCCCAGTCTCCGGTCTGGGTCTCGGTGATCGTGATCCCGCAGTCGCCCATCTTCTCGCGGAAGCCCTTGCCACGGTCGATCGCGGCAGACGATCCGACGTTGCCGACGAGCTCGACGACGTTCTTCTTGGCGCTGCCCTCCGAGCAGTTTGCACATCTCGACCGCGGCCTTGCGGCCCTCTTCGGTGAAGTCGGAGCCGATGTAGGTGGCGTATAGGTTTCTGGCGCGTCGATCCGCCGGTCCTCGAGGACGACGATCTTGCCGGCGTCCTTGGCCTCCTGGAGGACCTGGTCCCAGCCGGCCGCCTCGAGCGCGGCGAGGATGATCACGTCGACCTCGTCGTCGGCGATGAAGTTGCGGAACGCCGAGAGCTGGTTCTCGAGCTTGTTCTGGGCGTCGTAGAACTTCAGGTTGATGCCCAGCTCCTCGGCCGTGTCCTTGAACGATGCGGTGTTGGCGGCACGCCAGCCACCCTCGGAACCCGTCTGGATGAAGCCGATCGTGAGGTCCTTGTAGGTCTTGCGGCCGGTGCCGTCGACGGGGCAGCCGCGGACGGCGCGTCCGCGGCGGCTGCCGCGGAGGCTGGTGGGCGGCGCGCCACCGGACGTGCAACCGGCGAGGATCGCCAGCGTCACCAATGCGATGCCGATTTTCGGGAATAGTCGTGTGACGGTCATCAGTTGATCTCCCGTCTCTTACGCCTGGGTTGCATCTCCCGAGGACTCATTGGACAGAGGAACGCGCCAGGGCATCGGAGTGGCGTAGACCGTCGACCGGTGTCGGTCCCCGCCGACTCCCGTCAAGCGGCGCCCGGCATCATCGGCACCTCCTGCTGCGGATGGGACGCGGCGGCAGCCTCGGCACCGCCCGGCACGGCTGGCTGAGAGGCCGCCCGCGCCACGGTCGTGCAACATCGCATCGGACGTCATCGCGATCGGCATGTCTCCCCTCCGAGGTAACTGCCCGGCGGCTGCAGGCGGTCCTGCGTGGTATCGTTCCGGCACTGTTACCGTTAACGGGAACGGTAACAACGTAGCACCGGCCATCGCCGGGCGTCAAGATGGAGGGATGGTGAAACAGGCTCGTCCGACCTCCCGAGCCGGAAGGTGACTACCCGATCGCGCTTGACAATTCGGGAAGTGGCGAGGGCGGCCGGCGTGTCGACCCAGACCGTGTCGCGGGTCCTGAACAACCGTCCGGACGTCGCGCCCGACACCTTCGAGCGCGTCCGGCAGATCATCGCTGACACGGGCTACCGGCCGAACATGCTCGCCCGCGGGCTCACCCAGGGTCGGAGCCATGTCCTCGGCGTCGTGGCGTACGGGCTCGATTACTTCGGGCCGTCGCGCGTCCTGACCGGCATCGAGCGAGCAGGCGGCCGACATGGGCTATTCGATCTCGCTCAACCTCATCCACGAGCCCGAGACCGACGACGTCGACGGCCTCCTGAACGGGCTGTTCGGCCGGCAGGTCGACGGGATCGTCTGGGCGATCCCCGAGGTCGGCGACAACCGACGCTGGTCACGGACGACGAGCCCGACGTTCCCGGTGCCGGTCATGCTCGTCGGCGGGATGGCCGACGAGAGCTCGATGCCGTCGATCGGCATCGACAACCGGGCGATCGGACGTCTGGCGACCGAGCACCTGATCGCCGGCGGCGCCAGGCGGATCGGTATCATCACCGGGCCGCTCAGCTGGTGGGAGGCGCGCCAACGTCACCGCGGCTGGCGCGCGTCGATGGAGGACCACGGCCTTCCGGCTCCCGAGAGCCTCGTCGTCGAGGGTGACTGGAGCCCGAACAGCGGGGAGGAGGGTCTCCGCACGCTTCTGGCGCAACGCCCGGATATCGACGCGGTCTTCGCCAGCAACGACCAGATGGCGCTCGGCGTCCTGCACGCCATCCACCAGGTCGGTCGTCCGGTTCCCGACGATCTCTCGGTCGTCGGGGTCGACAATATTGCGGAGTCGTCCCACTTCTGGCCGTCGCTCACGACGGTCCACCAGCCGCTGCGCGACGCCGGCGCACTGGCGGTCCGGCAGATCGACCAATGGATCAGCGCCCGGCTTTCGTGGCGCACGCCGGACGGCCCGCCGCCGTCGCCGGCGATGCTGCTTCAACCCGAACTGATCCTCCGCGAGAGCAGCCGTCCTCCGGCGCCGGGCTTCAACTAGTCGAAGGCGCCGCGCGGATCGTCATTCGCGCACCTTCATTTCGGCCGCGAGGCCCCCTTCGAGCCATTCGAGCGCTCGCGCGGCATAGCTCGGCCCGGCCCCGGCAAGGTCCCAGCGGTCATCCTCGGCGAGGCCGGCCAGGATCCGTCGGTAGCTCTCGACCTGGTGGAGGGCGCCCAGCGGCAGGGCGAGCACGACCGCTTCCTCGAGGGCCGCGCGATCGGCCACGTCTGACCAGGCCTCGAGATAGGCATCGACGCATGCCCGCCGCGCGGCGACATCCGCCGTCCGCCCGACGTAGGTGACCAGGTCGAAGAACGGGTGGCCGATGCAGCTGTCCGACCAGTCAAAGACGATCGAGCGACCGTCGACATCGGCAACATTCCATGGGTGGAGGTCCCCATGGACGATCGTTTCGGCGGGAACGATCGCGGCCAGCCGCGCGCAGGCCTCCACGAGACGCGGGATCGCAGCCCTGAGGCGATCGAGCCCCTTGTCTCCCATCGGTGCGAGGAGCGCCAGGTCCGGCATCGCCGGAATCTGCCGCGCGAGCTCCGCCAGGCCACGCTGCTCGAAGCCAAGTGCCGCAAGCTCGGCCCCTCAATTCAGCCAGCGCCGCTGGATCACGGCCTGTGTGACGAGGCCGTCCGGCCAGCGGGCGACGGGCGCGTCGCCGATGAACGACTCACCGAGGTCCTCCATCAGGAGCCAGTTCTCCGTCTCGTCGCCCGCGATCACGGTCGGCAGTCGCTCCGGATCGGCGGCGGCAAGCGCCCGGGTGATCGAGACCTCGGTCGGGAAGATCGGCGAACACGCCTTCAGGAAGACCGCGCCCTCCGCGGTCTCGCCTCGGAGGACCGCGGACAGGCCCCACAGGTACTGGATCGTGGGTGCCGCGACGAGCGGGGTGCCGTTCTCGACGAGCCGCTCGGCCATCCATGCCGAGACCCGAGCCAGCCAGCCCGGTCGTGACCAGGGTGGTCGGCCCGGACCGATCGGCGTCCCACCCAGCTCAGCCAGCCAGCGGCTGAGATACGAGCGCGCCAGCTCGGGCTCTGCCGTATCGATGGTCGCCGGTGTCACCGGCCGCCAGGTAAGCCCGTCGGGTAGCCGTGTCGCTGCGCCGGCGCCGGCCACGGTCCCATGGGCCTCCAGCTCGACGAGGGCCAGGCCGGGTCGGGCGCCGATCACGCCCAATGGCACGATCCGGAGTGGCGGCGGGTGCCCATCGCCCATCAATCGATCGACCGCGGCGAGGATCGCTGGTGTCTCCGGTTCGCCGTCGACGGCGGCGCGGGGCAGCGAGAGCACGTCCGATTCCGCAACCGCGGCCACGGCGGGGCGATCACCCCGCGCCATGAGGATCACCACGTCGTAGTTGTTGAGGTCGCCGTCCGAGGGTTCGTCGGCCCCGGCGAGGCCCGCGGTCATCGCCTAGCGGTCGTCCAGGTTCGGGGCAAGCCAGCGGGCCATCGTCTCGACGTCGATGCCCTTGCGGGCGGCATAGTCGACGAGCTGATCCTTGCCGATCCTCCCCAGGCCGAAGTAGTGCGCCTGGGGGTGCCAGAAGTAGTAACCGCTCACGGCCGCGCCCGGGAACATCGCGAACGACTCGGTCAGGCTGATCCCGGCCCGGCGCTCCGCGTCGAGGAGCTCGAACAGCGCCCCCTTCTCGGTGTGGTCCGGACACGCCGGGTAGCCGGGTGCCGGGCGGATCCCCTGGTATTCCTCGCGGATCACGGCGTCGTTCGGGAGATGCTCGTTCGGCGAATACCCCAGAATTCGCGCCGGACCAGTTCGTGGAGCCGCTCGGCGAAGGCTTCCGCGAGGCGGTCGGCGAGGGCCTTGGCGAGGATCGAGTTGTAGTCGTCGTGGGCGGCCTCGAATGCTGTCACGAGCTCGTCCAACCGGTGCCCCGAGGTGACGGCAAACGCCCCGACATAGTCCTCGACGCCGGTTTCCTTCGGCGCGGTGAAGTCGGCGAGGGCGAGGTTCGGGCGACCCGGCGGCTTTACCATCTGCTGCCGGAGCGTGTGGACGACCGCGGCCACGTCAGACCGCTCGTCGTCGGCGTAGAGCTCGATGTCGTCGCCGATCGAGTTGGCCGGCCAGAAGCCGAATGCCGCCTTCGCCGTGATCAACTGCTCATCGACGATGCGCTTCAGCAGCGCGAGCGCATCCCGATGGAGGTCGCGGGCAGCGGCCCCGACCACGGGGTCGGCGAGGATCGCCGGGTATGCGCCACGCAGCTCCCATGTCGCGAAGAACGGCGTCCAATCGATCCGGTCGACCAGGTCGGCAAGCGGGTGGTCCTCGATCGTCCGGACGCCGAGGAACGTCGGTCGTGGCGGCCGGACTGCGCCGGGACCTGTCCAGTCGATGACGAATTTGTGGCGTCGGGCCTCCGCGATGGGGTGGCGCGCCTCCTTGTCCTGGCGATCGCCGCGATCGTGGCGGACCTGGGCGTACTCGTCCCGGATCGTCGTCGCGAATGCGTCGCGTCGGTCGCGGTCGAGCAGCGCGGAGGCGACGCCGACCGCCCGCGAGGCGTCGAGGACGTGGATGACCGGGGCGTGGTACCGGGGCTCGATCTTGACCGCGGTATGTGTTCGCGACGTCGTCGCGCCGCCGATGAGCAGCGGGATGTCGAAGCCCTGCCGCTCCATCTCAGATGCGACGAAGCTCATCTCCTCCAGCGAGGGCGTGATCAACCCGGAAAGCCCGATCAGGTCGGCGTCCCATTCGCGGGCCGTCTCGAGGATCTTGGCCGATGGCACCATGACCCCCAGGTCGCGGACCTCATAGTTGTTGCACTGGAGGACGACGCCGACGATGTTCTTGCCGATGTCGTGGACGTCGCCCTTGACGGTCGCCATCACGACGCGCCCGGCCGACCTCGACGCGCCGGGGTCCTTCTCGGCCTCGATGTACGGGACGAGGTGGGCGACCGCCTTCTTCATGACCCGGGCGCTCTTGACGACCTGGGGCAGGAACATCTTGCCGGCCCCGAACAGGTCGCCCACGACGTTCATGCCGTCCATCAGCGGCCCCTCGATGACCTCGATGGGGCGCGCCGCAGCCAGCCGCGCCTCCTCCGTGTCCTCGACGATGAAGGCATCGATCCCCTCCACCAGGGCGTGGGTCAGGCGCTCCGTGACCGGCAGCGATCGCCAGGCGAGCGCGTCTGCGCCAGCGGCCCGCTCCTGTGCCCCGACCTCGTCGGCGACGGCGAGGAGCCGCTCCGTCGCGTCGGGTCGGCGGTTGAGGACGACGTCCTCGACGAGGTCCCGAAGTTCTGGATCGATGTCGTCATAGATCGTCAGCTGGCCGGCGTTGACGATGCCCATGTCCATCCCGGCGGCGATCGCGTGGTAGAGGAACACCGAGTGGATCGCCTCGCGCACGGGATCGTTGCCGCGGAAGCTGAACGAGACGTTCGACACGCCGCCCGACACGCGGGCATGGGGCAGCTCCGCCTTGATCCGGCGGGTGGCCTCGATGAACGACACCGCGTAGCCGTTGTGCTCCTCGATTCCTGTCGCGATCGCGAAGATGTTCGGGTCGAGGATGATGTCCTCGGGGGCGAAGCCCGCCTGCTCCGTGAGGATCTCGTAGGCGCGCCGGGAGATCGCAACCTTGCGCTCGACCGTGTCGGCCTGGCCCTGTTCGTCGAATGCCATCACGACGACCGCGGCGCCGTATCGGCGGCAGAGACGGGCGTGCTCGAGGAACGCCTCCTCGCCCTCCTTGAGCGAGATCGAGTTGACGATCGACTTGCCCTGGACGCACCGGAGCCCTGCCTCGATGACCGACCATTTCGACGAGTCGATCATCAGCGGGACCTTGCAAATGTCCGGCTCGGTGGCGATGAGGTTGACGAACGTCGTCATCGCTGCGGCCGAGTCGAGCATCGCCTCGTCCATGTTGATGTCGACAACCTGGGCGCCGGCATCCACCTGCTGGCGGGCGATCTCGACGGCCTCCTCGAATCGATCGTCGAGGATGAGGCTGGCGAACTTGCGGGACCCGGTGACGTTCGTCCGCTCGCCGACGTTGACAAAGATGTTCCCGGGCTGCGGCAGCTCGAGCGTCTCCAGCCCGGAAAGTCGCGTCTTGATCTCGACGTCGGGCGGGATGCGCGGCGGCAGCCCGGCGACGGCCTCGGCGATCGCGCGGACGTGAGCCGGGGTCGTGCCGCAGCAGCCGCCGGCGATGTTGACGAGGCCGTCACGGGCGAACCCGCCGATCACGTGGGCCATCGACTCCGGCGTGTCGTCGTATCCGCCGAACTCGTTCGGCAGCCCGGCGTTCGGATAGACGGAGACGGGGAGTGGGGCGACCCGGGCGAGGTCCGCGACGTGGGGTCGGAGGGCCTGCGCTCCGAGCGCGCAGTTCAGCCCGACGACGATCGGCCTGGCGTGCGCGACCGACGTCCAGAATGCCTCGACGGTCTGGCCGCTGAGCGTCCGGCCGGACGCATCGACGATGGTGCCCGACACGATCAGGGGCAAACGGGTGCCGGACGACTCGTAGGCGCTCTCGACACCGAAGATCGCGGCCTTGCCATTGAGCGTATCGAAGATCGTCTCGATCAGCAGGATGTCGGCGCCGCCCTCGATCAGGCCTTCGGCGGCCTCCTGGTAGGCGTCGGCAAGCTCCTCGAACGTGACGTTGCGCGTCGCTGCGTTGTTCACGTCCGGGGAGATGGAGGCCGTTCGGTTCGTCGGACCGAGGGCGCCGGCCACAAATCGTGGGCGATCGGGTTCGGCGGCCTCCGCGGCGTCTGCCGCTTCCCGGGCGATCCGGGCGGCGGCCGCGTTCATCTCGCGGACGAACGGCTCAAGCGAGTAGTCGGCCTGGGCGATTCGGGTCGCCGTGAACGTGTTCGTCTCGATGATGTCGGCGCCGGCCTCGAGATACGCGTCGTGGATCGCCCGAACGATCCCCGGCTGGGTCAGCGACAGGATGTCGTTGTTGCCGCGGAGGTCCCGAGGGTGATCACGGAGCCGGGCGTCATCGCCACGATATCCCGCCTCGTCCAACTCGTAGGACTGGATGAGCGTGCCCATGGCGCCATCGATGACCAGGATCCGCTGGGTCATCAGGGGAGCGAGGAGCGCGCCTCGCTCCTCGCGGCTTCTCGGGCGGGTACCGGTCGCGGCGGGCGCGATGGTCGCCGCCGGGCGATCGCGAGTTTTCGTGGTGCGTGCAGTGGTGCCGGTCATGGAGTGTCGCCTAGATTCGGCCAGTCGAACGGCCGCAGCCGTCGACATACTTCGTGGTCATTGCTCTGCTCCTATCGCACCTGGCGGGGGCACCGTTCCCGCGATGAGCGTCGCGGATCGGCTGCCGGGCCTTCATCGAGCCAGGACTCTCAGGCCACTCGTGATAGGTCACGCCTCTGTCGGCGTCCCCCCGATCGTGCGGCCGTTCGGCCCGGTTCGTCAAGTGCCCCGTCGACAACGGTCACCGCCGTTCGTCGTCGCCGGCGCTGGACGCGCGTCCATGTCGGTCAGGCGCTGGGCGCGCGAAGCTGCATCCCATGGACCCCTCGACGCTCAAAATCGACCCATCGAAGCACCGACTCCGCCGCGTCGGACGGCTGGCCCGCCGCCGGATGCGCATCGAAGGGGCGCGTCTCGTGAACGGCGTTCACACCGATGGTCGCCTGTCGGTCGTGATCTCCGGGATCGGAACTGCCGACGAGGGGATGGCCGACACGTTCCACTGGTGGGCGGACCGGCCGGTCGCCCTCGTCATCATCCGGTCCGGTTCCGACGGCGATGACGTCTCGCTTTCGATCGGGCCGATTCGCTGGGGGACCGCTGCTCGGCCGCCGGCCGACCCTGGCGGGATCAGCTATGTCGCGTTCGCCTACGACACGGACGTCGAGACGAGCGCGGCGGCACCTCCTTCCCGGAGCTCCGCCGCCCCGGCCGCGTCGATCCTCGCCCGACTGCTGAGGTCCGGCTCGGCAGCCTGACCTCGCGAACACGCCTAATCTCCCGGCGTCGATCGCGCCGGAACCCCCCCGGCCCGTCCGATCGCCCACGGAGCCCGGGTTCCTTCTGGAGCCCGGGCTCCGTGATTCAGGACGCGGCGAACGATCGCGGGGCCATCCGCGGTCCGCGGGCCGGCGGCCTGATCCCGCTCGCCTCGAGGAGCCGGATCACCCTGCCACGCTGGCCGCGGTACGGCTCGAGGAGCTCGAGCATCCGGGCGTCGGTCGCGCGACGCTCTCCGGCGAGGGCGTAGGCGACCAGGTTCGGCAGGTGGAAGTCGCCGATGCTCACCGCGTCCGGATCGCCGAGCGCCCTGAGCGCCACTTCGGCTGCCGTCCAGGGTCCGAGGCCCGGGAGGGCCGTCAGTCGCCGATACGCATCGGGCAGCGGCAGCGCGACGATCTCCTCGAACCTCGCAGCACGGGCAGCGACCGTCCGGATGAGATCGGCTCGGCGGCGTTCCAGCCCGATCGGATGGAAGGCCTCGTATGGCAACCGTGCGAGGACCTCCGGTTGCGGCAGCAGCCGAAGATCGAATGGACCGGGTGCGACCTCGCCCCAGCGGGCGATGATGCCGCGATAGGCGCGCCGGGCCTCGGTCCCGGTGACCTTCTGCTCCAGGATCGCGGGGATGAGCGCCTCGAGGACCGCCCCGGTCCGACCGATGCGGAGGCCGGGCATCCGGCGATCGAGCTCGGCTAGCAATCGGTCTGCCGGGACGAAGTTGTCGCGGCCGTCCTCGATCCCGGCCAACCCGGGTGCGCCGTCGAGGGCGCGCTCGGCCCCGGGTCCCCAGGCCTCGACGTGCAGTGCCGCATCGCGCAGTGAGAGCTCGATCGTGGCCGGTCCATCGGGCGTCCGTGTCGCCCGGATCGCCCGGTCCCGACCGAGCCGCATCGCCGGGTCCGAGGCTCCGCGAAGGTGCGGCGAGAGCGTCAGGCGGAGGTCGAGAGGACGGTCGAGCGGGATCGTCCGAGCGGGCATCGGCCCAGTCTGTCATGCGGTTGCGAGATTCGCCGGACGCCATGGATTCCGCCATAAACGACCTTCCCTGCTATGGTTCGCCGTGACGTGCGACGCCCCAGAGTCGTCGCGAGCGTGCTTCTCATTAGCGCGTTTGCCGCGGTCGCCGTCCCAGGGTCCGCCGGATCCCGGGGTTCCAGCCCCGAAACCGTGAGCGATGCGAACCTCTTCCTTGGCGTGGAGGTTTCATCCGTGCGTGGGACGAGGATGACGACTCCAGCCCTAGACCCGGCATACCGTTCTGACGGTGCGCTGGACACGACCTCGGTTCTCCTTGATCCGGACTCGCGATCGGCCCCCTCGGGCCGCCCGCCTGGTTCGCTGAGCCAGCCGGCCACCCAGGCTGGCGTCGTCGTGCTGCCAACCTGGCACCTCGACGGCAACGTGAGCTGGTACGGCCCTGGCTTCTACGGAAAGCGGACGGCGTGCGGCGTCGCCCTGACCGAAGAGCTCAGGGGCGTCGCCCATCGGACGCTCCCGTGCGGCACGAAGGTCACCTTCAAGAGCCCGGCGACGGGCAAGACGATCACGGTGCCGGTCGTCGACCGGGGTCCGTATGTCTCCGGGCGCGACTGGGACCTGACGGGTGGGGCGTGTCTCGCCCTGGGTCAGTGCGCCACGGGCTCGCTCTACTGGAAATACGGCTAGGACAGGCGCCGTTCCGGAAGAAACCTGATCAGCTGTCGGCGTCCGAAGGCCCTACCGCGGCGGGACAAGGTCGCAGTCGGGCGTCGTACAGAGCTCCAGGCCCAGCTGGGCCAGGCCCTCGGCCAATGGCGTGAACCCGAGGAATCCGCTGAAGGTGCGTGAGGTGACCCCGGCCGGGATGCCCCGCACGAGGACGACGCTGCCCGAGTCTCCGCCTCCGACCTCGATCTGCGCAGTGATCATGCACGGGAAGTAGGAGCCGTCCAGCTCCGCCGGGGCAAGGTTCTCGCCCTTCTCTGTCACCGCTCCGCTGCGGTAGATGTTGCGACCGTCCATCTCGGCCAGGTCGCCGACGGCGATGTCCGCGCAGGTGAGCGGCTGCGTGCCGGGCTCGAGGATCCGGTAGCCAGCGGTGCCCAGGTCCACGACATTCAAGTGCCCCCACGGGACACGGTCCGCAGGGACCACCAGGTAGTTCATGTCAGACGCGTGGCAGGTGTGGTCGGGATGCGGGCAGGTGGCGTCCTGGGCCGTCGGGCCGGCGATGCCCTGGAGCGTGCCGCTCAAATCGACGACCTTCGTCCCCTCGCCGCCGCAGTGCGGGGATGAGGTAAGCACGATGGTTTCCCCCCGCCGGGCATAAACCCCGCCGGAGCAGTACATCGGGATCTGCTGGCCGGCGAGCACCGGAGGGTCGTAGACCGGGGTGGTTCGGCGCGGCGTCGTAACGGCGCTCACGATCGTGAACAGGGCGATTCCAATCAGCAGGCCCGTCAGGACGACGATGAGGAGGCGGACGGGACGAACCCGCGCTCGCTCAATCGTTCCAGCCATGAGTGTCAAAGGCCGTCCTCGTGAAGGGGGGTTGCGGACGCGGACCCGTATTCGGATCATCATTGGCAATCACCGACGGCGTAACCCTGACGATCGGGCGCCGTCCATGCGCTCGTCCATCGTCGTTCCGGGGCGTGGGACCATGCCGCGCGCCGTCGCGGCCGCCGACCACACTCCGACGGACCCCGAGGAGGACCATGGCCCGCCGCCACACGCCCTACTACCACAAGCTCGTCGCCCTCGGCGCCGAGATGGCCGATCGGATCGGCTTTGATGCGGCCGTCCGGTTCACGACCGTCGCGGACGAGCACCGGGCGACGCGCGAGCGGGTGGGTATCTACGACGTCTACTACCAGGGCGCCGTCGACGTGAAGGGCTCCGACGCCGAGGCGTTCCTCGACGGCCACGTCGTCAACCACGTGGCGCGCCTCTCGGACGGCCAGGTGCTCTACACCTCGGTTCTCAACGAGGCCGGCGGGATGATCGACGACCTGACGCTGGTCCGCCTCGCGCCCGATCACTTCTGGCTCTTTCCGACGCCGTCGCGCGTCGACATCGTGACCGCCTGGCTGACCGAGCATGCGGCGGGTCGCCATGCGTACGTGACGAACATCGTCTCCGGCACGGCGTACCTGTCGATCCAGGGGCCTCGCTCCCGGGAGACGCTCGCCAAGCTGACCGATCTCGACCTCACGACGGCCGCCCTGCCCTACTACCACGCCACCCAGGGCGTGGTCGCCGAGGTCCCGGCGCTCGTGAGCCGGACCGGGTACTCGGGCGAGCTCGGCTACGAGCTCTTCTACCCGCGGGACTACGCCGAGCACATCTGGGACGCGGTCATGGTCGCCGGCGAGGAGTTCGGGATCGCGCCGTGCGGCCTTGGCGCGCTGCGGAGCGTCCGGATGGAGAAGAAGTTTCCGCTCTATGGTCTCGATCTGAACGAAACGACGTCGCCGCTCGAGGCGTCGCTCGGCTGGACCGTCCGGTTCGACAAGGGCGACTTCGTCGGCCGCGAGGCGCTCGTCCGCCAGCGCGACGAGGGCGTCACCCGGCGGCTCGTCGGCGTGGCGTTCGAGGGCACCGGGTTCCTCCCGAAGGCCGGCGATGCGGTCAGCCTTGACGACCGACAGGTGGGCTCGCTGACGTCGTCGGACATTGGCCACTCGCTCGGGCGGACGCTCGGGATGGGCTACGTCGAGCCTGCCGCCGCGGCCGACGGGACGCCCGTCACGGTCACCTCGTCGGACACGGGCGTCGTGGGCACCGGCGTGGTCCACACGAAGGCGTTCTACGACCCGGAGCGCGAGCGCGTCCGCGCCTGAACGCCGGATCAGGCCTTCCCGCGGTACCCTTCGGTCATGTGTCGCAGCATCAAACCCCTTCGACGATCAGAATCCGATACCACGACCGGCGAGATCGAGGCCGCCGCCCTCCAGTTCGTGCGCAAGGTGAGCAACTACCGAACGCCGTCGGCCCGCAATGCCGAGGCGTTCGATGCGGCCGTCGCGGAGATCGCCGACGCCTCGCGACGGATGCTCGAGACCCTCGGCGTCGAGGTCGTGGAGGGTCCGAACCGCTGGATCCCCGGCTCCGGCTCAACGCATCGTCACGCGCCCAACGCCCCAGAACACGCTCACTGATCGCGTCCAGACCGGATGACCGTCACGCTCGCGCCGTGGTGGGTCCGACCCGGCCTCGAGGCGCGTGACGGCCGCCTGACGATCGCCGGCGAGGACGCCGAGGAACTCGCCCGTCGACACGGGACGCCGCTCTTCGTCTACGACCGGATCGCGGTTCGCCGACAACGCTCGACGGCTCGGCGCGGCGCTCGACGGCGCCGGACTCCGTCATCGGGTCCGCTTCGCCCTGAAGGCACATCCGGACCCGCGTGTCCTCGAGGTCCTGCGTGGCCTCGTCGGGATCGACGCGTGTTCGCCGGGGAGGTCACCCGCGCCCTCGAGTGCGGCTGGGGTCCCGAGGAGATCAGCTTCACGGGCACGAACGTCTCGGAACGAGACCTCGACGTCCTCCTCGCCACGCCGATCCACATCAATCTCGACGCGATCAGCCAGATCGAGCGCCTCGGGCGGCGGGCTCCGGGGCGGACGATCGGTCTCCGCATCAATCCGGCCGCCGGCGCCGGTTACCACGCCGGTCTGGCCTACAGCGGCGAGCGGCCGACCAAGTTCGGCGTCTACGAGGACCGGATCCCGGAGGCACTGGCGGCCGCCGCCAGGCACGACCTCACGATCGACACGGTCCACTTCCATGCCGGATCGGGCTGGCTCGGGGAGGACGGGCTGGCCGCGTTCGAGGCCGCGCTCGCCCGCGTCGCCACGATCACGGCCGGACTCATCGCCGACGGCCACCCGATCGCCGAGGTCAACGTCGGTGGTGGACTCGGCGTGCCCGCGCGGGCGGACGAGCCGTCGGTCGACCTCGACGCCTACGCCGCGACCATCGCCCGTCATCTCGGATCGCTCGGCGTCGCCATCGGCTGCGAGCCCGGCGACTACATCGCCAAGGACGCGGCGATCCTGCTCGGCGAGGTCGTGACCGTCGAGGAACGCGGCGGAACGACGTTCGTCGGCCTGGACCTCGGCTGGAACGTCAACTGCTCGTACTTCATCTACCGCTACGCCCAGGAGATCGTCGTCTGCCGGACGGCCGATGCGCCGCGCACCGACATCGTCACGGTGGCCGGGCACATCAACGAGGCCGGCGACGTGTTCGCCGAGGACTACCCGCTCCAGCCGGTCGTCGAGGGCGACATCGTCGCGATCCTCAACGCCGGTGGCTACCACGAGGCGATGAGTTCGACGCATTGCCTGCGGCCGATGGCCGGCGCGGTCTTCCTCGATCGCTAGGCCTTCGCCCAGGCTCCCCCAACTCCGGGCGCGATCCGACGACGATCCGGATCATCGGGCGGGTCTCGAGGTGGTGGGTCGCGTACTGCGGGTACTTGGCCCGAAGGGCGGCAACGGCGTCGCCGTGTTCGGCTCCCGCGTCGGCGGCCGCGGGTTCGATGAGGTCGGCGCGGCCATGAACCCGGATCCAGGCCAGGGCGCGACCAGTCCTCCGACCAGCGGTCGACGAGCACCGTGACCGCGGGTTCGCGAGCGATGTCGCGGACCCGCGTCGAGGTCGTGGGGATCGGTCGACGCGCTTGGGCTTCTCGTCGATCGGCGAGTAGATCCGTGGCGGCTCCGTCGACTCGTCGAGGACGAAGCAGATCGGGACGAGCCGTGGCTGCCCGCTCGGCGCGATCGTCGCGAGCACGGCGGTGCGAGCCGCGGCGAGGAAGCGCGCCTCGGCCGGCGTCAGGACCGGGTCGGCGGCCATCGACGAATGATGCACCCCTAAACTGTCCGCATGACCGACACGCTCCCGCCGACCCGCCACGTCACGACGACCCGGATCGTCGCCGTCCGCGGCTCGGCGCTCGAGTTTCGCGCCGATCGGGTCGTCGGCGAGGAGCCGCTCGAGATCCGCGCAGCCGGGCCCGGCCAGGACCCGGTCGCGGTCGCGGTCACGATGCGGACGCCCGGGTTCGAGGACGAGCTGGCGGTCGGATTCCTGCGGACGGAAGGGCTGATCGAGGGCCCCGAAGTGCTCAGGATCGAGCGCGGCGATCCCGACGAGATGAACCAGCCGGACGACCAGGTGACGGTCCGGCTCGCCCGTCCATTCGACGCCTCGGTCGTCGCCGAGCGCCATTTCGTCGCGACGGCGTCGTGCGGGATCTGCGGCAAGGCCTCGCTCGACGAGGTCGCGATCCGCTCCGACCCGCTCCCGCCCGGGCCCGTCGTCCCGCGGAGCGTCGTCCTCGCGCTGCCCGACCTGCCTCCGGGCGGCGCAGCGAGCCTTCGACGAGACCGGCGGGCTCCACGCGGCGGCCTCTTCACGCCGATCGGCGAGCTGATCGCGGTGCGCGAGGACGTCGGGCGGCACAACGCGCTCGACAAGCTGGTCGGCTCGCAGGTCCTGGCGAAGGCGATGCCCCTCCACGACCGGATCCTGATGGTCAGCGGCCGGGTGAGCTTCGAGATCGTCCAGAAGGCCGCGGTCGCCGGCATCCCGATCGTCTGCGCGGTCTCGGCGCCGTCGGACCTCGCCATCGAGGCGGCCGATCGGCTGGGCCTGACGCTCGTCGGCTTCCTCCGCGGCGACGGCTTCAACGTCTACGCCCACGACGAGCGGATCGACCTGCGGGACCTCCTCGGGGTCGGCTGAGCGGTCAGTCGCCCTGCCCGGGCCCGCGGTTCTGGACGAACTCGAAGCCGAAGCGGCCCTTGATGCAGAGGTGGCCCTCGGTGACCGACGAGTCGAGCGGCGAGTCGACCTTGACGATCGTGTTGTCCTGGACGTGGAGGCTGAGCGCGCAGCCGACGCCGCAGTACGGGCAGATCGTGTCGGTCACGGTCTGGGCGCTCTCGTCCCAGGTGCCGGCGGCGCGCATGTCGTACTCGGACTTGAACATCAGCGCGCCGGTCGGGCAGACGCCGATGCAGTTGCCGCAGTAGACGCAGGCCGAATCGGGCAGCGGGACGGCCTCCTCGGTCGAGATCCGGGCGTCGAAGCCGCGGCCGGCGACGGCGATCGCGAACGTGTTCTGGGCGTCCTCGCCGCAGGCCTCGACGCACTTGTAGCAGAGGATGCACTTCGAGTAGTCGCGGACGTAGAGGTCGTTGTCGACCTTGACCGGCTGGGCGACGGTCTCCGCGGCGGCGCCGGTCGGCGCGTGGTGGTGGCCCGGCTCGTGGGCGTCGCGCTCGCCGGCCTCCGCGGGCGCGGCCGGCGGGCCGTAGCGAGCTGGCGTCGGCGCCGTAGCGCTCGATGTAGCCGGCGGCCGGCCGGGCGCGGTCGAGAGGTCGACCGACGAGCCGAGGAACTCGAGGACCATCTTTCGGCGATGGCGGACGCGCTCGGAGTCGGTCTGGACCTCCATCCCGGCCTCGACCTTGCGCGAGCAGGCCGGCACGAGGACGCGCGACCCGGTCACCTCGACGACGCAGACCCGGCAGACGTTGACCGGCGTCAGGTTCTCGAGGTAGCAGAGCGTCGGCGTGTCGATCCCCTGCGCCCGGCAGGCGTCGAGGATCGTCGAGCCGGCCGGCACCGAGACCGCCACGCCGTCGATCGTGATCTCGACCGGCGGCCCGAACCGGTCGGGCGGCGGCGCCGGCGGGCGGCTCGGTCGGGCGGCCGGCTTGAGGATGATCTCGGTGAGCGGCTGGGCGGCCGGCGCCTCGTCGGCGTGCGGCGCGCGCGCATCCGGGGCCGGGTCGCGTTCCATGCTCAGGCCGTCGCTCACAGTGCCACCAGCTCCGGCTGGCGCAACGCGCTCTCGATCGCCGACGACGCCGTCTGGCCGAGCCCGCAGATGCTCGCATCGCGCATCGCCTGGCCGATCTCGCGCGAGGAGCGCGAGCTCGTCCTCGCGGCTGCCGCTGCGGTGCCGCCGCGGCGAGCCGCGCGAGCAGCTCCTCCTGGCGGACGGTCCCGACCCGGCACGGGACGCACTGGCCGCACGATTCGTCGCGGAAGAACTGGGCGATCCGCCGCAGCGTGCCGACCAGGTCGGCGGTCTCGTCGAAGACCATGACGACGCCCGAGCCGAGCGTCGCGCCGATCGCGCGCGTCGCCTCGAACGTCAGCGGCGTGTCGAGCGCGTCCGGGCCGACGAAGACGCCCGCCGCACCGCCGAGCAGGACCGCCTTGAGGCGCTTGCCACCGGGCACGCCGCCGGCGAGCTCGAGCAGCTCGCGGAGCGTCGTCCCGAACTCGACCTCGTAGACGCCCGGCCGCGCGACGTGGCCGCTGACGCAGAAGAGCTTCGGGCCGGTCGAGCCCTCGGTTCCGATCGCGCGGAAGGCGTCGGCGCCGCCGTTGTCGGCGAGGATCAGCAGCACGTTGACGAGCGTCTCGACGTTGTTGACCGCGGTCGGCTTGCCGAACAGGCCGACTTCGACCGGGAACGGCGGCTTGTTGCGCGGCTCGCCGCGCTTGCCCTCGATCGACTCGAACAGCGCCGTCTCCTCGCCGCAGATGTAGGCGCCGGCGCCGCGCCGGAGCTCGATGTCGAGGTCGCCCAGGAGCCCCGCCGTCGCGCGGCCGCGGCGATCGCGTTGGCGATCCGCGCCTCGGCCAGCGGGTACTCGCCGCGGATGTAGAGGTAGGCCTTCGTCGGCGCCGACGGCGAACGCCTCGATCGCCATCGCCTCGACGACCGCGAACGGGTCGCCCTCCATCAGCACGCGGTCCTTGAACGTGCCCGGCTCCGACTCGTCGGCGTTGCAGACGAGGTAGTGGGGGAGCGCCGCCTGGGCGGCGACGGCCGCCCACTTGCGGCCGGTCGGGAAGGCCGCCCCGCCGCGCCCGACGAGGCCGCGACGCCGTGACCTCGTCGATGACCGCCTGCGGCGCCGATCGTCCGCGCGCCGCTCAGGGCCCGGAAGCCGCCGCTGGCGCGGTAGTCGTCGAGCGACGTCGGGTCGACGACGCCGACCCGGGCGAGCAGGCGAAGGCCCGGCTCGGCCGGCCTGGGGCACCGAGGCCGCAGCCGGCGGAGTCGTGCCAGCGCGGGCGGCGCCGGACGTGCGCGTCCGCGATGGCGGCGCTCGGCCAGGCGCGACGAACGCCGACCGCGTCGACCGGGGCCGCGACCTGCGGTCACGGGGCTCTGTCCGGCGATCGTGAACATCGCGGCGGGCGCTCGATCGCACAGGCCGAGGCACGGCGAGCGCAGCCAGGTCGCCTGGCCGTCCGGCGACGGCGTCCCGGCCGGTCCGAGCGTCCGCTCGAGGTCGCCGCAGCGCCTCGGCGCCGGCGAGCCGGCAGGCGATGTCGTCGCAGACGTGGGCCACGATCGGCGGCCGCGGCTTCGTCGCGAACAGCGCGTAGAACGTGGCGACCCCGTAGGCCTCGGCCGGCGGCGACGCTCAGCCGGCGGCAGACGTAGTTGAGCGCCGGCTGGCTGATCCAGCCGATCCGCGACTGGACCGCATGCAGGGCCGGGATCAGGAGGTCGCGCCGCGACCGCGCTTCGTGCCCGCCGCGGGCCACGTGCCCCTCCGTCGCGGGCTCCGGTCACCGCCGCGCCACGCCGATTCGGCGGGGCCGAGGACGGCATCGACCGCTGCCCGCTCGGCGGGCGATGCGAGCGGCCCGATGACGTGGAGGTCCATCGCCTGAGTGTAGCGATCGACTGCGCCCGTGCGGGGGGTCAGCCGGTGACGCGCGAGACCCACGCTCTGGCGATCGGGTGAAGCCGGCGTAGGCGTCCCATGTTCCGCGGGCCCAGCCGTCGACGGCGGCCCGGTGGTCGATTCAGATCCGTCGCCGCCCGAACCGCCGCGATCGTGAGCGGTCCGCGCTTCGCCGGGAGGGGCGGCTTCACGAGCTCCGGTCGCCGGCTGAGCCAGCGCTGGATGGCGGCATTGAGCTCTCCTCACGGCCACGATGTTCCATGGCGATGCACAGGCCGGTCAGGTGAGCCGCCAGGGAGATCGGCCGAGACGCAGTAGCGCTCGGCGATGCTGCAGGCAGTACGTGTCGACGACCATCCGACGCCGAGCCGCAAAACGCAGGTCGGCGTACTGGCGGGCGGACTCATCATCGAAGATCGCCTGGCAACCTTCGACTCCGCCAGGAGCGACGAGGCCGCAGCCGGAGCACGCCGTCGGCTGGCGGTCGCGTCGCCGGCCGTGGGTCCGGCTTCGCCTGTCGGCCGTGATGGGCATGGTGCACGCAGCCTACCATGACCGTGCGGGTGCGGGGCCGGTCGGTGCCCGGGCGCACCGGTTCGGAAGAGGTCAGCCGGCGCCGGCAGGCACCGGCAGCTTCTCGATCCGGATCGCTGTCGCCTTGAACTCGGCGGTGCCGGACTTCGGGTCCGTCGCGTCGATCGTCAGGATGTTCGTCGCGACCTCGTCCTGGAAGTGAAGGGTCATGAACGTCAGGCCCGGGCGGAGCGACGGGTCGATCCGGACCGGCGTCTCGACCTGGCCGCGCCTCGAGATCACGCAAACGCGCTCGCCGTCGGTCAGGCCGAGCCGCTCCGCGTCCTCGGGGCTGATGTCGAGCGACTCGCCGCGCCGGAGCGGCGAGGTGTAGCCGCCGGTCTGGACGCCCGTGTTGTACGAGTCGAGGCGGCGTCCGGTCGTGAGGCGGATCGGGAAGTCGTCGTCGAGCTTGTCGACGGGCGGATCGTGGTCGACCGCGACGAATGGCACCCGATTGCCCGGGACAGGATCCTCCCAGAGGCGGCTGTGGAGGAACATCTCGCCCGGATGCTCCTCGTCGTAGCACGGCCACTGGAGCCCGCCGAGCTCCTCGAGTCGCTTGTACGACATGCCGGCATGCACCGGGGAGAGCGCCCGAACCTCGTTCCAGACATCCTCGGCGGTTTCCCAGCCGAACTCGTGGCCCATTCGCCGAGCCAGCTCCGCGATGATCCAGAGGTCGTCGCGCGCATCGCCAGGCGGCTCGAGCGCCTTGCGGATGCGCTGCACGCGTCGCTCGGAGTTGGTGACGGTGCCCTCGGCCTCAGCCCAGGCGGCAGACGCCGGAAGGACGACATCGGCGACTTCGGCGGTGGCCGTCATGAAGATGTCCTGGACGACCATGAAGTCAAGGCCGCCGATGAGGCGCTTCGTCCGCTTCTGGTCGGCCTCCGAGTGGACCGGGTTCTCGCCGATGACGTAGACGGCGGTCAGCTCGCCACGCTCCATGGCGTCGAACATCCCCGACAGGTGCAGGCCCCGCTTCGGCGGGACGGTGACGCCCCAGTGGGCGTCGAACTTGGCCCGTAGCTCGTCGTTTTCGACATGCTGGAACCCGGGCAGCCGGTCCGGCAGGGCGCCCATGTCGCCGCCGCCCTGGACGTTGTTCTGGCCACGGAGCGGGTTGACGCCGCTGCCGTAGCGACCGACGTGCCCGGTCAGGACGACGAGGTTGATCAACGCGAGGACGTTGTCGACCGCGTTGTGGTGCTCCGTGATCCCGAGGGTCCAGCAGATCATCGCCCGCGGCGCCTTGGCGAAGGCGTGGGCGAGCTCGCGGATGGCCTCGGCCGGCACGCCGGTCTCGCGCTCGGCGTAATCGAGCGTGTAGCTCTCTACCTTGGCCTTGTACTCGTCGAAGCCGTCGGTCGCCCGCTCGATGAACTCGCGGTTCTCGAGACCCGCCGCGATGATCTCGCGCCCGACCGCGTTGGCCAGCGCGATGTCGCTGCCGACGTCGAGCCCCATCCAGACGTCGGCCCATTCGGCCGAGGTGGTCCGGCGCGGGTCGATCGCGTAAAGCCGGGCGCCGTTGCGGACGCCGCGGAGGAGGTGGTGGAAGAAGATCGGGTGCGTCTCGCGGGCGTTGCTGCCCCACAGGACGATGAGGTCCGTCTCTTCGGCTTCACGGTATGAATTTGTGCCGCCACCGGCACCGAACACGGTCGCCAGACCGGCGACGCTTGGGGCGTGTCAGGTGCGGTTGCAGCTGTCGATGTTGTTGCTGCCCAACACGGCCCTGCTGAACTTCTGCGCCGCGAAGTTGACCTCATTGGTCGCCTTCGAGCACGAGAAGACGCCGAAGGTGGTGGATCCGTGGGCGGCCTTCGCCGCCTGGAAGCCTTCCACGACCTTGGCCAGGGCCTCGTCCCAGCTCGCCGGGCGCAGTTCAGCACCCTTCGAGCCCCGGACGAGCGGCTGGGTCAGTCGAACGTAGTTCATCGGCACGGGAAGTGCCTCCTGCGGTACGACGACGTCATGAGTGTATGCGCGCCGGCCCGGTTGGCTCGAGGACCGGGCGACGACTGCAACGGCATCGTCGAGTGTCTCGGGCAACCGAATCGCTCCGAGCGCCTCGGGAATGTCGCGGGCCATGGGACCGCCGACTGCGCAGATCAGCGGCGCTGTCGTCCGGAGCGCCTCGGCGACGCCGACGGCCGCTGCAACGTCGGACGGTGTGACCATCGCGATGACCCCACCGGCGCCGGTCTCGCGGACGGTTCGAACCCAGCTGTCGAGTGGCACGTTCGCCGAGGTCAGCACGTCAAGCCCGATCCGCCGCGCGGCGACCGCGAAGGCGAAGGCGCCGATCTCATGCTGGCTGGCCGGCGGCAGGCGACGATCACCTTCGGGATCGATCGCCGCGTCCGGCTGCGTCGAAGAACCGCGCAAGCCGGCGTCGGATTGTCTCGCTGGCCGCGTGCTCGACGGCGACGTCGATCTCACCAGCCGACCACGCGTCGCCGATGCCTCGCAGGGCCGGGAACACGATCTCATCCATGGCGGACTCGAAGCGCTGCGCGGCGAAGGACTCGTCGAGAATCCGCTCCATGCCCGGGACATCGAACTCGTGGGCTGCGACCAGGAACCCATCAATCGCGAATCTCCGCTGATCGCGACGGCGGCTCGACACGATCGTCCGGCGTTGGCTGCGCGTCGTGCCCGACATCAATCGAGCCGTCTGCGACCGCCTCGGTGGCGATGACGTGCTCGGCGGCCTGACTCGGCCGCCAGCCGTCCTCCTGCACGAGGCGCCGCATCGCGATTAGGCGCCCGATCGACTCGTCGTCGTACGAGCCGGTAGCCGCCCGCGGTCCGGCTCGGGCGGACGATCCCGTAGCGACGCTCCCAGACCCGAACCGTCGGGATGCTGAGGCCAGTCCGCGCCGCAGCTTCCTTGATCGTGTACATGGCGGTCCACCTACTCCGCGTGGATCGGCGCGTTGAGCGTGGGCATCGGCGACTCCATTGCTGCCGCTGGTACGTTCATCCGTGTCCAACGTTTGTCCAATATAGCACGCTCGAAAGCGTTGACAAACCCTCAACACAGCTGATACATTGGGCTAACCCTAATCAAAGGGTGAACAACAGCGTTTCGTGGAACGGCCCAGCCGCTTCCATCCAAAGAAGGAGCCAGCAACCGTGAACCGTCAACTCGTTCAAATCCTCCGCGTCGCCGCCGGCGCCGCGTTGGTGCTTACTCTCGCCGCGCCAGTGAGTGCAGCGGACACGGCACAGGTCCGCGTCCTGCATGCCTCGCCCGATGCCCCGGCCGTCGACGTCTACCTCGACGACGCCAAGGTTGATGCCCTGACGAACGTGCCGTTCGCAACGATCTCCGGCTACCTCGCGATTCCGGCCGGCGACCACAACGTCAAGGTCTACGCCACCGGCACCACGACCGGAGCCGTCATCGATGCCGATGTGACCGTCGCAGCCAGCCAGAAGTACACGATCGCTGCCACCGGCGCGGTCGCCTCAATCACCGCCCAGGTCATCGAAGACACCCCTTCGCCCAGCTGCACGACCGCGCAGGTTCGTGTGGTCCACTTCAGCGCGGACGCACCCGCTGTTGACATCGCGACGGCCGGGTCCGCGCCCGCCGACGCCGTCGTCAAGAACCTGGCCTACCCGACGGCCTCGGACTACCTCGCCCTTCCGGGCGGCTCCTACGACCTCGAGGTCCGGCTGGCCGGAACGACGACTGTCGCGCTGGCGCTTCCGGGCGTGGCGGTCGAGGACTGCAACTCGTACAGCGTCTTCGCGATCGGTTCGGCCGCCGAGCTACCCCTGGGCGGCAACGCCCTGCAGGTCGCCGTCGCGATTGACGGCACGGCCGAGACCGCAGGCGCGGGCGCGACTCCGCCCGCGACCGACTCGGCTCTGCCGAACTCGGGCTCGTCGAACGATGAGCTTGGTGGGCTGGCCGCGCTGTTGGTCGCGGCGGCCGCTGGCACCGTTCTTGCGGTGAGCCTGGCGTCGCGGCAGCGCCGGGCGCCGAAGGCCTAGGCGCAACGAGCGCCCTCCCCGTTCCCCGCGTGAGAGCCGGTCGAACCTCCGGCCGGCTCTCACGCTACCCACGGAGTCCTTCAGGAAGACGCGCTCAGCCCGGGTCCAGCGACTGCCGGACGTCGCGGCGAGCCTTGCGGACGATGCGAATGAACTGGCGGAGATGGTCGAGCGGGCGGATATGCGACGGCGCCCCATAGATCGTCCGGATCGGGACCCAGGCGATCGGTGCCGCCCATCCGGATGCACGTCGTGATCATCTCGACCTCGAACTCGAAGCCGCCCTCGTCGCTGTCGAGCGTCGCCTCCATGATCCGCCGACCGACGACGCGATAGCCGGACTGGTTGTCCGGGATCGGCTGGCCGACGGCCCACGAGAACGCCTTGCCGCCCAGGACGTTCGAAAGCCGCCTGATCGGAGGCATCGCCCGGAAGTTGCGCTGCCCGATGACGAGATCGGGTCTCGGGTTGGCCGCCCAGGCCGCGAGGAACAACGGGATCTCGGCGGGATCGTGCTGGCCGTCCGCGTCGAGCGTCAGGACCGCTTCGGCGCCGTCGGCGAGGGCGCGGCGGAACCCGGCACGCAGCGCGGCGCCCTTGCCCTGGTTCGGTCGCTGTTCGATGACGGTGGCGCCGGCCGCTCGGGCCACCGCGGCCGTGTCGTCGCGGGAGCCGTCGTCAACGACGAGGACCGGCAGGTGGTTCGCGGCCCCTCGCACGACGTCGGCGATCCGCGGGCCCTCGTTGTACCCCGGTATCAGCGCGACGATCACGCCAGGCCGACGCCGGCGCCCTCCTCGACGCGACCGACACGCCAGTGCTCGATTCCGGCCGCGTCGAGCTCGGCCTCGACCGCCGCAAGGCGCTCGCCCGGGATCGCGGCCAGGAGTCCGCCGGATGTCTGCGGATCGTGAGCGAGGACGACCAGCTCCGGCGCGATACCGTCGGCCACGGTGAGGGACTGCACGACGAACCGCCGGTTGTGCGCCGCGCCGCCGGTCTCGACGCCGGCGCGGGCGACCGCCAGGGCGCCCGGCAGCGCCGGCAGGTCGGCGGCGTCGAACGCGAACCGAGTCCCGGACGCCCGGGCCATCTCGAGGCCGTGCCCGAGCAGACCGAAGCCGGTCACGTCGGTCGCACCGTGAATCTCGTTGGCGACCAGGACCTCGGATGCCGCTCGGTTGAGCGCGCGCATCTGGTCGACTGCGCCCGCGAAGTCGGCGTCGGACGTCTTCCCCTGCCGGTGGCCGCTGACGAGGACGCCGGTCCCGAGGCGCTTGGTGAGGAGGAGCGTGTCGCCAGGCCGCGCGCCGCCCTTGCGCAGCAGTTGGTCGGGGTGCCCCGCTCCGATCACCGCCAGGCCGTACTTCGGCTCTGCGTCCCGGATCGTGTGGCCGCCGGCGAGGGTTCCGCCGGCCTCGCGCACCTTGGACGCGGCGCCTTCGAAGACCGCCGCGAGCGTGTCCCGGGGCAGATCCTCGGGAAAGGCCGCGATCGACAGCGCGAACAGGACGCGGCCACCCATCGCGAAGACGTCGCTGAGCGCGTTCGCGGCCGCGATCTCGCCGAATGTCCTTGCGTCGTCGACGAGCGGCGGAAAGAAGTCGAGCGTGCCGATGATCGCGAGGTCGTCGGATACGCGATACGCGGCGGCGTCGTCGGGCGGCGTCAGTCCGGCGATCAGTGCATCGGGAGGCGCTGATCCTCCGGCCGCGACGCCTAGCCCGGACAGCGCATCGGCCAGCAGGTCCGCCCCGAGCTTTGCTGCGCACCCGCCGCAGTCGGTCAGCTCGGTCAGTCGGATCGGCGGCAGGGTCTGAAGGGCGGTCATGAGCGGATGATAGGCGCGGCCGGACTCAAGCGGCGATGACCGGTGCGTCACCCGTGACAACCGCCGGAACATGTTTCGGCAGGACCCGCCAGGCGATCATGAACGCGCAGGCCGCCAGGAACGCCGACCACGGCCCGGCCAGCGCGAATCCGCCGGTCTCGATGATCCGTCCACTCACCAGCGGCCCGATCACCCCGCCCAGGTTGAGCGCGCTGCCGTTGAACGCGAGCATCGTGCCGCGCGCGCTGCTCGACAGCCCGGCAACGATCGTCTGCAGGCCGGGCACGCCGAACCACGTCCCGAAGGCCCAGATCGAGATCACGATCAGGGCCAGCGGGAGCGCCGACGTCGTCAGCGGCAGGAGGAACGCCGCGCAGCCGAACAACGAGATCCCGATCAGGACGGTTCGCCGCGGTCCGATCCGTCCCAGGACCAGGCCACTCGACCGAGCCGCGACGATCCCGACGACGCCGACGACGAGGTAGGCAAGCCCGGCCTGCTCGCTCGGGATCCCGAATGACTCGTGGATGAACTCGCCGACGTAGATGAACAGGCCGATGGCGCCGGTGAACCAGACCAGCGTCACCGCCATGACCGAGAGCGCCTTCCGGTCGCGGAGCACCCGACCGAAGGTCGCTCCGTAGCCGCGGCCGGAAGTGACCGCCGTCGAGACGTGGCGCGACGTGGCGACGCCGATGATCGCGACCACGGCCAATGCGGCGATGAGCGCGAATGGCGCCCGCCAGCCACCGATGCTCGTCGCCAGGGCGCCGAACGGCAGCCCGAGCAGGTTCGATAGCGGAAATGCAGCCGAGAGCAGGGCGATCGCCCGGCCACGGGCCGCCTCATCCGGCAGGTCGCCGGCCGCCGCGAACGCTGCCGGCAGGAGGATGGCGGCACCGACGCCGTTGACCGCCCGCGCGACGAGCAGCAGCGGCAGGGTGGGGGCGACGATGCAGGCCGCAGCGGCGACGGCGAAGATCGAAAGGCCGAGCAACAGCGCGAACCGGCGCCCACGCCGATCCGAGAGCGGTCCGAAGATCGGCGCGAGGATGGCGACCGGCAGCGCATATGCGCTCGCGATGAGACCGACATTGGCGACCGGCTCGCGAAGGTCGTCGGCGATGGCCGGCAGGACCGCGGCGACGATGTACGAGTCGACCCCGACGACGAACACCGCGAGGCCCAGGAGGACCGTGGCAGGCATCCCGAAAGGGTAGCGGCGGCGCCCGAAGCCGGTGCGGGACTCGACCGCGACAGCCCCGACTGCGTTCGTCGCGGTTGGGTGCGTCAGCGCAAGGCGACACAGAGACTGCGTTCGTCGCGGATGGGCGGCCAGGGCAAGGCGCCGGCGAGCAGCGGAGCGAACGGGCTCAAACGCCCGTGAGCGAGCAGCACAGCCGGCAACGCAGCCATGGCCGTTCAGGCGCGACAGCCGTCAATCGCAGACAATCCCCGAGGGAGCGGTCGGGTCCCGGTGGGCCCCCTGGTCTTCAAAACCAGTGGCGCGGCGCAAGGCGTGGCGCAGTGGGTTCGACTCCCATGCGCTCCCGCCAGGAGGATCGATGTCGACCGAGACCCGTTCCCACCCGCCGAGCGTGGAGCTCCTCCTCGCGGCGGTCCGGGTGCGGGTCGGCGATCGTTCGAGGCATGCGGCGCTCCTCGACGTCGCGCGGGCGCTCGTCGACGAGGAGCGGGAGCTGATCGCGGCCGGTGCCGAGCCGCGTTCCGTCGAGACGCTTGCCGACGACGTCGTGGCGCGCCTGGCGGTGTTCGCGGCGCCGGCGCTCGCGGCCACGATCAACGCGACCGGCGTGATCATCCACACCAACCTCGGGCGCGCACCGTGGCCGCGGGCGGCGATCGAGGCCGCGACGGCCGCTGCCCGCGACTACCTGCTCCTCGAGCTCGACCGAGACAGCGGGCGGCGCGGCGCGCGCTTCAAGGCAGCCGAGGAGCACCTCGTCGCCCTGACCGGTGCCGACGATGCCATCGTCACGAACAACAACGCCGCCGCGGTGGCGCTGGCCGTCGGCCTGGCCGGTCGAGGCCGCGGCGTCGTCGTGGGCCGCGGCGAGCTCGTCGAGATCGGGGGCGGTGTGCGGATCCCCGAGATCCTTCGGCGGGCCGGGGTGAAGCTCATCGAAGTCGGGACGACGAACCGGACCCGGGTCGAGGACTTCGAGCCGCCGCTCCACGAGGGTGGGGCGCGGGTCGTCCTTCGGGTCCATCCCTCGAACTTCCGCCAGACTGGCTTCACCGAGGTGCCCGATCCCGAGGCCCTTGCCGCGCTCACTCATCGGCACGGGGCGATCGTCATCGATGACCTTGGGTCCGGCGCTCTGCTCCCGACGGAACGCTATGGCCTCGCCCACGAGCCGATGCCGGCCGAGCGCCTTGCCGCGGGGGCCGATGTCGTGACGTTCAGCGGCGACAAGCTTGTCGGCGGCCCGCAGGCCGGCCTGGTCGTCGGCCGCGCGGATCTCATCGCGCGGATTCGGCGCGACCCGCTGGCGCGCGCGATGCGGCCGGACAAGGTGACCCTGGCTGGCGTGGCAGCCACGCTCGGCCTCTATCGCGCGGGCCGCGCGGAGGCGGAGATTCCCGTCTGGCGGATGATCGCGGCCTCCTCGGACGCGCTGCGTCACCGTGCCGAGGCGGTTGCTGCGGGGCTTCAACTGGGCATCGACGTCCTCGCGACCGAGGCGACCGTCGGCGGCGGTTCGCTGCCGGGCGAGACGCTCCCGTCGTTCGGCCTGGCGCTGCCTCGCGGGTCTGCGGACGGCACGCTCGCGGCATTGCGCCGAGGGAGCCCCGGAGTCGTCGGGCGGATCGAAGATGGGCGGGTCGTCCTCGACCTTCGAACGGTCGATCCCGATCGCGACGCCGATCTGGCGCTGGCCATCGCCTCGGTGGTGGGACCGGGGCAGCGATGACGGTCGTCATCGGGACGGCGGGCCACATCGACCACGGAAAGACGACGCTGCTGCATGCGCTGACCGGGATCGATGCCGATCGCCTGCCCGAGGAACGGCGCCGGGGGATGACGATCGACGTCGGCTACGCCCATCTCGAGCTGCCGGACGGGTCCCAGCTCGACTTCGTCGACGTGCCGGGGCACGATCGTCTCGTCGGCAACATGCTCGTCGGCGCAGGCGAGATCGACGCTGCCCTGATCGTCGTGGCCGCGGACGATGGCCCGCGGCCACAGACGCTCGAGCACCTCGAGCTCCTCGACGCGCTCGGCATCGCCGACGGCCTGGCGGTCGTCACGAAGGCGGACCTCGCGCGACCGGAGCGAGTGGCGCAAGTGATCGAGCGCCACGCGTGGCCTGCTCGATCGGACGAGCCTCGCCGGCGCCCCGGTCGTCGCCGCGTCCGCGACGACCGGCGAGGGTCTGGAAGCGCTTCGGGCCGCCATCGTCGCACTCGTCGATGTGGTCCTGGCGCGGGGTCTGCCTGATGGTGCCGCCCGCCTCGCGATCGACCGCGCCTTCGGCGTCAAGGGGCGCGGCGCGGTCGTGACCGGAACACTGAGGGGCGGACCCCTGGAGCGCGGCATAACGCTGCGGCTGCTTCCCGGTGGGCACGAGGCGCGAATCCGCGAGATCCAGGTCCACGGCGCGACGGTCGACAGGGTGACGGCCGGCGGCCGAACCGCGCTGAACCTCGGCGGCATCGAGGCGGCCGATCTCCACCGCGGCATGGTCCTGACGATCGCTACCCCGCCGACGGAGACGGCGATCGCCGCGAGCGATCGACTGCTTGTCGTCCTCCGACCAGTTGCCCACCTGACCGGCGAGATCCCGCGGGTCCCGCCCGATCGAGCCCGCGTGCGCTTCCATACCGGGACCGACGAGGTCGGTGCGGTCGTTGGGCGGAGCGGGCGCCACTCGACGGACCTGCCGGGCGGCGACGTCGTGGCGATTCTCCGGCTTGAGCGCCCGGCTGCGATCGCGGCAGGGGATCGGTTCGTCCTCCGGCGACCGTCGCCTGGCGGGACGCTCGCTGCCGGTCGCGTTCTGGATGTGACACCACCGCGTGGCATCTCGCGCCGGCGGGCGACGCCGGAACGCCTCGCCGCACTCGCCGCCGCGGCCACGCCCGAGTCGATGGCGACGGCACGGCTGGCACTTCACGGCGGCATCCCCGGCAGCCCGGTTCGCCTCGCCGCCGACGTCTCCACCGCGGTTTCCGCCGCGATCCTGGCCAGTGTCGGCGGGTCCGGGACGTGGTTGCCGCTCGCCGACGTCCGCTCGCTGGCGGCGATGACCTTGCGCCGGCTCGTGACCATGCAAGCCGCTGATGCTCGCGCCGCCGCAGCGGCCCTTGTCGACGACCTCCTCCGCGATGGCCGGCTCGAGCGCTCGGGCGATCGCGTCGGGGCGGCGGGGACGGCGCCGGCCGGCCCGAGTCCGGAGACTTCGGCTGCGATGGACGCGCTCGAGGCAGCGCTCGACGTTCCGGCGCCACCGCCGCTGGCGGAGGCGGCGCGTGCCGCGGGCTGCCCACCGGACGGCATCCGGGCGCTCGAATCGGCCGGTCGGATCGTCCGCCTCGACGTCGACCTCGCGTACGCCGCCGGCGCCTACCGCCGCATCGAGGTGCTCGCCGTCGAGCTGGCGACGGCCGCCCCACTCGCGCCCGCTGCATTGCGAGACGCGACCGGAACGAGCCGCAAGTACGTGATGGCGGTCCTCGAGGACCTCGACCGGCGGGGGATTCTCCGCCGAACCCCTGCGGGCCATGTCCCAGGGCCTCGAGCCGCCGTCACGACGCGCTCGTGAACAGCGCCGGGGTCTCGGGGATCGTCCTGGCGGGCGGCGGTTCGAGCCGGTTCGGCTCCGACAAGCTCTCGGCCCGGTTCGAGGGAGTTCCGCTTCTCGATCGAGCCGTGGCGGCCCTCGCGGATGCCGCGATCGGCTGCTCGGAGGTCGTGGTCGTCCTTGCTCCGGGCGACGATCGCGAGCTTCCGTCGGCGGTCGTGCCGGTTCGGCGCGCGCTCGACCCATCGGCCCACGGCGGCCCGCTCATCGGCCTGCTGGCCGGTCTCGAGGCCGTGAGAGAGCCCGTCGTGCTTGTCGTCGGCGGCGATATGCCGACGCTCTCACCAGACGTGCTATCGGCGCTGCTTCGCGCCCTGACCGCCGCCGAGGGCTCGGCTGAGGCCGCTGTCCTCGTCCAACGCGGAGTCGCGCGGCCGCTCCCCGCCGTGTTTCGCAACGGTGCAGCCACGCAGGCGGCGCGGCGGCTCATCGCGGACGGCGAGCGGAGCCTTGTCGCCCTGCTTCGCGGCCTCGTGACGCGGGAGCTGGCGGAGGGTGAGTGGCGCGGTCTCGATCCAACCGGGGCGACCCTCCGCGACATCGATCGACCGGAGGATCTGCCGGAATCCTCGGGGAAATGACAAACGCGCCCGCCGGAGGGACGGGCGCGTTCGTGGGAGGAGGATCAGGGAGCTGTGGAGGTCAGCTCCGGTATGGGTAGTCCTGCAGCTTCGGCAGGGGCGTCGGGCCCTCCGCCGTGTTCGAGAGGAGCGACCGAACGCTCTTCACGGCCGCTGCAATCCGGCTGTTGCTCCGGCTTTCGGTGCGCGTTGCCTCCTTGGCCAGGCGGTTCGTCGCGGCCTCGGCATGCAGCTCGAAGATGTGGTTGGTGACGATGATCGCTACGGGGCTGAACATTCCAGGTCTCTCCTTTCTGGGATCCCGTTGATCGGGATCGCAACGAGAGAATGCAAGGCCCACGCGTCGGAACCCACTGTCGAGCGACATCAGTTCGCCTACGTCATTCGACGAATGCGCGCGAAGAGCCTCAGCCGTCGAGGGACGGATCCTCGAAGACCGCCTCGCCGCCGACGAACGTCGCCACGACGCGCGCTTCGCCGATCGGGCCAGCGTCCGCAGCGAAGAGGTCACGGTCGATGACGACAAGGTCGGCCAGCCGTCCGGCCTCGATCGAGCCGGTCTCGGCATCGAGGTGGTTGACGTAGGCGGAGCCGAGCGTGAACGCCCGGAGCGCCTCCTCGAGCGTCAGTCGCTCCGCCGGCAGGAACGGCGTTGTCCTCCCGCGCGACTCCGGGTGGACGCGATCCACGGCGACCTCCATCTCGAGGAGCGGGTTCGCCGACGAGACGTTCCAGTCCGATCCCATCGCGAGGCGGGCGCCCGATCGAAGCAATGATGCGAACGGGTACTGCCAGCCCGTTCGTTCCTCGCCGAGGAACGGGATCGTCAGCATGTCCATCTGGATCTCCCGGCACGCCCACAGCGGCTGGGCGTTGGCCACGGCACCGAGCGGCCCGAACCGTGGCACGTCGTCGGGATGGACGACCTGGATGTGCGAGATGTGCGGCCGGGTATCTGTCGGGCCGTTCGCCCGGCGGGCCGTCTCGATCGCGTCGAGGGCGTCCCGGACCGCGCGATCACCGATCGCGTGGAAGTGGACCTGCAGGCCCGCGGCATCGAGGCGGGTCACGTAGTCTCGGAGCGGCTCCGGCTCGATGAAACTGATCCCCCGGTTCGCCGTCGGCCGGCCGTCGAGGTCGAGGTACGGATCGATCATCGCGCCGGTGAACGTCTCCAGGACGCCGTCGAGCATGATCTTGACGCTGTTCGCGCGGAGCCGGCCGAAGGATCCCGTCGCCGACCGCTCAACGAGCTCGTCGACCTGCTCGACGCCTCGGGTTCGATCCCACCAGAGTGCGGCCTCGACGCGCGCGGTGAGCAGCCCGGCCTCGAAGGCACGCCGATAGACCGCATGCTCACCGGGGGTGACGCTGGCGTCCTGCCAGGCCGTGATCCCGAGCGATTGGAGGTGGGCCTGCGCGATCCGGAACGCCGCCAGCCACTGGTCGGGTCCGGGATCCGGCAGCAGGTCCTCGACGAGCTCTGCGGCCGTCTCGTGGAGGGTTCCCGTCGGCGAGCCGTCCGGGTCCCGCTCGATGCGACCGCCCGCGGGGTCGGGTGTATCACGAGTGATGCCCGCGAGCTCGAGGGCACGGCCGTTCACCCACGACGAGTGGCCATCGCGGTTCGGAAAGTAGGCGGGCCGCGCAGGGAGGATCGCGTCGAGGTCTTCGCGCCTCGGGGTGCCGCCCGGAAAGTCGCCCATCGACCAGCCGCCGCCGACGATCCACTCCTCGTCGGGATGGGCGTCGGCGTAGGCGCGGATCGTCGCGAGCACGGCCGATCGTCCATCGGCCGCTCGCAGGTCGCACTCCATCTGTTCGATTCCGGAGGACAGCGGATGGACGTGGGCATCCTGGAAGCCCGGGAGGAGCATCCGCCCGCCCAGGTCGATGACACGGGTGGTCGGCCCGATGGCCGTCGCGATCTCGGCTGCGCTGCCCACGGCGGAGATCCGGTCACCGTGGATCGCCACCGCCTCCGCCGCGGGGCGGCCGGCGTCGACGGTGTGCACGTGGCCGCCCGTGAACACGATGTCGGCCGATCGATCCTGCATGCCCATCACGATTGCACAAGCGTCTTGCACGCGCGGAACGGCTCATCGCGCGGAACAGCCGGCGCATAGACTCCAGCGATGGCGACCGTCCACCTCTTGCACTCGGGATACATTCGCGAGAACGGGTCGCGGGTCGGGAGCAGCGTCTCGCTCGTCCGTGACGGCGACGCCCTGATCGTCGTCGACCCGGGCCTCGTCGCCTCGCGCGGCCACATCCTGGACCCGCTCGCCGCGCTGGGCGTCGGTGCGGAGGCCGTGACCCATGTCTTCCTGAGTCACCACCATCCGGACCACACGATCAACGTCGCGCTGTTCCCGAACGCCGAGGTCGTCGACTTCTGGGCGCGCTACCGGGACGATCTCTGGCTCGATCACGGCGGCGATGGCTGGGCGATGACGCCGCATACCCAGCTCTGGCTGACGCCGGGCCATTCCGAGGAGGACGCCTCGCTCGTCGTGGACGCCGATGACGGCGTGTACGTGATGACGCACCTCTGGTGGAGGACGGACAGAACGCCGGCAATCGACCCGTATGCCTCGGACCAGGCGCTACTGGAATTCCATCGGGAACGGGTCCTGGCGATCGCCGACGTCGTGATTCCGGGCCACGGCGAGCCGTTCCGGACGAAGGGCTGAGCCCGCGGGTGGGATGGTCGGCTCTATGCCATTCGGTCAGTCAGTGAGAATTGGACGGCGCCATGAGGGCGCTCCGTCGGACGTCCACGCTTGAGGCCGGGTGGCCGAGGGCCGATCTGACTGCCAGGTCAGCGGCTGGTGAGAATTCGGCAGTCGTCGCGCTGTCCGATTCTCACCGAGATGAGTAATTGGCAGAGTCCGCGAAGGGTGCGTCAGCCATCGCGGCGGGCCAGGATGTTGAGCCGGACGTAGTCGATCCTGGCCTCCGGCAGCCGCGCGGCGACCTCCCGTACGAACGAGTCTCGCGCGGACGCCGGCAGCCGCGCGAGGTGTGATCCGAGGACGACAGTCCGAAGGTAGGCCTCGAACGGCGGACCTGGCTCGAATGACGTCGGCTCGTCCGTCAGCCAGCACCTGATGTCGACGAAGCCGGCCGTTTCGAGCCGGCGGGTGGTCGCTTCCGGCGTTTCGAAGTGGACGTCGCCGAGCCAGCCGTCACCGATTCCGGCGAGGACGCGCTGGACATTCGCGATGTTGCCGGCGCCGCCGCACTGGGCGACGAGGCGTCCATTCGGTCGAACGACCGCGGCTAGGTTCATGAAGAGGGCGTCGTGGTCGGGGACCCAATGGAAGGTCGCCGTCGAGAGAATCGCGTCGACCTGATCGACGATCGGCAGCGGCCGGCCAAGATCCGCGACCACAAAGGTGACCCGTTCGCCGAAGCGGGCGAGCCGCGCCCGTGCCTGTTCGACCATTGCCGGCGAGCCGTCGAGGGCGACGACCGCGCCGCGCGGCAGGCGCTCGGCGAGGACCTCCGTGACCCGGCCGCTGCCACAACCCGCGTCGAGCACGCGCTCGTCGCCGCGGAGCGGCAGGCGATCGAGAACATCCGTGCCCCAGCGGGTCATCGGATCGGCGACGCGGTCGTATGTCGCCGCGTCCCAGTCGCGCGGTTCCGTCACGCGGACCTCCGGGAATCGAAACGCTCCCGGCACTGGGCGCCGGGAGCGTCGTGGACCGAGTTGGGATCAGGCGGGGGCGATCGGCTTGACGACCACCGACTTGGCGTACTTGTCGTGGAAGCCCTGCCGCTTTGGGTCGTTCGCGGTCGTATAGAGGAGGTAGATCGACCAGCCGAGGCCGGCCAACGACAGGAGCAGACCGAGTGCGCCCCCAACGACGTTCGATGCGAGCGAAGCGACATAGCCGGGCGCGAACATCACGAGGTACCGGCCGATCGCCTGGTTCGTGGCGAGGGCGTTGCCGTCGGCCTCGTTGACTGTCATCAGGCCGAGCACCCGCTGGCCTGGCGATGCCTTCATCGTCGTCCACGTGTAGACGAAGTAGATCGCGCCGAGGATGACGTTGATCACGAGGACGATCACCGCCCCGATGAACCACAGGCCGGTGTTCGTGAACAGCGAGGTGAACAGGATTGCCAGCAGGATGCTGTTCACGAGAATTCCGACGATTGCCAGGATGACCCCGTCGATGATCAGGGCGATGATCCGGGTCGAGAGGTCAGCGTAGGCGATCCCCGCCGTTGGTCCGGCGGCCACCTCGGCCGGCTTCCATTGCTGCGCCTGCTGGGCGATCGAGGGAGCGGCGCCGGGTGTCGGGGCCTGCTCCCAGCTTCCGCCGGCGGGTTGCGCTGGGTCGGGCGTTCCGGGCGCGGGTTCCTGCCCGGCAGGATCGCTTGGACCGGGTCCGGTCATTTCCGTCTGCCTCCCTTTCAACCCCGCGTCCGCTCGGCGCGGGCATCCCGTCTGGTGCCACCTGCCGGGTACTTCCTGGTCGGGCGACAGTGACGAGGATACACGTCGAATCCAGCCGCGGGAACGAGTTTTGGCGGGTCGCCCTTCCACGTTCAGGTCCCGTTCGGCAGTTTCGGACAGGCGCCGCTATGCTCACCCGCATGCCCGGAGCGGTCGCCCTGGTCGGATCGGGCGAGTTCCTGCCCGCGATGTCCGAGTTCGACGTGGGCCTGCTCGTCGCGACCGGCCGCGCCAGGCCCCGCGTCGCGATCCTCCCGACGGCGTCATGGCCCGACGGGGAAGCCGCATTTGCCCGCTGGGCATCGATGGGCGTCGCCCACTTCTCGGAACTCGGCGCCGAGGTCGAACCCGTGCCGGTTCGCGATCGCGCCGACGCGGACGATTGGGCCCACGTCCAGGCGATCGGCGAGGCAGATCTCATCTACCTCTCGGGTGGCAAGCCCGGTCATCTCTCGGCGACCCTCGACGGCTCGGCGGTCGGACAGGCTCTCGCCGAGGCCTACGAGCGTGGCGCGGTGATCGTCGGCTGCTCTGCCGGGGCGATGGCGCTCGCGGCGCGGCAGTTCGACTTTCGGCGCCGGCGGCTCGTCTGGCCGGTTCGCTGGCGCGACGGGCTTGGGTTCGTTGCCGGAGCCTCGGTGATCCCGCACTACGACGCGTGGCCGGAACCGCTCTGCGCATTGATCGCGCTCCAGGCGCGCCGCGGCTCGGTCATCCTCGGCATCGACGAGGAAACCGCGATCGTCGGCCGGGACGGGTCATGGCAGGTCCACGGCCGGGCCAGGGTCACGGTCTGGCGGGGCCGCCGGCGCGAGCGGTTCCGGGCCGGGGACGTGTTCCGCCTCCAGGAGGCCGCCGGGACACGCGAAACGCCCCGGTGACTGGGGCCGGGGCGTCTCGGAGCGGCCGCGAAGGCGGTCAGTCTGGCTTGACCTCGCGGAAGCAATCCGAGCAATAGACCGGGCGGTCCATGCGAGGCTTGAACGGGACCTGGGCCTGGTTGCCGCATGACGAGCAGATCACCGCGAAGTATTCGCGGGCGATCCGGTCGTCGCCACGCTCGTAGCCGCGCGGACCACCGATGTCGCGGACGTCGTTGCCCGAGTCGCGGCTGGCGCGACGGCTTGCACGGCAGCTCGCGCATCGCTTGGGGTCGGACGAGAACCCCTTCTGCGCGTAGTACTCCTGGTCTGCCGCCGAGTGAATGAACTCCACCCCGCAGTCGACACAGGTCAACGTCCGATCAGCGTAGGTCACCAGTCTTTCCTCTCCTCTGCGCTGTCGCCGGTCCGCCTCGGGCGTGGACATCGGCGGACAGGAGGTTGCGAGGAGCGTCGGGAAAGGCCGGCGCCGCGCTATCCAGGTGCCGATGTGGAGTCCCTGTTTCGGGGCGCACCGGTGTGTTCTTCGGTCGAGAATACAACGGGTCAACAAATCCGGCCTTGCGCGTGGCGACCGTGTCATCCGACCTGTCACAATGGGGACCGAGACTTCGCGGTGGCGAGCGAGGGCCAGGGGGCGCCTCGCTCGCGCCAATCCGTCGCCCGGGGGGTACCGGCGGACTGGGACGCCACCTCGACTCGCCGCTCCGGGCCGTGACGGGAAAGGGAGGCCAGCCGCAACCGGATGCTCCGATTGCTACACACCGCGGACGTCCACCTGGGCGCGCGGCACGCCGATCTTGGAGATGCGGCCGCCACCCAGCGCGAGCGTCAGTTCGCCGCGTTTCGCGCTGCCGTCACCCTCGCGATCGAGGAGCATGTCGATGCCGTCCTCATCGCCGGCGACCTGTTCGATTCCAATACCCAGCCGAAACGCTCCGTCGAGCGCGTCGCCGCCGAGCTGAAGCGGCTCACCGACGCGAAGATCCGGACCGTCATCATCCCGGGTACCCACGACTGTTACGACCGCTCGTCGATCTATCGGGCGTACGACCTGGCGGCGATGGCAGGCAGCGGCCCGGACGACGACATGGTCACCGTGCTCACGCCGGACCGCAGCTCAATCCACCTCGCCGCCTGCGACGTCGTCGTCCACGCAACCGTGTTCGGGGCAAAACGGGCTCCGCACAGTCCGCTGCGTGACCTCCGCGTCAGCCACCCGGATGCGACGGCGACGTGGCATGTCGGCATGGTCCATGGCTCGCTCGCGATTCCGGAGAAGACCGACCGCGATGATGTGGTCGTCACCAAGGAGGAGATCGCGGCGACGGGCCTCGACTACCTCGCCCTGGGGCACTGGCATTCCCCTCAACGAGGCAAGGCCGGCGGGACGCTGTACGCCTATTCGGGTGCCCCTGAGCCGGTCGCGGTGAACCAGGACGGGGCGGGCAACGTCCTCATCGTCACGCTCGAGGAAAAGGATGGAAAGCGAGTTGTCAATGTCGAGGAGCGCCGGGTAGGTCTGACACGGTTCGAGAAGCTCGAGCTGGATGCGGCGAGGATCGCGAGCCAGCCCGATCTTGTCGGCACGCTGGCCGCCAAGGCCGATCCGGACCTGGTTCTCGAGGTTCGCCTCACCGGCGTGCGCCCCGACGAGCTCGACATCGACACGGCGGAAGTCGAGGAACAATTACGAGCTTCCTTCTTCCGCATCCGTGTTCGCGACGCCGCGACGCCGGCACTCTCGGCGGGCACGCTGCCGTCGCCGGACACGATCGCAGGCGCCTTCATCCGCGACGTCCAGGCCCGGATCGCCGAGCTGGAGGCGGATACAACTGGCGCCTCGGCCGGCGAAGCAGCCGAGCTCCGTGACGTCCTCAGGCTCGGCAGGTTGCTGCTCGCCGGCCATGAGGTGACGCTGTGACCGTCGCGACCGGGCGGTGGGGCGCATGAGGATCACTCGACTCAACGTTCGCGACTTCCGTCGGTACCGCGAGTTCGAGGTGTCGCTCGCGCCCGGCCTGACGATCATCCACGGGCCGAACGAGGCCGGCAAGACGACGATCCAGCGTGCCCTCGAGCTGATTCTGACGAAGAAGGCGACCTCGAACGCCGCCGAGATGGACGGACTCCGGTCGTGGGACGCCGCGGAGGAGGCGCGCCCGGTCATCGCGATCGACTTCGAGGTCGATGACGACGACGGAGGCGTCCGTCGCGGCTCGATCGAGAAGGCGTTCCGCGGTGCGAAGGGGACCGTACGCCTCGATCTCGATGGCGAGACGATCACCGACCCGACCCTCGCCGATCAGGCCCTCGCGGAGCTGACCGGCATCCCGACCGAGGCCTTCTTCCGCTCGACGGCCTCAATCCGTCATCACGAGCTTGCCGACCTCGACCGGGATGAGGCGGCGCTCCGCGACCGCCTCCAGGCGTCGATCAGTGGCGCCGACCGCGGGACGTCCCGAGCGAAACGGACACTCGAACGGGCGATGTTCGAGCTGAGCACGAAGGGCGCCAAGAACCCCGGCCGACTCAAGATCGCCGAGGATGCCGTCGAGCTGGAACTGGCCGCCGTCGAGCAGGGCGAGCTGGCCCTCGGCGAGCTGGAGCGCGATCGCGACACGCTGTCAGGGGCCCGGGAACGCCGAGCCGCAGCCGACACTGACCTCATCGAGCGACGCTCGCTGCTCGAGAAGGCCCGCCAGGCGGAGCGTCTCACCTCCGAGCGCGTTGCCGCGACGGAGCGGTTCGAGCGATTCCGCCACGCGGTCAGGACATCGGAGGAGCTGACCGAGCTCCATACCAGTCACCCGTCGGCGAATCCGCTGGCCGTCCTCGACCAGGTCGTCCGCCGTCTGCGCAAGCTCGATGCAACGATTCGCGAGCTGACGGCCGCCCTGTCGGGTGAGGTCACCATCCAGTTCGAGGTTCCCCCAGAACCCAGCTGGCGACCCTTGTCGCGGATCGCCATTGCCCTCGTGCTGGTCGGCGTCGTGCTGGCGGTGGGGACCTTCGTCGCCCGCGTCACGGGAGTTCTCGACATCGGCCGCATCCCGGAGCTGATCGGCGGTGTGATCGCCGGAGTCGGGTTGATTCTCGCCATCGTCGCGTACTGGATGCGTCGCAACGACCGGACCCAGACCCAGCTGCGCGACGTCGAGATCGATCGCCGCCTGCGCGGCCGCTCCGAGATGGAGGCGGAGCTCAGGCAGGCGGAGGCGGACACCGCGCAGCAGCTCGCGACCTTCGGTCTCGACGACTTTCCCGCAGCGGAAGCGTTGCTGGCCGCCGAGCAGGAGCACGTGTTCCGGATCGAGCGGCTCAGCGCGCAGCTCGAGGGACTGGTCGGCAAGGCACCGGTAGAGACGCTGCCGGGCCTGCGCGACGCGGCCGCGCTCGAGATCGAGCAGAAGACCCATGCCCTCGAGGCGCTCGGGCCGATCGCGCATGAGCCCCGGGCGCGAGAGAGACTGGAAGTCGAGGTCCGCGATCTGGAGGCGTCGCTCGAACGTGCCCGCGACGACGAGGCGAACGCCCGCGCCCGGGTCGATGCCAACAAGATCGATGCCGAAGCCGTCGCCGCCCACGCTGAGCGGCTGGCCGACTGGCAGGAGCAGCTCACCGCCCTTCAGCGCCGGTCCCGGGTCTACGAGCGGACGCTCCGCGAGATCGAGCACGCGGAGCAGGCAACGATGAAGTCTGCGACGCGTTACCTCGAGGGCAAGATGGTCGCCGACATCAAGCGCGTCACCGATGGACGCTATCGACGCGTGGCCGTCGACGACAAGACCCTCGATATCCGCCTCTATGCTCCCGAGCGCGGCGACTGGGTCGACGTGACCTCGCTCAGCCAGGGCACGCTCGATCTCGTCTACCTCGTTGCCCGGATCGGGCTCGTGCGGCTCGTCACCGGCGACCGCCGTCCGCCGCTCATCCTCGACGACCCGTTCGTGACCCTTGACGATGCCCGTGCGACGCGCGCTCTCGAGCTCCTCCGAGAGGTCGCCAACGATTTCCAGGTCATCTACCTGACGACGTCGGATCGCTACGACGCAGCGGCGGACGCGGTCGTCCCTCTCGCCGGTCCGACCGAGGTCGACGACCTCGCCGACGTCGCCGGCGGCACAACAGGCGTCGCTCACGGCTGAGCCGTTCGGGCCTGGATCGGCAGTCGTCGTTTTCGGGCTCGCGTCCGCGATCGCCTGGGGAGCAGGCGACTTCGGTGGTGGCTGGGCGAGCCGCCGCGCGTCCGTCTTCGGCATATCGCTCGTCGTCCAGGTCGTTGGCCTCCTGGCATATGTCCTGCTCGCATCAGTCGCCAACGAGCCGGTCCCGACGCCGACCGTTGCGGCAATCTCCGTCGCGGCCGGCGTCACGGTCTCGGTCGGGATCCTCAGCCTGTACCACGGGCTGGCGGTGGGCCGGATGGGCGTCGTCGCTCCTGTCACCGGCTTGATCGCGGCGGTGCTGCCGGTCGCCGCGGGAATCATCAGGGACGGTCCTCCGGCGACCGTCGTACTCGTCGGGATCGCTTTCGCGCTCTGCGCCGTGGTCCTCGTCTCCCGAGCCCCCGGACCGGCCGGGTCGCGATCGGGTATCGAGCTCGCGATCGTCGCCGGGACGGGCATCGGCCTGTTCAATATCCTCGCCGGCGAGTTGCCGGACGGCCAGGTCTTTGCGCCTCTCGTCGTCGTCAAGGTGGCGGCTGCGATCGTGATCGTCGCTGCCATCGTCGTCGGTGGACGGACCTGGCGCTTGCCGCGGGCCATCCTGCCGGTCGCCATCGCCGTCGGCCTGTTCGACATGGCCGGCAACGCGTTCTACGTCCTGGCGACCCAGGCCGGCCGGCTCGACGTCGCGGCTATCCTGTCGTCGCTCTATCCGGTGACGACGATCCTGCTCGCGATCATCCTGCTCGGCGAGCGAGTGAATCGCAGCCACGCCGTGGGGATCGTGGCCGCCGTTGCGGCGATCGCCCTCATCAGTGCAGGCTCGGCCGGCGCCTGACTCGCCGCTAGTCCGCGAGGCCGAGGCGGACGGCGACGGCGGCAGCTTCCGTCCGGCTGGTGACCCCCAGCTTCCCCAGGATATTCGAGACGTGGACACCGGCCGTGCTCTCGCTGATGAACAGGGACTCGGCGATCCGGCGATTCGTCTGGCCGGTCGCGACGAGCGCGAGGACCTCCCGCTCACGGACCGTCAGCCCGAACGGGTCGGCCGGGGCGGTCTCCGGCGAGGGCGGAGCCGCCACGCCTGGTGCCGCGTGATCCGCCGCCCCGTCCGCCGCCTCTTCGGATGGGAGCGTCAGGCGTGCCCGCCGAGCGACCCCGTCGATCGCGTCGCGGAGCGGCGCCGCCCCGAGGGACACGGCGGTCGCCCGGGCGTCGCCCAGCCGGGCCGCTGCGTCACCTCGAGCGGCGCCGGCGGCGAGCAGGGCCTCGCCCGCCCGGAACCGGGCATAGGCCGCGTACCAGGGCCGATTGATCCCGGCCCAGTGGTCCGCCGCCCGTGTCCATGCGTCACCACCGTCGGCGCCCTCGGCGCGACCGACCTCGGCCTGCACCAGCGCGACGTAGCCGATCGCTTCGGCGGCGGCAGGGCTCGCCGGCTCGAGCGTCGCGACGGCCCTGCCGGCTTCGTCGGCGATCCGCCGGGCGTCGGCGATTGCGGCGTCACGCTCTGCGTCTCGATGGGCCGCCGCCGCGACGAGCGCACGATCCGCCGCTGCCCGCGCGGCAACGGCATGAAGCCGCGACCGGAACGTCGCGTCTTCGGTCTCGGCGAGCCGGGCCATGCCGTCTGTCGCCGCGGACCACGCGTCGTCCAGGCGACCCTCGAGCAGCGCAAGCTCGACGAGTCCGACGAACAACGGCGAGGTGAACTGGGCGTCCCGGAACGACGTCGACCGCTCGGCGACGTCGATGAGCAACGACCGGGCCAGGTCGAAGTCACCCATTCGGACCGCCAGCGGCCCGGCCTGGACGGCATAGTTGAGGATGGCGACGCCCTGCGGGCCGTCCTCTCTGGTGCGGGCCATCAGGTCGCGAGCCTCTGCCCAGCGGCCGATGTCGATGAGGACCGAGGCACGGTTGCCATCGTGGAACGCGCCATAGGTCCGCCAGACGCCGTTGCGGCGGGCCCACTCGGAGCCCTCCCTCGCGACCTCGGCGGATTCCTCGTCGCGGCGGCAGATCTGGAGGACGCTCGCGAAGTTTCCATACGAGCGACCGAGGTCGTGGAGGTCATTGAGTCCCTTCGTCCGCTCGAACGCGTCGCGCATCAGTTCCACGCTCTGATCGCAGTCGCCGAGCTGGGCGAGGCAGACGCCAAGCGTGTTCAGCGCGTAGAGCTCCGCCTGCTCCGCGCCCACCGCCCGGGCGACGTCGATCGCCTCGGTCGAGACCTCGACGGAACGGTGGTAGTGGCCGCGGAGCATGAGCGCGCCGCCGTAGCCGCTCAGGACCCGGGCGACGGCCGCCGAGGGAAGCTGGCCCTCGAGCAGCGCGGCCGCCTGGGCCTGGTGCCGCAGCCCGTCGTCGAACTCGCCGTGGACCCAGGAAGTCCGGCCGAGGCGCTCGAGGAGGATCGCCGCCCCGACAGGATCCGCTGACGGGTCGGACAGCTCGACAGCCCGCCGGGCAGCATCGACCGCGCCGCCAATCTCGCCGCCGAGCATCCGCGCGAACGACAGCTCGTAGAAGAGCTGGATCTGGTCGACGCCGGTCGGCCGATCGTCGGCAGGAACGGCATCCCAGAGATCGAGCGCCCGCTCGAAGCTCCGCCCGCCCGCGGCGAACGCGTAGGCCTCGACGCTCGCCCGCCCGGCGGCCACCCATGCATCGAGGGCGCCGGCCAGATCGTGGCAGGCCGACGCGTGATAGGCGAGGGCGGCGAGGTGGCCGGCCCCGGCGGCGCCCTCGGGGACAGGTCGGTCGCGGAGGGCCGCCGCAAACGTTGCGTGGTAGCGTCGCCGCTCGGTCGGCAGGAGGTCGTCGTAGACCGCCTCCTGGAGCAGTGCGTGACGGAAGGCGTAGAAGGCGGTCGGACCGTCTGCCGTTGCGACGACGATGCCGGCCGCCACTGCCTCCCGCATCCCTGCTTCGAGTTCTTCGTCGTCGATCGCCGCGACCTCGCGCAGCAGGTCGTGCTCGACCGAGCGCCCGGCAATCGAGGCGACCCCGAGGAGTGTCGCGACGTCGTCCGGCAGGGCCCCAACCCTGCTGAGGAGCACCTCCCGGAGGTCGGACGGCAGCCCGTCCTGGGCCTCGATCGCGCCGGCTGCCAGGAGTTCCTCGACATAGAAGGGGTTCCCTTCGGAGCGGTCGGCGATCGCCCGCAGCAGGGACGCGTCGGGCGGCAGTGCCCGAATCGCATCCACGAGATCGGCCAGCGCAGGGCCGCCGAGGCGCTCGAGCGTGAGCCTCGCGACTCGTGGCGTGCGCTCCATCTCGGCGAGCCACGGACGGATGGGGTGGCGGCGATGGATCTCGTCGGTCCGGTAGGTCCCGACGACCAGCAGACGCTCGGTGCGGGTCGTACGCGCGATATACGCGAGCACATCGCGCGTCGAGCGGTCGGCCCAGTGGAGGTCCTCCACGAGCAGGAGGATCGGTTGCCGCTCCCCGAGCCTCTGGAGGACGCCGAGGACGGCCTCCAGCATCCGGGCCTGCACCCAATCGGGGCGCGTCGCTGCGTCGCTGGCTTCCAGCGTGCCTCCGAGCTCGGGAACGAGGCGGCCGAGGGCAGGCCCGCCGGAACCGACGACGTCCTCGAGAGCCTCGGACGGCAGCTGCCGGACCAGCGATCGGAGGGCGTCGGCGATCGGTGCGAGCGGGAGGCCTTCGTCGTCGCCCAGGCTGACCGAGGCTCCCTCGAGGACCAGGCCGCCACCGTCGTGGACAACCCGCCCCAGCTCCGCTACCAGGCGGCTCTTCCCGATGCCGGCCTCGCCGCCAACCAGGACCGTCGACGGCTGGCCCGCTGCCGCGGCCTCCCACGCCGAATGAAGGGCGCGGAGCTCCGCGTCGCGGCCGATGATGATGGGACTCGAAACGCGGGTCGCCATGCGGCCGATCATAGGCAGCGGGTCGAGCGCCGGCATCACGAACGGGCCGGCTGGTGCCGGCCCGTTCGGTCCCCCGGAGTCGATGTTCGCCGTCGTCATTGTCTGCCTCGTCCGCGTCAAATGGGCCTCATTGCGCTGGTCGGAGAAGCGTTATGCGGCTGCCGCACCGACGAGCCGGCGCAGCGCACCGAGCGTTCGCGGGATCCGCGCGGTCGGATACGGCGCGCCGATACGGTCCTGGCGTCCCCGGGCGATCCGGTTGGCGGCCGCCTCGTCGCGGAGCTGCTGCTGGTAGAAGTCGACCTGCAATCGGCGGCTGTCGATGTCCATGGCTCGTTCCTTTCGACCGGTGGTGGTTGGCTGTTCGATGGGCCCATCCTCGCCCCGCTCGACCCGCCTGCCATCGCCCGATCGCCCAGTCCTCGCCGCCCGGGACCCTTCATTTCCTGCCCGCCGTCGCGTCGCAGACCCTTTAGGCCGTACCTGTCTGGCCGGAGGGACGCGCACGCGCCTTTAGCCGTGGCGGTTTCCTTTAGATCGACGGTCGGCGCTCGAACACGACAGCGTCGACCTCCGCGACCGAGCGGAGGATGTGAACGGCCCCGAACCCCTCGACGCCGAATTCGTCCGCGCCGAGGGCGCTCGCCAGGCGTTTGATGTGTCGGTCGACGATCGCCGGGTCGACGACCCGCGCGCTCCGTCCGGCGTTACGGGCGTGCACGACCTCCGGAGGGAGATCGAGGACGATCGCGACCGCCGGGACGCCGGCCGATCTGGCGCGGGCCACGAGCGCCAGGCGCGCGTGACGCTCGACATTCGTGGCGTCGACCACCACGACCCTCCCGGCCGCGAGGCGTCGTACGACCTCCCGGTGGAGGATCGAGAACGCGGTTCGCGTCACGCTCTGGGTCGCCTCGTCCCCGCTGAGCTGGGCACGAAACGCGTCGGAGGACAGGATCTCCGAGGGGTCGAAGTGGCGGGCCGCGAACGTCGACTTGCCGGCACCGGCCGGGCCGACCAGGACGACGAGAACCGGATTGTCGAGGGCGATCGTCGTCACGCGGCTCCGTTGCGTGCTCGACCCCCGGTTGATGCGGGCTGGCCCACGGCCGCGAGGCGCGAGGCGTCCACCTCGGCGACACGCTTGAGATTTGCGTAGGTCTGATTGAACGCCTGCTGGAGCCGGCTGCCGGTCAGCATCCCGAACAGGCTTCCGAGTGGCTCGCCCGGCAGCTCGTACTCGAGCGAGACCCGGACGTCCGATCCGTCGTCGGCCGGCTCGATGAACGTCGTCCACCGCGTCCACCCGCCGCGTGTCGTTCCGGCGGCCTGGTGGATCTTCGGGCGCTCTGCGGCAGTGATGACGAAGCGGCCCTCGAGCCTGCGTCCGGCCACCCCGTAGTAGCCCGTGTAGCTCGACCCGACGCCGCCCGGCCGTCCGGAGATCTCACCCATCGCCGCGAGGAGCGTCTGCCATTCAGGAGCGCGTGCCGGGTCCGCGACCAGGTCGAAGACGATCTCGGGCGAGGCGTCCACGTGCAACGTGGTCGACAGATGGCTCATGGTGGTCCCCCCAACCGGTGCGCGCACACTGGTGCCCTGGTTCACGCCCGGATGACCATCGTACGTCAACGAGCGGCGCGGCGTACCTCCCAACCACTGCCGGATTCGGCGCTGCGCACCTCGTATGCCGGCTGGTCGTACATTGCCGGGCCGCGGGCGACGTGGCCGTCCGCGAGGCGGAAGCGGGAGCCGTGCCACGGGCATTGGATGCAGTCGTCGACGAGCGTGCCCTCGGCCAGGGGGCCGCCGGCATGGGCGCACGTCTCGTGCAGCGCGAGGATGGTGTCGCCGGTCCGGACCAGGATGAGCGTGTTCGCGCCCGCCTTTGCCTTGGTCGGCCCGCCTTCCGGGATGTCAGGCAGATCGCCGAGGTCGAGGGCGACCCACTTGGCCCCGGCCCCGCGCCACGCGTGGCGGTTGACATGCGTCCCGATGAGGTAGACGAGGTCGCCACCGACTGCGGCCCCGAGCGAAATGATGAGGTAGCCGACAACGAGGAGGACGAATGGGACGGTCCGATCGATCGGGTTGCCCGCCCGGATTAGCAGCGAGATCGCGAACACGACAAGGGCCGTCGTCATCAGCACGGAGTGGACCGTTGCACGCATCCGCGCGGTGCCGTCCGTGTCCGTGTAGTCCGCGAGACCGGTGACTGCGGCGGCGAGGATCGACAGGACGGCGACGAGGAGCGCCACGTCCGCCGCCACCGGCTGCCCCACGATGTCGAGCACGAGCGCAATGGTCAGGGCGCCGATCGGGACATCTGTCACCGCGGAGTGAACGGGGTGGCCGAGCCACGTGCCGTTGAGGAAGTCCTTGATGGGTCGGATCGGCCGGAACAGCGCCGACAGCCAGCGATGGTTGAAGTCGCCGAGGGGTCGGGCCCACCTGGCCTGGGCATCGACGACACGGGTCATGAAGCGACCGATCATCTTCGAACCTCCTCGCCGAGTCTACGTCCGGCGTCTCCCTGCCGGTTCTCGGACGCCGCCGCCATGCATCGCCACCAGCGGGATGACCCCGAGCAGCATCGAGATCCCGCCATACCAGAGCGCCGGGAGGGCGAGCATCGAAGCGACCGGGACCGTCCAGCGGCGGTCGGTTCGGGCGCCCCAGACGACGAGGACGACGGCTGCCGGCAGTCGGATCCAGAGCGGAATCGGCACCGACGCCCAGGTTCCGCCCTTGCCCACGTTGCTGATGATCACCTCGAACCAGCGCGGCCACGCATCAGGAATCGTGAAGTACGAGACCGCGACGATCGCGGCGGTGGCACCCAGGGCGATCGCGAGGGATCGCCACTCACCGCGGACGACGAACCAGAGCAGGCCGATACCCGGCGTGATCTTCGTCAGGAGCACGATCGCCCAGGCGGCGGGCCAGCGGAATCCGAGGACGATCGCGGCCGCCAGGAGCAGTGAGACATTGCCGCCGGCGATCTCCATCGCGGTGAACGGGAAGAGCAGCCCGGCCGCGAGCAGCCGCGGCCCGGTGAGGAACCGGGCCGCCCCGATGAGCACGGCCGTCCAGACGGCCATGAACGCCTGCCAGGGCAGCGCCGTGAGCGGCGAGACAAGCTGGAGGAAGGCCGGCGAGTAGACGTAGGCGATCGGATCGTTCCACGACGAGTGGAGGTACGGATCAGCGAGGGTCGCCTGGTAGTAGCAGCGAGCATCCTGGCCGGTTCCCCACAGCCGGCCCCAAGGCTCGGCGAACGCGACCATGAGCGCCCACAGCGCGATCGCGACGACGAGGCCGACCAGCGGCGGCGTCTCCAGGTCCGAGAGGCGGAATCGCCTGAGCCGCGCACCGATCCCGGCACTCGATGCCCGCGCCAGATCTGTCATCGGCCCGATTATGGCGGGGTCGCGTCGTCCGCTCGGCGCGATCGCCCCGCTGCGTCGCCGGGGTACGAGTCCGGGAATGGAGCGGGATCGAGTCCTCACCGTCGTGCGAGCCGGGTCGGTGGTCCTGGTCGTGGCCGCGATCGTGGCCCAGGCGGTCACGTTGGTGAACTCGAACGTCTTCGACGCCACACGGTTCTTCGCGTTCTTCACGATCCAGAGCAATCTCATCGGCGTTGCGGCATTCGCCTGGCTCCTCGCCAACGGTCGCCGCCCACGGACACGCGGGCTCGAACTGCTGCGCGGCGCCGCTGCCATCTACCTGACCGTCACGTTCTTCGTGGTGATGTTCCTGCTCTCGGGCGTGGACGTGCAGCTCCAGCTCGTCTGGGTCGATTTCGTCCTCCACAAGCTCTTCCCGATCATCGTGGTGCTCGACTGGATCGTCGATCCGCCGACGACGCGGCTGACCTACCGCGATGCCGTGCTGTGGCTCGTGTATCCGCTCATCTGGACGGCGGTCACGCTCGTTCGCGGGGCGAAGGACGGTTGGTATCCGTATCCGTTCCTCAACCCTGCCAATGGAGGCTACGGTCAGGTCGCCCTGACGGTGGTCGCCGTCATCGTCGCTTTCGTCCTCATCGCCGGCATCACGATCGCAATCGGGAATGGTCGCAATCGAGCCTCGCCGTTGCCGAACAGCGCATAGCGCTGACGGAGATCAGGTGGGGCGCCGCCGGGTGACGACGATCGCGCCTCCGACGAGGAAGACGAGACCGATCGCAACGTGGGCCACGGCCTCGCGAGCTTCCACCATTCGGTAGCGCTCGCCGGGGATGATCAAGACGACGTTCGGGTAGCTCGTGCCGAACTCGAAGACCGTCGGATCTTCCCTGGCCAGCTCCTCGAAGGTCAGCAACCGCCCGTCCGGCAGCTGGATCCAATTGCCGAGCTGCAGGTTGTCGCTCGAGTACGCCGCGTTGTCGTCGCCCGACCGGATCAGCCCCTCGCCGACCATCGCCTGCTTGTGGACCTCACCGACGGCCACGATCGACAGGATCCCGAGGATCAGTGCCAGGAGGAACGTCGGCACGGCCCGTCCGAAGAGCGCCCCGACGGCGATCGCGCTCGACGCGAGCAGGAACGCCTGCGTCGCCATCAGGGCGCCGCGGAATCGAAAGCCGGTGAACGATTTCGACAAGTCGGCCTGTTGATTGAACGCGCCGGCCAGGTGATCGGCCGCCACGCCGACGCTGAAGCTCACGGCCACGAGAAGCAGGATCATCGGGACGACACGATGGAGGAACCAGCGGACGCGCGACGGGGACAGCGACCAGGCGAGTGACGTCGTCCCTCGCTCGATCTCCCGGGCCATGATCGGAGCCCCGATCAGGAGTCCGGCGATGGTCGGGAAGAGCACCATGAGCGTGGAGATCGGGCCCGCCAGACTGGCAATGCGGCTGAACGCTTCGTATTGCGCGACGCAGGATTGCGGCAGCTCGCCCGTGTCGAACGACGGCACGCAATCGGCCGGCAGACCGACGTTTGCGAGGGCCCACTCGGCGATGATTGCCCCCACGACGAGCAGGCCGCCGAGGATGACCATCGCGCCGACCTCGAAGCGATGCATCCGGAACGTGAGCCGGACGATCCGGCGGATCACGACGCGACTCCAGGAACGGGCTCGGCGGCCTCGAGCTGTCCTCGCCGGCGCCCGGCCGCGAGATGGCCGATGACGACCTCCTCGAGCGACGCCGGTCTGCCGACCGGCGGCGGTGCCCCGCTTGCCCTCTCGCCTCCGGTCCCAACGTCGTCCGGTCCCACCCGGACCAGCGTGAGGCGCTCGTCCGTGGTCGTCGGGAAGGTCCCGATCGTCCCGGGCCGGCCGGCTTCCCAGCTCGGCGCGTCGACGATGCGGTGGTGGGCGAGGGCATCCTCCACGCTGAGGTCGAGGAGCGTCCGACCCCTCCCGAGCACGATCAGGCGGTCGCACGCCTGCTCGATGTCGGTGATGACGTGCGAGGACAGCAACGCCGTATGCCCTTCGCTGCGGACGGCCGTCACGAGCACGTGGAGGAACTCCCGGCGGGCCAGCGGGTCGAGGCTCGCCAGGGGCTCGTCGAGGAGCAGGATCCGAGCCTCCGTCCCGAGGGCGAGGGCAAGTCCGACCTGGGCTTGTTCGCCTCCGGACAGCTGGTTCGCCTGGGCTGCGAGCGGGATGCCGAGCCGCTCGACGTAGCGGCGGGCGAGCTCGGCATTGAAGCCCTGCCGGAGGGTGATCGCGAGCTCGATATGCTCGGCGATGGTCAGCTCCCGGTAGAGCGCCGGCTGCTGCGGCACGTAGCCGGAACGCAGGACGGCCGCCTTCCGGTGTCGCTGCGGATCGATGCCGGCGATCGCGAGGGACCCTTCGGTCGGCGGCTCGAACCCGATCCAGCCCCGGATGAGCGTCGACTTCCCCGATCCGTTCGGACCGACGAGGGCCGTGATGCTGCCCTCGGGAACCGCCAGGTCAAGCCCTCGGAGCGCCCAGGGCCGGCCGCGGTAGCGCTTCCCATAGCCGTGCGCCTCGAGGACCGCCGCCATCCGCCCACCTCAGATTGCCAAGCGCCCGCCCGGCTCCGGCGGATCGTAGCGGCCGGGCAGCGTCCCGGCGTCTGGCCGTCCGCGACGATGGGCGGTTGATGGCGCTGCGCCATCGAATCAGGTCCGAGCCCCCGCGCTTCAAGGCCCCTGCTCACCCGTTCACTGCCGGCGGCCATCAAGTCCGGGCCAGGACGGGCCCCACGGACGACAGGGACCGAAGAACGATGACTTTCCGCCATCAAGCCGCCGCCCGGGTCGGCGTCGTTGGTCACGCGTACGAACGGGCGATGGGACGCGGACCTGCGCGAACGGCTAGGATTGCGCCGGAACCCCTACCCATGAAGCCTCCCAGTCGATGCCGAACCTGCCGCTCCCACGCCCCCGCCTTCGTCGTGGCGTCTCGGGCAGCGCAGTGCTGCCCGGCGACGTAGAGGTCGCTGACCCGGAGATCATTGAGGCCAGTGGCCTCCGCTGGATCCACATCGAAGAGCCCCGCCTGGCCCACCGCGAGTGGCTCGAGAAGCATTTCGACTTCCACCCGCTGGACTTCGAGGACGTCTACTCCCGGAATCAGCGCCCGAAGCTCGACTCGTACGACGACTACATCTTCATCGTCCTTCACTTCCCGATCTTCGAGAAGGCCTCCGGGCGCCTGCTGTCGGCCGAGCTCGACCTGTTCATCGGGCCCGACTACCTGATCACCCTGCCCGACACGCCGCTGCCGCCGCTCAGCGCGATGTTCGATCGACTCCGGAGCCGCGAGGACCTTCGCGAGCAGAACTTCTCGAAGGGCTCGGGCTACCTCCTCTACAAGATCGTCGACACGAATGTCGACGCGTCGTTCCCGATGCTTCGCAAGATGGGCAACAAGCTCGACCGGCTCGAGGACGACATCTTCGAGGGGCGGTCGAGCGAGATCGTCCGCGACATCTCGAACGCGAAGCAGGAGATCATCAACTTCCGGAAGATCGTTCGGCCCCAGCGCGCCGTGCTCCGCGACCTCGAGCGGACCAAGCAGCGCTACCTCGCCGAGGAGCTGGAAATCTACTTCGACGACATCTCGGACGCCGCCGAGCGGATCTGGGACACGCTCGAGAACTACAAGGAGGTCGTCGAAGCCCTCGAGGGCACGAACGAGAACCTCATCTCACACCGTCTGAACGACTCGTTCCGCGTCCTCACCGCGGCCAGCGTCATCCTGCTGCCCCTGACGCTCATCGCCAGCATCTTCGGGATGAACGTCCACTTCCCGGGCGAAGGCGAAGAGATCAGCTTCTTCGCGATCCTCGGCCTGATGGTGGTCGTGCTCCTCGCGCTCGTGGTCGTCTTCAGGCGGCGCGGCTGGCTCTAGCGGCCCACTTCGGAGAGACGCGCTAGAGTCACCGCTCGGACGGTGAGCGGATGACGACCGAGACAATCGATCGAGCCCGAGAAGCCTTCGGCCGGCAGGCATGGTCGGAGGTCTTCGGGCACCTGTCGGCGCCGGGAGCCGGGGCATCGCTCGATTTCGCGGATCTCGAGCGGCTCGCCATCGCCGCCTACATGCTCGGCCGTGCGAACGATGCCTTCGATGCAGGCGAGCGTGCCTATCACCAGGCGATTCGCGAGGGTGACATCGCGGGCGCCGCGCGCGCGGGCTTCTGGCTCGGGTTCGGACTCGTCGAGCGCGGGGAGCAGGCCCGCGGCGGGGGCTGGCTCGCACGCGCGGGACGACTGCTGGAGGAGGACGGCGAGCCCCGCGTCGAGCAGGGGTACCTGCTCATTCCGGCTGCGATCGGGAGCATGGCCGACGGAGACATCCCCGGTGCCTACGCAACGTTCGAGGCCATCGCCGCGATCGCCGAACGATTCTCCGACCTCGACCTGGTGACGCTCGGCCAGCTCGGACGAGGCGAATGCTTGATCGGGATGGGGCAGCGCCGGGCCGGTATCGCGCTGCTCGACGAGGCGATGCTCGCGGTCACAGCGGGCGAGGTGTCGCCGATGATCGTTGGGATCGTCTATTGCTCCGCGGTCGAGGTGATTCAGCAGGTCTTCGATCTGCGACGAGCGCAGGAATGGACGGCTGCGCTTACACGCTGGTGCGATTCACAGCCGGATGCGGTCCCGTATCGCGGCCGCTGCCTCGTGTATCGGACGGAGCTGATGGTGCTCCATGGTGCCTGGCACGAGGCCGTCGACGAGGCGCAGCGGGCACGCGATTGGCTTGCCGGACCTCCGGTCGAGCCGGCGATTGGCGAAGCGCTCTACCAGCAGGCGGAGCTCCATCGATTGCGCGGCTCGTTCGCCGCCGCGGAGTCGGCCTATCGGCAAGGGGCCGAACATGGCCGCCGACCGGAACCCGGGCTGGCCCTGCTGCGAGTCGCTCAAGGACGACCGGAGGTGGCTGCCGCCGCGATCCGCCGCGCCCTCGATGAGGCGCAGGACGCGATGTCCCGGTCCCGCCTGCTGGCGCCCAGTGTCGAGATCATGATCGCGGCCGGGGACCTCGAGGCGGCGCGAGCGTCCGCTGACGAGCTTCTTGCCATGTCGGCGGACGCTGGCACACCCTTGTTGCTGGCGCTCGCATCGAACGCGGATGGTTGCGTTCGTCTGGCTCAAGGCGACGCGAGAGCGGCGCTCGTGGCGCTGCGCCGCTCATGGGAGGCATGGCGAGAGCTCGGAGCGCCATACGAGGCGGCCCGGGTCCGGGCTCTCATCGGCCACGCGTGCCGAGCGCTCGGGGACGAGGACACCGCCAGCATCGAGCTGGATGCCGCACGGGCAGTCTTCCGCGAGCTCGGGGCCGAGCCGGACCTGGTCCGCCTCGACGGCCCGTCGCGCTCGTCGCATCAGACTTCGTTCGCCGGCCTGACGGCCCGCGAGATCGAGGTTCTCCGGCAGATCGTCGAGGGCAAGACGAATCGCGCGATCGCGGCCGAGCTGGGTATCAGCGAGCGGACCGTCGATCGCCACGTGAGCAACATCTTCACGAAGCTCGGCGTGTCAACGAGGGCCGCGGCAACCGCCTTCGCCTACGAGCACGACCTGCTCTAGCGAATGGGCGAGGTACCCATTCCCCGCCGACCGCCGTTTGGGTAGTTCCGCCGATGCGCGCCTGGTCGCCGTCCCGGTAGGTTCTGGCTGGCGACCGGGGATCCCCTGGTCGCCTCCGAATCACCACGGACGGGGAGGATCACCGTGAGCGCGACGATCGACACGACGGAACGGGTGGAGACGCTGATCATCGGCGGAGGTCAGGCCGGCCTGGCTGCCGCCTACTACCTCTCGAAGCGCGGTCATCCGTTCCTGATCGTGGACGCGAACGACCGGATCGGCGACCAGTGGCGGCGTCGCTGGGACTCCCTGAAGCTCTTCAGCCCGGCCCGCTGGGATGGCCTCCCGGGCAAGGAGTTTCCGGCGCCCGGCTGGAGCTATCCATCGGGTCGCCAGATGGCGGACTTCGTCGAGTCGTACGCAGCCTGGTTCGAGTTCCCCGTCCGAACCGCGACGCGGATTGATCGCCTGATGCGGGCCGGCGACGGCAGCGACGACTTCATCGCGATCGCCGGAGACCGGCGGTTCCGGGCGCGCCAGGTCATCGTCGCGACCGGCGCCTTCACCGTGCCGAACGTCCCGGAGGTCGCTGGCCTGCTCGATCCGGCGATCCGGCAGATTCACTCCGGCAAGTACCGCAATCCGTCGCAGCTCGCCGAAGGCCCTGTGCTCGTCGTCGGCGTCGGCCACTCCGGCGCCGACATCGCGTTCGAGGCGGCCGCGACCCATCGGACCATCCTCTCTGGTACGCCGCACGGCGAGGTCCCGTTCCGCGTGCTCGACACCTGGCGAGCCCACGTGTTTCTGCGAATCCTCGGATTCGCCGAGGGCCACGTACTCACGATCAAGACGCCGATCGGCCGCAAGGCCACCTCGAAATCGCGCGTGCTGGCGGCGCCCCTTCTGCGCATTCGCAGCCAGGAGCTTGCGCAGGCCGGCGTGGAGCGGCACGCGGCCAGGGTCGCGAGCGCCCAGGACGGCAAGCCCGTCCTCGAAGACGGCACGGTCCTCGACGTCGCGAACATCATCTGGGCGACCGGTTTCCGGCCTGACTACACCTGGATCGAGGCGCCGGTGACCGGTGACGACGGCTGGCCGGTGGAGCAGCGTGGCGTCTCGTCGGTGCCCGGGCTGTACTTCCTCGGCGTCCCGTTCCAATACGGGGTCGATTCGATCCTCATCCACGGAGCCAAGCGCGACGCGAGGTACGTCGTGGATCGGATCGCCGAGCGGGTCCGGGCGACGAACGAGGGGCGGCCCATGGCGCGGACGGCCGTCACGACGTAGTTTTCGATCAGGAGGACGGCAGGTCGCGCTCCTCGGGACCGATGTAGCGGACGTCCGGCCGGATGAGGCGGTTGTCGGCCGACTGCTCCAGGACGTGCGCGGTCCAGCCCGCATGGCGGGCCAGCGAGAACGCGGCCGGGAACAGGTCGGGTGTCAGGCCGACGCCCATGAGGACCGGGGCCGCGTAGTACTCGACATTCGTCTTGAGAGCCCGCTCCGGGTGACGCTCAGCCAGGATCCGTAACGCGACATCCTCCACCTGGATCGCGAGCGCGAGCCAGTCCGGCTTGTGCTCCATCTCCTCGGCGACCTTCCGGAGCGCCGCCGCCCGCGGGTCGTACGCCCGGTAGACACGATGGCCGAAGCCCATCAGCCGCTCGCCGCGATCGAGCGCGGCGTTCATCCAGGCCTCGGCACGCTCAACGGATCCAACCTCGGCCAGCTGGTCAACGACTTCCGACGGTGCTCCCCCGTGAAGGGGCCCCTTCATCGTCCCGATCGCGCCAGTGACTGCCGACGCGATATCGGAGCGGGTCGAGGTGATGACCCGCGCGGTGAAGGTCGACGCGTTGAAGCCGTGCTCAGCGCCGACGATGAAGTAGGCGTCGAGCGCGCGCGCGGTACCCGCATCCGGACGGCTGCCCGTCAACTGGTAGAGGAAGCCTTCGACGAGGTCGAGCGACGGGTCCGGATCGATCGGGTCCAGGCCCTGGCGCAGTCGGGCGAATGCCGCCAGCGCTGACGGCGAGAACGAGGTGAGTACCCGGGCCTGATCGACGGTCGGCGGCCACGGCAGGTCGTGCGACGCGCCCCAGGCGGATACGGCAGTCCGCAGCGCGTCCATCGGCTTCGTCGAGTTCGGCAGGGCCTTGAGGACGTCGAGGACCGAATCGGGAAGCGGCCCGGTCGGCAGCCGGTGGTCCGGGGACCAGTCGCCGGTCCAGAGGAGGTTCGCGACGGCCGGGTATGTCCCGCGCTCGACGAGATCGCCGATCCGATAGCCGCGGTAGATCAGCCGACCTCGTTCGCCGTCCACCTTGCTCAAGGCCGTCTCGCCGGCGAGCACACCCGCTAGTCCCGGCGAGTAGGGCCGCTCGTCGGCGGGCGCCTCGGTTTTCGGGGTCGTCGTCCGCGTGTCGGTCATGCCGTGATGGTAGCCCGGCGGGTTCGGACGCGCTGCGGCTCAGTCCCGTGGGCTGATCGCCTCGAGGATGACCCGGACCACGATCGAGCCGAGCACCGCTACCACGACGGCTGCGAGGAAGCCCTGCACCTGGCTGAACCCCAACTGTCCGGCCAGCCAGCCGCCGAGAACCGCGCCGAGGATGCCGACGACGACGTTCGGCAGGCAGCCGCGGGCGGTCCGGCCGCCGACGACCGCAGCCGACAGCGCACCACCGAGGAATCCGATGATGATCCAGTAGAGGAGGTCCATCGCCTCAGTCTGGCACGTCCGTAGGCTCGAGAAAGGACCTGATGGCGGCCACAAACGCATCAACGTGGGTGTGGTGGGCCGCGTGCCGCGCTCCCTCGATCACCTCGACCCGCCCGTCGGGCAGCCGCTCGTCGAGGGCCTCGGTAGCCTCGCGGAACGGCGCCGCGCTGTCGCCGCCGAGCAGCTGGAGAACGGGCACCTCGACGCCGCCGAGTGCCTCGAGCGATGCGGCCGGCGAAGCCTCGCCCTCGAGCTCGCGCAGCGTCGTCCCGACCGCGGCCGCCCGGACCGGCCAGATCGGGTCGGCCCGAAACGCCTCGAGGTCGGCCGGGGGCATTCGAACGATCTCGCGCATGAATGTCGCCAGCGCGGCGTCCCGATCGTCGGCGGCAATGAGCTCGGCGATCCGACGCTCGACGCCGGACGGACGGTAGCCATGGCCGCCGGCGGCGTCCGGAGGGCTCGGTGCGCCCTCGTAGACGACGAGCCGGCCGATGCTCGATGTCAGCAGCGCGGCCCCGAGCGCGCAGCGTCCGCCGTAGGAGTGGCCGACGATGTCCACGGGGCCGCCGGCCTCATCAGCCGCGGCGTCGGCGACCGCGGCCAGGTCCTCGTACTCCCGCTCGATCGAGTAGGTCGGGCCGTCGCCCGATGACCCGCGGCCGCGTCGGTCGACCGCATGCAGCCGGAAGCCGCGCTCGAGCAGCGGCCCGGCGGTGCGCCATGTCGTGTGGTCGGCCGTCGCACCGTGAACCAGGATGAGCGGAGGTCCCTGGCCCGAGGAGAACACCGCGATCGGCGTGCCGTCGCGCGAAGCCACGCTCCGCTGCGCGATCGTCACGGCCGCCACTCGTAGCGCACGTCCGGCTGGCGTTCCTCGTTGTCGGAGCCGTCGCCGAGGGCCGCAACGACGAAGCCGCGGTGCTCGTAGAACCGGCGGGCGCGGTCGTTGACCTGGAACGTGTACAGCTTGAGGCCGCCCGGCCGCCGCGACTTCGCGAGCTCGACGAGCTGGCTGCCGATCCCTCGGCGATGCCACGCGGGCTCGACGTAGAGCTGGTCGATTCCCTCGCCGTCCAGGACCATCATTGCGACGACCCGTCCGTCGTCCTCGGCGACCCAGGTCTCCTGTTGGGGTACGACCACGTGGGCCAGCCAGTCGCGGACCTGCTCGTCGGTGTGGGCGAGCGGGAAGTCGTAGGTCGAGGTGAACGAGGCGAGGTAGACGTCGGCCACAGCCCCAGCGTCGGCGGGCACCGCCCGCCTGATCGCGGTTCGGTCCGGCCGCGAGGTCGCCGGTTCCGTCACCGATCGATCGCGGACGCCGCCGCTTCGTCGAGGATCCAGGTCGCGCCCGCGCGGCGCGCCAGCTGGGCCGGCCAGCGCCGATCGTCACGCACCGGCCCAAGAACCTCCGCGAGGATCGCCGCCTTCGCCGCACCGTGTGAGACGACGATGATCCTGCGCGCGACGTCGAGGACACGCGGGTTGAGGGTGACCCGGGCGACGTGCGGTTCGATATGCGTCGGTGCCGGCACCGCCAGCGCGGTGTCGTCCTTGTCGAACGTCTCGGATCCAGGGAAGACTGACAGGACGTGACCGTCCGCTCCGATACCGAGGAGGATGAGATCGAAGACGGGCCATCGGCCCTCGACGGGCGGTCCATCGTCGCGGAGCATCTCCGCGTACCGCTGCGCGGCCCAGATCGGTCCGACCCCGTGAGCGATTGCCTTGCCGGTCGGAATGGGGTGGACGTTCTCGGCGTGGATCGGGGCCCCAGCCGTGCGCCGACCGCCCACGTCGGCCCCGGATGCCCCGGTCCCGGACTCGCCGCTGAGCGCACCAATCTCGAGCAGGTCGGCGAGCGCGACCTTGGCGTTCGACAGCGGATGATCCAGGGGGACGAATCGGTCGTCGCCCCACCACAGCTGGACGAGCTCCCACGGGACGCGATCGCGCAGCGGCGGGACGGCGAGGTTGCGGTAGATCGCCGCCGGCGTCGAGCCGCCGGTCGTCGCCCAGTGCGCGACGTCGCGGTCGCGCGCCGCATCGACAAGCGTCGAGGCAATGATGTCCGCGGCGGTTTGCGCGCACGCCTCCGGATCGGGCCGGATCGCGATCTCCGGTTCGCTCGTGGCGTGCCGGACGGTCATGGCATTGGTCCTCCGGCCAGCTCCGCGGCCATCCGCGTGGCGCCGACGGCGACGGGATCCCGCCCGCCGGCTTCAATCGCCTCCGCCAGGAGGTCGACGTCCGTCCGGCGCGGCGCGTTGAAGCCGCGCTCGAGGCAGTGGACGCCGTCCTGCCAGACCCGGGCGTGAACGGCCTCCTGCTCCGCGGTGACGTCGGCACGGAGCTCGGAACCGCGGTAGTCGGCGCGGAGCTCGATCCGGAGCGTCGTGCCCGGCGGCATCTCCGAGAGGACTGGTCGGATGACGACCGCGACCTCCGTCCGGTCGAGCCGGAGCGTCGCACCGAGGCCGCCCCCGGCGGTCGGCAACGGAGCGGCTCCACCAGCCCGCGCAGCCGCCCGCTTGACAGGGTTGACGATCGGGGCGAGCGGTCGCTCGACCCGCATCCCCAGGCGCGACGCGAGCCACGCCGCGTGGTAGACGGGCTTGACGATGTTGGCCGTCTCGGCGCCGCCTTCCTCGCGGATCCCGTATGTCACGCTGATTCGGCGGAGGTGGCGCAGGTACGGCAGGAAATCCGGGATGTCGAAGATCGAGGCGATCGCCTCTCGCCAGCGGGACTGCCTGATCAGGGCGAAGTCCGAGATGGCAATCGGCTGGCGTTCCTGGAGTGTCGCCAGGTGGCGGATCTGGGAGAGGCCCGTCCCGTGCCACGTGGACCCGTCGATGACGAGCCGGTTGCACATCGCGAACACGTCGTTCGCGGGCTCCGTGCCGAATGGCGGTTCGTCGGGCCACCAGAGCGTGACCGGCAGGTCGTGGATGAGGAGTGGCGCGACGATCGCATCGAGATGGCGGCCGGACTCGCCGCCACACACCAGGTAGATCGTTTCGGCGCAGGTTGCCGAGGCGTCGTCGCGCGGCAGCACGCAATGGGCCTGGATGTTCGCGTCGAGCCAGGACGGGCCATCGGGATCGGCCGGCGAGACGATGAGGGTCCGGGACGGATGGCGTCCGGTCAGGTCCTCGATCACCGCCGCGCAGCGCTCACCGACCTCCGGTCGGCGGGCGACGACGACGAGGTTCATCACGCTGGTTCGAGCCGCGACGTGACGGTCCACGTGGTCCTCGCCGTCGGCGGGCCGGTGGACGTTCGGCTGGGCCCAGATCCTGGCCAGCTCCTGCTCGATCCCGTCGATGCTCGTCGCACGGGCTCGCCAGCGGAGCTCCTGGTCAGGGGCGCTGGGGGTGCCGCCCACTAGATTCGCCTCCATCGTCTTCCCTCCCGGGCCAGCAATTCATCGGCCTCTTCCGGGCCCCAGCTGCCGGCTTCGTAGTTCGGGAAGGCTGGGACGGGCTCGCCTGCCCATGTCTCGATGATCGGCGTGACGATCCCCCAGGCGCCTTCGACCTCGTCGGCGCGGGTGAACAGCGACGCATCGCCGAGCAGCACGTCGAGGATCAGCGTCTCGTAGGCGTCGGGCGAGTCGACCGAGAAGGCCGACCCATAAGTGAAGTCCATGTTCACGGAGCGAACGTCGATCCCGAGACCGGGCACCTTCGCCCCGAAGCGCAGCATGATTCCCTCGTCGGGCTGGATCCGGATCGCCAGCAGGTTGGGGTCGGGTTCAACGGCCGAGTCACGGAACAGCCGGTGCGGCACCTCCTTGAACTGGATCGCGATCTCCGATGCTCGCTTCGGCAGGCGCTTGCCCGTTCGGAGGTAGAAGGGGACTCCCGACCATCGCCAGTCGTCGACCTCGAGCCGCGCCGCGATGTACGTCTCGGTCTCCGACTCGGGATCGACCTCGGGCTCCTGGCGATAGCCGGGGACCGACTTGCCGGCGACCCAGCCAGGGCCGTACTGACCCCGGGCGACGTCCTTGCGAACCTTCTCGGAGGTCATTTCGCCGATGGCCCTGATGACCTTGACCTTCTCGTCGCGGAGGGCTTCGGCATCGAACGTCGCCGGCGGCTCCATGGCCACGAGGCTCATCAGCTGGAGCAGGTGGTTCTGGAGGAAGTCGCGGGCGGCACCCGTCTCCTCGTAGAACGCGCCGCGGTTCTCGACTCCGATCGATTCGGCGACGGTGATCTGCACGTGGTCGATGTGGCGACGGTTCCAGATCGGCTCGAAGATCCCGTTGCCGAACCGGAAGACGAGGAGATTCCGAACCGTCTCCTTGCCGAGGTAGTGATCGATCCGGTAGACCTGCCGCTCCCGGAAGACCTTGCCGACCTCGCGGTTCAACCGGATCGCCGAGTCGAGGTCGTAGCCAAAGGGCTTCTCGATGACGATCCGGCGCCAGCCGCCTTCGTGACGCTCATGATCGAGGCCGACCCGCCCGAGCTGGGCGACGATCGCGGCGAACTGCGACGGCTGCGTAGCGAGGTAGTAGAGATGGTTGCCGCGGCTGTTCTGCTCGCGGTCGATCTCCCCGAGGCGCTTGGCAAGCGAGTCGAATCCGGCCGGCTCGGCGAAGTCGAGGAGCTGGTAGCGAATCCGTGAGGCGAACGACCGCCAGGCCGCTTCGTCGAGCGGAAGGACCCGCGAATACTTCTCGAGCGAAGCCCGGTACTCGGCCCGCAGGTCCTCGTCGTCGTACTCGCGCCGGCCGAGCGCAAGGACGACGAACTCGTGCGGGAGCAGGTTCGTCCGCCACAGCTGGTAGAGCGCGGGCACGACCTTGCGATGGGCAAGGTCGCCGGTCGCACCGAACAGGACGAGGGTGCTCGGGTCCGGGACCCGCTCGAGGCGGAGGCCCTCGCGGAGTGGGTTGTCCTCGGGCTTGTGGGCCTTGCGCCGGGTCGCCCGCGACAGGCGCAGCTCGCGCATCGTCCGTGGGGAATCCTTCGGCCGCGGTGCCGAGTAGGGCTGTTTGTCCGGTGCCGTCTCCGGGCTGACGAGCGGGCCCGGCTCGTCAGGCGTGGTCTTCGGCGCGCCCTTGGTTCCGGGCGCGACGCGCCGCCGCTTCGGAGTCGCGGTTTCGGTCACTCGGTCTTGACCTCGTGGCCGCCAAACTCGTTGCGGAGCGCGGCGAGGACCTTTGCGCCGTATGAGTCCTCCTGGCGCGACCGGAAGCGGGTCAGGAGCGACAGCGTGATGACGGGCGCGGGCACGTCGTGGTCGATCGCCTCCTGGACGGTCCAGCGGCCCTCGCCAGAGTCGGCGACGTATCCCTTGAGGTGCTCGAGGTCCGGGCCATTCGCCTTGAACGCCCGCGCGGCCAGCTCGAGCAGCCACGACCGGACCACCGAGCCCTGCATCCAGAGGTCTGCGATCGCGGCGAGGTCCAGGGTGTAGTCGGACGCGTGCATGATCTCGAAGCCCTCGGCGTAGGCCTGCATCAGGCCGTACTCGATGCCGTTGTGGACCATCTTCACGTAGTGCCCCGCACCCGGGCCGCCGACATGCAGGTAGCCGCCGTCGGGGGCCAGCGAGCGGAAGATCGGTTCGAGCGGCTCCACGGCCTCGCGGTCGCCGCCGACCATCAGGCAGTACCCGACCTGAAGTCCCCAGATGCCGCCGCTCGTCCCGGCGTCGACATAGCCGATCTTCTTCGCGGCGAGCTCGACGTGGCGGCGCTGGTCGTCGTGGAAGTTCGTGTTTCCTCCGTCGACGATCGTGTCGCCCGGCTCGAGGTGCTCGAGCAGCTCTGCGATCTGGGCTTCCGTCGCATCGCCGGCCGGCACCATGACCCAGACCGCGCGCGGCGCCGTCAGCTTCGAGACGAGCTCCTCGATCGTGAACGCGGCGATCGCGCCTTCACCGGCGATCTCCTTCGTCTTCTCCGGCGTCCGGTTGTACGCCACGACCTCATGACCGTCGCGGAGAAGGCGCCGGACCATGTTGGCGCCCATCCGGCCCAGTCCGACGAACCCGATCTGCATTCCCGGACCTCCCTGTCAGGCGTGGTCGTGGTCTGACCTATTCGTGTTCGTCAACCGGTCGTACGTCGCAGCGCGCTGCAATTCGTCAGCCGGGCGTCAAGGCCTCGGCGAGGGCGGCCTCGAGGGTTGCCAGGTCTGACTCCGGGTCGGCCAGGTGAACGCGGACGATCGGCAGATCGTGCGCCTCGATCGCCTCGAAGTCACCCTGGGCCTGGGCGTCGATGAGCTCACCGAACGTGTATGGCCAACCGGGGATCGGGCGATCGACCGGATGGTCGGACGTCAGCTGGAGGAACCAGCCGATCGGTGCCCCGCCCTTGTGGAGCTGGCCGGTGGAATGAAGGAAGCGCGGACCGTAGCCGGCGGTGGTCGCGCAGCCGGTCCGCTCGCGGAGAAGGACCCGGATCCGGGCAATCGCGTCGTCGCGGGCTGCCGTCGGCGCGATGAACGCCTGGATCGCGAGATAGGCGTTGGGCCGCCGTCGGGCGAGATGACGGCGCAGCTCGCCGGCGAGCGTCTGGTCGCCATCCGCGCTGAGACGGAGCGGTGCGTCGCCGTAGATGGCAACCCCACCGGACGTCGCGATTGGCGTCGATACGGCGGCATCCGTCGCCCGGCGGTCCCGTCCGTCGTCGTGCCCGGCAAGGAGGTCACGTGTCCGGTTCTTCGCCTCCTCGACGTTCGGTTGGTCGAACGGGTCGATGCCGAGGACGGCGCCCGCGATAGCCGTCGTGACCTCCCAGCGGAAGGCCTCCCCCGCGAGATCGATCGGGTCGGCAAGGTCGATCCGGATGATCGGGTGACCGGCCGCTTCGAGGGCATCCGTCAGCCGATCGGCGTCGTCGACAGCATCCCCGGCGGCACCACTCAGGCGGATTCGCACGATGATCCGATCGTCGCCGTAGGCCGCCGGCTCGCCGAGCGGCTCGCCATCGACCGGCACGATCCCGACGCCGCGCTTGCCGGTGCTCTCGGCGATGAGCTGCTCGGCCCAGGCCCCGAACGCTGCGATCTCCGGATCGGCGAAGAAGGTCAGCTTGTCGCGGCCCTCTTTGGCGAGTGCTCCGAGAGCGAGGCCGAGGCTGACTCCCGGGTTTGACGTCGGCTCCGGTTCGCGACAGGCGGCCCGCATCGCAAGACCGGCTGCCAGCAGCGCGTCGAGGTCCAGCCCGATCAGCGATGCAGGCACGAGCCCGACATAGGTCAGCGCCGAGTACCGGCCACCGATGTCCGGCGGGTTGAGGAAGAGTTCGCGGAGTTCGTCGTGGTGAGGGATGGCCTCGACGCTCTTGCCTGGATCCGTGATCGCGATCATGAGCTCGCCCGCGTGCTCGTAGATTGGGGCGTGGCGGGCCCGGAGCGCCTTCTCGATCCGCTCCCAGGCGTCGGCCTGGAAGGCGAGTGGCTCCGTGGTCGTCCCGGACTTGCTGGCGACGATGAACAGCGTCGCGAGCGGTTCCAGGTCGTCGACGACCGCCGCAACGGCGGCCGGGTCGGTGGAGTCGAGGACGCGCAGTCCGAGCCAGCCCTCGGCGGAACCGAAGGTCCGGGCAAGAATGTCCGGCGCGAGGCTGCTGCCACCCATCCCGGCGACGATCGCCGTCGTGAACCCCGCGTCGCGGATGCCCTCGCCGAATCCCTCCAGCGCCGGGATCTGCTCGGTGAAGTGGTCAGGCGCAGCCAGCCAGCCGAGGCGCTCGGCGATGCCTGCCTGGACGCGCGTGTCGTTCGACCACAGGCTCGTGTCGAGGGCGTTCAGCCGCTCTACCCAGGTCTCGTCGCGCGCCCGTTCGACAGCCGCCAGGTAGGCAGCCTCGTATCGGCCCAGGGCGAAGCGGGTGGTGGCCACTGGCGCGCCGACGGAATCTGGCATCGCGGCAATGGTAGTCCGTTCGCGTCCGCCAGCCACGGACTTCGGCAGTCAGCCGGCGGTTTCCATCGCGTTAACTTTGTCGAGCCGGCGCCGGTGGCGCGCCTCGCCGCTGAAGGTCGCCGCGAGGAACGCGACGCTGCATTCGTAGGCGGGCTCCGGACCGATCACCCGGGCACCGAGCGTCAGGACGTTCATGTCGTCGTGCTCGACCCCCTGGTGGGCCGAGTAGGTGTCGTGACAGACGGCGGAGCGGATGCCGCGCATCTTGTTGGCGGCGACGCTCGCCCCGACGCCGGAGCCGCAGATGAGGATGCCGCGGTCCGCCCGACCCTCGCGAATCGCGAGTCCGAGCCGCTGGGCGAAGTCCGGGTAGTCATCGTTCGGATCCGAGCCGTCGCCGCCGAGGTCGATCAGCTCGTGGCCGAGCCCGGCGGCATCGAGACGGCTGACGAGCTCGTCCTTGAGCGCCGCGCCGGCGTGGTCCGCGGCGAACGCGACCCGCATCAGCTGTGGCCCGGGTCGCTGCCCGATGAGCGATCGACGCCCGGCGTCCCCGCCGGACGAGCGTCGGATGGCCGCCGCGCGGCGCGGGCAGGTGGCCCGGCTCGAGTGTCGGGATGGGGCCGCGCGCCTTGCCCGCGAGCACGTCACGGGCAACCCGGCGACGCGATCGATCGTGAAGCCGAACTTCTCGAAGATCGTTCCGGCCGGTGCCGACGCCCCGAAGTGATCGAGTCCGACGATCGCGCCCTCGTCGCCGACCCAGCGCTCCCAGCCGAGCGACACGCCCGCCTCGACCGACACGCGCTTCCGCACGCCCGGGGGCAGCACGCTGTCGCGGTACGCGTCGTCCTGCCGCTCGAATAGCTCCCAGCACGGCAGCGAGACGACCCGGCTGGGCACGCCGTCCTTCTCGAGTGCCTCGGCGGCGCCGAAGGCGAGCTGCAGCTCAGACCCGGTCCCGATGAGGATCAACTGGACCGCGCCCGCCCCGCCCGACGCCTCGCGGAGGATGTAGCCACCCCGACGAACGCCGTCGCGCGCTCGCTCCGCCGTTCCCGCCAGCGTCGGCAGCTTCTGGCGAGTCAGCGACAGGCCGACCGGCCCCGACGGAGATTCGGCGCCACGCTCGACCGCGACGGCCCAGGCAGCGCTCGCCTCGTTCGCGTCGCCCGGTCGGATGAACCACAGGTTCGGGATGGCCCGGAGCGCCGCGTAGTGCTCGACGGGCTGATGAGTCGGGCCGTCCTCGCCGAGCCCGACGGAGTCGTGGGTCCAGACGTAGATGACGTGGAGCCCGCTCAGGGCCGCGAGACGGACCGACCCGCGCATGTAGTCGCTGAACGTGAGGAATGTTCCCGCGTACGGGATGAACCCGCCGTGGTACGCGATCCCGTTTGCGATCCCGCCCATCGCGTGCTCGCGGACGCCGAACCGGAGGTTGCGCCCCGGCTCGTCCGCCTCGAACGAGCCTTCGCCCTTGACGTCGGTGAGGTTGGACTCCGACAGGTCGGCAGCACCGCCGAACAGACGTGGCAGCGGTTTCGAAAGGGCCTGGATGACGTCCTGGCTCGCGTTGCGGGTGGCGACCTCGACGCCGTCCGCGTACGTCGGCAGCCCGGCGTCCCAGCCGTTGGGGAGGTGCCCATCGATGACTCGCCGTCGGAACGCGGCCGCCACGTCGGGGTGGTCGTCGGCGTACGCCTCGAATGCCCGATCCCAGGCCTCCACCAAGGCGTTGCCGGTCGGGATCGCGCCGCGGAAGAGCTCGAGGGCCTCGGGCGGTTCGTAGAAGTCGCGATCGGGATCCCAGCCGTAGTTCTCCTTGACGAGCCGGACCTCGTCGGCCCCGAGTGGCTGGCCGTGAGCCTTCTGGGTGTCCTGGCGGTTCGGGCTGCCGTAGCCGATGTGGGTCCGGATCGCGATCAGCGACGGTCGCGGATCGGCCCGAGCGGCTTCGATCGCGCTCGCGATCGCCTCGATGTCGTTGCCGTCCTCGACGCGCTGGGTGTGCCACGGATAGGCGGCGAACCGGGCGACCACGTCCTCCGACCAGGCCATCGACGTCGGCCCGTCCAGCTGGATCCCGTTGTCGTCGTAGAGCGCGATCAGCTTGCCCAGCCGGAGGTGGCCGGCGAGGGATGCCGCCTCGGACGCGATGCCCTCCTGGAGGTCGCCGTCGGAGCAGAGCGTGTAGGTCCAGTGATCGATGATCGTGTGGCCGGGCCGGTTGAACTCGAAGGCGAGGCGGCGCTCGGCGATTGCCATCCCGACGGCGTTGGCGAAGCCCTGGCCGAGGGGTCCGGTCGACGCCTCCACGCCCGGCGTCAGGCCGTATTCCGGATGCCCGGGCGTCTTCGAACCCCATTGACGGAACGCCTTCAGGTCGTCGAGCGACACGCCGTATCCGGTCAGGTGGAGGAGCGAGTAGAGAAGCATTGACGCGTGCCCGGCGGACAGGACGAACCGGTCGCGGTCCGGCCAGTCGGGGCGCGTCGGCGCGTGTCGAAGGAAGCGGGTCCACAGCGTGTACGCCATCGGTGCAGCGCCCATCGGCGCTCCCGGGTGCCCCGAGTTCGCCTTCTGGACGCCGTCGATCGCCAGCGTCCGGATCGTGTCGATCGCGAGCTGGTCGAGGGACTTCGCGGCAACGGTCATGGTGAGACGACTCCGCTCCGGGGGTTGCGACTGGCGAGTCTCCGAAAGTATAGGGTCGCGGGCTGTCAGATCCCTGCCGTGAGCCGGTCCGCCAGCTCCGCGGCAAATGGAAAGACCGGGCCCTCGGCGAGGAACTCGCCGCGAAGTGGGCGCCCTCGGTCGCCGGCCCCAGGGTCGGCATCGAACGCGTCCGTCGCCTCGCCGAGGGCGGCGGCGATTCCCTCGGCGGTCAGGGCTCTCGCCGACCGGATGTTCTCGTGCCAGGTCGACAGGTCCTTGGCGCCAAAACGGTTCGTGACGACGAGCATCCCGAGATGGGCCATCTCGAGCGGCGGGTAGCTCGGGTGGGGCGAGATCATCAGCGACACGCCGACCGCCGATTCACGCAACAAGGCTCCGTATGCGTCCAGGTCAAGCTTGCCGAGCGAGCGGAGCCGGACGCCTCCCCCGAGATCGACCGGCGGGTGCGATCGCCCGGCCGATTCGACGAGCCAGCCGGTCGCCTTCGGATCGCTTGCCACCCACGCCCGAAGGCCCTCGACGATGAGCGGGAACGCGTTCCGCGGTGTCTCGGGCCGGCCGTAGACGACGATTCGGCGCTGCCGTGCGGGCGGTGGCGCGTCGAGGAGCGGCCGCAGGGCCGCCGACAGCCGAGGCTCGAACGTGAACTCGCCGAGGAACGGGAGGCCCTGATCGACCAGATGGTCGCGGAGGAGGCTCGTGTTGAACACGGCGAGCGTCGGGACGTCGCTCGAGTAGGTGCTTCTCGCGAGCTCGGACTGGGCCGACCACGGATAGAAGCCGGGCTCCGAATCCTGGACGAGGTAGGCGAACGGCCGGATCGGGGCGCTGAACTCGTTGCCCTGCCAGCGGGCGAAGCGGATCGCAAGTTCGGCGGTCGTCCAGAACGTCGCCAGGAACACATCGTCGGGCCCGACCGGGAGTGAGACTTCCTCGCCTCGGGGCAGTGCGACAACCTGACGGTCGTCGGTGAGATCGTCGCCCGGCTCGACGAGCCGGAAGTCCGGGAATCGAACCAGCCCTGCTTCCGATACCGCCGTGAACGTCACGATCCTGCGCCGCGGGAACGATGCGGCGAGCGCGTCGAACAGCTCGAACGCCGTACGGGCGCCACCGAACGTGCGGCCAGGGTTCAGTGTCGGAATGAGAAGGTTCAGGCGCGCGCCTCCACGGCCGTTCGCAGCCCGCCTGGGCACGACCCGGTGGAGCTCAGGGACTCCGCCGGCGACCGGGTCGGGAACCGACGACGGCGCCGCCACCGCCCTGGACGCCGCCCGCCCCCGGCGAAGCGTCCCGGCCGCGGACACTCCGACGCACCGCATGGCCAATCGCGGTCAGGCGCGCCGAGCGACGGACCAGCCGACGGACGAGGGACACGCGCCAAGTCTAGCGATCACCGCCGGAGCGCCCCGAGGCTATCCTGCCGGCATGCCTCGTTCCGTGCGCCGCCGCCGCCAGCACTTGCCTCGGGTAACCGTCCTGGGCGATCTGGTGCTCGACGTGGTCGTGATGCCGGCGCGGCCGCTCGAGCGCGGAACGGACGTCCCGGGACGCGTCGCGCTGCGCCAGGGCGGCTCGGCGGCGAACACGGCCAGGTGGCTGGCGAAGCTCGGCGCGCGCTCGACCCTGGTGACCGCCATTGGTCGCGATGCGATCGGCCGGAGGCTCGTCGACGCCCTTCGCGCAGACCGGGTGACGGTCCGGGCGACCCGCGTCCCCGGCCGGGCGTCCGGCCGGATCGGCGTCGTCGTCCTGTTCGGTGGCGAACGATCATTCGTGGCCGACCGCGGCGCTGCCGACGACCTTCGGCCGGCGGACCTCAGGCCCAATTGGTTCGGCGCAGACCTGCTTCATCTGCCTGCCTATTCGCTCATCGGGTCGCCGCTCGGCGACGCCGGACGGCGCGGGATCGAGTTGGCACGCGAACGGGGCGCGCTCATCAGCCTCGACCTCGCGTCAGCGGCACCGCTCCTCGCCCGCGGCCGCCGGGCGGCCAGGCGCCTCGTCGAGGATGCCGCACCCGACATCCTGTTCGCGACGGCGGCCGAGGCCGAGGCGTACCTCGGCGGATACGACGTCGGCGGCCTGCTTGAGTCGGCCCCGCTCGCGATCGTCAAGCGCGGCGCCGGCGGCGCGACCGTGCTTGCCCGGGACCTGGCGGGCTCCCGTCGATTCGAGGTGGCGGTCCCGTCAGTGACTGCGACCGACACGACCGGGGCCGGCGATGCCTTCGATGCGGGCTTCATCGCCATGTTCCTGACCGCAGCCCCGGACGCACGTACGCGTCCGGCCGCCCTCCGGCGGGCTGCCGTGGCGGGCCATCGCGTCGCCGCTCGGCAGCTGGCAACCGGCTCGCCGCTCCTCGCGCTTGGCTGATCGAGCGCGACGAGCGACTGCCCGCACCATTAGGCTGGACCCATGATCGCTGACCATCTCGACGTGAACCCGGAGGTCGCCGACGCGCTCGGTGCCGGCCGCCCCGTTGTGGCCCTCGAGTCGACGCTGATCAGCCACGGCCTGCCCTACCCACAGAACCTCGAGGTCGCGCTCGCATCCGAGGCCGCCGTCCGCGAGGCCGATGCGGTTCCGGCGACCGTGGCGATCCGCGACGGGAGGCTCCTCGTCGGACTCGACGAGCCGTCAATCGAAGCGCTGGCGACGGCTCCGGATGGCGCCGTCCGGAAGGCGGCGCGGCCGAGCCTTGCAGCAGCGCTCGGGGCCGGCGGCTGGGCGGCGACGACGGTTTCGGCGACGATGATCGCTGCCCGAGCGGCCGGGATCGACGTCTTCGCGACGGGCGGGATCGGCGGCGTCCATCGCGGCGCCCTGGCCTCAGGAGCCGGGACGCCGTCGTTCGACATCTCGTCGGATCTGGAGGAGCTTGCCCGAACCCCGATGGCCGTGATCTGCGCCGGCCCGAAGGCGATCCTCGACGTGCCGGCGACCCTCGAGTACCTCGAGACGCGCGGCGTTTCGATCGTCGTCGTTGGCCAGGACGAAGCTGCCCGGGTTCTACGCCCGGAGCCTCGGGGTCCCGCGCGCCATCGATCGCCGTCGACATCGAGCGAGGCAGCGCGGCTGGCCGCGGCCCACCTGGGCCTCGGGCTGGGCAGCGCGATCCTCATCTGCGTGCCGGTTCCCGAGGCGGACGCCCTCCTGCCGAAGACCGCCCGAACCGCGATCGACCACGCGATCGCCGATGCCGACGCGGCGCGAATCGCCGGCCCGGCCCTCACGCCGTGGTTGTTGAGCCGGATCGCCGAACTGACATTCGGCGCCTCGGTCCGGGCGAACACTGCCCTGATCGTCAACAACGCGCGGGTCGGCGGGATTCTCGCTGCGCGGCTGCGGACGACGAGCCAGGGCGGCGCGCCCGCCCGATGAGGCTGCCCGGGAATCCCCCGGACGTCTCGCGATCTCGCGCGAGAATTCGCCTGTTCCCCCAGCGATGCCGTTGGTTGCATCACGTGGGCGACTGCATCACGTGGGCGACTGCATCACGTGGGCGCTGCATCACGTGGGCGACGGCATCACGCGGCGACCGCATCGCGGGACGTGACTGCTGCGCCGCCGGTCCGACCAGTCCGCCCCGCCGCCCGCCCGCCGCGGAACTCGCCCCGCCGGAACCGGGCCGCGCCGAGAACCGGGCCGTGCCCGAGGAATATGCAACCAACGGCATCGGCTGGGCAGGCGAGTGATTCCGCCGGTTCCGGGGCCATCGACGAGTTTGATTGATATCTCACATCGGTACGACGACGCTCTTCCCATCGACTGGGTCGCGGCGTATACTCCGCGTTCCTCTGGCAGCCTCTCTCGGGGAGTCCTGTGTCCGGTTCGTCCCAGCCGCTCGCCATCGACGTCCGCGCCATCCGCCGCGTCTACAACGTCAAGCCGGCGCCGGTTGTCGCCCTCCAGGGCGTCGATCTCGCCGTTGAGCCGGGCGAATTCTTCGGGTTGCTCGGTCCGAACGGTGCGGGCAAGACGACCCTCATCAAGATCCTGACGACACTCCTCCTGCCATCGAGCGGATCAGCCCACATCTTCGGTTTCGACGTCGAGCGCCAGACGAAGCAGATCCGCCGAATCATGAACATGGTCGCGGGCGGCGAGCAGTCGGGCTACGGGATCCTGACGGTCCGCGAGCAGCTCTGGATGTTCAGCCAGTTCTACGGGCTTCCGTCGAAGGACGGCTGGCGGCGGGTCGACGAGCTTGTCGAGGCCGTCGGGCTCGGGGAGCAGCGAGAGCAGCGGGTCAGCACCCTGTCGACCGGTCAGCGGCAGAAGATGAACTTCGCCCGCGGCCTCCTCAATGACCCATGGATCTTCTTCCTTGACGAGCCGACCCTCGGGCTCGATGTGTCGGCAGCCCGCTCCGTCCGCGAGCTGGTCCTCGCCTGGAAGGCAGCGGTCCCTGGTCGGACCGTTCTCCTGACGACGCACTACATGGCCGAGGCGGATGAGCTCTGCGACCGGATCGCGATCGTCGACCATGGCCGGATCCTCGCCCTCGGCACGCCGGATGAGCTCAAGAAGCGGGTCCAGCGCGAGTCGGTCTTCCGCCTCGAGCTCGATCGACTCGATGGCGGGACGGCCGCCCTCAGGCGGCTGCCCGGGGTACTGAGCGCAGCCGCCGCGGCCGCTCAGGACGACGGTCGCGAGCGGCAGACCGTCGAGGTCAACCTGGCCCTCGAGGACGACGCGGCGCTCGGTGGCGTCGTCGGGGCGCTGGCGGGGATTGGCTCGCACATCCTCGCCCTGCGGAAGTCGGAGCCCTCGCTCGAGGACGTCTTCGTCGAGCTGGTCGGACGTGGCTTCGACGAGGAGGCGTCCGATCCCGAGCACCCGGATCATCGGGAACCGCCGGCCCCGGACATGACACCGGATCCGCGGGACACGGCCCACGAGCCAGGCGAGCGGGAAGAGCAGGAGGCCGTCGTATGAGCTCGGCCTTCGTCTATCGTCCGACCGCAAGCCCTCAGGAGGCGGCGAACTGGTCGCGCCGCGAGATCCTCGCGACAGATCTGCGGTCGATCCGCGGGCGCGCGTATCCGCGGGTGACGGGGATCTTCCGCGAGAAGAGCTGGGTCTTCTTCGAGATCCTCCTGCCGTTCCTTGCGACGTCGGCCTTCGTCTTCGTCTACCGGGCGCTTCAGGCGCCACCGGAGTACATCGGTTTCGTCGTGCTCGGCGGAGCGATGACGGCCTTCTGGCTCAACGTGATCTGGATGATGGCCCAGCAGCTCTGGTGGGAGAAGAGTCAGGGCAACCTCGAGCTCTACTTCGCGGCCCCGATGAACATCATGTCGGTGCTCCTCGGGATGGCCGTCGGTGGGTTCGTCATGAGCTCGACCCGGGCCGCCGCCGTGTTGATCGTCGCGACGACGCTCTACGGCGTGTCCTTTGCCGTCGAACAATGGTTCCTCCTGATCGCGGTCTTCTTTCTCACCCTGGCCGCGCTCTACGGCCTCGGCATGGTCCTCGCCAGCCTCTTCCTCATGTGGGGCCGCGAGGCCTGGCACCTCACCCAGCTCCTCATCGAGCCGGTCTACTTCGTGTCAGGCCTGAACTTCCCGATCGCTCGATTGGGGCTGCTTGGTTCGGTCGCGATCGCAGTGCTGCCACTCGCCGTCGGGCTCGACGCAATGCGCCAGCTCGCCTTCGCGGATGCCGCCTACCCGCTCGGGACCCCAAGTCCCGAGGTCGAGGCGCTCATCCTCGTCGCCATGACGGTCGTCTTCCTGCTCCTGGCCCGCTGGACGCTTCGGGTGCTCGAGCGCCTCGCTCGCAAGGAGGGCAGGCTCTCGGTGCGCTGGCAATGACCGGGGCGGAGACGCCGATCGACGGCCTGGGAGCTCCAGCCTGGGGCGGCTTCGACCCGGCCCGAACGGCCGGACGGGGGGCGACGGACATCGCCCGCAGCTTCGCCGTGTCCGCCCGGCTCGGCTGGCAGATGGAGGCGAACTGGACGGATCCTCTCCTGTTCTTCATCTACTCGGTCGCCAAGCCCGTGGCCTCCGCTCTCATCCTGGTCCTGATGCTCGAGGTCATCGGCACCGGCAGCCGGCCGGAGTTCCGGGCGTTCGTCGTCATCGGCAGCGCGCTGTGGTCGTTCGTCATCTCCGGCATCTCCGGTCTCGCCTGGGGCGTCCTCGACGACCGGGAGCGCTACCGGATGCTCAAGTACGTCTACGTGAGTCCGAGCGACTTCCTCGTCGTCCTCCTCGGTCGCGGGATCGCCCGGATCGCGGTCGGCGGGATGGGCGCCGCGATCACGCTCGCGATCGGTGTCGTCGCCCTCGGCGTCCCGTTCGACCCGGCCCTGATCAATTGGCCGCTCCTCGTCGTCGTCATGGCGCTCGGACTCGGCGCGATCGTCGCGATCGGCATCCTCCTCGCAGCGATCTGCCTCCAGACGCGCCAGGAGGCGTGGTCCTATCCGGAAGCCGTTGCGGGAGCCCTGTTCCTCGTCAGCGGCGCGGTCTTCCCGCTGGCGGTCCTGCCCATGCCCCTCCAGGTCGTCGGGCTTCTCTCGCCTCTCAGCTGGTGGGTCGAGGGCACGCGGCAGGCACTCTTCCCGGGTGGAATCTCTTCGATCGGCGGGGAGGGCTCCTTCTACGCCTCCGTTGCGTCCACGCCCACGCCGAGCGGGATCGAGATCGTCCTCGCCTTGCTGGCGACCGGCACGGTGGCTACACTCGTGGCCGTCGCTGTCTTCCGGGCCAGCGATCGCCGAGCGAAGGATCGCGGGCTGCTGGACCAGACGACCGGCTCCTGAGCCGGGCGAGCCGATAGCTTCGACCGGCGCACAGTAGGAGAGCCGATGCGGATCTACGAGGGAAGCCCTCGCCAGGACTTCGAAGAGGTCTTCCGGTCGATCGGCGCGTTCATCGACCAGCGTGGGATGCACGAAGTCCTCCTCGTCGAGGCGCCAGACGGCTTCATCGTCCAGGGAATCGTCGTCGCCGGCGCGGCGGGCGGCACCTGGTCCGAATCGATCGGCACGCAGACGAAGGAGACGCTCACGTTCCTCGACGACGACATCGCGCGGTTCATGGAGGAGTCGATCGCGCGACGCGGCCGTCCGGAGCCCGAGCCCGAGCGAGATGCCGGCGACTACGAGACCGCCTTCCGGGTGCTCGGCCGCTACATGGACGAGCAGAAGCCCCGCGACGTGTTCTTCTTCGAGCAGGATGGCGCCTTCGTCGTCAGGCTGCTGATGCCCGGCCAGGTGGGCGGCAAGCACGTCCTCGCCGAATTCACCAGCGACGACATCGCGGAGATGGTTGCCCGCGGCCCTGGTCTGCGTCAGCCGGATCGGGCATCGACGCCCGGCGCCAAGGCGGCGTCGAGCCCCTAGAGTCCAACGCCCGTCTATCCACACTCACCCGTACAGGAGGTTGATCTCATGAAGGCTCTCAAGACCGTCGCGGTGGCCCTCGGCATCACGCTTGCCGCGCTCATCGTCATCCCGCTCGTCGTGCTGGCCGGACTGTTCGTCTGGCTGAAGCTCACCGAGGAGGCCGACGAGGAGATCCTCGAGCTCGATCGAGAAGGCGCCTAAATCGACAGCGAATCCTCGGGCGGATGGCGTCGCGGAGCTTCGCCTCCGCCCTCGGAGATCGAGAGCCGGTTCCCAACTGAGGGTGCCGGCTCTTTGATGTCCGCGGCCACGCCACCGCAAGCGACGCCCGTCGCGAAAGCGACGGGCGTTTCTGCGACCCCGTCGGAGAGACGACTCGCGGAGATCGGCGTCCTTGCGGTCATGGTCGTGTGGGCCGGCAACTTCATCGTCGTCAAGTCGGCTCTGGCGGTCCTGCCGCCGGTCGGGTTCACGTTTCTCAGGTTCGTCCTCGCATCGATCACGTTGCTCGTCCTCCTTCGATGGCGCGAGGGGAGCATCGGCTTGCCGCGGCGCGACCTGGCTGAGGTCCTCGCCCTCGGCGCGCTCGGATTCGGGGCGTACCAGATCCTGTGGACAACGGGGCTGACGACGGTCGCGGCCGGCGACTCGGCGCTGATCATTGCGGCGACCCCCGTCCTCGTCGCGTTGCTGGCCGTCGTCGCCCGCTCCGACGTCCTTACGCCGGCGAAGCTGGCGGGCGTCCTCATCTCGTTCGTCGGCGTGGCGATCGTCATCGCGTCGGGGCCCGGCCTGTCGCTCGGCGGATCGCTTGCCGGCGAGGCGATCACGTTCGCGGCCGCCATCTGCTGGGCGATCTACACGGCCTTCGGTGCGCCGTTCCTCCGGCGGCACTCACCGCTCCGAGCGTCAGCCTGGGCGACCGTCGCCGGGACCGCGGTGCTCGCGCCCATCGCCTTGCTCCAGCTCGCCGACGTCGACCGATCGGCGTTCAGCTGGGAGATCGTCGGGGCGCTCCTGTATTCGGGTTTCCTGGCTGCTGGCGTCGCCAACGTCATCGTGCTCAACGGCATCAAGGTTGTCGGGCCGACCCGGGCGGCAGCGCTCCAGTTCCTCGTTCCCGCGCTCGCTGTCCTGCTCGCGGCGTTGCTCCTTAGCGAGCCGATTCGCCTTGGGCAGGTGATCGGCGGCCTCGTGATCGTCGGTGGCGTACTGCTCACCCGTCGCGGTCGCCTGTCGTTCGGAGTCAGCCGGGGCTGATTCGCCAACCTTGACACCTACTCGGCCGTCATCGTATTGCGTGAGGTGTGGCGCGGCGGCCAGCCTCGAGTCAACCCTCGTGCCAATTACCACCGCGGGTGGTGGACGTCGCTCTCCTCGCGGCTGGAGGCCGCGGTCAGGGTCGAATCGCGCCCATTTGAACGCCATTCACCACTGGGGGTGGTGGCAGGGATCAACCCGCCTGCCGGGGTCCGACACTCACTACGCGGGGTGGTATGTGGCGCGGCGTGCTAAGCGGCGTGCTAAGAGCCGGGTGTATCGCGGCCGGATACGCCCCGCTCCGCTGACGGCGGGAACCTCCCGCGATCTGCTGGCCGATCTACACGGCCCTCGGTGCGCCGTTCTCAAGCGTCACTCGCGGCCGCTTCTTCGCTGATCTGAACGTTTCGGCCTGCCGTCACACTCATTGGAGGTGACCGCGACGCAATCGGCGCGGTCGCTAAGGGAGACCTGGTGGAAGACCTCGTCATCCGAGCCCGTGACGGCGATCGCGATGCGTTCGCGGCCCTGGTCCACGCGACCAGCGACCGACTCTTCGCGATAGCCGTCCGGATTCTCCGTGATGCCGATCTCGCGGAGGACGCCCTGCAGGGCGCCCTCGTCACGGCCTGGCGCCAGCTCCCGACGCTTCGCGACCCGGCCCGCTTCGAGGCTTGGGTTCGCCGGTTGCTCGTCCATGCCTGCTACGCCGAGGCCAGGCGTCGCCGGTCGTGGGCGGCCCATGTCCGAGTCCTGCCGGTCGACGGGCCGGTCGGGCCGGATGGCCTGCTCTCGATCATCGAGCGCGATGCGCTCGACCGCGCCTTCCGGCGTGTCTCGATCGAGCACCGGGCGGTCTTCGTCCTGCATCACCACCTCGGGCTGTCCCTGGTCGAGATCGCCGAGACGCTCGGCATCCCGGCCGGAACGGCCCGATCGCGACTCCATTACGCGACCAGGTTGTTGCGCGCTGCCATCGAGGCGGACGCGGCACCGGTCGCCACCGAAGGACGGATGGCATGAACGACGAACGGAACTTCGATCGACTCGCTCGAGCCTGGCTCGACCTGATGCCGGACGAGGCACCCGATCGGACGATTGCCGCCGTCCTCCAGGCCGTCGAGGCGGCGCCGCAGGTGCGGCCGCCGTTGCGATGGCTCACCCGGAGGTTTCCGAACATGAACCGACTATTCCTTGCCGCCACCGTTGCGGGTGCGGCGGTTCTGGCCGTCGGGGGCGGCCTGTGGTTGACACAGATCAGACGGCCCGTCGATCGGCGCGCCGTCGCCGACACCATCGGCCAGCGCGTCGCCGAGCGGCGTGCCGCCGAGCGCTGCGCTCAGCCCTGAGGAATTGCAATATCCGTGGCTCGGAGAAGTGGTCGAGGCGCCGGGCCTGCCGGTTGGACGGGATCGGTCGTTCCTGGAGATCGGGCCGTCGACAGTGGAGCTGAACATCGACCAGCCTGAGTTCCTCCTGTCGGACATCACCGCCGGCGATCCGGGCGTGCTACGCCTCGTCGCCCGCAACTCGACAGGCGACTGCTCGCCGGGCGATGTCGGGCTCTATGCGTGGACGCTGTCGCCGAAGGGCACGCAGCTCCAGCTGACCGCGTCGGAGGACGCCTGCACGGCTCGCCGCGCCGCGTTCGAGGGCGCCTGGGAGCGATCTGCCTGTCGGAATCCTGACAACAGCTGCCTCGGCGATCTCGAGGCTGGCACATACAAGTCGCAGTTCATCGGGCCGCGACTGGACGAAGGCGAGCCCTGGACCGCCAACTACGGGGCTTTCTCATACACGGTGCCCGACGGGTGGTCGAACACATCCGACTTCCCTGACAACTACACGCTCATGCGGAGCGCTGATTACGCGGTCGCATCTGACCCAAAGGACGGAACCAAGGACCTCGTCGAGTTCTACGCGCGACCGGGCATCGCGCTTCAGGACCAGACGTGTGAGCCGCAGGTGAAGCCGGAGACGGGCAGGTCGGTCGATGAGCTGATCGCCTACGTCACCCAGCATCCGGGGCTGACGGCCAGCATCCCACAACCCATCACGATCGATGGCCACGCCGGCCAGATGGTCGACGTCTCGATCGCACCATCGTGGACGGGGCGCTGCCCCGAAGTCCCGGACCGCATCCTCATGTTGTTTACCGAAACCGGCCCGGATATGACGGGCTCCGGCCTGGAGCAACCGGGCCTGTGGAGGACCGACAAGATGCGGATCGTCCTGCTCGACCTGGGCGATGGCGACGTCATGCTCATCGACCTCCTCGCCCGCGACCCGGCCAACTTCGACGAGGCTGATGACCGAGGCGATGCCGATCGTCGAGTCGTTGACGTTCAAGTAGTCCCCGTCAGCGTGCGGGTAGCGGCGCCCGTCCCGGGCGCCGCTTCACGCTTGGCGGACGGTCTGATTCGCATCCTCGGCCAAGATTCGATAGCATTCGAAAAACCCCCGGTGGACCGAACCCATGGCGAAGTATGTCTTTGTGACCGGAGGCGTTACCTCCTCACTCGGCAAAGGCATCACCGCCGCCAGCATCGGCCGGTGACGGGACCTGACGAGCAAAAGAGGGATCGGTGACAAGAGACCCCAGGTCACGTCCGCCGCGATCGTTCGCGATCGGTCTGGCGATCCTTCTGGTTGCCGGGTGCTCGCAGGCCGGCCCATCCAGTGCTACGTCGCCCAAGGTATCGCCGTTGTCATCGCCGTCGGGGCTCGAGTTCCCGAATTCCTCGTCGATCGGCCCGTCGCCATCCGCGACGGCCGGGTTCGTCCCATTTGGATCCCTCCCAAATGCGGCGCTCGACGACGCGCGAGCGGCGAAGATGCAGGAGGTCCTCGAGACCGCCGTCCGGTCCGGAGCCCCGGACGTCATCGCCGCGGTCATTACGGAGCGCGGGACATGGGCGGGCGCGGCCGGGATTGGCGGGCCTGACGGTCGGAAGGCAACGGTTCAGGACGAGTTCGCGATCGGCAGTGTCGGCCTCGCCTTCATTGCCGCGCTCGTCATGCGACTCGCCGAACGCGGCATGATCGACCTCGACGCGCCGATCGACGACTATCTCGGAGATCTCGTCTTCGACACGAACGGCGCCACGGTTCGGCAGGCGCTTGGTCAGCGCTCGGGGATCCCGGACGTCGGCGGGGAGGCGGCCGAGGCGATCGCGGCGGATCCGGCCCATCATTGGACACTCGAGGACACGCTCGCGGTCCTTCCTGATCCAAGCGGCCCGCCAGGACCCTACCTGCCGGCGCTCTCGAACTACGTGATGCTCGTCCTCGCGGTCGAGCACGTCACCGGCATGCCCCTGGCGAACGCGGTTCGGGCGGAGCTTCTGGACCCTGTCGGTGCCGCTCGGATTCTTGTCCAGGGGGCGGGCGTTCCCACGCCGAAGCCCTGGGCGCTCCCGACCCAGGCCCACCTCGGCGCGTTCAAACTCGAAGACCTTGGCGCAGGCGACGCGATCTCGTGCATCGCCTCTGCGACGGCTTCCTACGGCGTCGGAGGGTTTGCCGGCGACGCCCCGTCGGTCGCGGCCTGGGCGTGGCATCTCTTTGCCGAAGATATCGTCGACGGCACATCGCTGACCATGATGTTGCCCGCGGCCGATGGCCACGGCCTCGGCCTCGAGGTGCTTGACGCGCCACTTGATCGCGCGATCGGCCTCACGGGGGGCAAGACCGGGTACGGGTCGGTCCTCGCGATCATGCCGGCGGAAAAGACGATCGCGGTTGTCTTCGTGAACGACGAGAAGTTCCGAATCGACTCGTATGTCGTTGACCTCATCGAGGCCGCGACTGGCGGTTAGTGCTCCCGTGATCCCGGCCGTCAGCCGTCGATCGGGTCGATTCGCCTTGCTCCGGAAGGGTCTTTCCGATAGCATTAGAAAAACCCCCGGAGGACCGAACCCATGGCGAAGTATGTCTTTGTGACCGGAGGCGTGACCTCCTCTCTCGGCAAAGGCATCACCGCCGCCAGCATCGGCCGGCTCCTCAAGGCCCGCGGCCTTCACGTCTCGATTCTCAAGCTCGACCCCTACATCAACGTCGATCCGGGGACGATGTCGCCCTACCAGCACGGCGAGGTGTTCGTCACCGATGACGGCGCCGAGACCGACCTCGACCTGGGCCACTACGAGCGGTTCATCGACGAGAACCTGACCCAGCTCTCCAACGTCACGACCGGCCGGATCTACCAGGCCGTCATCGCCAAGGAGCGCCGCGGCGACTATCTCGGCGGGACCGTCCAGGTCATCCCGCACATCACGAACGAGATCAAGGAACGGATCGGGCGGGTCGCCCGCGACGGCGATCCGGATGTCGTCATCGTCGAGGTCGGCGGGACCGTCGGCGATATCGAGAGCCTGCCGTTCCTCGAGGCGATCCGCCAGATGCGCAAGGACGTCGGCCGGGCGAACGTGCTCTACATCCACGTGACGCTGCTGCCGGCCCTGGCCGCGACCGGCGAGCTCAAGACGAAGCCCACCCAGCACTCGGTCAAGGAGCTGCGCGGGATCGGCATCCAGCCGGACGTCATCGTCCTCCGCTCCGACCACCCGGTCAGCGACGAGATCCGCGAGAAGATCGCCCTCTTCACGGACGTCGCGACCGAGGCAGTGATCCCCGCCGAGACGGCCGACACGATCTACGAGGTGCCGCTCATGTTCGAGGCGGCCGGCCTCGGGCGGCTCGTCGCTCGCGAGCTCGGTCTCCCGAACGCCGATGTCGAGCCGGACCTCGACTCGTGGCGAGCGCTCGTCGCCCGGATCAAGGCGCCGAAGCCGAGCCTCGAGATCGCCCTCGTCGGCAAGTACATCGAGCTGCCTGACGCGTACCTCTCCGTCACCGAGGCGCTGCGCCACGCCGCCTGGGCCCATGGCGTCGATGCCAAGGTCCGTTGGGTCGATTCGGAGGCGCTGACCACCACCAACCTCCAGGACCGCCTCGAGGGCGCGGCCGGCATCCTCGTCCCGGGCGGCTTCGGCCATCGCGGCATCGAGGGCAAGGTCCTCGCCGCCCACTACGCCCGCGACCACAAGGTGCCGTATCTCGGGCTGTGCCTCGGCCTCCAGTGCGCGGTCATCGAGTTCGCCCGCGAGGTGATGGAGTCGAAGGACGCCAACTCGACCGAGTTCGACATGTTCACCGAGCACCCGGTCATCGACTTCATGCCCGACCAGCGCGAGCTCGAGGACAAGGGCGGGACGATGCGGCTCGGGCTCTATCCGGCCCGACTCACGCCGGGATCGAAGGCGGCGGCCGTCTACGGCGCCGAGGTGATCTACGAGCGCCACCGCCATCGCTTCGAGGTGAACAACCGCTACCGCCAGGCACTCGAGGGCGCCGGGATGCTGCTGTCCGGCCAATCGCCAGACGGCCGCCTCGTCGAGATCGTCGAGCTCAAGGACCACCCGTGGTTCGTCGCTTCGCAGTTCCACCCGGAGTTCAAGTCGCGACCGGAGCGGCCGCACCCGCTGTTCGACGGCTTCGTGGCCGCGTCACTCGCGGTCCGCGACGGTCGAGAGCCGGTGTTTGCGGCACGTCAGACCGACGCGGCGCCGACCCGCGTCGAGATCCAGAGCGAGACAGCGATCCCGTCCTGATCCGGGCGTTGTCCCCGCCGCGGCGGGTGCACAACGCCTGCGGTCCTGATCAGCCTTGCGCGCCACGCACACAAGCGACCGCGAATCGCGGAAATCGGTCGCGACGTCACGTGGCACGAAAGGAATCGACTGATTCGGGGCCCAACCCGTCGGAAGTTCCCGCCTGGCGCAACGGATCGACAGGTTTCGGGTCTGGCTTCGTCCGATACTCGCGTCTGACGCAAATCCGATCGTCGCCGGCCCACATTCCTATGTGACCGGAACACGCGACACTGCGCGCCGGGAATCCATCCGATTCACCCGTGTGGCAGGAGCATTCGACCGATCCTGGCCCGCGATCGGTAAACCTTCCTGTGTGGTAGGACGAACCAGCCGATTCCAGGGCGGTCTTGTTGGATATGCCCATGTGATAGGAATCTGGCTGGAGTGCGCCGGCCTTACGCCGGTTCGGGCGTAGAATCAGGCACTGCCCATCCTGCCAGGAGCGCCCGATGAAGATCTTCCTCGACACCGCCGACATCGAAGAAATCCGGATCGCCGCGCGCTGGGGTGTCCTCGACGGCGTGACGACCAATCCGACGCTCTTCTCCAAGACCAGCGGCGCGACGTACGAGGAAGTCCTCCAGGAGATCTGCACGATCACCAACGGCCCGGTCTCGGCCGAGGTCGTCGCCGAGGACGTCGAGGGGATGCTGACGGAGGGCCGGGCGTTCGCCAAGCTCGCCCCCAACATCGTCGTCAAGGTCCCGATGAGCGAAGAAGGACTCGAGGCGATGAGCCGCTTCGCGGAGGAGGGGATCAAGACCAACTGCACGTTGATCTTCACGGCGAACCAGGGCCTGCTCGCCGCCAAGGCCGGGGCGAGCCTGCTCTCGCCGTTCGTCGGGCGGCTCGACGACATCAACCAGGACGGGATGATCGTCATCCGCGAGCTGACCGAGATCGTGGAGATCCACGAGCTCGACACGGAGGTCCTCGCGGCCTCGATCCGCAACCCGCTTCACATGACCCAGGCCGCCCTCGCCGGCGCGCACATCGCCACGCTGCCGTTCAAGATCCTCCAGCAGATGGTCCACCACCCGCTCACGGACTCGGGGATCAAGCAGTTCCGGTCCGACTGGGAGAAGGCGCGCCAGGCGCTCGCGTCGCGAAACGACAAGGCCAAGGAGGAAGTCGCGGCCGCGCCGACGAAGCCCGGCGCCTAGGCGGGGTCGATCCAGGCGCCCCGGCGCATCACGCGCTTGACTCGGAGGTCATCGTCGAGCTCGACCAGGTCAGCTCGCTGACCGGCCTCGATGCGGCCGCGGTCTCGGATGCCGAGCATCGCAAGCGGATTCCGGCTGGCGGCGGCAACCGCAGCAGGCAACGAGACGCCTGATCGGACGAGGTTGCGAACAGCGTCGTCGAGGGCGATCACCGAACCTGCGAGCGTGGTCGTCCCGACGAGCGTCACGCGTCCATCGACGACATCCATCTCCAGTCCGCCCATCGTGATCCGACCGTTGCCCATGCCGGCAAACGAGATGGCGTCGCTGACGAGCAGCAGCCGCCCCACCGGCTTCGTCCTGGTGATGATCGGCCAGAGCGACGGGTCGACGTGGTGGCCGTCGGCGATGAGCTCGACATAGGCGTTGTCGTTGACCAGCGCCGCCACGGCGAGCCCGGGCGCATGGTGGTCGACGCCGCTCATCGCGTTGAACAGGTGGGTCGTCGTCGTGCCCCCGGCCGCATAGCCGGCTCGGGCCTGGTCCACGCTCGCCGCTGAGTGGCCCATCGAGCTGGCCACCCCTCGGTCCCGGAGCCAGCTGATGAGTTCGATTGCCCCTGGCAGTTCGGGCGCGACCGTGATCAGGCGCAGGCCGTCGACGAGCGGCTCGAGATCGGCCAACGGCACGTCCGCGGGAACAAGAAGGTGCCGAGGATCGTGTGCGCCGCGCTTGGCCTCGGAGAGGAACGGCCCCTCCAGGTTGAAGCCCAGTGGCTGCGAACCGTCGCGTGGAGCGACCGGCAGCCAGTCCCGCACGCGCTCCGCGAACGCGACGAGGACCGCGAGAGGCGTGGACCACGCGGTCGGAAGGAACGAGGTCACGCCGCGCGCCAGCAGGGCCCGGGCCATCCCATCGAGCGCGGCCGGATCGCCCATCGCGTCATGGCCGCCCCAGCCATGGACGTGGACGTCGACGAACCCCGGGGCCAGCAGGGGGCCCTCGACGCCTTCGTCGAGTTCAACCGAGTCGATCTGGCCGTCCGCGACGGCGACGCGCCCGCCGCTGACCCGATCCTCGAGGACGAGGCGCCCCGTCAGCGTCGTCGGTGCGGTGCTCACGCGCCCGGTCCCGCCGGGGCGACGTCGGTGCCTTCCACGTCGAACATGACGTCCAGAGCGTAGCGGTCGGCTCCGTAGCGGGACTCCGTGGCCTCGATCCGGTGGCCATGGCCGTCCTCGATGACGCGACGTTCGACAAGCAGGGGATCGCCCGGTCGCAGCCCCAGGAGCCGGCTGTCCTCGGCCGTCGCGGCTGCGGCGGCGATCGTGCCCGTCCCGCGACGCAGCCGGAACCCAGCTCCGGTGAGCGTGTCGTGCAGCGAGCCAGCCTCGAGGTCGGCGGTCATCACGGCCGCGGCGCAGCGCCCGATCAGTACGGTCGACTCGACGACGATGGGGACCGCGTCCGCGCATCGGAGCCGTCGGAGATGAACGATCGGCTCGCGCGGAGCGAGTCCGAGGGCCGTGGCCTCCGCCGTCGTCGATGGACGGATCGCGCGGGCCAGGATGCGGGAACTCGGGACGCGGCCACGCCGCCGCATCTCCTGGCTGAACGTCATGAGCCTGTTTGCCCGGCGATGTGCTGGCGGTTCGGCGACGAAGCTGCCCCGCCCTGGCTCGCGGGCGACGAGGCCCTCCTCGGCGAGACGCTGCATCGCGTTCCGGGCCGTCATCCGGCTGACCCCGAACTCTGTGCACAGGTCCGCATCGGACGGCAGCCGCGCGCCGGGACGAAGGGTTGCGATCCGCTCGCGGAGCGCCTGCTCGATCCGCCGGTAGTGCGGCAGGTAGTCGGCGTCGGTCATGGCCCGTCGCCTGGCGCGGCCGTCAGTACCGATCGGTCGTCCTCGGGCGCAGGCGGGACCTCGACCGCCTGTTCGGCTCCGTGAATGGCAGCCCCGATGGCGCCCGCCCACGTCCCCAGCTCGGCCGTGACAACTTCGACCTCGTCGAGGGACGTCGTCAGCACCCGCCGGCGCAGCTCGTCGCGGATGGGGCCGAGGAGCAGGTCCCCGGCCGCCGCGATGCCACCGCCGATCACGACCCGGTCGGGCGAGATGACGACGACCATGTTGGCGATGCCGATCCCCAGGTAACGCCCGATCTCGGCCAAGCCCGCGAGGGCTCGAGGATCGCCGGCGCGGGCGGCTTCGACCGCCGCCTCGGCCGTCTCCGTGCCACAGGCAGCCGCGATCCGATCGGCCCGGGCGAACGCCTCGAGGCAACCCCGGTTGCCGCAGCCGCATTGCGGACCATCCGGGTCGATCGTCTGGTGGCCGACCTCGCCGGCCGTGCCGTCGTGGCCGAGATGGACGTGGCCGTCGATCGCGATGACGCCGCCGACGCCCGTCCCGAGCGTCAGGCCGACGAGCGAGCTCGCCCCTCGGCCGGCTCCGAGCCGCAATTCCGCCAGCCCGAACGCCCGCGCGTCGTTGATCAGCGAGACCGGAACGCCGAGCATCGCCTTGACCGGCCCAGCGACGGGCCGGCCGGACCACTCCGCAGGCATGTTGACGAGGAATCGCGCCGAGCCCGTTGCCGGGTCGTACAGACCCGGGATCCCGATGCCGACCGATTCGATCCCCGGCCAGCGATCGAGTGCCGCCCGACCGAGCTCGCCCACCCGGCCGATCACGGCGTCCGCGCCCTCCGCAGCCAGAGTCAGGCGTTGGCCCTGGTCGATCGTTCGCCAGTCGTCGCCGTCATGCTCGATCGCGGCCCACTTGAGATTGGTGACGCCCAGGTCGATCCCGAGATGGAAGGTCGCGCGGGTCACGATTCCCCGGTCACTCGCGTGTATGCCGCCGCCACTGCCACGATGATGGCCCCGAACAGGATCTGGCGGACGGCCTCCGGCATCTCGAGGACGGTCAGGAGGGTCGTGAGGACCGTGAGGATCAGGGCTCCGACAATCGTTCCGGAGTAGCCGCCGCGGCCACCCATGATCGATGTTCCGCCGATGACCGCGGCCGCGACGGACGGCAGGACCGATTGCTCGGCGAGACTGACTGTTGCGTTGTTGAGGAGGCCGGCCATGAGGATTCCGGCGATGGCCGCCAGCACCGCCGACAGGATGTACAGGGCGAGCAGGACCTGCCAGACACGCGTTCCGGCGAGGCGCGCCGCGATCGGGTTGTCGCCGACCGCGAACAGCAGCCGCCCGTAGCCGCTCCGCCGCAGGCCGACCACGATCAGGGTGGCGACCGGTACGAAGACGACGAGACTGTTCGGCAGGAAGCCCAGCGAGATGCCGGATCCCAGCCACTCGATTGCGTCCGGGATGAGGATGCCGGACTGGACCATGATCAGTTGGTACACGGACATCAGGCCGAGCACGACCAGGCTCATGCCGAGGGTCATGATCAGCGGATGCACCTTGAACACACCGATGCCGATGCCGTTCACGACCCCGGCGATCGTGGCGCGCAACGAAGGCGATGACGATCGCGACGACCGGACCCTGGCCGGTCGCCTGGGTGACCATCAGGAAGGCCGCCATCGAGGCCACCGCGCCGACCGATAGGTCGATCCCGCCGGTCAGCATCGCCAGGGTCTGGCAGGCGGCGAGGATCGCGAGTGGGACGGCGGCCCGGAGGGTCGTCGCGAGCCAGTTGACATTCACGGTCCCGGGCTTCACCAGCTCGAGGCCCACGACGAGGAGCACGAGGAGGATGCCGAGCGGGATGAGCGGCCGGTCGCGGATCGTGCGGCGCCAGGCCGCGTCGACCCGCGGCTCGGTGCTCGGGGCGGCCGGCCGGGCTGCGCCGGTCCCCGTCATGCCCGCACCTTGCGCATCGCGACGATGCTGCCGAACATCACCACGCCGATAAGGATCGCGCCCTGGATCGCCGTCCCCCAGTTGGGGTCGACGCCGATGAAGGTCAGGTCGGTCCGGACGAGGGCGAGGACCACGACCGCGATGATCGGTCCCAGGACACCGCCGCGTCCGCCCGCGAGGCTCACCCCGCCGAGCACGATCGCGGCCACGCTCTGGAGCGTGTAGGACCCGGGCACGGGCGCCCCGACACCGCCGCTGGCGGTCAGGGCCAGGCCACCCAGGGCCGAGAAGAACCCGGTGAGGGCGTAGGCGATGACCTTCGTCCGGCCGACGGCGATCCCGCTCCGAAACGCGGCCAGCGGACTGCTGCCGACCGCGTACAGGCTCAGCCCGAGGGTCGAACGCCGAAGGGGCAGCCAGACAACGGCCACGACGACGACGAGCACGATCAGCGCCTTCGGCAGCCACTCGCTCCCGAGTGGCCCAGAGATGATCGCCATGAGCCACGGCGCCGCGCCGCCGCCCGGCGTGTTCAGGATGAGCAGGGCCGCGCCGGCCCAGACGAACGACATCGCCAGCGTCACGACGATGTCCGGCACCCTCGTGACGACGATGAGACCGCCGTTGATCGCACCGACCGCCAGCCCGAGCAGGAGGACCCCCACGACGACCGCGACGCCGACGGCGTCACCCTGGTCCTTCATCAGGACCGCCGACGTCACGCTCGCGAGGGCCATCACCGAACCGACCGACAGGTCGATTCCGCCGGAGATGACCACGATCGCCTGGGCGACGGCGGCGAACGCGATCGGCAGGATCGAGATCGCAAGGCCCTGGATCGCGGGTGCGCCGTAGTTCGGCTGGATGAGCTTCGTGATCGCCAGGAATGCGATGAGCATCCCCACGAGCCCGAGGTTCCAGCTGTTGCGCCGGGCCAGGTCGACCACGGTCGCGGCGAGTCCCGCCGCCGCTGGGGCTACCGCGTTCGTCGCCGCGCTCACGGGGGCCTCCGGGCTGCACATCGGGGTCGGGCGCCGCATCAGGTGCCGCCTCGGCGGTCATCGGCCTCGGCGGCCACCACTTCTGCGGCGACGTCTTCGGGCATCTGTGCGTCGGCCTTGAGGTCGTACGCCGCGCGCAGGAGGGTCGGTTCATCGGCGTCGGCGACCGGGATCTCGGCGACTACCCGACCGTGGAAGATCACGATCGTCCGGTCGCAGGCGAGCTGGATCTCCTTGAGCTCGGACGTGTAGAGCAGGACGGCCGCGCCCTCCGCGGCGAGATCGCGCAGCAACTGGTAGATCTGCTGCTTCGTTCCGATGTCGATGCCGCGGGTCGGATCGAAGCAGAGCATCGTCCGGACGCCGCCGGCGACCCAGCGGGCGATCGTGACCTTCTGCTGGTTGCCGCCCGACAGGCGCCGGACCTCGGCCGCGGCGCGGGTGTCGATCTGGAGCGTCGCGATCGCCTTGTCGACCTTGCGTCGCTCGCCGGCGACATCGATCGGGACCCCACGCGCCGAAGCTCGTCGTGAACGGCAGGGCGATGTTCTCGCGGACCGAGCGCTGCATCAGGAGGGCCTCGGCGCGGTCGGCCGGGACGTAGACGAGGCCGGCCCGGATCGCGTCGGCCGGATGGCGGAACGAGACCGCCGCGCCGTCGACGAGGAACTCGCCGCCGCCCGGTCGTTCCGAGCCAGACAGGATGTCGAACAGTTCGTCCTGACCCTGCCCCTCGAGGGCGACGACACCGAGCACCTCGCCGGGATACAGGTCGAACGAGACGTCCGTGAGCTTCGTCCCGAAGCTCAGGTTGCGAGCGCTGATGCGCGGGATCGCTTCGGCCGGATGGCCCGGCGCTGGCCGCGACGTCGGCGACGCGCGCCGGGAGGTCGCGGACCATGTCGCCCAGCATCAGGGCGACGATCTTGTGTTCGGAGCCGGCCGTGACGTCGACGACACCGACGGTCTGGCCCTCTCGGAGGACGGTCGCCCGGTCGCAGACGGCCGCGATCTCGATCATCCGATGCGAGATGAAGATCACCGATCGGTCGGTGCCGCGCTGGCGCCCGATGACCTCGAGGACGAGCTCCGTCAGGTTTGCCGGCAGGGCCGCCGTCATCTCGTCGAGGAGGAGGACATCGGGCTCGATCGCCAGAGCGCGGGCGAGATCGATGACCCGCAGCGAGGCGAGTGGCAGGTCGCGGACGAGGTCGTTCAGGTCGAGGTCGGGGAGGCCCAGCTCGGCGAGCCAATGACGAGTGGCCTCGACCGGAGACTGGGTCAGGCGGAGGTTCGAGCGGACATCGAGATCCGGGATGAGGGCCGGTTCCTGGTAGACCGAGACGACCCCACCGCGGCGGGCCTCGGCGGGCGAATGGGCGACGAATGGCTTGCCCCGGACGAGGATCGTCCCGCGGTCCGGGCGGACACCACCGGTGAGGATCTTGACGAGCGTGCTCTTGCCGGCGCCGTTCGCGCCCATGAGCGCGTGAACCTCGCCCGGACGAACCGCGAGCGAGGCGGATCGCAGTGCGACAACCGCCCCGTAGTGCTTCGCGACGTCCGTGGCGTTCAGCAGGAGGTCAGGTGCGCCGTCGATCACGTGCAAGTTCGTCCTGGCGGAGTGTGCAAGGTCGGAAACGGGGGTGCCGGCGGAGCCGGCACCCCCATGCTCAGTCGCGTCAGGGAGTCGGGCTATGCCTCGCCCGGGCCCTTGCAGGCGATCAGTTCGGGCTTGGTATAGGTGGTCCAGTCCTTGATCGTCAGGCCGAGTGGCCAGGTCTTGGGGAGCGACGGGTCGGCTGCTGCCGTCAGGCTCGCCTTGCCGGCGTCATCGGTGTTGGTCCACAGCTCGGGGGTCACGTGGACCGTCGTCTCGGTCGGCTTCTGGCCGGCGAGGATCTGGAGCGCGAGGGTGACACCGGCGCCGCCGATCGATGCCGGGTTGGTGACCGCGGCGCCCTTCGGGCCGTCGGCCGCCAGCAGCTGGGTGACGAAGCCGGCATTGTCCGCGCCGACGATCGGCACGTACGGATGGTTTGCTGCCTTGAGCGCGTCAACGATGTTGGAGTCGACGCCCGACGTCCAGATGCCGTCGAACTTCGTGCCGGCGCTCATGATGTCGTTGATCTGGCCGGTCGCGATCGCGGGATCCCACTTGGTGACCGCGGTGCTGGCGATCGTGATGCCGGGGTTTTCCTTGAGGGCCCTCTGGAAGCCCGTGTCGCGATCCGTGTCGGCCGGATGGCCGGCGATGCCGCGCATGTAGACCACGGCGCCCGTGCCGCCCATCTCCTTGAACAGCCACGATGCGCCGAGATAGGCGTACTGCTCCTGGTCATTGGACAGGTTGTAGGCGCCCGGCGCGGTGACCGAGGCGTCGACGGAGACGACCGTGATGCCCGCGTCGATGGCCTCTTTGATGGCCGGATTCAGCGCGTCCGGACCGGCCGGGTTGATGATGATCGCGTTGACGCCCTGGGCGATCAGCGTCCGGATGTCGGACAGCTGGCCGGGCGCGTCGGTGTCGCGGTGGATGATCGTGACCTTGGAGACGTTGCCGGCCTTGACGGCCTGCGCCTTGGCGGAGCAGAGCATCGCCTCGCGCCAGCCGTTGCCGACGCCTCCCGGGTTCGTGAACCCGATGGTGTAGGACGTGGCCCCACCGCTCGCCGCCGGGGCTGCGGAACAGGCTCCTGCGACCACGGCGATGGCCGCCAAGCCGATCATCACCCTGGCGATGATCGATCCCTTCTGGATCATTGGTACTCCTCCTCGTGCGATCGACGCGCCAACATGGCCGCGCCGTAACGGGATCGCCCCGATAACCCGGGGACCGATCGTGAAATCGGTCGTCTTCACCTCCTGCGAGGGATTCGCTCAGCCATCGGCGGATTCACCGCCGATCGCGCGGGCGACACGCCTCGCGTGCTCTCGATAGGCCTCGTCGAAGAGGATCCGCGAGCGCTCGGCGCCTACGACCGAAGCTCGGGTGATGACGGGCGGCATGGCTCCGCGCTCGACGAGCAGCTCGGCCGTGCGGACCTTGATGGAGTTCACGATTCCGACGGCGGCTATCGTAGAGCCCGGACCGACCGGTGTATCCAGGCCCTCGATCGTGCACATCGCGTCAGCATGAGGGGTACAGAGGTCGATCGTCAGGTCGGCCTCGTCCATGAGTCGGCTTCCGACGGCCGGATCCGGATCATCCGAGAGGGATTGGGCGGTCGAGGTCACCGCGATGACACGGACGCCGCGCCGTCGTGCCCCGCGCGCCATCTCGACGGGGACGGCGGAGAGGCCGCCTGCCGAGAACACGATCATGACGTCGAGCGGGCCGAACGTGAAGTTCGAGAGGATGACCTCCGCGAGCCCGGGCGTCCGCTCGATGAACATCGCCTGGCGCTGGCCGTTCGCGCCGACGACCTGGGTGTGGAACGTCATCGACAGCTCGACCATCGGGTTGAAGCCCGGATACGAGCCGTAGCGCGGGAACATCTCCTCGACCGGGATCCGCGAGTGGCCGGTCCCGAACAGGTGGACGAGCCCGTCCGCGGCGATCGCCTCGGCCGCCCATTGGGAGGCCGTCTCGATCGCCTCGGCCTGGGTTCGGGCGACGTGATCGAGGAGGGCGCTTGCCTCCGTCATCCAGGCCAGGGCCGGCGTGGCCATCGACGCGGTCACGATCCTGCCGCGGCCGATGCCGCCTCGGGACGTTCGACGAGCGTGGCATCAAGCTCGACCGGCTCGAGCCGGCCGCTGTCCATCGAGCGATACGCTGCGTCGAGGATGGCATTCACGATGTAGCCGTCCCGGAAGGTCTCGCGTGGTGTCGTGCCCGAACCGAAGGCAGCGACGACGTCCTGCATCATCGCGTCGTGGCCGTGCACGTGGGTCTCGTCGGGGACTGGGAAGACCCAGCCGGTGTCCGCGTCCATCTTCTCGCCGAGGTAGCCCGCCGGCCGCTCGATGAAGGCGCGCATCGGCGTGGAGGTCATGTCCTGGATGATCCGGCCGGCTTCGCCGTAGACCTCGAACCGACCCTCGAGGCCGCCCTTCGACGACCATGAGACATCCATCGTGGCGGCGCGTCCATCCTCGAAGCGGACGACCATGATCGCGTTGTCCTCGCCCGTGGTCTTGTCCCGGTGGACCAGCGTCGCGCCCCACGCGAACACATCACGAACGGTCGACCTCCTTGCCGAACACGTAGCGGGCGGCCTCCACGCCGTGGGACGCCATGTCGAGCAGGGCGCCCCCACCGGCCAGCTCCGCGTCCCAGAAGTGCGCGGCGTGCGGGCCACTGTGACCTTCGCGAGCCCTGAACGTCAGCGGGCGGCCGATCGCTCCGGCCTCGACCATCTCGCGCATGCGGATCATCTCGGTGCCGTAGACCACGTTCTCGAGATAGGCATTGAACACGCCCGCGTCCTGGACCAGGCGCAGCATCTCGGCCGCCTCGGTCGCGTTGCGGCCGAGTGGCTTGGTGCACGCAACGGCCTTCCCGTGGGCGGTGGCGGCCCGAACGGCCTCGAGATGCAGGTGATTCGGTAGGGAGACGACGACCAGGTCGACCTCGGGATCCGCACAGACCCCCTCGATCGAGTCGAAGGCCCGGCTGCCGAACCGCTTGGCGAACGCCTCGCGGCGCTCGGCGCCGGCGCCGTAGTTCGCAACGACACGCGCCTCCGGAACATGCCGGAGTCCGAGCGTGTGGAACTCGCCGATGAACCCGGACCCGAGCATGCCGATGCCGACCGGAGACGGCATCAGTACGCGCCCGTTTCAGCCGTGGCCGGGGCGGTTGGGGTCGCCCCGGCACGCCGCGCACGGAAGTCGTCGATGATCGCCTTCGTCGCCGTCGCGCCGACCCGGGTGACGCCAAGGGCCATGACGTCGAGCAGGGCGTCGAGTGTCCGAACGCCGCCGGCGGCCTTGACCTGGATGTGCGGCGAGGTATTCGCCCGCATCAGCCGCAGGTCGTCGTGCGTGGCGCCGCCCGGGGCAAAACCTGTCGACGTCTTGACGAAGTCGGCCCCGGCCGCCTCCGACAGGCGGCACGCGCGGATCTTCTCGTCGTCGGTCAGGTAGGCGTTCTCGAAGATCACCTTGACGATCGCGCCGGACGGATGGGCGACGTCGACGATCGCGGCGATGTCGGCCTGAACCTCGTCGTCGCGGCCCGACTTGAGGGCGCCGATCTGGATGACCATGTCGAGCTCGATTGCGCCTTCGGCCAGGGCTCGGTGGGCCTCGAAGACCTTCGTCTCGGTTCGATGACTGCCGTGCGGGAAGCCGATGACCGTCCCGACCTTGACGTCGGTCCCTTCGAGGATCGCGCGGGCGCGACCAACGTCCACCGGACGGACGCAGACCGACGCCACGTCGTACTCGGCCGCGAGCCGGCAGCCATCCTCGACGAACGCGTCGTCCAGCTCGGGACGGAGCAACGAGTGGTCGATCGTCTTGGCGATGTCACGCTCGGTCAGATCGTCGGGGATCGCGGTCATGGTTCCTACTTGATGTACGGGCGGAGGATGTCGCGCGCGAGCAGGAAGCCGCGCTTGACGAGGTCGTCGGTCTTCTCGAAATCCCGGTCCTCGTGCTCGATGATGATGTCGCCGTCGTAGCCGGTTCGCCAGAGCGCCCCGAAGAGGTCGCCCCAGTCGACGTCGCCGAGCCCGGGCAGCCGTGGGATCTGCCAGCCCATCCCGAGCGAGAAGACGCCGCGCTCGTAGAGACCCTCGCGGTCGATCGTCAGGTCCTTGGCCTGGACGTGGAGGATGTGCGGCCCGAACTCCCGGATGAAGCGCGGGATGTCGATCATCTGGAGGACGAGGTGGGACGGGTCGAAGTTCAGCCCGATCGAGCCGCCCCACTGCTCCAGGATCCTCCGCCAGATCCGCGGCGTGGTCGCGATGTTGTGGCCGCCGGGCCATTCGTTCTCGCTGAACAGCATCGGGCAGTTCTCGATCGTGATCTTCCGGCCGTGGTCCCCGGCGAATGAGACGATGTCAGGCCAGACCCGAAGCGCCTCGTCCCAGTTCTGGTCCTGGGTCTTCGCCGCGTCGCCGCCCATGAACGTGTTGACGAACGGGACGCCCATCTTCTCGGCCGCGGTGATGACGTGCTTCAGGTGGCCGATGACCATCTCGCGATGGGCCGGGTCGGGGTGGAGCGGGTTCGGGTAGTAGCCGAGCCCCGAGATCGACAGGCCCTTCGCTTCGGTCCTATCGACGATCTCCGTTGCCTGGCCGGCCGACAGGTTTGCGACATCGATGTGCGATGTCCCGGCGTAGCGGCGGCTCTTGCCCGTCGACTGGGGCCAGCAGGCGATCTCGATGCTGTCGAAGCCGTTCGCGGCAGTCCAGTCGACGACGTCGGCGAGCGATGTCTCCGGGAACGGGGCGGTCAGCAGGCCGAGCTTCATCGGGCAGCGACCCCGGCGTCGGCGGCACTGGTCGCCCGGGCCGTCGCGGGACCAGCGCCTCGTGCCACATCCACCCAGCGTCCCGCCCTGGCGCTCTCGGCAATCGCGTCGTTCACGAGCATCTCGTCGTGGCCGTCGGCGAACGTCGCGTACGGGGGACGGTCGGCAGGACGGCCCGCCGCCACGTCGGCGTAGATCGCCCGGAAGAGCGCCCCGAATGTGTCGCCGAAGCCCTCGACGTGACCGGCGGGCAGGGCCGAGGCCGTGCGGCCGGCCGGGCCCATGAGCGCCGGGTTGCGAAGGAGGATCTCGTTTGGCCGATCGCGATGCCCGAGCCACAGGTGGTCCGGCGTCTCGGAGTCCCATGCCGCCGCCGACGTCGAGCCGCCGATCTCCCACTGGAGCGAGTTCTTGCGGCCGGCGCTGATCTGGGAGACGGCGACGGCTCCGCGTGCGCCGTTGGCGAAGCGGATCAGGATCGTGGCGGCATCCTCGGTCGCCATCTCGCGCGCGACCGTATCGGTCGACCGCTCGGTCGAGAACGTCTCGACGGGGCCTCGTGGCTCCGCCCGCTGCGTCACGAACGTCGCGAGATCGGCCATGACGGCGACGATCGGCTGGCCGGTGAGGAACTGGACGAGGTCCAGCCAGTGCGAGCCGATGTCGCCGACCGCCCGGAGCGAACCGCCCTTGTCCGGCTCGAGCCGCCAGTTCCAGTCGGTATCGAGAAGGAGCCAATCCTGGAAGTACCGGCCGGTCACGAAGCGGACGTCGCCCAGGGCGCCGTCGGCGACGATCTCGCGAACATGCTGGTGGAGCGGATAGAAGCGGATGTTGAAGTTGACGGCGTTGACCCGCCCACTCGCCGTGGCGAGTTCGACGAGGTCGGCCGACTCGCCGGCCGTCATCGCCAGTGGCTTCTCGCAGACGACATGCCGGCCGGCGGCAAGGATCTCGATGGCCTGGGGGACGTGGAGATGATTGGGGGACGTGACGTGGACGACGTCGACTGTCGGATCGTCGAGAATCGCCTCGAGCGACGGATACGCGTGCCCGACGCCGAGGGCCGCAGCCCGGGCGGCTCCGCGCTCCGGCGTGCTGCCGAGGACGCCCCGGACCTGAACACCGATCCGCCGGAGCGCCTCGACGTGGACCGTTCCGATGAAGCCCGTTCCGATTACGGCGGCGCCGATCCCGGCGATGCTCGTCATGCCCTGGCCAGCCCTCGCTCCTCGGCCCGACCGATCTAGAATGTCTAGACGGTTCGGTGATGGCACGGTCCCGCAGCGGGGCCGGTTCCACAGGCGGCACGCTCGCTGCGCGCTCGATCTTCGTTCGCCCCTGATCGTACTTTAGTCTGTCAAGTGCAAAAGTCGCGGTGATGAGGTTCTGTCACGGCGTATGATCGTGGCGTGGATGACGAGTCATCGATCCAACCGGCGGGCCGGATGGCACCGTTGCCGGACGAGGCCCTGGATGCGCTGGTGCTCGTCCTGGACGAGATCCGATTCGGCCGGTCGCGGTCCCGCTCGGAGCTGGTCGCCCGGACCGGGCTCGGCCGTGCCATCGTGGTCAGGCGAGTTGGCGAGCTTCTCGATCGCGGCCTCGTCTCGGAGGGTGACGTCGGGCCGAGCACGGGCGGCCGGCCCCCGCGGCAGCTGAGGTTTCGCGCCGACGCCGGTCACGTCCTCGTTGCCGACCTCGGGGCGACGAGCGTCGACGTCGCGCTGACCAGCCTGGACGGACGGATCCTCGGTCATCACGGCGAGCCGGCCGAGATCGAGGCGGGGCCCGAGCGCTGCCTCGATCGCGTCGACGCGCTGTTTGACGCACTGCTGCGAACGACCCAATCGATCCCCGGACCGTTGTGGGGGATCGGGATCGGGGTCCCCGGCCCGGTCGAATTCGAAGCCGGCCGGCCCATCTCGCCACCGATCATGCCGGGCTGGGACCTCTACCCGATCCGGGAGCGATTCGCCGCTCGCTATCGGGCTCCCGTCTGGGTCGACAACGACGTCAATGTCCTTGCCCTCGGCGAGTGGCGCTCGGGCATCGCGGCGGGGCACGACAACGTCGTGGTCGTCAAGATCGGAACCGGGATCGGGGCCGGGATCATCACTGGTGGCCGGCTCCATCGCGGTGCCCAGGGGAGTGCCGGCGACGTGGGCCACATCCAGGTGACCGACGACCCGACGGTCATCTGCCGCTGCGGCAACGTCGGCTGCCTCGAGGCGCTTGCCGGCGGGAGCGGCGCTGGGCCGAGCCGGCGAGGACGCGGCCCGGGAAGGGCGGTCGGCCAGGCTCGGGAGCGCCTTCGACCAGCACAATCGCGTGACCGCGGAGGACGTCGCGAGGGCTGCCTCGTTCGGCGATCCCGTCGCGGTCGCGCTGCTCCAGTCGGCCGGCCGGCGCGTCGGCTCGATGCTGGCGAGCGTCGTCAACTTCTTCAATCCGTCGCTGGTCGTCATCGGCGGCGGGGTCGCCAATAGCCCGGAGCAGCTTCTCGCCTCGATCCGCGAGACGGTCTACCGCCGCTCGCTACCGCTCGCGACGCGCGACCTCCTGATCCAGCGGTCGTCCCTCGGCGGCCTCGCCGGCGTGATTGGCGCCTCGTCGATGGTCGTCGACCAGCTCTTCTCGCGGGATGCGATCGGCGCCTGGCTCGAGGAAGGCGACCCGTCCGGGGTGCCCGAGGTGGCTCTCGCTGGCTCCGCCTGAGCGGCGCCCATGGCCCGGTCGCCCGTTCGCGAGGTGCCTGCCAAATGTGCGCCTGGTGATCGTTGGACGGCGGCGAGCGGTCATTTCGGGGCGCACACGCCGCGAATCACGGTGCCGTTACCCGCCGGCAGCTAACAATTGGCCATCTGGACGATGACAGGGACCCAACCGGCTGTCCGACGTTCACACAACGCACATTTGGCAGAGAGGGAGGGCACGAACGGCGAGGGGTACGAACGCGCGTCGCCGCTACCCGGCGACCACTCGGTCCGTGAAATCGCCGGTCGCCGGGTCCTTGAGGATCAGCTTCGCCCTGCCGTCAGGAAGCAGTTCGCGCTTGATGACCGTCTGGCCCTCGAAGGTCTCGTGGCTCTTCGCGATCCGTGGAGTCGACCCGCCGCGCCACTCGAACAGCTCGATGGGCTCCCAGGCCCGCGATTTCGCCGAGCGGTACGCGGCGTCCATGACCGCATTGACGACGTAGCCGTCGTAGAAGGTCTCGCGCGGCGCACGACCCTCCTCGAGGGACGTGAACATGTCCGAGAACATGTCGACGTAGCCGAGCTCGGACACCTCGTCGCCGACCGGGAACAGCCAGCCCGCGGACGTCTCTGCCTTCTCCGCGACGTAGCCGCCTCCGCCACCCGCAGTGAACATCTCGAAGCCCGTCCGCAGGAAGTGGTTGAGCCAGATCGTGCCATGCGTGCCCGCGACCTCGTCGCGCAGGTCCATCCCGCCACGAAACGTCCAGCTGACCTCGAACTGGCCGGTCGCCCCGGACTCGAACCGGATCAGGGCGATCGCGTTGTCCTCGTCGTCGATGGGGTGGACGAGGGTATCGGTCGTGCACATCACCTCGAGCGGCCGGTTGCCCTTCCCGACGAAGCTCCGGATGATCTCGATGCAGTGGCAGCCGAGGTCGATGATCGCCCCGCCGCCGGTCAGTCGGCCATCCCAGAACCAGGCGCTGTGCGGCCCGGGATGAGTCTCGCGGGAACGCACCCAGGTGACGTCGCCGATCGCGCCCGCCTCGACCGATTTGAGCGCCTTGAGGGTTTTCGGCGTGTAGCAGAGGTCCTCGAGGTAGCCGCCGAACACGCCCGCGTTCTCGACCGCCTCGAGCATCCGCCGCGCTTCCTCCGCGGACCGACCGAGGGGCTTCGTGCAGAGCACGGCCTTGCCGGCCGCCGCCGCTAGGCCGACCGCCTCCTCGTGGAGATAGTTCGGCAGGCCGACGACGACGACGTCGGTGTCGGAGTGCTCGATCGCCGCCTTCAGGTCCGTCGTGTGCTCCGGGATCGACCAGCGCTCACTGAAGGCCTTGCCGCGTTCATCTGACTTGGAAAAGACGACGCGAACGTGGTCACGCCCGCGTTGGCCATGGAGCGTTGCCGTGTAGAAGTCGCCGATCAGCCCGGTCCCGAGCATCGCGACGTGTTGGGCCTTCATCGCTGGGTCTCCTCCTCCGATATCGCGGGCTGGATCCGGCTGGACCGGCCACGGACGAGATCGCGGCCGGCGACGAGGGCGCGAAGCTTGGCGGTCGTCGCCCAGCGGGCGGTCTGACTGAAGCCGCAGTCGGGGACGAGCGTGAGCCGATCCGCCGGGACACCGGTCGCGAGGATCGCATCGATCCGGCCGGCGACCTCGTCAGCCGATTCGAGGTGGTAGTTCTTGACGTCGATCACACCGGCCGCGACGTCGCGACCGGCATCGACCAGCTCGGACAGCAGGCCGATCTCGGCCATCTCCCGGTTCGCGAACTCGAGGACGAGCTCGTCGACCCCGAATCCAAGCATCGCGTCGCGGATCGGGCGATACGAGCGGGCCGCGAGCGGTCGACCGAGGTAGTTGCCGAAGCAGAGATGGGCCCCGAGCCTCACCCGCCCCCGGACCGGCTCGATCGCGGCGTTGAAGAGCGCCGCGAAGTCGGTGGGGGCGTCGGGGTGGATGGCCGGCGACGGCTCGTCGACCTGGAGGATCGTCGCGCCAGCGTCGGCGAGGCCCCGTAGCTCCGCCTGGAGGATCGGGACGAATGCCTCTGCCGCGGCGACACGTGTCCCGTAGACCTGGCCGGGCCCGGTCCGAAGCCGGCCCGAGAGCGTGTACGGCCCGGGCAGCGTCACCTTCAGTGGGCGCGTCGTCCGCGTACGCGCCGCGACGAACTCCTCGACCACGCCGAGACCGTTCGGTGCGGCGATCGGCTCGAGCACCTCGAAGCGATGCTGCTGGTCGTGACCGCCGGCCCCCAGCCGGCGCTCGGACGGAAGCGCGCGGACGCCGCTGACATGTCGATAGAACTCGGCGGTGAAGAAGCCGGCCCGGCGCATCTCGCCGTCGCTGATCACGTCGATCCCGGCCTCCTCCTGGTCGCGGATGGCGAGATCGACGGCGTCGTCGAGCATTTCGGCGAGATCGGCCGGCCCGAACTCACCACGCTCCGCGGCGGCGATCCCCGCCACGAACCAGCCGGGGTGGGCGTGCGACCCGACGACGCTGGTCAGCAGTTCCTCGTGACTCATCTATCGACCTCCGCGAACGCATACGCTCGGGCCGGATTGTCGACGAAGAAGCGCTGCCGGATGTCGGGCCCGATCCCGCACGCCTCCAGCGCGTCGCTGAACTCGCCGAGCAGGTAGGCGAGGCCCGGTGAACCGCCGAAGGCCCGGTAGTAACCCTGACGGGCGGCGTCCATCCCGAGCATCACCTGCCCGGCGTGGCCATCGGCGACCGCCCACTCCAGCAATTGCAGCGTCCCGTTCTCGCGGTCCCCCCACCGGAACGCCTGGTCGTAGACCGCATAGGCGCCGGTCGACAGGATCTCGCGGTGATAGCCGCGGTCGACGACCTTGTCGACGTGGCTGAGCGAGATGCGCCGGGCGGGCACCCCGGCGTCGACGAGGGTGCGGATCTGCTCGAGCGCGCCGGTCCCCGCTTCGCAGTGGGTGTGGACCGGAACGCCAGTGCGAGCATGCGTCGCGGCTGCGGCACGGAAGATCGGCGTGTCGCGAGCGGACGGGCCGCCCTGGCTGCCGCCGACCTTGACGATCCCGGCCCGGATATCGGTCCGCCGGACGATCGGCCCGCCGTAGTCGCGTTCGTCGATTCCCTCGACGACATCGGCCACGAACAGGTCCGCCAGCTCGTCCTCCGAAGCCCGGAGGCTCCAGTGCGACGCTCCGTAGAACCTCTCGTGGTGGAGCCCGGTCGCCGCCACCAGCTGGACGGCGGTCCGCCGCGACAGCTCGGCGAGCTTCGAGGCGTTGCGGCCGCAGTCCGCAGGCATCGCATCGATCGCCGAGCGCAGACCGGCGCCGGCGGCCTCGGTCAGCTCTGCGGCCAGGCGCTCCACGTCGGCGAGGAGGAAGTCGGGGGACATCTCGACCGGACGGCCGCCGTCGATCACGAGGTGTTCGTGGGCGTACGTGACGCCCAGCTCCGCCGGCGCGATGTCCCCGAGGACGGTCCGAACGAATGTCATGTGGTCGCGGATGAGACGGACCAGCCGCCGTCGATCTTCAGGAGCTGGCCGGTCACGGTCCGCGACTCGTCGGACAGGAAATAGACCGCCGCGTTCGCGACCTCGGCAGGGTCCAGCATCTCCCCCGCCAGCGGCTGCTTGCGGCGGGTGAAGGCGAGGATCTGTTCGTCGCCGGCTGCCCGCTCCGCCATTGGCGTCCGCGTCAATGACTGGAGCAACGGCATTGACCCGGATCCGATCTGCGAGGTAGGTCGCGGCCATTGCCGTCATGAGTGCGGTCGTTGCTCCCTTGGCCGCCGCATACGCATGCGTCCCGAAGAACTCGGGGACGGGATCCGTGGCCGTGACGCTGCCCATCAGGAGGATCGACCCGCGGGTCCCGGAGGTGTTGGGTGCCTGGTCGCGCATCTGCCGGACAACCGCGCTGCAGACGAGCGCCTGCGTCCGCAGGTTCATGGCCAGCGTCGCATCCCAGGCATCGCCGCTGACCTCGTGGATCAGTCCGTCGCCGAATCGCCGGCCACTGCCACCTGCGACCGAGAAGAGACCATCGATCCGGCCGAATGCGTCCACGCAGGCCCCGACCGCATCGCCGACCTCGACCTCGTCCGCCAGCTCGGCCGGGCGATACGCCGCCCGACCGCCCGCGGCGGCGATTCGGTCGACGAGCGCCCGGCAATGGTCGTCGTTCCTGGACGTGACGAAGACCTCCGCCCCTTCCGCGGCGAAGCGCACGGCGGACGCGGCAGCGATGCCCGTGGAGCCAGTCACGAGGCAGACGCGACCGGCGAGCCGGTTCACCGGGCAACCGCGGAATCATCGAGCGGGATTCGCATGTCGGAGAATCTAAGCGCTCACCCGAGCCACCGCGCGCGGGTCCGCAAATTGCCGGTCGCAGCCGCAATGCGACCATTGACGAACGCCCGTTCGGTCAAGTATGCTCCACCCATCCCACCCGGCCTGCGCAGCGGATCGATTCCGCGCGATCACCAGCCCGGGCCACCGGCTATCCCTAGGAACTCGTACCCCATGCCCCAACTCGGTCCAGATCAGCGTCAGCGGAATCGTCGGCCTCGACGCAGGTCCCAGATGACATCCCGCGCGCCGGTCACAGAATTCGACGAGATGCAGGAGCTCGAGGCCGCCCGCGAGCGGAACGACCTCGACATCACCGATCTCCGCGACATGAGCGTCACGGAGCTCCGCGCCGTCGGCAAGGACCTCGAGCTCGAGACCGGTACCCAGGAACGCAAGGACGACCTCGTCGAGCGGATCCTGGAGCGCCAGACGGAGCGTGCCGGCCACGCCTACGCGACAGGCATCCTCGACATCGTCGACGAGGGCTTCGGCTTCATGCGCCGCCACGGCCTCCTGCCGAGCCCAGATGATGTCTACGTCAGCTCGAGCCAGGTCCGCCGCTTCGGGCTGCGGATCGGCGACCGCGTGAGCGGCGCGGTCCGGGCGCCGCGGGACGCCGAGAAGTACTGGGGGATGCTCCGCGTCGATGCGGTCAACGGCGTCGATATCGAAACTGCCCGGAACCGGCCCGTCTTCGGGGACTTGACCCCCGTCCACCCGGACGAGCTGATCAACATCGAAGCGGACCCGAAGAACCTCAGCCAGCGGCTGATCAACCTCGTCAACCCGCTCGGCAAGGGCCAGCGCGCCCTCATCGTCAGCCCGCCCAAGGCCGGCAAGACGATGCTCCTCAAGCACATTGCCAACGGGATCAGCACGAACTACCCGGAAATCCTCCTCATGGTCGCGCTCATCGGCGAGCGCCCCGAGGAGGTCACGGACATGCGCCGCTCGGTCAAGGGCGAGGTCATCAGCTCGACGTTCGACGAGCCGACGGAGAACCACACCCACGTTGCCGAGATGGCGCTCGAGATCGCCAAGCGGCAGGTCGAGACGGGTCGCGACGTCGTGATCCTCCTGGACTCCATCACCCGCCTCGCCCGCGCTTACAACCTCGCCCTCCCGCCGTCGGGCCGGACGCTGTCGGGCGGACTCGATCCGATCGCCCTCTATCCGCCGAAGCGGTTCTTCGGGGCCGCCCGGAACATCGAGGAGGGCGGCTCCCTGACGATCATCGGGACCTGCCTCGTCGACACCGGGTCGCGGATGGACGACGTCATCTACGAGGAGTTCAAGGGGACCGGCAACAGCGAGCTGATCCTCGACCGGAAGCTCGCCGAGAAGCGGATCTTCCCGGCCATCGACGTGCAGCGATCGGGCACCCGGCGCGAGGAGCTCCTGCTCGAGGAAGGCACCCTCAAGATGGTCTGGACGATGCGCCGGATGCTGTCCGCCGTCGGCACGAATGAGGGCATCGAGTTGCTCCTCAACCGCCTCTCGAAGACCGAAAGCAACGTCCAATTCCTCGGAACGTTGACCAAGAGCCTGGACGCGTAAGCCACCCTCAGCGTGTAACCCGGCTTCGCCCACCGAGGTCCAAGGCCGAGCTCCGCGAGGGCCATTGGCCCGAGGTAGCCTCGACGCCTGACGCCTGTTCAAGTTTGCGGTGGCGTTACCAGTCTGGTAGCGTTTGTCACCAAGTCGTAAGCCCGTCGACGCGGGCATCGGCCGCGTAAGAGAGACCCCCAGCTCGATATCGCGACCCCACGCGAGCGGTTCCGTCCCCTAGCGCCCCGTTCCCCGCGCGGACCGTTCGTTCCACCAGGAGACCGTATTGCTGAACGCGTCGGTCGGCATGCAGCGCGCCCTCGATCGCCTGCGCCCCGTCTCAGCCCATCGTTCGTCGAAGGCCATCTCCGTCCAGCGTCATAGTCTCGCGGCCGCGAAAGCAATCCGCGGCCTTGTGCTGCGCCCGCGCGCTGACGAGCGCTTCGCCCGCAGCACCCGCCGCTCCCCGGAGGCCGTCAAAGCGGTCCCGGCGAGCGCGGCGATCGTCCTTCGCCCGCTCAACGTGAGCATGCGCCCCGTCTCTGCCCGGTCCGGTCTGCTTGCCCCGCGCTCGGCCTACGCCGACGGCCCGGTCGTGACGATGGCCGCATCGGCGGAGCGACCCTCAATGATCGGCCGGATGGGTGTGGATCGGATCGTGCCGGCTGTTGCCGTCGCAATCGTCATCGTCGCCACGGCCATCAGCGGGGTCGCTTCGGTCGGAGCGACCGGTCCGTCAGGCCCGGTCGGTGGACCAACCGGCGACGGTCCCGGGGCACGACTCGCGGCCGGCGCGGTACTGTCGGAGAGCGGCCTGGCAGACCAGCGTGGTCCCGACGCAATCGAGGTCATCGATGACCGCGAGCAGATCGATCCGACGACGGACTCCGGCACGAACGCGATCGCCGGCGGCGGCGCCGTGCTCGATGACGGCACCATCCTCAAGCCCGTCGCCGTCGACACGACCGTGGCCGATGGCAAGGGTCTCATGCGAACTTATCGCGTCCGCTCGGGCGATACGCTGACGGGGATCGCACGCAAGTTCGGCGTTTCGATGATGACCGTCTGGTGGGCGAACAATCTCACCTCGAAGTCCGATCTCCACATTGGCCAGACCCTGACGATCCCGCCGGTCAGCGGCGTGGTCGTGACCGTCGGACCGACCGATACCCTCGACGCACTCGCGGCGCGATACAGCGTCGACGCCGCCGACATCGTCGATGCGAACGAGCTCGACGACCCGAATCTGGTCCTCGGTCAGACCCTGACGATCCCGGGAGGTCTTGGTTCGGCGATCGTGACGCCGAAGCCGGCGCCTGTTGCGTCGCGGCCGAAGACCACCAGCAGCAGCAGCAGCGGCAGTCGGTCCACCAAGCCGCCGGCGAAGTACACCGGAGGCGCTTTCGCGTGGCCGGTCGCAGGTGGCTATATCAGCCAGTACTACCACTACGGTCACTACGCGATCGATATCGCGGCCGACGGCGGCACGGGGGTCAAGGCCGCCGCGGCCGGCGTCGTCACATGGGCCGGCTGGAAGAGCAACGGCGGTGGCTACCAGGTCTGGATCTCCCACGGCTCCGGGCTGTACACGACGTACAACCACATGTCGAGCATTTCAATCGGGCGCGGCTCACATGTTGGGCGCGGCCAGCAGGTCGGCCGGGTCGGGTCGTCCGGGAACGCCACGGGGCCGCACCTCCACTTCGAGGTCTGGAGAGGCCCGATCTGGAGTGGCGGCTCGCGCGTGAATCCGCTCGCGTATCTGTAGCGGTCGCCGCTTCTCGCCGGCAACACCGCGATAGTTCCAGTCGGGCGGAACGATCGTGATCGACCGGCCTGACCGGCGGTTCGACTCCCCTGGCTTCTGTGACGCCGTCTGACCGACGGAGCGACGACCTATCACGCTCGACGAGTCCCGCGAACCACACAGCCGATCCGAGGGCTCCCACGCAGTCGCCCCTATTCGTCGGCGGCGGTCAGCCGAGGCCCCTCGACGGGGCCGCCCCCACCCGGCCGGGCAGTCTCAGCCGGGTCCCATGCGACAATCGAGGCAATGTTTCTCGATCGCGTGAAGATCTGGGTCAGCGCCGGCGCGGGCGGTGACGGAGCCGCGACGTTTCGCAAGGAGGCTCACGTTCCTCGGGGCGGCCCAGACGGCGGAGACGGCGGTCGCGGCGGCTCCGTTCATCTGCGGGTGGACGCCGGCCAGACCACGCTGCGTGATTTTCGCTACAAGCACCATTTCCGGGCGACCGCGGGCGGCCGGGGCGAACGCAAGGGCCGCCACGGTGCGGCCGGGGAGGACGTGATCCTCGACGTGCCACCGGGGACGGCCGTCTACGACGACGAAACCGGTGCCCTCATCGCCGACCTGGTCATGGCCGGGCAAACCTCCATCGTCGGTCGTGGCGGGCGCGGCGGCCTCGGCAACACACACTTCAAGACCTCGACCCACCAGGCCCCGAAGCACGCGCAGAACGGCGAGCCGGGCGAGGAGCGGTGGCTCCGACTGGAGCTTCGCCTGATCGCCGATATCGGGCTCGTCGGGCTGCCGAACGCCGGCAAGTCGACCCTGCTTGCAGCACTGACTGCCGCCCGGCCAAAGATCGCCGACTATCCGTTCACGACCCTCGAGCCGAACCTCGGTGTCATGGAGCTCGGCGACGAGGACGAACGCCGCCCGACGATTGCCGACGTGCCGGGCCTGATCGAAGGTGCGAGCTCGGGCGCCGGCCTCGGCCATGCGTTCCTCCGCCACGTCGAGCGGACGCGGATCCTCGTTCACCTTGTCGACGGTTCCGGCCGGGATCCCGAGTGGGACCACGGCGTGATCCGCGACGAGCTCGAGGCCCACGACCCCAAGCTCCTTGAAAAGCCGATCCTCGTCGTTTTCAACAAGTTCGATCTGCCCGCCGCACGCGAGACCTGGCCGGCGTTCCACAAGGCGCGCGACCGGGCCGGTCAGGACGCGATCACGGTATCGGCCGCCACCGGGGAGGGTGTCCCAGCCCTCCGGGAGCGGCTCGCGGCGATGCTCCCCTCGGCCGATGAACTTGGCGCGCCGCCGGAGCCGGCAGGCGTCGTCGTTCATCGGATCGAGGCCATGGGCGATGGCTTCGTCGTCAATCGAGAAGCTGACGCCTTTCGGGTACGCGGCAAGAGGATCGAACGGATCGCAGCCCAGACGAACTTCGAAGTCGAGGAATCGGCTGAGCGCTTCCAGCGGGACCTTGCTCGGCTCGGCATCGATTCAGAATTGCGGCGCGCGGGCATCGTGCCGGGTGACCTCGTGCGGATCGGCGCGGCGGAGCTCGAATGGGAGGCCCAGCCGTGGGAAGAACGATGACCCGGGACGCGCCGGCGACCACCGGCATCGCCGCCATCGGTATGCTCGGCGGCACGTTCGATCCGATCCACGCGGGTCACCTTGCGCTCGCCCACGTCGCCCTCGACCAGCTCGCGCTCAGGCAGATCCTCTTCGTGCCGGCGGGTCGACCGCCACACAAGCGAGGGCTGCCGATCACGGCTGCCGCACATCGCCTGGCCATGGTCGAGCTCGCGATCGCCGGGGAGTCACGCTTCGCCGTCAGCCCGATCGAGATCGAGCGGCCGGGCCCGTCCTACACCGCCGACACGGCCGAGGACATCCTCGCCGGGCCGGTGATTGACGACCGGCCCACAGAGCTCACAGTGATCCTCTCGGCAGAGACCTTCGCGGACCTGCCGTCCTGGCACGAACCTGCGAGGCTCCTGCGTCTCGCCCGGATCGCCGTCGCCCCGCGGCCTGGTCATCCCCCGCCGACACCCAGGTGGCTGGCGCAGCGCCTGCCGGGTTTCGCCGATCGGGTCGTGGTCCTCGAGGGACCGCACCTCGACATCTCAGCGTCCGACATCCGTGCGAGGGTCGCCGCCGGCCGCCCGATCGATGGACTCGTCCCGCCATCCGTCGCCGCCTACATCAAGGCGCATCATCTGTATCTCCAGCAGCCACCGAGGAAGGACCCAACGTGAGCGAACCCGTCGAGCCGACCACCACGCCGCCGTCGAGCGGAGGCCCCCGCGCCGATGGCTTGCCGAGCCGGGCGGCGGTCGCGCCATCGGAGCGGCCACCGCTCGACGTTGCGAGGCGGATCGTCGAGCTCGCCGAGGACAAGAAGGCTGCGGATATCGTCCTGCTCGACCTGACCGGATTGACGACTCTCGCCGACGCGTTCGTCATCTGCTCCGGTGGCTCGGAGCGCCAGCTCGACGCGATCGCCGACGGCATCGTCGGCGGCCTGCGGGACGAGAAGATTCGACCGATCGGCCGGGAAGGCAGGGCCGTGTCGCACTGGGTCCTGCTGGACTTCGGCGACGTGGTGGTCCATATCTTCACGCCGCCGGAGCGCGAGTACTACTCGCTCGAGAAACATTGGGCGGAGGCCAAAACGGTGCTCCGGGTCCAGTGACCCGGCGCGAATCCATGGGCCGAGTACCGGTACAAATGGGTACCGTCGGGTCATGACGACAGTCGTGGCGCGCCACCTAGCATCCGGTGAGAGGTCGATCGTCTGGTCGGCCAGTCCCGAGGTTCAGATCGGTCGATGTCACGCCTTCGAGAGCGCTGCCCCACCTGCGGACGCCGCCTCATCACGACGCGCTTCGACACGACGTTCCGGATGGTCGATCGGAGCGAACGGCTCTGCTTCGGAATTCCGGGTGGACTCTGCGAGGACTGCCACCAGCTGTACATCGATCCGGACCTGATCGACCTGCTCGACCTGCGCGAGGGCCGCTGCGTCTTCGCCATCGAGAGCGATCTGGTCGTCCAAGAACAAGCTTGGTCATCAGGGCACTGAGCGGCCGCCCCTAGGCGACGTGGTCGGCAATCCAGAGGGTGAAGCCGAGGCGGCGCTGAGCGTCGCTGGCGGGTGAGCCGGGAGCGCCCTTCACGGTGGCATCGAGCGCGAGCAGTCCCTCGAGTGCCGAGCGAAGCTCGGCGAGCGACCAGCGCCGTGCCTGCGTGGCGAGCTGCTGAACTCGGAACGGGTGTAGCCCGAGCGCCTGGGGCAATGTCTTCTCCTGGACTCCTGCAGCCAGGTGGTCGGCGACCTCGAGCAGTTCGCGGATGCGCCGGTGGAGCACCGCGAGGAGCACGGGCTCCGGCGTCGTCCCGGCGAGTCGGTCGAGCAGCCCCGCCGCCCGACCGCCGTCCCGCAACCCGACGGCATCGGTGAATGCCCAGACCGAGCCCGGAACGGCTTCCGGGACGAGCGCCCTGACGTCATCGGTCGAGATCGGCTCGGCGGGCCGGTAGAGGGCGAGCTTGTCGAGCTCGTGGATGGTCATCCGCGTCTGGTTTCGCCGGTCGGCGTCGTTGTCCAGGACGAATCCGCCCACGCGAGCGGCGAGCTCACGCGCGGCACCCGGTGCGAGACGCATCTGGCGCTCCCTGTGCCTCGCTCTCGATCCAGCCGGCAAGCTCGCCCGCCTTCGGCGCCCGGAAGGCGCGGACCTCGCCGCCGAGCGTCCGCACGGCATCGACGACACGCTTGCTTCCGGGCTCTTTCGCCCCGCTCGCGGTCGCCTCGACGAACGCGATGCCGCTACCGGGGGCGACGAGCGGAAGAACGGCCAGGAGCGCGTCGCGGTCCTCCGCCTTGACCGTGAGCGCGCCCACATTCGTCACCACGCCGAGTGTTCCGCCCCCGAACATCGACTGGGTCGCGACCCGCTCGTGCAGCTGACCGATGAGCGGCCCCGCCTGGTTGCGGTCGCCGCGGATGTCCAGCCGCTCGACAGGGCCGCCGGATCCCGCCGCCATCGCCTCGGCCATCCGACCGACGGCCCGCCCGGCGGCGAGGTCGTCGTCGCCCCAGAAGAACGCGATCGAAACGGCCGTCATCCGCTCGATGGTACCGCGCAACTGAATGCCGGGACCGATGCGCGCGGGCCGCCCGTGGTGGCGAGTCGCACGCCTTGAGCCGCGGTCCGAGCGCCGGTCGAACTGACGCTCATCCGACCGTCCCCGAAGACCACCTCGACCGACCCATTGGTGTCGGTCCGGAGGACGCGCGCCCCGCTACCGGCCAGGCGGTCCAGCGTCGACCGTGCCGGGTGGCCGTACGGGTTGTCGGCTCCGGCCGAGACGACGGCCACCTGCGGCCGGACGATTCCGAGGAACGAGCCTGTCGAGGCTGTCCCGCTGCCGTGGTGGGCAACCTTCAGGAGGTCGATCGGGGGCAGGCGGCGTGCCGCCAGGAGCGGATCGACGTCGTCCTCCACGTCGCCCGTAAGAAGGATCCGGCGGCCGTCGATCTCGCCGAGCAGGACGATCGAAACGTCGTTGATCCCGCGGCCGGTGTCGGGCGGCTCCGCGGGCACCCGACCGGGATCAGGCCAGAGCACGTCGAACCGGAGGTCGTCGACCGCCAACCGATCACCCGTGACGAGGAGGCCGCGAGGCGGGGCCCCCGCGAGGTCGAGGGCGGCGTTCCAGGCGACATAGCCGGGTCCCGGACCGCGCATGCCCGGCTCGAAGACCCGGCCGACCCGGTATCTCGAGAGGAGCAGCGCAAGGCCCGCGACATGATCCTCGTGGGGATGGGTCAGGACGACGACGTCGATCCGGCGGTCCCATGGCGGAACCCGCCGATCGAGCTCGATGAGGAGCCGATCAGGCTCCGGTCCGCCATCGACGAGCATTCGCCCGCCGCGGTCCCCCTCGATGAGGATCGCATCTCCCTGGCCGACATCGAGGACGGTGATCCTCGTCGATCCGTCGGGACGATGCGCAATCGCCAGGCCGCCTGCGGCGAGTGAGAGGGCGATCGTCCCAACCACGATCCTGAGCGGCCGGTGGCGCTGCGACGGTGTCGACGCCCGGACCGGAGCCGGGCGGCGATTCCTTCGAGTCCATCCCCATCGCCTCATGCCGAGGAAGACGGCGGGAGTGAGCGCAGCCAGCAGGCCGCCGACGACGTTCCAGGGCGGCCCGAGCGTCGCGCTCGCGAACGGCAGGCCGGCGGTGGCCTCGACCACGCCCACGATGATCGACAGGAGGAACCAGGCGGGCAGGCCGAGAATCGTCGCGATGACGGCCGGCGCGCCGACCGCGGTCGCGATGCCGCCGACCAGTGCGACTGCACTTGCCGCCATCGCCGGCGCAACCAGCGGCACGATCGCCAGGTTCACCGCGGGCGAGACGATCGCGAGACGGCCGAACGTGACGAGGACGACGGGGAGCGTGGCGGCCTGGGCGGCCAACGACACGGCCAGGCATTCGATCAGCCAGTTCGGCAGGCGACCACGCGTCGCCGCAGTCAGCCAGGCGCTGAGCGGGCTGGCCCAGGCGAGAATCCCCGCCGTCGCCAGGCTCGAGAGCTGGAATCCGGCGTCGCCCACGAGGTGCGGGTCGACGAGCAGCAGCAGCATCGCCGCCCAGCCGAGTGCCGCCGCCGCTCGCCCGGCCCTGCCGGTCTCCCGCGCGACGAGGACGACGCCTGCCATCGCCGCGGCACGGACGACCGACGCCGACGCTCCGGCGAACGCGACGTACAGGACGACCGCGATCGCGGTCAGCAGCGCTCGCCTCCGGCGGGCGAGTCCGCCGCCGAGGGCCGCGACGCTTGCCGCGACGATCGCGATATTCCAGCCCGAGATCGCCACGATGTGACTGGCTCCGACGGTAGTGAAGTCGGCGGCGAGGTCCCGGTCGACCTGATCGCGAAGCCCGACGACGATCCCTGCCGCGAGGCCCGCCTCGGGCTCCGGGATCGCGGCCTCGAGCGCTGCGCCGGCACCGCGTCTCAGGCGCTCGAGGGCGTCGGCGGGCTCGGCATCGGCGGGCAGGACCTCCAGCGATCGCGCCCGAAGCGTGCCCGACACGCCGGTCCGGCGGAGGTAGTCGCCGTATGGATCGTCGTCCGGCGGTGGCCGAACAGCCCCCGAGACCGTGACCTCCATCCCCGGCTCGATCTCCGGGAAGCGGGGGAGTGTCGCTGCGAGCCGGACCTCGCCGAGCGCCATGAGGCGCAGCGTCGCGACCTGCCTCCCGTCTCGAACCGGTCCGATGGACTCCACGTTCGCGACCCACGGTCCGTCGCCGGCCGGAAGCTCGGCGATCGCGGGTGGGGGAGCGGGCAGGACGAGAAGCCGGATGGCGAGGGCTCCGGCGCCGAGTCCGGCGATCGCAATGCCGCGGACGCGGCGATCGCCCGCCGACCAGCCGGCCACTGCCAGACTGGCCGCGAGCAAGCCGACGACGAGGCTACCGGCCGATGGCGCCGCCAGCGCGGCCAGGACCGATCCGACCGCAAGCCAACCGCTCGCGGGCATCAGCGAACGGTGACGAGGTCGCGCAGCTTGTCCAGGACGCTCGACCCGACGACCTTGCGCTCGCGCAACTCGTCGATGGTCGCAAAGGGTTTCTCTGCCCGCGCGTCGATGATCTTCTGGGCGGTGACCGGGCCGACACCCGGCAGCTCGTCGAGCTGGGCGGCGGTGGCGCTATTGAGGTCGACGAGGCCTCCCGACTGGTCGCCGGGATTCCCGGCCGTCCCGGACGCGGATGACCCGGATCCGGCCGCACCCTGCGGATCGTCGCGCGACGGGACGACGATCCGATCGCCGTCCTTGAGCGCGGCGGCCAGGTTCAGCTCGCGTCCCGCCCGCTCGGCGTCCACGCGCGGGCCGTACCCGCCGGCCGCCGCGATCGCATCGCCGACGCGGGATCCCGATTCGACCTCCTGCAGGCCCGGACGGACAACGGCTCCCTGGACGTCGACGAGGAGCCCGGCGCCGCTGGACGGCGACCCGCCACTCTCCTGCGGCGACGGGGACTCGGCCCAGCTCGCCCCGCCATCGACGGTGATCTCGCCGCGAGGCGTCGAGGCGGCAACCGCGAAGGCGCCGAGCGCCAGGGCGGCCGCGAGGCCGAAGCCTCCGATCACTGTCCATGAGATCCGCGGCAGCGCGGTTGGCGGAGCGACCCTGTCATCGCCCCCGCCCTCGCCGGCCTGGGGGCCGACGCCGTCATCCAGTACGCGCCAGGGCGTGGCCGATTTGTCCATCGATCCTCCGCCGGCGGGAGTGGGCGGCAGTCCCGGACATGACGACGCCCCGCATTTGCAGGGGGCACTTCCTGCGTCGGCGGGGCGTCTCGATCGAACCGTATCAGCGGTCGCTTATCTCGCGCTTAGTCTGCGACTCCCGTGGCGGAATCAGTTGCGGGTGGCGAGCTCGTTGGTCCCGATCCGCTCTGCCAGGTCCGCGGCGACGTGCTCATCGAGACGTCGGGCGGCTGACGCGGCGGCCGAGCTGATCGAGGCGAGACCGGCAGCGATTGATCGACGGATGGATCGCCGGCTTTCCGGGTGTCCGGCGCGGTATTCCGCAGCGAGCCTGTACTCGTCTGCTTCACGCACGCGGTCATCCATGGCCAGCTGGAGGGCGATGTATGCCTGGTGGGTCCACATGAGAATGTCTCCGGATTGGGTCAGGACTGGTTGATTGAGGTCGTGAGCGGCCAGCTACCGCTGGTGATCGTCGACCATGCCGGGCCGCGAGTCGGCGCCCCATCGGATGGCGGCGACGTCAAACCCAACGAGGGCGATGCCGGCGATGACGAGAGCGAGAAAAGCTTCCATGCCTGGTGCCTCCTTGGGCCGAGAAAGTAACCCGTTTGCGTTGGTCGTCAGGTTACTGTTGAACAATACCCTCTTGCGCGTAACCTGTCAAGTGCTGTAGAGTGGTTACATGCCGTTAACCAAGACCGAACACCGCCCCTCACGGGACCACCATCACGGGATGTCGCTCGACGACACCTTCGACTTCCTGAACACCATCGAGCTCGAATCGGATGCACTCGTCGATCACTTCGCGACATTCGACGACGCCGCGAACTGGCTGATCGAGCGGGGCGTCTGTCACAGCGGCCGCGGGCCGGCCGCGCTTCGTCCCAGGGGTGTCGCCGAGGACGACGCGCTCGCCCGCGTGCGCTCGGTGCGTGCGGCGCTGCGCGAGGTCGCCCATGCCGTGAGCCATGGCCGGCCTGCTGATCAGGAATCGCTTGCCGAGGTCAACCGGGCGATCGCGGCCCGCGAGCGGATCGAGCTCGTCCGCTCGCCCGATGGCGTGTCGGTCGGCCACAGCCACGTCGGCGACCCGCTCGACGACGCCCTGGCCCGCCTCGCCGATCCGCTCGTCACCGAGATCAGGGACGGTCGCGCCGATCGCGTCCGGATCTGCGCCAACGACACCTGTCGCTGGGTCTTCTACGACGAGTCCCGGGCCGGGCGCCGGCGCTGGTGCGACATGGCCTCGTGCGGCAACCGGGCCAAGGCAGCCCGCCACCGCGCGCGGGTCAAGGCCCGGGCCGCGACAACCGAGGGAGCTCCAGCCGTGGCGGCCAACTAGCGACCGCTTGCGGCCGCGTCAGTCAAGCCATGTCTCGGTCAGGAATCGCCGGCGCTCGGGCAGACCGACGGTCGGTCCGACGAGATCCAGGTCGGCTCGCAACGGCAGGTCGGCCGACGACGTCCCGACGAAGACGCCGATCCGGCCCGGTTCGATGATCCGCCGGTAGGCGATCCCGGTATACGCGAACTGCTCGGCGGCGAGGCGGAACGAGACGGTCCGTCGCTCACCGGGCTCGAGGGCGACCCGTCGGAAGCCGCGCAGCTCCAGGACGGGCCTGGCGACGGCCGCCTCTTCGTCGCGACAGTAGAGCTGGACCACCTCGTCGCCGGCGCGGTCCCCGCAGTTCGCCACGTCGACCCGGACGACGACCTCCCCGTCCTCGGTCGCGATCTCGGTCCGGTCGAGCCGCAGGTCGGAGACCTCGAACCGCGTGTAGGAGCGCCCGAATCCGAATGGCCAGAGCGGACTGGTGGGACCATCGACGTAGTCGCCCTTCCAGTTCGATCGACCGCCGGTCGGGTGGTGGCGGTACGTCAGCGGGACCTGGCCCACGTTGCGGGGGAACGACACCGGCAGCTTGCCACCCGGATTGAATGCACCGAGGAGGACGTCCGCGATCGCCTCGGGTCCCGCATCGCCCGGGACCCACGCGAGCAAGACGGCGGAGCAGTGTCGGGCGGCCCATTCGATCGCCAGGGGACGGCCGCTGACCACGAGAAGGACGACCGGTGTCCCGGTGGCAACGACCGCTTCGAGCAGCTCCTGCTGACGGCCGAAGAAGCCGAGGCCGCTTCGATCGCGGAACTCGCCGGTCGTGGCGTCGTCCGTCAGCCCCGACCGCTCGCCGAGGATGACGAGGGCGACCTCGGCTTCACGGGCGGCGGCGACCGCTGCCTCGATTTCGGCGTCCGTTCCGTCCCGGATCCCGCAACCTCGCGCAAACCGGACGTCCACATCGGCCAATCGCGCGCGAAGCGCGTCAAGGATGGTCGGCCGATCGGCCAGTTCGTCGGCCGGGACGATGTCGTCGGTCAGCGGAAAGCCGAGGGCTTTGCCACCACTCTCACGCATCTCGAGCAGCGTCTCCATGTGGAGGAGGTGGGCATAGTCGCCGAGCAGCTCGCGGGCGCTGTCGGCGATCGGACCGATCACGGCGAGGCTGGCGAGTCCGGCCCTGAGCGGCAGGACCCCATCGTTCTCGAGCAGGACGAGCGACTGGCGCGCCAGGTCGGCGGCGACGCGGTCCTCGTCGGCCTTCAATTCCTCGATCAGCGCCGGCGAAGGCGGATCGACGAGGGCCTGCTCGAACAGGCCAAGCCGGAACTTCATCCGCAGCAGGCGGCCGACCGCGAGGTCGATGAGTGCCTCGTCGATCAGGCCGTTGGCCAGGGCTCGCTCCAGCGGTTCGGCGTACGCGACCGCGCTCGGCAACTCAAGATCGACGCCGGCGCGGAGGGCGAGCGCCGCGGCGGTCGCCATGTCGTCGGTCAGCTTGTGCAATGTCGAGAGCATCTCGACGCCGGTGTAGTCGGAGGCAACGATCCCGTCGAAGCCCCACTCCTCGCGGAGGATCGTCGTCATCAGCTCCTCCGAGGCGTGGCACGGGACGCCGTCCAGGTCGCTGTAGGACGGCATGATGCTGGCCAGTCCGGCCTCCCGCACCGCGGCCTCGAACGGGAACAGATACTCGTCCCGCATCTCGCGCTCGCCGACGTGGACGGGCGCCATGTTGAGGCCACCCTCGGCCATCCCGTAGCCGACCATGTGCTTGCCGGTCGCAAGGACGCCGCCGGCGAGATCGGCACCCTGGAGGCCGCGGACGTAGGCGCAGCCGATCGAGGCCGCGAGGTAGGGGTCCTCGCCGTACGTCTCCTCGATCCGGCCCCAGCGCGGATCGCGGGTGATGTCGAGCACAGGAGCCAGGGAATGGCGCGCTCCGGACGCGAGCATCCGACGCCGGATCGTCGTCGACATCGCCTCGGCCAGGTCCGGGTTCCAGGTGGCCGCGGCGCCGATCGATTGCTGGAAACACGGCGCATCACGCGACAGCAGCCCGTGGAGCGATTCCTCGTGGACGATCGCCGGGATCCCGAGACGCGTTTCCTCGGCGAGATGGCGCTGGATCTCGTTGGCGATGGCCGCGACGCCGCCGATCTCGAGATTGGTAGCCCCGGCGATGCGGGTGATCTGGCCGATCCCATCGCCGGCCAGAGACGTCAGCCGATCGGCGTCGAGGCCGTCCGCGCACGACCACCTCGAAGGCCCAGAACGACCCCAGCTGGGCGATCTTCTCCGCCCGGGTCATCCGCCCGAGCAGGTCGGCGACGCGCGCATCGACCGGGAGGGCCGGATCGCGATAGGGAGCGATTGCGGTGGTCATCCCTTGACCGACCCCGCGGTCAGGCCGCCGACGAGCTGGCGCTCGGCGACGAGGTAGAAGGCGAGCGCCGGGATGAGGGCGAGCGTCGTGTACGCGAGGATGCGCGCGGTGTCGGTCGTGTACTGCGTGCTGAAGTTCGTGACGCCCAGCGGCAGGGTCCAGTTCGTGGCATCGGACAGCATCACCAGCGGGAGCAGGAACTGGTTCCAGCTCGACACGATGGCGAGTACTGCGACGGTCACGAGGGCCGGTCGCGACAGCGGCAGCAGGATGCGGAAGAAGAAGCCGAGCGGACCGCACCCGTCCATCTCGGCGGCGTCCTCGAGATCCTTTGGGATGCTCCGGAAGAACGGCCGCAGGATGATGATCGTCAGCGGCAGCCCGAAGGCCGCCTGCGGCAGGGCCAGGCCGATCGGGTTGTCGAGGAGCCCGAGGTCCCGGACGAGGATGAGCAGGGGCAGGATCGCGACCGTCGCCGGGAACAGCAGGCCCAGCGTGAACACGGTGTACGCGAATTCGCGACCCGGGAACTCGCGTCGGGCGAGGACGAACGCGGCGAGCGCAGCGAACAGGACGACGACGACCGTCGTGAGGCCGGCGACGACGGTGCTGTTGCGGAGCTGCGTCCAGAAGCTGGCCGACGTGAGCGAGTCGATGTAGTTGGTCCACACCCACGGGTTGGGTAGACCGACCGGGTCGGCCGCCAGTTGCGGAGCGTCGCGGAAGCCGCCAAGCGCCGCGTACACCACGGGTGTGACGACGACCGCGGTGACCGCCAGCAGCACCGCGTAGCGCAGGATGGACCCCACGATCCGGCGGACCTGGACGCTCGAGTTGGGGCCGGCCGCCGCCCCGCCGTTCACGACGGCAACCGCCTCGCGCACGGTCGTCGGCTCAGCCATAGGTGGTGGCTCCTTCCGTATCGCGCCGCATGACCCAGCGCTGGTACGCGAGCGCCAGGACGAAGCAGATGAGGAACAGGATCACGGCCACGGCGCTGCCGTAGCCGAATTGGAACCGCACGAAGCCCCGGTCGAACATGTAGACCGCCATCGTGTTCGAGGCGTTCACCGGCCCGCCGCGGGTCGTGACCCAGACGAGGTCGAACAACTGGAGCGCCCCGATGATCGACAGGAACACCGATACGCGGATGGTCGGGCCAAGCAGGGGCAGAGTCACGTAGCGGATCGCCTGCCAGCGCGACGCGCCGTCGATGGCGGCCGCGTCGTCGACCTCGCGCGGGATCCCCTGGAGGCCGGCCAGCAGCAGGATCATGTGGAAGCCGAAGTACTTCCAGGTGATGATGAAGAAGAGTGCGACGAGGACGGTATCGGGGTCGGCCAGCCAGGGGTGATAGGCGCTCTCCAGGCCGATCGCGGTCAGGAAGTGTTCGGCCAGGCCGTTGGGCTGGAGGATCAGGCTCCAGACGATCGCGGTGATGACCTCGGCGATGACATACGGGGCAAAGAAGATCAGGCGCAGGATCGCGCGTCCACGAAAATGGCGGTTCAGCATCAGTGCGAGGCCGAGCGCGAACGGGATCTGGACGGCCAGCGACATCAGGACGATGAATGCGTTGTGACTGACCGCGCCGAGGAAGACCGGGTCGGTCAGCGCACGCTCGAAGTTGGCGAGCCCGATGAACTGGTCGAGCGGCTCGAGCCCGTTCCAGTCGTACAGGCTGAATCGCGCCGCCTGGACGATCGGGAACAGGACGAACAGGGCGTACAGCGCCAGCGCCGGGAGCATGAACAGCCCGGCAACGCGCCACGCGCGCAGGTTCCGGCCGGAGCGAGAACGGGAGCCGACGGCAGTCGCCACGTTGATCACTCGGTAAATGTGAATGGGCCGGCGTTCGGCCGGCCCATTCAGGCTGAGTCAAGGATGGACTACTGGGCGGCGGCGGCCGTGTTGATGGCCTGGGCCACCGTTTCCGGCGTGCCGGTCTCAGCGTACAGGGTCGCGACCGCCTCGTTGATCGCCCCGCCGAGCTCCGGCGTCGTCGCCTGATCGAGGTACAACTGGACGAACTTCGCCTTGCCGCGGCCCTCCAGCACCGACGTCATCGTCGGGTCGGTGACCGACGCCTCTGAGCCGACTGTCGTCGGGAGGATGCCCGAGTTGAGGGCCCCCCACCGATTCGCCGCATCGAGGCTGACGAGGTGGTGCAGGAAGTCGACCGTCTCCGGCGGTGCGTCCTTGCCGACGGCAAAGCCGTTGCCACCGCCGAGGCCGTCGAACGGGTCGCCCGGCGAGCCTTCGACCGACGGGAACGGGAACCAACCGAGGCCCTCGCCCATCGCCCGGCTGCCGCCCGAGTTGGCGTTGACGGTGCCAGGGAGCCACTGGCCCATGAGCTGCATGGCGCCGTTGAAGGTCGCCATCGCGGCCGCGCCGCTGCCGGCGCCGTCCCACGGCGCAGCCAGGAAGCCTTCCTGGAAGGGGTCGAGGTCGATGAGCTGCTTGAACTCGTCACCAGCCTTGACGAAGGCGGGATCGGTCCAGTCCCCGCTGACGACTGCCTTCTCCATCCCGGCCTGGCCGGCGTTGCGGACCGCGAGGTACGCCCAGTAGAAGGCGCCGGTCCAGGTGTCCTTGCCGGCCAGGGCGATCGGCGTGATGCCCTTGTCCTTCAGGGTCTGGACGGTCGTGAGGAACTCAGCCCACGTCGCGGGCGGCGCGGTGATGCCGGCGTCCGTGAACGACTTCGTGTTGTACCAGAACCCGACGAGGCCGAGGTCGAACGGGACGCCGTAGTTCTTGCCGTCGACCTCGTACATGCCGAGGGCGCCCGGATTGATCTCGGCCTTCCAGGACGCGATGTCGGCGCTGATGTCCTTGACCAGGCCGGCCTCGACCTGCTGGCGGAGACCCCCGCCGCCCCATGTCTGGAACAGGTCAGGCACGTCGCCCTGCTGGAGCAGCGTCGTCAGCTTGGTCTTGAACGCCTCGTTCTCGTTGACCTGGATGTCGATCGTGACGTTCGGGTGCTCCGCCGTGTACTCGTCGGCGAGCTCCTTCCACAGGCTGAGGCCCGGGTCGTTGTTCTGGATGTGATACCAGGTGATCGTGACCGGCTCTGCGTTCGCGGACGGTGACGCCACGGCGGCGCTCGAGGTCGCTGCCGCGCTCGGCGCGGCGGGGCTGGGGCTCGCGCCACCGCTGCAGGCGGCGGCCACGATTGCGACGACTCCGATCAATGCGGCAATTCGTCTCTGTGATGACACCAGTCGGCCTCCTGTCATGCTTCGTCCCTCAGGTCTCGCCAGGGGTTCCGTTTCAGCGGTGCTCCTCCATCAGAGAATCGATCTCGCCCCGCGCGGTCGAGGAGTCACCGTTGCGGGGCGAGATCGACGTCACGGAAGTGGCGCCTGGTGGGCAATACGCCCGAGCGCGCGACAACGCCGATCTGGTCCGGCACCCGGGTCTCCTCCACGAGCGAAACTTTCGGACTCACGGGCGATCACTGTCGCCGTGGCAGCGTACGGTTGCAACGAGATGGTCGTCAAGCGGTTTCGCAAACTTCCCGCTTCTGACCGCTTCCTTGCCTCCGAAAGTTTCGCTACAATCCAGCCCATGACATCCAGCGTGCGGGCGCCGTTCGCCAGGTCCGGCGGCCAGGTCACGATGGCGGAGATTGCCGAGCTGGCCGGCGTGTCGGTCCCGACCGTCTCGAAGGTGATCAACGGTCGGTCCGACGTCTCACCCAGCACGCGCAGGCGCGTCGAGGCGACGATCCTGGAGCACGGCTACCGGCGCTCCGAGCGGTCCAACAACCGCTCCAACCTCATCGAGGTCCTCTTCCACGAGCTCGAGAGCAGCTGGGCGCTCGAGATCATCATGGGCGTGGAGAAGGTGGCCAGCGAGCATCATCTCGCGGTCGTTCTCTCCGAGATGCAGGGGCGACGGACGCCGGGACGCGGCTGGATCGAGGGAGTCCTCGCCCGCAGGCCAACCGGCGTGATCGCCGTCTTCTCGGACCTGAGCGAAGCCCTCCGCACGCAACTCAGGACCCGGGGAATCCCGTTCGTCGTCGTCGATCCGACCGGCGAGCCACTCCACGACACACCGTCGATCGGGGCGACCAATTGGAACGGCGGGCTGGCGGCCACCCGGCACCTGCTGGGTCTGGGCCATCGGCGCATCGGGGTGATCTGCGGGCCGGAGCAGATCCTCTGCAGCCGGGCGCGGCTCGACGGCTACCGGGCGGCGATGGACGCGGCGGGCGTTCCGATTGACCCCGAGCTCATTCGCCATGGGGCCTTCCACGTCAAGGAAGGGGTCGAAGAGGGCCGTGCTCTGCTCCGATTGGCTGATCGTCCAACCGCGATCTTCGCCGGCAATGACCTCCAGGCGTTCGGGGTCTACCAGGCCGCCCGGGAGGCCAGGCTTCACATCCCGGAGGACCTGAGCGTCGTGGGCTTCGACGACCTGCCCGCCGCGAGCTGGGTCGGGCCGCCGCTCACGACGATCCGACAGCCGCTCGTCCAGATGGCCGTCACCGCGGCTCGCCTGGTCATGACCCTCGCCGGGGGCGAGCAACCCACCCAGACGCGGGTCGAGCTGGCCACGGAGCTCGTCGTCCGGGAGAGCACGGCCCCGCCGCGGCAGTGAGGGCCGGGCCCCCGGGTCCGGGTTCATGCCAATTACCACCCCGGGTAGTCACTGTCCGACGTCTGCGGCTAAATCCTTGCCATTGACCATCCCCCGATGGTGAATGGCATGCAAGTGGGCCCGTTCGGCCCCGAATCGAGGCGTTCCGAGGCCCCGGTTGTGACTTCGAATACGGGGGATGGTATCTGGCATCGACATGGCCGCCGCGGCGGTGGCGCGGACGGCTAGGCGGTCGCTGCCCCGGCCCGCTCGAGCAGCGGCCGGACCTCCGTCGCGAGGCGGGTCATCGACTCCTCGTCGTAGACCGCGGGAACGCCGGCGATGAGGTGCCGGTAGCCGATCTCCAGATACGGCGCGAGCTTCTCGGCGACATCCTCGGGCGTCCCGATGACCCGTTCGTTCCAGGACGGGCGGATGCGGTTCCGCTGGACGGCCTCGCGGTAGAGCCGCTCGGCCTCTGCGCGGTCGTCGCGGATGAAGACGGTTCCGATATTGGAACTCCGTTCGATCTCGGCGGGGTCGCGTCCCACCCGCTCGCAGTGCTGCGACGAGGATCGCGTCCTTGTGTCGGACCCGCTCGATCCCGCCGCCGACGTTGCACATGTCGGCGTATTTCGCGACGAGCTTCAGGGTCACCTTCTCGCCGCCACCGCCGATCACGATCGGGAGGTGAGGTTGGATCGGCGGAGGCAGGTTGCGCGTGTCTGCGGAGACGTAACGGGGCCCGGCCGCCGTCGGTTCCGTCCCGTCCAGCATGCCGCGCATGATCGGCAGCGCCTCGCCGAGCCAGCGCAGCCGCTCCGGCGGCCCCTCTCCGAACTCGATCCCGAAGTCGCGGTGCTCCTCCTCGAACCAGGCGGCGCCGATCCCGAGGATCGCCCGACCGTTGCTGATGTGGTCGAACGTCGTCGCCATCTTGGCGACGAGCGCCGGATTGCGGAACGTGTTCGCACCGACCATCAGCCCGATCCGGATCCGCTCGGTCGCCTGCGCCCAGGCCGTGATCGTCAGCCAGCCCTCGAAGATCGGGCCGTGGGAGTCGCCGATGATCGGATAGAGGTGATCCCACGTCCAGAGCGTGTCGAAGCCGAGCTGGTCCGCCCGCACGCCCGCCTCGAGGAGTGACGGCCAGTCGGTGTACTGGTTCCAGCAGAGCACCCCGAGGCGGACGTCGGTCATCGGCTAGCGCCCATACGCGATCTGGGCGTCGATCGCCGCGCGGACGGCCGGCGAGTCGGCCGCCTCGACGGACCGGACCTTGACGTGGCGGATGCGCTTGCCCGTGCCCTCGATCGCGCCGCTCGGGTTCGGCAGGTCCGCTCCATCGGCGAGCTGGAGATTCACGTGCGCCTTGTGCGGGATGATCGCGAACAACAGGTCGCGCATCGCCCGGCTGCGGCCGAGCGCCAGGAGGCGATTGCCGAAGTCGATCTGCTCGACCGCGTCCGGAATCGCTCGCCTTCACGGCGGCGCGGACGGCGCGAGCGGTCGCAGCCACATCGGGGGCACTGGCCGTCGAGGAGCTTCGCGAAGTCCGCCTCGATCGTGGGGTCGCTCGCCATCGGGTCGAGGGTCGCCATCTCACGCCTCCTGGCGAACGACGATGTTCACGAGGCGGCCGCCGCCTGCGTGGATGATCTTGGCAGGCTCGCGGCCCTCGAGCGTCGCGCGGATCCGGTCGCGGGCGAGGACGATCGCCTCCAGCTCGCTCTCCGAGATCCCGGCGGGGACCGTCACCCGGTCGCGCAGCTTGCCGTTGACCTGGATCGGCACCTCGCGGGTTTCCTCGACGACCGCTGTCGGGTCGACCTCGGGCCACGATTGCGTGTGAATCGAGGCCCACGGCTCGCCGGCCGCTGCCAGGCGGCGAGACCAGAGCTCCTCGGTGATGTGCGGCGCGGCGGGAGCCAGCATCAGGAGCGCGAGGCGCGACGGCCTCGTCCCACTCCGGCGTGCCGGCGACGCTCGTGCCGCGGTAACGCATCAGCAGGTTCGCCAGCTCCATCAGCTTCGCGATCATCGTGTTGAAGTGGAACGCCTCGTAATCCGCCGTGACGTCGCGCAGCGTCCGGTGGGCGGCCTGGCGGATCGCCGTCCGCGCCTCGGCTTCGGTCTCGCCGGCCGGTAGAGAGCCGCTCTCGGGATTGCCGGCTTCCCTTCCGTGCTCGTCGAGGGCGATGGTCCAGAGTCGATTGAGGAAGCGATGGACGCCGCCGATCCCGGTCGGGCTCCACGGCCCGCCCTGGTCCCACGGCCCCATGAACATCAGGAACAGCCTGACGGTGTCGGCCCCATACCGCGCCACGAGATCGTCCGGATCCACGGTGTTGCCGCGCGACTTCGACATCCGCTCGCCGTCGAGGCCGAGGATCTGCCCCTGGTTGAAGAGTCGCTTGAAGGGTTCGTCCTGGTCCAGCACGCCGACGTCCCGCATCATCTTCGTGAACTCGCGGGCGTACAACAGGTGCATGACCGCGTGCTCCGACCCGCCCGTGTACTGGTCCACCGGCGTCCACCGTTCGGCGAGCGCCCGATCGAACACCGCGCCTGCCTTCTCGGGTGACAGGTAGCGATACCAGTACCAGGACGAATCGACGAAGGTGTCCATCGTATCGGTCTCGCGGCGGGCCGCCCCACCGCAGCGCGGGCACGTGACGTTGACGAAGGCCTCGTCCCGGGCGAGGGGGTTCTCGCCGCTGCCGCGATAGTCGACGGTGTCTGGCAGGCGAACCGGCAGCTCCTCCTCGGGCACCGGCACGATCCCGTCCCGTTCGCAGTAGATGACCGGGATCGGTGCGCCCCAGTACCGCTGGCGGCTGACCAGCCAGTCGTGGAGGCGGTACGTGACCGTCGGCTTGGCCAGCCCGCGTTCGGCCAGGGCCGCGACGATCGCCTTGCCGCCCTCGTCCGCCGGCAGGCCATCGTATGGGCCCGAGTTGACGAGGATTTCGCCGGCGGCGTGAGCGAGGTAGGCGTCGGACAACTCGTCGTCGGCGGCGGTGCCCGGGGCGGCAACGACTCGCCGGATCGGCAGGCCGAAGCGCCCGGCGAAGGCGAAGTCTCGCTCGTCGTGGGCCGGAACCGCCATGATCGCGCCCGTCCCGTAGGTGGCCAGGACGTAGTCGGCGATCCAGATCGGGATCCGCTCGCCGTTGACCGGGTTGATCGCGTCGGCACCGATCGACACGCCCGTCTTCTCCCGGTCGGTCGACAGGCGCTCGATCTCCGTCTCTGTCTGCGTCCTGGCGACATACGCATCGACCTCGGCGCGTTGGGCCGGTGACGTCAGCGTCGCGACGAGAGGATGCTCCGGGGCCAGGACCATGAACGTGGCACCGAAGAGCGTGTCCGGTCGGGTCGTGAAGACCCGCAGCTCGTCGCCGCCGGGCTGATGGTCGTCGGGCGCCGTCGTGAAGACGATCTCCGCGCCCTCGCTCCGACCGATCCAGTTCGTCTGCTGCGTCTTGATCGGCTCGGGCCAGTCGATCCCGCTGAAGTCGAGCAGCTCGTCGGCGTAGTTCGTGACCTTGAGGTACCACTGGGCGAGGTCGCGCTTCTCGACTTTCGCCCCGCACCGCCAGCAATGGCGGTCCACGCCCTCGACCTGCTCGCGGGCGAGCGTCCCATCGTTCGGGCACCAGTCGACGGGCGATGTCGCCCGGTAGGCGAGCCCCGCCTTCAGGAACTGGAGGAAGAACCACTGGTTCCAGCGGTAGTAGTTCGGGTCGGCCGTGACGACCTCGGCCTCCCAGTCGAACGTCGCGCCCATCGTCCTGAGCTGGCGGCGCATGTTGTCGATGTTCTGGTTGGTCCAGTCCCGCGGGTTGATGTTGTTCTTGATCGCTGCGTTCTCGGCCGGCAACCCGAACGCATCGAAGCCGATCGGAAGGAAGACGTTCTCGCCGTGCATCCGGTGGAACCGGGCGATCGCGTCGGTCGGCGTCTTGATGTACCAGTGGCCGATGTGGATGTCGCCCGACGGGTACGGGTACATCGTCAACAGGTAGAACTTGGGCCGGGACGTGTCGTTGAGGTCCGTCCGGTGCATGCCCAGCTCGTCCCAGCGAGCCTGCCAGCGGGGCTCGATCTCGGTCGGGTTGTAGCGCTCGACGCGCGTTCGGTCGGTCGTCTCGGTCACGTGATGCTCGCTGATAACAGCAGACCCCCCGCCGCCGGCGAGGGGTCGTGGGTGGTCGGCGTCGTCTAGGTCTGGTGGTGAATTGGTGGAGCTAAGGGGGCTCGAACCCCTGACCTTCTGAATGCCATTCAGACGCTCTCCCAGCTGAGCTATAGCCCCACGCCGGAGCGCGGAGTATAGCAAAGGCCACGCTCAGCCAAGGCCGCGGGGAGGCCGTGACGCATCCTGGACCTGGGCCCGTCGGACCATCTCGGGAACTGGCGTTAGACTGCCCGCAGGCTGGCCACGTCAAACACGGATCGGCAGCACCCCGGCCGTGGATGGACTGACCGACCGAGTTCGCACCGCCTCGTGATTGAGAGATGGCTGAGGAATCCCCTGCCACAGGATCGGATTCGCCGCGGCGGCTCAGCCGTGTGCGGTCGCGCGTCGGGCGGCTGGCGCCCTTTGCCGTGGGTGCGGTCGTGGCGTTCGTCGCGGTCCTCCTGTATGGCGCGCTGGTTCCCGGGCCGTCGCCGCTGACGCAGCGCCAGGTGGACGAGAGCGTGGCCGAAGCCCTCGCGTCGGTGACCCCCGCTCCCGCCTTCTCCGAGGTCGTCTACGAGGCCGTCCAGCCGTCGCTCGTGCTGATCCAGACGAAGGAGCCCGAACCGAACGGGAGTCCGGAGTCGGACCATGTCGGCAGCGGCGTCGTCGTCAACTTCGCGGGCGACATCCTGACCAGCCTCCACGTCGTCGCGGATGCGACGACGATCGAGCTGACCTTCTCGGACGGAACGAAGTCGAGGGCGGAGGTGGTCGCCCGCGAGCCCGAGAACGACATCGCCGTCATTCGGGCGATCGAGCCGCCGGCGACCCTGGTACCGGCGATCCTGGGCGATCCGAATTCGGTCCGCCAGGGCAGCGAGGCGTATGCGATGGGCAGTCCCTTTGGCTTGCACGGCTCGATGAGCGTCGGCGTGATCTCGGGCGTGGACCGCTCGTTCAAGCTGCCGGACAGCGACCAGGTCCTGCACGGCCTGATCCAGATCGACGCCGCCGTCAATCCGGGCAACTCCGGTGGGCCGTTATTGAATCGAGACGGGCACGTGATCGGCATCGTCACCGCCCTCGTCAACCCGACCGATGACGATGTCTTCATCGGCATCGGTCTCGCGGTGCCGATCGATGTCGCCGGCGGTGCCGCCGGCCTGCCGCAGTACTAGGGGACATGCGAGTGGATCAGCCAGCCAGCACAGAGCGCGCGGCCCCGATGGAGCGCCTGCTCTACGAGGTCAAGAAGATCATCGTCGGCCAGGACCACCTCCTGGAGCGCCTGATCGTGGCCCTGCTCGCCCGCGGCCACATCCTCGTCGAAGGCGTCCCGGGCCTGGCCAAGACGATGGCGATCAAGACGGTGGCTGAGGCGATCGGGGGCGAGTTCAAGCGGATCCAGTTCACGCCCGACCTCGTTCCGGCCGACCTGATCGGCACGCGCGTCTACAACCAGAAGACGGGCGAGTTCGGGACGACGCTCGGGCCGGTCTTCACCAACCTCCTGCTGGCCGACGAGATCAACCGCGCGCCCGCCAAGGTCCAGAGCGCCCTGCTCGAGGTGATGCAGGAGCTCCAGGTGACGATCGGGCGGGAGACGTTCAAGGTCCCCGCTCCGTTCCTCGTGCTCGCGACCCAGAACCCGATCGAGACCGAGGGGACCTACGCCCTGCCGGAGGCGCAGATCGATCGGTTCATGATGAAGGTGCTCGTCGGCTACCCGAGCTCGTCGGAGGAGTTCGTGATCGTCGAGCGGATGACGGGCCTCTTGCCGGCGCTGCAACAGGTGCTGTCAACGGACGGCCTCATCGCGATGCAACAGGCCGCCGACCGCGTCTATGTCGATCCGGCGCTGATGGAGTACGCGGTCCGCCTGGCGACGGCCACCCGGGCACCCGAAGCCCACGGTCTTCCCGAGTTGAAGCGGTACATCACCTTCGGTGCGAGCCCGCGGGCGTCGATCAACCTGATCCTCACCGCGCGGGCGCTCGCGTTCGTCCGCGGGCGCGACTACGCGCTCCCCGAGGACGTCCTGGACATGGCGTTCGACGTCCTCCGCCACCGGCTGGTGCTGTCGTTCGAGGCGCTCTCGGACGACGTGACCAGCGACGCCCTGCTGGCGACGATCCTCGACCAGATCCCCGTTCCGGTCGTACCGCTGAGGGAGCACGGCAACGTCCACGCTAGCGCCTGAACGCATTCTCCAGCGCCTCGACTGGCAGGTCATCCGCCGGCTCGATGGCCTGCTTCAGGGCGACTACCGGAGCCTGTTCCACGGCAACGGCGTGGACTTCGCGGACCTGCGCGAGTACCAGTTCGGCGACGACGTCCGGTACATCGACTGGAACGTCACCGCCCGGATGAACACGCCGTACATCCGCGAGTACGTCGAGGATCGCGAGATCACGGCGTGGTTCCTGCTCGACCTGAGCCCGTCCGTCGACTTCGGGACCCCGGAGTCGGAGCGGCTGAAGCGGAGCGTCCTCGTCGACTTCGTGACCACGCTCGCGCGGCTGCTCACCCGCCACGGAAATCGGGTCGGCGCCGTGTTCTACGGCAGCAGGGTCGAGCGGACGATTCCAGCTCGCGGCGGGCGAATCCAGGTCCTGCGGCTGATCAACGACCTCATCCGACAGCCCCGCCTCTCGAAGGCCCCGTTCACCGATCTGAGACCGCTGCTGGAGGCCGGCCAACACTCGATCAAGGGCCGCTCCCTCGTCTTCGTGATCTCGGACTTCATCAGCGCCCCGGGTTGGGAGCGGCCGCTGAATCTGCTCACCCAGCGCCACGAGGTCATGGCCGTCCGCCTCTTCGACCGCCGTGAAGTCGAGCTCCCCGACGTCGGTCCGCTGATCATGGAGGACGCCGAAACGGGCGAGCAGCTCTACGTGGATACCCACGACAAGGCCTTCCGACGGAGGTTCCGCGAGGCGGCGGACCGCCGCGAGGCGACGCTCAGTGATGCCTTCAAGCGATCCGGGGTCGACGCCGTCTCGCTGTCGACCGACGAGGATCTCGTTCGCGCGATCGTTCGCATGGCGAAGCGCCGGCAGAGGCGTCGAAGGTAGCGCCGTGTCATTCATCTGGCCGCCGATGCTGCTCGTCCTGTCGGCGATCCCGGTCGGGGTGGCTCTCTACATCGTCCTCGAGCGGCGTCGGGCGACCGCGTACGGCGAGTTCGCCCTGGCCGTTCGTCCCGACGCCAGCCAGGGCGCCGTCCTCCGCCGCCGGATCCCGGCCGCGCTGATCCTCGTCGGCCTGACGATCCTGATCATTGCCCTGGCGCGACCGCAGGGCGTCGTGAGCGTGCCGAGGGTCGAGGGGACGGTGATCCTGTCGTTCGACGTCTCCGGAAGCATGGCAGCCGACGACATGGAGCCCACCCGGATGGAGGCAGCCAAGGCCGCCGCTCGCGAGTTCGTGGAGCGCCAGCCCGCATCGGTCCTGATCGGCATCGTGGCGTTCAGCGACAGCGGCTTCTCGATCCAGGTCCCGACCACCGACCAGGCGCTGGTGCTGGCCGCGATCGACCGGCTCGCCCCGGAGCGGGGGACGTCGATCGCCCGCGGAATCGTGACGTCGCTCACGACGATCGCTTCTGCCGACGCCGGTCCGGCGGCGGGCTTCTACACGAACCGGTCGCCTGGTCCCACACCCGAGCCGACGCCGGTGCCGGACGGGACCTTCTCGTCGGCCGCGATCGTCCTGTTGTCCGACGGCGAGAACAACCAGCGGCCGGATCCGATCGAAGCGGCGGAGGCCGCCGCCGACCGCGGCGTCCGGATCTACACGGTCGGCATCGGCAGCACGGCGGGGACCACGATCGAGGTCGACGGCTTCAAGGTTCACAGCCGGCTGGACGAGCCGATGCTCCAGCAGATCTCGGAGATCACGGACGGGGCCTACTACGCCGCCGACGATCCCGACGACTTGAAGGCGATCTACGACAGCATCAACACCCGCCTCGTGATCCGGCCTGAGCCGATGGAGGTCACCTCGCTCTTCGCGGGCGCCGGCGTCCTGGTCCTTCTTGTCGGCGGCATCGCCTCGCTCCTGTGGCTCGGACGGATCCCGTGATGGACCTGCTGTCTCCCGGATTCCTCCTCCTGCTCGGGCTGTTACCGGCCCTCGTCGCCGCCCGTATCTGGATCCTGCGACGCCGGCGCTCGGGCGTCCGCTACTCCAGCCTGTCGCTTGTCCGGGACGCGCTGCCCGGGTCGTCCCGGATCCGGCGCCACCTGCCGTTCGCCCTGTTCCTCGTGGCCCTGGCCAGCCTCGTCGTCGCGATGACCCGGCCCGTCAGCATCGTCAGCGTTCCGGCGGGCGAGTCGACCGTGATCCTCGCGATGGACGTCTCGCGGAGCATGTGCGCGACGGACATCCCGCCCAACCGGCTGTTCGCCGCCGAGGCCGCGGCCGCCTCGTTCATCGAGCGCCACGGATCGACCACCCAGATCGGAATCGTCGCGTTCGCCGGCTTCGCCGAGACCGTCCAGTCGCCGACGACCGACCAGGAGGTCCTCCTCGACGTCGTCCAGAGCCTCACGACCGGTCGCCGCACGGCGGTCGGCGCCGCGATCCTCGAATCGCTGAATGCCATCGCGGAGATCGACAAGAGCGTTGCCCCGATCCCGGCCGGCGGCGCTCCCCCGGGCACGGGCCCCGCGCCGGTCCCGAATGGGGCCTACGCCCCCGCCATCATCGTCCTGCTGACCGACGGGGCGAGCAACACCGGGCCCCTTCCCGTCGAAGCCGCCGAGCAGGCCGCGACCCGCGGCGTCCGGATCTACACGATCGGATTCGGAACGGAGAATCCTGGCGCCCAGAACCCACCCTGCGGGCTTCGGCTCATCGGCGGCGAGCCCGCCGAGAGCCCGGGCGCCGGAGGCTTCGGCGGCGGGAACTTCCAGGGCGGCGGGGTCCGGCGCGCGATCGACGAGGAGACGCTGATGGAGATCGCCGACACGACCGGAGGGACCTACCACCTGGCCGAGAGCGCCGACGAGCTCCACGCGGTCTTCCAGAACCTCCCGACGACCCTGATCATGCGGCACGAGGTCATGGAGATCAGCGTCGATCTTCGCCGGCCTCGGGGCGCTGCTGGTCGCGCTGGCGATCCTCCTGGGCCAGGTCTGGCGCCCCCTGCCGTAGGCGCCGGGTAGGTCCGTCCTCCCCGCGGCGACGCACCCGCCGGCCACCCGGCTGTGTCACCATCGACATCGATGGCCGCCGAACGCCTGCCACCCTACCTCCTGCGACGCTCGCCGCGGTCGCGCGGGCTTCGCGTCGTGGTGGACCCGATGAAGGGCCTCGTCGTGAGCGTTCCGCCGGCAAGCCGCCGGGGATGGGCGCACCCGGAGCCGATGATCGAGCGCTTTCTGCGCGAGCGCGAGCCATGGGTCCGCCGCCATCTCGACCGCCTCGCCGGGCAGCGAGCAGAGATGGCCGCCCGCGGCGGCGTGCGCGACGGGGCCACGATCCGGTACCGCGGCGAGCTGCACCTCCTCCGGGTCCTTCCGGCCTCGCCCGGAGCCCGCCGGTCGACGGTGACCCGCGAGGGTGGCCTCGAGGCCGACGAGCTGGTCGTCCGGATCGCGGCCTCGGATCACCGCCCGATCAGCGCGATGCTCGAAGGCTGGTTCCGCGAGCGAGCCCGCTTCCTGATTGACGCCGAGATCGCACGGCACGCCCAGGCCCTCGGCGTCAACCCGGCGGCGGTCTCCGTCCGGGATCAGCGGAGCCGCTGGGGGAGCGCGTCACGCCACCGCCGGCTGAGTTTCTCGTGGCGGCTTGTGCTGGCCCCGCCGGAGGCGCTGGAGACCGTCGTCATTCACGAGCTTGCTCACCTCCGGATCTTCGGCCACGGGCCGGCGTTCTGGGCACTCGTTGCCGGGCGGCGCCCCGATCACCTGACCTGGCGAAAGTGGCTCCGGACGCACTCGGTGGAGCTGCACGCTGCATTGGATGACGGATTCACTGCGGCGGACGATCGCGCGACAGCATGACGCTCAGGGTTCGTCGAGCTTCTTGACGATCTCCGTCGTGATCTCGGCGGGCGAGCGGTCGTCGACGTCGACGATCTGCGAGGCGACAGACGCATAGAGCATCTCGCGATCGCGCGATCGCTTGCGAATCCAGTCGGGATCGGTGGCGTCCTCCCGCCGGCCGCCGCCCGAGCCGATCCGCTGGAGCAGCGTCTCGGGCCGCGCCCGGAGCCAGACGACGTGGCCACCTTCGCGGAGGGCCTCCCGCGTCGCGGGATCGAGAACGGCTGCCGCAGCGACGCCGATGATCCTCGGCGGCTCCAGGCTCAGCGCCTCGTCGAGGGCGTCGGATTCGGCGAGATGGAGCACGTCCTCGCCCTCGGTCGCACGGATCTCGGCGGGGTCCCGGCCGGTCTGCCGGCGAAGCACGTCGTCGTTGTCGACGTAGGGCCAGCCCGTCCGCGCCGCCAGCTCACGCCCGACGGTCGTCTTGCCGGACCCCATCATCCCGATGAGGAGCACGCGCGGGCCGCCTGGCTCGTCCCTTGTCCTGCCCACCCGGGCACGATACCGCAGCCGACTCAGCGACTGGGCGCCGCCGCGCGGGCCGACTCGAGCGCCCGGCGAGCCTGCGCGAGGTGGATGCGGTCGTGGCCCGCGGCGAGGCGGAAGGTCAGTCCGTAGCTCTCGGGTCCGCGCTCCCGGTGGTGTCCGACCCGCTCACGATCCTCGATCGTCCGGCGCGACCAGAGCTCGAGGTTCCAGGCCCGGATGGCTGCGAACACCGCGAGGAGCGACGTCGGATCGTCGTCCACCTGGCCGAGCTGCGAGACCCACAGGGCCTGGTCGTAGCCGACGATGTCGGGGTCGTCCTCGGCGAGGATCCAGCGGTAGCGTGCTGCGGAGATGAGCTCGGAGTCGGTGATGTGGGCGACGCATTCCACGACCGACCATTCGCCCGGTTCCGGTTTGACCCGGAGGAGGGGACCGGCTTCCTCCACGAGGCTCCTCAGCGCGCCCGGGGTGAGTGCCTGGACCTCGGCCGGATCGTCGTCGCCGAGCGCGCCGAGGAGCATCTGCCGGTAGGCGTCGGGCGCTGCAACGGGATCGATGGCCATGCTGCCTCATCACGCCAAATGGAGGTGTTGGAGTCGAAGGGGTGGTGGAGATGAGGGGACTCGAACCCCTGACCCCCGCGATGCGAACGCGGTGCTCTCCCAGCTGAGCTACATCCCCACGGGAGCAGTCGCGCCGAGGCGCCGACCGGTGGCAGAGTGTAGCAGACGGTCCGTCCCGAACCGCCCGGCTGGACCCTCGCGGCGTCGCACGGACGTCGCTGTCGCGCGCCACCGAACGCGACGATTCGCGGCGCGTTCCGCCCGTAGGCTGCGGATGTGCCACTCGGACTCGGTTACGGACTGATCGCCGCCCTCTGCTGGGGATCCACCGACGTCATGGCGACGATCGGCGGACGCCGTCTCGGCAGCCTCCGCGTCGTGGCGATCGCCCAATTGACGAGCCTGGCCATCGCGCTCGCCCTGGCGATCGCCCTCGGCGCCCGGCTGCCTGGCGATCCGCTCGTCGTGCTTGCGTCGGCCGCCTTCGGGGTCATCGCGGCGGGCGCCTACCTGTCGTTCTTCACGGCGCTGCGGATCGGCCCGCTTGCCGTGGTGAGCCCGGTGGTGGCCGCGTACGGCGGACTGGTCGTCGTCCTGTCGGTCGCCCTGCGGGGGGAATCGTTGACCGCCGTCCAGGCCGTCGGGGCGGCACTCGCGACGCTCGGCGTGATTCTGACCGGCATCGTCTTCGAGGGTGGCTGGCGCGGGACGAGGATCGTCGGCCGCGGCGTCCTCTTCTCGATCGTGGCGATGCTCCTGTTCGCCGTCCTGACGGTCGGCCTGGCGACGCCGATCCAGGCCGCCGGCTGGCTGCCGGTGCTCGTCACGTCGCGGGTCGCGAATGCGGCGACGATCTGGACGTTGCTCGCGATCGTCATCCTGGCGAAGCCGCGCGGTGCGGCGGTGCTGCTGGCCACATCGGCGCCGCGCTCGACCGGAGCGATCGTGGCCGCCGGCGCGGCGGGCGTCCTCGACATCGTCGGCTTCGTCGCGTTCGCGATCGGCCTCGAGGTGGCCCCGACCTGGATCGTCGGGCTGGCGAGCTCGTTCGGCCCGGCAATCGCGGTGATCGTCGCGGTCGTGCTCTGGGGCGAGCGGCTGCGCCCGACACAGTGGGTCGGCCTGGTCGGGATCGCCCTCGGCCTGGTGGCAGTGGCGCTGCCCTAGCCGATCGACGCTACTGCCCGGCGAGCTGCTCGACGACCGGCGTGATGTCGCGGATGGCCGGCTCATCGAACCAGCCGACCAGGAACGAGTTGATTCCCCAGCGCTCGCGGATGCGGCGAAGCCGGTCGACGAGGTCCGGCACCGCGCCGATCAGCGCGTAGGGGGACTCGAGGATGTCCTCTGGGCTCACGGTCACTCCGGTCCGGTCATCGATCCGGCGGGCGACCCCGGCGGCGGCCGCGAGTGCGTCTCCGCCGACGCTGATGTCGCCCAGCAGGCGGAGGACGCTGAGATCCAGCAGCTCGAACCGGTCGCCGGCCTCGTCGCGGACCCAACCGACCCGAATATCCATCCGTGGCCCGAAGGCGTCCGAGATCGACTCCCGGTCCTGGCGGAGGTCAAGTCCGACGATGTCGCCCTCGCGGGCGGCGAGTCGGAGGACCCGCTCACGGGTACCGCCGACGAGGAACGGTGGATGTGGTTTCTGGATCGGCTTCGGCTGGCCGTCCATGTCATTGATCGTGTAATGGCTGCCGGCGAAGCTGAACCGCCCGTCGCCGAACAGCCCGCGGAGGATCGCAATGGCCTCCCCGAGACGCTCGATCCTTGTTGCCGGCGGATCGAAGGGCATGCCGATCGCCTCGTACTCGGGGGCGTTCCAGCCGGCCCCGATGCCGACGTCGAGGCGCCCGCCGCTCAGGATGTCGAGGGTCGCCAGCTCCTGGGCGAGGACGGCCGGGTGCCGAAGGTCGTTGTTGAACACGAGCGGGCAGAGCCGCAGGCGGTCGGTCGTCATCGCCACGGCGGTCAGGAGGGAGATCGGAGCGAACTGCGGTGCCAGGTGGTCGTGGATGCAGACATGGCTGCAGCCGATTGACTCGGCCCAGCGCGCCCGTTCGACCAGCGTGCGGGCATCGACGACGTCGCGCGAACCGATCATGAACCGGAATGGCCTCATGTCCGCCATGATGGCAACGAATCTGTGGGTGAGTTGGCCATTTCGGCATTGAACGACTAGAACATCTGTTCTATAGTAGGCCGATGGCGGCGCTTTCCCCGGACGTGTCGGCTGCTCTGGCGTCCCTCCAGGCACGCTGGGGCGCGGCAGCTCCGCGGGTCGTCGGGGCGCTGGCAACGGCGCCGCTCCCGATGGAGACTCCGGAACCAATCCTCCCGCGGGAATTGCCGGGTGGCGGCGGCACGGAGCGGATCGTCCGGACCGGATTTCCGGCGCTCGATGCGATCCTCGGCCCGGGCGGCCTGCCGCGCAGCGCGAGCGTCGCCCTCCGCGGCGAGGCGAGCTCCGGCAAGACGACCCTCGCCCTCCGGCTCGCGGCAGAGGCCCAGGTCGATGGCGCGATCGTCGCCTGGCTGGATCTTGCGAGAAGCCTGGACCCGGTGGAGGCCGTCGCTCGTGGCGTGCGCCTCGACTGGCTCGTCGTCCTCACGCCGGAAACGCTCGACGAGGGCCTGTCGATCGCCGGCGCGCTCCTCGCCGGTCGGTCGGTCGATCTCCTCGTCGTGGACCTGCCTCCACGCCCGGACCCCGGCACGACCGCCGCCAAGGTCGCGGACCGCCTCCGCCGGCTCGCCGCGCTGGCCCGCCGCTCGGAGACGCTCCTCGTCGCCCTCGAGCCACCCGGGCTGACAGCCGGTCTCGCCACGGCCGTCGCCGAGGCGACGGGCCTCCGCCTCGAGCTCGCCCGACGGTCGTGGATCCGGCTCGGGCGGGACGTCGTCGGCCAGCGGACGGAGGTGACGGTCGCCCGCAACCGATTCGGCCCGCCTGGGAGGCGGGCGGAGCTCCGGATCCTCTACGCGGAGGGAGGGGAGCGCGACGGCTGTCTCGCTCGAGACGACCTTCTCCGCGACGACCTCATTGCCGCCCCCACCGGCCCTCTCCAGCGGATCCCAACTGATGCGTCTTCTCCACCTCTACTGGCCTCACCTCCCCCTCCGGCTCGCCCGGACCCGCCACTCCGGCTCCTTCCCGACGGATCGGCCGGTCGTCCTCGGCGGACAACCCTGGACGGACGGGACGGTCATCGACGCGGACCCGGCCGCACGGGCGCTCGGCGTCCGGCGGGGAATCCCGCTCGGGAGCGCCCACCGGCTCGCACCTGAGGCGGCCTTCCTCGATCCCGAGGCGGAGGCCGACGCCGAAGCCGTGGAGGCCGCGTTCGAGGCGCTCGCCAGGTTCAGCCCAGGGCTGGCCGGCACGACCGACCAGGCCGATCCCGCGTTCGGGCTGCTCGAGATCCAGGTCGACGGGCTGGAGCGACTGTGGGGCGGCGAGCCGGAGCTCGTCGGCCGCCTCGTCGCCGCTCTCGCCCCGATCCTGCCGGGATCGCCGCGGCCGGGGATCGCGGGAACCCGGTTCGCGGCAACGGTCGCCGCCGCCAACGCCACGCCGCCGGAGCCGCGGATCGTCCGGCCGGGCGGAGAGGCCGCCTTCCTCGCCCCGCTGCCGGCCTCGCTCCTGACTCCCGACCCGGACGTCCAGGCCCGCCTGAGGCGCTTCGGGCTGCGTCAGATCGGGGCGGTCGCGGAGTTGCCCCGGTCCGCGCTCGTCGCCCGGTTCGGGGACGAAGGCGAACGCCTCCTCGCCCGGGCCCAGGGCCGGGAGATCGCGCCGTTCCGGCCGCGGCGGGCCCCGGAGCGACTCGTGCTCGCCCTGCCGATCGAGCCCGCCGTCGGGGAGCTGGAGCCGCTCCGGTTCGTCCTCCACCGACTCGCCGGCGCGCTCTCCGATCAGCTCGATGGTCGCGGCACCGCCGCCGCCCGCGCCCATCTCCGCCTGACCCTCGATCTCAGCTTCGCCCGACCCGGCATCCCTGCCGATCTCAGTGTCGAGCAGCGCTTCCCCGAGCCGACCGCGGATGCCGAGGCGATCGAGCGGCTCCTCTTCGCCCGCCTCGAGCGGACGCCGCCGCCGGCACCGGTCTCACGAATCGAGCTGGAGCTGGCCGGCGTCGAGCCGGCGGTCGGGCATCAGCTCCCGCTGTTCGTCCCGCAGGCGGCCCGGAACGCCCGGCTCGGCTGGCAGCTCGCCAGGCTCGCCCTGACGTTCGGGGAGGACCGGGTCAGGCGGGTCGCGATCGCCGACCCCGACGCGCCGCTGCCCGAATCCCGCTGGACGTGGCGGCCGTGAGGATCCGATGACCCGCCTGCTCCGCGAGCACCCGTCGATCGAAGCCGAGCTGGACGCCGCCGGCGATCTCGTCGCGATCAGGTGGAACGGCCGGCGCGAACCGGTGGAGGTCTGCAACCGCTGGCGGGTGGAGGAGTCCTGGTGGCGCAATCCGATCGAGCGCGACTACTTCAAGGTCGTCGGGTCTCGCTGGCTGGCTCTGGTCTACCTAGACCGTGCCGACGGCACCTGGCACTTGGAACGTCTCTACGACTAGCCCGCGGGCGACCGCCCACCGTCAGCGTCACGACCAGGAGGATGAGGAACATCCCGACGACGAGGATCAGTGGACCCAGATCGCGCGGCCTCGAGATCTGCATGACGCATTCCCCCACGTGCGATCGATCTCGTGCCGATCGGCTCTCAGGATAGACGCTCACCCGACGGAACGCGTTACGCGAAATTGCCGCCTGATCAATTCATTCAAACGGGCAGCCGGCACCGAACATCACGATCATGCTGATCGTCCCGGACAACGGCGTGAGCCGGACCTGGATCTCGCAGGTCGGTTCCGGCCCGAGGGCGTCGATGACGACGCTTCCGTCTTCCGACGGATCGCCCCGGTCGACCCTGGAGCCTCGCTCGATCAGTCCGGCCTCGACGAGGTCAGCAGCCTGCTCGACGGGCATGCCCAGTGCGATCGTGGCGCTCGCCGGGCCCTCGTTGGTCTCGGTCGGCACCGACCCTCGCGCCAGCGGGAACGAGGGCGGAATGCCGTCCCAGATCCGCCCCCACTCCGTATCGGTCTGGGTCGGCGGCTCGCCCGAGGATGGCGGGCTGGTGGCGTTCGATCCGCCTGGTACCGGCGTCAGGCTCGGGCCGGCCGGTGCACTCGAGAGCGGGCTCGGGGTTGCAGATGGAGAGCAGGCGCTGAAGGTCAAGCAGCCGATCGCGAGGATCGGGAGGAGCAACGCCAGGCCCCGCGCTCGGAGCGGCGATCGCGTGGAACGAGAGAGCACCGTCGAATCCTACCCCGCTGATATGACAGGACCCCGTCGCGCCCCAGCACGACGGGGTCCTGTGGCCGAACGGACCCGCTCACCAGGCCCCCCGGCGGGGTCGGCGCCGACCATCGCGGTCGTCGTCGCCCGATCGTCCCGAGCCCCCAGGCGCGAGACGTTAGATGGTTCAGCCAGGACTTGCAGCCTGCGCCGCGAGCATGGCCGGGAGAAGAACGAGGATCAGCAGCATGGCCAGGGCGACCATGGCCCCAGCCCGGGCCGTCGTGGCGATGAACTGCGGAAACTGCTGTCGCATGGTCATTGAGACGCCAGACCCATCGAACTTGTTTCGAGGTTCCGATGAGAAATTTGATGGGCGGGTGGCGGGACGTTAGAAGGGCTGGCGGAAGACGGTCCAGGGGCTGGTAAACGCATCATCGGTCGTGACGAAGAGCACCTCGACGGTCCACCGGCCCGCCGGCATGTCGGCGGCCGAGCCGAGCCTGATGCTGGCGGTCCCCGCGCGAGACCGTCCGATGCTGACCGTCGTCGTCATCACGGTTCCGTGGGCAACCTGGCGGCCATCCTCGTTTCGAACCCGCCACCGGATGTCCCCGCGTTCCGGCACGTCTCCGACGTTTCGGATGGAATACTCGAGGGAGGCATGGATCACGCCGCTCCGCCGGGCCAGGCTCCGGATCGAGCCCTCCACGGCGACGTCGTGATCAGGGGCATAGAAGACCTCGAGCGCATCCCGCATCTCGGTGTACCCGGCGTCGTTGCCGAGCGTCCAGATTCCCACGCCTCCGAGCCCGGTCGTGATCGCGTATTCGTACTTCGCGGCAGCGCTCCGCTCGTCCTCGAAGTAGACCTGGCGGTAGGTCGAATGCGACGCATCCCAGTAGCTGTAGAAGCCGCTTCCCTCGGCCGCGTCGTATTCGCGCACGACCTCCGGGTGGGAGGCCAGGAAGTTGCGAGCGGAGGCGTACGTGACGGACTTGACGGCGCCGTACTTCACCTTGTCGGCCCGGACCGTCGCGTGCGGAACGGTGCTCGTGACCGGCCAGTCATAGCCGTAGTACGGGACGCCGAGGATGAGGCTTGCCTTGGGCGCGTATGCCATGAAGCGATTCATGTGGATCTTGACGTTGCGGGCGGCGTGGTCGAGCGGCGCGATCGCACCGGTCACCGTCGAGCCCGACCATCGGTAGTTGTAGGTCATGACGAACTGCTGGTCGACGATCGGGACGAGACCGGTGATCAGCGAAGGCGGCGCACCGGCCGACGACGCGTTGACGAGCGTCGCTCCGGGAAACCGCGCGTCCATCGCCGCGTTGAAGCGGCCCAGGAATGAGAGGTACTGGGGCGTCAGCGACGATGGCATCGGTTCGAAGTCGAAGTTCGCGCCATCGGCTGAGCGGCGTGCCATCAGGTCGAGCGCCTGTCCGATGAAGCGGTCCTGGGCGTTCGTGCTGCCGAGGAACGCCTTCATCTTGGTGAGGCTGCCGGAATCGAAGAGCTGGAATGTCGGGACGACGCGGACGCCCTTCGCGTGGGCGGCGTTCGTGACCGCCACCGCGTTAGCGCTCACGTATGCCTTTGATCCGCGCCACGCCATGTCGATGTCGCCGGTCCCCTTGATCCCGAGGCCGAAGAAGGCGATCGTCGAAACCAGGTCGTAGTCGAGCTGCCCGACCGTGCGTGCACTGAGCCGCCAGTAGGGCAGGTAGCCATAGACCTCGTGGCTCAGGAACCTCTCGACGTCGGCCCGCGGGATGATTCCCGGGTCTGCGGCGAGGACCCGCGCCGGGGGCGCGACCGAGGCGAGCGCGCCGACAGCAATCGCGGCCGAGAGGAGTGCGGTGAAGCGGCGCCGAGCGTGACGGGTCCCGGCCATGACCGCCATTAAACCCCGCCCGGCAAGCGACGGCTATCCCCCGATCCGGTCATCCGGACCCGGGCGGTTCGGCGGAGGGGTATCGGAGATAGAACATCTGTTCTATCATGAGCCGTCCCGATGGGACCGTATGCCGAGCTCCATTGCCACACGAACTTCTCGTTCCTCGACGGGGCATCCGCCCCCGATGAGCTCGTGGAGCGGGCCGTCGAGCTTGGCCTGTCCGGCCTGGCCGTCACCGACCACCAGGGCCTGTACGGCGCGGTCCGCTTCACCGCCGCAGCGGAGGCGGCCGGCATCCACCCCGTCATCGGTGTCGAGATCGAGCTCCTCGACGCGATCGTCGCGGATCCCGCCCGGGCGGTCGTCCCCGCCCGGCGGCCGGCGAGGCGCGGCGGCAGGCGGCGAGGCGCGTCGGCAGGCGGAGAAACCGGCGACGGGATCGGGTCGAAGGCCACGGAGGGCCGGCCCGATCGACCCCGGCCCGAGCGGACCCGGTTGCCCGGCCATCGCGAGGCGGTGAAGGAGGATCACCGCGGCATCGGTGAGCGCCAGCGCGGTCCGCACCTGGTCCTCCTCGCCCGCGACGCGTCGGGCTATCGGAGCCTCTGCCGGCTCGTCTCGCGGGCGAACCTCGCCGGAACGAAGGCCGTTCCGCGCTTCAGCCACGAGCTCCTCGCGCAGCATGTCGACGGCCTCGTCGCCCTGTCGGGGTGCCGGGAGGGCGAGATCGCCCGCCGGCTCCGGGTCGGCGATCGGGAGGGTGCCCTGGCGGCGGCATCGGCATTCGCGGGCCGGTTTCCGGGCGCGTTCTACCTCGAGTTGTCGCATCACCTCCTGCCGGACGACGACTGGCTCGTGGCGGAGACGGCGGCCCTCGCCGACGAGCTCGGGCTGCCGGTCGTCGTGACCAACGACGTCCACTACGCCCGGCCGGAGGGTCGCGAGTTCCAGGACGTGCTGACCGCGATCCGCCACGGGCGCACGCTCGACGAGCTGGCGGACCTGCGGCGGGAGGACGGCGAGTCGTACCTGAAGTCGGGGGCGGACATCGCGGCGCTGCCGCCCGGAGATCCGGCGTTTGCCCGGAGCGATCCGCGCACGGCCCGGGCCTGGGCCGAGGGGATCGCCACCGCCGGCGAGCTGGCCGCGTCGTGCTCGGTCGATCTCGGGTTCGAGCAGTACCGCTTCCCGGGATTCCCGGTGCCGAACGGCGAAACCCCGTTCTCCTATCTCGTCGAGCTGTGCCATGCCGGCGCCAGGAAGCGCTATCACCCGCTGACCTCGGCCGTCGTCAATCGGCTCGCCCACGAGCTCGACGTGATCGAGCGGGCCGGGCTCGCCGAGTTCTTCCTGATCTGCTGGGACCTGATGCGGTTCGCCAAGGAGCAGGGGATTCCAGCCCAGGGTCGCGGCAGCGCGGCCGGCTCGATCGTCGCCTACACCCTCGGGATCAGCCGGGTCGAGCCGATCGGCCACAACCTCCTGTTCGAACGCTTCATCAACGAGGGCCGAACGACCTATCCCGACGTGGACATCGACTTCAGCTCGGCACGCCGGGAGGAGGTCATCCAGTACGTCTACAACCGCTACGGGCCGGAGCACACGGGGATGGTCTGCAACCTCGTCACCTACCGGGCGCGGTCGGCTGTCCGGGAGGTGGGCGTCGCGCTGGGATTCCCGCGGCCGCTCGTCGATCGGGTGGCGAAGGCGCTCGAGACGTACGACTCGGTCATGGTCCGGCGCGACCTCGAGGCGGACGGCGGTTTTGCCGAGTTCTTCAGGCGAACGGGCGAAGGGGAACCGGCTGAGGCGCTGGCGGCGACTGAGGCGGAGGAACGCGGGCTCGTGGACGGGATGGGCCAGCTGAATACCCGGATTCCGCTCGTCGGGAAGGTGCCGCCATGGCGCCAGCCGCCGAAGCCGGCGGACCCGGATGCGGCGCGCCCGTTCGGCTGGCTGGCGGAGACCCCGCTCGGCGCAGCCGCCGGGGCGGTGCTCCCCGACGAGCTCGCTCCGGCACTGGGCGCCCCCGAGCGTGCCGCCAATTCGGCTGCCGAATCTGGTGCCACGGCCGATGATCGGGCGCCTGGCGCGGCCCGGAGTCGTGCCCCGAGCCGCCGGGGTGCCTGGAAATTCGCAGATACCAACCGGGGTGGTGGTACATCCAGCGGGAGGCCATGATGGCGAGGCCGTCGACGTGTCACCGGCCGATCTGAGCACGGATCCGGCTGGTGGTCGCGCGCCCCGGCCGGCCCAGGAGGCCGCGGCCCTCTCTACCACCACGGGGGTTGGTATTCGGGGCGGATCAGGCGCACTTCCCGATGCTCTCGCGCCGGTGACGGCGATCCGGCCGGGGCCACGGGGCGACGACGAAGGAGGTCCCGGCGACACGCCGGCGAGCGTGGCCTGGTTGCGGGCGGGGAAGGGGACGGGGTACGAGGCGGAGCGCGACCGGTTGGTGCCGCCGGCGCTCGTCGGCGGACGCGCGATCGATCCGGAGAGCGGCCAGGTCTGAGCCGCCGCCGCGCCAGACCGATCGTCTGGGGCGGCCGAGTCGCTGGGACCCGCCCTCCCCGTCGACGGCGGCGATGGGACGAGGCGGCGAGGACCGCGACCACTCCTCCGTCGCCCGGGTTGAGCCGGACCCGCCGCCCCAGCCCCTCGGCGGCAGTACCCGCGGCCTCTCCGACTGGGAGCGCTGGCTGGAGTTCTGCGCCCGGATCGACGGGTTCCCGCGCCATCTGTCGATCCACAGCGGCGGCATGCTCGTCACGGCCGCGCCGCTCATCGACATCGCCCCGATCGAGCGGGCGACGATGAAGGACCGGGTCGTCGTCCAGTTCGACAAGCGCGACGTCGAGACGCTCAAGTTGATCAAGCTCGACCTGCTCGGGCTCGGGATGCTCTCCGCGATCGACGAGACGCTCCAGCTCATCGAGCACGACTGTGCGGGCTGCATCGACCTCGACCGCCTGCCGGAGGACATCTCCGAGGTCTTCGACATGCTCCAGGCAGCCGACACGGTCGGGGTCTTCCAGGTCGAGAGCCGGGCCCAGATGCAGACGCTCCCGAAGTCACGCCCGCAGAGCCTCGACGATCTCGTCGTGGAGGTCGCGATCATCCGCCCGGGCCCGATCCAGGGCAACGCCGTCCATCCCTTCCTCCGCCGGAAGCAGGGGCTCGAGCCGGTGACCTACCTCCACCCGAGCCTCGAGCCCGTCCTCCGCGACTCGATGGGCGTGATCCTCTACCAGGAGCAGGTCATGCGGATCGCGATCGAGGTCGCCGGGTTCTCGCCGGCCGAGAGCGACGGGTTTCGGCGGGCGATGGGGACGTGGCGCTCGACGCGCGAGATGGAGAAGCTCCACCAGCAGTTCCACGACGGCTGCATGCGCCAGCCCGGGATGACCGAGGAGGTCGCCGAGGAGCTCTTCCGCCAGGTCGCAGCGTTCGCCTCGTTCGGGTTCGCCAAGAGCCACGCGGCCGCCTTCGCGAGGACCGCCTACGAATCGTCGTTCCTCAAGCTGTTCTACCCGGCCCAGTTCCTCGTCGGGCTGATCAACGCCCAGCCGATGGGCTTCTACCCGGTCGAGGTCCTCGTCAACGATTCGAAGCGGCACGGGGTGGCGGTCCTGCCGGTCGACGTCAACCGATCGCGCTACAAAACGACGACCGAATGGGTTGGTCGACCGGGCTGGGCGACGGCAGACGGGGTGGACGAGCCACTCCCCGAGGACGCGGGCATCGATCGGCGGCCGGATCCCGTCCGGTCGCCGTCCTGCACGATGCCGTCGATCGCGGCCCGCGAGCGCTGGGCGATCGACGGCGCCGTCGGCTGGGGCGTTCGCCTCGGTCTCGGGCTTGTGAAGGGGATCGGCGACGAGCACGAGGCGCTCCTCGATCGTGAGCTCGAGCGTGGCCCGTATCGCTCACTCGCCGACGTCGTCGAGCGGACCGGGCTGGGGGAGGGGACGATCGAGCGGCTCATCCGGGTCGGGGCGCTCGACTCGCTCGGCCGGCCGCGGCGCGAGCTCCTCTGGCAGCTCCGCGAGGTCGCCGGGTCCGTCCGTGGCTCCGTGCCGGGGCGTGTCGCCGGCCGGCCGATGGACCTCCGGCTTCCCCCGACCGACGCTCCGACGCTCCCCGGCCTCACCGAATCGGAGCGGATCGGCGATGCATACGCGGTCGTCGGCCTCGATGCCCGGCGGCAGGTCGTCTCGCTCTACCGGCCGGCGCTCGAGCGGCTCGGCGCCACCCCGAACGCGGCCCTCGCCGAGCGCCGCCAGGGACCGGTTCGGATCGGTGGCCTCGTCGTCACCCGCCAGCACCCGATGACGGCGAAGGGCACCGTGTTCCTCGCCCTCGAGGACGAGACGGGCATGGTCAATGTCACGCTCTGGCCGGACACCTGGGCGCGGCTGCGCGGCGTGGTCCGGCGCCACGCCCTCCTCCTCGTGGACGGCGACCTCCAGCGGGAGTCGTCGGTCGTCAATGTCGTTGCCCGGGAGGTCCGATCGCTCATCGAGGTCACGGCCACCGCGGGTGCGCCCGATCAGCCCGACGGCGTCCGCCAGCTCGGCCACGCAGGGATGCGCCGTCTCGGCTGAGCCACGCGCGGACCGTCGCGGACGGCCGGGCCGCCGGCAGACGGGCGCATCAGCGGCGGCGGGCCAGCATCGGCCGATCGTCCGGACCGCGCTTGCGGGAACGGTCGCACCAGCTTCGGTCTGGCCGGTGGCCGCCCGAGCCGCCCGGGACGGGCTCGCGAGAGCGAGGAAGCGCTTGTACCAGGCGGCCGCCGCGGCGTAGAACCCGCCGCCGACAGTCGCGACGAAGAAGGAATAGACGTAGACGTCGGGCGACAGGGCGGTCGCCGCGGGCGCTCCCGTCGCGACCTGCTGCATGGCCGGCGTCGACAGGATCGCGAAGATCGCGATCGACGAGATGATCCCGAGCAGGCCGCCGATCAGCCAGCTCGCCCGTGGAGCCAGGAAGCCGGCGAGGAAGACGGGCGCAACCGGAGGCGGAGCCAGGAAGTAGGGGCTCAGGGCGCGACTGATCGGCTCTGTCCCGCCGGTCACGGCAATGAGCACCGCCGCCCCGACGATCATCGCGAGCGGGATGAGGAACGCGCGATTGCGGAGCAGTCGGGGAAGGGCCGCGAAATCGCCCCGAAAATCGGTCGGCCGGAAGGCCGCCCGGAACGCGCCCATCACGCTGGGTCGGGCCGGTGGCGTTGGCGAAGGAGTCGCAGCGGCGCGGGTGCGGCTTCGGCCGGCGGCGCTCGCGTCACTCGGCGGTGCGACGTCCGGCTGCGCCTCGTCCTCGAGATCGAATGACTCGGGCTCCTCGCCCATCGCGGCGCGGTATCGGCGGCGCGCCTCGGCGCGATTGGTCCTCTTGGCGCGAGCCACAGTGCCTCCAGGTGGCAGGGATGTTGCAGCCATCGTAGTGCAATCGCGCGTCGACCGATGGTGAAGTCTCAGTGAAGTCCCGGCGAAGTTGCGGCGCACTCCAAGGTGAGCGCTGAGTAACCCGCGGTGCAGTACCCGCTGGTAGAACGTCACGATCCTCCGCCGCATCCGCCGCCAACCCGCCCGCCCGCCGGGAGGTCGTTGATGGATCGCGTCCGGCGTGCCGGTCAGTTCGCCCTGTTCCTCGCCATCGTCCTGTCGGCGTCGCCGACGCGTCAGCGCGCCGGCGAGGTCGACGGTCGACGCTCACATCGCGGTGGCGGCATCCTGGCCGACATCGAGCCTGCTCGTGTCGGAGGTGATGACCGGCGGGGCATCAGCGTCCGACGAGTTCGCGGAGATCACGAATGCGGGCTCGGTCGCCGTTGACCTCACGGGCTTCGAGCTGATCTACGTGACGTCGAGCGGAGGGACGACCGCCCGGAAGGCGGCCTGGTCGACAGCCGACGATCATCGAACCCGGCAGGCATCTGCTCGTGGCGAACGCGTCCGGCATCCATGCCGCCGCCGCCGATGCCACCTACAGCGGCGGATTCGCGGCGACCGGCGGCGCGGTTGCGCTCCGGCCGATTGGCGGTGAGACGGTCGATGCCGTCGGCTGGGGCGACGCAATCAACGCGTTTGTCGAAGGGTCGGCTGCACCAGCACCGGCGGCTGGCTCGAGTATCGAGCGACTTCCGGGCGGTTCACTCGGCAACGGCACGGACACGAACGAAAACGCCCTGGATTTCGCGGTTCGTGCGGACCCGTCGCCGCAGAACCTGGCTGCGCCGCCGACGCCGGCACCTGGGCCGACGCCAATTCCCAGCCCGGCTCCGACCATGACAGCCGCCCCGAGCGCGAGTGCTTCGCCGCCCGCGCCTCCATCCCCGACGCTCGTGCCGTCGCCCACGCCGACCCCGGCGCCGAGCTCAACCCCGGCGCCGAGCTCAACCCCGGCGCCCAGCCTCACCCCATCGCCCAGCCTCACCCCCGCGCCGACCGCGAGCCCGACGACGACGCCGACCCCGGCGCCGACCCAGGCGACCATCCCGATCGGCGACGCTCGTCGGCTCCCGATCGGCACGACCGTCACCGTGACCGGCGTCGTGACGGCCGAGGCCGGTCGCATCGGCTCCCCCAATCTCGTCGCGATCCAGGATCCGAGCGGCGGGATCGCCGTCAAGCATCCCGGACGAGGTTGCCGCGCCTGGTCGCGGAACGATCGTCGAGGTCATCGGCCCGCTGGCCGATCCATTCGGGCAGCTGGAGCTTCGGCCGCGCTCGGACGGCGTCCGGATCGCTGCGTCGGGACCCCACCCCGAACCCATTTCGGTCGACGCGACCTCGCTCGGCGAGTCGACCGAGGGCCGGCTCGTGACGGTGCGCGGCTCGGTCGAGGCGCGCCCGACGAAGTCGAGCAGCGGCGACGTCACCTTCTTCGTCCTCGGCGCTGGCGGCCCGGTTCGGATCGTGGCGGATGCATCGAGCGGGTTGACGCCCAATTCGGTGGCGGTCGGTGCCACCTATGACATCGTCGGCGTCGCGGGCCAGCGTGCGTCGCGCAAGGGCGTTCTCGACGGCTATCGGGTCTGGCCGCGGGACGCCGGCGACCTCCGCCGAGGCGCCACCCCGAGTCCGACAAGGAGCCCGACGCCTGCGCCGGGCGGCTCGCCTGCGCCGGGCGGCTCGCCTGCGCCGAGCAGCGCGCCCTCCCCAGCGACGGGTCCGGCGGCAGGCGTCCTCACGATCGCAGATGCCGTTCGCCGCGGTGACGGGCCGGTCATCGTCGAAGGCCTCGTGACGATCAGGCCTGACCTGCTCGATACAACCGGCCGACGCATCGTCATCGAGGATCGAACGGCCGGAGTCGAGATCCTTGTCCCGATCGATTCGCAGGCCCCGGCCGTCGGGTGCCCGGATTCGTGTCGAAGGGACGATCGGGCGCGCCTATGACGCCCCGCGCGTCAAGGCCGAGCGGATCCTGGTCGTCGCGGTCGGCGCTCGCCCGCTCGCCATCGACCTCAAGCGGTCGCCGACCGCGGCGCACGAATGGCGCCTCGTCCGGATCTCCGGCACCGTGGCCGAGGTCAAGAAGCTCGGTGATCGCTGGCGGGCCGAACTGTCCGTTGGGCCCGATCGGGTGCCCGTGACGGGTCTCGCGGGCGCACGGATCCCCGCCACGACGCTCGTGGAGGGCCGGACGGCCACTGTCACCGGCCTCGTTCGGCGGCCGTACCCTGGCGCGGCCGACCGCCGCTGGTCCATCGCCCCGAGAAGCCCCGCCGACCTCGCGATCGGCGCGATCCGGTCCGGAGGGCCAGATGGCGGCAAGTCGGACCCCGGAGCCCGTTTGGGACCCGACGGGACCAGGGTGGACGGCATCGCGACGACGCCGAACGTGGACCTCGTCGACCTCGCCGGCCACGTTGGCCGGAACGTCCGGGTCGGAGGGCTGGTCACGGAGCTCGTTCCCGACGGTTTCCTCCTCGATGACGGGACGGCCGTCGGGCAGGTCATCGTGAGCGGCGAGGCGGCCGAGTACCTGCCTCTCCTTGAGCCGGGCGACGCGCTCAACGCCACCGGCCGCGTCGAGCAGCACGGCGCCGCGTACCGGGTCGCCGTCGACGACCCGGCCGGCATCGTCCGCGTCGGAGATCCCACGCTCGACCCGACCAGCGGCAGCGAGGCCGGCACAGCGTCGCCCACACGGGAATCGGACGCTCCCAAGCCCGCGGAGCGGCTCGCCGGGGGCCTCCTCGGACCCGGTACGCCGGGGACCGCAGGGGTGCTCGGAATCGTCCTCGTTTCGATCGCTTCGCTGGCGGTCACGGTCCTTCGGCGGCGGCGCGCACGACGACGCCTGGCGGCCCAGGTGGGGGCCCGTTTGGCCGGCGTGACGGCCACGCACGGGCCGGATCGATGACTCGTGCGTGGCCACGCTCAGCAATCGTGCTTGACGCTCGTCTGAGCGTGGGACTATCCTCGGCCGAGTTTCGCGCCTGCGAAGCACCATCTGAGCGAGGGATACGGTTTGCCGAACGCGGACCACCGCGTCGCACTCCCGGTGGGAGAACGGCAATACCACATCGGACTCGGCCCGGGAGAACTGGCCGAGTACATCCTCCTCCCTGGTGACCCCGATCGGACGGACCGGATTGCCACGCGTCTCGACTCAGTCGAGCTCGAGCGGCGACACCGGGAGTTCGCCTCGGTCACCGGGACGTATCGCGGCGAACGTGTCTCGGTCGTTTCGACCGGAATCGGCACGGACAACGTCGAGATCGTGGTGGCGGAAATCCTGGCGATCACGGAACGGCCAACCTTCATCCGGGTCGGTTCCTGCGGGGCACTCCAGCCGGAGGTCGCTCTCGGGGACCTGATCATCTCGACCGGAGCGGTCCGGCTCGAGTCGACCACGAGCTTCTTCGTCCACGATGGGTACCCGGCGATCGCCGATTACGAGGCGGTCATCGCACTCATCGAGGCCGCCGAGCGGCTCGGCCACCGGAACCATGTCGGGGTCACGGCGACGGCACCGGGATTCTTCGGGGCGCAAGGGCGTCCCATCCCGCAGCTGCCCATCCGCTACCCTGACCTGGCGGAGGACATGGCGCGCCAGCGCGTCATGAACTTCGAAATGGAGGCATCCGCGCTACTCGTGCTGGCCACACTCGCCCGATGCCGAGCCGGCGTCGTCTGTGCGGTCTACGCACAGCGGACGACCGGAGCGTTCGTCGAGGGTGCGGCCAAGGACGCGGCGGAGGCTGCGTGCGTGGAGACCGGGCTGGAAAGCCTGCTGATCCTCGCCGAAATGGATCGCCAGAAACGAATGGCTGGGACGGAGCGCTGGCGACCGTCCCTTTGGACATACACGTGATCTGCGGATGCGGGACGTGGGTTCCCGTGCCGCCACGCTGAACGAGGAGGAGCCCGCTCCATGGCCGAAGCGTATTGTGTCAAGGACAAGCAGAAGGTCGAAGTCGTGAACCCCACGCGGATCACGATGAAGAACGGCAAGCCGGCGCTCTCCGGCACCTGTCCGATCTGCAAGGGCAAGGTCTTCAAGATCGGCGGTTGACCCGCGCCCAACGTTGAATCGCCCGAAGGGGGCCTGCCGGCAACGGCGGGCCCCCTTCGCGTACTCCGTGTGAACGGCCCTCGACGGCCGACCGTCTACGATGCGACCATACGTTCGGCGGCTGCGCGCGGCCCGAGCGGCCGGCGCCGATCTTCACGCTCACCTCGACAGCAGCAACATGAACGCTCGCCCGACGGCGGACGAGCGCAGGTCGCAAAGGAGCACGTCATGGCAGTGCGAGTCGGCATCAACGGTTTCGGGCGGATCGGCCGTCAGTCGCTCAAGGCCCTCATCGAGCGAACCCCGGACCTCGAGGTCGTGGCGATCAACGACCTGGTCGACACGTCGATGAATGCGTTGCTCTTCAAGCATGACTCGACCTACGGCGCCTACCAGGGGACCGTCGACCACACAGACGACGCGCTGATCATCGACGGCCGTGAGGTCAAGGTCCTCAAGGAACGGGATCCCGCCGCGCTGCCATGGGGCGATCTCGGGGTCGACATCGTCCTCGAATCGACCGGCCTCTTCACGGACGCCGACAAGGCGGCCGCCCACATCACCGCCGGAGCGAAGAAGGTGATCATCAGCGCGCCGGCCAAGGGTGAGGACATCACGATCGTGCTCGGCGTGAACGAGAACGCCTACGACGCCGAGCGGCACAGCATCATCAGCAACGCCAGCTGCACGACGAACTGCCTGGCGCCCGCGGCGAAGGTCGTTCACGACCTCCTGACGATCGAGCGTGGCCTGATGAACACGATTCACAGCTACACGAACGACCAGCGGATCCTCGACGTCGCCCACAAGGACCCGCGCAGGGCACGGGCAGCCGGCCAGAACATCATCCCGACGACGACCGGTGCGGCGAAGGCGCTTGCCCTCGTCATCCCGGACCTGAAGGGCAAGTTCGACGGGTTCAGCCTGCGTGTCCCGACCCCGACAGTCAGCGTCGTCGACTTCACCGCGGACGTCTCGCGACCGACGACCGTCGAGGAGCTCAACGATGCGTTCCGGACCGCGGCCGAGGGCCCGCTCAAGGGGATCCTGGGCGTCAGCGACGACCCCCTCGTCTCGAGCGACTTCCGGGGCGACAGCCGCTCGTCGATCATCGACGCGGATTCGACGATGGTGCTCGGCGGGACGATGGTCAAGGTCATCAGCTGGTACGACAACGAGTGGGGCTACAGCTGCCGCGTCGCCGACCTGATCGGCTTCGTTGCGGCGCGACTCCCGGTGGCGGGTCGGGCCTGACCGGCCCGTCGTGAACAAGCTGACGATCCGCGACCTGGACGCCTCGGGCAAGCGGGTATTCCTGCGCGTCGACTTCAACGTCCCGCTGGCGGACGGCAAGGTGACCGACGATTCGCGGATCAGGGCCGCCCTGCCCACGATCAATTCCCTGCTCGCCCAGGGCGCGCGCGTCATTCTCGCCAGTCACCTGGGCCGGCCGGATGGCAAGGTCCAGGACGGACTTCGCCTGCGGCCGGTCGGTCAGCGGATCTCGACCCTGCTCCGACGGAATGTCCCGGTGACCGGCGACGCCCTCGGCGTGGGAACCGAGGATGCGATCAAACGCCTGCGAGCCGGCGAGGCGATCCTCCTCGAGAATCTCCGGTTCCACGCGGAGGAGGAGAAGAACGACCCGGAATTCGCGGCGAAACTCGCCTCGTATGCCGACGTGTACGTCAATGACGCGTTCGGGACGGCCCACCGGGCCCATGCCTCGACCGTGGGCGTCGCGAAGCTCCTCCCGGCCTACGCCGGGCTGCTCATGGAACGCGAGATCGAGATGCTCTCGCACCTCCTCGAGGACCCCGGTCGCCCGTTCGCGGCGATCCTCGGGGGAGCGAAGGTCTCCGACAAGATCAAGGTCCTGGAAAACCTGATCTCGAAGGTCGACATCCTCGTCGTCGGCGGCGGGATGGCGAACACGTTCCTCCTCGCCCAGGGCAAGACCGTCGGCAAGAGCCTCGCCGAGCACGAGCGGGTCGAGGACGCCAGGCGGATCCTCGCCGCGGCCGAGGCTCGCGGCGTGCCGGTCATCCTGCCGACGGACGTCGTCATCGCCAAGGAGGTCACCCGCGGGACCGAGTACAAGACCGTCGGGACCGAGAAGTTCCCGGCGTCCTGGCACATCGTCGACGTCGGCGAGAATTCGCGGCGCGCGATCGAGGAAGCCCTCGCGCCGGCGAAGACCGTCTTCTGGAACGGGCCCCTTGGCGTGTTCGAGATTCCCTCATTCGCCCACGGGACGAAGGAGATCGCCCAATTCCTTGCCGATCGCGCGGAGAACGGAGCGACGGTCGTCGTCGGCGGCGGCGACTCCGTGGCGGCCCTCGAACAGCAGGGCCTGGCGGAGAAGATGACCCATATCAGCACCGGCGGCGGCGCCTCCCTCGAGTTCCTCGAGGGTCGCGAGTTGCCCGGAATCGCGGTCCTCCAGGATCGCCCGAAGGTGGAGACCAAGGCGTGACAGCGTCCACGAACACGACGATCGAGGTCGTCGACGCCCGGGAGATCCTCGACTCGCGCGGAAATCCAACCGTCGAGGTCGACGTCGTCCTCGGCGACGGCTCGGTCGGTCGAGCGGCGGTGCCGTCCGGGGCATCGACCGGTGCCCATGAGGCGGTCGAGCTCCGCGACGGCGACCCGTCGCGGTTCGGTGGCAAGGGCGTTCTCGGGGCCGTCGCCAACGTGATCGACGTGATCGCGCCCGCGGTCTACGGTCTCGATGCGGCGGACCAGGCAGGCCTCGACGCCGTTCTGTGCGACCTCGACGGCACGCCGAACAAGGCCGAACTCGGAGCGAACGCGATCCTCGGCGTCTCCCTCGCCTGCCGCTCATGCAGCAGCGGCGGCCCACGACCTGTCGCTGTTCCGATATCTCGGCGGGGCCGGCGCGCGAACGCTGCCCGTCCCGATGTTCAACATCCTCAACGGCGGCAAGCACGCCCAGGACTCGACCGACTTCCAGGAATTCATGGTCATGCCGGTCGGTTCGGCCACCTACACGGAAGCGCTCCGGGCCGGCGCCGAGATCTTCGCCGCGCTCCGCGGGATCCTCCACGACGAGGGCCTCGCCACGGGCCAGGGCGACGAAGGTGGCTTCGCGCCGAGTCTCGCCTCGAATGAGGCCGCGGTGGAGGTCATCCTGAGGGCGATCGAGCGGGCGGGCTACCGCCCCGGCGAAGACATCGCGATCGCCCTGGACCCCGCGACGACGGAACTCGTCGAGGGCGGCTCCGCAGCGGGTGGCGGCCCCGTCCGGTATGTCCTCGCCCGGGAGGGTCGAACGCTCGAGTCAGGCGAGCTCATCGACCTGTGGGCCGACTGGGTCGCGCGCTTCCCGATCATCTCCCTCGAGGACGGCCTGGCCGAGGACGACTGGGCGGGCTGGGCTGAGCTCACCCGCCGCCTCGGCGACCGGATCCAGCTCGTCGGCGACGACCTGCTCGTCACGAACACCGAACGGATCCAGCGGGCGATCGACGAGCAGGCCGCGAACAGCGTCCTGATCAAGCTCAACCAGATCGGGACGCTGAGCGAGACGATCGAGGCGATCGAGCTGGCCCGGCGCGCCGGCTGGACGGCGATCGTCTCTCACCGCTCCGGCGAGACAGAGGACACGACGATCGCCGACCTCGTCGTTGCGATGGGTACCGGCCAGATCAAGACCGGCGCGCCGTCTCGGAGCGAGCGAGTCGCGAAGTACAACCGCCTCCTCCGGATCGAGGGTGAGCTGGGGGACGCGGCGCGCTACCCGGGCCGGTCCGCTCTCGGGCGCCCGGGGATGGCGGCCTCACCGGAGCCGGGAACCGTCAAGGTCGGCGCCGGCGCGTGATCCGCACGTGACCCGGATCGTCGATCGCGGCGCGATCGCCGCGGCCTACGTCGGGATCGGGATGGCGCTGACCATCGCGGTCAGCTTCCTGCTCGTGATCCCGATCGAGCCGATCTACTGGCTCCTCGCCCTGCCGGCCGGCCTCCTCATTGGCTACTACGCCAACCAGCGCAGCGACCGCCGCGCCGGCCCGTGGGGCAGGATCGTGGCGAATGCCGTTGTCGCGGGACTGGCAACCGCCCTGACGCTTGCGGCGCTCCTGCTCGTGGTGAAGGCGCTCTTCTTCTTCGCCGACGGCGGCTTCCCCGACTTCAACCGCGTCGACGAGAACGGCCAGACGATCCCGCCCGTCTGCGAATCGGGCGCCAACTGCGTGTATGCGAGGTACCTGGCGGCGGGTCGAGGCCCGGACTTTGAGTCGATCGGGATCACCGACACCGCATCGTTCAGCGCGTTCTACTGGAACCAGCAGTTCGCGACGTCGGCGTTCCTCGTCATCCTCACGACGGCCGGTGCCCTCGGGGGTGGGATCCTCTACGGCCTGTTCCGACCGAAGCCCCGGCCGGATGGCGTGGCGGAGCTCCGAGCCGGACCCCGCTGAGCGAGTTGCCCGTCGGGCTTGCTCCCTGCCAAATCTCGAGCTGGTGAACGATCGACGGGGGATTGCCTGCCAGCCCCTCACGGAGCCGCGGAGTTGGCAGGCACCTGCGACGTGCGTACGACGATTGCGTGCGTGCCAGAGAGCATCCCTCGCATCCCGGCCCCGACCAATTCTCACGGGATGACGGATTGGCAGGAAGGGTTCGGCCGGGCGACATGAGAATCGCCCCGAGTTCAACTCGGGGCGATCGGTAGGCGGCCGGCGAGAGGCTAGCTCTTGGCGGCGGTCTTCTTGGCGGGAGCCTTCGCAGTCGCCTTCGGCTTGGCTGCGGTGGCCGCCTTCGGCTTCGCCGTCGTGGCCTTTGCTGCAGGCTTCGACGCGGACTTCGTGGCCTTCGTCGTCGCCTTCGCGGCGGGCTCGGCGGTGGCTGCCGCAGCGGCCTTGGCCGCTGCGTCGGCGCGGGCGGTCTTCGACAGCGCGGCGCGGGCCTTGCCGGCGGCCGTCTGGGCGCCCTTTGCCTTGTCGGCCTTCGAGGCAGCGATCCGGCTCTTGGCGGCCTTCACGGCCTGGGCCTTGCTCGTGGTCTTGGTGATCCGGGTCGAGGTCTGGACGTGCGCGCCGCCGGTCGCGGCGTTGAACTTGAGCGTCAGGCGGGACTTCCGGCGCGCGGCGGCGTTCGGGTGAATCGCGCCGGCCTTGGCCGCCCGATCGAGAGCGGCATGGGCCTCGGCGAGGGCCGTGGCGGCTGTTTCCGGCGTCTGCCTGGTGGGTGGCGACCTCGAGAGCCTTTGCGACGTACGTCTTCGCGGCGCTTCGACGGGGCTGAAGGATCTCGCGGCGGCGCTCGGCCTGTCGGACGCGCTTCAGTCCTGACGGCGTGCGCGCGCCCGTCCAGGTGCGGGGCGTCTTGGCCAAGGGGCAAACCTCACGGGAGCGGGTGATCGGATGGACGGCCGGCGCGACTCGCTGACGGCACGGAGGCGCATGGTAGCAGAGGCAACCCGATGGGGCCATCGCGATGCCCCACACTTGGCACCGTGATCCCCATTCTCGGTGGCCTTGGCGCCGCCATCTGCTGGTCGGTGTCCATCCTCTGCTCTGCCCGGAGCGCGCGGCTGATCGGGGCTGCTCCGACGCTCGCCTGGGTGATGCTCGTCGGGATCGCGATCACGATCCCGTTGGTCGCCCTGTCGGGCCCGGTCAGCCTCGGAGCGCGCGAGCTCACGCTGCTCGCGATTTCGGGCTTCACGAACGTCATCGGGATCCTCTTCGTCCTGACCGCGCTGCGGAGCGGCAAGGTCTCGGTGGTCGCGCCGATCACCTCGACGGAGGGTGCGATCGGCGCGGTCATCGCCGTGGTCGCGGGGGAGCAGCTGGCCCCCGGTGCCGGCCTGGTGCTGGGCGGGATCGTCGTCGGGGTCGTCCTCGCCGCAAGCGAGCGCAATCCCGTCGCGATCGAAGGGGCGCGGCTGGGGCCCATCGCCACGGCGCTCCTTGCGCTGGCTGCGGCGACCTGCTTCGGAATCAACCTGTACGTCTCGGGTCTCATCGGGCAGGAGCTGCCCCTCGCCTGGTCGGCGCTGCCTGCTCGACTTGTCGGGACCGTCGTGATCGCGCTGCCGTTGATCGTGTTCCGTCGCCTCCGACTGACGAGGGCCGCCGCACCTCTCGTGTTCGTCAACGGCGTCACGGAGGTGGTTGGGATCGCCGCCTTCGCGTTCGGGGCTCGGGAGGGCATCGCCATCGCGTCCGTCATGGCGTCCCAGTTCGCCGCCATCGCCGCGGTTGCCGCCGTGTTCCTCTTCCACGAGCGCCTGAGCCGAACCCAGATCGTCGGCGTTGCCACCATCAGTGTCGGCGTCGCGCTGCTCGCGGCGGGGCGCGCCTCATGAGCCGGCGACGGGAGATCCTGCTGCTGGCCGGGCTGGCCCTGATCGGGCTCCTTGTCCGGCTGCCGGCGATGGGTATCGGGATCTGGACCGACGAGACTCTGACTGCAGACGCCGTCCGCTCGTCGGATCCTGCGGCGCTGATCGCACGCGTGGTTGCGCAGGAGAACAATCCGCCCGGCTACTACCTGCTGCTCTGGCCCTGGACGAGCATCGCCGGATCGGGCGAGCTCGCGCTCAAGCTGCCGTCGCTCCTCCTGGGGCTCTTGCTGATCCCGGCGACCTACGTTCTCGGGCGGCTGGTCGCGAGTCGCGAGGTCGGCTTCCTCGCCGCGGTCGCGGTCACCGCTGGCCGGCACGTCGATCTACCAGTCGCAGGAGGCGCGGCCCTACGCGTTGAGCGCCCTGCTCGTGTGCCTCACGGTCGCCTTCTACCTGCTGACTCTCGACGGTCGGCGCCCGTGGCTGTCGGCGGCCCTCCTCGCGCTCTCCGGGGTGGCGCTCCTCTTTGTCCAGTACCCGGGCGGTCTGGTGTTGGCCGGGCTCGCCCTGGCGACGCTCCTCAACGTCTGGGCGGGGAGCCGTCGCGTTCTGCCCGCGATCGCCGCCTTCGCCGCGATCGGGCTCGCGTTCCTGCCCTGGGTGCCGACGTTGGTGTTCCACCTCCAGACGGCGGGTGGCTTCCCGGTGGTCGTGCCCCTTGCCGAGCGTCCACTCCTGGCGATCGACAACGTCGGCTACGGGCTGCCGTTCCCGTCGAGCGTCCTGCGGTCCTGGATTGCCCGCGGCCTCGCGGTCCTCGCGGCCGTCGCTGCTTGTCGCCCTCGCCGTCCGCCCGAGCGGGCGACTGGCACTCCGTTCATGGGCGTCGGGATTGGGCACGGGCGGCCGGACGCTGCTCGTGGTCGTGGCGGTCGTTGCCGTCGGCGAGGCCCTCGCGACATACGGCGAGCGTCACATGTACCTCGTCAGCCCGCTGGTGTGGGTGCTCGTCAGCTGGGCGGTCGTGTGGCTCGCCCGGACGGCCCAACAGAGGTGGCCCGATCGTCGCCCCCTCGTCGGTTGGGCGGTGGCGGCCGGCGCCGCCGCATGGGTGCTCGTCAGTCTCGGCTACGCGGTGACGTTGGGCGCGGTCCCGAAGACCGCCATCCGGGCCATGGTCGCCGACGAGCGCGAACTGCTCGCGCGCGACACCACTCTGGTCGTGCTCGCGCCGGACTACCTCGAGTCTGCCTACACGTACTACCTGCCGGGCGGTCCGCCCGCCCACGGGCTGGCGTTCTGGGACGAGGCGCCGATCGAAGGGGGGCCCGTTGGGCTGGCGCGACGCTTGGCTCGCCGCCGACGCGGAGCGTCACGCTCGACCTCATCGCCCAGGAGGCCGATACCGCCTCGTGTCTCCTGCTTGCGTATCAGCCGGGACCCTACGACGACGTCGATCTGCCGTACGAACGAAGCGGGGACCTGCTCGCCGGGCTGATCGCCAGGTACCCACTGGTCCGCGACGTGGACTATCCGGGTCGAAGTGAACCGGCCCACCTCTACGTCTTCGCGCTGCGTCCCGGTGGATGCGCGGAGTGAGTTCGGCGTTGTCGTCCTCGAACGCGTCGTCAGCGGCCGGTCGGTCCCGCTACACTGCCGCCTCGTGACCATCCCCCAGGAGCGACTCCGCAACTTCTCGATCATCGCCCACATCGACCACGGCAAGTCGACGCTCGCCGACCGGCTCCTCGAGCTGACGCACACGATCGAGGGCCGCCAGATGATGAGCCAGGTCCTCGACTCGATGGATCTCGAGCGGGAAAAGGGGATCACGATCAAGGCCCGGGCGGTCCGTCTCGAGTACAAGGCGAACGACGGCCTGACCTACGGGCTCAACCTCATCGATACGCCCGGCCACGTCGACTTCGCCTACGAGGTCAGCCACAGCCTTCAGGCCTGCGAGGGGGCGATCCTCGTCGTGGACGCGACCCAGGGGATCGAGGCCCAGACCCTGGCGAACGTTCACCTCGCGATCCGCGAGGGCCTCACGCTCATCCCGGTCCTCAACAAGATCGACCTGCCCTCGGCCGACCCCGACACGATCATCGAAGAGCTGGAGAGCGTCCTGGCAATCCCGCGCGAGGAGGTGCTCCTCGCATCGGCGAAGGATGGGACGGGCGTCCCCGAGATCCTGGAGGCGATCGTCGAGCGGATCCCGGCGCCGAAGGGCGACCCGACCAGGCCGCTCCAGGGCCTCATCTTCGACAGTCACTACGACGCGTACAAAGGCGTAGTCGTCTACGTCCGCCTCGCCCAGGGCACGCTCCGCCAGCACGAGGACATCCGGCTGATGGCCTCGGGGGCGGAGGCGGAGCCACTCGAGCTCGGCGTCTTCAGGCCGCAGCTCGTTCCGGTCAAGCAGCTCGTCGCCGGCGAGGTCGGCTACATCGCGACCGGGCTCAAGAACGTCCGCGAGGCCCAGGTCGGCGACACCGTGACGACGGTCGCCCGACCAGCCGCCGAACCGCTGCCCGGTTACCAGGAGGCGAAGAGCCTCGTCTTCGCCGGGATCTATCCCGTCAGCGGCGAGGACTACCCGCTCCTCCGCGAGGCACTCGAGAAGCTCCATCTCAACGATGCCTCGTTCACTTACGAGCCGGAAAGCTCCGTCGCCCTCGGGTTCGGATTCCGCTGCGGCTTTCTCGGCCTGCTCCACATGGAGATCGTCCAGGAGCGGCTCGAGCGCGAGTTCCTGATCGACCTCATCGCCTCGGCGCCGTCGGTCGAGTACCACGTCGTGCTGACGCTCGGGCGCGGCAACGTCGTCATCGACAACCCCGCGCTCCTGCCCAACCCGACCGATATCGAGGCGATCGAGGAGCCGTGGGTCAAGCTCAGCGTCGTCACGCCGAGCCAGTACATCGGCCCGCTGATGGAGCTCTCGACGAACCGCCGCGGAACGTTCGTTAACATGGAATACCTCGATCCGACCCGCGTTGTGCTCCACTTCGAGATGCCGCTCGCCGAACTCATCGTCGACTACTTCGACCAGCTCAAGAGCCGCAGCCAGGGCTATGCCTCGATGGACTACGAGGAGCTCGGCTACCGGGCGGCCAACCTCGCCAAGGTCGACATCCTCGTCAACGGCGAGCCGGTCGACGCCCTGTCGCTGATCGTCCACCGCGACAAGGCCCAGTCGGTCGGTCGGGTCCTGGCCGAGCGTCTCAAGCAGCTCATCCCGCGCCAGATGTTCGAGATCCCGATCCAGGCAGCGATCGGCTCAAACGTCATCGCACGCGAAACGGTTCGGGCGATGCGCAAGAACGTTCTCGCCAAGTGCTACGGTGGCGACATCACGCGCAAGCGGAAGCTGCTCGAGAAGCAGAAAGAAGGCAAGCAGCGGATGAAGCGGGTCGGGTCCGTCGAGATCCCGCAGGAGGCGTTCCTGGCGATGCTCCGCATGGACGAGGCGTAGGGCGATGGACGAGTGGTTGCCGACCCTCCAGCGGCTGATCGCCGCTGGCCTGGCGCTCCTGCTCGTCATGCTGCGGCTTGAAGCGGAGCGGTTCAACGCGGCGGAGTATTACGAGGCCAGCGACGGACGGCAGCCGTCGTTCCGCCGGCGCGTCGCGTGGTACGGGCTCGGGTTCGCGATCATCGCCGGAATCATGTTCATCCACCCCGCTCCCCGCGAGGAATTCCTGCTCGGGGCCGGTGAGGACCGCTGGCTCACGCTCTTCTACGGCTTCCTGTATGCGGCGATCGGGACGGGAATCGCCCTCGGGATCGCGTATTACCGATACCGCCGCATCCGCTTCCCCGACGTCTGGTCGTATCCGGGCGCCCTCGTCAATGCGGTCGTGACGGCCTTCATCGACGAGGTTGCATTCCGCGGGGTGATCTTCAGCCTTCTCCTCATGACCGACATGAACCCGAGCGCGGCGAATGCCATCCAGGCGTTGCTGTACGCGCTTGCGACGCGGCTCGGGGCGCCGGGCCGGAATCGCTACATGCTCGCGATGGCGCTCCTCATCGGGCTTGCAAGCGGATGGGTGACCGGCGTTACGGGCGGGATCGCAGCCGCCTTCCTCGGTCACGCGGTGACGCGCTTCGCGGTCTTCCTGTGCACCGGTCACGCGGGACAGTTCCTGCCTCGCGGACGCGAGGAAGAGGAGATCGACAAGCGGCGCCGGCCGCCGGACGGCTGGCGCGTCATCGGTCCCCGGGAGTCCGCGCCGCACGATCGGTGATGACGGGCGAGGCAGCGGCGCTCGTGTCGGCCGAGCCATCCTCGAACGAACCGGCCGGTGGCTGGCCGCCGCCGCCCGGGCCGCCGGTGGCGCTCTACATCCACATCCCGTTCTGCGTCTCGATCTGCCCGTACTGCGATTTCGTGGTCTACGCGGGGGCGGCGGCGCGCGGGCCGCGAAACCGGATCGCCTCGCTCCTCGCTGCGCTCGAGACGGAGATCCGGCTTCGGGCCGACGCGCTCGACCGCGACTTCGGGCCACCGGTCGCGGGTCGCCGGCCGCCGCTCGCGTCGCTCTACATCGGCGGCGGCACGCCGTCGCTCGTCCCTGCGGACCGCCTGGCACGACTCGTCGATCTCGTCCGGCAGCGGTTCGGCCTCGCCGACGACGCCGAGGTGACACTGGAGGCGAACCCCGGCTCCGACGAGCGTGGCGATGCGTCCGCCCTTCGCCGGGCCGGCATCAACCGGATCTCGTTCGGTGGCCAGAGTCTCGACGCGGACGAGCTGAAGCGACTCGGCCGGCGTCATCGACCCGAGGAGGTCGCCGATGCGGTTGCCGAGGCTCGCGCGGCCGGGATCGGCTCGATCAACGTGGATCTGCTCTACGACGTGCCCGACAGCACGCTGGGATCGTGGATGTCGACGCTCGAAGCCGTCCTTGCGCTCGACCCGGACCACTTGTCGCTCTATGCGCTGACGCTCGACGATCCCGACGCGGAAGGGCTCACCGGCATCGGCGGCGACCACCTGCCGACGACCTCGGGCGCCCGACGCTGGCGTGACGCGGCGCGGGTGGGCCAGGACGAGGACAGGGCGACGGCGCAGTATCACCACGCCGTCCACGTGCTTTCCGAGGCGGGCTGGCGCGGATACGAGATCTCCAACTGGGCACGGCACGGGCACGAGAGCCGCCACAACCTCGCGTACTGGGAGCGACGCCCGTACGAGGCCGTTGGACCGGGTGCACACGCATTCGACGGGGCGAGCCGCCGCTGGAATGCCGCCCGGCTCGACGGCTACCTCGCGGCGCTCGATCCGCCGGACGGCGAGAGGCCGCACCTGCCTCCGGGCGGTGTCGAGCAGCTCGACGAGGCGACGAGCGCGGCCGAGCGGATGATCCTCGGGCTGCGCATGGATCGCGGCCTTCCACTTGAGCGACGCCGACGAGGTGCCGATGTCCGAGTCGTTCGGATGGGCCCTCGCGATGGGACTCCTCGAGGTCACCGGCGACGGACGGATGGTCCTGACGACGCGCGGCCGCCTGCTCTCGAACGAGCTGTTCGCCAGGCTCGTCTAGGACGGGCGCCGCATCAGCGCAGGATGGTGCGCGCCACCTCCTGGGCGAAGGTGCAGAGGGCCGGCGCCGTCACGACACCGTCTTCGGTCACACCAAATTCAGGCGCCGAATTCTCGTCGGCTGGGCCAACGGATACATAGAGGACGCGGTCCCCCTGGCGGACGAGGACGCCGGCCATGATCGCGTTCGTGCCGGTGCAGAACGCCTCGTCGCCCAGCCCGGAGACCTCGCCACCGAAGTAGCCCTCGTTCTCGAGCGTCACGCCTCCGCCCTGATCCTCCGAGGTCGGCATGGCTGCCGCGCGCTCGGCCGCGAACACGGCCGACGCGTCGCCGCCCTGGTGCAACGCGATCCGGGCGATGAATGCCTTCTCGCCCTCGGTGACCCAGCAGTCCGGTTTGCCGGCCAGGACGCGGTTGTCGATGATGATCCCGATCGACATCTCGGCGAATCCGGAAAGCTCGATCGCGTCGGCGTTCCCCCCGAAGACGGCCCGGGCGTCCTCGTCCGACAGGAACGCGCAATTCGCGAACACGTCGCCGTCGCCGCCCGCACCGGCATTGGGATTGATGCCGAGGTTGCTCAGGAAGCTGTTGAGGAACGCGCCGGCGAAGATGAGGAACACGGCGAACGCAACCACGAACAGGACGACCACGATGATCAGGGCCTTCAGGCAGCCGGGGATGCCGCCGGGCTTGACGGGAGGCGGGGCGGCACCTCCGGCCCATCCCGGCCCGGCCGGTGGCGGCGCGGCTGGTGGCGGCGCGACAGGTGGCGGTAGCGCAGCCGCAGGTGGCGGCGGCGTGGCTGCGGCGGGCGGTGGCGTCGCACCGGCACCCCACACGGGGCCGGCCGCGGCGGCCGGCGGTAGGTTCGCTGCAGCCGGAGGCGGCGCGCTCGGTGGCGGCGCGACAGGTGGCGGCGGAGCGGCGGGGTCGGAACCCCACATCGGACCGGGTGGAGCGGCCGGCGGCAGATTCGGCGCCGCGGGAGGCGGCGCAGCGGGAGGCGGCGCGCTCGGTGGCGGCGCGACAGGTGGCGGCGGAGCGGCGGGGTCGGAACCCCACATCGGACCGGGTGGAGCGGCCGGCGGCAGATTCGGCGCCGCGGGAGGCGGCGCAGCGGGAGGCGGCGCGCTCGGTGGCGGCGCGACAGGTGGCGGCGGAGCGGCGGGGTCGGAACCCCACATCGGACCGGGTGGAGCGGCCGGCGGGAGGCTCGGCGCCGCAGGTGGTGGCGTGCTCGCCGGAGGCGTTGCCGCTGGGGGCGGCGGCGCGGCGGGGTCGGAACCCCACATCGGACCGGGTGGAGCCGCAGGGGGCAGGCTCGGCGCCGCAGGTGGCGGCGCGGCGGGAGGCGCGGCCGGTGGCGTGACCGTCGGTTCGGGCGGCTGGCCCGTCGGACCCTCTGTCGGCGGATCCGATGAAGGCCGATCGGGAGGTGTGCCGCTCCCGGACCCGCTCGACGACTCGCTCATCCTCGACCCTCTCTGCGTCTTGTCACGCGCCTTCAGTGCCTCCTCGGATGGTAGCGGCGGGATGCACGCCGGTTCAAGGCGTCACGCAGCGCCCATCGGCGGACCTCGCCGGCGTTGACACTCGCCACTTGCGAGTGCTAGGATTCGTTAGCACTCCAACGTCGAGAGTGCTAATCTCCCCAACGTCAACCGAGGTCAACCGTGGGGCGACGCGTACGCGCCACCGGTTCACTGGATCCACGCGAACAGTCGATCCTGCGGACCGTCATCGAAGAATATGTCGCGACTGCAACTCCCGTCGGTTCTGCTGCGCTTGTCGAGCGATACCAGCTGGGTGTTTCAAGCGCCACCGTCCGCAACATCCTTGCCGATCTCGAGGCGGCCGGACTGCTGACGCATCCGCACACCTCGGCGGGCCGGATTCCGACCGACGCTGGCTATCGATATCTTCGTCGAATCGATCGGCGACGCCGCCGTCCTCGCCCCGGTCGAACAGCTGATGATCCGTCACCAATTCGGACAGGTCCAGCACGCGAGCGAGCAGTGGTTCCGGCTCGCGGCAACCATTCTCGCCGGGGCGAACCGGATGGCGGCGATCGCCACGCCGGCAAAACCGCGGGCGGCCCACGTCCGGCGGATCGACCTGGTCTCGATCTCCGACCGACTTGCCAGCCTGATCATCGTCTTCCGGGAGGGCGCGTTGCGCCAGGTCCTGGTCAACCTGTCGGAACCCTCCGAGCAGGAGGACCTGACCCGTGCCGCCGTCATCCTCGATGGCGTGATGGCGGGCCGAGCTGCGTCGGACGCCGAGCGGGCGCTCGCTCGCATCGACGGCACCGGGCCGATCGGGGCCCTGGTGCAGCGTGTCGGCGAACGAGTTGTCGCCGCCGTTCGCGAGTACGATTCCACGCTCATCGAAGAGGTCTTCAGCGACGGCCTGCTCCACGTCATGGAGGCACCCGAGTTCAACCGCAGCGACAAGCTCCGGCGAGTCTTCGCGGCGCTCGAGGACCGTGCCTATCTCGGGCAGCTGTTCGATTCGATCGCGGGGACCGGCCGGGTCCAGGCATTCATCGGCGCCGAGAATGGACCCCCGGAGATGCGAGACGTCTCGCTCGTCCTTGCCTCATACGGCGAGCCCGGCCAGGCGGTCGGCGTGGTCGGCGTCCTCGGCCCGACCCGGATGGCGTACCCCCAGGCGATCGGAACGGTTCGATTCGTCTCCGGCCTGATGAACGAGCTGGTCGCCCACATCCATTCATGACGTTACGCGGCGCATTCTCCCGGAGGAACACATGAGTCAACGAACACGGGCCCAGGAGCGAACGGACGAGATCGACATCTCGCCCACGAAGCTGCTGGCCGACATCGAGCAGCTGAAAGGCGAGCTCGAAGCGAGCAAGGCGCAATCGGACGAGTACCTCGCCGGACTGCAGCGCGAGCGGGCGGAATTCGCCAACTATCGACGGCGAACCGCCGAGGAGCGGGATGCAACGCTCGGGCTCGCCAGCGAGGATCTGATCCGGAAGGTGCTCGCTCTCGCGGACGACTTCGATCTCGCGATCGACGCCCGCCCCGAAGCGATCGGCGCGGACCCCTGGGTCGAGGGTGTCGCGGCCATCGACCGCAAGCTGCGAGCCCTGCTCGAGAGCGAGGGAGTCACGCAGATCGATGCCTCGCCGGGAACGCCGTTCGACCCGCGTGAGCACGAGGCAATCGCGACCGTACCCGACACCGAGCGCGGTGAGGGCGAGATCGTCGCGGAGGTCCGCCGCGGCTACCGACTCCGCGATCGGGTCGTCCGACCGGCCCTCGTTGCGGTTGCCGCGCCGACCGACGGCGCAGCCGAGCCACCACCACCAATCCACTGATTTCGAACCAACCTTCAACCAGACCGACAGGAGAACCAACTGCAATGGCAAAGATCATCGGCATCGACCTGGGCACGACGAACAGCGTCGTTGCGGTGATGGAGGGCGGCGAGCCGACCGTCATCGCCTCTGCGGAGGGCGGCCGCACCGTCCCGTCCGTCGTCGCCTTCACGAAGACCGGCGAGCGTCTCGTCGGCCAGCTGGCAAAGCGCCAGGCCGTCACGAATCCCGCCAACACCATCTACTCGATCAAGCGATTCATGGGTCGTCGGTGGGACGATCCGGAGACGAAGCGGGCGAAGGAGCTCGTCTCGTACACCGTCGAGAAGGACAAGAAGAGCGACGGGGTCATCGTCAAGGTCGGCGACAAGAGCTACACGCCGCCGGAGCTCAGCGCGATGATCCTCCAGAAGCTCAAGGCGGACGCAGAGGCGTATCTCGGCGAGAAGGTCACCGAGGCGGTCATCACCGTCCCGGCCTACTTCGACGACACCCAGCGCCAGGCGACGAAGGACGCCGGCCGGATCGCCGGCCTGGAGGTCCGCCGGATCATCAACGAGCCGACCGCTTCGGCGCTCGCCTATGGCCTCGACAAGAAGCACGACGAGAAGATCGCCGTCTACGACCTCGGCGGCGGCACGTTCGACATCTCGATCCTCGAGCTCGGCGAGGGCGTCTTCGAAGTCAAGGCGACCAACGGCGACACGCATCTCGGCGGCGACGACTTCGACCAGCGAGTCATCGAGTGGCTGCTGGCTGAGTTCAAGAAGGACCAGGGGATCGACCTCTCGAAGGACCCCCAGGCTCTCCAGCGTCTCAAGGAGGCGGCCGAGAAGGCCAAGATCGAGCTCTCGTCGACGTCGTCGACGGAGATCAACCTGCCCTACGTCACGGCCGATGCCTCGGGGCCGAAGCACCTCGTCATGACCCTGTCGCGGGCCAAGCTCGAGGAGCTCGTCCGCGACCTCATCGAGAAGACGAAGAAGCCGGTCGAGGCTGCCCTCAAGGACTCCGGCCTCAAGGCGGGCGACATCGACGAGGTCATCCTCGTCGGCGGTCAGACCCGGATGCCGGCCGTCGTCGAGGCGGTCAAGGCGATGTTCAACGGCAAGGAGCCGCACAAGGGCGTCAATCCCGACGAGGTCGTCGGAATCGGCGCCGCCATCCAGGCCGGTGTCCTGGGCGGTGAGGTCAAGGACGTCCTCCTCCTCGACGTGACGCCGCTGTCGCTCGGCATCGAGACGCTGGGTGGCGTGACCACCAAGCTCATCGAGCGGAACACGACGATCCCGACGTCGAAGTCGCAGGTCTTCTCGACCGCGTCGGACAGCCAGAGTCAGGTCGAGATCCGGGTCCTCCAGGGCGAGCGCGAGTTCGCCGCGGACAACAAGACCCTCGGCACGTTCATCCTCTCCGGCATCCCGCCGGCGCCGCGCGGCGTGCCCCAGATCGAGGTGACGTTCGACATCGACGCGAACGGCATCCTCGACGTCAAGGCGAAGGACCGGGCGACCAGCAAGGAGCAGCAGGTCCGGATCACGGCCTCGTCGATGCTGTCGAAGGACGACGTCGACAAGATGGTCCGTGAGGCCGCCGAGCATGCCGACGAGGATCGTCAGCGACGCGAGGAGGTCGAGACCCGCAACCAGGCGGAAGCCCTCGCCTTCCAGGCCGAGCGGACGGTCACCGATCTTGGTGACAAGGTCTCGTCGGAGGACAAGGTCACGATCGAGAACCAGATCGGAGCGCTTCGCGAGGCGCTCAAGGGCTCCGATATCGCGGCCATCACCGCCAGCGCAACCGCTCTCGCCGAGACGCTCAACCGCGTCTCGACGGCGGCGTACCAGGCGTCGGCCTCCGAGGCCGGCTCGAACGGCACCGAAGGCGCCGAAGGCACGGACGACGGTGCTGCCGGCGGCGAGACGGAGGGCGAGCCCGCCGGCGCTGCGACCGGCGGCTCCGCCGACGAGACCGTCGAGGGAGAGTTCAAGGAGGTCTAGGAGACCGCCCAATCAAAGCGCCCGGCCGGGTCCCCCGGCCGGGCGCTGCAATTCCCATGTGCGGTGCGGATGCTCGCGCGCGCCGCCTCGTGAACGTGCTCCGTTGCGTCGTTAGACTCCGGGCGTGACTGAGCCGCCCGGACGATCGGTCGTGACGCTGCGTGGCAAGCGAGCCGGCGACCGCCGGGTCCGGGTCGAACGGGTCACGCCGCGCGATTACACCGTCGCTCCGCAACGCGGGATCCGCCGGCCACCTTCGCCGTCGGCCGTCCTCGTCTCCGGGTTCGCGGTCCTCGTGGCGATCGGGACGATCCTGCTACTGCTCCCGATCTCGGCTGCGCCGGGCATGACGACCGACATCGTCACGGCCCTGTTCACGGCCACCTCAGCCGTGTGCGTGACAGGCCTCGTCGTCGTCGATACCGCGACCCACTGGAGCCCGTTCGGCACGGTCGTGATCCTGTCGCTCATCCAGGTCGGCGGCTTCGGGTTCATGACCGGGTCGACCCTGCTCCTGTTCCTGCTCGTGCGGCGGCGGACGGGCCTTCGCGATCGGATCCTCGTCCAGGCGTCGACCGGCGCCGTCGAGCTCGGCAGTGTCGTTGCGCTCGTCCGCCGCGTGGCTGTGTTCACGCTGGTTGCCGAATGCGTCGGGGCGATCATGCTGACGGTCGCGTTTTTCGCTCACGGACAGGACATCGTCGAGTCGACGTGGTGGGGCGTCTTCCACTCCATCTCCGCCTTCAACAACGCGGGCTTCGACCTGACGGGTGGCTTCAAGAGCCTCGCCGACTTCGGGACGAGCCCGATCGTCCTGGTGGCGATCGGGCTCCTGATGACTCTCGGTGGACTCGGGTTCGCGATCGTCGGCGACGCTGTCGCGAAACGGCGTTGGACTCGGCTGGCCCTCGAGACCAAGGTCGTGCTGCTGACCTCGTTCATCCTGTTGCTTGGCGGCGCCGCGGCCATCGGGCTCCTCGAATGGTCGAATCCGCAGAACGCTCGGGGCCCTGCCAGAGATCCACCGTCCGCTCAACGCATTGTTCGAGTCGGCGACACTGAGGAGCGCCGGCTTCACCGTCTTCGACCAGGGCGGCCTGGTCGAGTCGACGCTGTTCGTCGCGATGGCCCTGATGTTCATCGGCGGCGCCTCGGGCTCGACCGGTGGCGGGATCAAGGTGAACACGTTCAGCGTGCTCCTGATCGCGATCGTCTCGACCGCTCGGGGCCGCCCGTCAGCCGAGGCGTTCGGCCGTCGCATTCCGCACGAGACCGTCTACCGCGCGCTGTCGGTGGCGCTCCTCTCGATCGCGTTCGTCTTCGCCGTCGGCTTCGGGATCGTCATCCTGGCCGGGACCGAGTTCGTCGACACCGTGTTCGAGGCGATCTCGGCGTTCGGAACTGCCGGGGTCACGACGGGGGTCACGCCGACCCTGCCCGATTCCGCGAAGCTCCTCGTCGCGTTCGCCATGTTCGCCGGCCGGCTCGGGCCGCTCACACTGGTCCTTGCGTTGGCCGCGCGCCAGCGGTCACTCTCCTACCGTCCCGCCGCCGAGTCGTTGCGAATCGGCTGAAGTCTGAAGGGGTCACGATGAAGCAGTCGGTTCTGGTGGTCGGTCTCGGGCGGTTCGGCACGGCGGCCGCCCTCGAGCTCATGGCCCTGGGTCACGAGGTGCTCGCGGTCGACCGGGACGATGCGCGGATCAACGACATCGCGCCCGACGTGACGCACGCGGTCCAGGCCGACGCGAGCGACGACGACGCCCTGCGAGCCATCGGGGCGGCCGACTTCGCCCACGCCATCGTGGCGATCAGCAGCGAGGCCGAGCCGAGCATCTTCGCGACGATGGCGCTCAAGAATCTCGGGGTCAGGAACGTCATCGCGAAGGCCGGGACGTCGCTGCACGGCGCGATCCTCGAGCGGGTCGGGGCGACCCGCGTCGTCTACCCCGAACGCGAGATGGGTGCCCGGGTTGCCCACGCCTTCGACACCCGCCACGTCATCGATTACCTCGACATCGCTCCTGGCTTCGGCATCGTCCGATTCAGCCCGCCAGCGAGCTGGGTCGGCAAGTCGCTCCGCGAGCTCGACCTCCCGGCGCGCTTCACCCTGACGGTGATCGCGCTCCGGCGCGGGAACAACGTGACCGTGAACCCGCATCGGGACCTGACGATCAACGCGGGCGACGAACTCGTCCTCATCGGGCCCGACGCGAAGCTGGAACGACTCGAGGGCGAGCAGACGGACTGAGCGGCGGTCGCCGAGGAATCGGCGGCCTCGCGCGCGGCTGCCGGGCCAACTCGCCAGTTACCACCCGGAGTGGTGAAAGTCCGAGTCGGACGGCCGCGACTCGGGCTGAGGGCATGGGAATTAGTCGAAAGCGGCTAACTGGACGCAGTCGGGGCCGAACGAGTCGCTGAGAACCGGACCATCACTACCCGGGGTGGTATTTGGCGGGATCGGGCGAAGAAGCGGGCCACTCGCCCCGCATTAGCCGACGAAGAGATCTACGGCGGGAGCAACGGACGCGACGACGAGCGCAATGACGTAGGCGGCGATGAGCAGCACCCCGGCGTACAGGTGGACCTTGATGTTGACGCCCATGATCGCCATCAGGCCGTAGGGGTTGTCGTAGTTCGGTTCGAGGCCGCGCGAGACCTGGAGAGCGAGCGGGATCGTCAGGAGGGCAAGGAGGGCCGGGATCGGCAGCAGCCCGACGACGACTCCGGCCACGAGGATCACGTAGGCGGCGGTCGCCGCAAGGCGATAGCCGGCGATGACGGCGCTCTTCGGCAGGCGCACCGGCAGGGTCCGCTTGCCGGCCCGGGCATCACCGCGCCGATCCGGGATCTCGTTGACGTAGAGGATCAGCGCCACGAGGAGGGCGACCGGCAACGACGCGATCACGGGCTCCCAGGTGAGGACGCCACCCGTCTGGACCACGTACGCCCCGAGCAGCATGATCGGCCCGAAACCGAGCGCGACCGCGATCTCCCCGAGCCCGCGATAGACGAACTTCAATGGCGGCGCCGTGTACCCAAGGCTGATGACGATCCCGGCGATCCCGATCACGAGCAACGCCGGTGATCCCCGGAGCGCCAGCAGCAGCAACCCGATGAGCCCCGCCGCGACGTAGAAGACCGTCGCCAGGGCCGCCATCTGCCTGAACGACACGAGGCCGTACTGGATGACCCGAGAACCGCCCGAGAACTTGGTCGGCGTGACGTTGGCTTCATCGGCGCCCTGTGCGGAGTCGAAGACGTCGTTCGCGACGTTGAGCCCGAGCTGGACGAACGACGCACCGACGACCGTGAGCACGGCGGTCAGGAGGTCGAATGACCCCTGGCGTCGCGGCGATGACGATCCCGAGCAGGACCGGGACGATCGTCGCGCTGAGGAACGGCAGCCGGGTCGTCCGCAACGCGAGCCAGCCGAACGACAGGCGCGGCTTGACCGGAGTCCCCCGCTCGGCCGAGAGCGCGTCGAAGTACCTCCTGGACTGGCCGACCGAGCGCTCCGAGTACTCGAAGAACGGGACTTCGCTCTCGTCCCAGCCCCACGCCCGCCCGGCCGTGACCGTAATCGTCCGGCCATTTGGCGAGATCGTTGCCCGCCCCCAGACCGTGACATGACGCCGCTCGTCGTAGCCGTAGCCCGGCTGCGGATGGATGTGGGAGCCGGTGAGGCTGATGTCGGCGTCGGTTGGAATCGAGAGGCCGGCCGGCGCCGCGAATGTCGCAAAGCCGGTCGACGCGTCGATCCAGGCATTGATGGCGACGCTCATCGGGTAGCCGGCGTCGTCGATGAAGGTGAGGATGTGATAGGGATACGTCGCCAGCTTCTCCAGGCCCTGGCGGACATCGAGAACCGGCGTGCGTTCAACGGCCGGTGCCGCAGCCGTGGTCATCACGCCGCCCCATTCCCGACGGTCGTCGTCTGGGGTGCCGTCGCAGCGTCGCCGTCCGGCCAGTACATGGCTCGCCGCGGCGTGATCTCGATGAGCGACCGCTCGAAGAAGAGTGGCAACGCGACACGCTGCGCCAGGAAGTACACGATCGACGGTTCCTTCTTCTCCCAGATCGGTAGGAGGCGCTCCCAGCCGCCGTGCGGGTCCTCCTCGATCACACGCGCATCGCCCTGGATCGTCGCTCTGTCCGTACGGCCACCCACCGCGATCGGGTCGGTCAGGGACAGCGAGACCTTTGGATTCGCCTTGACGTGTTCGAGCTTTCGGCTGAACAGTGTCGAGGAGGTCAGGTAGATCCGCTCGCCGTCGTACAGGGGGATCAGGGGATACGTGACCGGCCGGCCGGCCGCGTCCACGACGCTGAGCTCGCCGACGAGGGCGTCGTCCAAAAGCCGCTCGATGGGTTCCGGCAGAGTGGTCATTGGAAGCTCCGTGGATTCTTTATGCTACCGAACGCTAGCACGTTTCCGCGACGGCCGCAACGTCTAAGGTCGTCAGGCCTCCGACGTTGCCCTCGTCTGGCACGCCCTGCCAGAATGGCGGCGCCACGGGGCGGGCTCCGTTGACGTCGCCAAACCACTCGAGGGGCGAGTCGTGCTTGATGACGGGTTCCTTCGCGTCGTCAGCTTTCAGCCGGGCGAGGCCGCGTCCACCCTCGACGCCGAGCTCCGCGACCATATCCTGCCACGGCTCCTCGAGCTCGATTCGGTCGACGACATCTGGGCCGGCCGCCGCGGCATCGGTGACGACCAGGCGCGTGTCATCGCCTCGGTCTGGCGAGTCGACCCGAGCGCCGAACGCAATGGCCCGCCGGACCTCGCCGCGCTCCAGGCCCTCGGCGACCAGGTCGGGGCGATCGAGGGCGTCGAACAACTGCCGCTGTCATTCCACGCTCGCTTCGAACGCTCGGAACCGACCCGGATCCTGCGCGTTTTCCATGGCCGGGTTCGGCCAGGGGACCTCGATGGGTACATCGATGCCGCCCGAGCCGGAACGCTGGCAGATTCGATCACCAACGACGGGCTCATCGGGCTGGCGCTTGGTGCGGAGCGACCGGACGCGTTCACCACGGTCTCGGTCTGGACGGGCTGGTCGGCGATCGAGGTGGCGACCGGCGGCAACACCCGCCAGCCGTTCGCGACGCGCAACTCCGAGCGGCTCTCGACCTTCACGGTCACCCACTACGAGGTCCTCCCGGACGCCAGCGATCGCCCGAATTCCTGACAGCGCCTGTCGCAATGCCTGCGGTACGATGCGCGCCCATGTCTCAGAGCCCCGAGTCCGCGCTCATCCACGCTCGCGGGCTGACGAAGCGATTCGCCGACCTGACCGCCGTCGACGCCGTCGATTTCGACGTCGCCCCCGGCGAGGCATTCGGCTTCCTCGGCCCGAATGGAGCCGGCAAGACGTCGACGATGCGGATGATCGGCTGTGTCTCGCCGGTCACCGAGGGGACCCTCCGGGTGCTCGGGATGGACCCGGCCCGGGACGGGCCACGCATCCGGGCCAGGATCGGCGTCGTGCCCCAGTCCGACACCCTGGACATGGAGTTGACCGTCCGCGAGAACCTGTTGATCTACGGCCGCTACTTCGATCTGAGCCACAAGGAGGCGGGGCGACGCGCGGACGAACTCCTCGAATTCGTCCAGCTCGACGAACGAGCGAAGGACCAGGTCGAGCCGCTGTCAGGCGGGATGAAGCGCCGACTGACGATCGCACGTTCGCTCATCAACGAGCCCGACCTGCTCCTGCTCGACGAGCCGACGACCGGCCTCGACCCGCAGGCCCGGCATCTCCTCTGGGACAAGCTGTACCGCCTCAAGCAGCGCGGCGTCACGCTCGCCCTGACGACGCACTACATGGACGAGGCCGAACAGCTGTGCGACCGGCTCGTCGTGATGGACAAGGCCAGGATCGTCGCCGAGGGTTCGCCCCGTGAATTGATCGAGCAGTACTCGACGCGCGAGGTGCTGGAGCTCCGGTTCCGGCCCGAGGTCCAGGACACGCTTGACGGTCAACTCGACGGTCTGGCCGACCGGATCGAGCACCTGCCCGACCGGCTCCTGCTGTACACCGCCGATGGCGAAGCCGCGGTCGCCGAGGTCCACCGGCGCGGGGTCGAGCCCGAGAGCTCGCTCATCCGCCGGTCGACGCTCGAGGACGTCTTCCTGCGCCTGACCGGCCGGACGCTGATCGAGTAGATGGCGGGCGACTGATGGCAGGAACCGCCGTCGCGGGACGGGCCCGCACCGCCAACGAGCCCCGGCCGGATGCCCCGTCGCTGGCCGGCGCGCTCGCCGTGCTCGAGTACTGCGCGCGGGTCTACCGGCGGAACTGGCGTGGAACGCTGTTCATGACGTTCTTCTCGCCGATCCTCTTCCTCGGTGCGATGGGCTTCGGGCTGGGGAGCTTCGTCGACACCTCGACCGCAGGTGCGGCCGGCGGCGTCTCGTACGCCCTGTTCCTGGCGCCCGGGCTGCTGGTCGCGACGTGCATGCAGACGGGCGGCTTCGAGGCGACCTATCCCATCATGGGCCGGATCGTCTGGGACAAGGTCTACCACGCGATGCTGTCGACGCCGATCAGTGTCGTGGACATCATCCTTGGCCAGTTCAGCTGGTTCGCGATCCGGCTGACGATGGTCGCCACCGCCTATTTCGTCGTGATGCTCCTGTTCGGCCTGGTGCCCGGCGGGCCGCTGGCGCTCCTCGCGATCCCGGTCGGGGTCCTGACCGGGCTCTGCTTCTCGGCCTGGATCGCGGCGTTCGCGGCAACCCAACGGAATGACAACGGGTTCGCGCTGATCTTCCGGTTCCTCATCACGCCGTTGTTCCTGTTCTCCGGGACGTTCTTCCCGATCGAGCAGTTGCCGCCCGTCCTGCAGGTCGTCGCGCGGCTCACGCCGACCTACCACGGAGTCGAGCTGACGCGGGACCTGACGCTGGGAACCGTGGAACCCGGCTCGTCCCTGATCCACGTCGCGATTCTGGTAGCGGTTGCCGCCGCCGGCACGCTGGCGGCTCGTCGCACCTTCAAGCGGGCACTGGTCAAGTGACGCGGCCTCGATGAGCGTCATGGCCCGGATCGCGCCGCCGATGCTGTTTGGTTCGTCCCGCCGCGCGGGCCGGCTCGTCGAGCGCAACGTGATGAGCTACCGCCGCAACTGGGTACTCCTGCTGTCGGGCTTCTTCGAACCGGTCTTCTACCTCTTCGGGATCGGCTACGGCCTGGGCGCCCTCATCCCGAGTGTCGTCGGCCCGGACGGGCAAACGATCTCGTACGGGTTGTTCGTCGCGCCGGCACTCCTCGCGAGCTCGGCGATGAACGGGGCCATCTACGACAGCACGTTCAACGTGTTCTTCAAGCTCCGCTACGCGAGGACATACGACGCGGTGCTCGCCACGCCGCTGGGAGTCGGAGACGTCGCGCTCGGCGAGATCACGTGGGCCCTGATCCGCGGAACGATCTATTCGCTGGGATTCGTCGTGGTCATGCTCGCGTTCGGCCTGATCGCCTCGCCCTGGGCCATCCTGACGTTGCCTGCGGCGATGCTGATCGGCTTCGGGTTCGCCGCGGTCGGAATGGCGGCGACGACGTTCATGCGCGACTGGACCGACTTCGACTACATCACGATGGTCACGCTTCCCCTGTTCCTGTTCTCGGCGACGTTCTACCCGATCACCGCCTATCCGGAAGCGCTCCAGGTCGTCGTCAGCCTCACGCCCCTCTATCAGGGCGTCGAACTCCTTCGATCGCTGACGACCGGCGCCGTCGACGTGGGGATCCTCGGCAACGTCGCCTACCTCACGGTCATGGGGCTGATCGGACTGACGATCGCATCCAGGCGTCTCGACAAGCTCCTGCTGAAGTAGGCGTCGTGGCGGACGACGTCCTCGACCGCCGGGCGGCCCTGGCCGAGCTGACCGCGGAGATCGTCGCCTGCCGCCGCTGTCCGCGGCTCGTCGAGTGGCGTGAACGCGTCGCCCGCGAGAAGGTCGCTCGATTCCGCGACGAGACGTACTGGGGCCGGCCGGTGCCCGGGTTCGGCGACCCCGCGGCGCGGATCCTCATCGTCGGCCTCGCCCCGGCCGCCCATGGCGGCAACCGGACGGGTCGGGTGTTCACCGGCGACGCGTCCGGGGACTTCCTGTTCGCGGCCATGCACGCGGTCGGACTGGCGAACCAGCCGACCGGCCGTCGCCGCGGACGACGGCCTGGCGTTCCGCGGCGCCTACATCGCCGCGGCCGTCCGGTGCGCCCCGCCGGCGAACAAGCCGCTCCCGTCCGAGCGGGACAACTGCGCGCCGTACCTCGCGCGCGAGCTCGCGCTACTCGAGGAGGTCCGGGTGATCGTGCCGCTCGGCGCGTACGGCTGGGCGGCGGCACTGCGAGCGATCGCCGCGGTCAGCGGCGTCGATCCGCGGCCGCGACCCAGGTTCGGCCACGGCGCGGAGGTCCGGATCGGTCCCTACGTCGTCATCGGCTCGTACCACCCGAGCCAGCAGAACACGTTCACCGGCCGCCTGACGCCAGAGATGCTGGTCGCCGTGCTGCGCCGTGCTCAGGAGCTGGCCGCCCAGGCTTCAACGTAGCGATCGAGGCGACCGAACACGACCCCGTCGAGCGTCCCGGCCGCGTCGATGAAGCGTTCCAGCATCGCCATCCGGTGGCCGCGGCCGATGCATTCCGGGTGCATCGTCACCGTCAGCAACCCGCCCGGCGCGTGCTGCCACGCATATCGCAGCTCCTCGATCCAGATCTCGAGGACTTTCGATGGTGCGGCGAGCCCGTCCCGCCCGCCCGTCGCCGGCTCGAAATGCGGCCAGTCGTCGAGCGCCCAGTAGACCGGCACCTCGACGAGCCCGCTGTCCGAGCCCCACTGCGTCCCGTCGGCAGTCGTGTGGCGATCGCCTCGCCGCACCCGCATCAAGGCGTAGTCATCGGTCATGAGCGACGAGTCGTAGCGGAAGCCCGCCTCCTCGACGAGCTCCAGCGTCCGCTCCCCGAGCGCCCAGTACGGGGCCCGCCAGCCGGTCGGTGGCACACCGGCCGCCCGTTCGAGCGCCTCGAACGAGCGAGCCAGGACCGCCCGCTGCTCGTCCTCGGAAAGCTCCGAGAAGTCCTCGTGATACCAGCCGTGCGAGGCGAGCTCGTGACCGCCTGCGACGATCGCGGCAGTCGACTCCGGGAACGTCTCGAGCGTGTGGCCGGGCACGAACCACGTCGAGGCGATCCCGCGCTCTTGCAGGAGGGCGAGGATCCGCGGCGCCCCCACGCGCGGCCCGAACTCCCCGTGGGACAGCTTGACCGGCGGGTCGCCACGCCGGACCGAGTCGGAGATCGCGTCGTGGTCGAAGGTCAGGGCAACGGTCAGCCGGGGCGTCATCGGTCGATGGTAAATGGCTCGCCGCACTGCCCGCCGACCTCCCGGTAGACTTCGGCCGAATGGCCACCGAACAACGCGACCTCTACGCGGTCCTCGGCGTCGGGCGGGACGCCTCGGACGCCGAGATCAAGCGCGCCTTCCGGCGGCTCGCCCAGCAGTGGCACCCGGACGTCAACCAGGACTCCGGCGCGGACCTCCGGTTCAAGGAGATCAACGAGGCCTACCAGGTCCTGTCCGACCCCCAACGTCGCCAGGCGTACGACATGTTCGGAACCGTGGGCGACACGGGTGGCGACGGCGGCTTCAGCGGCGGGTTCGGCAACTTCGGCGACATCTTCGACGCGTTCTTCGGTGGCACCCAGGCCGGGACCCGGCGGGGTCATCCCCTCGCCGGCTCCGATCTCCGCTACGACCTCCGGATCACCCTCGAGGAGGCCGTCCGCGGCGTCGAGAAGGAGATCGAGTTCCCGATCCTCGGCCGCTGCGAGACGTGTTCCGGCAGCGGTTCCAAGCCCGGCTCCGAGCCGATCGTCTGCGACCAGTGCGGTGGGCGCGGCGAGATCCGATCGACGCGGCGGACGATGCTCGGCCAGATGGTGAACGTCTCGACCTGCCCGCGCTGCCAGGGCGAGGGAAAGATCATCACCGAGCGGTGCGAGACGTGCCACGGCGACGGCCGCACCGAGCGCCGCCGGACGCTTCGGGTCACGATCCCGGCCGGGATCGACGAGGGCCACCAGATCCGTCTCTCGAACGAGGGCGAGGTCGGTCCACGGGGCGGGCCGCCCGGCAGCCTCTACGTCGCTGTCCACGTCACGCCCCATCCGACGCTCCGCCGGGAGGGCACGGAGCTGGCCTACGACGCCGACATCTCGATCGCCCAGGCGGCCCTCGGCACGCGGATCAGCGTCCCGACGGTCGACGGCGAGGAGGAGGTCGAGATCAAGCCGGGCACGCAGCCCGGCACCGAGATCAAGCTTCGCGGCCGCGGCGTGCCCCACCTCCGTCGGGCCGGGTCGCGTGGCGACCTCCACGTGTTCGTCAACGTCGTCGTCCCCGCGAAGCTCTCGAAGCGCCAGCGCGAGCTGCTGACCGAATACGCGGCGGAAACCGGCGAATCGGTGGCGCCGAGCGGGGGCGGATTGCGCGAGAAGCTCGGACTCGGGTGATGGGTGCGGCGGGCCGCGGCACAGCGGCACCCGCCGGCGCCTGGCTCGAGCTTTCCGTGGCCGCTGACATCGAGGCGGTCGAGGCCGTCGCCGAGATCCTCGGCCGCGGGGCGCCGGCCGGAACGAGCGTCGAGCCCGCCTTCGAGCTGGTCGACGACGGTCTCGGCGCCCGGGTCGACCCGACCCGGCCCGCCATCGTCCGGGCGTACCTGCCGGCCGGCGATCGTGATGCGGCGACCCGACGAGCCGCGGAAGCGGCCGAGGCGCTCGGCCACCTCCAGGCCTTCGGCCTCCGACCGATCGGTGAGCTCACGACCCGAATCGTCCACGAGGCCGACTGGGCCGAAGCCTGGAAGGCCCACTTCCCGGTCCTGCGCGTCGGGCGCCGGCTCGTGATCCGGCCCACGTGGCGGCGCCATCGCCGGCGGCCGGATGACGTCGTCCTCGCCCTCGATCCGGGGATGGCCTTCGGGACCGGCCTGCACCCGACGACCCGGCTCTGTCTCGCCGCCGCGGAGTCGCTGGCCGACCGCGGCCACCTCGTCGGCGCGCGCGTCCTCGATGTCGGCTGCGGTTCCGGGATCCTCGCGATTGCCGCGCTCAAGCTCGGCGCGCGCGAAGCCCTCGGCGTCGACACCGACCCGATCGCGATCGAGGCGACGACGGCCAACGCGGCGCGCAACCGGCTCACCCGCCGGCTTCGTGCGCGGGAGGGGTCCCTGCCCTCGGGCGGCGGCCCGTTCGACGTCGTCGTCGCGAACCTGATCGCATCGGTCCTCGTGACGCTCACATTGCCGCTTCGCGACGAGCTCCGGCCGGGCGGCGTCCTCCTCGCCTCCGGGATCTTCGTCGACCGCGAGGCGGAGGTCAGGGCCGCGTTCGAGCTCGAGGGACTCGACGTTGTCGGCCGATCCGTCGATGGTGAGTGGGTCGCGCTGGAGGCCGTCAGGCGCTGACCGCGCTCCGGCCACGGGAGCGGCTGCCCGCCTACAATCGGCCCGATGCCAGCGTTCTTCCCTCTGCTCCTCGGAACCCACATCGTCCTGGCGGTCAGCCTCTTTCTGCCGTCGATCCTCCTGCCGTTCGCGCTGCGGACCCGTCGGGCCGCGGCGGAGAGCCCGAACCGGTTCGTCCGGTTCCTCCTGTGGATGCAGGCCCATGGCACGGTGATCATCGGACTCGGGCTGGCAGCAACCGGGATCGGGCTCGTCGCGGTTCTCGGCGGGTCCCTGCTCGGCCAGCCCTGGCTGCTGGTCGCCCTGACGATCTACGCGGCGAACCTCGCGCTCGCGTTCTTCATCCAACGCCCGAATCTCCGCCGGCTCATCGGCGTCCGGGCGGCCCCGGACGACCGGGTCTGGCTGGCCCGTGCGAAGCGCCAGCGCTACGTCAGCTACGCGATGGCGGCCCTCGTCGGGACCATCGGGTTCCTCATGAGCACGAAGCCGGCGTTGTGGTGAGCGCCGTCCGAACAGCCGCGATCGCCAACCTCGGCTGCAAGGTCAACCAGTCGGAGATGGAATCGGCCGCGCGACTGCTCCGGGAACGTGGCATCGCCGTCGTCGATGGCGACACCTCGGCGGACCTCGTCCTCGTCAACACCTGCACGGTGACCTCGACCGCCGACCAGAAGTCGCGCCAGGCCGTCCGGCGAGCCCGGCGCGCAAATCCGGATGCCGAGATCGTCGTCACGGGCTGCTCGGTCCAGGTCGGGCGGGAGGCATTCGCCGCGGCGGATCCCGCCGCCCGCCTCGTCGACAACCGGGCGAAGGACGGGTTGTTGCGGGAGCTTGCAGCGCTGGTCGGCGCGGCACCCGCCGCGACGCGCCTCGATCGAGCGCTGCCGACCCTGTCCGGCGTCGAGATCGACGGCGTCGCCGATGGCCGCGCCTCCGTCGAACGGACGCGGGCATTCATCAAGGTCCAGGACGGCTGCTCGTTCTTCTGCACGTACTGCATCATCCCGGCGGCGCGCGGTCCGGAACGGAGCCTCTCCCCGGAGGCCGTGCTGGAGGACGTCCGGCGCGCGCTTCGCGCGGGTCATCGCGAGGTCGTCCTGACGGGGATCAACATCGGGACATACGACGGGGGCTGGTCGGAGCGCGGGTTCCGCGGCGCCCACACGCGGTCGGCCCTGACGCTGGCCGGGCTCGTCCGGCGATTGCTCGACGAGACGGCGGTGGAGCGCATCCGGCTCTCGTCGATCGAGCCGCAGCACGTCGACGACGAGCTGCTCCATGTCTGGTCCGACGGTGCGCCGCGGACGCTGCCGCACTTCCACCTGCCGCTCCAGTCGGGCGACGACGGGGTGCTCAGGCGGATGGGCCGGCGATATCGCTCCGCCGACTACCGCGACGTGGTCGGCCGGGTTCGCGATGCAATCCCGGGCGCTGCGATCCACGCCGACGTCATCGTCGGCTTCCCGACCGAGGACGATGACGCGTGGCGTCGGTCAGTCGCCTTCATCGAGTCGCTCGACGTTGCGGGTCTCCACGTCTTCCGCTACTCGGCCCGGCCCGGGACGCCGGCCGTCCGGATGGCCGGCCAGGTCGATGAGCCGACGAAGAAGCGCCGCGCCGGCGACCTCCTGGCGATCGCCGCCGACGCGCGGGCGCGCTGGGCGGAGCGGCACATCGGAACCCAGGTGGACGTGCTGTTCGAGGAACCGCTGGCCGATGGGCGGTGGGTCGGTCACGCCGCGGACCACACCCTGGTCGCGGCGGGGGGCAGCGGCTCGGGACCGCTCGGCAACGCAATCGGTCGCGTCCAAGTCGATTCCGTCGACCCGGCGGCTCGTGATCGCGTCCTCGGATCGTTGGTCGGGTTGGCTCATGCCCCCTGATCCCAACTGCCTCTTCTGCAAGATCGTCGCCGGCACCGTCCCGGCGAACAAGGTCCACGAGGACGAGCTGGTCGTGGCGTTCCGCGACATCGCGCCGCGCGCCCCGACGCACATCCTGGTGATCCCGCGTGACCACATCGCCTCAGCCGCCGACCTGACCGACACGGACGGCCCGATGCTCGGCCGGCTGTTCGCAACGGCCGCCGAGCTGGCGAGGAACGAAGGCATCGCCGACGCCGGCTACCGCCTCGTGTCGAATGTCGGCCGGTGGGGCGGCCAGACGGTCGACCATCTCCACATCCATCTGCTCGGCGGTCGATCGTTCGACTGGCCGCCAGGGTGAGGCGCGGCGTCGCGCTGGTCCTCTGCCTGCTCCTCGCCGGGTGCGGGATCGGTGCGTCGGGGAGGATCGTGACGTTCCCGCCGGCAACGGTCGGGCCAGGCGTCCACCGTGACGCCGGCCGTCGCCCTGACACGTACGGCGATCGTGGCCGCGCTGGCGCCGTACAGCCTCCAACTGCAGGACGAGGATCGACCGTTCCGACCCGCCGAGTCGGCCCGCCTCGCCTCCGCGCCTCGCGCTGTCTACCAGGTGATCCTGCCCGATGATCTTGATGGCGGCCAGATCGTCGTCTACGAGTTCCGAGACGCTGGAGAGGCCGTCGACGCCGGCAATGAGCTGGCGGGCTATCTCGGAACCGGCGCCGGACGGGTCCAGTTCCCGCTCGACGCGCAGCATTCGATCCGACAGGTCGGGACGACGCTGATCGTCTACTCGTGGGCGCCGTCCACCTCGCCCGATCCGGGGTCGAAGACGATCGCGGACGCCCTGGCGACGCTCGGCATCGGGTTCGCCCCGCCACGCTGAGGTTGGCGCCTAGCCTGTGTCCTCGCGGACCGGCAGCGGCTCATCGATCGCAGCCCACCGTCGAATGACGTCGCGCTTCACCTTGAGGGTATGGGTCCGGGGGAAGTCGTCCTCCGGCCAGACACGGAACGCGGCGACTCGCTGGTGGAGGGCGAGGGACGCGTTGGCGCCCTTGACGGCGGCCTGGATCGACTCCCGAACGGCGACAGGATCGCCAGCCTCCTGCGGTGCAAGGACGATGGCCTCGATGCGCCCGGGGCGCGTCTCGACGACGATCGAGTCCCGCACGCCCGCCGTGCGGAGGGCGTTCTCGATATCTTCGGGATACACGTTCAGGCCGTTCGGCAGGACGATGATGTCCTTCGTCCGGCCCATGAGGATCAGCCGGCCGGCGGGGTCCAGGCGGCCGATGTCGCCGGTCCGGTACCAACCGTCGTCGGTGAAGGCAGCCGCGGTCGTCTCGGGGTCGTTCCAGTAGCCCTTGAACAGGGTCGGGCCGCGGAACTGGATCTCGCCGTCGTCGGCGAGCCGCATCTCGACCGGCGGCACGGGCCGGCCGACGGTCCCGAGCCCGTGATCCTCGCGCGTCGTGCACGATCCGAATCCGGTCTCGGTCGCCCCGTAGCCCTGGATCACGACGACGCCGAGGTCCTCCCATGCCTGCTGGAGGGCCGGCGGCAGGAACGCGCCCGACGAGACGAACAGGCGAAGGCCCCCGCCGAGGCGCGCATGTACCCGTCGGAAGATGAGCCGGCGGAGCCCGTACGGCAGGTGCCGGGCGATGGCCCGCAAGCGCCCGAACGTCGCCTCTCGACCCGATCGCTGGACCTCGCGTTCGACGGCGGCCCAGAACAGCTCGAGGACCTGCGGGACGAGGACCATCGATGTGGTCCGATGGCGTCGGATGGCCTCGAAGATGACGCGCGGATTGCGACTTCGGACGTAGAGGATGTCCGCGCCGACGTCGAGGGCATAGAAGAGGGCGACGGCCTGCTCCAGCAGATGCGAGAGCGGCAGCAGCGAGACGACCCGATGCTCCATCGGTGGGACCACGCGGTGCATCGCCCGGACCGACGCGACGACGTTGTCATGGGCGAGGACGACGCCCTTCGGCGTGCCCGTTGTGCCCGAGGTGAAGATCAGCTCGACGACGTCGGTGTCCGATGGGCGAGGCCAGGCGTCGAGCTGTCGCTCCCAGTCGGCCGGGAAGGTCTCGTCGGGGTCGGCCGTGAGCTCGTCGAGGGGAGTTGCGGGGAACGCGCTCAGTCCCGCCTCGCGTGGGTCCGGCGCGTCCCGCCCGGTGCCCAGGATCAGCCGCTTCGCGTCCGCTCGAACAGCGACCCGCTCGATCGCATCCGGCGCCATCCGGAGATCCAGCGGGACGAGGACGAGCCCCGCACGCATCGCCCCGTAGTAGGCGGCGGGGAGTTGCGGCGTGGCCGGCGACCACGTGAGGATCCGGTCACCCGGCTCGAGGCCCGCCGCGCGGAGTCGCCACGCGGCGAGGCGGCTCCGGCGTTCGAGCTCACGGTACGTCCAAACCAGGCTCGATCCCTCGTCGCCATCGAGCCCGAGGGCCGGCCGATCGCCGAATCGCGCGACCGCATCGTCGAGCATGTCGAGCAGGGTGGTCATCGCCCCGATGGTAAGCGTCAGGTGAGCGGGCCGATCGCAAAGTGCCGTCGCGCCGTCGCCGCGGCCGCGCCTGGCCGTCGCGTTTGGCCGTTGTGGCGCCGAGCTGCTCATGCGCGCCCCCGCTCATCCCCAGATTCCCGTGACACGGGTAGTAGCCAACGGAAAGGGCCCAACTGCCCGTGCTGCGGGCACTACGCGTCTGGACGCCGGCCGCTACGGATCGGTCGTGCATGGCCTGGCCGCGCGGACACGCTTCCTGGGCGTTCCGCCGTTTCGTACTACCCGCAGGACGGGAATCTGGCGGGAGGGCGCGGAGAGCGCCGGCGTTGGCGTGAAAGGAGGATTCGCGGGCAATCGGGACCCTGAGTGGGTGCGGAGTTCGCACGATTGACCCGGTTCGGGGGCTCGGCTATGCTCCGCCAGCCTCGACCGGGGGTTCCGCGTGCGTGGAACGATGGTCGGGGACGCGTCGAGCCGGTTGGCCGCGAGCACGACGCGCGCAGCCATGACAACGGCCTGAGGAGGTGAACCGGGATTGGCAGAAGTCCGAGTGGGTGAGAACGAGACGTTCGAAAGCGCCCTGCGCCGCTTCAACAAGAAGATCCAGCAGAGCGGCATTCTCGCGGAGGCTCGCCGGCGCGAGCACTACGAGAAGCCAAGCGTGAAGCGCAAGCGCAAGGAAGCAAAGCGCAAGAAGAACGCCCGAACGCAGGCAGGCTGAGCCCCGCGGCTCGCGAGCCCGTCCCGCGAACCCAGGGCGTTCAAGGCGCGTGGCCACGCCACCGTCCCGCCCGAGGTAGCCATTCCGGTGTCCCTTCAAGATCAGATCCAGTCCGAGGTCACGGCCGCCATGCGGTCCGGCGACGCGCTGCGTCGCGACGTGCTGCGGATGGTTCAGAACGCCGCCTACACCATCGAGAAGCGCGAACGGCGAGCCCTGACCGATCAGGACTACGCGTCGGTCATCGCCAAAGAGGTCAAGACGCGCCGCGAATCCGTCGAGGCCTTCCGGGGCGGCAACCGTGAGGACCTGGCGGCGAAGGAGGAGGCAGAGATCGCCATCCTCGCCGAGTTCCTTCCGACCCAGTTGACCGAGGCGGAGATCCAGCCGCTGATCGACGAAGCAATTGCCGCCACCGGCGCGTCATCAGCGCGTGACATGGGAAAGGTGATGGGCTGGCTCTCCCCGAAGACTCGCGGCCGCGCCGACGGCAAGCGCGTGAGCGAGCTCGTCGCCCGGTCCCTGGCCGGCGCCGACCTTGCCGCCCACGACACTGGCGGTCACCGCTGATGATCGCTCGACGATCGTGCTGACGAGACCGGCCGAGCAGGCCGCGACCTTCAGTCGCCGCGAGGCCGTCCGCCTCGGGATCGCCGCGATCGCCCTGGTCGTCGTGCTGACCACGATCCTCGGCATCGGATTCATCCCGCAGCGGCTTCAGGTTGACGTCGGAACCGTCGCGGCCGCCGACATCGTTGCGCCGCGCGCTCTCGCGTACGTCAGCACGGTCGAGACCGAGGCCCGCCGGGAGGCCGCGCGCAAGGCAGTCGACCCGGTCTACGACTTCACCAGCGGCCAGGCGAGCGCCACCGCCGAGAAGCAGCTCCGGGCGTTCGAAACACGAGTCCGCACGATCGACCAGGCGTTCGCCGAAACGACACCCGAGGAACAGAAGGCGGCCCTGCTCGCGGCCGCCCTGCCGGGCATCCTCCCCGAGGCCCGGGCCACTCTCACGGCGCTCACCCCCGAACGGTGGGCGACGGTTCGTGCCGAATCGTCGCGGGTCCTCGAGGCGACGGAGCGCGGCCAGCTCCGCGACTCCGCAGTCGCCGACGTCCAGGCCCAGCTCCCCGGCCAGATGGCCGGTGGCCTCGAACCGGCTGAGCGGACGCTCGCGGCCGAGATCATCTCGCCGCTCATCGTCCCGAACTCGTCCTACAGCGCCGCCCTCACCGAGCAGGAGCGCACGAAGCAGGCCGACCTCGTCCTCCCGGTCATGGTCCAGGTCGCCCAGGACGAAACGATCGTCCGGAAGGGCGCGAAGGTCACCGCCACCCAGCTCGAGACGATCGACGAGTTCGGGCTCCGGAATGCGCGGCCCGATGTCGCCCGGCTCGGTGGCTGGCTGTTCCTCGCAATCCTGGTCGTCGCGCTGATCCTCGGCTGGATCTGGCGCTTCCGGCCCGAGTACTGGCACCGCAACAACGCGCTGCTCCTGATCGGCCTGATCCTGGTCGGGACCGCGTTGGCGCTGAAGCTGACATCCGGCCGGCTCGGCCTGCCGTTCATCGTTCCAACGGCCGTGGCGGGAATCCTGCTTGCGATCCTGCTGGACGCGGGCGTTGCCACGCTCCTCATGGTCGCGATCGCGCTCCTCGGCGGAGCCCTGAACGGGAACTCCATGGAGCTGACGGCGTACATCCTCGTCGGTGGACTGGCCGGGATCATCGCCATCCGTCGTGGAGATCGGCTGCAGGTCTTCGTTCAGGCCGGCCTCGCTGTGGCGGTCGCGAACGTCCTTGTGGTCTCCACGTTCGCGTTGCTCGGGCTCCACGACGCCCGCGGCCTGCTGGAGCTCATCGGGGCGTCGGTCGCGTCTGCTGCCGGCGCAGCGGTGCTCGCGGTCGGATCCTTCGCCGTCCTCGGCAGCCTGTTCGGGATCCTGACCGTCTTCCAGCTGCTCGAGCTCGCGAACCCGTCACAGCCGGTGCTGCGACGACTGCTCGTCGAGACCCCCGGGACCTACCACCACTCGCTGATGGTCGGCAACCTCGCGGAACGGGCGGCGGAAGCGATCGGCGCCGATCCGCTCCTGACCCGCGTGGCGGCGTACTACCACGACATCGGCAAGCTGGCGAACCCGCTTGCGTTCATCGAGAACCAGGCCGGCGGCGAGAACATCCACGACCACCTCGATCCCGAGGTCTCGGCCCAGATCCTCAAGCAGCACGTCGCGGAGGGGATCGACATCGCCTACCGCAACAAGCTCCCGAAGCAGCTGATCGCCTTCATCCCGCAGCACCACGGGACCGCGATCATGAGCTACTTCTACGCCCGCGCTCGCGGGCTCGCGGCCGAGCCATTCGGTGGACCGCAGACGGCCGAGGGAGCGAAGGCGGCGGCGACTGTCGACGAGCGCAAGTTCCGCCACGCCGGCCCGAAGCCGCAGTCGAAGGAGGCGGCGCTCATCATGCTCGCCGACGGTGTCGAGGCGTCGGTCCGGTCGCTCGAGTCACGCGACGAGGCGGCGATCCGGGCGATGGTTGCGAGGATCATCGACGAGCGGCTGGCGGACGGCCAGTTCGACGAGTGCGACTTGACCCTCCGCGACGTCGAGCGGATCAGGGAGGCCTTCGTCGGGCAGCTGCTCGGGATGTACCACCAGCGCATCGCCTATCCCCAGAACAAGGTGGTCGAGCTGGAGTCGCGCCGCACGGGCAAGTCGGGGACCGGCACCAGCGCGTGACCCAGCGCGCAATTTACCTGTCGCCCTGGCGGATCGACATCACGATCCGGGATGGCATCGTTCCTCCCACCCGCCGCTCCAGACTCGTTCGGACGATGGCGGCCGCCCTCGACGCGGCCGGTGCGCCCTCGCCCGGATCGATCGGGCTCATCCTGACCGATGACGCCGAGCTGACCGAGCTGAACCGCGTCCACATGGCGGTCGAGGGACCGACCGATGTGCTCTCCTTCCCGATGCTGACGGCGGAGTCGTTTCCCCCGCACGAAGGTGCGGGAGCCGCCCACTCCTTGCCGACCTCCGCGCCGCCGGCATTCGCCACGCCACCCGGTCACCGTCTGCACCTCGGAGACGTCGTCATTTCCGTCGAACGGGCGGTCGAGCAGGCTGTCGAAGGGCGTGGCGGCCAGACGGGCGACGTTCGCTGGTTGGCCGCCGACGAGCTCCGGCTCCTCGTCACGCATGGCACGCTCCACGTCTGCGGGTGGGACCACGCCGACCCGGCCGAGGAGGCCGCGATGCGCGCGCTCGAGCAGCAGCTGCTGGCGCGCTGAGTCGCCGTCGCGTCGCCGCGGCTGAGGCGCTGGCGGGCCGACGGCCGATCGCTGCTACCATCGCCGCGGGCCCTCCCGGACGGGATCGGGCCCCTTCGGCGTGCGATTCGGGCCCAACGAGACCGACTGGCGCGCCGCCAGTGGAGATCGGGTGAAGATCGTCGTCGGCCTGGGCAACCCGGGCGACCAGTATTCGAAGACGCGCCACAACATCGGCTGGATGGTCCTCGACCGGATCGCCGACCGCGCCGGCTGGAAGGGCAAGGGCCGAACGCGCGACGCTTCGGCGATCGCCATGGGCCGCTACCGCGGGCTCGACCTCATGATCGTCAAGCCGTTGACCTTCATGAATCTCTCGGGCAACGCCGTCCGGAAGGTCCTCGCCCGCGAGCACGCGCCGCTGGTCGATCTCCTCGTCGTCACCGACGACTTCGCCCTGCCGTTCGGCAAGCTCCGGTTCCGGGAGGGCGGCGGGCCCGGCGGCCATAACGGTCTCGGTTCGATCATCGACGAGCTAAACACCGAGAAGTTCAGCCGGCTCCGAATCGGGATCGGGGCGCCGGGACGCGGCTTTGCCGACCACGTCCTCACGCCGTTTGCGCCCGACGAGTGGCAGCGGATCGACGAACTCCTCGACGCCGGGGCCGACGCGGTCGAGGAGTGGGTCCGCCACGGCACCAGCAAGGCCGCCAACCGGTTCAACAACTTCGAGCTCCGACCAGCGGACACAGAGCTGGTTGCGCCGCCCGGCGCGGTCGACGGACCGGCCGGCGCGGATGGGATCCGCCGGACCAAGACCGGCTGGCGGAAGGTCAAGCCGACCGAGGAGGCGGGATGACCGCACCACCGGTTCGGGGCAGGCGCGGTCGGGACCGGCACCTGGCCGAGGCGGCAGCCGCGGCGAAGGTCTCGGGTGGGAAGCAGACCGCGAGGGACGCCGGTCGCGGCGCCGGCCGTCGGCTGCCAGATCTCAGCGCGCTGCCGCCGCTCCTCGCCGCGACCGGCTCGTTCGCCGCGCTTCGCGAGCGTCTCGGCGCACCGGGCCGGCACGCGGGCCTGACGGCAGTGCCCCACGGCGCGAAAACCTACCTTGCGGCCGCCCTCGCCCTCGCCGAGGGCGGTGAGCGGCTCGCCTGGATCGCTCGCGATGCGGAGATCGGGGACCGGGTCGCCGAGGAGCTCCAGGCGTGGCTGGGCGACCCTGCGGCCGTCTCGGTCCTCGAGCCTCGATCTGCCCTGGCCTACGAACGGAGCGAGCTCGTCGCCGATGAGACGGCCGCGCGCGTCGCCGCCCTGTCGGCGTGGAAGAGTGGCCGCGCGCGAATTCTTGTCGCGAGCGTCCAGGCGCTGGTCCAGCACACGATCGCGCCGGACGATCTCCCGGAGTCGCCGCGAGAGCTCTTCGTCAACGGCCGGATGCGCCAGGACGAGCTCCTCCGCGACCTGCTCGACCTCGGGTACGCGCCGGCCGCCGAGGTCGCCGGGCGCGGTGAGTTCGCCCGACGCGGCGGCATCGTCGACGTCTTCCCGCCGTCGGCCGCGCTGCCGGTCCGGATCGAGTTCTTCGGCGACGAGATCGACTCCCTCCGGGCCTTCGACCCGACCGACCAGCGCGCCGTCGGGCCGCTGGAACGGGTGATTCTCCTGCCCGCGTCGGAGTTCCTCCGGAGTCCGGGCGGCCTCGAGGAGCGTCTCGGGCGACGCGCCGCGAAGCTGCCGGAGCGGCTGGCCAGCGACCTCGAGCGGTTCGAGGCAAGCGAAACGTCGCGCGCGCTGAACGTCGGCGACGCAGCGGAGGTCTGGGCCCCGCTCCTCGCGCCGGCGAGCGGCCTCGACCACGTCCAGCCCGACACGCTCCTCGTCCTCGACGAACCGGGCGACATCGCCGAGGCCGCCGACTTCCTCTGGCGCCAGGCGGACGAGCGGCGAGCCGAGCTCATCGAGACCGGCGATCTCCCGAAGGACTGGCCGTCGACGTACGTCGGGCCGCGGCCATGGAAGACCCGGCTCGTCGCCAGCCGGACGCTCGAACTGACGTGGGAATCGGAGCCGCCGGACAGCGGCGCCCTCGCGAGCCGGGGACTGACATCGGGTGACATGTTCGGCTGGCGCGAGCCGCAGCTCCCCGCCGGTCGGGGCGGCGCGATCGCGCAGGCCGTCGAGCGCTGGCAGGCCGACGACGCCCGGATCGTCCTCGCCTCGGACCAGGCGCCGCGACTCGCGGAGCTGCTCGAGGAGGCCGGGCACCCGGCTGCCGTCGTCCAGGCACCCGAGGCTCCGCCACGTGGGGCGATCACGCTCGTCGAGCGCAGCCTCAACGGTGGCTTCGAGGGTGGCCCGGACGGTCTGGCGTTCGTCACGGACCGCGAGTTGTTCGGGACCGTCCGCGTCCGCCGGCCCAAGGCGATGCGGCGGGTCGTCCCGCGCGACATCCTCGAGCGCCTGACGCCGGGCGACCTCGTCGTCCACATCGACCACGGCGTCGCGCGCTATGAGCGAATGCTGCGGCGCGGCGGCGAGGGCGAGGACCGCGACTACCTCGAGCTGAGCTTCGCCGGCACCGACAAGATCTTCGTCCCGGTCGAGCAGATCACCCGGATCTCGCGCTACAGCGGCGCGGAGCGACCGCACCTGTCCAAGCTGGGTGGCACGGAGTGGCTGCGCACGAAGCAGCGCGTCGCGAAGGCCGTGACGGATCTCGCAGACGAGCTCCTCGAGCTCTACGCGTCGCGGTCGCGTGTCCCCGGCCACGCGTTCAGCGCCGACACGCCCTGGCAGGCCGAGATGGAGGCGTCGTTCCCATACGAAGAGACGCCAGACCAGCTCCGGGCGTCGGTCGAGGTGAAGGCCGACATGGAGGTCGGCCGGCCGATGGACCGGCTCGTCGTCGGCGACGTCGGCTACGGCAAGACGGAGGTCGCGCTGCGGGCGGCGTTCAAGGCGATCCAGGATGGCCGCCAGGTCGCCGTCCTCGTCCCGACGACGGTCCTCGCGGCCCAGCATCACCAGACGTTCTCGCAGCGATTCGCGACGTTCCCGATGCAGGTCCGCCTCCTGTCGCGGTTCGTCGCGCCGGCCGAGCAGAAACGGACGCTCGCCGGGCTCGAGGACGGGTCGGTCGATCTCGTCATCGGAACGCATCGGCTGCTGTCGAAGGACGTGAAGTTCCGCGACCTCGGCCTCGTCGTCGTCGACGAGGAGCAGCGCTTCGGGGTCGCTGCGAAGGAGCGGTTGAAGCAGCTCAGACGCGAGGTGGACGTGCTCACGTTGTCGGCCACCCCGATCCCGCGGACGCTCAACCTCGCCCTGGCGGGCGTCCGCGACATGTCGGTCATCGAGACGCCGCCCGAGGACCGGCTGCCGATCCAGACGCGGGTCGCCGAGGCATCGGCCGGGCTCGTCCGCGACGCGATCCTCCGCGAGCTCGATCGCGGCGGACAGGTCTTCTTCGTCCACAACCGGGTCGAGACGATCGAGGCCCAGACCGAGCAGTTGCGCAGGCTGCTGCCGGGCGCGCGATTCGTCGTCGGTCACGGTCAGATGCCGGAGGGCGCGCTCGAGAAGGTGATGATCACGTTCGCCGGCGGCGAGGCCGACGTGCTCGTCTGCACGACGATCATCGAGTCCGGGCTCGACATCCCGAACGCGAACACGATCATCATCGACCGGGCGGACACGCTGGGGCTGGCCCAGCTCTACCAGCTCCGGGGTCGTGTCGGGCGGTCGTCGCGGCGGGCTTACGCGTACCTGCTCTACCGGCGGCGCGAGCGGATGAGCGAAGAGGCCCGGAAGCGCCTCCAGGCGATCTTCAACGCGTCGGAGCTGGGTGCCGGGTTCCAGATCGCGCTGGCCGACCTCGAGATCCGCGGCGCCGGGAACATCCTCGGCGGCGAGCAGTCGGGGCACATGGCCGCGGTCGGGTTCGATCTCTACTCGCGGCTGCTGGCGGAGGCGGTCGAGGAGCGCAAGGCGCGGCGCGAGGATCGGCCGCCGCGGGTCGAGAAGCCGCAGGCCGTCGTCGACCTGCCGGTCGAGGCCCATCTGCCGGACTCCTACGTCCCCGAGGAGGCACAGAAGCTGGAGCTCTACCGTCGGCTCGCCCGCGCCCGATCGGCCGGCGATCTCGCGGCGTTCCGCCAGGAGGTCACCGACCGGTTCGGACCGATGCCGGCGCCGGTCGTGCGACTGGTCGAGGTCGCCGAGCTGCGGCTGACGGCTGAAGCCGCCGGTGTTGCATCGATGTCGCGCGAGGAGGGCCAGCTCGTCGTCCGGTTCGGCGAGGGCATGACCCGCGCAACCGCGATGCGGCTTCTTGCCGGTGGGGGACTGCCCGGCGTGAAGCCGTCCGACGTGTCGTTCGCGTCGAACCAGGTCCGAATCCGCCTGCCGCGAGACCCGTCGCGCGCCTGGGGGCTGACGCAGGCGGTCGTGGCGCGGCTGTCGGCAGGGGAGCCGGCGGAAGCGACGCTGTGAGTATCGACAACGGCCGACGCGTTTTGAAGCTCGAGGTCCTGATCGAGTCGGACGAGGAGCTGGCGGCTCTCGAGGGAGCACTCCTCGCCGCCCGCGCCAGCGAGCTGTCGAAGGGCCGGCGCCGTGGAGACCGGTTGTCGTTCGGCTACGGCAGCGACTCGGCGCGCGAGTCGATGACCGACGAGGTCGCCCAGGCCGAGCAGCGCCGGGCAATGCTCGATCGATTGTTGAAGGCGCTCGAGGCCGCAAATCCCGACGACACGGAGTAACCCCCGAGCGACCACCGTGTCGTCTGCAGGACAGGCGGCCGCTACGATGGCCCGCGATGGTCGAGGAGCTTCTTGCCGGTCATGGCCGCTTTCGGGCGGAATATGCAACTGCGGAACGCGAGTTCCTCGCGCGGTTGGCCCAGGAGGGGCAGCACCCGTCGGCCCTATTCATCGGATGCTCCGACTCCCGGGTAATTCCCGGAGCTGCTGACCGATGCTGCGCCCGGCGAGCTGTTCGTCGTCCGCAATGTGGCGAACCATGTCCCAGGTCATGGCGACCCAGATCGGAGCATCGCAGCGGCGATCGAGTATGCCGTCGGACAGCTGGGGGTGCGCGAGATCATCGTCTGCGGCCACGACGAGTGTGGCGGGGTCAGGGTGGCATTTGACGGTCTGCTGCCCAACGAGCCCGACTCCGAACTCGCCGGCTGGCTCCACGGCTTGCTGCCGTCCGTCGCGCGGGCTCGGGCACTCGACCCTGATCCCCGCGTTCAGTTTCGGCGAGCGGTCGAGGAAAACGTCCTGGACGGGATCGCGAACCTCATGACCTTCCCCTCCATTGCTGCCTCGGTCGCAGCGGGGCAAATGCGACTCCACGCCTGGGTGTACGGCCTCCACGAGGCGACGCTTCGGGTCTACGACGCTGCGCAGGACAGGTTCATCGACGCGGACGGCACGACCCCCTGACCTGAGAAGCGCGCATACTCTTGGCGATCAGGGAAGGGGCACAGGAGGTTACGGCCTCCCACCATTCCGCAGCGTCCCAGTTCGGCGGCGCGCCCACGAGGAGGTTTCCGCATGCCCAGGTTCATCACGTTCTTCTCGTACACAGCCGAGTCCGCGACGGCGATGATCGATCGTCCGAGCGACCGGTCCGCCGGCGGCAAAGGCGCTCGTCGAATCGCTGGGAGGCACGCAGGAGGCCTTCTATTGGATGCAGGGGAAGCACGACGGCTTCCTCATCGCGAACCTGCCGGATGGCGTGGCTGCCGCTGCGTTGGCCGCGGCGGTCGGTGCCACTGGCGCCGTCGGGGGTATCGAGACGCATCAGATCTTCGACCGCGACGAGCAGGCGGCGATCGTCCAGCAGGCCGCGGCCGCGCGCAAGGCCTACAAGCCGCCGACCGCCTGAGCTCACGCTGACTCACGTCTCGATCGCGGTCCGGTCACGCATCGTCCACGTTGGAGAGGAGGCATTGACATGCGCTTCATCCAGGAATTCGGATTCAGTGTGAAGGTCGGTCAGGAAGAGGCTCACCAGCAGTGGATGCTGGAGAACGAGGAGAAGCTCGCCAAGGCGCATCCGGAAGGCATTCGCTATATCGGGACGTTCGCGACAGTGTTCTCGACCGACAAGCAGTCGGGCGGTTACCGGACATTCGTCGAGCTGGACAGCTACGCCGCAATGGATCGACTTGCAGCGGCCGCGAAGGATCCGTCGTCTGAGTTCGGCAGGCTCAACCGCGAATGGTCAGCCTTCGGCGACTACGACCACGGTGCACCCTGGAGCCAGGGCCTCCATAAGGCCGTCGTTGATGCCACCGTCTGGGATCCGCCTGTCGAATGAGCCGTGCCCGGGCACGCAAGTGAACACTACCGAGGTCGCGACCGCATTTGCTGGGCTCGGTCGTCAGGTCCGAAGTACGAACGTCACAAACGTCAGCTCCGAGCTGCCGACAGTGCCCGAGACCTCCCAACAGCCCTCGGTCGAGAAGTAGACACCGCTCGCCTGGAACCCCTGTTGGCCGTAACCGTCGGGGACCGCCGCGCGTAGCGGCGGCGCGGGAGCGTCAAGGCGCCGGCCCGTGATTGTCAGCGTGCCAGGTACGACCCGCCACCAACCGAACTTCCACCCGATCGAGCCGTCGCTCTCGACGAATCGAGAATCGGCGGCGATCACGCCATCAGCACCCAGCCCTCCGACCCATAGTTCGCTGTTTCCGAAGGCGCTGGCGGAACCGAATAGCCGCTCCCCGATCTCTGACGGAGCCTCGCCAGGCTTCGTCACAGGACACGCCCCTGCGTCGGCCTTCGCTACTGGCGAGGTCAGGCCCGAAGCCGGACTGGTCGCGACGACCGATGAGGCCGGGGGAGTCGTGGCTGCGGTAGGGCTTGCAGGCGCGGCAGGTGAGCAAGCTGCCAGAGCAATGCCCAGAACCAGGAGCGCCGTCGACATCCTCACGAACAGACTCACAACGCGAACGATCGATTTCCCTTCCCCGACCATACAACTGCCCGCCCCAACCGGTTCCCAGCGCCCGAGGCAGCGTCAGACCAGAATCCCGTCGTGTTCCGTCGAAGGCGAGTGGTTGTGGCTGTGGCAGGTGGGTTCCTCCTCCTGCTTGTCGCGGCAGGGCTGAGGCTAAGTCCCCTCTGGCCCGGTCCGGCGCTCCCGGAAGGCGCGACCCGCTTGCATATCGACACCGCGGCTCCGCATCTGGTGCCCAACTTCGGCTGCCCTGCGGCACTCCTCGCGCCGGTTCGCGTCGCGAGTTCCGGCGATGACCTGATCGTCCTGTCGGTGGAAACGGACGAGCTGGTCCAGGTCGTGTGGCCGACCGGGTGGGCGGCCTGGCGGGTCGACGGACGGGCCGAGCTCGTCGACCGCTTCGGCTCGGTCATCGCCCGCGAGGGAGACGTGATCGAGAACCAATTCGGCGGCGCCGCGGGCGACGACGGTGCGATTCACATTTGCATCATCGGCGGCTGAGGCGCCTGTGGGATGATGCTTGAAGCCTTCACCCACGGAAGGAGCAGGCATGGCCGAACCGACCACGGTCGACGACTACATGGCCGCCCTGCCTGACGAGCGGCGAGCCGTCATGGAAGATCTTCGGCGGGCGATCAACGCCGGCGCGCCCGAGGCCACCGAGACGATCGCGTACAAGATGCCGGCGCTGCGGAGTCACGGCGGTCAGTTCCTCGTGTCCTACGACGCCTACAAGAACCACTTCAGCCTCTTCCCCGCGAGCGAGGCGGTCACGGAGGCTCTCGGGGAGGAACTGACGCCCTATCTGGCGGGGAGTGGGACGATCCGCTTTCCGGCGGGCAAGCCGATCCCGCTCGAGCCTGGTGACGAGGATCGTCAAGATTCGGTACGAGGAGAACGCGGCACACGCCCGTCGTTGACCTCGCGCCTGCCGGCGCCAGATTCCCGTGGTGCGGGTATTACGCGGGGTTTCCGCTCAGAATCGGGCGAGTCAACGCTCGGATTAGCCTTCGGCAGTTAACGGAACGCGCCTCTCGCGCCACGCAGAGCCTATTCGGGCGCCTAATACCCGCAGGACGGGAATCTGGGAACGGAGAGCCAGGAGCGGGAATCGCGACCCGCGAACGCCGGTGACCTGCGCCTCAGCCGGCGAGCACGTTCGAGATGCCGCCGACCAGGCCTCCAATGACCGCGCAGATCGTGACGAACGCTGCGAGCCCCGGGACCGCCCGTCGCGATGGTCCGTCGCGGGTGAGGAGCACGACGATCGATGCGAGGAGGACGACCAGGGCGAGCTTCGTGAGAATCAGGACCGGAAGCCCGTAAATCTCGAACCCCTGGGCGACGATCGGGTTCAACTCGGCGGCAATTCCGTGCCGGCCCACCATGAGCGTGAAGGTGCCGAAGTCGAACAGCTGCGCGGCCAGCAACGTCGCGAGCCGGAAGCGGAGGATCGGCCCGGTTGATGAGTCAGACTCCGGGATATTCGCGGCCGCGGCCGCCGTCACCGCGACGGATCCCCGTCCACTCAGCCGTCCAGCTCCAGCCATCACCGCGACCACCTCACGCGATGACGGGTCGGGTTCGCCAGTAGCTCTGTTCGGTCACGGGCGGCCAGGATTCAGACCGAACGTCGTCGCTCCACCGTCGTTCCGCGCATGATGCCATCCCTGGTACTTTCGGGGTAGTACCTCCCGACGGGTTGGCGGTGCACCAACGCACCAACGGCGCGCCGGCTGAGATAGTTTCGCAATATCGGCCGGGAGGGCCCATTGGCGAATTCGAGAGCGATGTCGAGGTAGCGTCCGGGGGGGAACGGTTCTGTATGGAGGGTGGCATGCCAGGCGACGAGCGAAGAGTAGGCGAGGCAGTCGTCCTCGCGGCACTCGACCCGGAGGAATCGGTTCAGGCGCGAGCGGGTGCCCGAGACGCCGTCCTCGCGGTAACGGATCGGCGCCTGCTCGTGGCGTACAACGACCGGCTCGCCCTCAACGTCCCGTTCATTCGCATTCGGCGGATCCAGTTCGACATCGAGCAGGGCCGTCCCGCGACGTTGGTCGTCGTCCCGGTCCAGCCTCATGACGAGCCCCAGGTCCTCGCCGTCCCGCCGGAGGATTACGAGGCTGCGGCCCGGGCGCTCGCCATCATCGGCCAGCGGCTCGCCGAAGTCAGCTAGAACCAGCGCAGCCGTCGGGGCGAAGCCAGGCGGCCGCCTCGGCGGATCCACGTCGAACCCGGCATTCTTGCGCAATGCCCAGGCCCTCCGACACCGGTGGACTATGGTCGCCCGGCCGGCGCGGCCTGACGATCGGCCTCGTCCTCACCGTCACGCTCGTCGCGTCCGAGGCGCTCGCCGTCTCGAACATCATGCCGATCGTCGATCGCGACCTGGCGGGCGGCAACAGCGAGCTGTACGGCTGGGTCTTTTCCGCGTTCTTCCTCGGCAATCTCATCGGCATCGTCGTTGCCGGGTTGCTCATCGACCGCGGCAGCCTCGTCCGGGCGTTCGCGCTTGGGCTCGCCCTCTTCTCGGTCGGGCTGCTCGTTGGCGGCCTGGCGCCATCGATGGAGGTCCTCGTCGCGGCCCGGCTCGTCCAGGGGCTCGGCTCGGGCGCGATCCCGGCCGTCGCCTACGTCTCAATCGGACGGGCCCTGCCCGAGGCGCTCAGGCCGCGAATGTTCGCGACGCTGTCGACCGCCTGGGTGCTGCCCGGCTTGTTCGGCCCGGCCCTCGCGGGGCTCGTCGCCGACACGTTCCATTGGCGTCTCGTCTTCCTCGGCCTGTTGCCGCTGATCGCGGTGGCGGCGCTGATGACCGTGCCGGCCGTCAGAGCGGTCGGTCCGGCGGGCGCGGGCGCGGCCGGCGAGAGCGCGGTGGCGAACCAGGCCCGCCGACGGCTGCCGCTCGCGCTGGTGCTCGCCGCCGGCGCGGGCATGCTCGTCGCCGGCCTGACCGATGCCACCCTGACGGCCGGCCTGCCGCTCGTCGTAGCCGGCGGCCTGATCACGGGTCTCGCCTTCCGACAGCTGACACCGCCCGGCACGCTCCGGGCGGCCCGTGGACTGCCCGTCGCGGTCCTGCTGCGGGGACTGCTGACGTTCGCGTTCTTCACGGCCGACGTCTACGTGCCCTTGGCCCTCCAGGGCTGGCGCGGAACGAGCGCGACGGTGGCAGGCCTGGCCCTGACCGCCGCAACCTTGAGCTGGACGGCAGGCGCGTGGACGCAGGCACGATGGATCGCGCGCTACGGCGCCAGGCCATTCATCCGGACAGGCTTCGTCGTCGTTGCATTCGGAGTGCTCGGGTTCATCGCGATCCTTTCGCCGGCGGTGCCGATTCCGGTGGGCGTTCTCGCCTGGGCCGTAGCCGGCCTCGGGATGGGCCTCGCGTACGCACCGTTGTCGCTGACCGTGCTTCGCGAGGCACCGCCCGAGAGCCAGGGAGCGGCAACGGCCGGCCTTCAGCTGTCGGACGTGCTCGGGACCGCGCTCGGGGCCGGCGCCGGCGGGGCCTTCATCGCCTTCGGCCATCGCCAGGGAGCGGAGGCCTGGGTCGGCCTCGCCGGGGCGTTCGGCCTGGGCGTCATCGTTGCCGGAATCGGAGCGGTCCTCGCCGGCCGCCTGACGGCGCGGCAGCCGATGGCCATAACAGCTCCCGGTGCTGCGAACGAGATCGTGGCCCAGGTTGCCGTGACGCACGAGGCTACCCACGCGAGCGGCCAGCGAACGGACCCGACGCGGTAGACTGTGCGCCCGGCCGGCGAGGCGGTGCGCCCAACGCTCGCTCGGCGGCTGTGGATCGACGCAGGTGGAGGGTCCACAGACCGATGTCAGCCGAGGAGCTGCGCCATCGAATCCGAGAGATCCCGGACTTTCCGAAGCCGGGCATCCTCTTCTACGACATCACTACGCTGCTCAAGGACGGCAACGCCTTCAAGGAGGCGATCGATCTGATGCTCGAGCCCTATGCGAGCGAGAAGATCGACATCGTCGTCGGGATGGAGTCACGCGGCTTCATCTTCAGCTCGCCGATGGCCTACCTGCTGGGTGCCGGGCTCGTCCCCGTCCGCAAGCTGGGCAAGCTGCCGGCCGAGACGATCACTGTCGAATACGCTCTCGAATACGGTTCGAACACGCTCGAGATCCATCGTGACGCCATCGAGCCCGGCGAGAAGGTTCTCATCGTCGACGATCTCCTCGCGACCGGCGGAACCGTGAAGGGCACGATCGAGCTGGTCGAGCGCCTCAAGGCCGACGTTGTCGGGCTCGCGTTCCTCGTCGAGCTCGAGTTCCTCAAGGGTCGTGACCGCCTCGAGGGTCGGCGCGTCACCAGCGTCATCAAATACTGACCATCCTGAGCCGCGTGTCGGCCAAGCCGACCGCCCCCGAGGCCCAGCCATTGGCCGATCCGACCACCAGATTCGACACGACCGACGCGGCAGACCCGGGCGACGGCCAGGATTTGCCTGCCGGGACGCCTGCCGCGCCCGCGCCCGCCGGCACAGGCGCGATCGACGGTGGCGCCGACCTTGGCCGCCGGCGTTTCTTCCGTCAGTTCGCGGGGGACCTGGCGAACACGGCGGCGACGATGGTGGGCGCTGCCCAGGCGCTTCAGCGGACCTCGGCCGAGCTGGCCAGCGCGATCCTCGATCCGACGCGGGAGGCGCTCGACGAGGCGGCGGCGGGCGATGAGGCCGCAGGGGCCGGCCCCCGGTTCCGGACCTCCTTCCGAGTGGACGGCGGAACGATCTGGTTCGTCGACCAACGCGCCCTTCCGCGCTCGGTCGTCGAGCATGCCGCCGTGTCGGCCGCGGAGGTGGTCTGGGCGATCCGGAACAGCATCGTCCTGGGCGGGCCGGCGATGGGACAGGCGTCGGCGATCGGGATGGCGTTCACGGCCGAGCGCGTCCGCGGGACCCGCCCATATGCACGACGAGCCACGCTCCGGGGTTCGGCCAACGCGGTCCGCAACGTGTCCCCAACTCACGCAAGCCTCGGCTGGGCTCTCGAGCGGGTGATGGCCGCGTACGGGGACATCGGCGAGCTGGATGAGGACGGTGGAGCGATCGCCGACGCGATGCGTGCCGAGGCGGACCGGATCATCGCCGACGCGACGGACGACCATGGCCGGCTGGTCGACGCGGGTCTGGCCGCCGTGAAGGAACTGCCGCGCGACGCGGAGAAGCCCCTCCGGCTCCTCGTCCACGGCGTGTCAGGGACCCTCGCCGGCGGCCAGTGCGGAACGGCCCTTGCGATCGCGATCGCCGCCCACCACGCCGAGAGCCAGGTCCGGGTCATCGTCCCGGAGGCCAGGCATGGGTTCACCGGCTCGCGGATCAGTTGCTGGGAGCTGGCCGCTGCGGGCGTCCCGCATCTGCTCGTCGCCGACGCCGCCGCGCCGTCGCTCGTCGCCTCCGGGGACGTCGATGCCGTCCTCGTGCCCGCCGACCGGGTCGCCGCCAATGGCGACGTCGCCGCGACGATCGGGACGTACCCGATCGCCGCCGCGGCCGCGCGCCACGGCGTGCCGGTCTTCGTCTGCGCGCCGCTGAGCACGATGGACGCGGCAACGCCCGACGGATCGTCGATGACGATCACGTCGCGACCGGACGGCGAGCTCGATCGGTTCGGCGACGTCCTGCTCGCGCCGAGCGGTACCGAAGTGCGGAGTCCGGCCCACGACGTGACCCCGGCCGAATTGGTCACCTCGTACATCACCGGTGGCGGCCTCCGCCAGCCGCCCTTCGGCGGAGAGGGCGCCTGATGGCAAGCGTCGCGATCCCGGGTCGGCGCACTCAGGGGGCCATCACGGTCCAGACGACCAAGGACCGCGCGATCCTCCGCGACTTCCTCGAGAGCAACCGACTGTTTGCGGCTTACGCACTCTGCGACCTCGAGGATCGCGAGTTCTCGCGGACGCGCTGGGCCGCCGCCTTCGACGGCGACGCGGTCATCTCGATCGCCCTCGAGTACTCCGGCATGACGCCCCAGCCGATGTTCGTCATGGGCCGCGAGGACGGGATCGAGGCCATCCTCCGAGACGTCATCCGCCCCCGGACGGCATACGTCGCAGCTCTGACCGAGAGCCTGCCCGCTGTAGCGACCCAGTACCGGATCGATCAGGGCCCGCCGATGGTCCGGATGTGGGTCGATCGGTCACGCTTCCGGCCGTACCCGGCGGACGTCCGGCGGCTGCTGCCCATCGAGATCGGCGAGCTCAACCGGCTCTATCAACTCGGTTTCGCGTCGTGGCTCCCGTCGTCGTCCATCGCCGAGGGCGTCTACTTCGGCATCCGCGTCGGAGGGAGGCTCGTGTCTGCCGCCGGAACGCACGTCATCAGCCCGCAGGCCCGGCTGGCCGTGGTCGGCAACGTCCTGACCCATATCGACTATCGTGGCCGCGGCTACGCCACCGCGGTGACCGGCGCCGTGACCGCCGAGCTGCTGCGGACCTGCGACCAGGTCGCGCTCAACGTCCGCTCCGACAATCCGCCGGCCCTCCAGGCCTACCGGCGGCTCGGCTACATCGAGCACGTCCGGTTCGAGGAACGGCTCATCCACCGGCTCGGATCACCGTGGCCGGATCTCGCGGCGCCGTTCCGGCGCCTCTTCAACCGCAGGGAGAACGACCTTCGATGACGACCGATGCAACCAAGGCGCTGCCCGCCCACGACGTCATAGACCTTGGCCTCGCGGCGGAGGGGGTCCGACGAATCGAATGGGCGGAGCGCGAGATGCCCGTCCTGCGGCTCATCAGGGATCGTTTCGAACGCGAGAGGCCGCTCGAAGGGCTGCGGATCGGGGCGTGCCTCCACGTCACGACCGAGACTGCAAACCTCATGCGGACGCTCGCCGCCGGTGGCGCCGAGGTCTATCTCGCGGCGTCGAACCCACTCTCCACGAAGGACGACGTCGCGGCCGCGCTCGTCGCGGAGTACGGCATCGCGACGTTCGCCCGGCGCGGCGAGGACCGCGACACCTACTACGCCCATCTCAACCAGGTCGCCGATACGCGCCCCCAGATCACGATGGACGACGGCTGCGATCTCGTCTCGCTCCTCCACAGCGAGCGACCCGACCAGGTCCGCGAGGTCCTCGCCGGGACCGAGGAGACGACCACCGGCGTGATCCGGCTGAAGGCCATGGCCGCCGATGGCGCCCTCGGGTTCCCGGTCGTGGCCGTCAACGAGGCCCAGACGAAGCACCTGTTCGACAATCGCTATGGCACCGGCCAGTCCACCGTCGACGGCATCCTCCGAGCGACGAACGTCCTCCTCGCCGGCCGCAGGGTCGCGATCGCCGGCTACGGCTGGGTGGGGAAGGGGATCGCCTCGAGGATGAGCGGCATGGGTGCCCACGTCACGATCATCGAGGTCGATCCGGTCCGCGCCCTCGAGGCGCTGATGGACGGTTTCCAGGTGATGACAGCGGGCGACGCCGCCGCGTGGGGCGAGTTGTTCGTGACTGCCACCGGCAACGTCAACGTCTTCCGTCGCGAGCACTTCGCCGCGATGCGCGACGGAGCGATCATGGCAAACAGCGGCCACTTCGATGCCGAGCTCGACCTGGCCGCGCTCCGGGAGATGGCCGAAGGACACATCCGCGAGGTGCGCGAGAACGTCCAGGAGTTCGACGTCGGCGGGAAGCGGGTCAACCTGATCGCGGAGGGCCGGCTCGTCAATCTCGGGGCCGCGGAGGGCCATCCGGCTGCGGTCATGGACATGAGCTTCGCCAACCAGGCGCTGTCGGCGGAGTACGTCGCGCTGCACCACGCGGAGCTCACGCCGCAGGTCTACGTGGTCCCGGAGGCGATCGATGCCGAGGTCGCGCGCCTCAAGCTGGCTGCCCTCGGGATCACGCTCGACCCGATGACGCCGGAGCAGCTGGAGTACGTCTCCTCCTGGAAGCACGGGACGTAGCCGCCAGGGCGTCTCCGCATCTGGCGTACCCCGATGAGAGCCGTAGTGGACGCGGAAGCCGCCCTGGCACCCGCCCCGTTCGGCGCGATCGAGACGGTCCTGATCCTGCTCCTCGCAGCGACCGCCCTCGCGATCGCCGCCCGCCGGATCGGCATCCCGTACCCGATCCTGCTTGTCCTCGGCGGCCTCGCCCTCGGCTTCGTGCCGGGCCTGCCCGCGATCGAGCTCGAGCCGGAGATCGTCTTCCTGCTGTTCCTGCCGCCGATCCTGTTCGCCGCCGGCTACTTCACCTCGATCCGCGACTTCAAGGCGAACCTCCGGCCGATCGGTCTCCTCTCGATCGGACTCGTCCTCATGACGACGGCGGTCGTGGCAGTCGTGGCCCAGGCGCTGATCCCGGAACTCGGCTGGCCCGCCGCGTTCGCGCTCGGCGCCATCGTCGCGCCGCCCGATGCGGTCGCCGCGACGGCGATCTTCCAGCGGCTCGGCGCCCCGCGCCGGGTCGTCACGATCCTCGAGGGCGAGAGCCTCGTCAACGACGCCACCGCCCTCGTCGCCTACCGCTTCGCGATCGCCGCGGCGCTGACCGGCGTCTTCTCGATCGCCCAGGCGGGGATCACGTTCGTCCTCGTCGCGGTCGGCGGAGTGGCGCTCGGGCTCCTCATCGGGATGATCGCAGCCGCCATCCTCCGGCGCATCGACGACCCCGTCTTCTCGGTCGTGCTCACGTTCCTCTTCCCCGTCGCCGCGTACCTGCCGGCCGAGCGGTTCGGCCTGTCGGGTGTGCTGGCAACGGTCGCCGCGGGCATCTACGTCGGCCGGCACGCCCCTCGCTCGATGAGCTCGTCCGTCCGCGTCGCCGGGACGGCGGCCTGGCAGGTCCTCCTCTTCATCATCAACGGGACGGTCTTCATCCTCATCGGCGTCCAGCTGCCGAGCGTGCTGGAGGGCCTCGGGCGATCACCGGCTGAGCTCATCGGGCTGGCGGCGGCGATCTCCCTGACCGTGATCGTCGTCCGGATCGTCTGGGTGTTCCCCGGCACGTACGTGCCGCGTCGCCTCAGCGCGGGAATCCGGAGCCGAGAGCCGCGGCCCGCCGTTAGCAACGTGTTCCTCGTTTCGTGGGCGGGCATGCGCGGCGTGGTGTCGCTGGCCGCCGCGCTCGCGATTCCGCACACGCTCCTCAACGGCGAGCCGTTTCCGGAGCGTGACCTGCTGATCTTCCTCACGTTCTCGGTGATTCTCGCCACGCTCGTCGGCCAGGGCCTGACGCTGCCGCTGATCGTGCGAGCGTTGGGCATCACGGCCGACGCCAGCGACGCCAGCGAGGAGCTGCACGCCCGCCAGACCGCTGCGGAGGCTGCGGCCACGCGGATCGAGGAACTGGCCGGAGAGTGGCCCGGCCACATGGAGTTGATCGACGCGCTCCGGGCCCAGTACAGCCACCGCGCGAGCGACATCGAGCAGCATCAGGGCGGCGGCGCCGCCGACGAGAGCGAGCAGGAGCTGCTCGAGCACCGGCTCATCCGATCCGCCGTCATCGACGCCGAACGGGAAGCGATCCTCCGCCTTCGCGAGACCGGCGGCCTCGGCGACGATGCCTTCCGCCGGATCGAGCGCGACCTCGACCTCGAAGAGCTGCGGATGGAGTCCTAGTCGGGCATCGCTAGCCGCCGGCCAGGTCGGCAAGGCGGCCGATCCCGCTCGCCACGTCCCCGAAGCTCGTCGTCAGCGGCGACAGCCCCAGCCGAATCGAGTCCGGCGCGCGGAAGTCGGGGATGATGCCTGAGCGGATCAGCTCGGCGGTCAGGCGGGGCGCGTCTCCGTGCCTGATCGCGACGTGGGCTCCTCGACGGGCTGGATCCCGCGGGCTGCCGAGTGTGAAGCCCAGTCCGGCCAGCCTCGCGTCGAACAGCTCGATCGCATACCCGGTGAGGGCGATGCCCTTCGCCCGGATCCGGCCGATGCCCGCCTCGGCGACGAGTCGGACGCCTTCGTCGACGGCCGCGAGGCCGATGATCCCGGGCGTTCCGACGAGCCACCCCCGGATCCCCGGTTCGGGATCGTAGCCCTGGCTCATGGCGAACTGGTCGCGCTGGCCGAACCATCCCTGAATCGGGTTTCGCAGCTCATCCTGGAGCGAGCCCCGGACATAGAGCCAGGCGGGCGCGCCCGGGCCGCCGTTGAGGTACTTGTACGTGCAGCCGACGGCCAGGTCGGCGCCGGCACGCTCGAGGTCGACCTCGATCGAGCCCGCGGAGTGGCTGAGATCCCAGAGGCTGAGCGCGCCGGCCTCGTGGGCGATGGCCACGATCGCAGGCATGTCGGCGATCGCGGCCGACCGGTAGTTGACGTGGCTGAGCGTGACGAGCGCGACGTCGCCCGGATGTGCGGCCACGACCTCGGCGATCTCGGCGGCCTGTGGCCCGTCGACCGGATCCGGGTCGATCCAGGCGATCTCGAGATCGCGATCGCGGGCGAGGCCCTCCAGCACGTAGCGGTCGGTCGGGAAGTTCGGCCGGTCGGTCACGACAACGCGACGTCCCGGCCGGGCCTTGAGCGCGGCGAGCGCCAGCTTGTAGAAGTTCACCGACGTCGAGTCGCTGACGACAACCTCGCCCGGCTGGGCGCCGAGGACGGTCTCCGCCAATCGATCGCCGACTCGGAGCGGCTCGTCCAACCAGTGGTCCCAGCCGCGGATCAGCTCGCCGCCCCACTCCTCCAGGACTACCGCGCTGAGCCTCGCCGCGGTCGCCGCAGGCAGTCGACCCAGCGAGTTGCCGTCGAGGTACACGATCGCCGGGTCAGCGACGACGAATCGTTCGCGAAACGGGGCGAGGGGATCCGCCGCGTCGAGCGGTCCGGGATCAAGCGAGGCGGACTCGCGGATGGCCACGACGCCGAGTCTAGCGCCGCCCGGCGACTACCTCGTCGGCACCACGCTGCCGATCGTCGAGAGAGGAGCGACGATGACGTACAGCCCCTCCCACACGACCGACCGCTGTGACTCGTGATAGGGGGTGAACCGCGAATTGAGCTGGGCAACGGTCATGTACTTCTTCGGCCACGGGTCGGACGGCGAGCCAAGCGGGCCGACGACGTAGAAGCCGAGGACGGTCGTGGAGTTCGCGACCCCCGGTGTCTCGCGGATACTGAAGCCGACGACGGTCCAGGCGTGATTGCCCTTGTCGACGACGATCCCGACGGGCCGATGCGTCCGATCCATGGCGTTGACGATCTTGAGGTAGGCAGCCGTTCGAGACGTGAAGCTGACGTCGGCATAGCCCTTCCCGGCCGGGAGATGGGCCGTCAGGACCCGGGCCCAACCGCGTACGTCGTTGCCGCGGGTCGTGTAGCGATAGAGGTTCGCGGCACGCAGCTCCGTGTAGAGCCGCGACTGGGTCGCGTAGCGTCGGTCGGACTGTCCGGTGGCGAGATTGAGCATCGTCTGGACGGCCGCGGGCACACACCAGTACGAGGTGTACTGGGTGACGGCGGCGGCGTTTCGCGACAGGTCGACCGTTCGGGTCCGCTCGACCGGCGTCGCGGGCTGGGTCCGGTTCGGGACGCCCGACGCCCTGGCGGGATCGGCGGCGAGGGCTGGGCCCCCGACCCACGTGAGCATCGCCGCGACGATCGAGATCGCGGCGGCGATGCGACCGAGGCGACGTCGAGCGCTCGCGACTGGCCGGGCGCGCAGTTCCTCTGTCGGTCCCGAGGTCATGACTGCCATACCAGCGATCCTCGTCGGGGCGTCAAGCGTCGGAAACCCCCCGAAGGTCCGTGAACGGTCGGAAGGACCGTCCGTTGTCACGTCGCAACGCTCCCGTCCGGGGACGGCGGGTTTTCGGTGGACCCGTGGTACCCTCCGCCCGGAACCTCAGAGGGAGCAGCATGACCAGCATCGTCGAAGCAGCCCAGTATCTCTTCACGTCCGAATCGGTGACCGAAGGCCACCCGGACAAGATGTGCGACCAGGTCTCGGACGCCATCCTCGACGCGATCATCAAGGACGACCCGAACGCTCGCGTCGCCTGCGAGACGGCGACCACGACCGGCCTCGTCGTCGTCCTCGGGGAGATCTCGACGACGACGTACGTCGACTTCCAGGCCGTCGTCCGCGACACGGTCCGGGACATCGGCTACACCAAGGCCGAATACGGCTTCGACTACATGACGTGCGGCACGATCGTGTCGGTCCACGAGCAGTCCCCCGACATCGCCCAGGGCGTGGACGCGGCGCTCGAGGTCCGCGAGGACGCGGCCGCAACGGAGCTCGGCGCCGGCGACCAGGGAATGATGTTCGGCTTCGCCTGCCGCGAGACCCCGGAGCTCATGCCGCTGCCGATCGCCCTCGCCCACCGGATGGCCCGACGCCTCGCCGAGGTCCGCAAGTCCGGCCAGCTCCCGTATCTCCGCCCGGACGGCAAGACCCAGGTCACGATCGAGTACGAGAACGGCGTCGCGAAGCGTGTCCGCACGGTCGTCGTTTCCGCCCAGCATGACCCGGATGTCCGCGCCGAGCGGCTCCGCCAGGACATCGTCGAGACGGTCATCCTGCCGACGATCCCGTCCGAGCTCCGCGGTGCCGATCCGATCATGCACGTCAACCCGACCGGCCGATTCGTCACCGGCGGACCGATGGGCGACTCGGGCCTGACCGGCCGCAAGATCATCGTCGACAGCTACGGCGGGATGGCCCGCCACGGCGGCGGCGCATTCTCGGGCAAGGACCCCACCAAGGTCGATCGGTCCGCGGCCTACGCTGCCCGCTGGGTCGCGAAGAACGTCGTCGCGGCCGGAATCGCGGACCGGTTCGAGATCGAGCTCGCGTACGGCATCGGCATCGCCCGGCCGATCTCCGTGTCCGTCGAGACATTCGGAACGGGCAAGCTCCCGGATGCGGACATCCAGGCGCTGGTCGAGCGGAATTTCGACCTGCGGCCGGCATCGATCATCTCCGCCCTCGACCTTCGACGGCCGATCTACCGCCAGACGGCCGCGTACGGCCATTTCGGCCGGCCGGATCTCGACCTGCCGTGGGAGCGGACCGACAAGGCCGCCCTGCTCGCATCCGAGGCCGGCGTCCGCGTGCCGGAGCCCGTCTCGGCGGGCTAACTCGAAGGACGCGGCGCGGAGCTTCTGCGCATCGCAGGCGGCCGTTCCGCGCTCCCGCCGCTCCGCGCGCCCCGACTCCCCGACTAGAATGGCCGCCCATGTATGTCGTGATCCTCGCCGGCGGTGGCGGGACCCGGCTCTGGCCGCTCAGCCGGCCGGAGCGCCCCAAGCCCTTCCTCCCGCTCCTCGCCGACGAGTCGCTCCTCCAGCGGACCGTGAGCCGGATCGCGCCGCTCGTCGGTGACGACGACATCTACTGCGTGACCGATCGTCGCTACGGTCAGCTCGTCCGGGACCAGGTCCCCGACGTTCGGCTGATCGTCGAACCGTCCGGAAAGAACACCGCCGCTGCGGTCGCCCTCGCGACGGCCGCGATCGACCGGCCAGACGAGGAGGTCATGCTTGTCCTGCCGGCCGATCAATCGATCGAGGAGGAGGACGCATTCCGGGAGATCGTTGCGGTGGCGACGGAGCGCCTGGCTACGGGCGTCTTCGAGATCGAGGATCCGCTCGTCACGCTCGGCATCCACCCGACCTTCCCATCGACCGACTACGGCTACCTCCGTCCCGACACGATGCGCGGCACGAAGGTCGACGGCGTCCGGGCCTACCCGCTCCTTGGGTTCGAGGAGAAGCCGACCGAGGTACGAGCGCGCGAGCTGATCAACACCCCCGGCGTGGCGTGGAACGCGGGGATGTTCGCCTGGCGGCGCGGCGCGATCCGGGCGGCGATCGAGAAGTACACGCCGCTGATGATGCTGATCGAGCCGGCCGCGGCGTCCGAGCTGGCCATCGCGGCCGCCTACGAGCGGATCCACCCGATCTCGATCGATCGCGCCGTCATGGAGGGCGCCGCCGGGGACCACCGGGTCGTGATGGGCTCGATGGATGTCGGCTGGAGCGATCTCGGAAGCTGGTCCGCGCTCCTGACCGCGCTCGCGGGCGGCGACGGTCGCGGGGCGAGTGGTCGCGTCGTCCAGTCGGGCGAGACGATCGACGTCGGCCCCGAAGACCTCCTTGTCTGGATGACGGATGGCCGCCTGACCGTCGAGAGCCCCGCCGCGGGTACGCTGGTACCGGACGGCCTTACAGCTCACCTCGCAGGTGCCCGCCATCTGGAGACGGAGGTGCGCGCCCTTCTCGATCGGGTCGAACAGCAGGAGGACCGGGCATGACGAACATCGCCCAGGCTCCCGCTCCGACGACGATCATCTTCGGGACCGACGGCTGGCGGGCAAAGGTCGCCGACGACTTCACGTTCGACAACGTCCGCCGCTGCGCCGACGGTGTCGCCCGCTACGTCGTCGATCGGGGCGAGGGGGCGAAGGGCGTCGTCATCGCCTACGACCGGCGGTTCGCCTCCGAGCACTTCGCCGCCGCGGCGGCCGAGGTCCTGATGGCCCACGACATCCCGATCGCGTTCGCGGTGCACGCGGTACCGACCCAGATGTCGAGCTACGAGGTCGTCCAGCGCGGGGCCGCCGCCGGCATCGTCATCACCGCAAGCCACAACCCCTGGACCGACAACGGCTTCAAGGTCAAGGCGCCGTCCGGAGCGGCTGCCGGGCCGGAGATCCTCGGCGTCATCGAGGCGCAGATCGCGCGCAACGGCGGGACGGCGATCGAGCGACGGCCATTCGCCGACGGCGAGGCGGCCGGGCTCGTCGACCGGTTCGACCCGTTCGCGGGCTACGAGGCCTACCTGCGCCGATCGGTCGATCTCGATTCGCTCAAGGACGGCGACGTCACGATCCTCGTCGACCCGATGTACGGCGCCGGCGCCGGCTGGATCCCGCGACTCCTTGCCGGCGGCAGGATCCGCGTGACGGAGATCCACCAGGAGCGGAATCCATATTTCGGCGGCATCAATCCCGAGCCGATCCGGCCCCACATCGACGAGGCGCTCGGGATCCTCGCCAACGGCGGCTACGACCTCGGCTTGCTGCTCGACGGCGACGCGGACCGGGCCGGCGCTGCCGACGAGAAGGGGACGTTCATCCACCAGCTCCAGGTCACGGGCCTGCTGATGTACTACCTCGCCGAGCATCGCGGCATGCGCGAGCCCGTCGTGGTCAGCGTCAACAACACGGCGACGGCGGCCCGCCTCGGAGAGCGATACGGGATCGAGACCCACGAGACGCCGGTCGGGTTCAAGTTCATCGGGCCAAAGATGATCGAGACCGGACGCGATGATGGGCGCCGAGGAATCCGGGGGCTACGGCTTCGGGATGCACCTGCCGGAGCGGGACGGGATCTTTGCCGACCTGCTGCTGCTCGACCTCTTCCTCCGGGAGAAGGCGGCCGGCCGCTGGCCGCTCTCGAGGGCGGTCGAGCATTTCCACGAGATCGCCGGGCCGTCCTTCTACCGCCGGATCGACGTCCACGTCCCGCGCGACGAATACGCCGAGGTCAAGCGGCGGCTCCTCGTCGACCTCGCCGCCAGCGCCCCGACAGAGCTCGCCGGCCAGCCGGTGACCAGGACTCAATCGCTCGACACGAATGACGGGACCAAGTTCTTCGTCGACGATGGCTCGTGGCTGCTCGTTCGCGCGTCGGGCACCGAGCCGCTCGTTCGTGTCTACACCGAGGCGACCTCCGAGGACGTGCGCGACTCGATGCTGACCGCAGGCGAGCGTCTCGTGCGCGGCTCATGACGGGAGCCGCAGACCCGGAGCGGAGCCCGGCGCGGCGAGTGCCCAAGCCCTGGGGCCACGAGCTCATCTGGGCTCAGACCGATCGCTACGTCGGCAAGGTCCTCGTCATCGAGACCGGGCGCCGCCTGTCGCTCCAGCGACACGAGGTCAAGGACGAATCGATCTACGTCCTCTCCGGGCGGCTCCTCCTGACCCTCGAAGACGACGGCGGCACGGTCCGCACGGAGGAGCTCGGCGCTGGTGAGCACCGGCGAGTCGCAACCGGTCGAATCCATCGATACGAGGCCGTGGAACGCTGCGAGATCATCGAGGTATCGACGCCGGAGCTCGACGACGTCGTCCGCCTCGAGGACGATTTCGGGCGCGAGGGAACGTCCGCGCCGTAGCGCTGGCCGGCCGCAGGTCCGGGTCACCGAGTGGGCGATTCGGGGGGTGACCGGGAGAGGTCGGCGGGTGTATCGTGAGGGCACACGACCGCTCCATCGGTCGGTTGGTGCATCGACCGGGCGCGGCCACGTGAACGCCCATCACGGGGCGACGGAGGTATGCCGCGATGCACAGTTCCCTGATCGGCAAGGTCGAGAAGGCGAATTGCTACGCACGTGAGCTCGATCGCATCACGATCGACCGGCTCTCGCTCACGTTCCGTGGCGACAACGACACCCACCATGTCAGTCTCGACGCCGGCCAGTGGCATTGCACCTGCCATTACTTCGAATCCTGGGCCTCGTGCGTCCACCTCCTGACACTCCAGAAGATCATGGGCGTCATGCTGCCCGAGGAAGCCCAGGTCTCGATCTTCGCCGCCCAAAGCGCAGCTCCCGCCTGAACCGTCGCCGGTCGCCGCATGGGCGGCCCAGGGCGGCGTTGCCGCCTGCGCTCCTCGCTCACGCACCCTGAGGTGGGCGCGCTCCTGCGAGCCTCGGCCTGAGGTCCTGCGCTCGCTCCGGTGCTCGGACGGCGCCTTGCCCTGAACCGCCCCTGCGGCGACCTACTGCGCTCGCCCGGCGACGCGGGGTCCCGCTGCGGCTGTGCTACCCTCCGGCGATATCGAACGACGCCGCGTGGTCGCGAAGCCGGTGCAACTCCGGCACAGTCCCGCTACGGTGATCGCCGCTCCCCAGGGAGCTGCGTCAGTCCGGTCGCCGGCCCCGCGGTTGATGCTCACCTTCGAGAGAAAGGGCAGGCAACCATGCGACCGACCGGCTGACGAGCACCCTCCTTCGACCACGAAGCGAGGGGCTTGCGATTCTTCGGACCCTTCGCCCAGTCCCCGAGAACCCCGGAGTGACCCTTGGACGCCTCGTTCGTTTCCCGATCCGCGCGCCGACGCGGCCCGCGCAGTCACCTCATCGTCTCGATCGCCGTCATCGTCCTGGCGCTCGGCGCCTGCTCGACAGCGGGCGCAACCCCGACGATCCCGCCGGACGCGACCGGATCGATTCAGCCTCCGGCGACCGCGACACCAATCGCCGTCGCCGTCCGTTGCTGCGTTCCCGATCACCCTGACCGATGACGAAGGCACGGAGGTCGAGATCCCGGCGGAGCCGACGAAGATCGTGTCGCTGACCCCGGCGACGACCGAGACGCTCTTCGCGCTCGGTGTCGGCGACCGGATCGTCGGCAAGGTCGAGGACTTCAGCGTCTACCCGCCCGAGGCGGCCTCCATCCCGGATGTCGCGAAGTTCGGCGAGGTCGACGTCGAGAAGATCGTCAACCTCGAGCCGGACCTCGTCATCGCCGGCGGCAACAGCTTCAACCCACCCGACAAGATCGCCCAGCTGCGCGACCTCGATGTGCCGGTCCTCGTCGTCTACGCCCCGGATATCGAGACCGTCAAGTCCGACATCGAGCTGACGGGTGCCGCGGTCGGGAAGGCCGCCGAGGCGAAGGACCTGACCGCGTCGATGCAGGCCGCATTCGATCAGATCGGCGCGGCGACGAGCGGCCTGCCGAAGCCGCGCGTCTTCTACGAGCTCGACGCGACGCGCGAGATCTATACAGCGGCCGACGACTCGTTCCTCGCCGCGATGATCGAGCTCGCCGGCGGCGAACCGATCACGACCGGCAGCACCACGAACTTCGAGATCCCGCTCGAGACGCTCGTGACGGCGGACCCGGAGGTGATTCTCCTCGGCGACGCCGCGTACGGCGTGACCGCCGAGGCCGTGGCCGCGCGACCCGGATGGAACGTCATGACGGCCGTCAAGGAGGGAGCGATCAGGCCGGTCGACGACATCATCATCACCCGCCCCGGCCCGCGGCTCGTGGACGGCCTCCACGCGCTCGCGGCAGCGATCCATCCCGATGCGGAGATTCCTGGCGGGCCATCGCCCGCTGCATCAGCGGCGGCATCGCCGAGTCCGTAGTGAGATCCGGCTGACGTGACGACCGACGGCGCGCTCGCGGCAAGGCGGCCGACGGTCGCCTTGATCGGGCGCGCCCGTCGTCGCCCGATCCTGCTCGCCGCGGGCGGGATCGTCGCGCTCGTGGTCGCGCTGATGCTCGGCGTCGGGCTAGGCACGGTTCCGATCGCGCCCGCCGATACGATCGGGATCCTCGCCGAGCGGCTGTTCGGGATCCAGGTCGACGGGACATGGTCGGCAGCGACCGAGACGATCGTCTGGGACCTGCGACTGCCGCGGGTCCTGACCGCGATGATCGTCGGCGTCGGGCTCGCGATCGCCGGGGCGACGTTCCAGGGCCTGCTTCGCAACCCACTCGCCGATCCGTACGTGCTCGGCACCGCGTCGGGAGCGGCGCTCGGGGCGGCGATCGCCGTCGTCATCCCGATCCGCCTGTCGTTCCTCGGCTTCGGGCTGATTCACCTCTTCGCGTTCGTCGGAGCGCTGGCTGCCGTCTACACGGTCTACCGGTTGTCGCGGATCGGCGGCCTGTCGCCGCTTGACGTCGTTGCTCCTCACCGGGTATGCCGTCGGCTCGCTCCTCGCCGCAGGGCTCGCCATGGCGATGTACCTGTCGGGCGCCGCGCTGCGCCAGATCTTCTCGTACCTGCTCGGCGGCTTCGACACATCGTCGTGGAGCCAGCTCGCGGGCGCCGTGCCGCTTGTCGCGATCGGCTCGGCGCTGATCCTCGTCCGGGCGAGGGCCCTCAACGGGCTGCTCCTGGGCGAGGAGGCGGCCGTCCATCTCGGCGTCGACGTCCGGCGGGAGCGGGCCATCCTCCTCGCTCTCGCCTCCCTCGTGACCGCAGCCGCGGTCACCGTGAGCGGGCTGATCGGCTTTGTCGGGCTGGTCGTGCCGCACGTCGTCCGGCTCATCGTCGGCCCGAATGCCCGCCTCGTCCTCCCGCTGTCGGCGCTCGGCGGGGCGGCGCTCCTCGCCTACGCTGACCTCGCCGCCCGCCTCCTCGGCGACATCCCGGTCGGTGTCGTGACCGCGGTGATCGGTGCCCCGTTCTTCCTGCTCCTCCTCCGCCGATCGCGAACCGGGTACGAGCTGTGATCGAGCTCCGCGACGTCACCGTCGAGTACCGGGGTCGGGCCGTCGTCCGCGGCGTCGATCTCGACATCGCGGCGGGGGAGCGGGTCGCGCTGATCGGGCCGAACGGCGCCGGCAAGTCGACGCTCCTGCGGGTCATCACCGGACTGGTGCGCCCGGCCGCCGGACGGGCATCGCTCGACGGCATCCCGATCGAGCAACTCGACCGCGGCGCGGTCGCGCGACGGCTGGCCGTCGTCCCGCAGCAGGCGACGCTGCCGTTCGCGACGCGGGTCGAGGAGGTCGTTGCCCTCGGCCGGCTGCCCCACGAGGACCCGTTTCGTGGCGCGCGACCGGCCGATCGGGCGGCCATCGCGGCGGCGATCGAGCGGGTCGGGGTCGGGCACCTGCTCGGGCGCGACGCCCGCGAGCTGTCGCTCGGGGAACGCCAGCTCGTGCTGCTGGCGCTGGCCGTGGCCCAGGCGACGCCGGTCCTCGTCCTCGACGAGCCGACGGTTCACCTCGACCTGCGGCACCAGGTCGGGACGATGGAGCTGCTGGTCGACCTGAACGTCCGTGACGGCTCCACGGTGCTGGCGGTCCTCCACGATCTCGGGCTGGCGTCGATCTTCTTTCCGCGGCTGGTCCTGATCGATGCCGGCCGGATCGTCGCCGACGGGACGCCGGCGGAGGTGCTCACGCCCGAGCGGATTCGGGACGTGTTCGGGGTTGATCCATCGATCGTCCGGTTGCCGACGATCACGGCGAGCGGTCGCGCCACCTGACAACAACGTCCTCGGACCGCTACCCTGCGCTGATGCGTGTGCGCGGGCTACTCGTCACCCTGGTTCTGGCCGTCCTCGTCGCCTGCGGGCCCGCGTCCGACGCGACTGCCACGCCCGAAGCCACGCCGACGGCGGCCGCGAGCGACGGCGGAGCCAGGCACCTCGGAGGCACCGTCCCTCCCCGTCGAGCCGTCCGACCCTCCGGTGACGACCCCTCCCGAGAGTCCGAGCGCCGAGCCGAGCGACCCGTCGCCGTCGGAATCGGCCGGGTCGGGCGCGGCGGCCGGGTGCACCGGGGACGACAAGAACCGGATCTTCTTCGAGGAGGCGGCAGCGGACCTCGACTGGACGGTCTACTGCGCGGTCCTCCCGTCGGGTTGGTTCGTCCAGGAGGGCTTCTACCGGACCGCCGGTGGCGGCCGGTTGGAGATCGCCTACCGAGGCCCGGGCGGGGCGCGCCTGGAACTGCGCCAGGGTGCCTTCTGTACGGACGCGACCGGTTGCGTCCCGAGCGGCGACGATGCCGGCAGCGCGCCGTTCGGCGACCAGACGGGGACGCTCATCGCGACCGACGACGGCGGTTGGGCACTCGTGGTCGACCGCGACGCGCCGATCAGCTGGCTCGCCATCGGCACCGGCCTGGACGAGGACACGTTCCGCGCGATCACCGCGGCGCTCGAGGCGCGTCGCCGGCTAGGCGAGGGCTGCCTCCGCCAGGACCGCCACGGCGTCGGCGGTTCGCTTCGCGTCTCCGTTGCCCACGGTGATCCCGGTCGCTCCAAAGGCGAGCGACCGGGATCGCGCGACCAAGGACGTCGATTGCCGTGCGGGCGGTCTCGAGGGCCAGCCCACCGGGTTCCGGCATCGTCACGGCCCAGTCGCCACTCGCATCCAGGCAGTCCATGTCGACCGCGACGTAGAGTCCGTCGACCCGTGTCGCAACCGTCCGGGCCCAGCCGTCGACCGCGGCCAGGCCGGCATCGGTCCCCAGCATCCCGGCCCCGAAGTGGGCGACCCGCGAGGCCGCGAGCATCCGCGACTCGGTTTCGTCGAGGACCTGGCCGCCCAGGAGCGCGGCATCGTCCTCGCGGACCGACGGGCCGTCGCACGCGGCGACGAGATCGGCGTCGCCGCGGCCACAGATCATCGCGAACGGCATCCCCCAGACGTTGCCCGACGGTGTCGTGTCCGGCGTGTTGAAGTCGCCGTGCGCATCGAACCAGGCGAGGGCGAGGCGCCGATCGGGCCACGCCGCACGCAAGCCCGCGAGCGCGCCTGCGTGGGCGGTGCAGTCTCCGCCAAGCACGAGCAAGCGCGCCTGCCGCCCGGCCTCCGCGATCGTCGCCGCGACCAAGTCCCGCTCGCGCGGAAGGAACTCGCAGATCGCCCGGCGATTCTTCGCCCGCGGATCGTCATCCACGAGGAAGCCGGGCTCGATCTCGAGATCGCCGGCATCTCGCAACTCGGCCCCGGCGAGCCCCGGCCGGTCGCGAATCTTCGTCGAGCACGCCGAGCCCGCGCAGCTCGCCGCGGCGTCCGCTCCATGCCGGCGAGGTGTCCGCCCAGGGCGGTCGGGACGCCGACGACGACGATCGGTCTCGTTCATCGTCCGGATCTTCGGTCATCATTCACCAATGCGCATCGCCGACTTCGCCCTCGAGCGCTATTTCGCGCGCTGGGAATTCGCCGTCGAGTACCTCCTCTGCGCCTCGGACGTCGAGGGCTACGCGATGGCGGACCTGGTCGCGCATGGCCGACGCCGGAGACGCGCGCGCTGTGGGACGGCCTTCGGCTCGGCTACACGGAGTCGACCGGCCATCCGCTCCTGCGGGCCGAGATCGCGGACCTCTACGACGAGATCGAGGCGGACGACGTCCTCGTCTTCGCCGGCGCCGAGGAGGCGATCTTCTGTCTCGTCAACGTCATGCTCGGACCCGGCGACCACGCCGTCGTCACGTGGCCCGGCTACCAGAGCCTGTACGAGATCGGCCGGGCGGCCGGCGCCGAGGTCACCCTCCACGAGCTGCGCGAGGACGCAGCGCTGGGGCCTCGACGTCGAGCGGCTGATCGGGGCCCTGCGGCCGGAGACCCGGCTGGTCGTCGTCAACGCGCCGCACAACCCGACCGGCATGCTGCCGACGCACGCCGAGTGGGCGCGCCTGATCGACGCGCTGTGCCGACCGCGGCATCCACCTCCTCTCCGACGAGGTCTACCGCTTCCTCGAGTTCGACGAGGCCGACCGGCTCCTCGCCGGCGCCGACGCCTTCCCGCGCGGAATCTCGCTCGGTGTCATGTCGAAGTCGTTCGCGATGGCCGGGCTGCGGATCGGCTGGCTGGCGACGCGCGATCGCGAGCTGCTCGGCCGCTGCGCCCGGATCAAGGACTACACGACGATCTGCTCGTCGGCGCCGTCGGAGATCCTCGCGCTGATCGGGCTGCGCGCGCGGGAGCGCGTCCTCGGCGCGATCGCGCCGGATCGTCGCCGACAACCTGGACCTGCTCGACGACTTCTTCCGCCGCCGGTCGGACGCGCTTCTCGTGGGTCCGACCGCGTGGCGGCTCGATCGGCTTTCCGCGACTCCTGGCCGACACACCCGATCGACACGTTCGCGAAGGACCTCGTCGAGGCCGAGGGCGTGCTGCTGCTGCCCGGCTCGCAGTTCGACCATCCCGGGCAACCACTTCCGGATCGGGTTCGGTCGCGAGAATCTGCCCGAGGCGCTGCGCCCGGCTCGACGCGTTCGTCGAGCGCACGAGCCTGTCGGCTCAGGCGCCGGCTTGTCGACGATGGCCGAGTGGATCTACTTCATCCATCCACCGCGCGAGAACTTCGCCGACGACGATGACCGATGAGGAGATCGCCGTCTGGGGCGTCCACTTCGAGCGATTCCAGCGAATGCTCGCCGAGGGCTCGCTCATCCTCGTCGGGCCGACGCTCGGTGAGAAGAACACCGGCATCGCGATCTTCGAGGCGCCCGACGAGGACGCGGCCCGGCGCGATCATGAACGACGACCCGGTGATCGCAGGTGGGTTCGCGACCGGCGAGCTCCGACCGTTCCGGGTATCGCTGCTGCGGGGTCGCGACGCCGGCTAGGCTCGCTTGCGCTCCAGGTCGAGGAACGGCAGCTCGACGACGGTCCCGGCGACGCGGCCACGACGCCCCTCGACGGTCCACTCCACGTCGACGCCGGAACCGAGTGGCTCGTGTGTCGGCGGGACGGACGCGAGGGCGATCGCCTGCTTGAGGATCGGGCTCCACCCGACGCTCGTGGTGCGGCCGATCTGGCGCCCGCCGACGAAGACGGGCCGCGGCGACCGATCGACGACCGGCGAGATCGCCGGTGGCAGGCCCTGGGCGCTGAAGAGTCCCTCGATGTCGTACCAGTCGAGCTCGAGTCCGACGAGGCGTCGCCGCGGACCGCCGTCTCGCACCTCCCGCTCGAGGGCGAGGCGGCCGACGAAGTCGGCCTTGTCGAAGCTGACGAGCCGCCCGAGCCCGATCTCGTCCGGGCTGTAGTTCTGGTCGGGGTTCATCGCGTGGCGGGCTGAGGTGTAGTCCACCTCGAGGAGGATGAGCCCGGCCTCGAGCCGCACGACATCGAGGGCGAGCATGCCGGCCGGCCGGATCCCGAATGCCCGGCCGGCGCTGGTCAGCGCTTCCCAGAGGGCCACAGCGTTCTCGGCGGGGACCCACAGCTCGTAGCCGAGATCGCCGGTGTAGCCGGTCCGCGAGACGTCGACGGCGACTTTCTTCCGGCCGGCCTTGATCACGGCGGGCCGGCGCCGGAAGTAGCGCAGGTCCGCGAACTGCTCCCCGGTCGCGGCCTCGAGCACGTCGCGAGACAGCGGGCCCTGGAGCGCAACGGCGGCGACGGCTTCGGAGACGTCGTCGACGGTGACGTCGAGGCCGTTCGCGTTCTGGCGGAGCCATCGAAGCTGCGGGTCGGCGGCCGTCCAGCGGAACGTGCCGTCGTCGAGGTGGTGGACGGTCCCGTCGTCGATCACCTTGCCGTGCTCGTCGCACCACGGCGTGTAGTAGACCTGGCCCGGCTTCAGCTTCGTCGCGTCACGGGTGATCACCCGATCGACGAGGCGGAGGGCGTCGGGCCCCGACACCGTGTACTTGTAGAGCGGGCTGACGTCGATCAGCGCAGCCGCCTCGCGAATCGCGTTGTACTCGATGTCGTGGGCGTCGGCGTAGACCGACGACGCGTAGTAGCCGCTCCACTCGCGCCACTGCTGCTTGCGGTTCAGTCGTGCGGTGGCGGGATGGAACGCGGTTCCGACGCTCACGAGTTCAGCGGGCCTCCGTGCCTGGCGAGCCGCCAGTATGCATGAATCCTATGCAGGCTGGATGGCGGCCGCCGCGGCAGTGCCCGCCTGCGCGCCCGGCCGGAATTCACATCTATCTCCGCCCGATGCCATTGGTTGCATATTCCGTGGTCCGCGCGATCTCCGATGATGCAACCAACGGCATCGCCGAGGGCGGCGATGATTTGGCGCGGGCGTGACTCGGGCGCGAGCGCGATCGGGGCGCGAGCATGGTGGGCGCCTCAGCCGGCGGCGATGCCTCTCGGCGCCCGACGATTTCGAGACACGCGGCGGGCATGATGCTGACAGGCGGCCACGGATGCCGCGAAACGAGGAGCCGACATGGAACGCGCAGTCACGTCGGGCGATACGACCATCCAGCCACCGGCGGCGTCGCTCAACTACCCGGCCCACATCATCGTCGGCGTCGCGATCGCAGTGATCGCGCCGTTCACCGCCCTGGCCTGGCCGTTCGCGCTCCTGGTCGGCGTGGTCATCGGCAAGTCCGAAGCCGCGAAGATGCGCGGCGAGACGTCCGGCACCGCCGAAGGCCTCGTCCGGGTATTGGCCGTGACTGGCGGCGTTCTCGCCATGATCTTCTTCGGCGCGATCATCGGTGGACTGATCGCCTTCACCGTCGTCGCGCTGGCGGCGTTCTCGGAACGCGCTGCGGCCTACGCGTCGCCGACGGACCGCGGCGTCGCCCGGATCCTCCTGTTCGTGGTCCCGGCGATCGCCTGGATCGCACTCGTCGCCCTCGGCGTGAACGTGAACATCCGCATCGGGTCGTAAGGCGCTTACCCGGTCCTGCCAGGACCCGGATCGTCAGCCGGCGGGCGTCGCCAGCTTGTCCGCCGTCGCCTGGGCGCAGCGGAGGATGGCCGCCACGGACATGTCGGCGTCGGCTTCGGTCGTGCTCCAGTTCGAGACAGAGATTCGCATCGCGGCCATCCCGTGCCATGTCGTCCCACCGAGCCAGCACGTGCCGTCGGCCTGGACGGCCGAGATCACGGCCCGGGTGAACGCGTCGGCATCGCCGCCCGCGGAGCCCCGCGGCTCGAACCTCACCAGGACCTGGTTCAGGACGACGTCGTTGAGGATCGTGACACCTTCGGCGCCTCGCAGCCCGTCGGCCATCCGGCGGGCGATCGCGCAACTGCCCTCGAGCATCTCCGCCAGGCCGGCCCGACCGAGCGACCGCAACGCCGCATAGACCGCGAACCCGCGCGCGCGCCGCGACGACTCCGGGACCCAGTTGTACGGATCGCGTTCGCCGCCGGCGGTCTCGACGTAGTACGCCGCACCCAGCGTCATCGCCGCGTGATGCGCCGACGCGTCGCGGCTGATGACGATCCCCGAGTCATACGGCACGTTCAGCCACTTGTGTGAGTCCGTCGTCCAGGAATCCGCGAGTTCGAGCCCCGGGATCCGGTCGCGCAGTCCGGGTGCGGTGGCGGCCCACAGCCCGAATGCCCCGTCGACGTGGAGCCAGGCGTTCGGACGCTCCTTGACCGCGGCGGCAATCTCCGGGAGCGGGTCGAAGGCGCCGGTGTTCACGTTGCCGGCCTGGGCGCACACGATCGTCGGACCATCGAGACGGGCAAGCACCTCGCGCAGGGCGTCCGGCCGCATCCGCCCCTGGCCGTCGGCGGCGACGCGGTGCACCCGTCCACGCCCGAGGCCGAGCATCTGCAGCGAGACGAAGATCGTGACGTGGGCCTCGTCGCCGGTCACGATCGCGATGGGTGGCGCGCCGCTCAGCCCGTCCTCCTCCAGGTTCCAGCCGACCCGCTCCAGGACCCGGTGCCGGGCTGCCGCGATCGCCGTGAAGTTCGCCATCGTGGCACCGGTCACGAAGCCGACGCTCGAGCCCTCCGGCAGTCCGAAGAGATCGAGGAGCCAGCCCGCCGCGACCTCCTCCACCACGGAGGCGGCGGGTGACAGGGCGTAGAGCCCGGCGTTCTGGTCCCAGGCGCTCGTCAGCCAGTCCGCCGCCAGCGCCGTCGGTACGCCGCCGCCAACCACGAACCCGAAGAACCGGGGGCCGGCCGACCCGACGATGCCGGGCTCGGCGTTCGCGGCCAGCGCCTCGATGACCGCGGCCGGGTCTTCGCCGCGCTCCGGGACGGGTCCGCCGAGGGCATCGCGCAGGGCGGCGAGGTCGACCGGCGGCCAGACCTGCCGGTCCGGAAGTCGCTCCAGGAAGTCTGCCGCGAGATCGGCCGTTCGGCCGAGCAGCTCACCTCGATCCCTCATCGGCGACAGGGTAACTGGCCCGCCCGCATCGTGCGGAACGTCGGGCGCGTGTGGCCGGACCTCGGGTACAGTGGCGCCTGCATCAAACCTATGCAGACTGGATAACGCGAGGGAGGCTCGGGTTGGCCCAGCGCTACGACGCGGTCATCATCGGCGGCGGCCACAACGGCCTCGTCAGCGCCGCGTATCTCGCCCGGGCCGGGATGAAGACCCTGGTCCTCGAACAGCGCCACGTCCTCGGCGGCGCGGCGGTCACCGAGGAGATCTTCCCGGGCTTCCGATTCTCGGTCTTCTCGTACGTCGTGTCGCTGCTCCGCCCGGAGATCATCCGCGAGCTCCAACTGCCGCGGCATGGCCTCGACATCCTGCCCCTCGACGGCACGTTCACCCCGCTCCGGGCCGGCGACGGGCCGGCCGCCGGCGGTGGCGACTTCCTCTGGCGGGTCAACGACCACGGCCGGACGATCCGCGAGCTGCGGCGCTGGTCGAAGAGCGACGCCGAGGCGTACGAGGAATACGGCCAGCTGATGGTCGAGATGGCCCGCTTCATCAAGCCGATCCTCGCGATCACGCCGCCGGACCTGACGTCGCGCGACCCGCGCCCACTGCTGCCGCTGGCCGGCCTCGCCCGGACCTTCCAGCAGCTGCCGGAACGCCAGCAGGCCGTCTTCGTCCAGCTCATGACGATGAGCGCGGCCGACTTTCTCGACCAGTGGTTCGAGACGGACCCGCTCAAGGCGACGATGGCCGCGTCCGGAATCATCGGGACGTACCAGGGTGTCCGGTCGCCAGGGACGGCGTACGTCCTCCTCCACCACTACATGGGCGAGATCGACGGCGCCTTCCGGGCGTGGGGGATCCCGAAGGGTGGCACCGGTGGCGTATCCGACGCGATCGCCTCCGCCGCGCGATCGCTGGGTGCCGAGATCCGCACGGAGGCACCGGTCGCCCGGATCATCGTCAGGAACGGCCGCGCGGCCGGGGTCGCCCTCGAGAGCGGCGAGGAGATCGAGGCGAGCGACGTCCTCAGCTCCGTCGACTCCCGCCGGACATTCCTTGACCTGGTCGAGCCCGGCACGCTCGACCCGGAGTTCGAGCAGGATGTCCGCCGGTTCAAGTTCCGCGGCTCGTCGGGCAAGGTCAACCTCGCCGTCGACCGGCTGCCAGAGTTCACCAGCCTGCCGGGCGAGGGCGAGCATCTCCGCGGAGCGATCTCGTTCTCCCCGAGCATCGACGACATGGAACGCGCCTACGACGACGCGAAATACGGCCGATTCAGCCGGAAGCCCTACATCGACATGATCATCCCGACCCTCGTCGACCCGTCGATGGCGCCGCCCGGCAAGCACGTCATCAGCTGCTTCGTCCAGTACGCGCCGTACAAGCTCGCGCCGGACCTCGGGACGTGGGACGACCAGCGCGAGGCATTCGGCGACGCCGTCATCGACCGGATCGCCGAGTTCGCCCCGGACATCCGGGAGATCATCCTCCACCGAAACGTCCAGACGCCGCTCGACATCGAGCGCACGACGGGCCTCAGCGAGGGCAACATCTTCCAGGGCGAGCTCTCGCTCGAGCAGCTGTTCTTCAACCGACCGGTGCCCGGCTACGCCCGCTTCCGGACACCGATCCGCGACCTCTGGCTGTGTGGCTCGGCGACGCACCCCGGCGGCGGCATCATGGGCGCCAACGGCCGGATCGCCGCGATGGAGGTCCTGCGGGCCCGCGGCCGGAAGGCCGCCTGACCGATGGCGAACCAGTACGACGCCGTCGTCATCGGCGGCGGCCACAACGGCCTGGTCACGGCGGCGTATCTCGCGAAGGCGAGGCAGCGGACCCTGGTCCTGGAGCGGCGCGAGCGAGTCGGCGGAGCGGCCGAGACGGCGACGCTCGGCGGAGTCAGGGTGCCGCGGCTCGCCCATACGGTCGGCCGGTTGCGCCCGTCGATCGCGCGCGATCTCGACCTGCGTTCGCACGGGCTTCGGCTGGTCGCGCCGGACGTCCGGGTCTTCGCGCCCCAGCCCGACGGCCGGGCCGTCACCCTGTGGGCGGATCAGGCCAGGACGGTCGACGGCCTCCGCGCCTGGTCGTCTCGGGACGCTGATCGGTACCCGGACTTCGATCGACAGGTCCGCTCGCTCGGGCGGTTCCTCGGGGAGATCGCCGGCCAGACGCCGCCGGACATCAAGTCGCCCGGCCTGGCGGACGCGCTCGCCGGGCTCAAGCTCGGCCGGACGTTCCGGGGCCTCGGCAAGCGCGATGCGCACACGATCCTGCGGGTCCTGCCGATGGCCGTGGCCGACTTCGTCGCCGAGGCCTTCGAGACCGACGCCGTCCAGGCGGCGATCGCGTGGCGCGGTGTCCAGTACTGCTCGGTCGGGCCGTGGTCGGCCGGGACGACCGCAATCCTGCTCGGCGACTCCGCCGGCTCCGACGGAGGCGCGGCCGGCCAGACGGTCTTCGCGATCGGCGGCCCTGGAGCGGTCTCCGAGGCGCTCGCGTCTGCGGCGCGGGCGGCCGGCGCAGAAATCCGCTGCGGCGCCGACGTCGCGGCGATCACGTCGCGTGACGGGCTGGTGACCGGCGTCGCGCTGGCTTCGGGGGAAGAGATCGCGACCTCGACCGTCGTCTCGGGCATCGACCCGAAGACGACGCTGACGCGCTTGTGCGACCCGGTCGCGATCGGGCCGTCGATGCTGTGGCGGGCCGGCAACTACCGGACGCCGGGAGTCGTCTCGAAGGTCAATCTCGTCCTCAACGCCCTGCCGCGGTTCACGGCGGCCGGAGGGGATGATGAGACGCTGCTCCGCGGCCGGATCGTCGTGGCTCCGGGGATCGACGCGATCGAGCGGGCCTACGATGCCTCGAAGTACGGCCGGGTATCCGAGGCGCCGGTGCTCGAGGCCACGATCCCCTCGCTCGTCGACCCGTCACTCGTCGCGGACGCGGCTCCCGGCACCCACGTCATGAGCATCGTCGTCCAGTACACCCCATACGAGCTCCGCGGCGGCTCCTGGGCGGACGCTCATCGGAGCGTGTCGGTCGGGGCCGCTGCAGTCGCTGCCCTCGAGGCCTACGCGCCGGGGATCGGCGCACTCGTCAGGGAGCGCGAGGTCCTGACCCCGCTCGATCTCGAACGCGAATACGGCCTCGCGGGCGGGCATCCGCTCCACGGCGAGCCCGGGCTCGACCAGTTCTTCCTCTGGCGGCCGTTCCTCGGCCACGCCCGATACCGGTTGCCGATCGACGGCCTGTACCTCGCCGGATCCGGGGCGCATCCAGGCGGTGGCGTGACCGGCCAGCCCGGCCAGAACGCGGCCCGCGAGATCCTCGCCGACCTCAAGCGCCGACGGTAGCGGCTGGCCCTCGCCTTCGCTCGCTAGGCACCTGGCGCCGGGAGACCCGTCGACTGAGGCGTCTGTCGCGCAAACGATTGCACTCACTCGATTTCAAGGTGTAGTCTAGCCGACGCTCCGGGCAGACGGCGCAGTCATCTGGTGCCGCACTGGCCCGGTCGGTTCGTCAAGAGAGGAGGAGCTCGCGATGAGGACCGGTCTCAGGTTGCCCACCCTCGCGATCGCTGGAGTCCTGCTGGTCGCCGCCTGTACACCAAGCGCCGCTTCACCGAGCGTCCCATCGGGCGCCTCTCAGCCCGCGGCCCCGTCCGCGGCCCCGTCGGGCGCGTCGGGTGCGCCGTCCGCGCCGGCAGGCGCGATCCCGGAGCAGGGTGTCGACGACGGCGCGACCATCACGATGTGGAGCCGCGCAGCAACGGAGACTCGCGTCCAGTCGCAGGTCGATGCCTACAACTCGACGCACCAGAACAAGGTCGAGCTGCGCCTCGTTCCGACGGACGAGTACGTCGGGGTCGTGGGCAACGCGGCGACCGCCAACGAGCTGCCGGACCTGTTCTCGGCCGATGTCGTGTTCATGCCGAACTGGACGTCACAGGGCCTGTTCCTGGACATCACCGACCGCATCGACGGACTGCCGGGCATCGACAACGTCGGCCAGGCGCACATCGTCGCGTCGTCCTGGGAAGGCAAGAAGTACGGCCTGCCCTTCATCATCGACCTGTCCGTGTGGATGTACAACAAGGACCTGTTCGAGCAGGCCGGGCTCGATCCTGAAGATGCGCCAACGACACTCGCTGAGTTCGCCGACGCCGCTCGCAAGGTCCAGGCGCTCAACATCGCGGGCACGTACGGCACGTACTTCGGCGGGAACTGCGGCGGATGCAACGTCTTCACCTGGTGGCCGATCATCTGGGCCGAGGGTGGCGACGTCATGAACGCGGAAGGCACCGAGGCCACGCTCAACACCGACACGGCCAAGGAGATCTATTCGACCTTCGGCGCCCTGTGGGACGAGGGCGTCATCAACCCGGAATCCATCCAGGAAGCCGGCCCCACCTGGACCCAACCGTTCCCCGCGGGGAAGGTCGGCATCATGCCGATGCCGGCAAGTCTCCAGGAGAGCGAGGGCATGCCGCTCGACAACCTCGGTGTGACCGCCATCGCCGGTACGACCAAGGGTGAATCCACCTTCGTCGGTGGAGACAGCATCGGGCTTTCCAAGGACAGCAAGAACCCCGAGCAGGCGTGGAACTTCATCACCTGGATGCTCGGTGACCACAACCAGGTCGAGGTTGTGGCGAAGGCAGGCAACGTCGTCGCACGGACCGACCTCGCCGACAACCAGTACAGCTCAGCAGATCCGCGGCTGGTCCTCTTCAACGAGATTGCGGGGGTCGGCAAGACGCCGTTCGCCCTCCACTTCAATGCCGCGTACAACGACCCACAGAGCCCGTGGATCCAGCTGTTCCGAGCGGCCGTCTTCGAGGACGCCGACGACGCGACGATCGAGCAGCTCAACACCAGCATCACCTCGGTCCTGCAGGGCAACTAGCAGGGTCGCCGTCCAGGCTGACGTGAACGACACGGTGCGGGTCTCCTGGGGCCCGCCCGTGTCACCATATTCTCGAGTGACCGAGGACCACGCACAGCCATGAGCGTCACATCGCGCCTCGCCGCCCGAAGGCTGACCGTCCGGCCCGGTGCATTGGGTCGCCGACGCCGTCTCGCAGGCATCGCGTACGCGCTGCCGACGCTGGTGTTCGTGCTCGTGTTCTTCATCTGGCCGCTGCTCCTGGTTGGCCAGATGTCGGCGAGCGACTGGAAGCTCCTCGGTGGCGACAAGGGGATCAACTTCCCGCAGAACTACGGGGCGCTCAACAACAACCCGCTGTTCTGGCCCGCCGTCGAGTTCACGATCCGTTACACGGTCATCGTGACCGTCCTGCTCATCGGCCTGGGACTCGGCCTCGCCCTCCTGGTGCAGGAGTCGAGCCGGTGGGTCGGGATGCTGCGCACCGTGTTCCTCATCCCGCTGGCGGTCGGCCTCGCGGCGGCGTCGCTGCTGTTCTGGGGCTTCTACTCGGACAGCATCGGGCCCCTGAACCCGCTCCTCCGGAGCGTCGGGCTGATCGACGACCCGATCCTATTCTTCGCGACCCACACGAACGCCTTCCTCTCGACGGTCTTCATGATCGTCTGGAAGTTCGTCGGTCTCTACATGCTCATCCTTCTGGTCGGCCTGCAGGCCATCCCCACGGAGCTGTACGAGGCCGCGTCGATCGACGGCGGCGGTCGGAGGCAGATCTTCCGGCACATCACGCTGCCGCTGTTACGCCCGTCATTCGCGCTGGCACTGATCCTCTGCGTGACCGGGTCGCTGCTGGCGTTCGACCACTTCTATCTCCTCACCAAGGGCGGCCCGGACAACTCCACGGTCACGATCGTGCAGCTCATTTATCAGCAGGCCTTCGTGCGCCAGAACCTTGGCACCGCCGCCGCCCTCTCGCTGGTCCTGCTGGGCGCGCTCCTGATCCTCAACCTCATCTGGTTCCGGCTGCTTCGACGCGGGACAGCAGTGGCATGAGCGAGCGGAACAACCTGACATCCATGTTCGCCCGGACGCCCTACTACGTGCTGACCGGCGGCCTTGTCATCATCTTCCTGTTCCCGATCGCCTGGGCCACGATCGCATCGTTCAGCGCGCAGGCCGGCTCGGCTCAGACCTTCGGCTACGGCCTTGGCAACTACCAGCGGCTGTTCGACTTCCAGGAAGGCCTGCCCAGGTACTTCTCGAACAGCGTCATCATCTCGGCGCTGACGGTGCTCTTTACGGTGACCGTCTCGACGCTGGGCGGCTATTCGTTCGCACGCTTCGAGTTCCCGGGCAAGAACATCCTGTTCCTGCTCACGCTGGCCATCCTGATGGTCCCAGGCGCGACCCTGCTGATCCCGCTGTACGTGCTGCTGCGCCAGCTGAACATCGACAACACCCTGCTCGGCCTGAGCCTGGTTCTGACCGTGTACCAGCTGCCGTTCTCTACGTTCATGATGCGGATCTCGTTCGAAGCCGTGCCCCGCGAGCTCGAGGAATCGGCGCTGGTCGACGGCGCCAACTCGTTCGATGTGCTGCGCAGGATCATGCTTCCCGCGGTCATCCCCGGCCTGATCACGGTCGTGCTCTTTGCGTTCCTCGCCTCCTGGAACGACTTCTTTGCGCCACTGATCCTCATCAGCGACCCGAGCCAGTCGCCGCTGCCGCTGGCGATCGCCGTCCTGCGCCAGCAGACGATGGGCGTCATCGATTACGGCGCCACCGAGGCGGGCGTCGTAGTGATGACGGTGCCCTGCATCATCATCTTCGTCCTGCTCCAGCGCTACTACATGCGCGGCTTCATGTCCGGGGCTGTGAAGGGATGAGCCAGCGGCTGCGCGAGCCCCAGTTCCCTCCGTTACGTCCCAGATTCCCGCACCACGGGTATTAGCCAAGGAAACCGCAGATATCGCCCGCCGAGCGGGCATTGAGCTCGCGGCCGAGCCCGATCTCCTCCCGCGCGTGCGTGGGCATGGCAAGCGGAGTCACCCCATGGCGACGCGCTGTTGGCTACTACCCGCCAGACGGGAATCTGGCGAGAAGATCGGACTAGCTGGACGGGACCAGCTCAGCCTGCCGGGACCCGAGGGACGCGGCGACCCGCTTGATCGAGGCGGCCAGGCGTCGATCGACGGGCGAGGCAACATCGCTGCGCGGGGTCGTTCGACCGTGCCACGGCAGGAAGCGGGTCGGGACGATGCGGATCACCTGCGAGTAGGTCGTGAGGAATTCCGCCGGCGAGAGGCCGATCGAAGCCATCTGGCTTCGGTACTTGGCGAGGTGCGAAGGCGGAAGAACCGTGGCTGCCGGTGCGTCGAGCAAGGACGCGCGGCCCTCGAGCAGCCCGACGTCGAAGTCGTCCTCGGCCTCGCCGAGGGCGAGCATCACATTCGGGTTGGCGCGCAGGTTACGAATCTTCTGGGCGTGCGGCTTGCTGGCGATGAGGATCTGTCGACCGTCCCAGCTGAACCAGATCGGCACGAGGTGCGGTCCGCCTTCCGGGCGCACGCTGCTCAGCCATACGACGGGCTCATCACGAAGGAGCCGGTCGATCCGGTGGAATGCGGCGGGCGCGGCTGTGCGATCCATGGCCGGATCGTGCCTGCGCCCTGTGCGGGACGCAGCCCACCGGAGTCAGTCGATGGATAGGACGTTTGACGCAGCCCGTCCATGGCCGCATTCCTACCAGGCGAGCATATCGACGCACCAGGCTCCTGCGCCTGTCCGTTGTTCCGGCCGGACGGGAGGAATCGCCAGGGAAATGGCTCCGAGCGGTCGCTGGTTCCTATCACACGGGAAGGTACGTCCCAGTTGGGTGCTCCCGCGTCCGATACGCCTACCACGCCGGAACGGTCCGGTTAGCGACGCTCGATTTCGCTTTCCTCGATGAGCCGATCCTCCTCGTCGGCCAACGCCGGTTGATCGTCTCCGGGCGGCTTCGCTGCGGCGGTTTCGTCTGCGGCAACTGCCGATGGATCGAGCTCCCAGCTCCACGTCTTCAGGCGGCGGAGCAGCCGGCGTCCGGTGAGGTCGAGGTGGATCGGCGTGATCGAGATCCGCCGGTTGACGACCGCGTGAAAGTCGGTCCCTTCGACCGCCAGTCCCGAGGGCGGCGGCCCGCCGATCCAGAAGTAGGGGATGCCACGCGGATCGAGCCGCTCGATGAGCTGGTCCTGGTAGACACGGCGCCCGAGGCGGGTGACCTCGAAGCCATGGCACTCCTCGGGCGAGACCCCCGGCACGTTGACGTTGACGAGCTCGCCGCGCGAGAGGCCATGCTCGAGGATGTTTCGCGCCACTGTCCCCGCCGCCATCGCGGCGAGCGTGAAGTCGGGATGCTCGTAGTACTCCTGCGAGATCGCGAAGCCCGGGCAGTTGTTGATGACTGCCTCCATCGCGGCGCTGACGGTTCCCGAATACGTGATGTCGTCGCCGAGGTTCGCCCCGTAGTTGATCCCCGCCGCGACGAGATCGAAGCCGTGCCCGAAGAAGCCGAGGAAGGCGATGCTCACGGCGTCGGTCGGGGACCCGTCGACCGAGTAGGCGAGCGAGCCGTCACCGAGCGTCCGCTCCCGGACCCGGAGTGGTCGCATGAGGGTCTTCTGGTGGCCGACGGCACTCTGGTTCGTATCGGGCGCCACGACGGTCGTGTCGCCGACCCGATCGAGTGCCTGCTTGAGCGCCAGCAGCCCGCGCGACTCGACCCCGTCATCGTTGGTGATCAGGATCTTCGGACGGGTCGACCAATCGTGGAGGGGCCTGGCCGGCTTCAGGGCCCTGGGGCCGCCACGCGCCGTGCCGCCGGCTACGGGCTCGCCGCGCTCCTTGTCGAGATCGCGCCGCTCGGTCCGCGCCCGCTCCCGGGTCATGTCCGGCTGATCACCTCGCTGGCGATCGCCCGCCTCCTCTTCGGCGGGATTCCAGCGGCGTGGCCGGCCGGCTTCGTCGTCGCTCATGTCGTGACGTCCGGGTCGGTTCCGGGCGAAGGCTCTCGCGGGACCCGGACCGGCCGGCCCTCGCGCTGCTCGATGCGTTTCGCCGCCCGGGTCGCGACCGGCGACGGCTCGCGGCTCACCTTGAGGAAGTGGAAGAAGAACGCAGAGATCACGGCCGCGATCGGAATGCCGAAGATCGCCCCGGCGATCCCGGCCATCTTCGCGCCGATCAGGACCGAGCCCAGGACGACAAGCGGATGGATTCCGACCGCATCCTGCATGAGCCGCGGCTGGAGGATGTTCATCACCAGCAGCCAGCCGATCCCCATCAGGATGAACGCCGGCAGGGCATCTTCGCCGGGAACCAGCAGGGCCACGATCACCGGGGGAGCCCAGGCGACGAACGGCCCGAAGAACGGGATCGCCATGAGGAAGCCCGACAGGGCCGTCGTCACCGCCAGGTAGGGCAGACCGAGCACCGCGCTGGTGACCGCTGCGACGGCCGCGTAGACCACGCCAAGGATGGCCTGTCCGCGGAGGAAGCCACCGAACGACTGGCGACGCTCGTCTCGAGCAGCCGCGCCTCCTCCTTGTAGGTCGGCGGGGCGACGCGGAAGAGGAACGACATGATTGCCTCGCGGTCGACGACCATGTAGAGCGAGAGGATCAGGACGATCAGGACGTTCGCGATCGCGCCAAGGCTGGCCACCGCGAGCTGCTGGAGCGGGCCGGCCAGCTGGACGGCGTAGTCCTCGATGTTGTCCAGGAAGCTCGTCGCCTGATCGACCAGCCGGATCTGGGTGAGGCCGAGGCCGTCCAGGCGGTCCTGCCATGGCTGCAGGAGCGCCGGGAGATCCTGGCGGAGCGTCGGCACGGTCTCGACGAAGTCGGTGATCGACTGGGCGAGCGCTCCGGCGACGAGGACGACGACCAGCGCGAGGCCACCGACGAGCGCCGTGTAGACGACCACGACGGCGCCAACTCGCGAGAGGAACGGAACGCTCCGCGTCAGGCGCGCGACGATGGGGCTGAGGATGAAGGCCAGGAGCCAGGCGAGGAAGAAGACGAGGATGACGTCGCCGAAGGCGAAGAAGATCGAGGCGACGAGGCTGATCAGGATGATCGAGAGGACCAGGGTCCCGAGGACGAGAACGGCCGTCAGCCAGCGGCGCTGCCGTTCGGTCACCATCGTCATCGTCGGGCGCACCTCACGCGGCGCCGGCCGCTTGCGCTGAGGGGGCGGTCCCGCCTCCCTTCGGCGCCATGGTAGTCCGCCCCGATCACCCCTCGCTCAGCGGCGATCAGCGAAGCCCCATTCGCCGCCGAACGTCGTCCATCATCGCTTCGGCAAGCGGCCGCAGCCGGTCCGCCCCGGCCTCCAGGGCGCCCTCCACCCGGTCCGGATGGGCGACGAGTTCCAGGTACCGTTCGCGAGCCGGTGCGTAGTGGGCAATGATCCGGTCGGCGAGCAGCCGCTTCGTGTCGACGCAGCCCGTCCGTGCCGTCCGCTCGCCGTCCCAGATCTCCTCGTAATCCGGCCCGAAGAAGCGGTGGAGCTGGCAGACGTTGCACACCTCGGGCCGGCCGGGATCGGTCCGCAGGATCCGCTTGGTGTCGGTCACCATCGACATCACCTGCTTGCGGATGACGTCCGGCTCGGCCAGCACCTCGATCGTGTTCCCGACCGACTTGCTCATCTTCTTCACGCCGTCTGTACCGAGGACCGTGGGCGCCTCCGTGTACACCGCCTGTGGCTCGGGGAACGTCTCGCCGTAGCGGCTGTTGAATGCCCGGACGATCTCCCGGCTGAGCTCCAGGTGGGCCGCCTGGTCCCTCCCGACGGGCACCCGATCGGCCCGGTAAATGACGATGTCCGCCGCCTGGAGGATCGGGTAGGTGAGCAGGGCGTGGTTGACGTCGTCCGGCTGCTGGACCTTCTTCTCCTTGTAGGTCGGCGTCCGCTCGACCCAGCTGACGGGGGTGACGGTCGCCAGCAGCCAGGCCAGCTCGGTGTGCTCGGGGCGGTGGCTCTGGACGAAGAGCGTGCACTGCTCCGGGTCCAGCCCGAGGGCGAGCAGCGACGCCGCCATGTCGCGCGTTTGCGCCCGGAGGGCATCGGGGTCGTGGAGGCTCGTCAGCGCGTGGTAGTCGACGATGCAGTAGATCGCCTCGTACTCGCGCTGGAGCGCGACATAGTTGCGGATCGCCCCGAGATCGTTGCCGAGGTGGACGATTCCGGACGGCTGAATCCCGCTGAAGATTCGGTACTTGGGCGCAGCTTCTTCGGTCGCCGCGGGCGAGGGTTCGAGGGCGATCGTCATGGCTCGCGAGTGTAGCGGAGCGCGTTGCCCGCATCCGTCGCCCGGCGCGGAGGTGCATTTGCAACAGATTTGTAGCGCCGAGACGCAGGTGCGATTCCCTCCGCATAACCACAGTGCTTACGGTGGCGCAACCATCCGTCCGGATGAGGAGGTCTGGCCCAATCCGCCTCCTGATCGGGGAGAGGGAGGTGCCGGGCGACCACCACGACGGACTCGCGCCTTGAACACCGGTTTCACTCGGCCTGTGCGCCGCGCGGGCGTGCGCACCCCTTGGAGGAGCCCACCTTGGCCACGTCGACTGCGGCTGCCGCCGCGACTCCGGAGTATCGCTACAAGCTCCCATTCGTGATCAGCGCGTCCGCCGCAGGGACGGTCATCGAGTGGTACGACTTCTACATCTACGGCGTGCTCGCCGTGTTCTTCTCGACCCAGTTCTTCCCGCCGGGCGACAACGTCTCCGCCCTGCTCCTGTCGCTCGCCACGTTCGGTGCCGGATTCGCGGTTCGGCCGTTCGGTGCGGCATTCTTCGGGCGGATCGGCGACATCGTCGGGCGGAAGTTCACCTTCCTCGTGACGATCACGGTGATGGGTATCGCGACCGCCCTGATCGGCTTCCTGCCGACGTACGCCCAGATCGGCATCCTCGCGCCGATCATCCTTGTCACCCTTCGACTCGCCCAGGGCCTTGCCCTCGGCGGCGAGTACGGCGGCGCCGCGATCTATGTCGCTGAGCACAGCTCGGACGCGAAGCGCGGTCAGAACACGAGCTGGATCCAGACGACGGCGACCCTCGGCCTCCTGCTCGCCCTGTTGGTCGTCGGCGTGACGCGATTGTCCATGTCTGCCGAGGATTTCACGGCCTACGGCTGGCGGATCCCGTTCATCCTGTCGATCGTCCTGGTCGCTCCTCGCCCTGTTCATCCGTATGCGCCTGCAGGAAACGCCGCTGTTCTCGCAGCTGAAGGCGGACGGCAAGTCCTCGTCGTCGCCCTGGCGCGACTCCTTCGGCGACGGAGCGAACCGGAAGCTCATCCTCCTCGCGCTCCTGGGCGCGACCGCTGGACAGGCCGTCGTCTGGTATCAAGGTCAGTTCCAGGCGCTGTTCTTCCTTGGGACGAACCTTGGCGTGAAGTTCCAGGATGCGTACCTGATCGTGGGCACGGCGATCGTCCTGGCGACGCCGTTCTTCGTGGTCTTCGGTCGGCTGTCCGACCGGATCGGCCGCAAGCCGATCATCCTCGCGGGTGCGCGATCGCCGCGGTGACCTACTTCCCGATCTACAACTTGATGACCACCTTCGCCCATCCGCAGGGCACGCTGGCGACGACGGGGGCATTCACCGGCCGGTTCGTCGGCGCGGACGGCAACCCGACGGTGGCCCAGCCCGAAATCCTGCCCCTCATTGCCCTGGTCTGGATCCAGGTCGATGTACGTGACGATGGTCTACGGCCCGATCGCCGCGTTCCTCGTGGAGTTCTTCCCGGCGAGGATCCGCTACACGTCGCTCTCGATCCCGTATCACATCGGCAACGGCTGGTTCGGTGGGTTCCTGCCGCTGATCGCGGCCTTCCTGCTCGCGTCGACGGGCAATCTCTACGCGGGGCTGATCTACCCGATCACCATCGCGCTCATGACGCTGATCATCGGCGGGCTCTTCATCCGTGAGACGCGTCTTGTGAAGATCTGGGATGAAGTCGGCGGCGAGACCCAGAACGTCCGCGCTGCCGCCGGTACTGCCGCCGGTACTGCCGCCGGAAGCGGATAGCAATCCTCGAGGATTCGATCCGCCAGAGAGGAGGCCGCCGGCCTCCTCTCGACCCATCCTGCTGGCGTTGCGGCACGGCACCCGCGGGCTTCTTCGTGCCGCTCTGACGCATCGGCGCTCCGCTACCATCTTCCGGTCATGCGCTCGCGATCCGTCACGCCCTGATGAGCCCTGCCCCGCTGCGGGTCGCCGTGCTCGGTGCCGGGACGGTTGGCGAGGAGGTCATCCGGGCCTTCGAGCGGTGGCCGGAACGGCTGGCACCAGACGGCAGCGCCCGGCTCGAGCTGACCGGGATCGCCGTCCGAGACGTGGAGCGGGCGAGCCGGCGCGGGCCTGCCGACCGCCCTGCTCACGGATGCCCCGGCGCATCTCGTCGCTGACCCCGGGACGGACGTCATCGTGGAGCTCATCGGCGGCGACGAGCCGGCCCACACGCTGATCGCGGCGGCACTCGCGGCCGGCAAGTCGGTCGTCACGGCGAACAAGCACGTCATCGCCCACCACGGTGCGGAGCTCGAGGCGCTCGCCAGACGCACCGGTGCGCAGCTCCGCTTCGAGGCCTCGGTCGGCGGCGGCATCCCGGTCCTCGGCCCGCTCGCGGCGGAGCTGGCAGCGAACCACGTGACGGCGGTTCGCGGCATCGTGAACGGGACGACGAACTACATCCTGACGGCGATGACCGACGACCGGCGCGACTACCACGAGGTGCTGGCGGCGGCACAGGCCGCCGGCTACGCGGAGGCCGATCCCGCCGGCGATGTCGAGGGCCACGACGCTGTGAACAAGCTCGTCATCCTGGCTCGGCTCGCCTTCGGTGTCTGGCTCGATCCGGCCGACATTGCGACGACCGACGCGGATGGCCCGGGTCGCGGCAGGCCCGGGATCACCGGCGTGGGAAGCGCCGAGATCGAAGCAGCAGCAGCCGAAGGGATGGTCGTCAAGCTCGTCGCGATCGCCGAGCGGACGGCAGGCGATGGCCCGACCGCATCGGTGCTGGCGCGCCTGGTTCCGGCGGAATCGCCGCTCGGGCGAACGGGCTGGCGTCCTCAACCGGATCGAGATCGACGCCGAGCCGCTCGGGACGATCGCCTTCTCCGGACCCGGCGCCGGCGGCCCGGCAACCTCGAGCGCGGTCCTTGGTGATCTGATTGCGATCGCCCGTGGCGCCGGCAGCACCTGGGCCGGGCTTCCGTCTGCCGGCCGGCTGGCGAGGATCGCGCGGTGAGCGCCGACGCAGCCGTTCAGGCCGCCCGCCCGACGCTGATGAGTCGCTACCGGTCTCACCTGCCGATCACCGGGGCGACCCCGGAGCTGACGCTCGGTGAAGGCTTCACGCCGCTCGTCCGGCTCGCCCGGATCGGCGAGCGGGTCGGCCTGTCAAACCTCTACGCCAAGGTCGAGGGCCAGAACCCGACCGGCTCGTTCAAGGATCGCGGAATGGTTGTCGCCGTCTCGAAGGCGCTCGAGGATGGGGCCCGGGCGATCATCTGCGCGTCGACCGGCAACACGTCTGCGTCGGCCGCGGCCTACGGGGCGCATGCCGGCCTCGAGGTCGTCGTCGTGCTGCCGCGCGGCCAGATCGCGACGGGCAAGCTCCTCCAGGCGATCATCGCCGGAGCCCGTGTCGTCGCGATCGACGCGAACTTCGACGCGGCACTCGGCGTCGTCCGCGCGCTCGCCGAGCAGGACGACCATCCGGTCACGATCGTCAACTCGATCAACCCGTTCCGCATCGACGGCCAGAAGACCGCGGCGTTCGAGGTCTGCGACGACCTCGGGCGGGCGCCGGCGATCCTGTCGATCCCGGTTGGCAACGCCGGCAACATCAGTGCCTACTGGGCGGGCTTCAGCGAGTACGCAGCGGCCGGCGTGGTCCAGACGCGGCCGCGGATGTTCGGCTTCCAGGCCGCCGGCGCCGCTCCGCTCGTCCTCGGACGACCGGTCGAGGAGCCGGACACGATCGCGACCGCGATCCGGATCGGGAAGCCGGCGTCGTGGTCGAGCGCGATCGCCGCCCGCGACGAGAGCGGCGGCCTGATCGAGTCCGTCTCCGACGACGAGATCCTCGCCGCCTACCGCAGCCTCGCAAGTGACGAGGGCATCTTCTGCGAGCCGTCGTCAGCGACGAGCGTTGCCGGCATCGCCAAGGTGGCCGCGCGCGGCGACATCCAGCGCGATTCCCTCGTCGTCTGCGTCCTGACGGGCAGCGGCCTGAAGGATCCCTCGACCGCGGAGGCGGTCGCCGGAGCCGGGGCCGTGCTCGAGGCCGAACCGACGGTTGGCTCCGTTGCGGTGGCCCTCGGATGGTGACGAACTGGCTGGCCGAACTGGACGGGAGGCGGGTGATCGTCGAGGTCCCGGCATCGAGCGCGAACCTCGGCGCGGGCTACGACTGCCTCGCGGTCGCGCTGGGCCTGACGAACCGGGTCGAGGTCGAGGTCCGCGGCTGGAGCCGTGGCGAGATCGAGCTGACGGTCCAGGGCGAGGGCGAAGGTGAGCTCCCGGCAGATCGTGAGAACCGCTGCGTCCTGGGGATCGAGGCGGCACTTCGCGAGGTTCGCGGTGAGATCCCGGAGGGCGTCGGCTGGCGGATCGAGATGCACAACGAGGTGCCGCTCTCGCGAGGGCTCGGATCGTCCGCCGCCGCGACGGTGGCGGGGCTCGTGGCGGGCAATACGCTGCTCGGCGAGCCGCTGACCAGCCCGGACCTGCTCCGGCTGGCGAGCGGGATCGAGGGTCACCCGGACAATGCCGCCGCGGCCCTCCTCGGTGGGTTTGTCGTCAGCGCGGCGATCGACGGCGCGGTCGAGGCGCTCAGGTTCGACGCGCCGCGCGACCTGCGGGCCGTGCTGTTCATCCCCGAGACGCGCCTGTCCACGGCCGACATGCGAAAGGTGCTGCCGGCGAAGGTGGCGCGTGAGGACGCGGTCGCGAACCTGACCCGGCTCGCGGTCGGGGTGGCCGGCATCGCGATCGGGCGCTTTGACCTGCTCCGTGTCCTTACGGTCGATCGCCTCCACGAGCCGTACCGGGCGAGCGTCTTTCCACAGCTCCCGCGCCTGGTCCAGTCGGCACGGGACGCGGGCGCGATCGGGGCCTGCCTGTCAGGTGCCGGTTCGACGGTCATCGCCTTCTCGGACTCCGTGCGCACGATCACCCGGATCGAGGGGGCCTTCACCGCCGCCTCGGTCGACACCGACCTGCCCGGCCGGATCGTCGTCGTCTCGCCACGAAACCAGGGCGCCCAGGTCATCGCCCGGCGCTGAGGCTGCCCTCGCAGCCCAGTCGCTGACCGGTGGTGTGGGGTCCGGGGGACTTCAGGTCGATTGACGCTTCCGACACGAGGCGCACACTCAGGGTTGTGGGTGACTTCATCAGTGCGATCGGGAGCGGGATCATCGGCCTCGTTGGCGGCGCCTTCGAGGTGATCGGAGGCTCGCTGCGCGGAATGTTCGGGTCCGCGAATGCGGCGCTACCCGGCGGACTGCTCGCGCTCGTCGTGTTCGTTTGCCTCGTCGTCGCCGCCTGGAGCCTCGCCAAGCGCTGATCCGCTTGTCCCGCGCTACACGTGATCGCGGACGAACCCGAGAACCTCCGCCCACGCCTGTTCGCATTCCTTCTGGTACTCGGCCGCCTTGCGGTCGAAGAAGCTGTGCGGGGCGTCCGGATAGCTGATGAGCCGATGCTCGACCCCGGCGCGTCCAAGGGCGGCGTCGAAGGAATCGATCGCGGCGGGTGGGATGCCCGCGTCGGCCCCGCCGAAGAGGCCGAGGATCGGCGCCTCGATCCTGTCCGCCTCGTCGGCCGGTGCGGGCATCCCCGCCCGACCGGGGCCGACCGGCGAGCCGTAGAAGCCGATCGCGCCGGCCAGGCCCAGCCCCAGAGTCGCCGACAGGAAGGCTGCCCGGCCGCCGAAGCAGAACCCGATCGTGAACAGCGATGCCGCGTCCGGTCGCAATGATCGCGCGTGGGCGGCACCGGCGGCGATATCGGCGGAGATGCCGGCCCACGCCGTCTGGTTGACGTGGGGCATGTAGTCGAACCCCTCCTCCCTCCGGCCGAGGCCCGCCGTCCGGCCGAACCAGTCGATCGCGACAGCATCAATGCCGTTCTCCGCGAACCGCATCGCGAGCTCGGCGTAGTAGGCATGCAGCCCGCGGACGTCGGGGAGGATCACGATCGCCGCGCCCGTCGGGTCGACCGCCTTCGCCTCGAACGCCGACAAGCGATTGCCGTCGGCGGCCGTCAACGTCAGGTCACGCGAGTCGAGCGCCCCGCCGGCGATCGGCCGGATCGGTGGCCGCGAGTCATGGTCGAAGCACATTGGGTCAGCTTAGCCCACGGTCTAGTGTCGGCAGGCCGACAGGGTTCGAGACGCAGCAAGCGAGGGCTATCGGATGTCTCTCTGCCACAGTGTCTGGAGGACAGTTGATGCGCTCCTCGCTTCCGCCGATCGCAACGTCGATCGTCGTGGCCGTGCTCGTCGTCGCATGTGCGTCGCCCGCGAGCCCGTCCCCGGCGGCGACATCGGCGCCGTCCCTGCCGCCGGTGCCGACCGCGAGCCCGACCGCGACCGTGGTCAGGGCAGGCGCATCCCCGGTGGTCGACCCCGCGCCGAACCAGTCGGCGAGGCCCTCGCAAGAGGGCGGGTGGCCCTACATCAGCCAGATCTACGCTCCGGTCTTCGGCACGGACGGGACGGTCTTCGCAATGACCGAGACCCCTCCAGCGCCCGATGGACCTCGGCGAGGCATCGTCGCGTTCGACGCGGCTGGACACGTCAAACCCGGCTGGCCGATTGACGAACGCCCGGATTCGTATTTCGGCCCGATGGCCGCCGGCCCCGATGGTTCCGTCTTCCTCGAAGAATGCGGCGGGCCTGAGCTCGGCTGCGTGCTCCATCGATTCGGCGCCGCCGGTCGGGACCTGCCGGGCTGGCCGCTCGCCCTGCCGCCGGACTTCGCTTGCCCCAGTCGGTGGCCGCCCCTGTTTCTCGTTCCTGAATTCCGGTTTGAACGGGACCGTATACCTGACGCACTGGCGCACGGCAGGCGGCCCGCAGCTCCTGGCGATCGACCCTTCCGGCAAGGTCAAGTCCGGATGGCCGGTGACCCTGCCCGCGAACCTGTATTGGTCCGACATCCAGGTCGGCTCCGACGGGACGCTCTTCATCCTCAGCGAAGACGAGGAAAGCGCGGACGAGCGACTCTGGGCCTTCACATCAGACGGGAAGGCCCGACGCAGGCTGGCCGGTGGCGGTGCCGGGCATCGACAGCGTATCAGGCTCGGATCCGAACGGGACCGTGGTCACCCGGGCCCTGATCGACGACGTTGGGGAACTCTGCTCGGACCCGCGTCGGACGTTGTTCACGGCCATCGGTGTCGACGGGAAGACGCTGCCTGGCTGGCCGCGCGGGTCGACCGGGCTTGCATCTCGGCCGGTCGTCGACGCCGATGGCAACGTCTACTACGTCTCGGCAACGGGCAACGTCTACGCGCACGACCGGGCCGGGGAGGTCAAGGCCGGCTGGCCGGTGGCGGTGCCCGGATCGGCCAACGGATGTGGACCTGCGAGTCCGTACCTGGCACCCGACGGAACGATCTACGTCCTGGGAGACCATGTCGAGGCCCGCTCCGCTGATGGCCACGCCCGGCCCGGCTGGCCCTACCGTCCCGATGGCCTGCTGACGGGATCCTGCAGCGAGACGGGGATGGACACCGACTGCGTCTCGTACCCCCACGCCCCGGCCTTCGGTCCCGATGGCACCGTGTACCTGATCGTCTATCACGCCGATCGCAGGCTGGGCTCCGGGGCGAAATCGTCGCGGTCGATCGACAGGGCCAGCTGAAGGCGGGGTGGCCCTATCCGCTTGCCGGCGGACCCGGCTTCCCCGAGGGCGGGCCCGCTGAGCGTGGCCGGCGATGGGCGGCTGCTCGTGGGGGAGGGAGACGAGGGCCTCAACGGAACCGGCGTCACGACGTTGCTCCTGACACTCGATCCCGATGGGCGCCTCTCCAATTGAGGCATCGGATGCGCGCTCCACTCACTCAGGTTGCGATCTACGCTGGTCACAAGCCTTCTCGTGGGTGCCTGCTCGACAGCTGCCAGTCCGGCCCTGACCACGGGCCCCACGCCATCACCGTCCGGACCGCCAGCGTCGCCGCCGGCGTCCGCCGCCCCGACGATTGCTCCGTCCTCGAGTCCATCGCCGACACCGGATGTCAGCGCGCCGCCCAAATGGACCGCCACCGGGAGCATGACCACGGGCAGCGCCGGCCACTCGGCCACGCTGCTGAACGATGGCAAGGTGCTGGTGGTCAGCTCCAGCGAATCACCGACCGCTGAGCTGTACGACCCGGACGGCGGCACATGGACCGCAACCGGCTCAACGGACGAGGGGCGCTACCACCATACGGCGACCCTGTTGCGCGACGGCAAGGTCCTTGTCGTGGGCGGTGGCGGTAGTCTCCTCGGGCTGCCGCTCGCCTCCGCCCTGCTCTACGACCCGGGCAGTGGGAGATGGACCGCCACTGGGCCGATGAAGGTGGGCCGCGCCCGTCACGCGGCCACCCTGCTGCGCGATGGCACTGTCGCTCGTGACGGGCGGCGCGAGGGACCCTGATGGCGACCAGGTGCTGGCATTCCGCCGAGCTTTACGACCCTCGGACGGGAATCTGGACGGCTGCGCGATGACATGTCCGACACCCGCGCCGGCCACTCGGCCACGCTGCTGCCCGACGGCACCGTGCTCGTCGCGGGTGGCATCAGCGAATTCGTCAATCCGATGGATTCGCGGACACTCGCCTCCGCCGAGCTGTATGACCCCGGCAGCGGGCGATGGACCACCCTTGCGAGCATGAGCGAGACCCGCGGCGGCCATATCGGCGACGCTGCTGCCCGATGGCAAGGTGCTTGTGGCAGGCGGTAGCCCCGGATTTGGCGTGGCGTTGGCATCGGCGGAGCTGTTTGACCCGGCCGGCGGGACCTGGACGGCCACAGGGTCGACGATCGAGCCCCGCTCCGACCACACGGCGACGCTGCTGACCGATGGCCGGGTCCTCATGGTTGGTGGCCAGGACAATGACGTTCTCGTGGCCTCCGCCGAGCTGTACGACGCCAGCAGCGGGTCCTGGACCGCCACGGCCAACCCGGCCACGGCCCGCCAGGGGCACAGCGCCACATTGCTGTCCGACGGCACGGTGCTCGTGGCGGGTGGCGATGACGCGAGCTTCGTCGCGACGGCCACGGCCGAGCTCTACAACCCCTGACCATCTGGTGACTGGCCGGTAAGCGGCCTCGACCATGATTGATCGATGGATCGGTTCAGGTTCGGCCGCGCGATCCGCGCGCTCCGCGAGCGGCGGCGGTGGCGGCAAGAGGATCTTGCCAACGACGCCGGCCTGTCGCGCAGCTCGTCGGCGGATCGAGCGCGGCGAGTTGGGACGTACGCCGTACGACCGGCTCGTCGCGGTTGCGATAGCACTCGATGGACAGCTCGACCTGAACTTCCGATGGCGCGGCGAGGCCATGGACCGCCTGATAGACGAGCGGCACGCGGCCGTCGTGGCCGAGCTCGTCGCTCTCTATCGAACTGCTCGCTGGGAAGTCGCGGTGGAGGTGACCTTCTCCGAGTTCGGCGAGCGCGGCTCCATCGACGTCTTCGCCTGGCATCCGATCGTCCAGGTGGTCGCGGTCAACGAGGTCAAGGCATCAGTCGGTGAGGCTGGTGGAACCATCATCGGAGTCGATCGGAAGGCGCGGCTTGCACCCAAGATCGCCAGGGACCGAGGCTGGACGTGTCGCGGTGTCGCCCGCTTCCTCGTCATCGCCGATGGCTCCACGTCCCGCGGCCGAATCGCCCGCCACTCCGACATCTTCCAGACGGCCTTTCCGATCGGTGGGCGAGAGTCGCTCGCATGGATCCGCAACCCGACCATCGCCACTCCGAGCGGGATCCTGTTTCTGGCACCCCGAGATGTCCGCGGAGTGGTACGAAGCGGCGACGCCACGAGCGGCGACGGCGACGCTGGCCCGGCTCCACGCACGAATCCCCACTCGACGGATCGCTGAATTCCGGAATGCTCGCTTTGCGAGCAATTCGGGACGCCGTACCGCGGCGGGTTCGTGTGGTGGACATTTCGAGATGGGGCTGGCCGACGCGGCCCGGCGCTGCCGCGGCCACCCAGCGCTCCCGGAACTCCGGAACGTGCGGGGTAGAATGCGCCAGATGTCTGCCCGCCCCCTCGTCGTTCAGAAATTCGGTGGCTCCAGCCTCGCCGACGCGGATCGGATCCGGCGCGTCGCCCGCCGCATCGCGCGGGAACGCGCCGCGGGCGCCGATCTCGTTGTCGTCGTCTCGGCAATGGGCGACACGACCGACGAGCTGCTCAGCCTGGCCGCCGCGATCACCGAGACGCCCGACGAGCGCGAGCTCGACATGCTCCTGGCGACGGGCGAGCACCAGAGCGCCACGCTCGTCTCGATGGCGCTTCACGCCCTCGGCGTCCAGGCGATCAGCCTGAGCGGTCCGCAGGCAGGGATCACCACGGATTCGAGCCACGGCCGGGCCCGGATCGCGAGCATCGACCCGGGCCGCGTCCGGCGCGAGATCGAAGGCGGCAAGGTCGTCATCGTCGCCGGGTTCCAGGGCCGGACCGAGGGCGACGACATCCACGCGGCCGACATCACGACCCTCGGCCGCGGCGGATCCGACACGACCGCGATCGCCCTCGCTGCTCGCCTCGCCGCGGATCGCTGCCAGATCTTCACCGACGTCCGTGGCATCTACACTGCGGACCCGCGGCTCGTCCCGACCGCCAGGCAGCTCGACGTCATCGGATACGAGGAGATGCTCGAGCTCGCCCACCAGGGCGCCCAGGTCATGCAGACGCGGGCCGTCGAGCTCGGCTGGGTGAACGGCGTCGTCATCGAGGTCCTCAGCTCCTTCGAGGACGCACCCGGCACGCTCATCAAGGAGGACCCGTTCGTGGAACAGCGGAACAAGGTTCGAGGGCTGGCCCACGACCGCAACGTCGCCAAGGTCACGCTCGTCGAGGTCCCGGACAAGCCGGGCGTCGCCGCATCGGTCTTCCAGCCGCTCGCCGATGCCGGCATCAACGTCGACATGATCGTCCAGAACATCGGCCACGGTGGGGCGACCGACCTGAGCTTCACGATCCCCCAGGTCGAGCTGGCGAAGGCGAAGCGAATCCTCGATCCCGTCGCCCGCGAGCTGGGCTTCCGCGAGATGACGACCGATTCGTCGGTCGCCAAGATCTCGATCGTCGGTGCCGGGATCCAGAATGCGCCGGGCTACGCGGCCCGGATGTTCGCGGCACTGGCGAAGGCCGGCGTGAACATCGAGATGATCTCCACGTCGGAGATCCGGATCACGACGATCATCGCGGAGGACGCCCTGGAGACCGCGGTTCGCGCGCTCCACGAGGCGTTCGAGCTGGAGCGGCCGGAGGCCATCGAAGCCGCCGCCGCCGGCTGATGATCGAGACGCCGTTCATCGCCCACCAGGAACGCTTCGACGTCGTCGGCTCGACGAACGACGTCGTCCGCGGCTGGCTGGCAGGCGGCGTGCCGGAGGTCTGTCTCGCCATCGCCGATGAGCAATCGGCCGGTCGCGGGCGGGAAGGCCGGACGTGGACGGCACCGGCCGGCCGGGCACTGCTCCTGTCGCTCGGCTTCCGGCCGACGTGGCTCGCGCCCGAGCGTGTCTGGCGGCTGGCGGCGGTGACGAGCCTGGCGATGGCGAACGCGGCCGAGGACGTCGCGGGTCTCCCGCCTGGGACGATCCGCCTCAAATGGCCCAACGACCTCGTGGTCGAGAGCGACGGCGCGGTCCGCAAGCTCGCCGGGGTCCTCGGTGAGACCGACGGGCTGGGAACGGACGATCCGCGCGCCGTGGTCGGGATCGGGATCAACAGCGATTGGCCCGCCGACGAGTTCCCCTCCGAGCTGGCGGACGGGATGACATCGCTTCGCGCCGTGTCGGTCGCCGACCGGATCGACAACGCCTCGCTGCTCGATGCGTTCAGCGGCGCGCTCGAGGCGATGGTCGAGCAACTCCGGAGCGGCACCTTTGACGGGGATGGCTGGGCTGACCGACAGCTGACGAACGGGCGCCTGGTCCGGCTGATCGGTCACGATGGTCGCGACACCGTCGTCCGGGCGCTCGGCGTCGACCCCGCGACCGGCGCCCTGAACGTCGAGGACGAGCGCGAGCCCGCGGGCCAACGAGCGGTCGTCAGCGGCGAGATTCTCCACCTCCGCCTCGACGGCAGCGTGTAACACGATGGCTCGAGCGGTGTTTGGAAGAGCGAGACCGGATGGAGAGACCGGCTCGCCCCGCGTCACCCACCTCGATCGCGACCGCTCACTCGTCGAGGAGGCCCGCGGGGACCCCGCCCGCTTCGACGCCCTCTATCGCAGGTACCTGGCCCAGGTGTACAGCTACGCGTTCTACGAGCTCGGCGATCATCACGAAGCCGAGGACGCCACCGAGCGAACGTTCCTTGCCGCCCTGACGAACCTCGACCGGTTCGAGGAGCGTGCCCGGCCGGCCGACGGCGACGGGGCGTCGACGTTCCGCGTCTGGCTCTTCCGGATCGCCCGAAACGTCGTCGCCAACCAGCGGCGTGGCCGTCGTCGCCATCCACAGGCCCCGATCGAGGCCGCGGCGCTCGTCGCCGACCCGCTCGACGTCGAGCGCAGCGCGGCGACCCGCGACGAGGCGGCCGCAGCCTGGCGTGCCGTCGGTCGGCTGCCCGCCGATCGGCGCCGGGCGCTCGTCCTGCGGTTCGTCGAGGAGATGTCGACTGCCGAGATCGCCGGCGTGCTCGGGCGATCGGAGGGCGCCGTACGGGTCCTCATCCATCGGGCGCTGCGAACCGTCGCACGCGATCTCGGTCGCGGCGGCGCCGGTCGATGACCGCCTTCGAGCGCGACGCCACAGAAGTCGAGGCACTCCTGACCGATCGGTACCTCGAGAGCGTCCTTGCCCGCGCGGGGACTGACCTCGGCCCGGCCGACGCCGACCTCGATCCGGCGCTCCGCCTCGCCTCGGACCGGCTTCGTCGCGATCTCGTTCGCGTCCACCCCTCGTTCCGCTTCGAGGAGCGCCTCGCGCTGCGGCTGGCCGATGCCGCCGCGGCCCTCCGGATGCCGGCCGCGGTCGGCGCCGAGGGAAGCGCGATCCCGTTCGTCGGTCCGGCCGGGAGTGCCGGCGACACCTTCGATCCGCTCTCGTTCGACGACCCGAGCGACGAGCGGCGGGAAGTGCCGCGGCCGCTGCTGATCGGCGGCGCGCTCACCTCTGCCGCGATCTCGCTCGCCGGGGCGGCCATCGTGGCCTGGCGGCTCGCTCACCCCGGACGCGCGTCGAGCCCGATGGTCCGCGCCGCTCGCGCCGCCCGCGCTCGCGCCGCCTGCGTCGATCGAGGCTCGACTGATGCCGATCAAGCTCCCCTCCTTCCGCCCACGCCGCGACGCGTACCCGCCGGATCTCTGGACGAAGTGCCCGTCCTGCGAGGAGATGCTGTTCAACAAGCAGCTCGACAAGGTCCAGCGGGTCTGCCCCAACTGCGGCCACCATTTCCGGCTGTCGGCCGACGCCCGCCTCGCGCTCCTCCTCGATCACGGGGCATTCGTCGAGCGCGACGCCGGCCTCCAGTCGGTCGACCCGCTTGGATTCGTCGATCAGAAGCCATACCCCGACCGGATCGCGGCCGCCCAGCTCGCGACGGGCATGCGGGACGCGGCGGTCTGGGGAACCGGCACGATCGACGGGCGGCCGGTCGCGATCTGCGTCATGGACTTCGGCTTCATGGGCGGGTCGATGGGGGCCGTTGTCGGCGAGAAGGTGACACGAGCCGCTGAGCATGCCCTTCTTCAGCGGCTGCCCCTGATCATCGTCTCGGCATCGGGTGGGGCGCGAATGCAGGAGGGAACGCTCGCGCTCATGCAGCTGGCGAAGACGATCGCGGCGCTCGAGCGGCTCCGCGCCGCCGGCGTTCCGTTCATCAGCGTGCTGTCCGACCCGACGACCGGCGGGGTGTTCGCCTCGTTCGCGGTGCTCGGGGACCTCAACCTGGCCGAACCGAACGCCCTCATCGGCTTTGCCGGCGCACGGGTGTCGGCAGGAACGATCGCCTCGGAGTTGCCCGCCGGCTTCCAGCGCTCGGAGTTTCTCTTCCAGCACGGATTTCTCGATCGCGTCGTCCACCGCTCAGAGCTCCGCGCCGAGATCTCGTTGCTGCTCACGTACCTCCGCCCGGTCGGGCGCAACGGTACGCAGGACGAGCCCGAGCCGCTCGGGCTGCCGGCGTTCCGGCCGCTCTCGTTCCTCTCGAATCTCGCCGAGCGAGTGATGCCGAGCGATCCGGAGCCGACCAACGGAACCGGGCACGTCGATGTCGCGGCCGGTAGCGCGCGTCCGGCGCCGCTGACGCTGCCGCCGCTGACGTCCGAACCAGCGCCACCGGCGCCCGCCGACCCACCACCCGATCCGGACATCGCGGAGCCGCCTCCCGATGCCGAAGAACCGGCCGCGGTCGCCGGGGCCTCGGCCGGAGCCGGCGCGTCGACCCCGTCGGACAGTCGCGATCGCCGCGAGGAGGAAACCAGGGATGGTTGACCGCCTTCTCGGGCGCGGCCGGGAGGCGCCCGTCACCGATGCCCCAACGGCCGTGGCCACGGTCGAGGATCCCAGGGACGCGGTCTGGTCGCGCGTCCAGCAGGCACGCAACCTGCGCCGGCCCCGGACGCTCGAGCTCGTCGAGGCGATGGCGGAAGACTTCGTCGAGTTCCACGGCGACCGGCTCTTCGGCGACGACGAGGCCGTCGTCACCGGCTTCGCCAGGATCGATGGTCGACGGGTGGTCGTCATCGGCCAGCAGAAGGGCGCCGACACCGACGAGAACATCCGCCGCAACTTCGGCATGCCCCACCCGGAGGGCTACCGAAAGGCGATGCGGGCCATGGAGCTCGCCGAGCGGTTCGAGATGCCCGTCGTCACGTTCGTGGACGTGCCGGGCGCCCATCCCGGTGCGGAGTCGGAGGAGCGGGGCATCGCCGATTCGATCGCCCGCTCGATCGGCCTGATGAGCCGCCTCCGGACGCCGATCGTCACCGTCATCACCGGTGAGGGCGGTTCGGGCGGAGCCCTCGCGATCGCCGTCGCCGACGTGGTCGTGGCCCTCGAGAACGCCGTCTACGCGGTCATCAGCCCGGAGGGGTGTGCGTCGATCCTCTGGCGGACCGCCGACGAGGCGGCCACCGCGGCCGTCGCGATGCGGATGACGGCGGCAGAGCAGCAGGCACTCGGCGTCGTCGACATCGTCGTCACCGAGCCCGGCGAGGGCGCACACACCGATCATGCCGAGACGGCCCGCCGGCTCAAGGCGGTGATCGTGTCGCAGCTCGACCAGCTGTCCCGGATGCCGATCGACGACCTCGTCGAGGCGCGCTACCGCCGCTACCGGGCCTTCGGGCCCTACACCGAGATCGCCACGGCGCCCGCCCCGCCGATCGAGCGACCGGGCCTGGCGGACCGGCTGCGCAACCTCTTCGATCCGGGTCGCTGGCCGGCCGGGACGGACCGCGACGAGCCGCCCGCCCGAGGCGAGGTCTGACGGTGACCGACGACCGATCGCTCGCGCGGTCCTCCGCCGAGCGAACCGACGAGGAGCGAGCGTCCGACCATGCCGGGATCGACCACCTTGCCGACGAGCTTCTACCCGCGCTCGTCGCCAAGCTGTCGGGCACGGGCCTCGGCGAGATCGAGGTGCGGGAGGGGGACTGGAAGGTCCGCGTCCGGCGACCGGCCGGCGACGGGCCGGCACCGGCCAGGCGAGCCGCCGAGCGTCCCAGCCGGGCCCAGCCGGGACATGCCGGCCACGGCCATCCGCCGGCCGGCTTCGAGGGCCATCGGTCCGCACGCGAGGGACGCGGACCGGTCGTCTACTCCACGAACGGCTCGTCGCCGCCGGGCCTGGCGCCCGTCGGGCCAGGGGCGGACGCGGCCACCGAATCGGCGCCGCGCGCAGAACCGCGCCCCGGCCAGGCCGTCGCCACGTCACCCGCGGTCGGCGTCTACCAGCCGAGAGCCGAGGCGAGGCTCGGCACGCGCGTCCGATCGGGCGATCGGCTGGGTGCAGTCGACATGCTCGGAATCGCCCAGGAGGTCGTTGCGCCCGCCGACGGCCTCGTCGGGGCCAGCCTGGTCGAGCCCGGCGAGGCAGTCGAATACGGCCAGGAGCTCGTCCTGATCGAGCTCGCGGCGGAGGATTGACGGTGTTCCGAAAGATCCTCATCGCCAACCGCGGAGAGATCGCCCTGAGGATCCTGCGCGCCTGCAGGACGCTCGGTGTCGAGGCCGTCGTCGCCTACAGCGAGGCCGACCGCGAGTCACTTCCGGTCCAGCTCGCCGACGAGGCGATCTGCATCGGCCCCGCGGATGCCAAGCGGTCGTACCTCTCGGCGCCCGCGATGATCAGCGCCGCGATCGTCACCGGCTGCGACGCGATCCACCCGGGCTACGGGTTCCTGTCCGAGGACGGAGGCTTCGCCGAGGTGGTCCGGGCGCACGACCTCGTGTTCATCGGGCCGCCTGCCGCCGTGCTGGAGCGGTTCGCCTCGAAGGAGGCGACGCGCCGGCTACTCGCCTCCCACGGACTTCCGACGATCCCGGGCTCCAACGGAATCCTGCGCGACGACGCCCACGCGCTCGAGGAGGGCGAGCGCATCGGCTACCCGCTGCTCATCAAGCCCGCTGCGGGCGGCGGCGGCAAGGGCATGCGGATGGTCCGGACGCCGCGCGAGCTCGAGGCGTCGCTCAACGTCTGCCGGTCCGAGGCGCGGGCGGCGTTCGGTGACGATTCGCTCTACCTCGAGCGCTGGCTCGACGAGAACCGGCATGTCGAGGTCCAGGTCGTGGTCGATCGCTACGGCCACGGCGTTCACCTCGGCGAGCGAGACTGCTCGGTCCAGCGCCGCCACCAGAAGATCCTGGAGGAGGCTCCGACGCCTGCGTTGTCGGAAGGTGCCCGCCTCGATCTCTGCACGCGCGCGGTCCGGGCCGTGGTCGCGGCCGGCTACGAGAACGTCGGGACGCTCGAGTTCCTCGTCGACAACGCCGGCAACTTCTACTTCATCGAGATCAACTGCCGGATCCAGGTCGAGCACCCGGTCACGGAGGTGCTGACGGGGGTCGACCTCGTCGCGACGCAGATCCGCGTGGCCGCCGGCGAGCCGATCGGGTTCAACCAGGCGGACATCGCATTCCGGGGCCACGCGATCGAGTTCCGGATCAACGCCGAGGACCCGGAACGCGACTTCCGGCCCGGTGCCGGCATCGTCGAGCGCTACCTGGCACCAGGCGGGCCCGGGATCCGGATGGACTCGCACCTCTACGCGGGATACGAGGTGCCGCCGTTCTACGACTCGCTCCTGGGCAAGCTCATCGTCTGGGGCGCGACCCGCGAGGCGGCCATCGCCCGATCCGTCGCGGCCCTCGACGAGCTGCTGGTCGAGGGGATCGTCACGAACATCTCGATCCACCAGGCGCTGCTCGCCTCGGACGCGTTCCTCGAGGGCAAGATGACCACGAACCTCCTCGACCGGGTCGGGAGCGCCGCGTTCCTCGCCGCGGCGGCGCGAGCGTGAGCTCGGCTCCGCGTGCCCCGTCCGCCTGGTCCGCCAGCCGGACCAACGAGCGGAGGAGGGCCCTGAATCGGACCCGAATCGCCGTTTCGTCCTCCGAATGGTCCGCCAGCCGGAGCAATCAGCGGGGGAATGGCCCGATTCGAGCGAGTGGCGGGGTTTCGTTCGTCCGTTGGTCCGCCAGCCGGACCAGGGGGACACAAACGGGCGCACGGGGTGCACCGGGTACTCGGACCGCCCCGCGTGCGCACCTGCACGTACCTCCTTGCTCGCCGCTCCGGCGGCACGGCAGACTGAACCCCACCTGACCTGGAGTTGCCTGTGACCGAAACCGCCGTGCCACGCCTCGAGACGATCCACTCCACCAGCGAGATCCAGGAGCTGATCCCGCATCGCTGGCCGGTTCTCCTCGTTGATCGGATCGTCGAGTACGACGAGGCCGCGAAACGGATCGTCGGGATCAAGGGCGTCGCCGCGACCGAGTGGTATTTCCAGGGCCACTTCCCGGGCCTGCCGGTCATGCCCGGCGTGATCCAGGTCGAGGCTCTCGCCCAGACGATGGCGGTGTACGTCGCGAAACAGCCGGGCTTCGGGGATCGGATCGGGCTGTTCGCGGGCATCGACGACTGCCGCTTCAAGCGCGTCGTCGTGCCCGGCGACGTCCTCCGGCTCGAGATCACGATGGAGAAGCTCGGCGGCCGGTTCGGGCGGGCGCGCGGCGTCGCGAGCGTCGATGGGGAGGTCGCCTGCGAGGCGACGCTCAGCTTCATCATCCCGAGCGAAGGCGTCCTGCGATGACCGCCCGGATCGCGGTCCTGTCGGACATCCATGGCAACGCGACGGCCCTCGCCGAGGTGAGGAAGGCGATCCGGAAGGAGAAGCCGGACGCCGTGATCGTGGCCGGTGACCTCGTCCTGAACGGACCGGAGCCAGCGGCTGCGGTCGACGGGGTGCGCGAGCTCGAGGCCGACGGGGCGATCGTCGTCCAGGGCAACACCGACGTCGCCGTGGCCGACTTCGACTACTCGGCGGCGTTTCCGTGGCTGACCGACGGGGTGCCCGACACGTATCGGGCGGCGGCCGAATGGGCCCACGACGAGCTCGGCGACGAGCGCCTCGCCTGGCTGCGGCGGCTTCCGTCGGAGCGACGGCTGCGGCTCGAGGACACGATGTTCCTCGCCTGCCACGCGTCGCCCGGCAGCCAGACGCAGGGCTTCGACCAGGCGCTCGACCCATCGGTCATCCTCGAGCGCGTGTCGCGGACGGACGCCCGGGTGGTCTGCTGCGGCCACACCCACCTGCCGGAAGTCCGCGACCTCGGCTGGAAGATGATCATCAACGACGGATCGGCCGGCTACATCTTCGACGGCGACCCGACCGCCTCGTGGGCGCTCGTTGCCGTCGACGGTGACGACGTGACGGCCGAGATCCGGCGGGCGGAATTCGACACGATGACGGTCTCGAACGCCATCTCGGCGCGCGGTCTGCCCGGCGACGTCTACCGAGCGGCGACCGTCCGAACCGGGAAGCTCGTCCGATGACCCGGGAGGTTCTGCTATGACCCGCGGCACCTGGCCGACCGAACCGAAACGCGTCGTCGTGACCGGAATGGGGCTGGTCACCGCGCTCGGCAACGACGTCGCCTCGACGTGGGCGGGCCTCGTCGCCGGACGATCGGCGGTCGCCACGATCACCTCGTTCGATCCCTCTCGACTGACCGTCCGGATCGCCGGCGAGGTCAAGGACTTCGACGCCAGCCACATCCTCGACCGCAAGGAGGTCCGGCGGACGGATCGCTACATCCAGTTCGGGCTCGTCGCGACGCGCGAGGCGATGGACCAGGCCGGCCTGCCAGCGCGCCTCGAGGGCGAGGAGGCCGAACGGACCGGCGTGATCCTCGGCACCGGGCTCGGTGGCGTGGGCACGCTCGTCGACGGGATCTCGATCAACGCGCTGCGCGGGCCTGATCGGATCAGCCCGTTCTTCATCCCGATGGGCATCCCGAATGTCGGCGCGGGACAGGTCGCGATCAGCTTCGGGATGACCGGCCCGAACTTCACGACGGTGTCGGCCTGCGCGACCGGCGGCCACGCGATCGGCGAGGCATCCGAGACGATCCGTCGCGGCGACGCCGACGTCATGATCGCCGGCGGCACCGAGGCCGGCATCTTCGAGCCCCTCGTCGGGGGATTCGCCGCGATGCGGGCGCTCTCCACGCGGAACGACGAGCCCGAACGTGCCTCGCGGCCGTTCGACAAGGGGCGGGACGGCTTCGTGCCGGGCGAGGGGGCCGGTGCGCTCGTCCTCGAGGAGCTGGAGCACGCCCGGGCCCGCGGCGCGACGATCCTGGCGGAGCTCGTCAGCTACGGGGCCACGGCCGACGCGTCGCACATCACGCTGCCGGCGCCCGGTGGCCTCGGCGCGGTGCGGGCCGCACAGCGTGCACTCGAGAAGGCCGGCCTGTCCGCCGACGAGATCGACCACGTGAACGCGCACGCCACGTCGACGCCGGAGGGCGACAAGGCCGAGCTCCAGTCGATCAAGGCGATCTTCGGCGACCGGGCTGCGGACATCCCGATCACGTCGAACAAGTCGATGCTCGGGCACACGCTCGGCGCCGCCGGGGCGATCGAGGCGGTCGCGACGATCCAGTCGATCCGCGAGTCTTGCGTGCCGCCGACGATCAACCTCGAGGATCCCGACGATGAGGGCGAGGGCCTGAACCTCACTCCGAACGTCGCCCAGGCCCATGACATCCGGATCGCGATGTCGAACTCCTTCGGATTCGGCGGGCAGAACACGGCGCTCATCCTGCGGCGGTGGGACGAATGACCGACGAGCTCGAGCGCTCGACCAAGGCCGAACCGGAAGCTCCGGCCGAGGCGGACGCGTCGGCGTCGGCGCCGCCGCCTGTTCCCACCAACACCGGCGATGCATCGCTCCTCGCGCTCATCGACCGGCTCGGCGACATGCTGGAGCGGAGCGACCTGAACGAACTCGAGGTCGAGGTCGGTGGGACGGCGCTCATCCTCCGCAAGCCCGCGGCGATCCCCCAGCCGGTGGCGGTCGCGGCCGGCGCCGACGCTCCGCCAGCGGCAGCGGCGGGATCCGCGCCCGCGGTGGCCGGGGACCAGGTCGCCCCATCCCGCCCGAGCATCAAGGCTCCGCTCACCGGCATCTGGTACGGCTCACCGGCGCCCGGCTCTGCGCCGTTCGTCGAGGTGGGCCGCGAGGTCGCGGTGGGTCAGGTCGTCGGGCTGATCGAGGCAATGAAGCTCTTCAACGAGATCAAGTCCGAGCTCGCCGGTCGCGTCATTCGAGTCGTCCCGGAGAGCGGCGCGCTCGTGAAGGCGAAGCAGCCGCTCATCGAGGTGGATCCACTGTGAATCAAGCCGTCCGAAACGCGCATGTCACCGGCTGGGGGCGGTATGCGCCGGCCCAGGTCCTCACGAATGCGGACCTCGAACGGCTGGTCGACACGTCCGACGAGTGGATCCGGTCCCGGACGGGCATCCGCGAGCGACGGGTGGCCGCCGCTCACGAGACGACCGCCTCGATGGCGGCGGTCGCCGGGCTTCGGGCGATTCGGACGGCCGGCATCGAGCCCGAGGAGATCGACCTCATCCTGCTCGGGACCCTCACGCCCGACTACTGGATGCCGTCGACGGCGGCGCTCGTCAAGGAAGCGATCGGGAACACGAAGGCGGCCGCGTTCGACGTCATGGCCGCCTGCTCCGGCTTCGTCTATGCCTTCGCCACCGCCCAGGCGTACATCGCCGGCGGTCTCGCGAAGCACGTCCTCGTCATCGGTGCGGAACTCCTCACCCGCTTCCTCGATTACACGGACCGGAGCACCTGCATCCTCTTCGGCGACGGGGCGGGTGCTGTCGTCCTGTCGGCGAGCGACGAGCCGGGCGGCGCGCTCGGCGTCGAGATGACGACGGAACCGCGCGGCGCCTACATGATCTGGCTGCCGGCCGGTGGCGCGAAGAGCCCGCCCTCGGCAGAGACGATCGCCCGCGGCGAGCACTTCATCCGGATGGAGGGCAAGGAGACCTACCGCTTCGCCACGAAGACCCTCGCGTCGACCGCTCTCGAATCGATCCGGCGATCCGGCCTGCAGCCATCCGACGTCGACCTCTTCATCCCGCACCAGGCGAACATCCGGATCATCGAGGCCGTCGCCAAGGGTCTGGACCTGCCGATGGACAAGATGTTCGTCAACCTCGACAAGTACGGGAACACGTCGGCCGCGTCCGTTCCGATCGCCCTCGCCGAAGCGGTCAACGAGGGCCGCGTGAAGGTCGGCGACAACGTGGTGATCGTGGCCTTCGGGGCGGGCTTCACGAGCGGTGCCGTCACGATCAATTGGACGGCCGACCCGGCTCGGGGCATCGCCGGCGACGCCGCCGTCCGGCCGGAGGACGTCTCGGTGCGACTGCCCGTCGACTGGGACTCCGTGGACCCGATCCCCGATGCCCTCGCGGACCTGATGGCGAGGCCCGGTGGCGTCGACGTGCCGCTCGACGATGTCGTCCCGGGCGAGCCCGAGCACGTCCGCCAGCCGGTCGGGTAGGGCGACCGATCTGGCCAACACTTCGGCCGCCCGTCGCGGCGCCAAGGAGGGACCGATGATCGACTTGAGCGGCAAGAGCGCCGTCGTCACCGGCGGATCGCGCGGGATCGGGCGGGCGATCGCCGTTTGCCTCGCGACCCAGGGCGCGGACATCGCCTTCAGCTACCGCGGCAACGAGGCGGCGGCGAAGGAGACGGCTGCGGCAATCGAGGGCCTCGGCCGACGGGCGCTTCCCGTCCAGGCAGACGTGACCGAGCCGGAATCTGCCGACGCCCTCGTCAAGGCCGCGCTCGATGCCTTCGAAAAGGTCGACATCCTCGTCAACAACGCCGGGATCACCCGCGACGACCTGATCATGCGGATGAGCCCCGAGGCGTTCCGGGAGGTCCTCGAAACGAACCTGTTCGGCGCGTTCTACGCGACGAAGGCGGTCACCCGGCCGATGCTCAAGGCGAAGGGCGGTCGGATCATCAACATCACGTCCGTGTCGGGCCAGGCGGGCCAGATGGGCCAGGCGAACTACTCGTCGGCGAAGGCGGGACTGATCGGCCTGACGAAGGCAACCGCCCGTGAGCTCGCCTCGAGGGGAATCACCTGCAACGCCGTCGCCCCAGGCTTCGTCCTGACGGAGCTGACGAAGGACCTGCCGGAGGCGCTCCAGGCCGAGATCACCGCGCGGACGCCGCTCGGGCGCTTCGCGACGACCGATGAGATCGCGTACGCGGTCGCCTTCCTCGCCTCCGACGAGGCGGCGTTCATCACAGGACAGGTGCTGGCCGTCGACGGCGGCCTCGTGATGATGTAGTGCCTCGCCGCTGGGACCGGCCCATGCCTGCGTTTGGGCGCCCATCCCCAGATTCCCGTGACACGGGTAGTAGCCAACGGAACGGGCCCTACTGCCCGTGCTGCGGGCACTACGCCTCTGGACGGCGGCTGCCATGGACCCGGTCGTGCGTGGCCTGGCCGCGCGGACTCGCTTCCTGGCGCTCAGCCGTTTCGTACTACCCGCAGGGCGGGAATCTGGCAGGAAGATCAGGCCGCTCGACCGGCTCGCTCACGTGCTCGGGTAGGCGATGAAGGACGTTGCCGTTTCGCGTGACGGCATTCCCGTGTCGTACGAGGTCCTCGGCACCGGGGCTCCGGCGCTGGTGTTCGTCCATGGCTGGTCGTGTGACCGAAGCTACTGGAACGGTCAGGTGGGCCATTTCGCCGAGCGATACCAGGTCGTGGCGATCGATATGGCGGGGCACGGGGAGTCGGGTGTCGGCCGCGAGTCGTGGACGGTGCCGGCCTTCGCCGACGATGTCGTGGCCGTTGTCGAGCAATTGGGACTGACGAAGATGGTGATGATCGGACACTCGATGGGGAGCGATGTCATCGTCGAGGCGGCCCTCCGTCTGCCCGGCCGAGTGGCGGGTCTGGTCTGGGTCGATCAATACGGCGACCTCGGAGAGCCACGCACTCCCGAGAGGGTCCAGGAATTCCTCGTCCCGTTTCGCGAGGACTTCGCGACGCAGGTTCCGAATTTCATACGTCGGATGTTCGTGCCCGGTTCGGATGCCGCCCTCGTCGAGCGGGTTGTCGCCGACATGTCGGCAGCCCCTCCAGACATCGCGCTTGACGTCATGGAACATGCCATCAGCAACGATGGCCCCATCCTCGTCGGCCTGCGGGAGCTGACGGTGCCGGTTGTCGCGATCAACTCCGGACACTGGCCGACCAACATCGAGGGACTCAGGCGCCACGGCGTCGAGACCGTGCTCATGTCAGGGGTCGGGCACTTCCTGATGATGGAGGATCCCGACACGTTCAACCGGCTCCTGGGCGACGTCATCGAAGGCTTCGACAGGTAACTCTCCCATCTGACTGACCCGGTACATCCTGCCGAGGGCTGCCGCGGCATCGTTCAACTAGACTCCGGCGGACGTGATAACCAGATTCAGTAGATCGCGGTCGGGCTGGACGCACCCACCGCGCTCGCCGTCCACGGCCGCATTCCTGTCCTTCCTGTGGCCCGGACTCGGCCAGTGGTACGCGGGCAGCCGGCGCGAGGCCCTGATCTTCGCGATTCCGGTGGCGGCGATCCTGCTGCCGGTGCTCGTCTGGCTGGCCGGCGGCGTCGAGCGGGCGTTCTTCGATCTGCTCGTGCCCGGTGTCGCGATCACGTTCATCCTCCTGGTCATCGCCGACGGCATCTGGCGCCTGACGTCAGTGCTCCACGCAGCCCAGCTGCCGAGCGGCCGAGAGGCGGTCCGCCGGCCGCCGACGAATGGCGTCGTCGTCGCGCTCGGCCTCATCGTGCTCGTCAGTCATGTCTGGGCGGTCTCCGTGGGCTGGTCGCTCTTCCAGGCGCCCGGACGGATGTTTCCGCCGGTCGTGGCCGGGGGGCCGGTGCCCCGGCCATCCGCCACGCCGGCACCGAGCGGCGACGTGGCCGCGACGCCCCAGCCGACGCCCGAGCCCGTCTCGCTCAGGATCAACGTCCTCCTGACCGGGATCGACTCGTCCGAGATCCGCACGTACGCCCTGACCGACACGCTCATCGTCGTCAGCATCGACCCGGTGAGCGGCGACGTGGCGATGGTCAGCTTCCCGCGCGACATCGCCCGGTTCACGCTGTCGACCGGCGAGCTCTACACGAAGAAGATCAACTCGCTGATGACCGCAGCCAACCAGGACCCGGACACGTATGCCGACGGCGGCCTGCCGACCCTGAACCGTGAGCTCGGCTACTTGCTCGGCGTGTCAATCCCGTACTACGCCGCGGTCGATCTCGACGGATTCGCCCAGCTCATCGACTCCGTCGGCGGGGTGACGATCGACAACCCGAAGGCGATCAACGACCCGGCGTACGGTGGCTGGACCGACGGCCGCCTTGGCTTCAGGCTGTCGGCCGGCGTCCACAGGCTCGACGGCGAAACCGCCCTCGCCTACGCCCGATCGCGAAAGGGTGCCGGCGACAACGACTTCACCCGGGCCCGGCGCCAGCAGCAGCTCCTCGTCGCGCTCCGCGACCGCCTCACCGATCCGACGCTGCTTCCGAAACTACCGGGGATCATCGACGCCCTGTCACGGACGGTTCGCACGAACTTCCCGCAGGACCGGCTCAACGAGATGCTGACGGTGTCGCAGTCGGTCGAGGACGACGAAGGAATCCGGCGCGTCGTCCTCGGGCCGCCCTACGCAAAGAACCCGCCGGCCGGCACGCCCGGCGGCTACCAGCTGGTCCTCGACATGGAACGGCTGGCGAAGCTCTCGATCGAGCTGTTCGGGACCGACAGCCGCTACGCGGCGGCGACTCCCTAGGGTGGCCCTCCCAGAGGCACCCCGTCCGGCAGCCCACCGGTGGGGCGGACGCTTCCGTCCCGACCTGGAGGGTCTTCGGGCCGTCGCCGTCGTCCTGGTGCTGCTCTATCACGCGGGTGTGCCGGGCTTTGGTGGTGGTTACGTCGGAGTCGATGTCTTCTTCGTCCTCTCCGGGTTTCTCATCACCGGGCTCATCTACCGCGAACTGAGCGCGACCGGCCGCTTCTCCCTGGCCGACTTCTACGCCCGTCGCGCCCGCCGCCTCCTGCCCGCCGCCGGGGTTGTCCTCATCGTCACGCTCGTCGCGGCGGTGATCGTTCTCCCGGCCTACCGGCTGCCCGCGGTTCAAGCGGACATTGCCAGCGCCGGCCTGTACGTCTCGAACATGCGATTCGGAATCGAGGCCAATGACTACTTCCAGGCCGGAGGACCCATCGCCGGTCCTCCACTACTGGTCGCTCAGCGTTGAGGAGCAGTTCTACATCCTGTGGCCCGCGATCCTGATCGGGCTGTACGCCGGGCTGCCGGGCCTCGCCTCGCGGGGACGTCGGGTCGCCATCGGGATCCTTGGAATTGGGGGCATCTCGCTGATTGCGGCGATCTGGTTGACCGGCGTAAACCAGCCGTGGGCGTTCTTCCTGCTCCCGACCAGGGCATGGCAGCTCGCCGTCGGTGGACTCATCGCCGTCGGGCTGGGTCGGCTCAGCGCGATCCCACCGCGGCTGGCGGCCACTGCCACCGTGGTCGGAATCGCCAGCGTCCTCGCGGCGGCGTTCCTCTTCGACGATTCCACTCCATTCCCGGGCATCGCCGCGATCCTGCCGGTGGCCGGCGCGGCGCTCGTGATCCTCGGCGGACTGCCGAACGAGGCTCCCCTGCCTGCCCGCGTCCTCGCCCTACGCCCGTTCCGCTTCCTCGGCCGGATCTCGTACTCGCTCTATCTCTGGCACTGGCCGATCCTCCTGTTCGGCGGAATGCTCCTCGGACCGACGATGGCGATCCCCCTCGCCCTGTTGACATTTCCCGTCGCTGCGGCGAGCCAGCGCTGGATCGAGGAGCCGCTGCGCCATGGCCGCTTCATCGGGATCAAGCCGAGGCGCAACCTGCTCCAGGCGGCCGGGGTCGGGCTGGCGGTCGTCATCGCGTCGGCTGCGGTCACCGCGATTCCGGCCGGTCCGACGAGTGCGGACGCAGGCGGCGGAGGAGGCGTCCAGGCGGCGCCGTCCGCCGTCATCGGAACGCCCGGCCCGGTCGGTTCAACGCCGGCCGAGATCGGCCCCCAACCGTGCGCGGACTGCACTGTTGACGACCTGTCGCCGCCGCTCGACGACCTGTTGACCGGGCGGATCGGCAGCGGCGAGTGCGACCTTCAAGACATGACCCACTGTGTCCTGGGGTCCTCCACGCCAGGCGCGCCGGTCGTGGCCCTCTTCGGCGACTCGCACGCCGGCAATTGGACGATCGTCCTGTCCCAGTTGGCAACGGATCAGGGGTGGCGATTTGTCTATCTGACCCACGGTGGATGCCCGTCGGTGGTCACGCCGACCTGGAATCAGAAGTTCAGGCGGGCGTACGCAGAATGTGATCCCTGGCGAGAACGGGCGCTGGCGCGCCTCGAGGCAGAACAGCCCGACCTGATCATCGTCGCGAATGGTGAGCACTACGGTCTCGTCGACGCCGCCGGCGGTCTGGTGGCCTATTCCGACCCCCTCACGGAGCCATGGAGTCAGCTGTGGTCCGATGGACTCGACAAGCTGCTCGGCCAGCTCACCGGAATCGGTGGCGCTGTTGTCGTCATCGGCGACGGGCCCGTCCCGAACAAGGCCGGCCTCAACCCCCCCGAATGCATCGCACGGCAGCAGGCGGCGTTCAGGACATGTCAGGCGGAGCGGAGCATGGCTGTTCGGCCCGCCGTCCATGATCTCGATCGGTCGATCGCGGCTTCGCACGGCGCGGTCTTCGTCGATCCCACGCCGTGGATGTGCGGCCCAGAGTTCTGTCCGGCCGTGATCGAGAGCTTTGTTGTTTACTCAGACGGCTCGGGCCATCTCACGATGCCCTTCACACTGTCGCTCGCCGCCCCGCTGTTGGCTGCCCTGCCGGTTCCCGGCTAGCTGAACGTGCCGGCTCGAACCTGGCTCGAGATGACCTTCATCCAGCCGACCATGGTCGGATTGCGAACTTGATCCATGTTGTAGTTCGTGTTCGCCCACGTGTGGAACGCGATCCCGGTCGCCGCGAGCCCGTTGAGGCCCTCGCGGACCTGGCGACGAAGCAGGGCATCGGTCGGCAGCTGCTTCTTGTGGGTCGCAGGAGCGAGATACTTGTGGGTCTGGACCATCAGCCAGATCGGCGTGCCGGGCGTCAGTGAAACGACCGCGGACCGGACCTTGTTGAAGTTCGTCGGCCCCGTGGCGACGTACGACGTCCCCGACGATGAGCTGCCGCCGCTGGCCGTTTCGACTGGATACCAGTCGACCATCACGACGTCTGCCATGCCCGCCGTGTACGGGTTGGCCGATTGGCCGAAGTGCGGGATGTCACCAAAGAGGGCCATGACCTTGTGGTTCGGATTCGGGTCGGCACTCTTGAACGCGGAGTAGAGCGACCTGATCTCGGCGGCGTTGATCCCCGCCCAGGACGGCTCCTTCACCGTCAGGTAGCCCCACAGCGCCGGGTGGTTCTCCAACGGGTTGACCAGGGCCGCGACCCTCGACGGATAGACGGTGCCCCCGGACACGGTCGTCGGGAAGTACAGGATCACCTTGACCCCGCAGACCGCCGCCGCGTCGAGATACTTCCCCGAGCTGGTCTCGCTGTCCGAGTTCTTGATGAGGTGGCTGAACGACCCGTCGCAGATGTTGTGCCTGTTGGCGAGCAGGTCCTGGAGGCCGACGTTCTGGAGGAGCATGGCGGGGCCCGAATCTCGCGCGTGGACGATCACGGTGCGGGCACTCGCCACGCCCGTACTGACCAGCATCAGGCTCGCGCCGAGCACAAGTGCGGCCAGGGCAGAGCGGCGGCGGCGTGGGCTGGACGCCCCGGCAGGAGTCGTGGGCGCGTTGGGTCGGAACCCTCTTGTTGTCATGACCCGACTCTTCCGGATTGGCCGGCCGTGCACAAGCCACCGAACGTGCCGGTTCGGACGCCGCAAGTCCTATTTCGGGGTGCTCAACCGTTTCCGCGGTGCCAGGACGCCCCCGACCGGCCTACTGGAACGTGCCGTTCCGAATCTGACGCGAGATCGTCTTCATCCAGCCGACCATCGTGGGATCGCGGAGCTGGTCGGAGTTGTAGTTCGTGTTCGACCAGGTGTGGAACGCGAACCCGGTCGGGAACAGGGATGTCACGCCGTCGCGCACCTGGCGTCGGAGCAGCGCCTCGCTCGGCCGCTGCTTCTTGTGGGACGCGGGAGCGAGGTACTTGTGGGTCTGGACCATCAGCCAGATCGGCGTGCCGAGCGTCTTGGCCCTGACAACCTTGCGGACCTTGGTGAAGTTCGTCGGGCCTGTCGCGACGTACGAGGTCCCCGAGCTGGACCTCCCGCCGTTGGCCGTCTCGACCGGATACCAGTTGACGATCACGAGGTTGGCCATGCCCGCGGTGTACGGGTTTGCCGAGCCACCGAAGTGGGGGATGTCACCGAACATCGCGGCGACCGGATGGTACTTGTCGGCCTTCTTGAACGCGGCGTAGAGCGCCCTGATCTCGGCCGCATTGATTCCCACCCATGACGGCTCCTTCACCGTGAGGTACCCCCACAGGGCCGGGTGGGCCCTCACGGGCCTGACCTCGCCAAGTACCCGTGACGTATAGATCCTCCCGCCTGACACGGTCCTCGGGAAGTGCAGGATGACCTTGACGCCGCAGGCGCGCGCCGCGTCGAGGAACTTCAGCGAGCTCGTCGTGCTGTCCGAGTTCTTGATGATGTGGCTGAATGACCCATCGCAGATTCGGTGCTTGTTCGCGACGAGATCCTTGAGGGTGACGTTCTGGAGGACCATCGCCCGGTCGGGTGCCGGCGCGTCAGCCGCGCGCGACTGCTCGGTCCCGGTGCGATCGGCGGGGACGGCGAGGACGACGCCCGATCCCGCTACGGCGAAACTCATGCCGAGGATCAGCGCCGCCAGGCGCGGACGTCGATGGTGCTCTCATCGCCTGAGTCTTCCCCATCAGGCGCCGGAGCGCAACCGCCCGAACGTGCCGGTGCGGGAGCCGCAAGTCATGGCCCGTAAGTCGCGGCACGCGCGACAGAGCCCCGAATCGGCCGCGATATTCCGATCTCGAACGGCGCCGAAAGTCACCTGCATTCCTCCGGCGTCCTCCGAATCCGGATTCCGAATTCGGAGGAGTGGTCGGCGGGCGAGTGACTTCGTGCGGCGTGCGAAATCGGAGGATCAGTGGCGGGCATGCTCGGATTGCTCGCGGCAAGCGCGACAGGTACCGTTCGCCCGTGCGCCGCGTCGCCTCGCCCTGATCCCGATGCACATCACGCGCAGAGCGTTCTGGTTCGAGGCCCTGGCACTCGCCGGCATCCTCGTGCTCGCCGCGTGGCTTCGCATCGCCGGGCTCGATCGGACGAGCCTCTTCGGTGACGAGGCGGTCTACTCGGGGCAGGCCGCAGCCCTCGCCGGCAACACCGCCGCGACGAGCAATTTCGGGATCTTCCTCGCTCATCCGCTGCTCTTCCAGCTCGTCCTGGCGGCCGGTTTCGTCGCCGGCCTCCCGCCCGAAGGCGGGCGTCTCCTGACGGCACTGTTCGGTGTCGGGACCGTGGCCCTCGCGTGGGCAATCGGCCGGCTGGTCGGGGGTCGGGCGCTGGGACTGGCTGCCGCACTGCTCCTGGCTGCCCTTGCCTACGATGCCTACCTGTCACGGCTCGTCATGCTGGATGGCCCGGCGGCGTTCGCGGTCGGCTGCTCGCTGTACGCATTCATCCGGGCGGCGCGCGAACGCTCCGGGACCTGGCTGACCGCGTCCGCGGGAGCCCTGGGATTGGCCGTCATCACGAAGGAGACGGCGCTGGTTGTCCTGCCCGCCGTCGCCATCGCGGCGGCGCTGGAGCCTCGCGTCCGTCTTGGATTCCGAGCATGGCTCCTTGCGGCCGCCTCGTTCGCGACCGTCGTGTCCGCAGCTCTCGTCGCCGTGTTGCTCGGAGGGGGACTCGAATCGACGCTGGCGTACCTTCGCTACCAGCTTGGCCGGCATGAGGCGTCGCCGCCGCTTACCTACGTGCACCTGATCGAGCCCTATTTCGGCTGGCCGTTCGTGGCTCTCGTCGTGGTCGGGATCGTGGCAGCTCTACGGCGCGGCGGTGATCGCAGGACGATCGCTATCTGGGCGATCGTTCCGGGCGCGATCCTTCAGGCCTGGGGCCTCCGCGAGCTCCAGTTGCCGATGCTCGTCGTTGTCCAGGCGGCGCTCCTTGCGGCGATCGGGATCGAGGCCATCGCGAACGGGCTCTCGTCGGTCCTCGTGAGTCGGGGGATCGGGCCGGCACGGCGGGTCGAGATGGCCGGGCGGTTCGCGTGGGACTCCTGGCCGCGGTCGTCCTGACACTCGCACCGCTCACACTTCGGGCGACAGCGTTGTCAGGCGACCAGCCCCTCCAATCGGGCCTGAAAGAGGCATCAATGTGGCTCCGCGAGCATGCCGGCAGCCGAGACGGAGTCCTTGTCTCGACGGCCTACAAATCGTCCGTCGTGGGGTACTACTCGGATCGGCCGGCGTACGGCTACCTTCCGGCCGGCAATCCTGACCCGCTCTATCGTGACCCGGGCAACGTCAGGGCCTTCGTTCGAGCCGGCGGCGTCCGGTGGGTGGTGCTCGACCACGACAGCCGGCTGCGGGCCGCGCTCTCGGAGAGCGATAGCGGCCTGTACGATCGGCTCGTTCGCTTGCTTGCCGACCAGGGCCACGAACTCGCCCACGTGGTCCCGGGCCCATCGCCTGATCGCTGGCTGGCGCAGGTCTATCTGCTGACCGGCGCACCGACACCGGCCGCGGTTCAGGCTCCGGCCACGGTCGGTCGTGGCAGCAGGCGGATCGTGGTGATCAGTTACGCGATCGGCGTGGCGATTGCCGTCGCGTTCGTGCTCATCGCCCGCCGTTCGGCCGGCGGATCTGCCAGGGACCACGCCTAGGACGCCCATGAGGCGGCAAGAAGGACCCACCTCCCCGCGGGACCTTGGTACTGCGGATAGGGGAGGTCTTGTGTGCTAGGTTCAGGTCATGGACGCCATCCTGAGCGTGTGGCGGCAGCTCCGACCCACCCAGCGGATTGTCGCCATTGCCTTGCCAATCGGGCTGGTGGCGCTGGTCGGATGCGCCGCGGCGGTCAGCCTGAGGCCGGTCCTGGCCCCAGTCGCCGAGGTCGCGATCGCGACGCCGAGCCCGACGCCGCGCATCACACCATCCCCGCTGCCGCCCGACCCGACACTCGCGCCGGAAGCCTCACCGATCCCGACTCCGACGCCCGGTCCGCCGACTGCCGATCCGGTGCTCGGGACCGATGGGCGGCTGACGGTCCTCCTCCTGGGATCCGACTACCGGCCGGCCCATCCCGGGAACAGGACAGACGCCATCATCGTCGTCTCGATCGATCCGACGACCGGCGTCGCTGCGGGCTTCTCCGTGCCTCGAGACACGAGCGGCTTTCCGCTTGCAAAGGGCGCCCGTTACGGGCCGAAGATCAACGCCCTCTACCAGCACCTCCAGTCACGCACCGGCAACGGCGGGCTCGCGATGCGGCAGGCATTCGCGGCCGCCTTCAACATCGAGATCGACGGCTACGTCTTCATCGGCTTCTCCGGCGTCAAGCAGCTGGTCGCTGCCGTCGGGGGCGTGGACGTCACGCTCGACAAGCCCTACTACGACGCCCACTACTGGGTCAACGCGCGGCGCCAGGGATGGGGACTCAAGGCGGGGACGAGTCATCTCGGCCCGGAGGATGCCCTGATCTTCGCCCGCAGCCGGAAGGGCGACAGCGACTTCGGGCGGGCACGTCGACAGCAGATCCTCGTCCTCGCCGCCCTCGACAAGGTCCGCTCGCGCGGGATCAAGAGCCTGCCGAAGCTCCTGGCCATTGCCGGCAGGACCGTCAAGACGGACCTGCCCCTCGCCCGCGCGGAGGACCTGTTCCGAATCGTCTCGAAGACCGACATCTCGGCGGTGAATCGGACGGTCTTCGGCCCGAGGACGTACGCCGTTGGCACCGGCGGCTCGTCGTTCGCACTCCGGATCGATGTCTGCCGCGCCTGGATCGCCAAGAACTTCCCGCCCGTCCGGCCCATGGGCCAGTGGCCGGCCGAACTCCCGGTCCCGTCGCCGACGCCCACTCCAGTCCCCCCTCCGGGCATGACGCCGGTCTAGGCCTGCGTTCAGGTCCCGCAGACCGCATTCGCCTCGCCCGCCGCCGCGTCGGCCGAGACGATCTGCACGGGCCTGCCCGGCTCGTCGACCGGCACCGCGCACGCAGCCGGGCCGAGCCGATCGAGGACCCGCCTCATCCCGCGCCGGGCGACGACGGGCTCCGTTTCGATGAACTCGCGTTGGCGATCGGCCGCGGAGCCCGGGTCGCCGAGGTCGAGCCACGCGAGGGCAGCGTTCGCCGACATGTGTGGCTCCAGGTCGGTCGGCGTGGCGAGAACCAGCCCCGGATCCACCGACGTAGACCCGGGCCCATTCGCTCCCGGCCTCGAACGAGGCGCCGGGAGCGATGCCGGGCAGCCGGCCGGCGTCGAGGGCCGGCAGGAGCTCGTCCGGGGTGAGGGCATGCGGCCCGGCGAGGACCAGGTATCGGGTACCGGCGGCCGACATCGCCGCCTGCCACAGGTCGCGACGATAGGCGAAGAGCTGTTGATCCCGCAGGCCGATCCAGAGGAATTCGTCAAGCTGGGTCCTTCAGGGACGACTCGATCGGCGGACAGCTCCGGAACGTCGGCCGATCCGAAGAGTTCGAGCGCGACGAGCTCGTGATAGCGGAACACCATCACGACCCGGTCGTCGGCGCCGATCCGGTCGCGGAGCCAGCGCCGAGACCTGGCTCGGGATTTCCGGTTCGCGCGGATCGCCGACACTCGCCTGGGAGACGGACGCGAACGACACAGCGACGAGCGTGGCAATCGCGAGCACCGACGGACGCCGACCGGCCGACGGCGCCAGGCAAGCGGGATCGGACAGGGCCGGCGAGGCTCGCCACGGCAACGCCGATCGCGACCGCCGACAGCACTGCGAGCCCCGCGTAGTTCCGCGTGCTGAGGCCGTTCAGGGTTGCGTAGACGGCCGGCAGGACAAGGCAGGCGGCCCCGACCGCGAGCAATCGCGACGGATAGTCCCGGCGGGCCCGTCGGACGACGACGACCCAGGCCGCGACGACGATCGCGATGACCGCGACGCCGTACGGGTCGACGCCGATGTCGGTTCCGACGCCACGCCGTTCGATGACTCCGATCGCGTTGAACGGAAAGATCACCCCCGCCTGCTGCCAGACGACGATCCACCACCACGCGGCGACCGCGGCGGCCGCCGCGAGGTAGAGCGAGCCAGAGCCGGACGAGCCGCCGCCCGGTACGAATCCGACGGCGGCGAGCGGCAGCAGGCCGAGGACGAGGACGGTTTCCTTGACGAGGATCGTCAGTCCCAGCAGCACGCCGCCGAGAGCCCAGCGTCTCGTGGTCGGTCGCATGAGACAGATGAGGGTGGCGAGGACGCCGGCCGTCTGGGCGAGGTCGATGCGAAGGCTCGGCAGAAGACCCCAGAGGAGCGGCATCGCGATGATCGAGATCGCGGCAACGACGGCGGCGATGCCTGCCCGCGATCCGCCAGGCGAGACCGACCGCGGCCAGGAGCGCGGCGAAGGCGAGCAGGCCCGCGACGATCCGTGCGCCATCAATCGGGTCTTCCGTGAACTGCCCGCCGGCCGGCAAGGAGGATCCCGTAGAGGGGCGACCGAAGCAGGAAGACGTTCCCGCTTGGCGTTACCGGGCCGTCGCCCGCGAGCGTGGAGAGCCCGACATAGAGGTAGCGAGCGTCGTCCGGGGCGATCCCGGCCCAACCGAACATGGCGAGCCGCAAGACGCCGACGATGGCGACGACCGCGACGAGCGCTGCGACAGCGACGACCGAGGCGCGGCTGGCCGGCCCGATCGCCGGCGAGCTCACGGGTCGCGCTCCAGGAGGACGGCGTCCTGGGTCTCGCTGGCGACGTGCCAGCCCGGCATGGGCGACGGTGCGACGAACCCGAGGAGCGACTGGATCGCCACGTCGTTGATCGCCTCGACCGCCAGCCGTTCGCCGAGCCGCAGGTCCGCCTGCGTGCTGGCGATCTGCCACTCCTCGTCTCCGGTCGCCGGCAGCAGGAATTCGCCCAGGATCCGCTCGTCGCCCGCCGGTCCCACGGCGAGGAGCCTGAACGCCCGATCGGGCGCCGGCTGGCCGTCCACGGCGCCACGGAACCGCAGCTCGAGGCCGATCCCCACCTGCGGCGCGATCCCGAACACCAGCCTTGACCCGGGGCTCAGCTCGACGACGTCCCAACCGTTGCCGTCGACGATCCGCGTCGTCCCTTCGGTCGCGTCGTCGTTGCGCGCCGTTGTCGCGGCAACCTGGTGGATCGTGCCCCAGGTTTCGCCGCGGCGGGCGAGCAGGATCCGATCCGCGCCGTACTGGTCGGCTGCCAGGGCGAGGGCGATCGGAGCGCCGTTGAACGCGCGCGCGACGTCCGCCCGGCGCTGCTCCTGCGAATGACCGGTGAAGACGTCGGGATCGAAGGCGAGCTTCGCGTAGCCCGGTGGATTGACCGCCACGACCCAGGCGCCCGTCTGGTACCAGGCCAGCGACGACCAATCCTCGTACGTGAGGACGGTTTCTCGCGGCCCGCTCGTCCCGAGGATCGATGCCATCGCCGGGACCCGGTCCCGGACGAGTCGCAGGTGCGCGTACTCCGGCTCCGTCCAGGTGCCCGCCAGGAGCCGCACGGTGAAGAACGTTGCCGGAACGGTTGCCAGGACCACGGCGAGCACAAGCACCCGCGCGACGAGCTCCGGACGCCGCAGGCGGATGGCCACGATTCGATCGACGGCCACGACCAGCCCTCCCGCGGCGAGGATCGCGGCCGGCTGGCTCGACAGAAGCCACAGCCGCTGCGGTCGGAGCGCATCCTCGAAGGGCCAGCCCGAGTTGTACAGGATCGCCAGCACGAACGGCACCGCGAACCAGCCAACCAGGACGAGCGGCCCCTCGACGAACCGCGGGCGCAGCGAGCCCAGGCGCGGATCGCTCCGGCGGAGCGCCGCCACGACGGCGCCGGTCCCGACGAGCGCGAACGGCAGGATCAGTCCGAACTGGCGCGGGTAGTCCCAGAAGTCGATTCGCACCGGCAGGAGCGTTTCGACCAATTCGAGCGCCACGCCGCCGTTGAGCCGGATCGTGTTCGCAATCCAGATGAACCACGGGCCGATCAGCAGCAGCGTGACCGCCATCGTCACCACCAGCACGCCAACCGCCGTTCGACGGTATTCGGCACGCCGAACCGCGACCGCGATCGCGACGATGGCCAGGGCGAAGGGGATCGGCAGCAGCAACTGGACCTGGACGAGTCCGCAGACCCCCAGGAGCAATCCCGCGATGATCGCCCAGCGCCACGGCGTTGGTCCGTCGATGGCGCGAAGGAACGAGTAGACCGCGAGCGGCAGCAGGGCGAAGACGATGTCCCGCGGATAGAGCGGGTACGCCTCGTGGCCGACGAGGAACAGGCTGTTGACCCAGAGCCGGTCGGCGGAGAAGTCGTACCCCCCGCCGAAGACGGTCAGGATCGACGCCAGCAACGCCACATCGGCGCGACCCGTGAGGTACCTGGTGAGAAGGAACGTCGTCAGCGGCAGCACCGGGAGCCACGCGATGCTGAGCACGTTCGTCGCGGCTTCGACCGTCGTCCCGAGCACCGTTGAGAGCGCGAGCCCGATGTGATAGCCGGGCGGGTAGTACGCCGGCAGCCCCTCGTACGGGCCGCCGGGCGGGAATTCGCCGCGGAGGAGGCCGTGCGTGAGCCCCCAGTGATAGAGGAGATCGCCGCCCGGATACACGGGCAGGAAGCCGCGGAACCCGTGCACGACGACGGCCATGACGACCAGCCCGAGCAGGGCCCAGCCGATCCGGTCCGGGGCGCGAAGGTGCATTGCCGCCCAATCACGTCGCGGACGAGCCATCGGGCGCAGTCTACTGACGGGAGGCGGCTCACGTCCCATCCCGGCCGCTCCGGCTCCTGTAGCATCCTCCCAGTCGTGCCCAATCTGCTCGAGAACCCGGATCCCCGGCTCGTGACGCAGCCGATCGCCTTCCATCTGCCCAACGTGCCGGATGTCGAGGCCTTCCTGGAGGACGCTCGGGCGATCGTCGAATCCGGCCGGCTGAGCGAGGGACCGTACGTCCGCCGGCTCGAGGGCGCGCTCCGGCCGTGGCTTGGCGATCGAGACGTCGTGGCGGTTTCCAACTGCTCGGACGGGCTGATCGCGGCGCTGTCGCTCGTGGCCGAGCCGGGCTGCGAGGTCGTCATCCCCGGGTTCACCTACCTCGCCACCTGGCAGTCGGTCGGCTGGGCCGGAATGGTTCCCGTCGTGGCCGATGTCGATGACCGCGGGCTGCTCGATCCCGCCGCCGTCGAGGCGGCGATCACGCCGCGGACGGGCGCGATCCTGGCCGTTCACCTGGCCGGCAGCCTCGCTCCGATGCAGGCGCTCCGCGCGATCGCGGATCGGCACGGCGTCGCCCTCGTCGGCGACGGCGCGCACGCCATGGGCGCCCGGAACGACGCGATCTCCGCAGGCTCGCTCGGCGACTTCGAGGCGTTCAGCATCGGGGCGACGAAGCAGGTGGGAGCCGGCGAGGGCGGCTGCCTCACCGTGCGTGATTCGGAACGTGTCCCGGCAGCACGGCGCTGGGCTCTCCAGGGCCACGAGCCAGGGTCGATGGATGCCGTTGGACCCGGAATGAACCTCCGCCTCTCAGAGCTCACGGCGGCGCTGGCGCTTCGCCAGCTCGAGACTCTCGACGCGCAGCTGGACCGTCGCCACTGGATCCACGAGCGCTATGCCGCCGCGACGGCCGACCTGCCCCTCCGCCTCAGCGGACCGAGGCTGGACGAGCGGTCGGCCCACAAGGATCAGCTGGTCTGGCTCGACGATCCGGCGGATCGCGAACCACTCCGGCGACACCTGGCGAGCGCGTTCATCGAAACCAGGCCCTACTACGAGGTCGCCGTCCCCGACCTCACCAGCTTCTCCGGTCGGGTCGCGTCGGCCGATCGGAGTCGCGCGCTTGCAGATCGCTCGTTCGCGATCCCGATCCACGCCCGGCTGACCGACGAAGAAGTCGACCGGGTGGCGGACCGCATCCGTGCCTACTTCCGTGGCCGGCGGGACTCCGTGGGGTGACGGTGCTCGGCCTCGCCTGCGCCGGGCCCGATCCGCTGATCGATGGGCTCCTCGAATCGATCGAACGCTCCGCCGAGGATGCCGGAATGACCGTTCGCCGCGTCTCCCGTCCCGACGAGGAGCGATCGGTCGACGTTCTCGTCGTCGTGGGGTTTCCTCGCTCGTACGCGGCCATCCTCGACGGACCGCGCTCGGCCCGCCGGATCGCATGGTTCGGCGAGCCGCTGCCGCGAACGTCGATCGGTGATGGCCGTCAACCAGGTTCGCGAGGGGCTGTCGGAGCTGGGCTGCGCCTGGTCAAGCGAAGCGTCGGACCAGTCACCCGTCGGACCCTGCCGGGTCCCTTCGGTCGGTTGCGCGAAGCCACGGCGATCGCTGAAGAGCGGGCCACGAACCTCGCGGACGCGATCTGGTGCTCGCGATCGGTCGACGTCCTCGTGGTGACGTCCCGCGATCGGGCTCGAACGCTCGCCCAGCACTCGATCGACGCTGCCGTCGTTCCGTTCGGCTACCACACGGCCGGAGCCGGCCCGATCGTCGCACCGGACCACGACGGCCGTGACATCGCCGTGGCCGTTGTCGGCTCGGGAATGACAGAGCGCCGGCTCCGTCGCGGACGGGTCCTGACCGCAATGGCGCCGGACCTCGAGGCGCTTGGACCGGTCGTGCGCCTCGAGGGCGTCTGGGGGACCGATCGAGACGCCATCCTGCGCCGCGCGAGGGTGGTCCTCGACATCCAGCGGGTGCCAGGGAATTTCACCGGCCTGCGATTCCTGACCGCGATGGCAGCGGGTGCGGTCATGGTGACCGAACCGCTCGACGATCCCCATCCATTCATTCCCGGGGTGGACCACATCGAGGCGCCGACCGACAAGATCGTCGCGGCGGTTGCCACGCTCCTCGCCGACGAGAAGAACCGACGCGCGATCGCCGAAGCCGGTCAGGCTCGCCTCACCGCGGACCTGTCCATGCGAGTGGCGCTCGAGCGGGTGCTCGCCGCGTGACGGAGATGCGGCTCATCCTCGTCGGCGCCGGCCGGTTCGCCGAGGAGATCGGCGATCTCGCGGCCGATGCAGGCGTCGCGATCGCCGCCCTCATCGAGGGGATCGATCGGTCGCGGGCCGACGCGACGGCCGTTCCTCCGATCCTGTGGGTCGACGATCAGGCCGCCTTCGAACCCGGGTTGCCGATCCTGCCGGCGATCGGGAGCCCGCGGCGACGCCTCCTGGTCGAGCGGCTGGTCGACGAGGGTCGCGCCCTCGCCACGCTGGTCCACCCGTCGGCGGTCGTCGCCCCGAGCGCAATCCTCGAGCCTGGCTGCGTGGTCTTTCCGAACGTGGTGATCGGTGCGCGAACGCGGATCGGCCGTGGCACGATTCTGAATCGTGGCGCTCTCATCGGCCACCATTCGATCGTCGGCGAGCATGTCTTCATCGGGCCGGGGGCAAACGTCGCCGGCGGCGTGCGCATCGGCGACGAGGCGTACATTGGGATCGGCTCGATCGTCCGGGACGATCGGACGATCGGTCCAACTGCTACCGTCGGGGCCGGCGCTGTCGTCGTGAGCGACGTGGAACCGGGTGTCACGGTCATCGGGCTGCCGGCCCGACCCATGGAGCGATCTTGACCGACGAGCTGATCATCAATCTCGCCCCAACCGGGATGGTGCCGACCCGCGCCGACACGCCGCATGTTCCGCTCACGCCGGACGAGGTCGCGGCCGACGTCCGGCGATGTCGCGACGCCGGGGCCTCGATCGTCCACCTGCATCCGCGCGATGCCGCCGGCGAGCCGACCCAGTCCGCGGAGCGCGCGGCCGAGTTCATCGGGGCCGTGAGGGCCGTCGCGCCGGACATCATCGTGTGCATCACGACGAGCGGTCGCCGGCAGCCGGAGCTCGAGGCCCGCGCGGCCGTCCTCGATCTCGATGGGGCGGCTCGCCCCGACATGGCGAGCCTGACCCTCGGCTCGATGAACTTCCCGAAGCAGGCGTCGGTCAGCGCGCCGGCGACGATCCAGGGCCTGGCGCAACGAATGCGCGAGCGCGGGATCGTCCCCGAGTGGGAGGTGTTCGATCTCGGGATGCTCGACTATGCCGCCTACCTTCGCGGTCGCGGTCTCCTCGGGGATCCGGTGTACGTCAACCTGCTGCTCGGCTCGCTCGGGACGCTCGCGGCGACGCCGCTCAACCTGTCGCTGCTCGTGGATCGCCTGCCGGTCGGGGCCACGTGGGCGGCAGCAGGCATCGGCCGGTTCCAGTTCACGGTGAACCGACTCGCGATCGCGATGGGCGGCCATGTCCGGGTGGGCCTGGAGGACAACCTCTGGTTCGACGAGGCGCGAACCGACCTGGCCACGAACCCGCGGCTCGTCGAACGGCTCGTCCAGGTGGCCCGGGCGATGGGTCGCGAGCCGGCGACGCCGGAGCAGGTGCGGACGCGACTGGGGATCGGCCGGCAACCGACGGCCCAGGTCGACCAGCCTGGCGTCGGCGACCCTGCTCCTTCTCGCGCTCACGGATAGATCCGGTCATGCTGAAGACGTGGCTTCGGAAGACGTGGCTTCGCTAGATCCCGCGGCCCCCGGCGCGTCCATCCTGGATCTGTATCGAGCGGCATGGAACGCCCTGCGGCAGGCGCTCGACCGCTATCACGTGGCCATCGTCGTCGAGCTTGGCATGATCGCGGCGTGGGTCGTGCTGCGGACGCTGGTCGACGTCCAGAGCAGTCCCTACGCGTCGTGGGTCCTGGTCGCGAGTGCGATCGCCCTGGTCTCGCCCACTTCAGGACTTGTCATCCTCGTCGGGACCGCTCCCTTCTACGAGCCGAGCCTCGTGTCTCAATCTCTCGGGCTGCGCCACCTGCTGCTGGCTGTCCTGGGGATCTCGGTCGTGATCCGTCTCGTGGCCGGGGGCTGGCGCTCGATGGTCTGGACGGCACCGGTGCGACTGGCCATCTTGATCGGGGTGGCCGTCGCGCTCGGCGTCGCCAACACGTGGCGACTGTTCCCGATCGACTGGGCCTGGCACGCGACGCACTTCTGGCTCGCTTCGATCGGGGGAGGCATGACCCTGCTCGTCGTCGGGACGTGGGTCGCGAGCACCGGCGCGACGCGATTCGTCGCCGTCGCCGTCGCGTCGGTCACGATTTCCGTTGCGCTGTCGCTCGTCGGAGCTCCTCGTTCCCGGGTCGATCTCGACGAGCCGCCTGGAGTGGATCGGCTTCTGGAAGGACTTCGGTGTCCGTCTCAGCGGCCCGATCGCCTCGCCGAACGGCATGGCGGCCCTGGCAGTCATGCCTGTCTGCGTGATGACCGCGGTGGCTGTGCTGGGTCGCGGCCGCGCCCTGCGGCTGGTCGCGGCGGCCGGCGCCGTCCTGCTCCTCGTCGCCATGTACGTCACCTACAGTCGGGCGGCGCTCCTGTCGCTCTTCGGCCTCGTGGTCGTCGTCGCGTGGCGGCTGCACCGAGTCCTCGGGTTGGCAGTGTTTGCCCTGGGGATCGTCGGCGGGATCCTGCTCCTGCCGACGTACCTCCAGCTTCGCGGCCAGGCCGGGGCGGTGGGGCCCAGCGAGACCGGCAGCCTGCTCGTGGCGAACGATCACGAGCGGATCACCGCCTGGGGGACGGCCATCGCGATGGCACGCGACGAGCCGCTCATCGGGCAGGGCTTCCTGGCCTACAAGCAACTCGCCGACGTGTACGGCGACACCGTCCTCAGCTCGCCGCACAACGAGTGGCTGCGCCTGTTCGCGGAGGAGGGTGTCGTGGCCGGTTTCCTCGGCCTGGCGTTCGCAGCGACGACACTGTCGTGGCTCAGCCACGGGCGGGGCGCTGTCGTTGCCGGCATCCTCGCCGGGACGATCGGCTACTTCACGATGGCGACCTTCAACAATCCCTTCCTGTTCATCCAGGTCAGCGCCGTGGTCTTCCCGCTCATCGGCTACGGGCTGGTCCAGCCAGCACGTGACCGGGACCGCGGGCCTGCAGATCAGGCGGAGACGCCAACGGATGCTCCGGCGGAGGCAGCGGCTACCGCGGCTACTTCAGCAACCGAGACTGAGGACGCGCCCGAGGCGGATCCGGACGTCAGCGGCCCGGGTTTGCGACCATGGCCGGAATCGTCTTCGCAATGATCTTGATATCGAGCCAGATCGACCAGCGATCGATGTAGGCAAGGTCAAGTCGCGCCCGGTGGTCGAATTCCTCGTCGAACCGCGCCTCGACCTGCCATAGACCGGTCATCCCGGGCTTCATGGAGAGGCGCCGGCGATGCCAGACGTCGTACTCGGCGACTTCGCGTGGCGGAGCCGGGCGCGGTCCGACGATGCTCATTTCGCCGCGGAGGACGTTCCAGAGCTGCGGGATCTCGTCGATGCTCGTCTTCCGCAAGAAGCCCCCGATCCTGGTGATCCGCGGATCGTTCTTCATCTTGAAGGCCGGGCCACGCGTGTCGCTCAGGTCCGCCACATCGTCGTAGCGCTCCTCCGCATCGGGCGTCATCGTCCGGAACTTGACGATGCTGAACGGCCGGCCGTGGAGGCCGACGCGGACCTGTCGGAACAGGATCGGGCGCCCATCGGTCGCGACCATGACGGCAGCGACGACGAGGAAGACGGGGGAGAGGACAACCAGGCCGACGGCCGCGAGCACGATATCGAGCGCCCGCTTGCCGAGTAGCCCGAGGGTCCTGTCCGGTCCGTAGACGAGCGACAGGACCTGGATCCCGTCGAAATCCTCGACGATCCCGCCGGGGAGGATCAGGCCCGGCTGCGCCATCGGAATGCGGACGATCTTGCCCTCCTCTTCGCAGAGTCGGGTGATCGGCTCGACGAGCCTGCAGCGCCGTCAGGGGCAGGCAGACGAAGACCTCGTCGACCACCTGTTCGTGGAGGATCGTCTCAATGTCATCGAGCGATCCGAGCACCGGGCGGGACGAGTCCCTCCTGGCCGGCGGGAGCATCGCCGGGAACGGCGAGGTGCCCGATGACCTGCATCGCGAGCTCGGGATGGCGCTCGACCCTGTCGGCGAATGACTCGGCTTCGGCGTTCGCGCCCGACGATCAGGGCGTTCCGGACCATGTAGTTCCGCCGGCGCGCCGCCACGAAGAGCGTCCGGATCGTGGTTCTCGAGACGATCGTCCACGCCGTCGCTGCGGGGAACAGGAGGAGGAGGAACAGGCGACTCGCCTGCGGGAGCTTGAGCAGGAAGAGGGCGACGAACGTCCCGAGGGCGACGAGGGCCGCGGCCCTGACGATCCCGACGAACTCGCTGCGAAACGACCAACGGACACGAAGGCGATACAGGCCCTGGAGGTAGAGCGACCCGACCCATGCCAGTCCGAAGATCACGGCAAAGATCCATGGGTCTGCCCCGACGGAGTTCCACCACGCCTGCCACTCGGGGATGCCGAATCGAAGGATCGATACGCCGATGAAGACGAGGATCGCGCTGGTGAAGTCGACCGCCATCAGCGCGAGACGGAGCAGCGAGTTGTAGCGCCGGACCATGTAAGCGGGCATCCCTCCGAGGACGTGCCCCGATGATACGCCGCGGCTGACTACAAGTTGACGCGCGTACGTGGTGAACAATTCACGTCGACGCGGCGCTCGATACTCCCAAATTCCTGTCAACTGGGGCGTGCCCGCTCGGCGACGATCGCCACCTTGTTGCCGTAGCGTCCCACCACCTTGTTGGCGACGCGCCAGCCGGCGCGGACGAGCGGGAATATCCCGCGGCGACTTAGCAGACTGAAGATTCGGCCCGGCTCGTGCCGGTAGAACATGGCGTAGCGATCGGCGACCACGGACGCGAATCCCGCATCGTGGAGTCTTTCGGCGACACTTGCCGGGTCGAGCCGAGCGACGCGATTCCCAGCCTCTTCGCGTTCCAATGAGATACCCGCCCTGACGGCCATCGCCGTGGCGGCTGCGCGAGCGGGCTCGCTGATCGAAACCCAGAAGCGCGCAACCCGCGCCATCTCGGCCAGCCCACGGTCCGGATCCTCGAGGTGATGGAGACCGTCATGGACGAGCACGAGGTCGACCGACGCGTTGGCGAATGGAAGCTGCTCGATGTCCGCGACGATCGGCGTGATGTCCAGCCCGTAACGCCGCGCCCGCTCGTGTGTCCGACGAGCAGCACCGGCGGATAGGTCGCTGGCGATTACCCGAGCGCCTGCCCGAGCGAGAAACTCGGCGTCCATGCCCGATCCGCCGCACACGGTCAGCGCGACCACCCCATACAGATCAGGTCTGATGGGCGCCGTGGCCCGTCGAAATTTCTCGGCCATGAAGAATCGGTACAGGCGCGGCGTCCCGTGTGGCCTCGCGATCTCGAAGGCCTCCACCACCCCATGATCAAAATGCTCCGCCTGCGAGACCTTGTGCGTGTCACTGCGGCCACCTTCGAGGTGCCGTCCGCCCATCTCGTCATGGTCTGCCAACGCAATGTCGGTCACGAGCACCGGGATGCCATCGACCACCGGGAACGAACGGTCACACCCACGGCAGCGGAGGACCTCGGACGGTTCCGAAAGGAGCTCGCCGCGACATGCCGGGCAGCGGAGCAGCCCAAGAATGCTTTCCCTCGAGGTCGCGGTCACGAAGGCCACTCTACGGCAGCTGAAGGCCAATGAGACTCAGGCTCGTCCCGGCGGGCGCTAACCATGCGCCTCGAGATGCTTGATGACGGCATCCGCCCAGCGCTCGACCGTCTGGTCGGCCACCGCGAGACGTGCGGCCGCACCGACCTGGCTGCGCAGTTGCGGCTCGCTGGCAAGCCGTTGCAGGACCGCGGCGAGGGCGGCGGCGTCGCCGGCCGGGGTGATGAAGCCGCTCCGTCCGTCATCGATGAGATGGCGGGCGCCGACCCGGTCGGACACCACGACCGGCAGGGCGTACTCCATCGCCTCGTTGACGACGAGGCCCCAGGACTCGCTCGCGCTGGCGAGGACGAACGCATCGGCGGCGGCGTAGACCTGGGCCAGGCGATCGCCCTCCACGAAGCCGAGCAGGTCCAGCCGGGCGCGAGAGGTGCCGCCCAGGTGGCGGAGATCGCCTTCAAGAGGACCGGAGCCGGCGAAGGCCACGGAGATCGGGATACCGCCGTCGGCGAGCCGATCCGCCGCCTGTACGACGACCGGCAGGTTCTTCTCGGCCGACAGCCGGCCGACGTAGGCGACGACGAAGCGGTCCGTCCAGCCGCGCTCGCGGCGGAGCGCTTCGCGATCTTCCGGCTGGCGCTCCATCCGGCGGCGGATGGCCACGGCGTCGACCGGGTTGCCGATGATGCCGATCGGCGTCTGTGGGTGCGCGTACCGTCGAGCGTATTCGGCCTGGAGCGGCCCCGTCGCGACGCCGCTGCGGGCTCCCCTGAACAGGATCCCCTTCGCCACCTCGTTGAACCGTCGGCCCGACCGGGCATCGGTGACCGTGTTGGCGACAAACAAGTGATACCGGAGTCCAGTGAGCCGGCCGACGAGGCCTGCCAACCCGTACGTCAGACCGGCATACGGCATGATCAGGTTTGTGCCCGGGTTGTCGCCCGCCACCTCGTCCTTCCGATTCCTGCGTACGTCTCGCAACAATGAGCCCACTGGACCGATCTTCAAATGCGGCGGGCCGTAGTAGCCGGAACGACTGGGCCGGCGATCAAGGACGTGGTACGGAAAGCCCCAGCTCGCCTCGTCGAGCCGCCAGTCCTGGAGCGCGCTCGATCCTGCCAGGAAGATGACCTCGAGGTCGACCCCGGGTCGCGCCGCCAGCTCCTCGAACCGTGGGATCCAATAAGGTGTCGGCCACCAGGTCACCCAGCGGATCTTCACGACCGAGGCCGAGGACCTTGCGCCAGGCTCGTCCCGGCGGGCGCTAACCATGCGCCTCGAGATGCTTGATGACGGCATCCGCCCAGCGCTCGACCGTCTGGTCGGCCACCGCGAGACGTGCGGCCGCACCGACCTGGCTGCGCAGTTGCGGCTCGCTGGCAAGCCGTTGCAGGACCGCGGCGAGGGCGGCGGCGTCGCCGGCCGGGGTGATGAAGCCGCTCCGTCCGTCAGTCGATGAGATGGCGGGCGCCGACCCGGTCGGACACGACGACCGGCAGGGCGTACTCCATCGCCTCGTTGACGACGAGGCCCCAGGACTCGCTCGCGCTGGCGAGGACGAACGCATCGGCGGCGGCGTAGACCTGGGCCAGGCGATCGCCCTCCACGAAGCCGAGCAGGTCCAGCCGGGCGCGAGAGGTGCCGCCCAGGCGGCGGAGATCGCCTTCAAGAGGACCGGAGCCGGCGAAGGCCACGGAGATCGGGATACCGCCGTCGGCGAGCCGATCCGCCGCCTGTACGACGACCGGCAGGTTCTTCTCGGCCGACAGCCGGCCGACGTAGGCGACGACGAAGCGGTCCGTCCAGCCGCGCTCGCGGCGGAGCGCTCCGCGATCTTCCGGCTGGCGCTCCATCCGGCGGCGGATGGCCACGGCGTCGACCGGGTTGCCGATGATGCCGATCGGCGTCTGTGGCGTGCGCGTACCGTCGAGCGTACTCGGCCTGGAGCGGCCCCGTCGCGACGCCGCTGCGGGCTCCGCTGAACAGGATCCCCTTCGCCACCTCGTTGAACCGTCGGCCCGACCGGGCATCGGTGACCGTGTTGTCGACGAAGAGGTGGTATGGGATGCCCAGTCACCCGGCCAATGATCGCGGCCAAGCGCGCACGTGGCGTCTGCGTAGAGCATGACGAGTGACGTGTTCCGGCCGTCGCGGAGAAGGCGCCCGACGGGCCCGATCCTCAGGTTGGGTCTGTAGTAGCCGGAGCCGCTGGGCCGACGATCAAGGATCTGGCTCCGGAAGCCCCAGCTCGACTCGTCGAGCCGCCAGTGCTGCCGAGCGCTCGATCCTGCCAGGAAGATCGACCTCGAGATCGACCCCGGGTCGCGACGCCAGCGCCTCGAACCGCGGGATCCAGTAGGGGGCGGGCCACCACGTCACCCAGCGAATCTTCACGATCGTTCGCTGGATCCGCGGCCGGCTTCCGTGCGATGACCCAGAGGTGATCCCGGCCGCGGAGCAGTCGGCTCGCCGTCTGCAGGTTGATCCCGAGGCCGAGCGACGATGCCGGGGGCCGCGACCTGCGGCCTGATGACCGCGTGGAGCCGCGCCACCAGCTTCTTCGCATCCGCCAGGTGACCGCTCATCGGATGCCCGATACGCTCCACGGTCGCCTGGAATCCGCAGCGCGAAGCAATGTTTCAAGGCCCCGTGCTTGAAGAAGCTGATGTGCTCCGGGTATTGGCTGTAGTACCAGTGATCACCGAAGAGGCGGGCCCCGAGGCAGGCCGCCGTCGCCGGTCAAGGCCGTGAGGTTCCGCCGGGCCGGAGCAGTTCGTGGACTCTCGTCACGGCGGTCCGCGGATCGTCCATGTGTTCGAGGACGTCGAGCATGACTACGAGGTCGTAGCTGCTGGGCTCGACTGGCCAGTCTTCGACCGACGACGTGTCGACGTCGAGTCCTGCCGAGCGCGCTCGGTCGGCCGCCGCCGGGTTTGGTTCCAGCCCGCGTCGTCGCCAGTCGTGCGGGCAGGCCCGAGAGCAAATCACCATTCCAGCAGCCGACGTCCAGGACATCGAGCCGATCCGCTGTCGTGATCGACCTGCGGGAGCTGTTCGAGAAACCAGTCGCGGGTGTCGACGGTTCGCGATCCTCGACATCGACCGCGATCGCGAGTGCGCTCTCGGTCCCACTCGACAGTTTGCGTCCGTGTTCACAGTGCCCGCACCGGGCAAGAGGTACGCCAGCGTGGTGCCTGCGATGGACGCATCGCCGGGGCGCGGCAGGCAGGGCACGTTCGGCCACATCCCGGGCGAGACAGCCTCGGTCGCTCGCCGTTCCGAGTGGCATCGCGGCACGCCGGACCATGATCTGTCGGCGAAGCAGTCGTCGCCGGCTATCAAGGCGCCAGCCGAGCGGCTCGTACTGGCGTTCGATGGCCCTGACCTGCGAAGCCCCGGCGAAGCGAAGCCCCACCTTCACCGCACGACGCGCAACCTCACTGGCTCCCGACTGCGGGGCGATACCGAAACGTTGACGCAGAACAGCGTGGTCCCGGTTCGACGCCTCGAGCCACGTGTACGACTTCCGATCCGGATGGTGCCGGTCGATCGCCAGGATGCGGTCAAGGCGTGCAAGACCGCGCGCGCCAGCCTGAGCCATAGCTCGTAGTCCATCGCATACTCGAATGTCTCGTCCACGAGCTGGTCGCCGACGGCCGAACGTCGGACGAACGCGGCGGGCTGGCAGATGAAGTCGTGCAGGCGGAGGAGTCTGGACGAGAACGGCGGGCGCCCAGATGAGCTGGATGATCAGCCCATCCGCATTTACGAGGGCGGCGTGCCCATAGACGACCATGACCTCCGGTCGAGCGGCAAAGATCTGAACAGCCGACTCGACGACATCCGGAGCGAAGTAGGCATCATCTGAGTTAAGCCACCCGATGATCTCTCCGCGACTTTCGCGGAAGGCCTTGTTGATGGCTTCAGACTGGCCGCTGTCGGGCTCTGACCACCATCGCAGCGAGGGGCTGCTGTGGGCTTCCAGGAGCCCAACAGATCCGTCATCGGACCCGCCATCCATCACCAGGTGCTCGATGGACGGATGCGTCTGTCTCTCGACCGAGCACGATGTTGTCAGCCAACCAGCGCTTCTGGCCGAACGAAGGCGTCAGGACGGAGACAAGGGGCCTATCGGTCATTGAATGCCGGTGGACGGGGGGACCGTCACACCGCGGTCTCCGCCGTCGGGCTCCATTCGATTGCCGCCAGTGCGAGCAAGAAGATCAGAGCGAACGCCGTGCCCTTGTCCTCCGGCGGCCATCCCAGTGGAATGAGAGCGAGAAGGACGGCGCCGTAGCCGATCAGGGTGAGGGCCCGCCAGGTGGCTCCGCCGTGGTGGATCATTCTTCGGATCAGGAGGAAGAAGGCCACCGCCAGGACTCCCGACAGCAGCACTCCCATTACGCCGAACTTTGCGAGGACGATCACGGGAGTGTCCATCGTCAATCCGCGGTACTCGCGGGTTGGCGTCTCCATGTAGGAGAACTCGTGCCCGAGACCGGTGCCGAACAGCGGCGCCAGCAGGAAGGATTGCCAGGCGATACGCGTCACCTCGAGCCGTAGTTGGAGGCTTTGATCGCGTCCAGATGTGATGTCGTCAAAGCTGGAGAATCGGTCCTCAAGATCGCGCGGGGCCGGCGTGGCGCCAACGGTCGGCAGGCCGGACCCAGTCGCGGCGCCGGAACCAGTCGGGCCGCCAGATGAGCTGCCCGGATTTATCGACGGATTGACGATGGAGGAGGGGCCGGGGCTGGCGGGAGCGCCGCCCACCGATACGAAAAGCACCAGGGCGACTGCGGCGAACTGAGCGAAAACGGGCAATGCCCCAGCACGAAGTCCCGCAATTCCCCGCGTTGCCATACATCGACGAGTACGACCGCCGTGGGTGCGGCAAGCAGGACGAACGACGTCCGGGTGCCGGTCAAGAGGAACGCCGCCAGGATGCCCATGCTGAGGACGATCCATCCTGCGCGTTTCCATCCGCGCGAGCGAACGGCCAACGCGACGGCTATGCAGTACGCGGCCGCGCCGAGTGTCATGCTCGGCAGAGTGAGCCGATCGATTGGTAAGTCGATCAGCTGCCGGCGTTGGACCCATACGACAACGAACGACGCAACCCCGAGCAGGCCCGCTAGCAATCCGGCGCCGAGGATCAGATTCGGCGACGCTGAGCGAGCGAGATCGATAGCGATCCAGGGCGCGGCGGCAAGGAGGACATATACGGCGCCATCGCGCAACCAGTTGCTGATTGTTGCGCCATTGATCAGGGCCACTGGAAGGGACAGCGCGACCAGCCCCACGATCACCGCTGAGGCAACCAGCCATGGACGCATGGCGATCGTCGCAGGCTCGCTGCGGGCACGCCAGACGGACGCCACGGACCCGGCGGCGGCGATCCCCGCCACGAGGAGGTAGCCGACCTTCAGAGCGTCGAGCCGATCCGAGCTCTGGAGGATCAGGAGCCCACCGAACACAACCAGCAGCGCCCGGGTAGTCCCATTCCAGAATGAAGCAACCCGCCAACGACTCTGACCCGTGACCGACGGCGTAACCGTTCCAGTGGCACGCAGCGCGGGATCTTGTCGGTTCACGCTACCTCCAGGACCACATGCCAATTCCAACACTACCGCGCGGAGGGACCGAAAGGAGTGACGCGCGCTCGTCGGTCATGGTTGACCGCCGCGTGAATTGATAGACGATTCGGCTGGCTCCGCCGTACTCGGGACAAGCTCAGAATCGCCTTCGCCGGCTCGGAGGAGATCGCGCGCCAGGTAGGCCGCGACCGCCAGGTTGACTACGTCACGACTGACCGAGGCAATTGCCGCGCCAACCGCGCCGAGCCACCAATCGAGCGAAAGGTGGAGGACGATGCTCGCCCCGAAGGCGGCAGCGAACGCTTTCGTCGTCGCGAGTCCCCGCCCGGCAGCGATCAGGAGCGCAAGGATGGGACCACCAACGACGGCTGCGACAATCGACAAGGTGAGTATTCGGGCGGCCGGAACCGACGCCTCGTACTCAGCGCCGAGGAGCCCGCGGATAACCGCAGGCATCGCGAAAATCAACAGGGCCGCAGCCGGCAAGGCCAGCGCGAGGCCAGTCCTCCAAAGGCGGCGCAGGACCGCCCTGGATGCCTCCATCCCACCGGATCCAGCGATCGTCCGGCTGAGAAATGGCAGAGCGATCGCCGCAAGCGCAGTTGGGAGGAGATACAGAGCGTCCTGGAGGCGAGATGCTGGTGTGTATGCGGCAAATTGGGCGGTGGTCGTCAAGATCGCGACGAGCACGATGTCAAGCCGGTTGTAGGCAATTGCCAGGACGCTGTTCGCGGCAAATGGGAGCGAACGCCGGAGGCTGATTTCAGTGCGATCCCAGTGCCGGCCCGCGGCATCATCCGAGATACGTGAAACGAACCCGGCGGCGATGGCAAGCATTGCAACTTCGCCGGCAGCTTGGGCAAGGAAGAGCGCCGGGAGACGGTCGCCATCGGGCTCCGCGATGAGCAGGCCCACGGTCAGCAGTGCCGTCACCCAACGACCGATCGTAGCCGCCAAGCCAGCCTGTCCAAAGTGTAGATGGCCGCGCAGGGTCGCCAGAAGGGGCAAGGTGGTTGCGGCCAGCAGCGAACAGACGGACACCGCGAGCACAGTCGCCGGGTTCACGTCCGCCATCGACCCGAAGACGAGGAAGCCGAGCGCCATCGCCGCAAGCCAGATTGGGAGCGTCATCAGGCGCGCCGTCAGGACGCGCCGGAATACTTCGCCGGTCGGCGCGTGCCGCGCGGCGACTGTTGTGACCAGCGTGGTGATCCCGGCGTCCCAGAAGGCGGCACCGATCAGGGCCGCCGCGAGCAACCCGCTATAGACCGCAAAGCTCGCCGGTTCGAGCAGGCGGGCCGCAGCTACAGTCGTCGTGAGCACGGCCGCCTTCGCCGCCAGATCACCAGCGCCGCTCTTGCTGAGGGCAGAAAGCAAGCTTCTTCCACCAGGAATCGAGGCAATCGGGTGGAGGACCCCCAAATCGACCGGTTCAGTCACACGCTTCCGGGCGGCGGAGTCGCCGGTTCGGCAGCGATTCCTTCGACGAACTCAGTCGACCTTGCCAAACCCTCGCTGCTCGATAACTCCGTCGCGGCGAACTGACGTCCCGCGCGGCCAAGCCTCTCGGCTGTCGCCGGATCGTCTCGGATCGAGCCGATCGCTCTGAGTATCCCGTCGCGTTCGCCGGGGTTCGCCAGGACTGCCGCCCCCGAACGAGTGAGCAGGGTGGCGGTCGCACCGCCTGCTCCGATTGCAGCGACGATGGGGCGCCCGGCCGCGAGGTACGACGTTACCTTGCTGGGTAACGACATGTCCCGAACGGACGGCCGTTCGCTCAGCAGGAGGATGTCCGCAGCAGCGAGGGTGTCCGGGAATCTCTCGGGAGGCTCGAACGGTCTGAAGTCGACGTTCGACATGCCAGCCGCCAGACGCTCGAGGTCGGATCGCTGGTTGCCGTCCCCCATCAGGACGAAACGAAGGTCCGCGAAGCCAGAGGGGGCGGCCCTCGCCGCCTCAACGACCTGCTCGAGCCCTTGCTTCAGGCCCATGTTGCCGGCGTGAAGGACGATGAATTCGTCCTCGGCCCAGCCGAGTCGTTGCCGCGCGGCAGCGCGATCGCCCTGTGGCTCAGCGATGTGCGTCCAGTTCGGCAGATGAACGATCCTGTCACGTGCCACACCATGATCTAGCAGGTAGGGGATGAAGTCTGGCGCCACAACGGCGACGGATCGTGCGCGACGGGCAAGCCACCCCTCGGCCGCCCCCGTGACGGTTGCGACCCCGGCCGCCGGCGATCCCGGACTGTTCCGCAGCCCGCCCCATGAGGTCCTGGAGGATCAGGCCGAACGGTCGATGTGTTCGGAAAGCGAACTCAGCCGCCAGGGCGGCTCCGCTCAGGCTTGGTGAAACGCCGACGATGGCATCTGGCGGCTGCCCCGTCGTCGATAGTGATCCTGTCAGCAGGAAGCTCGCCTCGTAGACAGCGCGACGGAGCGCAGTCTGCCGGCCGGGGACGTAGTGCGCGTGGCGCCGGATCCCCACGCCGCCGTGCTCCTCGGACAGCGCCAGGCGACCTCGGTAGTCCTGCCGAATGCGCCCGGCCGGATAGTGGGGCATCCCCGCCAGGACCGCAACGTCATGCCCTCGCTCCGCAAGATGCTCAGCCAGCATGGTCGTGTATGGCGCGTTGCCACTTATCTCTGGCCAATAGTGGATGGCAACGAACAGTATCCGGGTCACTTTGGCGCAGTCTACCGGCGCGGCAGGTCGAACAACCCGAGCCTGACGCCTGGATCAACAGGTCCATCGGCAAGGACACGTCAACGGCGCGCTTCCACCAGGTAGTGCGTTGCGAGGTCCCTGTGCTGTCCGCGAGCGATCAAATCTTCCAATCGCAGGTACAGGCCCTGGAGTGGGGGCAACCAGCCAAAGTATGTCGCGCCTCGATACCGCGGCGTGATCTGGACCTCCGACCAGCCTTCGAGGGTTCGGGCGAGCGCCGAGTACGTGCACCGATCGTAGGGAGCAGGGAAAACCGTCTCCGGATCGCGGTGGAGAAGCCGCTCCATCCCGATCTTCGCCAGCCTGTGTGGGATCAATCGGTTGATGAGCGCGAATGCGGACCGGCCACCGCTCAAATGCGCCACGAACAAGCCGCCGGGCCGCAGGTACGAATGGATATTTGAGATCGCGTCATGGAGGGGGGCAACATGTTCCAGAACCTGCCATGACACCACGAGGTCGGCAATGCCCGCCAGATCCGGCTGGGGCTTGGTGATGTCCGCGCGAATGACCCGGTCATAGGATCCCATCGGCGCCGCAGCGAGTTCGCGCTCGGATAGGTCGATGCCGATGTAGGTTCCGTCCGCGGGTAGGTCAGATCGAGAGATCGCGGGATTGCGCCCGCCGCCGACGTCGATGACCACGCACCCAGGTCGGAGCTCCGACCGGAGTGCAGCGCGAAATGGAGCGGACCAGTCCTCTTCGTACCTTGGATGGCCGTCGATGGCTGTCATGCACGCACGCTTACGTCTCTGCCTTGCGTGCGAGGACGCACGAGTGGTAGCCGCCGTTGCTCCTCATTGCGAACATCACCAGCTCGACGTCAACGAACCCGAGAGTCGAGAGTTCTCGAGAGAGCCAGTCCCACGGATATTGCAAGCCGCGCATTAGAGGAGCCCCACGTCGCCGCTGCACAGTGGCCCGCAGATCGCCCATCCTCCGCCTTATACGAACCGCGAGACGAAGTCCGGGGAGCCCATCCGGCGGCAAGACGATCGGCAGGTGGACCATCATCGTCCCGCGTGGCTTGAGCACGCGGGCCACCTCGTCGAAGTTCGCCCGCGCAAGTTCGAGCGAGTCGAGGTGTTGGAACACGTGCGTGGAGAAGACGCCGTCCGCGGTTGCGCTTTCGACCGGCAGGGTGACGCCGTCACCAAGGCGAAGGTCCACGTTTGCTTCCGGAGTATGCGATCGCGCCACCGACAGCATTCCTTCGGAGACGTCGACCCCGACAACGCTCGCGAAGTCGCTCGCCATGGCCTTGGTGAGCCGCCCCGCCCCGCAGCCGATCTCAACAACCCGCCCGAAGTTGATGCCGTACCTGGACCATCGGTCGCGGAAGTCGGCCCAGTCGGACCGGCCGAGGGCGTAGAAGTCCTCCGCTGTCCACGGGTTGGCACCACCACGCTGCCGACCCGACCAGCTGGCTACGCCGTAGAACGGGTCGTCGTCTCCCCACCTGCGCCATTCGGCGTTCGATGAAGCCTTGTCGGGCCTGGCCATGCCGCGAGAATACCCGCCAATCGGCGCCGGCCTCCGGGACGTGACTACATTGGAGCCTGGCTGCGTTGAGAGCGAGTGAGCGTGACGACGGCGACGGCAATCACCGCCCCGGCAGCGTCGATCGCGACGTCGACGATCGAGGCGTAGCGGCCGGTCACGAGACCCTGGTGGAGCTCGTCGACGATCGCATACAGCACCGTGAGGGCGATCGCCCAGGCCCACGGCCGGCGCCAAGGCGTGGTCGCCTGAACGGCACGCCAGAGGAGCAGCGCCAGGATGGCGAACACCGCCGCGTGACCGACCTTTCGGATGACGAAGTCGAGGCCCTCATCCGGCACGAAGCGCAGGTCCGGCTGGGCCGACAGCACGAAGATCAGGCCGGCCCAGGCGATTGGCGGCGCCCAGAAGATAACTGTCATGGAATGGGTGGCAGTGCCTGTTCGAGATACGGAGCGAGTGCTCGAGCGAACGGGGTGGCGATGTGCCCGCCGTCCCGGTAGACCAGCCACCGGTCGATCACGGCCGGGCATGGATCGGACGGACAAACCCAGGTCGAGGGGTCGATGAACGTGGCACCTTCCTCGCCCGCAACACGCGCTTCGACGGCGATCCGCTCGGGCGCGATCGCCAGGGCCGCCGGCGTTGCGCAGGCAAGGCTGTCGTCGAGGTTGGCCGAGAGGCATACGGGCGGGTCATTCCTGGGGTTCGGCGTGTCGCCGATGACCACGACCTCCCTGGACAAGGCCCGGAGCTTGCCGAGCATGCGGCCCAGCGCGGGTCCCCAGACCTCGTTGTGATCTCGAGAGACCACTTGTTCGCCGGTGTCGAGGACCAAGACGATGTTCCGAGTGCTCGACACGATGACGAGGTCCGGCTTCTCCGTAGCGATGCGCCTCAGGGCGGCTGCGTGCCACGCATCGCACTCCGTGTTCCGGCGCTTAAACCGCTCGCTCCAGACGCCGATGTCGGCGGCCGGGCAGGCACCAGCCGCCAACGAGACGAGCCGCCAGTGCCGCTGCTCGGCGATCCGCTCGAGCGCCGGGAGCCATTGGGCGGCGTGCGAGTCACCGAGCAGCACGACCGTCGTCGGTGCGTCTGCGTCGCCGTACACGCAGGACTCCGTGGAGACGTCGGGCGCCTCGGCGTGACAGTCATCTCCTTCGACAGCCATGGGGTCCGATCGGGCCTCGGCGAGCGGGGGAATGAGGTCGGTGGGCACGGGCCCGCCGACAGTCGGCGGCAACGTGCTCGAGGGCGCCGCGGGGGACGGGAGGACAAGCGTCGGGACGGGTCCCGCCGGGGTCGCGACCGGTGCCGGCAGCGTCGCCACCCTTCCCAGGCCAATCGCAGAAACAGCGACGACGATGCTGGCCACCGCTGCCATCGCCAGGGTCCGGTTGGTCCGCATGCCGGTCAGACGGCCGTGCCTGATTGGGTCCTCGATGAATCGCGTGGTGATCGCAGCGATGGGAACCGCGGTAGCCGCGAGGCCCACCCGGGCCACTACGGGCAGCTCTTCACCGAGCGCGGCGACCGGCAACACGAGAATCGGCCAGTGCCACAGGTACAGCGAGTAGGAGATCCGCCCGAACCAGCGTGCCGGCGCCGTGGCAAGCGCCCGCGACGGCAACGCGAGGGGACGCCGCAAGCCCGCGGTGATGACGAGCGCCGCCCCGATCGCAGGCAGCAGCGCGGCCGTGCCCGGAAACGGCGTCGACGTGTTGATGACGACGGCGCCGCCCGCGATCAATGCGAGGCCCCCGGCGCCGGTCAGCGCCGCGACCGGCGCCGGCATCGTCGCCAATCGGGTGCTCGCGAGGAACACGAGGGCACCCAGAGCCAGCTCCCATGCGCGAGCCGGCAGGAGGAAGAAGGCAAGGGGTGTATTGGATTCGGTGAGCACCACGGAGGCGGCCAGAGACGCGGCCCCGATCACGGCGATCACGCCCCCGATCCACAGCCGGCCGGCCCCGCCAAACCGGACGGCGATCAGGAGCAGGGCGGGCCAGCAGAGGTAGAACTGCTCCTCCACGCCAAGGGACCAGTAGTGGAGGAGGGGCGACGGATCGAACTCGGCCTGCAAATAGTCCGTCGCCTGGAGCGCGAACCGGATGTTGCCGACATAGAGCGCCGACGCGGCGCCATCGAGTGCCACGTCGGGCATTCGAAGCGGCGGGAGGACAAACGCCGAGGCGACGACCGTGACAGCAATCACGAACAGGGCTGCCGGAAGAAGACGCCGAGCCCTGCGGGCGTAGAAGGCCGCCAATCCGACCGTTCCGGTCTCCGCCAGTTCTCGCATGAGCAGTCCGGTGATCAGGAACCCGGACAGCACGAAGAACACGTCGACACCGATAAAGCCACCGGTCAGCGGTGGCAACCGGGCGTGGTAGGCGAGCACGAGCAGGACAGCTACTGCGCGCAGTCCTTCGATGTCCGGCCGGAAGGAGTCGGTCGTCCTTCCGCGTGTCATCGACGCCTGCCACCCAGTCGAGTTGCGACTACCCACCATGCGGTCGCCATCGCGAGGGTCAGCAGGAACCCGTTGAGGCTCGTTGCGTAGGTGCGAGCCACCGCGACGACGACGAGGGCCGCGAATGCGCGATCCGCCGGGCCTCCGGGCAGGCGCCGGATCATCAGGCCCAGCCAGACGGCCAGGGCTCCCAGCGCCGCCATGATGGCCGCGACGAGGATCGGTCCGGCATTCGCCCACGCCTCGCCGGCGACCCCGGGCGCAGCGAAGCCGCCGGGCTGGCCGGGAAACAGCCGGTCGTACAACCAGTAGCCGAGCGACGGTCGGTCCTCCTGTCCCAACAGTGGCCCGAGCCGCCGGATGTACGTGGAGCCCCCGAAGTACGGCTCGTCCTCGGGGATCGTCGTCGCGACCACCTCGAGCGTTCGCGGATGGATGAGGACAACCCGATCGACGGTCCGTCGAACGGCGAAGGCCGCGCCGTCCGCGACGCTGCGGAAGCTGTAGTCGGACCCGACCCGGATCAGCTGCACGCCGACGAAGACGACCAGGCCGGCGGCGGCCAGCCCGAGCCAGGTGCGCTTCGACGGCCGCCGGCCCGCCCACCAGGCAACCAGAAGCCCCTCGATGGCCAGCTCGAACGGCAGGGCGCGCGAAGCCAGCAGGACCTCGAGGCCGCCGACACCGAGCAGGGCGGCCGCGGCGATCCATCGGTCTCGCGGGCGATCGCGGGTCAGCGCGACTGCCAGGGCGACGAGCGCGGCCGGCGGTACCAGCCATCGGAAGAGGTCGAAGATCGGGCCCGCGAAGCCGGCACGGCTCGCCTGGGCGTCCGTGGCCAGAAGCGGGATCCCGTGCTGGGCGATCAGGTAGCCGATCGCCACGAGTCCGACCGCGGCCATCGCGACGATGGGCACCAGGCGAAACCCGTCAGGGCGCGGCGGAGGCATGACGGGGGTCGGTCCGAACACCCGTCGCGCGAGGACCGCCCCGACACCGAACGCCGCGAGCGCGCCCGCGGCGAGGAGGGGACCCGCCCCGGCGCTCTCGCCGCTGACGAGGATCACGAGCGATCCCGCCACGTAGAAGACGAGGTAGGCGAGGACCGCCGCGCGAGCGGGCGTTGTCGGATCGAGAGCGGCCTGCCGGGTCGTCCATCCGCCGGCCGCCCACCAGGCGGCGGCGGCCCCGAACACGCTCAGCGCGACGACTGCCAGCAGTGCGGCGATCACGAGTCGCTTGTCGGGGAAGCCGCCGCCTCCGGTCCCCGGTTCAGGACGATCCAGGACGCGGTCCCGATGAGCCCGAGCGGCAGCGTCACGGTCACCCGCAGCAGCAGGGCTGCCGCGCCGGCGGCGGACGCGGGTACCCCGAGGACGGCCAGCAGCGCGGTCAGCACGACGTCCGCCGCCCCGAGGCCGAACGGCAGCGCGCTCAGGACACCGGCAATCGTGGCGATTCCGAGAGCGGCCCAGGCGGCGACCGGCGAGATGTCGTAGCCCAGCGCGACGAGGATCAGCCAGAGCTGCAGGGCCATGACGACGAACACGACCCCGGTGGACACAACAAAGCTCAGGGCGACATTCGGCGCGCCGAGGATCCCCGCCGTGTTCGCGTCGACGTCCCGCAACAGCGCGGCGAAGCGCGCCCGCCTCCCGACGGGCGCCGCGGGGGCGGCCGCCGCTGGGGCACTTCGTGGCTCGACGACGCGCGCCACGCTCGCGGCCGGCCGAAAGCCAAGCCGGTACGCGACTGCCGGCGCGAAGATCGCGGCGATCGCCGCGATCCAACCGATCGCGACGAGGACCGATGACGCCGGGACGAGCGTCCCCAGCGCCGCAGCGCCTGCGCTGATCGCCATGATCCAGATCGCCCAGAGCCGCTCGACGAGGATGACCGCGGTCGACCGGCCGTAGGGGACGCCGTGGCGCCGCCGCAGGATCACGGCCCGGAGCGCCTCACCGGAGCTCGCAGGAGTCAGGTTGTTGATCGTGTTCGCGAACGAGACGACCGGCACGAGCGCGCGCACCGGGATCGGGTGGCCCACCGCCGCCATCAGCCGCTCGGAGCGGACCGCCCACGCGGCGATCACGACGAGGTTGAGCAGGACGACCACCACGAGCGGCTGCCAATCCGCCCCCGTCGCGAGGGCCTCCCACGGCCGCGTCCGCCAGACGAGCAACCCGAGGAGCACGACGGAGATCGAGACCCAGACATACCAGCGGCGCATCGATCCGAGTATGCCGACCTCGCCGGGCATGCGCCCGTCGTCCGCCGGACGTCCGGCGGGCGAATGGCACGTATCTGCTACCCTCCCGGTCAGCCGATGCCGAGCAGCTCCGAGTCCCCCCGAGAGCTTCGCGAGCCCGACGCGCTGACATCGCGATCCGAGGCCGACGCAGCGTCGCCAACTCCCCCCGAACCCCGTCGATGGACCGATGCCGACACCCTGGCCTGGGTGCTGATCGCTGCGACGATCGGCCTGAGCGTGCTCGCGATGACCCTGCCGTTCATCGGCAAGGGGTGGCTGCTCGGCGATCTCGCCTATCACCGGGGCGTGACCCTGAGCCTGGACCTGGCGCACCCATTCGGTGAGGGCCCGATCGCCGGCGTCATGAGCTACTACGGCGGCCTGTATCACCTGCTCCTCGCCGGACTCGTCCGCGTGTTCGGGGTGACGTTCGAGGGGGCGGTCGGCGTCCTGAGCCTGGTCTGGTCCGTTGCCTGGCCGGTCAGCCTGATCGTGCTCGGCAGGAGGCTCTGGCCCGGCAACCTGCCGGCTGTCGCGCTGTTCGCCGCCGTCGGCACGCTCGTCATGCCACTGACGACGGACTTCGCCGACGAACTCTGGGTTGAGAGCGTCGTGCCGTCCGGCATGGCGTTCTGGCCGGCCTATCCGCGCGATCTCGCGATGACGTTCGGGGTGCTCGCGATCGCGTTCTTCCTCGATCCGCACACCGTGCGTCGACGGGTCGGGGCCGGGGTGTTCCTCGGACTCGCGATCACCACCCATCCGCAGATCGCCCTGACGTTCGGGACCGTGATCGTGGCCTGGGCAGTCTTTCGGGCCGCACGCGGCGGCGCGCGAGTGCCGGTGCTCGACGTCGTCGCCGCTTCCGGGCTGGCGATCCTGCTGTCGGCGTGGTGGTGGGCTCCCCGCGTTGCACCGCTCCTGACCGGCCCGGCCCTGCTTGCCGACGCGCCCGACCGGCTTCCGTTCAGGATGAGCGCCGGAGACTTCATCATCCAGCTTTCCTGGCTCGGGATCCTCGCCCTTGCCAGTCTCGTCGGCCTCGCTCTGCGCCGCCGCGCCCCGGGCGGGCATCCGATTCTCGTGATCTGGCTGGCGGTCCTCGTGCCGCTTCTCGTATTCGACCGGCTGGCCGGCGGTTCCGCGTTTGCGCCGGAGCGTCGGACGTGGCTTCAGCTCTCGATCCCGATCGGTGCGATCGCGGCATTCGAGCTCGTGTCGCTCCTGCGACGGATTCCGAGGCCGGCCGGCGCGATCCTGGCGGGCGGCCTGATCGCCCTGTCGGTCCCGGCGATGCTCGCGACCCTGACCGGACTGGGGCAGGTCTGGGACGACCGCCGGATCGCCGGTCGTCAGTGGCCGGCGGACGAATGGGACACGACGCTGACGGAGCTTCGCGCGTCCGCGCGCGACCGTCCGATCGAGGTCCTGACCTACGACACCGAGGCTCCGTGGGTCTGGTCCCTGACCGGCGCGCGGGTCTTCAGCCTCTGGCTGCCGGGCTCGATCAAGCTGGGCTTCGATCCGGAGATCTACACCGGAATCGGCTACCTGGACCGCGTCGGACTCGCCGCCGGCGCCTTCGATGGCGGGATGGACGGCATCTGCCGCCTCGCCGCCGAGCGCGGCATTCAGACGTTGGTGCTCCGAAGCCTGGACGGTCTGGTCGCGACGCACGATCACTCGTTCGCGGCACCGTATCGGACGGACCCGGCGGAACGGAGTGAAAGGCCCCCGGTGCGCCGGGTCGGGAACGGCATCACTTACGTCGACACCGGGCCGGACTGGCTCCAGGTCGATGCGGATGTCAGGGTGCCGATCCCGTTCAGCTCGGCCGGGATCGAGACGGTCGTCGTGGAGGCACGGAACATGACGCCCGACGAGAGGGTCCGCCTGACGCTCCGTTCCGGCGACGAGGTGAAGAACCAGACGACCGACAGGGGATCTCCCGTGCAGGCCATCCGGTTCGACCTGGCCGACCGTGCCGAAGGCGACCGGCTGACGATCCGGGCCGACGGCGAGGTCATGCTCCTTCGAGCCCTCGGCTACGAAGCGGTGGAATTCGACCATCCGCGCGATGGGGCGTTCGCGGTGGCGACCGACGTGGCATGCGCCGCACCGCCGGCTGCCGCCGGCCCGATCGAGCCACGCGCCGCGATGCGCGCCGGGCGATGGTAGAGTCCCGCGTCGTGGCAACCGGTGATTCTCTGCCCGACGTCGCCGACCGCGGGCAACCGGTCACCTGGCTGACGGTGGCGTTCGTCGCCCTGGCGACGCTTCTCATCGCCGCCCACGTCTACAGCCTCGCGCTCGAACGTCCGCCCGGTCCGGACGATTCGCTCTACGCCTCGGGAGCCGCTCGATGGCTGGCCGGCGAGCCGCTCACCACGATGAACGGGCAACCTGCTGCCGCCCGACCGCCGCTCTACGTCATGGCGCTGGCCGCGGCGACGGCACTCAGCGGTGACTGGCTGTCGGCCGAGCCGATCGTTGCCACGGCCAGCGTCGTCGTCGCGGTTCTCGCGGTCGCCGCGATCGGCTGGTCGCTGGCCGGCGCCGCCGCGGCGATGCTGGCCCTCGTCGTCTTCATCGTTCCGGGAGTGGCCGACGCCTTCGCCCGCTCCGGGATCGACGGCCTCCAGGCGGCGCTCGTCCTGTCGTCGGTCGCGGTTGCGCTGGTGCTTGCCGGGCGAAACGGGGCGTGGACGCGCGCGAGTGCCGTCGCGGTGGGCATCGGCCTCGGCCTTGCGATCCTGACGAAGGAGACGGCACTGGCGTTGGCGCCGTGGCCGATCCTCTGGGCCGCGGGCCAGCCTGCCGCGGTCCTGCGCCCTGCCCTGCGCTGGGCGGGGATCGCCAGCGCGGTCCTGATCCTGACCGTTCTCCCGTGGTGGCTGTTCGTGTACGTGTCTGCAGGCAGGCTGTTTCCGACAGGCATCGAGGGCGTCGGCGCGGCAGCCGGGATCGTATTGATCGTCGTGGGCGGTTTGCTGTTCCTTCTTCTTGCATCAGACCGGGTCAGCCGTCGCGTCGCCGCAGGGATCGCCAAGGTCGGTGAGCGAAGCCGCTGGTGGCTCGCGGTCGCGTTCTGCGTTGCGTGGGCACTGGTCATCGTCCTGGCCTTCGTGCGCGCCGACGCACGCTACGCGCTGCCTCGACTGCCGCCGCGGGATGCGGTCGTCGAGTCGATCGATCGAGTTCTCACGCTCGTGCTCTTCCCGGCGGGCACGATCGCAGCCTCATTCGTGGCTCTCGTCATCGCCCAGCGCCGGCCGATGTTGCGAGGGCTCCTCCTCGTCGCACTGCTGACGGCCGGCCTCGTGGCGATCGTCGTCGTGAAGGGCTGGGATCCGCGGAGCACGCTCATCCCGGCGATCGCGGTCAGCATGTTGCTCCCCGTCGGCGCGGCGGCGGCCATCCCACGCGTGTCGACGATGTCATCGCCGAGGGCGCGCCGCGTGGCCGGGGCCGTGCTCATCGCGCTGGTTGTCGGCGTGACGAGCGTGAATCTGATCGGGCTCGTTCGAGCGGCGGAGGTCCCGTCGAACACGCAACGATGGGACGGCCAGAGCGTCAAGGACGCCGCGGCCTGGCTCACCGAACGAGTGGAGCCCGGCGAGACGATCGTCGCCTCGTGGCTCTTCGCGGCGTCGCTCGATGCGATGACCGAGGCCAGGTACCGGATCGACGAGAGTCCCACGCTCCAGGTCCGCGTCGGCCGCCCGTCGGAGCCGATCCTGGTACCGAATGGGACGTTGTTCCGCGAGAACGCCGAGCTTCCTGCACTCCCGCCCGATGACTGGCTCTTCGTTCGCAGGCATCCGGACGGGTACCTCGTTGGCCTGTCGGCACAGCTTCTCGGGGACACGATTCGCAGCTCTGGGACGAGGTATCTCGTCTTGACGGGGGAGCACCCGGCCCAGAGCACAGCGACGATCGCGACGAGCCTTGCCCAGTGGCCCGGCGTGCGCGAGGTTGCCCGCTTCGGCAAGGACGACGCCGAGATCGTGATCCTGGAGATCGACCAGGGCGCGTTCTCGATCGGACCGTTCGGCACGCAGCTCAACGTCGGGTTTCTCCGCGACTGGCCGGACCTCGTGGGCAGCGCCCGTCGGGGCACAGACCCCGGGGCGGCGCTCTGCCTGCTGCTGGCCGGGCGAAACGTCGAGTTCGTCCCCGACACCACCCGCGGCCAGGCGCTCTTCGAGAGGCTCGTGCCGGCCGGCTGCCCGCCGGTCACGTCGTGAGCGGACCGCTGGGTCCGCTCATCGCGATTCTGCTCTGCTTCCTGCTTCCCGGCCTGACGTGGGGGCCGCTCCTGGCACCGGGTCGACTCTCGGACCTGGGCCGGCTGGGGCGCGCGATCGGAGCGAGCATCGTCGTGACGTCGATCCTCGCCACGGCGCTCGTCGCTATCGGCCGGCTCGAGGCGGCGACCGCCCTGGTCGGGCTCGTGATCCTGACCGCGCTGCCGCTCGGATCGTCCCGGGTCCGACGTGACCTGCGGGAATCGGTCCGAACGCGTCGACGGCTCGCTCCGGCGGCGATCGCCGTCGCGGCACTGGCCGTGGCGGCCGTCCACCTCGCGCGGTCGCACGCGGTTCTCGGGCCCGAGTCGCTGCCGGCGACATCGACCGTCTGGTACTACGCCCACCTGGCGGACCTGGTCGGTTCGTCCGGCGGCCTCCCGGCGCAGTTCCCGGAGTGGGGCGGCCTGCGCCCGTTCCAGACGGACTACCTCCCGTTCACCGCCCACTCGGCGATGGCCTTCTCCCTGATGGGCGTCGACATCGTCGCCGGACTGGAGATCTACCGGCTCGCGATCCTGGCGGCCGCAATCGCCATCGCGATGCTCCTGTTCCGTCGCTGGATGCCGACGTGGATCGCCCTCGTCGGGGCCGTGCTGCTCGTCACCACGCTCCGGATGGATTGGAAGCTGCTGAGCTACAAGCCGGAGACGTTCGGGCTGGTGATCGGCCTGTATGCCCTCTGGCTCGTCGATCGCGCCGCGGTCGAGCGCTCGACGCGCCTGGCCGTTGCCGCGGCGGTCACCTTCGGCGTCGTCGTGATGAGTCACGCCGAGGTCGCCGTCGTGCTCCTTCCTGCGGTCGCCGGAATCGCCCTGGCGCGCGGCGTCCTTCGGCCCGCCGGCGGGCGACTGGGGCTTCGCCCCCGCCTCGGACAGCCGGCGGTTCGCTCGACGCTGATCCCGATCGTGGCCGTCGTCGTCGGGATGGCGAGCGGACTCATCGCCAATTCGATCCTCACGGGCCGGGGCGGCCTGATCGACTACGTGACCGGCGGCGGGTCGGGTGCGGTGGAGGCTCGCGTCGACATCGACGAGGCGCTGCTGCCCGAGGGCTGGGTCCTGAGCGACGATCCGACCTGGAACTTCCACACCGCCGCCGTCGCACTCGCGCAGGTCGGGACGAGCCCGCCGGTGAGGTTCACGGATCGGCGCCTGTTGTCGCGCGAGAATTTTCACGTCTGGCAGGCGCTCGACGGTCGTTCGCTGCCCGGGTTGGTCGCCCTGGCGACGATTCTCCTCGTGCCGCTGGTCGCGTGGCCGCGCCTCGACGCCCGGCGCCGGAGCTTCGTCGTCGTCTTCGTGATCTTCGGTGTCGGGCTGCTTGCCGGCGCGTTCCTGCTGAATCAGATCTCTGACACGTATGTTCCGCGGCGGATCGGCGCGCGGCGGCTCGCGCCGTACGAACTGTTCGTCCCCGTCGGCGCCGCGATGATCGGGATCTTCGTCGTGGCCGGGGTATTGAGACGTGCGATGTCGGGGAAGCGCCCGGCGCGGGCACCGCGATGGATTGCTGCCGTGCTCGGCGTCGCGCTGCTGATCTCCTTCCCGCTCCTGTCGTCGACAGGCGCGGCCGACGAGGAGGAGTCGACGGGCATCACCGCCCGCGGGTACGCCGCGTACGCCTGGCTCCGCGACAACCTGCCCGAGGACGCCCGCATCCTCGCGAATGCCTACACTGACGGGAGCCTCACCCTGCTGAGCGACCGGACCGGGATTCTCGATGGGCGGGCGGTGTACCTGGAGGATCCGTCGTTCCTGTCGGAGGCGACCGGACTGCTGCTCGGAGGGAGGCGTTTCTTCGAGGACCCGTCGAATCCGAACTCGGGTGACTACCTTGACGCTGCCGACGTCGACTACCTGCTCGTCGGGACGAATGCCGACAGCGGGTTCGACCTCGGGGGCTACCGGCCCTTCGTCACGGACGTCGCGGCCATCGACGCCGATCCCCGGTTCTCGCTCGTCCAGGAGCTGGCCGATGGCAGCCTTCGCCTGTACCGGGTCATGAACGCCAGCGGAGCCGGATGATGCCCAGCGTGCTGCGCCTCGTCGGCGTAATTGTCGGCCTTGTGATCATCGGGATCGTCATCGCCGCGACCCGTCGGGATACGAACCGGGCCATCGTCCTGCCGCTCCTGCTCGTCGGCTTCGGGCTCATCGGGATCTCGATCGCGCCGGACGTCGTCCGCCCCGTCCAGGACTTCATCGGCCTCGGCGACCAGCCGGTCGGACGGATCATCACGGTGCTCGTCTTCTCCGTGATGCTCTCCTACCTCCTGATCTTCTTCGTCTTTGCCAAGGCCGAGCGCCAGACGCAGCGGATGCGGCGGCTGATTCGGGCGCTGTCGGCGGCACAGCTCGAGCAGGAACACCTCGGCGAGCACGCCGGCGGCATCCTCGTCGTCATCCCCGCCTACAACGAGGCGGAATCGCTGCCCGGCGTCCTGGCCGAGGTCCCGAAGACCGTCGCCGGGCGCCCGACCCGGGTCATCGTCGTCGACGATGCGTCTCGGGACGGTACGCGGCGGGTGGCGATGGCGAACGGCGCCCACGTCGTGACCCATCCGGTCAACGGTGGCCAGGGTTCCGCACTCCAGACGGGCTACCTGATCGCCGAGCGGCTCGGGGTCGAGGTGGTCGTCACGCTCGACGCCGACGGCCAGCACGTGCCCGCCGAGATGGAGGGGCTCGTGGGCCCGATCGTCGCCGACGAGGCCGACTTCGTCGTCGGGTCGCGCCGGGCCGGGTCGTACGAGCGCGAGGCCGGCGCCGACTCCAAGGCACGGGACGTGGGGATCGGGGTCTTCACCCGCCTGATCAACGTTCTCGGCGGGACGCATGTCACCGACGTCGCGAACGGCTACCGGGCGATCCGCGCGGACCGCCTGGCCGAGATCGTCTTCACCGAGGACCAGTTCCACAATCCCGAGCTGTTGCTCGGCGCGGCACGGGCCGGGCTGCGGATCCGCGAGGTGCCGGTGACGATCCGTGTCCGCTCGGCGGGATCGTCGAAAAAGGGCGGGACGCTTCGCTACGGGTATGGCTTCCTGCGGGTGATCTTCCGCTCCTGGCTGCGCTGAGGGTCCGCGGCCCGGCGGTGGCTCAGCGGCCCGGCTCGACCTAGCGGCCCGGCTCGCGATCGCCCCCGGCCGGGACGGCCGCCCACTCGTCGCGATGCCAGGCCTCGATCCGCCGGCCGAGGACCAGGTTGACCCAGCCGTTCAGGAACGCGAGGTTCACGACGACGATCGCAAGCGGCAGGCTGCCCCAGCGCGATGGCCGGCCTCGTGCGCGAAGTGCCCAACCGATGGCCGCAAGAGCGAGTACCACGATCGCGGCCGCGACCGGCAGGAAGTAGATCGGCTGGCCGCCAAGTCCGATGACGAGGGCACTCAGCCCGGCGACTCCGGCCAGGATCGGCGTCGCCCAGCGAAGGATCTTGTGCGACCAGATCGCGAGAAATGCGGACGGCCGGCGCCACGGGGTGAGCCGGCCCGCCATCGACAGGTTGGCGCGGATGCCGCGGGTCGCGGTCCGCGATCGATTCCGGAACTGCTCTCGGAGGCCGCCGACCGTTCGGTCGCTCGCGATCGCGCCCTGGACGGCGACGACGACGAGGCCGAGGTCGCGGACGGCGAGCGGCAGGAGGTGATCCATCGACGCGTGGGCAGGCACTTCACGGTAGGCCGACGCCCGGATCGCGAGAAGGGCACCGGTCACGGCGGTCAGCCAGCCGGCCCGACTCTCGACACGCCGAACCCATTGCTCGTAGCGCCAGTAGGCGCCCTCGTTGCGCGACGTCTCCGTCCGACGCCCGTCGAGCCAGTCGAGCCTGCCGGTCGCGGCCCCGACACGCGCGTCGGCGAACGGGGCAACGAGCGCGGCGAGGCACCCGGTGGCGAACCGCGTTTCCGCGTCGGTGAGGACGACGATCTCGCCGCGCGCGGCCTCGAAGATGGCGCGCTGGGCCGCCGTCTGGCCGCCACGTTCCAGGTCGAGGATCCGGATCCGGGCATCCGCCGCGGCGAGCCGTTCCACGAGGGCGACCGACCCGTCGCTCGAGCCGTCCGACGCAACGACGACGTCCAGGCCGAATGGGACCTCCTGATCGAGGACGTTGGCGATCCGTGCCTCGAGCTGGCGGGCCTCGTTGTGCGCCGCGATGCCGACGGTCACCAGGGTTGGAGCGGGCCCCGAATGCGTCGTTCGGAATGGCCGCAGCCGGGCGGCCACCGCCGCTGCGAGGGGATAGCCGACGTAGACCCAGGCGATGAGCCCGACAGCGACCCAGAACAGGACGACCAGCACCCGGCAAGGGTACCCCGCTGGCCCGCGGATCCCTTGCCTCGCCGAAAAACACCGCGCCGTCCGCCCGGACCGGCGATCGGGCTCGCCGCAGCCGCCGGGCGATGAGGTGCGGTCGGCGGCGAGTCGGCACGCCGACAGGTTCGTGACCGCAACAGGTGGCGCTCCCGAACGTCTCCACTCGTACACCATCAGGGGGACATGGGATGCACTCGTCGCACAAACGACTCGCAACCACGATCGGCGCCAGCCTGCTCATCGCGGCCGCCTGCACGTCAGCTGCCACCCGGGCGCCGGACGTGACGCCAACGGCGTCGCCGTCGATCACCATCACCCCGGCGGCCGCGAGCCCGACAGCGGTGGCGACCCCAGCGAGCCCAAGCCCATCAGCGACCCCTCAGCCCACCCCGGAGCCCACGCCAGTCCCCGTGCCACCCAAGCCCACCGGGGTGACGTTCGACGAGGAGACGCGCCCGATCGACGACGGACAGTTTGGGGAGGTCACCCAGACGGTCACGTGGGGAGCGCCGCGGAGCGAGGACGTCGAGATTCGGGTCTACGGCGTGACCGAGTGCATCGCCGAGCCGGCCGACCCAGCCCCGGGCACCAATGGGCCATGCCTTGTCGTGCACACGCCCCTGCCGGCATCGGTCCGGAGGCTGCTCGCCACGGCACCGGCGTCCGATGGCGCTGTCAGCTGGACCTGGACGGAGGAAGGCGGCTGCGACCCCAGCCCATTCAAATCTGCCCCCGACGGGCCGGGATACCACGCCGTCGTGCTGGCTGCCTACAGCGCGGCGGGCAACTCGATCTTCGCCATCGCAGAGCCTGGCGGATGGTGGCGAGCGGCTCTTGGCGACATCGTCTGCTGAGACGTCGTGCGCTACATCCTGTGCCTTGGCTGGTGGGCCTCTGCCTTCCAGCCACAACCGGCCAACGCCTGGGTCGACCGCGGGGGTCATTCCGTGAAGCTCACCTCAGCACACATCCGCCCAGGCCCGAATTTCCAGTAGTTCCACTCAGGCGGAACGATCGGTCGGAACGGGCCGTTCGGCGCGGTGATCACCGGTCGAGTGGCGATCAATCGCGGGTGAAGGGCGCTCATGCATCCTGCGTCGATGACCAGCTTGCCGGAACGGACTGGACTCAAGATCGAGCTGCTGGCGGACCCCACGAGGCGACGGATCATCGGCCTGCTCGCGCTGCGGGCCCTCAGGCCGTCGACGATCGCGACCGAGATCGGCCTCAGCCGGCCCGCGACGACCCGTCAACTCCACCTGATGGTCGAGGGCGGCCTGTTACGGGCGACCCGCTCATACATCGACGGGCGAGCGATCCTCTACAGCATCAACCCACGCACCCACGGACCGATCACGGCCTGGCTGGCGGGCACGGAGGTCGGCCGGCCCGGTCACCCTGAAGCTGGACGAGAACGACCGCCTTCGCCACGGCTGACAATTCGGCGATTCTGTCGATCGTTCCGCGCGATTGGAACTACCCGAGAATCGGCTTGGGCGGAGGTGATTTTGGCGGAGGTGATTTGGGCGCGGCGCGTCAACGCGCCTCATGGCTGGCGCCATGGCAGGGCCGGGAACCACCGCTCCAGCCGAGCGACGAGCCGGCGCGGCTTCCGCGGCGCTCGTGTGGGCGGCGGCGAAGGTCGCGGCGCGCTCGCGCATCGCCTGGGTCGCGCCCGGGTCCTGGAGGAGCGACATCACGGCCGACGTGGCGGGGTGGGCGGGCGCGCGGCGGATCGGTTCGATCAGGCGAGCCTTCGCCAGCTCGGCGAGGCCACCGGCCGGAACGGCGGCGACGGGCGTTCCGACGGCCATCGCGTCGAGGACGACCTTCGGGAAGCCCTCGGCGGGGGAGGGATGAACGAAGATGTCGGCCGCGGCGAGGCCTTCCAGGTACAGATCCCGATCCGCGATGAACCCGCGCCAGTCGATCCGCCCGCCGACACCCAGCCGCCTGGCCCGTGCCTCCAGCCCGCGACGCGCCGGTCCCTCGCCGAGCATGACCAGTTCCGCGCCGGGCAGCGCGGCAAGCAGCTCGAGGAGGGACTCGAGTCCCTTCCCCTCGGCGACCCGCCCCGCCCAGGCGATGCGGATCGGGTCGTGGGCCGCCCATGACTCACCGCTCGGATCCTGCACCTCCGCCGGCTCGACGAGGCTCGCCACCACCCCATCACCCTCGACGATGTCGCGACCGACGACGATGCGGTTGCCGCCCGCGGCGAGCCGCCCGACGCTGTCGTAGGCCGCCCCGACGCCGATCGCCCCGAGCCGGACGAGCGGATTGCGCGGCTGGGCCGCGGCGACCCGCCAGGCGCTGCCGGCGACCCAGCCGAATCGTGGCGTGCCGGCCCGCGACGCGAGCCGGGCCGCGAGTGCCGCGTTCGACGCCGGCACCTTGAGCCAGACGAGATCGGCCGCCTCGATCTCCGGCCCGAGGATCGCTCGGTTCGCCCGCGTGACGGATCGAGCATGCCGGAGGAACCCCGCGATCCCGTCGAACGGGGCGGTCTCGACGACCCGGATCCGGGCGTCGACCGGTGGGCTGTGTGGCGGACCGAGCGCGGCACGCGTCGGGACGGCGTGGACGAGCTCGCCGACGGGACTTCCGGGCACGTCGAGCACGGCCGCGAGAAACCGATGGAACGTCGCGTTGACCGGGTGCGCTCGTCCCTTCCAGGCGACGTGCGGGTTGTCGTCGATGACGAGGAGCCGGACACCGCTCACGGTTCTTCGCCGGGCGGATGCTCGCCGAGGATGATGTCGGCCGCCGGCTCGGCCACGTTCACGTCGTCCTCGGCCTCGGGCCGTCGATGTCCGGTCAGGCGCCGGGACACGGCCCGGAGCACCGAGAACGCCGCGGCGATGTCCGACGGCCGGACGATCAGCGTTTCCGCGAGCCCTCGGCCCGACAGGCGGATGAAGACGGCCAGCATCACGGCTGCCGTGAGCCCGTACGACAGCGACGATGCCATGGCGGCCCCGAGAATCCCGTAGCGGGGAACGAGGATGAGGTTGGCAACGATGTTGATCGCGAGGCCGAGCAGGAGGATCAGCGTGCCCGTCCCGGGCCGCCCGCGCCCCGTGAGGTAGCGCGACAGCACCGCGACCACGCTGTACGCGACGACGCCGGGGATGATCAGCCGCAGGGCGACGCCCGCGTCGGCGAACTGCGCCCCGTAGACGAGGCGGACGAGGCGCGGGCCCAGGATCGCGGCCGGAATGGCGAGGCCGATGGACAGCGCGAGCGTCGTCCGCGTCAGCGTCGCCGCCGTCCGTGCCGCATCCGCCTTCGGATCGACGGCCCGGCTGAACATGACCACGCCGAGCGCGTTCGGGACGTACCACAGCGTCTCGGCGAGGCCGCTCGTGACCGAGTAGACGCCGGTCGCGCGGATCCCGATGAGCGCGTTGACGATGAACGCGTCGGCGCGGAACTGGAGCCGTTCGGCGAGCGTGCCGACGACCGCGCGGCCACCGAACCGGAGCTCCTCCCCGAGCAGCGCGAATGACGGAACGAAGCCGACCATGCGCTCCCTCGCCGCAACCCACAGGATCGCCGCGATCGTGACGCCGAGCGAGACGATATTCAGGACGAGGGCCGCGGCCAGGCCCAGGTTGGTGACCAGCACCGTCCCGACAAGGAGCGACAGGAGCGTCAGCCGTCGCAGGAGCCGGATCCCGCTGTACGCCGCGACCCGTTGCCGCCCGAGCAGCGCGAACAGCCCGAGGTTGAAGAAGAGCTCGGCGGGGATGGCCAGGGCGGCGAACGTGAACTGGGCGGCCGACAGGTTCGGGATCAGGGTGGCCAGCGGGCCGGACGGCCGCCCGACGCCCGGAATCCCATACAGCCAGAGCGAGACGAGGACGCTTCCGCCACCGACGACCGCCGTCCAGAGGATCGCGTTGGCGAATGCCCGCCGGCCCTCCTCCACGCTCCGGCCGGTGACGACCGCGATCGCCTGGTCCATCCCGAAGCCGACGATCGTCGCGGCGAGCTGCGAGTAGAGCAGGACGAGCGCGAAGCGGCCCTTCGCCGCCGGACCGAGCGCATTGGCGAGGATGACGTCGGTCACGAAGATGAGGATCGCCAGCCCGAATCGGGTCGCGATCGTGATCGCAGCGTCGTGGACGAGGCCCGGTCGACGGGTCGCGGTTGCGTCGGCCGGCGTCCCGTCGGCGCGCGCCATGCGGTCCGGCCTAGTCCGAGCCGGACACGGCGTGCGGCACGATGCGCGCCAGCTCCGGATCGCCGAGCGCGGACTCATACCACCGTGCCGTCGTGGCGAGGCCCTCCTCGAGGCCGACGGTCGCCCGGTAGCCGAGCCGGGATGCCGCCTTGTCGACGCGGCTCACGTTCCGCCGGATGTCGCCCGGCCGATCCGGCCCGTGGCGGACCTCGAGCGGCCGGCCGGCGGCCGTCCCGATCGCATCGGCGAGGGCATTGACCGTCGTCTCCCGCCCCGTGCCGGCCTGGAAGATCTCGCCCGCGACGACGTCGGGAGGCGCGTCCAGGACGGCCACGACCGCGGCCGCCAGGTCGCCCGCGAAGACGAAGTCGCGCGTCTGCTCGCCGTCGCCGTTGATCGTGATCGGATCGCCGGCGAGCGCGGCCCGCAGCCAGGCCGCGACGACGCTCTTCTTGTGGAGGGAGTAGGGGCCATAGGCGTTCGAGAAGCGGAGCGCGCAGGCGGCCAGCCCGTACGTGGCCGCGTATGCCTGGCTGTACGCCTCGCCGGCGAGCTTCGATGCGCCGTAGGGCGAGACCGGGTGGGGCAGATCCGTCTCGTCGGCGGGCGGCGGATGATCGCCGGCCGCGGCGTTCGATGAGGCGAAGACAAATCGCTCCGCACCCGCGAGCCTCGTCGCGTCGAGCAGCGCGACGGTATCGGCGACATTCGCCTCGAACGTCCCGATCGGGTCCGTGACCGAATCCGGGATTCCCGCCCGAGCCGCGAGGTGGACGACGGCATCGACGCCGTCGACGGCGTCGGCGACGGCCGATCGATCGGCCAGGGACGCCTCGATCAGGTCGTGCGGGACACCCGCCAGGTAGGCCCGGCTGCCGATCGACAGGTTGTCGATGACCCGGACGCGATCCCCTCGTTCGACGAGGAGCCGGGCCAGGGACGAACCGATGAACCCGGCCCCGCCGGTGATGAGGACCGTTCGGTTCAGCGCCGCTGCGCCCCGCCCGCGGGCACGCCGGCGACGAGGGTCTGCGGGACCCAGCGGACGTTCTGGACGAACGTGGTCGGGTCGATCCGATCGCGCTGATCGGCGATCTTCACGAGCATCGTGTCGATCAGCTCCTCGTTGAGCAGCCGGGGCTGAAGCCCGAGGTCGAGCAGCTTCGAATGCTGCGCGTTGTAGTAGTGCTCCTCCATTTCCTTCCGCGGGTTCGCCGTGTGCTCGATCGAGACGTCCCAGCCGAGGTGCTCGCCGGCCGTCTTCACCCGTTCCGCCAGCTCGAGCACGCTGAACTGCTCGGTGAACTGGTTGTACACGGCCAGCTCGCCCGGCCCGGCCGGATTGTCGGCGGCCAGCGACACGCACTGGATCGTGTCGCGGATGTTCAGGTAGCCGCGCGTCTGGCCGCCCTTGCCGTAGACGCTGAGCGGCGAGCCGACCACGGCCTGGACGCAGAACCGGTTGAGGGCGGTCCCGAAGACCTCGTCGTAGTGGAAGCTCGTCGCCAGCCGCGGGTCGAGCGCGGATTCGTCGGTCTCGACGCCGTAGACGACGCCCTGGTTGAGGTCGGTCGCCCGGAGGCCCCAGATCCGCGTCGCGAAGTGGATGTTGTGCGAGTCGTGGACCTTGGAGAGGTGGTACATCGAGCCCGGGGTCTTCGGGTAGAGGAACGTGTGCGACCGGCCCTTGTGGTCGACGGTCAGGTAGCCCTCCTCGATGTCGATGTCGGGCGTCCCGTACTCACCCATCGTCCCCAGCTTCACGAGGTGGGTCTCGGGCGAACGATCTCGCATCGCGAAGAGCACGTTGAGGTTGCCGATGACGTTGTTCGACTGGGTGTAGGTCGCGTGCCGGGCGTCGATCATCGAGTACGGGGCGGAGGGCTGCTCGCCGTAGTGGACGATCGTGTCCGGCCGCAACCCGTCGATCACCGACTCGACGAACCCGTAGTCGGTCAGGTCGCCGACGTGGAGCTCGATGTCGTTCTCGGTGACCTCGCGCCAGGCGCGAACCCGCTCGTGGAGCGTCGGGACATGGAACAGGGGCCGAACCCCGAGTTCGAGCTCCCAGTTGCGCTTCGCGAAGTTGTCGACGACAGCGACCCGGTGGCCGGCTCTCGAGAACGCCATCGCCGTCGGCCAGCCGAGGTAGCCGTCGCCACCGAGCACGAGGATTCGCTGAGCCACGTCCTGTCCACCTCCAGAGATACGCCTTGTCGACCCTCGTCCTCGGCCCCTGGGGTCGGCCGGAGTCTACCATCGGACCGCCGGCCGGACGCCGCGCAGACCCTCGCCGCCTGCCCGGTGGTACCCTCGGCCGGATGCTTCTCCGGCAGTTCGTGATCAACGGTCTCGGCCATCTCTCGACCCTCATTGCCGACGAATCGGCGGGTCTTGCCGCTGTCGTCGACCCGCGCCGCGACGTCGACATCTACCTCGATTCCGCCCGGTCGGCGAACCTGCGCATCACCCACGTCGTCGAGACGCATCTCCACAACGACTACGTCTCCGGCGGCCGCGAGCTTGCTGCGATGACCGGTGCGACCCACGTCATCGGGGCGGGGGCGGAGCTGGCGTACGAGCACCGGCCGGTCCGCCACGGCGACGCGTTCGACGTCGGTGCGCTCCACTTCACGGTGCTCGACACGCCGGGCCACACCCCGGAGCACGTCGCCTACGCCGTCGCCGACACGTCCCGGGCCGACGAGCCGCTGCTCCTCTTCACGGGCGGGTCGCTCCTCGTCGGGGCGGTGGGCCGGACGGACCTCCTGGGCGAGGAACACGCGCTCCCGTATGCACGGGCGATGTTCCACTCGCTCCGCGACGTGGTCCTGCCGCACGAGGACTTCGTCGGGGTCTATCCCACCCACGGCGCGGGCTCCCTCTGCTCGACCGGCATCGCCTCGACGCCCTGGTCGACGATCGGCTTCGAGCGCCGCCATAACCCGATGGTCCAGCCGTCGGACGTCGACCGGTTCGCCGAGCTCCTGCTCCGCGATCAGCCATCGTTCCCGACCTACTTCGCCCGGATGCGCCTGACGAACCAGGCGGGTCCCAGGCTGCTCGGGGGCAGGCCGCCCGAGCCCAACGCGATGTCGGTCGAAAGCGCGCGGGCGGCCCTCGCCGGGGACGCCGTGCTGGTCGACCTGCGATGGCCGGCCGCTCACTCGCTCGCCCACGTCCCGGGGTCCGTGTCGATCCCGACCGGCTCGTCGTTCGGGACGTGGCTGGGCTGGGTCGTCGACCCCGACCGGCCGCTCGTCTTCATGCTCGATTCGCCGGACCACTGGGACGATGCCGCGCGCCAGGCGATGCGGATCGGCTACGAGAACGTCATTGGACACATCCGCGGCGGCTTCGATGCCTGGACGGCGTCCGGCGCCCCGGTCGAGACCGGCGGCCGCCTGACCGTCGACCAGCTCGCTTCGATGCTTGACGCCGGACGCGCTGAGGCGCCATTCGTGATCGACGTCCGCCAGGCGAAGGAATACCGGTCCGGTCACGTCCCGGACTCGGTTCATATCGCAGCCGGCTCGCTGCAGGACCGCCTCGCGGAGCTGCCGCGGGACCGCCCGATCGCAGTGATCTGTGCATCCGGCTACCGATCGAGCGTCGCGGCGTCGCTCCTGCGGGCGGCCGGCTTCCAGGACGTGAGCTGGGTCGCCGATGGCCTGCCGGCCTGGCGGAAGCGCCGCCATCCGGTCGAGAAGGGCATGGGCGGCGACTCCACGACGCACGCCGGCGCACCGGCCGAACCGGAGGCGCATCCGGCGGCCGCCGGCCACCGTCACGCCGGCAAATAGCCGGAAGCCCGGCCCGCCGCGGGGCGTCGCCGACGGGGTGGAACCCTCGTGTACCCTTGGCCCCGCGGAGTCATCTTCCTCGGCGGCTCTCGCCACGATACCCACGGAGTCCTGCCCGGTCACGGACCGTCTCGGACGCCAATCGATGGAGGAAGCAGTGCTTCGACCGCCACGCCGCCACGCCCGCCCGCTCTTTGGCCTCCTCGCCGTCATTGCCTCGCTCGGGCTCATCTGGCCCGCGGGAATCGCGGCAGCCATTCCCTCCGGAGCGTCCGGCGCGTCGGCGGCCGCCGCCCCGGAGGCGGACTCCGCGCGAACGCCGGCTGTGCGCGGCCTCGGCGCGAAGTCACTCGATTCCGCGCGCGGCCGCGGTCCTGCCGAGCCGCTTCAGACCCTGAACGTCGACCATGCCAACCGGGGCGCGGATGCCCCGAAGTCCGACGCGCGCCCGCAGGGTGGGGCGTCGGCCCTTGTCTCGGTCCCGGCGACGGGCTCCGGCGCGCCCCCGGCGACCTCGTTCGGGCCGTGGGAGGGCCTCGACGAGACAGACTCCGGGTTCGAGCCGCCAGACCCGTGGATCGCGGTCGGCCCGGACGACGTCGTCCAGACCGTCAACACCCACCTCCGCTTCACGAACCGCGAGGGAGCCGAGACCGAACCCGTCCTCGACATCTTCGAGTTCTTCGACCTGGGCGACTTCGAGACGTCGCCGGGCACCCCGGTCGAGATCGACGGCATCGCGGACCCGCGCTGGATGTATGACGCCAAGCACAACCGCTGGCTGGGCATCGTCCTCGGCTGGCACTGCGACACGAACGGCGGCACCAACGATTCGATGGGGTTCATCTTCGGCGCGCTCAGCACCACCGATGACCCGACCGGCGACTACTACCACTTCTACATCCGCTACAACGGCTTCCTGCCGGACTACCCGATGATCGGGACGTCCGGCGACAAGATCACGATCTCCGCCAACGAGTTCACGTTGGACAACACGACCAATTGCACCGCCGCAGGCGTGCACGATGCCGCCTCGATGACGACCTTCGACTGGGCCCAGATGCTGACATTCCCGGCCCTGCCCGACTTCACGTACGACTTCTCGTTCAATCACTTCTCGCTTCGACCGGCGGTCTCGCCGCAGGCCGTCTCGAACACGATCTTCGTCGTCGGCGAGCTGCTGTTGCCAGGGGTCCCGGGCCAAACACAATCGAACGTCGCCTACATGCGGATCACCGGCACGAATGCGGGTGGCGGGACGTCGCTCTCCGCGCCGCTCGATCTGAGCGCCCTCGGGGTCGCCGATCCGTTCTTCGATCCGCCCGCTCCGGCCCAACCGCCTACGGCGCCGCGCTCCCTGCCGGGATCGTCGACCGGCGCCCGACGGACGCGATCTGGCAGGACAACGTCCTGACGTTCCCGAGCACGACGCCGTGCGATACGCAGCCCACCTGGGCCTGTGCCCGCGTCACCCAGCTCAACACGTCGTCGGCGACGCCGACCCTCGTCCAGGACATGACGATCGAGACAGCCGGCAAGGACACCTGGTTCCCGGGCGTCGGCGAGTCGCAGAGCGGCATCCTCCACGTCGTCTACACCGAGTCGTCGGCCACGCGAGGGGATGTCATCGATCAGCCGCTACCAGCGCCCATCCGATGCGAATAACTCGCTGAGCGACCCCCGCGAGATCGCCGACGGCGGCGCCGTTGCCTACACCGGCGCTCCGCTGGGGCGACTTCGTCGGCGTGGCCCAGGACCCGCGCGATACGAACGCGGTCTGGCAGGCCAACCAGTACACGAAGTCGGACGGGACGTGGGGCACGCGCGTGAGCGAGCTCCAGACCGCCGGCTCGGTGTTCGTCGGGATCGCGCCGGTCCGGCTCCTCGACTCCCGCTTCAATGTCGGGACGACCGGCCCATTCACCTCGAGCGTCCCCAAGAGCGTCGACATCGCCGGCCGGCTCGGCATCCCGAACAACGCCGTGGCGATCACGGGCAACCTGACGATCGTCGGCCAGCAGGGAGCCGGCTACGCCTCCCTGACCCCGCTCCCGGTCGCCAATCCGGCGACCTCGACGATCAACTTCCCGCTCGGCGACCCCAGGGCAAACAACATCACTAGCCCGCTCAACAACGACGGTGGCGTGAACCTCACGTACAAGGCCGGAAGCGGCCAGCAGACCCACTTCATCCTCGACGTCACCGGCTACTTCCTGAACAACAACACCGGCCAGACCTACAACGTGCTGACGCCATTCCGCGTCCTCGACACCCGGTTCGGCACCGGCCTGGCCAACAAGTTCCAGGCCAATGCCAACCGGACCTTCCAGGTGGCCGGCGTTGGGACGATCCCCGCGAGCGCCAAGGCGATCACCGGCAACCTGACGGTGACCGGCCAGAACGGCGCCGGCTTCGTCACCCTCGCCACGGATCCGCCGCCGACCAATCCTGCGACGTCGACGATCAACTTCCCCTCCGGCGACACGCGGGCGAATGGCGTGACGGTCAAGCTATCGACGGCCGGGACGCTGTCGGCCGTCTACAAGGCTCCGCCCGGCAGGTCCACCCACCTCATCCTCGACGTCACCGGGTATTACCTCGACGACCTCAACGGGGCGCGCTTCGTTGCGCTCACCCCCGGTCGCCGGATGGATAGCCGATTCCCGGCTCCACAGGAGGGGCTGGCCGGCGCGTTCAGCGCGAACGTCGCCCGCACGCTCGTCGTCGAGCCGTACCAGGGCGTCCCGGCGAACGCCGCGGCGATCACCGGCAACCTGACGGTCGTCGGTCAGACCCGGGCCGGCTACGTGTCAATGACCCAGGTAGCAGACAACACGCCCGACACCTCGACGCTGAACTTCCCGCTCGGGGACACCCGCGCGAATGGCGTGACCGGACCGCTGAGCAATCCCGGCAACGTCGGGCTCGTCTACGTCGCCTCGGGCGGATTGACCCACCTGATCCTCGACGTGACCGGCTACTTCCGCTGACCAGGACGGCCCGGTCATCCGCCATCGGCGGGTGACCGGGCCGGTACATTAGAGCGCCGCCAACCGGTACCTCGGGCCGAGCGTCGGCAGGGCGTCCGGATGGGACGATCGTCGCACCGTGCGTGCGTATGCCCCACCCAGCTCTACCGCCGCGTCCCTCGAGGCGGGAGAACGCACGCGCAGCGCTCCGGCAGTCTTCCGGGAACTTGTCCGCGGCCTGGTCGGCGAGCCGCCGATCCCGCTGCGTGGCGGGCCGCCGGCGTGGACCATCGTCGCCGCCCTGATCGGCGCCTATGCGGCTGCCCTGGCCGCGTTCGGTCCCGCCGCATCCGCGGTCCTCGCAGCGCCGACGTTCATCGCCGCGGTCGTGCTGTCCGGGCCGCTCGCGGTCCTCGCCTGGCTGGTGAGCCTCGCCGTGACGATCACGATCGTCCCGCTCGACGAGCTGTCCCGGACGGGCAACGGCTTCGACGGCCCGTTCGTCCTCGCCTCGGCCACGATCCTCCGGGCGATCGTCGTCACCGCCGTATCGAGCCGGACGGAACACCTTCGTCGCGAGGCGATGCTCGCCCGCCGCCTCGACAGCGTCCTCGACATCACGGAGCGGCTGGCGACCACCCACGATCGGGCGACGCTGCTGCGGGCGATCGTCGACGAGACCCTCCGCGGTCTCGACGCCGACGCGACCGTCCTCAGGCTCGTCCAGCGACAGCGGCTCGAGGTGGTCGCATGGGCGGGCATGGACGACGCGACCGCGGCCCGCCTGCCGGTCTTCGGTGAGAGCGAGGGCTGGTTCGGCGAGATCGTCCGGACGGGCACGCCATGGGTCGTCGACGATGCCAGGCGGGCCGAGGTGGGCGATGCATACGACCGTTACGCCGGTGTCTTCGAGATCCGCGGCGACATCGTCGTCCCGCTGTTCCACCAGGGGAGGGTCATCGGCTCCCTCGCGGGGATGACGCTCGAGCCGCGGAGCTGGCAGCAGAGCGATGTCGCGTTCGTGACGGCCCTCGGAACGCAGGCGGCGATCGCCCTCGAGAACTCCGACCTGATCGCCCAGACGGAACAGCGAGCGGCCCAGCTGAGCGTGCTCCAGGCCGCCTCGGCCCGCCTGAGCCGCGCCAGCGGCGTCGAGGAGGTCGGTCGGGCGATCGTCGAGGAGACGCGCCAGATCATCGACTACCACAACGCCCGGGTCTACCAGCTCGAGCCGGGCGGCGTCGTCGCCCCGATCGCGTTCGAGGGCAGGGTCGGCGCCTACGAGAAGGTCGACTTCGCCCTGCTTCGCTGCCACCTCGGAGAGGGATTCACCGGCTGGGTCGCCCAGCACGGCGTCGCCGCTCCTCATCAATGATGCAAACGCCGATCCGCGCGGCGAGAACATCGTCGGAACCGACGACGTCGACGAGTCGATGCTCATCGTCCCGATGCGCTACGACGCCCAGGTCGTCGGTGTGATCACGCTCTCGAAGCTGGGCCTGAACCAGTTCGACGAGGACGACAAGCGGCTCCTCCTGATCCTCGCGGACCAGGCCGCGACGGCACTCGAATCCGCGCGCCTGCTGGCCCGCAGCCAGGGGCTTGCCGGAGAGCTGCGGCGGCTCCTCGACATGAGCGGCCAGCTGTCGGCCAGCCTCGCGTCCCGCGAGGTCGCGAACATCATCGCCAGGCACCTCGCGAGCGCGCTCTCGGTCGAAGAGTGCGCGATCTCCTACTGGGACCGGCCCAACCAGCGGCTCGCGACGCTCGGCTATTTCCCGGAGTCGCCGGCGAAGGACCTGACGCCGTTCTACGACACGAGCTTGTTTCCGCAGTCGCTGCGGGTGCTCGAGGAACAGACAACGGTCATCATCGACGCCGACGATCCGACCGCCGACCCGGCTGAAGTCGAGCTCCTGCTGCGGGATGGCCATCGTTCGCTGATCATGCTGCCGCTTGTCGCCAAGGGCGAGTCGATCGGTCTCGTCGAACTCATCTCGGCCGGGATCATCGATCTCGACGTCGAGCGCCTCGAGCTGGCCCGGACGATGGCGAACGAGGCGGCCATGGCCCTCGAGAACGCGAGGCTCTACGAAGAGGCCCGGGCCCTCGCCGACCGCGACCAGCTGACGGGCTTCTACAACCACCGGTACCTCCACGAGCGCGTCGGCGAAGAGGTCATCCGGGCGCAGCGGTCGCGCCAGCCGCTGAGCATCCTGATGCTCGACCTGGACGACTTCAAGCTCGTCAACGACACGTTCGGGCACCTCTTCGGCGACCAGGTCCTGGCCTGGACGGCGGAACTCATCCGATCGACGCTTCGAGCGTCGGACATCGCCGCCCGCTACGGCGGCGACGAGTTCGCGATCCTGCTGCCGGACACGGAGGCCGATGCCGCCTACCTGGCGGCCGACAGGATCCGGGACGCGTTCGCGACCGCGACGTTCGACGGCGGCTCGCGCCGACAGGTCGCGGTCTCGCTGGCCGTCGGCGCGGCGACGTTCCCGACAGACGGTCGGAGCGCGACGGAGCTCATCGCGGCCGCGGACACACGAATGTACGAAGAGAAGCGACGCATCGACGACGCGCCGCCGGCGCGAGAGCGCGGCCGGCGATCGAAGCGACTCAGCGTGGCCCGGTCCGCCTGACGGCCCCTCAGGGAAGACCCGAGAGAACGGAAGTACCAGCCGATCCGGCCGCGAGTACCACGCCGGGGTACTGGACGCGATGGCCACCGCACCGTCATGCTCATCCCCGAACGTGACCGCACCGACCACGCGAACAACGCTCGTCGACTCGGAGGATCGCAGGATCCGCCGGTCATGGATGGTCTTCTCCGGGACCCTGCTGGTCCTGGCCCTCGTCGAGCTGCTGCGGGTCGCGGTCGAGGGGGCCCGCCCGATCGACTGGCTGATGATCGGCGTCATCGCGGCCGTCGGACTCGTCGCCGTCCGACATCGGCTCGCGGTCGAGGCGCTCGAGGTCAGCCGACGCGCCGAGGCGGAGAGCTTCGCGAGGATCCTCCAGGGCCTGTCCCGCTCGATCTCACCGGACGCGATCGTCGATGCGATCGTCGAGGAGATCGGGACCGGGACCGGCGCCGATCACATCGTCGTGGCTCGCCGCCGCCCGGACGCCCGGGTCCTCGAGGCGACGCTCGTCAACACGAGGACGGGCGGCCCGAGCTCGTCCACGCTCTTCCCGATTGGGGACCTCGAAGACCCGTTGCTCCATGTCCGCCCCGCGGTCCCGGTCATGGCCGGCGTCGGCGCAGGCGGGGCGTCGCCCGCCGGACGTGCCCCCGCCGCAGCCGCAGTCGATGCACTCCTTCGTCCGCGACCCGTCCACCCGTCCGTGCTGATCGCCGAACGGATCGCCGAACGCGCCAGCCAGGTCTACGGACTGAGGCACACCCTGAGCGCCCCGCTGGCGACCGACGCGGGCGTCATCGGTGCGATCGTCGTGTCGCGACGGACTGCCGAGGCGTGGCCGGCGTCGGCGCAGCGAATCCTGACCGGGGCCGCGGTCGAGGCATCGGCGGCCCTGTCGCGGGCCTATTCACATCGCGAGGCAGAGGCGCGCGCCTCGACCGACGCGCTCACCGGGCTCCCGAATCGACGCTACTTCGACGAATTCTGCGCGCTCCTCGCCCGACGGCGCCGGGCCGAGGACGCGATCGGCATCCTCATGGTCGACATCGACCGGTTCAAGCTGTTGAACGACACGCACGGGCACGCCGTCGGCGACGAGGTCCTTCGGGCGATTGCCGGTGCGATTGCCGGCGCCGTTCGCGAGGACGACGTGCCGGCGCGGTTCGGCGGCGAGGAATTCGCGGTCCTGCTCCGCAACCCGGGCCTGGACGAGGCCGTCGAGGTCGGCGAGCGGATCCGCGACGCGGTCTCGTCACTCGATCTGTCGCGATTCGGCGTCGCGTCGGCGACCGTCTCGGTCGGCGTCGCGGTTGCCTCGGCCCCGGACCAGCCGATCGTCGACATCATCGAGCAGGCGGACCGGGCCCTCTACGACGCAAAGCGCCGCGGCCGCGACCGGGTCGTCGCCGCGTAGAGATCCCGTCGCCGCGTGCCTGCGCCCTCGGGCGGCCCATCCTCCCGCCAGTTACCACCCCGAGTAGTGAATGTGCCCCGCTTGGGCCTGAATGTGGCGTCGATGATGCCAATGCGTGCGAGCGTCAGCATCAGTCGGCCGCTGGCTTGACCCGAATCGCCGCCGGTCACTACGTGGGGTGGTATCTGGCACGGATCGGGCAGGCGATGCCCGCTACCATCGCAGCGATGGCTGACGAGAGTGACGAGATCGCCGCGCCCCACGACGCCGCCGCGAGCCCGACCCGGACGACGCCTTCGACGGTGAGCTGACCAACGGCACGCTCGCCCGGATCTTTCACGAGATCGGCGACATGCTCGAGGTCAAGGGCGAGCTCGTCTTCAAGACCGTCGCCTACCACCGCGCCGCCGACGCGATCGGGCGCAGCCCCGTCGACCTCGTCGCGGCCTACCGTTCCGGCAATCCGCCGAAGGTGCCGGGCGTCGGCCAGGCGATCAGCGACAAGATCGCGGAGCTCGTGTCGACGGGCCATATGCGGTTCTACGACAAGCTTCGAGAGGAGATCCCGCCGAGCCTCGTCGAGATGCTCCAGATCCCCGGCCTCGGGCCGAAGACCGTCAAGCAGATCTACGAGGAGCTCGGGATCGAGACGGTCGAAGATCTCCGCCTGGCAGCCGAGGCGGGCACGCTCAAGTCGCTCAAGGGCCTCTCCGCGAAGACCGAGAGCCTCATCCTCGCCGGCATCACCGCGCTCGAATCACGGCCGACGCGATTGCTGCTCAACCGGGCGGAGACCGCAATCGAGGGTATCGCGGCCGCGCTCGAGAGCGTCCCCGGCGTGCGCCTGATCACCCCGGCCGGCTCGTTCCGCCGCCGTCGCGAGACGATCGGCGACCTGGACCTTCTGGCGGAGACGGACGACCCGGCCGCCTTGATGGAGTTCTTCACCGGGCTGGGTGCTGTCGAGGAGGTCGTGAATCGCGGCGGTCACAAGGCGGCGGTCCGGTTGCTGCGAGGGCCGCAGGTCGACCTGATGGTGATGCCGCCCGGCGAGGCCGGGACGTATCTCATCCACTTCACCGGCTCGAAGGAGCACAACGTCAGGCTCCGGGCAATCGCCCGCGATCGCGGCTGGAGCCTGTCCGAGAAGGGTTTCCTGAGGATCGGCGAAGACGGCGAGCCGCTGACCGGCGACGCCGCCGAGCTCCGTACGTTCGCGACGGAGGAAGAGGCCTACGGCTTCCTCGACCTGCCGTTCATCGAACCGGAGATCCGGGAGGATCACGGCGAGATCGAGGCCGCCCGGGCGGGTCGGCTGCCCCGGCTCGTCACTCAGGCCGATCTTCGTGGCGACTGCCACACCCATTCGGAGTGGAGTGACGGTCAGAACCCGATCGAGACGATGGCCGAGGCCTGCCGCCGTCGCGGGTATTCATACGAGGTCCTGACCGATCACTCCTTCTCGCTCGCGATCGCCCGCGGCCTGGCCCCGGAGCGGGTGGAGCAACAGCGCACGATCATCGCCGAGCTGAACGCCCGGTTCGAGCGCGAGGAGCACGAGGGCACCGCGCCTCCCGAGACGCCGCCCGAAGGCTTCCGATTGCTCCACGGCTGCGAGCTCGAGGTCCGCGCAGACGGGATCCTCGACTACGAGGACGACCTCCTGGCGAGCTTCGACGTTGTCGTCGCATCGGTCCACGTATCGCGCCGCCAGCCGCGGGCCGAGTTGACGAGGCGGACGCTCAACGCGATCAACAGCCCGCACGTCGACATCATCGCCCACCCATCCGGCCGGATGATCCAGACCCGCGACGATCTCGACCTGGACTGGGACGCCGTGTACGCGGCTGCCGCGGCGACCGGCACCGCCCTCGAGATCAACGGTTCGCCGCACCGGCTCGACCTCGCCGCGGAGCGGGCTCGGCGTGCCGTCGACGAGGGCTGCGTGCTCACGATCGATTCCGATGCCCACAGCACTCGCGAGCTCGACTTCGTCCGCTGGGGGGTCACACAGGCCCGTCGGGCCTGGGTCGAACCGGATTCGGTCCTCAACACCCGCTCCCGCGCAGCGCTTCTCGAGTGGGTCGCCGGGTCGCGGTCTCGAGCCAGGGCCTGACCGACTACCATCGTCGGGGTGAATCGCTCCGCTGCCCGAGAGATTTCGGCCGCCCGGCGCGACCTCGCCCTCCTCGTCGTCGTCATCGTCGGCCTGGCGCGCCTGCTCGACGGTCCCCTCAACTGGGCAGTGGCGATCCTGCTCCTGGTCGCAACGCTATTCGCATCGCTCCAGATTCTCGGCCAGCTCGACACGCCTGCGACGGAGCACGGCGTCCCGATCGAGTCGCTCATCCTGCCGGCCGTCGCCGCGATCGGTTGCCTCGGCGCGATCGGGCTTGTGCCCATCGGCGCCCTGATGGTGCCGGCGCTGGCGGCAACCGCGTTCCTCGTCGATCGGACGCTCGTCCTCGAGGAGCGGATTCTCGTCGCCAACACGGCTCTGACGCCGGAGGATCGCTCGTCGGTCCTGGTCGCGACGCTCCTGGTCGCGTTCGTCGCGTTCGTCGGCGTCGGCGCCCTCGTTCCGGGCGGGCTGGCGGGTGGACCCGGCGAGGCCGTGCCACCCCTGGCAGGCGCGGACCTGCTCCTCCTGGCCGGTGCCGATGCGGTCGTCGCCGGGCTGCTCGGATACCGGGCGGCCGCGCTGCGGATGACCCAGCTCCGGGACGTCCTCTGGTCGGCGGCGACGTACGCGATCGCGATCGCCATCGGTGCGGCGGCGCTCCGCGCGATGGCGATCCCACGCCTGATCGGGCCGGCTCTCCTGACGCTCTTGTTCTACCTCTGGGACACGTTCCACGGCGCGTCGCCGTCAGTCCGCCGCGATCCGCACTGGATCTGGCAGACGCTCCTGCTCGTTCTGCTCGGGGTCGTCGTCGCCGGCTGGAACATCCTCATCCGGGCCTGAGGGCTCGCTCCGCTCAGGGGTTCCGCCTATCGCCACTGGTGGTGGCATTACGGCCGATGTCATGGGCCAGGAGGTCGTTCGAGGGCCGAATTGAGGTTCAAGTCCAGCCGGATGCATCCAGCTGGTGGCAAATGGCGAAACTGAGCGACGGGGAAGGCGATAACGCCACTGCCAGTGGCATACGGTGGACATCTGGCGGCTGGAGGGGCGTGGCTCCGGCCCTCGGTTTGACGAACGGGGCCGGCGATGCTAGAAAGCTGTGCTCCCTCCACCCCGAAAGGACGACCTCCTCGTGACCTTCCCCGAAGTCGAATCCCAGCCATCGAGCGCCGTCAACCAGACGCGCCTCAAGCGCCAGCTGGCTGACCAGGCGATCGCCCAGGCGACCGCGGCCCAGTGGACGGAGGCGGTTGAGACGAATCGTCGGCTGCTCGAGCTCGGGCCGGACGCCGAGGCGGAGAACCGCCTGGCCAAGTCGCTCTGGGAGCTCGGCGAGCTCGGCGCCGCGCGGGAGCACTACCAGACGGCCCTCGCCCTGGACCCGACGAACCGGATCGCGGAGCGGAACATCGACCGCCTCCGCGTGCTCCTCGTCGACGCCGGTGACAACACGGTTCCGGCCCAGGCGGGCAGCAAGGCCCCGGTCTCGATCTTCGTCGAGGAGACAGGCAAGACCGGCTTCGCCTTCCTGACCGACCTGCCGAACCCGCGCAAGCTCGCCCAGGTGAACCCGGGCGACGCCGTCGAGCTGGCGCCGGAGAAGAACCGGCTCATCGCGACGAGCAACGGGATGCGGATCGGTGTCGTCGAGCCGCGTGTCGCCGCCCGCCTCCTCAAGCTCATCGCCGACGGCAACAAGTACGCCGCGGGGGTCACCTCGCTCGGTGACAAGGACGTCCGGATCATCATTCGCGAGATCTATCAGGACCCCCGCAACTACGGCAAGGTCTCGTTCCCGACAGCGGCCAAGTCGACCGACCTCCGGCCGTACACGAAGGGGACGCTCGTCCGCGAGGAGATGGAGCTCGAGGAGGACCTGGAAGACGACGAGGAGGACGAGGAGATCGAGGATCTCGACCGCGTCCTGCCGCCGGAGTCCACGACGGACGAGGCGTTCGAAGAAGAGGCGGACGAGCTCGACGAGGCGTAGGGCCGGAGGGCCCAGCCCGGCCGAGTGCGCTGAAGATGGCGGGTCGCGCGTCCCTCGTCCGAGCAGAGCCCGGGTTCTCGCTCCCGTTTTTCGATCGTCTCGCGCCGGCTCCGCCACCGGCGCTCGTCATCGCCCGCGTCGAGGCTCACTCCTCGCCGGGTGACGTCATCCTCGACCTCCACGGCAGGGGCGGCTGGGTGGCCCACGCAGCGATTGCCGGCCAGCGGCCGACGATCAGCCTCGAATCGAGCCCGCTGACGCGGCTCCTCGCCGAGCTCGTCCTCCGGCCGCCCGATCTCCGCCACCTTGATGCGGCCTTCCAGGCGATGTCCGCTTCGCCTCGCCGCCAGTCGAGCCTCAAGGTCGGGATCGGCGAGTTGTTCGCGACCCGCTGTGCCACCTGCGAACGGATGCTCACGGCCGACGAGTTCATCTGGGGCGGGGCACAGGCGACGGACGAAGAAAATGCCGACACCGTCCCTGCCCGCAAGCACTATCGCTGCCCGGTCTGTCGCGGCCAGCGCGGGGGTGCCGACCAGCGGACGGCACCGCTCGACGACGACGACCTCGCCCTGGCGCGCGCGATCCCGGACGACGCGGACGTGGCCCGCGCAAATCTTCGCGATCGATTCCCGGTCGTCGAGGGCGGCGAGGCGCTCGTCGACGGCCTGCTCGATCTGCATACGCCTCGCCAGCTCGTCGGGCTCGACGCGATCCTGGAACGGGTCGAGGGCGACCTCCGCGCGGCGCCGGTCGAGGCGGCGCTCCGGCTCGCGCTGCTGCATGCACTCCTGCCCGCGAGCCGGCTGAACGGCTATCCCGGCCGAGTCGGGTCGCTCCGAATCCAGGGCGGACGGGTCAGGCCGCCCGGCGGCGGCCAGTGGCGGGAGCGGAATCCATGGATGGCGTTCGAGGATGGCATCCGCATCGTCCGAGGCTTCATCCAGCGCCTCGAGGGCGGCTCGCTGGGATCGGTCCAGGCGCGGATCGGGTCGGACCTCCGCAGCCTCGTTGACGGGACGGCGACGGCCGTCCTCGGAATCGCCGGCCCCTCGGCCGCCCGATCGCTCGGTTGGGACGCTTCCGAGGCGGGCGGATCAGGGCCCGGCCGTCGCCGCATCCGGCTCGTCCTGAGCCAGCCGCCTGTCCGACCGAACCAGGAACGCCTGTCGCTCGCGTACTGGGCCACCGCCTGGGTGCTGGGTCGCGAGGCGGCGGCCGTTCTTCCGCTCGAGGCGCTGTCGGGCAGTGCCATCCGGGCGCCGTGGGGCTGGCAGGCGGCCGCCCTCGGCCGGTCGCTCGCCGCCGTCGAACCGGCGCTCGCCCGGGACGGGCGCGTCGTGTTCCTCGTCGACGGCGGCGGGCCGGAAGCGCTCGTCGCGGCGGCCCTCGGCGGCGTCGGCGCGGGCTTCCGGCTGGTCCGGGCGCGGCTCGAGGATGGTGACGACGAGCTGGCCGGCCTGATCGAGCTCGTCCCGCCGGGCGCCACGATGCCGCCCGGGCCGCGGACACGAGCCAACGTCCTGCTCGATTCGCTGCCCGGCGGCGCGGGCGACACGGAGGTCGTCCCGGGTCCCGGCCTGTTCGTCGCCCCGGAACGGTTCGATCGCCGACCGTTCTCTGCCGCCGAGGTCGCCCGGACGGTGACCGAGGTCGCCGTCGAGACGATCAAGGCCCGTGGCGAGCCGGCCCGCCACGAGCGGCTGCTCGGCGAGATCCTCGTGGGGCTCGACCGGGCCGGTCAGCTCCGCCGGCTCATGGCCCCGGACGAGGATGAATCGCCGCCGGACGCCGACGCCGCCGCCGACGCCCGCACTCGATCTGCCGGGCCGGTGACCGAACCTGGATCATCCGCGCCCGCGTCGCCTCGCCCGACCGCAGCCGGGGCCGACGAGGCACCGGGCGCTCGGGCCGATGAGGCGAACGGCGACGACGAGCCCGACGGCGCGCCACGGCGCCCGGCCGGCGGACCAACCCCGGCTCGCACGCGCCGGGCGGCCCGGCCAGCCGACGCGTCGACGGACCAGGTCGAGGGACTGCTCTCGCTGATCCACGAGGAGCTGAGCCGGCCGACCCAGCGGCGCCTCACGGAGATCGAACCGGGCCGCTGGTGGCTCGCCGACCCGGCCGACCGCGCCGCCGCGGCCGCGCCCCTCGCCGACCGCGTCGAGTGGGCCGTCTACAGCCTCCTGTCGACCGCCGGCCCCCTCTCTGAGTCCTCGTTCTTCGAGCGAATCGCCGCGCTGTTCTCCGGCCACGACCTGCCGGACGAAGCCCTCGTCCGGGCCTGCCTCCAGAGCTACCGGAGCATGGCGAGCACGCCCGACCGGTTGCTGACCGGCGACGATCTCCTCCGCCGGACCCAGCAGCACGCGGAGACGATCGCGCTCCTCGCGGACGGCGGCCACCGGCTCGGGATGAGCGTCTGGATCGGCCGCCGCGAGCAGTCGCGCAAGCTCGGATCGCGACGGCTCGGGGACTGGCTCGACGAGCGCGAGCATCGGGCCTACCTCGTCCAGATCAGCCGCGCCGTCGACGACGTCGCCGAGGTCGACTGCATCTGGTACGTCCGGGGTCGCGCGGCATTGCTCTTCGAGGTTGAGTGGACGGCGATGCTCGGCGAGCTGCTCCTCCGTCGCCATGCCCGGATCCCGCCGGACGATTCCCTGGTCCGTTTCCTCGTGGTCGCCCCGGAGCGGACGGAGCTCATCCGCCACAAGCTCGAGCGATCGCCGCTCCTGCGAGAGGCCGTGGAGCGCGACAACTGGCACGTGATCAAGTGGAATCACCTGCAGGCGTTCCTCGGCCGCGATGAGCTGGACCTCGGGGACCTGGAGCCATATCTCGGGCTCGATCCGGTCGTCGAGCGTTCAGGCGAGCAGATGCCGCTCTTCGAGGGCTGAGGTCGCGCCGCGCGCCCGCGCTCAGCCGGCGACGCGCCGCATCGCCTCGCCGCCGGTCCGAATTGCTCACCAGGTGGACGCGCCACCGTACGCGGACCCGAAATGGACACGGGGTGAGCATCTCGGGCAACTCACGGGACCTCACGAACCGGACTCGTGCGTGCGCCCATCGCAAGCCTTTCTCGGCGTGCTCACCTCGTGGACATCCCGGAACGCCAAGGGCGGCTGACCGCGCGGCCCCGCGCCTCGTCGGGCGTCGCACGGTACCCTGTCGGCCAACAGATTTCTGAAGTTCCCGCCGGGAGGCCCATGTGACCCAGTCCGATCTTCCGATTTCGCCCGTCAACGAGCTGGCCGATCGCTTCTGGGAGGCTCTCCTCGAGCTGAACCCGACGACCGCGACCGTCTATGGCGATGAGCGCTATGACGACCGGCTCGAGGACCCGAGCCCGGCCGGACGCGCCAAGACCCGGGCCCTGATGGAGCGGACCAAATCGGAGGCAGAGGCGATCTCACCGGAAGGTCTGCCGATCGAGGATCGGATCACCCGCGACATGCTCGTCGTCATCGGCGAGCTCGGGATCGAGGAGGACGAGCAGGGCACCCACCGGCTGCGGGTCGTCGACCAGATCGGCGGACCCCAGACGCTCCTTCCGCAGCTGTGCCAGTTCCAGCGCGCCGACACGCCCGAGCGCATGGACCGGTTCCTTGCCCGCCTGAGGGCCTACCCCGGCTACATGGCGGCCAACATCGACATCCTCCGGGAGGGGATCGAGTCCGGCCTGACGGCTCCCCGGATCGTCGCCGAGCGCACGGTCCAGCAGCTCGAGCGCCTGCTCGCGATCCCGATCGAGGAGGCGATCGTTCCGTCCATGGCCCAGGTGGCCTCGGAGGCCGATCGCGAGCGCGTCAGGGAGGTCGTCCGCGACGAGGTCTACCCGGCCGATGCCGCCTACCTCGAGGCGCTCCGCGGCGACTACCTCAAGGCCACACGGGTCGAGCCCGGGCTCTGGTCGGCACCGAACGGGGACACGCTCTACAAGACCCAGATCCGCGCCTGGACGACGCTCGACCTCGATCCTCGCGACGTCCACCAGATCGGGATGGAGGAGCTGGAGGCAACGAACGCCGGCCGCCGCGAGATCGCCCGGAACGCCGGCTTCGGCGACGATGCGACCGCGTACCGGGCGTCGCTCGCCGCAGATCCCGAGAACACCCCGCAGTCGAAGGATGAGCTGATCGCCCGCGCCCGCGAGGACATCGATCGGGCCATGGCGGTCGCGCCCCGATTCTTCGGTTCGCTGCCGCGAGCCGGCTGCGATGTCAAGCCGGTCGAGGAGTTCAAGGAGAAGGACGCGCCGTTCGCCTACTACTTCCCGCCCTCGACCGATGGCTCGCGCTCCGGCATCTATTACGCGAACGGATACGACCTGCCGAGCCGCAAGTACTCGAAGCTCGCGTCGACGACCTACCACGAGGCCGTCCCCGGGCACCACTTCCAGATCGCCCTCGAGATGGAGAACCCGAACCTCAACACGTTCCGGCGCCTCGGCTCCCGGATGGTCGGCGGAGCGTATGTCGAGGGCTGGGGCCTCTACAGCGAGAAGCTGGCCGACGAGATGGGTCTCTATCGGAGCGACGCTGAACGATTCGGGATGTTCGATGCGGTCGCCTGGCGGGCCGCCCGGCTCGTCGTCGACACGGGGCTCCACGCGCTGCACTGGGATCGGCAGCAGTCGATCGACTTCCTGCTCGGGGCCGGCCTGTCGGAGACCGACGCGGTGATCGAGACCGATCGCTACATCGCGTGGCCGGGCCAGGCGCTGACCTACATGATCGGGTGCCGGGAGATCGTCCGGCTCCGCGCCGAGATCGCCGCGAGGGATGGCTCGTCGTTCGACCTCAAGGCGTTCCACGACGCGATGCTCGGCCACGGCTCCCTGCCACTCGCGACCCTCGCTCGCGAACTCCCGAACTGGGTCGCAACCCCGGCTTGAACGGTCGCCGCATTGGCGGCCCAGGCGGGCGTTGGCGCGCTGCGCCGATCGCTTACGCACCTTGGGGTGCGCGCGCTCTCGTGCTCGCGCGCCGCCTTCGCCTGAACCACCCCTGCGGCGACCTGAGCTGAGTGGCAGCTCTGGGCGGCCCTATTCCTTCGGGTGGCGGCGACGACCAGCTCGCGCCCGCGACGGCGCGGCAGTAGCCAACGTCACCCGGCCGGCTCGTAGGTCGCGATCACGACCCCGGTGGTCGTCGTCACACTGTCGACGAGCCGGAGCTTGGCGAACGGGCTGCCGTCGCGGAAGAGCTTCCGCCCGGACCCGAGAACCAATGGGTGGATCAGCAGGACGTACGTGTCGATGAGGTCGTGCCGCATCAGCGACTGGACCAGCTCACCGCTGCCGATGACCCCGATGTCCTTGCCCGGTTGCTTCTTGAGCCCCGCCACGGCCTTCGCGGCGTCGCCCGCCAGCAGCGTCGAGTTGTTCCACGGCAGCGGCTCCTTCAACTTCGTTGACGCAACGTACTTCTCGGCCTTGTCGAGCACCTCGGTGAACGGGTTGTCCGTCTGGTTAGGCCAGAAGCTGTACAGGTCCTCGTAGGTCCGGCGCCCGAACAGCAACGGCCCGCCTTCGGCCATCCCCTTACCCATCACCTTGCCCATGACCGCGTCGTTGTAGGGGACTGCCCAGCCGCCGTGTTCGAAGCCGCCGCGGCGATCCTCGTCGGGCCGGCCGGGTGCCTGCATGACGCCGTCGAGCGTCAGGCTGTTGATGACAGAGATCTTGCGCATTTGCGTGCTCCTTCCATCGCGGACCGCCTCGTTGGCCATCGCCCTAGCTGTCGAACCCGATCCCAAGCGCGTCCAGTGTCCGGAGCAAGAGTCCGCGGCGACCCTCGTTCCGGTCGGCCCGTGCCAGCTCCCAGCGGACGGTCTGGACGGTGGCGTAGCGCAGCGGCTCCGGCGGGAACGGGATCGGCAGGCTCTGCACGAAGCGCATCCGCAGGAGTTCGGAGTCGGGCCGGAGGATGAAGTCGCGGACGATGCCGCCGGCCCAGCGGCTCGCACCAACGCCAAGGCCCGTGTAGCCGAGCGCGTACGTTAGCCGCCCACCGAGTGCCTGGCCGAACGTCACGGTGAACCGTGACGTGGTGTCGATCGCGCCGCCCCAGCGGTACGGGAACCGGAGGCCGGCCAGTTGCGGAAACGCGGCGCGGAACTGTGACTCCAGCATCTCGAACGTCGCGGGGCGCTGGTCGAACTGCGGACCGACACCGTTGCCGAAGTTGTAGATCGCGTCGTAGCCGCCCCACAGAATCCGGTCGTCCGCGGTCAGGCGGAAGTAATGGAACTGGTTGTTCCCGTCGGACATCGCCTGCCGCCGCCGCCACCCGACCGATTCGCGCTGCTCGGCCGTCAGCGGGTCGGACACGAGGACGTAGTCGTAGACGGGCACGAAGTGGTTCGAGAGCCGTCGCAGCCAGCCCGAGTAGGCCGACGTCGCGACCACCACGTGGTCGGCGGTCAGGACGGCGCCGGCCGACGTGCTCATCCGGACGCCCCCGGCCCGTCGCTGGACGCCGATCACCCGGCTCGACTCGTGGACGGTCACTCCTCGTTCTTCGCAGATCCTGGCCAGGCCCCGGACGAGCTTGGCCGGATCGAGCACCACGTCCCGCCCGGGCTTCCGGTAGAGCCCCGCCTGCCAGAGGGGTGAGTGGACCTCCGATTGGATCCGTTCGCGGTCCATGAACTCGAGCTCTTCGCCCCAGGAAGCCGCCTCGTCGACCCAGGCCCGGTACTCCTCGACCTGGTGGGCCTGATCGGCGACGTCGAGGTTGCCGGTCTCCTCGAGATCGCAGTCGATCGCGTTGTCGCGGGTGAAATCGACCAGCGCCTGCAGGTTCGCGACGCCCTCCAGTTCGAGGGTCGCGAGTTCCTCTGGAAAGTGGCGGATGCCGTTTGCCAGGCCGTGCGTGAGGCTTGCCGAGCAGAAGCCGCCATTCCGGCCGCTCGCCCCGAACCCGACGCGCTCGGCCTCGAGAACGACAACCCGGAGAGCGGGGTCCGTGTCGGTCAGGGCGATCGCCGTCCAGAGTCCCGTGAACCCGCCGCCGACGACCACGACATCGGCGGCGCGGCCATCCGAGACGGCCGGCCTGGCGGGGCCGGCTGGGCTCGCGGCCAGCCAATAGCTGATCGCCTCGGCCGAGGCGGAGGGGGAGGATGGCATCGTCGGCATGCTACCGCCCGCGACCGACGTGCCGGAGGGACCGCCAAATCGGGCGTCTCCCGTTGCTTTCCAGCCACGCATCCCGTGGCATGTTTGCGCTCACGGCTGCGAAATTCGCACGTAACGACGGCCTAACGTGCGATATCCGCGTTGACGACGACAAGCGGCCTGTGCCAAGATGACAACCCACCGTTCCGTACCCCGCAACGGCTGTCCCGTCTACCGCACCGACGATCCGAGCAACGGAGTGACCATGACGACCGAACCCGCGGCCGCCCCCGCCACCCCACCGAGCCTCCGCCGCCAGCGCCAGGCCGAGCTGTACCGGCGTGCCCTCGAGAGCCTGCCGGGTGGGACAAATTCGAACTTCCGGGCGTGGGGCGACGACACGATCTACATCGATCGTGGCAAGGGCGGGACGATCTGGGACATCGACGGCAACGAGTTCATCGACCTCCGGATGGGATACGGACCGGTGATCCTCGGCCACGGCGACGACCGGGTCGATGACTACGTCAACGAACGAATGCGCAAGGGCGTCAGCTTCTCGATCACGAGCGAGGACGAGGTCCAGGCGATCGAGCTCGTCAAGGAACTGACAGGCTGGGTTGAGATGGCCCGGATGACCGTGTCGGGCACAGAGGCGACGATGCACGCGATGCGCGTCGCCAGGGCTTACACGGGCCGGACGAAGATCGTGAAGTTCGAGGGCCAGTACCACGGAGTCCACGACTACGCGCTGATCAGCGTCACCCCCAACGACATGTCCGAGCTCGGCGACATCGAAAACCCGGTCGGGTTGGCGTGGGGCCGCGGCATCCCCGAAGCGGTCGGCCGGACGATCATCCCCGCCCGCTACAACGCGATGGACGTCCTCCGCCGGATCTTCGAGCGCGACGGAGACGACATCGCCGGCGTCATCATCGAGCCCGTCCTCGGGAATGCCCAGGCGATCATGCCCCAGCCCGGCTTCCACGAGGCAATTCGGGCCTTGACGAAGGAATTCGGGGCCGTCCTCATCTTCGACGAAGTCAAGACCGGTTTCCGATTTGCCCGAGGCGGTGCCGCCGAGCATTTCGGCATTACGCCGGACCTGGCGACCTACGCCAAGGCGATGGGCAACGGCTATCCAGCGGCGGCATTCGGCGGCACCGCGGAGGTCATGAGCGTGCTGCCGGAACACGTCAGCCACGGCGGCACGTACGCGGGGAACCGGGTCGCGGCCGCGGCGGCCGTCAAGACGCTGACGATCCTCAAGGACACCGATGCGCTCGAGAAGATCCACGCGCTCGGCCGGCGAATCCAGGGGGGCCTGGCCGAGGTCCTGAACGAGAAGAGCCTTGCCCACACGTTCACCGGCCACCCATCGATGTTCGGGATCTACTTCGCCGAGAAGGCGCCGACCGAATACCGCGACTGGGCGACGTCCGATCACGACCTGTACGACGCGATCGCCATGGGCATGCTCGTCCGCGGGGCGATGCCGGAGCCAGATTCCCGCGAGCCGTGGTTCCTCTGCGAGGCCCACACCGAGGGCAACTACGACGACCGGATCATCTCGATATTCAGCGACTCGCTCGATGCCGCGCTCGAGGATCGGGCCCGCGGCAAGGCCGCTCCGCTTGACGGCAAGGGCGCCCAGTCGCACCCGGCCGCCGGGTAGGAAACATTGAAGGAGGGGCACGTCGATGGTTCTTGACGGCAATGCTGTCCGATCGGTGGACCGAGCGGCCGCGCTCCTCCTCGCGCTCGGAGACTGTCAGGGCGAGGCTGGCGTCACTGAGCTCGCCCGCCGTCTCGGCCTCCACAAGTCGACCGCATCCAGGCTCCTGGCGACGCTCCAGAAGCGCGGACTCGTCGAGCAGGACGAGGAGAGCGGCAAGTACCGGCTCGGGCTCGTCGTCATCCGGCTCGCCGAGCGGGCCGAGCGGACGCTCGACCTCCGGGGCATCTCCATGCCCGAGCTCGAGCGGCTTGCCCGACTGACCCACGAGACGACCGGGCTCGGGATTCTCGATGCCGACGCTCTCCTCACCGTTGCCCAGGCCGACGGCCCGAACCTCATCGCCGTCGGCGACTGGACCGGTCGATCCACGCCGCTCCATTGCGTCGCCTCGGGGAAGGTGCTGATGGCGGCAATCGCGGAGCGAGAGGTCCTGCGGATCGTCCGGCGCGGCCTCGTGAGCTACACCGAGCGGACGATCACCGAGCTCGAGCCGCTCCTCGAGGAGCTGGCACGGATCAGGCGCCGCGGCTACGCAACGGCCCTCGGCGAGTACGAGATGGGGCTCAACGCGGTGTCCGCGCCGGTCCACGACGCGCGCGGCAACGTCGTCGCCGCGGTCGACATCTGGGGCCCGGCATTCCGCCTCACGCCACGCCGGATTCCCGAGCTGGCAGTCCAGGCCCGAGAGGCAGCGGCCGCGATCTCCGTTCGTCTCGGCGGGCCCGGGCCCTCGAACGGCACGACCGTCGGTCCGCCGGTCACCAGCCTGCCCACGGGAGTCGCTGCCGCGTCCTGATCCAGCGCGGCGCGAGCAAGACAGCCGAACCGCTCCGGGATCGCGTTTGACCTGGAGCACGAGGCCCGGGCAGCATCATCTCCGTGAATCACATCGAGCGCCCTGACGCTGCTGGTTGGCGGGCGCGATTCCAGGTCGGGGAGGGCATCCGTGGATGGATGCCGCTCGCCCGATCGGTCGGCAACGTCCTGCTCGCGGCCTTCTTCGCCTGGCAGACGTACGCTCGGATCACGTTCTTCCTGGATCGGCAGTTTCCCCTCGGGCTCGACGCCACGATCTACTACCGCGGCGTCGTCGCCTGGCTGAACGGCGGCAACCCGTGGGATGCGGCTGTTGTCGTCGGCAACACGGCGTACCACTACGCCGGCACGCCGGTGACGACCGTGATCATGGCTCCGGCGGCCCTCTTCAGCGAGGAGGCGTTCACACTCCTCTGGCTCTTCGCGACCTGGGTCGCGGCCGCCTGGGCGCTCCGGCAACTCCACTTCCCACCCTGGTGGCTGCTGTTTCCGCCCCTGGCGGAGGCGCTCTTTTCCGCCAATCCGCAGGTGGTGGTCCTCGCCCTGCTGCTGGCGAATCGTTCCGTGGCGTCGGCCGTGGCGACCGGCCTGAAGGTGTATGCCTTCATCCCGCTTCTCGGAGAGGGTCGCTGGCGGCAGATCGCGATCGCGGTGGCCTTCAATGCGGCGACGATCCTCGTCGCTCCGACGCTCTGGCTCGAATACATCCGGCAGTTCGGGGCGATCTCCGGCCGGCTCGAGCACGAGTCCCTGCAGGGACTCTCGGCGTTCTACTTCCCGCAATTGCTCGTGGTGACGGTCGTCGCCCTGTTACTGCTTGCCCTGCGCGACCGACGGGCGGCCGGCTGGCTCGCCGTTCCGGCGGTCTGGCCGTCGAGCCAGTTCCATTACTCGACGATGGCCCTGCCGGTCATGTCGCCGCTGCTTGCCGTGGGCCTCGCCTACCCCATGCTCCGCCTGCCCCCGGTCGTCATCGTCCTCGACATCGGTCGTCGCCTCGTCGGACCATGGGTCGCCCGGCAAGTGGATTCGCGACGCGGTCATCCGAAGTCGCTGGGCTGACGACTAGGACGGGGTCGTTGCCCCGGATTGGGGCCGGATCGGCTCGATGCCTTCGGCCGCGAGTGACGCCGCGACGCGTCGGCGGAGCTCGGTTTCAACAGCCGCGCGATGCTCGGGCTCGATGCGCCCGGTCATGACCAGCGTAGCCCCCAGGGCGGAGAGGCCCGTCGTCGCGCTGTAGCCGGGAACATCCTTCAGGATCCCCTCGAAGGCCGGATCGTCGGCGAGCGACTGACCGACGCGGTCGAGGACCGCGATCGCGCGCTCGACATCGGCGTCGGCGATGCCATCGATCTGCACCGATGCAATCGCGAATGACCGGGTGCGATTGGCCGAGGATCGGATCAGGCCGTTTGAGATCGAGTGGACCGTGCCGCCGGCGTCGCGCAAGACCAGGCGCCGAAGCCCGACCTCCTCGACGGTCCCCTCCACGGCGCCGACGCGGACGAGGTCGCCCTTGAAGAACTGCCCCTCGACCAGGATGAGTATCCCCATCAGGTAGTCGAGGACGATGTCCTGCCCGGCGAGAGTGATCGCGGCGATCACCAGGCCGAGGCCGGCCAGGACCGGCCAGAGGTCGAGGATACTGAAGACGGCGACGATCAGGGCCAGGACGACCAGGGCGCGCAGCACCTTGGTCAGCAGGTCCTCGATCGTCGCGACGTGCTTCTCCACCTCGACGCGACGCGCGGCGTCGCCACCAAGCGCCGCGGACTGCGCATCCATCAGGCGCACGAGGACGCGGTGGATGACCGGACGGGCCCACCGATACACGAGCAGCAGGACAAAGGCGAGGATGACCAGCAGCAGGCCGTTGGCGGTCAGCCATTCGATCGCGGTGTTCGTGGCCTCGCTGACGTCGGGCATGGCTGAGATCGTCGCATGTCACGGTCGATGGCGTCGCGGCTCCGGTTGAGCACTCGGAGCGTCCGGTCGTGGAGATCGGTCCCGGCCATCCTCCCCGGTTGCTAGGCTTGGCGTCGATGCCCGACTTCTCGCAGCCCCCCTGGAACGAGATCATCGCCTGGATCAGGGGCGATGGCTTCCGCATCGTGCTGATCATCGTCGTCGCCGCGCTCGCGCTCCGGTTCGCCCGATTGGCCATCCACGGCGTCGTCAAGGCCCTCTTCGATCGGGAGGCGACCGAGGGGACTGCCCAGGAGCTGTCGGCGATCGAGGTCCGGAAACGGATGGACACGCTCGACCACCTCGGCAGCAACATCATCCGGTTCGTCGTCTTCGTCATCGCCGCGCTCATGATCCTGCGCGAGCTCGGACTGGACATCGGGCCGGCCATCGCGGGACTCGGCGTTGTCGGGATCGCCATCGGGCTCGGGACGCAGAGCCTGGTCCGGGACTATCTGAACGGCGCGCTCATCCTCGTCGAGAACCAGTTCGGCCGGGGCGACGTCGTGACGATCGCCGGCGTGGACGGCACGGTCGAGGACTTCAGCCTCCGGCGGACGACGCTGCGGGACCTGGACGGGGTCGTTCACACCGTCCCGAACAGCGAGATCAAGGTGGCCAGCAACCGGACCCGGACCTGGGCCCGGATCAATCAGAACGTGGTGGTCATGTATGGCACGGACATCGACAAGGCGATCGCGGTCGTCGACGCCGTCGGTCATGAGATGGCCGCCGACCCCGTTTGGAAGCGGCGGATCCTCGAGCCACCGCGGGTGGAGCGCGTCGAATCGATGGACGAGACCGGGATCACGCTCAAGATCCTCGGTTCGGTCCGCGCGTCGGAGCAATGGGCGGCGTCCGGCGAGTTCCGGAAGCGGTTGCTCGCCGCGCTCACGGAAAACGGAATCGAGTTTCCCGGGTCCAACCGCACCGCGTCCGCGAGCGAGAGCGACGCCCCGCCCGCCCCCACGTCGTCCGCGTAGAATGGCCAGGCCAGGCACGACGAGGAGTGAGCCCACGTGAGCGTCGACCAGCGTCCCGAGATCGAAGCCCTGTACGGGGAAGGTCGCTCGTTCCCGCCTGATCCGGCCTTCGCTGCCCAGGCCAACGCGACGGCCGACCTCTACGAGGAAGCGGAACGGGACCCGGAGGCCTTCTGGGCGAGGATCGCCCGAGAGCGGATCAGCTGGACGAAGGCCTTCGACACCACGCTCGAGTGGGACCTCCCCTTCGCGAAATGGTTCGGCGGCGGCCAGCTGAACGTCAGCTACAACTGCGTGGACCGGCACGTCGAGAACGGACTCGGTGGCAAGGTCGCGTACCACTGGATCGGCGAGCCGGGCGATACCCGGACGATCACCTATGGCGACCTCCACAGCGAGGTTCAGAAGACCGCCAACGCCCTCAAGGAGCTCGGGATCGAGAAGGGCGACCGGGTCGCGATCTACATGCCGATGATTCCGGAGCTGCCGATCGCGATGCTGGCCTGCGCCCGGCTCGGGGCGCCGCACACCGTCGTCTTCGGCGGGTTCTCATCAGAGGCCCTCGCCGGCCGGATCAACGATTCCCAGGCGAAGCTCGTCATCACGGCCGACGGCGGCTGGCGGCGCGGCAAGCCGGCGGAGCTCAAGCCGGCCGTCGACGAGGCGGTCAAGGAGACTCCCAGCGTCGAGCACATCCTCGTCGCCCGCCGCCTCGGGGACAAGGCCGAGACCGTCACGATGGAGGCCGGCCGCGACGTCTGGTGGGACGAGATCGTCGATCGCCAGCCGGCCGATTGCCCGCCCGTGCCGGTCGACTCCGAGCACATGCTCTACCTGCTCTACACCTCCGGCACGACGGCCAAACCGAAGGGCATCCTCCACACGAGCGCCGGCTACCTCGTCGGCACGTCGTACACCCACGAGATGATCTTCGACGTCAAGCCGGACGACGTGTACTGGTGCGCTGCGGACGTCGGCTGGGTGACCGGCCACAGTTACATCGTCTACGGGCCGCTCGCGAACGCAACGACCGGAATCATGTACGAGGGCACGCCGGACACGCCGGCGTGGGATCGCTGGTGGCAGATCGTCGAGGACTACAAGGTATCGATCCTGTACTGCGCACCGACGGCGATCCGGGCGTTCATGAAGCAGGGCGAATCGTTCCCCGCACAGCACGACCTGTCGTCATTGCGCGTCCTGGGCTCCGTCGGCGAGCCGATCAACCCGGAGGCGTGGCTCTGGTATCACGACCACATCGGCGGCGGCAAGGCACCGATCGTCGACACCTGGTGGCAGACCGAGACCGGAATGATTCTCATTACCCCGCTGCCGGGCGTGACGACGACGAAGCCCGGTTCCGCGACATTCCCGTTCCCGGGTGTCGATGCGGACGTGGTCGATGGCACCGGCAAGAGCGTGCCGCCGGGCGGCGGCGGCTACCTCGTCCTCAAGCGGCCCTGGCCGGCGATGCTCCGCGGCATCTACGGCGACCCGGAGCGCTACAAGGAGACGTACTGGAGCCGATTCCCCGGCATGTACTTCGCCGGCGACGGCGCCAAGCGGGACTCGGACGGGTACCTGTGGCTCCTCGGCCGGGTCGACGACGTCATGAATGTCTCCGGCCACCGGATTTCGACGATCGAGGTCGAATCCGCCCTCGTCTCGCACCCTTCGGTCGCCGAGGCCGCCGTCGTCGGCAAGACCGATCCGATCACGGGCCAGGCGATCTTTGCGTTCGTCATCCTCCGGACGGGCCGCGAGGCCAACGAGGAACTCGGACGGGAGCTTCGTGAACACGTGGCCAAGGTCATCGGACCGATCGCCAAGCCCAAGTTCCTGCTCTTCACCCCGGACCTCCCGAAGACGCGATCCGGCAAGATCATGCGCCGGCTGCTTCGCGACATCGGCGAAGGGCGAACGCTCGGTGACACGACGACACTCGCCGACGCCGGCGTCGTTGACACCATCCGCGAACACTCCGGCAAGGCCGAGGACTAGCCCGCGTGCCACGCAATTTCCTGCGCCGGAACAAGCCCGAGCCGGCCCTGCCCGTGGCGGCTCAGGCCCCGGCCGCTGCCCCGGTCCGAGCAGCCCGGGCAGGAACGGCGTTCGACGGCCTGACCGAGGAGTGGCGGCTCCTCGGGCGGATGCAGATCGAGGGGCGGCTGTCGGACGCGCTGAACAAGCGAGAGGCGATCGAGATCGCGGAGGTCCAGTGGGCCCCGATCGATGGCTCGGAGCAGATGTCCAACGCACCGGGGCTCCGGAGCGTGGACCCGTACGACCTGATCCTCGTCCTCGCCGGCGACGATTCCATGCCGGAGTTCACCGACGACGAGCGAGCCGCCCACCGCATTCACAAGGTGGCGTACGAGGTGGCCCTCGAGGCCCCGCCGTTCCGGGTCATGGGCACCGTCTTCATGCACCCGGGCTCCGACCCCGACCGGCTCCTCGACCGATCGACCGAGATGTTCCTGGCGGTCGTCGATGCCGTCGCGATGCTCGGCGACCAGCGGGTCAGCGACGCGAACGTCGACACGATCCTCGTCAACCGCCTGTACCTGCGGGGCGTCGAGCAGACCGACAAACGGACCGATACCAAGGACGAAAAGCCGTCGGACGACGCGTCCTAGGCGACGCCATTGGCCCGAGGTTTTAGACCCGGGCTGGGTCCTTCGCACGGTTGAACAGGCGGAAGCCGGCCTTGACGGCGGGCGCAACGCCGACGGAGGGGGCCGGCACGGTCCCGACCAGCAGCTCCGCGAGGGCATTGAAGTCCTCGCTGATGCGTTCCTTCGGATACATCTCGATGACCGTGCGTCCCTCGTTCGCGGCCTTGACGAAGAGCAGCCCGCCCGATCGGATGAGCGCCAGCGCGGGCATCCCGACGGTCTTCTCCATGTCGGCCACCGATACGCCGCTGTTGGCGCGGTTGACGACGAGCGCGAGCTTGTCGGCGAACCCGAGCTCAGTCCCGACATCACGCAGCTGGACGGCGGCCCGCAGGGCGGGGACGTCGGGCGTCACCGGGACGAGGATCCGATCGGCCCGCTCGAAGACCGCCAGGTTGAGCTGGCTGTACGAAGGATGGAGGTCCACGATCACGAAGTCGAAGCCGCGCCGCGCGGCGGTGATCGCATCGCCGATCCGGTCGGGCTCCAGGATCTCGGTGTTCATCGGAGAGCTGGTGAGAGCGACGACCGACATCCCGGACGGGTGCTGCGACGCGATCTCGATGAGGCTCTCGGCGGGATTGGTGTCCGAGTCCGCCTGCTCGCGCCAGCTGTCTGCAACCGTCCGGACCTGGTCGAGGCCCAGCGAGGTGGTCACGTGGCCGGTCACCGTGTCAGCGTCGACCAGCAGGACCCGCTGGCCGTGGTTGAGCTGGAGAGCGGAGGCGACGTTCGTCGCGACGGTCGTCTTGCCGACGCCGCCTTTCGGGTTGAAGACGGCGATGAGCGTCGCCCGCTTCTGCCAATCGCCCATCTCGGTGGACGACTGGATGATCGGGCCTGAACCGTCGTCGATCGTGATCGAGCGGATGCACATCGCCTCGACCCGCCAGCGGAGCGACTCGGCGGAATAGGGCCTGGTGAAGAACTCGTCCTCGACCGCGGCCCGCGACGGGCCGACCGAGAGCCGGTCGAGCGCGCGGGGCGAGAGGACCATGAGGGCGGGAATCTGGCGGCCCGCGTCGTGGAGGATCGCGTAGTACTCGAGCGACGTGTCGAAATCGCTCTCGCCGTCGAGGATCGCGACCGCGACGTCTCGACGACCGGCGAGCACCGCCTCGAGCTGGTCGGGCCTGCTGATCGCCATTGTTTCGAATCCGGCCTCGCGGAGCTCCGCCACGACGGGGACCTGCTCCTCGGGAGGTAGTGCGATGACGATGGCCGGACGGGCCAAGACGATCTCCTGACTGGGTGCCGGACGTTGCCGGCGCTTCTACTAGTTGTCTAGTTGTCGGACTCGGGGTCGTGCGCGCTGACGTTGAGCGTGCCTTCGCCGGAGCCGGTGACCCGGGCCTGGAAGCTCGGCATGCTCGGGATCGCGTCGCGCAGTACGACGTCGCCGGAGTGGTTGACGGCGAACAGGAACTCACCGTCGGGGCCGGATGAGACGCCAACCGACTGGACGCCGGTGAGCCTTCCGAGATGGCGCTTGAAGCTGGCGATGCTCGCGACGCTCACGAGCCCGACGACGACGACCTGCGTCGACTTCGTCTCGGACGAGCGAGCCTTGTCGCCGCCCTTGCCCGGGACCAGCCCGGCGAGACGGGCGGCGAGAGCGTCGTCTCCGATCTCCGGGATTTCCTCTGTATCGCTCGCGGAGTCGGCGGCCTGGGCAGCCTCGGCCTCGGCCTCGGCGGCGTAGTCGGGCGTCAGGCTGAGGGCCGCTACGCGAAGGTCGTTCGCCTCGTCGGTTGCGGCGTCGTCGTCGGAAGAGGCGACGGTCTCCGTGGCCGTGTCGGCCCCGTCTGCGCCTGGCGCGACCTCGGCGCTGTCAGCGGCTTCGGCCGCGGCCTGGATAGCCGCGAACGCGGTCTCGCGGTCGAGCTCGGCGTTCTCGCCAGCCCCATCGCCCTCGCCGATCAGGCCTTCGTTGTCGGCTGCGACGACCGTCTCGGCGTCGCCTTCGACGGTCTCGACGGCGGCCTCGACCTGGACGTCAGTCTCTGCGACGGCCTCGCCGCTCTCGACGGCGCCGGCGACCTCGCTCGATTCCACGACGTCAGCGGCCTCGGTGGCCTCCACGTCGAGGGACTCGAGCGGTGTGGTCGACATCTCCTCGAACGGCGTGGGCTCGGGGAGGCGCTCGGCCATCGTCGCGAAGTGGGTCGGATCTTCCTCGGCGAGGAGGCGCGTGAAGAACGCGGCCATCTCCTCTTCGAAGCTGGCGACACGGGCGTTGACGCGTTCGATCTCGCGCTCGATCATCCCGGCGTGGCCGTCGACCTCGCCTTCGAGGCGGCCCTTTCGGTCCGTGATCCGGGACTCGGTCTCTTCGCGGATGCGGGCGATCTCGGCCTTCGACCACTCCCGGACGGCGGCGACGTCGTCGTCGGCCTTTCGGCGGATGTCGGCGGCCTCGGAGGCTGAACGGGCGTGGATCTGCTCGACGTATGCCTTCGCCTCGGCCTGGAATTGCGTCAGGGTCCGGGTGCGGGCCTCTTCGGCCGCGACCTGCATCGCCTTCGTGAGATCGGCCATGAACTTCGTCTGCTTGCGCGCGGTGGGCGCAGCTTCGGTCGAAGCAGCGGTTTCGGTGGCCTCGTCGATCACGGCGGTAAGTGCCTCGTCTTCAGATTCGCCGGTCGGGGCTTCCGACTCGGTCACGGTGCCAGCCTCGGGCGTCCCCCACCCGGTGGACGCGGGGGCATCGGTCTGCTCGGTCTCGGCCTGATTGGCCTCGGCCTGCTCGACTTCGGTATCGGTCTGTTCGCTATTCGACCGCTCAGAATTCCAGGGGAGCCGGAAACCGGCCTTGGCGTCTGTCTGGGCCATGGGTGCGTTGCCTCTCCACTGACGGCTGGGGTGTTCCCGGGGCGTGTGGGCATTCTGGCCGCAAGGGTGGGTGCGGTGGAGTCCGCTAGAGGTACCACCGTCAGGTCCCAGTGGTACCGGGGCCGCACCGAACATCCCCGGAGCGCACCTCGCTCAACCCGGTGCCGATTCCCGTCTCCTGCACCCCGCCGTTCAAGTGGTCCAGCCCGATCCTGTATCCCGCCCGCCCCAGCGTGCCGTCCCCTGGCGACAGTGTGGGCGCCCGGAAGCGTCGCAGGTCCGCGCCGGAAGTCCGCGCCGTTCGTAACATCTTTCTGGTGCATGGTATCCACGCCCTGGCTGCCTGGGCGTCCGTTTCCCTGCGCCGCGCGTACGATAGCGACGTGTCTGCCATCGACGATCCCGGTTCGGCTGCTTCGAACGCTGTCACCGACCTGCTCGGCCGGCCGCTCCACGACATCCGGATCTCGGTCACGGACCGCTGCAACTTCCGCTGCACGTACTGCATGCCGAAGGAGATCTTCGGGCCGGACTTCGCGTTCCTCCCGCGCGACCAGGTCCTGACCTTCGAGGAGATCGAGCGGCTCGCGCGCGCGTTCGTAGCACTCGGCGCGGAGAAGTTGCGGATCACCGGCGGTGAGCCCCTCGTCCGTCGCGACCTGCCAAGCCTCATCGGGATGCTTTCGGCGATCCGCCGACCGGACGGCGGGCCGCTCGACCTGACCCTGACGACGAACGGGTCGGCCCTTCGGCCGCTCGCCGGCGCCCTCCGCGACGCCGGGCTGGGACGGGTCACCGTCAGCCTCGACTCGCTCGACGACGCCACGTTCGCAGCGATGAATGGAGTCGAGTTCCCCGTTTCCAAGGTCCTCGACGGGATCGCCGCGGCGCAGGAAGTCGGGCTCGGTCCGATCAAGATCAACATGGTCGTCCGCCGCGGGATGAACGAGACGAGCATCGTCCCGATGGCGCGTTGGGCGCGCGAGGCCGGCGTGATCCTCCGGTTCATCGAGTACATGGACGTCGGCCACACGAATGGCTGGCGCCTGGACGACGTCGTGCCGGCAGCCGAGATCGTCACGGCGATCGACGTCGAGATGCCGCTCGAGGCGATGCCGGCGCAGTACCGCGGCGAGGTCGCGAACCGCTGGCGCTACCTCGACGGCTCCGGTGAGGTCGGCGTCATCGCGTCGGTGAGCCAGCCGTTCTGCGGCGACTGCACCCGGGCGCGGCTGTCGGCCGAGGGCAAGCTCTACACCTGCCTCTTCTCGGCGGATGGCCACGACCTGCGGGCCGTGGTTCGCGGCCCGGCCAGCGACGATGAGCTGCGCGAGGCGATCGCCCGCGTCTGGCGCGTCCGCGACGACCGCTACTCCGAGCTCCGCACTGCCGCGACGGCCGACCTGCCGCGGGTCGAGATGTTCGCGATGGGCGGGTGACGGACGGTCGCCCGCCCCGGCGCCGACGCCAGTTATCCACGGGGCGTCCACATCCGTCGATAACTGGTGGATACTCCGGGGCGTCGTTGGCCCAAGTTCGTGGATAAGCGCGTTGACCCGTCCAACCCTCGCGCCGTACTGTAGTCATTGCCCGAAGGGGCCGTCAGAGACCGGAGAAACCGAGATCACATCAAGGGCCTCCAGTCTGGACCGGTCGCTTCGGGCGCTTTGTTGCCCGCGATCGTCGGCTCCGGCCGACTCGAGGGCGAACGCCCGGCGGATTGCGACCGGCATCCCGGTGTCGGTACATCCGTCGGGTGGACAAGGCGGCGGGCCTCGGCCGTCTCCCCCCTGGACGCGCATCTGGAGGCCCGCACGCGCGTGAGCGATCCGATCGACCCCTCCCGCCCGACCCCGCCTGCCGAGCAACCCGCTCGTCTCGCCGCCCTCGAGTCGGCCGTTCGCGCCCGGACCGACATCGTCCCCGAGGTCGGGATCGTCCTGGGCTCCGGGCTTGGCGGACTCGCCGACGACGTCGAGGATGCCGTCGCGATCCCGTTCGCCGAGCTGCCCGGCTGGCCGGCCGCGACCGCGCCGGGGCATGTCGGGCGGCTGCTGCTCGGACGCCTGGCCGGCCAGCCTGTCGTCATGCTCCAGGGCCGCTTCCACGTGTACGAGGGCAACGATCCGGGACTCGTCGTCCAGCCGGTGCTGCTCTTCCGGCGGCTCGGCGCCAGGATCGTCGTGCTGACAAATGCGGCGGGCGGCGTCGACCCGGCGTTCGGGCCGGGGACGCTCATGGTCATCCGCGACCATCTCAACCTGACCGGGCGGACGCCGCTCCTGGGGCCGAACGCCGATGAGATCGGACCGCGCTTCCAGGACCTGACCGATGCCTGGAACCCTCGCCTCAGGGAGGGGCTGCTGGCGGCCGGCCGGGCCGAGGGGATCGACCTCGCCGAGGGCGTCTACGCGGGCTTGCTTGGGCCGCAGTACGAGACGCCGTCGGAGGTCCGGATGCTCAGGACGCTCGGCGCCGACGCGGTCGGGATGTCAACCGTGCTCGAGTGCATCGCGGCGCGCTGGTGTGGGCTGGAGGTCTGCGGCGTCTCCCTCGTGACCAACGCGGGCGCCGGCTACAGCGGCGAGCCGCTCACCCACGAGGAGGTTCTCGCCGCGGGGGCCGAGGCAGGGCCGCGGCTGGCGAAGGTCATCCGCCGGTTCCTCGCGGATCTGGGCTGAGGCTCGCGGCGGCGCCGCCTCGCGAGCTGGCCGAATATCCACCCACGGACTGTTAGGCCGGGTCGGACGTCATCCAGGCCCGCTCGGACGCCGAGCAGCAGCTGCCGAGGGCTAACCGCGGGCCGATTAGCTGCCGCGGGCCACGTGGACGCGGCCTTGTAGTCAGGTGGTGGCTAAATGGCCACGTGCGGCCGCGGCCGCGGCACGCGGCTCCGCGCAGTCAGGGGCCGGCCAGGCGCTCCTCGAGGATCGACAGGACGGACTCGAGCGCCTCCTCGAGCGCCGGCCGGGTGGAGGGATCGGGTCCCTCGTCGGTCGCGTCCGTCAGGACGGAGTGCGCCGGGACCTTCGCCTCGATCGGGGTGAAGATCAGGCCCGGTCCGAGTTCCTCCGCGAGGCGCCGGACGCGTTCGGCGGGCGCAATCTGGTCGGTCGTGTAGCGGAACGCGCGAACGCAGAAGTCGGGCTCCTCACGCCGCGCCAGGAGGCGCTCGTAGTCGGCCGGCGACACGCCGGGATCGGCCGCCTGGCCCGGGAGCCTCCCGAACGGGCCCATGGCGAACGGCAGCGCCGGCTGGCTGACCACCGCGACGCCGACGACCGGGTCGATCGCGGTTGCAAGTGCGAAGCCACCCGACAGGCACATCCCGATGACGCCGACCCGCGGCCTGCCCGTCGCACGTGCCTCGTCGCGGGCGAGCGCGAGCAGCCATCCCGTGATCGGGCTGGTCCGCCGCTGGAGGAGTGCCACGAACTGCCACGACACGCAGATCCGAAGGGTGCTGGTGACGAAATCCGCGGCGACGCCGATCTTTCCTGAGAGCGTGTCCGGCTTGTCGCTCACGCCACCGACGAGCGCCGGCATCACGACCCGGAAGCCACGATCGCGGATGTGGTTTGCCAGCTTGACCGTCCGATAGCTCATCGACGGAAGCTCGTGGAGGAGGAGGACCGCCGGTCCGTCGCCGCCCCGATACACGTCGTGGGCGATCCCGACGGCCTCGTAGCGCTCGCGCTCGTAGCCGGCCCGTTCCGCGGCATTCGGCCGCCGCGGCATCAGCGAACCTTGAGGTCTCGCCCGGCCGCCTTGGCCGCCTTCGCCTTCTCGGCCCATGCGCCCAGGACGTTGTCCTTGTGCGGGCGGATCGGGCAGTGCTCGTCGCGGTTGCCCATCTCGTCGCAGTACCCGAGCGCAACGCATTTCGGGGCGAGGAACGAGCCGAGGAACGGGGAGACCTGGAAGATCTCGTGGCGGATCAGCTGGAAGAGCCGGCGGATCTCCCACTGGGCCATCGTGCAGAGGCGAAGCCCGGACATGTGGATGAGCGCCCGCAGGTTCGTCGTCATCACGAGGTTCGTCCGGGTCGCGTTCGGGAAGACGAAGCGGGCGTCCTCGGCCGGGATGCCGGCGGCGACGAGATCGCCGTACAGGCCCATCGAACCGCCGATCGCCTCCTCGTAGCTGGTCCGGACGTCCGGATCGGCGTCCTCGATCGAGGCGGGCAGCATCGTCGAGGCGCCCTTGAACGTGACGTATCGCTGGCTCTGCTGATCGAAGGCGACGCCGGCCCGATGGCGCACCAGCTGGTGTGACAGGGTCCGCGACACGCCGCTGATGCCGAACGTGAACACGATGTGCTCGATCGTCGAGCCGTGGCCCGACTCGATGACGCCCTGGATGAGCTTCTGTTGCTTTGCCGGATCGACCTCGCCCGCGACCGCGCGACGGAAGATCTCCTGCGGCTCGAGCTCGGAGTAGCACGTCCGGCAGGCGGTGTAGATGAGCGGGACGTAGAACTTCTCGACGATCTCGCGATCGGGAAACAGGAGAGTCGCCTTCATCCCGAGCTCGCGCCGTCCGGGGTTCTTCGGAATCGCCGATTTCTCGCGGGTCGGGCTGCCTCCGTCCGGTGCGGTCGTCGGCTCGGCGGTCATGCTCCGAAGTCTAGTCGTTCGATGGGGGACCGTCGGCGGGCCGGACTGGTCCGATTTCGCACGCCGCGCGAAATCACTTCGTCGATGCCCTCCGAATGCGGAGTCCGAAATCGGAGGAACGTCGCAGATGGGACTGATTTCCTCCGGCGTTCGATATCGGACGATCGCCCGCCGTCAGCCGCCACGCCGCAGGTCCTCGAGGTACGCCTCCCAGTAGCCGAGGTGGTCGTCGCGGGTCGTGTCGTCGCCCGTCGTCTCCGGCCAGCCGCTGTGCTCGAGGGTGATCCTCGACCCGCCGCCGGCAACAGGCTCGACCGTCCAGCTGACGAGGGTCTCCGGGACGTCCTCGCTGCCCTCCCATGCCCACGTGTAGGCGAAGCCGCGGCCCTGATCGACGCTGACGACGGCGCCGTCGACGGCGCTGTCCCCGAAGTCGAGCCGGTAGGCGTCGCCCGGCCCGCCAAGCGGGCTCGCATCCGTGAACCACTCGGCGATCCGATCCGGTTCGGTGATCGTCTCCCACGCCAGCTCGACGTCCGCCGGTGTCTCGACGGTCAGCCGGATCGTGCCGGGCCGGACTTTCACGTCATCCCCGGCTCCCGCCGACGTGTTCGTGCGGCCCGGGCAGGTCGTCGAGCGGCATCTCGAGGGCGTAGGCAACCGTCTCGTCGATGGTGAGGGCGCGACCCTCGCGGGCGTACCGCTCGAGCTCGTCCGGCTCCATCGCGAAGCGGGCGTTCGGGCGGGAATAGAACTCGAACTGGCGAGTCGACGAAGTCGGCAAGCAGGACGCCCCCCGCCGACGAGAGGGCCCGGGCCGCGCCCCAGAGGCGAGCCGACCGGGGCAGGTCTCCCTCCGCCACGGCAACCGATGCGAGGTCGTCGAGCGCCAGCGTGATGCCTGCGACGTCGCCGGACCCGTGGAACTTCATGAGGCCCTCGCGGAGCGCCTCCTTGCCCTCGTCGACCTTGCCGAGCTTGACGAGGCCGCTGCCGAGCATGTGGAGCGACCACGCCTCCATCGTCACGTCGCCGATCCGCCGGAAGATCTCCAGCGACCGCTGGAAGCGCGGGACGCCGTGGTCGGCCTGGGCGTGGAAATAGTCGTAGTTGCCGAGTCCCCACGTGACGTTGGCGACGCCCTGTCGTCGCCGAGCGCCTCGAACAGCGCCCAGCGCCTCGTTCATCTCGCGGAGTCCCACGCCGTCGGGGTCGGCTTCGGCGGGACTGCTGCGAGACCGCGTACATGAACGAGTGGTTGTACATCGCGTTGGCGATCTCGCCGCTCGTCGCCGATCGATCGCCAGAGCTCGAGCGCCTCGGTGTAGGCGGGCTCCATCAGGGCAAGGTCGCCCATCCACCAGCCGACCCCACCCACCGCCTCCATCAGCCTGGCGCGCAGGACCGGATCGCTCCGGGACCAGGGCTGGCTCGCGATCCCCTCAACGCGCCGTCGTGCCTCGCCGAGGTGGCCGCGCTTCTGCCAGTACCGCCACATCGCGAAGCCGATCCGGATGGCAACGTCGGCCTGCGCGGCTTCGGTCGCCCGATCCATGACGGCCCGGATGTTGTCGTGGTCCCGTTCGAGGAGGCCGAGCCAGCGACGTTGATCGCGGCCGGAGAGGTTCGGCACCGCGCTCTCGACGAGCTCGAGGAACGCCGCGGTATGTCGCCGTTCGATCTCCTGCTCCTCGCCGCTGGCCGCCAGCTGCTCGGCGGCGAACTCGCGGATCGTATCGAGCAACCGGAAGCGGGTCTCGCCGTCGATCTCCTCGCTGCGGACGAGGCTCTGGTCGACGAGCGACATCAGCCCGTCGAGGACGTCGGCATCGACTTCCGCCGCGGGTCCGCAGACGGCCTCCGCGATCTCGAGGCCGCATCCTCCGACGAAGACAGCCAGCCGGCCGAGGAGACGGCGCTCACCTTCTCCGAGCAGGTCGTAGCTCCAGGCGATCGCGCCGCGGAGCGTCTGTTGCCGCGCCGGGAGGTCGCGCGACCCCGAGGCAAGGACGCCGAGCTGATGCTCGAGCCGGACGAGGATCGCATCGGGGGAGAGCAGCTTGATCCGGGCCGCGGCGAGCTCGATCGCCAGCGGCATGCCGTGCAGCCTCGAGCAGATCCCGGCGACCGCCGGGGCATTCTCGTTCGTGACCTGGAAGTCCGGCCGAACGGCGACCGCCCGCGCGATGAAAAGGCGAACCGCCTCGTACTGCGAGATTTCATCGGGGGCCTGCCCTCGCTCGCCGCTCGGCAGGTTCAGCTTCTCGAGGTCGGAGAGGGCGAGGATGTCGCGCGGCACGGGCAGGCCGGGCACAGGGTATTCCTGCTCGCCCGACACCCGGAGGGCCGCCCGGCTCGTCGCGATCACCGACAGGCGCTCGCTGGCTCGCAGGAGGCCCGCGACGACCGGCGCGGCGTCGATCACCTGCTCGAAGTTGTCGAGCACGAGCAGGGCGTGGCGTCCGGCAAGCCACCCCGCGATGAGGTCCTCGGCGCTCTTCGCGCCCGTCTCGACCAGGCCGAGAGCGCTGGCGATCCTCGACGCGACGAGCCCTGGATCCCGGACCGGCTCGAGCGGCACGAACCAGACGCCGTCGCCGAACTCGTGGGCGACATCGGCGGCGAGCTGAAGGGAGAGCCGCGTCTTGCCGGTTCCACCCGGCCCGGTCAGTGTCAGGAGACGCGTCGTCCCGAGCAGGCGGGCCGCCTCGCGAAGCTCCGTCTCCCGCCCGACGAAGCTCGTCAGCTGAGTTGGCAGGTTGTTCGGCTGGCGGTCGAGCGACCTGATCGGCGGAAAGTCGGCCTGCAGTCCGTCGATGACGAGCTGGCAGATCCGCTCGGGCCGGAGGTCCTTCAGCCGGTGCTCGCCCAGCCCGCGAATCTCGACTCCCTCCGGCAGCTCGTCGGTGACGAGCGCCGATGTCGTCTCCGACAGGAGGACCTGCCCGCCATGGCCGGCCGCCGCAACCCGGGCCGCGCGGTGGATGTCCGCCCCGACATACTCGCCGTCGGCATCGAGGGCCCCGTCGCCACTGTGGATGCCCATCCGGACACGCACGGCGATGTCGTCCGGCCACGGTTCGGCCTCCAGGCTGCGCTGGGCAGCGACCGCGGCCCGGATCGCGTCCGGGGCACGCTCGAAGACCGCCAGGAAGCCGTCGCCCTCGGTCTTGTCTTCGTGACCGTCGACAGACGCGATGCCCGATCGGATCAACTCGCGATGTCGTGCGAGGACCGTCGTCCAGCGGTCGCCGCGGAGCTGCTGGGCGAGCTTCGTCGAGCCTTCGATGTCCGTGAACATGTAGGTCACGGTGCCGACCGGCTTCGCGCGGGTGAGCGTGGCGGATCCCTCGTCAGTGATGCTGCTGCTCCGTCACGGACCGGACCCGTGCGGCAAGCCCGCGCAGGATCGCGAGGGCGAGCGTCGGGCTGTCGAGCAGCGCCTGCTCGAAGTCCCACGAGGCAAGGGCGATGCAGCGGGTCGGCTCGATGGCCACGACCTGGGCGATGCGCGGCAGCCCGTCGAGGACCGACAGTTCGCCGAAGAACTCGCCGGGCTTGAGAATCGCAACCTCCTCGCCGTCACGCACGACCCGGACCGCGCCTTCGACGACGAGGAAGAAGCCGGTCCCGATCTCTCCCTGCCGGGCGATCACCCGGCCGGCCGGGAACTCGACCTCGATCGCGCGCGCGGCGACGGCGGCGAGATCATCCGCCTGCACGCCCGCGAACAGCCGACAGCCCCCGAGCAACTCGGTCCGTCGAACCGGGGTGAGCGTCGAGCGATCCTCCTGCGCCATCACGTGATGCTGCCGCTCGCGGTGGCAGCCGTCAACCTGTCCTCGCCGGGTGGCAGAATGCCCGGGGACGGGGTACACGCTCGCTGGAGGACGCGACTTCGATGGCCGATCGCGACGAGATCGTCGACCAGATCGCGGGCTTCGCCCTGTTCGCGGACCTCGCGACGCCGCAGCTGGAACGCGTGGCGCACATCTTCGAGGAGCAATGGTACGCAGCGGGCGAGCGGGTGCTTCGCCAGGGCCTCTCCGGGTCGGCCTTCCACATCATCCTCGAGGGCAACGCGGCCGTCAGGATCGACGGCCAGGAGCGGGCGACGCTGGCACGCGGCGATTTCTTCGGCGAGGTGTCGATCCTGCTCGGCGAGCCGCCCGTCGCCGACGTTCTGGCGGTCAGCCAGCTTCGCTGCCTCGTGCTGGCAGGCGGCCAGGTCCGCGACTTCCTGCTCGACAACCCCCCGGTGATGTATCGGATCCTCCAGGCGCAGGCACGCCGACTGCGGAACGCCAACCGGTGGCGGAGCTGAGCGACCGCCCGTTCCCGCCGGGCTCCTACCCGGTCATCGTCGTCGGGAGTGGGCCGGGCGGGTTGCAGGTCTCGTACAGCCTCGACCGGCTCGGGGTCCAGCACGCCGTTCTGTCGGCCGACGATGCCCCGGGCGGCATGTTCCGACGCTGGCCATTCTTCCAGCGGCTGCTGTCGTGGACGAAGCCGTACGCGCCCATGGCGCGCTCCGATCCGGCCTACGAGCGCTACGACTGGAACAGCCTCCTCGCGGACGAGCCCGAGAACCGCGCGATCATGCCCGACCTCATGGACGGAACGTCCTACTTCCCGTCGCGTCCCGCGATGGAGCAGAACCTCGCGACGTTCGCCGAACGGACAGGCCTCCGGATCCGATACGACTGTCGCTGGACGGGGACCAGGCGAGAAACGGACAGCGGTCGGCGACGTGTTCGTCCTCGAGACGACCGACGGCGAGTATCGGACCGGCGTGCTCGTCGTCGCGGTCGGCGTGGCCGAGCCGTACCTGCCGGGCACGCCGGGAATCGAGCTCGCCGCGCACTACGCCGAGACCAGGCCGGCAGAGTCCTACGCCGACAAGCGGGTCTTCATCATCGGCAAGCAGAACTCGGGCTTCGAGCTTGCCTCCGGCCTCCTGCCGTGGGCCCGCCGGATCGTCGTCGCGTCGCCATCGCCCGCCAAGCTGTCGGTGAACACGCGGTCGCTCGTCGGGATCCGGGCGCGATACGTCCAGCCGATCGAGGACCACGCCCTCGGCGGCGGCGTCGGCGTCCTCGACGCGGCGATCCAGGGAATCGACAGGCTGGAGAACGGGGCGCTCGAAGTCCGCGCCCGACCGAGCGCCGGCGGGGACGAGCTCGCGTTCGAGGTCGACGAGGTGATCGCGGCGACCGGCTTCGTCGCGCCGCTCGTCGATCTGCCGGCGCTCGGCGTCGCGACGTTCGGTCAGAGCCGGCTGCCGGCGCAGACCCCGTACTGGGAAAGCGGCTCGGTGCCCGGCATCTTCTTCGCGGGAACCATCTCCCAGGGCGCGGCCGGGCTCAAGAAGCATGGCTTGCCGTCCAACTCCGGGGCCGTCCATGGCGCTCGGTACAACGCGAGGCTGCTGGCCAGGCACATCGCGGCGACGCGCTTCGACGTCCCGGCGGCGACTGAGCGGCCGCCGATCGAGCCGGCGCGTCTGGTCGATACCCTCGTCGACCACCTGTCGTCGGCGCCTGAGCTCTGGCACCAGCGGGCGTACCTCGCGCGGGTCGTGTCGCTGGATCCAGCCGAGGGACCGCGCGACGAGGGGTCCGTCCCGCTGGCGGCGTTCGTCGACATGGCCGGCGATGACGCGAAAGGCGATGCCATCGCGCTGACCCTCGAGGCGGACGGCTCCGGCGCGATCTATCCCGTCGTCTACGCCCGCCGCGGGACGGCCTTCGACGAGCACCCGTTCGAGCCCGACCTGCTCCTCCGCTACGACACGCCGGCCGTTCGCGAGCGGCTAGCCGCGATCGTGGCGCCGTTCGGCATCGACGTCGATGGGCACTGACAGGCTGTCACGGCTGTCAGCCCCAAAGGCTAATCGGTCCAAGTTAGCCGTTGACGACTAATCGGTGAGGAGTTAGCCTCACAACGTGAACGCCATCGTCCTGTTCGGCGACGTCATCAGGTCGCGCCGCGACTCGAGCGGGTCGACCGCCTGGCTCCGAACGCTCGTCGAGGAACTCGAGACGACCTATCCCCCGGCTGACCGGCTCGCCGACTTCGGGTTCACCCAGGGCGACGAGATCCAGGGGCTCGTCGCGACCTCGGCGAATCCCCTCGACGCGGTCATCCGCTCCGCGCTCCACCCGGACCGACGGCCCATGCGCTGGGTGGCGGTGGCCGGCGAGGTCGACCCGGGCCGCGGTCCGGCGACCGAGCGAACCGGTCCGGCATTCCTTCGGGCGCGCGAGCTGCTGGCGGAGGGGGCGTCCCGGCGCGGCGGCCTCCGTCTCTCGACAGGCGACCCGACCATCGATCCGCTCCTCGACGACCTTGCGCCGCTGCTGGCCGAGCTCCTCGATGACCTGACGCTCCGCCAGCGGACAATCGGGCGACTGCTCCTGGTCGAAGGCCTGCGCCGATCCGAGGTGGCGGAGCGACTCCATGTCAGCCGGGCGACGATCTCGGTCGCCGCCGATCGGGCCCACCTCCGCTCGATCGGGCGGCTGGCCGGCGCCCTCGGAACCCTGTTCGCGCGCGGCATCGACGCATCGGGCGATCCGCCGGGTTCGAGCGCCGAGGCGGCCACGTGATCGCGGATCCCATCCTCGTCCTCGCCTGGCTGGCGCTTGCCCACTTCGTCGCCGACTTCGTCCTCCAGACGAACGGAATCGTCGCGGCGAAGAACTCGACGGGCGGCCGGGCCTGGCGGGGCGTCCTGGTCCACGGCGCAGGCGTCGCCGTCTGCCTCATCCCGGTAGCCATTGCGTTCGGCGTGCCGGGGCTCTGGTCGCTCGCGGTCATCGTGGTCTCGCACGTCCTGATCGATCGGATCAAGGTCCTCGCGACGCATCGGGCGGAGTCGGGAGCCCTGGCGGACGCCGCACGCCGCCACGAGGGCCTGCCACCCTCGCAGGCGCTCGGGCGTGCATGGACGCCGCTGCCGGCGGCCTATTTCGCGCTCGACCAGGTCGCCCACCTTGCGATCATCGGTGTCGCCTGGGGCGTGTTCCTGGCAGGGCAGGCGCCGACCGCCGAGTGGTCATCGGCGATCGGCCAGCTTCTCGCCGGACGGGATCTCGACACGTTCCATCGCGTCGTCCTGGGTTCGGTTGTCATCCTGTCGCTCGTCATCGCCAACGTCCGTGGCGGCGCTCTGTTCGTCGCAACGCTGGTCAGGCCGATCGAGGCGGCGACGGGCGCGGACGAGGCTCCCGACGCCCGGGTTGCGACCCGGCCCCGCGGCGAGAGCCTGGCGGTGACGGACCCCAAGGTCGAGCGCATGCGCGGCTGGTCGTTCCGGATCGGACCGGTGGCCGGCCGCGTCGTGGCGGACCCGCCCACCTGGCTCGAGCCCCCGGCCGGGGGCGTCGGGGAGCGGGTCGCGACGCCGCCCCCGTCCCAGGTCGGGGCGACGATCGGCGTCCTGGAACGGCTCCTGATCGCCACGCTGCTCCTTGTCGGCGCCGACGCCGCGATCGGGTTGGTGATCGCCGCCAAGACGATTGCCCGGTTCAAGCTCCTCGACGACCGCGACTTCGCGGAGTACTACCTGCTCGGCACGCTCGCGAGCGTGTCGGTGGCGCTCATCACGGCACTCGTCGCCAGGGCCGCGCTCGCCTGATTCACTGTTAGCTCGTGGCTTGCGGACCGACATGGCGAGGATCCCGACCACGTCGTACCGTTCCGGCATGGCGACCGAGGATACTCACGGGCTCGGGTACCACCGGGTCGACGACGATCCGAACGGCGACGTGCTCATCGCCACGATGGACGGAACCGCCGGATGGGACGCGACGCTCCGGCTGCGGTCGTGGGAGCGAGCGCATCTCGGCCTGGCTCATGGTGAACGACTGCTCGACGTTGGCTGCGGCCTCGGGGAGGCAGCGCTCGGGCTCGCCCAGGATCTCGGCGACGGCGGGGAGGTCGTCGGCATCGACGCGTCCGAGCGAATGCTGCGCGTCGCCCGGTCCAACGCTGGAGGCGCGCGTTGTCGCGTGCGCTTCACTGTCGGCGATGCGTGCTCCCTCGACGAGCCCGACGATTACTTCGACGCCGCGCGGTCCGAACGCACGCTCCAGTGGCTCGCCGACCCCGCAGCCGCAGTCGCCGAGATGGTGCGGGTGGTGCGGCCCGGCGGCCGCGTCTCGCTGATCGACACGGACTGGTCGACGTTCACGATCCATGTCGGCGACGACGCACTCGCTGCACTGGTCCGCGACGGGATGCGAACGGAGCGCAATCGACCCTCCAACGTCGGCCGGCGACTGCACGACCTCGTCGGCGCCGCTGGTTGCGTCTCGCTCGCGCGAACTGTGGCGACGCAGACCTGGACGACCTGGGACCCCGACGAGTCGCCGGCACCGCTTGGTTGCTTCTCGATGGAGAGCCTCGCCGACGATCTCGTCGCGACCGGTCGGCTGACGACCGCCAACCGCCGGCGATTCGTGTCGACGATCCACGACGCCGCGCGTCGAGGTCAGTTCTTGATGAGCCTCATGATGTTCGGGGTCGTCGCCGTGGCCCCGAACGGTAGCGACCCCCAGCCGAAGGCCGCTAGACACTAGCGGCACGAGCACTAGGTGTCATTGGGGCGACCGACCCAGCGAATCATGCTCATACACCGCCCTGGGAGCGTTAGAGCTTGCTGTTGGCTTTGCGATGGTCGATGTGGCGGACGCTGAAGGCTCTGCCATGGGACGTGAGGTCAAGTGGGTGAGCATTGGCGCTCGCTGCGTGCGGGACGGCACGCTCGGGGTCTACGCGGACTGGAAGATTGACTACGGTCCGACCCAGCACCTCTTCAACGGTGCATAGCCCGTCTGAGAACACAGGCCGATCAAGTGAGAACCGAGAGCGCTAGGTCCTGATCGCGAGGCGGGCCAGGCGATCGGTCGCGGCGCGGAGCGTCTCGAGGCGTTTCGGGAAGGCGAACCGCAGCTTCGTGCGGCCGAGCTCCGGACGGGAGAAGAACGATGAGCCCGGGACGCCGGCCACGCCCGGCTCGAGGATGAGCCGCCGGGCGAAGGTGACGTCGTCCTCGTTCGGTCAGGTCCCGGATGTCTGTCATCACGTAGTAGGCGCCGGCGGGCTCGTGGATCCGGAAGCCCGCGTCGGCCAGCGCCGGCAGCAGCGTGTCCCGCCGCTCGCGATAGGCGGCGGTGAGGGCGGCGTAGTAGGAATCCGGGAATGCCAGCGCGGTGACCGCCGCCTGCTGGAGCGGTGCCGCCGCGCCGACCGTCAGGAAGTCGTGCGCCCGCCGGATCCCGACGCTCAGCAGCGGCGACGCGATCACCCAGCCGACCCGCCAGCCCGTCACGGAGTAGGTCTTCGACATCGAGTCGATCGACACGGTCCGATCGGCCATTCCCGGCAGCGTCGCGAGCGGGATGTGCTCGCCCTCGTAGACGATGTGCTCGTAGATGTCGTCGGTGAACGCGAGGAGGTCGTGGTCGCGGCACAGGCCGGCGATCAACGTCGAGCTCATCGCGGCGGAAGACCTTGCCGGTCGGGTTGTGCGGCGAGTTGACGACGATTGCCCGCGTCCGAGGCGTCACGGCGGCTCGCAGCTCGTCCGGATCGATCGACCAGTCCGGCTCGTGGAGGGTCACGTACCGCGGGATCGCGCCGGAGAGGATCGCATCCGGACCGTAGTTCTCGTAGAACGGCTCGAAGACGATCACCTCGTCACCCGGGTCGAGAAGCCCGAGCATCGCCGCGATCATCCCCTCGGTCGCGCCGCAGGTGACGGTGATCTGCGTCTCGGGGTCGACGTCCCAGCCCGGGTGGAACCGGGCGGTCTTCGCCGCGATGGCCTCGCGCAGCGGCCGGGCGCCCCAGGTGATCGCGTACTGGTTGATATCCGCGTGGAGGGCAGCGGCGGCCGCGTCCTTGAGCTCGTCGGGCGCGGGAAAGTCCGGAAAGCCCTGGGCGAGGCTGACGGCGCCCGCGTCGACCGCCAGCCGGTTCATCTCGCGGATGACCGACTCCGTGAATGAGTCGGCCTTACGGCTGATCCGACGCATGGCCGAGAGTGTAGCGGCGGGGCCTCGGGCGGCGGGACCTCATCGCCGCGGGCGCGGACCTGGGGGCGGCGGGCGACGGCCGCGGTTGAGGAACGCCAGGACCGTGATGAAGGCAAGGCTGACGGCGATGACGACGAGCAGGCCCTGGCCGACGCCGCCGCCCCCGACGAGCAGGCCCTGGAAGGCGATCGCCACGACGACGATCGACAGGACCGCAAGGCCGATCAGGCCGGTTCGCGACGCGGACGCGTCGGCGGCGCCAGATCCCAGCGACGGCCGAAGAGCGATGACTCCCGCCGCGGCGATCAGCGCCGCGGCCGGGAGGAGGATCGCGAAGGACTGGAAGCCGCGTGCACCGAGGATCGCCGCGACCACCTGGCCGACGAGGACGATGGCGATCACCAGCAGGCCGACCGCCGCCGGCCGCCAGCCTCGGTACGCACCAAAGGCGATCGCCGGGAGGACGAGCCAGGCGGCGAAGTCGAACATGTAGACCGCTCGATCGAGATCCGACGCGCTCGGACACGTGTCCTCGAAGCAGTCACCCCACCACGTCAGGAAGATCGCGATCGGCACCGAGACCATCAGGAGCAGCCAGCCGGCAACCGCGAGGGCCGCCGCCGCCACACCCGTGCCGGAGGACTCGCCGGCCGGCGGCTCGGTCGCGAGTTGACGGGGACTGTTCACGCGACCTCGCCAGCTCAGACGAGGCGGCGGGGGATGGTTTCGAGCCAGCCACGCTCGAAGAATGGCGCGCCGTCGAGCGTCACCCGCAGGCCGACATTCATGTGGAAGTCCGTCTCGGTGCTGCTGATCGTCCCGGACGCCTCGATCAGGATCTCGGCGCCCCGATCACGGACGCGGTAGACGACCTCGTTGTGCATCCGGGCGTGGGCCGGGTCGGCGTCCGCGGCCGTCATCTCGAGTCGCTCGCCCGTGTAGAGGCTCGACTTCCCGTCGGGCATCACCGATTCGCCGAATTCGCTGGTACTCACGGTCACGGTCCCCTGGATCACGTCGTCCGTGACGCGCCAGGTCGACGGCTCGTCGGTCGACGATCCCAGTACGCGCAGCCCGGCCGGCGTCGTCTTGAACGGCGGCACCGGGAGCGACCCATCGCCGACCGGGATCGTCGGGAGGATGAGCCGCGAGTCGGCCTCGCCGCCGAGATGAAGCACGTACTCGGCACTGAACGGGGACGGCCAGATGACCGGCCAGTATGCGGACGCAACCGAAAGCCGGATCCGGTGGCCGGCGAGGAATCGGTAGCCGGCGGCGCGCATCGGGATCCGGACCTCCGTGACCACGCCCGGCTCGAGGGGCGACGGAGCCGCGTGGGACTCGCGGTGGGTCAGGTTGAGGATGCCGGCCGTGACCTGCGAACTGGTGCCGTCGGGGGCGACGTCCATGAGCCGGACGACGGCGGTGGCGATCGGAGCGCTCGATTCCCAGGCGAGGACTGCCACCGGGAAGCCGAGGATGTCGATTGGCTGCTGGATCGGCTCGCTCGTGAACGTCGGGTTGAGCGACTCGTCCGGCCGCAGGTCGCGGGCGAGGCCGTTCGGGGCGCCGCCGGCCCCCCACGACAGCGCCGCCCGGGTTCCGGAGGTCGGGCGATGGCGGAAGCGCTCGATCGCCGGCGGCCCCGCCTCGGCCCCCGCCTCGGCCAGACCGCCAACGAGCGGCAGATCGCCCGGCGTCAGCCTGAGGGCCCATTCCCCGGCGCCGGCCGCGGGGAGCGACGCCTCGGCGCGCCAGCGGCCCGGCCAACCCGCCGGGAACGGCTCGGGTTCGGCGTATTCACGCTGGTAGAAGACGAGGCCCGGTTCGTCCATGACGCCGTTGTCGATCCCCTTCAGCCAGTGGTCGAAGAACCGGACCATCTCGTGGTGCCAGTCGAGGTTGGGGCCCGGGTAGGCGTCGTCGGGCAGCGAATGGACCCAGTTCCCGATGAGCGACCGCCGCGGCGCTGTGCACCGCTCCTGCATCCGGAGGACCGGATCGACATAGGAGTCCATCCAGCCGCCGATCAGGAACATCGCCGCCTCGATGGCGCCGTATTCCGGCGCCAGCGAGCCCTGGCGCCAGTACGGGCCGTCATGCTGCTGGCGGAGCCATTCGAACAGCCAGATCGGCGTCTTCTCGAGCCGCTCGCGCCATTCGTCGGCCCAGGCCGCGCCGCGATACTCCGCCTTCGGCGGCATGGCGTTCATGCCGACCATGCTGACCGCGTACTGGCTCAGCTCCGACACGGTCACGCAGCCGCCGATGTAGTGGACGTCGTCCGTGTAGCGGTCGTCGGTGGCCATCACCGGCACGATCGCCTTGAGGTGCGGTGGCCGGAGCATCGCGACCTGGATCGAGGTGAAGCCGCCGTACGAGATGCCCCACATGCCGACGTTGCCGTTGCACCACGGCTGGGCGGCGAGCCACTCGACGGCGTCGTAGCCGTCCTGGGTCTCGCGGGGCGTGTACTCGTCGAGCGCGATCCCCGGCGACGAGCCGGTGCCGCGAACGTCGAGCCGGCACAGGGCGAAGCCGCGCGCCGCCAGCCACTCCCCGCGCGCCATGTCGCTCGCGAGCCGCCAATCGTCCTTCCGGTAGGGGATCACCTCGAGAATGGCCGGGAAGCGCTCATCCGGTGCGTCGGGTCTGGGCTGTGGCAGCCAGAGGTTCGCCGACAGCTCGAGTCCGTCGTTTACCGGAATCCGAACGTCGTACAGGGCAGCGACCCCGTGGCGCGGCTGGCTCGCAGGCCGGCTGACCTCGGGATCGATCGATGAGGAGGGCATCCCGACAAGGATACGAGCGCCGGATTTGCCCGCGCGGCGCCGACCGCGCCGTGCGACCATGCGCGTCGTGAACACCTCCGAGCCGACGGCCGGGTCCGAGGCGGGGTCGAGCACCCAGTCGGGATCCGTCCCGGAAGCGTCCCCGGTTCAGGTCGGGCCCTGGATCCGGCGGTCGCGCCGCACGGCGTATGACAATGCCTGGATCACCGTCTGGGACGACGAGGTGACGCGGCCGGATGGCGGGCCCGGCATCTACGGGGTGATCCACTTCGCGAACCTCGCCGCCGGCGTCGTCGTCCTCGACGAGCACGATCGCGTCCTGCTGGTCGGGCAGCACCGCTACACGCTCGACACCTGGTCATGGGAGATCCCGGAGGGCGGAGTGGCGCCCGCCGAGGCGCCGCTCGACGGCATCCGCCGAGAACTGCGAGAGGAGACCGGCGTCGAGGCCGCCGAATGGATCGAGCTCGCCCGGTGTCACCTTTCGAACTCCGTCAGCGACGAAGTGGCAATCCTGTACCTCGCGACGATCGTGACGCACGGCGCGGCCGACCCGGAACCGACCGAGGAGCTCGAGACGCGCTGGCTGCCGTTCGACGAGGCCCTCGCGATGACGCTCGACGGACGGATCACCGACGCGATGTCGATCATCGGCCTCCAGCGGGTGGCGCTCGCGAGGCTCGCCGGGAGCGCCGGTCAGTAGGGCTCGACTCGCGCTGACGTCAGTGCGAAATCACGGAGGTTCCTCGTAAGGACCGCAGCGTCGAGTGCCTCGGCCGATGCCGCGATCAGCGCGTCCGGAGCGCTGAGCGTCCATCCTCGTCGACGGGCGTCCGCTCGCCAGCGGCCTGCTCGCCGTGCCTGTTCCGGCCCAGCCTGGACGAACTCGACGAACCTGAGCAGCGCCACGAGGTCGTGATCCGTATCGTCGTGCGCGCCGGCCCATGCCTCGCAGGCGACGACATCGCACACAAATGGCTCGTCGCCGTTTTCGACCATGGCGGCGAGTCGCGCGACCGCGAGCGGGTCGCCCCGAAGGTGATCGATCACGAACGTCGTATCGAGCAGATACCGCACGGTCAGGCTTCCGGTCCCGCGTCCGTCACCTCCGCTCGGCGCGCTCGCACCCAGTCAACCACCATCTCCGAAGTGGCGAACTCCGGGTAGTCGCTCGCGGACCAGGCACCGGCGGTCTGCTCGATCGCTTCCTTGAGCCGATCTCGCTTCAGCCTCGCACGAAGTGCCTCCGCCACGTAGCGGCTCCGCCCGCGCGGGCCGGCGAAGTGATCGACCTCGTCCACGAGATCCTTGGGCAGCAGCAGGTTGGTCGGCACGTTCATGCGCAGATGATTGCGCATATCACTGCGCACGTCAAACTCCCTAGGATGCCGCACATGCGCACCGACTGGGATGCGATCGTGGTGGGGCTCGGGGCGATCGGCTCGGGGGCGGCGTACTGGCTGAGCCGGCGGTTCGGCGACGGCGTCCTCGGGCTCGAACAATTCCGGCTCGGACACGAGAACGGCGCGAGCCAGGACCACAGCCGGATCATCCGGCTCTCGTATCACCGGCCGGACTACGTTCGGCTGGCGCGGCGGGCCTACGAGACCTGGGCCGAGGTTGAGGCTGCTTCCGGGACCACGATCGTCACGACGACCGGCGGCCTCGACGTCGCACCGCGCGACGCCGCGATCCCGCTCGACGACTACACGTCGTCGATGGCGGCCGAGGGCGTCCCGTTCGAGCACCTCGACGCGGGCGAGATCATGCGGCGCTGGCCGCAGTGGCGACTCGGGGACGAGCATCACGGCCTCTACCAGGCGCAATCAGGCCTAGCGGACCCGATCCGAGCCAATGCCGCGCACCAGCGCCTCGCCCGGGAGCACGGGGCAACGCTCCGCGACCAGGCACAGGTCGTCGGGCTTCGCGACGTCGGCGGCGAGGTCGAGGTCGAGACGGTCGACGGCACCGTCCATCGCGCGGGCCACGTCGTCCTCGCCGTCGACGCCTGGACGAACGACCTGCTCGCCCACCTCGACCGGCAGCTCCCGCTGACGATCACGAAGGAGCAGGTCACCTACTTCGCCTGCCCCGATCCCGGCGCGTTCGCGCCCGACCAATTCCCGATCTGGATCTGGATGGACGATCCGTGCTTCTACGGCTTCCCGACCTACGGCGAACCCGGCCCGAAGGCCGCCCAGGATGTCGGCGGGGAGCCGACGACACCGGCGACCCGGACGTTCGACCGAGACGAGACCGCGTTCGGGCGCCTGGAGGAGTTCCTGGCCACGCACCTGCCGGGTCACCTCGGACCACCGATCTACACGAAGACGTGTCTCTACACCCTGACGCCGGATCGCGACTTCGTCCTCGATCGGCTGCCGGACCACCCGAACGTCGTCGTCGCGCTAGGTGCGGCCCATGCGTTCAAGTTCGCGTCGCTCTTCGGCCGCATCATTGCCGAGCTCGTCGCAGACGGCGGGACCCCGTCCGCGGGCGAGATCGAGCGGTTCAGCATCGACCGGCCGATCCTGCTCGAGGCGAATCCCGCGACGAGCTTCATGGTATGAGTTGACCGTGACTGACCCATCCGACGCACCGCGAAAGCCCCGACGCCTGCGCGAGGGCGATACCGTCGGGGTCGTCGCCCCGGCCGGCTCCTGGGAGAACCGCAGCGAGCTCCTCCGCGGCGTGGCCGCGCTGGAGGCCTGGGGGCTGACGGTCCGGCTCGGCGACCACATCAACGATCGCCATGGCTACATGGCCGGCCGCGACGAGGACCGGGCGGCCGATCTCCACGCGATGCTGGCCGACCCGGAGATCGCGGCGATCGTCTGCCTCCAGGGCGGCTACGGGATGCCCCGCCTGATCCCGCTCCTCGACGAGGAGCTCTTCGCCGCCAACCCGAAGGCGGTCTGCGGCTACAGCGACCTGACGACCCTGCACCTCGCCGCCTCGCGGTGGGGGAACGTCGTCTCGTTCTACTCGAACGGCGCGTCGGGGATCGGAGCAGCCGAGGTGAGCGAGTTCTCGAAGCAGAGCCTCCACCGGGCGCTCTTCAGCGACGAGCCGTTCGGGCCGATCGGACCGAACCCGGACGACCCATACGTTCGGACGATCGTCGGCGGGCGCGCAACCGGTCGCCTGGCCGGCGGATGTGCTGGACTTCTCAGCTCGGCAATCGGAACACGGCTTCAGCCCGACTTCCGCGGTCGGATCGTCGTCCTCGAGGAGATCGACAACGAGGGCTACGTGCTCGACGGGATCCTGACGCAGCTTCGGAACGCCGGCACGCTGGACGGGGTCGCCGGGATCGTCGTCGGCGACATCACGACGAAATGGTCGGGCGGCATCGCCGAGCTCTCGACCGAGGACATCATCGAGGATGTCCTTGCCCCGCTCGGCGTGCCGTTGATCTTCGGGCTGCCGGTCGGCCACGGAAAGCACCACGCGACGGTGCCGCTCGGTGCACTGGCGACGCTCGACGCCGACGCGGGCACGCTCGTCGTGGACGAGGTGGTGACCGCCGACTGACGCACGGTACGGTTCATGGTTGCCCGTGCCGGGGTCCGTGTGGGATGCTCCCGGCCACTCACGTGGAGTCATGGCGGGGCTGGGCGGGGCCAGCCGGACGAGACCGCTCTCGGCGTGACGAGGAGGATTTCTGATGCGCCTTCGCTCCCGTGCTCGGGCTGTTCGGGCAACGCTCGCGCTCTCGCTCGCGCTGTCGTCGATCCTGCCCGCTGCGGCCATGCCGGCGGCTGCCGCCGACGATCTCGTGCTGAACGTCGGAACCACGCAGGAGCTCGACTCCACCAATCCGTATGACACGGCGCTCGTCACGGGCTACGACACGTTTCTGCTGACGTACGACCTGCTCGTCAACTTCGGGCCGGATCTCGAGCCGTGGCCGGGCTTCGCCGAATCGTGGGAGCGGGCAAGCGACGGCAAGTCGTGGGAATTCAAGATCCGCGAGGGGATGACCTGGTCGGATGGCGAGCCCGCCACTGCCGAGGACGCCTGCTTCTCGTTCCAGCTCAATCTCGACGCGATCGCCGCCGAGGGCAATGTCGGGATCGGCTACATCGACCCGTCCCTGAAGGACGCCGGCGCGACCGCGGTTGATTGCCCCGATGCCACGACGATGATCATCTCGACGGAGGACGCGTCGACGCGAATCCTCCAGACCTACATCCCGATTCTTCCGAAGCACATCTTCGAGGGCAAGACCTGGGAGAACATCGGTAACGCCGAGGAGACACCGTTCGCCGCGCCGCTCGTCGGGACCGGCCCTTACCAGCTCGCCGAGTGGAAGACCGGCGAGTACGTCCGCTTCGAGCGCAATGAGTCGTACTGGGGAGAGAAGGGCGACGCTGCGGAGGTCATCATCCGCTTCTTCGCCAACGCCGACACGATGGTCCAGGCGCTGCTGGCCGGCGAGATCGACTACGCCCGCGCCGTGAACAGCGATCAGTTCGATGCCCTCCAGACCGAGGAGCACATCGTCACGGTCGAGGGGACGTCAAACGGCTGGACCGAGCTGGGGTTCAACGCATACGGGTCAGGCACCGGCAAGACGATCCCCGATGGCGGGCCATCCACGCCTGCGCTGCTCGACCCGGCCTTCCGCGACGCCCTTGGATACGCGGTCGACAAGGATGAGCTCCTCGACCGAATCCTCGGCGGGTACGGCACCATCGGGACGACCCAGGTGCCGCCGGTGCTCGGCCAGTGGCACGTCGATCCTGCGACCGTGCGCACGTTCGACCTCGCCCTTGCAGGGCAGAAGCTCGAGACCGCCGGCTACGTCCTCGACTCGTCGAACCGCCGGCTCGACAAGGAGGGCAATCCGATCACCCTGTCGCTGGTGATGCCGGACTCGGATGACTCGTATCCCGACGTCGCCCAGTTCATCCAGGACTGGTGGGGTCAGCTCGGGATCACCGTGACGCCCCAGGTGCTCGACAGCGACACGCTCATCGACCTGATGCTGCCGCCGGAGGCCGGCGGGGCAGCCAACAAGGCCGACTACGACCTGTTCATCTGGTCGTGGGCGGGCAACCCCGACCCGAACGCTCTGCTCGACATCTTCACCTGCGATGCGATCGGCAGCTCGTCGGACAGCAACTGGTGCGACGAGGACTACGACCGGCTCTTCGAGGAGCAGAACGTTGCCCCTTCGGTCGAGGAGCGCAAGGCCCTCCTCGCCGAGATGCAGGAGATGTTCTACACGCAGGCGCCGTACCACATCCTCTACTACGACAGCGAGCTGCACGCCTACCGGGACGACAAGTTTGCGGGCTGGGCAAAGCAGCCGACCGCGAACGGCACGCCGCTGTTCACGTACGGCACGATCGGCTACTCGGCCCTCAAGGACGTGACAACGGTGGCCCCGAGCCCGTCCGCCAGCGCGGCGCCCGGCGCGTCGGGTGCGGCCTCGCCGGCGCCGTCAGGCAGCGGTTCGCCGACCGGAGGCTCCGGCGACAACACGCCGCTCATCCTTGGTGGCGCCGTTGTCCTTCTCTTGGTCGTGGCGGGAGGCCTGCTCCTGGCCCGCCGGCGAGGCAATACCGTCGAAGAGGAGTGATCACGACGTCTCGACCGGGCCGCGCATCGGGCGCGTGGGAAGGCCGCCGCGCGGCCCTCCCGCGCCCCTGAGGCGGGCCTGAGATGCGGGGCAGCTTCCTCGGCCGCCGCGTTATCCAGGCACTGACGTCGATCGTCCTCATCGTCATCCTGAATTTCCTGCTCTTCCGCCTCATGCCGGGCTCGCCGGAGCGAGTCCTGCTCCGCAACCCCAACCTGACGGCCGAAACGATCGCCGCGGCCCGCGAGCGATGGGGCCTCGACAAACCCCTGTACGAGCAGTTCGTCAGATTCGCAGGCTCGACCCTGACTGGCGACCTCGGCTATTCGTTCAAGTTCCGAGGCCAGCCGGTCACAGAGGTGATCATCAGTCGACTCTGGCCGACACTCCTGCTCGTCGGGCTCGCCGAGCTCGTCGCGATCATCGTCGGCCTGGCGCTGGGCGCCTACGCGGGCTGGAAACGCGGGAGCCTGGGGGACCGGCTCGGCAATGGGGCCAGCCTCATCCTGTACTCGATGCCGTACTTCGTCATCGGCATGCCCCTGATCATCATCTTCGCCGCCGGCCTCGGCTGGTTCCCGACGTCCGGGATGAGCACCCCCGGCATGCGTTACGACAACATCTTCGAGGCGATCGCCGACGTCGGTCATCACCTCGTGCTGCCGCTGACCACGGTCGCCCTGGGCCTGATCGGCGGGTACTCCATCCTCATGCGCTCCTCGATCATCGAGACGCGCGGCGAGGACTACGTGATGACCGCCCGGGCCGAGGGTCTCCAGCCCCGCCGGATCCTGCGCAGCCACGTCTTCCCCAACGCGCTCTTGCCGACCGTGACGATCATCGCGATCAACCTCGGGTACGTCGTGGCAGGGACGCTGACGGCCGAGATCGTCTTCAGCTGGCCGGGTCTCGGGACCCTCACGTACGACGCCCTGGCCGCGCGCGACTACCCGGTCCTCCAGGGCGTGTTCCTGCTGCTGTCGGTCTCCGTCGTCCTGTTCAATCTCGCGGCCGACGTCCTCTATTCGTACCTCGATCCGCGGGTCCGGGCATGAGCACGAATGCAACGGCGCTGCGGGTCGACCGCGATCGTTCGGGGCGGCTCCGCGAGTCGGGCCGCTTCGCTCGCCGCTTCCTGCGGCGCGGCGACGGCGCCTTCGGGTTTGCGATCCTGATCGTCTTCACGGTCCTCGCCCTCATCCCGAGCTTCTTCGTCGGCCCGCTCGAGACCGCCACCACGGCATCGGGCCCCCCGCTCAGTCCACCCAGCTCCGACCACATCTTTGGAACGGACCGCCTCGGGCGCGACATGTTGAACCTGACAATCCACGGGGCGCGGGTCTCGATGGTGATCGGCCTGCTGGCGACGTTGATGACGATTCTCCTCGGCGCGTCGATCGGGATCGTGGCGGGCTTTCGCGGCGGTCGGATCGACGGCCTGCTCATGCGCGTGACGGACTTCTTTCTCGTCTTGCCCACGTTCGTCCTGGCGGTGATCCTCGCCCCGATCATCCTCGATGTGATCGGCGTCGACGCGCAGATCCTCGGGATCAAGGCGACCCTCATCGTCATCGTCATCGTCATCGGCCTGACGAGCTGGTCGGCGACCGCCCGGATCATCCGATCCCAGGTGTTGTCGGTCCGCGAGCGGATGTTCGTCGATCGGGCGAGGGTCATTGGCACCGGATCCGGTCGGATCATGCGGCGTCACATCCTGCCGAATGTCATGAACCTCATCGTCGCGAACACGGTTCTCACCTTCTCGCTCGCCGTCTTCACCGAGACCACCCTCTCGTTCATCGGCCTGGGCGATCCGTTCCAGCCGTCCTGGGGCCAGCTCCTGAACGCCGCCCAGTCGACCGGCGCGGCCGGCCTGGGTGCGTGGTGGTTGATCGCGCCGCCCGCTGCCTGCGTGGTGCTCGTCATCCTCGGGTTCACGCTCGTCGGTAACGCCCTCGATGACATCCTCAATCCTCGGGGCTCGGGCCGCCGATGACCGCCACCGCCGGCCCTGACCGAACGCTGCCGAAGCAGGCGGTGGCCGGGGCGCCGCTCCTCGTCGTCGAGGATCTCGCCGTCGAGTACACGATGGAGAGCGGGACGCTCCACGCCGTCAGCGGCGTCAGTTTCGGGCTCGCGAACGGCGAAGCGCTCGGGATCGCCGGCGAGTCCGGCTGCGGCAAGACGACGTCGGCCCTCGCGCTCGTCGGCCTGCTCCCGGCGAACGGGAAGATCGCGCGCGGCTCGATTCGGCTCTACGGGATCGACCTCGCGCAGAAGTCGGAGGTGGCGCTCCGCCGATACCGCTGGCGTGAGATCAGCATCGTGTTCCAGGGCGCCATGAATGCTCTGAATCCTGTCCGTCGGGTCGGCGACCAGATCGCCGAGCCGATGGTGCAGCGACTCGGAGTCGACGAGAAGGCGGCCCGGAAGAAGGCCGCCGACCTGCTGGAACTCGTCGGAATGCCACGAAAGCGGGCGAAGGCCTACCCGCACCAGCTGTCGGGCGGGATGCGGCAGCGGGCGATGATCGCGATGGCCCTCGCCTGCGATCCGGCGATCGTCATCGGCGACGAGCCGACGACCGCTCTCGACGTGATGGTCCAGGCCCAGATCCTCGAGCTGCTCGAGCGACTGCGCCACGACCTCGGGCTCTCGCTCATCCTCATCACCCATGACCTGTCGGTGATCGCGGAGACCTGCGACCGGGTCCTGATCATGTACGCGGGCAAGGTCGCCGAGGAGGGCTCCGTCGACGAAATCTTTCGGCGACCACGTCACCCGTATACGCAGAAGCTCCTGTCCGCCTTCCCGAATATCCACGCCGACCGCCGGACGCTCGATGTCATTCCCGGCTCGCCGCCTGATCTCCGTCATCCCCTCGTGGGCTGCCCGTTCACGCCGCGCTGCCAGTTCGCGATGGCGGTCTGCAGCGAGGTGATGCCCCCCGAGGTGACGTTCGACGGCGTCCGCGTCGCCTGTCACCTCTATCCCGAGGGCAGCGACGGCGTTCCGGTGACGATCCCGCCGCCCGACGCGATCGGACCGACCGTGAGCGAGGTGGGTCCGCCGGCGCCGGATGTGACTGCGATCGCAGACTTCGACGAGGACGCGGGATGACCGACGACATCCTCAGCCTGTCAGGGCTCGAGGTCCATTTCCCGATCCGCGGCGGCCTCATCGATTCGCTCATGCGTCGTCCCGTCGCCGTCGTCCGGGCGGTCGACGGGATCGACCTGACCCTTCGCCGAGGCGAAGTCCTGGCCCTCGTCGGCGAGTCAGGCAGCGGCAAGACGACGACCGGTCGCGTCGTCGTGAAGCTGACTCAGCAGACCGCCGGATCGATCGAGTTCGAAGGTCGCGATGTGAGCTCGCTCCGCAGCACAAGCGAGTTGCGTGACTACCGACGTCGAGTGCAGATCATCTTCCAGGACCCCTACGAGACGTTGAACCCGAAACACACGATCGGGGACTTCGTCATGGAGCCGTTGATCGTCAATCACCTCGGAGGATCGCGAACGGAGCGGGCGCAGCTGGTCCTTGAGTCGCTCGAAGCGGCCGGTCTGCGGCCGGCCGCCGACTTCGCCCGGCGCTTCCCCCACGAGCTCTCCGGGGGCCAGCGCCAGCGCGTCGTGATCGCCGGTGCGCTCGTCATGGGTCCCGAGCTGATCGTCGCCGACGAGCCCGTCTCGATGCTCGACGTCTCGATCCGGACCGAGCTGCTCCGGCTGATGCTCGACCTTCGGGCGGAGCGCGGACTCACGTACCTGTTCATCACCCACGATCTCTCGCTCGCCTGGGTGATCGCAGATCGGATCGCCGTCATGTACCTCGGGAAGATCATGGAGATCGGGCCGGCGGAGCAGGTCATCCGATCGCCCCACAACCCGTACACGCAGGCCCTCGTCTCCGTCTCGCCCACCCCGGAGCCGCCGACGCCCGGCCAGCGAGCCAAGCGGACGATTCTCGTCGGCGAGACGCCGGATGCCGCCCACGTCCCGGCCGGCTGCCGGTTCAATCCGCGCTGTCCGTACGTCTTTGACCGGTGCCGGGTCGAGGAGCCGCCGCTGTTCGACGTCGGGGGCGGCCAGTCGGCTGCCTGCTGGCTGGCCGAAGGCGGCCGCTCTCTGCCGGTCCTGCCGCCGTCAGCCGTCGCGGCGTCGCCCGCCACGGAGGTGCCTGCATGACGACCGATCTAACCCGCGGCGGCGCGACGAACCCGGTGGACGGGCCGCTGTCGCCGGCGGCCCTCTCGCTCCTCCTCGCCGCAACGGCGACCACGATCGCGGGCGAGATGCGGGGACTCGGCGACGCCGCGCGCTGGCACCCCGCCCCCGGCGAATGGTGTGCCAACGAGGTGCTCGGGCACATCCTCGAGGCGGAGCGGCGCGGCTTCAACGGCCGCATCCGAACGATCCTTGAAGAGACGGAGCCCAGCTTCGAGGGCTGGGACCAGCAGGCGGTCGCGGCCGCCCGACACGACTGCGATCGTGACCCGGAGGCACTCCTCGTCGAGTTCCTCGCCATTCGTGAGGACAGTGTCGGTCTCGTCGGGAGGCTGACGCCCGCGGATCTCGGCCGGGCCGGGACGCACGCCAGGGTGGGTCGCCTCACGGTCGCGGATCTTGCCTCCGAGTGGGTCCATCACGACCGCAACCACGTCCGCCAGATGCTCGCGAACACCCAGGCTCGGGTCTGGCCCCAGATGGGCAACGCCAGGCGCTTCAGCGACCCGGCTGCCTGAGTGCAAGCCGCGCGTCAGCAGGGGAGTCCCCCGGCTCAGCCGCGCGGGCGGCGCTTCTCCGGGTCATAGATCGCCGGGGCGGCCTGCGCCGCGCCGGCATGCCCATCCCCGACCGCGACCTCGACGGCGCCAGGAGCGGCGTCGGCCGAGGAGACCACGCCGAGCGCGATCGGGCCGAAGGCCGGCGAATCCGTCGGCGAGGTGACGGTCCCGACCGGCCGGCCGTCGCGTCGGATCTCGGCGCCAGCCTCGGGTAGCTCGCCGCCCTCGATCCGCAGCCCGACGAGCCGCCGGGGCGGGTTCGCGGCGATCCTGGCGAGGGCGTCGCGACCCAGGAAGTCGCGTCCGTCGAGCTTGACGAGCCGATCGAACGAGACGTCGTAGGGCGTGCTCTCGCCGGGCGTGTAGTCGTAGCCCGGCAGGACGATGCCTGCCTCGATCCGCAGGACGTCGATCGCGTCGAATCCGACCGGCCGGGCTCGACCTGGCGCCGTCAGCACCCCCCAGAGCGCCTCTGCGACGGCCGGGCCGCAGAACAGCTCGTAGCCGAGCTCGCCGGTGACTCCCGTTCGGCTGACCCAGGCGGGAACGCCGTCGATGTTGACCGGCTCGGTCGTGAAGCGGAAGTAGCCGAGCCGATCGAGGCCGGAATCGGGTGCCAGCTCGGCCAGCAGGTCGCGCGAGCGCGGTCCCTGGATCGAGATCAGCGGCAGGTCGTGGACGATGCACTCGATCGCGACGTCGAGACCCTCGCTGACGGATGCGAAGTGCTCGTCCATGTCGAGGAGATTCGTCATCACCCAGGCATGGTCGGAAGCGAACCGGTAGACGGTCCCGTCGTCGACGAAGAGCCCGTCGGCGTCGACCATCGCCCCGTATCGGACCTGGCCGTCGGCCAACCCGAGGACGTCGTTCGTCAGGAGGCGATCGGCGGCGACGAGAGCGTCCGGGCCGCGGAAGTCCCACTTGATGAGCGCCGACACGTCCCAGGCACCGACGTCTTCGCGGACCGCCCGGTATTCGCCGTCACGATCGCCGAAGCCGGTCGTCCAGAGCCAGCCGTCCCAGTCGTCGAAGGTTCCACCGATCCGTTCCTGGGCCGCGTGGATCGGGCTCCGGACTGCCGTGTTGCTCATCGCGTCAGCTTCGCCGTCCCCACCGGGCGCGGCACGAAGCGTCCCGGAGGGTGAGCCGGCGATTGGTGCGCTCAGTCGCGCCCTCGGGGCGCGGGGAGCGCGCCTCAGGCCGCGATCGAGATGGTGTGCGGGTCGTCCTGGGCGAACTCGACGGTGACGTTGCAGTCCGGGCACTCGACGCTCGTCGCGTCGAGGCCGTCCACGGCCACCTCCGTCTCGCACCAGGCGCATTCGATGAAGATCATGGCCGGAGCCTGGGCCCTCGCCGTGACAGCTAGCGTGTCACGACCTCCACGCGGTCATGATTCGCGTGTGGCGCACGTACGCGACGCCACTCGTCAAGAACTGGTCGCACGTGTTCGTCGTGCACAACAGAACGACCGATTCGAGCGCATATCGATCGTTCTTTGCCGTGTGACGCAACAATTCGGCCGAATCCACGTTCCGGCCGGTCCGATACTCGCGCGTAGACGCAAATGTCGTCGAAACGGACGACCGCCTCATCCCTGGTAGCGGAAGCACCCCGGAAGGTGATCGTCGACCAGCCCGACGCTCTGCATGAACGCGTAGACGCTCGTCGAGCCGACGAACCGAAATCCCCGCGCGCGGAGATCGGCCGAGAGCGCGTCCGAGGCGGGCGTCGTCGAAGGGATCTCGCCCATCACGGTCCCCGACGGCAGGCGGCGCGGTGGAGGCGGGATCATCGTCGCGAGGTATCGGTCGAACGAGCCGAACTCGGCCGCCGTCGCCAGCAGCCCCGCCGCGTTGCCGATCGTCGCGTCGATCTTGGCCCGATTGCGGACGATCCCCGCATCCGCCATCAGCCGCGCGCGATCCGCGTCGTCGTACGCAGCCACGACGGACGGAACGAACCCGTCGAAGGCAGCCCTGAACCCGTCGCGCTTGCGGAGGATCGTCGACCAGGAGAGGCCCGCCTGAAACGACTCGAGGGCGAACCGCTCGAACAGCTCGACGTCATCGTGGACGGGCGTGCCCCACTCGTCGTCGTGGTACGCCGTCATGAGCGCATCAGAACCCGCCCACTCACAGCGGGGTGCGGAAGTGTCGATCATCGGCCGACGATAGCCGAAGCTGCCCTACGGGATCGGCGACGTGGCGAACAGCGTGCTGCGGAGGTCCGGAGCCGACGGCGGTGTACCGGCGTTGAACACGGCACGGAAGACCTCGCCGGAGACCGTCTTCGAGCCGGCGTCGCCAAAGAGCGTCACGCTGATCAGCCGGCCCGACACGCCCCGCCTCGAGAGATCGAGGCGGATGTTCGGCCCGACGTTTGTTCGCGGGTCCGCGGCGAACATCGCCGAGAGCTCATCGCGGGTGTACGGAGCCGTCTTCCAGGTCGCGAGCGGCGCGCCGGCATCGTAGGACGTTCCGTTCGGAGCTCGGTCGGGCGAGCCACGAAGGTAGCTCACCGGACCCGCGATGATCTTTCCGGTCGGCGACACGAAGACGTTCTCGTTGTGCTCGGTCGCGCCGCCGCCGGTCGAGTGGAAGAGGGTATTGGCGATCGACGATCCGCTCTTGAGGACCGTCCCGGACGTCGCGGCAATCGCCGCGTTCGTCGAGGCCGCCTCGCCCTCGACGCCGCGATAGACCTGCGAACGCGTGTCGTCGAAGACGTCGTACGTGGACTCGCCGGGCCGGAGACGCCGAGCCGCGTATGAACGGGCGGCGATCGACTGGGCCTTGAGCGCCTCGGCCGCCCAGCTCGAGGGCATCTCGGCCGGCACGACGCCGCCGAGATAGGCATCCAGGCCGAGCTCATTGACGACCTTGACCGTCGTCGACAGGTAGATGCGCAGCAGGCCTCGATAGGTGTCGTACGACGACGGCTTGGAGTCGAGCTGGAGGCGTGATGCTGCGACGGCGGGCCTGACGGCGAACGAGCCGCTGCGCGTCGATGCGTGGAGCCGCGAGCCGCCCGCGGAGAACACCCGGAGCGCCCATGTCGTCGCGCCCGGCGCCGTCGGGGCGAGCGTCAGCTTCGCGTTGACCGGAAACGAGCCGGCCACGCCGTCGATCGTCCACCTGCCGCCGCGTCCGTGGAGGATCGCCGGCTTGCCGGCCGTGGCCGCGAAGTCGGTCAGGATGAGGACGCGAATTGGAGTCGCCGGATCGATCGACCCGAGCGTCGTTCCGATGTAGTAGTGCGCAAGGATCTGGGCCGTCGTCTGGCCGGCGATCGCTCGGCCTCGTGCCCCGTGCTGCGACATCCCGACGCCGTGCCCCCAGCCGCGCCCGTAGAACGTCGTCTCGGGGGGCGTGCCCACGACGATCACCGTCCGGTCGCCGGCGGCGGCGCCGACCGGCGCGAGGAGGAGCGACACAAGGCCGATCACGGCCGGAAGGAGCGCATAGCGACGGCGGTGGCGATGGTCAGGCAGGACGTCGTCCTCGTGCGGGTTGCCCATCGAGGGCACGCATCGGGGTCGACCACAGCTTACTCTGTGCCCGATGGCGATTCGCTTCTTCGTCGGTCATGGCGCGAGTGGCAACGCGGCCAGCATGAAGGCGCATGTCGAGGGCCTCGTGCGCCGGGGGATCGATGCCGAAGCGATCGATCTGCCGCTCAAGAAGGCCGAGGCGGCCGTCGTCGCGCTGCGCGCGATCGTCCCGGACCGGGCTGGACCGGACGGGGTACCCATCGCCGTCGGTGGCCAGTCCTACGGCGGCCGCGTGGCCAGTCTTGCCGCCGCCGAGCCGGATACCGACTACGCCGGCCTCGTCTTCTTCAGCTATCCGCTCCACGCGCCGGGCGCGCCCGACAAGGCCGCCGAGCGCACGAGCCATTGGCCGGCGATCCGCTGCCCGGTACTCATCCTCCAGGGCGAGGCGGATCCATTCGCCCGAATCGAACTCCTCCGAGCAGCGGTACCGCAGCTTCGCGACGCCGAACTCGTGACCTATCCGGGCCTCGGCCACACGCTCAAACCCGTCCTCGACGACGCGCTCGATCGAACCGCCCGGTTCCTGGAGGGGCTCCGCAGGTAAGTCGGCGTGCATGCTTCGTGCAGCGCGCGATGAGTCCTGATGCATTTTGGGGATGGACAGGCAACGTATGGTTGGCGTTACCTCAGGCGCCGCCGCGGCCGAGTCCGCGGGGTAGAACCGAAGAACGTCTGCCGCCGGAGAGCCCCACCGCCCGCGAACGCGCTCACCGTGTTCCGAGCGACCTGCTTGCTCTCCGTCCGCGTTCTCCATCGCTCGGCGTGCTCACCGCGCCGTCCCGGTAGGAAGGAGCACCATTGCCAGAAGCTGTCGGCCGCCGTCGTGCGGTCTCCGTTGCGCTCATCGGCGCGGCGATCGTCGTGTCCATCATCCCGGCTGCGGCCACCTCGGCCGCGGCACCCTCCGGGATCAACCGCTTCCTGTACGCGCTGGGCCGGGTCGAGTCCGGAGGCAACTACTACGCCAGGAACTCGTCGAGCGGCGCCTACGGCAAGTACCAGATCATGCCGGCCAACTGGCCCAGCTGGGCGAAGCGCTATGTCGGTAGCTCGACCGCTCCGCAGACGCCCAGGAACCAGGAAAAGGTTGCTCGCGGCAAGGTCATCGACCTCCACCGCTGGCTCGGTCGGTGGCCGACCGTCGCCCATTGGTGGCTGACCGGCTCGAGCGAGCGCAATCCGGCGCGCTGGTCCAGCTACTCGAGAGCGTATGTCGCGAAGATCATGAAGATCTACCACGCCGTCTCGAACGAGGAAGCTGCCAAAGACGTCCGCCGGCCCCCACCGCCACCACCGGCCGGTGGAGGCGGATTGACGACGCGCTGGATCCAGGAAACGAACGCCGGCATCGGCTACGCCGGACGGTGGCGCCCGGCGTCATACAGGAACTACTCGGACGGCCGCGTCCTCTATTCCGATCGTGACGGGGCAACCGCGACGTACTCGTTCTATGCGAAGAGCGTCGCCTGGATCGGCCCGGTCGGGTCGACTCGTGGGAAGGCCCGCGTGTCGATCGACGGCGTCGTCATCGGCGTGGTCGACCTGCGCCGCTCGACGTTCAAGCCGCAGGTCAACATCTTCGGCAAGAAGTGGGCCAGCGTGGGCCAGCACACCCTCCGAATCCAGGTGATCGGAAGCGGCCGCCCGGTCGCGATCGATCAGTTCATCATCACCCGCTGAAACCTGCGCGGACGGCCGTGGAACCCCATCCACGGCCGTCCCCGCGCGCCTGACCGGCCCCACCCGTTGCGCGGTAGGCTGGCAGACATGACGGCGATCGAGACGATGGGTCTGACGAAGCGCTACGGCGGGGAGCGGCGGCCAATTCGGCGCGGAGCTCGATCCAGCGGCGTGCTGGCGCTCGAGAATCTGTCGATTTCCGTCCAGGAGGGCGAGATCTTCGGATTCCTCGGCCCGAACGGAGCGGGCAAGTCGACCCTCATCCGATTGCTGCTCGGCTACCTTCATCCGACGGCCGGCGCGGCCGGCGTGCTCGGCCTCGACATCGTCAGGGACAGCGTCGACATCCGGCGCCGGATCGGCTACCTGCCCGGCGGCATCGCCCTCTACGACACGATGACCGGCGAGAGTCTCCTCGACTACCTCGGCGCGCTCACGGGCCGCGAGTCCGTCCGGCGGGCCGACCTTTGCGAGCGGCTCGAGATGTCGCAGGTCACCCTCCGGCGCCTCGTCCGCGACTACTCACGCGGGATGCGCCAGAAGATCGGGATCATCCAGGCGCTCCAGCACGATCCCGAGCTGGCGATTCTCGACGAGCCGACCGAGGGCCTCGACCCGTTGATGCAGCGGGCGTTCTACACGATCCTCGACGATCTCAAGAAGGCCGGTCGGACGATCTTCTTCTCGTCGCACGTCCTGTCCGAGGTCGAACGGGTCTGCGATCGTGTGGCCATCGTCCGCCGCGGCCGGCTCGTCGCGCTCGAGGACGTCGAGGCGCTGCTGGCGCGGCGCAAACGCAATGTCGAGATGCGAATCGCCGGTCCGCCGCCCGTTCTCGACGGCGTTCCGGGCGTCTCGGACCTCGTCGTTGCCGATGGACGGATCGCCTGTCAGCTCGAAGGGGATGTCGGGCCGTTCCTCGCGGCGATCCGTGACTGTCGGGTCGTCGACCTGACGATCGAGCCGGCCCACCTCGAGGAGGCCTTCCTCGAGCTGTATCACGACGCCGAAGAGGTGCCGGCGTGAGCCGCACTCTGTTCGTCCGGACGTGGCGCGCCCAGGGGGTGAAGCTCCTGATCGTGTGCCTCGGGCTCGCGGTCTGGGGAGCGCTGTTTCCGATCATCTACGTCAGTTTCGGCGAGACGTTCCGCCAGCTCATGGACTCCGGTCTCTTCCCGGAGGAGATGATGGAGTTCGGCGGGGGCGACGTCTTCAGCCTCTCGGGCTCGATCGCGCTCGGCACGATCCATCCGATCGCGCTCGTGCTGAACTCGATCTTCGCCGTCGGCTTCTCGGTCGCGGCCGTCGCCGGAGAGCGCCAACGAGGCACGCTCGAGGTGCTCCTCGCGAGGCCCCTGTCGCGGCGGACCATCTACCGGACCCTCCTGGTGGCGGTGCTCGGGTTCGTGGCCGTCGCCGCCGCGGCCACGATCGTCGGCGTTCTCGTCGGATCGCTGCTCGCGGGCGTAGCGGACGAGCTCGCGGCGGAGCGCCTTCCGCTCCTGTGGCTCAACGGCGTGTTGCTGTTCGGGGCAATCGCGGCGATCGGGCTGGCGGCGTCCGTGTCGTTCGACCGTCTGTCGCCGGCGCTCGGGAATCACCCTGACCGTCGTGGTCGTGATGTACTTCCTGGAGGTGCTGGGGACGTTCTGGCCGGACGCAGAATTCCTCCAGCCGTACTCGCTGTTCCACTACTTCGACCCGAAGACGATCCTCGAGGGCGGCGCCGCGGCTGTCGACTTCGGCCTGCTCGCCGTCGTTGCTGCGCTCGCGATCGCCTGGGCCCTGGTCGTGTTCCCGCGACGGGACCTGGCCGCTCCGAGCTGATCGCGCTCAGAGGATTCGACCGGCGGCCTCCACCGCTCGGTCGCACCACCACGCGAGGTCGTTCGTGGCGCTGACCCCCGAGGCAAGCGTGACGCCGGCCTCCGCGTCGGCACCCTTGCGCCATCCTCGGAGCAGGAGCCCGACGAGGATTGCGGCATCGACCTGATCGCGCCAGGGCTCGGCCACGAGTCCGCGGTCGCCATTCCGCATGGCATCGTGGTAGCGCTCCAATACCGCGTCCGGTTGCAGCGGAAGCGAGGCGACGTTCGAAACGAGGAACCAGCCCAGCTCCACGGCGACCGGCGCGACGGTGACCATCTGCCAATCGACCATGTCGATCGAGCCGTCAGGTTCGATCCCGACGTTGGCCAGCTTGAGGTCGCCGTGGAGGAGCGTCGACGGAAGGTCTGCGAGTGCGTCCAGGAGCGGCTGCGGGTCCTCGCCCAGCGAGTTGATCAGATGCCGGGCACTGGTCGGCGCCCGCCGATCGAACGCGTCCCAGCCCGGGAGGATCCGGTCGCCGACGGCGTCGCGGGCGGGACCAGGGCGCTCCAGCGAGGCCCGGCAGATGAGCGTCACGCGCTCGCGGAGCGGGCACAGGTGGTGATCGCTTGCCACGGTCCCCGGCCACGGGTGGGAATGAAGGTCAGCCAGACCGCTCAGCACCTGTTCGAGGTACTCAACGGACATCGGAGCATCCCAGTCGAACAGGACGCCGGTCAGGTCCGGCATCAGAATCCCGAACTCATCGCCCTCTATGCCAGCGCCCAGGTACGGCGCCCGGATCGGAGCGGGCAGGGCCGGGCCGTGGGCTGCGAACCACGCCTCGCGGAGGATCGGCCCATCCGCCGTCGCTCGAGCGATCCAGTCACGGGCGAGTGAGTCGCGCTTGAGGACAAACCGTTCTCCGCCGCGCTGAAGGAGCGTCAGCGATGCTCCGGACCAGCCGTCGTTCGGGAACGGACGCTCTGGCTCGTTGGCCAGGCCGTTCCGCCGAAGGACATCGGCCAGCGTCTCGAACTCGGGCTCGCTCACGCCTCGTCGAGGTAGTGGACGACCGATCCCGGGCAGTTGCGGGTCAGGACGACGACGAGCGGCTCCTCGCCGGATGCGTTCTCCTCGACGTGGACCTCGCCTGCCGGGATATAGACGAAGTCGCCGGCGCCGGCTTCCATCGCCTGCTCGAGGCCGGTCGGTCCCCACGTGTAGCGAGCCCGCCCCGACAGGATGAAGATGCTCGTCTCGCATTCGCCATGGTGATGGATCCTCGTCCGGCCGCCCGGCGCAGTCGTGACGACGGACGAGTAGAGCCCGACCGATCCGACCGTGTCCGATGACACCGCGGTCGACCGCTCCATGTCGCTGTTCTGGCCGGCCGACGTCGTCCGCTCGGCCGGGGTGATGCGTCGGGCCATGGCGACCATCGTAGAAGGTCAGTCGCCACTACGATGCCCCTGTGGATCGAGTCGATGTGCCCGCCGGAATCGCCAGCCTGCCCCGGTTTCCCCTCATCGACGGGGCCTCACCGCTCCGCCCGCTGCCGAGGTTCTCGGCCGCGCTGGGTGGCGGGGCCGACATCTGGATCAAGCGCGAGGACCTCCTGCCGCTCGCGTTCGGTGGCAACAAGCTTCGGAATCTCGAGTTCCTCGTCGGAGCTGCCCTTGCCGCCGGCGCCGACACGCTCGTCACGTCCGGGCGCCGCTGGTCGAACCACTGTCGTTTGACGGCCGCCGCAGGGGCGAAGGCCGGTCTTGGCGTGCACGTCGTCCTGACCGGTCCGCGGACCGACCCTCCGGGCCCCAACGAGCGACTCGACGCGCTGCTGGGCGCGACGATCCATGTTGCCCAAACCGACGCACGGGCCGACCGCGAGGCACTGGTCGCGCGAGTCATCGCGGATCTCCGGGCGGCGGGGAAGCGGCCGCACCTGGTCCCGGTCGGCGGCACGGGTCCCGAGGGAGCCGCCGGCCAGGTCCTCGCCGGGATCGAGTTCGCCGGGCAGGCAGCGGCCGCCGGCATCGAGCCGTCGGCCGTCGTGGTCCCGTCCGCAACTGGCGGCACCCAGGCCGGGCTCCTCGTTGGGCTGCGTCTCGCCGGCTCGCCCGCCACGGTGGTCGGCGTCGCCGTCGCCACGCCGGCGGCGGAGCTGCGGCCGACGATCGTCGAGCTGCTCCTGCGCCTGGTCCCGCTCGCGGGCGTCGTGGTCGAACCTGACGGCCATCGAGCTGACCGACGACCGGCGCGGTCCAGGCTACGGAGTGGCGACCGACGCCTCCCGGGAGGCGATCGAGCTCCTTGCCAGGAGCGAGGGCATCCTCGTCGACCCGATCTACACAGCCAAGGCGCTCGCCGAGCTCATCGCCCGCGTTCGCGATGGCCGGATCTCGGGGACGGCCGTCTTCTGGCACGCCGGCGGCACTCCCGGGCTCTTCGAGACGCTCCCGGAATAGGTCGCCGGGCGCCCGCTCGGGCCTCCGCCGGGCGCCCGTTGGGCGCCCATTCGGCGCCTGTTCGTTTGGCACCTCGCAATACCCCCCGCAAAGTTGATGTCCGTCATGCGCATCGGGCGAGGTCTTGGGCGACGCGCGACAGGTGAACGAGCGACGGGACGGGCGACGGGCGACGTGGCGACGAGGCGACGGGCGACGAGCCCCGACGTCGCCAGTTCGCCTCCCCGAGGCGCTACCACTCCTCGCGGTGGCGGCGCTGCCTCGGTTGCCGTTCGACTGTCCCGAATCGACCAGCAACTCCGGCCAGCAACCTGGCGTATCGATGGAGGCGGAAGGTCGAGATCCGGCCATTCTCGATGCGCGAAATCGTGGTCTGATCCACGTTCGTAAGCGCTTCGAGCTCGCGCTGGGTGAGCCAGGCCTCCGTTCGTCGACGCCGCAGATCGGCGCCGATTTCGATGAGCATGTCCTGGTCGATCGGGTGGATCCGGGGCACTGGATACGGCACCGGCGAAGTACAACAGACGCCGCTCGACTGCCAATTACCAGCCGGCGATCCGGACGACAAGGCGCCGGTCACCTCTCCCGCCGAAATGCGCATGACGGACATCTAGATGCGCATGACGAACATCAGGATCGGAGGGGGTGTTTCGGGGCGGAGGGCGTGTTCGGGGCGGAGGGCGTGTTCCGGGCGGCGCGGCCGGCCTCCGCCGCGCCCTACTGCTTCGACGCTCGCCAGGCGTCGCGCAGCTTCATGCGGCCTCCCGTCTGGAGGACCGCGCCGGAATAGACGCGGCCGCCGAAGACGAAGAGCGCCCAGATCGTCAGCGCGGTCAGGCCGGCCGACAGGGCAATCTCCCACGGCTCGATCGCTCCGAGGGCGGCCCGCAGCGGAACGACCATCGGAGCGACCGGCGGAAGGAACGTGGCGATCCTCGCCGCGGTCCCGCTCGGGTCGTCGAGGGCCACGATGAGCGCGAAGACGTACGCGAGCGACGCGACGATGCTGACCGGACTCGACGCATTGGAAGCCTCCTCCATCCGTGAGGCGAGGGCGCCAAGCACGCCGAGCGCCGTCGAGTAGAGGGCGTATCCAAGGCCGAACCAGAGGAACAGCATGAAGACCGTCGAGCCGGTGGTCGGTGGCAGCGTGAACCGGCCGACCGCGGCTCCCGCAACGAGACCGACGGCGACCATGATCACGAGCTGGAAGAGACCGAGCAGACCGATGCCGAGGACCTTGCCGACGAGGAGGTCGCGGGGCGCAACCGTGGCGAGGACGACCTCGACGACGCGGCTCTGTTTCTCCTCGACGACCCCCGTCAGGACCCACGTGCCGAACGTGAGGATCGAGATGAAGAGCAGAATGACCCCCACGTTCGCGAAGATGAACGCGGCGTCCTGGTTGGGGTCCTCTGGTTCGAGCTCACGAACGATCACGGGCGGCCCGGTCGAGAGGCTCGCCGAGACGATCTGAGCCAGGGAACCGCCCGACTCTTTCTCGACGAATATGGGAAGGCTCCCGTCGGCGGGGATCTCGAGCAGGCCGTCGAGGGACTCGTCAAGAACACGCGCCTCGCCGGTCGCTATATCGGGGACCGTCTCTGTCGCGACTTCGGTGCCTGCCTGATCCGCGACGAGCGCTAATCGCGTCTGGAAACCGGCCGGCGGAGTACCGACGATTCCGAGCTTCTCCACGCCGGAGTCCGGCCCCGAAAGGATGCTCGGCAAGAAGATGCCCGCGAGGATGATCGCGACCGTCAACGCGAGGGACACGAGGAACGCCCGGCTGCGACCGCGCTCCAGGATCTCCCGGCGGGCGACCAGCCAGACGGCGCGCCAGCGACTCATGACTGGACGACCTCCATGAAGAGCTCCGACAGGGCGGGCGGCTGGAACGAGAAGCGCCGGACGGGGCCGGCGGCGGTTGCCGCGGCGAGCAGGCCCGCCAGGTCGACATCGGATCCGACGAGGAGCCGGACGAGGTCGCCCTTCTGGTCGACGATCGTGAGGTCGGCCCGGCCATCGAGCCATCGGCTGCCCGCGCCCTCGACCTCGACCTCGAGATGGCGACGTTCCGACGCAGCGCGGAGCTCGCCGATCGCGCCGTGTGCCACGATCTGCCCGCGGGCGATGATCACGACGTCCTCGCAGATGTCCTCGACGAGATCGAGCTGATGGCTCGAGAACATCACACCGACCCCGGCGGCGGCGCGCTCGCGAAGGATCTCCGACATCGTGGCGATGCCGAGCGGGTCGAGCCCCGAGAACGGCTCGTCGAGCACGAGCAGCTCCGGATCGTGAACGAGCGCCGCGCCGAGCTGGACCCGCTGCTGGTTGCCGTGCGACAGCTCTTCGAGCTTCGACGTGGCCCGGTCCGCGAGCCCGAGCCGTTCGAGCCAGCGCTTCGTGGCCGCGTCAGCGTCCCGGCCCGACATCCCGTGATGCTGGGCGAAATAGCTCATCTGCTCGGCGACCCGCATCCGCGGGTAGAGGCCGCGTTGCTCGGGCATGTAGCCGAAGCGCAGCCGCATCAGCCGATCGATCGGCGCTCCGTTCCAGATCGTCCGCCCGCGATCCGGCCTGACCAGGCCGAAGATGCAGCGCATCGTCGTCGTCTTGCCGGAGCCGTTCGGCCCGAGGAAGCCCACGAGCCTGCCCGGCCGGGCCTCGAAGGTTGCGCCGTCGAGCGCGACGACAGGCCCGTACTGTTTGGCAAGGTCCTCGATCTGAAGCATCGTCGGCGGGTCCCTCTCTCGCGGCGTCTACCCCGACTCTAACGGCGTTCCGCGTCCGCCGCAGGTCGGGCCATGAGTGCGTCGCGTCAAGCGGTCCGAACGCTTTCGCGCGAAAAGAACGACCCCGGGCTTCCTGCCCGGGGTCGTTGCGGTCGTGACCGCGGTTACTCGGCGACGATCGAGCCGGTCATATCCGGGTGCACATCGCAGCGGAAGAAGTACTGGCCCTTCTCGAGCGCGGGGACCTGCTGGGTCACCGTTGTCGAGCTGACGATCTCGCCGATCGAGATCTTCTCCGACGCGCTCGCGTCCTTGTAGATCGCGACGTTGTGGGGTGCGCCGTCCTTGTTGTCGAGCGTCAGGCTGAACGCCTTGCCGGACTTGACGGTGACCGTCGCCGGGGAGAACGCGTTGCCCTGCGCGACGACGACGGGGGCGTTGGGATCGACCGGACCGGCCGGGATCGGCTGGCCGGCGCCTGACGCGGACGAACAGGCGGCGGTGACGGCGGCCAGGACGAGGAGGCCGAGCGTGAGTGTCAGGCGCTTCATTGGTCGTGTCTCCGTGGTGGGCGAACTGGGACGGTGTCGGTGGTTGGGCTGATCAGGCGCCGGCCGAACCGGTCGCCGAGCGGCGGCCGAAACGCGCGCCGAGCTGCGCGAGCTCGCTCTTGATGACCGTGATCGGGTTGCCGTCCATCCGGGCGAAGTCGATCGCGAGCAGGACGATCAGCGAGACCTCGATGGCCTTGGCGATGTAGGCGGTCGTGAAGTAGGGCCCCTGGATCGCCCAGCCGATGATCGTTGCGGCCGCATAGCCGATGAGGCCGAGGCGAACGACCCAGCGGAAGCGGATCGCGAGACCCAGCGGGACAACCATCGCGACGGCGGCGACAAGGTAGCCGGTGGCGTTGAGGGTGAACAGCAGGCCACCGAGAGTCGCGTGGATGTAGGCGGTGGCCAACGTCAGGCCGACGATCGCGAGCCGGAGGGCGATGTCGATCGGGCCAAGGGTGCGATCGGCGCTTCGAACGGTCATGGCGTGCAGAACCTCAGGTCGGGGGCTTGGTTGGGTCGCCGGGCCATTCGCTCGGCGTCTGGAGGCATCCTCGCCCGCGCCAATTGCGCGTGACCGTCGGCGAGGATCGACACTCGAGGTCGTCGATGGCCGGGGCGTCGGGCGAGCATCCGTCGGGGGCGGGACGGGACGGATGACGTAGCCATCGCCGACACCAGTCAATGCCGCCCGTTCGAGGTCCGGCGTATCCTCCGCCCGTGGCCACGACCCGTCCGCGCCGTCCGGCAGGCCCCGGCCCCGAGCCGGACCGACCTTCCGAGCCGTCCCCAGAGCCCGCGTCAGAGTCCTCGCCCGCGAGCTCTGCTCAGGCTGCGCAGCCGGCGGATGTCCACGCCATCCTCCGTCGTGCCGTCGACGAGGCAGCCCGCCTCCTCCGGACCGACGGCGCCATGGCGTACCTCCTCGACGAGGAGACCGGGGTCCTCCGGTTCGCTCACGACGCCGGGATCACCGACGACCGCCGTCGCGAGTGGGTCCGTGCGATCAAGCTGGAAGTCGGGACGGGGATGTTCGGGCGGGCCGTGGCCGAGGGCCGGGTCGTCGTCACCGGCGATTACATGAACGATCGATCCTTCACCCACTTCCCGGATGCCGATCGCCTGGTCCGTGACATCGAGATCCACTCCTTCGTCGTTGCCCCGCTCGTCAGCGGCGCGCGGACCTATGGCGCGATGGGCACGTTCGCAGGCCGGATCGATGCGTTCGGGGACGCCGAGGTGGCCCTGGTCCGTGCCCTCGCCGATCACGCCGCCGCGGCCATGGCGAACGCCGATCTCATCGAGGAGCTCGGGCGCTCCCGGGCGGACGTCGAGCGGCGCGCCGAGACCGAGCGCGCCCTGCGGGAGATCGGCGGACGGATCATCGCCCTCCGCCACCCCGAGGATGTCCTCCAGCGCGCTGTCGATGAAGCGGCACGACTTCTCGGCGCCGACGGCGCCCGGATCGACATTCTCGACGAGTCGAGCGGCGCGCTCTACTGGGCCTATGACGCGACGACCGGTCGTCGGCCCGGCCTCGGCCCGATCGGTGGCAGCGGCGAGGCACAGGCGGGGGAGGGGATCTCCGGTCGCGCGGTTCGCGAGCTGCGGCCAGTGTTCACCGGTGACTACCTGAACGATGACCGATTCGAGCATGCGTCTGCGCCGGACGAGCACGTCCGCAAGTACAGCATCCGCTCGGTCGTCGCGGTGCCGCTCATCGGCAGCCAGGGACCCCTCGGGACCCTGACCGTCTACACGGGCGAGCCGGACGCGTTCAGCCCGGACGATGCGAGGCTGATCGAGGCCCTCGCCGGTCAGGCGGCGATCGCGATGACGAACGCCAGGCTTGATCGAGGAGCTGGACCGCTCCCGGGCGGAATTCAGCGCTCGGGCCGACGCCGAGCGCGCCCTTCGCGAAATCGCCGCCAGGATCACCGCCATCCGCGACCCCGTGGAGGTCCTCCAGCACGTCGTCGACGAGGTCGCCCGCCTTCTCCGCGCCGAACGGGTGCGGATCGACCTCGTGATGCCCGCCGCGGGGCGGGTCGGCTTCACTCACTTTCCGGGCGCCGGCGACCTCATCGGTGGCACTGCGGTCGACGAGGAAGGCCGCCCGTTCACATTCGGCGCCTCCGGAAAGGCGATCGCGACCGGGCAGACCGTCGTCAGCACGGAGTACCTCGAGGATGCGGGGTTCGAGCACGATCCCCGGCTTGACGAGGCCGTCCGACTCGATGGCATCCGGTCCCTCATCGTCACGCCGCTCACCGGCGAGGAGGGCATGCTGGGCGTGCTCCAGGTGGGCTGGCCGGAGCCCGGCGCCTTCGATCCCGAGGAGGTCGCGCTCGTGGAGGCGCTCGCCCACCAGGCGGCGATCGCGATCCAGAACGCCCGCCTGATCGAGGCGATCGCCAAATCTCGCGAGGAGGTTCGCCGGCGCGCACGCGCAGAGCAGGCCCTCCGCGAGATCGCAGCGAGAATCACCGCGATCCGCGACCCGGAGGATCTTCTCAACCAGGTCGTCGCGGCCGCCCGTCGGCTGCTCGACGCCGAACGCGCCCAGCTCGATCTCGTGGAGCCGGAGACCGGCCTGATTCGCTCCGCTCACGTGTCCGGCGAGGGCGAGCTCGGGACCCTGGGACCCGGGTCGCAGCAGGGCGTCCCGGTCGACCGCGGGATCAACGGGACGGCGATCGCCGGGCGACGAGCGATCGTGACGGGGAACTACATCACCGACGATCGGTTCGTCCACGTCGAGGACTCCGACGCCTTCGCCGAGCGGACTGGACTTCGGTCGGTCGTCGCGGCGCCGCTCTTCACCGACGATGGGCTGCTCGGCGTCATCAAGGTCACCACGACGCGCCGTGACGCGTACGACGACGAGGACGCGGCGCTCATGGAGGCGTTCGCCGACCAGGCGGTGATCGCGATCCAGAACGCCCGGCTCATCGAGGAGCTCGGGCGCTCGCGGGAGGAGATCGGGCGCCGCGCCGAGGCGGAGCACGCGCTGCGGGAGATCGCCGCCGACATCTCAGCGCTGCGCGACTCCGACGCGATTCTGCAGAGGACCGTCAACGAGGCGCTCCACCTGCTCGACTCGGACTCCGCCCGGATCGACATGGTCGAAGGCGACACGATGAGCTGGGCGTTTGCCGCCGGCGAGGACGCCGTCAACCCGCACTCAACCGGGCTGGACCGCTCCTTCAAGGTCGGGGAGGGGGTCGCCGGCCGCGTCGTGACGGAGGGTGAGGCGTTCCGGACCGGGGACTACCTCCACGACGACCGCTTCGAGCACAACGAGCTGGCGGACCAGCTCGTCGAGGTCACCGGCTTCAATTCCGTGCTGTCGGCGCCGCTGCGCGGCGAGGCCGGCTCGCTTGGTGCCCTGACGGTGAGCAGCCGGCGCGTCGGGGCCTACGACGACGCGCAGGCTGGGCTCCTGCAGGCGCTCGCCGATCAGGCGGCGATCGCGATCCAGAACGCCCGCCTCATCGCGGAGCTCAACCGCTCGCGCGGCGAGCTGGCCCGGCGAGCAGACGCCCAGCAATCGCTCCGCGAGATCGCCGCCCGGATCACGGCAATCCGTGAGCCCGGCCCGCTTCTCCAGCAGGTCGTCGATGCGGCGAAGCGCCTCGTCGGCGGGGACGGTTCGATCCTCGACCTGGTTGACGAGCGCGACCAGGGCCTGCTCCGCTGGACATACGATTCCGGCGTCCGTGCCGGCTTCACCGACGAGGAGATCTCGAAGCTCACGCTTCCCGTCGGCGTCGGGGCGACGGGAATCGCGGTCGCGGAGGACCGGATCATCGCTGCGACCGGCGACCTCAGGGTCCACTTCCCGCCATCCGAGGTCAACGAACGGTTCTTCGGCGCGACGAACTACCGATCGATGATCGTGGCTCCGATCACCGGCGAGTCGGGCCCGCTCGGCGCCCTCGAGGTCTACTCGGTAAAGGCTGATGCCTTCGACGACGAGGATGCCGCCGTCATCCGCTCGCTCGCCTACCAGGCCGCGATCGCGATCACGAACGCCCGCCTCATCCAGGAGCTCGAGCGCTCGCAGGCAGCGGTCGAATCCCGGGCAGAGCGCGAACGCTCCCTGCGTGACATCACCGCCCGGATCACGTCTCTTCGCGATCCCGAAGAGATCCTCGCCCGGGTCGTCGAGGAGGCGCGACGCCTGCTCCGCTCCGACGGCGCCCACCTGACCCGAATCTCGGAGGACGGGACCTACCTCGTTCCGGTGTTCGTCGCCGGCGGGTTGGACGAGGGGACCGAGGACTGGCTCAAGCAGATGGAGTTCCCGCTCGGCGGCGGAATCAACGGGCTCGCCGCAGAGGAGATCCGGCCGGTCTGGACCGAGAACTACGCCACCGATCCGCGGATCCCGCACGAAGCGGAGGACCAGGAGGTCGCCGAGCGGCTCGGCTTGCTGGCGATGGCTGCGGCACCGCTGAGGGCGCCGGCCGGCGAGGTCATCGGGACGCTCGCGGTCTCGTATCGGGAGGCGCGCCAGATCGTTCCGGACGAGCTCGATCTCCTCCAGGGCCTCGCCGACCAGGCGGCGATCGCGCTGACGAACTCGAACCTCTACGAGCTCCTCGGCGAGTCCGAGGCGCGCTACCGCCACCTCGTCCAGAACTCGCCGGATCTCATCTGGTCGATCGACGACGAGGCGCGATTCACGTTCGTCTCCGACACCTGCGAGCGGCTCACCGGTTGGCGACCCGAGGACCTCCTCGGCAAGCATTTTGGAGCGCTGGTCCACGAATCCTCGCGGGATGTCGCGGAGCTCGACTGGACCGCCGACCTGACCGAGGAGTTCCAGGAGCTGCGTGGCCGGGTGAACCTCGTCCACCGTGATGGGCACGCGATCCCGGCCGAGTTCAGTGCATTCGGCACGCTCGGACCCGACGGCCGGTTCGCCGGAGCCAACGGATCGGTGCGCGACATGCGCGAGCGCGACCGGCTGGAGCGCGAGCTACGGGCGTCGGAGGAGCGCTACCGATTCCTCGTCGAGAACTCACCCGACGTCATCTACGCGGTGGACGACGAGGGCCGGTTCACCTACGTCTCGGAGACGATCCGCCGGAGCCTGGGCTACGACCCCGATGCGCTGATCGGCGAGTCCTTCGCCTCGATCGTCCACTACGAGACGCCCGAGGCGCAGGGTTCACGGTTCCGCCAGCTGCGGGATGACCCGACGCTCGAGATCACCTCACGGCTGAACCTGATCCACGCCGACGGGCGCCGGATCCCGTTCGAGGTGAGCTCCGTTGCGTCGCAGCGCGACGGGGTGTTCTCGGGGGTCCACGGCTCCGCCCGCGACATGAGTGAACGCGATCGCCTCGAGCGCGAGCTCCGCGATTCGGAGGAGCGATACCGCTTCCTCGTCGAAAACTCCCCGGACGTCGTCTTCACGACCGACGCCGACGGCATGTACACGTACTACTCGGAGAGCGTCGAGCAGCTGACCGGATTCCCGCCGGCCGAGCTCATCGGGCGGCATTTCTCCTCGATCATCGATCTCGATACGTTCCCCGAAGCCGTCGATGCGTGGGCCCGCTTCACGGCCGACCCGACCCAGCTGCAGGTCCACCGCTTCGCCCTGCGCGACCGCGAAGGTCGACGCTTCCCGGTCGAGGTGAGCGCGATCGGGATGACCGACGCGGAGGGACGCTTTGCCGGAATCCACGGAGCGGCCCGCGACATCCGCGAGCGCGAGCGACTCGAGGGCGAGCTTCGTCGTCAGGCCGGCGAGCTGGCCTCGAGCCAGGAGCGAGCGCACCTCGCCCGGGAGCTCCATGACTCGGTGACGCAGGCTCTCTTCAGCATGACGCTCGTGACCCGGACGACGGAGCTCCTCGTCGACCGCGACCCGGCCGCGGCGAAGGAGAAGCTCGGCTCCCTGCGGGACCTCCAGCGCGAGGCACTCGCCGAGATGCGCGCGCTCATCTTCGAGCTGCGACCCGGCAATCTCGAGCACGACGGGCTGCTCGCGGCACTCAAGACCCACACGGGGGGCCTCCAGGGTCGGATCGGCCTGCCCATCGTCGTCACGAGCGACCTCGCCGAGCGCCTCCCGCTCACCGTCGAGGAGGTGCTCTACCGGATCAGCCAGGAGGCCCTGCACAACGTCGTCAAGCACGCCGCGGCCCGCCAGGTCACGTTGTCGATCGACCATCCGCCGAGCGGCGTCCGCCTGCGGATCGTCGACGACGGCAAGGGCTTCGAGGCGGGGAGCGTACCGGACGGGCATCTCGGATTGGCCGGAATGCGTGCCCGGGCCGAGAAGATCGGAGCATCGCTCGAGGTGACATCGAAGCCCGGCGTGGGGACCACCGTCGAGGTCCTCGTGCCCGCAGCCGCGATCGCCGCTGCCCGGGCGACGAGCCACGTCGTCGGCTCGGTGTCATCGGCCGAATGACGTACGACGAGGTTTGCAGTTCGGCGTAGCCGGATGCGGCCTCTGGTCCGTGTTCGCGGGGTGTCGGCCATCTGACACTTCGGGCATGACGGAACCCACCAATTCAGCATCGGCCCCGCTTCGGGTCCTCGTCGTCGACTCCGACGATCAAATCCGCGAGACCCTGGCCAGGCTGCTGCCGATCGGTGGCCGCTGTCTCGTGATCGGTACAGCCGGTCAGCCGGACCGTGCGCTGGAGCTCGCCGCATCGATGTCGCCGGACGTCGTCGTCGTCGATTCCCGCGTTTCCGGCCTCACCATCGACCGCAACTTCGTCGACTGCCTTCGAAGCGTCGCGCCCGTCGTTCGGATCGTCGTCCTCAACTGGTCCGACGCCGATGGAAGCCAGACGGGCCTTCCGGGGGCCGACGCCTATATCCGCAAGACCTTCCGACCGCAGGAACTCATCGATGCGGTCGTCAATGCTGCCCGCAAGACGCTTGCCTGAAACGCACTGGAGGGAACTTCCTTGCTAGACTCGACCGCAGCCCCGCGAGCGTTCTCACCGCTGGCCACACCCGCAAGCGCCCCAGGAGGCAAGGTGGACGACAGCGCCCGGATCAGGGTCCTGATCGTCGATGACCACTCCGTCGTCCGGATGGGACTTCGGGTGTTCTTCGATCTCCAGGACGATATCGAGGTCGTCGGCGAGGCGTCCGACGGCAGCGAGGGGGTGGCGATGGCCCGCCGCCTCGAGCCCGACGTCGTGCTGATGGACCTGCTCATGCCGAACATGGACGGCGTCACGGCCATCGGTCGGATCAAGGCCGACCGCCCCGAGACGGAGATCGTCACGATGACGAGCTTCATCGAGGAGGAGAAGGTCACGGCCGCCCTGGAGGCCGGCGCCTCGGGCTATGTCCTCAAGGACGCCGAGGCGGAGGAAGTGGCCTCGGCGGTCCGAGCAGCCTTCGCCGGCGAAGTCCACCTCGACCCGGCCGTCGCGCGCCTGCTCGCCCAGCGAATGCGGGCGAAGAAGACCGGCGAGGATGAGCCGGTCGAGCCGCTCACGGACCGCGAGAAGGATGTCCTCAGGCTTCTTGGCCAGGGGATGAGCAACAAGGAGATCGGTTCGGCACTGTTCATCACCGAACGAACCGCTCGGACCTACGTCTCGAACATTCTCGGCAAGCTCGGGCTCGCGTCGCGGACCCAGGCCGCCCTCTGGGCGGTCGAGCACAAGCTGGCCGAACCGGCGCGCTGACCATGCCGGACGAGCCCGAGCCCGGAACTGCCTCGGGCTCGGCGCCGCCCCCATCGGCGACCCGCCGCCGTCCGGATCCGTCGGGCTCGCCGCCGCCGGGTACGTCCGCGAGCCCGGGCTGGTCGTCGGGCTCCTCGCAGGACTCCTCTCCTGATCGCAGCGGCGTCATCATCGGCGGTGCCCTCATCGTCCTTGGCGGCATCTTCCTCGCCGAACGCATATTCGGGATCGATCTCGGCCGCTTCGGCTGGCCACTCTTCGTCATCGCTCCCGGGGTCATCATGATGGTTGCCAGCCTGGTGGTCGGCGGGCGTGAGGGCTCAGGGCTGGCGGTCGCGGGCGCCATCGCGACCACCACCGGGCTCGTACTCGCATTCCAGAATGCGACCGGGCTCTGGGCGACGTGGGCGTACGCCTGGGCACTCGTCGGACCCGCCGCGACGGGCGTCGGGCTCATCTTCTACGGCTTGCTGCGGAACCAGCCCGACCTCCTGTCACCGGGCATCAGGTCGCTCGGCACCGGCCTCGCCCTGTTCGCCGGGTTCGGACTCTTCTTCGAGGGCATCATCGGCCTGTCCGGTGAGCCGTTCCTCATCGGCTCAGACCTCCTGCCGATCGTCCTCATCGGCCTCGGCGTGATCCTCGTCGGCTGGAGCCTGATCCGGGGCCGCCAGCGGGCATAGGCTCCGATGCGCCCTAGTTGACCTCGACGATCCGGTACTCGACCGCGCCGCGCGGTGTCCGGACCGCGACCAGGTCGCCGACCCGTCGACCGATCAGCGCCCGCCCGACCGGCGATGCATTCGACAGGCGGCCGGCCGACGGGTCCGCCTCGGCCGTGCCGACGAGCTCGTAGATCGTCACTTCTCCGGGCACGCCGATCTCCTCGACCGACACCCTGGACCCGAGATCGATCCGTCCCTCCGCGCTGGCCTTCGGCGCCTCGATCACCGTCGCGTCCCGGAGCAGCGCCTCGATCGACGCGATCCGGCCCTCGAGGAACGACTGCTCTTCGCGGGCAGACGTGTAGTCCGCGTTCTCCTTGAGGTCGCCGAGCTCCTTGGCCGACTTGATCCGAGCGATGACCTCGGGCCGGCGGATCCCGGTCAGTTCGGCGTGCTCCTGGCGGAGTCGGGCGATGCCCTCGACCGAGAGGTACGTCGGGTCGCCGCGCCGCGGGCCGCCGGGCGTGGCCCCGCGCCGGCGCGGAGACGCGGTCGAGGTGCGCGGCTCCCGAGGAGTCCGCGGCGTCGGGGCGCGGCCCGTCCGCCGGGTCGTCCCACCCGCGGCCCGAGCGGCGGGCAGCCCACCGGCGCCATCTGCGTCTCCTGGCGGGACATCGACGAGCCGTCCGGCCGGAACCGGCGCGACGATCTCCTCGGGGACCAGGTACCCGGTCAGGCCATGGGCCTTCCGCTCGCCGCTGGTCGATCGGAGGTTGGCGAACGGCAGGACGACGGTCGCGTCGTGCAGCCGAGCCCGATCGGTGTCGGAAACCGCCGCGGCAAACGCTCCGAAGAGAGCGTCTTCGTACTCCTCGGTCGCGTCGGTGCGGGCCCACCAGACTCGTGCCCGCTCGAGCCCGGCGAGCGTCTTGAGCCAGTTGCCGCCGGCATACGGGCGGCGATCGCCCAGGACGGTCCGCTCGATCGCGCCAACGCGCGCCGCCATCGACTGCTGGCTCGTTCCGACATAGAGGACGCTCGTCGACGGCAGCCAGAACGAGGCCAGCCGGGCCGCAACAGCCTTCGAGGTCGCCTCCTGGCCGTCGAGCCGCATCGTCGGGACGTGCTCGATCCATTTCCCGATCCGGGTGAGCTCGAGCGGCGCCGTCGCCGGCGGAGTCGGGAGCTCGATGATGAAGATGCCGGCGCCCGAGGCGCGCATCGGGCGCCCCCAGACGGCTGGTCCGTCGGCCAGGAGCCCGACCGACCGGAGGAGCGACGCCGCGTCGAGCAGCGCCCCGGCCTGGACGATGGCCGTGCCCGCTTCGGCGGCTCCCTCGGACTTGCCCGCGGACTTGTTCTTGGCGTCGGCGTTCACCCTGCCCCTCGATCGTGGGCCATATCGAGAAACTGGACCATCCGGACCTCCGATACGATCGCGGCATGCGGGCGAGGTTCCCGCGGTATCGTCCCCCATGATGGCCCGTCACGACGATCCGCGCCCCGGCCGCCGGCCTATTCGTCGCGTTGTTGCGGCGAGCGTCGCTGCGATCGGAGTCCTTGTCGTCGGGCTCGGACTGTCGACAGTCGCCCTTTCTGGCTTCCGCCAGCCGACGACCGGAGCCGACTCGGCGGCGCTCGTTTCGCCCTCCGCGGACGCCTCCGGTGCCGCGTCGACCGCGACCCTGCCTGCTCCTTCCGCCTCGGTCCTGATCGCGCCGACACCGGACCCCTCCGCACGGCCGGGCGTGAACCCGACCCGAGCGGAAATTCGAGCCGCCAGGATTCGCGTGCACCTCGAAGCGGAACTGGAGAACGCGCGGGCCCGGCTTGGGATCCCAGGCGTGTCCGTCGCGATCATCTTCGCCGACGGCTCGTCCTGGATCGGGACCAGCGGCCGCGCCGACGTCGCGGGACGCGTCGACGTCACGCCCGAAACCGCGTTCGCGCTCGCCAGCGTCAGCAAGACCTACACGGCGGCACTCGTTCTGGCCCTGGCCCGCGACGGCGAGATCGACCTCGACGTGCCGGCGCGGCAGTATGTCCCGGAGGCCGCGATCGACAAGCGCATCACGGTCCGGCAGCTCCTCGACCACACGAGCGGGCTCGACGACTTCTTCCTCCATCCGCCGATCGACAAGGCGCTGCTCGCCGAGCGCGACGCGTTCTGGTCCGTCAGGCGGACGCTGAGGTACGTCGGCAAGCCGTACTTCCCACCGGGCCGCGGCTGGCACTACTCGAACACGAACTATGTCTATCTCGGCCTCATCGCCGAACGAGTCACGGGCGTCCCCCTGGCAATCGAGCTCCGCCAGCGATTCCTGGTCCCGCACGACCTCGACGAGACGTGGTACCAGGCGGTCGAGAAGCCGATCGGGCCGCTCGCCCACGGGTACCGGTTTGTCGGCCCGAGGCTGACGGCACCGCCGATCGACCTGTCGGCCAGGCAGCCGGTCGCGCCGTTCCGGTCGGTCGTCACGGCGTCCGCCGGAGCCGGCTCGATCGCAGCCACCTCGTCCGACGCTGCACGCTGGGCGAGGCTCCTCTACAGCGGCACGATCCTCGGGCCCGAGATGACCGCGCAGATGCTCGACGGCGTCGCGGGCACGGCCGGCTACCGCCCGCGAGTCCCGTACGGGCTCGGCGTCCAGGCGTTCCCGATCGGCGGTCGGCTCGCAGTCGGCCACAGCGGCCGTCTCCTCGGCTTTCGCTCGGCCGTCCGCCATCTGCCGAACGACGGTGTGACGATCGCGGTGCTCACCAACCAGAGCCGGGCCGACCCGAGCGTCATCGTCGCCGACCTCCTGTCGATCGTCTTCGAACCCGAACCGCCGTGCTTCGTGTGCCCGCGCCCGGACTGATTCGCAACGAACGGACCATGGCGGCGTGGTACCGACGGGCAATTGCGCCTTCTGCAAACAGGCGCAGACTCGCGGCACGCTGGGGGCACCATGATGCCGATCCGGGTCGAGGCCTACACCAACGGGGGAATTGCCACTGGTGTGGTCACGCGTCCCGGGACACCTCCGGGACGTGCTCGAAGCGGTGACCGAGCTCGTGATCGAACAGTCAAGCTGGATCCCCATCGACGGGTCCGGTGAGACCGCGGCAGCCGAGTTGAAGCTCCTTGTCGACGACATCCTGCTCGTGGTGGCGGATGAGCCCGATGGGATCCCGGTCCACCACCAGTGGCACTCGATCGAGCTCGATGCCGGCCCATTTCGTGTCCACGGCGAGATGCCGACGATGCCCGGCTTCGATCCGGCGCAGTCGCTCGCCCGCCCGACAGGCGAGTTCGTCCTGTTGCGGGACGCGCGGATCGTGCTCATCGACAACGACGACGCCGGCGAGGTCAGTTCCGCCCAGATCCTGGTCAACCGGTACACGGTCGATCGAATCGCCGCCGACCTGATGCTCGGGTTCTTCTTCCCCGGCGCGGCGATGACGGTCACCGGAACGTCCGCCGGCGAGCACGTGGCCGAAGGCGCCGAGGAGCCGGCGACTGAGCCGGCCCAGGCTCAGGCCCTGTCGCCTTCCAAGGTCGCCGTTCTTCCGGAGGAGTCAGCCGACGCGGCTGCCTCGGCTTCCTAGCGGCCGACCGCTCTAGCCGGACGACGCAACGGCTTGCGGTGCGCGTGGTGGTCTCTACTGCGCGCGCCGCCGCTCGCCCCGGCCGAGTCGCCACCGCCACGGAGAGGCCTGGGCTCGGAGTTACGATCGGGGACAAAGCCTTCTTCGACCGTCCACGGGATGGCGGTCTTGAGCAGCCGCTGGACGCCACGCAAGAGGTCGGTCTCGTCGATGCAGACGAGGCTGATCGCATCGCCGGTGGCACCGGCTCGCCCGGTCCGCCCGATCCGGTGGATGTAGTCCTGCGGATTCCACGGCAGCTCGAAGTTGACGACGTGCGGCAGGTCCTCGATGTCGAGGCCTCGTGCCGCGACGTCGGTCGCGACGAGGACGCGGATCTCGCCGGACTTGAAGCCCTCCAGCGCCTTCGTCCGCTCCGGCTGGCTCCGGTCGCTGTGGATCGCGACGGCGTCGATGCCGGCTCGATCGAGCCAGTTCGCGAGCCGGGAAGCAGCGAGCTTCGTCCGGGTGAATACGAGCACCTGGCGCAGGTCCTCTTTCTTGATGATGTGGGCGAGGAGGGCTTCCTTCCGATCGCGATCGACGGGGTAGACGAGCTGGCGGATGCCCTCGACCGTCGTATTGCGCGGCGCGACCTCGACGGTCTCCGGGTTGCGCAGGATCGTCCCCGAGAGGCGCCGGATATCGTCCGAGAACGTCGCCGAGAACATCAGGTTCTGGCGGCGGGGCGGCAGGAGGGCGATGATCTTCTGGATGTCGGGCAGGAAGCCCATGTCGAGCATCCGGTCGGCCTCGTCGAGGACGAGGATCTCGACCTGGCCGAGGTTGGCGACCCGCTGGCCGACGAGGTCGAGCAACCGGCCCGGCGTGGCCACGAGGATCTCGACGCCGCCGCGGAGCGCCTTGATCTGGGGATCCATCGGGATGCCGCCGTAGACGACCGTCGAGCGGAGCGGCACGGTCCGGCCGTAGGTCCGGACGCTCTCGTCGACCTGCATCGCGAGCTCCCGGGTCGGGACGAGGATGAGCACGCGAACCGGGTGGCGGGCCGGTGAGAACGAGGTGTTTGCCTGTGCCCGGAGCCGGTCGAGGATCGGCAGCGTGAAGGCCGCCGTCTTGCCGGTGCCGGTCTGGGCCGCCGCGAGGACGTCGCGGCCGGCGAGGATGAGGGGGATGGCCTGTGCCTGAACGGGCGTCGGCTCCGTGTAGCCTTCCTCCAGGACTGTCTGGAGGAGATCGGCCGAAAGGCCGAGCAATTCGAAGGTCAAGCGTTCTCCTGTGTCCGCCCGCGGGCTTCAGCGCGGTTCCGGACGTCTGGTGGGCCGGTGACGCGCCGTCAGCGCGCCGTTTCAGCGTTTTCGTCGCGAGCATAGCCGATTTGGGCGCTCGGGCACGCCGCCTGCGACCCACCTGGACCGTCCAGGTGCGCTGGAGCACCGGCCTTAGGCCGCGGCGCGGAGCTCGCGAACGACGTGCGGAAACCCGATGAGGCACAGGTAGCAGCCGACGAGCGGCGAGACATGCGTGCCATGGTTCCGCGCGTGGCGGGCGATGACGATGTCGAGAAGGCTGAGCCGCGTCGGGATCGAACGCGTCAACTTGGTGGTGGCGGGAGACGAATTCATCGGTCGATTGCTCCATGAGGTGGCGTCGGCTTGGTGCCGGTGGTTGGAACAGCTTCCGTCCGAGCGAGCCGCCGGGCCATGGCCGCACGTCGACGATCGCAGCGGACATCCGTCGATCAGGCAGCACGAAAGGGCCGTTGCGCACTGGTCCATCTGGACGAGGGCAGGGGTTGCGTCCCTGTCATACTCTTGAAGCCCCAGGCAACAACCGACAGACAGGCCGAAAAACAGAAGACCGCCGCCCCCACGGCAGGACCCTGTCGACTTGTCGGGTTCCCCAGTCGCCCGACGCCCACCCGGATCGGCTCACCCGATCCACCCGGAGCATCACCGAGAGCCGCGCCCTCGGCCCTCCGGACGCGTCCATCCCATGCGCCCCCGCCCTCTCGCGTTCTCGTGCGCGCCTCCTGCCGCCGGCGGCACCACCACCGTCACCGTGCCCCTGCACGGTGTTCCGGGAGAGAGGAGGCACGAGCGTTGCCGATTACCACAGAGGGCGCCCAGAGGGCGTCTAGCCATCGGTCGCTGCGGCTGACCGTCACCCTCGCCATCGCCGTCATGTTCGCCGGCGTTGGCCTTGCCGCAACTCCGACGCCCGCCGATGCGGCCGCCAAGAAGGTCGTCATCGTCGTCGGTCCCGCCGGCTCGAGCACCGCCAGGTACATCACCAAGGCACGGGCGCTCGCCGCGCAGGCCCGCTCCTACGGCGCCTCCGTCTACGAGGTCTACAGCCCACGGGCGACCTGGACCCGGGTCAAGGCAGCCGCGCAGGGCGCGAATGTCCTGATCTATCTCGGCCACGGAAACGGCCACCCGAGCCCGTACGGCGCGTTCAGCAAGTACACCAAGGACGGGATGGGGCTCAACCCCTCGCTCGGCAGCACCAGGCACAAGTATTACGGCGAGTACTACATCGACACCCAGATCAATCTCGCCCCCAATGCTGTCGTGATCCTCAACCACCTGTGCTATGCGTCGGGGAACTCCGAGCCGGGCCGGGGCACGCCCACGAAGTCGGTCGCGATCCAGCGGGTCGACAACTACGGGGCCGGCTTCCTCAGGGCGAACGCCAAGGCGGTCTTCGCCGAGGGCCACAATTCCCCGTCATTCATCCTTCACGGGCTGTTCAACACGAACAAGACGATGGGCCAGATCTTCTGGAGTAGCCCGGCGACCGATGGCCGATACGACTTCGTGTTCAAGTCGACCCGGACGCGACCCTGGCACGGCGTCCTCGATCCGCTCGGCGCCGGCCGCTACTACCGGTCGCTCGTCGGCGACTTCATGATGACCGCAGGGCAGTGGCGGAGCGGCAAGGCCGGCTAACCGCGTCGGTAAGGCTCGGTCCGGCGGTTGCCGGCCGAGCCCTCAGGCGAAAGCGACGAACCTGCGGGGCAGCGGCACCGACCGGCTCGGCCGGCGTGTCCGCGCCTGCTCGTCGGCAACGCGCCTGACGATCCCGAGGATCGTCGTCGGCCGCTGTGGCTGGTCGAGGCAGATCCGGAACGACCGGATGGCCGGAACCTGGCGGGGCTGGAGCTTCTGCTCATCCATGCCCGCATGATCGCGCGTCCCGGCTCCGATGACCCATCCATCGAGATGGTCAACGGGATGCGACGTTGGTGGTACCGCCAGGTCCGACATCTGACGTAGGGCGCCGAGTCGCGCGGTCGGCACGTGGAGTGCCACCGGCTGCCAGTTCGCTACGCGGGCCGGACGCCGTGGCCGGACTGAACCGCCTGTCTCAAGCCCGGGCCGCGTAGGCGCGGAGCCGTCGCGCCGAGCGCCCGTCCGACCCGGGCCGGGCGTAGGGACGCCGTGGAGTCGTCCGGGCGTCGCCGGCGCCGCCCATCGTCGCGCGTCGCACCGTCGCGTCGGGCGTCATGGAGGGATCGAGATCCGCACCGGCGCTGATGGTTTCGTCGGAATCGTTCGCCTGATCGGATAGGATCCATACTTGGGCGGATCAAGACGCCGATCTCGGAAGCCGAGGCGGGTAGGGTCCGTCGCGGCGCCTGTCGCTCGTAGGTCGTCGGAGCAGCCCGAACTGGCGATCGATGGCGCTCGGCGAGGCGCGGTCAATTCCACCGACGTCCCTGAGAGCGATACAGATAGCGGCCGGGCGCGGGCGACTCCGATGGCCGCAGGGCGACGTCCCGAGTCAGGCTGGGGCGAGGCATTACAAAATGGTCCAACCTTGACAAATAGAAAGCGACGACATATTGTGCGGCACGAACCACAGAGGAACAAATGCCGCACGATGTGATCTCCACGTGTCCCGTCTGCTCGAGCGAGCTGGCGGTGACCCGCCTCCACTGCCGGAGCTGCGGGACGACGCTCGAGGGCGACTTCAGCGTCGGCCGGTTCGGGCGCCTGTCCCGCGACCAGATGACTGCTTCTCGAGAGCTTCCTTCGGTCCCGCGGCAACCTGCGGGACATGGAACGAGAGCTCGGCATCTCGTACCCGACGGTCCGCTCCCGGGTTGAGGCCCTCGTCCGAGCCCTCGGCTTCGGGCAACGCGGTGACGACGACGACACCATCGAGACCACCGCCACGGCATCCAATTCGTCCGCTTCGGCGGGCGACACTCGCCAGGCGATCCTCGAGCGGCTCGCCCGACATGAAATCGGCGCCGAGGAGGCCGCTGCGGCCATTCGCGCCCTGGGGAGGAACCGATGACGCGCGAGACCGCAACGAACCCGATCGTTGAGCACCGCATCGGCCCGACGGGCCGGCTGAGCGTCAAGGTCGCCGACTGGGACCTCGAGCTGGTCGCGGGGCCGGACGACGCCGTCCAGATCCACGACGCGGGCGGGGCGGACCTGCCGGCCGATCTTGTGGTCGAAGACGGCACCGACAGCCTGACGATCCGCCAGCCGAGCCGCCTGCCGGGAGCCGGTTTCGTCGTCGGCGAGCGACCAGAAGCCCGGCGGTTGCGGATCGACGTTCCGCCTCACGCGACCGTCATCGTCCACACGGCGAGCGGCGACGTCGCGGCCAGCGGCCTTCGCGGCGAGCAGCACCTGCGGACGGCATCGGGCGACCTTCACCTCGTCGCCGCCGGTGGCGACGTGACGACCGAGACCGTCTCGGGAGACGTCGCCATCGAGGTCGATGGTTCGATCGGGCTCGCCGTCAAGACCGTGTCGGGCGACGTATCGGTGGAGGGCGGACGCGTCGAGCGCGTGAGGTTGACGACCACGAGCGGTGACATCCGCCTGACGAGCGAACTCGGGCCGGGGCCGCACGCCATCGCGACCGTCAGCGGCGACGCGATCCTGCTCTCGAACGGTGGTCTGCGGATCACTGCCGTGACTGTCGCGGGCGACCTGAGCAGCGACCTGCCGCACGCCTCGACCGGGGGCCCCGGCCGCCGATCTCTCGTCGTGGGCGACGGCGCGGCCGAGCTCCAGTTCCGATCGGTCTCGGGCGACCTGCGGGTCGTCGGCCCTGGATCTGCCGAGGGTCGATTGTCCGCGCCGGTGGCACCGGCCCCGCCACTCCCGCCCGCCGCGCCGCAGCTGTCGGCGATCGCAGGCGCCACGGCCGCGATGTCGTCCGCGTTGGCCGCCGCCACGGCCGCGATCTCGGGCGCTGGCGACGATTCAGACGATTCAGACGAAGCGGATGACGTCGGCGCGACCCGCCTCGAGATCCTCCGCGCCCTCGAGATCGGCGTGATCGATGTCGCCGAGGCGGAGGAGCAGCTCGCCAAGCTCGATGGTGCGACCGATGACTGATCCGCTCGACCAGGTCCTGCGTCTCGTGGCCGAGGGCCGCCTGACCGCGGACGAGGCCGCGCCGATCATCGACGCCCTCCAGGCCGACGACGGCGCGACGGATGAAGCCAATCCCGCTCCTGCGACAGGGCTAACCCCGGGGCCGACCCCGCGGGCGCTGCGGATCGAGGTCTCCGAGGATGGTCGCAAGGTGGTCAACCTCCGCATCCCGCTGTCCCTTGGCCGGATGGCCATCGACAACGTGCCCGGTCTATCAAACGACAACATCGCCCGCATCCGCGAAGCCCTCGACCAGGGCATGACCGGCCCGATCCTCGTCGTCGACGAGGGCCAGGACGGGAGCGGCGTGCGCATCGCTCTCGAATGACACAGGAGGCATCGACGATGAACGCAACGTTCGACTCCGCGCGACTCCGACAGGAACAAATCGATCGGGAGATCGACGCGCATCCAGATCGAGCGGCTCGTCCGCTCCGCCTCCCGCGGCCGGCCGGCATTGCCGGGTCGGGCTCGGTCCGGCCTCGGTCGCGGCCTGATCTCTCTCGGAACGTGGCTCGTCGGCGCAGCCGACACGGCCGCGGCAGCGACCCGCTCGGCGGGCGACCGCAGTCGGGCCTGAGGGCGCCGGGAGCGACTATCATCGGCGCCATGGCGGCGATCGACTCCCTCCCGTTCACCGGCGATCCCGAGGCGGATCGGCTCCTGGCCAGCGATCCATTCGCATTGCTCGTCGGCTTCGTCCTCGATCAGCAGGTGCCGCTCCAGAAGGCGTTCTCCGGCCCGCTCGAGCTTCAGCGCCGGATCGGAAAGCTGGACGCCGCGACGATCGCCTCGATGGAGCCGGAGCGGTTGGACGAGATCTTCCGCGAACGACCCGCGCTCCACCGGTTTCCCGGCAACATGGCTCGGCGGACGCGCGAGCTCGCCCAGTTCATCGTCGAGCGCTACGGCGGCGATGCCGGCCGGGTCTGGACCGAGGCGCGCGACGGTGCCGACCTCCACGCCCGACTGATGGAGCTGCCGGGCATCGGGCCGATGAAGGCCGGGACGCTCGTGGCGATCCTCGGCAAGCAGCTGGGAATCGCGCCGGCCGGCTGGGAGGCCTACGCACCGACGCACATGACGCTCGGCGACGTCGACTCCGCGGAGGCGCTGGCGACCTATCAGGCCGGGAAGCGAGCCTACAAGGCGGAGCAGCGGGCGCTGGGCAAGCGGGTCTAGACCTCGTGGACGAGCAGATCCGGCGGGCGCTGACACACGGGCAGACGATCGACATCACGACCACGGGCCGGCGAAGCGGTCTGCCAAGGCGCATCGAGATCGTCTTTCACAATTTCGATGGTCGGATCTTCATCAGCGGATTGGCGTCACGCCGCAAACGGTCGTGGATCGCGAATCTCGAGGCGGACCCTCACTTCACGTTCCACCTGAAGGGTCGGCGGGTCAGCGCCGACCTGCCCGCCACGGCCCGCGTCATCGGCGATCCCTCAGAACGGCAGGCGATCATGCCAAGAGTGGCCGCCGCGTGGCGGCGGGACGACGTGGCCGAGATGATCGCCCGCGCACCGCTGATCGAAGTGACGATCGAGGACGCCCCGGCCGCGTAGTCGCGCCAGACCCGCCTGGCAGGCGTCGCCGTCAGCGAGCCCCGGCGACGACCCCGCACTGCCGCACGGACTTGCCGACAGCCCGGTACGGGCAGTTCGCGAGGTCGATCACGTAGAGCACCGCGTCCCGGTTCCGGCCCGTTTCGGTCGGGATCGCCTCATCGGGCGGGTAGGCGGCAGAGTTCGGCGACAGCTCGAAGGTGAACGAGAAGATCCGGTACCGGCCGTACAGCCAGTCCCGCGACGTGCCCGACGAGATGTAGAGATCGCTCGCCTGTTCGGGCTTGTAGCCGTTCGTGGCAGCCATCGCCTTGGCCATCGCGACGAACGTGCGGTGATCGGTCGCGCTCATGTCGGACGGGACGTCGACGTGTGTGTAGCCATACGGGTACAGGATGAGCCGGCCGGTCGTGTGGAAGCTGATCGCCGTCCGGATCTGCTGCCGCCCACCGACGACCCGGCTCATGACGAAGTCGCGAAACGCGCGCGTCTCCGGGGCCGAGAACCGCGACGGGCCGCGGTAGCGCGAGCTCGCCGGGTTGCTGCTCGACCCGCCGCAACAGCCCCAGCGATAGTCGTAGTTGCGGTTCAGGTCCGTGCCGACCGAGGACGATCCGGGCGTCGGCTGGAGGTTCTTGCGCCAGTCGTGGTAGGTCCGACCCTTGATGTCGTACGTCGCGCCGTCGGGGTTGAGGCCAACGACGATCCAGACCTCGCGACTGTTCACCAGGTTCGTGACCCGCGTGTCGTGGCCGTAGCCGGCCGTCAGCCACTTGAGGATCGCCAGCGTCATTTCCTGGCTCATGTGCTCGTTGCCGTGGTGGAGGCCGTCGAACAGGACCTCCGGTTCGGGCTCGTCGGTCGTGACGTTGTCCGAGACCTTGACCGCCCAGATGTCGCGGCCGATGTGCGACTTGCCGATCGAGCGGCGTTGGACGATCGTCGGATGGGCCGCGGCCGTCGCCTCCACCTCGGCGACCATCTCCCAGTACGTGTGGAAGCCGGTATTGCCAGGCGGAAACTCGTATTCGACCGCAGCAGCCGGTGCCGCGCCGACGGTGCCCAGGGCGAGCACCAGGATTGTCAGGCCGGCGAGCACACGTCGTCGCATCGGCCCATCCTGCGCGTCCCACCGCCACCGTCAAGCCGCGCGAAGGTCCCACCCGCGGCGATTCAATTCAGCGATGCTCGGGCACGGCCGACCCGTCGACCGGAACGTCCTCCACGACCTGGGCCACGTCGGCCGCCCGCGGGTCGGCGACGATCCTGCCGCCGCGGACAGTGGCGCCGACGACCATCGCGGCGCCGATCAGCACGACGTTCTTGATGATGTACTGGCCCTCGAGGGTCGGGGCGAACGGAAACACGGTGAACGTCTCAGCCGGGAACAGGACGAGCGGCGCGAGCGTTCCCAGCATCTGGACCGCCAGGAGCAGGAGCATCGCCCGCAGGAATCGCCCGACGATGAGGCCGAGACCGATGACGCATTCCCACGCCGCCAGGAGCGGCAGGGACACGGCGGGAGGCACCACGCCGAACGTGAGCTGCTCGATCGTCCTCGTCGCGAGGTCCTCGGCGGGGCTGTACCCCGGGAAGAACTTCAACGCGCCGAACCACAGGAAGACGATCCCGAGGCCGATCCTGAGCACCGGCACCCCCAGCCGGGCCAGCACCGACGTAATTCGAGCATCGAGCCGATCGAACCAGCCGGGAAGCGCCGAACTCATGGTCAGCAGGGTAGCCGCCGAAGGCTTCGGCCGCCGTGCTTCGCTATGGGACCGGGATGACGATCGAGAGGAGCCAGCCGATCAGGGTAGCCGCAAGCCACAGCAACCCGACGACGACCAGCACCAGCCCGGCAAGGAAGGCGCGATGCTCGGCGGTCGATGCGTGCACGTCCGTCGCGTGGCGCCGGAACAGCTCGAGGTTCCGGCGGTTCGAGTGCGCGACGAAGTCGAACAGGTCGCCGAGGAACGGGATCAGGCCGACGAGAAGATCGACGGTCGTGTTGAGAATCATCCGGGCGAGCACGACCCTCGGGATCCGGAAGCGTGCCGCTTCGGCGATGAGCCAGAACCCGACGCCCGCCGAAACGAGGTCGCCGACCCACGGAATCAGCCCGATGACCGGATCAAGGCCCACGCGCTGCTGGGTGCCCGGAACCGGGACCAGGTCGTCGAGGACGCGGCTGACCGCCGCAAATCGCCGCTCGAAGGCGCGGAATCGTTCCGTCCGGCTGGGACCGACGACGGGTCCCGAGACGCTTCGAACCTCGTCCCCGTCGCGAAGCAGGGTGTTCATCACGATGCTGCCGGGCGCCCGGCTAGGGGTCCCCGCTGAACGTGTCGCAGTCGTCGGGTTTGCCCGACGTCCGCCCGGTCGTGAACCACTGCTGCCGCTGCTCGGCGGAGCCGTGCGTCCAGACCTCCGGGTTGACCTGGCCCGTGGTCGACGACTGGATCCGGTCGTCACCGACGGCGGCCGCGGCACTCAACGCCTGCCGGATCTGGTCGTCCGTGGGTGGCTTGAGGAAGCCGGTTGCCGCCGCGTGGTTGACCCAGACGCCGGCGAGACAGTCGGCCTGGAGCTCCGTCCGGACTGCATGGCTCTCGGCGCCCGTGCCGCCGTCACCGGGCGAGAGGATGCCCTCGAGATTCTGGACGTGATGGCCGTACTCGTGAGCGACGACATACGCCTCGGCTAGGGGCCCGCCTTCGGCTCCGAACCGGGACTGGAGTTCGCCGAAGAAGCCAAGGTCGATGTAGATCGACTCATCCGGCGGGCAATAGAACGGCCCGACGGCCGAGGTGGCGTTCCCGCAGCCTGTGCTGACGGCGTCCGAATAGAGGACCGTCTCGGCCTCGCGGTAGGTCCCGCCTTCCGTGCCGTATTGCTCGGTCCAGTAGGTCTGGATGCTGTTGACGAATCCGACGATCCGGCAGTCGGCCCGGGCGTTTGCGTCCGCGCCCGTTTCGCATTCGGCCAGGGCGGACGCGTTGGGCTCGACGGACCCGCCCGGCGCCGGATTGAGGAGCGCAGCCGGGTCCCCGCCCAGCAGGAGGTACGCGATCGCGATGACGAGCCCGAGCCCGCCCCCACCGACCGCGAGGCCTCGGCCGCCCCGGCTCCTGCCGCGGACGTCGGTCACCTGATCGGGATCGAGTCGGGCATCTGGATTGAATGTCATCTCTGCCTTCCTCCTCGCGACGCTCCGTCGCGTTCGGAGATCGTGCGGCTCCGCCCGTGTCGGGAGGCGCGCCCGGGCCCAACGGTACGTGCCAATCTCGTTGCGCGTGAGGTGAAAAACCCGCGTTCATGACACGTTCTGGCAGGTATCTCCGGTAGCTTGAGGACATCGAATGAAGGCAGGCGGCGAACGGGGAAAGGGGCAGACATGCTCAGCGAGGACTGGCTCCGGGTGATCCAGGAGGAACGGGAGCGGGAGATCCTGGCGGCCAGGCGGGCAGAGGCAGCGAAAGGCGCAAACCGCCGACCTCGCGGGCTTCGGGCCTGGTTCCGCGGCCGTGTTGCGGCCAGGCCGGCATCCGTTTCCGGGCGGCCTCAGGCGGGACCGGCGACCACGGACCTCTCGGTATAGCGATCGACGATCGCGCTCGCAGACTCGAGGATGGATCGACGAATCCACTCCGGCTCGAGGACCTCGACATCGGGGCCCAGGCGGAGCGCCACACCGATGGCCTCGTCGATCCATGTGATGTTGACGGTCAGCCGCACGTGGTCGGGCAGATCGGGATCCGGCGACCGCGTCGCGGCGTTCATGACCCGCGATCCCACGATGCCGGCGAAGTAGTCGACTCGCTCGGGAGCCATCCTGACCGTCAGATCGACGTGATCCGCTCCCTGTTCGTACGCCGCCGTCGAGCGATCCCAGTGATCGGCAAGGTCGAAGTCCTCGGGACGTTCGAAGCCCTCGGCCAGGACGGTGACCGCGACGATCCGCGAGACCTTGTAGGTCCGCAAACTCTCGCCCGAGCGCGCGACGAGGTACCACATGCCTCCCTTGAGCACGAGGCCCAACGGGTCGAGCAGCCGTTCAACGTCCCCGGTTCGCTCGCCCCGCCGGTACTGGATCCGGACCTGCTGGCTCTGCCAGACCGCGCCGGCGAGCGTCTCGAGATGCGGCAGTTCCACGGAAGGCTGGAACCAGCCAGGCGCATCGAGGTGGAATCGCTCGGCGATCCTCTCGGCACGGGCCCGAAGCTCCGGAGGCAGGGCCGCCATCACCTTGAGCTTGGCGGCCGCCACGACCGTGCCCAGTCCGAGCTCCGCGGCCGGCCCCGGGAGGCCGGAAAGGAATACCGCTTCGGCCTCCTCTGCGGTCAGGCCGGTGAGCCGCGTCCGATAGCCGTCGACCAGCCGAACGCCGCCATGGGGCCCGCGCTCCGCGTAGATCGGGACGCCCGCCTCGGCCAGCGCCTCGACGTCGCGGTAGATCGTCCGTACCGAGACCTCGAGCTCCTCTGCCAGCTCGGCCGCGGTCATCCGATTCCGCGTCTGGAGGAGGAGCAGGACGTTGACCAATCGACTCGCGCGCACCGACCAACGATACCCCGGTTCATGACAGTAAGTGTCAGGTATCCATGAGAATATTGGGCTTCGCACCGGAGGAACTCCCCAATGACGCAGTTCGTACTCGTTCACGGAGCCTGGATCGGCGGCTGGGCGTGGCGGAAAGTCGCTACCCGCCTGCGTGAAGCCGGGCACGAGGCGTATCCGGTGACGCTGACCGGGCTGGGCGAGCGAGCTCATCTCGCCCGGCCGGACGTCGATCTCGAAACGCACATCACCGACGTCAAGAACGTCATCGCCTGGGAGGACCTGACGGACGTCGTCCTCGTCGGGCACAGCGCCGCGGGCATCGTCGTCGAAGGCGTCGCCGACCGCGTTCCGGATCGAATCGCGACGCTCGTCTATCTCGACACGGGGCCGATGCCCGACGGCTGGTCGAATCTCGATTTCTCGCCGCCCGACGAGCGGGCGGAGATGGAGCGAACGGTCCAGGAGTCGGGGGACGGCTGGTTCCGGCCGTTCCCGGGGGTCGATCACCTCGGCGCGCCGTCCGCGGTGGAAGACTTCGATCAGGAGACTCGTGACCTCCTGACCCGGAAGACGGTTCCCCAGCCGTTCGGGACGTACACGCAGCCAATCCGCCTCACGCATGCGTTCAGCGGGGAGTACGAGCGTGTGGCGATCCTGGCGGGCGGCTTCGGGATGCCGGCAGCGCAGCTTCGGGCGATGATCGCGAGCGGCGAGGGCCCGTTCGGGGCGATGACCGGGTCGGACTGGCGGTTCGTCGAACTGGACACCGGCCACTGGCCGATGCTGACCGCTCCGGACAAGCTCGCGGCCGTGCTCCAGGACGTGGCAGCCGGGGCGACCACGGCGTCCGCGCCGGGACGCCGGTAGGCTGCGGCCATGATTGCTGATCACGATCCCGGGCCGGATGGCGCCGCCGCCCGAATCGGCGACATCGAGTCCGTTGCCGCTGAGCCGCTGGAGCTCGCCGGCGACAGCCGCGTCCTCGTCGGAACGGCCTCCTGGACGGATCCGACGATGACCGCCGCCGGCGTGTTCTACCCGCTGGGTTCCGACAGCGCCGAGGAACGACTCCAGTACTACGCGTCGACATTCCCGGTCGTCGAGGTCGACGCAACCTACTACGCGTTGCCGGCGGAGCGTACCGCCCAGCTATGGGTCGACCGGACGCCACCGGACTTCACGTTCGACATCAAGGCCCACGCCCTGATGACGGGGCAGGGGACCGAGACGAAGCGGCTGCCCAAGTCCATCCGCGAAGCACTGCCGGACGAGATGAAGGCGAAGACCAGGATCTACGCGAAGGACCTGCCCAACGAGCTCGTCGACCAGGTCTGGTCGATGTTCCGTGAGGGGCTGGCGCCGCTGGCGGAACGCGGCCAGCTCGGGTCGATCCTGCTCCAGTACCCGAAGTGGGTGTTCCCGTCCTCCGAGAACCGGGCCCAGATCGACGACGCGGTCGAGCGGCTCGACGGCTGGAAAGCGGCCGTCGAGTTTCGCAACGGCTCATGGCTCAACGAGAAGAACGCCGAGCGAACGTCCCGCTTCCTCGCGGAGCGGAACATCCCGTTCGTCATGGTCGACGAGCCGCAGGGGTTCAAGAGCTCCGTCCCGCCGGAGGTGCTCGTGACCTCGTCGGACCTTGCCCTCGTCCGATTCCACGGCCGCAATGCCGATACCTGGGAGAAGAAGGGAATCACCCCGGCCGAGCGGTTCCGCTACCTCTACTCGCGCGATGAGCTGTCGGAGTGGGTCCCGCGGATTCGCGAGGTGGCGAAGGAGGCGAAGGAGGTCCACCTCATGTTCAACAACTGCTACGCGAACTACGGGACGACAAACGCCCGGGAGATTGCGGACCTGCTGGCCGAGGAGCTCCGGGAGTCCGGCTGACCTGACCCGGCTAGTCGTCGGCCGCCGGTCGGTCCGCGTCCCGTGGTGAACCCGCGCCGACCCGATTGATCACCCACTCGATCGTCGTGCCCTGGATGAGCAGCGTGAACAGGATGACCCCGAACGTGATCTCCTGGAGCAGCACCCGTTCGGGGAAGTCCACCGGCAGCGACAGCGCCAGCGCGATGGCAACGGCTCCCCGCAGGCCGCCCCAGAACAGGACGTGGAGCCAGGCGACGGGCACGCCGCGGCGGTGGCCGGTCAGGACGATCCATCGCGACGCCGCCCCCAGCAGGCCATAGACCACCACCGCTCGCGCCACGACGACCGCGACGACGCCCCACCAGATCCATGGGAGCGCATCGACAAGCTGGTCCACGCTGATCGCCAGCCCGATGAGCAGGAACACGATGGCGGTGACGAGGAACGCGAAGAACTCCCAGACGATGTCGAGCGCTTCCTTTGTCCGGTCGCTCATTCCGAGCGCCCGCCCGTAATTCCCGATCACGAGGCCGGCGACGACCGTCGCGATGATCCCGGAGTGATGGATCCGATCGGCCACGAGGTAGGTCCCGTAGGCCGCCGCGAACGAGAGGGTGAGCGCGATCAGGTGGTCGTCCACCGACCTGATGAGCCGCGATACGACGAACCCGGCGACCGCACCGATGAGCGCGCTGATGACCACGGTCGCCGCCATCGAGAACGCCGCCTCGAGCATCGAGATCGGGCCGACGGCCGCGCGCACGGCCACCGCGAAGAGGACGATCGCCGTTCCGTCGTTGAGGAGGCTCTCGCTCTCGATGAGCGTTGCCAGCCGGCGTGGCGAGCCGAGCTGCTTGAACGTCGAGACGACCGCGACCGGGTCGGTGGCGGCAACCATCGCCCCCACGACGAACCCCAGCTCGAAGCGCAGGCCGGTCGCCACGTTGAGGATGATCGCGACGAGCGCCGCGGTGATGAGCACGCCCGGCACCGCGAGGAGTGCCACCCCACCGAGAGAGCGTCCGGAAGTCGTTGAACTCGATCCTCAGCGCCGCCTCGAACACCAGCCCTGGCAGGAGGACGAGGAGGACGAGCTCCGGCGTCACGTGGACCTGCTGTCGCGGGAGGACGGTCGTTGCGGCAAGGCCAAGGAGGACGAGCGCGACGGTGTAGGGGATCGCGACCCGTCGGACGACCAGCCCGACGAGGGCCGCGGCCGCGATCAGGCCGACGAACAGATCGATCGCGGCGATCGTCTCCGAGCTCTCCACGTGCCGATGCTAGCCGACTGCCGAGCGGGTCAGCCGCGTTCCTGGCTCTCACTCCCGCGGTCCCTGAGGAACCGCTCGATGTCCGCGATGAGGTCGTCGCCCGCCGGCAGGCGCTCCTCGTCCACCATCGCCTCGAGCCGCTCGACGTACGTCCGCGTCGTCTCCTCGAGGGCGGCTGCGGCATCGAGCCGCTCGCGAAGCTCCTTGGCGTCGTCGGTCAGCGAGGCCATCGGGATCTCCGTGCCGAGGTGACGGCCGACCGCGCGGAGGAGCTCGACCGCGGCCGCCGGATAGGGACCCGAGATGTAGTGCGGCACCTGGGCGTAGTAGCCGATCGCCGGGATGCCGGCCTGCCCGATCGCGTGCTCGAGGACGGAGATCGCCGCCGAGGGGACCCGCAGCACGCCGGCCGGACCGGGCTGGACGTCGCCGAGGAGGAGCCCGGGTTGGGATGTCGAACCGAGCACGTACGTGGAACGGGTGTGGGGCACGGCCGCCGGGATCGCACCGAGGCTGATCCAGAGCCCCACGTCGAGTTGCCGAGCGACCTCGACGACAGCGGTCGCAAATTCGCGCCATCGGAAGTCGGGTTCGGCACCCGCCAGCACGAGGATGTCGCGACCGTCGATCCGGCGGCGCCAGACCGTCAGGCTCGGCCACGTGAGCTCGCTGAGCCGGCCGTTGACGATCTCGAGGGTCGGGCGGCGGGAGCGATAGTCGAACAGGACGTCGCCGTCGAACTCGACGACGACGTCGCCGCCGTCCGCAAGCTGTCCGGCGGCCGTCGAGGAGGCGCCGCCGGCGTCGATCCAGCTGTCGAAGGCGGCGACCAGGGTCGGCGCGACGAGGTCCTTGGGGGGATCCAGCCGATAGAGCGTCACCCTCGAAGGATAGGCCCGGGCCCGGAGCCGGTCGATCTTTCGACCGACTCCGGCGCAGATCGGACGGGTCAGGCCTCGGTCAGGCCGATGACATGCCCTTCGGGATCGGCCAGGAGGCCAAGCTTCGCAACGCCATCGGGACTGAACTTCGGCATGACGACTGCGCCGCCGAGCTCCGCCCCACGCGCCAGCGTGGCGTCGATGTCGGCAACCGTGACGTAGCCGGTCACGTGGCCGGCGCTGCCGTCCGGCGTCGCCCCGATCCCGACGATCACACCGGTCTGGTCGTCCGATGTCATCCCGTAGCCGCCCGGGTTATCGGTGTTCAGCTTCCAGCTGAACAGGTCTCCATAGAAGTGCTGGAGGGCCGCCCCATCGCGACCCACGATCTCGAAGTGGATGACCTTGTTGTCGCCCATCGTTCGGACTCCTTCTCGCGGGCTCCGTTCTCGATTGTGGTTCGGATGGCCCTCGATCCAACGACGAACAGAGCCGCACCGAATCGACAGGCGGCGCGCAGTTGGACAAATTCACACCAGGGGAACGTAGGAGCAAGTCCAGGACCTCGATCCGGGGCTCACCCCGCGTCAGGGCCGGTCCCGGACCACGTTCTCACGCTCAGCGAGCGCGCCCGGTGGCCACTGATACCCGCCAAACGGGGTTCGGGGTTGGACCAACGTTCTGTGGGTGTGAATTTGTCCAGGTAGACGGCGCGCCGACGCGCGGCGCACCTCGGTCAGGGCTTTGGCTTGGGCTTGTCGCCAGGCTTATCGCGGGCTTGTCGTCCGGCTTGTCGGCCGGCTTCTCGCCGGGCTCGGCGGCATCCACGGCCGGTCCGCCGCCCCCGTCGTCAACCTCCAGCTCGACGACATCCTCGGCACCGCCTTCACCGTCGTCGTCGCTGATGTCCTCCACCGCGCCGACCAGGTCGTCCTCTTCGAGCGGCGCGACGTCCCCTTCAGCGATCGTCGCCGTAGCTGATCCGACCTCGGCGCCGGCTGCGGCGCCGGCCGAGGTTGCCGCCGCAGCGGCGGTCTGGGCGGCAGCCGCCGTCTTCGCCCCCTGGGCGACGGCTCGAGACCCGAAGTAGAAGCCGGCAACGGCCACGACGAGCGTGCTGACCGTCGTGAGGAGCTGCAGCCCGAAGTCGTGTCCGGCCGGGCTGAGCTCCGGGCGAGCCGTGACGTTGAACCGCTCTGTACCGGGACTCGCCGCTGGATCCACGACCGAGATCGCGATGACCTGCACGTTCTCGAGTTGTTCCAGCTCCGCGCTGGTGATTCCGTTGGATTGGATCGGCTCGCCGCCCATACCCGAGTACAGGATCGTCACCCCGATGATCGCGAACATCAGGATGAGGCTCATCGCGATGAGCGCCCGGATCGACCCTTCGGGCATCCCGAGCGCTTCCTTCTTCGTCGTCAGGCCCGCGGTCTTCATGATCATCGTCCCGAGGTAAAGAAGAAGCGCCACGGACACCAGGCCTGCCACGAGCAGGATGACGATCGTCTGCGAGCTGGATCTCAGCCAGTCAGGCAGGTTGACGAGGATGACGAATCCTCCGAACGCGGCCGCCAGGATGATCAGCGCGACCATGACCATCGTGATGAGCGGCATCCAGCCCGTCGCCTTTGAGTTCGACACGATCGGGGACCCTCTGCTGACCGCCAATGGAGAGGCGGTTCGGGAGAGAATGCACCTTTGGCATCGCGCGTGCATCTCTGTTGTGGGCCGCCGCCCCAGACGCAGCGCAGACGCCAGGCGCTCAGGATCGACGCGAACGTTCGTCGACATGACGCGCGGAGTGCGGGAGGCGACACATGGCTGGCCAGTTTCTTCAGATCGGCGACCGGATGACGTTTGTGCCGCCCTTCGTCAACGAGCGCTTCGATGGACCGCCCTACTGGGCTTGCACCTACACGGCTCTGTTGAATGGAGCGAACGTCGGCTGGCTTGGCCAGAAGCCGGCGACGCACGCGGAGGTGGCCGCCCTGGCCGGGGCGTCCGGCGATTCCGACACCCGCGGCGGAAGTCGGTCGAGCCACATGCTCCGGGCGATCGAGGTCCGCTACAAGACGCGAGTGGCCCTCGAGCGGGTCAGCAGCGCCGAGGCCCAGCGGCGGCTCGCAAACGGGTGGGCGCTCGTGGCCGGTGTGACGTTCGGCGAACTGCCGACGCAACATCGGCGCTGGAGCCCGCGGTTCAAGATGGGCCACCGGGTCACGGTTCTCGGCTGGTCGGCCGGCCGGACGCGACTCCTCGACCCTCTCGCGGCAATGGGTCCGTCGTACGCCGGCGAATGGATCGCCTGGTCGGACTTCGCCAAGGCGTGGTGGTCGGCGGAGCAGCTCTGGTTCCAGGAGGGCCAGTTCCTGAACGCGGAACAGAAGGCGGTCACTACGGTCACGTCGAAGACGCTCGGCACGAAGGCCGGCAAGGCGGTGGCCGCGCGCGTCCTCCGTCGATTCGACCCACCGCGGCACTTCCGCGTTGCACCGAAGACGACCGTGGTCGCCTTCAATCCCGGTCTGCCCCCGACCGTGGCTCGGCGAATGCTCTTTCCTCATGCCAGCGGCGCGAAGTTCGACGCGATCGTGGCGTTCGATCCCGCCGCCACGATCGAGGATCGATCACGAACGTTCCTCCAGGTGACGAACGGCGCGTTTGCGCGGCGCTATATCCCGCTCGCGACTGCCGGCATCTCCGCTGACATTGGCGCGGACCAGCCCGTCGCCCCGACGGTCACGCCGACGGTCGGGCCCGATGCCGCGGCGCTCGCCGCGGCGACGCTCGACGGTCGACGCCAGGAGTGGGACCGGATCGCGCAGGCGACGGCCGGCGTCGTGATCCTGCCGGCGCGCCCCTGACCGATCGGCACGGGCCGGCGGTCAGACGCCTGGCGTGGCCGGGAACGGCGGACCCTCGAGCACGGCACGCGCGGCCGCGATGACCCGATCACGAAGCTCTTCGGGCTCGACGACCTCGCGCGTGCGGCCCGAGCCCGAGCACGCAATCGACGGCGACCTCCATGGTGTCGGCCCGGATCCGGCACATGATCCAGCCATCGGCATCCGGGGCAGATTCGCTCTCGATCCTGGCAAACCGCCACCAGCCCATCCTGAGCCGGCCGACGCCCTCCGGCGAGACGCGCAGCGTCGTGTAGAACCTGGGCAGCGCGGCACGGAACTCCTCGGCCGATCGGCGCCAGAAGGATGCGAGATCGAAGCCGGCGGGTCGTTCTGCCTGCGCGTCGCCGATCCTGACGTCCCGCACCCGGGAGACGCGGTATGTCCGTTCCTGCCCGTCCACGGCGGCGACGAGGTACCAGACGCTGCCCTTGGCGACGAGACCGAGCGGGTCCACCGTTCGGTCCACGAGCGTTCCGTCGGCTCGCTCGTAGCTCATTTCGATTCGGCGCCCGAGGCGCAGTGCCTCGTCCAGGTCGGGCACGAGCGGCGCCGCCTCTTCGCTCCGGCGCCAGCCTGACGGATCGACGTAGAGATGGCCACGCGCCAATTCCGCCGTCCGGCGTCGAGCGGCCGGCAGGCCGGCGAGGAGCTTGACGAACGCCCGTTCGGACGCCTCGCCGAGCCCCAGGTCGGCCAGGATGCCCGACGTGCTCGTGACGACGAGGCTGCGGATTTCCGCCTCGGTCAGACCGGTCAGGTCGGTCCGGTAGTCCTCGGTCAGGGCCCAGCCGCCACGGCGTCCGCGTTCCGCGTAGACCGGAACGCCGGCCATCGCGAGCGATTCCATGTCGCGATTGATCGTTCGCATCGAGACCTCCAGTCGCTCCGCGAGGACGCGCGCCGGGAGGCGCCCGTGGGTCTGGAGGAGGAGCAGGATCGAGAGGAGGCGGTCGGCGCGCATGTCGATGTTCAGGATCGCACGAAAAGATGACAGCCAGTGGCGTGATTTACGGCCTATGGTGGTCACCAGGAAATCGACGCACACAGGAGCGAGATCAATGACCACCTCCGCCCCGCCATCACCGTCAGCGCCCATCGCCGAACGGCCACGGATGCCCCGTGGATACGGTGTCCCGTCGACGACCAAAGGGCTCACTGCCGTGGAGCCACGTCGAGACCCGTCTCACGGAGGCGAAGGTCTACTGGATCGCAACGGCCGGTTCGGGCGGCCGGCCCCGGGTGCGGCCGGTCGACGGAATGTTCGTGGACGGCACGCTCTACGTCGGCGGCAGCCCGGAGACCGGTTGGGTCCGCGATCTGGTCGCCAACGGGCAGGTCGCGGTCCACCTGGACGGCGGCCACGACGTCGTCATCCTCGAGGGCATCGCGGAGCTGTTGGAGCATGGTGTCGGTCCCGAGATGGCCGAACGCCTTGCCGCCGTCTCGAGCACGAAGTACCCCGAGTACGGCATGACCGCCGAGAACTACACCGGTCCGGGGCCGATCGCGATCCGCCCGCACGTCGCGTTCGCCTGGTCGAAGTTTCCGAAGGACGTGACCCGCTTCCGCTTCGAGGAGGCACCGCCCGCCGGCTGACGAGCGGACGGGCCGCTACGCTCGCTGGATGCAGGAGCGGATCCTCGGCTCGACCGGCCTGCCGGTGACCCCGATCGGCCTCGGATTGGCGGCGATCGGCCGGCCGGCGTACATCACGCTCGGTCGCGAAGAGGATCTCGGCGGCGACCGCACGATCGAGGCGCTGCGCGGCCGGACGAGCGATCTGCTCGACGCGGCCAGTGCGGCAGGGATCCGCTATGTCGACGTGGCGCGGTCATACGGTCTCGCCGAGTCGTTCCTCGGCTCATGGCTCGATCGGCTGCCACCGGGCACCCCGGTTCCGACGGTCGGCTCGAAGTGGGGCTACACCTACGTCGGCGACTGGCGCCTGGACGCGGACGTCCACGAGGTCAAGGACCATTCGCTGGGCGCGTTCACGCGGCAGCTGGCCGAGAGCCTGGCGATCCTCGGGGATCGGCTGAGGCTGTACCAGATCCACTCGGCAACGCTGGAGAGCGGCGTCCTCGAGGATCGCGGGCTCCTTGCCGAGCTCGCCGGCCTGCCCGAGCAAGGCATCGCCGCCGGCCTGTCGGTCAGCGGTCCACGGCAGGCCGAGGTGATCAGGCGCGCCCTCGAGATCCGGATCGATGGTCGCTCCCCGTTCGGATCCGTCCAGGCGACCTGGAACCTGCTGGAGCCGTCTGCGGGGGCGGCGCTCGGCGAGGCCCGTGACGCCGGCTGGGGCGTCATCGTGAAAGAGGCGGTCGCGAATGGCCGGCTTGCCCGGCGCGAGTCCTGCCCGCCGGAAGTCGTCGCGATTGCCGACCGCCACGGTGTCGCGCCCGACGCGATCGCGATCGCGGCCGTGCTTGCCCAGCCGTGGGCGGACGTCGCGCTGTCGGGCGCCGTGACCAAGGCGCAGCTAGCCAGCAACCTCGCCGCGCTCCAGATCGCACTCGACGCCGACGACCTGACCGCGCTCGCCTCGATCGCCGAGCCCGCGGACGCCTATTGGGCGGCACGGAGCGGGCGCGCCTGGCGCTGACATGCGGCCGGTAGGATGGTCGACATGACCGGTCCCGCCGACCTGCCACCGAATATCGTCGCGTTCCTCGAGAGCGGCCCGCTCGCCCACGTCGTGACGCTGGCCCCGGACGGCGGGCCCCACGTCACCGTGGCGTGGGTCGGCCTGGAGGGCGGCGAGATCGTCGTCGGGACGCTGTACGACCAGCCAAAGCTGCGCAACCTCCGGCGAGATCCGCGGATCGCGATGTCGTTCGAAGCCGACGGCCGGAACGAGTACGGATTGGATCACTATCTCGTGCTTCGCGGCACGGCACGCGTCACCGAGGGCGGAGCGCCGGAGCTCCTCAATCGCCTTGCCCAGATCTACATCGGCCCGGGCGTCGCATTCCCACCGATGCCGAACCCACCGCCGGGCTTCGTCATCCGAATGACCGTCGAGCGGGTCTCCGGCAGCGGGTCCTGGGAAGCCGAGAAGTAGCCGAACGCGACACCCGGCGCAAGGCCAATTCCGCGGCGTCGTGGCAAACTCCGGCCATGCTGAGCCCGAGAGCCGGTCGACCGGTGGTCCTCGGTATTGCGTTGATCGTTGCCACGGGCTGCGGGCAGCCCGGTCCGAGCGGCACCGCGCCTTCGAGTCCGACGGCCGTCGCCACCACCGCGACGTCGCCTTCGCCGACGACGCCCGCAGCCGCCAGTCCCACGGATCCATCGCCTGCTGCCGCCGTCGCCCTTGCCCTGCGCGAGTTCGAAGTTCCGGCCGGGTCGCACCCGCATGATGTCTCGCCCGCGATCGACGGCGGGATCTGGTACACGGGCCAACACGTCGGGACGCTCGGTCATCTCGATCCGGCGACCGGCGCCGTTCGTGAGGTTCCGCTCGGAACGGGATCGGCGCCGCATGGCGTGATCACCGGACCCGACGGCGCCGCCTGGATCACCGATAGCGGTCTGAATGCGATCGTTCGAGTCGAACCGGCGACCGGAGAGGTCAAGTCCTTCCCGCTCCCGTCAGACCGTGCGGACGCCAATCTGAACACCGCCGTCTTCGCTCCGTCCGGCACGCTGTGGTTCACCGGCCAGTCGGGGATCTACGGTCGCCTCGACCCGACAACGGGAGCGATGTCCGTGTTCGATGCGCCAGACGGGCGTGGGCCGTACGGCATCACCGCCACCCCGAACGGAGACGTCTGGTACGTGTCGCTGGCCGGCAGCTACCTCGCGCGCATCGACCCCTCGACGGGAGAGGCGACGGTTGTCGAGCCGCCGACCGCGGAGCAGGGATCGCGCCGCGTCTGGTCCGACTCACGCGGCAGGCTCTGGGTCAGCGAGTGGAACGCCGGGCAGGTCGCCGTCCATGACCCGGCTACCGGGAACTGGCAGGAGTGGCCGCTGCCGGGCGACGGGCCCATGGCCTACGCGGTGTTCGTCGACGACCGCGACGTCGTCTGGCTGACCGACTTCGAGGCCAACTCGATCGTCCGGTTCGAACCCGAGACCGAGTCGTTCGAGTCGATCGTGCTTCCCAGCGCGGACGCGTCGGTTCGCCAGCTCCACGGCCGACCTGGCGAGGTCTGGGGGGCGGAGTCCGCCACCGACAAGATCGTCGTGGTGACCGGCGGTTGAGCGCCGCGTGACGGATTCGGCCGCGAGGGGCACACTCGTCGCAGGCGCATGACCGCGCGACCAGAGAGGACGAACGGATGGGGATCTTCAGCCGAAGCTCCGGCACGAACCAGCAGCCGGCCGCCGAGACGGATGAGCAGGCGCTCGAGCGCTATCGATACATGCTCGCGACCGCGCCGCCGGAGGACATCGAGCGCGCCCACGAGGAGGCGTTCGCCCGCCTGACGCCCGACCAGCGCCGTCAGGCGCTCAAGGCGCTTGCCGAGTACGTGCCGGCGGGCGAGATCCGCGGCGATGACCCGCGTCGCTCGCCCGCGCGGCGACCCGCGCCGAGATTCGCCAGCCGGGAACGATCGAGCGGGCCTGGGGTGGCAACGCCGGCTTCGGGCTCGGCAGCTTCTTCCTGACGACCCTGGCGGCGAGCTTCATCGGGACCGCGATCGCCCAGTCCTTCTTCGACAACGACCTCGGGTCGAGCGGGGCGGACGGCACCGCCAACGACGCCGGGTCGGAGTCGGTCGAGACCGGCTCGTCCGAGACCGCCGATGCCGGTTTCGACGACGGCGGGGACGCTGGTGGCGACTTCGGGGGCGATTTCGGCGGGGCGATTTCGGCGGTGGCGACTTCGGCGGGTTCTAGTCGGAGCGGCCGTTGCCGCTGAGGAGCCCGAGGGCGACCAGCCTTCGCCGCAACCCGGCAGCGTCCTCGAACCGGATCGCGGTCATGCCGAGATCCGCCGCCGCTCGAACGTTTGCCTCGGAGTCGTCGATGAAGACCGTTTCCGCCGGGTCGAGTCCGTGCTCATCGAGCAGGTGCCGGAAGATCCGCGGATCCGGCTTGGCGAGCTTCACGTCGCCCGAAATGACGATCTCCTCGAACCAGTCGAGGAACGGGTAGCGCGGCCGGGCGACCGGGAACATCTCGGACGACCAGTTGCTCAGCGCCAGCAGCCGGACGCGATCGTGGCGCAGCTCGTCGAGGATCTCGACGGTCGGCGCGATCGCCTCGCCGAGGGTCTCCGGCCAGCGGTGCCAGTACGCCTCGATCAGCTCGCGATGCTCGGGGTGCTGGTGGGACAGGACCTCGACCGCCTCGGCCCACGTGCGCCCCGCGTCCTGCTGAGCGTTCCACTCCTGCGATGTGATGTCGGCGAGGAACGATTCCATCGCCGACTCGTCGTCGAACAGCTTGCGGTAGAGGTAGCGCGGGTTCCAGTCGATCAGCACCCCGCCGAGGTCGAAGACGACGGCCGCAGGCCGGGCAGGGACAGGCTGAGGCTCGGCGGTCGGCATGACCCCGAGAGTACGCGAGTCGAGTGACCCGCGCGGATCCGCCGCCACTAGGCCGGCGCGGCGCTCTTCGGTGGTTTCAGGTGCGGGACGATCCGGGCGGCCATGGCAGGCTTCGGGAGCGCCCCGACGATCCGATCGACGACCTCGCCGTCGCGCAGCACGACCATCGTGGGGATGCTCATCGCGTCGTACCTGACGGCCAGCCCCTGGTTCTCGTCGACGTTGACCTTGACGATCTTCAGCCGGCCGGCATGCTCGCGTGCCAGGTCCTCCAGGATCGGGCTCACGAACCGGCAGGGTCCGCACCACGGGGCCCAGAGGTCGACGACGATCGTGGGCGAGGCCTTCGTCTCGACCTGGAACGTCGCTTCATTCGCGTCGACGACCCACGGCAGCGGCTTGCCGCAGTTGCCGCAGTGCGGTGCGCCGCGCTCGCTCGGGGTGATGCTGTTCTTCGTCCCGCAGTTGGCGCAGGTCAGGATCGAGATCGGCTTGGGGTTCGTCGATGTCGCCACGTCGTCAGGTCTCCCGCTCGATCGACACAGCCTACGCGGGCGCGGTCGGTCCGTCAGTAACGGCGGTCGTCGCCAAAGGCGACGATTCGGAATGATCCGATTTCGAACGCCGGGGCAAATCACTCCCATCCCACCTGACGGTCCGAAGTCGGAATCCGGATACGGAGGACGACGAGGAAAACAAGTGGCTCACAGCGGCGTGCGATTTCGGAGCGTATCGGGGAAGGTCGGCGGGACCGGCGCGTCAGCGCTCTCGGCGGAGCCGCCGTCCGGCCGATCGCGCGGCGTGGTAGCCGCACATCCCGTGGACCCCGCCCCCCGGCGGCGTCGACGCCGAGCAGATGAAGATCGCGGGATCGGGCGTGGAGTAGGGATCGAACACCCGCAACGATGGGCGCGTGAAGAGCTGGCCGAGGTCGAACCGCCCACCGCCGATGTCGCCGCCGACGTCGTTCGAGTTGGACGCCTCGAGGGCGGCCGGACTCGTTGCCGTCACGGCCAGGACACGCTCCCGGAAGCCCGGTGCGAACCGCTCGATCTGGGACAGGATCGGCTCGGTCATGTCGTCGGGCGAACCGTTCGGGACGTGGCAGTAGGCCCAGACCGTCTCGCCACCTTCCGGCGCCCGCGACCGGTCGAACCGGCTTTGCTGGGCGAGCAGGACGAACGGCCGATCCGCCGGCCGACCGCGCGCGACGAGCCATTCCGAGCGCGCGATCTCCTCGAACGTTCCGCCCAGGTGGACGGTCCCGGCATCGGCGAGCTCAGCCGCACGCCACGGGATCGGGCCGTCGATGGCGAGATCGAGCTTGAAGACGCCTGGCCCGTGACGGAATCGCTCGAGGCGGCGGCGGTAGCCTCCGGCCAACCGGTCGCCACCGATCCGGGCGAGCTGATCGGCGTTGACATCGAAGACCGCCACTCGATGGGCAGGCAGGTCCTCCATCCGATCGACTCGCCGGTCCGTGACGACGCGGCCGCCGAGCGACTCGAGCTCCGCCACGAGAGCCGCCGCGATCCGGCCCGCTCCACCCTCCGGGAACGGCCAGCCGTCCGAATGCGCCGTCGTCAGCATGACGAGCCCGGCGGCGGCGCTGATCGGCTCGGTCAGGCCGATGATCGAATGGGCCGCGGCGCCCGCGAACAGCGCCCGGGCCCGCTCGCCGTGGAATCGCCGGGCGACGCTTGTCGCCGATCGGATCGCGACCAACCCGAACCGAGCGAGCGCGAGCGTGCGCCACGGCTCGACGGGGATGTGGAACGGCGCGAGCACGTCGTGCATCAACTCCGGCCAGTCGCGCACGAGTGGCCCGATCAGTCGCCGGTACGCGTCGGCATCCGAACCGAGGCCGGCGGCTGTCGCCTCGACGTCGCGCTGGACGAGGACCGCCGACCCGTCGTCGAGCGGATGGCCGAGGGCGACCGGTGGCTCGACCCATCGGAGCCCGTGGCGGGCCAGGTCGACGCCGGCGAAGAACGGTGATGTCCGGCCGAACGGATGGACGGCGCTGCACACGTCGTGAAGGAAGCCGGGCAAGGTCAGTTCTGCCGTCCTCGTCCCTCCGCCTGGCGCTCGACGCGGCCTCGAGGACGGTCACGGACCGGCCCAGGCGGGCGAGCTCGATCGCCGCCGCCAGGCCATTCGGTCCGCTGCCGACGACGACGGCGTCGACGGGGCTCGTCATCGGCGACCGGTGACCGCGAGGTCGTGTAGTCCGACAGGCCGGACGAGGTCGCCCACGAACGTCCGCGCCCACCAGGCGCCGGACTCCCGCCGCTCAGTCCGGGTCGTGAACCGGTAGCGGAACAGGCGAGCCCGAACGTACCGGGGCGGCGCATCGGGAAACGGGTTCCTGCCCATCAGGCGAAGGATCGCGCGATCGCCCTCGAGGAGACGTTGCAGGAACGGGACGAACCAGTCCGCGCCGTACATCGGAGACAGCGGCACGAACCAGATCAGCCAATCGAGGCGCACGTGGTACGGCGCGACCTGGGGCGGGACGCGCCGGACATCACCCGGCTTCGCCTTGAAGGCGTACTCGCGCCAGGGCGCGTCGTCGCTCGGCTTCTCGGCATCTGTGCCCTCCACGATGACCTCGATACGCTCCCGTCCCACCGTTCCGAACGCACCGTACGTGTTGACGAGATGGAGCGGGTTGAAGGACGCGTTCATCGCCTGGCCCGGGCTCGCCATGTTCCGGACCGGCCACCAGCTCAGGACCACGACGATCGCCGCCAGGGCGAGGACCGCTCCCGCGAACCAGGCCGGCGAATCGTCGAATGGGGCCTGGGTGGTCCACCCGGCCAGCGGCGGCAGGACGGCCGTGATGACCGGGTCCGCCAGTGCAGCCACGATCGCCACGATTGTGACCCAGTTGAGCCAGGCGTAGTTCCCGCTGACGACGAGGTAGAGCTGGGTTCCGATCATCAGGACGGCCGCGATCGACGCGAACGGCTGGGGCAGGAACAGCCCGAACGGCAGGACGAGCTGAGCACCGAAGTTCCCGACGACCTCGAGTCGATGGAAGGTCCGCGGAAGGCGGTGAAAGAACCAGCTCAGCGGGTTCGGCAGCGGCTGGGTCTCGTGATGCCACTCCATGCACCGGAGCTCGCGCCAGCAGCGATCGCCACGGAGCTTGATCAGCCCCGCCCCGAACTCGACCCGGAAGGCGAGCCAGCGGAAGGCGAGGATCACGAGCCACGGCGGCGCGACCGCGGCATTGCCCAGGAAGATTGCCAGGAAGCCCGCCTCGAGCAGGAGCGACTCCCAGCCGAACGCGTAGAACGTTCCGCCGACGTTGACGATCGACTGATAGAGCGCCCAGAGGGCGAACCAGGTGAGCATGGTGATCGGAAGCGGCGCCTGCTGCGGCAGGCCCAGCACGACGAGCGCCGCCAATCCGGCGCCGACCCAGGCGACGAGCCGGAGCCGCCGGTCGGAGTAGCCCCAGTGGAACAGGCTGGGCGCGTGCCGGAACGAAACGGCCCGGAGAATCCGCGTCGCAGGGGTCAGTCCGCGTTCACCGCACAGGGCCGGGAACTGGTCGGCCGCGACGATGAACGCGCTGAGATAGATGATCCCGAGGCCGCGCTCGATGAGGAGGCGAGCGATCTGGTAATCCGGAGCGGTGAAGTCGGGCATGCTCGGCAAGATGATGCGCCCGCCCGGAGCGTCACATCAGCCCCGCAGCCAGGGCCAGGACCAGGGCGGACGAGATGAATCGCCGTGGGGTCGGCTGGTAATGTGGAGCCGCTGGGTCGCCGGGCTGACCGGCGGACAAGGGAGGGTGCAATGGCCTGGCCGCCGCGCGCACAGATCGGTTGGGGGTTCCTCGGGGCGCTCGCCGCCGGCGCGTTCTCGATCTGGATGTTCTTCTTCCCCACCCTCGTCCCCGATTACTTCGCATGGGACGTCCAGCCGCGCTATGCCCAGGCATTCGTCGGGGCCGGCTACCTCTTCCGGACGGCGTTCTTCCTGTACGCGATGCGGCAGGGGAACTGGCTGCAACTACGCTGGATCGTCTGGGGCAACCTTGTCTTCACCGGGACGCTGTTGCTGGCGACCTACTGGCACATCGACCAGTTCAACTGGAACCCGTTCCAGACGCCGTTCGCCCACATCTGGATCATCCTCTACATCTTCGAGCCGGTCGTGATGATCTTCCTGATTCCGCGGGGCACCTTCCGCGTGGAGGCGCCGCCGACCGGTGGACCGCTCCACCGCTTCTACCGCGTCTTCCTGATCTTCCTGACCGGCTTCTTGCTCATGTTCGGGCTGCTGCTCGTCATCAACCCGGAGTTCGCCGCGAATCGCTGGCCATGGGAGCTCAACCCGCTCGACGCCCGGATCATCGCGGCCTGGTTCCTGGGATGGTCCGTCTGGTGCGGGACGATGGCCTTCGCTCGCGATTGGGACGAGATCAGATCCGCCGCTGCACTGTTCGTGCTCAACGGCGTCGCTCTACTCGCGACCCTGATCGTGTTCCGAGCGGACTTCCTCGCACGCGGAACGCTCGTCTCCTATGGCGGTGCTGTGATCGCCCTGACGGTCCTGATGATCGGGTTCTTCGTCCTCCAGGAGCGGCGCCGGCCCGACGCGACCTAGCGCCGCGCGGCATTTCGCTCAGCTAGGCGGGCGACGCGACCGCGCCAAGCTCCGCTCCGGCCGCACGGACATCGTCGGCGAACGACGCGAGCGCCTCGTCTGATTTGGTGGACGCGCGGATCATCGTCATCACCCGGTCCACCCCGGTTTCACGGTACGCTCCGATCTGATCGACCCGAGCCTGGCCGGCTGGTGCCACGTTCCCCTGCCAGATGTGAACCGATAGGCTGAGCGTGGCCGGGTCTCGACCGATCTCCTCGCAGCGGCTGCGGATCACGGGTATCGCCTCGGTCACCTCGGCGGGTGACATCCCATCGACGTTCAGCTCGTCGGCATGGCGGGCGGCGAGGCGCCACGTGACGTTCGGGCCGTTGCCGCCGACCATGATCGGCACCCGCGGCTGCTGGATCGGCTTGGGGACGTTGATCGCGCCGTGGACGCTCGCGTATCGCCCCTCGTACTTGGCGTGCTTGTGCTTGTCGCCGGCGAGCATCCTCGTGATCACCTCGAGGTGATCGCCGAGCGCCGCCAGCCGCACCTTTGTCTCCGGAAAGCCGTAGCCGTAAGCGACCCACTCGTCCTTCTTCCAGCCCGCTCCGATCCCGAGATCCATCCGGCCACCGCTGATCGCGTCCATCGTCGAGATCATCTTCGCGGTCAGGGCCGGGTTGCGGAACGCCGTGCAGATGACGATGTGGCCGAGACGGACTCGCTCCGTCAGCGCGGCGAGGGCCGCCAGCGAGGTGAACGACTCGAACGTGATCTCGTCGGTCGGGCGAGGCACGGTGTGGAAGTGGTCGAACAGCCAGATCGACTCGAAGCCAAGCTCGTCGGCCTGTCGGGCGATTTCGGTCGTCCGGCGCCATCCGTCCAGCGGGTCCCAACCGTCGTACTCGCCTGTCCAGCCCTGCGGGACGATGACTCCGATTTTCACGGTTGGGCTCCTCTCCTAAGTGTCCGTGGTCAGGCGTCGAGGACGAGAATCGTCTCCCCGCCAAAGGCGAGCGCATCCGAAACCTGGTACTCGTCGGCCTGCTTGTTCCAGGCAGCGAAGCCCGGGTGGTTGTCGTGCTCGTGGTGGCCCTCGCCGGTCGCGAAGACCGCCACGACCAGGTACTGCGTCGCGCCGCCGACGGCGCGCGACGAGATGTCGAGACGCGACAGCGATGCGCGGGTCAGTGCGCCGCGGGAGCGGAGATCCTGCCAGACGGGCAGTTCCTTCTCGCTGAACCCGCGCTCGAATTCCTCGACGCGATCATTGCCGACGCTGAGGACGATCGCAATCGTCTCCATCCCGACCCTCCCATCCTCGAAGTGGAGCGCAAATCGTACGGCCCCAAGCCGATCGACGCAGCCCGGGCCGGCGCCTCAGGAGCCGAGCGGCGCCGTCGCGAACAGGACGGAGAACTGCTTGCACCAGATGACGACGCTTCCGACGGCGGTCGGATCGACGCCTGGTGGCACGTCGTAGTTCTGGTTGCCCTTGTCGGCCTTCAGCTGGCCGAGCTCGGTCGCGCCATCCGCGTAGCCGTCGGCCGATGGCGACAGGTAAACGAAGAGATCGGGGCCGTTTCGGACCTCGAAGTCCGCGAGCCGAACGACGAAGACACCGGGCGCGGTCTCGAGGAGGTGAGCCGTGCCTCGCCCGAAGTGGAAGTCGTCGGCGCCGGTGAACGCACCGGACGCGGCGAACGGGGCGGGCGATGGCGACGGTGTCTCTGTCGGCGACGGGACGACAGCTGATGGTGCGACCGACGGCGACGCGGTTGGGACGGCAGTCGGCGTCGCGCTGGCGATCGCGCCCGCGCCGGTCACGATCGGTGCCGGCTCGTCGATCGTCCTCGACAGCACGAGCGGTGAGGCGAGGTACCAACCGAGCGGCAAGGCGATCGCCAGGGCCGGGATGAGCACGGCAGCGGTCCCGCGCGGATGGCGGCGGGCCGCCTGGTCCCATCGACGGCGTCTTGCGATCACCACCAGCCCGACAAGCAGGACGATGGCTGCGACCGCGATGACGACCCGATTCGGGTAGATGACCGCCGCGAAGGCACGCTCCAGGTCCCCAATCCATTCCATGCCGGGAGGATCGCGCGCTTGTGCGTCAATCGTGTGACGTGGCGCGTATGCCCCGACGTGTCCCGCGCGACAACGATCCGATATCGAACATCGCCTGAGGCCACTTCCATTCCCGCCGTCGCTCCGAAATCGGAATCCGGAATCGGAGGACGGGATGGGAAGAGAGTGGATTCCAGCGGCGTGCGATTTCGGATGATCGCGGCGGAGATGGCGACCGGACAAACAACAGCCCGACGATCGTGGATCGTCGGGCTGGTCTGGTCGGCGCCTGGGGATTACTCCGAGACGTATTCCCGCAGCTTGCGGCTGCGCGACGGGTGGCGGAGCTTGCGGAGCGCGTGCGACTCGATCTGGCGAATTCGCTCGCGGGTGAGGTTGAACTCGTGTCCGACCTCCTCGAGCGTCCGCGGGCGACCGTCGTCGAGGCCGAACCGGAGCCTGATCACCCGCTCCTCGCGGCCATCGAGGCTATCGAGGGCTCGTGCGAGCTGCTCCTTGAGCATCTGGTCGGCCACCGCGTCGAGCGGCGACACGGCGTCCGGATCCTCGATCAGGGTGCCGAGCTCCGTCTCGCCCTCCTCGCCGACCGGCGTCTCGAGCGAGATCGGCAGCCGCCCGTAGCGCCGAACCTCCTCGACCCGTTCCGGCGTGATCGCCCAGCGCGGATCCTCGGACAGGGTGGTGGCGATCTCCTCGGTCGTCGGCTCGCGCCCGAGCTGGACTGTCAGCTCGCGCGTCGTTCGGGTCACGCGCTGCATCGTCTCGACCATGTGGACGGGAATGCGGATCGTGCGCGACTGGTCCGCGAGCCCGCGCTGAATGGCCTGACGAATCCACCACGTCGCGTAGGTCGAGAACTTGAAGCCCCGCTGCCACTCGAACTTGTCGACGGCACGCAGGAGCCCCGCGTTGCCTTCCTGGATGAGGTCCAGGAAGCCGAGTCCGCGGTTCATGTACTTCTTCGCGTTGGAGACGACGAGCCGAAGGTTTGCCGAAGTCAGGTGCTCGCGCGCCGCCCTGCCCATGTCGATGAGCAGCCCGGCGGGCTCGCTGTCCTCGGTCTGCTGGTAGCCGAGCTGGGCGAGAACGTCCGCCTCGTGGCCGGCCTCGATCCAGCGACGCAGGGCCGGGATGGCGACCTCGTCGCGGGCCCACGTGACCATCGCCTGGAGCGACTTCTCGTCACGGAAAGCGGCACGACGACCGACCTCGTGGACCCAGTCGAGCAGCACGAGGAACGCATCTGCGTCGAGCCGCTCGTTGTAGACCGCTCGGATATTCCGGGCGCGCTCGAGGAGCTCCGCTGCCGGACCACCCTGGGCGTCGGCGGCCGCTGCCGTGAACCCGAAGCGAGGCGCGGTGACGAGGAGGTCGCCCGCCGAGTCGTCGGCGATCGCACTGCGCACGATCCGATGAGCCTCTGCGCCAAATGGCAGGGCGTACACCGGATTCTTGGCGCGAGTCGCCGCCTCAGTCTCGTGGAGTGTCCACTCGTGGAGGTCAAGGACGGCCGTCCACGGCTCGGTCCGGATCCGGAGCCCAAGCTCCATCGCCTTCGCGAGGACGACCTCTTCCTCCGCGGTGAGAAGCGGGACGCGCGAGATCTCGCGGAGATACAGCCGCGTCGAGTCCTCGATGTCGAGGGCAGCGTCGTCGGCGTCCGGGTCGACCTTCTTCAAGGCAACGTCCGGCACGTCCGGCTCGACGGCCTCGAGCTCGATCTGCTGGAGCTCGTCATCCGCGATGACGGGTGCCGCGGGCAGGGTGTCTGTGGTTTCGGGGTTATCGCTGAACTGGATCAAGGTGACTCCGCGCTTGCGTCGACCGCGGCATGGCGACCCGCGGCGACGCTGTGATGAAAGACCTTCAGCCGATCCGCCCCTCCGCCAGGGATGGCTCGACCCGTCTGCCGGCTCCGCCAGGTGCCGGACATACGTCGTGGCGTGTCAAGTCTTGACACGCCAGCTAGGTCCCTATTCTAGCCGATTTCGGCCTCCTTGACAAGAGGGAAGTCAATACCCCCGGGTAGTATTCTTGCAGACCGACCGGCGCTCCTGGTCCACGCTGTGGGGACTGATCGAGTTCGCGTCTTGACCAAGCCGCGAATGGGGGTCCAGACTCGCGTCGTCGCGAGAAATCCGCAAGAGGGAGCGGACGATGAACGACTCGGGCCCGAATCCTGGACGCGTGGAACCCCCGGCCCTCGAGGCCGATGGGCGGCTATCGCCCGACGGTGAGGATGTCTTTCGCCTGCTGGATGCGCGTTCGCAGGGGAAGGCCCTGGTCGAACTCCTCCTCGTGGCGCGGCAATTCTCGGGCGCGGCGCGTGTCGAGGCTGCGACCTCCATCCGCCGGCTGTTCGAAGCGGCTTGGAATATCCGGATCGACCCCGATCTCCTGGAGTCGATCAAGGACTGGCCCGGCGACGACGACCCGCTTGCTGGCGTCGCTCAGGACATCATCTGGAGCCAGACGCCCTTGCACGCTGAACCGCCCGGCGCAGATACCGCCGATGGCGACGCTCAGTCCGATGGCTATCGCGATGCTGTCGGCGAAGCCGCGCGCACCGAAGCCGCGCGCACCGAAGCCGCGCGCGCTGAAGCCGAACGCGCTCGCGGCCGAACGCCTCGCGGCCGAACGCCTCGCGGCCGCCGAACGCGTCGCCCTCGAACGCGTCGCCCTCGAACGCCACGCGGCCGAACGCGTCGCCGTCGAACGCTTCGAATACGATCGCGCCGCGGCCGAGCCCGAGCCCGTCGCCAGCGCACCGGCCGCCGCTACTCAGCCCGCCGCTTCCCCGGCGCCCGACTACGGTCCTCTTCCAGGTCACGCCGCCTCGCGTCGCCCAACTCCTCCCATCGCCTCTGCACCCGTCCCCGAGCCTTCGCCGGTAGGCGCCCGCCGTGGCCTGGACATTGGCCGTCTCCGCGACCGAGCCCGCGACGCGCTCGCGGGTCTGGGAGCTCGGCGGAGCGCTCGCTCGAAGCCCCAGCCGGTCCCGAAGAACGGCGGCAGCGGAACGCACCCGGAGCAGCCACTACCGACCGCGGCCGAACCACCGCCCGAGAGCCCGACCGTCGCCACCGGAGCCGCCGCCCACGACGCATACGGCCTGCTGCGGGCGCCGGCGGAGGTCGTCGTCGGCGAGGCCTTCATTCTTGACGTCGGCCTGTCCGAGCGGCCGGCCGAGGGGGTTGCCGGCCCGGCCCTCGAGCTCCCTCCGCTCGAGGACCGGCCGTACGTGGTCGACGTCCGGATCGCTGCGGCTGGCTTCACGTTTCCGCGTGGCGAGAAGCGTCGTCATGAGCTCAAGGTCAGCGCGAAGCACCCATTCCCGGTCGTCCCGGTGCGTCTCGTCCCCAAGGCCACCACCGACAAATCCATCGACCGCCGAATCACCGCCGAGTACTCGATCGCCGGCGAGCGGCTGGGGGACGCGATCCGGTCGATCCGGGTCCTTCGCTCTGCCGACCTTCGCACGAGGCCCGAGGGAGAGACGGTAGCGGTCGGCGCGAACGTACCGGCTCCGACGGGCGAGGAAGTGGCGGACCTGACGATCACGATCCGGCGCTCCGACCGCCTCGGCTGGATCGACTGGACGTTCGACACGCCTCATCTCGACGTTGCCAGGCCCACCGACGCCCCGACTCCCAAGGAGATCGGCGACCCCGTCGAGTTCCTGCGAAGCCAGGTTCGCCAGATCAGCGACGCCGAGGAACGCGCCGCCGGCGGGATCTACGGCGACGTCCTCGGGCTCGCCCGTACGGTCGGGGCCTCCGTCCCGGCCGAGATCTGGACGGCGATCCACGCAGTCGGGGCGAAAGTTGGTGCGCCACCGACGATCCTCCTCGTCTCCGAGGAACCGTACGTCCCCTGGGAACTTGCATTCGTCGCGGAGCCGATCGTGCCGGGCCAGGTCGCGCCGCCCTTCCTCGCGGCGCAGGCGCGGATCGGCCGGTGGGTTCAGGCCACGGAGCAGGGGGCCGGGCGCTGGCGTCCGTCCCCGAACCCGCCACGGAAAAAGGACGTGACGAGCCTCGGGGTCGTCTGGGGCGACTACTCCGCCACCGAGTGGTCGAACCTCGACCACGCGGCGAAGGAGGCCGCCACGCTTAAGAAGCGCTATGGGGCGGACACCATCAAGGCGACGGGCGAAGCAATGTTCAACCTGTTGGCCGGCGACCCGCGGCCGGACCTGCTCCATTTCGCCGTGCACGGTCGCTACGATCCGACCGACGCAGGAGGGGACAGCGGGATCATCCTGGTCGATGAGGGTGTGCTCCACGATACAGAGATCCTCGCCCGCGACCTCGACGCCGCGCCGGTGGTGTTCCTCAACGCCTGCCAGGTTGGAGCCGGGCGGCGGGCGCTCGACACCTATGCCGGCGTCGCCGCGGCATTCGTCACGGCCGGCGCGAGTGCCGTCGTGGCACCGCTCTGGTCGGTCGACGACGAGATCGCCGGCCGTATCGCGGTCGACTTCTACGAGCAGGCGGCAAAGGGAGAGGCGCTGAGCGAGGTCCTCCGGATGAGTCGCCAGGCATTCGTGGATCGCTTCGACACCAAGTCGGCGACCTGGATGGCGTATCAGCTGTTCGGCCACCCGTCGTTCGTGATCTCCGGCCTCAAGAAGCCCTGAGGAGGGTGCAGTGGCAAGAGGACAACTGAACGAGCGAGGGACCGTGGAACTCGAGGGCATCGTGCTGCGAGCCCCCGGGCTCCAGGGCGACGTCGTCGTGGAGCGCGCCGCAACCGGCCGCACCGTACGCAGCGGCCGAGCACGCGATTCGTTCGAGGATGCACTGGCCCGCCTGGACATGCGGACTGACCGCGAGATCGTCGTCGAGCGGCCTCGACAGCGGACCTCGGGCGGGCGGACGCGCGGTGCCGCTCGCGCCGGCGCCGCCGCAGCGCCGCCGGTCATGACACTCGAAGTGCCCGCACCAACCGATGGCCGCGAGCAGGTGGTCCTGTCCGTCGACGAGCATGGGATCGCGACCTGGCACTTCTCGCAGCCCGAGCAAGGGACGACCCGGACGGTCCGAGGGGGACGGAAGACCAGGACCTACGAGATCCCTCGCGGCACCGTCCCGGCCCGAAGCGAGGGCAAGACCCGCGGCCTCATCCCGGGCCTGGACAAGGTCATCCGGGTCATCACGTTTCCGGTCGCCAAGGTGGTCGGGCAGGTCGCCCGGTTCGCAGCCCGGGAGTGGGATCAGGGCCGCCATCCGCACAGGATCCGCGCATATGGCAAGGATGGGACGCTGACCGAGTTGTCCGTTGCGGACTGGAAGCACCTGTCCGACGGGCCGGTGCTCCTGTTCGTCCACGGGACGTTCAGCACGACCGAAGGCGGGTTCGGGCAGCTCAAGCCCGCCACCCTCAAGGCGCTGCATGCTCGCTATGGCGGGCGGGTCATTGCCTTCGACCACCCGACGATCGCGGACGACCCGATCGAAAACGCCCGCCAGTTCTTCGAGATCGCGGGCGACCGCAAGCTCGAGCTCGACATTGTCTGCCACTCGCGCGGTGGCCTCGTCTCCCGCTCGATCGCGGAGCGGCCGGGTGATCTCGAGGATCTGGCGACCGGTATCTCCGTCCGCACCATCGTCCTTGTCGGTGTTCCGAGCAACGGCACGATTCTCGCCAAGGCGAAGTATTGGGACGAGCTTTTGAACCGGATGACCACGCTCCTCAGCCTGTTCCCGGGCCCTGGCCTGTCGGACACGCTCGAAACGGTCCTGGCCGTGGTGCGCTCGATCGCCGTAGAGACCGTGGAGAATCTCGAGGGCCTCGACGCAATGGCGCCGGGTGGCGACTTCCTCAAGCGCCTCAACGTCGCGTCTGGCGAAGGAGGCCCACTACCGAGCGATCGTCTCGAACTACAGCCCGAAGAACCCGGGCCTGAAGGCCTGGCTCAACAACGGCGTGCGCGACGCGATCTTCGACCGCAAGCCGAACGACATGATGGTGACGATCGAGAGCATGACCGCGAAGAACGGCTCGAGCCGGTTCCCGGTTGAGAGCCTCGCGGAGTTCAAGCCCGAACAGGCGATCGAGCACGCGGGGTATTTCCCGGCCGACGGCACGTCGAAGGCGCTGCTCAGCTGGCTCAAGGGATAAAACGCGTCACCAGTTGACGAGTGGACCTGGACCATCTACGCTGTGCGTACTACGTGATACGGAGTAGCCAACTCGTGACACCCGATCGCCGCCGCGGTGCCGACCCGAGCCTCCTTGTCCTGATCAGCCTCGCCTCCGGCCCGAAGCACGGCCACGCGATGCTCCTCGATATCGAGGGGTTCAGCGGCCAGCGCCTGGGTCCGGGGACGCTATATGGCGCGATCGAACGTCTCGAGCAGGACGGTCTGATCGAGGCCCTGGCGGCAGACGACCGCCGAACGCCGTACCGCCTGACATCGTCTGGAATGGCGTATCTGACCGGTCGGCTCGACGGTCTCCAGCACCTTGCCGGCATCGGCCGCTCGCGGATCTCGGCGTGAAGGCCCTGATGCGCCTTGCGCTGTGGCTCTACCCGGATGCCTGGCGTCGCCGGTACGGGCCCGAGGTCCGCAAGCTGATCGACGATGGGCACGCGAGACCGACCGATCTCGTCGACCTCTTCGCGCACGCGCCGCTGGCAACGACCCTTCGAGGAGAAGCTACGACCATGAACAGAAACCTCGCGGCTCATCCGATGCGTGTCGCCCTCGTGGCGGTCGCAATCACGCTCCCGACGGCCGTCTTCGTCGGCGTTGCCGTCCTCAAGTACATCGTCGGCGTCCCCGGGCCGTTCGATGCGATCGAGCCGACCGTCACGCCGTTCGTCACCCACCCGATCGGCGAGACGATCGTCGTCCTTGCGCCCTACCTCGCGTTCGCCCTCGCGATCGTGCCGTTCATGCAATTGCGTCTGGGTCGGCGGGATGGCCGGATCGCCGTGACGGCCGACCTTGCCGTACCGCTCGCGAACCTGTTGATCGCCGCGCTCAGCGCGACCCTGATCGTGGTCATGGGCCTCTATTGGGTGGCCGAGAACCTCTGACCGCCTCGAGCACCGGGCGGAATCCCTCGACGGCGTCGAGCCTGTTCGGGCGGAGCTGGACCTGCAGCTCGTCGATGCCGAGCTCCGCGTAGTCCAGGAGCAGCGCCGCGATCTCCTCGGGCGTGCCGACCAGCTCGCGCGCATCGGGCGGCTCACCAGCGGGAGCGGGCAGCGTCCTGACCAGGAGTTCGGCTGACCGCGTCAGCGTGGCGGGATCCCGACCAACGGCGCGACACGCCTCGTCGACGCGACGGAGCAGGTCCACCATTTCAGCCTTGGGCCGGAGGCTGCCGTTCCAGTGGTCGGCCAGCTCCGCGGTCAGTCGGAGCAGGCGCGGGCCCGCCGTACCGACCATGACCGGCAGGCCACCCGGTCGTGGCCCGCGAGGCTCGAGCCGCGCGCCACGTGCCTGGGCGGCTGTCCCGTCGTGATGCGCGGTGCCCGTCCGGAGCATGGAGCTGATGATCCGGAGCGAATCCTCGAAGCGATCGAACCGGTCCTCGAACGGGACTCCATAGGCGCGGAACTCGGGTTCGTTCCAGCCCGCTCCCAGGCCGAGGATCAGCCGGCCGCCACTCACCTCGTCGAGCGTCTCCGCCATCTTCGCCAGGAGCGCGGGGTTGTGGAATGGCGTGCAGGTGACGTACGTGCCCAACGTCACTCGCTCCGTTGACGCGGCGATCGCCGAAAGCAGGGTCCACGACTCCCAGGCGCCGCGCCAGTCGCCCTCGGGATCGCCGAACCCGACGTGATCGGAGATCCAGACACCGTCGAAGCCGATGGCCTCGGCCGCCTGCGCCATCGCAAGGATGTCGGCCCAGCGAGGCGTCTGGCCCGCCATCTGTCCGTCGGAATACGGCAGGTTCAAGCCCAGGCGGAGCATTCGCAAAGGCTAGCGGAATCGCCGTTCGGGCAGGTCATGTGCACGCTTGGCTGCCCGTTCGGGAAGCTCGCTCGATTGTTGCGAGCGCAGACTCGAAGCGTCGTGATCCCGACATACGCACCCGGCCGACTCGAGCTCCGCGAGCCCCACCACGCCGCCGATCGTGAGCCCGACCGCCACGTGCCCGCCGCCACGCCGCTCGCACTGCCACAGGTCCTTCGAGCCACGAACGTGATTGCCCTTCAGCGCTCGGCGGGCAACGCAGCGGTGACCGCCATGCTGGGGTTGCCCCAGCGCGTTGTCATGCGGAAGGCCGCCGGTGGCGGGAGCTGCGACTCAGGATCGGAGGGCGGCCTCGTCGAGGAAGAGGAGGATGAGGGAGTCGCGACTGACAAGCCCGTCCAGCGCTTCGCTCTGGAGGGCTTCCCGCCCACGGAGGAGGCACTGATGCGCACCGCGGTGGCCGATGCGCAGAACAAGGTCGTTACGAGCAAGCCCAAGTCGTGGCGACTCGCCGAAGCCATCGACCGGAAGACCTACGAATACCATCGCGAACCGGAATTCACGAGCTGCGGTCGCACATGGCCGTCGCGCCAACGGGTTTGGATCGGTCGAGACGCGTTCGACTCGAGTCAATGCTGCGACCTTGCCTCGACCATCGCCCACGAGGTGTCTCACACGCTGTGGTACACGGAACGGCGGGCCCGGAAGCTCGAATGTGAGTTCTTCGGCTGCAGTTGCTGAGTCCGCTCGGGTCGCCGACTCGCGGCACCCCGGACCGGCGTGCCAGGTGCGGCTGTGTACGGATTCGAACAGATGTGCTAGGATATGTAGGTCGTCAGTGTGGCGATGCGCCCGTGTGGTCGACCCCTTCTCGAACTGACCGTGCGACTGCCGCAACCGTTCGAGAAGACATTTGGAGGTCACTATGACCACCGGCACCATCAAGAAGGTCGTCTCCGACCGTGGCTTCGGCTTCATCACAGCCGAGGACGGGAAGGATTACTTCTTCCACCGCGACGGACTGACCGCATCTCTCGACTTCGACCGGCTCGCCGGCGGCGAGAAGGTCCAGTTCGACGTCGAGGTTGGCCCCAAGGGCGACCGCGCCAAGAACGTCCAGACCGCCTGACCCAGGCGACGACAAAGCCGCCCGCCTTCAAGCGGGCGGTTTTTTCATGTCCGGCCGCTGCCCAGGCTCACTCCGGATCGGGCCCGCCGACGTTCGTGACGAGCTCGCCGTGGCCGACCCGGACGAGCACGGCCTCCATCCCACTCGATCCGACGCTGCTCCCCTCGCGATGCACGAGCCCGCGCGGGATGAGCATGAAGTCGCCGGGTCCGGCGTCCTCGCCAAGCCTGCCGCCAGGCCCGTATTCGATGCGCGCCGATCCAGAGAGGACGTAGACGTACGTGTCGTAGCCGGCGTGGACGTGCCAACCGGTGATCACGCCCGCCTCCGTCTTGACCGTCCCGGTCCACGCTCCCTCGTCGGCGAACGCCTCGTGCCGATCCATCCCCGGCGTCGTGGTTCCCGCTCGCCGCATGCCGCCGGCCCGGATCACTCGAACACCTGACATCCGCGCCCTCCCGGTCGTCGCCCGAAAATGTGCCGCACACGAGCAGACTCGTCAATCCGGCCGGCCGACACGAAATTTCCCGCTAGACACCGGGTGCCCATGGTCCATACTTCGGACCCGTGCCGCCCGATCGGGCGCTCGGGAACGCTCAGCCGCGGAGGAGAGGGCCGCCTTCGAATAGGGGTGACCCATGAACGTCCCGGGACGGCTTGAGATCATCGTGGCCGGCGAGCCATGGTTTCCCGTCTCGTCGCTCGCGGCATGCGGGCCCAAGGATCGCTGCTACGTGATCCACGTCAACGGCGACGGGGCCGCGACGATCATCTTTGGTGACGGAACGACCGGCCGCCGACCGCCGGCCCGTTCGCGGATCGAGACGCGCTATCAGCGCGGCAACGGGAGCTCCGGACATGCCGGGAACCGCCGGACGTCGTCCGGCGTTGCGTTGTATGAGCTATGGGCTCAGATCGGCACGCTTCTCGCTCGGTACCAGGACCAGGTCGCCTCTGAGGCGTACCTCGAGACCGGGGACGAACGAGCGACCCTTCGCAACTCCACGGACCTGCGGCGCGCGATCGCCGGAAGCCACGGCAACGTCGAGCTCTGCCTCTGCCTCCGGCCGCTCACCAAGCGCGAGAGCGAGACCGTCTAGGTCCGGGCTCGCCGGGCGGCGATGCGCCCAAAAACGCGTGGCGAGCGATACGCTCGCCCCATGCTGCAACCCGAACCGTTCTCGATCGACATCTCGGACGAGGCCCTGGCCGATCTGCGCGACAGGATCGGGCGGACACGCTGGCCGACGGATCTCCACGGTGGAGGCTGGCACCTCGGCGCGGACCGGACCTACCTCCAGGAACTGCTCGCCTATTGGCACGACGGGTTCGACTGGCGAGCGGAGGAACGGTGGCTCAATGGCTATCCGCAGTTCCGCGTCCACCTTGACGGGGCGCCGATCCACTTCGTCCACCTCCGGGCGGTCCGAAGTGGCGGCAGCCAGTCTGCGATCCCGATCCTCCTTGGTCACGGCTGGCCGAACACGTTCGCCGATCTCCTCGACCTGGCCGATCGATTGGCCGACCCCACGCGCTTCGGTGCCGGCGACGACGCGCCGGCATTCGATGTCGTCGTGCCGTCCCTGCCCGGCTACATCTTCTCGGGCATGCCGGATCGGCCGTTCTTCTGGCGCGACGTCCCGCGGATGTGGGTCGAGCTCATGGCCGGGCTCGGCTACACGCGGTTCGTTGCCCATGGGACTGATATCGGCGGCCAGGTCGTGCGCTGGATGGCCGTCGAGCACCCGGACCGGCTCCTCGGGATCCACACGACGTCGGCGACGGTGAAGGACCCGGGTCCGCGCCCGCTCACCGAAGTGGAGGTGGCGAAGCTCAAGGAGGACGAGCGCTGGGAGCGGGAGGATGCGGCCTACACCTACATGCAAGAGACGCGGCCGATGACCACCGCCTACGGCCTGACCGATTCACCGGTCGGCCTCGCCGCCTGGGTCGTCGAGAAGCTTCGCGAGTGGAGCGATCTTGGCCCGGACGACGATCTCGAGCGGGTCTGGTCGAAGGACCGCATCCTCACGCTGCTGACCCTGTATTGGGCGACCGGCTCGATCGGGACCTCGTTCGTGTCGTACTTCGAGCCGATGCAGGACCCCACCCCTCGTGCATGGCACCCGACCGACGTCCCGGCCGCCTTCGCGATCTTCCCGCGCAACATTTCGCCGACACCGCGCGAGTGGGCCGAGCGCGGCTACACGAACATCGTCCGCTGGACCGACATGCCGCGGGGTGGGCATTTCCCGTCGGTCGAGGCCGTCGACGCGCTGGCCGATGAGATCCGGGCCGTGGACTGGCAGCCCGGTGGTCCTTCCGGTTCCACTACGCCCGGGCTATGACCCCGTGATGAACGCGTCGACGTCGCCGCGTGGGGTGAATCCATAGGACGTTTCGGTGGTGTCGCACGGGCGCGCCGACACGTAGCGTTCCGGTTGGGAGCCCAAGCCCTCGCTCCTCCGGAGGATCTCGATGGTTCCAGCCGCCTTCCGCACGCCGCGCCTGCTGGCCGGCGCCATGGTCGCGATCCTGATCGTCGCGGCCTGCGGCACCGCGGCCGATGATTCGGAGATCCTCCTGACCTCGGTCATCAAGGCCAACAGGTAGTGCCCGGTCGAGGCCAGGGGCCGAGGGTGCGAGCGAGCACCACCAGGCAATCGCTCGCGCGCGACACGTCAGACGGGACCGCGCCAGCCGCGCCCGCCGAGCCCGTCGCAGTGCTTGCCGCCACCGCGCCCGTCGAGCCCGCCACACGTGCCCTGACGGCACCTCCGGATCCAGGCGAGATCGCCGAGATCGCCGAGATCGAGCACTACGAGCTCGACGGCATCCCGTTGTTCCATCTCCCGATGGCCGGGGCGACGATCCTGACCATCTCATTCGGTGTTGGGCGCGCACAACGAGCCGGTGACCCGGGGCGGCATGACGCACCTCGCGGAGCACCTGCTGCTCACCTCGGTCAGCGACGCATTCGATCACTCGAACGGAGCGACCGAACCATTCCGCGTCACCTTCACGCTCCGAGGTTCCGCCCGCGATGCCTCCCGCTTCCTGCGGGATGTCTGCAACTGGATCGAGCGACCATCGTTTGCCCGGATGCACGAGGAGGCGAACGTCCTTCGGACCGAGGCTGCGGGGCGCCCGGCCGGGATGGGGCTCTCGTTCCGGATGATCTGGTTCCGGACCGGATTCCAGGGCATCGGCACATCCAACCTTCCGGAGATGTTCCTCAGGGCGCTGGATGAACGGGTCCTGCGGGAGTGGGTCGCCGAGCACCTTGTCGCGGGCAACGCCGCGATCTGGATCGCCGGCGACATCCCCGATGACCTCCTTGTCTCGCTTCCACCCGGGCCGCGCAACGCCCCTGTCGAGATGCGGTGGATTCCCGACCTCCAGACGCCGACCATCGTGTTCGACGAGTCGCCGGGCGTCGGCGCCTCGTTCTATGTCGAGCGGAGCACCGCGACCGCGACGGCATTCCGGACCCTGGACCGCCATCTGAAGCGCGCGCTCCGGGTCGATCGAGGCCTCGGCTATGACGTCGGAGGCGAGTACATCCCGGTCAGCCCGGACCACGCGCTCGTGTCGGTCTGGGCATCGTGCCTGCCGAAAGCGGCGGAGGAGGTCGAGCGGGTACTGCTCGAGGCGATCGACGACATCGCGGCCCGCGGGCCGACCGACGAGGAGCTGGCGCAGCATCACGAGCGCCTCGTGCGCGATTCCCTCGACCCGATGGCCTATCCGTCGCGGCTCGACGCCCACGTCCGGGACGTGCTTCTCGGCCGGCAGCCAGAGCCACTGTCCAATCTCGTCGACGAGCAGTGGCGGCTGCAACCTGCGGAGGTCGCGACGGCATTCAGCCGCGCTCGCGAGTCGATGCTCGTGCTCGTCCCGGCCGGCGGCAAGCTCCCGCAGCGCCCGTTCAAGCCGTACCCGGGCCCGATCCTCGGCTCGATGGGGAATGGACACACGTTCGAGCTCGCCGGCAAGAAGAGCCGCGTCCCATGGGGCAAGGCGCCGGCACCAAGGTTGACCGTGGCCGCCGCCGGCGTTGCCATCGACGACTCGCGCGGCACCCGGCTCGTGGGGGTGCGGTGGGAGGACTGTGTCGCGGTCGTGTGTGAGCCCGACTTCCGAAGCGTGGTCGGGCGCGACGGCTCGGTGGTCACGATCGATGCGGCCCAGTGGCGCGAGGGCCGCCACGCGATCAAGCTCGTTGATCGCCTGGCGCCGCGCGACCTCGTGGTGCCGGTCGAGTCCTGACCGCGCGCGTTCGTACCCGCGAGCATCCTGACCAATTCCTGACAGTCGGTGGCAACAGGAGCCGCTACAACTGGTCGACAACCCCTGCGGACAAGAGGTGTTGCCGATGGAAACCCGTGCGGCTGCTGAGGACTTCGACTTCCTGATCGGCAAGTGGCGTGTTCACCACCGCCGGCTGAAGGAGCGACTCGCCGGAAGCGACGACTGGCAGGAGTTCGAGGGCACGAGCGAGCTCTGGAAGATCCTCGGTGGGGCCGGCACCATCGATGACAACGTGATCGAGCTGCCAGACGGCACGTACAGGGCAGCCACGGTGCGCGCGCTGGATCCGAGGACCCAGAAATGGTCGATCTGGTGGGTCGACGGCCGAACTCCGGGGCCACTCGATCCGCCCATGGTCGGCGGCTTCGCGGACGGCGTCGGCAGCTTCTTCGCCGACGAAACGTTCAACGGCAAGCCGATCCGCGTCCGATTCCTCTGGTCCGACATCACCGCGAACACCTGTCGATGGGAGCAGAGCTTCTCCCCGGACGGCGGCGAGACCTGGGAGGTCAACTGGGTGATGAACTTCACGCGCGTCGGTTGACGCGTCTACGGCTTGGGATCCAGGTCGATCCGTAGGAGGGTGCTCGTTCGCTGCGGCGACATGACACGGTTGGTCCGCACGAGCTCGAGCGCCGGCAGGGAAATCGGCTCACCGCTCGCGGCGCTGAGACTTCGCAGGCACTTGACGAACTCCGCCGACGGCTCGTGCCGGAATCGAACGACATTCGCATGCCACATCTGGGAGGCGACCCGCGACTTCACGCCTGGTCTGTACGGCTTGGACCAGCGTCGCCTGAGCACAGCGCGAGCCCGTCGCATCGATCGGCTCGGGGCAATCGCCACGAACGCGCTGCGCTTCGTCAACCCGAGGCCGATGACCATCGCATCGGTCGTCATCAGGCTGGGGGCCAGCTCTTCGAGGTCCGAGATGGCCCGGCCCGGGTCCGCCATGGCCGTTGCATCGGCGAGGGTGACGTGGACGGACTCGGGCGGGTACCAGTAGTGGTCGGGCTGGATCGCCCGGAGTTCGTGGAGGCTGGAGGTCAGGTCCTCGGCGACCGTCGGTGACAGCCGCAGCACGCTGGTGAGAATTTGGGGCATAGCGAGTGGGTCGGCCTCGGCCGGCTCGACATTCGATCCGAAGGCGCCAAGTCCGTGGGCGAGCCACAGGGCACGCAGCCCAAGGCGGGCCCGCAGACTCACCCCCGAATCATTCGCCGCCACCCCGAGAGCCTACGCTGCATGATGAAGGCGCGGATTTGTTACCCAGACGGAGCGAATGGCCGAGAGGGAGCGAACGACCATGACTGACCGGAAGGCGGCGGCGATCATCGAGCTCGACGACCTGGAGCACACCAAGCATGCCCACGAGTTCGTCGGCGCCGAGCACGGCGATGTCCCGTTCTCGGTCATCCTCGTGCATTCCCAGCCCGGTGTCGGTCCGAAGCTCCACCGGCACCCATACGCCGAGGTGTTCGTGGTCGAGTCCGGCCAGGCCACCTTCCAGATCGGCGACGAGACCGCGGTCGTCGACGGCGGCCATGTCGTCGTCAGCCCTCCCGGCGAGGCACACGGCTTCACGAACACCGGCACGGGCGAGCTCCGCCTGACGGCGATCCACGGCGCCGGACGCTTCAACACCGAATGGCTGTCGGGTCCCGATCCGATCTGGACGTCGAAGCCGAAGGCCTGACCCGTCTACGCGTCCGCGAGATCCTGGACGAGTTCGACGAAGCGACTGACGTCGCGCTCCGTGGTCGCGATCCCGACCGACACCCGCACCGCCCCGAGTGCCCGTTCGGCATGCAGCGTTCGGTGGTCCTCGACGCCGGGGTTCCCGCCCATCGCGAAGACCCCTTCCATCTCCGCCGCGGTGACACCCCGGGCGGCCTCGCTGGCGCCGGGATTGCAGAAGCAGCCGCTCCGAATGGAGATGCGCCGCTCCGCCGCCTGCGCCTCGACCTTCCAGTAGTCCACCACGCCGCCTCTCGGGTCGAGCACATTGAAGGCGATCGTGGCCCCGCGCTCGAGGTCGTCGGTCGGGCCGTACAGCCTGACCAACGGTGCCCCGTTCGAGTGGCGGAGCGCCGGCAGGCGGTCCAGGAGCCGCCGGGTGAGGTACTGGACGCGCCGGTGGATCGCCGGCATGCCGACCGCGCTCACGTGCCTCAGGCCGATCTCGATCGCGGGCAGCCCGAGGTAGTTGATCGTGCCGTCTTCGAAGCCGGTCTCGGCCTCAGCCAGGGTATGACGCTGCACGGCGACGGAGGCCATGCTGATCGTCCCGCCGGCGAACCACGGCCGCCGCAACCGGGCCAGCGCCTCGCGACGCACGATCAGCGAGCCGATGCCGGTCGGGTAGCCGAACACCTTGTACCAGGACACGGCGACGAAGTCGGGCTGCCACCGGGACAGGTCGAGGCGGTTCGTCGGCACGAACGCTGACGCGTCGAGGAGGACGTCCCAGCCACGCTCCTGCGCCTGGCTGACCCAGTCGAGCGGATGCCGGACGCCCGAGTAGTTGGACTGGGCCGGATAGGCAAAGAGATGACGCGGGCCTGCCGGCGCCCGGTCGAGGGCAGCGACGACCTCGGCGGGACTCACCCGCAGGTCGGGCGTCTGCAGCGGCAGGTACGTGACATCGGCGCCGGCGGTGCGGGCGAACTCGCGGATGCCGTTGACCGAGTTGTGGTTGTCGGCGGTCAGGAGGAACCGGCTCCCGGTCGTGAACGGGTACGACTCGCCGACGAGCTTCAGCGCCCCGCTCGCGTTGGCCGTGAACACGACGGTGTAGTCGTCAGGGGAGGCGTTCACGAAGGCGAGGATCGCCTGGCGCGCCCGGTCGGCGAGCTGAGTGGCGGCACGCGAGGTGGGATTCGTCGAATGGGGATTCCCGAAGATCCCCGTTCGAAGAAGCTCCTGGTGCTCCCGGAGCTGCGACTCCGCGTAGAGGCCGCCGCCGGTGTAGTCGAGGTAGACCTGGTCCTGGGCGTCGAGTCGGGCGTACTCGCGCGCCCGCAGGGCATCTACGGCGTCCGCGTCCCAGTCCGGGTCGGCGAGGCGGGGCGTGCCAAGCGGTGGCGCTACGGCGGACAGCGGGCACATTGGCGGCCAGGTAGGTCACGGTCGGATCATCCGCGTGCCGCAGGATCTCGACAGGGACTTACGTTCCATGCAAGGGATCTTGCGCGCCGACGCCCTCGCCCAAGCGTCGGCGGACTGACATCGCGGGTGTCTCGGAATCGTCGCCCCTGGTAGACGGGGCTGGGTCAGGTCATCGGATAGGAGGCCCGCCGGCCAGCGTGAGTCGGTCCATCGCGGCCGGTGGCTGGTGCTGTGTCGCGAGCCGTGTCAACCGGGCGTTCGACGGTCTGGGCACGGGGCTCGAGGAGCTCGACCCGCCAGCGAACCGGCTCTTCCTCCTGGATGCCACGAGGCCAGCCAAGCTCAGTCGTCGAGGTGAACAACTCCGCCAGCCCCGGACCCTCCCCTGGCAGTCGTGAGAGGGCGATCAGGAATACGAAGACGCCGGCGACAAGAACGGCGCCTGCAATCGTTGGGAGGTCCATATCAGCTTCCTTCGCGATTGTGTTTCCAGTGAACGGTCTAACACCGGTAACACTACTCCTGTACAGAAGAGATTGCAACCACTAATATGTACTTTGATGGAAACACCAGACCACATCCAACGCATGCGGATCGTCGGCGGCAACCTCGCCCTCGACTTCATCAACACCCAGACGGGTCCGCCCGCCGGGGAACCGGATGAGGACGCTCTTCACGACTACGCGGATCTCGTTGCGTGGGGCGAGTACGTCGGGATGCTCAGCGACGCGGAGGCGAATCGTCTGGCGCGGCGAGGACGAGGCCGTCCAGGCGACGCTCGGGCCACCTACAAGCGAGCGCTGCGATTGCGGAGGCGCCTCTACGCGCTCATGAGCACGATCGCCGCCGGCCAGTCGCCCCCCAGGCGTTCCGTCGCTGCCCTCCGAAGCGCCGCGGCCGACGCCCTGGCCCACGCAGTGCTCGTCCCCGCCGATACCGGGTTCGAGTGGGCCTGGGCCGATGACGACCTCGCGCGTCCGTTATGGCCCATTGCCCATGCTGCGGCTGACCTGTTGACGTCGGGCCCGCTGGATCGAGTCAAGGCGTGTGCTGGCTGCCGGTTCCTGTTCATCGACGAGAGCAAGAATCGGAGCCGACGCTGGTGCGCCATGGAGGATTGCGGAACGGCCGACAAGATGCGGAAGTACGTCGCCCGCCGCGCGGCCGCTCGACGGCCAGGCGCATTTGGAGTAAGCTGCCGGGCATGTCGGCGCCGGGAGGGCTCAGGCCGATCCGCATCGCGATACCCGCGATCCTCCTGCTTGCAATCGCAGGTTGTAGCGCCGCGTCCGGTTCCCCGACGGCAAGCCAGCCCCCGAGCAGTGCCCCGACGGCCAGCCCAACCTCCGAATCCGTCGCTCCCGAGGACTCTCCTTCGGCCGCGTCCACGGAAGCCCCGCCGTCGGCCGCGCCGAGTGCCGCGTCCGGGACGCTCTGCACGAGCGGCGGCGCTTCGGCAACGGGGCCTGAGCTGACGATCGAAGACCCGGACGTGGGCGCGAACCTGCCCGTCGGCTGGGAGCCGATGGACATCGACGAGTACCACCAACTCCTCGTCCAGGCTGCGGCCGCGATGAACGACCCGCGCGTCACGGAGGCGACCGAGTGGCAGGCGGGGCTCATCGCCGAACGTGTCATGCGTGCCGCGGCATGGGGGAGGTCCGAGCCTTCCGGGGCGCGGGCGTCGATCATCCTGAGCGTGCTGCCGGTTCCTGAAAATCTCCAGACGACCGTCGACTTCCGGCTCAACGACCAGGCTACGCACGGGATCCCGATCAAGGTGCTCGAGCTTGCCGAGACCGACCTTCCGATCGGGCCGGCCTACTGCGCCGGCTTCGTCAGCGACATCGAGATCGGCACGCCAAGCCAGTCGATCGAGTACATCGCCCTCGAGCCCGGCGGCCAGGCGATCTCGATCGGCGGGACGGCCCCCGTGGGTGACGTGGACTTCCCTGACGTCGTCCGGAGTGTCGCCCTCTCGCTCGCCGCCAACTGAGCCCACGGAACGGGAGGGAGCCTCGTGGATTGGACCCTGGAAGTCGTGATCCTGCCGGTCAGCGACATCGATGCGTCGATCGCGTTCTACCGCGACAAGGTCGGCTTCGACCTGGACCACGACACGAAGAACGAGCACATGCATGTCGTCCAGCTCACCCCGCGCGGATCCGGTTGCTCGATCGTGTTCGGCGACCTGCCGTCTCAGCGTGAGATGGCGCCGGGCTCGATCCGTGGCCTCCAACTCGTCGTCGCCGACGCGAAGGCGGCTCGTCAGGAGCTCATCGATCGTGGCGTCGAGGCCAGCGAGATCATGGAGTTCTCGCCAGACGACGGCGGCACGTTCTTCGGCTTCAGCGACCCCGACGGCAACACGTGGGCCGTCCAGCAGCTCAAGGTCCGCGGCGAGAAGCCGCTGATCCCCGAGGACCACAGGGGCCGCTTCGGGGCTTGAGCGAGGACCGAGTGCCAGGCACGGCTCGCTCGCCGGGCTTCGCCTACGACCCGGAGATCACGGCTCGGTTCCCGGCGATCGTGGGTGGCGTCATTCACGCGGTCGGGGTGACGAATGGGCCGTCGCGCGATGACCTCGTCGAGGCCTTCCGCGCGGAGCAGACCGCGGTCCTCTCCCGGATCGGCGCGACGCCGCTCTCGGAATTGCCGAGCCTGGCCGCCTGGCGGCGCGCCTTTCGCGCCTTCGGGGTGGACCCGACTGCCTACCGCTCGGCGGCCGAGGCGCTCCTCCGCCGGCTGACCAAGCAGGGCTCGATCCCGTCGATCAACACGCTCGTCGACATCGGCAACCTCGTCAGCATTCGCTACGCGCTGCCGGTCGCGGTGTTCGACCAGCGGGCGGTGACCGGCGGCACGACCGTCCGGTTCGCGACCGGCGCGGAGACGTTCACCGACCTCGGCTCCGGCGAGCGTGAATCGCCCGAGCCCGGCGAGGTGATCTTCGTCGACGAGGCCGGCCTCGTCTGCGCCCGCCGCTGGTGCTGGCGCCAATCGGCCGAGAGTGCCTCTGGTCCGACGACGACCGAGATCGTCGTGACCGTCGAAGGCCACCACGACGGTGCAGCCGACGACGTCGCGGCGGCTCTCGCCGATCTCGAGGCGTTGTTGCGCAGCCACGCGCGGTCGGAGGCGATGGGCTCAGGGATCGTCAACGCGGCCGAGCCCACATTCGCGGGGAGATGAGGGTCAGGAAGGTGGCGCGGCCGCAACGTCCGCCGCTTGCATGACCTCTGGGGGCGCCGGGCGCGCCTCTCTGCTGTCCGCCCAGTTCTGGATGCGGAGCACAACGAGAATGGCGAGTAGCGCGCAGATCGGGTCAACCAGATCGCTGAGGGCATACATCTGGAGCCCGGTGCGCAGACCGTCGAGATTGACCGCAGCGAGCCAGACGCGCCCGGCGGCGTTCGTAAGAATGTTGTTCGCGATCCAGAGCACCCACCACGCCAGAACGATACCGGTCCCGATTCCCGCAACAGGAGCCATCCGTCGGTAGAGGTCCGCGACGATCAGATACGGCTTGACCAGATTCGCGAACGGGATGAACCACCAGCCGATCGCCCAGCGGGGAGTCACCGACGGCGTCCCGCCCCCGAGACGAGGCGTCACGTCCACGGACCGGGAGAGCCACGCCAGGTACGCGATCGCCGCGAGGATGTACGCCACGGTCTGGGCCACCCCGATCGTCGCGAACTGAGTATCGAACGCGATCGCGGCGGCGTCCGTGAGGGTCCCGGCCTCTGCCGCATCGAGCATCGCCAAGCCGCTCATGTCCTGGACGATGGCGATCCCCCCGATCACGCCGGACAGACCCAACGTCGCGACAGCCCATCGGCTGCGCGTCCTCGCGGACCCGGCTGGCCGTCGGGCCGTGCGGGTGCCGACGGGTCAGCCCAGGAAACAGGCGGTCGAGTCTGCGGCGCTGGTTCGTTCGTCGGTGATTCGTCCATTGCTCTGCATCATGGACTCTCCGTCGACGCGCGCCTACTAGCCAATACGGTTGCCTCGAGGCGCCCGAGCGCGCCGAGCGCCGCGGCCTAAGGAAGCGTCACGCTCTCGGCGAGCTCCATCGCCTGGGCGGCCGAGAAGTCCGTTTCGTTGACAACGAGCGCCAGCCCGTCGTCGGCCAGCATCCAGACGAGGACGAGCTCTCCATCGGCCGCAGAGCGGTACAACGTGGCAGCGGTTCCATTCACCTGGACCGGGTGGATCTCGTCCCCGCCGGTGACGCCGGCTGGTCCGTCGAACGCCTGGTAGAGGTCGATCTTCCCTTTGCTCGACCCGTTCCCGGGAGCCTCAGCCGTGGTCCAGGTTCGCTGCCATCGCCCCGTCGGGCTGATCTGCACATCCGACTCTGCGACGAACGTCCAACCGGGTGGCAGTTTCGTCAGCGCAACGAGCCCGTCAGGCGCCTCGAGGAAGTGGACGTAGCCCGCGAGGTCGCGGACCCGGACGCCAAGGAACGGCGAGTCGAGCTTGATCGTGACGATGCGCGGGTGGCCTCCCAGAGGGCACAACGCCCGTTGGGCCGCGGTAGGCGCGAATTCGGGTGTGTCGTCGACGATCTTTGCGTCGAGCGTACCCGCGACCTCGTGCGCCCAGCCGAAGTAGTGGTGGGAGCACCTGTCTCCAGGGTCGAATTCCCTGCCACCGATGAACGTCAGCGTCAGGGCGGCCCCATCTGCGCTCAGTGAGGCTTCATCGAAGCTGAACGGCGTCGCCCGGCGGGGGAGTCAGGCCGTTCGGTTGTTTCGACGAGGGAGGTTGACTGACGCTCGGCGTCGGCGAGCCGGTGCAGCCGACGACGGCGAGGAGAGCGGCGGCCAGCGCGAGAACTGGCGTAGCGGTGCTGCGCATGGCAACGGGCTGCCTACGGATCGGTCCCATCCCGGCGGAGCAGAATCCCGAGGTACGCCTTCCACGGGCCGACGGATGCGTCATAGCTGCCGGCCAGCGCCGCATAGATCTGAGCTACGTGGTCGAGGTCGTGGACCGCCCACGTCGCGAGCAGCTGACGCATCGTCACCTCGCCCAGCTCGGGGTGTCGCCCGACGCGGTCGAGGTCGTCCTCACCGACAAGCTCGTGCAGGCGCGCGAGCTGTTCGCGACGGAGCTGCTCGAATCGCTCGATCAATGCGTCGAGCGACACGCCGGCGTCGCGCTCGACGTGCGCAAAGCGATCGAACGGCTCGAACGGGCGGTCGGTGCCGTCGCGCAGGATCATCTCGGCGCGCGGGATCCAATCATCGAGCTCCGCCGAGATGAGGTGGCCGACGACATCGCGCGGCGTCCATCCCTCCGCCGTATCGGGTGTGTCGAGCCAGGTGTCCGGCAGCCCGTCGAGCAGCGCGCGGACGACGCCCGGCGTGCGCTCGAGGAGCGCGGTCGTCTCAGCGAGGAACGTTTCGGCCATAGGCTCGCAGGGTACTCCACGACGCCGCGCGCGAACCTCTTGACAACATACTGTGTATCACACACTATGTGTCGCACATGCCGCCTCGCAACGCAACCGACGCAGCCCCGGACAGCAGCTTCGAGAACCTTCGACTCGAACTGCGGCGGGGTGCCCTTGTCCTGGCGGTGCTCGCTCGCCTGAGGACCGAGCACTACGGCTACGCGCTCCGCAAGGCGCTGGCCGAGCAGGGGATGGACATCGACGAGAACACCCTCTACCCGCTGCTTCGCCGACTGGAGACCCAGGGTCTCCTCGACAGCGAGTGGCGCGAGGAGGACAAGCGACCCAAGCGCTTCTATCGGCTCTCGACAGAGGGCCACGCGATCCTGGCTCGACTGCTCGATCAGTGGACCGAGCTCGACGCGTCCCTACGCCGGATCATCACGGAGAACCTGTCATGACACTGGTCGATCGGTATCTACGCGCGGTCAGGGACCACCTTCCCCGCGCCGAGCAGGACGACATCATCAACGAGCTGTCCGACAACCTGCACTCGCGGATCGAGGACGAGGCGGCCAATCGTGGCCGAACCCTCGACGAGGCGGAGGAGGCGGCGATTCTCAAGGAGTACGGGCACCCGATGGCGGTCGCCGCCCGCTACCGCGGCGACGAGCGCTCGGTGACGTTCGGCGGGCGGCTCATCGGGCCGGAGCTCTTTCCGACGTACATGAAGGTCCTCGCCGTCAACGTGGCGATCACCCTGCTGATCGCGGCCATCGCGATGGTCGCCGGCGCCACGATCTGGTCGGGGTTCGCGGGCATTCTCGTGCCCCTCGCGATCCAGTTCATGCTCGTCACTGGGCTCTTCGTCTGGATCGATCGACGCTGGATCCGCGACCCCGACGGTTGGGATCCTCGGACCGTGACGCTCGATGGGCCCGGACGTCGACGTCTCGACGCTCGACGGCCTCGCCAATCAGCTGCTCGGCAAGGCGCACACGAGGGCCGTCAGCGTCACGACGTCTGTCCTGGAGATCGGCGTCACCGCCGTCGTGCTCACCGTGGCGTTGCAGTTCGCCCCGCCGGAACAGATCGGATTCATGGAGCCCGGGCCCGGATGGCGCGAGGTGTACTGGCCGGGGATTGCGATCCTTGTCGCCGCGTTGATCACCCCCGTCGTGAATCTCGTTCGTCCACGCTGGACGCGGTTCCGCGTCGCGTCGCACCTCGCGATTGACGTGGCCGTCATCGTCGTCGGCATCGTGTCGCTCGCACTCGGCAACTGGGTCCTGCTTGCCGATCCTGCGACCGCCACCGCGCAAGAGGTGGACGTTGTCAACAGCATCAACACGATCGTGCGCATCTCCTTCGCCGCCGCGGTGGTGATCACGGCCGTCTCGGCGGGCGCTTGAGTTGCGGCGACTGCTTCGGATGCGCGAGTCCTGACCCAGCGGGCTAGGTGGTGTCTCCCGGGCCTGGGGTAACGGGAAGCTCGGGCATCGGGCTCATGAGCTGGAAGTAGTTGTCATCCGGGTCGGCGAGCGTCGCGATCGAGGCATCGATCTGGCCCTCTTCGAAGCCGTACGGCTCGGCGACGACGATCGCCCCGGCCGCCTTGAAGCGCTCGAAGTCGCCCTTGACGTCCGGCGTCTCGATGTTCCAGATGATGCGGCCCGGGTGGGCGTTCTTGCCGCTGACCTCGCTGTGGGGCCCGACCGTGACGAATCCCGACCCGATCAGCCAGCCCGTGTACCCGCCCTCCGACATGGTCGGCGCGCCGAACAGCTTCGTGTAGTAGTCGACGAGCCGCTGCGGATCCGCCGACCCGATCAGGATGCTGTTGAAGTTCACGTCGTCTCCTCCTCCGCTCGTTGCTGTTCAGGTCGAGCCTAACCGTTCGGCGCGTCGAGGAACGAGAGAGTTACCTCCGCGAAGAGCGGCGAGGCACCCAGGTTGTAGTGGGTCAGGCCGGGCAGGATCGCGAGCGCGTGGCCGCCCTTCGGCCGGCCCTCGCCCTGCCAGCCGCCGTCGCGGAGCCCACCGTCGAGCAGCTTGAACATCTCGACGTAGTGACTCGGCGGCGCCATGTCGGCGTCGGCGGCGACGATGAGCGTCGGCACCTGGAGCCCGCGGAGCTCCTCCGCGAAGTCGAAGTCCTTCGCCATCGACTCGCCGATCTTGTCGAGCAGCCGCGGGAAGTCTTCGGGCCGCGGAGCGACCCTGTGGTAGAGCTCGTACATCGGCGTTTCCTTCATGAACTCGGCGGCGGCCCCGCTCACCTGGGCCTGCTGGGCCAGCATCTCGGCCGGGATCGCGTCGCGCCGGATGTGGGCCGCGGCCATGACGAGCTTGCCGACCTTGTCCGGGTACTTCACGGCGGTGAAGAACGCGACGCCGCCGCCGAGCGAATAGCCGACGAGGTCCGGCTTGTCGAGCCCGAGGTGGTCGATGAGCGCCGCGATGTCGTCGGCCATGAGCCTGATGTCGATCGGCCGATCGATGTCCGCCGTCCGGCCATGCCCTGGAGGTCGACGGCGATCACCTGGTGCTGCTTCGCGCGAGCGCCGGGAGCACCGGCCCGAACATCTCGCCCGACGCGAGCCCGCCGTGGAGCAGGATCAGTGGCCGCCCGCTTCCGTGCGTCTCGTAGTAGAGGTTGATCCCGTTGACGTCGGCGTACTGCCCGGTGCCCTCGGGTCTGGTGTCAACTCGGTCGTCACGGTCGTGCCCTCCCACGGCGGTCTCGTTCCGATGGTGGCGTGAGTGGCCTCGGTACCGGTCGCTAGACCCGCGCAAGGCGGCGGTTCTCAGGTCGCGTGCCGCGCGGAGTCGCTCCAGTCCGTCGAGGATGAGATCGAGGCCGAACGCGAACTCGACGTCGTCGTCGCACGGGCCGAGGACGCCGTCGTGGCTGGCCGCCTGCGCGAGCTCGGCGATGCTGGGGTAGCCGGCCAAGGCGCGCGCCATGGCGGCCGCGACCTCGGGTGAGAGGATCCGCCGGCACCGGAGTCCTCGAACAGGGCCTGGTTGAACCCGAAGATCCGGCTGTCCAGGATGTGCAGCGCGTGGTGGGCGACGTCCATCGAAAGCCCGGCGCCGAGGAGGGTCGCCAGGACGGCCTCGATGTGTGCCGAGAGTCGCCGGCCCCGATGGCCCCGTTCCTCGAGCACGCGTCGTCGCCCAGGGGTGTCGGAGCATCACCCGCCGAGCCGCCATCGCCTGCTGGCGCAGCGAGGCCCTCCAGTCCTCGTCCGGGAGCGGTCGCTCGATCTCACCGACGATCAGGTCGAGCGACGCCATCAAGCAGGTCGTCCTTGCCCCGGACGTGCCGGTACATCGCCATGGCATCGACCCCGAGCTCCTGGCCGAGCTTGCGCATGCTCAGCGCATCGAGGCCATCGCGATCGGCGAGGCCGATTGCGGCACGGAGCACGCGCTCCCTGGTCAGGGGCGCCCGGGGCTCGGTGCTTGCTCCTGCTCGAATTGCCACTTGACGAGTGTACGTGTCCTCCGATATGTTTACGGTGTAGTCTACACTGTAGACACCGAAGATCGACAAGGAGAGAAACCGTGGACGAAACGCTGCGAGAAACCGTCACCGAACGTCCCGCGCTGGCTCGTCCGGACGATCTGGATCGTGCACCGCACGGCCTACTCGCTGACCGGCGGTCGGCTCGGCCTGCGCCCGGCGACCGACAGCCAGTGGGGGATGCTCCGGCTTCGAACCGTCGGCCGCAGGTCGGGTAGGGAACGAGTCGCGATCGTCGGCTTCATCCAGGACGGTCCCAACGTGGTCGTCCCGGCGATGAACGGCTGGGCCGACCCCGAGCCGGCGTGGTGGCTCAACCTGCAGGCGAACCCGGAGGCGACGGTCGAACTGCCCGACGGGTCGACTCGCGCGGTCACGGCACGTGCCGCGGTCGGCGATGAGCGTCACCGGCTGTGGGCGCGATTCGTCGACCTGCGGAGCTCGGCGTTCAGCGACGCCAATGCCGCGACCCGCTCGCGCGAGACCGCGCTCGTGATCCTCGAGCCGCGTCTCGACTGACGCTGACTTGGTAGATATCGACGGCGGACACGATCGGGCATGTAGCGCGCTGGCGCGCCGAGGAGCGCTACCCGAGCTGTCGGCCCAGCAAGAACGCGCTCGTCAAAAGGCCCGCCGCTCCCACGATCGCAGCTCTCAGTTGGGCTGGCGTCATCGCACCGACGATCTGTCCGACGGTCATCTTCTCGATGCTCGGCGGAGCAGCCGGTGACTCCACGGAACCCTGACGCGCCGTCTCCGATCGTGCGATCACGCGGCTCTTCCACTCCTTCAGGCGTCCAATTGTTTCCGGCGACCGGAGCTCCTTGGGATCCAACGGCACCTGCTGCACATGCCAATCGCCTCCGTGCGAAAGGAGGCCCTGTTGGATGATTTCCTTCTCCACGATGACCAGTAGCGGCTGGTGTTTCACGTAGGCCATCGCGGCCTCGATCTGGTTCCAGACGGTCGTCACGCCCTCCGATGCGACCGTGCGAGCTTCAGCGCTTCCTCGACGCTCGACCCCAGCTTCAACAAATAGCCGCTCGAAAGCGATGATTACCGACCCTGAACACCGATCCATGAGTTCTTCGATCGCTTGAAGAGGTTGAGCGGCTGAGTAGTCCGTTCGTCCGAGATTGTGTGGCGTCAGGTCATGCTCTTCCAGCAACCGCTCGACTTCCTTGACGAACGCTTCTTGTTCATCAGTTGCTGGCCTGCCGACACTGAGAACGATGTCGGTCGTCATCCCCTCTCCCTCGCTTTACGTTCCGATCTGAACGCGGCCGCCACGGATCGAAGGTTCGCAGCGAACGGCTCGTCCTTTGCCTGGGAGTCCGCATCAAGTTGTCGAAACGGCAGCAGAAGTGGATGTGATCGACCGAGAGCTGTAATCGCGCATGCCCAAGCGTCATGAACGTTCTGAGCCCTGATATCGGATTCTGGACAACACGAGCAACGCATAGAAGCACGCAAGCAGCCGGCGCTCCGACGGGTCCATGTCACCCCAAGGGAGCCGCTCCTGAAGGTCTTCAACCACGTCCCCGACGTACGTCAATCGCGCTCCCACAAGGCTTATATTGGGAATTGGAGTATGCATCGGCACCGTCAGGCCGGCGTCGTCAGTGCGAGTAGA
>CAVSAP010000002.1:0-428325 GCA_963726055.1 uncultured Chloroflexia bacterium
CCGGCATCCCGGTCGTGTTTTCCCATGGCGGCAGCTCGGACCTCCGCTACTGGGAGCCCCAGCGGGAAGTCTTCGCGCGACGGTACCGGTTCGTGGCCTACAGCCGACGCCACCATGGGCTGACGCCATGGCCGGCGGATCGTGACGACTCGGCGGAAGCGCATGCGGCTGACCTGCTGGCGATCGTCCGCAGCCTGGGGGCGGGACCCGCCCACGTCATCGGCTTCTCCACGGCAATCGCCCTTCGCGCGACGCTTCGCGAACCCGCCCTCGTTCGGAGCCTGACGGTCATCGAACCGAACGTGCCGTGGCTGCTCGAGGGCGATCCCGACGAGCGAGGCGGCACTCGCCTGGTGGCGTGCCGAGAACGACCGCGTCAGGCGCGAGGCCGGTGGCGACATGCAGCGCCGAGCCGAGCCTCTGGTTCGAGCTCGTCAACAATCGAGGACCGGGCGCGTTCGACACCCAGCCGGAGGCGCTGCGCCGGATGTGGCTCGACAACTTCGACCGGTCACGACCCGCGGGCCCCGGCAGCGGAGCCTCTCACGTGCGAGCGCCTGGCCGCGCTCGGAACGCCGACGCTCATCGTCGCGGCCGAGTACGGCATGCCGTACTCGCGACGGATCGTAGACCGGCTCGCGGACTGTCTTCCCGATGGGCGCCGGCTGGTGATCGATGGCGTCACGCACTTCATGAGCTACCAGGAGCCGGACCGCTTCAACCGGGCGGTCCTGGCGTTCCTGGCGGAGCACTGACGGACCGGCGAGATCCGCTATCGGAGGCTTCTACGTCCAGCCACGACGAGGGCTGCCCGGATCGGCACGCCAACCAGGAGGAACGGAAGGGCGAACCCAGCTCCAAGGGCGAGTGCGACCGGGCTGGTCGCAAGACCAAGTACGGCACCCCGACGGCGGCCCTGCCACAGCCAGACCCCGCTGACCGCATCGAGGGCGCAGACGCCGATCAGGGCCAGGCCGAGCGCGGTGAACTGCTCTTGAGGCAGGCCTTCGAACGAGCCGCCGGCGAGCGACCGGAAACCCCAGGGCGTCATCGGCAGCTCACCTTCACGCCGTAGAAGTCGAGCGTGATTGCCGTCCCGATGCCGAAGCCGAGTCCCAGGACGATGTACATGACTGAGGCCGCCCGGATCGCGCCCGAGCCCACGCTGGCCGCCGGCGGCGCCACGGTGTGGTCCATCGACATCACTCGGTGACCGCCGGGGCCGTGCGGGCACGACTGACCAGGCCCGCATCGACGGTGCTCAACCAGATCGCCCAGGCTGGATACACGACGTAGATCCCGAGCCAACCAACCGACCCGATCCAGGCCCAGGCCGGCGCGGTCGCCGGGTCGTCGAGACGAAGGAGGATCCCGGGCACCGCGGCGATGCCAACCGCCATCAGCGCCCCGGCGGCAACGCCAATCGAACGCAATCTTCCGGGCCACGCTGCCACTTCGCCCGCGCTCCGGTTCAGGACCATGAGCCACGTGCCGATGCCCGCGAACCCAACGCTCGACACGAGGCCGGCAAAGAACCAGCCGGTCGTGCCGGAAACGACCAGGGCCGAACCGACAACCGTGATCGCCGCACCGACGAGTGCCGCACCGACGGCCAGATCCGAGGCGCCGCCTGCGACGTGACGGCGCAGCCGCCAGGCCAACCAGCCGCTCAGGATGCCTGTTGTGGCGTTACCGATGTCGTTGATCGTCCCGAATGGGCCCCCAACGGCGAAATAGGTCGCGAGGCAGACTGCGCTGCCTGCGGCGACGGCTCCGACAGCCAGAGCCAGACGCCCTGTGTCCTGAGCCCGTTTGTCGTCCATCATCTTCCTCCTGCGCCCCAGCCACCAGCTGAATACATCGTAGTATGATTTGTCTGCCACTGGTAGTCAATAGAATGGAATAGCACGGTACGATGCCACGCACCTACAACATGGGTCAGCGGGCGGCGCCAAAGGCCGACACCCGGGCCAGGATCGTCGCCGCAGCCCTCGTGATCTATCGCGACCGCGGGCTCGCCGGCGCGTCGAACCTTGCGATCGCCCGCGCAGCCGACGTTGCGCCCGCCACGGTTCGCAACCACTTCCCGGAGCCCGGCCAACTTGCAATGGCGGTCTTCGAGGCGCTGCTCGTCGAGCTAAGGATCCCGACGCCGGCGATCTTCGATGGTCTCGGCAACCTTCGCGATCGCGTCGAGCGGCTCGCCCGCGAGCTCGCGGCGTTCTACGAGCGCAGCGAGCCATGGTGGCGCGCATACGAGCGGGAGCCGGAGCTGATCAGCGGCATGGAGCGGTGGCGTCGACCAGTACTACGCCGACATCGATCGCCTGATGCGGGCGGCCCTCGGCGAGCTGTCGGTCGACGAGCGGTCGGTCGCTGTCGTGGCCTCTGTGATCGGGCCGCCAGCGTTCTTCGCCCTCCGGGCGCGGGGCCTCTCGTCCGACGAAGCCGTTCAGCTGAGCCTCGAGCTCACGCTTCCCTGGCTCGAGCGGCGCCGGGAGAGCCTCGCGAGGTAGCTACCGAACCACCCGACACGCGTACTATCGCCGCGATGACGAGGGTGGCGCTGCCGTGACGCGCGCGAATCCACGGACCTCCAGCGTGTGGCGAGCGACCCGTGCCCGCGCGGCCGACGCAGATGGCGTCGTCGACCGGGACGGCGTCAGGATCTTCTGGGAGTCGTTCGGCACGGGCGAGCCGACCGTGCTGATACTGCCGACCTGGTCCGTGCTTCACGCGGCCCACGGCCGATTCCAGATCGCGGATCTGGCGCGCCACTATCGGGTCGTCACGTTCGACCCGCGCGGTAATGGCCGGTCCGATCGCCCGATCGGTGCGGCTGCATACGACGACCGCGAATTCGTCGGCGATGCCCTGGCCGTCCTCGACGCGACGTCAACGGAGCGTGCGGTCGTCATCGGATGCTCCTCGGCGACGTACTGGCTCCTTGGGCTCGCCGGCGACCATCCCGACCGCGTCCTGGCGGCAGTGTCGACCGGGACGAACCTGCCGCTTGCGCCAGGACATCGCCGGCCCGAGAACAGCACACCATTCGGCGAGCCGTATCGATCCAGCGACGGGTGGGCGAAATGGAACGCCGCATATTGGCGCGATCACTACGAGGAGTTCCTGCGGTTCTTCTTCTCGCAGGTGTGGACTGAGCCACATTCGACGTCGGTCATCGAAGACTGCGTGACCTGGGGGCTCGAGACGACGCCGGAGACCCTCATCGATACGGCCGAGGCGCCCGGGTACTCGACGACCGAGGTCGTCGAGCTGACGCGCCGGGTCCGCTGCCCGGTCCTCGTCCTTCACGGCAGCGACGACGCGGTGACTCCGCCTGAGCGGAGCGCCAGGCTCGCCGAGGCCACGAACGGCCGCCTCGTCATGATCGAGGGTGCGGGGCACTGCTCGGGCAATCGAGACCCGGTCGTCTTCGACCGACTCATCCGCGAGTTCATCGAGTCGGTAGCCGGCCCGTCGCCGGCGGAGACTCGATGGGCGCGCGCGGCCGGTCGCGAGCGGCGCGCCCTGCTCGTGCCTGCGGATGGGGACGGCGCCGTCCGACGCGACATCGCCATCGCCGCCGCTCTCAACGCCCTCCGTCCCGACGTGCGGGTCGAGTGGCTCGCGCCGCCCTCGACCCATGCCGAACTCATGGCGCACGGAGCGACGCTGCACCCGGCGAGCCACAGCCTGCTCGGCGGGCCGACCGGGCCGAACGCGGCGTCGCTGAGCTACGACGAGTGGCGCCGCCATGACGAAGCCAGGTTCGTCGACTTCATGATCTTCGCGGACGTCGTGGATCGAGAGGCTGTCGACCTCGTGATCGCCGACGGAGCGTGGCAGGTCGACAACTACCTGCACGAGAACCCGGAGCTGAAGCGGTTCGCCTACGTCTGGCTGACGGACACGGTGGGATGGCCACCCGCGCCGGACGCGGACGAGCTCGAGGCGCAGCTCCGGACCGACGCCAACGCGGCGATGGTGGACCTGGTCGGGCGCTACCCGCGTCTCCGGGACCTGGCGTTCTTCCTCGGTGGACCGGACGACCTCTCGATGGATCCCCTGGGCCCGGGCTTGCCCGGGATCCGAGCGTGGGCAGACGACCATCTCTCCTTCCAGGGCTCGTGGGAGGGCGAGCAGATGACCCTCCGAGCCACATCGATCGCCGAGTCAATCGCTCGCCTGTTGTGATGCCATCGGCGGCCGATTGCCACGCGCTGCACGGCCGCCGCAGCTTGCGGTGAGCTGAGGACGGAACGGCCCCCTCGTTGTCGAGTGCGCGTCTCAAGGCGTTGCCTGCCGTGGGTCCCGGAGTTGCTGCATCGCCGTAATCAGGGTGTCGTGGATGTACGTCAGTCCGGGCAAGGTCTGGTCCCACTCCTCTTTGCCAGTCGCCGAGGAATTGCCGGTCCACTCCGCGCTCTCCCCGTCGCTGTCGGAGATCTGGCCGGCGTGACGGTAGACCCACCATAGGTTGTTCCACGGGTCACGGAACCGAGAGAACGTGTCGCCGAAGAAGTCGGTTGGTTCGGTGACCACCGTCGCGCCGAGCTGGCGCGCGACGTTGAGCGTGGCTTCGACATCGTCGACGTACACCTGGAGAAGGCTGGGAGTGAAGGGCCAGCCCGGCTTGCGCTCGCCGAACATGATCGTGGCATTCCCGATCGCCAGCTCCGCGTGCAGGAGCAGCCCATCGTCGTCCAGCGTTCGCGCATCCGGCCGCTCGGTCGCCCGAAAGACCCGCTTGAGAAAGTCGATCAGGCCATTCGTGTCGTAGGTGATGATGAATGGATTGACGGTGGCGTAGCCCGCAGGGGCCGCCGAGATCGTCGTTTCGCTGTGCATCGTGCCTCCTTGTCGCTCGGTCCTGGATCCTCTCATTTTCGGGGGGCAAAGTGGCCATCCTGCGACCACGTTTTGGGCAATACTGCGGAAATGCGCGCTGATCGCTTGGTAGCAGCACTCCTACTCCTGCAGGCTCGCGGCCGCGTGACCTCGGCCGAGCTGGCAAGGGAGCTCGAGGTTTCGGTGAAGACGGCGCGCCGCGATCTCGAGGCGCTCTCGACGGCGGGCCTTCCTGTCTACGCACAGCCAGGTCGAGGTGGAGGCTGGCAGCTGCTCGGCGGCGGCCGTACCGACCTCAGCGGCCTGAACGCAGCGGAGACGCGAGCGCTCTTCCTGATCGCCGGGCCAGGCACGAGGCTGGCACCCGCAGCGAGGTCGGCGCTGCGCAAGCTGGTTCGGGCGCTGCCTGAGCCGTTTCGCGAGGACGCCGTGGCGGCCGCGGACGCAGTCGTACTCGATGCGGCTGCCTGGGGTGCTGCCGCTCCAGGCGTCCCTCCCCACCTGGAAGTACTCCAGCGCTCAATCATCGAGCGAGTGCGTGTCCTGCTGAGGTACGCGGGGAGCTCGGGCGCTGTGGCCGCCAGGACCGTGCACCCGCTTGGAGTGGCCGCCAAGGCCGGGATCTGGTACCTCTTCGCGGACACCGGTACCGGCCGTCGCACGTTCAGAGTAGACCGTATCCGAGCCGTCACCCTCACCGATCGGCCCGCGATCCGACCGCCGGATTTCGACCTCGCGGTCGCTTGGCGCGAGGCGGTTGCGGACCTCGATACGCGCCGGACCAGGGTTGTGGCCGTGGTTTTGGCAAGCGACGAGGCGGCCGAAGGACTGCTGGCTCAATTCGGGGCCGACGCACGGGTGGGAGATCGGCGATCGGGTGGCCAACTCGAGGTCCGTCTCGGCGGCACTTCGACGCTCCAGCTCGCCGAGCGGCTCGCGGGGTGGGGCAGCGGCGTTGAGGTCGTCAGACCCCGCGACGTCCGTCGGGAGCTAGCGGCAATCGGATCGCAGCTAGTCGAGTTGTATGCAGGAACGCCCTGAGGACAGAAATGCGCCGACCTCCTGGTCACTCCAGGCGGCGACTCGTCGCCACCTGCGGTCCGCATCGGGCGGCTAGAAGACACCGTCGGGCGGCCGGTCAGCAGCCCAGGGCGGAGCCGACGGCCGCACAGACACGCGCCATCGTGTCCTCGCTCGGGAGTGGGTAAACCGGAGGCCAAGGTCTTCGACGCGCGAGCGGTATCATCGCGGTCCGCGCGCCTGTAGCTCAGTGGATAGAGCGTCGGCCTCCGGAGCCGAAGGTCGCAGGTTCGAATCCTGTCGGGCGCGCCATAACAGCATCTGGCAGCGCCAAGGCGAGTCCGTGGCGGTAGGCGGCAGGCGTCAGGCGCAGGCCCACGAACCGCGGGCCTCGGCTACGGCCCGTACGTGTTCCTGACCGACGCGGCCGCGAAGGGGCTTTTGCTGGCGCAGGCCGGTGTGGAGCACCGTGAAGCACTACGCCGACGTCGGGTCTATCTCAGGCCGTGTCGTGCGACTGGGCGACTGACAGGCCCCCAAAAGGGGTGAGCCGCCGATTTGGGCGCACACGGGGGGGCCCGAGCCCCCTCATTCACGAAGTGCTTGTGGCCATCTCCGGCATGGATGAACAGCACGGACAGCCTCCCTCGACGGCACCGACGACAGCATCCGCCGCGTCGCAGCACGGTCCATCGAGAACCGCCAGCGTACGGCGCGGTCGCTCGAGGTGCCCGAGCAACCCGGCCAGTCGAACGTCGAGGGCATGCAATCCCGCGATCCGACTGGCGATCTCCGCGCGGCGTTGCTCGATCATCCGAGGCAGTTCCGCGGTCGAGTCCACGCAATGCCCAGAGTGACACCAGCCCGCGATCCTGGCGGCATCGTCGAGGGGCAGGTCGAGACGGCGCAGGTTGATGATCAGGCGTAGATGCTCGACATCAGACGGCCCGTACTCCCGGTAGGAGTTGTCTCGCCGGCTTGCTCGAGGGAGCCAACCCGAACGCTCATAGAAGCGCACCGTGTCCGTCGAGACGCCGACCGCATCGGCCAGTTCGCCGATCCTCATGCGCTCAGCAAACCTTGGGGTGACTCCCATGTCAAGGGCGCTCACCTGACCTCGGTCAGCTCGTAGGTGTTGCCCTCGCTATCCTTGAACCAGGCGGCCCTCGCCATCCCGAAGTCGGCCAGTCCATCGACCATCTGGATCTCGCCGAGGTCGTACTCCTCGAACGTCACGCCACGCTCGCGCAGTCCGGCCATCACCGACTCGATGTCCCTGACTGCCCAGCCAGCGATGGTGTTCTGGGCCGTCCCGGCTGACGGGGTCCCGTACAGGTAAAGCCAGGTCTCGCCGCCGAAGCGATACCAGACGCCGCCCGGATCCTCGTGCTCGGGCAGGAGGCCGAGCTTCTCCTCGTACCAGCGGCGCGCCCGTCCGAGGTCGACGGCCGCCGCCCTGGCGCTGATCGGGAAGTCGCTCAACGTCGTCACGACATCGCCGTCGCCGCGGCCGGAGCCGCCTCAAGCCGTTCCATGAGGCGGACCAGCTCTGCGGCCTCACCCGCTCGGATCTCGCCCGCAAACAGCGGCTCGACGAGCCGCATGAGCCCGGTCAGACCCAGGGATCCTGCCCAGACCACCCTGGTGCTGCCCGGCCCGATGGCTTCGAGGTCCATCGCTACCTCGCCGCGCATCGGGCCCGATAGCACCCGGTACGCGAGCCGACGTCCTGGGTCTGCCTCGGCGACTTCGAACTCGACGGTCGATCGACGTGGGCCGATCTTGACGCTCTCATGCGCTCGGGTGCCGACCTCGGTCGAGCGCCCCTGGACGATGCGCGCGTCGAGCACGCTCATCCAGGTTGGATGGCGGTCGATGTCAGCGGCGTATTCCCAGACCTCCATCGCCGATCGCTCGATCGTCTGTTCGCTCCGGAACGGGATCACCTCACGACCTCCCTCTGCTCGACGACCGGCAAGGCGCCGGCGATGACCGTCGCGAGGCGCGCGTAGGCGGCCTCCTTGTCGACCCGCAACAACTCGACCGCGTCAGCCTCCGCGGGCACTCCGCCCAGGTAGCCCCAGCGAAGCCGGAGATGCGTCCCGATCTCGGTCGGATCGAGATCCGCCGTCGCCGCGACTGGGCCTATCCCCGGGACGGCCAACCGCCAGGCGACACGGTCGTACGGTTGCCAGTCGACGATCTCCTCGAGCGTCGCGAGCCGGCCGGTCACGCACTGGGCGGTCGTGCCGACGCCTCGCCGTCCGCCGGCCGACGTCTCCTCGATGGCGATCGGGCCCTCCCAACGCGTTCGGAGGGCGGGCGACGTGAGGTGCGCCCAGATCACCGACGGGTCGGCGGCGAATGTCGCCTCGATGTCGAAGGCGAGATCGGTGTCGGGGATGGTGAGCCGGCGCAGGGTGCTCTCGTCCTGCCAGCGAGCCTCGAGGTCGAGCGTGAACGTGTCGACCCGGCCGAGATGCTCGATCTCTTCCGCGCCGGCCCGGAGTTGCAGGGCATCGGGGTCGAGACCGAGAGCGTCGACGGCGGCGGCGGTGAACAGCGCGAAGCCGTTGGCTCGCGCCTCGGCGGCGCCCACGCCCTTCAACAATCGATGGGCGACGATGACATCGGAACCCGCCAGCTCGTCACGCCCGGCGATGCGACTCCAGACGAAGGCGCCGTGGTGGACGAATACCTTGAGGTCGAGTCTCGGCGCCAGCCGGCACGAGTTGCAGTCGCAGGAGGTCGCCTGGTCGATGCTCCGCAGCCGGCGCCGGAACGCCAGGTACGCCGCCTCGATCGCGTCGAGCAACAAGGACCCGTCGGCCCGCCCATCCTCGACGAACAGGAAGGCGGCGTCACCCTCGAACTTGACCAGACGGAAGGGCGGCTCCAGCCGGCCGACGATCGTCTCCAGGAGGTCACCGGCGATGGCCGGCGCGTGCTCGATCTCGCTCCCCGAAAGGTACGCGGTGTAGCCGGTCAGATCGGCAAGGACCAGGAAGCCGGTCTCGGGTGTCACTGCCATGACGCGAAACGTAGACCTTGGAGTCGGTCCAATGTCAAGAGTCGATGGGCAATTGCCCGTCGAATCGTCAGGATTGCCTTCGGACACGGCAGGACGTCACTGCCATTCATACGAGCGTCGATCCATCGACTGGATCGGGATTCCATCGTCCATCGCGGTAGACGTACAACGTTGCCATTGGCTCGGAGCTGATCTCTCGCGGGCGCGACCAGGGCGATGAGCGGCGCGGGGTGACCGGCCGTGAACTTGGGTGAGCCGACCCAGTAGATCGGGCTCACGGCGCGTCCGCCCGCGCGGCGAGCGGACCAGCGGTGCTCACCTCACACCTCTCCAGACCGCGGAGGCCTCGAGTCCGAGGAGGGCGAGGATCGCGCCGAGGAGGGGCAAGAGGATTGGCGGGGAAATGTCGTAGTCGGACACGGCGACGTCGAGGACGAGGAGCACGGGGAGGACGATCGTGAGCGCGGCAGCTGCCCCGATCCGGGCCGAAGAGTAGGCGTCGGCTCGGGCGCGGCGCTCCTCGTCATCGCCGCCACGCTCATGCCCATGCCGGCGCGTTCGGACGATCCAGAGATCGACAAGCGGAGGCAGCACGCCAGCGGTCGAGGACGACGCCCATCACGACGCCCGAGAGGAAGACGAGGATGAGATTGATTTCGCTCATCGGGCCGCCGCGGGGTGACGGCGCGGACGTACCCGGTGGGGGGAACCGGGAGTCGGTCTGGATCGGACCAGCACGCCGTCATGGCGTAAGCGTGGCGGCGGACGTCTCGGGTTTCTAGTTGGCCGATTGGGCCATGCATCGCGCGGCGGGCTCACCGCGACAGGGGCCGCGGGCGAAGTGCACGCCTCTGGGATGCGAAGGCCGTCGCCCGTGAGCGCCAGCGTAGGATGGCCGGCATGCGTCGGCGTTGGATGGCGAGCCTCCTCGGAGCGGTAGCTGTCGTCGCCTCCTGCGGCGCTCCGGCCGCCTCGACGGGGTCGATCGAGGCGGCGCGGTCCGAGCTGCTCGGCCTCATCACCGACGTAACCCGGGCGACGGCCCACGGGTACAAGCTCAAGGACGATCAGGGGCGTCACATCGGGCCCATGGACGTCATCTGGGTGCCCGAGGCGGACCGGTTCGCCGCCGTCTACTTCTCGTGGGACGACCGAGACAAGGCTTTCCACACTCACCTCGCCACGTCGACCAACCTCCTCGATTGGGGCTGGGAAGTGGAGCTCGCGGACCAGGCCTCGCAGCCGTCGATCGCGGCCATGACGGATGGCGGCTATGTCGTCGCCTGGGAGCAGGAGCCCGACCCGATCCACATGGTCATCGCGTCATTCGACACGTGGGACGACCTCCGAGCGGGGAGCACCGCTCGACGGTTCGACGTGCCGGTCACGATGCCGGCCTGTGGCGAGGGGACGCCGTCGATCGACGCCGCGAGTCGGGAGCGCGTCGACCTCAGCTTCCACTACCACGGTGACTGCGAACGCGACCGACAGGCTTCGGGATGGACAGACTGGACCACGTGGCAGGCAGTCGCCCGCCCCGAGCGCGACCAGGCGCTGATCGATCGGGGCATCGAGGGCCACATCGGCGACCGTGACACGATCACCTTCCGAGGGCACGAGCTGATGCTGCTCGAGGGTGAGCGGGTGCCGGGCGACTACAGCTCCTGGCGGATGTTCCTCTACGACGACGAGACCCGGGTCGCCGACGAGATCGCGTTCAAGACCCATGCCGGGAGCAAGGCGTTCAGCAACCCTTCGATCAGCGAGGTGCGGATCGATGGTCACGACGCGATCCTCGTGACGCTATACCTGTTCACGGAGGGCTCGCGCGGAGGCGAGGACGAAGAGCTCATCTTCTACCGGACCTTGCCTGAGCAGTAGCTTTGCCCGGATCATGCCACTGGCGTGAAGATGCCGACGATTCGACTCGAGGCATCGATGGACGGTCGACTGACAGGCGTGCCTGCGAGGGTCAAGTCATGAGAACGGGCACGTTCATCAGGTGGAGCGGCTTAGCCCTGCTCGTGTGGGCCGCGCACTTGCTCGTCAGGGATTTCATCTTTGCGTTCACGCACGGCACCACCGAAGCCGCCATGGGCGACAGGATCCTGGGGCTGGGCAGCAGCCAGTACTCCGTCATGTGGACGCCATTTCCCTTGCTGGGCGTCGTCGGCCTGATCGGCCTCAACGCCGTCGTCGCCTCCCGTATCGGCAGGGCTGGCAAAGCCGGCCTCTGGGTCGCGATCGTCGGCCTGGCGCTGTCGTTCGTCGGGGGAGTCATGCAGTTCTGGATCCTTGATGTCGACACGTACTTCACCTCGCCGCTTGTGCTTGGCGGTTGGCTCCTGTGGCTCCTTAGCCTGCTGATCGCAACAACTGGTCTCATCATCGCGGGGCTGGGCATCGCGAGGACGGATGCGCTGCTCGGAGCTCGATACCTGGTTCTGGTCATTGGTCTTCTTGCGTTGCCAACCTTCATCCTCCAACCGTGGGTGGTCGGCAACTCCGACGACACGCTTCCCTGGAAGCTCCTCTACGGCAGCCTGTCGGTGCCGTACGACCTGTGCTGGGCCTGGTTGGGCGCCGTGTTGATGGGCGCGGGTCGCGACCCCCGCCCTGCCTTGCCAAGCACGCCGCCACGAGCTGGCTGACCACGCGCTTCCTGGGGCTCCGGGAGGCGCGAGGCGAGGATCCACACGAGCTGCGCCGTTGTCGCCGCCCCCACCTTCGACCGCGCGTTTGCCAGGTGGTGCTTCACGGTCGAGCGCGACAGGCCGAGGCGGTGGGCGGCCGCCTTCTCCGACCCGGCCTCGAGGACGGCTGCGACGACCACGACCTCGCGCTCCGTCGCACGAGCCGGAGCCCGTTCTCTCACGCCAGCCGCCGCGCCGCGGCCAGCCACTCATCGCGACCCTCGATCGGGATCTCGTAGGTTGCTAACGCGCGCCCAACACCTGTCGGGCGCGCCTAGAACACTTCTTCTGGATAGCGCCTGGCGGGCGGCCTGTCAGCCCGGAACCGCCGGGACATCGACACGAACAATTGTGGCTCGCAGGGTGCGGTGAGACTCCGGGTCGTCGTGGTTCAGCGCCGGTTCAGTCGCCGAACGAGAAGGACTCGGCGACGGCCGCGTATTCGTCGAGCCTGGTGGGGTTGACGAGCTGGATCTCGATGTCGAGGGTGCCGCCGTCGTGCGCCAGGAGGTAGAGCCGCGTTGCGATCCCCTCGATCATCGAATGGTCGAAACTTGACGGCGGCATTCCCTTGATAAGCGGCACGACCGGCGCACCTTCCGAGTAGAAGCATGTGCCGGTCCATGCCTCGTCGATCCTGACGTCGATGACCACGCCCGTGAGACCGCCGACCGCGACGTTCCTGGGCGCCGTCACGACGAGGCCTGGGCGGGCGCGCAGTTCGTCGGCGATCGCTTGCGGGGTGCTGCCGACGCCGGGCTCAGGTTGCGTCGCCTCGACCTCTGACGAGCAGTCGCGGCTCGCGGCGACGGCGCGCAGCCCGACGCCCACATAGTCGCTCGTCCCGGCATCGACTCCCGCGACATCCTGATCTGGCGGCACGAGCAGGAAGTTCCCGGGTAGGTCCTCGAGGTTCTGCCACCGGTTGGGGACCGTATACGTCACGGGCAACGCGAAGGTGGTTGTCCGATAGGTGCCAGCGGTCAATGTTCCGAGGCATTCGCCGCCGCCCGAATTCGGACACACAGGGCGGACCGAGGGCGATGGGCTGACGGTGACGACCGGCAACGGTGAGCCCGCGTTCGGCGTTTGCTCCTGCCTCGGCGGCGACCCAGGCGGCGACCCGGGCTCGGCGCACCCGGTAGCGGCGACGGCGATGGCGAGGATCGCGACGATCTGGCGCCGCCGAACGACCGATCGGCGAGCCATCTGCGACGGTCGACGTGGCCGGTGGGCACACCGAGCGACCGCATCCAGGAAGAACGTCATCGGGATTCGTCCAACCAGATCGGCTGCCACGCGATGGAGGCCGGAGGCTCACCGGGTAGTTCACCGAGCGCGAAGTCGTGGGTCGTGAGCTCCCGCAGGCCCGTCCCGTCGGTGTTGGCGATCCACAGGCCGTGGTCGGCCGTATAACGTCGGATCGTGGACGAACGCCACATAGCGGTTGTCGGGCGACCAGGTCATCGGGACCCACATCAACGGACCGGAGGCGACCGTCCGTCGCGGACCGCTCGTCACATCGGTGACGACCAGGTCGGTGTCCGCCTCTGAGGATCCCGTTACCTGTGCCCACATCGTGCCGTCGGGTGACAGGATCGTCAGGCTGGACTCGATCCCGGTGGGACCGCGAACGCGCCAATCGTTCGGCCGGTCGACCGGAACGGTCACGAAGCTCCCCCTCGCCGCCGGAACGGGTGCGAAGTCCCCGCTCGCGGGGTGGGTCAGCAGCAAGGTGCCGTCGTCAACCCAGCCGATGAGCTGCGTGACATCGCTCGTCCAACTGGGCGAGTGGTTGCCACCCCACCAGCGCGCGGTTCCCGGCAGGGGAGCCAAGGTGGCATCGCTCACCGAGCCGACACTGATCCCCGCATGGCCGTAGACGGCGAGTCGCTCTCCGTCGGGCGACCAAAACGCCGGGCCTGCGTAGCAGTGCTCGCATTCGACCGCCAGCTCACGGGGTGCCGACCCGTCCGCCGAAATCAGCCACACCGAGTTCGTTCCGTAGTCGGCCGGCGGCTTCCAGCCCTGCCAGCTCTCGGTGACTGCGAGGAGCGATCCGTCGGGCGACCAGCGCGGAAGTTCGAGGTGGATGGTTCCCGACCTCTCCAGCATCGGCCCGACGAGGCCCCCAGGGGACCAGACGAAGAGAGCCCGTCGCATCCCGTCGTCCGGATGCTCGCTGGCGATCGTGAACGCCAGGGCCGTCCCATCCGGCGACCAGGCGAGCATGCCCCTGGTGGGAATGCGCTCCCGAACGCCGAGGTCGTCCGGAGATTGATCCTCGTACTGCTCGAACCGCACGAGTGGACACAGTTCGCCGGTGACCGGGTGGATGAGGATCACCTCCGGCACGGCCTCGGTCCCCCACGCCGCGATCCAGCCCGCCCGCACACCGGAGCTCGGACCGGCTGGTAGGCCGGCCGTCCATCCCTGGGCGGGCCGACGCGCGCTTTGCTGCGCCTCGGCACACGGGATCAGCGGCAGGGCCACGCCGGATGGCGCGGGCAGCACGATCGCCGGCAGCTTGACCAGGCCGGAGCCCACGGCCACGGCGCCGGCAAGCAAGGCGACCAGCACCGCGGCCGTCGCGAGCAGGAGGAGAAGAGGTCGACTCCGAGGTGTCGGCCCCGCGACCGGTCGCGGTACGGGCACCGCAATGAGGGGTTCGGCCCCGCCGATCGCGGTCGCCCGTAGCTCGACCTCGTCCCACAGGTCGGGCGCTCGCAGTTGGTCGAGGCTGGCGAAGCGGCGTCGAAGGTCATCCATCGCGGTCACCCAGGAGCTGGCGGAGGTGCCGTCGGCCGCGGCTCAGGTTGGCTCGAACGGCCAGGCTGTTCGTGCCCAGCCGGTCGGCGATCTGGCGGATCGGGAGGTCGGCGTAGTAGAAGAGGATCACGGCGGATCGCTGTCCGTCGGGCAACTGGCGAACGGCGGTCAGGAGATCGTGATCGGCGTACTGGTCGATCAGCTCCGGGTCCCCCAGTGAAGGCGCCGAGCCTTGGCGACGGGCCTTCAACTCACCTCGCGAGATGCGGAATGCTGCTCTCCACACCCAGGCAGCGGGGTCGCGAACGTCCGAGCCACGGCGGAGGACCTGGGCGTACGCCTCGGCCACGGCATCGCTCGCGATCTCGGCATCGCCGGAGAAGGCGAAGACCGCACGCCACAGCCGGTCGGCATCGGCCCGGTAGAGGGCTTCGATGCTGCTCTGCGCGTCGACCACGGTCATGGCAGTGTCCATCACCTACATAGGGCGCGGATCTGGCAAAAAGGTGACACGGCGGCCGGGCACAGGCCAGGCAAAGGTGTGGCGGCAACTCCAGGCCCAGCGTCCCAACGGATAAAGCGCCCACGGCCAGGAGGCCGTTGTCTGCTCCCTCGATCGGGATCCGGACATCTATGGCATCCGCGCGGTTGAATCCTGTCGGGCGCGCCATTTCAACCTTTTCGGGCAGCGCCAGCGCCAACCCGTGCGCGTAGGCCGCCTGGGTCAGCCGGACACCCACGATCTCGGGGGCCAGCGACCGTCAGTGGTTCGTCGGCTGCGTGCCGGAGAGGATGCCTTCGGATGGCGTGGCCAGACCGAATACCTGATCCAGGAGCGTGGTGACGCACCAATCCACCCAGTCGTCGTGCGGCCAGCCGTACGTCCCGACGAGGAAGTGGTAGGCGTCCTCGCCAACGTAGAAGAGCAGCAGGTGCGCTGCTCTCTCCGGATCGAGCCCATCGCGCAGCGGTGCCTTCTTCCGAAGGATCTCGAGGATGACCCGGTAGCCATCGGCCCGCCAGGCCTCGGATTCCGCCATGACCCTGGCCAGGTCGGGATCGTCACTCGCCCGCGCCGCGAGATTGAGCGGGATCACCCTTGGCATGATCGAGCCGACACCGGTCACCAGGTGGCGAACCGCCTCGGCGATCCCCGAGGCATCGGTCATCGCCAGGTACCACGGCTGCTCCTCAGGAGGACGCGGGTCATCCCGGCCCATCACGGCGAAGTCGATGGCCCGCGCGAGCAGGGCGGGCTTTGTGTGGAACACGAAGTAGACCGTCTGGACGGCGACGCCGGCAGCCTCGGCGACCTGCGCCATCGTCGTGGCGGCATAGCCCTGGGTCGAGAACAGGCGGTGCGATGCCTCGACGATCTTCCAGTGGGTGGCGCGGGACCGCTCCCGTCGGGTCAGGCTGGCCATGCGGAACCTCTTGACATCCGTCGCGAAGGCGATACTATCCGACCTCTCACTAGAGTGCACACTAGTGATACCGCCAGTCACTGGGGAAGGGACCTACGGATGATCAGCGTGGAGACACGGATCGAGATCGGGCGGCCGGCCGCCGACGTGTTCGCGTTCGTCAGCGACCAGACGAACGCGCCGCGCTGGCAGTCCGGGCTCGACGAGGTCCATCGCCTTACACCGGGTCCTATCCGGGTAGGGTCAGAGCACAGCTTCGTTCGCCGGTTCGCCGGTCGGCGGATCGAGTCGCGGAACAAGTTCGTCGCGTTCGAGCCCGGTCGCTTCGTCGCCTTCGACATCCCGCCCGGGGGCGGAGTGACCGGAGAGGCGTCCTACCTCGTCGAGCCGACCAGCGCCTCCACCAGCGCGTTGACCAGTCGCGTCCAACTCCGCTTCTCCGGACTGGGTCGGCTCATCGAGCCGTTCATGGGACGTGTGCTGCGCCGCGACGTCGAACGGGATGATCAGGTGCTAAGGGCCCTGCTGGAAGCGGAGGCGTAGGCCAGGACATGACCGGAGTTCATGTGGATCGGGATCGCCCTGGGGCTGCGGACCGCGTGACCGCGACGGCGGCGGTCCCCGGTGTCGCGCGTGGTGCAGCGGTGGTGTGCTGGGTGTACGCGGCCGGATACGGGCTGCCCGCGTTGCCGATCGCGGCCTATGCACTCCGGGAACGGGAACTGCCGTGGCTCGGCGACCTGTTCCCGATGTATGGCGGCCCGTGGTGGGGCCCGTTGAGTCCCGAGGCGTTCGCCGCGACACTCGTCGGATACGCGGGTGTCACCGCAGCGGTCGCGTGGGGCGGGTGGTTGATGTGGCGGGGACGCCGCTCTGGAGCCGTGCTTGCCGTCGCCATGATCCCGATCGAGGCAGTCTTCTGGTACGGCTACGCCCTGCCCATCCCGCCCGCCCTGGCGCTCCTGCGGGTCGGCCTGATCGCCGCAGCCTGGCCCCGCCTCCGCCGTTGATCGACCCGGACGCGAAGCAGGTGCGTGCTGTCCACGACCGTCACGCCTGCCGCCTCGACGCAGCGAGCCACTCATCCCGCCCCTCGATCGGGATCGTGTAGGTTGCAGCCACGCGCCCAACACCTGTCGGGCGCGCCAGTACAGATGTTTGAGGACGGAGAGCGCCGCCTGGGCTCGAGTTGGAACGGGAGCTCCGAGGTCGCCTAGCCCGCGTCACGGGATACGAGCGAACCAGAGGAGCGAGCCGGCCGCGGCGACGGCTGCCGCCACGAGCGCGGCGAGGGCCAGGCCATCGGTGATCTCCCGCGGCTCCGTCCGCGTACCGACCCCCTCGCCGATGTCCTCGAACACGGACACGATCTCCTCGGCCGAGTCGGCCTCGAATGCCTTGCCACCGGTGGTCTCGGCGATGTCGCGCAGCGCCTCGCGATCGACCGGGACAGGGACCGGCAGGAAGTCGACCACCACCGATCCATGGTCGGTGCCGAAGGCGACGGTGCTTACCTTGACGCCACGGCGCTCCGCCTCACGCGCTGCTTGTCCCTCCGGTCGTCCTGCCGTCGTGTCGCCGTCCGACATCAGCACGATCGACCCTGGGGAGGCGTCCTCGGCGTCGGCGGGCACATCCGACTCGAGCAGGTCCAGCGACGTGTAGATCGCCTCGCCGATCGCCGTTCCCTGGCCCAACGACAGGCGGTCGATCGCCCGGTCGAGGACCGTCTTCGACGTCGTCGGCGGGATGATGACCCGAGCCGTCTGGTCGAACGCGACCAGGCCCACCCGGACACCGGACGGGACGACCTCGATGAACCGATGGGCTGCGTCACGGGCAGCCACGATGCGGCTGGGAGCGACATCCGTCGCCTCCATCGACCGCGAGGTGTCGAACGCGAGCACGAGCGTCGGCTCATTCGCGACCTCGGTCGCGAGGGCGGGGCGGGCAGCCGCGATGACGAGGAGGGCCGTCGCCATCAGGTAGACGGCGGCGACGAGATGGCGCCGAAGGCCCGGACGTCGTGGGGCCACCGCGTCGATCAGGTCCAGATCCGTGTATCGGACCACGTAGACCCGGCGTCGGCGCTGCCTGACGAGGTACAGCGCGGCGAACAGTAGCGGCACCAGGACGAGTGCGAACCGCTCGGGCGCAAGGAACGTGAGATCGGGCGCGAACGTGATCATCGCGCGGCTCCGGTCGTGGGATGGGACGCCACGTGCCGACCCAGCGCCCGGGCGCGTCGGCGGCGGTCGAGGCAGGCCGCGAGCGGACCGGACCACTCCGTGTCCGTCCGCAGTCGCAGGTGGGTGGCCCCTGCGCGCCCGATCGCGGTCGATCTTGCGGCGCGTCGGCGATCGGCGGCCTCGGCCAGGCGGACGCGGAAGCGCTCGTCGCTCGTGTCGATCGTCCGTTGGCGGCCGGTCTCGGGATCCTCGACCACCAGCAGGCCCACGTCCGGCAGTCGGAGCTCGCGCGGATCGAGGACCTCGACGGCAATGATCTCGCTCCGGCGTCCCAGCCGGGTAAGCGCCGGACTCCACGTCTCGGCGGGCAGCGATGAAGTCCGAGATCACGATCGCCAGTCCACCCCGTCGCAGGACGCGTCGGAGAACCTCGATGGCGCGACCGAGATCGACCTGCCCCCCGAGCGGTGACCGTGCCATGCTGCCCACGAGGCCCGACAGATGCCGGCGACCTCCGCGGATCGGCACGATCAGTCGGCCCGCCGGCGGTCGCGACGACCGCTCCGATCCGGTCGCCGCCGAGGACGGCGAGCCCCGACACGGCCGATGCGACGTTCACAGCCAGATCCGCCTTCCGCCAGCCGACGGTCCCGAAGTCGAGGCTGCCGGACCGGTCGACCAGGACGGCGACGTCGAGGTCGCGCTCCTGGATCGCGTCCCGGACGTGTGGTTCGCCGGTCCGGGCAAGGATCGACCAGTCCATCCGGCGGACATCGTCGCCCGGCTCGTACGGTCGTGCTTCCCCGGGCTCGACACCGTGGCCAAGCACGAGCGAGGCATGACGGCCGTCTCGGCGGCCGACGACCTTGTGGCCCACGGCGAGCTCGATGCGGCGGAGGCGTGCCGGCAGGTCGAGACCGGCACGCGGTCCGGAGGTCACCTCGTCGCCGGTGGATCGCCCGGCAGGACGATCGGCGGCGTCGGTGTGGACGCGCCCGCAGGGCGTGCTGACGGGCGTACTCGGTCCCTGCATCGTCTGCGGGGACGGGCGTGCGGCGCCGAGGTGACGTACGTCGCAGATCGGCGGGAGCCGGCGACCACCTCGGCGTCGCATACGCCGGAGGTGGCGGGAGCCGTGGCGGCACCGGCGGAGGCCACGCGGCGAACCGGGAGCCGGGACCGTCGTGAGCAGCTCGACGAGGACGTCGTCGATCGTGAACCCCTCGGCCAGCGCCCGGTAGGACAGCGCGAGGCGCGCGTTCAGGATGTCGTACGCGACGTCGTAGACGTCCTGCGGCACCGCACGCATGCGTCCGCGCAGGAGCGCCATGGCCCGGGCGCTTCGGACGAGCCCGAGCGATGCTCGCGGACTCGCGCCGTAGTCGAGGAGCCCCACCAGCTTCTGCAGCCCGTGCGCCGCGGGGTCGCGCGTCGCGAGGACCAAACGGATCGCGTAGTCGATCGCTACATCGTCGATCGCGACTCGCCGGGCCGCGAGCTGAAGGTCGACGACGTCGGCAGGATCGAGCAGGCGCGCCGCCTGAGGTGGCTCGTCCGCCATCCGGGCGACGATCGCCCATTCCTCGCTCGGGGTCGGATAGTCGACTGGGATCCGCATCAGGAACCGGTCGCGCTGCGCCTCGGCGAGCGGGTAGACCCCCTCAGACTCGACGGGGTTCTGGGTGGCCACGACCAGGAACGGGCGCGGCATCACAAAGGTGCGACCGCCGACCGTGACCTGTCGCTCCGCCATCGCCTCGAGTAGCGCCGACTGGACGCGCGCCGGGCGCGCGGTTGATCTCATCGACCAGGACGATGTTGGCGATGATCGGCCCCGGTTCGACGTCGAACGCTTCCGACGAGGGCCGGAAGATCCGGGTCCCGACGATGTCGGACGGGATCAGGTCAGGCGTGAACTGGATCCGGTTGAAGGAGCCACCGAGGATGCGCGCCAGGGTCGCAAGCAGCATCGTCTTGCCCAGGCCCGGCGCGCCTTCGAGCAGGACGTGCCCCTCTGCCAGTACAGCGACGAGGAGCCGATCGACGACCCGATCCTGACCGACGATGACGCGGCCGAGCTCGTGACGGATCTGGGCGAGGCGGGTGGCGGTGAGGTCGATGCTCACGGTCGTGCTCCCTGGCCGTCGGTGGTCCCATCGGGGCTGAATGGATCCGACAGCCCGTTCGGGCTCAGCTCCTGCATCAGTTCGTTCGAGGAACTGCTGCATCAGGCGGTCGATTGCAGCGGCGGTCGGGTCGTCCGGACCGTTCGGCGCGGGGGTCGACGTCCGGACCAGGCGCGGTCTCCGGGGCCGCCTGTGGAGCCGGGGCTTGGGGTGTGAGCTCACGCAGGAGCTCGTCGAGCAGCTCTCGGAGCATTCGATCGGCCATGTCGGAGCCGCCCGAGGGGCCGTCCGGTGGCAGCGACCCATCGGGTCCGAGGCCGAACAGGTCGCGCAGGCCATCAAGGCCGTCAGGACCGAGGAACTGGTCGAACAGCCCACCGAGCGGATCCATGCTGTCGGCGGGGTCGTTGTCCTCGGGCTTCCAGGTGCCGTCCTTGACCTTCTCCAGGATCCTGCGCGGCCTGGTCGACGGGCACGGCGAACCCGATGCCGTCGCTGCCGCCCGAGGCGCTCGCGATGGCGGTGTTGATGCCGATCGCCCGACCCTCGCGGTCGGTCAGCGGACCGCCGGAGTTGCCGGAGTTGATGGCGGCGTCGGTCTGGATGAGGTCGTGCAGCTCGCCGACCGGGGTCGGGACCGTGCGTCCGAGCGCGCTCACGATGCCGGTGGTGACCGTCTGGCTGAGGCCGAACGGGCTCCCGATGGCGATCGTCATCTCGCCCACCTGCACATCGGCGAGTGGGCCGAGGACGAGGGGCTTCAGGCCGGATGCGCCGCTCTCCTCGGCCTGGATGACGGCGGTGTCGATGGACTTGTCGACCGCGACCACGGCGCCGGCGATGCTCGTGCCGTCCTGGAGCCGGAGCGTGACGGACTCCGATCGACCGACGACGTGCGACGCGGTGAGGATCAATCCCCCATCGGCCGCCACGAACCCTGAGCCGAGGCCGCTGCCGGCCTCGATCTGCACCACCGAGGGCAGGAGCCTCGCGGCCGTGTCCGCAAGCGGCTCATCGCTCGGCGGGATCGCCGCGGCCGCCTTGTCCGGCTCGCCCGGGCCACCGGCCGAGGCCAGCGCCAGCAGCGCCCCAAGATGGTTGCCGGTGGCGAGCATCCCACTGCCGACGAGGACGATGGCCCCTACCAGGAGGGCGGTGCCGACGACGAGCCGGCGTCGGGGCCGCGGTGAAGCTTTGGCATCGGGCATCGGAGGCGCAGAAGCGCCGACCGCCGCTGTCGCGAATGCCGGTGCTGTGGTAGGCCAGACGAGAGGTGGGGTCGGCGGCAGGTCGCGCCAGCTCTTGTGCTGACGCTGGTCGCCGGCGAAGGGGTCGTCCACGTGATTGCGCCTCCGGATCGGGGAGCGGTTGCATGCAGGGTCGGACCGATGCCGGTCCGGTCAGTGATCCGGATGCTAGGAAATGGGCGATAACGTGGACGTTCGGATGGTGTAAGGACGACTTAAAGAGTCGGTCAGGACGCCGCGTCCACCGTCCACAGCGGGTCGGCCATCGCTCGGAGATCAGCCACCGGGACCGGCTCCACATCCGTCCGCCGGTCCGGCAGCCACACGACGAAGCTTGCCCCGTGCATGGGGACCGAGGCCACGCTGACCGTGCCGCCATGTGCCTCGGCGATCTGGCGAACGAGGGCCAGCCCCAGGCCTTGCCCGTCGCCTTCCGCCGTGGGAGCGCCATCGCGCCAGGCGCGGCGGAACACGAGGGCCTGGTCATTGGGCGCGATGCCCGGCCCGACGTCGCGGACTCCGAACCACAGCCATCCACCCGCACGTCCAGCGCGGGAGTGGACCACCGAGCCAGGCGGAGCTACGCGGAGCGCGTTCGAGACGAGGTTCGCCTGGGCCCGCTTCAGCGCGGACCGGTCGCCGTCGACGACCAGACCGGACGGAGCGAGCCGGGACAGCCGGACGCCCCGGGTCGAGGCCACCGCGTCGTACTCCTGGGCGACCTCGGACACGACTTCGGCCAGGTCGACGGCAACCCGCCGCTCCGGCTGGACACTCGTCCTGCCGAACGCCAGGAGCTCGTCGACCGTCGTCGACATCCGGTCGGCCGTCCGACGAGCCACCTCGGCGGCGCGGCGGAGCCCCTCGGCGTCCTCCGGCTCCGAAAGAGCGACATCGAGGGTCGTCCGGATGACCGCCAATGGGTTCCGCAATTCGTGCGAGGCGTCCTCGACGAAACGGCGCTGGGTCCGCACGCCCCGATCGAGCCGGTCGAGCATCGCGTCGAACGTGTCGGCCAGATCGCGCACCTCGTCGGGTGGACCGCCGAGGCGGATCCGACGCGAGAGATCGGTCGCCTCGATCTCCCGTGCGACGCTGGCGATCGTGCCAACAGGACGCACGACCCGGCCTGCGACGGCCCAACCGATGGCGAGGCCGACCGGCACCAGCACGAGCAGCGCCACGAGCGAGAGACTCCGAACCATCTGGAGGGTCTGCTCACGGATGGTCTGCTCCACGTTCAGGAGTGCATCGGTCGCCTCGGTGTCGACGCTTCCGTCGAGCTCGGCGAGGCTCATACCGAGCACCCGCAGCAACTCCTCCTCGAATGTCGTCGGCTGCTCCGCCGGGCTCGTCGCGACGACCGTATCCAGGGCCAGGTTCATGCCCAGCACGAGCACGCCCGCCGTCACGATCAGGGCCGTCGTCACCAGCATCGCGAGCCGGAAGCGGACCGATCGAACGGACGCGGCGAGGCGTCGGAGCGGCGACCGACTCATTCGTCGCCCTCCACGAGGCGATAGCCCACCCCCACGACCGTCTCGATGGGCTGTCCCGGGCCCGTCTCGGCAAGCTTGCGGCGGAGGTTGCTGATCGTGACCCGGACCGTGTTGGTAAATGGGTCGGCGCGATCGTCCCAGACGTGCTCGAGGAGGCGCTCCGGTGTCAGGACTTCGCTCGGATGGAGCAGGAAGTACCGGAGGAGCGCGAACTCCTTGGGCGTCAGGTCAAGTCGTCGTCCGTGACGGTGCGCCTCGTGCCGCGCGGCGTCGAGCTCGAGGCTCCCCAGCCGGATCGTCGCTCCACCGTTGATCGTCGAGCGGCGTGCGAGGGCGCGGACCCGTGCAGCGAGCTCCACGAAGCTGAATGGCTTGACCAGGTAGTCGTCGGCACCGTCGTCCAGACCTCCCACTCGATCGTCGAGACCGTCCCGGGCGGTCAGCATCAAGACGCGTGGTGGCGTGGCGTCCGGTAGCACCAACTCGCCTGTGCGAAGGTCGCGGCAGACTTCGCGTCCGTCGCCGTCGGGCAGCCCGATGTCGAGGCATACCACGTCGTAGGGTGTGTCCTGGAGGCGCTCGCGCGCCTCGGCTGCGGTCGCGGCGGTGTCGATCGCATAGCCCTGGCGGCGCAACCCGGTGGCAAGAGCAGCAGCGAGGTCGAGCTCGTCCTCGACGATGAGTAGTCGCACGGCCGCCGGAGGATAGCGTTGTTCTCGCGAAGGCGTCAGGAACTCGACGCCGCGACGTCATCGGTGACGACGCCGGCGATCGACGAGATCACCGCCGGGCACTACCGTCGCGACGATCGGTTGCAAACACATCGGAGGGAGCCACGTGCTGAAGCAGGTCGCGGAGGGTGTGCTGACCACCAGAGCGAGTTACTCGAGAACAACACCGTTGTCGTGCAAGGCCGGGCCGGCGTGTTGCTGATCGACCCCGGGATAACAGGCTCCGAGATGGCCTGCCTCGCGAACGACCTTCGCGAGTTGGGCCAGCCCGTCGTGGCAGGCTTCTCGACGCATCCTGATTGGGATCACGTGCTCTGGCACGCCGAGCTCGGCGAAGCGCCTCGCTACGGTACAGCCGGCTGCGCGGCTTTCATGCGAGATCTCCTGTCGAACGCGGACTGGAAGGCCCGCGTCGCCGAGGGGTTACCGCCGGAAATCGCCGAGGAGATACCGCTCGACCTGTTCGGCCTCATTACCGGTCTGCCTGCCGAAACTGCGCAGATTGCCTGGGATGGCCCTGACGTCCGGATCATCGAGCATCGCGCGCATGCCGAGGGCCATGCGGCGCTGTTGATCGAAGGGCGCGGCGTTCTCGTCGCCGGCGACATGCTTTCTGACATCCTGATGCCGTTCCTCGACCTGGGCGCCGCGCATCCGATCGAGGACTACCTCGTTGCGCTGCGGCTGCTTGAGGACGTGGCGGACGACGTCGATGTCCTGGTCCCCGGTCACGGGTCCGTCTGCGGAGCTGATCAGCTGCGCGCACGGATCGAACTGGATCGCGCGTACGTGCAAGCCTTGCGTGACGGCCGTGCTCCAGATGACCCGCGCATCGGGCCATCGGCCACGTTCGGCAAGGATTGGCTGCCCGGCGTGTATGAATGGCAACACAGCAGTTCGCCCAGAAAGGGAGCACGACGGGACGCCCGGCTAGCGACGGTCTGCGACACGACGCCAAGACGGAGACTGATCGAACGCAACGACTACGGCGACGAAAAGAGGAAGCTGTCGGTTGTCGTCGCTGGGGTGTCCGGGCCGCACGCGCCGCCGAGCCCCACTGCGCTCGCGCTGAACGCGACGACTGGCGGCCCGTGCGGGTCGAAAGCCAATGCCGGCCCTGCGTGCATGCCCCACGATGCGCTCAGACAGCCGGCCGGCACCGTCGGCGGGATCGAGGCATTCAGGTCGGCGACGCCCACGCCCGGCGTCAGCTGCCATTTGCCGGTGAGCGCGGCGCAGTCTTGGGTGCACCGCGCCACTGTGGAGGCCACTTCGCTGACCGTCGCCACCACCGTCTCCCCGCTGCCGTCCAGCGCGAGCGCGAACCCCACGTTCGCCGAGCCCGGCGCCAAAGGCGGAGCAACCGGTCGGGTTCCAGCTCGCCGCGTTACGGCAGCACGGCGAGGAGAGGAGCCGAAAACGCGCTCGTCCCCGTTCGTGTTGGAGGCATCGCCGTAGGTCAGGATGCGGGTCCCACCCGTGGCGGTCGGGGCGAGGTCCATCGTCTGCACGCCGCGCGTCGTCCAGAGTTGATCGAGGCCCGCCCAGTTCTCTCCGGAGGTGCAATCGCTGGGGCAATCGAACCAGGCCAGGGTCTCCGTGTCCTGGACAGCGTGGCGCGCGATGATCTGCAGGCCAGACGAGAGCCGAACGCAACCGGTTGGGCTGGACGTAGACATCGGCGACCGCCATCCGCTTCCACGAGTCCGGCCGGCACCACGATTCGCAGATCCAAACGTACATCCCGAACCCGTCGTCGTACGCGAATGCAGCGGCACCGTCGGCCGCAATTGCGAACGGCATGCGGGGCCTCGGCGCCGGCGTCGGCGTGGGATGCTCGGTCGTCAGTTGCACGGAGTGCCAGCCCGCGACCTGGTCGCAGGCGGAGTCGCACTCGAGGTAGGAGTAGCCGGGCGACGCGGTGAGGTCGGCCTCGTACACGATGCGTGGACGTGCGTCCTCGGTCAGCGCGATCGTCGGCACGTGAACGCCGGCCCCGAGCCGAGCGGGACGATCGCCACGAGGACGGCCGACGCGCTGGTGTCAGCGGCCTAGACGCGTGTAGTCGCCCTCCGCAAAGCGGCGGCGGCGACGCGGATCACACCGACCGCGTCCACCGATCCCCCGCCGGGGTCGAGGGACGCACGAGAGCCGATGGTCGTCCGGCACCGGGGCGACGCTTCCGACCGACGCGAGTGGCGAGCGGCAACCGGTGACGCGGTGGCTGCGCTCGCGTGTGCGGCGACGGTGTATCTCTGCAACGCCGGAGGATCACCCGACGAGCAGCGAGGCGGAACGGCGAACGAACGATCGTCGGCGCACGACATCGTTCCCACGGCTTCCTTCCGGGCTCATCGGGACACGTTGCCCTCATCGTACGACCGCTGAACAGCGGTCCTTATCCCGGAGGATTTGGCGGCGCCGAGCAGCCGGGGAATCGACGCTCTCATCAGGACGGAGAACGCGTCGTGGTCACCGGAGCGCGGAACGTTGATGACGCGATCTGTTGACGTGCCGACCCCGCGGCGCCTAGGCTCACGCGAGGGCGGCGGCCGTATGCGCGAGCTGCCCGAGGGATGGAGGGCTCGCAATGATTTGGAGGATCACTGGGATCATCCTTGGGGTGGTGGCCTTCTTGATCGTGTACTGGCTCACAGGCGGGAGGTCGACACCGTCCACGCGCAGCTTGGCACCGGCGATCCTCGTCGGCCTGCTGGTGGCGATCATCTGGCCGTGGGTCATGGGCGTGATCCTGGTCAGACGCGCTCGGCAGCGCCGCCAGGTCGAGATCGACCAGGAGGTCCAGAAGCAGCTCGCGCAGCAGCAGAACAACCCACCGCAGAACAACCCACCGCCGTCCTGATCCCGGGTATCGCGCTTCGACCGAGCCCTCGGCGATCACAGTCGGACGCGCTCGGCGGGTGCTCGGTCAGCCGCCGCCTTTCTGGCGACCGCGCGGGCGCCTCGTAGAGCGGGAGCCGGGCGATCGACTCGGCATAGAACGACCAGTTCATCAGCCCGAGCGCGACGCCGAACGCCCCGGCGAGCCGCAGGTCGCCGGTCAGCCGGGGACGGCAGCATCGCCCACAGGATGATCTGGCGGAGGTCGCCAGTGTTCGCGTGCTCCAACTCGGCGAACGTAGTGATGCCGCCCTCGTTGAGGATCGACGAAATCCGCGGCCCGATGCCGTTGATCTGGGTCAGGTCGTCGGGCGGAGCCGCGCTGGCGGACGCCGTTCGGGCCGCTGCGGGCTTGGCCTTCCCCGCCATCGCCTTCTCGTTGTGCTTCATCAGGCCCGCCCAGTCGCCCTTGACGGCGAACGAGGCCTGCATCGGCCACGTCGCCGATGTTCGCCGGCGCGGCGGCGTGCGGCGTCGGTGAACGCGTGGCGAAGCTCCGGCTCGCTCGTCTGGCGAGGCGCGGCGAAGGTCGTGATCCCGGCCGCAGCAGGAACGCCGCGAGCCGCCCGGACCCAGATCCCGTCGAACAGCGTCAGGTCGTACGGCTCCGGTTCGGCCGGCGGCTGCCTCCGGGGCGGCCTGCTCGGCCTGGCGCCAGCGGCTTCTTGGTGCCTCCTCGGTCTGCGATCTCGAAGTCGGAGACGACCTCGTCGCCGCCGAGCTCCTCGGCTGCCGGCTCGACGAGTGCCGGAGCGCGGCGGCAGTCTCGGGCGCGAGCGTGCTGTGGATGAGCAAGCGCCTTCTCCGCCTTGATCGCGTCCTGGACCGCGCCGATCGACGCGGACCATGTCGCCCTCGTACTGGACGAACAGGGCGCTCGCGCCCTTCTCGATCTCGCTCGTGATCTGCTTCATGAACTTGTCGTCGATGCCGATGTCGCGGAAGCGGCTGCGCAGCCTGTCGAGCATGCCCGCCGGCCGCGCCGCCGAGCTGCGGCCGGGCCAGCGACGCAGGCCCGACGACCAGGCCCAGCGGCGCCGTGGAAGCCACCCTTCATCGCTCCCATGTCCTCGGTCTGGTGGACCTTGACCGGCCCCGCTTCGTATCGCTCCGCGATCGCCGCGTCGACGATCTTGCACGTTGTCGTCGACCGTGTCGACCTTCTCGATCTCCGCCAGGAGTCGTCGCGCTGCTTTTCCATTCTCAGCACGAACGCTGCCAGGGTCTGGTCCTGCTCTTGTGCAACGGCCATGGTGTTCGCCCTCCTCGTCTCCATGTTGGATGGCTCGATGAGCGATGCTCATCGATACCCGATAGTGCGACCGTCTTAGGGTGCCCGCCGCCCGTGGGGTGAGTAAGGTCGTCGTGCGCGGTCGCGCGGCGCGTGGCGCTCCCCGTTGAGCTGCCGTATCGCGCCAGTGGTGAGAATTCACCAATCGGGTAGCGCACCCCCTGTCCCGACATTGCGGAAGGTCGCGCGCCGCGCGCTCCCGGCCCACGGTCGGCCGCGGCTCGCCGACGTCCCGGTTCATCCCGCGAAATCTACATGAGGCGGCGATCCGCGACGGGTCTGCTCACCGCGCACCTGTTGCCCGACCTCAAGGAGCCACCCGATGGTCATCACTGATTCGGCTCTATCGCTCAATGTCGCCGACGAGCGGGCGTCTGCTCGATTCGCCAGCGATCATCTCGGATTTGTCGAGGAAATGGCCTCGGATGGCTTCGTTTCGCTCTCGAGACCGGATGCCGGCTTCAACCTCATCTACCTGCGGACAGGCCTGAAGACCTTCAAGCCGCCGCAGTGCAGGGGCATGCCGCCGATGGTCTGCTGGTGGTCTTCGTCGTGGACGACATCGACGGCGAGTACGCCCGGATGCAGGCGCGGGGGTTCCCATCACCACACCCATCGAGACTGAGCCGTGGGGAGAGCGCTACTTCCAGATCAGCGATCCGAACGGGGTCGTGTTCCAGCTGGTGCAGTGGATGACCGCGACCAGGCTGCTCACCCGCGTGTCACCGCGCTGCTCGCGTTCCGCCTCGATGCGGTATGCCTCCAGGCGGTCGGCCACGGCGCGCGGGTTGCTCATCGCGACCATGTGACCGCCCTCGATCTCCTCGACCTCGAGGCCCAGCCGCTCGCGAGCGATCCGGCGCTGAAACTCGAACGGGAACATCCGATCGTCGCGGCCGGCCAGCACCCGGGTAGGGACGTCGGGCCATGCCGGCAGCGGCCAGGGCTGCTCCAGCGGCGTCATCGACTGGTCCTGCCACGTCCGTGCCTGTGCCTCGGCGCTGAGCGCGATGGGCAGATCGTGGTAGTAGATCACCGCGTCGTCATCTGTCTCGGTGGGCTCCAGACCGATGCTGGCGTGATACGCGCGCCGGGCGGTTCCGGAGTCGGTGTTCGACCACCAGGCGTTGAAGGTCTCGCCGGGGACCGGGATCATCGCGTTCAGGAGGACGAGCACGTCGACTGGCCGGCGCGTGCAGACAAGCGGTGCGGTGAAGCCGCCCATCGATGCGGCGACAACGATGACGTCTCGGCGATCGCCCAGTGCGTCCACGACTGTGTCGGCATATTCGGCCCAGCCAGCCGTGTCGTCCTCAGACGGCAGCCGGATCGCGAGAGCCTCGTGACCCCGGGCCTCGAGTTCGGGTGCGAGCCGGTGCCATTCCCATGGATCGCCGCCGCCGCCCGGGATCAGCGCGTACGTGGCCATTCTTCTCTCCTAGCAGGCATCTGCGCGCTCAACTCTAGTCGGGCGCGCCTGACCGCAATTCCTGAGCACGGTTGCAGTCTCGAGGTGACTGGGCGACCCTGATGCGATGCGACCTGCCCCGGACCGGGACGCGCGCGACCTGGGTCGCGAGGCCTTCGCGATGCGGCCTGGCGGGATGCGTTCACGCACCTGTCGGCCGCCGACGCCGAGGCTCCGCTCGAGCCGGAGGACCTCGAGCGACTCGCCACCGCCGCCTACCTGACCGGCCGCGACTACGACGCCCACGCCGCCTGGTCGCGGGCGTATCACGAGCACGCCGACCGGGGCGACGCCGACCGGGCGGCCCGCTGCGGGTTCTGGCTCAGCACGACCCTCATGCTCGCGAGCGAGACTGCCCAGAGCAACGGCTGGCTCGCGCGGACGGAGCGGCTGCTCGACGCGCAGGGCCTCGATTGCGTCGAGCGCGGCTATCTGCAGGTCGTTCGGGCGTACGACACTGCTCAACGGCGGCGACGCCGCTGGCCGCCCATGCCATCAGCCCCGACGCCCACGCGATCGGCGTGCGGTTCGCCGATCCCGAACTCACGGCGCTGGGACTGCTCGGCCAGGGCGAAGCGCTGATCGAGCACGGCGACATCGACGCGGGCACGCGCCTGCTCGACGAGGCGATGGTCGCGGCGATCGCCGGTGAGGTGTCGCCGATCGCGGCCGGGATCCTGTACTGCGCCAGCGTCATCGCGGCGAACCGGGCGTTCGACCTGCGGCGGGTCCACGAGTGGACGATCGCGCTGGACCGGTGGTCCGGCGTCGCAGCCCGATCTCGTGCCGTTCCGCGGCCAGTGCCTCGTCCACCGCTCCGAGATCAAGACGCTCCACGGCGCGTGGCCCGAGGCGCTCGCGGAGGCACAACGAGCCTGTGACTGGCTGTCCGACCCTGCGCAGCCCGCGTCGGGGATGGCGTTCTACCAGCATGGAGAGCTGCTGCGCCTGCGCGGCGACCTGAGCGGCGCCGAGGATGCCTACCGCGAGGCGAGCCGCCATGGGTTCGATCCGCAGCCGGGTCTTGCACTCCTCCGGCTCGCGCAGGGGCGCGTCGACGTGGCCGCCGCGGCGATCCGCCGCGTCCTCGAGGAGGCACGGACCGAGGACGATCCGGATCCGCGACCCGGCCGCACCCGCGTCCTCCCGGCCGCCGTGGTGATCCGGCTGGCCGCCGGCGACCTCGAGGGAGCGGCCGAAGCCGCCGACGGCACTCGCGACCGCGGCCGCGGGCGCGAACGTGCCGTTTCTCCGCGCGACGTCCGCCCACATGTCGGGCGCGGTCGCGGTCGAGGCCGGAGCGCCCGCGAGGGGCTGGAGCATCTTCGCCGGGCCCAGCGTGCTGTGGACCGATCTCGACGCGCCCTACGAGGTCGCGCGGGTGCGTGTCCTGATCGGTCGGGCGCTCCGCGACCTGGGCGACGAGGATGGCGCGGCGCTCGAGCTCGACGCGGCGGCGGCGACGTTCCGGCGGCTCGGGGCCGGCGCCGGATCTCGCGCAGGTCGACGCGCTGGCGGCCGCGCACCCGCGCGGCGCAGGGCCGCTGACGGGCCGCGAGCTCGAGGTCCTGGCGCTGGTCGCCACCGGTCGCTCGAACCGGGAGATCGCCGGCGACCTCGTCATCAGCGAGCGGACGGTCGCCCGCCACGTCGCCAACATCTTCGCCAAGCTCGACGTGTCGTCGCGCGCCGCAGCGACCGCCTACGGCCTGAAGCACCGCCTCATCTGACGCGTCGCCGGCCGTCGGTGGCATCGAATGACCACGCGCGCACGCGCGCGATTGGTCAACACGACCGATGCGCCGCCCGGGTCGCCGCGCCTACGGTCGCCGAGCAGGGGCGACGGCGGCCGGCCAGGTCGCCGCTCGCCCGGCGACCGACGGAGTCAAGGCCATGCCCACGAACGACTACGACGTCATCGTCGTCGGCGCCCGCAGCGCCGGCGCGCCCACCGCCATGCTCCTCGCGCGATCCGGCCACCGGGTCCTCGTCGTCGACCGCGCGACGTTCCCGAGCGACACCGTGTCGACCCACCTCGTCCATCCGCCGGGTGTCGCGGCCTGGCGGCGGTGGGGCGTGCTTCGACCGCATCGTCGCCACCGGCTGCCCGCCGATCCACACGTATGCCTTCGACTTCGGACCGTTCACGCTGACCGGCTCGCCGGGCGAGGGCGACGAGACGGTGTCCTATGCGCCGCGACGGACCGTGCTCGACAAGATCCTCGTCGACGCCGCCGACGAGGCCGGCGCCGAGGTCCGCGAGGCCTTCACGGTCGAGGGCCTGGAGTTCGACGCCGGTCGCGTCGTGGGCATCCGCGGCCGCGGCCGAGACGGTCGGACGGTCGTCGAGCGGGCGTCGATCGTCGTCGGCGCCGACGGGCGGCACTCGATGGTGGCCGAGGCGGTCGGCGCCGAGGCATACGACGAGCGACCGCCAGCTGCAGGCGAGCTACTACGCGTACTGGAGCGGCCTGCCGATGGACGGCCGGTTCGAGACCTACATCCGGCACGACGCGCGCCTTCGGGGCGTGGCCGACCAATGACGAGCTGACCCTCGTGATCGCCGGCCGGCCGATCGCCGAGTTCGAGGCCTATCGCAGCGACATCGAGTCGACCTACCTCGCGACGATCGACCTCGCGCCGGCCTTTGCGGAGCGCCTCGGCGCGGCAACGCGCGAGACGCGGTTCGTGGGCGCATCGGTGCGCGAACTACTTCCGTCGGCCGTTCGGTCCCGGCTGGGTCCTCGTCGGCGACGCGGGCTACAACCGTCGACTTCGTCACGGCGCTCGGCATGGGCGACGCGTACCTCGGCGCCGAGCAGGTCGCGGCCGCGATCGGCGAGGTCCTCGGCGGCCGACGCTTCGTTCGACGACGCCATGGGCCGCTACCAGGCGGAGCGCGATGCGCACGTCCGGCCGTTCTACGAGTTCACGACGCAGCTCGCCACGCTGGAGCCGCCGCCGCCCGAGTTCGCCCAGGCGCTCGCCGGCATCGCCGGCAACCAGCCCGCGATGGACCGCTTCGTGCGCGTCACGGCCGGCGTCACCTCGCCCGCGGAGATGTTCGCGCCGGCGGAGGCGGGGAGAGCGCCGCCTAGGACCGTGGGTGGTTGCGTCGAGGACCGGCGCGGATTGGTTCCCGGATGCATACTGGCCGTGCCGTCGCGACTTGCCGTCAAAGAGGGGATCGCGAACGCCGTCGGCTGGGAGGATCCATGGGGTACAACCTCCGGAATTGCAACTTCACGAAGTTGCTCGACTTCAGCCCGCGCGAGATCCACTACCTGCTGGACCTCTCGCGGGACCTGAAGCGGGCCAAGTACGGCGGCTACGAGCAGCAACGCCTGCGCGGCAAGAACATCGCGATCATCTTTGAGAAAGCATCGACCCGGACGCGCGTGTCGTTCGAGGTCGCTGCCTACGATCAGGGCGCCCACGTCACGTACCTGGGGCCCGAGGGCTCACAGATCGGCTACAAGGAGTCGATGAAGGACACCGCCCGGGTCCTCGGCCGCATCTTCGACGGCATCGAATACCGCGGCTACGGCCAGGGCATCGTCGAAGAGCTCGCCGAGTTCGCCGGCGTGCCGGTCTGGAACGGGCTGACCGACGAGTACCACCCAACGCAGATCCTCGCGGACGTCCTGACGATGATCGAGTTCAGCGACAAACCGCTGACCCAGATCGCCTACTGCTATCTCGGTGACGCCCGGAATAACATGGGCGACTCGTTGCTTGTCGGCGGCGCCAAGCTCGGCATGGACGTCCGGCTCTCGCTCGCCGAAGACGCTGTGGCCGAACGAGGAGTTGGTGGCCACCTGCCGCGCGGTCGCCGAGCATACGGGGGCGCGGATCACCCTGACCGATGACCCCGGCGAGGGCGTCAAGGGCGTGGACTACCTCTACACCGACGTGTGGGTCTCGATGGGTGAGGAGAAGTCCGTCTGGGACGAGCGGGTCGCGCTCCTCAAGCCCTACCAGGTCAACTCCGAGCTCGTCGCAAAGACCGGCAATCCCCAGGTGAAGTTCATGCACTGCCTGCCGGCGTTCCATGACCGGCACACCACGCTCGGCGCGGAGTTGTTCGAGCGCTTCGCTCTCGACGGGATGGAGGTCACGAACGAGGTCTTCGAGTCCGAGCGGTCGATCGTGTTCGAGCAGGCTGAGAACCGGATGCACACGATCAAGGCCATGATGGTCGCGACGATCGGCGTCTAGCGGCGGCGACAGCGGGGTTCGGATAGATGCGTATCGTCATCGCGCTCGGCGGCAACGCCCTCCTGAAGCGGGGCGAGCCGATGACCGCCGGGCATCAGCGGGCCAATGTCCGGATTGCGGCGCCCGCGCTCGCGCGGATCGCCCGCGAGCACGAGCTCGTCATTTCCCATGGCAACGGTCCGCAGGTCGGGCTGCTCGCGCTCCAGGGTGCCGCGTACAGGGACGTTGAGGCCTATCCGCTTGACGTCCTCGGCGCCGAGACCCAGGGCATGATCGGCTACCTCGTCGAGCAGGAGGTCGGCAACCTGCTGCCGATCGAGCGGCCGCTTGCGACGATCCTCACGATGGTCGAGGTCGACCCGGACGACTCGGCTTTCACCGATCCGACCAAGTTCGTCGGCCCCATCTACGACGAGGCGCAAGCCAAGGCCCTCGCCGCCGAAAAGGGCTGGACCGTCAAGCCGGACGGCGCCCACTGGCGCCGAGTAGTGCCGTCGCCGCGGCCGAGGCGGATCTTCGAGATCCGGCCGATGCGCTGGCTCCTCGAACGGGGTTGCGTCGTGATCTGCGCTGGTGGCGGCGGCATCCCGACGATGTACGCGAAGGACGCCGAGCGACATATTGCTGGGCGTCGAGGCGGTCATCGACAAGGACCTCGCCAGCAGCCTGCTGTCGCGCGAGCTCGAGGCCGACCTGTACATCATGGCGACCGACGTCGATGGGGTGTACACGGCCTGGGGTACGCCCGCCCAGGCGCGCATCGAGCGGGCTACGCCCGAGGAGCTGGCACGGATGGACCTGCCGGCGGGCTCGATGGGTCCAAAGGTCGCCGCTGCGTGCGAATTCGTGGAGGCAACCGGCCGGCGAGCGGCGATCGGGTCGCTCGACGAGATCGACAAGCTCGTGGATGGCAGCGGCGGCACGCAGGTCGTTGCAGAGGAGGCGAACTGATGGCGTCGTTCGGCGTGCACTCCGAGGTCGGCAAGCTCCGCAAGGTCATCGTCCACCGGCCCGACCTCAGCCTCAAGCGTCTCACGCCGGCTAACCACGACGAGCTCCTGTTCGACGACGTCCTGTGGGTCGAGCGCGCCCAGTGGGAGCACGACCAGTTCGTCGCCCGGATGCGCGAGCGCGGCGTCGAGGTGTTCTACGTCCAGGACCTCCTGGCGGAAGCCCTCGCCACGGGCGAGAACGTCCGTCGCCGGTTGATCGAGCTTGTCGCCTCCGAGGCGGTCGTCGGACCGAGCCTTGTCGAGGCGGTCGGCGCCTGCCTGTCGGGCCTCGAGCCCGACGCGCTGGCCCGACACCTGATCGGCGGCCTGACGGTGGCCGAGTCCGGCCTCGATCTCGCCAAGCTCAAGAGCTCGTCGCTGATCGCCGCTGCCATTGACGACGACTCCACGTTCGTCCTGCCACCGCTGCCGAACAGCCTCTTTACCAGGGACTCGTCGTGCTGGATCTACGGCGGCGTCTCGATCAACCCGATGTATTGGCCTGCGCGCCGGCGCGAGGCTTACAACATGGGCACGATCTACCGCGCCCATCCGATGTTCAGCGGCGAGTCGTTCGAGTACTGGTACCCGCCGCTCGGCGACGACGATCGGTTCCGGCTGGAGGACTTCGGCCGGGCGTCTCTCGAAGGCGGGGACGTCGAGATCATCGGCAAGGGAACGGTCGCGATCGGAATGTCCGAGCGGACGACCGGCCGGATGATCGAGCAGATCGCGAGGGCGCTCTTCGCGAAGGGCGCGGCCGAGCGCGTCATCGCCGCGGTCATGACCAAGGACCGCGCCCACATGCACCTCGACACCGTCTTCACGCTACTCGACCGCGACAAGGCGACGGCGTTCCCGAAGGTCGTGGAGGGCATCCGGGCGATCAGCCTGCGCCCCGGATCGAAGCCCGGGACGGTCGACGTACGCGAGGAGAAGGACTTCCTCTCGGCGATCGCTGATGCGCTCGACGTACGAAAGCTCCACGTCGTCGAGACCGGCGGTGACGCCTACCAGCAGGCCCGTGAGCAATGGGACGACGGCAACAACGTCGTCGCCCTCGAGCCCGGCGTGGTCGTGGCGTACGAGCGCAACACGTTTACGATCGCAAAGATGCGCGAGGCGGGGGTCGAGGTCGTCACCATCGAGGGATTCGAGCTGGGCAAGGGGCGCGGCGGCGGGCACTGCATGACTTGCCCGGTCGTCCGCGACCCGATCTGAGGAGGACTCCGGCATGGACGGACCACTTCGCTGGGTCCTCGCCATCCTCATAGTGGCGGCCATCATCGGGCTCGTCGCGTTCGCCCGCGGCGATCCGCAGCACGCCGAGCCGACGGCGCCACCGGCAGCGGTCCGGATGGTGGGAGTTTCGGCCTGATGGACGAGGCCCCGACGACCGGGCGCCACATCAGCACGCAACAGGCGGCCTTCATCGGCGTCGCGGCGATGGTCGGCGCCGGGATCTTCTCGTTGCTCGGCACCGCGGGCGAGGTCGCGGGCGCGGCCGTCTGGCTGTCATTCCTCCTCGCGGGCGGCATCGCCGCACTGCAGGGGTACTCGTTCGGCAAGCTCGGCGCCCACTTTCCGTCCGCCGGGGGCCTGCTCGAGTATGTCAACCAGGGCTTCGGTGACGGCCACGTCTCGACGGTCGTCGCCTGGCTGACCTACATCGCCAACGGCATCGTGACGGCGATGGTCGCTCTGTCCTTCGGGAGCTATGCGAGCTCGGCCTTCGCCGGTGGCAACGCCGTCTGGGTGAAGATCTTCGCCGTCGCCCTGCTCCTGACGATGACCCTGCTCAACATCGCCGGCTCGACGGTCGTCGCCCGCGTGCAGAGTCTCGTCGTCTTCGTCGTCATCGGCATCCTCGCGGTCTTCGCGGTCGTGACGATCGCGAACGCCGAGCCGGGCAACCTGGCGCCGGAAACCTATCCGGGCGTCCAGGCCATCGTGTCGAGCGTCGCGCTTACGTTCTTCGCGTTCCTCGGCTTTGGCGTCGTGACGTTCACGGCCAAGGACCTCGCCCGGCCGGGCCAGCAACTGCCCATGGCGATGGCGATCGCCATTGGCATCGCCACGGTCATCTACGTCGCCGTCGCCATCGGCGTGTTCGGCACGCTGACCGTTCCGGAAGTCATCGAAGCGGGTCCGACGGCGATCGCCGTGGCCGCCCAGCCCGTCCTGGGCGACGCCGGGTACTGGCTGATGACCGTGACCGCCCTGTTCGCGACGGCCGGGGCGACCAACTCCGGCCTCTATCCCGCGACCGGACTGTCCGATCATCTCGCCTCGAGCGGCCAATTCCCGACGCTGATGGCCCGGCGGCTCGGCGGCGGCGCACCGCTTGGGCTGCTCATCCTGGCCGTGTCGGTCGTCATCGTGGTCGTGGTCTTTGACCTGTCCGCCGTAGCCTCCATCGGCAGCGCGGTGGCGCTCGTAATCTTCGGGGTCGTGACCCTGGGGCACTTGCGCATCGTCGATGTCACCGGCGCGCGCCGAAGCATCCTCATCGTCGCCCTCGTCACGGTGGCCATCACCCTCGCGACCTTCACCTTCACCACGCTCATCAATGAGCCGGCGTCGATGGTCACCCTGGTCGGGATCCTGGTGCTCAGCATCGTGCTCGATGTCGGGTGGTCTCGCCGCCGAGCACGGGCGACCAGGACCGGTGACGGCGACGCCGTCGCCGCCGCGCCCCGCCCACCCGAAGGAGGACCATCATGACCGCTGCCACGAGCGATCCCCCGTCCGGCGGTCGCGGGTTCGCGCTGCCGTCCGCCTACACGATCCTGTTCCTCCTCATCGTCATCGTCGCGCTCCTGACGTGGATCATCCCGGCCGGTGCATACGACATCGATGCCGAACGGGCAGCCACGTCCCTGGGCACGTACCACACAGGTCGACCCGAACCCGCAGCGGATCATCGTCGACTCGCTCATGGCCCCGATCAACGGGCTGTACGGGATCGAGGGCCGAGGACGGAAGCATCAGCGTCTGGAACTCTGGCGAGCTCTTCGGGGCGATCGACGTGGCGCTGTTCATCCTCGTCATCGGCGGGTTCCTGGGCGTGACGATGAAGACCGGAGCCATCGAGGGCGGAATCGCCCGGATCGTCGAACGGCTGAGGGGTCGCGAGAGCCTGATGATCCCGATCCTCATGATCGTCTTCGCGATCGGCGGAACGACCTACGGGATGGCCGAAGAGAGCCTCGCCTTCTACGCCCTGATCATCACGGTCATGATCGCGGCCGGCTACGACTCGCTGGTCGCAGCATCGATGCTCCTGCTCGGCTGCGGCATCGGCGTCCTCGGCTCGACGATCAACCCGTTCGCGACCGGCATCGCATCGGGCTTCGCCGGCGTGTCGATCGAGGAGGGGATCGTCGGACGTCTGGTCATCCTCGTCGTCGGGACGGCGATCGGGATCGTCTTCGTCATGCGCTACGCCGCCCGGGTCAAGGCGGACGCCGCCGCCTCGCTCGTCGCCGATCAACGGGCGGAGATCGAGGCCCAGTTCCGGACCGACGCAAGTCGAGCGCCGAGGGGCGGCGCCGCGTTGACCGGCGGCCAGAAGGCCTTCCTGGTCCTGTTCATCCTCGCCTTCGTCGTGATGATCTACGGGGTCATCCCGTGGGAGGACCTCGGGATCGGACTGCCTACGCTGTGGTGGTGGTTCCCCGAGATGACCGCGTCGTTCCTGCTGTTCGCGATCCTCATCGGGCTCGTCAGCCGGATGTCGGAGGGCGACTTCACCTCGACCTTCGTCGACGGCGCTCGCGACCTCCTCGGCGTGGCGCTGATCATCGGCATCGCGCGCGGAATCACCGTGATCATGAACAACGGGCTGATCACGGACACCGTGCTCAACGCTGCGGAGCAGGCCGTCGGCGGCCTCGGCGGGGCAGCGTTCATCAACCTCATGTACATCCTGTTCCTGCCGCTCTCGTTCCTCATCCCGTCATCGTCCGGGCTGGCGACCGTGGCGATGCCGATCATGGCCCCGCTGGCGAACTTCGCCGATGTGCCGGCCGCAGCTCGTCGTGACCGCGTACCAGAGCGCGAACGGGCTGGTCAACCTCGTGACCCCGACCTCGGCGGTGGTCATGGGCGGGCTGGCGATCGCCCGAGTGGGCTATGGGACTTGGCTCCGGTTCGTCTGGCCGGTCCTGATCTTGCTGGCGATCCTGACGGTCGTCGTCCTGACCGGCGCGATCCTGCTGGGCTGACGTTCCAGGCGCGGCGCACGCGACTCGGTTGGGGCACCGGCGGTACGCTGCCAGGACGTTGAGGAGTTGCCGATGCGCGTCACCGTCACTCAGGAGCAGATCCAGTCCGCGTTCGAGGCCGTGAAGGACGATCCGTCGTTCGACGAGAGCCGAGGCCTATGGGAGCGCGGGCGACCGCCGGTCGAGATGATCCAGGCGATGTGCCTGCGACCGGAGATCCTGCAGGCGTTCGCCGGGTTCGGGAACTCCGTCTATCCCGGCGGGCTGCTCGAGCGGCGGGTCAAGGAACTGGTCATCATCACGGCCTCGAAGACCAACGAGTGCCAGTTCTGCACGTTCTCGCACTGCGATCTCGTTGACATCGCGGACATCGTGAAGGATCCCCTTGTCGTGATCGAGCACGTCGATTCGCTGGCACCGCGCGAACGCGTCGCCGTCGAGTACACGCGCGCCGCCATGGCGGATTCCAATGCCATTCCGGAACCGCTGGCGCAGCAGTTGCATGAGCACTTCACCGACCCGGAGCTGGTCGAACTCACGTTCCTGATCGGCTACATCAACATGCTCAACCTGTTCAACAACTGCCTGGGGGTTCGCTACAACGGCGAATACGCCGTCCTGAGGGCCGTGGCGACCTAGAGCCAGATGTTGTCGTGGCGGAGATAGAACGCCGCCAGCTCTTCGTCGCTCGGCTTGCCCGAGGCAGCGAACTCCGCGAGGCCCTCGAAGTAGCCCTCGCGCGGAGCGCCCGGGGCAAAGTGCAGCAGCATCGATGCCGGCTCGCCTGACTCGTTGCGGAACCCGTGGATCCCGCCCTCGGGCACGTGGACGAAGTCACCCGGCACGGTCTCGATCCAGCGGCTGCCGTCGTAGATCCGGACCGACCCACTGAGGACGTAGAACGACTCGGAGATCGAGCGGTGGAAGTGCGGCCCGGGTCCGCTCGGCTCGGGCCCCATCTCCCATCGGTAGAGACCGAACAGCCCGTGAGTCGACGCCCCGGTCGCGAGGTAGTGGGCGGTATTTCCGTTGGGGTAGGTCAGCTCTGGTTCGTGGCCGGCCGGTCGGTACGTGGCGCTGATCTCGCCCGCGTCGCCCAGGTAGTGCGGGTCCGGATATGTCATGGCAGCCCTCTCCTTGGTCCTCGATTCGGTCGGTACAACCAAGTATGGAGGCGGGCCCCACGGAGCTAGGCCGAAAGGCGCCGGACGGCGACATACTCGCGAAGTCCGAGGCGTCCGGCGAGGAATCGGAGCGGGCGCGGAAAGTGAGCGGACGCGACCTCGCGGTTGACGATCCGCGGATCTCCGATCTCGTGCTCCACGCCGGCGAAGCGGATCGATCCGCCGCCGGCAGCGAACAGGTTGCGGGCCCACTGGGTCGCGTCGCCAAAGGGGAGCGGGATGAGGAAACCGTCGGGCGTCCTGCGGGCCACGACTGGAGTTGCGTAGGCCGTCCCGGTGGTCCGACCCGTGTGGCGAAGGATCGCCCAGAGCGGGAACCAACGGGTTCCGGCCATCCTTACGGCGATCGGCCGGAACGGACCTGCCAGCCGCCGGATCGGCCCGCTCCGGTGCGGACGGCCGGCGACGAAGTCGCTTGATTCCTGAACCATGATCGGTCTCCTTCGGTGGTGTGGTCACACTGGGTACGGAACCGCCGGAGAGGATGTGACCAATTCGCCCGAGTGGCTGCGCCTGTCACATTTGCCGCCGCCGTTCCGTTCCCCAATCGACCACGCGCGCAGACGAGAACGAAGGTGAGATCGGTGGATCGGCGGGACTGGCTGGCCCAGGAATTCGAGCATCAGCGATCGCACCTGCGCGCCGTCGCATACCGGATGCTCGGCTCGCTGGCCGAGGCCGAGGACGCCGTCCAGGAGGCATGGGTTCGGCTCGACCGCGGCGATCCCGGCGGTACCGACGGCCTTCGTGGCTGGCTTACCGTCGTCGTTGGCCGGATCTGCCTCGATATGCTCCGTTCGCGCCGATCGCGTCGTGAGGACTACGCGGGCACGTGGCTGCCCGAGCCGATCGTGAGTGGCGCTCCGGACGACAGCCCCGAGCACCAGGCCGTGCTCGCCGACTCGGTCGGGCTAGCGCTCCTCGTGGTGCTCGAGACGCTCACGCCGGCCGAGCGCCTGGCGTTTGTGCTGCACGATGTGTTTGCCGTGCCGTTCGACGAGATCGCGGATGTCGTTGACCGGTCTCCGGCAGCGGCCCGCCAGCTGGCGAGCCGGGCCCGTCGACGGATCCATGCGAGCGCCCCGAGCCCGGACGCCGACCTGGCCGTCCAGCGACGCGCTGTGGACGCGTTTCTCGCCGCGGCCCGAGACGGGAACTTCGAGGCGCTGATGCGTGTCCTCGACCCGGACGTCGTGCTCCGCACCGACGGTGGCGGCGTCGGCCCGCTGGCACGACCGCCGGTTGTCGGCGCGGCGGCTGTCGCCGGTCAGGCTCGGATCTTTGGGACGCGCTTCGCCTCGCTCTCCACACCCGCGATCGTCAACGGCGGCGCCGGCGTGGTCGTGAGGATCCCGGGTCGGCCGCCGATCGTCGCCGGGTTCACGGTCGTCAACGGTCGCATCACGGAAATCGACCTCATCGGAGATCCCGCCAAAATGGGCGGGCTCGACATCAGCTGATTCACGAGCTGCGGGCAAGATGATGCGGGCGATGCGACGGCTCGTCCGACCAGCGAGTGCAACGAGGAGCACGTCATGACTCTGTCAGCCTACGCAGCCAACAGCTCGCCCGGGACGCCGTTGAGCATCGTCGACTACCGGCCGGGCATCTGCAACATCGGTCCCGCCGAGATCGCCCGCCGGCGCCGAGCCGGGCATGTCGGCCTGCTCGTCACCATCGTCGCGTTCGCCGCCCTGGTGGTGATCGATGCGCCACCGCTCGCCCGCCTGATCCTCGTACTGCCAGCGGCTGCCGCCGCGTCCGGCTACCTGCAGGCGTGGTTGAAGTTCTGCGCCGGATTCGGGTCGCGCGGGATCTTCAATTTCGGACCCGTCGGCGACACCCAGCAGGTCGTGGACGAGGACGCTCGGACCCGTGACCGTGCCAAGGCCCGCCGGATCGGTCTCGCGAGCCTCGCGATCGGTATCGCGGTCGGTGTCGTAGCAGCCGTCATTCCGTTCGGCGCCTGATTAGGCCTGGATGGACGCGAATCTGCTGCTCTGGATCGGCCAGATCCTGCTCGCGCTGGCATTCCTCGGGGTCGGATATGGCCACACGCTGAGGTTCGAGCAGATGTCGACGAGGCCGGGCATGACCTGGCTGGCCGCCGTCGGTCGTGACCGGATGCGGATCATCGGCATTCTCGAGATCCTTGGAGCAGTCGGGCTCATTCTGCCGGCCGCCACGGGTGTCCTGCCGTGGCTGACGCCGGTGGCCGCCTCGGCCCTGGCGGTGCTGATGGCCTTCGCAATCGTGCTCCACGCACGGCGCCCGGACGAAGGCAGGAACGTCGTCGTCAACGCGATTCTCGGCGTGATCGCCGCGCTGATCGCCTACGGCCGGTTCGTCATCGCCCCGCTCTAGGTCGAGGCCGGATGGCCACGCCTATCCACCTGGTGACGGCTCGGCGATCTCGGCCAGGGCGACCGGACGTGACGCCCGGGCACGCCCGAGCCGGCTCCTGAGACCGTCGACGAGGGAGTAGACCGCCGGCACGACGAGGAGGGTCAGGAACGTCGCGCTGAGCAGGCCACCAATGACGACCGTGCCGAGCTCGGCGGCGATGATCGAACCCTCGTTGAAACCAGCCGCCAGCGGGACGAGGGCCAGCATCGTCGCGATCGCAGTCATGAGGATCGGCCGGATCCGCGTCCGCCCACCTTCGATCAGGGCGTCGCGGGTCGAGTGACCGTCGGCCCGCAATCGCTCGACCAGATCGAGCAACACGATCGCATTCGTCACGACGATCCCGATGAGCATCAGGAAGCCGATCAGGGCACTGAGGCCGATCGGTCGTCCGGTCACGAGCAGGGCCGCGAAGGCGCCGATCGTCGCGAGCGGCAGGCTGAACAGGATGATGAACGGGGTCACCAGGGAGTTGAAGGCCACGACCATCGCGAGGTAGACGAGCAGGATCGCGATGCCCATTGCGGCGAAGAGACCGCCGAACGCCTCGCTCTGCTGGGCGGTGACGCCGCCGAGCCGGACCTCGGCGCTGGGCGGGATGGTCCCGTCGGCGCGAAGGCGGTCGATGACGGCCTGGACTGCCAGGGACGTGGCGCCGGTGTCGCCGCTCGTGATCTCCGCGGTGATCGTGGCCGATGGGGCCTCGTCGATGCGGGTGATCCGGCCCTGAACATCGGCCTGGTCGACATCCGCGATCGTCCCGAGCGGCACCTTCGCCGTCGTCCCGACGGGCAGGCTGCGGAGAGCCTCGACTGAGGAAAGTTGGGCGGGATCGAGTCGGACGACGAGGGCGACGGGGTCGCCTTCGGCCAGCTGGACCCGGCCGATGGTCTGCGACGTCAGCGCGCTTCGGATCTCCGCGCCGACCTGGGCGGCCGTCAGCCCTACGCCGATGGCTCGGTTCGGGTCGACTCGGACCTGGACCTCGGGCGCCGCCTTGACGAGGTCGCTCGTCAGGTTGGCGAGCCCGGGCTCGCCTTCGAGTCCAGCGTGAACCGCGTCCGCGGTCTGGGCGACGACCGACTGGTCGGCAGCGCTGACGACGACGCTCACGCTGTTCGTGCCCGCGCCACCCTGTGCTCCGACGGTCACCTCGTAGCCGTCCTGGCCAACGGGCTCAAGCTGCTCCGTCAGCGCCTGGATCTTGGCATCGAGATCGACCGCTGAATCGAGGCGGACGACGATCCGGGCGGTGTTGGTTGCCCGGCCCTGCTGAGCGGCGAGAACGGTCTGGAAGCCAACATCGCTTTCGCCCGGCACGCTCGTCGCGACGAGCTCGACGTCGGGGTCTGCGAGGAGGATTGCCTCTGCCTCGGCCGCGCGCTCCAAGACCTGCTCCGAGCCGGCACCTGACGGCGGCGACACGGAGACCTGGATGATCTTTTCCGAGCCCGAGTCGATGAACGTGGTCGGCAATAGGGGCACGATGGCGATGGAGGCGAAGAACAGCAGCCCGCCGACAGCAACCGTCCCGACCTTCGTCCAACGGCTCCGGAGGACGAAACGGATCGCGGGATCGTAGATGCGGACCCAGAACGAATTCCTCGGCTCACCGGTCTCGTCGACTGAACCATCGACTCGATCGACGAGGAGGTACGCGAGGACGGGGACGACGGTCAGCGCGACGACCAGCGACGCAAGCAGCGCGAACGTGATGGTCAACGAGAACGCCAGGAAGAACTGGCTGACGAAGCCGCCGGCGAACCCGAGCGGGAGGAAGACGGCGACGGTCGTGAATGTGCTCGCCGTGATCGCACCCGCCACTTCGCGCGGCCCCTTGGTCACGGCCGTGAGTCGATCGTCCCCGAGTGCTCGATGCCGGTAGATGTTCTCGAGGACGACGATCGAGTCGTCAACCACCCGGCCGACCGCGACGGCGAGCCCGCCGAGGGTCAGGATGTTCAGAGTGATGCCGGCCGCCTGCATGACCACGAGAGCGGTCAGGATCGATAGCGGGATGCTCACCGCCGCCACGAGCGTCGACCGCAGGTTGAACAGGAACAGGAAGATCGTCAGGACGGCGAAGACGGCGCCGAGGCCGCCCTCTCGGAGGAGTCCCTCGCTCGACTCAAGGATGAAGACGGACTGATCCGAGACGGTCGCGATTTCGATCTCGCCCGGATGGCGGGCGGCGATCTCATCGAGCTTTGCCTGTGCCGCCTGGGCCACCGTGACGGTGTTCGCGGTGCTTGCCTTGCTGATCGAGATGGTGACCGCGGGTTGACCGTTCGTCCGCCCGTAGCCGGTCGTCGCAAGACTCACCACCTCGACGCTGCCGAGCTCGCCGAGCGTGACCGGTCGCGGGGCGCTCGGGGGTGGAGCGGGGGACGCGGGAACGGTCGGTGACGAGGCCGCCGGCAGCGGCGTCGATGCCCGAAGCCCGACGACGAGGTTCCTGATCTGCTCAGCGGACTCGAACCGTCCGATCGTCGAGACGGGAATCCGCTCACCGTCGACCGAAAGCTCGCCGCCCGGAAGCGTCAGGTTGTTGGCCTGGAGGATGCCGACAACCTGCTGCGATGAGATGCCGGCATCAGCGAGAAGGGCCGCATCGAGCGTGACGACCAGCCGGTCCTCGAGCCCGCCCGCGAGGTCCGCGGTGGCGACGCCGGGGAGCGACAAGAGCTCGGGGATGAGCTCGGTCCTGGCGATCTTGGCGGCGCCTTCGAGATCGGTTTCGCCCTGAGCCGAGACCGAGGCGATGAGGATCGGCGCGGCGTTGAAGTTGAAGGCAGCGACCGTTGGCTCGACGCCGCCCGGCAGGTTGGACGTTCGGATGTTCTCCTCGATCGTGGCGACCGCCTCGTCGAGATCCGCGCCGTAGTCGAACTGGGCGACGACGAACGCGAATGAGTTGGCTGACGTCGACTGGAGCTGGTCGAGGCCCGTGGCTCCCGACACGGCGCGCTCGATCGGCTTCGTCACCTGTTCGGTGACGTCGGCCGCCCCCGCTCCCGGGAACGGCGCGATGACGGTGACGATCGGGAACGAGACGTCCGGCAGGAGCTCCTGCTTCAGGCTTCCCCACGCGAGGATGCCCGCGACGAAAAGGGCCGCGGCAAGCAAGAGCGTGACGCTCCGCTTGCCGATTGCGAGCTGGCTGAGACGGTTCATTTCTTGCTCCTGGGGACGCCTGCGGATGCAGTCGAGGCGACGCTCGCGGACACGGCGTCGGCCATGATTTGGGTGGCGCGGGTGATGACCGCGAGGTCCTTGTCGCTTACCTGCTCGAAGAGCATCCGCAGCTGTCGGGTGCTGAGCTCGCGGATCTGCTCCAACGTCTCCAGCCCCAGCGCGGTGACCGACACGCGAACCTGTCGACGATTGTTGGGATCCTCGGATCGGGCGAGCAGGCCGAGTTCAACGAGGCGATCGACCGCGCCGCTCGCAGTAGACACGGTGACCCCAAGCCGCTGGGCGATCTCGGACATGCTCAGCTCCCCGACCGCCGTCAGGACGTACAGGAGCTTCGCCTGGGCCATCGTGATGTCGAGCGTTGTGAACTCGGCCGCATGCACGGCCATCAGCCGCTGCTGGAGTACTTCGAAGGCTGCCAGGGCGCGATCGAGAGCGGGCCGTGCGTGTTTGTTTGGTGTCGCCATACTGTTCGTCGATCCCGTACTGTTTGGGAAAGACGTAATATATGGCTAGGCGCCGCCGCTCGTCAAGGCCTCCGATGGTCCTGCCCTGTGTGGGCCTGGGCGCGTTAGCGGACTGGCGACCGCACGATCGCGACGTCGTGCGGGCCGAGCCGAATCGACCCGGCGATGTCGACTCCGGTCAGGGCCTCGCGACCTGGCTCGCTCAGCTCAACCTCTGCCACGGCCGACGTGTGGTTGAGGAAAAAGTGCCAGCGGGACTCGCGATCGGATCGCACGAGGACCTCGACGCCATCGTTTCCGCGGATCGCCGCGACCCCGGCGGACTCGCCGGCGAGTTCCGAGACCCAGCTCAACCCCGCTCGATCGAGGGCGGTCGCGAGGTAATACGCCTGTCCGCGCCCGACACGATGGCGGGTCACGGCCGGCCCGCCCGCGTAGAAGTCATCGGCGAAGGTGGCGATCGCCTCGGCCCCCTCGAGTCGGATCAGCTCCGCCCATGTGTCGCAGCCGAACTCGGCGCCATCGCTTGTCCGGACCCGTTGGGTCTCCATCGCCTGGAACGGGATGATCTCCTCGACGTGGAGCCCGAGGAGATCCCGGAGCGCCGTGGGATACGGGCCCGGCCGGATGTGGTCGGATGGGTCGACGATCCCGGAGAAGAAGCCGACCACGAGCGTTCCGCCGTCGGCCACGAATCGCTCGAGGTTCGCGACCATCGCGTCGTCCACCAGGTACAGGCTCGGAGCGACGACGAGCCGGTAGCGCGACAGGTCCGATGCGGGGTGGGCGAAGTCGGTCGTCGTCCCACGCCGGAAGATCGCCTCGTAGTGCTGGCGGATCCGTGGGATCAATAGAAGAGCATCGGACGGCTTGCCCGGGGCCTCGAGGGCCCACCAGTTCTCCCAGTCGAGAAGGATCGCGGCCTCTGCCTCGACCCGCGTCTCGACGAGGTCGTCGAGAAGCGCCAGCTCGCCGCCGAGCGCGGTCACTTCGCGCCAGGCCCGCGTGTCGGTGCCACCGTGCGGGACCATCGCGCTGTGGAACTTCTCCGCGCCGGCCCGCGACGCACGCCACTGGAAGAACAGAACGGCGTCGGCGCCTCTGGCGATCGCCTGGTAGCTCCCGAGTCGCATGATTCCCGGCCGTTTCGTGGCGTTCCGGGGCCGCCAGTTGACGTGGGCCGTCGCCTGTTCCATCAGCATCCACGGCCGGCCGCCGCCGAGCGATCGGATCAGGTCGCAGGTCATCGCGCTGTCGATCATCCATTCCGGGTCGGACGTATCGGGGTAGGCGTCGTTCGAGACCACGTCCTCGTGCGACGCGAGCTTCCAGTAGTCGATCGGCGGATGGAATCCCATGAAGTTCGTCGTCACCGCGAGATCGGGCGTTGCATTGCGGAGGATCGTCGCCTGTTCGTCGAAGCAGTCGATCCACGAATCGGATGTGAACCGACGCCAGTCGAGTTGCTGGGTCGGGTTGACGTGCGTCGGGGCGAGGCGGGGCGGATAGATCTCGTCCCACTGGCCGTAATGCTGGCTCCAGAACGCCGTGCCCCATGCGGCGTTGAGGCCGTCGAGCGTCGCATAGCGCTCGCGTAACCAGCCCCGGAACGCGGCGGTCGAGGCCGGGCAGAAACACTCGGAGAAGTAGCAGGCGTACTCGTTGTCGACGTGCCACATCGCCAGGCCTGGGTGCCCCGCGTAACGACCCGCCATGGCGGCGACCAGGCGTGCGGCCCGGTCGCGGTATGCCGCGCTGTGCGGGCAGTAGTGCCGGCGCGCGCCATGCCAGAGGATCAGTCCCTCGGCGGTGACGGGCAGCATCTCCGGATGGAGCCGGACGAGCCAGGGCGGTGGCGATGCGGTCGGCGTCGCGAGGTCGACCGTGACGCCATGCTCGTGAAGGAGATCGATGACGCGGTCGAGCCAGCCAAAGTCGAAGACACCGGGCTCCGGCTCCAGCCGCGACCAGGCGAAGATCCCGACCGACACAAGGTTGACGCCCGCCGCCTGCATGAGTTCGGCGTCCTCACGCCAGACCTCCTCCGGCCATTGCTCCGGGTAGTAGTCCCCGCCGAACAGGAGTCGTGGAATGCCGATGATCCCTCGCGCCTCGGTCCGAGCTGAGACGCCCGGATCGACCGGAGCCTTCGTCATGACGCGGTCCGCTCGGTCGCCCGCAGCCCGACCGCCGACAGCGCGGCCAGGAAATCCGGGTAGGTCAGCGGATGGAGGACGGAATAGTCGGCACCCAGCTCGCGCGCACGGCGGTCGTCGGCGACCGACGAGCAGACGACGACCGCGGCGTCGTCGCTGACGAGGCCCGTCTCTCGGGGACGAACGGCGGCGAGGACGTCGAGCGACGACAGCCAGACCACGGCCGGCTCCAGCCAGGCTGTGTCGGCCACGGTCGGCGGCGCTCGCTCGACGCGAACTCGGAAGCCGCTCTGCGCCCCATACCGCTCGATGAGGTACGCGAGGGCCTCGTCATCGCCGACGAGCAGGATCGTGGGTGAAGCGGTTTCGGTCACAGGGATGCCACAGCGGATGGGATGTGGTCGCCATTCTGTCGATGCTCGTCGGTCCGGTCTTGCGCGGGGGCGGGATGTTCTTGACCGATTCCGGGACCGGCCGATCGGCGGGCTCGTGATCCCTGCGAGCCGAGCCCGACGGTCAGCTTCGGCGGCCGCGACGGTAGACGCGAGGCGAAACGCCGACCTCGCGATGGAACGACCGGGTGAAATGCGAGACATCGGAGAAGCCGACCGCCAGGGCGACGGTGGTGATGGGGTCGTCGTTCCGATCAAGCAGGTCTCGCGCCTCGCGAAGCCGGCGGCGATTGAGGTATGCGATCGGCGTGATGCCGAGCTCCTGGTGGAAGCAATCGGTCAGGTAATCCGGGCTGATCGAGACGTGCCGGGCGATGTCGTCGCGGCCGATCGACTCGGAAAAGTGGTTGTCGACGTAGACAATCGCGCGTCTGACCAACCGCTGCGTCGCACTGCCCAGGCCCCGTCGGCCCGACAGCGCGGCCTCGATCCGTCCGATCGTCTCGTCAACCGTGAACACGCCCTTGCTGAGGATCGTTGCGACGCCGCGGTTGAGTCGCTCGAGGTCGACGTCGGTCAGGACCTGGCCGGTGATCACGATCACCGGGATCCCCTGCGTCGCCGTTCGGGCACGCATCGCGTCGAGCAGGTCGAAGCCGTCCATGTCGGGCATGCCGAGATCGAGCAGGACGAGATCGGGTCGTGTCTCGCCGAGGGCAGCGAGGGCCTCGCGACCCGTTCGCGCCTCGATCGGCTCACCTCCGGCCTCGCGCACGACGCGGGCATGCAGATCCAGGATGTCCGGGTCGTCATCGACCACGAGAATCCGCGGCGTCCGTGACCCGGCGACGGGGCCGATCTGCCGAATCAGCTCCTCGGCAAGCACGCTTGGGCGGAGGGGCTTGCTCAGGTAATTGAGCTCGAGGACTGCACCGCGCCCCTCGTTCTGGATCCGGTATGCGAGGACCGGAACGTCGGCACCGCCCGGCTCGCGGCGCAGGAGCTGGGTCAGCTCCCAGGCCGGGCCGGATGCGAGCGATTCGTCGACGATGATCGCGCCCGGCCGACGGTCGATGATGGCCGGCATCCATCCGCCGCGGTCGTCCGGCCGCTCGACGTCGACCCGGTAGCCACGGTCGCGAAGCCGCTGGGCAAGGGCGGGCTCTCGCTCGCCCGAGCCCGCTGAACCGATGGCATCGGTTGCCTCGTCCACCGCCGCCACGATCACGACCCGCCGTTCCGAATCCGATGGCCCGAGGACAATCGCGGGGGCCAGTGCCGGCAGGCTGAACACGAAGGTCGAGCCGACGCCGCCGCGTCCAGGCGATTGGACTTCGAGCCGGCCGCCGTGGTGTTCGGCCAGCTGCCTGGAGATCGCCAGTCCCAGCCCGAGGCCGCCCGGACCTCGCCTCGCCGGCTGCCCGGCGCGGTGGAACTCGTCGAAGATGAGGGGTTGCTCGGCAGGCGGGATGCCGCTGCCCGTATCGCTCACCGAGATCGTGATCGACCCGCCGTCGATGGCAACGTCGAGGCTGACGGCTCCCTCGTTCGTGAACTTCACGGCGTTGCTGATGAGATTCAGGACGACCTGACGAAGTCGGGTCCGATCGCCCATGACCCACAGGCCATCCGCCGGCAACGAGGCGTGCCACTCAATGCCCTTCTCCCGGGCCATCTGCTCGCCCGCGAGCACGGTCGCCGCGAGTACTTCAGAGAGGTCGAGGGGCTGGCGGACGAGCCGGAGCTGGCCTGCCTCGCTGCTCGCGAGGTCGAGGACGTCGCCGATCAGCCGGCCGAGGTGCTCTGCGCTGGCGGCCATCCGCTCGAGGTCACGGACGATGCCCAGCGAGCTCGAGCCCGACTGTCGTGCCTCGCGGACGACCATGTCGCTCAATCCGACCACGACGCTCAGAGGCGTTCGCAGCTCGTGGCTGACCATCGAGAGGAAGCGGCCCTTGAGCTGGTTCGCCTCCTCGGCGAGCCGCCGGCCATCGACCGCCTCGCGATACAGGCGGCCGCCTCGGATCGCGGTCGCGAGGTTGCCGACGATCGCCGCCGGCGGTTCAAGGTTCGACGTCGACATTGCCACGAAACCCGTTGTTCGCTCGTCGACCCGGAGCGGAAGGATGATGAGCTGCAGTGGCTCGTCGTCCGGGTAGAGGCTCCGCGGCGGAAACTCGCGCGACGGGAAAATGGGGCCTCCGCCGGCGCCGCTCAGTCCGGTCGGCAGGAGCACCTCGGAGGTGGCGCCCGGATCCTCGGGGTCGTCGAGGTAGGTCGCGACGAGGAACCGCTCGATTCCCAGTCTCGGGAGGTGTTCTGCGAGGATCGCTGAGCTCTCTGTCAGCTCCAGGGCGGAGGGAAGTCGCGCCGTGAGAAGCCCGAGCTCGGTCATCATGTCCATGTGCTCGAGCAGGGCACGCGTCGTCTGGCGTTGGACCTGCTCGCTGATCTCGAGCCGAGCGTGGTCGAGGAGCCCGTTGAGCCAGCGCTGGCGGTCCGTTCCCGCTTGGCCGAGAACCGCTGGTGACCCACGGTAGAGCGCGGAAACCGCGGATTGCCAGACGTGTGGATCCTCGCCGCGCTCCTCGCTCCTCGCCAGCAGCCGGGCGACCTCATCGCGGAGGGGCCGCTCGTCGCGTTCACTGACGCTCGCGGCCAATGCGGCGACAATCCCCTGGCACTGCTCCTCGAGCTGATCGAGCGTGCTATGGCGGGCCTCGCCGAATGCCGCCTCGGCCATTTGCCGCGCCAGTGTCGTGAGCTCCTCGCCCGACTCGTCTGCCCGCTGATCGGTCCAGCCGCTCCATTCGGCTGTGCCCGACTGTTGTTCGCGCCCGCAGCCGCAGGACTGGCGGACGATCAGGCGCGTCGGCACGACCACCGGCGAGTAGGTCGGACTGCCATTGATCCTGGCGAGGAGGGCGAGAACGCTTTCGTACCCGAGCGCGAACGTCGGGTGTCGGACAGTGGTCAGCGATGGTCGATTGGACCGAGCGTCGAGGATGTCGTCGAACCCGATCGCCGCGACGTCCTCGGGAACGGAGCGCCCGCATTCGCGCAGCGTTTCGATCGCGCCGAGACATGACAGGTCGTTGCTCGCGATGAATGCCGTGAAGTCCACTCGATCGTCGATAAGGCTGCGCATCGCCTCCTGGCCGCCTTCATAGCGGTGCTCGCCGTAAGCGACGAGTCGATCGTCAGGCTCGAGGCCCTCCTCGGTCAGCCCGCGCCGGTAGGCTTCCAGCCGCTCCGCACTGTCGCCACCACGATGCTGCTTGCCGGCGACGAAGGCGATTCGCCGATGACCGTGCCCGACGAGGTGGTGGACGGCCTGCCGGATCCCGCTTGCGTTGTCGACCACGACCATCGGGCCCGGTGCTTCCGGCGTCGTGAAGACGACAGGAAATCCAGACGCCTGCAGGTCGTGGACGTAACGTGACTGCGCATCCGAGAGGTCGTCCGGAACGATGATCAGACCGTCGGTGTTCCATGGCCCGACCGGCACGAACTCGGCATCCTCGGACGGCACCGGCCAGACCGTGCGCCACTCGCCGCGTTCCGCCACCGGGCTGACCCCGGCGGCGAGAAGGAGCCGGCAGCCCTCGTCACGGGCGGCCGCGCAGATGCCCTGCATGAGCGCATGGGCGTGTCGATCGATCGTTGTGCCCTGGTAGACGGGCCAGGTCGAGATGAATCCGACCGTGCGCAGCGTCGAGGTCGAAGGCGCCATCTGAACGTCGATCTCTCTCGTTCCGTCTGGTCCGGACGTGCGCGGACAGACGGCCCGCGACCGCGTCAGGATATCCGCTCCGAGCGGCACATCAAGCAGCCGTGAGCGAGATGTTCGCGCTCTCCGCTCCCTCTCCCGGAATTTGTCAAGAACTTCCCGCCTCCGCGCAAGACCGCCGCCGGACGCCCGCCAGAGAATGCTGGGAGGCGTCCGTCCCAGCCAGATGAGGGCGTGTTCGCTCCAAGCTGTCGCGTTTCATCACGCGACCGCGAACCGGCGCGACGCCAGGAGGAGCAGCAGCATGGGCGATCCGAACGTCGCCGATCACCGAGCCATTGTTGACATCCCAGCGATCCGCAAGGAGGGTCAGGCAATGCCACGTCGCGTGTCTCGCACGTTCGCGAGCCTGGCCGCCTTCGGCCTGGTCGCCAGTTCGCTGACGGCCTGTGGTGGGTCCACCACTACCAGTCCTGCCGGCAGCGCGGCGTCCGTCGCACCGCCGGCCAGCGCATCCGCGGGAACGGAGCCGAGCACGGGAACCGGCGAAACCGTCGAGATCACGTTCTGGTCGTGGGCGCCCGGGATCGACACGGCCGTCGCGAAGTTCAATGAGAGCCAGACCGCGATCAGCGTGAAGCTGGACAACACGAACGCCGGCAATGCCGAGTACGCCGCGCTGAATACCGCCCTCTCGACCGGCGTCGGTGTTCCGGATGCCGTTCAGATCGAGTACCAGCATCTCCCGTCGTTCATCGCCCGCGGGGACCTGTTGAACCTCGCGGACCTCGGCGCGAACGACGTGAAGGATTTGTTCGTCCCCTGGACCTGGGCCCAGGTCTCGCAGGGCGAAGGCGTTTACGCCTACCCGCAGGACGCGGGACCGATGATCCAGATGTGCAACAAGGCCCTCCTCGACAAGCACAGCATCGATGTCCCGACGACATGGGATGAGGTCACGTCATCGTCGGCCGCTCTCCGGGCTGCGGACGCGAATGTCTCCCTGATGAACTTCACCGCGGACCAGGGCCACTTCTTCGGCCTTCTCTGGCAGTCCGGGGCAAAGCCCTTCGTTGTCGACGGCCAGAACGTCACGATCAACTTCACGTCACCCGAGGTCATGCGCGTCGCCACGCTCTGGGGCGACCTCCTGAAGTCGGGCAACCTGAGCCCAATCGACACCTACACGCCCGACTGGAACACCGCGCTCGGCAACAGCACGATCGCCTGCTGGACCGCCGGGGCCTGGGGTCCGTCGCTCATCGAGTCGGCCGCCGCGGATCTCTCCGGGGACTGGGAAGTCTCGCTCATGCCCCAATGGAGCGCGGGCGGTGCGGTCAACGGCAACTACGGCGGCTCGACCGATGCGGTCCCCGCGAAGAGCGCCCATCCCAAGGAAGCGGAGACGTTCATTCGCTGGCTGAACACGGATGCCGAGATCACGCTCGCCCTCACGGGCGGGACGTCGAACCTCTTCCCGGTGACCGAGGCTACGCTCGCCGACGCCGAGTGGGCCGGCTTCACCTCCGAGTTCTGGGGAGGCCAGGAGACCCACAAGGTCATGGCCGAGGCAGCCCAGCAGGTCGACGTCTCCTTCGGTTGGAGCCCGTTCACGGACTACGTGTACACGACCTACGCCGAGGAACTGGCCGCCGTCAAGGCGGGAACGATCACGTTCGAGCAGGCGATGCAGAACCTCCAGGACAAGTCGACGGCCTACGCCACCGACCAGGGCTTTACCGTTCAGTAGGCGCTGCAACCGGGCCGATGTAACCTCGGCCCGGTCCGCAACTCGTTAGTGACGGAGGCAGCCGGCGGGCACCAAGCCGGCTGAACAGACTCAAGCGGATGACCAGACCGATATGTCGGATGTGACCGCGGCTCCCGCGAACCGAGTCAGACCCGTTCCGGCTCGGTCGCGAGCCTGGTACCGCTTCCGCCGGGCGAGCATTCCATACCTGTTCCTGGCGCCGTTCCTCATCGGCTTCGTCGTCTTCTCGATCTTCCCGCTCATCTACGTCCTGAACCTCAGCCTCTACCGCACGAAGATCGTCGGCGGGCAGTCGTTCGTCGGTCTCGAGAACTACGTCAAGGCGCTCGGCGACAGAGCTTCTGGGCCGGCTGTCGGCAACGTCCTCACGTTCGGCGTCATCCAGATCCCGGTCATGCTCGGGCTCGCTCTCGTCGCTGCCCTGCTCCTCGACAGCGCCGTCATCCGCCGCCAGACGCTCTTCCGCCTCGCCTTCTTCCTGCCGTTCGCTGTGCCGACCGTCGTCGCCGCCCTGATGTGGGGCTACTTCTACGGCCAGGCATTCGGCCCGATCGCCCAGATCGCCAGGGCGCTCGGGATGACCCCGCCCGAATTCCTCAAGGCGGACACGATCATCCCGGCGATCGCCAACATCTCCACCTGGCAATTCGCCGGCTACAACATGCTGATCATGTTCGCCGCATTGAAGGCCATCCCGACGGAGCTGTACGAGGCGGCCCGGGTCGACGGAGCAAGCGGCGTGCAGATCGCGTTGCGGATCCGGATCCCGCTGATCGCTCCCGCGATCATTCTGACGTTCATCTTCTCGATCATCGGGACGCTCCAACTGTTCAACGAGCCACGAGTCCTCGACGCTGTGGCACCGACGATCATCACGCCGAACTTCACGCCGAACCTGTACGTCTACAACCTCGCGTTCTCCAACCGCCAGTTCGACTATTCGGCGGCGATCGCCTTCAGCCTCGCGCTGATCACGGCGATCCTCTCGTCGCTCGTCCTGTTCATCACATACCGTCGCTCGTACCGCCGCGCGGCGCTCCGATGACCGCTGCGCGGCCACGCTCTGTCGGCTCAGATCGGATCTCGCCCGGGTCCCTGCTCGGCAACGGGGTCATGGCGGTCGGGCTGGTGTACTTCCTCATCCCGCTGATCTGGCTGTTCATCGCGAGCACGAAGTCGAACTCGGGGCTGTTCTCGTCGTTCGGCTTCTGGTTCGACAAGGACTTCAACTTCTTCCAGAACCTGCAGGATCTCCTCGCTCGGGACAACGGCGCATTCGTCATCTGGATGCGGAACACGGCGATCTATGCCTTCATCGCGGCGATTGGGTCGACGATCCTCGCCGCGCTTGCCGGGTACGCCTTCGCCGTCTATCGCTTCCGGGGACGGAACCTGCTGTTCGCGATCATCCTGGCCTCGGTGTTCGTGCCGGCGACGATCCTCGCGGTGCCGCTCTATTTCATGCTCGGCAGCACCGGGCTCTCGAACACGCTCCTCGCCGTGATCCTGCCGAGCCTCGTGAACCCCTTCGGCGTCTACCTGATGCGCATCTACGCCGAGCGCGCCGTGCCGGAAGAGCTCCTGGACGCCGCCCGCGTCGACGGCGCCGGCGAGTTTCGGATCTTCAGTCAGATCGCGCTCAGATTGCTCGCGCCGGGCCTCGTGACGGTGCTCCTGTTCGCCCTCGTGGCGGCGTGGAACAACTTCTTCCTGCCGCTGCTGGTCCTGCGCGACGCTGGTGTCCAGCTCGTCAGTGTCGGCCTCGCCAACTGGAACGCGCTGGCGGCCCAGCCGGGCCAGGCCCAGGTGCTGTACGCGATCGTGATCACCGGCTCCGTCGTCGCCATCGTTCCGGTGATGCTCGCGTTCCTGTTCCTCCAGCGGTACTGGCAGAACGGCCTGAGCCTCGGCGGCGTCAAGACCTGACGGCCTGCACTGCGCCTCGTCGATCCCTAGGGCCGGGCGTCGTCGTGGGGATGTCCAAGAATCGGTCAAGAAGTTCCGGGTCTCGACCAAGACCCCGTCGAGCGACCGACTGAGAATCGGTCCCAGGGCTCACGCCTCCACTGGAATACCCGATCGGAGCGCCGGCGGGCACCGGCGATGACGCTCCTCCGCAGCGTCGACGCACGCCGAGCTCGGGCGAGGGAACCTCCCGGTCTTGGGGCCCGGCGGCCCGCCGGGAGGTTCTCCCGCCGTCAGGAGGACCCATCGATGACCCGGAAGTTCGTTGCGACCGTCGCGCTGGCGGCACTGATCGTGGGAGGCTCGACACCCCTGGCCCAGGCACACGGGAGGTCGACCCTCCAGAATCCCGGCTTCGAGGCGGACGGAACAGCCGTCCCGCGTCCCTCGGGCTGGAAAACGAGGGGCGACAGGACGGCCAGCTCCGTCGAGGCCGGGGGCCACTCGGGCGAGCTTCCACCTCAGCTCACTGGAGCTCGACTCCGTTCAGCGTCGAGAACCGCCAGGAGCTGGATGGGCTGGCGAACGGCAGGTACACCCTGACGGCGTGGGTCCGTCGGAGCACCGGGGAGAACAGGGCCTACATCGCCCTGGACGACTGCGGCAACGACGGCCGGACATACCTGCCGGTATCGACCGGCGACTGGCTACGGATCGTCGTCAACGCCGATGTTCGCCGCCACTCCTGCACGATCGTCCTTCACACGGATGGCGGCGCCGGCGAGTGGTCGAACTTCGACGACGTCTCCATCGCCCGTGGTTCGGCTCGGTTGTCCGTCCTGGGCGGCGACGTGTCCAGTCTCACCAAGTCGGAGGATTTCGGCGGGATCTATCGCAAGGAGTCAGGCCGGCGCGGTGACGCGCTCGCCATCCTCAAGGACCACGGCCTGAACTGGATCCGCGTTCGTGTCTGGGTCGATCCCGCGGACGGTTACCACGACACCGCGGAGCTCCTGTCCATGGCCAAGCGTGCCAAGAGGCTCGGGCTCAAGATGCTCGTGAACCTCCACTACTCCGACTTCTGGGCGGATCCCGGCAAGCAGTGGACCCCCGACGCCTGGCAGGGCCAGACGTTCGACGAGCTGAAGACCACCTTCACCGACTACACCCGCGGCATCGTCCAGTCGCTCGTCGACCAGGGCACCCCGCCGGACATGATCCAGCTCGGCAACGAGATCAACCCGGGCATGCTCTGGGACTACGCCGCCACCTGGACAGGTGATTCGACGGCTGATGACGGAACCGGCGTCCCGCTGACAGTCCACCACACGGAAAACTGGCCGAACCTGGCGGCGCTACTGACGGCCGGCTACGACGCCGTCAAGGCCGTTTCGCCCAAGACGAGGGTGATGCTCCACCTGGCCGAAGGCGGCAGCAACGGCACCTTCCGCTGGTGGTTCGACAACGTCACGTCCCGGAACGTCCCGTTCGACGTCATCGGCGCCTCGTACTACGGCTACTGGCACGGCTCGCTGGCGCGCGCTCCAGTTCAACCTGGACGACGTCACGGCCCACTACCAGAAGGACATCATCGTCGTCGAGACCGCCTATGCCTTCATCCTCGCCGACGACGACAACTGGGGAAACATCATCGGCGATCCCAGCCAGCTCGTGCCCGGCTATCCGGCCACGCCGGCCGGCCAGGCGCGGAACTTCCGCGACGTGATGAGCATCGTCCGCGCCGTCCCGAACGGCCGGGGCCTCGGCGTCTTCTACTGGGATCCCACGTGGACCGGCGTCGTCGGCAACGGCTGGAGCCCTCGCGACCCGAACTCTGGAAACGCATGGGAGAACCAGGCGCTCTTCGACTTCGACGATCGGCCGCTCCCGGCGATGAGTGAGTTCAAGCGCTAGGCAATCGCAGATCCACGCCTGGTCGAGGGACGACTCCCCCGCGTTCCTCGACCGGGCAAGACCAATTCGGTGGATTGCTGTCTGCGACCAGCTTGCAAAGACTTGCGCAAAACCGCGTAAGATTGCGGCATGGCACGCAGGTTGGCCGAGGTCGCACGGAAGGTCGGGGTCAGCGAGGCGACGGTCAGTCGCGTCCTGAACGGCAAGCCGGGCGTCGCTGAGTCAACCCGCCAGGCGGTCCTGACCGCGCTCGACGTCCTTGGCTACGAGCGGCCGACGAAGCTGCGAGGCGAGCGCGCCCGGCTCGTCGGACTCGTCCTGCCGGAGCTCCAGAACCCGATCTTCCCGGCCTTCGCGGAGGTGGTCGGAGGAGCACTTGCCCAGCAGGGCTTCACGCCGGTCCTCTGTACGCAAACCGCCGGCGGGATCTCTGAGGCGGACTACGTGGACCTGCTCCTGCAGCAGCAGGTTTCCGGCGTCGTGTTCGCCGGCGGCCTCTACGCCCAGAAAGCTGCGCGCCACGACCACTACGCGCGGCTCACCGCACGCAGGCTTCCGACTGTCCTGGTCAACGCGTCGATCGAGGGACTCGGCTTCCCTCGGGTCTCGTGCGATGACGCCGCCGCGGTGGACCAGGCGATGGGCCACCTTCTATCGCTCGGCCACACGAGAATCGGGTTGCTCCTTGGGCCGTCCGATCACGTTCCCTCGATCCGGAAGCTGGCGGCCGCCCGGGCGATCGCTGCGCGAACCGGCCTCCCGCTGCGGTCGGACCAGATCGCTCATTCCCTCTATTCGCTCGAGGCGGCCCAGACCGCCGCGACCGGGCTCCTCAAGTCCAAGGTGACGGGGATCATCTGCGCAAGCGACCCGATGGCCCTCGGCGCGATCCGGGCTGCCCGTCGGGCCGGCATGATGGTCCCCGGCGACGTCTCCGTTGTCGGCTACGACGACTCATTCCTGATGAACTGCACCGACCCACCACTCACCACGGTCCGGCAGCCGATCGAGTCGATGGGCCGCCTGGTCATCGAGCTTCTCGTCGGCCAGATTGCCGGCACCCCGGTTCCGCTCGAGGAGCTCTTCTTCGAGCCTGAGCTCGTCGTTCGCGGCTCAACGGGTCCGGCTGCGGCCTAGGCGAGGGGACGGCCCGCGCCGCGCCTTCCGACTCACCTGGTCCGCCAGCCGGACCAACGGACGAACGAGACCTGCGAATCTGACCCGATTCGGCCCCGTCGGCCGCTCGTTGGTCCGCCAGCCGGACCAGTCGATGTCGGAAGCCTCGAATCTGACCCGATTCGGCCCCGTCGGCCGCTCGTTGGTCCGCCAGCCGGACCAGGGGCCGAGGGCCAGCCCGGGCCGCGCCTTCCGACGCACCGGGTCCGCCAGCCGGCCCACAGGACCACACTCGTCGACGCCCTCTGTCGACGCTCCCCGAATTCCTGTCAAGTTCTTGCATTGATCCGTTTACTATGTTACGTTGCGTCCGCACCCGCCATGTTGCCGAAGAGGAGCATCGGTTGACGGAACAGGCTCTCGCCCGGTCGGCGACACCCGCGTCCCGTGCCCCGTTGGCAGAGGCACCGATGCCCCGAGACGACGACACCTGGTGGCGCGACGCCGTCATCTACCAGGTCTATGTCCGAAGCTTCGCCGACGCGAACGGCGACGGGACCGGCGACCTCGCAGGAGTGCGCGCCAGGCTGCCCTATCTGCGGGACCTCGGCGTCGATGCGATGTGGTTCACGCCCTGGTATTCGTCGCCGATGGCCGATGGCGGCTATGACGTCGCCGACTACCGGGCGATCGATCCGGCCTTCGGCACGCTCGGCGAGGCCGAGGCTCTGATCGGCGAGGCGCTCGAGCTCGGGATCCGCACGATCATCGACATCGTCCCCAACCACGTCTCGGACCGGCATCCGTGGTTCCGCGCGGCTCTCGCGTCGGAGCCGGGCTCACCGGAGCGGGCGAGGTTCTGGTTCCACCCGGGCCGCGGCGCCCACGGCAACGAGATGCCGACGAACTGGAGGTCCAACTTCTCAGGCGCGACCTGGACGCGAACCACCGATCCCGATGGCAAGCCTGGCGAGTGGTACCTCCACCTGTTCACCCCGCATCAGCCCGACCTCAACTGGAGTCATCCGGACGTCCGGCGCGAACACGAGGACATCCTGCGATTCTGGTTCGATCGCGGCGTCGCCGGCGTCCGCATCGACTCGGCGGCCCTCCTGGTCAAGGACCCGACGCTCTCGGACGCCCCGACCAACCCGGGGCCGGGCGAGCATCCGACCGAGGACCGCGACGAGCTCCACGAGATCTATCGGAGCTGGCGAACGATCGCCGACTCGTATCCCGGCAGTCGCATCCTCGTCGGGGAGATCTGGTTGCCGGACATGGACCGGTTCGCGCGGTACCTGCGGCCGGACGAGCTGCATACCGCCTTCAACTTCGACTTCCTGGGCCGGCCGTGGGATGCCGCCAGCCTGCGCGCCTCGATCGACAGCACGATCGCTGCGCACGCCCCGGTCGGCGCCCCATCGACCTGGGTCCTCTCGAACCACGATGTGACGCGCCCGGTGACCCGCCTCGGTCGGGAAGACTCGTCCTTCGCGTTTGCGACCAAGCGACACGGCACGCCGACCAATGTCGAGCTCGGCAGGCGACGCGCCCGGGCCGCCGCCCTCCTCTCGGCGGCCCTGCCGGGCTCGCTCTATCTCTACCAGGGCGACGAACTGGGCCTGGACGAGGTCGACGACCTCCCCGTGGACCGCCTCCAGGATCCGATGTACTTCCGGTCCGGCGGCACCGACCCCGGGCGTGACGGCTGCCGGGTGCCGCTGCCGTGGTCCGGCAGCGGGGCACCGTTCGGATTCAGCCCGGCGGGGGCCCGCGAGGAGCCATGGCTGCCGCAGCCGGCCCGTTGGGTCGACCTCACGGTCGAAGCCCAGCACCACGATCCGGGCTCGATGCTCAACCTGTACCGACGGGCGCTCGCGATCCGTCGAACCGAGCCGGGGCTGGGCGACGGCCCGATGGCCTGGTTGCCGTCCGACGGCGAACTGCTTGTCTTCGGCCGTGGCGACCAATTCGTGAGCATCACGAACCTGTCCGGCGCCGCTGTCGCGCTTCCGCCCCACGCGGAGATCCTGCTCACGAGCGCCGAGATCGTCGATGGCTGCCTGCCATCGGATGCCACCGCCTGGCTGCGACCGCCGTCATCTGTGCCCGCCGCCGATCGAGGGGGATAGGGATGCAGTGACGAATCAGAGAGAAGTCCGCGACCAATCGACACAACGTGCCATGCCGGGAGCGTCTTCCGCGGCACACCAGCAAGTGAGGAGAGAAGGAATGATTCGGACACAGCGCCGTTCATTCGTGCGCCTGGCCCTGGTGGGGCTGGCAGGCGCCGCCCTGGTCGGTGCGTGCGGCACCGCTGCATCGCCCAGCCCGAGCGCGGCTCCGGCGAGCCAGCCTGCCGGAAGCGCCAGTGCCGCACCGAGCGGTGCAGATCGCAAGCCCGTCACCATCACGGTCGGCGTGCTCCGGCCGGGGGCCACGCAGGAAGCCGCCGACGCCCTGAACCGTCAGATCGATGAGTTCCAGGCCAAGTATCCCTGGATCACGGTCGATCCAGAGGAGTACAACTGGACAGCTCCGACCTTCACGGCGGCGTTGGCCGCCGGCACCCTTCCGGACGTCTTCACGATCCCGTTCACCGATGGCAAGGGCCTGATCGCCCAGGACCAGATCGTCAACATCGACTCGCGCGTTCGGGCGCTTCCGTATGCGGACAAGTTCAACCCGAATGTGCTCGTGAACGGGCAGGGCGACGACGGCTCGATCCGGGCCGTGCCGATCGCCGCTTACGCCATGTCACTGACGTACAACCGCACCATCTTCACGGAGGCCGGTCTTGATCCGGACAAGCCGCCGACGACGTGGGAAGAGGTCCGGGCAGCCGCGAAGACGATCGCCGAAAAGACGGGAAAGGCCGGCTTCGCCGAGATGGCCACCGAGAACACCGGCGGTTGGCAGCTGACCACGGCGACGTACGCCCGCGGCGGTCGAGTGCAGGAGGTCGGCGAGGACGGCAAGGTCCAGGCCACCCTCAACAACTCCGCCACCAAGAGCGCCCTGCAGTACCTCAAGGATCTCCGCTGGACCGACAACTCGATGGGTTCGACGTTCGACTACGCCTGGGGCTCCATCAACCAGGCATTTGCCGCGGGCCAGATCGGCATGTTCACCGGTGGCTCCGACCTCTACACGGCGATGGTCCAGAACAACGGCCTGAAGGCCGAAGACTACGGAGTCACGACGATCCCGCTCGCGGGCGACCCGAACGCCGGCGTCCTCGGCGGCGGAACCCTCGCCGCGGTCAACGTCGCGACCACCGAAGACCAGCGCGACGCGGCGGTCACCTGGATCGACTGGTACTACATGAACAAGCTCCTGACCGAGGAAGGCGCCGTGGCCGATGCCGAGGCGCTCAAGGCCAACAATCAGCCCGTCGGCGTGCCGGCCCTGCCGATCTTCGACAAGGCCACATACGACCAGTCGCAGATCTGGATCAAGGACCACATCAACGTCCCGACGGAACAGATGACGTACTTCACCGACAACATCTTCGATCAGCAGCTGGTCAACGAGCCGGCTTCCCACACGCAGGAGCTCTACGCTGCTCTCGACCCCGTCGTGCAGGCGGTCCTGACCGACCAGAACGCCAACATCGACGCGTTGCTCGATGCGGCCAACGCACAGGTCCAGACCATCCTCGACCAGGGCTGATAACCCATACATCGAGAGGGCCCGACTCCCCCCGGGCCCTCTCGATCACAATCGACGGAGTCCCGTCCTGAGGGTGTTCGTCGGGCGGGGCGTCCCAGGCCGCACGGAGGCAGCCGACGAGGTGCGTACCTACGCTGACCGTGACGTGATGGCGGCGGCGAGCCGGCGCTGGCCGAGAGTACGCGCACGGTTCAGCCGCGATGGGCTGAGCACGCTGGTCTTCGTCCTGCCGTTGCTCGTGATCTTCGGGCTGTTCTCGTGGTTCCCGATCGTCCGGGCGTTCGTGATGAGCCTCCAGGAGACGAACCTCGTCTCGGAGCCGACATTCGTCGGCATGGAAAACTTCGCCCGGGTCCTCGCGGATCCGCTCTTCAGCACGGCCGTCAGCAACACCGCGTATTTCGCTCTGCTGGCCCTGGTCATCGGGTTCCCGATTCCAATCGTGCTCGCGGTGATCATGAGCGAGGCCCGGGCCAAGGGTCTCCTCAGTGCGCTGGCGTACCTGCCCGTGGTCGTGCCGCCGGTCGTCTGTGTCCTCCTCTGGCGGTTCTTCTTCGACGCCAGCCCGAACGGCGTGTTCAACACGATCCTCGGCTGGGTCGGGCTCGGGCCCCTGACGTGGCTCCAGAGCGCGACGAGCGCGATGCCGTCGATCGTCATCGAGGCGACGTGGGCGGCGGCGGGAGCGACGGTCATCATCTACCTCGCGGCCCTGCTCAGCGTCCCGCCGGAGCTGTATGACGCGGCCGAGGTCGACGGCGCGTCGATCCGCCAGAAGATCTGGCACGTGACCCTGCCCCAGTTGCGCGGGGTCCTCTTCGTGACCCTCATCCTCCAGCTCATCGCCACGGCCCAGCTCTTCACGGAGCCGTTCCTGTTCACCGGCGGTGGGCCGGCGAACTCGACGACGACGGTGCTGCTGCTCATCTACAAGTACGCCTTCCAGAACAGCCTCGGTGGCGAATACGGGATGGCCGCGGCGCTCAGCGTCATGCTCGCCGCGTTCCTCGGGGTCTTCACCGCGGGCTACTTCTGGCTGACCCGGTCCTGGAGTACCTCGTCATGAGGTCGCTCGTGCGCCGCCGGACGCCGGGCCGGCACCCGCCCACAGGCGGACCGGGGCATCGTCTCGACAGCAGATCGGCGACGGCGCCGCGTCCGCTGGACCCTCCGCCTTGTCGAGGCAGCCACCCTGATCTTCCTGTTGATCGTCGGGCTGGGCCCGCTGCTCTGGATGCTCAAGTCGTCGATCACGCCCACCCAGGACACGATTCGCACGCCGATGGCGCTGTGGCCCAACGGCTTCGACCTGAGCTACTTCGCGACGGCCTGGACGCGGACCCACATCGACCGCTATCTCCTCAATACCGTCTGGATCGCCGTCGGGTCGTGGATCGTCCAGATCGTGGTCGCCACGACCGCCGGATACGCGTTGTCGGTCCTGCGCCCGCGGTTCCACCGCGTGTTGACGGGATTGGTCCTGGCGACCCTGTTCGTCCCGTCGATCGTCCTGCTCGTCCCGCTGTACCTGACCGTTGTCGATGTCCCGATCCTGCATTTCAGTCTGATCGACACGTTCTGGGCCGTCTGGCTCCCGGCGGGCGCCAGCGCCTTCAACGTCATCATCATCAAGCGGTTCTTCGACAACCTGCCGCGTGAGATCTTCGACGCCGCCCGGGTCGACGGCGCCGGTCCGTTCCAGCTGTTCTGGCTGATCGTGCTGCCGATGTCGCGCCCGATCATCGGCGTCGTTTCGGTCTTCGCCGTGATCGCGACGTGGAAGGACTACCTGTGGCCCCTGCTGGTCCTGCGCGACCCCGACCTGCAACCACTGTCGGTCCGCCTTCCGACCCTCCAGCCGACGACCGATCTGGCCATCTTCATCGCCGCCCTGACGATCTCGAGCGTGATCCCGATCGCGCTGTTCCTGTTGTTCCAGCGGCTCTTCCTGCGCGGCCCCGGGCTGAGCGGAGCGCTGAAGGGCTAGTCTCGAGCCGAGACCTGCTCCGACGCCGCCGACCGCTCTTCCTGCTGCCACCAGGCGAGCGTGCGAGCGATTGCCTCACCGTGGGGTGTCACCTCGGCTCCGAACGCCTGGGCGAACTTCGAGTGGTCCACGATCCACGGCCGCTCGCGCTGGTACTGCTGCTCCTTGACCGCCCGAAGCGTCGGGCTGACCAGCGCAGCGATCGCCAGCAGGGGCGACGGCATCACGCTGAGCCTGGCCGGGTGTCCGGCCGCCTCGTAGACCCGCTCCACGAAGCTCCGCGTCGTCAGGGTCTCGGCGCTGGGCAGGTGCCAGACCTCGCCGAGTGCCTCGTCGCGTGTTCCCAGCGTCACCAGGCCTCGAGCGAAGTCGGCGAGGTAGGTGAGCGTGTGCGGCAGGTCCGGATTGCCGAGAACCTGGGCGGCCTTCCCGCGGAGCGCCGGGACGAAGAGACGTTCGCCGGCGGTCGACAGGCGCCCCAGCGGGCCGTAGTAGTCGGAAGCCCGCCCGATCGTGGCGCGCAACGCTCCCGACCCGTCGGCCTCCATCAGCTCGTCGGCGAGTGCGGCCCGAACCCGACCGTTCGGACCCGTGGCGCGCGACGGCAGGTCCTCGGTCAGTGGCCCGTCGACCGGGCCATAGGCGTAGAGGTTGTCGGCGTAGACGACGCGAGCGCCCGCCGCTTTCGCACCCGCGATCACTCCCCTCATGAGCGGCGGCAGGAGCTCGGGCCAGCGATGGTAGGGCGCCGAGGCGGCGTGATAGACGACCGCCGCTCCGGCAAGAGCGTGACGCGCTGCGGCTTCGTCGGTGATGTCTGCCTGGACCATCTCAACGGCTGACGGCAGGTCCGGCGCGCCATGGCGGGCGACGGCCCGGACGCGAAGGCCACGACCGACCAACTCGTCGATCACGGCTCGCCCAACCGGCCCGAGACCGGCGACGACGTGCACTTCAGGCTCTGGCATTGGTCCGACTCCTTCGCACTCTGCTTGGTTATGTATACGGTGTTTACATCGACAGCATGACGGATCAAGTGAACGGTGTCAACATTATCGGCTACGATAGGCGGCATGGCCCGCCCGACGTATCACCATGGCGACCTCCGCCGAGCCATCCTGACCGAATCCCGCGAGCTCGCTCGATCGGGCGGACCGGACGCGGTCACGCTCCGCGAAGTCGCGCGCCGTCTCGATGTGTCCCCGGCGGCGATCTACCGTCACTTCCCCGACCGCGATGCGCTTCTCGGAGAGGTCGGCGCCGGTGCCCGCCTGGACCTCGCCCGACGGATGCTCCTCGAGATCGAAGGAGTCAAGGAGACCGATCCTCGCACACGATCGATTGGGCGATTCCTTGCGATCGGGCGCGGGTACATCCAATTCGCCCAGGAACACCCGAACCTCCTCGCAGCGGCGTTTCTGCCAATCGCAGCCGCCGAGGGGCGAGTCGGAGGATCCGAATCCGTGGCATGTGCTGGCCGCGGCGCTGGATGAGCTCGTCGCGACCGGTGCGATGCCCGTCGAGCGACGGGCCGGAGCCGAGACGGTCGCCTGGTCCGCCGTCCACGGCTTCGCGACCCTGCGGGCGGGCCGCGCCTTCGACGTCTCGGGCGAGCCCGATCCTGACCCGGAGGCCCTCCTGGACGCGATCGCCAGAGCGCTCGACATTCGCCTCACGACGGAACGACCCTCGAAGCCACTGGGCAGGGCTGCCAGGTCGTCCTGCGCCTAGGCCGCCGCCGGGTGGCCGACGGCCAGCATGTAGACGACGGCCTCTTCGACCCCGTCGACGCCGAGCATCTCGTTCATCGGGTCGTCCATGAACGCGCCGATGCCGCAGGCGCCAAGGCCGGTCTCGGTCGCCGCCAGGTAGGCGTTCTCGCCGAGGTGGCCCGCCTCGAGCAGTCCGTACCGGTAGCTTCGATCCTGGTACTTCGGGCGCATCCGCTGGAGGATCATCGTCACGAACAGGACAGCGCCGCATTGCCCGAGGAACTCCTGGCCCAGGCCCTGCTCGACCACCCGGCCGCGCATGTCCCCGGCCCGGACGAGCTCCAGTGCGTGCTCCCGGTAGGCATAGTGGTAGACGCCGCGCTCGACGCCGTCCACGTTGTGGACGATCGGATAGACCTCGATCGGGTACAACGCGCCCGACGACGGCGCCGTCCGACGAGCGTTCCCGAACCTGTCGGCGCTGATCCCGCCGGTCAGGAACAGGAACCGCGAGAGCTCCGCCGCGTTCATCGGCTGGCTCGAGTACGAACGCGTTGAGCGGCGGGCGGCCATGGCCTGGGCAGCGGGCATTCCGCCATCGAGGTTCGGCGGCGGGAGAGCGACGACCGTGGCGCCCGGATAGGCCTTGTACAGCTCGACCGACTGGCCCCAATTGGCGACGCTGCCCAGGGCGTCAATCACGCCGGGCTTGCTCCACTGGTGGTAGATGACACCGACATCCGAGCCGGCCGGGATCGGCGGCGCGGGGCGGAGGCCGCGGCCGAGAAGCAGGCCGCCCACGCCGCCCACTGCGAGCCCGAGCAGGCCCCGCCGCGACAGGGAGGCGCGTGCAAGCGACTGAACAGGCTCGACCGGTACCGGGTCGCGGGGCACGGTGCACGGTGCGGCCCGCCCCGGCGGTGACGGCTCTTGCCGGCACGGACTTGCCACGGCCAGGCAACAGACTGCGCAGCCTGAATTTCGCGTAGCCGACCAGCCGGCCCCAGTTGAGTGCGACGTGGAGGAGGGCGAAGCCGCCCATCACGTAGCCCGAGACCGTGTGATACCAGAAGTCGTTGAGATCCCACAGGTCAGCAACGATCCCGGTGATGCCGGTGGTGAGGCCGCTCAGGATGAGGCCGGCGCTGGAGACGAAATTGAGGTCGTGCCGTAGTCGCGTCATGGCCGCTCGCCCGCTTCGCGTGGCGGAGACGTCGCGACCCTTGCCGCGGGCCCGTCGCGTCCCGCACCGTCAAGTTTAGCCCCGGCCCGATCTGGCGCCGATGATCACCTCGTTGCCGTCGGGGTCCCGCACGCGAGCGATCCGTTCGCCCCATGCCTGGTCGGCCGGCTCCTCGATGATCGCGACCCCTGCCTCGCGCAACCGAGCCACGACTGCGTCACAGTCGTCGACGTACGCCCACAGGCTGATCGCTCTGGGCCCGGGCGGAGCCTCGGCTGTCGGGTCGCGACCGATGCCCAGGTGAGACGACCCGAGATCGAGTCCCACGTAGCCCGGCTTGCCGTCGGGAGCCGGAAACTCGAACGTCACCGTGCCGCCGAGGAGGTCTCGGTAGAAGGCGAGTGCCCGATCCAGATCGGGCGTCGTCAGGATCGGGAACAGCTCCGTGATCATGGCCGACCTCCGGATGAAATACGCTGATGGAGCGATGGGTGATGGCTGAGGGCGGAGCGACCGCATTTCCAATTGTCGCGATCGGCGTGCCGGTCGCACTCGGTGGCTGGTTGCCGGGGCAAGAGCGTGACGTCGCGGGGATGACGACGGCACCGGCGGATCTTCGCGAGCGCGGTCTGCTCGACCAGGTCGCCCGGGGTATCGGGGCCGCCGGCGTCCTGGAGGATGCGGGCGACATCGCGATCGACCCCGCGATGCGAGAGGACGCAGACCGTCGGGCGAAGAACCGCAGCCTCATCGTCAATGCCCTGCCTCGGATTCGCGATCGCCTTGCGGAGGTGCTGGGCGAGGCCGGTCGAGACGCGAGGCTGTTCGTGATCGGCGGCGACTGCACGGTTCATCCGGCAGCTGTCGCCGCGCTCCGGCAGGTGCGGCCGGGCGCTCGGGTCGCCCTGGCCTGGTTCGACGGTCATGGCGACTTCAACACGCCGGACACGACGCCGTCGGGCAACGTCTGGGGCATGTCGTTTGCGATGGCCTGCGGCAGGGGCGACGCGGACCTGCTTGCAGCGTACGTCGCTCCGACGGTTCGCGAGGAGGACTGTGTGCTCCTGGGCGGACAGGCGCTCGACGAGGCGGAGGCACGGCAGCTGGCCGAGAGCTCGATAGCTCATTTCGGGCCGGGGATGCTCGCAACCGATGCGGGCATGGCGGCCTTCGCCGCCTGGGCAACCGCGGTCGGCCGATCGGTCGACGGCTTCTACGTTGCGTTCGACCATGACTGCCTGGATGCCGCCGGCGATTGGGCGGTGACATTCCCGGAGACCGGGGGCATGAGCGTCGAGACCGCCATTGCCGCAATCGCCGTCCTCGTCGACGCCGCACCCATCCTCGGCTACGGCGCGACGATGATCAGCCTCGGGAAGGGCAACGCGCAACGGACGGTCGACGCCGCCGCCGCTCTCGCCGTGGCCGCCCTCGGCTCGCGCGCCTGACTCGACGAACCTCCGTTCGCGAGGAACGCCGTCGCCGCGGCAGCAAGTGGCCGGTTACCTGTCCGTCTTGCCGACGGCGTCGGCCAGCTCGGCCAGGGCCGATCCGATCGCGTCCAGGTCCTCCGGCGAGGCGCGGCCCGCTGCGCTGAGTCGCCGCGCCAGCGCGGACAGGGCCTTGGCCGATCCGGCGAGACGATCTCGCGCGGCAGGCTCCAGATCTCCGCTCGCCTGGGTCTCGAACCGTCCGAAGGCCTCCGCCAGGGCAACGATGCCGGCGACCGTCTCGGCGTCGCCCCACCGCGATCGCAGGCCCAACAGGTGGGTCGACTGGGCGGCGATTTCGCCGGCCGCCTTCCGACCACGATCGGGTGCCCACGCGGACAGCGTGGCCTGGGCTGCCTCGAGCCCCGTTCGGAACCGCTCGTGCTCCCGGTCGACGGGCGGGGCCGGGACATGGGCGACCGACATCGAGATGGTCGAGAGTGCCGGTGCGGCCGAGCGTTCCTCGGGTCCCGGGAATCGAATCCCGAATCCATCGCCGCGCCGGCCGACGATTCCGCGCATCTCCACGTCGAGCCGGGGGATGACGTAACGCACGCCGGGCTCGTCCGCGACGGCGTCGGACATCTCGACCGCGGCGACGCGCGCCGAGCGCACGAGCGACCGCGCCACCTCGTCGACGCCGAGCTCGTTGCGTTCCCGCTCGAGCGTCTCGATGCGCTGCTCGAGCTCGATGTTCCGACCCATGAGCGTGGCCAGGGCGTTTCGCAGCTCGGCGATCTCCTCCACGCCGTCGCGATCGCGCTCGGTCACCCTTGCATCACCTGGGCTCGCGCTTGGTCGGGCGCTCGCGCGGCACCGATGCGAACGACATCCTGATCGTGGACAGCTGGTTGGCGTCGATCGACTGGCCAGGGGCGGGGGGCACGACCTTCGGCCCCTTGCTGTCGACGACGATCAGGCCCTTCAGCTCGACGTCCATGCTCTTGATGATCGTGCCCACGTCACTGTCTTCGGCATCGTCGACCTCCCGCTGGATCGACTGGATGACTTCCCGGAAGCCTTTCGCCAGATCCGTCGCCGGTACGCCGGCGACCGGTTCCCCGCCCTGGGCATCCAGGCGCTTGCCGATCTCGGCCGACTCGGCCAGACCGGCGCGGAGAGACGCGTGGCTTTCCTCGACCCGATCGAGGAGCACCTTGACGGCCGCTCGCAGCTGAGGGAGGCTCGCGCGTGTCGGCCTGCCGGAACGTGTCAATTGCGCCGCGCAGCCTCTCGAGATCGTCGAGGGCGCTGCTGAGCAGTTCGATCAGGCGTTTCAGCTCATCCATCGTGCGCCTCAGGGATCCGTCTTGATGATGTTGCCGGTCTCGTCGTCGATGACGACCAGGGCCCGCCGGTCGACGACATCGCCATCGAGTCGATACTCGAGGACGAACCACAGCCGGGCCTGGCCGTTGAAGTTCGCGCTCACGCGTGTGTCGGACTCGTTCTTCAGCTTGGGTCCGGCGATGCCGACGACCTCGTCGCGTGTCATGCGGGCAGGCGCGACGGTGTCTCCCACCGGCGGCGGGACCGGCACGAACGTCAGCTTGAGCTTGCTCGATGCTGTCACGTCGTAGTCGAACTGGTTCTTGTAGAACGCGTTGACCGGCGTCAGGCGGATGGCGTGGAGCCGGTTCTCGGCGAGGAACCGGGACGGCCTGATCGGGCCGGCTCCGATCGGCGGCGGCGATGGCGCGGCCGTCTCCTCCTCGAGCGTGATCGTCATCGTCAGCTCGAGCTCGGCCCGCGGCATCTGGTACCACGTGGCGTGGAGGCCGAGCTCGGCAAGCTCCGGGTCCTCGTCGATCTCGCGCTGGAGCTCGATCGAGTGCCGGTCGAGCTCTCGCTGGGCACGGGCGATCCCGACGGCGAGGCCGACGATCGCGGCCTCCATCGGGGTGGACAGGAGTTCGGCAATCCGTTGGGATCCGTTCGACATCGTCGTTTCCTCAGCTATCGTTCCGGATCACGGTGGGCGGCGTGACGAGCGTGTTGATCGTCACCGTGCTGGGGATCAGTCGGGGTGGTGGCGGGACCGGGCGCATCGTGGCCCGCAGGACGCTGGAGCCCTGGGCCGCGTACGAGTAGGTGTTCGCGGTCCGGTAGTCCACGGGAGACCCGAATACGAGGGCAGCGAACTTGCTCGTTCGCCGGCCGATCGGCGTGCTGCCACCCGTCTCCTTCGTCTCGGTCTCCTTCATCGTGATCGAGAGCTTGACCTCGATCGTCGCCTCCGTGAACTGGTAGAAGGTCGGCAACAGGCCGGCCTGGAGGAGGCTCATCTCGACTGGCTGGGCTCCGCTGGCCCGGATCGTCACGCCCGTCACAGCGATCGGCGCAGAGCCCGTGACCGGCACGGTTCGGACGGCCGGTTCGATGACCTCGGAGATCTCGGGGATGATCTTGACGTTGTTCTGCGGGTCCATCAGGAACTGGAGCGTCGCGATCGAGCTGCGGTCGAGCTCGAGCTGGCCCTCCGCGATGGCGAACGCGAGATTCCGGACCAGTTCCGCGAACGGGATGTCGAGGAGGTCCTTGCCGATGCCCATGGGATTCCCTCTCCTAACGGCTAGATGGCGGCGGCGAGCCCGGCAGGGGGCCGCCGCAGCGGCTCGACGAGCGGGCGTTCGGGGATGGCGGTTATGACGCGTCGGATCGACGTGCCGAGGACGGTTGGTTCGAGCCGGCCACCGCGGGCCGGAGCGACGAACGGCCGATCGGTACGCGCGGTGGCGAGCCAGCCGATGCCGAGGGCGGCGAGCGCCGCGGCGCGTGTCGCGAAGGCGGCCGCGGGAACGTCGAGCTCCGTCACGAGGATCGGTAGCCGGCCGGCCAGCGCTCGGAGCGGCGGCCCTGGACGGTCGCCCGAGACGGTCGCGCCGTAGACGAGGTTCGGTATGGGCTCGTTCGCCGTACCGAGGATCGGGAAGCCGCCGAGGTCCGTCCCCCAGCCCAAGCCCGCCACGATGCAGACGGCGCGAGGATGAACCCGGTGGATCTCGGCGACCGCGACGCGCACCCAGAGTGACCAGCGGTCCCAATCGGCGTCCAGGCCGGTCAGGTCGTCCGGCAGCGCCGCATGCGGCGCGGCGAACAGGTCGAACAGGACCGCCGGCTCGTCCGCGTATCGCTCGCCCAGCGCGCGCCACAGGCCGATGCAGTCGTAGTCGGGCCGAGGAGCAACCTCGTTCGGCACCCGGCCGCCGGATCCATCGGGGAGCGTGCCGAACGTGGCATCCCCGAGCGTGCGGAGGCTGAGGACGGTGTACGCGCCATGGGACGCCACCTGTTCGACGATCCGGTCGAGCTCGACGACGTGGTCGAGGCCGCTCCGCCCTCCCGCTCCGACGAGGATGCGGTCACGATCGATGGGCACACGCACTGCCCTGACGCCGAGACCGAGCAGCGAATCGAGGCCCGGTTCGTCCAGGCCGGCGGCGACGAGATCGTGTTCCCGACCAGGCGGCCCGAGGCCAGGCACGTTTACGCCCCGGAGCGTGACCGGATGCCCCGCGATCGTGAAAAGTCGTGCCCCTTCGACCCGGAGCCAGGGCAAGGACCCGGACAGGGCGCCGCTCGGGATCGGATCGTTGAGCGGCTCCCGCGCAGGCGCGGCTGGCGCGGCCGCTCCTGGCGGGCGCGCCGTACGGCGATCCTGGCGCGATCGTTCTCGCAGCTCCGCCGTCCGTTCGGCCGACAGGCGCTCCGCGCGTTGGCGCTCACGCCGCTCGGCCGCCTGCTCGGCGCTGGTCCGGGCCGCCCGCTCGGCTTCTCGATGATCCGCGGCGGAGGCGGCGCGCGCCTGCTCGAGCAGATCCGTCTGCCGGCGCGCCGCCGCGTTTGCGGCACGTCGCTCCGCCGCGGCATCGGCCGCGGCCTGCGCGCGGGCAGCGGTCTCGCGCTCCTCGGCCTGGCGGGTCGATCTGGCTTCTTCGAGGCGGGCCGCGCGGCTCGCGTCCCGAGCGGCCGTCGCACGATCCGCGGCTTCGGCGTCGCGCCTGGCGCGCTCCGCACGGTCATTCCGGGCCTTGACGCGCTGCTCTGCCCGGGCTCGATCGTCGGCGGCGCTTCCTGACTCGTCGGCACCGGCGCCGCTCGACGCGTCTCGGGGGTCTGCGGCGCGGGCGGCCCGCGCCGCAGCGCGACGTTCGGATTGGAGGGCCGCCTTCCGCTCGGTGGCGATTCGGGCTGCCTGGGCCGCCTCCCGACGGGCCTCCGCCGCACCGGCGACCCGTTCCCCTTCGCGCCGTGCCTCCAGCTCCTCGAGGCGCCTCGCCTCGACGGTCGCCTCCAGTAGCCGCTCGCGGCGCTCCGCGGCCGCTTCGGCGGCACGCTTCTGTTCCTGCTGGTCCTCCCGGATGCGGTCGAGGACCCCCAATCGCAGGGCGGAAAGGCGATCGGCGGCTTCACGCTCGCGGCGACGCCCGTCGCGGAGCCGGGCCATGATCGCCTCGCGCCGCACACGAGTCGCCTCAAGCTCGGCTTCGAAAGCTAGCCGCTCCTGGCGTGCCCCTTCCCGGCGGGCTTCTTCCCGTGCGCGCTCACGGTCCTCCTCCTGTCGGCGCGCAAGCGCTTCTTGTCGGCGCGTCTCTTCGCGCTGACGCTGTCGCTCCTGTTCCTGCCTCGAGAAGGCCATCGCTGCCTTACAACTCGCTGCCGGAATTCTGTGGGGATCGGCGTGAACGCATCCCGAAGCACCGGAGTCCGCCGGTATCGACGACGAACTCCGGCGCCGGGCCGCCTGGCGTCCAGGACGGCCTGATGGGCGTGACGTGAACGGCCACGGGGCCCGCGCGGCCTACGCGGCTACTGCTGGATCGTGACGGTCGGCGGGACCTTGGTCGCGTCGACGGTGATGAACCGCGGGATGAGCCTCGCCGGTGGTGGGACCGGCTTGATCGTGGTGCGCAAGAGACTCGAGCCTTCCGCCGAATAGGAGTAGGTCGAGGAATTCTTGTAGTTCACGTGCGATGCGAAGGTCGACGAGACCGAGCCCGAGCCGAAGAGGAAGCCGGCGCTCGCCTCGGCCGAGACCTCCAGCGAGGCCCCGAACTCGAATTCCGAGGACGACGAGGTCCGGTAGGAGATCGAGACCTTGACCTCGATGATCGATTCGGTGAACTGGTAGAAGGTCGGCAGCAGGCCGGCCTGGAGGAGCGTGTAGCTGGCCGTGTCGCCGAGCTCGCTCCGGACGTTGATCCCTGTGACGGGGACGCCGCCGAACGTCTTCGTGCTACCAAATTCGATGATCTCGAAGATCTCAGGGATGACCTGGACCTTGGCCTTCGCCAGGGCCCGCGCGGTCTCGATCGATGCCGCGTCGAGGCGTCGTTGCCCCGACGCGATGGCGTTCGCGAGCTTGAACACCATCTCGGGGAACGGGACGTTGAGGAGTTCCTGGCCGATTGACATTCGTCATCCTCCCTCGGGTACGTAGCGCCAACATGCGGGGCTAGAAGCCTTCGTCATCACCTCCCTCGGCGGTCCGGACCGGCCAGCGCAGGGGCGCCGAGCCCGGCGGGACAGACGGCATGTGGGCCGTCGAGAAGGGCGGCGGCAGCGGGCTGACGCTGGCCGCGGGGCGGCTCGCGAGCTGGAGCGCGACGTTCTCGGCGAAGACCCGCGTCAGGGCCTCCGCCTGCGGCCCGTTCGGATCGAGCGTCACGCCGCCGACGAACTCGACCAGGTGGTGGGCCTTCACGGCCGGCAGGTGTTGATCGTCGAAGGCGACGATGAGCGAGCCGTAGGACGTTGCCATGAGCACGAAGCCACCACGCTCGGAGATGAACTCGCCGATCGACTCGCGTGTGGGATCGTCCCGCTCCCCGATCGGCTGGACGAGATACAGCTGGACGGTCATCAGGCGGTGGCTCCGACTGGGACCAGCGGTGGAAGCCCCGCGAGCCGCTCGTGTGCCGGTCGCGACGAGATGGGCCGCATGGAGCGGGTCCGTCAGGAGCGCGCGGGCGAGCCGGGCGCGCCGCAAGTGGATCTGCGTCCGGCAGGCTCAGACTCGGCCAGAGCGCCCCCTGGTCACCGAGACCCGCGAGACCGATCGAGGGCACGCCCAGCTCGGCTGCCAGTCGCGGCAGCTCGGGCGCCACGCCGCCCAGATCGAGTGCCAGCACGCTCGCCGCGAGATGAGCTCGCCAGCCCGGCATGCCCATCGGGACGAACGTCGGCTGAACGGGATCGCCGGTGAACGGGCTGACCCCGAGGTCGACCGGCCGCGACGACCAGATGGTGATGGCGGGGAAGACCCTGGCGATGGCCCAGACGAGCGGCGCATCCGCGGCGCTCGCGACGTGGACGCAGCCGCGTCGCCGTCGATCGACCAGCCCGGGGTCGGCGGACGGCAGCGTGACCGGCACGCTCAACTCGTCGGCCGTGAACGCGGAGCCATCGCGGATCACCTCGGCCGCCAGGCGACCCGCCTCGCTCGCGACGACCTTCACGACGGCGCTCGCGCCGTCGGGCAGGCGGACAACGTCTTCCAGCGTCCGGCTGACGTCGGCGGGCAGGCCGCCATCGACCCGGGTCCCCTCTCCGGTCGACCGGATTCGGAGCGTCGATGCGGGGACCTCGGTCATCCGCCGACGGGCCGCCGGCAACGCGGCCTCGAGGAGATCGCTCCAGAGAGGCAGGAGCTGCCGCCAGTCGTATCCCTCGGCAAACGCCCGGGCAGCGGCCGACTTCGTCGCGAGCAGCGCACGGTCCGAATAGAGGCGATCGAGCCGGCGCGACGGCGTCGTCAATGTCGATGAGGGCGCGCCGCAGCCCGAACTGATCCGGCACGAACGCAGCCACCCTGATCGGCTCGCCATGGCCGCTCACGAGCTCGCGGCTGGCCGAGTAGTCGGCAGCCATCGGCACGACGCCCGCGGCCGCAGCCTGCAGGGTCGGCAGACCGAAGCCCTCGCCCCACGAGGCGAGCAGGTGGACGTCGGCGGCCTGGTAGATGGCCGCCAGGTCCTCGATCGGCAGGCCGCCCTCGATCGACATCCCGTCGGTGAACCGCACCCGGTCCCCCAGGCCGAGCAGCTCGACGTCGGCGGCGACGTCGTAGTAGTACTCGGCCGTGCGCGCGGCTGGGTCGCTCGGATCGCAGTGGAGGTGAAGAATGACGTCCGCCCGATCCCGCGCGAAGCGATCGAAGATCTCCAGCAGCCGGGGCAGCAACTTGCGCGGCTGGTTCCGGGCGTCGGACAGGACGACGAAGCGCCCCTCGTAGCCAAGTCGCCGTTTGGCGGCCTCCCGGTCGGCCGGCGGCCGGAAGACGGTGGTATCCACGCCGTGGGGGACGTACTCCGGGATGACGCCGTTCGCGAGTGTCACGTCACGCCCGTACTGGCTCATGGCGATCGGGATGTCGACGCGCTCCAGGATCCGGACCCAACTCGCCGGCAGTGCCCCCTCGCCCAGGTCGCCGTCGATCGGGTAGTAGAGCGCCCAGGGAATCTCGGCAGCCCGGAGGAAGCCCGTGATCGTCGGGTTGGCGATGTACGTCAGCCACCAGACGTCGGCCAGCGTGACGAGGACGTCGGGCTTGAGGCGCTGCAGGTAGCCGAGCAGGACGTCGGCGCCGAACGTGTCGAATCGCGTCGGGTACAGGGTGCAGCCGCGCCAGGGCTCGGGTTGGCCGCGCATCTGCCAGCCAACGATGGCCACGTCATGACCCCGTTCGGCGAGGCCCTCGCAGACAAACCTGGAGACGTTGCCGAAGCCGGACGGGGAGGTTGGGCTGTCGGACATCCAGAGGATCTTCATCGTCGTCCCGCGTAAACGATGTTCCGTGGCGGATCGTGTGCCCCGGCCGCCCGGGTGCTCGCCGACTCGTCGATGCCACTGCCAATCCTAGCGGCGAATGTCAACGCAGCAGCCGGCGACCCGTCAACGATCCGCACGCCGGTCCATTCGCTCCGCGTTCCGGTTCAGCCCGGGCGATGAACGGACCCGTCGACGAGGACTCGGAGTGGAATGAATTGCTTCGTGTCGCGCCACTCGGTGAGGAACTGGCGCTCGGCCTCCTGGTACACCGCGGCATCCCAACCGGCCGGGTGAGCGGGGATCCCGTGCGCTCGCCCCCAGTCTTCTGCAAGAGCCAGCCAGCCCGGCTGCCGGCCGGCCGTCTGGTTGCCGAGGTGATCGCAGGCGACACCGAGCACGCCGATGTGCCAGTCCGCCTCGATGAGCTGGCACGAGATGAGGCGATCATAGAAATGATGCGGCGGGAAGTCGGGCCGGATGCCGATGTCCTCGAGCGCCTGGCGACGTAGGATCATCGCGCAGCCGTCGACCACGGCCGCTCGTCGAAGGTCGGCGACCCGGCGGCCGTGATCCTCCGCCGGGCTGGCCATGCCGACGCCCGAGAAGTTCAGCATCGTCCCCTGGCCGCGACCGCCGGATCCGTCGATCTCGTCCGACCCGACGAACCCCAGCAGCCCCAGGCGCTCGTCCCGTTCGAACGCCTCGCGGACGCGCACGTCCCACCCGCGCTCGTGGACCCACAGGTCGGAATGGAGGACTGCCAGGACGTCCCAACGCCGGCCGAGCGACATCGCCTGGGCGAAGAGGGGGTAGGTCCCGACGTTCTTCTCGTTCCGCTTGATCCGCAATCCCGCGGGCAGCCAGCGTTCGTCACGGAGCGGTCGATCCGAGGCGTTGTCGATCAGCAGCACGTCCGCCTCGACGGTCGACTCCACGAGACGGCCAAGGCTGTCGGCGAGCAGGTCGAACCCGTTGTGTACGCCGACGACCACGAGCATTTTCGGCCGGACGGACGCAGGCGGGATGCGGGCCCGGCCACTGGCCGGCTCCGAGGCGACAGGTCCGGCCAGCTCCCGTACGGGCCGCTGCTCCGCACCGCCATCGAACGGCCGGGAGAAGCGCTCCTCGCCCGGCAAGCCTCCCCACTTGGCGATGTAGCGCTGCTGCGTCAGGGGGAACGTCACGTGGTTCAGCGCCTCGAGCCGGCGGTCCGTGCGGATCGCCGCCGAGCCGAAGTGCTCGGAGTGACCCGCCACGTCGCGCCAGGGGATGCCCGCCAGCGACGCTCGCCGGTGCATGTCGTTGTCCTCGTGGTACGCCGGCCAGAACCCCTCGTCGAACGGGCCCAGCTCGTCCCACACGACACGCGACATACACGCGGCGCCGAAGCCTCGACCCGTCAGGAAGTAGAGACCGCGCGGTTCGGCATCGACCGCTTCCCGGAACCGAGCCAGGATGGCCGAGTCGGTCAGTTCCAGGTCATCGTTCAGGAGGACGACCGCATCATGGCCGCGGGTCCACGCCCAGCGGCAGGCCGCGTTCCATGCCCCGGCAACGCCAAGGTTGTGGCGAGGGCGGTGCACGGCGAGCCCTTGCGCCTGCCAATACCGGCACACGAGATCGACCGCGGGTCCGTTCCGGACGAGGAAGATGTCCGGTGCCACTCCCTCCTGGGCCAGCACCGACCGGATGCAGCGATCCAGGTAGCCGTGAGCGGCCACGGCCGGGATCCCGACGGCGAGCCTGGTTGTCACGCTACCAAATGCTAGGCCGTTCAGGCGCTGCCCGCCTCGGCTACCGGGCTTCGCCGCGCCTTCGGCGGATGGCAAGCCAGGCGGTACCAAGAAGGACCATAACCATCGCCAGCACCAGGGCGAAACGGATGGTTGCCGCGGCGAACCGGGCCAGGGATCCGGTCGAGGTGTCCGGCAGCAGGTTGCTGCCTGAGGTGATCACCGCCGTCGCGTCGAGCGCGCTGTTGTCGGTTGGGTCGGGGTCGCTGGTCGGGCTGCTGACCGCCACCGCGAACAGCCGGGGACCGCCGGCACTCGTCGCCGGGACGGTGTAGGCGAGACTGACGACGGCCGTCGATCCGACCGCCAGGGTGCCCAGGTTGCAGCCGACGTCGGGCCCCGCGCCGATCGGGGCGCAGCTGCCCTGGGAGGGGGTGATCTGGCCATGGCTGAAGTCGGCAGGCCAGGTAGCGGTCAGGGCGACCGCAGCGGCATCGGATGGGCCGGCGTTGGTGACGGTGACGAGGTACGTCCAGGTCAGCCCGTCGCCGGCGGTAACCGTCGTCGCCCCGTCGCTGACGCTGACGGCGAGGTCGGCCACGGTCGCCGACCGCGGTCAGGTCGGTGGCGGGCACCCCGGTCGGGTTCTCGTCGCTCATCACGACGACGCTGTTGGACACGGTCTGGATCGCTGCGTTCGCCGGGACCGCGTAGGGGATGCCCACGGTCATGGTCCCGCCGACCGCGAGGCTGGCCGGCAGGCTGCAGCTGATGACGTTGCCGACCGAGGCCGAGCAGTCTCCGCCGAGGTCGGCGCTCGGTGCGGCGGCGATGAACGGTGCAGGAACGCTGTCGGCGACGGCGACCGAGTCGGCGTCGGACGGGCCGGCGTTGGTGATGGTGATCGTGTAGATCGCCCCGGGACCGCCGGCCGTGACGGCCGAGTGACCATCGGTCTTGGTGACGACGAGGTCCGCGACCTCGACGACCGTGGTCGTGTCGAGCCCGCTGTCATCGGCTGGATCGAGGTCGCTGGTCGCGCTGGTGACTGCGGCGGTGATCGTCCGGGGACCGCTCTCGATCGTCGCCGGAACGGAGTAGTCGAGGCTGACCGTTGCGCTCGCCCCAGCGGCCAGGCCGCCCAGATCGCAATCGACGTCGGGGCCAGCGCCGAGCGGTGCGCAGGTGCCCTGGGACGGAGCGATCACGCCCTGGCTGAAGTCGGCCGGCCAGCCCACGGTCAGGTTCACCGCGGCCGCGTCCGATGGACCCGCGTTGGCAACGGTAACGAGATACGTCCGGGTCAGCCCGTCGCCGGCGACGACGGTCGCCGCCCCGTCGCTGACGCTGACACCGAGGTCGGCCGTCGGCTCGCCGAGTACGAACTCACTGAACGAGGTCATGCCAAGTGCCTGCGTGGACGTCGCAGATTGCAGCCCGACTGCCGGCAGGCTCCACGTCGCGCCATCGCGCTTGGCGACCACGAATGCCGTCGTGTCGGCGCCGGCGTCGACGTCGGTCGGTACGAAGGTGAACGTCGCGTCGTAGGCGTCGAACGCGGCACCGTCGTTGGTCACGGTCCAGTAGCGGTTCACGCTCTCGGCGGCCGAGATCCCTGAGTTGGTGACGTCGGGATGGTCCAGCGGCGTCGTTCGCGCTCGCACATCGCCTGCCGTTGTCACGGTGCCGAACTCGAGGCTTGCGGGCGCGTACCTGATGGCATCGCCGATCTCGTAGGTGATCGAGATCGGGCCACCGGCCGGCACGTGCTTCTCGAGCCAGCCGATCACGTGGCCCGCCGTCCGCGTCGACCACGCCAGAACCGCCGACCGTCAGCGTGAACGGGCCGGCATCAACCGGGCCGTTGGTCAGGGCCAGGGTTCCGAGGACGCTGAGATCGCCCTGGAGCGCCAGTCCGCCGACGTTGTCGACGGTCAGCCCGTTGAGCTGAGCAACGCTCGCCGGCACGGAAATCCCGACCCCGGAGCCGGCGACGACGAGCGACGACGTGCCGTCGGCCGACAGGTTGGCGGGCGTTCCGGCGAGGGCATTTCGGATCGTGAGGGTATGCGGACCGACCGTCAGGGGCCCGTCGGACAGGGTCAGCACATTGGTCACCGCGACATTGGCCGCCATCGCCACACCGGCCGGGTCGCTCGCGACCAGGTTGTAGAAGCTGAAGGCGCCGGGCCCGCCGAGAACCTGGCCCGCTGATCCGTCCAGCGTCACGGTGCTCGTCCCGGGCACGAAACCCGCGGTGCCGGTCATGTTGCCCTGGACGTCGATCGAGCTGGCGTTGCCGCGCAGGCTGCCGGTGCCGCTGATCGTCACGTCGCCCGCAACCGACAGGGGATGGTTCGACGACGATGTCGTGAAGATCCCGCCGCTGACCGTCAGGTCGTGGCCGACGGTCATCGCCGATCCCAGCGTGGTCGTGCCGCTGGAGCCCACGACATCGTGGAACGCCATTCCGGCGGAGGTGACCGTCCCGCCGGCGAAGGCGACCGTCGAGGTACCGGCGTCGAGCGACCCGCCGATGTACGTCCAGCCGCCGCCGGTCCGGATCGTGCCGGCCAGGCTGAGGATCCCCGACGGCTTGTCGATGACGACCCGCGGCAGGGTTCCCGGCGACCGGGCTGGCGGTGCCGCTGAAGGTCTGGTCGAGGGCGCCGTTGATCAGGAGCGTGGCCGTACCGCCGCCGGCCGCCGCGGTCTCTGTGATCGGACCCTGGGCAGCCAGGCTGCCGGTCCCGTTGACGGCCCCGGCGGTGAAGGTCAGCGAGCCGCCGACGGTCAGCGTCGTGCCGGCGGCGAGGGTCGTCGTCGCCCGCAGGTCGATGTTGTTGAGGGCGTGGCTGCCGGTGATCGTGCCGCCGGCGAAGACGACGGTCGAGGCGCCCGGGGCGACGGTGCCGGCGACATGGGTCCAGCCGGCGGCGGACCGAATGAGACCCGCCAGGCTGAGGATGCCCGACGGCTTGTTGATGATGATTGGCGGCAGCGTCCCGGCGGTCGCCGTGGCAAGGCCGGTGAAGGTCTGGTCGGCGGTGCCGTTGATCAGCAGGCTCGCCGTCCCGCCGCCGGCCGTCGACGTCTGGGTCAGCGAACCCAGGGCGGCCAGCGTGCCGGTCCCGTTGAGGCTGCCCGCAGTCAGCGCCAGCGTGCCGCCTGACGGTGACCGTCGTGCCGGCCGCGATCGTCGTCGTGACCCGCAGGTCGACGTTGTTGAGGGCGTGGCTGCCGGTGACCGTGCCGCCGGCCAGTACGAGCGTCGAGGTGCCCGGGTCGAGGATCCCGGCGGTGTAGGTCCAGCCGGCGGCGGTCCGGATCGTGCCGGTCAGGCTGAGGATGCCCGAGGGCTTGTTGATCGTGACCCGGGGCAAGCTGCCGAGGAGTCGGGGTCGCATTGCCGGTGAAGGTCTGGTCTGGCGGTGCCGTTGATCAGCAGGGTTGCCGTTCCAACGCCCGACCCGGACTGCTGGGTGATCGGGCCCTGGGCGGCCAGCGTGCCCGTTCCGTTGAGGCTGCCGGCGGTGAGCATCAGCGAGCCGGGGACGGTCACGGTCGTCCCGGCCGCAAGGATCGTCGTCGCCCGCAGGTCGACGTCGTGGAGGGTGTGGCTGCCGGTGACCGTCCCGCCGGCGAAGGCGACCGTCGAGGTACCGGCGTCGAGCGACCCGCCGATGTACGTCCAGCCGCCGCCGGTCCGGATCGTGCCGGCCAGGCTGAGGATCCCCGACGGCTTGTCGATGACGACCCGCGGCAGGGTTCCCGCGACCGGGCTGGCGGTGCCGCTGAAGGTCTGGTCGAGGGCGCCGTTGATCAGGAGCGTGGCCGTACCGCCGCCGGCCGCCGCGGTCTCTGTGATCGGACCCTGGGCAGCCAGGCTGCCGGTCCCGTTGACGGCCCCGGCGGTGAAGGTCAGCGAGCCGCCGACGGTCAGCGTCGTGCCGGCGGCGAGGGTCGTCGTCGCCCGCAGGTCGATGTTGTTGAGGGCGTGGCTGCCGGTGATCGTGCCGCCGGCGAAGACGACGGTCGAGGCGCCCGGGGCGACGGTGCCGGCGACATGGGTCCAGCCGGCGGCGGACCGAATGAGACCCGCCAGGCTGAGGATGCCCGACGGCTTGTTGATCGATGATTGGCGGCAGCGTCCCGGCGGTCGCCGTGGCAAGGCCGGTGAAGGTCTGGTCGGCGGTGCCGTTGATCAGCAGGCTCGCCGTCCCGCCGCCGGCCGTCGACGTCTGGGTCAGCGAACCCAGGGCGGCCAGCGTGCCGGTCCCGTTGAGGCTGCCCGCAGTCAGCGCCAGCGTGCCGCCTGCGGTGACCGTCGTGCCGGCCGCGATCGTCGTCGTGACCCGCAGGTCGACGTTGTTGAGGGCGTGGCTGCCGGTGACCGTGCCGCCTGCCAGTACGAGCGTCGAGGTGCCCGGGTCGAGGATCCCGGCGGTGTAGGTCCAGCCGGCGGCGGTCCGGATCGTGCCGGTCAGGCTGAGGATGCCCGAGGGCTTGTTGATCGTGACTGGCGGGAGCGCCCCGGCGGTCACCGTGGCAAGGCCGGTGAAGGTCTGGTTGGCCGGCCCGTCGATCAGCAGGCTTGCCGTCCCGGCGCCGGCTGTCGATGTCTGGGTCAGACGAGCCCCGGGCGGAGAGGGTGCCCGTCCCGTTCAAGGCGCCGGCGGTCAGCACGAGCGAGCCGGGGACGGTCACGGTCGTGCCGGCGGCGATCGTTGTCGTCGCCCGAAGATCGACGTTGTTGAGTGTCTGGTTTCCGGTGACAGTGCCCCCGGCGAGCACGACCAGCGAGCCGCCAGGATCCAGCGTGCCGCCTGCGTAAGCCCAGCCTGCGGTGGTCCGGATCGTGCCGGCCAGGGTAAGGGTCCCAGACGCCTTGTTGATCGTGACCGGCGGGAGCGCACCGGCCGTGACCGTGGCGAGGCCGTTGAACGTCTGATTTGCAGGACCGTTGATCAGCAGGCTGGCGGTCCCGCCGGCGAAGGTCGAGGCCTGGTTGATCGGCCCCTGGGCGGCCAGGATGCCTGTCCCATTGACCGACCCGGCGGTCATGGTCAGGCTGCCGCCGACGCTGAGGGTTGTCCCGGCGGCAAGGGTCGTCGCCACCCGGACCTCGACGTTGTTGAGGATCTGGTTCCCCGTGATCGTGCCGCCGGCCAGGACGAACGTCGAGGTGCCCGGGTCGAGCGTCCCGGCGGAATAGGTCCAGCCGCCGCCGGTCCGGATCGTGCCGGCCAGGGTGAGGGTGCCCGATGGCTTGGTGATCGTGACCGGCGGGAGCGTCCCGGCCGTCGCCGTCGCAGCGCCGGTGAACGTCTGGTCGGTGGACCCATTGATCAGCAGGCTCGCGGTCCCGCCGTCATAGGTCGACGCCTGGCTGATCGGTCCGTGGGCGGCGAGTGTGCCGGGACCGACGAGCGTGCCATCGGTCAGGGTCAGCAACCCACTGACGATGAGCGTGTCCCCGCTCGCGATGGTCTTGGCGCCGGCCGTGTGCCGCAGGGCGTTGAACGTCTCGGAACCGGCCACGTCGATCGTGGCGGCGCCACCGGTCAGCGAAACGGTGCCGCCGTTGTGAGCGAATGTGCCGCTGCTGTCGGTGAAGGCGCCCGAGACGGAGAGCGTCCCGGTTGTTGCCGCGAATGTGCCACCCGTCAGCGCAAACGGACCGTTCACGGTGAATGCGGCAGTCCCGCCGACGAAGGCGCCGCCCGCCTGGCTCCAGCCGGTCGCCCCGACCGTCGCCGCGATCCCTGCCGCCTGGCTGATGGTTCCGCCGTACGCAGGGGCGACCGATACGCCGCCGACGTTCACCGCCGCGTTCATGATCGCGTTCTTGCTGCTCGTCCCGTCGAACGACGCGATGTCCCCCGCGCCGGGCACGCCGCCAGACCAGTTGGCGGCTTCACTCCAGTTGTTCGTGAGGCCGAGCCCGGTCCACGTCCGGGTCGCGGCACTCGTCGGTTGCACAGCGAGCAAGGCAACGCAGATCGCCGCCGTCCCCAGCAGCAGCCTGACTATTCGACGTGGTACTCCGCGATTTCGTCCTGCGGAAGAGTTGATCTGACTATCCCTTTCGGCAACGTACTCCCCCAATTGGACACGATTCGGGGGGCATTCAGACACCGAACGAAAGGCGCTCTCGGGTAGGACTTCCGTTCGGCAGGGCGCGGCGGACCCCGACAGGGCGGAACGGCACGGAGGGTTCCGCTTTGCCGACCGATGAGTTTTGCCGATCGATCCGGGTCTAACCAGTCGACGCCGCCAACGAGAACACGGAGCAACTGCAATGACCACCACCACCACACCCAGGGCCGGCCGCCGCGAATGGATCGGGCTTGCCGTGCTCGCACTCGCGTGCCTGCTCTACGTGATGGACCTGACCGTGCTGCACCTGGCGGTCCCATCGATCAGCGAGGACCTGCAGCCAAGCAGCGCGCAGCTGCTCTGGATCATCGATATCTACGGGTTCATGGTGGCCGGCTTCCTGGTCACGATGGGCACGCTCGGCGACCGGATCGGACGCCGCAAGCTTCTGCTGATCGGTGCGGCGGCGTTCGGGGCGCTCTCGATCCTCGCCGCGTTCTCGACGAGCTCCGAGATGCTGATCGTCAGCCGGGCCTTGCTCGGGATCGCCGGGGCAACACTGGCGCCGTCGACGCTGTCGCTCATCTTCAGCATGTTCCAGGACCCGCGTCAGCGGGCGGTCGCGATCGGAGTGTGGATCTCCGCGTTCTCGGCCGGCAGCGCGATCGGGCCGGTGCTCGGCGGGATCCTCCTCGAGAACTTCTGGTGGGGGTCGGTCTTCCTGCTCGCCCTGCCGGTGATGGCGCCTCCTGCTCGTACTCGGTCCCGATCGTGCTCCCGGAATACAAGGACCCCGATGCCGGGCGGCTCGATCTGGCCAGTGCGGCGATGTCGCTGGTCGCGGTCCTGGCCGTCATCTTCGGCCTCAAGCAGATCGCCCAGGACGGCTTCGCGCCGGCGCCTGTCGCGTCGATCCTCGTGGGGCTCGTCGTCGGTGGACTGTTCGTCCGTCGTCAGGTCTCCCTGAAGGACCCGATGATCGACCTGCGGCTCTTCAGGATCCCGGCCTTCAGCGCGTCACTGGCGGTCAACTTCATGGCGATCTTCGTGGCGGTCGGCTACTTCCTGTTCGTCGCCCAGTACCTGCAGCTCGTCGTCGGACTCTCGCCGCTGGAGGCGGGCTTCTGGTCCCTTCCGTCGGCCATCGCCTTCATCGTCGGCTCCAATGCGGCGTCACGCATCGTCCGCCATGTCCGCCCCGCGTACGTGATGGGGGCGGGCCTCGCCCTGTCGGCGATCGGGCTCGGCGTGCTGACCCAGGTCGGCGGAACAGACGGGCTCGCGGTGGTCGTGGCCGGGTCCGTCATCATCTCCCTCGGACTCGCTCCGGTGCTGTCGCTCACGACGGAGCTGATCGTCGGGTCGGCACCGCCCGAGCGGGCGGGCGCGGCGTCGGGGATCTCGGAGACCGGTGCTGAGCTCGGCGGAGCGCTCGGCATCTCGATCCTGGGCAGCATCGGCGTGGCGCTCTACCGGGGCCGGCTCGCGGACGCCCTCCCGGCCGACGTCCCCGCCGAGGCAGCTCTCGTCGCACGCGATACCCTAGGGGGCGCCGTCGCCGTTGCCGGGCAACTGCCGGGGCAGCTCGGCGCCAGCGTTCTCGATATCGCCCGCGATGCGTTCGTCGCGGGCATGCAGACCGCCGCCACGATCAGTGCGGTCCTGGCGGTCGGGATCGCCGTACTGGCGGTGGTCATGCTCCGAGATGTCGGGTCCGGCGCAGAGCGCGAAGCGGCCGCGGACGCCGAGCACGCGATGAACGACGAGCGACGGCGAGACCAGCAGCCGGCACACCGAGGAGTTCGACCTTCCGCCACGCCGGTCCCGGAAACCTGAGCCTGACTGGTTCGAAGAGAGGAGAACCTGATGACCACCCAAGCCCACCCGACTACGATCTCCATCCCAGCGCTTCGCGCCGCCGTCCATGGTCAGGTGATCGCGCCCGATGACGCCGACTACGACAAGGCGCGAACCGTCGTCCTGGGTGGCATCGACCGCCGGCCGGCGGTGGTCGTCCGCGTTGCCGATGCGACCGACGTCGCGACCGTCATCGCTCTTGCCCGGGAGACCGGGCTCGAGCTGGCCGTCCGCAGCGGCGGCCACAGTGGCGCTGGCCATAGCGCCTCGGAGGGCGGCATCGTCCTCGACGTGTCCCAGATGAAGGGGCTCGAGATCGACGTCGAGCAACGCACGGCCTGGGCCGAGACCGGCCTCACCGCGGCCGAGTACTCGAAGGCAGTCGACGCCCACGGCCTGGCGACCGGCTTCGGCGACACCGGCTCCGTCGGGATCAGCGGCATCACGCTCGGGGGCGGCGTCGGCTTCCTCGTCCGCAAGCATGGCCTCACGATCGACAACCTCCTGGCCGCGGATGTCGTGACCGCGGACGGAGAGCTCGTGCGGGCAGATGCCAACACCAATCCGGAGCTCTTCTGGGCGATCCGGGGCGGCGGCGGCAATTTCGGTGTCGCGACGCGGTTCCAGTTTCGGCTGAACGAGGTCCCCTCGATCGTCGGCGGGATGCTGATCCTGCCTGCGACGGCCGAGGTCATCGCCGGCTTCATCGCCGCCGCGGAGGCCGCCCCGGACGAGCTGTCGACGATCGCCAACGTCATGCCCTGCCCGCCCATGCCGTTCGTGCCCGAGGAGCAGCACGGCAAGCTCGTCATCTTCGCCCTGATGGCATATGCCGGCGAGACAGAGGCCGGCGAGCGTGCCCTCGCGCCGTTCCGGGCACTCGCTACGCCGATCGCCGACATGCTCAAGCCCATGCCCTATCCGGAGATCTACGGGCCGGATGAGGCGGAGGCGGACTACCACCCGCTCGCGATCGCCCGGACGATGTTCGTGGACAGGATCGATCGGTCCGTTGCGGAAACGATCATGGAGCACCTCGAGGCCAGCGACGCGGACATGCGGGTCGCCCAGCTCCGGGTCCTCGGTGGGGCGATGGCGCGCGTCCCGGCGGACGCGACGGCCTTTGCTCACCGAAGCTCGCGGATCCTGGTGAATGTCGCGGCCTTCTACGAAGGGCCCGACGACCGCGAGCAGCGCGAGGCGTGGGTCGAAGGGCTCGTCGCCGCCCTGCAACAGGACGATCACGGGGCCTACGTGAACTTCCTCGTCGACGAGGGCGAGGAGCGGATCCGCGCGGCGTATCCGGGCTCGACCTGGGACCGGCTCGCCGCGGTCAAGGCGCGCTACGACCCGACCAACCTGTTCCGCCTCAACCAGAACATCCCGCCCGCGACCGACGCCGCGGTGTAGCACGCAGGCGCTCCTCGGCTGACCCGCACGGAGATTGGTGCGCGGCTGCGCCTGGTCGCTCCCTGTGCAAGAATCGACGCGCCGACACTGAGAGGGAGAGGAGCGACCCATGACTGATGTCGCGGCTGCGGACCGCGGGGCTCCGGGCACGGCAACACGCGATGCCGACGCGCTGGGCGCCCAGCTCGACGAGTATCGGGTCGAGCTGACGGCCTACTGCTATCGGATGCTCGGATCGGCGTTCGAGGCGGAGGACGCCGTCCAGGAAACACTGGTGCGGGCGTGGCGTGCCTACGATCGCTTCGAGGGGCGCGCGGCGTTGCGATCGTGGCTCTATCGCATCGCGACGAACGTCTGCTTCGACATGCTGAGCGGGCGAGAGCGCCGGGCGCGGCCGATGGACCTGGGGCCGGCGCTGACCGCCGATTCTCCCCTCGGCGCCGCGATGCCGGAGGTCACCTGGATCCAGCCGATCCCCGACAGCCGGGTGCTGCCGGTGGGCGGCGACCCGGCCGCCGTGACAGAACTACGCGAGTCGATTCGCCTCGCGTTCGTTGCCGCCCTTCAGCACCTCCCACCGCGCCAGCGTGCCGTGCTGATCCTTCGCGAGGTCCTCCAGTGGCAGGCGACCGAGGTCGCGGAGCTCCTGGAAACAACCGTGGCATCGGTCAACAGCGCCCTTCAGCGAGCTCGGGCGACCATCGCTTCGAAGGACGCCGACGTCGAGCCGTCCGAGCCGATGGACGACGAGCAGCGGGCGCTCCTTGCCCGGTACGTCGATGCATTCGAGCGCTACGACATGGACTCGCTGACGTCGCTGCTGCACGAAGACGCGACGTGGTCGATGCCACCCTACGAGCTGTGGCTGCAGACCCACCTGGACATCCGCAAGTGGTGCCTCGGCCCGGGGATCGGCTGTCGCGGTTCGCGCCTGATCCCGGTCGAGGCCAACGGCTCCCCCGCGTTCGGCCAGTACAAGCCCGCGGCAGGCGGTGGCTACGAGCCGTGGTCCCTCCAGGTGCTCGAAACGTCAGGCGGACGAATCAGCGGGATCAGCTTCTTCCTCGACACGGCCCACTTCTTTCCGCTGTTCGGCCTGCCGCTCCACCTCGAGTCGTGACCGATCGCTGAGCTGCACGACCTTGCTCAGCCCCATGAAGGCGAGCAGGTCCCGCAGCTCCGGCGAGGCATGCTCGAGCCGGACCTGGAGCCCGACGCGCCGCGCAGTCAGCTGGACCCTCGCCAGGGCATCGACCGTGACGGCGTCCGGATCGAGGATCGCGCCCACGTCGCAGACGAGTCGATTGGCGTCAGTTCGCTCCACCAGGTCCCGAACGCGCTCGCAGAGGGCCGGGATCTCGGCCCGATCAAGGTCGGGGTCGACGTCGAGTTCAAGCGTCCCCGGCTCCGGCTGCGGGTGAGGTCCGCCGGGGATCGGCAGCGGCAGCTCGTCGGACGCAGCCAACGGCGGAGCTCCTTTCTTGCCCGCAATGATCGTCAAGTGCGGAGGCGCCGACGAGCAAACTCATCGGCGCCAACTACTTAGACCGCGCGACGGCGCGAAACTCATCGGTCGGCGGCTCGACCGGCGAGGCCGCTACGATGCAGTCACGCGGCAGACAGGCGTGAGGAGAACGACGATGGCGAGGAGCGAGGCGGCAACCCCCGACGAGATGATTGCCGCCCTGCCGCCGGATCGGCGCGAGGCGATCGAAGCGGTTCGCGATGTGATCCGGGCCAACCTTCCGGCGGGATTCGAGGAGGGGATGCAGTACGGGATGATCGGCTGGTATGTCCCCCTCGAGCGATTCCCGGACACGTACAACAAGCAACCGCTCGGCCTGGCCGCGCTGGCGAGCCAGAAGAACTACATGTCGCTCTACCTGAACACGGTGTACGGCGATCCTGCTACCGAGCGCTGGTTCCGCGAGCGCTTCGCCGCGTATGGCAAGAAGCTCAACATGGGCAAGTCCTGCGTACGCTTCCGGAAGCTTGACGACCTCCCGCTCGAGCTCATCGGAGAGACGATCGCCCGGGTCCCGCTCGACCAGTACGTCGAGCGCTACGAGGAGGCCAGCGGGTCGTCGCGCAAGACGCGTTCGGCGGCAGAATCCTGACAGTCGCGGCTCAGGAGGCGGCCGACCACGACGTGTAGCGCGGCGGCCAGTCGTCTGGTCCGTCACGCACGCCGAGGAGCGCGGCCTCGATCGAAAACTCGAATAGCCCGTAGGTCTCGTCGACCTCGAACGACCAGCCCCGCGCCACCTCCGACCTGACGGCCTCCGCATCAACGATCGTCGCCCGCCCGCGAATCGCGAACTCGCTCGGTGCGGCAGGATCCTGGAGCGTGTGCAGCGCGAAGCGGCCGTCCTGCTCGAGATCCAGCCGCTTCGCCGATCGAAGGATGAAGGCGTACAGCCGGTCGCCGACGATACCCAGCGAGATCGGGTGGATCCGCGGCAGGTCGTCGCCGCGTACGGTCGCGAGGAGCGCCTGGCCGTGTCCGCCCCGGTAGAGGAGGTCGCGGCCCTGCGAGGCGAGCTCCGGCGCGGCGGTTGCGAACTCGGCCCACGTCGCCATGCGGTCGCCTCCTTGATCGGTTTGATTCTCGCGCGGTCTCGTAGCGTGTTCCACGAACGGGCCAGCTGCAAGGCCCGTTGACTGCCAGCGAGATCAAGGGAGCTCGAAGTCGAGCTCGTAGGTCACCGTCATGCCGCCCGGCGCCTCGAAGCTGCCGGTTCCGGTGATGCCCTTCAGGTCGCCGGTGCCGGAATCCGGCACGACGGTCCAGATGCCATGCGAAGCCGAGCCGTCGTGGTCTCCCGTGCTCTCGACGATGAACGAGCCATCCCGTCCACCGATCGAGCCGTCGATCCGCTGCAGGCCGACGAACCGCGCGGTCTTGTCGGACCGGTACGACATGAGCCAATGGATCAGGCCACTGCCCTCGATATCGCCGCTGAAGGTCTGGTCACCCCAGGCATGGGTCAGCTTCGCGCCCTCGCCACGCTCCTCGTACGTGTCCTCGTTGAACGAGGTGATCTCGAATGAGCCACTGGCCTTTGTCATCGTCCGGGTCTCCTCTGAACAGGTGCGTCAGGCCCATGTTCGAAGGAGCGCGGGCAGGTGGTCAGTCCCGGACGCAGCGGGCCAGTGTCAGAGCCGTGACAACAGGACTGCCCCGAGGGCGAGCGCGGCGGGCAGCGCCTGAACGAAGAGGATCCCCCGCTGCACGGTCGCCGCCCCGTAGAGGCCCGCGATGATCACGCAGGCGAGGAAGAAGACCCGGACCTGAAAGCCGATCGGGTCCGGCGCGAAGAGGCCCCAGATGAGGCCGGCGGCGAGAAACCCGTTGTAGAGGCCCTGGTTCGCGGCAAGCGGCGCCATGATTCTCGCCGTCTCCGGCGTCGTCCGAAACGTCCGGAGTCCGCGCGGCCGCTGCCACAGGAACATCTCGAGGACGAGGAACCAGATGTGGAGCAGCGCCGTGATCGCGATCAGGATGGCGGCCAGTACTGTCATCGGTCCTCCGGGTGTCGTGTGGACGCACGATACGCCGCACCGTGATCAGGCGACCGGCAGCTGGACCTCGGTGACAAGGTCGGCGTCGTCGTGGACGATGTAGCCACGCGGTACCCGGAGCTCAGGCTCGGCGCCGAACTGGAGGTAGATGATCCGGATCGGGCCATCGGGATGGAGCCCGGCGACCTCGACCCACCGCTCGAGCGCCGCGCGTGCGTCGCGGACCAGCTCGTACGGGCCTCGAACGATGACGGTGGCCGCCCGACACGCCGCCAGGCGCCTGAAACCGATGTCGCCCGTTGGGGCGACTGTTCCGGTCACGGGCACGAAGATCTCGACTCCGCCGTCGGGCGGCACGACCGAACCCGGCGGCCCGTGCGCGCGCCGGCCGAGGTCCCGGATCGCCGATTCCAGGTCATAGAACGCCGCCCCGACATCGCCGTCGGCGCGGTCGGCCATCGCGATTGTCGCGACGGCGACGGCGGCCACCGGTCGGACGACGATGTCCGGCCGCTCGGAGCCGGCCGCGCTCATCTCGACCTGGATGTCGACCGTGGCGAGACGGCGATCGATCTCACGCCGTTCGCGCTCGAGTTCGCCTCGCCGTCGGTCGAGGGCCTCCCTGAGATCTGCACCCCCCGAGATGAGGCGGCCGATCTCGGTCAAACCGATGCCCATGTCCCGGAGCGCGACGATCCGTCGAAGCTCCGGCAGCTGCGCGGGCGAGTAGTAGCGGTAGTCGGTCGCTGGGTCGACCCAGACCGGCCGGAACAGGGCCAGCGCGTCATACGACCGAAGCATCTTGGCCGAGACGCCGGCGAGGCGGGCGAAGGGGCCGATCGTGAACACGTCCCCAGCATACCCCTTGACCTTCCCCCTTGGTCAAGGTTCACACTCGTCCTCCACGCACCTGGAGAGATCGATGCGCCCCATCCGAATTGCCGCCCAACTCCATCCTCAGCATGGTGACTACCGTGCGCTCCGAGACGCAGCGCTGCGGGCAGAGGAGCTTGGCTACGACATTGCGTACAACTGGGACCACTTCCATCCCCTGTACGGCGACCCAGACGGCGCGCACCTCGAGTGCTGGACGGTCCTGGCTGCCTGGGCGGAGGCGACGGAGCGCATCGAGATCGGGCCGCTCGTCAGCTGCACCTCCTACCGGAACCCGAACCTCATTGCCGACATGGCTCGAACGATCGACCGGATCAGCGATGGCCGGTTCATCCTCGGCCTCGGTGCCGGCTGGTTCCAGCGGGACTACGACGAGTACGGCTACGACTTCGGGACCGCCGGCAGCCGGATCGCCGGGCTCGCGACGGCGGTCGACGCAATCGAGCGCCGGATGGAGCGGCTCAACCCGCCGCCGGTCCGCCGACCGCCGATCCTGATCGCAGGGCAGGGCGAGCGTCGAACGCTCCGGGTCGTCGCCGAGCACGCCGATGGCTGGCACGCCGGCTTCCCGGATCGGCCGGACGAGCTGGTGCCGAAGGTCGCGGCGCTCCGCCGATGGTGCGCCGATGTCGGACGCGACCCGGACGAGATCGAGTGGGGCGTCGGCGTCGAACCCGTACGACCTCGAGCGCTTCCTCGCGGAGGACGCGCCGACGTACCTCGACATGGGCTTCAGCCAGTTCACGCTGGGATTCAACGGCCCGGACTGGAGCGTCGACGCGGGCCGATCGTGGCTGGCGTGGCGGGACGATCGGAACGCGGCCGCGGCTGCGGCCGGGCTCCCGTCACCGCCGGGCGGCGGTGACTCGCAGCCCCTCGACGATCGAGTCGACCGCGAACCGATAGGCCTCGTCGACGTCTCCGCCGAGCCGGAATGCGCCCGCGAGCTCCATGCTGACGAACCCGTGGGCGAAGGCAGTCAACAGGCGGGCCGCCTCGAGCGCCTGCTGCCGGCCGACGAGGCGTTCGGTCACGGTGAGCAGCCCCGCCGCGGCGGCGGCATTGGCCTCCGCGCTCGGATGCGCCTCCGGCAGGATGTTCGTGAAGAGGAGCTGGTAGGCCCCGGGCGACCGGTGGGCGAACGCACGATAGCGGTCCGCGAGGACGCGGACCGCCTCAGCCGGGTCGTCGATCTCGAGCGCCGGTGCGACGGCCGCGCCCAGCTCCGCCGCCACGTCGTCGGCGATGGCCCGGATCAGCGCCGGCCGGCCGGCGAACCGCTTGTAGAGCGACGGGGGACGGACGCCGACCGCATCGGCGACCGCCTGCATCGTCACGGCGTCGAGCCCTCCTTGTTCGAGGAGGGCTCGACCGGCGCCGACGATCGCGTCGGCAGATGTTCGGGCGCGGGCGGGGCTCACCCGGCCACCGTGGCAGCGAGGGTCGTGGCGCCCTGGTCGGTGGTGGCGGCGCGCGACGCCTTGCCGATGCGTCCGAGGTGGGTATCCCCGAACCCGGACGCGAGCTTCAGCCCGTAACCGGCACTGCGGTCCATGCCCGCGTGGGCGATGAGCACGGTGCCTGCAATCGCGAGCGGCGCGATGCCGAGCGCGAGGCCGATCCCCGCGATCGAGAAACCGAAGGCCCAGTTGTGGACCAGGTTGTAGACGAAGGCCCCGATGCGAGGACCGGCGAGGTAGCCGGCGATCGCGAGATCCGGGATCAGGAGCGCGGGCAGAAGCCAGATGAACTCGCCGCCGAGCCGGCCGAACGCGATGGCGCCGACGACGAGCAACGCGAGGCCTTCCAGTCGCAGCCAGCGGCGCGCCTGTGCGGTCGATGGTCGGGTGCCGCCGTGGTGGTGGTGGTGGTGGTGGTGGCCTTGTCGGTCATGACGGTCTCCTTCGGTTGCTGCCTCGCCGCGGGAGCTCCCGTGGTCGCGACTGCTGATGGCTATCCTACATAGCCTTCATGGCTATTGTCAATAGCCAATTTTCGAGAGGCGTCTACTAAACGTCCAACTAAACGGTCCGAACCCGTTGACATCGGAATGCAGGCAGTCGCATCCTCTGTGACTCGGGGATGTGAACCGGTTTAGGACCGCCGGCGCACCGTGGGCCCGGCCGTATCGCTCTCCCCGCTCCCGCCATCCGTTGCGCCGCCTCGGTGGAGGACTCGTCGCGGCGCAACCGCTCCCGGAGGATCGGTCGATGCCCGCTTCGTCCCGCCAGGCCCATGCCCACGGTCTACGCGCTCGAGTCCGGGTAGTCGCCGGTTCCGTCCTGCTTCTGGGCGCCCTGATTCCCGCGGCCGCGCCGCTACCGGCGCTGGCGAACCACACCCCCACGCCCTCGGCGGTGACGATCGCTGGCAGCCTCCAGCAGGAGCTCGGGTGCAGCGGCGATTGGCTGGCGGACTGCGCGGCCACGCACCTCGCGTTCGATGCGGACGACGTTGTCTGGCAGGGGACGTTCTCCGTTCCGGCCGGCGACTGGGAGTACAAGGCGCCCCTGAACGACGCCTGGGACGAGAACTACGGCCTCCACGCCGCTCCGGGTGGCGCGAACATCCCCCTGTCCCTCGGCGCAGACCGCCCCGTCAAGTTCTACTACGACCACGCCTCTCACTGGGTCACGGACAACGCGGGCTCTGTCATCGCGGTCGCGCCCGGCAGCTTCCAGAGCGAGCTTGGGTGCGCCGGCGACTGGGATCCCGGCTGCCTTCGCTCGTGGCTCCAGGACATCGACGGTGATGGAACGTACGTCCTCGAGACGACCGCGCTGCCCGCCGGCGCGTACGAGACGAAGGTCGCGATCAACGAGTCCTGGGACGAGAACTATGGCCAGGGCGGCGTCCCGGGCGGCGCGAACATCCCGTTCACCGTCCCGACCGACAACGCCAAGGTGACGTTCACGTACGTCGCCTCGACCCACGTCCTGACGGTGATGGCCGGCCACGGCCATGACAACAACGTCGAGTGGGACGGGCTCCGGCACGACTCGCGCTCGGATGTCTATCGCACGCCGGGCGGCGCGGTGCCGGCGGGAACGCCGGTAACGCTCCGATTCCGGACGTTCCACGGCGATGCCACGGCCGTGACACTGCGGCTGTACGACCTCGACGCGGGCGGCCAGTCGCTCCGGAAGATGTCGATCGCGGCCAGCGACGTCTCGTGCTACGACGCCGCGATCGCTGCCGAGCGCTGCGACTTCTGGAGCATCACGCTCCCGAACGGGGCTCCGAACAACTACTGGTACCGGTTCATCGTTGCCGACGGCAGCGACACGGACTACTACGCCGACGACACCACCGCACTCGACGGCGGCACCGGCTCGCCGAGCGACGACCCGATCGACCAGAGCTGGGCGCTGATGGTCCACACCCCCGGCTTCAAGGCGCCGTCGTGGGCCAGGGATGCCGTGATCTACCAGATCTTCCCGGACCGCTTCCGGAACGGCCGGCACAACAACGACCCGGACACGGGCGACGTTCGATACGACGATCCGGTCCTCGATCTCCCGTGGGGCGTGAAGCCCGAGGGCTATTGCCGGAACTACGAGGACGGCGCGACCAACTGCCCGTGGCGCTTCGACCCGACGCCGCCGGCCGAGAACCCCACGACGGAGAACCCGCGCGGTCGCGACTACTACGGCGGCGACCTCAGGGGCGTCGACCAGAAGCTGGACTACCTCGCGAAGCTCGGCGTCACGGCGATCTACTTCAACCCGATCTTCGACGCCGGATCGAACCACTCGTACGACACGCAGGACTACAAGAAGATCGACCCGTACTTCGGGACCCAGGACGACTTCGACAAGCTCATCAAGCACGCGAAGTCCCGCGGAATCCGGATCATCCTCGACGGGGTCTTCAACCACATGTCGTCGGACAGCCCGCTGTTCGATCGCTACCACCATTACGGGACCGTTGGCGCCTGCGAGTCGACGACGTCGCCGTATCGCTCGTGGTTCGTGTTCACCGAGGTCGGCGCCGGCAACGGCAGGTGCGCGGGCGCGGCCGGGCCGGACTCCGCCGCCTACGAGGGCTGGTTCGGATTCGACTCAATCCCCGTCCTGCGCAAGACCCAGGCCGAGGTTCAGAGCTACTTCCTGACCGCCCCGAACAGCATCGCCAAGCGGTGGATCAAGGACGGCGCGTCCGGCTGGCGACTCGACGTCTCCGGTGACCCGTCGTTCCCGAATGGCTACTGGGAATCGTTCCGGTCGGTCGTCAAGGCGGCCAACCCGCAGGCCCTGACCGTATCGGAGACCTGGCAGAAGGACTCGACGCTGCTGCGGATGATCCGTGGCGACCGGCTCGACACGACGATGAACTACCGGCTCCGCGACGCGGTCCTCGGCCTCCTGGCGCCGCAGAACTTCGACTCGAAGGGCTTCGGCGACAGCGGCCACCAGATCAGCGTTTCGGACTTCGCCGACCGGCTCGCATCGGTGCGCGAGGACTACCCGGACGCCGCCTACTACTCGCTCATGAATCTCCTCGACAGCCACGACACGGAGCGACTGCTCTGGACCTTGACGCCCGGTCCGGAGACGACCGCGGGGCGCGAGGGCACGCCGGCCAACGTGGCGGCGGGCAAGCTCCGCGTGAAGCTCGCATCCCTGATCCAGTTCACTGTGCCCGGCGCACCGACGATCTACTACGGCGACGAGGTCGCGATGACGGGTGACGACGATCCAGACGATCGCCGGACCTACCCATGGGCCGACCTGGGCGGTTCACCCGACACCGCGATGCTGGCCCACTACTCGGCCCTCGCCGACCTCCGCGACGACCTCTCTGCCCTGACCGGCGGCGATTTCCGGATCCTGCTGGCGAACGATGCCGACGAGACGGTCGCCTACGGTCGCAAGACCAGCGGGACGGCCGCCGTGATCGCGATCAACCGCTCCGCGTCAAGCCGCACGCTCACGATTCCCGTCGGCGGTTACCTGCCTGATGGGACGTCGCTCAAGAAGAAGTTCGGCGTTGGGACGCCCGCCTCGGGCTCGGTCGCGGTCGTCGGCGGCGCCATCGAGGTGACGCTGCCGCCACTGTCCGGGCTCGTCCTCGCGAGCGGCCAGGTCGACCTGGCGCCACCGGCGGCGCCGACCGGCCTCCACGTGACGAGCGAGGCTGCCAATGAGGTCTCGGTGGCGTGGAGCGCCGTCCGACGCGCCGCGGGATACGACGTCTGGGTCAGCCCGCTCCCGGGCGGTGGTTACGTCAAGGCGAACACTGCCCCGATCACGGGCACGTCCTTCACGATCGACGGACTGCAGAATGCGCGCCGTCACTACATCGTCGTTCGCGCGCTCGACGCCGCCGGCAATGCGAGCGCTCCGTCGAACGAGGTCGTCGGCCTGCCTCACCTCACCATTGGCTGGGCCAATCTCCAGTGGCCGCCGACGATGACGCACACCGTCTCGGCCATCGATCGGACCGACAACGCCTATGGCCAGGTCTGGATCGACGGCGTCACGAACCTGCCGGGTGCCGCGCCGGGCCTGATCGCCCAGCTCGGGTTCGGACCGGACGGCTCGAACCCCGACGGCAATGCTGCCTGGGCCTGGGTCGACGCGGCCTTCAACACCGACGCGGGCAACAACGACGAATTCGTCGCCTCGCTCCAGCCGGAGGCGCCCGGCACGTACGACTATGCCTACCGCTACACCGTGACCGACGGTCGCGACTGGATCTATGCCGACCTCGATGGGATCGGCAACGGCTACTCGCCCAGCCAGGCCGGCTCGCTGACCGTGGTCGCCAGCGGCGACACGACGGCGCCGGCCGTTCCGACCGGCCTTCATGTCGTGTCGGCCTCACCGGCCGGCATCGAGCTTGCGTGGGATGCGGTCGCCGCCGATCCGACCCTGTTCGGCTACGAGGTGCTGCGTGGCGAGGCGAGCGGGGGCCCGTACGCAACCCTCGCCTCGACGTCGAGCACCACGTTCACCGACACGACCGTGGCCGAGGGTGAGACGTTCTTCTACGTCGTCCGGTCGGTCGATACCTCGTTCAATCGATCCGGAGCATCAAGCGAGGTCGGGGCCACTGCGGAGCTCCGAACGGTGACGCTGACGTTCAACGTGACGGTCCCGGCCACCACCGATGCCACCGGCCGGTCCGTGTACATCGCGGGCTTCCTCGACCGGCTCGATGGCGGCCTGCCGCAGTGGAATCCTGGTGGCGTGTCGCTGAGCCGGGTCGATGCGACCCACTGGGCAATCACGTTCACCGGGAAGGAGTCCGTCCAGCTCGAATACAAGTACACGCTCGGCGACTGGGAACACGTCGAGAAGGACGGTGCCTGCGGCGAGATCGGGAACCGGCAGCTCACGCTGAGCTACGGCACGAGCGGCGTCCAGACCGTCAACGACGTGGTCCCGAACTTCCGGAACGTCGCGCCCTGCGGCAATTGAACTGCCCGACCGAGGGGAGTGCGGAGCTTCGCAACGCGGAGCTCCGCACGTCGGCCTCTCGGTGACCTGATTCGCGCGCCCCGCGGCCCCTCAGACGACCCGGACGCCAGCCTTCCAGACGCTCTCGATCCGGTCGGGGAGCGTCGCGACGTCGAGGGGATCGCCGGTCACGACGATGAGGTCGGCCAGCTTGCCCTCCTCGATGGTCCCGAGATCCGCGTCGACGCCGAGCAGCTCGGCGGCGCTCCTCGTCGTTGCCTCGAGGACCGCAGCCGGCGTCATCCCGCCGTCGACCATGAGGCCCAGCTCGCGGAGGTTCTGCCCGTGCGGCGTGACGCCGGAGTCGGTGCCCATCGCGATCCGGACACCGGCCTCGACCGCGTTCCGAAATGCCGCCCGGTGGATCTCGATGACGGCGCGTGCCTTGTCGATGACCGCCGGCGGCAGCGGTACGCCCGAATCCGCCGCGTCGATGACCCCTTGCGGCGCCACGAGCGTCGGAACGAGCCAGGTCCCCCTCGCCTTCATCAGCTCGATTCCCTCGTCGTCGAGGTAGATGCCGTGGTCGATCGACCGGATGCCGGCCCGCACGGCGTTCTTGATGCCGTCGGCGCCCTGGGCATGAGCCATGACGAAGATCCCGGCCGCAGTGGCCTCCTCGACGATCGCCTCCAGCTCGATCGGCCGGAAATGAGCGTGGCGCGGGTCGTCGCGCGGCGACAGCACGCCGCCGCTCGTGGCGACCTTGATGACGTCGGCTCCCATCCGGACGAGCTCGCGGACCTTGCGACGAACCTCGTCGGGCCCGTCGACGAGTCCTGACGGCCGACCGGGGTGCTCGATCATGAACGGCACGGTCGCCCCCGACGGATACCAGTCGTCGCCGTGGCCGCCGGTCTGCGTCAGCATGATGAGCGAGATCTGCATCCGCGGGCCGATCAGGAGGCCCTCGTCGACGGCCTCCTTGATCCCGAGGTCGGCACCGCCTGCGTCGCGGATGCTCGTGATCCCCGCTCGAAGCGTCGCGGCGAGGTTCCGGCCGGCCTCGTAGAACTGCCGCGAGAACGGCCGCTGCACCTCCTTCCAGAGGTCGATGTCGCTGACCGTGACGTGAACGTGGCAGTCGAAGAGTCCGGGCAGGATCGTCCGGCCGTCGAGATCGACCGGCTCGTCGCCGTCGAGGCCGGACCCGATGCCGACGATCCGACCGTTCTCGACCGCGACGTCGGCGGCGGCCGGGTCGGCTCCCGTGCCGTCGAACACCCGCGCACCCGTGAACACCGTCCGCGTCATCGGTCACCTCCAACTTCGAGCACCGCCCGGAACAGGTCCTGCCCCTCGACCCCGCTGAGTCGATACGACCACGCGCTGTCGTCGCCCTGCCAGGCCGCGTCCTCGAGCACCGCCCCCGCGTCGGCCGCCGCCGCGTACTCGAGGCGGTAGCGCCGCGGAATCGTCGCGAGCTCGAGCCGGTCCGCGCCCGCGGCGAGGAACGCTTCCTCGAGCCAGTCGAGATAGACGGCATTGTTGGCGTGGTCCATCGGATCGAGCTCGTGCGGACGGACGGCGAAGCGTCGGGTCGGTGTTCCCGCCGGCGTCGCTGGCAATGCGACGCGCCCGATCTGTCCGGTGGCCTCCGGAATCCGGAATTCCTGAGCGAAGATCGCCGGGATCCTGGTCAGCCCGCCGCGGCCGTCGATCATGACCCAGTCCGTGTGCACCCAGCCGGCGAGCGTCCCGTCCGGCAGCAGGAACTCGCCGCGGCGTCGGGCCCAGACACGTCTCTGGCCGACCACGGCTGTTCGCGAGAGCAGCGTCGTGCCCAGCGGGACGGGCGCGAGAACCTCGAGCTCGGCGCAACGGACGAGCCAGGTGAGCTCCCGCTGGCTGTACCAGTCGCGGTCGAAGCCGCGCGCCGTCGAGTGGAGCCAGGCGACATCCTGCGCGTAGCGCAACAGGCCGGATGTGCGCAACAGGCCATCGGGGCCGGCCTCGTCGAACCGGACGCGGTATGTCGCCTCGTGCGCCAGGATTGCGCCGGAGGCGGGCTGGCCCGGGGACGTTCCCGTCACGGCTGCGGGACCGCCAGCTCATCGAGCGTCTCCAGGCCGATGATCTCGGTTCCAGCCTGGGGCGCGGTCTGGCGCTCGAGGCGGACGGCGCACGAGCGGATCGAGTCGAACACGACGAGGATCGCGCGGAGGCGCTCGTCGTCGTCCGCTGCGTGCGTTCGCGCGTCGTCGAGTTGATGCAGGACATCGGCGGAGATGCCGCGGGCGCCCCACTTGCAGTCGACTGCGGCCGAGGCGCCGTCGATCTCGACGGTGACGTCGTACGGATGGATCTCGGCCCGGACGCCGTCGAACAGGATGCGACGCTCCCGCCTGATCGCACCTGACGGAGCGGCCGCATGGCGACGGCGGAGCAGGAGCTCCGTGAGCGACTCGACGATCGCCCCGCGGTACTGGCTGCGGACCTGCTCGCCGCGGTCGGCGACGTCAAGCGACGCGGCCAGGACCAATTCCGCATGCTCGGCGGGGCGGCCGCCAGCAAAGAGGGAGGGGAACATCGTCCGCCACGACTCCGCGTCGGTCGATTCGCCGTTCATGACGGCCCGGGCGAGCACGCGCTCCTCATAGGTTGCGTCGGCGAGGAGGCCGGCCACCCGCGCGACGAGCGGGTCTGCCTGGATCCCGGCGTAGACGACGGCCCGGGCGTCGGGCGACGCATCCTGGAATCTCATGGTCGCTCGTCGACGGCCGACAGGACGATCTGTGGGAATGTCGACAGCCAGTCGATCGCCCGATGGGGATCCTCGATCAGCTCAGCTTCGGCACATGCCCGAACGACGGCTGAAGCGCGTTCCGGGGTCAACGCCTCCTGGCTCCGCGCGGTCGCGACCATCGCGAGCCGGCCCCGCCATGCTTCGCTGAGATCCTGGACGTACTGCCACTCGTCCTCGACGTCCTCGCCCAGCAACGCCAGCGTCTCGATGGTCTCGAGCGCGCGGTCGATGGCGGCTCCGACGGTGGTTGGGACGACCGGGCTTGGCTCGACGGGCGGCACGCCCGAAGACTAGCGCGCGGCTACGGATCTCCGCCGAAGCGTCCAGCCGCGTGGCCGGTCATGGCCCGCGATCATTCGATCGGCCCGGCCGATCAGCCCGATCAGGCGGACGCGGCAGCTCTCGTTCCAGGCCGCGGAATACGCCTCGGTCGCGGCCATCCGGATCCGGGCCGGCCTGGACTCGCTCGCCGATCCCCTCGAGCTCCGCGACGCGGTCGAGGGCGTCACGGTAGAGGCCGGGAAGGTCGTCCGCAGGCGTCGACACGGTCTCGACTGCGACCGCGGGCATGGCAGGGGACGGCCGAGGTTCCATCAGGAGTTGACGATGCGGTCGGAACCAATGGCGTGGAATAGCCGACTCGTTCACCCGCCGCCGTCCGATGGTCCCGTCCCCGGTGCGTCGCGACAGGCGGGCGTCGCGACAGGCGGGCGGGCGGGGTCAGTCGCCCGAGTGGCCGGCCGCCCGGACCGAGAACCCGTCGAAGCGGCCGGTTCCCGGCATCCGGACGAGCGAGATGGCCTCGATGATCGAGCCGGGAGGTCCAACTCGAAGCAACTGCTCGATTCGGTCGATGGCCTCTGGCGCACCCTCGGCGACGGTTCGAACCGAGCCGTCGCCCTCATTGGCCACCCAGCCGGCAAGTCCCAGCCGCCGCGCCTCGCGCACCACGTAGTACCGGAACCCGACGCCCTGGACGCGACCGCGGACGACGGCCTCGAGCCGGACGAGATCATCCATTCAGGCCGCTCGGTCGCGCCGCGGCCAGGCGAGCAGCAGGACGTCGAGCGCGAGCTCCGGGCTGACATTGCCTTCGATCAATTCCGCGGTCCGGTCGAGACGGACGAGGAACGGTCCGAGATCGTGGGCGGTCAGGTCCGATGCCGCTCGCAGGTCGTCGAGCATCGCAGGATCGCGAAGGCGCCGCTCCTCCCCGAGTCCGACGAGCACGAGATCGCGGCTCAGGTCGCGCCAGATCTCCACGACCGCGGCGGCGGCGCGGCGGCGCTCCGCCGCCGGTGCGCGGACGTCCCGGACGGCCGGAGCATCGGTGTCGGATTCGCCGTCCGTGTCGTCCGGGTCGGCCGCTGACGGCGCGGTCGCGAGCGGCTCGGCGGGGGCCCGTCCGGTCTTGCGGCCCCGCTTCGGTGGCGGCCCGTCGGCAGGCGGTTGGGCGGCGCGATCGAGCGCCCGGACGAGCTCTCCCGCCCGGACGAGCAACTCGCGACCGATCGAGAGGCGCCGCGCCGCTCGCTCGCCCGCCAGGTCGAGCAGGGAGCGCGCGATCTCGGCCCGGGCGGTCACGGCGTCCGGGGCCATGGCCCAGACTCGTGCAATCCCCGGGCGACCCCCCGACAGCCGGGCGAGGCGAGCCGCGGTCGGCGGATCCGCGACACCCGCATCGACGAGGATCGCCTCGATCTCGCGGATCGCCACGGGACCGAGCCGCACCCGGACGCAGCGCGACAGGACCGTCGGCAACAGCTGATCCTCGCGATCGGCACAGAGGATGATCGTCACGCCGGCCGGCGGCTCCTCGAGCGTCTTGAGCAATGCCGACTGGGCGTCCTCGTTCAGCCGGTCGGCTCGCTCGATGAGCGCGACCCGGGCTCCGCCCTCCACCGGCAGCAGGGCAAGGTCCGAGATCAGCCGCCGAACGGAGCCGGGCTCTGGATCGTCGCGGGCGCCGATCCGGACCTGGTTGCCCGGGCCGGATGGCGCCAGCCGGTGCAGATCCGCGTGGCTGCCCCGTTCGACCAGATGGCAGCCACGGCACTCGCGGCAGGGCCGGCGCTCGGGCTCCGGAGCATCACACAGGAGTCCCGCGGCCAGGTCGAGCGCGAGCGTGGTCTTTCCGACGCCGGCCGGACCCGCGACGACGATCGCATGCGCGGCCGTTCCGGCGATCATCGCCCGGATCGCCGCGACGGCCGCGGGATGGCCGCGCGTCAGGAGCCGCGACATCGGCCGGTCAGGCGGTCTCTGGCTTCTTGCGGGTCGTCCGTCGCTTCGGGGTCGCGGACGCCGCGGCTCCGTCGGCGTCCGTCGGCGCGTCCGACGACGTCGATGCCTTTGCGGTGGTGCGTCGCTTCGGCGCCGCCGCCGCTCCCGCCTCGCTCGCCGAACCGGCATCGCCGGCGGCAGCCGGCGTCTCGGCCTTGCGTCGCGGCGCCCGGCGCTTGGGTGCGTCGGCCGTGGCCTCGACGGGATCGCCGGTGGCCGATGCTGCGACGGGCGCCTCCTCCGCCTTCTTCCTGGTCGTCCGGCGCTTCGTGGCGGGCTCAGCGCCGGCTGCGCCGCCGACGGGAGCGGCGCTGGCTCCGGGCGTCTCGGATGGGGTGGCATCGCGACGTGCGGGCGGTGCTCCCTTTGGTGACTGGGCCAGCTGTGCGCGCAGGAGCGCCTCAAGCTCCTCTGGGACCTCGCTCCACGGCTCGCTCGAACGCGGGCCGGCGGGCCGGTCCTGGCGGTCCGGTCGATCCTGGCGCGGCGGCCGGTCCTGGCGGCCGTAGCCCGAATCGGGGCGCCCGCGCGAAGCCGCGCCGGTAGGCTCGCGGCCGCTGACATCCGGATAGCGATTGATTCCGCCTCCGCCGCCTCGCCCGTACCGCTCGCGGTCGACCGCTGCGTTGTACCCGGCCCGGCCGCCGCGTTGGCCGCCACGGTTCTGCTGCCCGCCACGGGCACCGCCGCGATTCTGCTGCCCGCGCCGTTGCTCGGCGATCAGGTATTCCGGGATCTCCGGCTCGTCGAGGTCCTCGTCGTCGTCTGCCGGCCGGATCGTCGCGGGCTTCGAGCTCGGCACGCCGAGCTGGGAGTCCCAGACGGACCCGAATGGCGTTGGACGCGGCCCGCGCGGCGGGGCCGCGGCAGCGATCTCGACCTCGTCCTCGTCTTCCTCGTCGACATCGGCCGATGCGGGCTCGGTCGCGCCGGCGACCGGCTCGACACCTGGCTCCAGCTCGCGGCCGCGGCCACGACCGCGACCTCGGCCACCGCGCCGGCGGCGGCGTCGACGTCCATCGGCATCCAGGCCCGAATCCTCGCCACCTTCGAGCGACGCGGCCGCGGCCCCGTCTTCGTCGACCGGCTCGGCCACCGGCCCGGTGGTCGCCGGAGCAACCTTGGAGAGCTTCTCCCCCGGAAGGGCCGTGAGGCCCGCAACGGCGGTGAGACCCGCGGCGGCGACGTCCCGGGCGCCGTTCGTTGCCGTACGCCCGCGCGCCAGGACCGGTTCGGCCTCGCCGGGCCGACCGCGCCCGCGTCCGCGACCACGCCCGCGCCCTGCCCCCGACCCCTCGGTCTGCTTGTCCGGGACCTCGGTCATCGACAGGTCCTCGTCGTCGCCGGCGACCCGCCGGCCCGATCGGGACGAGCCTTTTTCGACCCGGGCGAGCTGGGTGATGTCGGTGAAGATATCGGCGACCTCGATGAGGTCCGACGACGTGTTCCCCCGGAAGCTGATGACCTCGACGCGGACGCCCATCTCCTGGACGGCACGGATCGCGGGCGCGAAGTCGCCGTCTCCCGACACGACGATCGCCACGTCAAGGTTTCGGGCGGTCTTCATGAGGTCGACGACGAGCTCGATGTCGAGGTTCGCCTTGACCTTGCCGTCGCCGTACTTGCGAATGTCCTTGCTGACGACCTTGTACTGGTTCCGCGCGAGGAACGAGTGAAAATTGCGCTGGTTCTCGTTGTCCGGGTCCAGGCCCGTATAGGCATAGGCGCGGACGAAATCCCGGCCTGCTGTGGCCGACTTCAGCAGCGTGACGTAATCGATGTCCACGCCGGCCGCCTTGGCTGCGTAGAAGATGTTCGCCACGTCAACGAAGACGGCGACGTTCTTTCCCACAATGACTCCTTGTTAACCGTTCCCCGCGGCGCCGGCGCGGCTACGCAGCTCGGCGCGCGAGATCATCGGGCTCGGCGTGCGGCGGCCCCGACCGCGGCCACCTGCCGTTCCGTGCGCGGACCACTTTCGACAAAACCGTGACGTGCCCAGCGGGTCCGCTCCGCAGGGTCCTCGGGTAGCGCCGCTTCGACGACGCTGCAGCCCTTGTTCTGTGCCGATCGGATGACTTCCTCGATGAGGGCATCAGTCACCCGGTCGGCATCGTGGTCGGGATCCACCACGAGCAGGTCCACCGTCCCCACGAAACCCCCCGCTCGGACGGACGGCCGCAGGGCGAGGACCGCTCCACCGACGACATCCCGCCGAAGCTCGGCAATGAAGATGCTGGCCTGCGGGAGGTAGACCAGCTGTCGGAGCAGGTCCGCCGAGTTGAGCGCGCCCGCGTTGTCCGACGACCGGATGACCTCGTCGCTCAGGGCGACGAGCCGATCGATGTCGGTGATGCGAGCGGTTCGAATCAGATATTCCACGCGGGCGGGTTGCCACCTCGTAGGGCCGGCGGTCGCGATCTGTCACATCGGTTCCGATCTGATTTCACACCGGTTCCAGCGGGGCCTCGCGGGGTGGCGAGCGGTAAGCTCGGCAGCCACGCCCGGGTCGCGTTGGGTCGGTGTTGCAATCGGTCCGCCGATGCATATGATACGGCATCGCTTCGGCGGCATCCTGCGCGCCGCCCGAGCCGGGATTCCACGCCATCGTCCGTCATGCACCGCCGCTCGTGCCGTGGGCCTCCGTCAACACCTCGACCCGAGGTGGACTGACTCCCAGGCAAAGAGCATCGGGCAACAGACGATCGGGCTGGACCAGGGCACGGGCCGGGGCGGGAGAATGCACCGACCGAGATCGACCGGGAACGCCGGTCGATCCTTGATGAGGAGGAAATTGGATGAAGTTTCGGAAGCTGACCGCGCTATCGGGCGCGGCGATGCTGGTATTTGCGGCATGCAGCACTCCGCCGGCGGCTTCGGCCCCTGGCGCGAGTGTCCCGGCCGCCAGCCAGCCTGCAGCGAGCGGCCCCGCCGAAAGTGGCCCGCCCGCCAGTGCTGACACGTCAAAGGGAACCGTCAAGGTCGCCGTCGCGCTCCCCTACCAGGGCAGCGAGAAGGCGGCTTCGGAGCCGATCTTCAACGGCATCAAGCTTGCCGTGAAGGAAGCCGGCGGCGCCGCCGGCGGCTATGCGATCGAGGTTCCTGACGTCTTCGACGACGCGGTCAACGGCGCGCACGACCCGCAGACGGGCGCCCGCAACGTGACCACGATCGCCACCGACGAGACCTTCGTCGCGATCATCGGCCCGCTCAACTCGAGCGTCGCGGCCGCGCAGATCCCGATCACGAACGAGGCCCAGATCCTGCAGTGCAGCCCGGCCAACACGGCCGAGGGCCTGACCAAGCCGGAGTTTGGCGCGCTCGACGTGCGCAAGGCCAACCCGGACAGCATCAACTACGTCCGTGTCGTCACCACCGACGACAACCAGGGCCCCGCGGCGGCCAAGTACATCCTCGAGAACCTGAGCCTGAAGAACGTGTTCATCATCGATGACACCGAGACGTTCGGTGACGGCATCGCCGACAACTTCGAGGCCTACCTCGAGGCCAACGGCGGAACGGTCGTCGATCGCCAGGGCGTTCCGAAGACCACCACCGACTACACGGCGATCCTTACCGCCGCCAAGGCGAAGAATCCGGAAGCCATCTACTTCGGCGGCGTGACTGCCACCGGTGGCGCCCGGATCCTGAAGGCCGCCATCCAGGCCGGCCTCGACGTCCCGTACGTCGGGCCCGACGGGATCTACGACGGCTCCGGCGCGACGAAGGACTCGTTCCTCAATCTCGCCGGCCCTGACGCCAAGAACTCGTATGCGACCGCAGCCGCCGTCGGCGACTATCCCGGCAGGGAGGAGTTCACCGAGCGCTACACGGCCGAGTACGGCACCGCGCCGACCGGCTACAGCGCCACGGGCTTCGCCTGCGCCCAGGTCGTCATCGACGCGTTGAACCGGGCCGCCGAGGCCTCGGACATGGCCACCCTCCGCGAGAACCTTCGCGCGGCGGCGGTCGACCCGTCGATCACCTACGAATCGGTCATCGGCTCGTTCAAGTTCGACGAGAACGGCGACACGAGCCAGAAGATCATCTCGTTCTATGCGTACGATCCCGCCGGCGCCGACGGCGCGGGCGACTGGGTCTTCAAGGAGCAGCTGGACTTCGCCGAGTAGGCTGACCCGCCCGGAAGCCGGGGGCCACCGCGGTCCCCGGCTTCTTCTGTCCATAGACGGTCAAGAGGGAGTTGGGCGTTGACAACGGTCGCGACTCGCGCACCGGCCCAGCGTAGGAGACCACCGGGCCTCCGCCTGATCGGGTTCAGCCTGATCGGGATCGTCATCTACTTCGTGGTCCTGGCCACGTTCGGAAGCGGTGGCACCGCCACGGCCATCCAGCAGGTCGCGAACGCCCTCACGCTCGGGTCGATCTACGCCCTCATCGCCCTGGGCTACACGATGGTCTACGGCATCCTCGAGCTCATCAACTTCGCCCACGGCGACGTCTTCATGGTCGGCGCGTTCGTGGCGCTCACGTTCATGACCAGCGGGCTCGGCCTCGATGACGCGTTCGGCGTCGTCCCGGGACTGATTCTCGCCGTGCTCCTCGGCCTGGGGATGGGTGCGCTCCTGTCGCGCGGCTTCCTCAAGGGCCAGGTCGTCCCATCGATCGTCGTCACCGCGGTCTGTGTCGCCGTCGCCGTCGGCGCCGAGCTGGGTCTCGGCCTGCGGGCGGCGATCACGGAGCCACTCGTGCTCATCGCCATCCTCCTCGCGGTCTTCGCGGTCGCAATGGTCTCGATGGCCGCCCTCAACGTCGGCATCGAGCGGTTCGCCTACCGTCCGCTTCGGAACGCCCCGCGGCTCGCCCCGCTCATCACGGCTGTCGGCGTCTCCTTCATCCTCCAGAACGTCGTCCAGATCTGGCAGGGCACGGGTGACCGGGTCCCGCCCTCGATCTTCCCGAACATCCATATCGAGGTGTTCGGTGCCTCGGTCCGGCTGATCGCCATCGTGATCTTCGTGGTTGCGATCGTCCTCATGGTCGGCCTTCAGGCGTTCGTCGGCCGCACCCGACTGGGTCGAGCGATGCGCTCGACGGCCCAGGACCGCGAAGCGGCCCAGCTGATGGGCGTCGACCTGAACCTGACGATCGCGGCGACGTTCCTCCTGGGCGGTGCGCTGGCAGGTGCCGCCGGAGTGTTCCAAAATCTCTACTTCGGATTCGTCCGGTCCGATCTCGGTTTCAATGCCGGGCTCAAGGCGTTCACGGCCGCCGTGCTCGGCGGGATCGGCAACCTCACAGGAGCCGCGCTGGGTGGATTCATCATCGGCTTCATCGAAGTGGCCGCGACCGCCCTTGGCTATACCCAGTGGTCACAGGCGATCGTGTTCACGGTGTTGATCCTCGTCCTGGTGTTCCGGCCCGCCGGAATCCTCGGACAGCAGATAGGAGAACGGGCATGACCGCGACGACGGGAGGCGCCCGCACCGGCCGGCGTTCTCGCATCGCCTCGTTCGCCGAGGGGCATCGCTCGATCTCGGTCATCATCGGAATGGCGCTTGTGGCGGCATTCCTGCCGCTGATCGTGCTGATCCCGCCGCTCCCGTCGTTCCAGGGCCAGGCAGCCTGGATCAACGGCTTCTCGAACGCAGGCGTCTTCGTCCTGCTGGCGCTTGGGCTGAACATCGTGGTCGGCCTGGCGGGCTTGCTCGACCTTGGCTATGCGGCGTTTTTCGCGATCGGCGCCTACGCCTATGCCTACGGCGCCTCGCCGTTCTCCGGCAATGACTCGCCGTTCCTGATCATGCTCGTCGTCGGTGCGGTCGTGGCCGCCACGTTCGGCGTGCTCCTGGGCGCACCGACGCTGCGGCTGCGAGGCGACTACCTGGCGATCGTGACGCTCGGGTTCGGCGAGATCGTGCCGATCGTGTTTCTCAACGCCGAGGAGTTCACAAACGGCACGAACGGGATCAGCGGCATCTACAAGCCCACCCTCCCCATCTACGGCGAGTTCACGCTGCTCAACGTCTGGCCGTTCTACATCCTCATGGCGGTGCTGATCACCGTCACGATGATCTTTGTCTACCGGCTGCAGGATTCCCGGATCGGGCGGTCCTGGATGGCGATCCGGGAGGACGAGCTCGCGGCGGCTGCCAACGGCATCAACACCGTCACGACGAAGCTCCTCGCGTTCGCCCTCGGCGCGTCGACCGCCGGACTTGCCGGCGTCTTCAACGCGGCAAAGCTCACGATCGTCAGCCCAGACCAGTTCCTGTTCACGGTGTCCTTCACCGTGCTGGCGATGGTCGTCCTCGGCGGCATGGGCAACCCGTGGGGCGTCGCGGTCGGCGCATTCGTGATCTACACGATCCAGAACGTGCTGCTCAAGCAGATCAGCATCTTCTTCGACAACCTGCCGTTCAAGGTGCCACTCCTGTCCGACATCGACTTCGTCCAGTACCAGTTCCTGCTGTACGGTCTCGCGCTGGTGCTGATGATGCTTCTCAGACCGGAGGGCCTCTTCCCGAGCCAGCGTCGCAAGCGCGAGCTGCACGCGACCGACGACCTGCCCGGCGAGGACGAACTCGGGGCTAGTCCGGAGCACGTGGACTCGGCATGACCGAGCGACCCGATTCCACGAAGCCGGCTCTGCCCGACGCGGCAGCGATCGAGGCCGCCCTCGAAGTCGCGGAGATCGAGCTGTCCGAGGACGCCGTCGCCGACACGCCGGCCGAGCTCGGCACGCTCGAGGTGGAGATGGAGCGCGGGGTGCTGTTGTCGGCCCGCGCCGTCACGAAGCGGTTCGGCGGCCTGCTGGCAGTCAATTCGATCGACTTCGACATCCCCGAGGGCTCGATCGTCTCCCTGATCGGGCCAAACGGCGCCGGCAAGACGACCTTCTTCAACGTCATCGCAGGCATCTACGATCCGACCGCCGGGCATGTCGACTTCCGTGGTCGCCGCATGATCGCCCGGACCGTCAAGGGCTGGCTCGAGCCGATCCTGTGGTTCACGCCGGCTGTGATCGTCGGCCTGCTGACCGCCGCCGTCGCGATCCCGACCGGCTCGCAGGCGATCGGCGTCGGAGGCGGTCTCATCTCGCTGGCCCTCCTGATCGTCATGCTGATCTCGGCGGTCGCGAGGCCGGACTGGTATCAGCGGCTCCTGGTCCGCATCGGCGTCTTCCGAAGCGCCCGCCCAAACGACATGGTCTCGGCCGGCATCGGGCGGACGTTCCAGAACATCCGGCTGTTCCACAACATGACCGCCGAGGAGAATGTGCTCGTCGGCATGCACTCGCGGCTGCGTGTGACACTCGCCGATGCGATGCTATCGACGCCGAAGGACCGCGCCGAGGAGGTCAGCTCCCGCGTCCGGGCAGCCGAGCTCATGACCCTGGTCGGGTTGAAGGACAAGGGCGATGAGCTGGCGAAGAACCTGCCATACGGCGATCAGCGCCGTCTCGAGATCGCCCGGGCGCTCGGCAGTGATCCGGCCCTCCTGCTCCTGGACGAGCCGACGGCCGGGATGAACCCGCACGAGACCGGCGAGATGATGGCCCTGATCAACAAGCTCCGTGGGGAGCTCGGCCTGACCGTCCTCCTCATCGAACACGACATGAAGGTGGTCATGGGAATCAGCGACCGGATCACCGTCCTCGACCACGGCGAGCGGATCGCCGAGGGCACGCCGGACGAGGTCCGCCGCGATCCCAAGGTCATCGAGGCCTACCTCGGGACCCCGGCCGCATGACCGGTTTCGCGGCCACCCAGCCTACCAACACGCTGGCGGTCGACACGACGATCCTCCGCCTGACGGACGTCCACACCTACTACGGCAACATCCACGCCCTCAAGGGCCTCAGCATCGAGGTCAAGCGGGGCGAGATCGTCACGCTCATCGGGGCCAACGGCGCCGGCAAGACGACGACTCTCAAGACGATCAGCGGGCTGCTCCACCCGCGCGAGGGAACGGTGGAGTTCGAGGGCCGCGACATCTCGAAGACGCCTGCGCACGAGCTCGTGCAGGGCGGGATCGGGCACGCCCCGGAAGGTCGCCGGATCTTCTCGCGCCTGACCGTCCTCGAGAACCTTCAGATGGGCGGCTACACCCGTCCGAGCACCGAGCTGGCCGAGGACATCGAACGCGTCGTGACGTTCTTCCCGCGGCTGGCCGAGCGGACGGGCCAGCAGGGCGGGACGTTGTCGGGCGGCGAGCAGCAGATGCTCGCGATCGGCCGCGCGCTCATGTCGCGACCGCGGGTGCTGCTGCTCGACGAGCCGTCGCTCGGTCTCGCCCCGATCCTCGTCCAGCAGATCTTCGCGATCATCCGTGAGATCAAGGAGCAGGGCACGACGATCCTGCTCGTAGAGCAGAACGCGCTCCAGGCGCTGACGATCGCGGACCGCGGCTACGTGCTCCAGACGGGCCAGGTCGTTCTCTCCGGCGCGGCCTCCGACCTGCGCGAGGACGAGACGGTCCGGAAAGCGTATCTCGGGGAGATCTGACCGCGGCCCGTACCGCGCCGGTGACGTTCGATGGAGCCCCGCGACCAGCCTGTTCCCGAGCGAGTGGCCGGCGACCAGGAGCGACACCGCGCCGCAGGCCTGGTGCTGTCTGTCATGCTCATCGCGGTCTCGACTGCCATCATCAAGCCGTGGGACTTCGGTGCGGAACGGGCGGTCGCGACACCTCGTCCCGCGTCCGCCGCCACGCCGCGACCGACGCGCCCCCCGCCTACGGCCGTCGACCGCCTCGCTGCCGTGTGCCTGCGGCCGTTCGGCTGGCGGATCGTCGCGACCGAGAACTGGCGGGATCGGATGGTCCGCTCCTGGAAGGCGATCGAACCTGTCGAGGCGACCGGACCGGACGATCCCTCGATTCCTACCGTCATCGTGGCCGGCGACTCGGTGCCGGCCCTCGGATGGTGCTCGCCGGTCGATGGACCCGAGCAACCCCCGACGGACGCCAGGGCGACGGTCTTCGCCGTCGATGCCTCTGGCGTCGCGCGGCGGATCATGGTCAGGCAGCTCGCCCCTCCGGATGTGTCGAGCGGCGGGGCGACGTGGGCGCCACCAGGATCAGGCGCGCCGGGTGCCGTCGCGTCCGAGACATGGCCGGTCGGGCGCTACGTGATCCGCGTGGCAACACCCGACGGAAGCTACGAGCGGTGGCTCGGGGCAGACGTCCTCCGGCCCGCCCGCGAACGATCGCTGCCGTCACCCGCCGTGAGCCCCGGGCAGTGACCTCGCGTTGACCCGCGGATCCGCGCGCGCATCGCACTCACGCCGCGTCGTCCGGCTCGTGGTGGTGGCCGGCATGATCGTGGCCGGAGCCTGCACCCCGTCGGCTTCCCGCTCGCAGACACCAGCGGCGATCCCGCCATCGCCGTTGTCGTCGCCGGCGGCGTCACTGCCCGCCGCCGCACCGGGTCTCGCATGGCGGGTCGCGCCCGACGTCGAGCGCCCGCCTGGCATGTCGGACGAGGAACCATCCGTCCCGCCGGTCGCGGGAGGCGGGCTCGGCCACCCGGGACACTTCTCCGGCCAGGGCTACCTCGTCGACGTGGCCGCCGGCCCCGGCGGACGGCTCGTCGCCGTTGGGTATGCGTTCCCCGGCTGGCGCGCAACGGCCTGGGTCTCGCTCGACGGCGAGCGCTGGGCTCGCCACGATCTCGACGCCGGCGACGGTTCGTTCGCGCTGTCGGTCGCGAGCGACGAGTCGCGCTTCGTCGCGGTCGGCAGCGTCGGATCGAGCCCGGCGGCCTGGCACTCGGCCGACGGCGAGAACTGGCAGCGCGCCCCGGACAGTCCCGAGCTCAGCGAGGATGCGGAGGTCCGCATGGCCGCCGTCGCCGTCGCCGATCGCGGGTTCGTCGCCGGCGGCTGGGCCGGACCGCTCGGCGGTCCCGTGTCGGCGCGGTTCTGGACCTCGGCGGACGGGCTGGCGTGGCGGCGGATCGCCGACGACCCCGGCGCGGCCGGCAACCGGGTACTGTCGATCGCCTCCGGCCCGGCCGGCCTCGTCGCGGTCGGATCGACGGGCTCGGAGGGAGACGTGACCGCATCCGTCGCCTGGACATCGCCTGATGGAGCGGCCTGGATTCGCGCCGAGGATGACGCCGTGCTGTCGGGTGCCGGGTTCGCAGCCGTGGCATCTGCCGACGGAGGATTCGTGGCCGTGGGCAGCGACCTCGAGCAGCGGCTGGCGATGAGCTGGGTCTCGCCGGACGGCCGCGAGTGGCAGCCGTCACCGGCCCAGACCACGCTGGACAACAACGGGCTCAGGATCCGCATGACCGATGTCGTGGCCGACGATCACCGATGGGTCGCGGTGGGCAACTACCTGTTCGGCACCCAGTACGGCAACGCGACGTCATGGACCTCGGACGACGGCCTGGCCTGGACGCGTGCACCAGAGTCGCCGGCGCTCAACCAGGGAGAGATGCTGGCCGTGGCGCGAAGGTCAAGCGGCTACGTCGCGGTAGGCACGTTCGGCGCGCCGGACAACTACGTTCCCACGGTCTGGCTGAGCGACACTCCAGGCCGCTGAGCCGGGGCGGCCGGGTCAGCGATACGTGGGCTCCCGGGCGATCTCGTAGGCGGCCCGGCTCAGCGTGATCATGCCGAGCGCGGCCAGCCACAGTCCCGGAGCCCGCTGCGGCATGATCGCGTCAACGTTGATTGAGGCGAACTCGACGACCCAGATCACGAGCCCGATCCAGCCCACCACGGCCAGCCCGACGTACGTGACCGCGCGATCGATCGCGACCGGACGGTCCGTGGCGTAGGGCAGGGTGAAGAGGGCGATCGTCGACAGGGCAGTGGCGAAGACGAGGATCCCGCTGCCGAAGAAGCCATTCCGGGAGTGGATCGGCAGGCTGTCGCCGCCACCGAGCTGCCACCACGGCAGCAGGCAGCTGACGACGATGATCACCGCCGCGAGAGCCGCCAATCGGCGGCCGCGACCGAGTGGTCGTCGATGCATACGTCAGTCGCCGCCCGTGTAGACCTCGGGGCGAAGCACGCCCACGAAGCGCAGGTTCCGGTAGAACTCCCCATAGTCGAGGCCGTAACCGACGACGAACTGGTCGGGGATCGTGAATCCGATGTAGTCCACCTGGATATCGACGAGCCGCCGCGCCGGTTTGTCGAGGAGGGTGCAGATCCGGAGCGTACGAGGGTTCTTGCCGCGGAGGTAGCGGAGCAGATAATTGAGCGTCAGGCCGGTGTCGATGATGTCCTCGACGATGAGGACATCCTCGCCCTCGATGCTGGCCGAGAGATCCTTGAGGATCCGCACGAGACCGGACGACTCGGTCGAATTGCCGCCGTACGACGAGACTTCCATGAGATCGATCCGGACGGGGACCGGGATCGCTCGCATGAGGTCGGCCATGAACGGCAGCGAGCCCTTCAGGACCGAAACGAGCGTCAGCGGCCGGTCGACGTAGTCGGCACCGATGCGCCGTCCGAGCTCGGCGATCTTCGCCTGGATCGCCTCTTCGGTCACGACCACATCGCCGATGTCGGCGACCAGGTCGATCGGCCTCGTCACGACTCGAGCCCTCGCTCACGTGCGATCTGCGCCCTGGGCAGGCGAGTGAGCCCGGGTTCCGACGATGGCTCGCTCGCCGGTTCCACCGTTCGATCGGGCACGACCTGGCCCAACGAGCCCGACAACTCGTTGACGAGCGCGAGCTTGCCGAACTTGAGCATCAACGCCCGGAAGTCGCGCGCGTAGAACAGCTTCACGCGCAGGTCCGGGTAAAGCTCCAGGACTCGTCGAAGCTTGCGGTTCTTCTTGCGGACGAGCTTCTGGCGGAGCGTCGTCATCTCGAGGTAGAGGTCCAGGTCCGGCAGCCAGAAATCGGGCGAGAAGCTCTCGAGGACCGCTCCGTCGAGATTCCAGAGGATCGGGAACGTGTGCGGCTCGTACTCCCAGCGGACCTGGTAGAAATCGAGAATCCGCGCCATCTCTGCCTCGCTCGCGTGGGCGAACGCGGGACCCGCCGCTGACGGCGTCGTGGCGGCTGATGGCTGCCCGTCTGCGGTGGCGACCGTTCGGTCCGACACGACGACCGGCGGCGCCGGGTGCGCGGCAGGGGCCGTGGACCGTCGTGCCCTGCGCCCCGCGCCGGACCCCGCCGCGGAGGTGGCCGTCACCCCGGCGACCCGCCGCCCCGCGTGTCCCGAGTTCGATCGACGAACGCGTTCAGGTCGCCGCGGGCGAGGAGCTCACGGACCGTGCGGACATCATCGGGGCCGATCGGCAGGGCCTCGCGAAACCGCGCGTCATCGGCGGGCAGGAATTCGCCGTACGTGGCTCCGGCCGACCCGTCGCTCGACTGGACGATGATTCCGAGTGATTCGCTCTGGCAGCCCGGACAATCGAGCTCGACAAAGGTCAGATCGTCGCGACTCGCGAGGATCCGGATGCGCTCGAGAGGGACAAGCCGTCCGCACGCGCCGCAGTCGACGCCGTTCGCGAACGGAGGAAGGCGGTCGCGCGGATCCATCGGCGGTCAGTCTACTGCCTCATGCTGCGGAGCGCCTCAGCGGCCCGGATTGCCGGTCGATACCCCCCGGGGGTATCATGCGTCCATGCATCAACAAGGGAGGCCGAACGTGTCACTGCCCACCGGCCGCACGACGGCCGAACCCGATACCGACCAGTTCAGGCACTCGTACTCGAAGGACAAGGCCGGCCTCGTCCGCCGCCTGTCGAGGATGGAGGGCCAGGTGCGCGGCATCGCGAGGATGATCGAGCGCGAGGAGTACTGCGTCGACATCCTCCAGCAGACCGCGGCCCTGCGGGCAGCCGTCGACGCTGTCTCGGTCCTGGTCCTCGAGGACCACGTCCAGGGATGCGTCCGGACCGCGGCTGAGCGCGGTGAGGCGGACAAGTACGTCGACGAAGTGATCGACGTCGTGCGGCGGACGCTCGGGCGGCCCGTTCGCGGGAGCGGTCGCTCCGGCTGACCCGGTACTTCCGGACGGTACCGGGAACCGGACGGGGGATTTCCCCGGCGCACCACGCCAAGGACGATTGAGCTGACCGATCGGTCGCTACCGCTCCGACCCCAACGGAGCCACATCAGGGGCCAGATGCTCGAACCGCGCCAGGGGCGGCTGCCAGTCCAGCCGCCGAACGTCTCCGCGCCGCCGCCGCTGACCGAGCGCCGTGCGTCGTTCAGGCGCGCCGAGGATCGCGAGGCACACCAGGAACGGGTCCTGCTCGCGCGCGCCCTCGATGTCCTCGCCGCCGATACCAGCGCCGAGGCGCGACTTGCCGGCCTGCTTCGACTCCTGGCTCGAACGGCCGGCGCGCATCGAGCGGCAGTCCTGGCCGATGGGATCGAACGTCGCTGCGCGGTCTCGGTCGTGCCCGGCGAGGATCCGGCGGCCGCCGAGGCGCTCGCAACGTGGCTCGATGCGCGTTCGGCCCGATCGCGTGCCGACCGAGCCGCTTCGGGTCTCGCCCCCATTTCTCTCATCGTCGGTGTCGACCTGCGTGAACCGAACGCCGACCGTGGCGCGCCAGCCTCGGAGGCGGCGGAACCCGCGCCCGAGGACCGCCCGGTGGCTTCGCCCGGTCGTCGCGCAAGCGACCCATCGGGCGTCCGAAAAACAGAGCCCGTCCGGGAGGCTGAGATCGATGCGGCCGCCAATGGCGGGCCGTGGTACGCGCTCGTCCCGATCCCGGCCGCCGGCCATGTTGTCCTCGGGTTCGAATTCGACCGGCCAGGAGGCGCCGATCGCCTGGCCGAGCGCCTGCCGCCCCAGCTCGCGCGACATGCAGCAGTGGCGCTTGCGCTCGTGACGGAGCAGCTGGCGACGGACCGCGAGCTCGCGACACTACGCGCAGCGGAGGCCGAGCGGACGCGCTTCGTTTCCACCGTTGCCCACGAGCTGCGGACCCCGTTGACCGGGCTCCGCGGCTACCTCGAGCTGATCCTCGGCGACAAGGTCGACGATCCGGCGGTCGAGCGCGACTTCCTGGAGCGGAGCCTCGGCATCGTCGGCTCGATGGCGGACCTGGTCGGCGACCTTCTCGAGCTGTCGCGCCTGGAGTCGGGTGCCCTGGAGCTCGAGGTCGAGCCGTTCTCGGTTGCGGAGTCGGTTGGTCGGGTCGCGGCCGGACTCCTGCCGATCGCCCTCGAATGCGACATCAGGCTGCGGACCAAGCTGCCGCCGAGGCTGCGGTCGGCTGTCGGGGATCGGCGGCGGGTCGAGCAGATCATGACGAACCTCGTCGCAAATGCCCTGAAGTTCACGGCGCCGGGCGGCACGGTCGAGGTCAGCGCCCGATTCGAGGGCTCGGTCGCGATCCTGACGGTGGTCGACGATGGCACGGGCATCACGGGCGACGACCGGCCGAGGATCTTCGAGCGGTTCCACCGGCTCCCTGGTCACGAGCGGATCACCGGGACGGGTCTCGGACTGCCGATCGCGCGGGATCTCGCGAGGAGAATGGGCGGCGATCTCGAGGTCGCATCGGTTCCGGGCTCGGGCTCGGCGTTCGTCCTTGCCCTCCCCGGTCCCGCTGCCGTCGAGGCTTCAGTCGTGAGCCGCGCCCTGAGCGCGGCGCTCGCCGTGGAGGAGATCGGGCTCGAAGAGCGGGCCGTGCTTCGAGCGATGGCAGTCGCGGGTCGGGCCGTCCCGGTCATCGCCAGCTGAGGCGCCTCGCGGCGAGGCTCGCGTCGGGCGATTCGACCCGTTCGCTGAGCAACGTTCCGGGGGCAACCTCGGGTGTTATCCACAACCTGTCGTCCACTTCATCGATTGGTGGATAACCCCGTTGACTGGCCGCCCGGGGGGCCGGTATCGTCCGGCATCCGCACTGAGATCGCTTGGGTAACGAGACCTGCGAGGGGCACGGGGAAACCCGGCCGCGAACCGGACACGTCACGGAAGACCGAGATCCGATCGTCGGTGCGATGAACGAGCACGCCGGGAGCGGAGCCCGGGCGGCCCGCAGAGGCACGACCGACAGGAGGAGTGCCTGGACCGTCCGCGCCAACCGCTCCCGACGCGCGTCGAGGACCTTCCACCGCTCCCGGCCGTGTTCGACGAAGCCGTCGAGGCGGGACTCATTCAGCTTGGCGTGCGCCTGAGCCCCGCCGCCCGCACGATCATCGCCGGCCATGCCCGCTTGCTTCTTGCCTGGAACCAGGCAATCAACCTGACCGCGATCCGTGATCCTGCAGCGGTCGCGGTCCGTCACGTCATCGACAGCCTCGCAGCGGCCCCCGTCCTGCAGGAGCGACGGGTCGGCCGGGTCCGCGTCGACGGCGTTCTCGATCTTGGCAGTGGCGGCGGATACCCGGGGATTCCCCTCGCCGCGGCCGTGCCCCTTGCGCGGGTGGCACTCGTCGAGTCGGTCGGCAAGAAGGCGGCCTTTCTCTCGGCCGCCGTCGCCGCGACCGGGCTCGGGTCGCGAGTTGCCGTGGCGCGTGAGCGGGCCGAGGTTCTCGCCCGTGACCCTGGCCACCGGGAGCGCTGGCCGGCCGTCACCGCGCGGGCGGTCGGTGCGCTTGATGAGCTGGTGGAACTGGCATTCCCGCTGCTCGTGCCCGGCGGCGTGCTGATCGCCTGGAAGCGAGGAGACATCGAGGAGGAGATCGAAGCTGCTCGTCGGGCGCTGACAGGCATGGGTGGTGGACGGATCGAAACACGCCCGGTCGAGGTGACCGGCCTCGACGATCACCGTCTCGTGGTCATCTCGAAGCGCGGCCGGACGGCGGACGCGTATCCCAGGGATCCGGCCAGCCGGCGTCGCCGACCCTGGTGAGCGTCGTTACTGCGCCGACCCGCTGCTGATAGGCTGAACTCGTGCGTGTCGCCGTCCTCTCGGACATTCATGCCAACCTGGCGGCCCTCGACTCGGTCATCGGCGCTCTCGGCTCGGTCGACGCCGTCTGGCACCTCGGCGATATCGTCGGCTACGGACCGGAACCCGACGGCGTCGTGGAGCGCCTGGCGGGAATCGGGTCGGTCGGCGTTCGGGGCAATCACGACGCGGCGGCCATCGGGGGCGACGAGATCGATTGGTTCAATCCTGACGCGCGAGGCGCCATGGAATGGACGCGGCGAACCATCTCCGGGACCACGCGCGACTGGCTGACCGCACAGCCCGAGCGTCACACGGAGGGCGAGTTCGGGCTCGTCCACGGCAGTCCCCGCGAGCCGCTATGGGAGTACATCGTCTCGGTGCCGATCGCCCGGGCGAATCTCGCCGCCCTGACGACACCGTTCGGGTTGTTCGGCCACACCCACCTGCCGATGGTCTACGCCGAGATCGATGGCAGCGTCGAGCAGATCGAGCCCGCGGACGGCTCGACCTTCACCCTGGCCGGCAGCCACGCTCTCATCAATCCGGGCAGCGTCGGTCAGCCGAGGGACGGCATCGTCACGTCGAGTTTCATGGTTCTCGACACCGATGCCGGCCGCTGCACGTGGCATCGCGTGCCGTATGACATCGAATCGGTCCAGGCCGCGATGACGGAGGCTCGGTTGCCGCGGCGCCTTGTTGAGCGCCTGTCGTACGGGCTGTGAGCACCAACGGATGATCGGCGGACGCCGCCCCCTCCAGGGCCGAAAGCTCGCCGATCGGCGGGTCCGGGTCGAGCGACCGCACTCTCCCTACTTCCGGTACACGGGCAAGAACCAGCTCGTAGCGAAACCGGCGGCAAGCATGCCGAAGACACGGATGGGCCGTGCGCTCGCGTCGGTCAAGTCGCTTGCCCTCGGCCGGCCGCTCGCAACTGAAGAGGAGATCGGCGAGCGCCTGTCGAAGAAACAAGCGCTTGCAATCTTCAGCTCGGACGCGATCAGCTCGTCGGCCTACGCGACCGAGGAGATCATCCGGGCGTTCATGCTCGTCGGCCTCGGCACGTTGGCGCTGACCTACTCGCTGCCGATCAGCGTTGCGATCTCCGGCCTGCTCGCAATTGTCGCCTTCAGCTACCGGCAGATCTGCATCGCCTACCCGACGGGCGGCGGCTCGTACTCGGTCGCGAAGGCTAACTTCGGCAAGATCGCGTCGCTCGTCGCGGCGTCGGCCCTGATGATCGACTACAGCCTGACCGTCGCGGTTTCGACCTCGTCGGCCGTCGAGCAGATCTCCTCCGCCATCCCGGCCGTCGGGCCGATCTCCGTTCAGGTCGCGATCGTGGCGATTTTCCTGATCATGGTCGGCAACCTGCGCGGGCTGCGTGAATCAGGAAACATCTTCGCGATCCCGACGTACCTGTTCCTCGGCAGCGCCCTGCTGATGATCGGGATCGGCACGTTCAGGATCGTCGTCCTCGGCGAATCGGTCCCGCCGTCGCCGGAGGAGGTCGCCGCCCTCGACGGCACGACGCAGGCCGTCGGGATCCTCATCCTCCTGCGGGCGTTCGCCTCCGGGGCGGTTGCGCTGACGGGGACCGAGGCGATCGCGACGGGCGTACCGGCCTTCAAGCCGCCCGAGTCGAAGAACGCGGCGACAACGCTGATCGCGATGGCCGGGATCCTCGCGGTCCTGTTCGTCGGAATCACGTTCCTGGCGACCAGCTTTGCGATCTTCCCGATCGACGAACCCGTGAAGAAGACGGTCGTCGCGCAGGTGGCCGGCACCGTCTACGGCGTGGACTCGATCGGGTTCTACCTCTTCCAGGCATTCACCGCCCTGCTCCTGTTCCTCGCCGCGAACACGAGCTTCGCGGCCTTCCCGCGGCTCGCCGCGGTACTCGCCATGGACGGCTTCATGCCGCGCCAGTTCTCGTACCGTGGCGATCGGCTCGCGTTCTCGGCCGGGATCATCATCCTGGCCCTCATCGCGATGAGCCTGATCGTCATCTTCGGCGGCCACACCCATGCGCTGATCCCCCTTTACGCGGTCGGCGTGTTCATCGACTTCACGATCAGCCAGTCCGGCATGGTCCGCCACTGGCTGCGGCACCGGGTCCGTGGCTGGCACTACCGGATCGCGATCAACTCGGTCGGCGCGGTCCTGACGGGGATCGTCGCGATCGTCGTCACCTCGGTGAAGTTCCTCGACGGCGCCTATCTCGTGATCATCCTCATCCCGATCCTCGTCTCGGTCATGCTCTTCGTCCACCGCCAGTACGGCGCGTCGCGGCGGGAGCTGCGGATCCGCGACGACTTCATCGTCCAGCCACCTCACCGAGAGGAGCGCGTCGTCGTCCCGATCCCGGGACTGAATCGAGCCGTCGTCCAGGCAATCAACGTGGCCCGATCGATCAGCGACGATGTGCGGGCCGTGTTCATCACGGAATCGCCCGAAGACGCCGATGAGCTCCGCCGCCGGTGGGAGCGCCAGATGCCGGGCGTGCCGCTCGTCGTGGTCGAGTCGCCGTACCGGGCGCTCGTCGGCCCGCTGCAGGCGTATCTCGACGTCCTCGACCGAGCCTGGCCGCCCGACAAGGAGGCGCCGGTCACCTTTGTCGTGCTGCCCGAGTACGTTGCCCGCCGGTGGTGGGAACGGATCCTCTACAACCAGTCGGTGAAACGGCTCCGGAGCTCGCTCCTCGGCCGCCCGCACACGGTGGTCGTGAACGTGCCATATCGGCGCGAGGACCATGCGAGCGGCGAGCCATCCACCGTGGAGACCGAACCGCCCGGGCCCTGAGCCCGGGCAGTGGTATCGTTCCGGCCGTGCCCGAGGCATTGACTCCCCCCTTCACCCGCGCGGTGATCGCCCTGAACGGCGGCTCGAGTGACGCCCCGATTGTCCAGCTCGTTACGGCCCTCGCCCGGGGCGCCGACGTCGAGCTGATCGCGGTCCACGTCGTCGAGATCGATTGGACGCTGCCGCTCGACGCCGATGTCGCGGGCCAGTCCGAGGAGGCCCAACGGGTCCTCGACATGGCCGAGTCGGTCGCCGAGTCGGCGAAGGCAAGTCTCGAGCCGGTCCTGCTGCAGGCGCGGGACGTCGGCGCTGCGCTGGTCGACGAGGCCGTCGAGCGAGGCGCGGACCTGCTGGTCACCGGCCTCCCCTATCGCAAGCGCTTCGGCGGCGACTTCGCCATCGGACGAACGATCCCGTATGTCCTGAAGAACGCACCGTGCGCAGTCTGGGTCGTGCGCGAGCCGATCCCCGAGGAGACGACGTGAAGACAGTGATCGTCGGTTGCGGCCGCGTCGGAGCGGTCCTCGCCGGCATGTTCGACAGGGCTGGCCACGAGGTCATCGTCATCGACCCGTCGACGCGCGCCTTCGATCGGCTGCCGTCGTCGTTCGGTGGCAGCGCGATGCGCGGTGACGGGACCGACGAGGACACCCTCCGCCGGGCCGGTGCCGAGGGTGCCGACATCTTCATCTCGCTGACGGAGGGCGACAACCGGAACGTCATGGCCGCCCAGGTTGCCCACGAGGCCCTGGGCGCGAAGCGCGTCATCGCCAAGATCAACGACCCGGTCAGGGCGGAGGCATACGCAGATCTCGGCATCGCGACGATCTGCCGGACGACGATGATGGCGGACGCGGTCAACGAGTTCCTTGGCCAGGCGGTCAGCGGACGCGCGGGCGTCCTCGCCCCGACCGGCAGTCACCCGGGCGGCGAGGATCACCACCAACCCGTCCCGGGCGGCGGGGCCGCAGAGTTGCCCGTCAGCGCCGAACGGGAGGCCTGACGATGTTCGTCCTCGTCGTCGGTGGCGGAAAAGTCGGCTATTACCTCACCAAGGAGCTGATCGAATCGGGCCACGAGGTGGTCCTGATGGAGAAGGATCGCGACCGGTCGAACCAGATCGCCGACGAGATCGGCTCGGTCGTCATCCCCCACGACGGCTGTGAGGGCCAGTATCTCGGCGAGGCCGGCTGCAACCGGGCGGACATCGTGGCGGCGGTCACTGGTGATGACGAGGACAACCTCGTGATCTGCCAGATGGCGAAACATCACTTCGACGTCCCGCGGACGATCGCCCGAGTCAACAACCCCAAGAACGAGGCGCTCTTCAAGCACCTCGGGGTCGACGAGATCATCAGCCCGACGCGAATGATCCTCGGCTCGATCGAGCAGGACATCCCGGTCCACGAGCTCCTCCACCTCGCCGCGCTCGGCGAGGGCGAGCTCGAGCTGATCGAGGCGCATCTCCAGGCCGGCTCGCCGGCCATCGGAAAAGCGACCCAGGATCTCCAGATACCCGATGGCTGCTCGCTGTTCGCTGTCATCCGCGACGGGATCGCCACGCCCCTCCGGCCCGAAACCGTGCTCAGGGAGGGCGACAAGGTCATCGCGATCGGTAAAACCGAATGCGAGGCTCTCCTGCACGACCAGCTGATCGGCGACGTCGAGGAGGCGCCCGCGCGCTAGGGCGAGCCGTTCGACCTCCAAGCATCTTGACAACGATATTGTCAAGGTTCTATGATTCGACGATGCACGGAAACCTAACCTCGCCGCCCGGCGAGCTGCTCTCGCTCCGTCAGGAACAGGGTGGCTGACAAGATGGGATTCGGTGAGACGGATCGCGACCCACGACGGCCCGTCTACGTCATCAGCGTCGCTGCCGGCATCGTCTCTGTGCATCCGCGGACACTGCGGATCTACGAGGACGAGGGCCTGCTGTGCCCGGCGCGGACCCCAACCAACATCCGGCTCTACAGCGACGAGGACATCCGTCGAATCCAGTGGATCAGGCATCTGACCCGGGATCGCGGCGTCAACCTCGCCGGGATCAAGATCCTGTTCGAGCTCGAGGAGCGGCTCGGGAAGCGAATCCTCGAGGCCCTCTACGACGAGGGCATGCGCAACCGCCGTGCGGCGGACGCGTCAGCCGAACAGGAAACGGGCACCGCGTAGGCAACGGGTAATGGAATCAACCACTTCACGGCACAACCGCCGCCAGCCATCATTCAGCTTCATCTCGACAGGAGACATCTGATGCCGAAGCGTCCGTCACCCTCGGACGAACTCCCCAAGACGACCGCGCCGAAGGCGACCGAGAAATCGCCCCGGCCAAAGACGATGGAGCTGCCGCTCGTCGCGCTTCGAGAGACCGTCATCTTCCCCGAGATGATCGTGCCCCTCCAGGTGGGCCGTGAGAAGAGCGTGAACGCGCTCAACGCCGCGGTCGCCGAGGGCGGACCGATCGCGCTCGTCACCCAGCGCCACGCCGAGCAAGAGGACATCAACGAAGTCTCCGAGCTCTACGAGGTCGGCACGCTCGCGAAGATCGCCCAGGTCGTTCAGCTCCAGGACGGTACCGTCCGGGCGATCGTCCAGGGACAGTCGCGCCTCCGTCTCCACCGGTTCTCGGCGACCGAGCCCTTCCTCCGGGCCGTCGTCGAGGAGGTCTCGGATGAGACGCCGAGCGGCCTCGAGGTCCAGGCGCTCATGCGCACCGTCCAGGCCCAGATCGAGCAGTACGTCGCCAACGGGGCTCCGGTCCCGCCCGAGGCCGCGGTCGCGGCCCGGAATATCACCGAGCCGGGCCTGCTGGCCGACATGGTCGCCTACAGCCCGGACATGACGACCGAGCAGCGGCAGGAGATGCTCGAGACGATCGACGTCGTCGAGCGGCTCAAGCTCGTGTCGAACTTCCTCGCCCGCCAGATCGAGATCCTCGAGCTGAAGGGCCGGATCCAGTCCGAGGTCAAGTCCGAGATGGACAAGACCCAGCGCGAGTACATCCTCCGCGAGCAGCTCAAGGCGATCCAGCGCGAGCTCGGCGAGGACGACCCGCAGCAGGCCGAGATCAACGAGCTTCGCGAGAAGGTCGAGCAGGCCGGGATGCCCGACGAGATCAAGACCCGCGCGATCAAGGAGATCGACCGGATGGCGCGGATCCCGTCGGCCTCGCCCGAGGTCGGTGTCATCCGAACGTACGTGGACTGGCTGATCGGGCTGCCGTGGAACGTCGCGACTGACGATCTCCTCGACATCAAGGAGGCGGCCAAGATTCTCGACGAGGATCACTACGGCCTCGAAAAGATCAAGGAACGGATCCTCGAATACCTCGCCGTGCGAACCCTCGCCGACGAGATCCGCAGCCCGATCCTCGCCTTCGTCGGCCCGCCCGGCGTCGGCAAGACGTCGCTCGGCAAGAGCATCGCCCGGGCGATGGGACGCAAGTTCGTCCGGATGAGCCTCGGCGGCATCCACGACGAGGCGGAGATCCGCGGTCACCGCCGGACGTACATCGGCGCGCTCCCCGGCCGAATCATCCAGAGCATCAAGACGGCCGGCTCGAACAATCCGGTCTTCATGCTCGACGAGGTCGACAAGATCGGGATGGACTTCCGGGGCGACCCGTCGTCCGCCCTGCTCGAGGTGCTCGATCCGGAGCAGAACAACACGTTCCAGGACAACTACCTGGAGGTGCCGTTCGACCTGAGCAAGGTCCTCTTCGTCGCCACGGCGAACCTCCTCGACCCGATCCCGGCCGCCCTTCGTGACCGGATGGAGATCATCTACCTGCCCGGCTACACGGAGCAGGAGAAGATCGAGATCGGCAAGCGATTCCTCATCCCGAAGCAGATGAAGAACCACGGCCTGTCCGACAAGAGGATCGAGATCACCTCGGAGGCGATGACGGAGCTCGTCCGGTCCTACACGAAGGAAGCCGGCGTCCGGAACCTCGAGCGGGAGATCGCGAACGTGATGCGGAAGGTGGCCCGCTCGGTCGCCGAGGGCCGCAAGCGCAAGACGGTCGTCGACGTCAAGAAGCTCGTCGGCTACCTCGGACCGCAGCGGTTCGAGTACGGCGAGCTCGAGGCGGAGGACCAGACGGGCTCGGCCACGGGTCTCGTCGTGACCGAGGCCGGCGGCGACGTCGTCGCCATCGAGGTCACGAAGATGGAGGGCAAGGAAGACTTCATCCTCACCGGCCAGCTCGGCGAGGTGATGCGGGAGTCGGCGCGAGCCGGCCTGTCCTGGACGCGTGCCCATGCCACGGAGCTCGGGATCACCCGGGAGATCTTCGAGAAGAACACGCTCCACATTCACGTCCCGGCCGGAGGCATCCCGAAGGACGGGCCGTCCGCCGGGATCACGATGGCGACGGCGATCGTGAGCGCCCTCGCCGGTATCCCCGTCCGCAAGGACGTGGCGATGACCGGAGAGATCACGCTCCGCGGTCGGGTGCTCCCGATCGGGGGGCTGAAGAGCAAGATCCTCGCGGCCCACCTCGCGGGCGCACGGATCGTCATCCTGCCGCGCAAGAACGAGAAGGACCTGCGCGACATCCCGGACGAGATCCGCAAGCAGATCAAGCTCGTCCTCGTCGACACCATGGACCAGGTCCTGGAGGCGGCCCTTCGGCGCAAGCCGAAGGCGCTCGTCACCGAACCGGCCAAGATCATCACCGGCGACAAGCCGATTGATCCCGAGCCGGAGCGCGAGGATCGCGTCCGTCGGACCACATTCCCGCCCGCTGACCAGCCCCCGGTCGTCGTCGAACGAGGCTGATTCGATGGTCGCCGACCATGCGGCCGATCCCGGCGTTGCGGCCTGCGCGCGGTCGCTCACGCACCTTGAGGTGCGCTCGCGACCGTGCTCGTCCGCGCCTTGGGCTCGGCTCGCCTGATCGGCGAGACCGGGTTCGGAGTACCTGAGCCACCATGGAGTACCAGGACTACTACCAGGCACTCGGGCTGACTCGCAACGCGAGCCAGCCCGAGATCAAGAAGGCGTTCCGCCGGCTCGCTCGGGAGCATCATCCCGACAAGAAGCCGGGAGACGCGGTCGCCGAGCGCCGCTTCAAGGACATCAACGAGGCCCATGCGGTGCTGTCCGATCCCGAGAAGCGGCGCAAGTACGACCTCCTCGGCGCGAACTGGGAGGCATACAGCCATGCCGGTGCCGGTGGGGGGACCGCCAGCGCCTCCGGGGCTGGTAACCCGTTCGCCGGTTTCGCCCGAAGCGCCTCCGGGCAGCCCGGAGGCGTCCGCTACGAGTTCCGGACCTCCGGTTCCGGCGGGGGAGAGTTCTCTGACTTCTTCCGGACGTTCTTCGCGGCGGACGACATGGCGGGCCAGGGTCCATCCGGCCGGGCCCGGTCCGGCGCGGCCGGACCGACATTCGAGGAGATCCTCGGGCAGATGGGCCTGAACGACATGGCCAGCCGTGGTCCGGGCGCCGCGTCGAAAGGGGCCGGGACCGGGACTCGGCGGGGCGCCAGCCGGCCCGAACAGGTCGCCGAAGCGATCGCCGAGATCGACCTCGAAGAGGCCTTCCACGGGACGAGCCGGCGGATCGAGATCAATGGGAAGCGCCTCGAGGTGACGATTCCGCGCGGTGCGGACAGCGGGACCCGGATCAAGCTGAGCGGCCAGGCCCCGGGCGGGCGAGATGTCGTCGTCGTCGTTCGGGTACGTCCACATCCAATCTTCTCGCGTCGCGGCGCGGATCTCGAGCGCGAACTGCCGATCACCCTCGCTGAGGCACTGCTGGGCGCCGAAGTCCCCGTCACGACCCTCAAGGGCAAGGTCCTGCTGCGGGTTCCGGCCGGCACCCAGAACGGCCGGACGTTCCGACTCAAGGGCCAGGGGATGCCCCACCTCCGCGGGGACGGCGTCGGCGACCTCCTGGCCAAGGTCCGGGTCGTTCTGCCGAGCGTCGATCCCGAGGCGGAGGAGGCGACGCGTCAGTTCCTCGATCGCCTCGACCAACCCGACCCTCGATAGGTCCTGGGCACTGGAGTACACGATGAAGCTCGACCGCTATACCGAAAAGGCACAGGAAGCGATCGTCGCTGCCCAGCGCCTCGCGGAGGAACTGTCCAGTCCCGTCCTCGACGCGGAGCACATCCTCCACGCCCTCGTGGAGCCGGACGACGGCGTGCCGGCGGAAACCCTCCGTCGCATCGGTGTCGATCTCACGGTGTTTCGCGACGAGCTCGCCGGAATCCTCAGCCGGCGGGCGAAGATCCAGGGCGGCTCGCTTTCGCTCGACCCCCGCGCCAAGCGGGCGACGGACCTCGCCGAGCAGGAGGCGAAGCGCCTCGGCGACGAGTACGTCTCGACCGAGCATCTCCTCCTGGCCGTCGCCGAGGTCGGAGGCGACGGGCGCGAGCTCCTCGAACGCCATGGCGCGACGCGCGAGGCGATCCTGACGGCGCTCCAGAGCGTCCGCGGCGGGCAACGGGTCACCTCGCAGAATCCCGAGGGAACGTACGCCGCCCTGGAGAAGTACGGCCGCGACCTCACGACCGAGGCCCGTGCCGGCAAGCTCGACCCGGTCATCGGCCGCGACGATGAGATCCGCCGGGTCATCCAGGTCCTGAGCCGGCGGACGAAGAACAACCCCGTCCTCATCGGCGAGCCCGGTGTCGGCAAGACCGCGATCGCCGAGGGCCTGGCCCAGCGGATCGTCCGCGGCGACGTGCCGGAGACGCTCAAGAACAAGCGCGTCGTCTCGCTCGATCTCGGCGCACTGATCGCCGGGGCGAAGTTCCGTGGCGAGTTCGAGGAGCGACTCAAGGCCGTCCTCAAGGAAGTCAAGGATTCCGACGGCCAGGTCATCATGTTCATCGACGAGCTCCACACGGTCGTCGGGGCCGGGGCCGCGGAGGGGGCGATGGACGCCTCCAACCTGCTCAAGCCGATGCTTGCCCGCGGCGAGCTCCACTCCATCGGGGCGACCACCCTCGACGAGTACCGCAAATACATCGAGAAGGACGCGGCCCTCGAGCGGCGCTTCCAGCCGGTACTGGTCGACGAGCCCAGCGTCGAGGACACGATCTCGATCCTCCGCGGCCTCCGCGAGCGATACGAGGTCCACCATGGCGTCCGGATCACGGACTCCGCCCTCGTCGCCGCCGCGACGCTCAGCCATCGCTACATCACGGACCGCTTCCTGCCTGACAAGGCGATCGACCTCGTCGACGAGGCCGCCTCCCGGCTGCGAATGGAGATCGACTCGATGCCCGTCGAGCTCGACGAGGCCGAGCGTCGCCGGATGCAGCTCGAGATCGAGCGCGAGGCGCTCCGCAAGGAAAAGGACGACGCGTCGAAGGCGCGCCTCGCCGCCCTCGAGAAGGAGCTCGCCGATCTCGAGGAGCAGACCGGCGCTCTCAAGCAGCGCTGGGAGGCCGAGAAGGCGGCGATCGCCGCGATCCGCCAGACGAAGACCGAGCTCGAGCAGCTCCAGGTCCGGATCGAGCAGGCGCAGCGCGAGACGGACTACGAGACGGCCGCCAAGCTCCAGTACGAGACCCTGCCGCAACTCCAGCAGCAGCTGAAGGAGCAGGAGCAGACGCTCGCCGCGCTCCAGGGTCCGGGCTCACTCCTCCGCGAGGAGGTCACGGCCGACAACATCGCCGAGATCGTCGCGGCCTGGACCGGCATCCCGGTGACGAAGCTCATGGAGGGCGAGGTCGAGAAGCTCGTCAAGATGGAGGAGCGACTCCACCTCCGCGTCGTCGGCCAGGACGAGGCGATCGAGGCCGTGTCGGATGCGGTCCGGCGGGCGAGGGCCGGCCTGGGCGACCCGCGCCGGCCGCTGGGATCGTTCCTGTTCCTGGGGCCGACCGGCGTCGGCAAGACCGAGCTTGCCCGGGCCCTCGCCGGATTCCTCTTCGACGATGAGCACTCGATGACCCGGATCGACATGACCGAGTACATGGAGAAGTTCTCCGTCTCGCGGCTGATCGGCGCCCCGCCCGGCTACGTCGGCTACGAGGAGGGCGGCCAGCTGACCGAAGCCGTCCGGCGGCGGCCGTACCAGGTCATCCTCCTCGACGAGATCGAGAAGGCCCACCCGGACGTCTTCAACCTCCTGCTCCAGGTGCTCGACGACGGACGGCTGACCGACGGCCACGGGCGAACCGTCGACTTCAAGAACACGGTCGTGATCATGACCAGCAACGTCGGCAGCCACCTGATCACGGCTGTCTCGGGCGGTCAAGAGGACAAGGTCGCGTACGAAGCGATGAAGCTGTCGGTCATGGACGCGCTGCGCGGCCAGTTCCGGCCGGAATTCCTCAACCGGATCGACGAGATCATCGTCTTCCACGCGCTGACGGATGAGCACCTGACGAGAATCGTCGACCTGCTCCTGGACGGCGTCCAGAAGCGCCTCGATGAGCAAGAGCTCGTGCTCGAGCTCACCCCGGCCGCCAAGACGCTGATCGTCCGCGAGGGAACTGATCCGGCATATGGCGCACGGCCGCTCAAGCGGACGATCCAGCGGCTGGTCGAGAACCCGCTCGCCCGCGGCCTCCTGCGCGGCGACTTCCACGCCGGCGATCACATCATCGGCGACGCCGATCCTGTCAGCGGCACGCTCGTGTTCTCCACCGAGCGGGCGACGGTCGTCACCGAGGCCGGCCGGCGGCGCGACGCCAGGGCGTCGAACGGCGGCGGGCGACGCGCGGCCAAGGGAGTCATGGACCTGCCCGACGTCGACGATTCGAAGCGGGATTCGGGCGAGCTCGTCAACTGAGCCGGCCCGCCTCCACCGCCCCGACTGCGGCGCTCCCGCTCCGGGGCGACTGACCCCGGGCTAGAGGCCTGCGCCGGCGGACGGCGTTGCGTCGATGGTCGGGCTCGCCGTGTCCTCGGGTCCGAGCGGGCGCGTCCTGCGGTGGTCGGTCAGCGCCCGGTGGAACTGCCACCACCAGATCCCGACGTTGAGCACCGACACGATGACGATGGCCCACGCCACGCCCTGGGCGCCGCCGACGATCACGCCGACGATGCTGCCGGTCAGGGCGCTGGTCGAGCCAATGATCGTCACCACCAGGCTCCGTTGCGCGGCGGCCAGGACACGGAGGCCGATCGTTGCGCCCGAGGCTACGCCCCCAAGCGCGAGCGAGATCGTCAGCGGAAGCACGACACTCTGGGCCGGCTCCCAGGCCTGTTTCAAGAGGGCCTCGCCGATCTCATCCGGCAGGAAGTAGAGGACCAGGCCCCAGGCCATGACGAAGCTCGCCAGCAGGCTGCTCAGGGCGACTGTGAAGGTGACGAGTCTGCCACCCGAATGGCCGAGAGCCCGGACGCCCTCCGGGACACCGATCAGGTGGGCCCCCTGGAAGACGAAATTGAGCGGGCTGAGAAGGAGGTCCCCGGCTCGCAGCGTCCCGGTCACGACAAGCCCACCGATCGAGGCCACGAGATACGCCCCGACCTGGCGGGCACCCATGTTGACCATCGCCTCCCCCGCGTAGCGGCTCGCGAGGTCGCGCTGGAGGTGCAGCCACCAGCGCGCCTGGAAGGGTGCCGGCACGAATCTGGACTGGAAGATTCCGAACACGGCCGCCACCGTCGCCGAAGCCCCCCAGGCGAGCATCAACCAGAAGACGCTGGTCGAACCCGACACGATCACCGCCACGAGCGCCGCCATCATCGTGATGGTCCAGACCAGGTCGTTGAGGAACGCCGAGCGGCCACGGCCGGCCGCGAAGAAGGCATACCGCCAGCAATCCTGGAGCAGGAGTCCCGGCAGCGAGATACCCAATGCGATGAAGGCTTCCCCGAGCGCCCCGCCGATCAGGCTGCCAACGACGAGCGCGATGACGCCGGCGATGAAGCCAACGCTGACCATTGTCCCGGTGGCGGCAGTCGTACCCCGGCGCCACTCGGACACTGCGACGGCCGTGTAGCGGATCACGAGCGGCTGGGACGAGATCGCCCGGCCCAGGGCCAGCGCGGTCCAGTAGGTCACCAGCGCAAGCCCGAAGGCTCCCAGCTCTTCCGTGCTGACCGAACGGGCAACAAGGATCCCGAGGGCAAAGTTCGTCAGACTCGACAGCGCCTGATCGGCGAACCCCCAGCCGAGCCGGCTCGCCGACCGGAACGCCGGCTGGACGCGTCCGCTCAGGCGGGACCGACGCCCGGGCGGCAACTCCGAGCCGTCTCCACTCTCGACCGCTGGCGTAGTCACGGCGGCCAGGCGTCGGGGACGGGACCCGCCTGTTCCCGGCTCACGCCCCGGACCGCTCGAACCCGATGAGGTTGTGGAGCCACCAGATGTCGCCGACCGAGATTCCAATGACGAAGGAGAGGAACCGCGACCTTCCGTCGACCTCCATCCGAGGGTACGCCAGGTCGGAGTGAAAGGGTCCACTGGGAATGGAGTCCGTCGTCAGCCCGGCGCCGAACCCGGCCTCCCTGACAATCGCCTCGACTGTCGGATCGGACGGACCGAAGGGATAGGCAAAGTCCTCCGGGGCGACGCCGAGCTCGCGCTCCAGGTCTGCCCGCGAGCCGCAGACCTCGTCACGAATGGCATCCGGCGTCACCGTCGTCAGGTCGACGTGTGTGCGCCCGTGCGCTCCGATTGCGACGCCGCGGGCGGCGAGACCGCGGATGCCCTCCCAGTCAAGCAGCGCCCGCCCGGCGAGCGCCGGGTCGCTGCTCCAGTCGTTCGTGGCGCCGGCTCTCGACGTGACGACGAAGACCGTCGCCGGGATCTCCAGCCTGCCGAGAATCGGTTGGGCGATCGTGGCCGTGTCGACGTAGGCGTCGTCGAACGTGACGATGATGGATCGAGGGGGAGGGAGTCGCCGCTGTCGCCTCATTTCGCGGTATTCGGCGAGGGAGAGGATGGTGTAACCCCTGCTCCGGAGCCACCGCATCTGACGCTGGAACATCCGGCGCTGGACCACGAACGCGCTGGCGGGCTCGTCGTCGCGTCCGATCGCGTGATACGTGAGGATCAGTGGGCCGCGGGTCAACTGTCGCCAGAGACCGGGTTCGGTGATCGCGCGACGAGCTCCACGCCAGTAGGAGTAGCGCATGTTGACTCGATACCAGGCCCGCCCGCGGACCCGTGACATGACGGGATTGAGAAGCCGGACCGGCCACGTCGGCGCCCCAACACGCAGGAGCGCTCCGCGGATCAGTCGCTCGGCAAGCGGGGCCGAGTCGTAGGCGCCGAGCATGATGTGCTCGAGGATGTCCGGGTGCCGCGCGACGAGCAACGGGCCAACGGCTCCGGCCATTTCGAACTCGCGGGCGAACGATCGCTCGTCCTTCAGATGGATCTGCCCACCGATCGCGTCCGGCAGGTAGACGAAGACCGCCCCGTCGCGGGCAAGCCGGAAGCCGAGCTCGACGTCGTGATAGCGAGGCAGGTCGGTCGCGAACCCGCCGACGCGGAGGAACCGCTCGCGTTCGATCGAGAGGTTCCCACCGAAACAGTCCCGGTAGGCGACGGCCTCAGGCTCGCGGGCCAGGCGCGCATAGTGGTCATCCCAGAATGACTGCCAGTAGCGGGCGAACGGGTCGGGACGGCCATCGATGTGCAGCGTGAGCCGGCCGAGGCCAACGATGTTCGTCTGTTCGCGGTGGGCCCGGATGTGCTCGGCGACGAGCCCTGGTTGAGCCAGGATGTCGTCGTCGACGAAGAGCAGGATTCGTCCGAGGGACTCGCGTGCGCCGTGATTACGGGCCGCGCCCGCGCCCTGGTTCGCCTGGCGGATGACCCTGAGCGCTACGGGCGCGTCCAGGCCCGCGACCCAGTCGGCCGAGCCGTCGGTGGAGCCGTCGTCGACGACGAGGATCTCCCACGCATCGGAGTCCGCGCTCTGAGCAAACAGGAGCTTCAGGCAGCGTTCGAGGATCGCTCGGCGGTTGTAGGTGGGGATGACGACGGTTAGTTCGATCAACCGGCGACCCTACGACGTCGCGATAAAGTGGCGAATGTGCAGATCCGTCACTTCGGCGGTGCGTGGCAGACGGATCGCCGCCAGGATGATCGCCGCGACATCCTCCGGCTGAAGCATCTGCGCACCATCGTACGGTCGGCCCTCTCGCCGGGAGATGTCCTGCTGCGTGGGAGTCGCGACCCGACCCGGGTATACGGTCAGGACGCGAACGCCGTCCGCGTTTACCTCGGCGCGGAGGCTGTCGGCAATCGCGCGCTGGCCCTGCTTCGTCGCGCTGTAGGCGGCGACGCCAGCCCGCGGCCCGAAGACGACGCTCGAGTTGATGAAGACGATCTCGCCGTGGGCCTCCTTGAGGAGCGGGAGCGACGCTTTCGTCAGCAGGAATGGCCCGCGAAGGTTCGACGCGTACAACGTATCCAGCTCGTCGATCGAGGTCTGGTCGATCTGGCCGTAGGCATGGGTTCCGGCGGCGTGAACGAGCACGTCGAGACGGCCTTCGTTCTGCCGAATCGAGTCAAGCAGGGCGTCAACAGCGGTCGGATCCGAGATGTCCGTCGGCCGAGGGTCTGCGGTTCCCCCGAGATCCCTGATCGCCGCGGCGGTGGCCTCGAGGGGTTCCTCGCGCCGACCGACGACGACGAGCCGGTGACCAGCTTCCGCAAGGGCGATCGCGATCGCCCGACCGATGCCCGTGCCGGCACCCGTGACGATGGCCGTCGCCTCCGCCCGGGGCGTCTGGTTCACAGGATCCTGGGCTCGGGGATCGGGACGATGAAGCGGCCGCCCCGTCGCGCGTACTCGTCCTGCTGGGCGACGATCTCGTCGAGGAAGTTCCAGGCAAGGACCACGAGGTAGTCCGGCATTCGCTCGAGAATCGCCGAGGGATCGAGGATCGGAAGACGCGTGCCGGCCATGAGGTGGCCCTGCTTGTGGGAGTTCCGATCCGCCACGAAATCGAGCGTCCTGTAGTCGATCCCTGCCGAGTTGAGCAGCGTCGCACCCTTGGCCGCTGCGCCGTACGCGGCGATCGTGGCGCCGCCCGCCTTCAGGTCGCCCAGGAGGCGGATGAGGTCGTCCGTGATCGTTCGCACGCGGGTTCCAAAATGCTCGTAGTAGGGAAACGCGGTCAGGCCGGTCCGCTCCTCTTCGGCCAGGTACTCAGTCGCGCGCGGCGTTGGGGCCTCGACGGGGCTGACGTGCCAGCGAAGCGTGCCCCCGTGCAGCTTTGGAAAGTACTCGACGTCGTTCAGGAACAGGTCGTGCCGCCGCATGAGCTTCGCCACGGCCGTGCACGAGAAGTAACAAAAGTGCTCGTGGTAGATCGTGTCGAACTCAGAGTGCTCGATCAGGTCCCGAACGTACGGATTCTCGATTGTGATCAGGCCGTCGTCCGCGATCAGCGTCCTGAAGCCGGCCACGAACCCGTTGAGGTCGGGGACGTGGGCCATGACGTTGTTGGCAATGATGACGTCGGCCGGTCGGCCGTTCGATCGAAGCTGTTGGGCGAGGCCGTCCCCGAAGAACTCCTCGAGCGTCTCCACCCCCACATCGCGGGCGGCGGCCGCGGGACCCGGTGTCGGCTCGATCCCGAGGACCGGGATGCCGGCCTCGACGAAGTTGCGAAGGAGATATCCGTCGTTACTGGCGATCTCGACGACGAAGCTGTCCTGGTCCAGGCCCCTGCTCGCGATGAGGTTCAGGGCGTGCTCCCGCGAATGAACGTTGAGGGCATCCGAGAAGGACGAGAAGTATGGATAGTCGGCGCCGAAGATCGCCTCGGCAGGCAGGGCGTGTGTCAGCTGGACGAGCGTGCATCCCGGGCAGAACCCGACCGCCAGCGGATATCGCGCCTCGGGCTGGTTCGACCCGTCCATCGCGACCAGAGCGTTGGCGATCGGCGTCTCGCCGAGCGACAGGAACGGAAGCGGCGCGGGCCCGCCGCAGGAGCGGCACTCGCCGACGAATGACGCTTCGGTCATCGGTCTGGGCCGTCCGTGAGCCTACCCGAGCTCACGCTGATTCCGAAGTCATGCCCGGTCCCGAGCCCCCGCATAAACGCCTCCGTTGTATTTGACGAGCATTGACTATCCGGGCGCGCACCCATCGACGCGTCACCAAGCCCCGCTGGCAACGGGAGGCCCGCTCGTTCCATGGAAACCGGGCCCGATAGTACCCTGCGAGGGGGTGGAGGTCAGCGCCGACGACGGAATCGTGGTGCGTCTGCACATCACTCGGGTTGATGTCATCCTCAACCCATGAGCAAGTGGAACGACTAACCGCTCGCCCTGGTCGCCCCGGTGGCGGTCGGGCGATCGCCGAACCAGTCCGCCAGGTTCGGGCGGATGTCGGCAAGGCTCGGGGCGGTCCGGTCGCGCTCCGACAGGATCGGATCAGGGATCGGCCATGGGATCGCGACCTCCGGATCGTCCCAGGCCAGCGATCCCTCGAGCTCAGGCGCGTAGAAGGCCTCGTGCTTGTAGCAGACGTCGGCCTCGTCGCTCAGGATCTGAAAGCCGAAGCCACAGCCGGCTGGCACGATGACCTGCCGATGGTCGCGATCATCAAGGGCAACGTGCTCCCAGCGGCCGAACGTCGAGGACCATGGCCGGAGGTCGACGACAACGGCGAAGGCCTCACCGCGGGCGACGCGGGCGATCTTCCGCTCGCCGAGCGCCCGACGGAAGTGGATCCCGCGAATCGTCCGATAGCGCGATCTGGACTGGTTCTCCTGGACGAACAGGCCGGGCTCGAGCCCGCGGCTGCGAAGCACGTCCGCGTTCATCGTTCGAACGAAGAACCCTCGCTCGTCCGGGATCGGAACCGGCTCGATCAGAAGGAGGTCCTGGAGCTCGCCGGGTCGGATCGTCGGTTCGGGCATCGCCCAACGAAGGGTATCTCAACGTGACGGTCGCCTCCGATGTGGACGACCGGGCTGGATCCGGCGAGGCGATGCTCGACCTGATCAGGGAGCTCTTCCCGTTCACGCGGAGCATCACCGGTCCGGGAGTGCGAGCGACGCTGGAGGCCGTCAAGCGAGTCATTCCGCTCACGATCCATGAGGTCGCTTCCGGGACGCAGGTTCTCGACTGGACCGTCCCGCGTGAATGGACAATCCGCGATGCCTGGATCGAGGACGCCACCGGTCGTCGGATCGTCGATATCGCCGACTCCAACCTGCACGTCCTCGGCTACAGCGTCCCCGTCCGCGCGACGATGTCCCTCGATGAGCTGCGGCCACACCTCCACTCGCTCCCGGATCGGCCATCCTGGATCCCGTACCGGACCTCGTACTACGAAGAGGCGTGGGGATTCTGTCTCACCCACGAGCAGCTGATGGGAATGGGCGACGGGCCGTTCGAGGTCTGCATCGATAGTGAGCTCAAGGACGGCCACCTCACCTACGGCGAGCTCGTCCTCCCGGGCGAGATCAAGGACGAGATCCTGATCTCCACCCACATCTGCCATCCCTCGATGGCCAACGACAATCTGTCGGGGATTGCGGTCGCGACATTCCTGGCGCGGCAGCTCCAGGACGCGCCCCGGCGGCACACCCTGCGCTTCCTGTTCGTCCCGGGGACGATCGGTTCGCTGACCTGGCTGGCCCTCCACGAGGCGGACCTGGAGGTCCGCCACGGTCTCGCCCTGGCCGGAGTTGGCGACGCCGGCAACGTGACGTACAAGCAAACCCGACGCGCCACGGCCGACGTCGATCGCGCCGCCGCGGTCGCCCTGCGAGATAGCGGCGCCCCGCACGAGATCCGTGCGTTCTCACCCTGGGGCTACGACGAGCGCCAATACAACTCGCCTGGCTTCAACCTGCCGGTCGGCCTGTTGATGCGGACCCCGCACGGGACGTATCCCGAGTACCACACCTCGGCGGACGATCTCGACTTCGTGCGCCCGACCTCGCTGGAGGGTAGCCTCGAGATCTGCCGGGCGATCGTCAGCATCCTCGACGCCAATCGCGCCTACCGGAACCTCAGCCCGAAGGGCGAGCCCGCCCTGGGGCGGCGCGGTCTGTACAGCCCGATCGGAGGCTCCACCGCGCCGCCGGATCGCATGGCGATGCTCTGGGTCCTGAACCTCTCGGACGATGAGCACACGCTGCTCGACATCGCCGAGCGATCCGGACTGCCGTTCGCCGCTGTGGCCGATGCCGCCCGCGCGCTCGAGGGGGTCGGGCTCCTCGCCGAAACTCGACCACCCGCCGAGGCGGGTGATCTCGTTGGTGCCGATCAGGCGCGGCTGGCGGATCGTTGAGGCCGCCGCGAATCGTCGCCTTCGCCTATGCCTGCGAACCGGGTGAGGGATCGGAGGCAGGCGCGGGCTGGATCCATGCCCGGATCCTGGCGGGCCTCGGCGAAACCTGGGTTCTCACGAGAGCCGTTCCGCCGGACTCGGGAAGCGAATGGCCACACGGGCTCGCAGATGGCGAAGGCTATGAGACGTGGCTCCGCGACCTCCCGGACAACGAGCGGCTCCGGTTCGTGCACGTCCAGATCCCCTGGTGGGACGAATTCTGGTGGACTCGGCCGGGGCGCCCGGGCTTCACCCGCCTCCAACGCGTCGAGTACGTGGTCTGGCTGTGGCTGGCGCTCCGCGCCGCTCGCCGGCTGATGCGGACACAGCAGTTCGACGCGGGCTGGCACCTCACCTGGGCGAACGCCTGGCTCGGCTCGACGTTGCCCCTGACGAATCTCCCGTTCGTCTACGGCCCGGTCGGGGGAGGCGTGGCTCCGCCCTGGCGTCTCGCGGCAAGCCTCGGGGTGCGCGCCTTCGCGGCCGAAGTCGTCCGCCACGTGGGCCGTACGGCGTTCCGGTACCTGAACCCGCTCGGCCACCTCGCAACGCGACGGGCAGCGCTGATCCTCACCCAGAACCCGGAGACGTCTCGCTGGCTCCCAGCGTCGGGCCACTCGAAGACGGTCGTCCTGCCGAACGCGGTGGTCACCGAAGTCCACAGGCGTCCGCCGGAAACGCGCGCGGCCCCGTACACCGCCTTGTTCGCCGGACGGCTCGCCGGGTTCAAGGGGGCCAGCTTCGCCATCCGGACGATCGCCCTGCTCCCCGAGTGGCGCCTCCTCATCGTCGGGGAGGGGCCCGCCGAGGACCGCCTTCGGAGCCTTGCCGAGGAGCTGGAAGTGAACGACCGGGTCGAGTTCCTCGGCCAGGTCCCGCGCAACGACCTGCTCGAGATCATGCAGGGCCCGGCAGATCTGCTCCTCTTTCCGAGCCTGCACGAGGAGGCGGGATTCGTGGTCGCCGAAGCAATCGCTACCGGGATCCCGGTGGTCTGCCTGGACTGGGGCGGTCCGCCCGTCCTCGGCGGCATCGGCGTCAAGCCCAGTTCGCTCCGCCGGACCGTTCGCGACCTGGCCCAGGCGGTTCGCTCGGCACCGATCGGCCGTCCTTCGCCACCGGCCCCGACCCTGGAATCACGCCGGGCCGAGCTGGCAGAGCTGGTCCGCCGGTTCGGCGTCTTCGAGCCCTCCGACGCGCCGTCTGAGCCGCCGATCAGTCCGACCGATGGGCCCCCGCCGTCGTAACCAGCGCGTTCATGAGCGAGCCAGCGCCTGGCGGTAGAGATCGATGTAGCCGTCGACCATTCGCTCCGGAGAGAAGCGTTCCCGAGCCCACGCGGCCGCGCTCGGCGCTGCATCATGCCAGGGGCGCGGGAGTGTGACGAAGGCCGCGATCCTCTCCGCGAGCGCCGGCCCATCCGGCGGGTACGAGGCCGGATAACCCGGTGGGATCGCCTCGCGAAGTCCAGGAGCTTCAGAGGCCAGGAGCGGAACCTGGGCGCAGAGCGTCTCGACCGCCAGGAGCGGCAACCCCTCGAAGCGCGATGGCATGACGATCGCGTCGAAGGTGGTCAGCCGGTCCCTCAGGTCCGCCATCGGCGGACTGACTTCGACGACCCGACGCAGCTTGCCCGCTCGGGCACGGATGAGTTCCTCGTCACGGCCGGTCCCATAGATGGCGACCTCGAATTCGAGACTGTTCGAATCGAGAAGTTCGAGCGCGTCGAGGAGGATGTCGACGCCCTTCTCAGGGGCGAAGCGGCCGGCGAAGCAGAGCCTGATCGGTCGTGTCTCATCTCTGTCCACGAGCCGATCGGTAGGGACGCACGACACCCCGTTGTAGATGACGCCGACTGCCTGCTCCGGTCGTCCGATCGAGCGCCGCCACGTTGCGAACCCTTCGGCCGCCGCAAGGCTCACCGCCGCTGCAGGCGCGCCGTCCAGGCGGCCCTCCGCGAATGCCCCAAAGCGACTCCAACCGCCCCAGAGGAGCGAGTTATGGATTGTCCGCACGACCGGGAATCGCGCGAAGCGGCGTGAGGTCAACGAGGTGATCGCCCAGGCGAACTCCGGGATCTCGGTGTGGAGATGGAGGATGTCGGGCTTGAAGGACGCCACGGCGCGCGGTAGCAGAAACGGAGCATCGACGAGGGCCCGACGTGGCGACGGCCGGCGCGACGACGGGATGAAGCTGATCCCGCTGTCACGGAGCTGCCCGCGAACGACGTCGGCCATCGCCGGATCGTTGTCGCCGGCAACCGGCACGACGGCGCACGCCAGGCCGCGCGAGACGAGGCCCTCGGACAGGGTCTGGGCCAGGCGTTCCGACCCGCCAAGGCCCGTGCGCGGGACGATGTGGAGCACGCGAAGGGGTCGTTCCGTGTCCGCGCTCGATCCGGGCAGAGACGGGACCGTCTGCCTCGCGCCTTCCGTCAATCGACCGCCTCGTGAGCGCGACGGGCCTCCTGACCGGTGAGGAACTCGTCGGCAAATGCCCGCGCCAGGAGCCGGTGGATATGGAAGCTGAATCGGAAGCCCTGTTGAACGGGCGGACCGCCGGGGGTCTTGTTTGCGTCGACGACGTAGATGCGGCCATCTCCGCGGTCGCGGATGACGTCCAGGTCTCCGTAGTCGAGACCGATCCGCGCGCTGAAGGCCAGCAGCTGGTCAACCTCGCCCTGGTCGAGAACGTCGTCCCTCGCGACCTGCTCCTCGCTGATGACGGAGTCAAATCGCCCGGAGAGCCGGAACCGTCGACGGATGACGACCGGGATCTGCCGGCCAACGATCGAGATCCTGAGGTCCTCTGCGGCGACACCCGGGACAACATTGTCGAGCAGCCGCTGGTCGATGTACCCGGGTACCGGATCCCGCGGCCCCTCGAGGACCGCCCCGTCGTGAACCGCGTTCTCCTCCGACTTCCGGACGAACGGTCCGGAATGCGTTCGCGGATCGAGTGCGAGCCCATAGCCGAACGTCGCGACGGACGCCGCCTCCACCGTCGATTTTCGGATGTCGACACAGCTTCCATTGAGCAGTCGGAGTCCGAACGGAGGCGGTGGCGGAGAAAACGCGTTGACCGTCGCGTCCTCCCAGTTCAACGCGACCCGGCAATCAGGCTCAGGGGCCGTGACGATCCTCAGACCGAGCTCGCGGCACATCCGCCAGACCGCATAGCCCATCAGGGGACGTTCAGGCGTGAAGAACGCAGACCCCGATCCGCGCCCCGTCAGCCGGGCCACCAGGCTTCGCCAGCTGTAATAGAGCCAGACGATCACCTTGGATGGTTCCTCGGCCACGCCTCGAAGATGATCGAGCATCCGCCTTCCAGCCCCCGTGATCGGTTTCCAACGTCGTAGCCGTTGCCGGCAGGCGGGCATGGTACCTTCTCGGCCCGCCGCCGGGAGGCGGGTCGGTGACGACAGGCAACTGGAAAAGGAAGGCCGTGCAATTCTCCGTCTACATTCCCGTCTGGAACGGAGCGCAGTGGCTCGATGGCGCGGTCGAGAGCCTCCTGGCCCAGACGCATCAGGACTGGGAATTGGTCATCGGCGACAACGCCTCGACGGACGGCACGGGCGAGATCGCCGCCCGGTACAAGGACCCGCGGATCCGGTACCACCACTGGGATGACTTCGTCGAGATCGAGGAGAACTACAACCGGACCCTGCACCTTTGCCGCGGCGACTGGCTCCAGCTTCTCGGCGTCGACGACCGACTCGACCCGCGCTGCCTGGACCTGATGGCGAGCCAGATCGACGATGCGGCGGCCAGCGGCCGGACGCTGTCGATGATCGCCACCACGTGCCGTCGCGTCGACCCCGAAGGGCGGCCGGCCGACCGCGAATACTATCGGCACGCCAGGGTCGCTACCTACACGACCGGCACCTACACAGGCTCCGAGTGGCTGATGGCCGTCGCCGCCCCGGCGGCTCTTCCCTGGAACTCGGGCTCGGTCGCGATCTCGCGCGCCGTCGTCGAGCGAATCGGCGCCCAGTTCCGGCCGGAGACGGGCGTCTGCGCTGACATCGAGCTCTACCTCCGGGTCGCCGCCTACGGGAACGTCGGGTACATCGACGAGCCGCTCCTCGACTTCATGGTCCACGGAAGCTCCGACGGCGTGGGGCGGGTCCGCCGCAACCTCGAGCGCGACGAGCGATTCGGACCGCTCGGGATCGCACTGGCAGCCGGCCTCGCGATCCACGAAATGCGCCGGGCGGTCACCCCCGCCGAACGAAACGCGGTGCGCGGAGCCATCGCCAGGGAGCTCCTCGGGCGGGCCCTGCTGCATCGATACCACCCAGGCGGCCGGGGGCGTATCGGGGCGATCAAGGACATCGCCCGGGCGTCACGTTGGAGCATTCGCACCACGTTTCAGGCTCGCCAGATTGCCAAGGCCACGGCGGCGATCCTGGCGCCCGGGCGCCTGCTGCAATGGGGCCGAACATCGCTCGAGAACGAGCGCCGCGATCGGGGCCAGGTGAAGCCGGGCGACCGAGGGCGGCCGGACGGGTCATGAGGTTCGAGGAGGCGGCCAGCAGGCTGGCATCGTGGCCGGTCAGCCTCCCCGAGGCGCCGTCGATGCTCATGCCGGTCTTCACCGACGACCGACTGCGGCCGCGTTTTGCGCCGACATCGACTGCGCGTCCGGCCGCGGTGCTCGCCCTCCTGTTTCCCGATCCGGGCGGGCTTGCCCGGATCGTCTTGACGGAGCGCCTGTCCTACGACGGGCACCACAGCGGCGAGGTCAGCCTGCCCGGCGGAAAGGCCGAACCGGCCGACGCGGGGCCCGCCGAGACGGCGCTCCGGGAGGCCGCCGAGGAGGTCGGCCTCAATGCGAAGGCCGCCGAGGTGACGATCATCGGCACCCTCGACGAGGTCTTCATCCCGGTCAGCGACTTCCGGATCACCCCCGTCGTCGCCATCGCCGCCAGGCTGCCGGACCTGAGCCCGAACCCCGACGAGGTCGCCCGCATCCTCGAACCGCCCGTGACGGCGTTCTTTCCGGACGCACCAGTGGAGATCGTCGAGCGGGTCATTCGCGACTGGCCGCTCCGGTACGGCGGCTACCGGATCGATGGTCTCCACGTCTGGGGCGCGACGGCTCGCATCCTCGGCCAGCTCGGGGCCCTGCTGGGTCGCGTCTAGGACGTTGTCGGGGCCTAGACGGGCTCGCCCTCCGAACGATCGTGAGGCAGCGGTCTGTCCGGAGGCGTCAGTCGACCTTCGCCTGGCGCAACCGGGGTCGCCCCTGATGGCAGCTCGAGCGCGGCGCCCTCGAGGATCGCACGGGGAGCGGTGTCGTCCGCGCCGGCGAATTCGACCACAAGCGCGCGCATGTTCGAGTAGTCGGTCCAGGCGCCGTGGACGACGTCGGCCGGCCAGACGATCGCCTCGCCGGCGGCGACCCGGATCCGCTCGTCGCCGACGAGCGTCCAGCCGCCGCCCTCGATGACGATGAAATAGGTCGTGTTCGGGTTCGAGTGCGGCTCGATCCGGCCGCCCCGACTGAAGGCAAGCTCCGAGACGATCCCACGGCCGTCGCTGTGGATGACCTGGCCGGTCAGGCCCTCGCTGCCGGGAGGCCCGTCCGGGCGCCGATGGCCGACCCCGAAACGGCGGACCTCGATCGACATCGTGAAGATCAGCGCCGCCGTCGCGACCGGCGGGCGGGCTTCGGCTTCTGGCGAATCGTCGCCTCGGCTCGGTCGTACTTCGATTTCGTGTAGTAGCGCTGCTTGGCGAGCTTGTGCTCGTACGCATCGAGGATCGGCGGGAATCGAATGAACCGGACCCATGTGAGCGTTGAGAGGCCGATCACGCCGATCACGAGAACGATGATCAGGTCGAACGAGAAGACGGCGGCCGTCAGGAGCAGACCGAACACGGAAAGGCCGGTCCACAACAGCCACTCGTACAGATCCAGATACGGGGCGTGGCGGTGAAGGGTCCGCGTCCGGACGTTGTACATCACGATGAGCGCGACCAGCAGGACGAGGCAGACGACCCAGGTCGGCGTGAACAGATCCGGGAAGGTGTGCGGGTTGAACGGCTCAAGAAGGTATTCCCATGGCGGGAGAAGCACGATCGACCTCTCTGCGTGTTCGGCTGGGCGCCGGCGGGAGGGCTGGCGAGGACCCAGGAGCTCGCGCCCTCGCGCGTCCGATGACGGCCGCCAATCCGGTCGGAGTATGCCACGCCTCGCGCTATACTCGGCCGCAAACGTCGGACACGTGGCTGCGTGGGGATGGGAGGAGGCCGGGTGCGAGCCCTGCTGTCGGTCGCCAACCGCGACGGGATCTCGGGACTCGCCCGCGACCTGCTCGCGCTCGGGGCGGAGATCTTCGCGACCGACGGCACCCGCGAGCATCTCGCCGGAGATGGCGTCGAGGTCCGCTCGGTTTCAGAGCTGACGAGCGTCCCGCCTCTCGTCGGCGGCCAGGTCAAGACGTTCCATCCCTCGATCTATGCCGGCATCCTCGCCCGCCGCGACGTCCCGGACCAGCTCCGGGAGCTCGAGGAGAACGGGATCGGGCTGATCGACATCGTCGTCGTCAACGTCACCCCGTTCGCTCCCGCGGTCGGTGCGCGCCTCGTCGGCATCGACGAGGCAATCGAGATGATCGACGTCGGCGGGGCGGCGCTGCTCGGGGCGGCGGCCCGCAATGCAGCCGGGGTCGCGGCGGTCGCGAGCCCTGACCACTACCCGCGCCTCGTCGCCGAGCTGCGCGAGCTCGGCCTCGTGTCGCCGGAGCTGCGGGCGCTTCTCGCGGCCGAGGCGTTCGGCACGATCGCCGCCTACTACGCAGAGATCGCCGCCTACCTGAACCAGATCTCCGGGAACATGTTCCCGGCCCGCCTGGCCCTCGTCCTGGAGAAGGTCGTCGACCTCCGGTACGGCGAGAACCCGCACCAGGTCGCGGCGTTCTATCGCGAAACCACCCATCGCAGCGGGACCCTCGCCGACGCCACGCAACTCCGCGGCGAGCGGCCGTCGTTCAACAACCTGCTGGACCTCGACGCGGCCTACCGGATCGCGACCGATTACACCGCCCCGACCGTCGCGATCGTCAAGCACACGGATCCCGTCGGGCTCGCCTCGGCCGACGAACTGGTCGAGGCCTACCGCCGCGCACTCGAGACCGACGCCGTCGCGTCGTTCGGTGGGATCGTCGGGGTGAACCGGGAGCTCGACGGGGCGACGGCGCGGGAAATCGCCGCCAACTCGTACGAGGCGGTCGTGGCTCCCGGCTATAGCCAGGCCGCGCTCGGAATCCTCAAGGGGAAATCCGGCCTCGAGGTCATCGCCGTCCCGCCGGACCCGACCGAGGGGATGCGTGACTACGGCATCGCCAATCTCGACTTCAAGCGCGTCGCCGGCGGCCTCCTCGTCGAGAGCCTCGACGAGCTCGGTCTCGATCGGGGCAGGCTCCAGGTGGTCACCAAGCGAAGGCCGACGCTCGACGAGCTCAACGACCTCCTGTTCGCCTGGCGCGCCGTCCGCCACGTCCGATCGAACGCGATCGTCCTCGCGAGGAACGGGGCGACGGTCGGGATCGGTGCGGCGCAGGCCAGCCGCCAGGTCTCTGTCGAGGTGGCCCTCCGTCGCGCCGGCGACCGGGCGAAGACCGCCGTCATGGCGAGCGACGCCTACTTTCCGTTTCCGGACGGGATCCAGATGGCTGCCCAGGCCGGCGTGACGGCCATCGTTCAGCCCGGAGGATCGATCCGCGACGAGATGGCGATCGAGCTGGCGGACCGCCACCACATGGCGATGGTGTTCACCGGCAAGCGCCACTTCCGCCACTGATGGAGAAGCTTCTCGCCCTCGAGATGGTCCGGGTCACGGAGGCGGCTGCAATCGCCTCTTCCCGCTTCATGGGCCGCGGCCAGAAAGACGAGGCGGACCACGCCGCCGTCGAAGCCATGCGCCGGACGATGGACGAGATCGAATTCGCCGGTCGGATCGTCATCGGCGAGGGCGAACGGGACGAGGCGCCGATGCTCTACATCGGCGAGGAGGTCGGCCGGAGAGAAGAGGAGGATCGGCAGAACGCTCCCGAGGTCGACATCGCCGTCGATCCGCTCGAGGGCACGAACCTGGTGGCCTACGGTCAGCCCGGGGCGATCACCGTCCTCGCCGCCTCCGAGAAGGGCGGGCTGGTCCACGCCCCGGACACGTATCTCGAGAAGCTGTGCGTCGGCCCGATTGCCGCCGGCAAGGTCGACATCCGCGAATCGCCGACGGACAACCTGCGACGGATCGCCGAGGCTCTTGGCCGCAAGATCAGCGACATCACGGTCGTGCTCCTCGATCGTCCCCGCCACCAGGCGCTCATCGCCGAGGTCCGCGAGGCGGGAGCGCGGATCAAGCTGATCAGCGACGGCGACCTGTCGGCGGCCATCAGCTGCGCGGTCTCGGGCACCGGCGTCCACGCCGTGATGGGGATCGGCGGTGCCCCGGAGGGCGTCCTGACGGCCGCAGCCCTTCGCTGCCTTGGCGGTGAGATCCAGGCCCGCTTCCGCTACCGGAGCGACGAGGAACGGGCCCGCGGGGCCGCGATGGGCCACGGCGACGAGGACCGCGTGTACTCGACCGAGGAGCTCGCCTCCGGCGAGAACATCGTCTTCGCGGCGACCGGCGTCACTGCCGGCGACCTGCTCCAGGGTGTCCGCTTCTTCGGCGGCGGCGCGCGGACCCACTCGCTGTCGATGGCCTACCAGTCGAAGCAGGTCCGCTTCATCGACACCGTCCACATGTTCGACCGGGACAGCCCGCCGCGGGTCCGGCTCTAGGGCGGGAACCGCCCGGCCGGTGGCGGCTGCCAGGTTCCGTCTGCCCAACGGGCGATCGGCCGCACCGTCTCGTCGCCCTCGATCGCCACGCGCCGCCGGCGCGCCGATTCGACGGTCTCGCGCCAGCCCGGTGGGACGAGACCCCGCGCCAGGTCGGCCAGCGGCGCCAGGACGAAGAGTCGCTCGGCCGCCAGTCGATGGGGAACGACGAGGTCCGTCGGCTTTGAGGGGTCGCTTGAGCGCGCCTCGACGGGGCGCTCGACGTCGATCCGGTGGCGGCCGAAGACGAGGAGATCGAGGTCGAGCTCACGCGGGCCCCAGCGCTCGCCGTCACGGCGGCCGAACGCGCCCTCGAGCCGCTTCAGCCCGACGAGGAGGGCAAGCGCGCCGGTGGTTGGATCGGGTCCGGCCGGGACGTCGATCGCCACGGCGGCGTTGCGGAACTCCGGCTGGTCGACCACCCCGACCGGCTCTGTCGCATAGAGCCGGGAGACGCCGCGCAGCCGCGCGCCCGGCAGCGCGGCGAGGGCATGGACGCCGGCGGCGATCGTTGCCGCGGGGTCCCCGAGGTTCGCCCCGAGTCCGACGTATGCACGAACCCGCCTGATCAGTGCCCGCCTCCCGCTCGGTAGACTCCGTCGATGGCCGGCGTCGTCGTCCTGATCCTCCACCGCCAGGCTCCATCCGGCGCCGGGCCGCTGGAGCGCTGGGTCGCCGATGTGCGGCTCCGGATCGCCGGGGATCGCCGCGACGCGTTCTCCGCTACCGGGGCGACCGATGTCCGGCTGGTCGCCGGTCCGGCCGACGATACACCGTTCGGAGCGAGGCTCCGGGCATTCGTCGAAGCCGCTCGACCGGATGGCCTCATCGTGCTCGGCTCCGGGTCGATTCCCCTGGCAGGGCCCGGCGACCTGCGGGCATTCCGGGCGGCGGCCGGCTCCGCGGCGCCCGGCGCGCTCACGAACAACCGGTTCTCCGCGGACGTCGTGGCCGTCTCGAGGGCGAAGGTCCTGCAGCAGCTGCCGGACCTGCCGGCCGACAACGCCCTGCCACGCTGGCTCGACGAAGTCTGCGGTTACCCGGTGGCCGAGCGGCGGAGCTGGCGCCTCGGGGTCGACGTCGATGGGCCCCTGGATATCGTCCTGCTCGATGGCCGAAGCGTCGCGGCGCCGCCCGGGCTCGATCTCGCTCCAGTTCGCGGTGCCCTCGCACGACTGGCGGCCGTGGCGGCCGACCGCCGCGCGGAGCTCGTCGTCGCCGGAAGGACGTCGGCCGCGACCCTCGCCTGGCTCGAGCGGAGCCGGCCCGCCCGGATCAGGGCGCTCGTCGAGGAGCGCGGCCTCCGGGCGTCCTCGCTCGCCGCGATCGACGATCCTGCCGCCGCCTCGCCGTCGCTCGGCAGGCCGCCGGCGTCGGTCCTCGGAGCGCTGCTGGACCGGGACGGGCCGGCCTCGCTCGGGGAGCTGATCGAACGGCTGGGCGAGGGCGGCGTCGTCGACAGCCGGGTGCTGCTCGCCCATCGCCACGGTGCCGACGAACGGTCCTGGCCGCCGCCGGAGGATCGCTTCGCGTCCGACCTCCTGCTGCCGGAACGCGTCGAGGACCCGTGGCTTCGGGAGCTGACCGCGTCGGCGGCAGCCGCACGTGTCCCGATCGTGCTCGGTGGCCACACGCTCGTCGGTCCCGGCCTGCGACTCGCGCTCGGGCCGCGGCGACAGGATCCGCGGTCATGAACGACGGACCGCAGCTGCGACGGATCCCGGCCGCGGACCTGGATCGGATCGAGAGCGATCCCGACCTGGTCGAACGGATTCGCGGCGAGATCGAGCACCGTGGCCCGATCACCTTCGCCCGCTTCATGGAGCTCGCGCTCTACGACCCAGAGGGCGGCTACTACCGGGCGCAGTCGCCCCGGCCGGGGCGGACGGGCGACTTCCTCACCGCGCCCGAGGCCCACCCGATCTTCGGCCGGACGATCGCCCGCCACGTCGACGACGTCTGGCACGTCCTCGGCCGGCCATCGGGGTTCACGATTCGGGAAATCGGGGCGGGGCGCGGCGCACTGGCCGAAGGTCTCTTGGCAGGCCTGACCGCCGACGAATCCGCGCTCGCGGGCGACGTCCGCTATCGGCCGGTCGAGGTCGAACCCCGGCGGCTCGAGGAGCTCCGCGAACGGCTCGCGGCGGCCGGCCTTGTCACGCTCCTCGAGGTCAGACGACGGTTCTGCCATCGTCGGCGTCGTCGTCGCGAACGAGGTCCTCGACGCCCTGCCGACGCATCGGGTCGTCCGGCGAGACGGCCGGTTGCGTGAGGTCCTCGTCGCCGTGAGCGGAGCCGGCTTCACGGACCTCGAGGACGAACTCTCCACGCCGGCCCTCGCGGAGCGGCTCGCGGCAGAGGCGATCGAGCTGGCGGACGGGCAGTTCGCGGAGATCTGCCTCGCCATCGATCAATGGGTTGCCGAGGCGGCGGCCGGCCTCGAGCGGGGTGTCGTGCTCCTGATCGACTACGGACACCCCGCGACGGACCTCTACGATCCCATCCGGCGCCCGACCGGGACCCTGGCCGCATACCTCCGGCAACGGGCCCACGGCGACATCTATCACGCGGTCGGACGGCAGGACCTGACCGCGCACGTGGACGTCACCGCCGTGGAGCGGGCCGCGGCCGCGGCGGGACTCCGGCACCTGGGCACGACGACCCAGGGCCGCTTCCTGGCGGCGCTCGGCGCAGGGGACCTGCTCGTCGAGCTCCAATCGGGCCCCGATGCCGGCCTCCAGGGCTACCTCGAGGCGCGGGCGGCCCTCGTTCGGATGATCGATCCCGCGGCGATGGGCGGGTTTCGGGTCATGGCATTCGGACGCGGGCTGCCCGTCGATTCGGTGCTCCGCGGATTCGCCTGAGGCCGGCTCCCGGTGGGCACGTCACCAGCCTCCACCGGGCCGTTCGACGACACTGCTGGACCGTGCGCGACAGCCCTGCCTGAACGACCTCCCCTGCTAGAATGACAGCAGCGTGGCGACCGCGTGTCCGCCCGTGCTCCGCCCCAGGGAGCCCTTCTCAACGGCGCAGGGCGCACGACATCGGATCGACCCGTGACTGCTCGGGAGTGAACGTCGGTTGACCGGGATCTGGTACATCGTGGGGTTCGCCGTCGCCGGCGTGTCGTTCGTCTTCCTGACGTTCGGCGCCGCGTGGCTGCTCACCCACCGCAACCGCGGCGACGCCCACAAGGGCCTGCCCTACGAAAGCGGCATCGACACGTACGGCGACACCCACGGCCGGTTCGGCCTGTCGTTCTACATCTACGCGCTGCTGTTCGTCGCCTTCGACATCGAGGTGGTCTTCATCTACCTCTGGGCGATCGTGTTCCGTGGGCTCGGCATCGCGGGCTTCGTGACGATGCTCGCCTTCGTGGGCGTGCTCCTGCTCGGCCTCGCCTACGCATGGCGCAAGGGCGTCCTGAGCTGGAAATGAGCAAGAAGATCCGCGGCACCGGCCCGGAGGACCCGACTGCGACCACCGCGGAGGGGGCCGCCAACGCCGGGACTGCGCTCGCCGTCCGGCCCGAGTCGGCTGTCACTGACCCGATCGTGGTTCCGAACACGCTCTGGCAATCGGTTGACCCGACGGCCTATGGCGGCGGCCTGGAATCGGATATCACCCACCTCGCTGCCCACGAGTTCGATCCGGCGTTCCGCCGCGACGACGCACGGTGGAGCGGACCGCTGGAGGTGATTCCGACCAAGGCCGACTACGTCCTTGACCTGATCCGGGCGAACAGTCTCTGGCCGCTGCTGTCCGGACTGGCGTGCTGCGCGATCGAGATGATGTCGGCCGCAACCTCGAAAAACGACATGGACCGCTGGGGCATGTTTCCGTTTCGGGCGAGCCCGCGCCAGGCAGACGTGTTGATCGTCGCCGGCACCCTCACGACGAAGATGGCCGGACCGCTCGTTCGCCTCTGGGAGCAGATGCCAGAGCCGAAATGGTGCGTGGCAATGGGCGACTGCACCTGCTCGGGCGGCCGCTACAAGCGGAGCTACTCGACGGTCGAGGGGATCGATCGCGTCATGCCGGTCGATGTCTACGTTCCGGGCTGCCCGCCCCGTCCCGAGGGCCTCATCTACGGGATGATGAAGCTCCAGCAGCTCATCAAGGATCGTCGCGGGCACTGGCCCGAGCGGGCGATCGGGCCGACGGTCCCGGACGGCGTCTGACCGTGGATCCAGCGTTCCGGCGGCGCCTCGAGGTGCGCTTTGGTGAGCGCCTGACCGGGCCTGTCCGCCAGCGTCACGACGAAACGGAGATCCGGGTCGGGCCGGGCGATGTCGCCGACGTCATGCGCACGCTGCACGACGAGCCGGAGTTCGGGTTCCGGCTCCTCGCCGACCTGGCCGGCGTGGACACCGGTTCAGAGATGCAGGTCGTCTACCACCTGTGGAGCGAGACGACGCCGGACTGGCTCCGGGTCATCGCGGGCGGGCTGTCGCGGGAAGATCCTCGTGCCCCGTCGGTCACCTTCCTCTGGAAGGGCGCCGAGTGGATGGAGCGCGAGGCTTACGACATGTTCGGGATCACGTTCGAGGGCAACCGCGACCTCCGACGGATCTACATGCCGCCCGACTACCAGGCCTTCCCGCTCCGGAAGGACTTCTACCTCGCGGACGATTCGGCCCGCTCGCCGGGGGCGGGTGTCCGCCACATGGAGCAGACGCATTCGCCCCGCAACGCGACGCCGGCGGCCACGATCCGGCGGTCCTCGTCGTGACGACGACGCCGCGTCACGCCTCCGCCGATGACCCGCGGGTGATCCTCGACGAGCAGGCCGGCGTCTTCGAGCCCGTCCCGCCGTATCCGCCCCGGACAGAGCGCGAGGCCGAGTTCTACACGCTCCGCGACGGCGAGATGTTCATCAACATGGGACCGCAGCACCCGTCGACCCACGGTGTGCTTCGGGTCGTGCTCAAGCTGGACGGCGAGAAGGTCGTCGACCTGGACCCGGTGCTCGGCTACCTCCATCGTGGCGTCGAGAAGCTGTGCGAGAACGCGGACTATCACCAGGTCATCAGCCAGGTCGATCCCCTCGAGTACGTCTCGTCGCTCTATTGCGAATGGCCGCCGGTGATGGCCTTCGAAAAGCTCCTTGACGTCGAGGTGCCGCGCCGCGCCGAGTACATCCGGGTCCTCTCGTCGGAGCTCAACCGCATCGCCAGCCACGCCCTCTTCATGGGCTGGATGGCCCTCGACCTCGGCGGCCTGACGCCGATCCTGTGGAGCTTCATCGAGCGAGACGAGATCGTCGAGATGCTGGCCAGCCTGACCGGTCAGCGGATGCTCTTCAACTACTTCCGGATCGGCGGTGTGAACGGCGACCTGAACCACGAGTTCATGAGCCGCCTGGGCGACTGGATGGGCCGGGCCACGAGCCAGATCGAGGCGAACCTCGGACTGCTCAACGAGAACGAGATCTTCGTCCGGCGGATGCGCGGTCTCGGAACGATCGACACGGCGACGGCGCTCCGGATGTGCATGACGGGGCCGAACCTCCGGGCGACCGGCGTGCCGTTCGACGTCCGTCGAGCGCATCCGTACTCCGTCTTCCCGGAGCTGGACTTCGACATCCCGACTCGCGAGGAGGGCGACTGCCTGGCCCGATACCTCATTCGGATCGACGAGATCCGGCAGAGCATCCGGATCATCGACCAGTGCCTCCACCAGATGCCCGACGGTCCGGTCACGGCCAAGCTCCCGCGGCTGCTCCGCCCGCGCCCCGGGCGGGCCTATGCCGCGGTCGAGGGGCCACGCGGCCAGTACGCCGCCTACGTCATCAGCGACGGCACGGACCAGCCGTTCCGAATGCGGATCCACGATCCGTCGTTCATCCACCTCCAGTCCGTCGGCCTGCTCACGCCCGGCAACCTGATCGCGGACACGATGGCCGTCATGGCCTCGCTCGACCCGATCATGGGCGGCGTTGATAAGTGATGCCTGAAACGGGCACCCTCAGCGCTGGGGTGGCACCCGCCCACCGAGGTCCGAGGCGAAGGCCCGCGACGCGCGACATGGGCGCGTCGAGGCCAAGGCGCCGGCGAGCACGGGAGCGCGAAGCGCGTGCTTGGTTCCAAGCGCGAACGCACTCGAACGTGCGTGAGCGAGCGCGCGCAGCCGGCAACGCCGGCATCGACCGCCCAGGGCGCGCGTCATGACTGCTGTAGCGCGATCGTGGGGCCGGCTGACTCTCGCCGGCAAGCTCATCTTCACGCTCCTGCCGATCCTTCTCCTGCTCGGGCTCGGCCTGCTCCTCGTCGTCGTCCTGTTCGGCGGGGGAATCCTGAACTTCCTCGCAACGAACATCTTGCTGGTCCGGTTCGTGGTCGCGGCGACGGCCGTCCTGCTGATGAGCATCCCGACGGCCTTCCTGATCATCTACATGGAGATGAAGGTCATCGCCCTGATGAATCTCCGGATCGGGCCGGATCGGGTCGGGCCGTTCGGGTCGCTCCTGTCGATCGTCCACGGGCTCAAGGTGCTCGCCAAGGAGGACTTCAGTCCGACGGGCGCCGATCGGCTCGTGTTCACGCTCGCGCCCGTCGTCGTCTTCATGGCGACGATCATGGGCCTCCTCGTCATCCCGTTCGCGCCGGGCCTGTTCGGCCAGGACATGAACATCGCCCTGCTCTACTTCTTCGCGGTCGGCGGGCTGACGGTGGTCGGCCTGATGATGGCCGGCTGGTCGAGCTTCAACAAATACTCGCTGCTCGGCGGCCTGCGGTCGGCGGCCCAGATCATCAGCTACGAGATTCCGCTGCTCCTGTCCGTCGTCGGCCTCCTGCTGCTCGCCGGGACGATGAGCATCAACCAGCTCGCCATCAACCAGGCGGGCTGGTTCACCGACTGGTACGTCTTCCAGCAGCCGCTCGGGGCGTTGATCTTCTTCATCGCCGCGACTGCCGAGGCGAACCGGACGCCGTTCGACCTGACGGAGGCCGACTCCGAGATCGTCGCCGGCTTCGCAACGGAGTACTCCGGGATGCGGTTCGGCTTCTTCTTCTTCGCCGAGTACGTGAACGTGTTCGTCGTGTCGGCGCTGATCGTGACGCTGTTCTTCGGCGGATGGAACGCGCCGTTCCCCTGGCCCTGGCCGATCACGCTGAACCTGGATCCGGGCTCGCTGGGGATCGGTCTGCTGATCATGATCGCCGTCGTCCCGGTGATCGGGACACTCCTCCTGGCGGCGCCGTTCTTCGTCGCCCGGAGCTCGATGCCCGCCTGGCAGGCGATCGTCATCGGCTTCGTGCTCTTCAACCTCGTCGCGGTCACCGCGATCTTCGGCATCGCCTACGTCGGTCTCGACTGGGTGGCCGGGCTGCTCTGGTTCCTCGGCAAGACGTACGTCTTCGTCTTCACATTCGTCTGGATGCGCGGGACGTTGCCGCGCGTCCGGATCGATCAGCTGATGGGATTCGCCTGGAAGTGGCTCCTGCCGGCGTCGCTGCTGAACCTGTTCGTCACCGCCGCGGCGATTCTCGTCGTGAATCGGCCATGAAGGTCGTCTCGTGATCAACCTTCCGGGCCTCGGCATCGCCAAGGGCATGGCGCTCACCCTCCGCCGGTTCTTCGAGCCGAAGGCGACGATCAAGTATCCCGAGGTCAAGGCGGACGTCCCCCACAAGTTCCGCGGCCGCCTCCAGCTGCTCTACGACGAGTGGGGAACGCTCAAGTGCGAGACCTGCTTCCAGTGCGCCCAGGCCTGCCCGATCGAATGCATCGACATGGGCGGGATCGACACGAAGGGTCGCTACCACGTCCACTGGGGACCGCCGGAGACGTACGGCGAGCGACGCGACGAGTCCGCCCTGCGACGCTCCGGGCGGACGGTCCCGGACGTCGCCTACGCCCATTTCGAGGGGATCGATCCGACCGCTGTCGACGAGATCCTCGACGAGTTCGATTACGACCCCAAGGACATGCTGCAAATCCTCGAGGCCACCCAGGCGGCCTACGGGCATCTGCCGGTCGCAGCGCTCAAGCGGATCAGCCAGAAGACCGGGGCGTGGTACGCGATGATCTACGGCACGGCCTCGTACTACAGCCACCTGAGATTCGAGCCGCCCGGCGACATCGGCCAGACCTCCGAGCTCGCGACCCGGCGACCACTCGAGGCCTCATACCTCGCGGGACTGGATGCGGCCCTCGCCGGTGGTGGTGACGGCCCTCCCGCGCGACCCCGCGCGCGGCGAGCGCAGGCGTGAGTCGATGACGACGATCTACGCGACACCGAAGGGCTGGCCCTCGATCCTGCTCGGTCGTGCCCAGCCGGCCCGGAAGTCCGGCCGCGCCGGCGCGGCCGGGGCCGTCCCTGCGACCGCCGCCGATCCCGCTGCCGCGCTCGATGCGGCGATGGCCGATGGCGCGTTCGCCGGCCTCAGGCGTGCCGTCCACGATCTCGGTCCGACCGGGACGATCGCGTCGGTCGCCGCGTCCGGGCTCCGCGGCCGGGGTGGAGCCGGCTTCCCAACCGGCGAGAAGTGGCGCCTGTGCGCCGAGACCGACGCACCGCGGCGGTATGTCGTCGCGAACGGCTACGGAGCCGACCCGTCGGCGCAGACTGATCGCACGCTGATCGAGGCCGACCCGTTCAGGGTCATCGAGGGGGTCGCGATCGCGGCCTTCGCCGTGGGCGCCGACGACGCCTTCATCGCCGTGCGGGCGGACGCGACCGAGTCGATCCGCCGCCTGGAGGCCGCGATCGGTGCGGCAGAGGACGCCGGCCTGATCGGTCCGGCGATGCTCGGGTCCGGCCTCGGGCCGACGATCCGGGTCCGCCCGGTCCAGGGCGCCTACATGCTCGGCGAGGAGACGGTCCTCCTGAAGGCACTCGAGGGCAAGCGCGGGCAGCCCGAACAGCGGCCGCCCCATCCGGCCGAGCGTGGCCTGTTCGGGATGCCGACCGTCGTCCAGAACGTCCAGACCCTCGCGGCGGTGCCCTGGATCCTGGTCAACGGACCCGAGGCATTCGCCGCGATCGGCTCGAAGGCGAGCCCGGGCACGATCCTCGTCGGCGTCCGAGGTCCGGCCGGAAGCGGGGTCGCGGAGGTGCCGCTCGGAACGCCGCTCCGCGAGATCGTTGCCCTGGCCGGTGACTCGAGCGGCGTCAAGGCCGTCCTCGTCGGCGGCCCATCGGGTGGCCTGCTGCCACCCGACCAGCTCGACACGCCGTACGACTTCGAGCCGCTCCGAGCGGCCGGGGCCCACATCGGTTCGGGCTCTGTCGTCGTGGCCGACAGCCGCGCCTGCGTCGTCGACCTCGCCCGGCTCCTGACCCGCTTCTGCGCCGACGAGGCATGCGGCAAGACGATCCCGTGCCGGATCGGAACCCGCCGGATCAGCGAGATCGGCGACAGGATCGCGACGGGGACGCCGCGCCAGACCGACCTGGACCTCCTCGCCGACCTGTCGGCCGACGTTGTCGCGTCGGCGCTATGCGACCACGAGCGGCTGGCGACCCTTCCGTACGCGAGCGGAATGCGATACTTCCGATCCGAGCTCGACGATCACATCCTCCGCAGCTCCTGCGCTGCCGGCGTCTGCCGGCCGATCGCGGTGGCGGCGGGCGCAGCCCACTGAGAGAGATGGCTGACCTGATCACCCGCCCCGAACGAGCCGACCTCGAGCCGATCGTCGATTCGGTCGCCGAGCGCCTCCTCACGACCCAGTCGCCGCAACGGCCCCAGTCGACCCCCCTGATCCGGATCGAGGTCGATGGGCGCGTCGTCGAGGGCTTCGAGGGCCAGACGATCCTCGAGGTCTGCCGCGACAACGGGATCGAGATCCCGACGCTCTGTTACGAGCCGAAGCTGCCCGGCTTCGGGGCATGCCGGATGTGCGTGGTCGAGGTCGAGGGATCGGAGTTCCCACCGATCAGCTGCTCGCAGCGCGCGGAGCCGGAGATGGTCGTCAAGACGCAGACCGAGACGGTCCGCCGGCTGCGGGCGACGAACCTCGAGCTGATCTTCTCCGACCACAACGCCTACTGCCTGCCACCCTGCCAGAACAAGTGCCCGAGCCACATCGACATCCCGGGCTTCCTCAAGTCCAACGCCGAGGGGAACTGGCGGGAATCGACCCGGATCTTCAAGCGGACCATCCCCTTCCCGAGCGTGCTCGGCCGGGTCTGCCCGGCGCCGTGCGAGGAGCATTGCCGGCGCGACGAGGTCGACGAGGCCATCGCGATCCGCGACAGCCACCGCTACGCCGGCGACCAGGTCCTGCAGTCGATGCTCGACGAGGGCGTCGACCCGCCGGTCCCGTTCGAGCTCCAGCCCAAGACCGGCCGCCGCGCCGCAGTCATCGGGTCCGGGCCGGCCGGGATGGCGGCCGCCTACTACCTGCTGATCGCCGGCCACGACGTGACCGTGTTCGAGCGCGACCCGGCGCCTGGCGGGATGCTCCGCTACGGGATCCCGCAGTATCGCCTGCCGAAGATCGAGGTCCTCGAGGCGGAATACGAGTCGGTCAGCCGGCTCGGCGGGAAGATGGTCTGCGACCAGGGCCTCGGGCGCGACTTCACGCTCGACGATCTCCAGAACCAGGGCTTCGACGCGGTCGTCGTCGCGATCGGCTGCTACGAGACGAACACGCTCGGCGTGCCTGGCGAGGACGCGGCGGAGGTGCTCGACGGCCTCGAGTACCTGCGGACCGCGACGCTCGGCCTGCCGTATCCCGGCCACGCCGGCAAGCGGGTTGTCGTCATCGGCGGCGGGTTCACCTCGATGGACTGCAGCCGGACCTCGGTCCGCCAGGGAGCCGCCGAGGTCACGCTCGTCTACCGCCGCGACATGAAGGACATGCCGGCAGCGAACGAGGTTCACGAGGCGATCGAGGAGGGCGTGACCGCCATCTTCCAGGCGGGTCCGACGCGGGTCATCACCGACAAGGCGGGCAAGGTCACCGGCGTCGAGTTCATCCGGAACCGCCCGGGCGAACCCGACGCCTCAGGCCGGCGGCGCCCGGAGCCGGCTCCCGGGACGGAGTTCACGATCCCCTGCGACCGGGTGCTCCTGGCGATCGGCCAGGGTCCCGACCTGAGCTGGATCGGACCCGGCTCCGACCGGGTCGACGCGACGAAGAACCGCAGGCTCAAAGCGGACGCCGTGACGTTCGCGACGAGCCGGCCCGGCGTGTTCGGCACGGGCGACGTCCGGGTCGGTTCCGCCACGGTCGTCGAGGCGGTCGCCGAGGGTCGGCGCGCGGCCTACGCGGTCGACGCCTTCCTTCAGGGCCTCGACCTCGAGGCGATCAAGACCCGCCAGCAGCTCGCCGAGCCGCAGCCGGAGTTCCTCTCGATCGTCCCCTTCACGAGCGAGCTCAAGGAGCCGCGCTACCGCCTCAAGGCCATGAGCCCGGAGATCCGGAACAAGAGCTACATCGAGTACGAGATCCCGTACACGCGGGAGGAGGCCGTCGCGGAATCGACGCGCTGCCTCCAGTGCACCTGCGAGGCGATCGGGTTCTGCGACCTGCGCCGCCTCGGGATCGAGTACGGGACGACGCTGCCGACGCTCGAGCCGCAGCATCACCAGGGCGCCGGCTACCGGAGCGTGACCGAAAACCGATTCACCGGCGTCAACCACGACTACATCCGCGACGACTCGCATGCCTTCATCCTCCGCGAGCCGTCGCGTTGCATCGACTGCGGCCGCTGCGCCCAGGTCTGCGCGGAGGTCGTCGGCGCCGCCTGCTACGACTTCATGAGGATCGGCTTCGACACCCTCGTCACGACGCCGCTCGACATGAGCCTCAACGACACGCCGTGCGTCTCGTGCGGCCGCTGCGCCGAGACCTGCCCGACCGGGGCGCTCATGCCGAAGCCGCGCGTCCTCGAGAAGTACGAGGTCGACGAGAGCCGCTGCATCCTCTGTGGGATCTGCGTCGACGCGTGCCCATATGACGCGCTCCGCGACGGCGCCGACTTCGAGCTGTCGCACACCTCCCGGCAGGAGCCGATGATCGACCTGATGGCGATCGCGTCGGTCGATCGGGAGACGGAGGTCACCTACATCCGGCGCGAGCGCGACTGGGCGACGAGGGCCGCGGCCGAGGGCCGGATCATCGAGCCGGGCCGGCTGCTGCCAATGCTCCCGGCGTCGATCGGCGGGCGCTCAGCAGGCGCCTCACACGGCGATCACGATCACGGCAACGGCCACGACCATGGCGACGGCCAACACGGGGTCGCGACCGGCGGACAGGCCGGGCACGGCTGAGCGAACGCGTGGCGATCGGCGACACGATTCCCTTCACCGCGATCCCCTGGGGCGACGCCCTGTTCGTCATCTTCGCCGGCACGATGCTCCTCGCCGGGTTGCTCGTCGTGACGATGCGCGACATCATCCGCTGCGGCCTGGCGATGATCGTCTGCTTCGGGGCCCTCGCCGGGATCTACGTGATCGTCGGCGCGCCTCTCGTTGCCGCCGCGCAGGTGCTGGTCTACATCGGGGCGATCAGCGTCCTGATCCTGTTCGCGATCATGCTGACGGAGACGAAGTCGGCACCCTCGCGACTCGTGTTCCAGACGCAGGCCGTCCCAGCGGCAGTTGCCGCCGTCCTCCTCGCGGTCGTGACGATCCTTGCGATCGTGGCCACTGACTGGGGAGAGGTCGGGGAGCGGATCCATACAGCGACGGACGAGCTCGCCACGGTCCTCTTCGAAAGCTGGGTCCTGCCGTTCGAGATCGTCGGCGTGCTGCTGCTCGCTGCGGTGATCGGCGGCGTCTTCCTCGCCAAGCGCGAGCGGCGCGACGAGGGGCCGGGATGATCCGGGTCTTCGCCGGTACGTTCCTGTTCGCGGCCTTCGTGTTCGGGCTCGGGTTCATCGGGCTGGCGGCCGGCGGCAGCGACTCGCTCGACGCCTACCTCGTTCTCGCGTCGATCCTGTTCGCCATCGGGATGTTCGGCTTCCTCGCCCGCCGGAATGCCATCAGCATGCTTATGGCCATCGAGTTGATGCTCAACGCCGTCAACCTGTCGATTGTCGCGTTCGGTTCGTTCGTGCCCGGGCTGGCGGTCTCAGCTTCTGTCATCGCCCTCATGGTGATGGCCGTCGCGGCCGCCGAGGCGACGGTCGGTCTCGCGATCATCATCGCCATCTACCGGAACAAGAGGACACCGCTCGTCGACGAGTACGACGCGATGAGCCGGTGATCGGGCACCGATGATCGACCTCTTCATCCCCCTGATCGCGATCCTGCCGCTGGCGGGCTTCGCGATCACGGCCGTCATCGGGCGGCGCCTGGGCAAGGACGCCCACTGGATCCCGGTTGCGGTCGTCGTCGCGTCCTGGGCGCTGAGCATGATCGTCGCATTCCTGGCGCTGACCCAGTCCGCGCCGTTCGACGACGAGGCGACCGGGTTCGGCCACGACGTCTTCAGCTCTACACCTGGATCCCGGCCGGCGACTTCGTCATCGAGGCCGCCTTCTTCGTCGACGCCCTGACCGCCTGCCTGCTCATCGTCGTCACGACGATCGGGATGCTCGTCCACATCTACTCGATCGGCTACATGGGCCACGACCCCGGCTACTGGCGGTTCTTCGCCTATCTCAACCTGTTCATGTTCTCGATGCTGCTGCTCGTCCTGGCCGACAACTTCCTGGTCGTGTTCGTCGCCTGGGAGCTGGTCGGGCTTTCGAGCTACCTCCTGATCGGCTTCTGGAGAAAACGGCCGTCTGCCGCCCTTGCGGCGAAGAAGGCGTTCATCGTCAACCGGGTCGGCGACGTCGGCTTCGCGCTCGGGATCATGCTGATCTTCGTCAGCCTCGGCACGCTCAATATCCGGGAGGTCATCGAGCACATCGGCGAGCTCGACCACGGGATCATTCTCGCGATCTCGCTCCTGATCTTCGCCGGGGCCATGGGCAAGAGCGCCCAGTTCCCGCTCCACGTCTGGCTGCCCGACGCGATGGAGGGCCCGACGCCGGTGTCGGCCCTGATTCACGCGGCGACGATGGTCAACGCGGGCGTCTATCTCGTCGCTCGGACCAGCCCGATCTTCGCCCATGCCCAGGAGGCGCTCGTCGTCGTCGCGGCCATCGGGATCTTCACCGCGATCCTGGCGGCCTCGATCGCGATGACCCAGACGGACATCAAGCGGGTCCTCGCCTACTCGACGCTCAGCCAGCTCGGTTACATGTTCGCGGCGCTCGGGGTGGGCGCGTTCACCGCCGCGATCTTCCATCTCATGACCCATGGCTTCTTCAAGGGTCTCCTGTTCCTCGGCTCCGGCTCCGTCATCCACGCCGTCCACGAGGAGCAGGACATGCGCCGGATGGGCGGGCTGTCGCGGAAGATCACGATCACCTACGCCACGATGCTCGTCGGCTCCCTGGCGATCTCCGGGATCCCGCCGCTGGCCGGATTCTTCTCCAAGGACGAGATCCTCGGCGAGGCGTTCAAGCTCGGCTTCCCGTGGGTCTGGGCCATCGGCCTGTTCGTCGCGATGCTCACCGCGTTCTACATGTTCCGCCTCATGGGCCTGACGTTCTGGGGCGAGTTCCGCGGCCCGCGCGAGATCTGGGACCGCATCCACGAATCGCCGCGGGTCATGACGACGCCGCTGATCCTGCTGGCGATCCCGTCGGCGCTGCTGGGGCTGATTCTCGGGCTGCCGCTCGGGGCAAGCGTGATCCACGGCTGGCTCGAACCGGTATTCCATGAGTCCGTCGAGCTCCTCCACCATGCCGAAGGCGAGTACCAGCTCTTCGGGATCGACGGCGCACTGATCGGAATGAGCGTCGGCGTCGCGGCCATCGGCGTTGCCCTTGCCTGGCGCCTGTTCGGCGCGGAGCTCGGCGCCCTCAGGCTCCCGCCCCGCCCGCAGACCGTCCAGGCGATCTCGGCGCGGCTGCCGTTCCTCTACCGCGCCTCGCTCAACAAGTGGTGGTTCGACGAGCTGTACCACCTGCTCTTCATCGTCATCGGCGGGCGCATCGCGGGCTTCCTGTGGTGGTTCGACCGGAATGTCGTCGACGGCTCGGTCAACGATCTCGGGCGACTGACGATCGGCGCCGGCCACCGCCTCCAGCGGGTCCAGACCGGACGCGTCCAGAACTATGCCCTCGGGATCGCCATCGGCCTGATCGTCATGGCCGGCTCGTTCCTCTTCCTGGCGGGACGCTGACGATGAACATCGGGCCGATCCCGATCCTCACGCTTGTCACGTTCCTGCCGCTCGTCGGGGCGATCGTCATCGCCGCCGCGCCCGCCCGCTACGCCCGGTCGCTGGCCCTCGGCACGGCGCTCCTGACATGGATCGCGTCCCTCCTCCTCGTCGCCGGGTTTTCGGCAACTCCAACGGACAGCGGCTCGTTCCAGAACGTCGTTGAAGCCAACTGGATCCCCCTCTTCGGCATTCAGTTCAAGCTCGGCGTCGACGGCCTGGCACTCGTCCTCGTCGTGCTGACGACCACGCTGACGTGGATCTCGATCCTCGCTTCGTTCGGCCCGATCAAGGAACGGGTCAAGGAGTACATGGTCTCGTTCCTCGTCCTCGAGGTCGGGATGATCGGGGTGTTCGTCGCGCTCGACCTCTTCCTCTTCTACATCTTCTGGGAGATCGTGCTCGTCCCGATGTACCTGATCATCGGGATCTGGGGCGGCTCGAACCGGCTGTACGCGACGATCAAGTTCGTCCTCTACACGCTCGTCGGCTCGCTCCTGATGCTCGTCGCGATCCTCGCCACGGCGTTCGCCTACCAGGCCGCGACCGGGTCCTGGGAGAACGCGTTCGACTTCAATACGCTCCGCGGGTTCGCCACGACGACCGGCTTCGCGCCCGGCCTCCAGCTCGCGGCATTCCTTGCGTTCTTCCTCGCCTTCGCGATCAAGGTCCCGATGTTCCCGTTCCATACGTGGCTGCCGGACGCCCACGTCGAGGCACCGACGGCGGGCTCGGTGATCCTCGCCGCGATCCTGCTCAAGCTGGGCGCCTACGGGTTCATCCGGTTCGCCCTGCCGCTCTTCCCCGACGCGGCCCACACGTTCGCCCCGGCGATCATCGTCCTGAGCCTGATCGCGATCATCTACGGGGCGATCGTCGCCCTGGTTCAGCCTGACCTCAAGAAGCTCGTTGCCTACAGCTCGGTCAGCCACATGGGCTTCGTCACGCTCGGAATCTTTGTCTTCAACGAGCAGGGGATGCAGGGCGCGATCCTCCAGATGGTCAACCACGGCCTGATCACGGGCGCCCTCTTCCTGCTTGTCGGCGTCATCTACGAGCGGACCCATGATCGGACGATCGCGAAGATGGGAGGGGTGGCGGGCGTGATGCCCGTCTACGCCGTGGCCTTCGGGTTCTTCGTCTTCGCATCGGCCGGGCTGCCCGGCCTGTCGGGGTTCGTCGGTGAGTTCCTCGCCCTCGTCGGCGCGTTCGCGTTCAGCCCGGCGGTGGCAGCGATCGCGACGTTCTGCATGATCCTTGCCGCGGCCTACCTGCTGTGGATGTACCAGCGGGTGGTGTTCGGCGAGCTGTCCGACTTCCTCCGCGGCCTCGGCCACCACCTGACCGACATGACGCCGATCGAGATCCTGACCCTCGCGCCGCTCGGCGCGCTCGTCGTGGTCTTCGGCGTCGCCCCCGGCCTCCTCCTCGATCTCATCGAGGGCTCGGTCGCCAATGTGCTTGCCGACGTGACCACGGGCAGTCCGATCTCGATCTCGCCCGAGGTGACCTTCGTCGCGATCGGGATCCCGATCGCCTACGTCGTCATCCGGATGTTCTATCTCGGCTACGTGGGCACGCGGGAGCCGCTCGAGGCGGGCGGAGCAGCCCGATGACCGAGCAGGATCTCGCGATCATCGCCCCCCTCCTCCTCGCCATCGGCGTCGCGATCGCGATCCTCCTCGCCGATCTCATCCTGCCCGGTCGGGACGACGTCGCGGTCGGAGTCGCCCTGGGCGGGCTGGTGATCGTGGCAGCGGCGGTGATCGTCGCGAACGGGAACCCCGGCGACGCGTTCGATGGCGCCTACCGGGTCGACCCGCTGACGACGTTCCTCGATCTCCTGTTCCTATCGATCGTCGGCCTGACGATCGTCGTTGCGCCGGACTACCTCGAACCGCGCGGCTTGCCCATGGCCGAGTTCGCGGTCGTCCTCGTCTTCGCGATGACCGGGGCGATGCTCCTGGCGGCCTCGACCGACCTCCTCCTGCTCTTCCTGGGCCTGGAGCTGATGGTTCTGCCCGGCTACATGCTCGCGGCCTATCACAAGTCCGACGCCTACTCGACCGAGGGCGCGATCAAGTACTTCCTGCTCGGGTCGTTCAGCTCCGCGATCTTCCTGTTCGGTCTCGCCTTCGTCTGGGGCCTGACCGGGACGACCCGGGTCGACGGCGTCGCGGACGCACTCCTCGGGGTCGCCTCCGGGACGATGGCGTTCTCGCCCGGCCTGGCGATGGGCTTCGCGTTCATGATGACCGGCGTCGCGTTCAAGATCGCGGCGGTGCCGTTCCACTACTGGACGCCGGACGCGTACCAGGGCTCGCCGACGCCGGTCACCGGCTACCTGTCGGTCGGCCCGAAGATCGGGGCGTTCGCCCTCATCATCCGGCTGTTCGTCGAGGCGCTCGGGCCGCTCAAGGCCGACTGGCTGCCCGTCGTCGTCGTCCTGGCCGCCCTCACGATGACGCTCGGCAACCTTGTCGCGCTGACGCAGGACAACGTCAAGCGGATGCTCGCCTACAGCTCCATCGCCCACACCGGCTACATGCTCGTCGGCCTGGCGGCGTTCGCTGGAGGACAGCAGTCGGGACTGGAGGCGCTCCTCTTCTACGGCGCCGCGTACTCGTTCATGAACCTCGGCGCATTCGCCGTGGTCGTCGCCCTCCAGAAGCGGGCCGGCGTGACGTCGAACCTCGACACGTTCGCCGGCCTCGTCCGGCGCGAACCGGCCCTGGCCGTCCTGATGACGCTGTTCCTGCTGTCCCTCATCGGGATTCCGCCGACGGCCGGCTTCTTCGCCAAGGCCCTCGTGATCGTGTCCGCGGTCGAGGCCGGCGGCTGGGTCGCTTCCCTCGCGGTCCTCACCGTCCTGAACGCCGCGGTGGCCGCGTTCTACTACCTGCGAGTGGTCGTCTACATGTTCATGCGCGATCCCGCGAGCCAGGTCACGCCGCTCCGCCACGGCCGGCTGCTCTGGGCCGGCCTGGCGGTGTCGACATCGCTGACCGTCCTGTTCGGCTTCTTCCCCGGCCTGATCCTCACGATCATCGGCCAGGCGGCCGCAGCCGTCGGCGGGTAGTTCCTCGGCGCCTCGCCGCCTGAACCGCGCGCCTGAACCGCGCCCCGCCTCGCGCCATCCCGGTTTGCGTGTGACGCGCGTACGCGACACCGACACTCCGGAAATCCGTCGTTCTCTCGCGTCTGGCGCGTCGAATCGACCGATTCGGACGCGAAGCGGTCGATTGTTTTCGTGTGGCAACAAGGATTCGCGAGAGCTGGGTCCTGATCGTCTGATACTTGCGTCAAACGAAAATCGGACACCAAGGGTCGCCGCGCCACCTCGCCGGATCTAGGGCGTGACCTCGACACCCGGCAGGATCGTGCCGAGCCCTCTGGCCATGATGTCGGCCCCGATCCCGCCGAGGGCCCCGTCGCGGACGATCCCGTCCTTGTCGATCCAGAAGTGCGTCGGCAGGGCGAACGCACCCCATTCGCGCTGGGCGGCACCGTCTGTGTCGAGGCCGAGCGGGAACGTCGCGTTCAGACTCTGGGCGAATGTGGCGACCGCCCCTTCCTCCTCGCGGATATCGACAGCAATGATCACGAGTCCAGCGTCCGAATAGCGCGCCCCGAATCCGTTCATCAGCGGGAACTCCGTCACGCACGGCTCGCAGATCGTCTGCATGAAGTTGATCCAGACGGGCTTGCCCTTGAGCGCCGCGAGATCGATCGTCCCGCCGCCGACCTGCGGGATGACGAGGCTGGGCGCCGGGTCGCCGATGTGGAAGTTCTCGGTTGAGCCTGAGCCTGACGTCGCGGGCGTCGGGGAGGATCCCGGCGCACGGTCGCCGACGCAATCGCGGTCGCACTGGCCGTGGGCGCAGCGGCGGCCGGCGCCGAGGCCGACGACGATGACCGCCCAGGGTCGGGCCCGACGAAGAGGAATCCGGCCAGCAGCACGAGCGCGACGACGACGCCGGCCAACAGACCGGCGACAATCGAGAGCCGGGAACCCATGCGCGGGAGGGTACCAGTACGAGGGTCCCTGGGGCGTGCGCAACCGCTCGCTGCTAGGATGCCGATCTCGTGGGAAGGCTCGATGGCGCGCTCCGCAACCGCCTCCTTGCGGCGATCCTGACCGCGATGGGCGTGTCGCTGATCGCCGGCGGTCTGCTGTCGTTCACCGGCGCCGCCGAGGTCGCGTCGACTTCACCGTCCCCGACGACCATCGGCCTGGTCCCGACGCCGACGATTGCGCTGCCGACGTTCCCGGTGTCGCCCGGACTCGCTGGCGCCGAGCGCCTCGCCGACGCCAGTCGTCGACAGGTTTGCCACCCGCGTCCGGATCCCCGCGCTCCAGATCGACCTGCCGGTCATCACGCAACCAGGCGGCGAGAACTCCTATCCGCCGTGTGACGTCGCGATGTACATCCAGCAGCTTCACCAGCCGGGCCAGGGCGGCGCGACCTATCTGTACGCCCATGCGCGGAGCGGCATGTTCGGTCCGATCTACGATCGGGCGATCAGGAAGCTCCATGGCGGCCCGTCGTCGATGGAATCGATGTACGTCGAGGTCTTCACGAGCGACAACATGCGGTTCACCTACCAGGTGACGGAGGTCCGACTGCACCAGCTGGACCTGAACGACGCGCTCAACGCGACGAGCGAGGAGCTCTGGCTCCAGACGTCGGAGGGGCCCAAGGGGACGCCCGGCAAGACCCAGCTGCGGGCGATCCCGCTGACGGTCGGAGCGGCGACCCACGACGAGGCCCATCCCGTCGCGAAGCCGGTGGCCTGCGGCTAGCCCTCGACGATCGCGCGACGGGTCGATACGTTCAGCGGACGAGGATCTCGGCCTCGAGGCGGATGTCGACCACGGGCGCATTCATCTCGCACGGCAGCAGGAATCCGCTCACGTTCGCGGATACGCGCCAGCGCCCGGCCGGAAGTCGAAGCACCGGGTCGGCGAAGAAGGCTCGATAGAAGCCCGCGTTCGGATCGTCGGCCGAGATGCCGCCGGACTTCACGTACGGGATCTGGACCGGCGCGAGACGCGCGTACTCGTGCTGGGCGCAGTCGGCCGTCATCATTCCGCCCAGCTCGAGGTCGCCGTCGAGCTGCTCCAGCGCGAACAAGACAGGACCCATGCCTGAGCCCCAGATCGTCGCCGTTGGCTCCGCGCCTTCCCAGGTCAGGGTCGCGGCGACATCGATCGGGGCGCCGGCATCGACGACGTCGCTGCCGATCCGCATCGCGAGGGCGAAGCCCGCATCGCGACCCTCCATGACGATCGGCTCGCCCGTCGGGTCCGATGAGCCCGGACGGGTCCGGCGACGGCGCTTCGCCGCAGGCGGCGGCCAGGATCAGGACCATCCCCGCGACCGTCGCCCCCCGCCTCACCCCGGCGCCTCAGATCCAGTCGATCCGGCGGAGGTAGACGCCCAGCGCCGCCGCCGCGACGATGGTCGCCACCGTGATGAACCAGAACCCGAATCCCTCCTGGCCGGCGAGTGCAGGCGACGCCTGACTCATCCCGAAGATCCCGGCGACGGCCCCCATCCCGGCAACCACGACCGTCACACCGGTCAGGCGCTTCATGATCCGCGACAGGTTGTTGTTGATCGTCGTGAGGTAGATCTCGAGGGTCCCGCTGACGAGCTCACGGTAGCTGTCGAGCTCGTCGGTCACGCGGATGAGGTGGTCGTACACGTCGCGGAAATAGACGATATGCGCCGGGTTGACGGCGGCGATTTCGCGGTTCGTCAGCTGACTGAAGATCTCGCGGGCAGGCGAGGTGGCGCGGCGGATGGCGATGAGCTCGCGCTTCAGGACGAAGAGCCGCTCCAATGTCCAGTCGGACGCCGACTCGAGGACCCGGTCCTGGAGTTCGTCCACCTCCTCGGCCAGCCGGTCCAGGACGGGGAAGTAGCCGTCGACGATGTGATCGGCCATGGCATAGAGCAGATAGTCCGTTCCGCGCTTGAGGAACGGCTCGACGCCGCCCTTCAGCGGCCCCATCGCCCGCAGGTCGCACTCCGGGCCGTGCACCGTGACGAGGAAGCGCGGCCCGACGACGAGATCGATCTCCGCCGTCTCCACCTCGCCGACGTAATTGAGCTCGAACAGGACGATGTGGACGATGTCGTCGAAGGTCTCGACCTTCGCCCGCTGGTTGCGCTCGAGGATGTCCTCGGCGATCAGCGGATGGAGACCGAGGGCCTCGGCGATCGGCATGACGAGCTCGGCGGAGGGGTCGATGCAGTCGACCCAGATGCGGGTGTCCGGCTCATCGAGGATCCCCCGGAGCGCGCCGACGTCCGCCGACTCGGTCGTGCCGGTCGGCCGCCAGGTGACGATCCTGACGTCTGGGCCGTCAGAGAGCGGTGGTCGGTCGCCGCTCGTCGGTGCCATCCGGTTCCGGACCTCCGGCTGTCGCCGAGCCTCGTTCGGCGCGGTCGGCCGCCAGCATACGCGCGCGACCCCCGAGCGCGAGGCCCGGCGGGATCGCGACGATCGTGACGACCCCCGCCGCAACGAACAGTCCGACGAGGATCGACGACGCCTCGCCCGCCGCCCAGGTCTCCAGGGCCTCGACGACCAGCCCGTCGCGGAGCGGCCGGTCTCGCAGTTCTGCCGGGATCACCTGCTTCCAGCCGTCCGGTACGGCGAACAGCTCGTCGTACAGCCGGTCGATCGTCGTCGATCCGTAGGCCGTCAGGACGGCGACGCCGATCGCCATCCCGATCATCCGGGCGACCGTGACCGTCGCCGAGGCCATGCCGAACGACATGCGACCCGCGACCTCGACCGCCGCGGTCGAACGCGGCGTGACCGTCAGACCGAAGCCCAGTCCGAAGATCCCCAGGGCAAGGGCCACCTCCCGGAGGTCGACGTCCGGATTCCAACGGGCCATCCAGACAAGTGAACCCGCACTCGCGAGCAGACCGATGAGCGTGACGAGCCGGAGCGACAGGAAGCGGACGGCGAATCCGGACAGGAGCGCCCCGAGTGCCGTCGCCGCCGCGAGCGCGCCGAGGGCAAAGCGCTGTTCGTCCGGGCCACCGTAGAGGACGCGGTCGACGAACACGGCCCCGCCGATGATCGCCGTAGCGAACGCGTACCCCGTGAGCAATGAGACGAGTGCCGCCGCCGAGAACGTCAAGCTGCGGAAGAGGCGCGGATCCAGGAACGGATCGGCCAGCCTGAGGCCGCGGACCACCGTCACGATCGTCCCGACGATCGCCACGACGCCGAGGACGCCGCTGACGAGGAGCGGGTCCAGTCCAGCCACGTCCCGGCTCCCGAGGAGCGTGAGTGCAACGAGGCCGCTGCCGAGGGCGACGCTCCAGATCGCGGCGCCGAGGACGTCGATCCCGCCGGGTCTGCGCGGCGTCTCCCACCCGGCCGACGCCGCCCAGGCGATCAGCAGCGCGGCCAGGCCGATCGGGACATTGAGGTAGAAGACCCAGCGCCACGACGGGGCGAGGACATCGCGGATCAGGGCGTCGGCGGGGACTCCGGCAGCCGTCAATGCTCCGTCGATGTTCAGTCCGCCGAGGATCGCCGCGCCAAGGAACGGGCCGGCCGCCATGCCGAGGAACGTCAGCGCGCCGATGACGCCGAGTGCGCGGGGGCGGTCGTGGCCCTCGAACAGGTGGGAGGCGGCGGCGGTGCCGACGGGCACGAGCACGCCGCCCCCGACGCCCTGGATGACGCGCCCGAGGATGAGCTCGTCGAGTGTCTGACTGCGGCCCGCAACCAGCGACCCGACGACGAATACGACGAGCCCGCCGAGAAACAGCTTCCGGGCGCCCCAGACGTCCGCCATGCGGCCTGCCAGGGGCATCGTGACGACGTACGCGAGGAGGTAGCCGTTCACGATCCAGGAGGCGCGACGAAGCTCGGAGAAGGCCGTCTGGCCGGGTCGATCGGGATTGGCCGCGACAAGATCGCTGATGATGGTCGGCAGTGCGACGGCGGTGATCATCAGCTCGAGGCCCGCCAGGAAGACGCCGACGCTGAGGACCGCCAGGAGCGCGTAGGCGGAGCCCCGGGTCATCGGCGAAGGGTACACGCGCCGGTTCCGTGGCGGCCGAATGCCCGCGGGACCGACGCCTCGCAGTCCCGATGGCCATCGGGTGAGCATTCCGGAAATGGCCCCGCCGAGTTCCCACGGATCGCGCCGGAGACGCTCGCCGAGCCGGGCCTCTGCCGTGCCCACACCATGGACATCTCGGGAGCAGGCCGGCAGCATGAGCGCCAAGATCTGGCGGCCACAGAACAGAAGATGCCGAGTCCTCGAGGCGATGGAACGCGACTTCCAGAAGCTCCGGGTCGGTGGGGCGTCCGCGTCGCTCGTCGACGCGATCCACGTCGACCACCAGGGTCGGCGCGCCCGGCTCGTCGAGATGGCGAACGTCACGATCCCGGACCCCCGCCAGATCGTGATCCAACCATGGGACCCAGGCAGCCTCAGAGCGATTGGAACCGCGATCAGCCAGAGCCGAATCGGCTTGACGCCGACGATCGATGGATCTGCGCGATTCGGCTCTACGTTCCGGCGATGACCGAGGAACGCCGGCGCGAGCTCGTCGCGCTCGTCCACAAGCGGATGGACCAGGCCCGGGTCGAGATCCGGGCGATCCGTCACGAGTCGCTCGCGGCACTCCGGGCACGCGAGCACGAAACGGCTCGATCGGCGCGGACGACGTGCACGCCGCGAGATCGCCCTGTCTGCAACGGATGACCGACCGGTTCACCGCCGAGATCGACCGCCTCGGGCGGATCAAGGAGGAGAGCGTCCTCCGGCTTTGAGGCGACAACTCTCGGGTTGACAACCACGGCACCGTGGGAATAGCATCAACTTCTATTGATATAAACCGTCGTTGATGCGACGCGTTGGACTCCCCTCGGAGAACGTCCCCTGCCCTCTCCCGCCCGAATTCGATCGACCCTCGCCACGATCGTTGACCAGCCAGACGAGCTCCGCGAGCTGCGGACCATCCACAAGGCGCTTGCGGACGTCAACCGGCTTCGGATCGTGCGACGCCTCGCCGGCGGTGACGCGTCCGTGCGGGACCTGATCGCGGAGGTCGGCCTTTCACAGCCGCTGGTCAGCTGGCATGTCGGCCGATTGCGCGCGGCCGGACTCGTCGAAACCCGCCGCAACGGTCGAGAAACGCTGTGCCGCCTTCGTCATGAGGCATTCGAGGCATTCGTCGGCCGGGAGCGCGCGCTCCTCGGACTCGCGGCAAATGCACGGACCGCTGCGTCGTGAGCGGCTCGATCGTCAGCCCTGAGCTGCGCCAGCGCGTCCGAGGGCTCGCCACGCCAATCGCCGTCGGCCTCGGGAGGATCGGGCTGACGCCGAACGCCCTGACGCTCATCGGGTTCGGGATCGCCGTCGTGACCGCGGTCCTCGCGGCCCAGGAGTTCTGGCTGATTGCGGGCGTCCTGCTGATCGTCGGCGGTGTGTTCGACCTCTTCGACGGGGCGCTCGCCCGGGCGACCGGCAAGGCGAGCAAGCTCGGCGCGTTCATGGACTCGGTCTTCGATCGGGCCGGCGAGGCGGTGGTCTACGTCGGCATCGTGGCCGGCTGCCTGGCGGCTGGCTTCAGCGCGGGCGCGATCCTTGCAGCTGCGGCCATGGCTGCAGCCTTCATGGTCAGCTATGTCCGGGCCAAGTCGGAGGGCCTCGGCTTCAGCAGCGGGACCGGCATGGCTGCGGTGGGGGTCGCGCCGCGGGAAGTCCGGATCATGATTCTCACGGCCGGCCTCATCCTGGCCGGAATCTCAGGCGGCGTCCGCATTGTCGACGACCCGACGCTCCTTGTCGCCTATGACGCATGGGGAGCCGGCCGGCCATCGCTTGGGTTCGTCCTCGGCCTCATCGCATTCCTCGCGACCATCACCACCATCCAGCGCATCGTCCACGTCATCCGCCAACCCACCCAGGACTAGCAGCAACCAGATGGAGCAGACAAGGTGACCACAACCAACGGCAGGAACGGGCACAAGCCCGGCAGGAAGATCCGCGTCGCGATCGTCGGCGTCGGCAATTGCGCGAGCAGCCTCGTCCAGGGGCGCTACTACTACGAGAACGCGAAGGCGACCGACTTCGTGCCGGGCCTGATGCACGTCGATCTCGGCGGCTACCACGTCCGTGACATCGAGTTCGTCGCAGCGTTCGACATCGACAAGAACAAGGTCGGCAAGGACCTGTCGGAGGCGATCTACCAGAAGCCGAACAACACGTTCGTGTTCCAGCAGGTCGCGAAGCTCGACGTCCCTGTCGAGCGCGGCATGACCCATGACGGCCTCGGCAAGTACCTGAGCCAGGTCATCGAAAAGGCGCCCGGCCCGACGGCGGACATCGTCGGCATCCTCAAGGAACGCCAGGTCGATGTCATGGTGTCCTACCTGCCGGTCGGATCGGAGCAGGCGACGAAGTGGTATGTCGAGCAGGCCCTCAAAGCCGGCGTCGGCTTCATCAACGCGATCCCGGTCTTCATCGGTCGCGAGCCCTACTGGCAGCGCCGCTTCGCCGAGGAGGGCCTGCCGGTCATCGGTGACGACATCAAGAGCCAGGTCGGGGCGACGATCAGCCACCGCGTCCTGACCCGCTTGTTCATGGACCGCGGCGTCCGGCTCGACCGGACATACCAGCTGAACTTCGGCGGCAACACCGACTTCCTCAACATGCTCGAGCGAGAGCGGCTCGAGAGCAAGAAGATCAGCAAGACGAACGCCGTCACCTCCATGCTCGATTACGAGATGGACCCGAGCAACGTCCATGTCGGCCCGAGCGACCACGTGCCGTGGCTCGAGGACCGCAAGTGGTGCTACATCCGGATGGAGGGCACGACGTTCGGCGACGTGCCGCTGAACGCGGAGCTCAAGCTCGAGGTCTGGGACAGCCCGAACAGTGCGGGCGTCATCACCGACGCCATCCGCTGCCTCAAGCTCGGCCTGGACCGTGGGTTGAAGGGAACCCTGGTGGCTCCCTCCAGCTACTTCATGAAGTCGCCACCGATCCAGATCCACGACGACATCGCCCACCAGCGCGTCGAGGCGTTCATCCGTGGCGAGGACAACGAGACGCTCGTCGGCACGGAGAACCTGTCCAAGGCGGCGCTCAAGAAGCTGGCCAACACGGCCCCCGTCAAGACAAAGGCGGCGGCTGCGGGCCGGTGACGAACAAACGTGGCCTCGAGGCGCCGCATCGGCGCGTCGAGCGCGGTCCGCGCGTCCTCGAGAAGGTCGCCGTCAACGCGTACGTCGCGACGACCTGGGTCGTCGCCCACGTCCCGGCCCGCCTCTCGCGCTGGGTGATCGGGACGGCCTCGCAGGCCGGTTACCTGTTCTGGTCGACGAAGCGGAACTGGTCCAACGCGAACTTCGGCCATGTCGCCGGCCTCCCGCCCGACCATCCGCGCGTCCGGCGGCTCGCCCTCGGCGCGTACCGCGAGTACGCCCGATACCTCGTGGAGCTGATGCACCTCGAGACCCAATCGGCCAGGCAGGCTGGTGCCGGCGTCATCCAGGCCGACCTCGATCACATCGAGGAGGTGTGGCGCGCCTCCCCGGGTGGCCTGATCTTCGCCCTCGGACACGTCGGCAACAATGATGCGGTCGCGGCGGCTGTCGCCGAGCGAGGCTGGCCGATCAACGTCGTCGCGGACGATTCGACGTTCCCCGAGATGTTCGAGCGCTTTCGGCGCCTCCGCGAGGGCTGGGGCGTCCACGTCATTCCCTGGCGGAATCTTCGCGAGATCTACGGCGGCCTCCGGCGACGCGAGATGCTGGCGTTGCTGATCGACTGGGGCTACCGACCCGACGGGATCCCGGTCCGAATGTTCGGGGCATGGACGACGCTGCCGGCCGGCCCGGCGTCGCTCGCCGCCAAGACGGACTCCAGGATTCTGCCGGTGGCGATCCGCCGCACACCCGACGGCCTCTTCCACGTCTCGTATTCCCCGGTGATCGCGGTCGAGTCGTCGGCACCCGCCGACCTCCAGCGTGCGACCCAGGCCGTCGCCGACGCGCTCGCCGAGACCATCGCGGCGGCCCCCGAGCAGTGGTACAGCTTCAAGCCGATGTGGCCCTTGACGGCCGAGGAGGGCGTCGAGCTGGAGGAGCGCGCAGAGGCAATGCTCGCGGACGATCGCCCGCGAGGCGAGCGAGGCCGGTCGCAGGACGCCATCGATTACGTGGCCGTGCCTGCCGAGGCGGTCGTGCCCGCCGCGCCATTGCTGCCGGGGTCCGCCGAAGCATGACCGACACCGAGCTCGGCGCCGCGCCCCCTCGCCGCGAGCCGGTCGAGGAGCGGAAGAGTGGCAGGATCGAGGTCGTCCGCCGCGCAGCCCGGGCCTCGATCGAGAAGCGCGACGCCGAGCGCGGCACCCTGACTCCAGCGCATGCGGGCGACGATCCTGGCGATCGCGTCGTGGCTCGCGTGCCGGCTCCCGGAAGGGCCCCAGATCGCGATCGCGGACTTCGCGGGTCGGGTCGCCTACCGGGCGGCGCCCGTGCGAGCGGCTCGGGCGAGGCGGAACCTCGGGCGGGTCGTCAACCACCTGGCCGCGACCGGGATGGCCAACGATCGCATTCGAGCGGCGGCGGCGGACCCCAGAGCCCTCGAGCGGCTCGTCCGGGCGGCCTTCCGGCACCACGCCCGGTACTACCTCGAGATCCTGCGGGCGCCGGGCCTCGACGGCCGGGTCTTCGATGAGCGGCTCGTTGTCGAGAACCCCGACGTCGTCGACGCGGCACTGGCCGGCGAGCGGCCGGTGATCTTCATCAGCGGTCACCTCGGCCCGATCGAGCTGCCCGGTCTGTACCTCGCTCATCATTCCGGGCGAAGGATGACGGCCCCAATGGAGACGGTCGGCGATCCGGCACTCCAACGCTGGTTCGAACGGACGCGCTCGACATTCGGCGTCCGGATCGTCGGGCTCCGCGAGGCTCGCCGTGCCCTGTTGGCGGAGCTGCGGAAGGGCGAGTCCGTCGGGCTCGTGGCAGACCGCGACATCACCGGCGGCGGGATGGAAGTGACGTTCTTTGGCTCGCCGGCGCCGCTGCCGGTCGGACCGGCCTTCCTCGCGACCGAGACCGGCGTCCCGCTCTACCTCGCCGGCATCTGGCGGGTCGGCAAGCGCGGCTATCGTGGTCGCGCGGATGAGATCCCCGTCGGTCGCGAGGGCAGCCGGCGCGACCGGATCTTCCAAACGCTCGAGGCGGAGGCGCGCGGGTTCGAGCGGCTGATCGCCAACGCCCCGGAGCAGTGGCTGGCGATCATGTTCCCGATCTGGCCGGACCTCGAAGCAGCGGCCGCGGCAGACGCCACCGCCGCCGCTCCGACTCGCGGCGCCGACCGATGACCGCGAAGCTCGGTCGGGCGGACCTCCACATCCACACGCTCGCCTCCGACGGCACGTCCGGGATCGTCGAAATTCTCGATAAGGTCGAGCGCGAGACCGACCTCGACGTGATCGCGATCACCGACCACGAGCGAATCGATGCCGCTCTCGCAGCCCGGACGATGGCCCGCGACCGCCAGATGCGGGTCGAGGTGATCGTCGGCGAAGAGGTCTCGACGCTCGGCGGGCATCTCCTCGCGCTGTTCATCGAGGAGCGGGTGAAGCCGCTCCGCTCGATGGGAACGACGATCGCCGAGATCCACGAGCAGGGCGGACTGGCGATCCCGGCCCATCCCCTGGTGCCGTACCCGCTCTGCGCCCAGGGCTGGGTCCTGCGGCGCCTGATCCACGGCGCCGATCCGCGCGTCCGCCCGGATGCCATCGAGGCGTTCAACCCCACCATGCTCGGGCGGCCGTGGCACTCGCGCGTCGTCAGCTTCGCCGAGGAGCACGGCCTCGCGACCGTCGGCAACAGCGACGCCCACGAGGCGGCCGCGATCGGCACGGGCTGGACGACGTTCCCGGGGCGGACCGCCGACGACCTGCGCACTGCGATTCTCGAAGGCGGCACGCACCATCACGGCAGCTTCCACGGCACGGCGCAGGTCCTGACGTTCAGCCGCCAGCTCCGCAAGTACACCCTGGACGCATCGGCGGCCGTCCGTGCCCAGGTCCGGCGCGACGGCTCGGGGCGCGACCTCGGCTATCCCGGCGGCCGTCATCGCCCGCCGCGGTTCGAAGAGGAATGGGCGGCCCTGCGGGACCGCGAGAAGAGCGGATCGTGAAGATCGGGCTCGTCTCGCCGTACGTCTACCCGCTGCCGGGCGGCGTCACCCAGCACGTCCGCTACCTGTACGAGAACCTCCGGTTGCGGGGCCATGACGTCCGGATCCTGACGAGCAGCCACGGCCTCCAGCGCGCGTCGGAGGGCGACATCATCCGGATCGGGAAGGGCTTCTCGCTGCCGGTCAACGGCTCCGTCGGGACGATCACGCTGTCACCGCGGTTCGTATCGCAGGTCCGCGCCACCCTCGAGCGAGAGCAGTTCGACCTCCTCCATTTCCACGAGCCGTTCGTGCCGTTCCTCTCGACGATCCTCCTGCGGCTCTCGACGAGCGTGAACATCGCCACGTTCCACGCCTACGGCGGGTTCTCACCGTCGTACGAGTTCGGCAGCAAGGTGATGAAGGGCGAGGCCGCCCGGCTCCACGGCCGGATCGCCGTGAGCGGCGCGGCGAAGCACTTCATCGATCGCTACTTCCCGGGCGAGTACAAGGTGATCCCGAACGGCGTCGACGTCGACCGCTTCCAGCGGGCGGTCCCGATCGCGCGCTGGCAGGACGGGAAGCGGAACCTCCTCTTCGTCGGGCGGCACGAGCCGCGGAAGGGCCTCCTCGAGCTCCTCAAGGCCTACCGGATCCTGCGCAAGACCGGCTGCGACTGCCGGCTCCTCGTCGTGGGGACGGGGCCGCTGGGTCGCGAGGCCCGGCGCTACGTCGCGACACGCCGCCTGCAGGGCGTCGAATTCCTCGGTCGGGTCAGCGACAAGGAGAAGGCCCAGCTCTTCCGGACGGCCGACGTGTACGTCTCGCCGGCAACCGGCGGCGAGTCCTTCGGCATCGTCCTGCTCGAGGCGATGGCGGCCGGCACGCCGATCGTCGCATCCGACATCCACGGCTACAAGGGCGTCGTCCGCCGCGGGCGTGAGGCGCTTCTCGTGCCGCCGCGCGAGCCGAAACAGATCGCTGCGGCCGTCGGACGTCTCCTCCGGGACGACGAGCTCCGGGAAGAGATGGGCCGAGCCGGCCTGGTCCGGGCCCGGGAATTCAGCTGGGAGCGCGTCACCCGCAAGGTCGACGACTACTACGGCGTCGTCATCCGCCGACTGGCCGCCCGCGGCGAGATGCCGGCGAGCTATTCCGCACCGATTCCGCCGTCACCACGACCGGTGAGCGCCCCGCCGGCCGAACCCCGGATCGAGGACGTCGGCCTGGACAACCCGGTCGAATCGGTCCGCTAGCCGCCGGGAGCTTCCGGGGCCAGTCCCGGTGATGCGTCGGCCTCCTCGGCCGCCCGCTCGGCGAGCGTGATCCGCCAGACCCAGGCGGAGTAGGCGAGGACGATGCAGAGCAGGAGCATCGCCGCCGCGAGAATCGCGGCGATTGGATCCATCAGGCTCGTCCCGGTCGCCACGGCATCCCGGTTGCTCGGGAACTGGAACGCGTACAGGTAGGTCGGCAGGATGCCCTGGTAGGCGTTGGCGATCACCGACGGCAGGGGCAGCGCCGCGATGTTCGGGTAGACGACGAGGAACCAGGCGAAGGCCGCGGTGACGAGCCCGGCGACGAACCGCCTGGCATCCCGAGCCGTCGCGACGAACACCGCGAGAAAGCCGAGCGGCAAGAGTCCGACGACAACGACAACCGGCTCGACCGGGACCGAGGTGAGCTGGATGAGAGGCGAGTCCGGGAGGAGCCTGACGAGGAACAGGCCAACGAGGGCGGCGGCCGCGGTGATGCCGAGCGGCAGGAGTGCCCGGGCCGACCCTTCGTCGGGGGGCTGCGAGGCGAGCGCGGTCAGCTGGCGCAGGAAGACGAGGATGGCGACGCAGACGACCACCGCGAGAGCGAGCGTCTGGACCGTCAGCACGAACTCGGGAATGAGCGGCGGACAGGCCTGGGAGTCCGGGACGGCTCGCGCGACGCCAACAGCGGCGCACAGCGGGCGGATGGACAGCCAGAGAAGCGCGGGGCCAAGGATGGCCACCGCAGCGGCGACGCGCGCCAGCAGCCAGATCCGCCTCGACGTGCCGTGCCAGATCTCGGCGGCAAAGTAGGCGAGGGCCAGGATCACGAACGGCAGGCTCGTGTAGTAGTGGTACTGGAACGCCGCCCGATCGATCCGCGCCCATGACACCCACTGGCAGGCGAACGCGATCGCGATGAGCGCCAGGCCGAGGCTCCGGCGGGCGTACGCCTGCCACGCGACGAAGGCCATCGCCGGGACCCCGAGCCACCAGATGACGAGATTGCCCGTGTCATAGACGGCAGCCGTCGTCGAGCCCGCAAACCCCTCCTGGTAGAACCAGACGGGCTTGAGGTCGAACGGCCATGCCCACCACGGGGACGAAGCCGCGTGCCCGGCGGTCAGGTTGTTGTGGTACTCGTACATCTGCCGGGTCAGGTCGATGAGGGTCTGACCCTCGTGGCCCGGAGGCCAGCTGGCGGTGATCCGGTGGCCATCGAGCATCGCCCACGGGATGTAGGACACCACGTAGAGGCCGAGCGGAATGACGAGCAGGCAGACGAGCATCCAGGCGATCGGCAGCCCCAGGACCGCGCCCGGGCGCAGCCACGCCTCGCGCGGAGGCGGCGATGGCGGCGGCAGGAGCGCCGCAGGGTCGGTCGGCGCGGGCGGCGGCGCGAGCGGTCCGAAACCCATCCGGCCGGCCAGGGTGAAGGCGGCATAGACCAGCAGCGACAAGACGACGAGTCCGACGGCCACGTGGAGCGGCGTGACGGCGACGACCATGCGACCGGCTTGCTCACCGACGCCGACCTGCACGAACTGTGTCCCGGCCTGGCCAAGGCCGATGGCGCCCAGCGCGACGATCGCGCCGAGTGCCGCCGGCGCCCCGACCGCGAAGCGCGTCTCGTCGTCCGACCAGGCGATCGGGTGGAGAACGTTCACGACCGCGGCGATCGACGTCAGGCCGATCATGATCGCCACGAATGGCAGGTTGCCGAGGCCCCCGCCGGCTGGCACCGCTAGCGCGAGGTGCCCGAGCACCCCGGTCAGCCCGATCAGACTGGCGATCAGGACCAGCCGGCCGAGGGCGCTCCTGATGAGGACGAGGATCCCAAGTGCCCCGATCGCGTAGAGGGCGACCCATTTCGAGGCCAGTGCCAGGCCAAGGAAGACCCCGATCACGGGCATTGCGACCCAGAACGCGCCACGCCAGCGCCAGGCACCGGCCCAGATGGCGGCGAAGAGGGTGTATGCGGCGAGGATCCCCAGAGCGACGTACGCGTCGTTCATCCCGATCCGGGACTGGACGAAGAGCATGCCGTCGGCAATCGCAAAGATTCCTGCGAGCACAGCGATCTCGCGGCGGCGGAAGAGGATCCGCGCGAGGAGGTACAGCAGCCCAGCCATCAGGGTGCCGGCGATGACCCCGGGCAGGCGCCAGGCGAACGCGTGCTGGCCGATCTCGACGCTCGCAACCGGTCCCTCGTCCCCGAACACGAGGATCTGCTGACGATCGGAGCTGGGATACGCCTGGGCGACGTCAATGCCCCAGGCCGAGGGCTCGAACGGCAGGCGGGCGTCGGCGTAAACGGCGTTCGCGTGCGGCTCGATGACGTAGATCGTCCAGCCGTCGCCGTTCGGGGCCGGGCCGAGGACGTGGACCTGCTGGGACGCCTCGTCCCACGCGACACGCGTCCCAGCGGCCGGCATGGGAATCGTCCGCTGGACCGTCGGTCCGTCCTTCGCCGCGTCGCCGGCGACCGCAATGACCGTCACCCCGCCGGGCGCCTCGGCGGTCGGTCCCGTCGTGACGTAGAGCTTCGGATCGTCGATATTGACGACGGCGAGGCCGTGGGCGCCACCTTCGATCGGGGTCGACGTCACCACGCTGCCGGTCGCGGAATCGACGAACGTCACGCCGTCGGCGGTTGCGACGGCCACCCGCGGCATGTCCTCGACCGACAGGCCGGCGAGACGTCCATCGGCGATCGCCGCGTCGATGCTGGCCCGCTGCTCGGCCCCGCTGACGCCGGCAACGGTCGTCGAATTCGGCCGTGGAGCGGAGCCTGGCCTCGTAGGTCGCGGCGTCGCCGCCGAGCAGCTCAGCGAGAACCGCGGCCGCCGCCGCGGGATTCTCGACCGCGCCGGGCAGCGTCGTCACGGCCGACCCGGTCCCACCGGGCGCGAAACCGGCGATGCCAGCCAGATCGATCGATCCGAGCTGCTCGGCCGAGGCCGCGTCGAGCGCGACCAGCCGGTCGTCGTCCGTCGCCACGAGGAGCGTCCGACCGTCCTCGGTCGCGTACAGCTGGCGGATCGGAGCCTCGATCCGCCCGAACGCCGACGGTGGCTCGACGAACGCGCCTGCCTCCAGATTCCGGACTCCGTCGAGGGAGAACGCGTCGAAGGTCAGGATCTGGCCATCGTCCGTCCCGATGAAGAGCCGCTCGCCAACCGGGTCGAGCGTCAGCGCGACGGCGCCCGGGACCGAGCTGCCGAAGATCGGCGCCCGGGTCTCGAGATCGTACGAGCGCAGCTCAGACCCGGTGACGACGTGAACGCGGTCGCCGGCGCGCCCGTCCGGCAGGGCCGGGTCGTCGCGCCGGACCTCGACGATCGCGTCCCGTACCGGCACGCCGAGATCGCTCGTCGCGCTGACGCGGTCGTCGCCCCAGGCGACGAGGCCGCCAGCCATCGCGTATTTGGCCAGGTGGGGGTGGGTCCACTCGTAGATATCGTGCGAGATGCCGTAGCGCCAGTGCTGGAGGAACTCCGTGGCGGTCCGGGCGTGGTAGACCTCGTCGAAATGCATCTGGTACGGCTCTGCGAGCCGGAAGACCCGCAGGCCGAGCGTTGCGACCATGATGACCACGAGGAACCAGACGTCGAGCCGGTCGAGGCGGCCCGTCGGTTCGTCGTGGAGCGCCTGGGAACGGTCCGCGCGGAGCGGTCGTTCGTTGATGCGCGAACGCAGCCAGCCGATGGCCCCGACCTCCGCGAACGACGGCCGCTCGGACCAGGTCAGCGGCGCCGGCTCGACGGGCGGGCCCATGGCAGCACCATCCGAGGCGGCAGCCTGCGCGCCGGCAGCCACCGCCGGTTCCCAGGCCATCGGCGATGTGCGTGCCAGGCCGCCGGCCAGGACGCCGGCCTCGGCGGCGACTACGCCCTGGCCTTCGGGGGATGACCCGCGCCACGTCGAGGCATCGTCGACGGCGTCGACGACTTCAAGATCCTCGAGGTCCTCGTCCCGGCTGTCGAGCTCGGCCCTCAGCTTGTCCATGGCCCCGGGCCGGATCTGGAGGAACGCCCAGATCGCCGTGACGAGCGTGAACAGGGCGATGATCGACACCCCGGCCTGGCTCCTGACGGCCTGACCGATTCCCAGCCAGTCGACCATGCCACGGTCGACGTCGGGGTAGATCGTGGTGAGGACCACGTACATGTTGAGGAACGTCGCGACGGTCAGGACGACGTATGCGACGAGCCAGCGGCCCGATATCGCGGCGAGGATCGCGCCGAGGGAGAAGAACGGGAAGAGATACCGCTCGTGGACGCGCGTCGGCAGGACGAAGAAGGCGATCGCCAGCAACGTCACGCCGACGAGGATCGTGAGCGGGTCCGGGCGACGCGCGATCACGCCGCAGATGACGAAGAAGGCCGTCAGCAGGAGCGCGGTCCCGACGATGACCGCCGGCACTGGACCGAACTGGAGCGCGGTCTCGCATTGCGGTCCGCCGGCGACCGGGTTCGAGATGAGGGCGTCGCAGATCCAGCCGCCGCTCTTCGCGATCCCGACCCCGTCCAGCTCCGCAAGCGCCCACGGGTTGTAGGCGTTGACGCTGACGTAGGGATAGCCACCGGCCGTCTTGAAGATCTGCTCGACGAGACCCGATCGCAGGCCGCCGTCGCGCAGCTCGATGACCGACAGGCCGAAGGGCGCGGACAGGACGACGGCGGTGACAAGGCCGACGACGCCGGTCGTGATGATCCGGATCGGCCGATCGGTCCGGCGCTCCCAGGCGCTGATCCGGCCGATCAACCCGACCCTGGCGGCGGGCAACGCCGCCGGCTCAGCGGGTGGCTCGTCGAGCGCGCCCGCCTGATCCGGCCGACCGTGGCCGCCGGCGGGCCAGAGCGCCCGCCGGATCGTCACCACGGCGACGACTGGCACGAGAATCCCGAGTTGCGGCTTGATGAGGGCTGCGACCACCGTCCAGAGCGCTGCCCGCTCGGGCCGGTCTCGCCAGAGGTTGCGGAGGCCGAGCAGGAGGAACACGACGCCGAACGAATCGACCTGGCCCCACGTGACCGAATCGAACCAGCTGACCGGATTCGCGACGGCGAGGGCGCCCGCCACGAGCGCCATCCTGCGGTTCGCCCCGAGCTCGCGTGGCCATCGACCAGACCAGCCAGCCGATCGCGATGTCGGCGAAGATCGCCGGGAGCTTGATCAGGTCGCCGATGCCACCGGCCACCTGGCCGATCAAGCCGACGACGTACAGGACGTAGAGATAACCCGGGGTGTAGTCGTGGAAGAACGGCCGCTCGTAGAAGCCGTGGAGGCCTTCGTCGGCGAGGTTGCTTGCCCAGAACTGGAACGAGCGAACATCGAACTCGAGCCCGGTGTCCGGGTACGCATATGCGATGATGAGCCGGAAGGCGAGCGCGGCCGCGAGCACGATGAGGATCGCGCCGACGCCATCCCGCGTCCAGGCTGTCCGCGTCGGTGCGACCGCGCCCCGGCTCGGCTCGCCCGGTGCGCGGGCTGTCAAAGGAGAGAAGCCTCCTGCACGAGCGTTCTGAGGTGGATCGCAGGGTAGCACAGGGTCCGATTCCGGGGCCCCGATCGGACCCGACGGAGGACGAGAGCCGGGGCGCGTCGCGCACGGGCTGGACCGCGTCCACGCAATCGGCCGTGATCGGGCTCCTCCTCGTCGTGATCGCCCTGTTCGTCTACTCGCAAACGAAGCCCTTTCGCTTCTACGACCATTTCGAGTGGCAGGCGGAGGCCTTCCTCGAGGGCCAGACCGCGATCCGCTATCCAGTCGAGGCGACGGACACGTCGCCTGGAAACGCGTTCTTCAACGACGTCCGGCAGGTGCCGTCAAGTGACGGGACGCCGCGCGGCGACATCCCGTTCCCGCCGCTGCCGGCGATCGTGCTGGTGCCGTTCGTGGCAGCCTGGGGCCACGACGCGGACGGCCAGTTCATCTTCGCCGTCATCGGCGCCATCGACGTCGGGATCGCCTGGTGGATGCTCGGGGCGCTGCCGATCCGGCGCTGGGTCCGGCTCGCGACCACCATTTTCCTCGCGTTCGGGACCGTTCTCTGGTATGCCGCCCAGCTCGGCACGACCTGGTACCAGGCGCACGTCCTCGCGGTCGGCCTGGCCCTGCTGTCGGTCGGAGTCGCGCTCCGGGCGGACCCAAGTGCCGGGATCGACGACGACCCACCGGAAGCCAAACCCGGAGAGCCGGCGGACGGACGCGCCGAACGGCTGCGCAGGCTCGTCCGCCCGGGCATCGACGGCCGTCAGTTCCTCGCCGGCCTCCTGTTCGGCCTGGCGTGCACGTCACGCCTCACGGTGCTCGTCGCCGCGCCGTTCTTCCTGTTCGTCGGGGGCGGCGGTACATGGACCCGGCGCGGCTTCTCCGCCGGCCTCGGCGCGGTCATCCCGGTCGGTGCGCTCCTGCTCTACAACCTGTTCTCGACCGGCCACGTGATCCACCCCGGCTACCAGTTCCTCTACGAGCAGGAGGCGGGCTTCTACACGACGCTCGGCTACAACCTGTCGTGGGGAATCGAGGATCCGCGCTACATCCCGCAGAATCTCGTGATCATGCTGTTCAGCACGCCGGCGATCCTGCCCGACATCTATCCGGCCGGACTGGGCGGCGGCGAGGCCCTGTGCGTCGATCCCGGTGCCGTCCGTGGGCTCTTCGATCTCGAATGCCCGATCGCGCTGCCCCGCGACACGGGGATGAGCCTGATCCTCACGAGCCCGGCCTATCTGCTCGCGCTGCCGGCGCTCCGCCGTTACGGCCGGAGCCGCCTCGTCACCGGCGCCGGCCTGGCCGTCCTGTTCGTGGCGTTCGTCAACGTCATGCACTTCAGCCAGGGCTGGGTCCAGTTCGGCTATCGGTTCAGCCTCGACTTCGTGCCGTGGGCGCTCGTGCTCGTAGCGATCGGGATGGAGCGGATCCGGTCGGCGATCGGCATTGCCGTGGCAGCCGGGCTCGTCGTTCTGTCGATTGCCGTCAACCTGTGGGGCGTCATCTGGGGCAATCTGCTCGGATGGTGATCGGGCGATGGCTTGCCCGCCTGGCGCCGATCGGCGTCGGGCTCGTTGCAATTGGCCTCGGTGCCTGGCGGGTGATGCCGGGTGTCGGGTTCTGGGACACGGCCGAGTTCCAGACGATCCCCCCGATCCTCGGCACCGCCCATCCGACCGGCTATCCGACCTACGTGATCCTGGGCTGGCTCGCCTCGATGGCGCTCTCTCCGCTCGGCGAAGCCGCCTTGCGGATGAACCTCCTGTCGGCGATCCTCGTCGGGATCGCAGCGGCGATCACGGTCGATCTCGCGAGGATGCTGACCGGGTCCACGATCCTGGGCGTCGCGGCGGGCCTCGGGCTGGCGATGACCCCGCTCGTCTGGTCGATCGGGACCCACGCCGATCCGCACGCCCTTCACCTGGCGCTTCTCGCAGGCTTGTTCTGGCTCCTCCTGCGTTGGGAGACCGCCCGCCTGGAGGATGACCCCCGCTCGGACCGCTGGCTCGTCGCGGCAGCCGTCGTGACGGGCCTGTCGGCCGGCAACCATTCGCTCACGCTCCTGCTCGCCGTGCCGATCGGTCTGTTCGTTCTCGCGGTCGAGCCCGGGATCCTGTCACGGACCCGCCTCGTTGGCCTGTGTATCGTGGCCTTCGCCGTCCCGACGGTCCTCGTCTACCTCGAGCTGCCGATCCGCGGCGGCGCGATCCCGGCGCTTGAGGCGAGCCTCGTCTACGGCCGGCCGGATACGCTGGGCGGCTTCGTCTACGTCGTCACCGGCGAGCAGTTCCGCGGCGGCGTCTACGATCCGTTCGGCGAGCTGCCTCGCAAGGTCGCCGATCTCGCCGAGCTCGGGATCCGCGAGCTCGGCCCGCTTGCGGTCCTCGTCGTCGCCGGCTTCGTCGTCACGGCCATCCGGTTTCCGGCCTTCGCGCTGTTGACCGGGACGACGATGGTCATCACCTGCTTCTTCAACGCGGCGTACATCAATGCCGACATCCAGCGCTACTACCTGGGCCCCGCCCTGATCGCCTGGATGTGGCTGGCCGTGCTGGCCGCGGCAATCGTCGATGGGGTCACTGGAACCCGGATCCGGGCGGGGCGTTCCCGAGCCCAGGAGGACGACGACACAGCAGCCCCTGGAAGCGCCTGCCGCCGCGCCTCGGCCCCGTCTTGCCGCGCCGTGGCCTGACCCCTTCCGCGCCGTGGCGGCCGTGCTGGCGGGCTTCCTGTTGCTCGGTCCCACGATCGCGACGTTCCCGGCGCGCGCCGCGTTCGTCGACCGGACGGCCGACCAGGGCGCTCGAGCCCTGGCTCGATGCGGTGCTCGCGGAGATGCCGCCTGACTCGGTCGTCGTCAGCTGGTGGAGTTACTCGACGCCGCTATGGTACGCACAGCAGATCGAAGGACGACGCACCGACATCCTCGTCGCCGACGATCGCACCCGCCTCGATCTCAACCTTGGAGAAGTCACCGACGTGATCGACGCCAACCTCGGGACACGACCGGTCTTTGTGATCCGCTTCGACACGGAGGAGCTGGACCTGCTCGCCGCTCGCTACACCCTGACCCCGCTGAGGTCGCCGCTCGCCTTCAACGTGCTCCGGGTCACGGAGCGGGCGACCGCGGGCGTCCGCCCGTGACCGAACGGGTCGCACGCCTGTCCTACTTCTTTCCCGCCCACAACGAGGAGGCCAATCTCCGCGGCCTCGTCGATGAGGCGCTCGAGGAGTTGCCGGGGCTGGCCGAGACCTTCGAGATCGTCATCGTCGACGACGGCTCGCGAGACGCCACCGGGCCGATTGCCGACGAGCTGGAAGCGGCCCATCCGGGCGTCATCCGCGCGGTCCACCATCCGACGAACCTCGGGTATGGGGCCGCCCTCCTGTCGGGGTTCCGGGCTGCCCGCCACGACCTGGTCGCGTTCACCGACGGCGACCGCCAGTTCCGGGTCGCGGACCTCGCCAGGCTGACCGACCGGCTTGCGGCGGCGGATCGCCCGGACGTCGTGGTCGGGTATCGGATCAAGCGCGCCGACCCGCTCGTCCGGACGATCTATGCCCGGATCTACCGGTTCGCCAACCGCGTCTGGTTCGGCCTCCGCGTGCGCGACGTCGACTGTGCCTGCAAGCTGTTCCGCCGCGAGGTATTGGAGGGGGTCGCGATCGAGTCGGGCGGGGCCTTCTTCTCGGCGGAGCTCCTCATCAAGCTCCGGGCGGCGGGGCGGACGATCGTCGAGGTCGGGATCCCGCACCATCCCCGGACGGCCGGCTCGGCGACCGGGGCAAACCCGAGTGTCGTCTTCCGGGCGGTCCGCGACTTCTGGCGGCTCCGGCTGCGGATGTGGTCGAACCGGGCGCGAGCCCTCCGACGAGGAACGCCGGTCGTGACGGACCAGCTGCCGGGCTAGCTGCCCGAGGCGCGCGGCTCGCCCGTGCCCGGGTCGATGTCGAGGGAATTGACGAAGTCCCGGAAGACATCGAGCCGCGGGTCGACGATCTGTTCGCCGGTCAATTCGAGCGCGATCCCGGCCGTGCCCTCGCCCTCCTCGTCTCCGACCCCCGCGTCCGCCCCGAGCGCCGCCTGATCGAGCACCGATTCGACGACGAAGATCCGGCCGCCGGCCCGGACGGCGAGCGCAAGCGAATCGGACGGCCTGGCATCCACTTCGACGGTCCGGCCGTCGTGCTCGAGGAGCAGGCGGGCGTGGAACGTCTCCTCGGCCAGCGACGAGATGATGACCCGATCGACGCGGGCACCGAGACCCTCGAGGGCCGCCGCGAACAGGTCGTGGGTCAGGGGACGATCCGCAGCGAGGCCCTGGAGCTTCATCGCGATCGCGCTCGCCTCCCATGGCCCGATCCAGATCGGGAGATACCGATCCCGCTCCGTCTCCTTGAGGATGACGACATGCCGGCTCGACAGCATGTGGACCCGGACGCTCTCGACCACCATCTCGACGAGCTTCGTCCCGGGGAGCGGCTCCTCGCTGGCCATGGCCTGATTATCCCACGCCGGCCGGCGGCAGCGGCCCCTCGAGCCGCCGCCCACGAGCCTCCGTCGCCCCGCGAACTACGAGCGCCACGACGACACCCGCGACGAATCCGCCGATGTGGGCGAAGAAGGCGACCCCGCCCTCCGCGCCGGCAAGCCCGAGCGAGCCGATGCCGTCGATGAGCTGGAGCGCGAACCAGAACCCCAGCACGATGATGGCCGGGACCTCGATCAGCTGGTAGAAGAAGCCGAGGAACACGAGGGAGAGGATCCGGGCACCCGGGAACAGGATGAGGTAAGCGCCCAGGACCGCCGAGATCGCGCCGGAGGCGCCGATCATCGGGATCGTCGATGCGGGGTCGATGGCGATCTGGGCGGCCGCAGCCGCGACCCCGCCGACGAGGTAGAACAGGAGGAAGCCGAGCCGTCCGAAGCGTTCCTCGATGTTGTTGCCGAAGATCCACAGGTAGATGAGGTTGCCGACGAGATGGATGAGGTTCACGTGGAGGAACATGCTGGTGAAGATCGCCAGCGTCTCCTCGCCGAAGATCGTGCCCGCTCGGAGGGCCGCCATGAGCTCGGCCGGGACGACCCCGAACTGGGAGAACAGCTCCTCGACGCCCGCCTCGCCGGCATTCGATTCGACGCCCAGGCGATAGGCGAAGGCGACGGTGCAGGCGACGATCAGCGCAATCGTGACGATCGGCGTCCGGCGGACCGGGTTCGCGTCACGGAGCGGGATCACGGCGCGGCGGACGCTCCGGATGCCGCGGGCCCGGCCGAACCGCCCGGCGACGGGCCGCCTGAGGCCGGCGGTGACGTTGACGGCGCCACGTCCGGGACCGAGTCGAGGATTGACGAGAAGACCCCGTCCTTCGTCGCCCAGACGAGGGTCGGCGGGGCGTCCTCCTCAGCGAGCACGACGTACATGCCCCGGAGATCCTCCCAGCCCCTGGCGCCGCCGGCGAGGCGATACTGCTCGATATAGCTTCCCTTCGCCTTGTCGATCGCCACGACCCGCGCGCTTGTGGGGTCGTAGGCGTAGATGACGCCGGCTCGCCTGTCGCTGGCCGAGCTGATCAGCCGGTAGGCGGGAGCCTTGCGGAGGAGCTCGTCCGGCAACGGGTCGGTTTCCCAGCCCTCGGCTCGGCCGTCGATGAATCGGACGATCTCACCGTCATCGGTGATGAAGATGTCGCCGTCGATGAGGAGATCGTCGACCTCGCTCACGTCGCGGGCAACGGTCAGGCGATCAAGATGGTCCGCCGGATAGCCGCTGCCGTCCGGGGCGGCGGTGTAGTAGATGATCTGCTCCTCGGACGGATCCACCACGTAGAGGTTGTAGAGGCCCGCGCTGCTGTTTCGGATGAACGTCCCAATCGCGCGGATGTCGTCGCCCCAGCTCGCCGAGTCGGCGACGCGGACCTTGGTCGTCGTTCCGCCCCCCTCCCTGTCGGCCGGGCGCCAGCGCCAGAGGACGTTCGCGGTGTCGACAATGAGGAGGTCACGCGAGGCGCCGAGCGCCATGAGCTTCGGCGCTCCCTCGACGGTGCCGGCCGCCTTCGTCCCCTCGCGGAAGACCGCGGTCGCCGTTTTTGTTCGGAAATCGATCCGGTAGACCGACTTCGTGGCCCGATCGAGGACGAACGGGACGCCGCCCGGGCCGAGGATCATGTCGCCGATGTCGAACGCGACCTCGGTGCTGATCGGCGACAGGACCGTCGCGGGCGCGACCGGGACCACGCCGTAGAGTCGATCGAGTCCCACCTGGGCCTGCTTGCGGAGCGGGCCGATCGTCGACGTCGGGATCTCGTTCTTGGAGGCCATGTCGAGGGCGGCGTACGCGCCCGTCAGGAGCTCGAGCGCCTTGGACGGATCGCCGTCGACGAGATCCACGCCCGGCCCGAAGACCTTGGAGAGGTTGTCGCGCGCGGTCCGCAGGGCCGCCTCGCCGACGGTGAGCGAAGCGAGATCCGCCCGCGGGTTCTGGCCGCCGACCGCCCAGACGAACGTGAACAGGCCGCCCGAGACGATGACTAGCGCGAGGATCGCGACCGCCGCTCGTCGCTGCATCTCCCGCTTCGCGGCCGCGGGCGTGACCCGCCGGTACGCGGTCCGTCGATGCGGCAGGAAATCCTGGAGTCGGGCGATCAGGCGGTCGAACGCCCCACCAGCCGCGACACGGGCCCGGAAGGCCGACGCCTGGACGGCGGCGACGCCGTCGGTCACGTTGTCGGCGAGCGGAATCGGCGAGCGATCCGGCGCCCCGGCGAGCGGCTCCGCCGGGCGAACCGGCACCAGCGCGCGCGACTTGTGGGTCGACGCCACCTCCGTCGCCTCCAGCGCGATCATTGCGTCGCTGGCGGACCCGTCAGAGGCGATGAACCGGTGGTGGAGATGCTCCATCGCGGGCTGCGGGTGAAGGGTCACCATCGCATCCTTGAGCTCGTCCGGGCCGAGCTTGGTCATGACGTTCGGCGAGATGAGCACCAGTGAATCGCCGACCGAGATCTCGCCGCGCCAGACGTCGGGCTCGAGGTCCTTCGTCGGCAGACCGCGCTCGCGGTGCGGGTCGGGAAGCGTCGAGAGGCGTGCCTGGCGGATGAGGTAGGCCTCCGCCGGCCCGATCGTGGCGACGTAGAGTTCGTTCCCGCGAACGACGGCGACGCCGATCCCGATCGGCCCGTTCACGCCGTCGCCGTGCAGCGCCAGCCTGTCTCGCTGATGGGACAGCCGCTTGTTCGCGGAGGCAACGGCCTTCTCGATGCAGACCCGGATCCCGGCCGACTCGTCGTAGTAGTACTCGCTCCGGATCGTCTCGGCGGCGAGCTGCGTTGCCTCCTGGGCGCGCTGGCTGGCGACCGTCGAGGTGACGATCAGGTAGAGGTTCCCCTTCGAGCGCGCGACGGATCCCACGCTCGGCTCGACGACGACAACCGTATCCGGCGAGTCGATGACGTGATCTGTCTCGGCGATGACGCCGAGCTTCATTTGGAGACGGACGGCCATGCAGCTCTCTGGTGGTCGGCGGACGCCGGTGGTCGATAGGCGGCGCGGGACGGCGGGAGGTGGATCCCGTTCGATCGAGATCTCCGCCCGGGAAGCCAGGCGGCTGGCAGGTGTGCGGGATTATACGCGGGCGCCTCCGCGCCGGACATGAACGCGAAGTTCGTGCACGCCGATGCCTGCCGGCGAGGCGGCAAACGCCGTCAGCAGCTCCGTTGCACGCAGCCGGAGCTCCTGGGCGACGATGGGCGCCTCGGCCTCGACGACGAGGTCGAATCCGTCGATTCGCAGGACGCGGCATGCCCCGGCCGCGGCCGGGACGCGCTCGGCGACGATCGCCTCGAACGTCGCCATCGCCCGGGACAGGCGGAGCTCCTCCTCCAGGCCGAGCCCGCGGGCCGCGTCGGGCAGCAGGTCGCCGATCCGGGTCATCGGCCGGCGGCGACCGGTCATCGGACGGTTGCCGGAGCCGGGGCGAGCCGCGCCCCCGCGCCGGCGTCGGGTGCCACCTCCCAGGTCGTGGCCGCGGCGACGAGCGACCGATCCAGGTCGGCAAGGGTCGTCGTGGTGACGAAGGCCTGCGGCAGCTCGGCGATCCGCCGGACGAGATGCGCTCGACGCTCCGGGTCCAGCTCCGAGAACACGTCGTCGAGGAGGAGGAGCGGCGGGCGCCCGTCCTGTTCGGTCAGCAGATCGAGCTCGGCGAGCTTGAAGGCGAGGATCGCGGTCCGTTGCTGGCCGCGCGAGGCGAAGCCGGACAGGTCCCGCCCATCGAGCTCGAACACCACGTCGTCACGGTGCGGCCCGACGAGCGTCGAGCCGTTCCAGACCTCCTTGTCCGCCGTCTCGACGAGACGCCGGGCGAGTGCGTCCCGCGGCGACTCGCCGGGGAGTGCCGGGGCGTTGGTCGCGTAGCGGATGGCGAGGGGATTCGAGGCTGCCTCGTCCGGCGCGATCTCGGCATGCGCGCGAGCGAGCGGCTCCGCGAGGTCCGCGAGGAGGCGCAGCCTGGCTTCGACGATCGCGCTGCCGGCATCGAGGAGGGTGCCGTCCCAGAACCGGAGCTCGCTCCGATCAGCCTGTTCCTCGCGGATCGCCCGGAGCAGGCTGTTCCGCTGCTGGAGCGTCCGGCCGTACGTCGCGAGATCCCGCAGGTACGCGGCTCCGCGCTGCGCGGCGAGCTGGTCGATCGCGGCCCGGCGGAGACCCGGCGAGCCGACGACCAGGAGCATCTCCTCGGGCGCGAACAGGACCGCCCGGAGAAGCCCGATCAGCCCGGCCGCCCGCCTGGGCACGCCGTTGACCCGGATCCGCTTGCGGGCCCCGCTCCCGACTTTGCGTGGGCGATCCAGCCGCGGAGCTCCCGTTCGGATGCCCGGCGCCCGGTTCCGCCGCAGACCGGACGAGCGCGACCTCGATCGTCTCGTTGCCCGAGCGTCCCTCGATTCGGGCCAGATCGGCGCCCCACCTGACAACCTCACCGTCGGCACTCGTCCGGTGCGAGCGGCCCCAGGCAAGGTAGACGATCGCCTCCAGCAGGCTCGTCTTCCCGGCGGCGTTCGGACCGGCAATGAGGTGCGGCCCGGGCCCGAACGACGCGTCGAGCGCGGCGTACCCCCGAAGGTCCCGGATGCTGATCGAGTCGAGCATGGTCGTCGCTCGGCCAGGGTGGCCAGTTGGCCAGCGAGACAGCTGTTCCCTAGGAGGTCGTGCGGAGCGGCATGACGACGTGGACGTAGCGCTCGTCCCCGACGGGCTTGAAGACCCCGGGCGACAGCGGCCCATTCAGCTCGAGGGCGAACTGCTCGGCGTCGACATTCGTCAGGACATCGGCGAGGAAGCGCGCGTTGAAGGCGATCGTCGTCCCGTCGCCCTCGACCGCCGCTTCGATCCGGCCGATGTGATCGCCGACCTCGGCATTGGCGCTGACGGTGATGCCGGGATCCCCGTCGAGGCCGACGCCGAGCTTGACGATGTTTGCCGACTCGTGGGCGATGAGCGCCGCCGGCCGAACCGCGCGGAGGAGCTCGTCGCGGTCGAGGACCGCCCGCGTCGTGTGACTCGCCGGCAGGACGGACTGGTAATTCGGGTACTGGCCATCGATCAGCCGGCTGACCAGGTCGACGCCATCGAGATGGAACAGGATCTGGTTCCTCGCGTGGGCGAGGACGATCGAGACCGGGTCGTCGACGTCGGCGAGGACGCGGCTGAGCTCGTGGAGGGCACGAGCCGGGATCACGACGCTCGTCTCGTCGACCGGGTCCAGGATCGAGATCGTCTTGACCGCGATCCGGTAGTTGTCCGCGGCCGCAAGGGTCAGCTGGTCGCCCTCGAAGCGAGCGAGGACGCCGGTCAGGATCGGGCGGGCCTCGTCGCTCGCGGCCGCGAAGGCCGTCTCCTCGAGCGCCTGGCGAAGAACCTTCTGCGGAATCCGGGTGATCGGCCGTTCGCCGGCGGTCTGGACGGTCGGGAAGTCCTCCGCCGAGATGCCCTTGATGTTCGACTCGAACCGGCCGCTCCGGATGTGGAGCGTCTCTCCGTCACCGAGCTCGAGGAAGATCGGCTCGCCGCCGGGCAGCGAGTTGACGAGGTCCGTCAGGAGCCGGGCGGGGACGGATGTCGCGCCATCGACCTCGATCTTGCCGGGCACCCAGTACGTGATTCCGATCTCGAGGTTGGTCGCGGTCAGCTTCAGGCCGGCGTCCTCGGTCTTGAGCAGCACGTTCGTGAGAACGGGCAGCGAGCGGTTCGAGACGGCCCGGCTCACGACCGACAGGCCGCGAGCGAGGTTCTCCTGCATGACCGAGAGTTTCACGTCGGGTTCACTCCAGTTGACTGCCGGCGCGCGGCGCCGTCCTGGGCGCGGTGGGTGCGGATGAGGGTCGTCGCTGGCGCCCGTGGGTCGGTTGGATGGGTCGTGGGTATCTTCCCTCTATCTTCTCACTCATCGTCACCGTCATCATGGTGTGGAGCGCGTGGATTGCCCCGAGTGGGTGTGCTCGTCCAGACGGTGGATGAGCGGCCCCAGACGGTGGACGGGCGAGCGCTCCGCTCCACTCGGCGCGTGGACGGCAGGTGGACGATGGCAACGTGCCGTACGATCGGTTGCCCACCGGGCTCCACCTCATCCACCCGGACCTCCCCGAACTCCCCCACAGGGGTCGGAGATTGTCCACAACAGGGCGGAGGTTGTCCACCGAAACGGCCCGGTTATCCACATGGAATGGGCGAGCAACGGCATCCCGTGGGGGTTGCCGCTCCGGCCTAGTCGGCGTAGATCAGCTCCCGGACGGCGGCGATCTCGCGCCGCAGCTCATCGTTGACGGCAGACTCCCGCGTGATCTTGTCGCACGCGTGGAGGACCGTCGAGTGGTCGCGTCCGCCCAGCTCCGCCCCGATCCGGAGCAGCGAAACGTCCGTCTCCTGGCGCATCAGGAACATCGCCACCTGCCGCGGGGTGACGATCGCCTTGTCGCGCTTCTGCCCCTTCAGGGCTTCCATCTGCACGCCGTAATAGTCGGCGACGGCCATCGCAATCCGCTCCGGCGTGACCTGGCGCTTCTTCGGGTTATAGAGGACGTTCGACAGGACGGCCTGGGCGAGCTCGATGCTGATCGGCATCGCGCCCATCGAGGCGTACGCGACGATCCGGTTGAGGGCGCCCTCGAGCTCCCTGATGTTGCTGACGACCTTGCGGGCGATGAACTCGATGACGTCTGACGTGATCGGAACCGCCCCCTCCTCGGACTTCGCCCGGAGGATGGCGATCCGTGTCTCCAGGTCAGGGGCAGTCAGGTCGGCGATGAGGCCCCACTCGAATCGGCTGCGGAGCCGCTCTTCGAGGGTCAGGATCGCCTTGGGCGGCCGGTCGGACGACAGGACGATCTGCTTGCCGTCCTCGTGGATCGCGTTGAACGTGTGGAAGAACTCCTCCTGGGTCCGCTCCTTGTCGGCGATGAACTGGATGTCGTCGATGAGGAGGAGGTCGATCCGCCGGTACCGGGCGCGGAACTCGTCGATCTTGCCCTGCTGGATCGAGGTGATGAACTCGTTGGTGAACTTCTCGCTCGTCGCGTAGACGACCCGCTTCCGCGGGAACTTGGCGATGACCTGATTGCCGATCGCGTGCATCAGGTGCGTCTTGCCGAGGCCCACGCCGCCGTACAGGAAGAGCGGGTTGTAGGCGTGGCCGGGGCGCTCGGCGACAGACAGGCTCGCGGCATGGGCAAGGCGGTTGGCGGACCCGACGATGAAGTTCGTGAACGTGTAGCGCGGGTTGATGTTCGTCGTCCCGCCCTCGCCGCCGACGCGGGTCGGCTCGAGTCGGACGGCTGGGGCAGCAGGTTGCGGGCCGGCGGCTGTGCCGTTTGACTCGCCCGTTGCGGCCGGGATCCCGTCCGTGCCCTGGACCGCGAACTCAACCTGGACGCTGTACCCGACGATCCGCGCCAGGGTCTGGCTGATCAGCGATCTGTACCTGGTCTCGAGCCAGTCCTTGGCGAACCCGTTGGGGACGGCGATCCGGAATCGCTGGTCGTCGACGTCGACGAGCTGGGTGTCGCGAAGCCACGTCTCGAAATTGGCGGGCGAAAGCGAAACCTGCAGCTCTCCGAGGGCGGCGCGCCAGACCTGCTTGGCATCCATATGGTCGACGTGGATCCCTGCTAGGACGGATATTGACGGGTAGCGCGGACCAGAGAAGCGGCGATGGGGACCCGAGGACGCGGAACTCTCGAATGCCGCTCGGGCATCGCGGGACGATCGCTCCCGGTCCCCGGGGACGACGTTCCGAGGGCCTACCCGCGAACGTCCCGGCGCCGAGGGCTCGGAGAGGATAGCACCGCCCGAACGGCCGCCGCAAGGCGATTCTGCGATACTCCAGGGGAGTATCGAGGCAGCGCGGCTCGCTGACGGCCATCCGGCCACCCGCGCGACGGCCCCGGCCACCCCGCGCCCGGCGATCTCCGGGGTGCCCAATCGTTTGACACTCACGATCCGTGCGTCATATCATCCGCCGGACGACGAACGCGCCGCAGCGCTCACGGGCGCCAGGCGCGTTTGCGTGCCTCTAGGGGTCGGATTGTCCACCCGGGGCCGAACGGAGAGGATCGCGCACAGGCCCGATGACGAAGCAGACCTACCAGCCCAAGAAGCGCCATCGCGCGAAGGAGCACGGATTTCGCGCCCGGATGCGAACCGCCGGCGGCCGTCGCGTGATCGCTGCCCGACGGGCTCGCGGTCGGAAGCGACTGACGGCCTGACGGACGGCCGCGGCGCGTACCCGCCGCGACTCGTGATGCTCTCTCGTCCGCAGGACTTCGCGGCGCTCCAGGGCTCCGGGACCAGCCGGTCCCACCCGCTCTTCTCCGCCCGGTTCCTGCGGACCGACCTCGAGACGACCCGGTTCGGGCTGTCGACCGGGCGGAAGCTCGGCGGCGCCGTGGTCCGAAACCGCGTTCGGCGCCGCCTCCGCGAGGTATTAAGGGCGATGGCGCCCTCGTTCCAGCCGGGCTGGGACGTCCTCATCATCGCTCGGCCAGCGATCGTCGAGTCCGACCACGAAGCGTTGGTCGGAGCGCTGGGCCGGCTCCTCCATCGAGGGGGAGTGCTCGGAGGGCCAACGGCCACGTGAAACGCATCGGGATCGGGTTCATCCGCCTCTACCGGATTGTTTTTCGCTGGATGCCGTCGAGCTGCCGCTACGAGCCGACATGCTCGCGCTACACGGAACAGGCGATCGAACGCTACGGGCTGCTGAAGGGCACCTGGATGGGAATCCGACGGATCGGTCGGTGCCATCCGGGTCATCCCGGCGGTTACGACCCGGTTCGCTAGCTGAGGAACGAGTGACACCCCCGCGCCCCTGGCGAGCCTGGATCGGGCCGCTCCTCCTCATCGCGGTCGCGCTCCTCATCGCGGTGGCATGCGTCCCCGGCCCGGCGGGCTCGCCGGGCACGAGCGGTGCCCCCAGCCCCACCTTCACCATCCCGCCGGCCGCGATCCCGCTGACCCCGGCATCGCCGACGGACCCGCTCGGCCTGATCTCCTGGCTCTTCACCCCGCTGTTCCAGGCGTTCTTCATCGCGCTCGTCCTGCTCGACAAGGCAACGGGCAACATCGCGATCGCAATCGTCCTGATGACGCTCCTCCTCCGGGTCATCCTGATCCCGGTCTTCCGTCGCCAGACAGTCTCGACGAAGCGGACCCAGCTCCTCGCCCCGGAGCTCAAGGAGATCCAGAAGCGCTTCAAGGGCGACCGGATCAAGGCTCAGGAGGCCCAGCGCCAGCTCTACGCCGAGCGGGGGATCAATCCGCTGTCCGGCTGCCTGCCCGCGCTGCTCCAGATCTTCCTCCTGATCCCGCTGTACTCGGTCTTCAGCCAGGGCCTCACGAACTACGACCCGCAGGCCATGATGAACGTCTTCGGGTTCACGATCCTGGACATGAATTGCGACCCGGCGCCGATCATCGACGCCGCCAACCAGGTCCTCAACCCATGCATCTATCCGATCGCGTTCGGTGTCAACTGGGGCGTTCCGGAGGTCTTCCTGGGCTCGCCGGGCGCGCTGTTCTCCGGCCTGAGCCTGCTCGCCATCATCTCGGCGCTGCTCCAGCTGATCACGTCGAGGATGGCCCTGCCGGTCGCGAACCAGGCGATGGCCGACGATCCCAACGTCCGGATCCAGCGCCAGATGGCGTTCCTGTTCCCGTTCATCTCGCTGACATACGGAAGCATCCTGCCGGCGGGCCTCTTCCTCTACTGGATCGTCTCGACGCTGTTCTCGATCGTCCAGCAATATCTGATCCTTGGATGGGGAGGGATGTTCCCCCTGTTCGGATGGACCCCTGGATTCGCCCAGGAGCACACACCACGGTTCCCGGTCGTCCTGCCACCGCCGGTCGATCCCGCGACAAGACCGGCGAAATCGGCGCTCGGCGGAGCCGCCGAGAAGCGAGCGGCAGCGGCCGACAAAACCATTCGCCACCGAGAACGCGGCCGCCAGAGCCGCCGAGGGAGACGACGCTGATGAGTGCGTACAAGGAGTTCACCGGAAAGTCAGTCGAGGAGGCATTGCGCCTCGCACGGGAGGAGTTCGGGGTCGAGCTTGCCGAGCTCGACTTCGAGATTCTCACCCCGGGCAGCCGGGGTGTCCTCGGGATGGGCGCCGAGCCCGCCAGGATCGTGGCCGCGCCGCGATCGGCCCTCGGCGGCGCGACTCCCAAGCGCGAGGCGGCCGCAGCCAGCCCGCTCCCACCGAGCCAGCCAAGTGGTGACCGGGGTCCGAGGCGCGACGACCGCGGCCCGCGCCGCGACGAACGACCGCAACAGGATCGACCGAGCGAGGGCCAGCCCAGTCAGGAAGCTGCCGGAGCTCCCGAGGCCGTCGCGCCGAGCGAGGTGGTCGGGCCCAGCGACGCCGTCGCAGCCAGCACGAGCGCTGCGCCGAGCGGCGGCTACCCCGACCGCGGCCCGCGCCGGGATCAGCGGCCCGATCGCGGTCGCCCGCCACGGCCGGATCGGGGTCCGCGCCGTGACGACCGCGGCCAGGCGCCGTCCGACCTGAACGCCGACGAGGCTGCCGAGGTGGCCGCGGCTCGCGGATCAATCGCCGCGGAGCGCGCGGACCTCGAGGCGGCCGAGGCGTCGCCCGAAGCCCTCGCCGCCGGCCGCGAGATCCTCGAGGAGCTGATGCGGCACCTCGGGTTCGACGTCCGGATCGATGTCGATGCCGGCGACACGAGCCGCCTCAACGTCGTCGGCAACGCCGACTCGCACGAGGCCCTCGGCGCCCTCATCGGCCGGAAGGGGGAGCGACTGTCGGCCCTCCAGCACCTGGTCAACCTGATGCTGTCGCGCCGGATGGGCGAATGGACGAGGGTCCTGGTCGACGTCGAGGACTACCGCGGCCGGCGCGAGCGCCAGCTCCGGGACATCGCAAACCGGGCGGCTGCCCGGGTCCAGGAGACCGGCAAGATGCTCCAGCTCGAGCCGATGCCCGCCCTCGAGCGGCGCTGGATCCATCTCGCCCTTCGCGATCATCCCGAAGTTGCCACGCAGTCGATCGGCGAGGAGCCAAATCGGCGGATCGTCATCATCCTGCGAGGCGGCTGAGGGGTTTCCCGAAGCGCGGAACGGGAATCGTCACCCCGCTGTTCTGCCAAACGTCAGCTTGATCCGCACGGCCGCAATCATGTTGACTGCTAGGATGGCGCTCCACCGATGACCGATACACCGATGACCGCCGCCCACGAGGCCGCCCTCGCGCCGCTTGAGATGCCGCTTGAAATGCGGCGTCCCAATGCGCGGGTGAGGTTCTTTGTCGCCTTCCTGATCAGCATGCTGGCGGCGCTCGGCCTGGGCGCGAGCGCCCTGTACGCGTTCGACCGCGTTTACACGGGTCGAATCCTGCCCGGCGTGACCGTCGGCGGCATCGATGTCGCGGGCATGGCGCCAGACGAGGCGACCGCGGTCCTCGCGAAGGCATTCGCCTCGTTCGGCGAGGGCCGGGCCGTCCTGACAGGCAACGACATCGAGATGACGATCGACTACGCCGACATCGGCCGCCGGCCCGACGTCGACGGCATGGTTGCCGAGGCGATGGCGGTCGGCCGGTCAGGCACCACCGTCGAGCGGATCGTCCTCGACGCGCGGACCGCGATCCGCGGCGTCAACATCGAGCCGAAGGTCCTGTTCGACGAGAGAACGCTCACGCGCTACGTCCAGTGGTGGGCCAGCCGCCTGATCGTCGACTCGCAGGACGCAGCCGTCGTCTCGACGAAGGACGGATTCGTCGTTGTCGAAGGAATCAAGGGCCAGGCGGCCGACGTGCGGCAACCGACGGCGGTCCTGACCGCGGCGCTCGCCCGGGTCGACGCGCCGAACGAGGTCCAGGTCCCGCTCGAAGCCGAGCCGGTCGAACCGAAGGTCACGACGGCGGAGGCGACCCAGGCAAAAACCGCCGCGGATCGGATCGCGGTCGACGTCGCCATCGTCGAAGGCGAGGAATCGTGGTCGATCCCCGCCGCGACGGTGCGGACCTGGATCACGTTCGAAACGAAGGCGGACGGCGTCTATCAGCCCGTCGTCTCCCCGGCCGGGGTCGACGCGGCCCTCGCGGCGGTCGCCAAGGAGGTCGCCCGGAGCCCGGTGAACGCGTCGTTCACCGTTTCCGGCAGCACGATCACCGGCGTCACCGCCGCACGGAACGGCCGGGCGCTTGATGTCGCCGTGACCAGGGCCCGCGTCTCCGACCTCATGACGACCCGGCTGGCGAACGGCGCCGACGCCCCGGTGGCTCCAGCCCTGACGGTCACGGCTCCGGCCCTGACGACGGAGGAGGCGAAGGCGGCCGCCCCGAAGATGAAGAAGATCTCGACGTGGACGACCTACTTCCCGATCAGCGATCGGAATCACTACGGGGCGAACATCTGGATCCCGGCCATCGACATCGACGGCTACGTCGTCGCCCCCGGCGCGAAGTTCGACTTCTGGAACGCCGTCGGGCCAATCACCCGGGCCCGCGGCTACGGTGACGGCGGGGCCATCATCAACGGCAAGACGGAGCCGCAGGGCGCCCTTGCGGGCGGGATCTGCTCGTGCTCGACGACGCTGTTCAACGCCGCGCTCCGGGGCGGGTTCGAGATGGGCGCGCGACGCAACCACTACTACTTCATCGATCGCTACCCGGCCGGCCTCGACGCCACGGTCTTCAAGAGCGGATCAGGCTCTGTCCAGACGATGTCATGGACGAACGACACCGACTACCCGGTCCTCATCCGGGGCTACAAGATCAAGAACGGCAGCAAGGGTTACGTGCGGTTCGACCTGTACAGCGTGCCGACGGGACGCAAGGTCGTCATCGGCAACCCGACCATCAAGAACATCAGGCGGGCGACGGACACGGTCCAGTACACGTCGTCATTGGCGCCCGGTGTCCGCAAGCGCATCGAGTACCCCGTTGACGGCAAGGACATCTGGCGGACGGTGACCGTGTACCAGGGTGGCAAGGTCCTTCACCAGACGACGTACTACTCCCACTACTCGCGGATCACCGGCGTCACGCTGGTCGGCAAGGGCAGCTGACGGCCCGTCGCCTCGCCCGGAGTCGCGCCCCGCGATCAGAGTTGGCGCATCTCCCGTCCATCGGTTTCGCGATCGCTGACCGCCGACGCGCACGTGGGGCAGTACCAGCGCGCCTCGAGCGCGGTCCCGCAGCGGTCGTGGCGGAGCGGCTCACCGTGCTCGTCGCGGCGAGCCCCCCAGTCCGCGAGCAACCGCAGGGCTGACGCGAGGTCGCGACCGTCGCCGGTCAGGGAGTACTCCATCCGTGGCGGCCGCGTCGAGTAGGGCGTCGCGACGACGATCCCCTCGCGCTCGAGGCGGCGGAGACGCTCGGTCAGGATGTTCGGGGCGAGGCCGGGCAGCTCCTCCCGCAGCTCGCCGAAGCGCCGGCCACCCATCAGGAGCGCGTCGACCAGCAGGAGGCTCCAGCGGTCGCCGACCCGTTCGAGGGCCGCCTCCAGCGGGCTCCTGGCGGTCGGCGGGTAGGACGGGGCTGTCTCGCTCATCGGCTGCATGGTACCGGGACTTGCGTCGTGGTGGGGACCGTAGTATGTTGCAAGTCGCAACTGACAACTCACGCTGAGCGCCGCGTTTCACGGCAAGGAGCATCCTGGACATGTCCGCTCTCGACGAGCTCTCCCAGTCCCTCACCACCGTCGCCACGTCCGTCGCGCCGTCGATCGTCGGGATCGGTTCCCGACTCCGCGGCTCTGGCGTTGTCATCGCCGACGGGCAGGTCCTCACGAACGCGCACAACGTCCGCGGCGACGAGGTCACCGTGACCTTCGCCGACGGTCGCTCGGCGACGGGCCGCCTCGCCGGAATCGACGTCGATGGAGACCTCGCGGTCATCGCCGTCGACACCTCCGGTGCAGCCGCGCTTGGCTGGAGTGACGGGGACGGCCCGTCGGCCGGCGCCATCGTCTTCGCCGGCGCCGCAACACCGGGCGGCGGAGCTCGCGTGACCTTCGGGTCGATCAGCGCGATCGAGCGGTCATTCCGCGGTCCCGGCGGACGGCGAATCGGGGGGAGCCTCGAGCACACGGCCCCGCTGGCACCCGGATCCTCCGGTGGCCCGCTCCTCGATGCCGACGGCCGGCTGCTCGGAATCAACACGAACCGGCTCGGCGAGGGCTTCTACCTCGCCCTGCCGGCCGATGCGGCGCTTCGCGCACGAGTGGATGCGCTCGGACGCGGCGAATCGGTGACAAGGCCACGCCTCGGGATCGCCGTCGCGCCGGCCCGCGTCTCGCGTCGCCTGCGCCAGTCGGTCGGGTTGCCGGAGCGTGACGGCGTGCTCGTCCGCGGCGTCGAGGACGACAGCCCCGCGGCACGTGCCGGGATCCGCGACGGCGACCTCATCGTCGAGATCGCCGGCAAGGCCGTGACGGAGGCCGACCAGCTCCAGGAGATCCTGGCCTCGAGTCCGATGCCGTTCGAGATCAAGGTCGTCCGCGGGACAGACGAGCGAACCGTTTCGGTCGGCGGCGAGGCCAACGCATCGGGGGAGGCATAGCCAGCGATGGTCGCCGAACCAGAGGCGATCGGAGCCGCGGCGGTCAACGCCGACCCCGACGATGACGACCTGCTCGACGCCTACTCGCTCGCGGTCAGCACGGCCGCTGAGCGGCTCATCCCGTCCGTGGCGAGCCTCCGCATCCACTCGAACGGCGGGTGGGGCGGCGGAGCCGGGTCGGCGGTCGTCTTCACGCCGGACGGCTTCCTGCTGACATCCGCGCATGTCGTCGCGTCGGCCCCGAACGGGACCGCGACCTTCGTCGACGGGACCGAGCTCGGCTTCGACGTGGTCGGGCGCGACCCGCTCTCCGACCTCGCGGTCGTCCGGGCGACCGGCGGCGGCCTTGCGGCGGCGCCGCTCGGAGACGCCGACCGGCTCCGGGTGGGCCAGCTCGTCGTCGCGATCGGCAACCCGCTCGGGTTCGCCGGCAGCGTGACCGCAGGCGTCGTCAGTGCCCTCGGGCGATCCCTGGCCGCGCGCGACGGGCGGGCGAGCCGGCTCGTCGAGAACGTGATCCAGACCGACGCCTCACTCAACCCCGGCAACTCGGGCGGGGCGCTCGCCGACGGGCGCGGCAGGGTCGTCGGGATCAACACGGCCGTTGCCGGGATCGGCCTGGGCCTGGCCGTGCCGATCAACGCGGCGACCCGGGCGATCGTCGGCGCCCTGATGCGCGACGGCCGGGTCCGCCGGGCGTTCCTCGGGGTGGTCGGGGGGACGCGGCCGCTGCGGCCGCTCCTCGCGGAACGGCTGGGGCGGCGTCGCGGTCTCGAGGTCGTCCAGCTGCTCGAGGGCAGCCCGGCGTCGGCGGCCGGCGTCCGTGCCGGCGACGTCATCGTCGAGCTCGACGGCCGACCGATCGAAGGCGTCGGCGATCTCCAGCGGGTCATGGTCGGCGAGATGGTGGGTCGTCGTGTCCCGGTCGGCCTGGAGCGCGACGGCTCGATCGTTCACGTCGACGTCGTCCCGGTCGAGCTCGATCGCTGACTCGGGTCGCCGCAGGATCCCGACGGTGACGGCCGAACGGATCCTCTAGGGCGTCCCTGCTTCCGCGACGGGCCGGAGCTCGAGGAACTCGGTGACCCCGATGATCCGGAGGACGAGGCGGACCGGCAGTGGAACGTCCTGTCCGCTTCGCGTCGACGTAGACGCGCGGCTCCGCCAGCCGGACGACCTTGCCGGTGATCTCGATGTCGCAGCCACCGGCGGCCTGGACGTTGCGCACCCACTGAGCGTCCGCGCCATAGGTCAGAGCAATGACGTACCGATCGCCGTGCTTGAAGATGTTGATCGGCGTCCGGAGCTGCCGTCCGGACTTGCGCCCGACGTGGCGCACGATCGCGAACCCGGGCAGGCGCCCGGCGAAGAGCCGGACGAGCCGGTTCGTGACAAGCAAGTTGAAGCGCCCGATGGCCTTCGGGATGGGCATGGATCCCAGTTTGTCTGCCCGGCACCAGATCTGCCAAACGCCGGCGGTTCAGTGCTGCTCGTGCGGTCCGCTGATCACTTCGAGCCCTGACGCGACCTCGCGGAGCTGGACCGCGCTCAGGCGGCCGGTGTAGTGCTCCCGGATGCCACGCAGGTGCGTTCGAGCCGCACGACGCAGCGCCCGTCGGCCGGATTTGGTCAGGCACGCCAGCTGGACCCGAGAGTCCCCCTCGAAGCGCTTCCTCGTGACGTGCCCGTCCGCCACGAGTCCATCAAGGCGGCGGGTCAGGGTGCTCGGCGGGATCATCACTCGTCCGGCCAGGTCCGTCATCCGAAGACAGCGGTCCGGCGCGTTGACCAGCCGAAGGAGCACGTCGTAGTCACCGAGTGACAGGCCGTGCTCCTCGCGCAACTCGGCGTCCAACCTTCGAGTGACTTCGTAATGGGCATGAAGAAGCGCCTGCCATGCGCGGAGCTCGTGATCGCTCAGCTTCGACTTCACGGGCCGAGTGTACGCCACCAATACTTGCACTTGCAACTGTCATGCGCATATACTTCCGCCTGCAAGTATCGGAGCAAGTATGACAACGCTGCAATTTGGACTCGGTGTCTCCACGACGCCCGCACTGGGAGTGGATCCCGTCGCGGAAGCCCGGGCCGCCGAGAATGTCGGGTTCGACTTCGTCTCGGCCTCGGATCATCTCCACGGGACAACACCCAGCTACGAGCCCTGGACGCTCCTCACCTGGATCGCCGCGGCTACGACGCGAATTCGGGTGGCCTCGCGGGTCCTCGCCGTTCCGTACCGCCAACCCCCGGTCGTCGCGAAGATGAGCGAGACGCTCGATCGGCTGTCCGATGGCCGACTGATCCTCGGCCTTGGGAGCGGATACCTTGACGCCGAGTTCCGCGCGTTCGGTCTCCCGGTTCAGTCGCCCGGCGAGAGGATCGACGGGCTCGAGGAGGCGATCGTGATCGCTCGCGAGCTGTGGTCGAAGCAGAACGTCACGTTCGATGGGCGGATCTACCGGACTGAGGAGGCGAATCTGCAGCCCAGGCCCGGGCACCGGATCCCGATCTGGCTCGGGACCTACAAGCCACGCGGCCTGGGCCTGACCGGGCGCCTCGCCGACGGATGGATCCCGTCATACGGCTCGGCACCGCCCGACCAGGTCGTGGGGCTCCGGGACCGGGTCATGACGGCCGCACATGAAGCCGGCCGCGACCCGGTCGAGATCGACTGCGTCTACAACCTTGTCGTTCGCGTTGAGGATCGCCCAAGCGATCATGGGCCGACGTGGTCGGCCCGGCAGGAGCGGTCGCAGATCGACTGATCGAACTCTCGAAGCTGGGCTTCGGGGGCTTCAACCTCATGCCGTCCGGACCGGACCGTGCCGAGCAGATCACGCGCCTGGGACTGGAGGTCATCCCGGCCGTTCGCGACGCGGTCGGCTGACCGCCGTCAGTCGGCGGCCTCGCAGACCGCTCCGGTTGGCTCGTTTCGGCACTCGACACGGGTACCGGCGGGGAACTCGCTACGTGGGATCAACGGGTGCCGCGGCATCTGCTTCGGAGAGCACGAGCGAGGACGGGGCGGCGAAGTTGATGTGGAACTGCGTGTCGCAATCCGCCGCCGCCCCGGCCGCATTGAACGTCTCGATCGTGATGGAGAAGTTGATGACCTCGCCGTCGAACGTGGTGAACGCCGACCAGCCGGTCTGGGCCGTCGAACCGTTGGGGCAGAAGTGGTGCGCCACGGCCGTCGGATTCGGCGGCATCTGGGCGGGCAGAATGCCGAGGCCCGTTGTCAGGAACGTCACGCTGTATGCTCCCGTGCCGAATCGGCTCGACGTGTACGCTCCGCTGTCCAACTTCGAACCGTCGTCGCCATTGAGCGTCCCGACGAGGGTCCGCTGATCGAAGATCAGGCCCCTCGTCTGAGCTTCCGTGTAGTAGCGATCATCGTGCCGGTGGTCGTCGAAGTAGCCGACGACGTCGACAAGAATGTCCGTGGAGCCCGGACCGCCGCTGGCCTGGTACCAGATCTGGATCCTGCCGGGGCTGCCGCCGCCGGTGGGCAGACCGATCGTGACCTGGTTCGGGACGGTGACACCGGTCACAACGTTCAGGTTCGAGGTGGTCGGGGCGCCGCCCGGGTTGCCGGGGCGGACTGACACGAACCCGCCCCGAGACGGGTTGACGGCCGTGACGTTGAGCACAACCCCGGTGGCACCGTCGGGTACGACGGTCGCGGTGCCTGATGGCGCAACGGGCACATCGCCCGTGACCTGTAGCACCTTCGGGGTGCCCGATGAGAACGGGTTGGTGATGCCGATGTCGAATCGTGTATCGGCGATGCGTTGTGGGCTCACGTCGACGAAGACCGGCTTGTCGCCGGAGGTGACGGCGGCCAGGGCGACGGGCATCCCCCACGCGCCGACAGCCAGGGCGACTACCGCGCCGAGCGCCACCCACCGGGTCCGATTCAGTTTCATCCCTGCCTCCTCGAGACGCGTTCCGACCCGTCCGAGGCACGCAAAGATGCCTCGTGGGCGGGTGGGGAACGCAGTGATCGTAGCGCGCGAGACGAGCCCCGATCGCGAGATGAGCATGAAATGGAGCCCCGGGCGGAGGAGGTGTGCCCGGGGCTCTTGGGTCGGAGAGTAGACCCGCCCCGGTACCGGGGAGCTAGCGCATTTCAGACAGGCCGCCTGTCAACGGAGGACCCGTCGCCGTTTGCTACGCTGGCCACGTGCCCACCGAGCGTCTCCTCATCTCGGCACCGCGCCTGCTCGATGTCATCGAGGGGAGCTGGGCGGAAGACCGGACCATCCTCGTCACCGACGGCCGGATCGAGGCCGTCCTGGGACCCGGCGACGCGACGCCGGGCAGTGTGCCGCGTGTCGACCTGCCCGGAGACTGGGTCATCCCTGGACTCATCGACTGCCACACGCATCTCGTCGGCGACATGGAGTTCTCGGGCGTCGCAGGATCGGTCACGTCCGCCGCGGAAGAGGCGATGTTCGGAGTCCGCAACGCGGCCTCGACACTGCGGGCCGGGTTCACGACCGTCCGTGACGTCGGGACGTTCCGGGCATTCGTCGACGTCGCCCTGCGCGACGCGATCCAGGCCGGCTGGTTGCCGGGTCCCCGAATGCAGTGCGCCGGGGCGTACATCACGACACCACGAGGCGGGGGCGAGGTGACGGGCCTGGCGCGCGACTTCGTCGTCCCGGACGACCTTCGATTCGGGGTCGTCCGGACGGTCGACGATGTCCGGGAACGGGTCCGCGCCCTGGTGGGCGGCGGCGCCGATCTGATCAAGTGCATCGCGACCGGTGCCGTCCTTGCCCGGGGGACGCGCGTCAATACGGTCGAACTGGACGAACCGCTGCTTCGCGCGGCGGTGGAGGAGGCGGACCGCCAGGGCGTCTTCGTGGCCGCCCACGCTCACGGCACCGAGGGCATCAAGACGGCTATCCGGGCGGGGGTTCGGTCGATCGACCACGGCTCGCTCATCGACGACGAGGGGATCGAGCTGCTCGTCCGCCACGGCACATGGCTGGTCGCCGACGTCTACGACGGCGACTGGATCGCCCAGGAGGGTGAGCGTGCCGGCTGGCCGGGCGAGATCATGGCCAAGAACAAGGCGACGACTGATGCGCAGCGGCTCGGCTTCTCGAAGGCGGTCGCGGCCGGTGCTCGAATCGCCTTCGGGACCGATAGCGGCGTCTATCCGCACGGGATGAACGCGATCCAGTTCGGCTACCAGGTTCGCCTCGGTCAGTCCCCGCTCGACGCCATCCGCTCTGCAACGATCGGGGCGGCCGAGCTGATGGGCTGGGAGGACGTCGTCGGCGCGCTTCGTCCAGGGCGCTTCGCCGATCTCGTGGCGGTCACGTCGGACCCGCTGGTCGACGTGGAGGTGCTGCGCGCCCCTGCCGCGGTGATGAAGGGCGGTGCGCTGGTCTGATCAGCAGTTCGCGCCCGACAACTCCTTTGCCGGGTCGGTCGAAACGTAGCGGGCGACACTGCCGGTCGTTGGCCGGACACCCGGGGGCGTGAACAGGATGTCGACGACGGCCGCGATATCTGCCTCGCGAGCGACGAGGATGTAGCCCCGCTGGTCCGACGCCTCGTCGACAAGCTCCGGCGGCTGGATCGTCCGGCGGTAGACGCGGTCGTCGGTCAACCCCGGAGCGAGCGCTGCGAGACCTTCGATGACGTCGTCCGGCATGTTCGTCCGCACGACGCCGAGCGCTTCCAGGGCGGGCAACGGGTCGGCGAAGGCGTTTGACTCGACGATCCGCTCACGAAGTCCGATCAGCGCCTGGACCTGGCGGATCGTGCGGGTGAAGTCGCTCTCCGGCGGCGGCTTGCGAACGCGCACCCAGGCGAGCGCCTCGTTCTCGTCCAATTGCCACCGGCCGACCCCGACGCCGAAGCCGTCGAATCGATCGTCACGGTACGTGCTGTCGCAGATCGGTCGCCAGGCGAGCACGTTGATGCCGTCGACGGCCTTGACGAGCGCCTTGAAGCCGGTGAAGTCGATCGATGCCCAGTACGGGATCTCGATGCCCAGGAATCGGCCGAGAGCGCCCGCGAGGACCGCCTCGCCGCCCGCGTCGCCGCCGGGGAAGTTGCCGGGTGCCTGGTCGGCTGCCGAGACCAGGCCGTTGATCTTCTGCCGGAACGGCGTGCCGTCGGCCAACGGCACGTCGACGAGGTCGCGCGGGATCGACAAGAACGAGGCGGTCGTTCCAACCGGGTCGATCGAGGCCACCATCATCACGTCCGTGCTGGCCTGGTCCTCTCGGCCGGGACCTCGATCGACGCCGATCAGCAGCACGTTGACGCGCTCGTTGCCGAGGGCTGACGGCGTCGAGGCGGTCGGCTCGGGCGAGGCAGTCGGCGAGTCGGTCCCGGATGGCGCGGCCGACGGGACCGGCGTCTCGGCGGCCGACGGGGATGGCTGGGTCGCCACGGGATCGGTGGAGGCCGTTCCGCCACAGGCCGTGACGATCATCGCCAGCCCGAGCGACCACGCGCGCACCCATCCCCGACCGACTCGCAGCCTCACAGCCGGGATCTCAGTACGGCGAGTTCGGGCCACGGATCGTAGCCGTGCTCGACCAGCCAGCGGACCGCCAGCAGGCTTCGCAACGACCACCACGCCCGGATCACGTCAAGGTCGACGTCAGTGCCGTAGCCCGCGACGACGTCGCCAAGGTGCTCCTCGTGTGCGAGCGTGAGGGTGGCGAGGTCGAACAGCGCGTCCCCCTGGGACGCCTCGGACCAGTCGATGACGCCGGTGACCTCGTCATCGTCGACGAAGACGTGGGTGATCTGCAGGTCGCCGTGGGTGAACACGGGTGTCCACGGCCGGAGCGCAGCCTCGGCGACCCGGCGGTTGCGCGCGACCACGTCGGCGGGAAGGACGTCGTTGGCGACGAGCCACTCGCACTCGCCGTCGAGGTGCGATGCGAACTCGTCGAGGCTCCGACCGGGCCATGGCGGCAGCGGCGCCTCGTGCAGCATCCGTGCGGCGGCACCCGCCGCGGCCCACGCCGCCGACGACGCGGCGGACGGCTCCTGGAGGCGGCCGAGTGCCGTCCCTGGGAGGGCGGCGAGGGCGAGCACGGGCGGCTTCCGCCACAGGATCTCCGGGGTCGGGACCGGCGCCATGGCCATCGCCTCGACCTCGACGTCGGTGCGCGTCTGATCAGCGTCGATCTTCAGGAACACGTCGCCGACGCGCAGCGTCGCGCGCTCGCGATGCGCGACGACGACCTTGACCTCCTCCACGTCGGCCATTATCGCGGGGGACGACCACCGACGTTCCCGGGGCTTATCGCGTGCGACCGCGCGGCTTGCGGGCAGGTGGCGAAGTAGTGGTGGAGATGGGGGAGAGTCGAACTCCCCGTCCAGAACCCTTAACCGGAACCCACTACGAGCGTGTCCGATGGTTTGTCGTCGACCGCCCGAACGAACATCGGCACCCTGCCGGGCGGTCCAGTCACGTGTCCCTAGATCGGGCTTGTCACCGGACTACGCAACACTTGCCCGGTTCGCAGCCCCGCTGAATGACGCTTCCACCACCCGCGGGACCGAGGTGGCTTCCACGCTCACACTAGCTGCTTACGCAGCGAGGGCGAGAGTCGACTGGCGGTTGCCAGGTACTTCGTTTTGCTGCCTGATTAACGAGGCCTGAGCAGCATCCTCGGCTCGCGTTTTCCGATAGCCGGGCCCTGTCGAATCCACACATCCCCACAGGACCGAACGTCCGTTCGACGTTCCGATCAATTCTAGCGCACGCCTGCCGTTCGGCCAAGCGATCAGGCTCGCTCGCAGTACGTGCCGTTCGACCCCGATTCCGGTCCGTTCGGCACCTTACCTGCCAGCTTGTGGGCGGTGAGACTCGACCCATGGCATCTCCCCAGACGATGAAAACGCGCCGTGAGCGGCGGATCGACGCTCGTGCGGCCAGGCGACTGGCGCCACGCCGTTCGACAAAGTCATCACGCGGCGGGATCGGCATCGGCACGCTCTCGCTGGTCGGTCTTCTATGCGGCCTCGCAGTCGTCGCCCTCGCGATCTGGCTTGGCGGCACCCCAAAGCAGCCGCCGATCGACATCGCGGTCGTGCGTGCGCCGGCCGGGATCCCGGCCGAGGGGTTCATCCTCGGCCGCGCCGATGCGGCGGTGACGATCGACCTGTACGAGGACTTCCAATGCCCGGCCTGCCAGAGCTGGGGCACGAGCGTGTTTCCTCGCCTAGTCGCCAACGAACTCGCCGACGGGACCGCGAAGGTCGTCTTCCACAACCTTGCGTTCATCGGCCCGGAATCCGCGGCCGCGGCGAACGCCGGCTACGCCGCGGCGCAGCAGGGCAAGTTCTGGGACATGTGGGCGACGCTCTATGGCAACCAGGGCCGGGAGAACGCCGGTGCCTTCACTCGGGCGCGCCTCGTCGAGATGGCGCGCGGCATCGGCCTCGATCCGAGCCGATTCGAGGCCGACATGGACTCAGCCGCGGCCGCCACGGCGCTCCTGGCTTCGATCGCTGAGGCTGATGCGGCCGGCGTGTCGTCGACGCCCACGCTCGTCATCGCCGGCCAGTCGTACCCGGGCATCCAGTCGTACTCGGACATCACGCTGGCGATCGCAACCGCGGCGGCCGCCACGCCGTGACCTATTCCCCGATCGTCGTCGCCAGACCGCGGCGGCTTCACCCCGGGGTCGTCCTCGCGACGCTCGACCTCGTCGGCCTCGCGATCGCCGGCTACCTGACCTCGGTCGCGCTCGCCGGCAACCTGCCGTACTGCGGACCGCTCAAGGGCTGCGAGGAGGTCGCTCTCTCGGAGTTCTCCAGGATCGCTGGCGTGCCGGTCGCGGTGTTCGGCGTCATCCTGTCGATCGTGCTCTTCGGCTTGGCCGTGGCCTGGACGCGGACGAACCGGACGTCGCTCCTCGCAGCGCACTACGGCCTGTCGCTCCTCGGGGTCGTGTTCGAGCTCTATTTCACCTACCTCGAAGTGTTCGTGATCGGGGCCGTCTGCGTGTGGTGCGCGGCCTACGGGATCAGCCTCGTCGCGCGATTCGTCGTCGCGCTCTGGGTCTGGCTGCGACGCGACCGCTACACGCCATACCTCGTCGCCTAGGGCCTCATCAGCCCCAGATGTCGCCGACCGTGAACCCGTCGGGGAAGGGGTCCGTCGGGTCGACGACGTAGTCGGCGATTCCCGTGATCCACGCACTGCCGGTGATCTGCGGGACGACCGCGTCCCGATCGCCGATCGTCGTCGCTTCGAGGAGCCGCCCGGTGAAGACGGTCCCGAGGATTCCCTCGTGCCGGAAGTCCTCACCGAGCCCTAGCCGCCCTTGCGCGTGGAGCACGGCCATCCGCGCCGACGTCCCCGTGCCGCACGGCGATCGGTCGATCGCGCCCGTCCAGGTCGACGGATCGTCCCAGTCGAGCGTCCCGGTCGAGACCGTGACCGCGTTCCGCATCGAGTTCGCTGGATCGTGCGCGGGCCCGCTCAGCTGGCCGATGGTGATCCCGGCAAAGCCCGGCTGCTCGGGGTGGACGACCGGCAGCTGTTCGTTGGCGGCGGCCTTGATCATCTCGGTGATTCGGACGATGTCGCCGCCCTCGTCCGGGGTGAGCCGCAGCCCGAACGCCTCGGCCGACGCGATCACGTAGAACATCCCGCCGTAGGCGACGTCGACGGTCACGGTCCCGAGCTGGGGCACCTCGACCGCGGCATCGAGATGCGTTGCGAAGGCCGGCACGTTTCGGAACGTGACGCCCGTGACCTTGCCGCCGGCGCACGTCGCCCGAACCCGGATCAGGCCCGCCGGCGCCTCGAGCGCCAGCTCCGTCACCGGTTCGGTCATCGGCAGGACGCCGGTCTCGAGGAGGGCCGTGACGACGCACATCGTGTTCGTGCCGGACATGCCCGGGTACTCGACCTGTTCCATGATCACGTAGCCGGCATCCGCTTCGGGGTGCGCCGACGGCAGGACGAGGTTGCAGTTGGCGGCCGGGTAGCCGCGCGGCTCACGGAGCATCCGCAGGCGCAGGTCGTCGCGGTTCGCCCGGAGCCACGTCATCGCCTCGAACATCGTGCCGGCCGGGATCCCCTCGATGCCGCCCAGGATCACCCGACCCGGTTCGCCGCCGGCATGGAGGTCCACCGCTCGAATCGCCGCACCGAGACGGATCGGGGTCGTCGCCGGCTGCACGGCGCGCCTCAGCGGCCGCGCTGCGCGTCGGCCATCTCGCGGGCGATGTCGCGGCGCGAATCCCGGTCGGCGATGTCGCGCCGCCGGTCGTGGAGCTGCTTGCCACGAGCGAGCCCCAGCTCCAGCTTCGCGCGACCCTTGCCGGTCAGATACAGGCGGAGCGGCACGATCGTCAGGCCCTTCGACTTCGTCTTGCCAAGCAGCTCGTCGATCTCGCCCCGATGGAGGAGCAGCTTCCGCGTCCGCTTCGGGTCGTGGTTGTAGCGATTCGCCTGCTCGAACGGCGCGATATGTGCCCCGATGAGCCAGGCCTCGTCACGCTCGATCCGCGCGTAGGCATTGGCGAGCTGGACTTTGCCGGCCCGGACCGACTTGATCTCCGTGCCGGTCAGCACGATCCCAGCCTCGAAGGTGTCTTCGATGCTGAATTCATGCCGAGCCCGTCCGATTGAGGGCAATGGTCTGCTCTGCCACAAGATCATCCTATCTGCGACCCACCCCATCTGCGATCGTCACGGCTGGCCGAGCCAGGGAAGGCGCGCCGAGCACCGAAAGCGAGCGCACCCCAAGGTGCGTGAGCGAGGAGCGCAGGGCTCAACGCGCCGCAGCGTCGTCCAGGCGCGACAGCCGAAGAAGCAGAAGCGCCGGTCCTCTCGGACCGGCGCTTCAAAGCTATCCCACCCACAGGGGTGTCCGCTTAGACGGGCATCTCCTGCGAGGTGGTGCAGCTACGCGTACTGTCGATCACTGCACATCACCTCCTTTCGTTCCCAATAACCATATGCGATGCCTGCATCGTGCGCAAGCAAGTACCGCGCTCAGGCAGCGCGACGAATCGCCGCCGTCTTGCCGAGGATCTCGACCGCCTTGTCGAGGGCGGGATCCTCGTCCGGCTCGAGCTCGGCGGGCAGCGTGACGGTGACTTCGGGAACGATCCCGACCTGGTGGATCCAGCGCTTGTCCGGCGTCAGCCAGCGGGCGATCGTCAGCTTCAGCGCACCCGTGTTCGGGAGCTCGATCCATTGCTGGACCGTGCCCTTCCCGAACGTCGTGTCCCCGACGATCGTGGCCCGCTTGCGATCCTGGAGGGCGCCGGCGACGATCTCGCTCGCCGACGCACTCCCGCGGTCGACGAGGACGATCAGCTCGATGTCGGCCCCGGTCGCGATGCCACCCGGCGACGCATCCGTGGGCTCCTGGCTGCCGTCCGCCGTCTGCTCCCAGAAGATCGGGCCGGAATCGATGAACTCCGAGGCGATCCGGCGGGCCGCCGTGACGTAGCCTCCGGGGTTCCCGCGGAGGTCGAGGACCAATTTCTTGCGACCGGCGGCGATGTCCGTCTGGAGGGCGTCGTGGTACTGCTCGGCGGCGTTGTCCGAGAAGCCCGTCACCCTGATGTAGCCGATCGTGCCGTCGGCGAGATCCTCCTGGATCACTTCCCGCTGGACGATGACGTCGCGGACGATCGCCACGTCGAACGCAGCGTCCTCCCCGCGCTTGATCGTGAGGACCACCTCGGTCCCCTTCCGGCCGCGGACCCGGTCGCGCGCCCCGTCCACGGTGAGCCCGTCCAGGGCGGCTCCGTCGACCGCGAGGATCACGTCGCCCGCATGCAGCCCGGCCTTCTCGGCCGGCGAGCCCTCGATCGGGCTGACGATGATGAGGTTGCAATCCGGCCCGAGCGTCGAGCAGTCGCTCGTCTGGCCGGCCGCGCTCTTCGTCCCGATCTCTGCCCCGATCCCCTCGAACTGGCCCGACAGGTCCTGGAGTCCCGTCTGGTACTCCTCGGGCGTCAGGTAGCCCGAGTAGGGGTCCCCCAGGGCCTCCACCATGCCGCGGATGGCGCCGCGAACGAGCAACTGGTCGTCGATGTCACCACCGGCGTACTGGGTCCGAATCGTCTGGTACGTGTCCCAGAACGGCTGGAAGAGGTCGGCCCGATCGGCCGGGGTGCCCGGCTGCTCGGAGAATCGCTGGCCGACGAGGAAGCCGGACATGAACAGCGCGCCACCGGCGAGGATCGCCACGAGGGCGATCGCGAGGGCCAGGACCGGTGCGCCTCGGCGGGCCTCGGCGGCCGGCGGCAGCGGCGGAATGGGCATTTGCTGGTATTGCCAGGCGGGCGTCGCCTCGGCGGGCGCGGGATCTTCGGTGGCCATCGAGGACGTCGTTCTCCGGTTCTGGCAGCGCGGGGCGGTAAGACTACACCGCCTTTCCCGATGCTACGCGGGACGCTCCGTTGATGGATGCGAAGGTGAACGGAATGTCACCCCGACTTCATCGAGGGCATGCCACGCGTGCCGTCATTTGATCAGATAGGTCCGGACGGAGAGCCAGGACCCCAGGATGCCGAGGCCGAGCCCCGCGCTGGCCACGAGCACGACGAGGTCACGGGCGAGACTCCCGAAGGTCAGTGGCAGCACCGCGAAGAAGCCGATCATGAACCGGCCGATCGGCTCGGCGGCGAGGTAGAGCAACCCGAGCGTCAGCGTGGCGCCGAGCAGGCCGACCATCGCCCCCTCGAACACGAACGGCCAGCGGATGAAGGCGTCGGACGCCCCGACGAGCCGCATGATCTCGATCTCCTCGGCCCGAGCGACGACAGCCAGCCGGATCGTGTTGACGATGATGAAGAGCACGATGAACGCGATCACGACAAGAACGACGGTGCCGGCCGTGCTCAGGACGTTCGTGATCGCCAGCAGGCTGTCGACCGTCGCCTGCTGCTCCTTCACCTTCTCGACGGCCGGTTCCGCCCGGAGGCTCTCGACGACATTCCCGAAGACGCTCGCCTCGACGAGCTTGACCTCGAGGCTGGCAGGAAGTGGATTGGCGTCGAGGTACCGCGAGTAGTCCTCCTCTCCCTGCTCGGCGAGCGAGGCCCGGTACGCCTCGAGTGCCTCCTCTTCGCTCACGTACACGACCGAGTCGACCTCCGGCATGTCGAGGAGGCGGCCCGTGATCGCATCGACCTCCGCGATCTTCGTCCTGTCCTTGAGGTCGGCGACGACCTCGACCTTCGACTCGGTGTAGTCGAGGCCGGCCTGGAGGCCGGTCCGCATGATCCAGAACCCGGCCAGCAGCATCAGCATCAGCACCATCGTCGCGGTCGCCGCGATGCTCATGAGCGCGTTCCGCCAGAACCCCTGCCAGGCACGCTTCAGGCTGAAGACGACGAACGTGATCACGGTCGTTCAGTCGACCCGATGGTAGATGCCGCCGACCTCGTCCCGGATGACGCGGCCCTCTTCGAGCGCCACGACACGCTTGCGGAGGGCGGTCACGACGTCGGCGTTGTGGGTCGCCATGAGGACCGTCACTCCGAGCTCGTTGATCCGCAGGAGGAGCTGGATGATCTCCCAGCTGATCAGGGGATCGAGGTTGCCGGTCGGCTCGTCGGCAATGACGAGGCGAGGGTCGTGGACGAGGGCACGGGCGATCGCGGTTCGCTGCTGCTCACCGCCGGACAACTGGCCGGGCAACTGGCCCGCCTGGGCGGTCAGCCCGACCAGCGCCAGAACTCGGTCCACGGCCGGCCGGATGCGCCGGCGCGGGGTGCCGGTCACCTCGAGGGCGAACGACACGTTTTCCCAGACGGACTTCGCCGGAAGCAGCTTGAAGTCCTGGAACACGATCCCGATCTTTCGGCGGACCTTCGAGACGCTCCGCCGTGGCAGCCGGGCGAGGTCCTGGCCGTCGAGGATCACCGCCCCTTGCGTTGCCACCTCGTCGCGGATCAGGAGCTTGATCAACGTCGACTTGCCGGCTCCGGACGGGCCGACGAGGAACACGAAGTCCCCTTCGGGGATGATGAGATCGACGTCCTCGAGGGCGGCCTTGCCGTTCGGATAGATCTTCGTCACGTCGTGGAGGACGAGGACCGCCCGATCGACCGCTGCCTGGTCCCGACCCCCGCCGAGCAGGCGCCGGCGGATCGAGCGCGCAGGGCCGGCCACGGTCGTCAGAAGGGTCACGTTCGGCTCCCGGGTCTTGGTCGACGGCTGTTCCGGCCGCCAGCTCGCGTTCACCGAGGCTTCGTCCGAGGGCACGTCAGGGGAGCCACGTCGGCGCAGAGGCTACCACTTCGGTCATAGGAGCCCCGGCGAAATCGGGATGTAGCGGGAGAAGTCGATCAGGGGTCGATCCCAGCAGACCAGGCACGGGAAGCCGTCGATCCTGAAGCCGGCTCGCAACAGCGACGTCACGGCCGTCTCCGCGGCTCCGGGCAGCCACACGCCGAATGCACCGCGCGGAGTGACGGTCGTGACCAGGTGCCCGAGGACCGAGTCGAGCAGCGCCGCATCACGGACCGCGACCGGGCCGACCCGCCCGGCCTCGGATGCGTAGCCGTAGCCAATCGGGTCGCCGTCGGCGCCGAGGTAGAGGAACCCGATCCGCTGCTCGGCCCGGATCAGGGCCTGGTCCTGGCGATGGTCGAACCCGACGACCTCACGATCGATCGCGGCCAGCTCGTCGTCGAGGGCCGCGCCACCGAGCCGGTCGCGCGGGCCGCCTGGCGCATCACCGCGGATCTCGTCGAAACGAATGGCCCGGATTCCGGGAGGGAGCGGTTGCAGCTCGCCCGGTCGATCGGGGGTGCCGACGAGCCGCAGGAGGGGCATCCGCGGGGGGATCCCGAGCGACGCGTAGAGCGCATTCGAGATCGGCTGCGCGCTGTCCGTGCAGGTCGCCAGGAAGGCAGAGCCGCCGACGGGCATCACCCGGTCGAGGAGTGCCCGCCCAAGGCCGGCCCCCTGCAGCTCCGGCAACACGAACAGCATCGAGAGGAACCAGAGCGGACCACGGCGGAGGGCCGAGATGAAGGCCACGATCCGCGCCTCGCCGGTTCCGTCGCCCTGCTCTGCGACGATGAACCCGTCCGGATCGGTCGAGCGGAGGTGGCTGTAGAGACGAAGAATCGGGGCGAGATCGTCCGGGATGTCCGGCTGGTTCAGCCGGATCGTGTAGTCGTTGATGGAGGTTCGCCAGATCGCGGCGCAGGCCGGCAGGTCGGCCTCAGTCGCCGGACGGTAGGACGGAACTGCAGGCAGGGTCCGGGACGCCTGGCCAAGGGCCACGTCAGGCGACCTCGCCGTCGTCTGTGTCGGCGCCGACATCCTCACCGCGGGCGCTCTGGCCGCCGGTTGCGAGGCGCTCCAGCTCGGCCTGCATGAACGTATCGAGGTCGCCGTCGAGGACGGCCGCCGTGTTGCCGGTCTCGTGGTTTGTCCGGAGGTCCTTGACCATCTGGTACGGGTGGAGGACGTAGCTCCGGATCTGGTTGCCCCAGCCGGCCTCCACGTGCTCGCCCCGGAGCTTGCGCAGCTCGGCCTCCTTCTCTTCGAGCGCCCGCTCGAGCATCCGCGACTTCAGCACCTTGATCGCGGTCTCCTTGTTCTGGGTCTGCGAGCGCTCGTTCTGGCTCTGGGCGACGATGCCGGTTGGCACGTGGGTGAGCCGGACGGCCGAGTCCGTCTTGTTGACGTGCTGGCCGCCGGCGCCCTGGGCCCGGAACGTGTCGACCCGGATCTCGTCCCAGTCGAGCTCGATCTCGATGTCGTCGTCGGCCTCCGGCAGGACCTCGACGAGTGCGAACGTCGTCTGGCGCCGCTTCTGGGAGTCGAACGGGCTGATCCGGACGAGGCGGTGGACGCCGCGCTCGACTCGCAGCCAGCCATAGGCCGAGCGGCCGTTGACCTCGACGGTCACGCTCTTGAGGCCCGCCTGCTCGCCCTCCTGCTGGTCGACGATCTCCGTGTGGAACCGATGCCGCTCCGCCCAGCGGAGGTACATCCGGAGGAGCATCTCGGCCCAGTCGGTCGCCTCCGTCCCGCCCGCCCCGGCGCTGATCGTGAGGAGGGCGCCGCGGTGATCGTGCTCGCCCGAGAAGAGCAGCGCCGTTCTCTCGCGGGCGAAGTCCGCCTCGAGAGATGCCGCCTCGCGATCGAGCTCCGCGGTCAGCTCCGGGTCGGCCGATTCCTCGACGAGCTCGAGCGTGGCGAGGAGGTCGTCGGCCCGCTTCTCGAGACCTCGCCACAACTCGATCTCGGCACGGAGGCCATTCGCCTCGCGGAGAACCTTCTGGGCCGCTCGCTGGTCGTCCCAGAACCCGGGCTCGCTGGTCAGCGCCTCGAGCTGCGCGGCGCGCGCGTTCTTCGTCCCGAGGTCAAAGGTGCCCCGAGGTCGACCGGACCCGCTCCGCCAGGTCGAGAATGGTGGACGCGTCCACTAGTTCCGGGCCTGGAGGTCCTGGAGCAGGATCGGACGGAGCTCGATCAGTCGGAGGGCCGACTTGCTCCGGGCGACGACGGGGTTCACGCAGGGACAATAGCCGTTATGGGGGCAGACGCCGCAATTGCCGTCACAGTCGAGCGCTGCGGCGTAGCTGCACGAGCGGCAATCGCGCTCGCAGGCGATCAGATCGACGAACGAAGCTTCCTCGGCCTGCTTCACGTATCCCTCCGCTCGGGGCAAGGTCTGACATGGGCATTGGGCTGCTCTGGAGCGTCTGCCGGCGGATCCTGACCGATCCCGGCTGCTGGGGTTTTCGGCAGTATACGTTGGGAAACTCCCATAGCCAAGAGGGAGAACAGACGCGTCCCGATGGGCGGTTCGGTGTGGTCTGGATCCTCAGAGCCCCGTCCCGGTGAGGAAGTAGAGCCCAAGGCCCCCGATCTCGTGGATCGTGTCCTTGACCTGCTCCACCACGCTCGACTCGGTCGGGCTCGTCGTCGTCGGTGATCCGTAGGCTGTGACGCCCTGGTCGCGGGCCATTCGCAGGACGCGCAGCATGTGCGTCCGGTCCGAGACGAACACCGCCGTGTCCAGGCTCTGCTCGCGAAGCATGGTGCCGACAGTCTTCAGCGATTCGAGGGTATTCGTCCCGCGGTCCTCGACGAGGATCGCCTCAGCCGGGACCCCGTGTTCGATCGCGTAGGCTCGGGCAACCTCGGCCTCCGACACGACGTCGCCGGCCAGGCCCTTGCCGCCGGTCACGATGAGGATCGGCGCGATCCCGTCCTCGTAGAGCTGGATCGCATGGTCGAGACGCGCCTGGAAGAGGGGCGACGGACGGCCGTTGTACTGGGCCGCCCCGAGGACGACGATCGCGTCTGCCGGGCGGCTGTCGTCGCGACCTCCCTGGTCCCAGATCCGGAACGACGTGTAGGCGGCGACCGCGATCGCCCCGACAACGGCGGCGATCCCGAGTCGGGTCAGGTTCCGGAGCATCGGTCTGCCAGGACGTTCGCGAGGGCCAGCCGGCCGCCCCTCAGCGGCCGTGGCACTTCTTGTACTTCTGGCCGGACCCGCACCAGCAGGGATCGTTGCGGCCAATCCGCGCCCCCGTCGGCGTGAAGCCAGGTTTCGCCTCGCCCGGCGCCGGCGCGCCCCCGCCCGACGGCCGAAGGGCGCGGGCCATGGGATCCGGGGCGAGCCCGCGGGCAACCGGCGATCCGAGCGCCGGGCGGGTCGCCGTGGCCGTCGAGGAGCCGGCCGACACGGCGGCCGCTCCGGGTGCGCCCGCCCCTCGCCCGACGGCGACGGGTGCCGTCGGCTGTTGCTGGCGGGTCACGGTGACCCGGAAGATCGACGTCGCGACCTGGTGGCGGATCAGGTCGCGCAGCTCCTCGTAGAGCTGGAACGCCTCGCGTCGAAACTCGTTGAGGGGATCCTGCTGGGCGTAGCCCCGGAGGCCGATGCCCCGCCGCATGTCGTCGACCTCGGTGAGGTGCTCGACCCAGAGCGAGTCGATCGATCGGACGAGGACGAGCCGTTCGACGGTCGCCCAGTCCGCCTCGCCGATCTCCTTCTCGCGGGCCTCCAGCCGAGCATCGGCGAGCTCCAGGAGGTGGTCGAGGATCACATCGCGTGTCCCGAGCTCCCAGAGCTCGTCCTCGGTCGTGCCGGGACCGTCGATGCCCATCGTGCGGAGGGCCGCGGCCAGGGCCTCCATCCCCCAGTCGTCGACGTTTTCCCCGGATAGATGGGACTCGACGATCGCGTGGATCTCGTCCTCGACGAACGATCGGACGGTCTCGCTGAGGTCCTCATTGCGGAGGACCTTGTCGCGCTCGGCGTAGATCGTCTCGCGCTGTCGGTTGATGACGTCGTCGAACTCGACGACGCGCTTGCGCATGTCGAAGTTGAACCCTTCGACGCGACTCTGGGCGCTCTCGATCGTCTTGCTCACGATGCGCAATTCGATCGCGACGTCGTCATCGAGTCCGAGCCGCTCCATGAGCCCCGCGACGCGGTCGTTGGCGAAGCGCTTCATCAGGTCGTCTTCGAGCGACAGGTAGAACCGCGACGAGCCGGGATCGCCCTGGCGACCGGCGCGGCCGCGGAGCTGGTTGTCGATCCGGCGGCTGTCGTGTCGCTCGGTGCCGATGATGTGGAGGCCACCAACGGAGACGACTCGTTCGTGGTCGGCGTCCGTGACCTGTTTCGCCTCGGCCAGGGCGTCGTCGTACGTCGCCTTGTCGACCTCGGCCGGGTTCAGGCCGCGCTTGTGGAGGATCTCCGACGCGAGGCCGGCCGGGTTGCCACCGAGCATGATGTCGGTGCCTCGACCGGCCATGTTCGTGGCGATCGTCACTGCCCCGGTCCGGCCGGCCTGGGCGATGATTCCCGACTCCTTCTCGTGGAACTTGGCATTGAGGGTCTCGTGCTTGATCCCTCGACGCTTGAGCATCGTCGAGAGGACCTCCGACTTCTCGACGGTGACCGTGCCGACGAGAACGGGTCTGCCCTGCTCCTGCATCTCGACGATCTCGTCGATGAGGGCGTTGAACTTCGAGCCCTCGTTGCGGTAGACGAGGTCCGAATCGTCCTCGCGGATCATCTCCATGTGGGTCGGGATGGAGACGACCTCGAGGTTGTAGATCTTGTGGAACTCCTCGGCCTCGGTCATCGCCGTGCCGGTCATGCCGGCCAGCTTGTCGTACAGCCGGAAGTAGTTCTGGAACGTGACCGTGGCGAGGGTGACGCTCTCGCGCTGGACTCGCAGGCCTTCCTTGGCCTCGATCGCCTGGTGGAGACCCTCGGACCAGCGCCGGCCGGGCATCTGACGGCCGGTGAATTCGTCGACGATGACGATCTCGCCGTCCTTGACGATGTAGTCCTTGTCGCGCTTGTAGAGGGCGTGGGCGCGGAGCGCCTGCTCGAAGTGGCGGGCGAGCCGTGGGTCGGCGTCGTACAGGTTCGCCACGCCGAGGAGCTTCTCCATCTTGTCGACGCCTTCCTCGGTCGGCGAGACGGCGCGATCCTTGAGGTCGACGAAGTAGTCGCCGCCCTCCTCGTCACCTTCGGGGCGGCCACTCAGCTTCGGCACCAGCCGGGCGAACGTGTAGTACAGGTCGCCCGATTCCTCGGCCTGGCCGCTGATGATGAGCGGCGTCCGGGCCTCGTCGATGAGGATGTTGTCCACCTCGTCGACGATCGCGAAGCTCCGTTCTCGCTGGACCCGCTGGTCCAGCTCGATGACCATGTTGTCGCGGAGGTAGTCGAAGCCGAACTCGTTGTTGGTGCCGTAGGTGACGTCGGCCGCGTAGGCCTCCCGGCGGGTGACCGGTCGGAGGTTGATGAGCCGTTCGTCGGTCGTTGGATGCCCCGGCTCGAAGATGAACGATTCGTCGTGGGTGATCATCCCGAGGCTGATGCCGAGGAAGTCGAACACGGGACCCATCCACTGTGGGTCGCGACGGGCCAGGTAGTCGTTGACCGTGACGATGTGGACGCCCCGGCCGCTCAGCGAGTTGAGGATCGCCGCCATCGGCGCCACGAGCGTCTTGCCCTCGCCGGTCTTCATCTCGGAGATCCGGCCCTGGTGGAGGACCATCGCGCCCATCAGCTGCACGTCGAAGTGGCGCATCCCGAGCGTCCGCCGCATCGCCTCCCGGGTCATCGCGAAGACCTCGCCCGCGACGTCGTCAAGGGCGGCCTGGATCCGGGCGTTCTCCTTCTTGCGACGTTCCTTGGCGAGCTCGCGTCGGCGCTCGAGGTCCGGGTGATGGAGCTCGTCCTCGGACGGGTCGTCCGGTTCCGCGACCTCTCGGACCTCCTCGCGGACCTCGGCGAAGCGCTCGCGGATCTCCTGGTCGGACAGGGCCTCGATCTCGGGTTCGAGGCGGTTCGCCTCGTCGACTACGGGCTGGATGCGTCGGATCTCACGGTCATTGGAGTCGACGAAACGGGAAAGCAATCGCATAGCCGGTGAATTATAGGCGGGGACTCGGTGGAGGCCGGCTGGGCCGGCCGGAGGCTCTCCGCCCCGATCCCCGCCGCCCGATCCCCGCCGCCCGATCCCCGCCGCCCGATCCGCCCGATCCCCACCGCCGACCCCTGCCGATTTCCCGCCAGAAGTGCGCCTGATGGACCTTGGGCGGACCATCACCGACTGAATCGGGGTCGAACCAGCGACGGTTAGCCACGGACGGTTGACTCAGCCGGGAGTCCCGCCCACTAACAGCCTCGAATGGCGCCAGCACCGCGCCTAATGTCTATGGGGAGGACACCTGGCGGGAAAGTGCCGCTGGAGGCGCGGGCGTGTCGCTCCTTGCCAAATCTGCGTCTGGTGCACGTTGGGCGGACCGCCAGCGAACGAATCTGGGTCGATCGCGTCGGAATTAGCTGCCGGCGGGTAACTCGGCAGAGATTGCCGGCTCGAATCGCCTCGAATCAAGCCTTGTCTCCGTCCAGCGATCATGGGACGCACATTTGGCAAGGAAGCCCGCGCAGAGATGGCCGCGTGGACGGCCTACGCCGGTGGCGGCACGTCCCAGAACCCGGATCCGTAGCCGAGAACCAGCACCACGAACGTGAGGAACGCCAGCCCGAGCCAGAAGGCGACGGCCATGGCCGTCGAGGTGGGGTTCATCTCCTTGTTCGGAAGATCCGACAGCTTGCCGTTCCGGCGCGCCGATCCCCAGCGGGGCGAGAGGAGCTGACTGCGCCAGTCCGGGCCGCGGACCGAGCGCCGTTCGATGCCGCCCTTGCCGTCGGGGCGGTGGAGCTGGAGGCTCATCGGTCACCGGGTCGGGTCACGGACGCTAGCTCGCCCGCTGTGGAGGGCTCCGAATCGTCCGGACTGCCGTCCGGCTCGTGGCCAGGCTCGTTGCGGGTGTCGAAGCGACGCTGCTGGCCGTCCTCCCAGAGGAGCATCTCCTGGGTGAACGAAACCTCGCTGCTGAACAGCGCGCCGACCGACTCGCCGCGGTGGATCCGCCTGATCGCCTCGCCGATGAGCGGCGCCACGGACAGCGTCTTGACCTTCCCGAGCCGCTTGATCGCCGGCAGCGGAACCGTGTCGGTCAGGACGACCTCGATAAGGCTCGAGTCGCGCAGCTTCTCGACTGCCGGCCCGCTCAGGACGCCGTGGGTGGCGCAGGCGTAGATCTCCGAGACGTTCTCGCGTTCGAGGGCGCGGACGATCTCGGTCAGCGTCCCGGCCGTGTCGATCTCGTCGTCGACGATGATCGCCCGCTTGCCGCGGACGTCGCCGATGACGTTCATGAGCTCGGCGCGATCGAGGTTGCCGATCCGCCGCTTCTCGATGACGGCGAGGGGCGCGTCGAGGAGCTCGGCGAAGGTTCGCGCCCGCTTGGCGAACCCCAGGTCCGTGACGACGACGATGTCCTCCAGGTGCTTGTGGAGGAAGTAGTTCGACAGCATGTGGACGGCCGTGAGCTCGTCGACCGGGATGTTGAAGAAGCCCTGGATCTGGCCCTGGTGGAGGTCCATGGCGAGCACGCGGTCCGCGCCGGCGACCGTGATCATGTCGGCGATCAGGCGGGCCGTGATCGGCACCCGTGGCTGATCCTTCTTGTCCGATCGGCCGTAGGCGTAGAACGGCACGACGGCGGTGATCCGACCGGCGCTCGCACGCTTGAACGCGTCGATCATGATCAGGAGCTCCATGATCGACTGGTTGACGGGGTGGCACGTCGGCTGAACGAGGAAGACGTCCTTCTCGCGGACGTTGTCGAGGATCTTGACGAAGATGTTCTCGTTCGCGAACTGGAAGACCTCGGCCTTGCCCGGCTCCACGCCGAGATAGCGGCAGATCTTCCGGGCCAGGTCCGGGTTCGAGTTGCCGTGGTAGATCTCGAACTGGTCCGCGTACACGCCGCCCTCCCGACCGAGGTTCACCACAGCGCTGTCACGCGCCGTTTCCCTCGCCGGGTCCGACCCCGCCCGGTTCGGGGTCGTCATTGTCGCCCATGCCACCCTGCTCCGCCAGCCCGGCCCGGAACGCGGCGATGGCGACGACCCGATCGCCCTCCGCCAGGCGCATGACGATCACGCCACGGGCACCCGACGAGTAGCGGTTGATCGAGTTCGTCTCGGTCCTGATGACCTGGCCACCGGCGGAGATCAGGAGGAGCTCGTCGTCGGCTTCGGTGACCTGCTGGACGGCCGCGACGATGCCGGTCTTCTTGCCCTCGAGCGCCATCAGCCGGACGCCCTGCCCGCCACGGTGCTTGCGGCGGAACTCGGTCAGCGCGACGCGCTTGCCGTAGCCCGTCTCGCTGAGAACGAGCAGGTCCGACTCCGGCTCGACGACGCGCATCGCGACGACGTTGTCGCCTTCGCGCTTCAGGAGCCGGATCCCGATGACGCCCGCGGCGTCGCGGCCCATCGGCCTCACCTCGCTCTCGGCGAACCGGGCGAGCATGCCCTGGGCCGTCGCGATGATGATGTCGTCCTCGCCGCTCGAGACGTCGACCCAGGCGAGCTCGTCGTTGTCGTTGATCGTGATCGCCCGGATCCCGGTCGATCGGACTCGCTCGAACTGCTCGAGCGGCGTCTTCTTGATGTGGCCGCGCCGCGTCGCCATGACGAGGAAGTGGCCGGGCTCGAAGTTCGGCAGGACGATCGTCGCGACGGGGACCTCGCCCGCCTCGACCTGGACGCCCGGCAGATTGATGATCGGGGTGCCCTTCGCCTGGCGGCTGGCGTCGACGATCGAGTGGACCTTCGCGCTGAACACCCGGCCGCGGTTCGTGAAGAAGAGCGCCCAGTCGTGGGTGTTGGCGACGATGAGGTGCTCGACGGCGTCCTCCTCGCGCGTGACGTGACCGATGATGCCCTTGCCGCCGCGGTGCTGGCGGCGATACGTGGCGACCGGCTGGCGCTTGATGTAGCCACGCCCGGAGATCGTCACGACGACATCCTCGTCGGCGATCAGGTCCTCGTCGGTCATCTCGCGGCTCGTGTCGTCCGCCACCCGTGTCCGCCGTTCGCCGGCGTACTTCTTCTTCAGCTCGAGGAGCTCTTCCTTGATGATCGAGAGGACCCGCTGGGGGTTCGCGAGGATGTCCTCGAGCTCGGCGATGAGCTGGATGATCGCGAGGTACTCGTCCTCGATCTTCTTCCGCTCAAGCGCGGCGAGGCGGGCAAGCCGCATGTCGAGGATCGCCTGGGCCTGGAGCTCCGACAGCTTGAAGCTCGACATCAGGTTCGACTTGGCCTTCTCGACGTCGAGCGAGTCGCGGATCGTCTTGATGACCTTGTCGAGGTTGTCGAGGGCGATCTTCAGGCCCTCGAGGATGTGGGCCCGGGCCCGGGCCTTGCCGAGGTCGAACTCGGTCCGGCGCCGGACGATGTCACGGCGGTGGTCGACGTGGTGCTGCAGGACCGACTTCAGCGGCAGCGTCTGCGGCTGGCCATCGACGAGCGCGAGCATGTTCATGTTGAACGCGAGCTGCATCGGGGTGTGCTTGAACAGGTTGTTCAGCACCTTGTGCGGGTTCGCGTCACGCTTGATCTCGATGTAGATCCGCATCCCGTCGCGGTCCGACTCGTCCCGCAGGTCGCTGATGCCCTCGATCCGCTTGTCCTTGACCAGGTCGGCGATCTTCTCGAGGAGCGACGCCTTGTTCACCTGGTACGGCAGCTCGTTGACGATGATCGCCATCCGGTCGTCGCGGATCTCCTCGAACACGACCTGGGCTCGCATCACCACCCGACCGCGGCCGTGCGCGTACATCTGGCGGATCGCGTCGACCGTCTCCCACTCACCAGAGATCACGTTGCGTTGCGGCTCGAAGCGGTAGATCGTTCCGCCCGTCGGGAAGTCCGGCCCCCTGACGTACTCGCACAGGCCGTCCGACGTGATGTCCGGGTCGTCGATGATCGCGACGGTGGCATCGACGATCTCGCCGAGGTGGTGCGGCGGGATGTTCGTCGCCATGCCGACGGCGATCCCGGAGCTGCCGTTGATGAGCAGGTTCGGCAGCTTGGCCGGCAGGACCGAGGGCTGCTTCTGGGTGCCGTCGTAGTTGTCCTCGAAGTCGACCGTCTCCTTGTCGATGTCGTCGAGCATCTCGGCGGCGATCGCGGTGAGGCGCGCCTCCGTGTAGCGCATCGCGGCCGCTCCGTCGCCGTCCACGCTTCCGAAGTTGCCCTGGCCGTCGACCAGCGGGTAGCGCATCGAGAAGTCCTGGGCGAGGCGGACGAGCGCGTCGTAGAGGGCCACATCGCCGTGCGGGTGGTACTTGCCCATCACCTCGCCGACGATCGCCGCGCACTTCCGGAACGAGCTGGTGGACGAAAGGCCCATCTCGCCCATCGTGTAGAGGATTCGGCGGTGGACCGGCTTGAGGCCGTCGCGGACGTCGGGCAGGGCGCGCGACACGATCACGCTCATCGCGTAGTCGAGGTAGCTCACCCGCATCTCGTCCTCGATGCGGATGGATCGGATGTCGCCCAGGTCGTCGGTCACGTGTCAGGCTCTCCTAACGAGCGTTCGTTTGTCAGGTCAGTGGAGGTTCGGGTTGCGGTGCGCCAAGGAAACCCGCGCCGAACCGCTCGGCCGCTTGCGCCGCTTCCGACGTCGATGGAACGCCTGGTCGGCGGCGGATTCCATCGAGGCGGACGCGGATCGCCGTCGCTCGATCGGCGTCGAGCTTGGGCAGGGTGTCGCGGATCACCCAGGCGCGATGGCCGTCGTTCGACGCTGCCGCTGTCGCCGCCTCCGTTTCGCAGAACGAGGCGACGGCATCGGGATCGATCAGGACGAGGCTTCGAAGTGCCCAGGAGAGGGCCTTCTGGACGTCCGGTTCGGAATCGCCGATCAGCTGCGCGATGAGCGAAAGGCCGTGTTCCGCCACCTCCGGCCGGCGGCCGCCGCGCCGATCGACGAAGGGAGTTGTCGCGATCGTGCTGCCCACGAGCCGCCGCTCCCAACGGGACGGCGAGTAGACGAGCTGCTCGAGCTCGGCCCAGCGATACGGCTCGGCGAGGATCCCCTTGCCGACGACGTGGGCGAGTGAATCGACGGTGATCCAGTCCGCGGCCTCGCGCGCTGCCCGCCTGACGAGCTGCCAGGTCCGCTCGGGCTCATCGATGACGAGGCGCTCGAGGAGCCCGAACGCGAACCATCGCGACTCCAGCTCCGGTTCCCGGAGGAGCCGGTCGGCGACGAACAGCCACGTGCTTGTTCGCTCGCGACGGGTCGCCTCTCGAAAGCCGCGCTTCACGGCCTCGATCAGCGGCCAGCGGACGCCGAGCAGGGCCCCGATTCCGGGCGCGACGCGGCGCTGGCCCTCGATGTAGTCGGGATCGGCCAGTTCGCCGAGGCCCGTCCGCAGGGCGTCCGCGAATGCGTCCGGATCCCCGGTCAGCTCGGCGAGACTGCGCCCGAGGGCTTCGGCGTGAGGCTTCTTTTCGGCAACGAAGGCAACCGCCCGCTCGGTGGCAGTGCTTGCGGACCTGTCCGATGTGCGTTCCGCCACGAGGCCGGTCATCGCCGGACCTCGTCGAGCGACTGGTAGCCGTAGCGTTGCTTGAGCTCGCGCTTGCGCTCTTCGGGCGCGGCGACGTAGGTCGCTTCAGCCGTGGCGAGGACCTGGCCGGATTCGGTGTCGACGATGCGGCCGCCGGTCGTGATGAGCCGGCGACGGACGTCGGTCACCCATCCCTCAGCGTGGATCGGGCGTCCGAGAGGCACGGGCCGCTTGAAGTCGACGCTCAGTCTCGCGGTCAGACCCCAGTTGTCGTGGTCGACGAGCGACCAGGCCATGACCTCGTCGAGGATCGTCGTGACGATCCCGCCGTGGGCGATCTCGTCCCAGCCCTGGAATCGCGCGGGAATCGCCAGGTCCGTCCAGCACCGCTCGCCGTCGACGTGGAGCTCGAGATGAAGGCCGTGCGCGTTGAGGGCGCCGCACGCAAAGCAGTTGTGCGGCTCGAACGAGAATCGCTCGTCCACGCGCTGGGGCGCCCTGGGCTTGGCCGGATCGGGCGCCACGGTCGCCTCAGACGTCAAGATTGCGTACCTTCCGGGCCTCGGTCTTGATGAAGTCCTTGCGCGGCGCGACTTTCTCGCCCATGAGCGTCGTGAACATCTCGTCGGCCGCGGCGGCGTTCTCGCTGTCCACCCGGAGGAGCGTCCTCGTCTCGGGGTTCATTGTCGTGTCCCACAGCTGGTCGGCGTTCATCTCGCCGAGGCCCTTGAACCGTTGGACCGACAGGTTCTTGACGTTGAACTCCTTGATGATCCGGTCGCGTTCCTTCTCGCTCTGGGCGTAGCGCGTGACCTTGCCGGTGCTGACGCGGTAGAGCGGCGGCTGGGCGATGTACAGGTAGCCCGAGTCGATCACCAGGGGCATGTGCCGATAGAAGAACGTCAGCAGCAGGGTCCGGATGTGCGCGCCGTCCACGTCGGCGTCGGTCATGATGATGATCCGGTGATACCGAAGCTTCGTCAGGTCGAAGCTGTCGCCGATGCCCTCGATGCCTGCGCCGAGCGCGATGATCAGCGGGCGGACGTTCTCGCTGGCCACGATCTTGTCGAGGCGGGCCTTCTCGACGTTGAGCAGCTTGCCCCGCAGCGGGAGGATCGCCTGGAAGCGCCTGTCGCGGCCCTGCTTGGCGGAGCCGCCCGCGGAGTCGCCCTCGACGATGTAGAGCTCGCTGCGAGCGGGATCCCGTTCCTGGCAGTCGGCGAGCTTGCCCGGCAGGGACAGGCCGTCGAGCGCCCCCTTGCGGATCACGAGGTCTCGCGCCTTGCGTGCTGCCTCTCGCGCGCGCGCCGAGGTGAGGCACTTCTCGATGATCCGGCGCCCATCGCTCGGGTTCTCGTCGAGGTACTGGGACAGGCTGTCCGCGACCGCGGCCTGGACCTGGCCCTTGACCTCCGCGTTCCCGAGCTTCGCTTTCGTCTGCCCTTCGAACTGCGGCTCGGTGAGCTTGACGCTGATGACGGCCGTCAGGCCTTCACGGACGTCGTCGCCGGACAGGTTCGGGTCGTTGTCCTTGAGGATCGCGGCCCGGCGCGCCCAGTCGTTGAGGGAGCTCGTCAGGGCTGCCCGGAAGCCGGTGACGTGGCTGCCGCCGTCGACGGTGTTGATGTTGTTCGCGAACGCGAGGACGTTCTCGGTGTACGTGTCGTTGTACTGGAGGGCAACCTCGACCACGGTCGATCCGTCGCGTCGCTCGCAGTAGATCGGCCGGTGGTGGAGTGCCTCCTTGTTCCTGTTCAGATGGCGGACGAACGACACGACGCCGCCTTCGAAGTAGAACGAGCGCTCGCGGTCGATCCGCTCGTCGCGGAGCGTGATCCAGACGCCCTTGGTCAGGTACGCCGACTCACGGACACGCTGCGAGATCAGGTCGAACGAGTAGTCCACCGTCTCGAACATCTCGCGATCCGCCCGGAAGCGTGTCAGGGTGCCGCGACGGTCGCCGGCGGGTCCGATCTTTCGGACCGGCGTCGTCGGTTTGCCGCGGGCGTACTCCTGGGCGTAGACGGAGCCGTCACGTGCTGACTCCACGCGCATCCACTCCGACAGAGCGTTGACGACGCTCACGCCGACACCGTGCAGGCCGCCGGAGACCTTGTAGCCCGCCGCGTCGCCCCCGAACTTCCCGCCGGCGTGGAGAACCGTGTGGACCACTTCCATGGCGTCCTTGCCGGTCGAGTGCTTGCCCACGGGGACGCCACGACCGTCGTCCTGGACGACGACCGTTCCGTCCTCCTGGATCGTGACGAATATCTGCTTTGCGTGACCGGCCATCGCCTCGTCGATCGAGTTGTCGACGACCTCCCAGACGAGGTGGTGCAGGCCCCGCTCGTCGGTCGAGCCGATGTACATGCCGGGCCGTCGGCGGACGGCCTCCAGCCCCTCGAGGACCTGGATGCTGGCTGCCGTGTAGTCCGACCCGCGCGTGCTCGACCTCGACTTTCGGCTACGCGTGCCGTTCCCCCCGGCAGCCGGTGTCTTGGTCGCTTCCTCGGTCACGCGGGTCCTCCGATCAAGCGGTCGTAGAGCTGGCTCAGCTCCTCGTCGCTGTAGTACTCGATGATGATCCGGCCCCCGCGGCGCGATCGCGCCAGCGTGACCTTCGTGCCGAGGGACCGCCGAAGCTCTTCCTCGACACGCTCGAGCTCGGGGTCGGAGCGGCGCGGCTCGGCGCCGGCGGCATGCGGTCGTGGTGCGCGCAGGCGCCTGACGAGTTCTTCGGTCTGGCGAACCGAGAGCCCCTGCTCGGCGACGGTCCCGAGCACTCGCGCCTGCTGATTGGCCGGCAGGCCGCCGAGCGCTCTCGCGTGGCCCTCGCTGATCGTCCCGGCCGCGACGGCGGTCTGGACCCTGGGATCGAGGTCAAGGAGCCGGAGCGTGTTCGCCACGGTCGACCGCGCCCGCCCGACGCGGGTCGCGACCTCGTCCTGGGACATGCCGAAGTCGTCGACGAGTGACCGGAAGGCGTGCGCCTCCTCCATGGGCCCGAGATCCTCGCGCTGGAGGTTCTCGACGAGCGCGAGCTCCAGCTGCTCGCGATCGGCGAGCTGGCGGACGATCGCCGGAATACGCTCGAGCCCAGCAAGCTGGCCGGCCCGGAACCGTCGTTCGCCGGCAACGAGCTGATAGCCGTCGAGCGTCTCGGTCACGAGGATCGGCTGGAGGACGCCGTGCTCCCTGATGCTCGCCGCGAGCGCCTCGAGCTCTCCCTCGTTCATCCGCTGCCGTGGCTGGCGCGGGTTTGGTCGGATGCGCGAGATCGGGATCTCGGTGCTTCCCGCGGCGTGAGCGCGCTGCGGAATCAACGCGGCGAGGCCTCGGCCGAGGCCCTGCTGGCGGTCGGGCCGGACCGTCATCGCTGGGTACTCGCAACGGGCGCCGAGCCCGCGGACGCCCGTGTCGCCAAGGCACTCGCGGCAGGAGGCGATGGCTGGCTCGCGCGGTTGACGCCGTTTCGTCCGTGAAGCTCGGCGGCGAGGGCCGCATACGCCTCGGCACCCTTCGAATCCGGCCGAAACAGCGCGATCGGGAGTCCGTAGCTCGGGGCCTCGGACAGGCGAACGCTTCGTGGCACGACAGTTTCGAACACGGCGCCACGGAGATGGCGACGCACCTCGTTCGCGACGTCCGCGGACAGGTTCGTCCGGGCGTCGTACATCGTCAGGACGACGCCCTTGATCTCGAGCTCAGGATTCAGGTTGTCGCGAACGAGGTTGACGGTGGCAATCAGCTGGGTAAGCCCTTCAAGCGCGTAGTACTCGCATTGGATCGGAATCAGGACGGTATCGGCGGCGGTCAGCGCGTTGACGGTCAACAGCCCGAGCGACGGTGGGCAGTCGAGGAGCAGGTAGTCATATTCCGACGCAATCTCCGAGAGGAGGCGTCCCAGCCGGCGCTCACGCTGATCGGTCGGCGCGAGCTCCATCTCGGCCCCGGCCAGCGCCACGGACGAGGGGATGATGAACAGGTTGGGAATGCTGGTCGCGATGACGGCCTCACGTGCCTGGACGGCGCCCGTCACGACCTCGTAGAGCGTCGAGTCGAGAACGGTGCGATCCACGCCGACGCCGCTCGTGGCGTTGCCCTGTGGATCGACATCGACGATGAGCACTCGCTGGCCAGCCAGTGCGAGGTAGGTCCCGACATTGACCACAGTCGTGGTCTTCCCGACGCCGCCTTTCTGGTTTGCACAGGCGATCGTCTGACCCACTCAGGACCCCTGCCGAGATGCGCTCACGATCATGAATTCTACCATCCGGAGGCCTCTGACTCACTCTGTGGGCGTTGTCGTCGCAGGAGGTTTCACGCGTGCGTCGCACCACCCGGAGGATCCCAGACGGCTCTTATCCAGCGCTTGACTGGAGGTTTCCGGGAGGTTGCGCAGCCGCTGGAGCGTCTGACCTTCGGACCCCACCGGGAGCACGTTTCACGTGAAACCGGGATCGACACGAACACAGCGACAAGTCAAGAGGGCGTTGCCCCATCGCAGGACGCGTGGGATACTCCGCACGACGTCGCCGCCGCACCGAGCGTCACGCAGCGAGCAAACGCGGGGCGCGACCCTGGCCAGTCGCCGAGGATCGACCGCCATGTCCCTGTTCGTCGCCGCGATCGGAGCGACGGTGACCGCGATCTTCGAACTCACAGTCGGTCCATACCTACGGGTGGGCAATGCCCAGCCGCACCTCGTATTCATACTCGCAATCATCACGACAGTCGCTGTCGGTCTCGAGGCCGGGCTCGTCTGGGCGTTCGTCGGGGGAATCGCTCTCGACGTCCTGGCTCAGCGGCCGCTCGGTGCATCCTCGTTCGCGCTCATCATCTCGGTCGGCCTGGCCGCAGCGATCACTCGTCCATTCATCCGGATTCGGCCTCTCGTGGTCGTTCCGGCCGTCGCGCTCCTGAGCTTCGTGTACTCAATGACCTTATTCGTCCTTCTCGGGGCCCTGGGCTCCGTCGCCAGCAACGATCCAGTCGCCGCGCTCGCTCCGAGCGTGGTCTATGACACTGTCCTGGCCGTGATCGTGGGCCCCCTGGCCGTTGCGATTCACGACCGATACACCGACGTGGAGCGGGCCGACTGGTGAACACGTACCTCGACGGCCGCCGCGAGTATTCGAGGCCACTGTCCCGGTTTCTCGTGTTCGGGCTCGCCGTGGTGGTCGGCCTCGCCGCATTGACCGCACGCCTCTTCTACCTGCAGGTCATGACCGGCGGCCAGTTCGCCACGATGGCCGAGAACAACCGGACGGTCCTCCAGGCGATTCCGTCCTCCCGCGGCCTCATCTACGACCGGGCAGACCAGGTACTCGTGACGAACGTGCCCACGTTCGCCGTCAAGGTTCGCCCGGCCGATCTTCCCGAGGAGCGGCGGGACGAAGTCGTCGGCCGGCTGTCCGCCCTGATCGGCACGCCGATTCCGGACATCAACGCCGCGATCGACGGTAACCCGGGCTCGCGGTTTGACTCCGTTCGTGTCGCCCAGGACGTTCCCAAGGAGACGGCCAACATCATCGCGGAGGCTGGATTGGAGCTTCCTGGGGTCGAGGTCGTCGTCGAGGCTCGCCGGCAATACACGGAGGGCGCGCTCCTCGCCCAGATCCTCGGTTACACCGGACCCGTGTCGGCCGAACAACTCGAAGCGCTGAAGGCTGAGGGCTACCTGCCCGACGATCTCCTCGGCAAGACGGGCATCGAGGCCTTCTACGAGGAGGAACTCCGGGGAACGTACGGTGAGGAGACGGTCGAGCGCGACGCGGCCGGCCGGAAGCTCCAGGTGCTCGATACGGTCAGCGAGGCAGAGGCCGGCAACTCTCTCCGGCTCACGATCGACACCAACGAGCAGAAGCTCGCCCAGCAGGCACTCCAGTGGGGCATGAAGGAGGCGGGCCTCAAGCGCGGCGTCGTGATCGTCATGAACCCGCAGACCGGCGAGATCATCGCGATGGTCAGCCTCCCGACGTACGACAACAACGCGTTCGCCCACGGAATCAGCGCCAAGGACTACGCGGCCCTTCTCGCGAACCCGGACAAGCCGCTCCTCAACCACGCCGTCGCCGCGCACTACCCGCCGGGCTCGACGTACAAGCTCGTGGCGGGGACCGGAGCCCTCGCCGACAGGAAGATCACGCCGTCGACGCGGGTCCAGACGCGGCCCTACCTCATGCTCGGCAAGACCAAGTTCTGGGAGTGGAATCATCGCGGCTGGGGCGGATGCGATCTCGATTGCGGCTTCGGCCACTCGAGCGATACGTACTTCTTCCAGCTGTCTGGCATGCTCGGGATCGATCGCCTCGGCTTCTGGGCGAATCAGTACGGGTTCGGGGAGCGGACCGGGATCGACCTGCCCGGCGAGGTATCCGGGATCGTCCCGACGAACGACTGGAAGCTGCAGACCCTCGGCGCAGAGATCTTTCCCGGCGAGACATACCAGGCCGGGATCGGACAGGGTTACGACGTCGTGACGCCTCTCCAGCTGATCAACGCCTACGCCGCGCTCGCCAACGGCGGCAAGCTCTATCAGCCGCGCCTGGTCCATGACGTCATCGGACCAGACGGTGCGGTCGTCGATCCGTTCGAGCCGACGCTCATCCGCGAGCTCGACGTCAAGCCCGAGCGTGCTCAAGGAGATGCGTGAGGCCGCGCGATCGACGGTCACGATCCGCCACACGTACAACCTCGTCGACCTGCCGATCGTCATTGCCGGCAAGTCGGGCACCGCCGAGTTCGGCCTCCGCGACAGCAGGGGCCGGCTCCCGTTCCACTCGTGGTTCGTCGGCTTCACGCCGAAGGATCCGACGAAGAAGGCCAGCGATCCGAACGGGCTGAAGGCGCTCGGCAAGGGCGATTCGGAGCTCGTGGTCCTGGCGTTCGCCTACGATTCCCGAACGAAGGGCAACGTCGCGACCGAGATCGTGAAGCACTACATGCAGCTCCACTACGGGATCAAGAAGGACTACCGGAACTTCGATCTCCTGGAGCGCGGCAACTTCTACCAGTCGAACTGAGCGAGGGCATGACGAGCGGAACGGTGCAGCAATGGGCGTGATCCGGGCCGAACCGGCTCGCGTCACCGACTGGGCATCGCGCTCGATCGGGGCCGCCTGGCGCGCCTTCGACCTCCAGCTGGCGGCCTACGCGGCCCTGCTTGCGGCAATCGGCCTCGTGATGGCCTACAGCAACAGCGCGGAACCGGGGCAATCGCTCCTCGAGAGCGGGACCACCTTCGTCCGCGGGCTGATGTGGACGGGCATCGCGCTCATCGCCTATGTCGTCGCGACGTCGTTCGACTACAAGTGGCTGAAGACCTTCGCCTGGCCGCTGTACCTGGTCCAGTTGGGCCTCCTCGTCCTGACTCTCGCCGTCGGGACGGGTGTCGGCGGGTCCGCGCGCTGGGTTCCCATCGGGCCGTTCCAGTTCCAGTTCAGCGAGCTGGCCAAGATCCTGATGATCGTCGTACTCGCGAACTACCTCGGATCGCGACAGGGACGCCTCGGCTCCCTCTCGTCCATCCTCGGAGCCTGCATCCTCGTCATCCCGCCGTGGATCCTCGTCATGGTCCAGCCGGACCTGGGGACGTCCCTCGTCCTGCTCGCGATCCTCGGCGGCATGCTCTTCATGTCCGGTGCCAGCCTCCGCTGGCTGGGTCTCCTCGCCGGAGGGGTTCTCCTGTCGCTCCCGTTGATCTGGACCTATGTCCTTCGCGACTACCAGAAGCAGCGGATCGTTGGCTTCCTCAACCCGAGCTCGGACATCCAGGGAGCCGGCTACCAGCTCTACCAGTCGCAGATCGCCGTCGGTTCGGGCGGTGTGTTCGGGAAGGGATTGACGAACGGGACGCAGAACCAGCTGAACTTCCTGCCCGTCCAGGAGAGCGACTTCGTGGCGGCGATCTACCTCGAGGAGCTCGGATTCCTCGGAGCGATGCTCCTGCTCGTCCTGTTCGCAGCGCTCCTCTGGCGGGTCCTCGTCGCCGGTTGGCGGTCGCGCGACCCGTTCGGAATGATGTTTGCGGGCGGGCTCGCATCAATGATCCTGTTCCAGGTCATCGTCAACATCGGCATGGTCGTCGGGATCATGCCGATCACCGGCATCCCGCTGCCGTTCATCTCGCACGGAGGGGCGTCGCTGATCAGCCTTGCGGTCGGTCTCGGCATCCTCCAGAGCGTGAACATTCGCCAGACGCGCGCCGAGTGGTGAGGGTTCGGATTCCCTCCTGGTGATCTCACCGACCGCGTGGCCGAGGGGCATCCTCGATGAAGCCGCGGGTATCGAGCCTCAGCGACGCCTGAACAGCCCTCGCTGCTGCGTCGCATCTGCAGCCGCGCTCCTGCGACGGCCCGAACTCCGCAGGATCACGTCGATCTCGTCGCGGTACGGCCGCCCGATCGGCATCCGATCGAGCCACTCGACGTACTCGAGATCCACGCGACCGATCTCGCCGATCGACCAGCCCGCGTACCGCCCGAAGGTCACCACCGTGCCCGACGGGTTCCCGGGTGGCGGCCCGGCTGCCCCAAAGCCTTCCGGTGCGCGCATCGTCTTCGCGTCGTAGCCGCTGCCCATCGTCGAGCGGCCGGGCGTCCAGTCCCTCGACACGTTGTCAGGGGGCCGCGGCTGGGAAGGTCGCGGTGAGGCAGGGCGTTGGTCGCTCGCTGGATGAGAGCCGGCTGGCCCAGGTCCAGCGGGCCCGGACGAGTGGCTGCCGCGCCGGTCGGCATGGCGCGCATCTTCTCCTCGCGCGTCGGCGCCCGCGCGCCCGCGCCCGCGGCACCGCGCGTGTCGGCACCGCCCGCGGATGAGGCGCCGCTTCCGCCCGACGCGGCCCGAGACTCGTGTCGGCGGGAGCGCGCCGCCTTCTGGGCGCTGTCGTAGCTCGCCCGCCGCTTCGGATCGCCGATCGTCTCCCAGGCGGCGTTGATCGCCACCATCCGGTCCATTGCTGCCTGCCCGATCGACAGGTCGGGGTGGTATTTCTGGGCAAGCCGCCGGTATGCGGCCTGGATGACCTCGTCCTCAGCCTCGGGATCGACCTGGAGGATCTTGTAGGGATCGGGAACGTCGGCCACAGCACTCATGCCCCCGCGGCGGCGACGTCGGCCGGTTCGGTCTCCACCAGGACGGGTCGCGCACGGATCATCGCGATCGCCTCGTCGGGACTGGCAGGAGGCTCGTCGACCCGATGAAACACATACCGGAACACATCGCGCGCCGCTGCGGCGATCGGCAGGGCAAGGATCGCTCCCAACAGCCCCGCGATTGCGCCGCCGACGACCAGCGCAAACATGACGGCGCTCGGATGCAGCTCGACCGCATCACCCTGGATCTTCGGCACGAGCAGGTTGTTCTCGACCTGCTGGATGACGATGTAGAGGACAAGCGCGGCCACGGCCGCGTCGACTCCGGCAGTGAGTGCCAGGAGGACCGCCGGGATTGCCGCGATGATCGGCCCGATGATCGGGAGTAGCTCCAGGACCCCTGCCGTGATCGACAAAAGGAGCGCGAAGCGCCCGAACACCGGATCGATGGTCACGCTCAGAAGCATCAGCCCGACGAACGTGGCGACTCCCACCGTGACGCCGAGAAAGACCTGGCCGCGGAGCCATTGGCCGAAGACCCGGAGGGCAATCCCGCTGACGGCCCGGGCGTCGGCGCGCCACTCGGCGGGCATCGATCGCTCGGCGGCCCCAGCCAGGGCCGGTCGGTCCTTGATCAGGTAGAAGATCCAGACCGGGATGATGATGTAGCCGACGATCGAACCGATGATGCCCGCGAGGCCGGTGAAGACCGGCAGGAGGACTGCCGGGTTCAGTCCGCCGACGCCCTCGCCGAGGCCGGCGAGCCAGCTGTCGATCGCCTCGCGGAGAGCCGGTGGAAGGTCGAGATGGGCGTACATGTCGGCGACCTGCGCGGTGAACGAGGGGAACTCACGAATGAACGTCGCGAGCTCCGTTCCCAGTGGGCGTAGAACGATCAGCAGTGCCTGGGCGACGACGACGATAACGACAACGTACACGAGCAATACGGAGAGCCAGCGAGGGAGGCCGAACCGCGCCATCCGCTCGACCGGCAGGTCGAGGAGGTAGGCGAGGACGAGGCCGACCACGAACGGACCGAGCGCAGACCGCCCGAGATAGAGGACCGCGAAGAGGATGATCGCGCCGGCGATCACGAGGGCCACCCGCGGGCTCGGCGGACCGATCCGGCGACCCGTTCCCCGCGCGGCGTTCGGGGCCGACGCCCGCCCGCCCGGTGGCACGCCGGTGGGCGGTTCCTCGAGGGTATCTGAGAGCGCCGCCGCCGCTGGCTCGGCCGGCTCGACCGGTCGTTTTGGCGAGTCGCTCGATGCCTCGGCGAGGGGCCGATCCGGCTCGGCGGGTGACGCAGCCGGGTCGGGCCCGACGGGCTCGTCCATCGTTGCCGCAGACTACCAGAGTGGACACGCGAACCGAGCCAACCGGCGAAGCCGCCGCCTCCGCTGCTGACGCGCCCGCCCCGACCCCGCCCGAGGTTCGCCAGCGCTGGCGGCTGACGTTCGCGCGGGAGGTGGCCCGGGACGGGGAGCCTGCGTCAGGTCGCGACTACGCCGAGCTGTGGGAGACGGCGCTCGCGGACTCGATGCTCCCGGTGGCAACGACGGATGCCGGCCGTCGCAGGTTTGCGCTGGGCGCACCATTGCCGGCGCGGGCCGCTGGCCGCGCCGAACTCGCCGACCTCCTGCTGACGGAGCGCGTTCCGGCCTGGCGGGTGCGAGAAGCCATCGAACGCGTCATTCCGCCCGGGCACGAGCTGGTGGCGCTTGAAGACGTCTGGCTCGGTGCGCCGGCATTGGCCGGACGCGTCGCGGCCGCGGACTATCGCGTGATCCTCAACGGACAGGTTGATGGGCGCGCGCTCGCGGTGGCAGCACGTGCGCTTCTGTCCGCCAGTCAACTCCCTCGCGAGCGCGCGAAGGGAGGCGGGGTGAAGACCTACGACCTCCGACCCCTGCTCATCTCGATCGAGGTCATCGTCGGCCAGGACGACAGCCCGGTCGACGTCCGGTTTCGGACGCGGATCCATCCGGAGCTCGGGTCCGGCCGGCCGGACGAGGTCATCGCCGCGCTCGCCGAGCAACTGGGCGCTCCGATCGAGCCGGCGGAGACGATCCGCGAGCGGCTCGTGCTGAGCGACGACCTCGAGCGCTGAGTTCGCGCCGCGCCGGGGCTCGGTCAGACCGAACGGTGCAGGCGGATACCATCGTGACGACCCAATGCCGGACCCCAGGGCTGTCGCCGCCATCCTCGTCGCCGTCTTCGTCGGCGCGCTCGTCCTCCGCGTGGTGGCCGCCCGCCAGCCGGGCCTCCGCCGGTGGGCCAACCTCGCCACGCTCCTGATCCTGGTCATCCTGGTTGCGGTCATCGCCTACGTCGTCGCGTCGGTCGTTGCGGCCTTCGGCCAGGCGTTCAACCGCTGACACCTGCCGCACGATTGACGCTCGGAGCGGGTCCGCATACACTCCGCATTCGCGTCTCGGCCTGCCGAGCGCCTCTCCCTGTCCGCATCGCGGTCGCCGCACGCGATCGCCACCCCAAGTCCTGAGGATCCATGTACGCAGTCATCGAGACCGGCGGAAAGCAATACCGCGTCGAGGTCGGAACCGAACTCGAGGTGGAGCTGCTCGACGTCGAGCCAGGTCAGGCGATCACGCTCGAGCGGGTGCTCCTGATCGCCGATGGCGATGAGTCATCGATCGGCCGGCCGCTCGTCGCCGACGCGGCGGTCAGCGCAGAGGTGCTCCGCCAGACCCGCGGCGAGAAGCTCATCTCGTTCAAGTACCGCCCGAAGGCGCGGAGCCGGGTGAAGAAAGGCCATCGCCAGGAGCTGACGGTCCTCCGGATCACGGATGTGCGGCTCGGGTCGAAGAGCGCCGCCGAGGCCGTCCGAAAGGCGGACGCGGAAGCAAAGTCCGAGCGCCAGCGCCTCGAGGAAGCCGCCGCCAAGCAGGCGGCAGCGGACGCCGCCCTCGCTGCCAAGCTCGCCAAGGCCGCCGAAGCCGATGAGAAGGCCACCAAGTCCGCATCGCCCGCCAAGCCCAAGAGCACCAAGGCGGAGCCGAAGGCCGAGGCCAAGGCTGACACGAAGCCAACGGCCCGGGCATCGGGCGCCAAAGAGAAGCCGACAAAGGCCGCGCCGAAGGCCGATGCGCCGAAGAAGACCACCCGCGCGAAGAAGGACGAGTAACCGAGATGGCCCACAAGAAAGCAGGCGGCAGCGTCAAGAACGGCCGCGACAGCGTCGGCCAGCGGCTGGGCGTGAAGGTCGGTGACGGCCAGCTCGTTCCGGCCGGCTCGATCATCGTCCGGCAGCGTGGCCAGACGTTCCTTGCCGGGACCGGCGCGGCCCTCGCCCGCGACTACACGGTCTTCGCGACGACGACCGGCCACGTCCGGTTCGAGCACGCGACGAAAAGCAAGAAGCGGATCCGCGTGATCTCGGCCGACGAGGTCGCGGCTACCGCGGCCAGAGAGTCTGCCGCCAAGGCCGCGTCCGCGGCGAAGAAGGCGGCGAAGGCCGAGCGCGCCACGGCGGCGACCGCGGCCCCAAAGCGGAAAGCGTCGAAGCCCGCCAGCAGGCTCGACCGCAGCGGCCGAGGCCTAGAGCAAATCAGGTAGCCGGCGACCACCGGCGGGGCGATGGCCCTGCGCGGACGGCGTCGGAGGAGAATTCACCCGTGAAGCCCGACATCCATCCCAAGTACTACGAAGCGAAGGTCCACTGCGGCTCGTGCGGCACCGAGTGGACGGTTGGCTCCACCCGACCGGAGCTTCGCGTCGACGTCTGCGCGAACTGCCACCCGTTCTTCACGGGGACGCAGAACATCATCGACACCGCCGGCCAGGTCGAGCGCTTCCAGAAGCGCCTGGAGCGCACGGCAAAGGCCTAGTCGCGTTCCGGCCGACCACGATGGCGGGTCCGAGAGGGCCCGCCGTTCGATTCCCGGGCGCGCGGTCGGGTGACACTCCGGCCTCGCAACCCATACGATTCGGTCGTGCTCGATGACGTGACGACCTGGCTCGGCGACAGCCGCGAGCTGCTGGCGCAGATCGACGACCACAGCGTCGACCTCATCTGCACCGACCCGCCGTACAACCTCGGTGGCTACTCGACCGGCAACATCAAGATGGCCTGGCGATCCGACTTCAACAACGATGTCGCCGCCTGGGACCAGGTCACGTTCGAACCGGCGGAGTGGCTGTCGGAATTCAAGCGGGTCCTGAAGCCAACCGGCACGATCTTCGCCTTCACGAGCTACAACATGCTCGGTCACTGGCACAGGGTCTTCGATCCGGCGTTCGATACGTTCCAGTTCATCGTGTGGCACAAGACGAACCCGCCGCCGAAGCTCCGTCGGGTCGGCTTCCTGAACAGCTGCGAGCTGATCGTCTGCTGCTGGGACAAGGGCCACACGTGGAATTTCACCCGCCAGCGCGACATGCACAACTTCATCGAGGCCCCGATCTGCAGCGGCAACGAGCGGGTGAAGGATCCCGTCCACCCGACCCAGAAGCCGCTCCGCGTCCTCCGGCGCCTGATCGAGCTGGCGAGCGCGCCCGGCGACCTCGTTCTCGACCCGTTCATGGGCGTCGGGTCGACGGGCGTCGCCGCGGTCGAGCTGGGCCGGCGATTCGTCGGGATCGAGATCGACGATCGCTACGTGGAGGCGGCGCGGCACCGGATCGAGAGCGCCACGGCCAAGATCGCCGCGGCGGGCTAGCGGGCAGCGGCCCGAGGGTGGACCATCAGGAGTGGCGCCGGCGGGCACCGCTTCCGTGACACTAATCGGGGCGCGATCGAGTACACCCGCTAGACTTCCCGCGATGCCTCGTTACTCATACGGCGGCCAGGCTCTGATTGAGGGAGTCCTGATGCGCGGTCGCCATGCGATCGCCGTCGCCTTCCGGCACCCGGATGGCCGGATCGTCTACGCCACCGAGCGGCTCGACTCGGGGTTCCACGGCTCGCGCTGGGCGAGGATGCCCTTCGTTCGCGGCCTGATCGTCCTGTACGAGACGCTGGTCGTCGGCACCCGCTGGCTTGTCCGGAGCGCCTCGCTCCAGGCCGCCGGCAGCGGCGAGGAGGGCGAGGAGAGCGTCGAGTTGGGCAAGGGTCCCATCGTGATCACGCTACTGATCACCTTCGCCGTGGCCATCGCGGTCTTCACGCTGCTGCCGCTGTTCGTCTCGAGCGTCGCGACGTCCGGCTCCACTCAGGGATGGGCCCAGCCCGCCCTCGAGGCAGTGATCCAGGTCGGGCTGTTTCTGGGCTACCTGGCGCTGGTGTCACGCTCGCCGGAGATCCACCGAGTCTTCCAGTACCACGGCGCCGAGCACATGACGATCCACGCGCTCGAGGCTGGCGGTCCACTGACCGTCGACGAGGTCCGCAAGCATCCGACGGCCCACCCGCGCTGCGGCACGGAGTTCCTCGTCGTCGTCATCGCCCTGTCGATCATCACATTCAGCCTCGTCGGCCGCCAGGAACCGCTGGTGATGATTGCAAGCCGGATTCTCCTGATCCCCGTCATTGCTTCTGTCGCCTACGAGATCCTCAAATGGGGCGCCCGACATCGCGGCAACGCAATCGTTCGGACGATCATGTACCCAGGGATCCTCGTCCAGATGATCACGACCAAGCAGCCGACGCCGGACATGATCGAGGTCGCGATCGTCTCGATGGAGCAGGCGCTCGAGGCCGACGGCGAGGCGCTTCCGGCAGGGAGCGGGACCCTGTCTCGTGAGCCGCTGCCACCGCCCGGGGCGGCCAAGGTGGGCGTGGGCCTTGCCCACCCAGGAAGCGGAGACGGTCACACCCGTCACGATCGACCCGCCGCTTCCGGGGGTGTGAACGTCGCGATGGCCGCGACGGACCTTGACGCCAGGCTGGGCGATGTCGCACGTCAGTACGACGACCTGCAGGCGGAGCTGGCGCTCCCGGAGAACAACTCGGACCCGGACGCGATCCGGCGGCTCGGCAAGGAGATGGCTCGCCTGGAGCCCGTCGTGGCGGCATTCCGGCGCCTCGAGGCAACTCGGGCAGAGCTGACCGGGGCGCGCGAGCTCCGGGACGCCAGCGACGGCGATGACGACATGCGGTCGATGGCCGAGGACGAGATGACCCGGCTGAGCGCGGACGAGACCCGGCTCCTCGACGAACTCCGCATTCTCCTCCTGCCCCGGGACCCCAACGACGACCGCGACGTGATCATGGAGATCCGGGCGGGCGCCGGCGGCGACGAGGCGGCGCTGTTCGCGGCAGAGCTGTACCGGCTGTACGTCCACTACGCGGAGCGCCACAAGTTCAAACCGGAGCTCCTGAGCCTGAGCGAGACTGGGATCGGCGGGGTCAAGGAGGCGATCCTCCAGATCCACGGCGACGGCGCCTACAGCCGGTTCAAGTTCGAGGGCGGCGTCCACCGCGTCCAGCGCATCCCCTCTACCGAGTCGTCCGGCCGGCTCCACACCTCGACGGTCACGGTCGTGGTCATGCCCCAGGTGGACGAGGTCGAGATCAAGATCGACGAGGAGAAGGATCTCCGGATCGACGTCAAGCGGTCTTCGGGGCCGGGCGGTCAGTCCGTCAACACGACCGACTCGGCGGTTCGCATCACCCACCTGCCGACCGGCCTTGTCGTCGAGATCCAGGATGAGAAGAGCCAGCACAAGAACAAGGCCAAGGCCATGGCGGTCCTCCGGTCGCGGCTCTACGATCGCCAGCAGGCCGAGCAGCGCGAAGCGGACTCGGTCGCTCGCCGCTCGATGGTCGGATCGGGCGACCGATCCGACAAGATCCGGACCTACAACTTCCCGCAGGACCGGGTCACCGATCACCGGATCAAGATGGACCTGTCGGCGCTGCCACGGGTCATGGACGGCGAGATCGACCGGCTGATCGACGCGTTGATCATGGCCGACCAGGCGGAGCGGCTCGCGACGCTCACTGGAGGCCGACGATGGCGCGTGAGACCAGGCCGGCCCGGGCCGCGACGACCGTCGACAGGGTGGTCGGGACTCGTCGTGACGGCGCCAAGTCGCCGGGTGGCGGGCGTGCAGTTCATCGAGCCCCGGCTGATCCCGATCGAGAAGGCGACAGACCTCGGCAGCGTCCAGGTCCTCAAGCACGGCAACCTCTTTCTCCTGACCGACCAGTTCGGCGACATCCACTCCGACTCGAGGGGGCTCGGCCTCTATCGCGACGACACCCGCCTTCTGTCCTGCTCCGTGTTCCGCGTCGGCAGCGCGAGGCCCGTCGTCCTCCAGGGCTCGACGGGGGCGAACTACCGCGGCGTGATCCAGCTGACGAACCCGACCCTCGACCGGAACCCGAACGACAAGATCCAGCCGGGGCAGGGCATGAGCGGCAAGAAGCTGGGCATCACCCGAGAGCGACTGCTGACCGGTGTCGCCCTCGAGGAGCGGATCCGGATCGTCAACTTCGCCGAGCGTGACGAGACGGTCGACATCATGATCGAGCTGGCCGATGACGCCGCCGATATCTTCGAAGTCCGGGGCTACCCGCGGGAGCGCGGGACGCTGCTCCCGATCGCCGCGACCGGGTCCCGCGTCACGTTCCGCTACGAGGGGCTCGACCGCCGCCGGCGCCAGACGTGGCTCGCCTTCTCCGAGCCGGGCACGGTCGAACCGGTCATGCCGGTCGATGTCCCGGAGCTGGGTGGAAGCATCCGATACCGCTGGACCTGGAAGCTCGCGGCGGGCGCCGAGCACGAGCTGTCGTGGATCGTCTGGGCGGGGGATGCGCCAATCTCCGAGGACCGCGTCAGCACCGCGCCGGGTCAGCCCACGCCGCCGCCCGACGTCGGCGAGCTCTTCCCCGAGCCACCGCGCATTGCCGCGGACGAGGGTGCCGCCGCGTACCACGCATGGGCCCGCAGCACGACCTCCGTCGCGACCGACAACGAGCTCTTCAACCTGACGATCGGGCGGAGCGTCGCCGACCTCCGGCTCCTGGTCAACGACGGGCCGCGAGAGGGCCAGCGGTACGTCGCCGCGGGCGTGCCGTGGTTCACGACGCTGTTCGGGCGCGACTCGATCATCACCGCGTTCCAGACGCTCGCGTTCCGTCCCCAGATCGCCGTGGAGGCGCTCGACGTTCTCGCCTCGTTCCAGGCGACGGAGGTCGACGACTGGCGCGACGCCGAGCCGGGCAAGATCCTCCACGAGATCCGGGTCGGCGAGACGGCGAAGGCGGGCGAGCTCCCGCACTCTCCCTATTACGGAAGCATCGATTCCACGCCGCTCTGGCTCGTCCTTCTCGGCGCGACCTACGACTGGACCGGCGATCGCGCGTTGGTCGACCGCCTGTGGCCGAACGCGCTGGCCGCACTGCGCTGGATCGACGAGTGGGGAGATCGTGATGGCGACGGCTTCGTCGAGTACGAGCGCCGGTCGCCGCGCGGCCTGCTCAACCAGGGCTGGAAGGACTCCGGCGACGCGATCCGGGACAGGAATGGCCGGGAGTCGACGGCCCCGATTGCCCTTGCCGAGGTCCAGGGCTACGTCTTCGACGCGAAGAACCGGATGGCGGCGCTGGCCCGAATGCGCGGCGAGATCGATCTCGCCGACCGGCTCACGCGCGAGGCGACCCTCCTCCGGGACCGCTTCGAGGAGAAGTTCTGGGTCGAGGATCAGCGTTACTACGCGATGGCTCTCGATGGCAAGAAGCGGCAGGCCGACGCGATCGGATCGAACGCGGGCCATTGCCTGTGGAGCGGAATCGTCTCGCCGGCCCGGGCTCGCGACGTCGCCGACCGGCTAATGAGCCCGGCGCTCTTCTCCGGCTGGGGGATCAGGACGTACGGCCAGGGTCAGCCGGGCTTCAACCCGTTCGGCTATCACACGGGCACGGTCTGGCCGCACGACACGTCTCTCGCGGCCGCCGGCCTGAAGCGATACGGCTTCCAGGAGGAGGCGAACCGCCTCGTCGGGCAGGTATTCGAGGCCGCTCAACACTTCGGCGAGTTCCGGCTGCCCGAGCTGTTCTGCGGGTTCGACCGCGAGAAGGCCCCGATGCCCGTTCCGTACCCGGTCGCCTGCTCGCCGCAGGCCTGGTCCGCTGGAGCGTCATTCCTGTTCCTCCAGACGATGCTCGGCCTGCGGGGCCACGCAGAGGCCACTGAGCTCGAGCTGCTCCGGCCGAACCTGCCGGACTGGCTGGGCAAGGTCACGATCACGAACCTCCGGATCGGCGAGGCGTCGGTCGACCTGCTCTTCCACCGGTGGCGCGGGACCACGAGCGCCGAGGTCCTGCGCAAGGTCGGCGACCTGTCCGTGACGATCAGGCTCTGAGGATGACCGTACCGACGGTCGGGGAGCTGCTGCCGAGCGCCATCGAGCGCCTGCGCGGGACCGGCTCTGCGTCGGCGCGCCTCGACGCGGAGGTCCTCCTCGCGTCGGCGATCGGGACTGAGCGGACGATCCTGCTCGCGCATCCGGAGCAGGCTGTCGCCGCCGGCGCGCTCGAGCAGTTCGAGGATGGCATCGCCAGGCGGTCGCGCGGGGAGCCCGTCGCGTACATCCGCGGTCTGAAGGAGTTCTTCGGCCTCGCCTTCGCGGCTGACCAGCGAGCGCTGATCCCGCGCCCGGAGACGGAGCGCCTCGTCGAACTCGGTCTGGCGGAGGTCATGTCCCGCCTTGCCGCGCCCGGCCGCGGGCGCGATCCGGCTCCTGTCCGCGTCGTCGACGTCGGGACCGGTGGCGGGGCGATCATCGTCAGCATCGCGGTCGAGCTCCGCCGCCGGAAGGTGGACCTCGGAGCGGACGTGATGCTCGCGGCGACCGAGGCGTCGGCGGCCGCCCTCGATCTGGCCCGCGAGAACGCGGCCGGGCACGCGGTCGGCGACGCGATCCGGTTCATCGAGGCGGATCTCCTGCCACTGCCCCTGCCGGAGGGCGGGGCTCCAGTCGACGTGATCCTCGCGAACCTCCCGTACGTCCGCACTGATGCGATCGCCGGCCTCCCGGTCGCGGCCTCGTTCGAGCCAGTGAAGGCGCTCGACGGCGGCGTGGACGGCCTCGCTGTCATCCGGCGCCTCCTCGCCTCCCTGCCGGAGGTGCTCGCCGGCGACGGTGTTGCCCTGCTCGAGATCGGCGCGGATCAGGGATCGGATGCCCCTGCGGCTGTCGCGGAGACGCTCACCGGCTGGCAGGCGTCCGTCGAGACGGATCTCGCCGGACTTCCCCGCGTCCTTCGCGTCGTACGGCGGGTCGGAACGTGACCGCAGCTGCGACGACGCCAACGGGGCAGCGGGCCGTCGGGCCCGCCTTTCCGATCGGGCTGATCGCCCTCGACCTCGACGGAACGCTCGTCGACGACCATCTCCAGCTCCGGGAGCGGACCTGCGCGGCGATCGGCGCGGCGATCGAGCGCGGCGTGTCGGTCTCGATCGCGACGGGACGCATGGCGACGAGCGCCCTTCGGTTCGCCCGCGAGCTCGGCCTTCGCGATCCGATCGTCGCCTACCAGGGGGCGCTCATCCGCGCCATCCCCGAGCCGGGCGACGAGCGCCTCGGGCGATTGCTGTTTCACCGACCGCTTGCCGCTGCGGCCACTCGCGAGGTGATCGCGTGGACCCGCTCGATCGGACTCGACCCGCACGTCAACCACCTCGAACGGTTCGTCATCCGCGCCGACGACCCGCGAGCCGAGGACTACTCGTCGTTCCTCGGTGGACGGGCAGTGGTGGTCGACGACCTCATCGCCTGGGTGCGGCGGCCGGTCTCGAAGGTCATCGCCGTGTCCGAGGGGCCGATCGACCACGCCGTGCTCGAGGTCGCCCGTGCGCGGTTCGAGGGTCGGGCCGCCGTCACGATCAGCCATCCGCGCTTCCTCGAGTTCCTCCGCCCGGGTGTCTCGAAGGGGGCCGCCGTCGCTTGGCTCGCGCGTCGCGCCGGTGTGCCGCTGGCCAACGTCCTTGCGATTGGCGACCAGTTCAATGACCTCGAGATGATCGCGGCAGTCGGTCACGGGGCGGCAATGCCGCATGCGCCGCTGCCGGTCCGGGCTGCGGGCCGTTACGTGGCACCGCCGTTGGCCGAGGAAGGGGTCGCCCAGCTGATCGAGCAGCTCGTGCTCGCCGCTCCGGCGTCCGCGGCCCGTTCCTCCGCGCGCCTGGCAGCCGAAGCTCGCGTCGCGGCAGATCTCGCCGCGACGGCCTGACCGCGAGGCACGATGACGGCCAAGGTCGTCCCCGACGACGCTGCCGGCCGGTCTGAGGCGATTCGCGTGTTGCAGGCCGGCGGGGTCGTCGCGATCCCGACGGACACGGTCTATGGCCTCTCGGCCGATCGCACGGCGCCCGGAGCGATCCAGCGCCTGTTCGTGGCCAAGCGCCGACCCGTCGATCGCGCCGTCGTGCTGCTCCTCGCGGAGGCCGGCCAGACCGATGATCTGACGGTGTGGCCGCCGGCAGCCCAGGCGCTGGCAACCGCGTTCTGGCCGGGCGCTCTCACGCTCGTCCTGTCGCAGCGCCCTGGATCGTCGTTGCCGGGCGAGCTCACCGGCGGTCGTCCGACGGTCGGGGTCAGGCTCCCGGACCATCCCGCCCCACGCGCGCTGGCGGCGGTTCTCGGGCCGCTGCCGGTGAGTTCGGCCAACGTGTCGGGCATGGCAGAGGCGGCCGATGCGGAGGAGATCCGCGCCCAACTCGGTGAGGCGATCGATCTGATCCTCGACGGCGGACCGGCTCGCGGGGGCCCACCGTCGACCGTCGTTGACTGCTCTGCGGACGAGACGAGGATCCTGCGCGAAGGCGCGATCCCAGTCGATGCCGTCGCCGCATGCCTCCGCGCCGCGGGTCTGGCAGACCCCATCAGCTGAGCGTCCTACCCCGGGCGCCCGAAATTCGCTCCGTCGGCCCGGGGGCGCGATGGTTCGTGGGAAGATAGCCCGCGACGTGAGCGCGGCCAGAGCAGGAGGCGACGGATGAGCATCTCCGAGCGGTCGGGCCTCGGCAGTGCGCCGATCTCGGCGGTCGACCCGGAGCTCTGGGAGGCGATGCTCGGGGAGCGACGCCGTCAACACGACAAGATCGAGCTGATCGCCAGCGAGAACTACGTCCCGGCCGCCGTCATGGAAGCCCAGGGCAGCTGGCTGACCAACAAGTACGCGGAAGGGCTGCCGGGCAAGCGGTACTACGGCGGCTGCGAGTACGTCGACGTCGCGGAGCGCCTCGCCCAGGAGCGGGCGCTCGAACTCTTCCCCGGCGCCGAGCACGTCAATGTCCAGCCCCACTCCGGGGCCCAGGCGAACATGGCCGCCTATTTCAGCGTCCTGGAGCCGGGCGATCGCATCCTCGGGATGAAGCTCGACCAGGGCGGCCACCTGACCCACGGGATGAAGCTCAACTTCAGCGGCAGGCTGTACGAGGTCACGGCCTACGGCGTCCGCGAGGACACCGAGCGGATCGACTACGACGCCCTCGCCGCCCTCGCCGATGAGGTCCGCCCGAAGCTCATCGTTGCCGGTGCGTCGGCCTATCCCCGGATCATCGACTTCAAGCGGATGGCCGAGATCGCCCACGGCGTCGGGGCGCTGCTCTTCGTCGACATGGCCCACATCGCCGGCCTCGTCGCGGCCGGGGTCCACCCGTCGCCCTTCCCGCACGCAGATATCGTCACGACGACGACGCACAAGACGCTCCGCGGCCCACGCGGCGGGCTCATTTTCAGCCGGATGGAGCTGCCCTCCTCGGTCGACCCCGAGCGATTCCCGACGGTCAAGACGTCGCTGGCGGCGACGGTCGACAAGACGGTGTTCCCCGGTGTCCAGGGCGGCCCGCTCATGCACGTGATCGCCGGCAAGGCCGTCGGGTTCCGGCTCGCTCTCGGTGAAGAGTTCCGGCGAGACCAGCGACGCACCGTCGAGAATGCCGCGGTCCTGGCCGAGACACTGACCGGACGTGGCGCGCGGCTCGTCTCCGGCGGGACCGACAACCACCTGATGCTCGTCGATGTCATGTCGCTCGGCGTGACGGGCAAGGACGCGGAGCACCTGCTCGACGAGATCGGGATCACCGTCAACAAGAACCAGATCCCGTTCGATGGACAGCCGGCGAACACCTCGTCCGGGATCCGCGTTGGGACGCCGGCGGTCACGTCGCGTGGCATGGGCACGGACGAGATGCGAGAGATCGGCCGGCTGATCATCGAGGCGATCGACGACCGCGACGATCCTGCCGAGCAGTCGCGCCTGGCGGCCCGCGTCGCGGACATCTGTGCACGCTTTCCGGTTCCCGGCCTGACCGGCCCGGCGAGTCCGACGGGGCTGCCCGCGGCGTGAGGCTCAGCCCGTTCGCCGAACAGGCGCTGCCGTACATCCTCGCGGCGTTCGCGGCTGCCGCCGTCATCGCCTTCGTCCTCACCCCGCTCGTCCGCAACATCGCGCTTCGGGTCGACGCTGTCGACCGTCCGAACCACCGGCGGGTCAACGTCGTCCCGATCGCGCGCGGCGGTGGGGTGGCCGTCGCGACGGCCTTCATCGTGGTCGCCGCGGCCGTCGGCCTGGTGAACGCGGAACTCCACGTCCTGCCGGTCCCGCGGGCCGTCGGGCCGGAGAGCGTCGTCGCGTTGCTCCTCGGTGGAGCGCTGGCCGCCGGGCTCGGCGTCCTCGACGACTACTTCGATCTGCGGGCCCGGTGGCAGTTCGCCTTCCAGCTCGGGCTGGCCTTTTTCGCGATCAGCCTTGGGGTCATGGTCGAGCTCGTCAACAACCCGTTCGGACCTGGTGTCATCCGGCTCGAGGAGCCGTTCGCTGTCGGATTCACGGTCGTCTGGATCTCCGGGATGATCAACAGCATCAACTTCATCGACGGCCTCGACGGCCTGTCGTCCGGCGTCGCCCTGATCGCGGCCGTGACCCTCGGGATGATCAGCCTGACGGCCCAGGTCAATCAGCCGTTCATTGCCGTCCTGTGCTTCGGGCTCGCCGGCTCGCTCCTCGGTTTCCTGCGCTGGAACTTCCATCCGGCGACCGTGTTCGTCGGGACGAGCGGCGTGATGTTCATCGGCTACACGCTCGCCGTGCTGTCGATCCTCGGCTCGGCGAAGGTCGCGGTCGCCCTCCTCGTCCTCGCCGTGCCGATCATCGACGCCTTCTGGATCATCGTCCGCCGGATCTCGCAACGCCGCTCGCCGTTCGCGCCCGATCGCGGCCACCTCCACCACCGGCTCCTCGACGTGGGGCTGTCCCACCGCCAGACCGTGCTGCTGATCTACGGGATCTGCGCCGCCCTCGGTGTCCTGTCGCTCCTGCTGTCGGGCGCGGGCCAGGTGTACGCGTTCCTCGGCGTCTTCGTCGTGATCGGCCTCGTCCTGTTCGGTCTGGCCCGGCTCGATCTGGGAGGCCCGAACAGCCGGATCGAGTCCGAATCGTCGCTACGGGAGGCCTCGCCGCGACGGTAGCGAATACACGGTGAACCGAAGCACCATCGTCTGAGAGGAGCCCTGCATCGACGGCTGCCGGTGCTAGCATCCTGAGGAGTCCCGCGCTTCGCCACCCGGCCGCTCCGGAGTGCTCACGGTGATCGAACTCATCGTCCTCGCGTTCCTCGCGTTCGTCGTGGTCGCCGGCTTCGTCGCCGTCGCACTGCGGTTCATGCCGCGCGATGCGCAAGGCGTGAGGCGGCTTCCCCGGATGATCGACGAGTCGGTCGGGATGCACTTCGTCCGCCGGACGATTCGTCGTCCCGGGAAGCCGGTCGCGGGAGACGGCCAGCCAGACGTCGTCGCGACCGGCGCCCAGGTGATCGACAGCAGCGGCGCCCCGGTGGCACCCGCCCACACCGTGCCGAGCCGGTTCGTCGTCTCGCGCGGCACCCAGCAGGCCCACCCGATGTCCTCGGGCGGCCCGGTGCCGCTACCGGTGCCGTCACTGATCGTTCCAGCCTACGCAGCAAGGCGCCGCCGGGCACGCAGCCGGCCCGTGAGTGCCCTCGCGTTCCGCGGTCGCGTCGTGGGCGTCGGGGCCATTTCTGTTCTCGCCATCGTGGTCCTCGCCGTCGTGCTCGCGCCGCGTGAGCCCGGAGGCGTGCTCGCAGCGACCGGCACGCCGGGCTTTTCGGCATCGGCCGGCGGCGCTGGTAGCCCCAGCCCCGAGCCGACCCTCGCCGCGACCGCCACGCTCGACCCGAGTCCGGCGTCGCCGACGCCCGACGGCTCTCCGACCGTCGTGTCGCCCACGGTGACGCCTGGTGCCACGCCGAGCCCCACCGCGCGACCGACACCCACACGCGCGCCACGGTCAACCTCGAAGCCCCCGACACCCGCGCCGACGACCGCTCCCACGCCGACCGTCGCGCCGACGCCCTCCCCGTCGGCGTCGCCTGCACCGACACCGTCACCGAGTCCCAGCGCCCCGACGCCGACCGACTCCCCGAGCCTGGCACCGTCCTCACCAAGCCCACCCGCGAGTCCCTGAGCCGGCGCGGGATCGGCGTCGGACCGGCGTCGGATGTGCCTTCTGAGGGCTCTCGGAGAGTCGTTTCCAGCGCGCAGCTGCTATACTCCCGCGGCCTTGTCAGGTCGCCCATGATCGAGCCCGGAAGAAGCGGGGCATATCTCGCCCTCTTTGGAGAGATGGGGTTCGCTCTCCTGGTCACGACCCTGATCGGTGCGCTCGCCGGCCGTTGGGCCGACGGGCAGCTAGGGACCAACCCCCTCCTTACGATCGGCGGATTTCTGGTCGGTGCGGGGGCGGGGGCGCGGGTCATGTACCAGTTGATGAATCGGTTCCTGGCAAAGTTCGAATAGCTCCGGCATCCCGGCAGACCAGAGTCCGAGCGCGGCAGTGGGCCGCGCTCCTGTGTGTGGAGCAAACCCGATCGTGACCGACGCCCAGGCGAAGGCGCCAGCGGACGCCCGACCTCCGTCACGCCGCAACTTCTTCATTGGCCTCATCGGCGCGGTGATCGTTCTCGACATCGTGGCGGCCCTACTCGTGCCGCCGTTCCCGCTCGGGCATCCGGGCGAGCCGGTCAGCGGCATCTCAGATCTGATCACCGCGAATCTCGAGTTGCCGGCGCCCCACGTCGTTATCGACCTTGACCCGAATCAGGCGCCGCCCCCCGGCGCCCTCGTCTTCTTCGATCCGACCATCACCGCGTCGATCTACACGATGTGGTGGCTGATGCTCTTCCTGATCGTCGCAGCGATCCTCATGACCCGCGGCATGACGATGCTCCCGCGGCGGGGCCAGAACATCATCGAATGGGCGTACGAGTCGCTCGACAACTGGGCCGTCTCCCTCGCCGGGGCCGCCGCGAATCGACACGTTCCGCTGTTCGCCACGTTCTTCCTGTTCATCCTGTTCTCGAACTGGAGTGGCCTGCTGCCGTTCTTCGGCCGCATTCCCGACTTCCGGGCGCCCACCAGCGACCTCAACGTGACGCTCGGGCTCGCCCTCGTCGCGTTCTTCTACTACCACTTCCAGGGCTTCAGGGCACTCGGAATCGGCGGCTATCTCGGCAAGTTCTTCGCCATCTCGGGCTTCAAGGAGGGGATCGGGGCAGGCGTGATTGGCCTGTTCGTCGGCTTGATCGAGTTCATGCTCGAATTCATCAAGCCGGTCACGCTCTCAATGCGACTCTTCGGCAACATCTACGGCGGGGAGGTCGCCCTCGGCGTCATCACTGCGCTGACCATCGCCATCATCCCGATCGGCATGCTCGGGCTCGAGGTCCTGCTCAACTTCGTTCAGGCGCTCATCTTCTCGACGCTGGTCCTGATGTACACCATCATTGCGATGGAGGGCCATCACGAGGAGGAGCACGCGGAGCCCGAATTCGCGGACCTGCCGGAAGGCAACATCGGTCCGCCCCTCTCGGTCCAGCAGGGGTCGGCCCACTGACATCGCAGTCGACACCGGAAACAACCCAAGCGAACGAGCATCCGGGCACTCAATCCGGAGCCCGAAGGAGGAAGGACACCCAATGGAATACATCGGCGCAGGTCTCGCGGCTCTCGGGGTCATCGGACCGGGCATCGGCATCGGCATCCTGACCGGGATGGCCGCGACGGCCATCGGGCGGAATCCGGATGCTGCCCCGACGATTCGCGCGCAGTTCATCCTTGGCGCGGCATTTGCCGAAGGGCTTGGCGTGCTCGCGATCGTCGTCGCGATCCTCGCGATCGTCCTCCAGCCCACAACCTAGGCCGTCTTCGTGGACCTGTTTGCGATCGGTGGCATCGCGCCGGGCGGTGCGGTCGCGGCCGCCGCGGAGGCCGGCGAGGCCGCCGGGCTGCAGATCAACTTCTTCTGGATCATCGTCTCGGCGCTCAACTTCATCGTCCTCCTGGCCATCCTGTCGGTCTTCGCGCTCGCTCCGCTCCGTCGGATGCTCGCGGAGCGGCGAACCCGGATCGAGGAGGGACTGCGGGACGCCGAGCAGGCTCGGCGCGACCGGGAGAGCGCCGAAACGGAGCGCATCGCCGCGCTCCAGGAGGCACGCCATGAGGCCAACGAGATCCTGACCCGCGCCCAGAAGGTCGCCCAGGACCTCCGTGACGCCGACATCCTCGCGACGAAGGCAGAGCTCGAACGCCTCCGCGAGAGGGCGGCAGCGGACATCGAGGCCGAGAAACAGCGTGCGATCAGTGATCTCCGTGCCGAGGTGGCCGATCTCGCGCTGCGGGCTGCCAGCAAGGTCGTCGGCGAGAGTCTGACCAGCGAGCGCGAGCGCCGCCTAGTCTCAGAGTTCCTGTCTGAGACGACCGCCCAGCAGGCCGACTCGACGAGCTGATGGCCCGCCGAGACACGGCCCCGCGCCGCTACGCCGAAGCCGCCTTCCAGATCGCCCTTCGGGACGACACGCTGAAGACGTGGCGGCGCGAGCTGGATCTCGCTGCGGCCACGCTGGCGTCCGGCAGCCTCGAGCAGGTCCTCGCCAATCCGGCGATCCCGCTCGACGAACGGGTCGACGCGGCGCAGCAGATCTTCGTCAAGCTCAGCGAGCCGGTCCGCAACCTCGTGGTGCTCCTCTTGCGCCGCGGTCGGATCGAGCAGCTGCCGCGCGTCTCGCTCGAGTTTGCGCGGCTCGACGACCTGCGCCAGGGACTGACACATGCCACCGCAACGAGCGCCGCGCCGCTCAAGCCGGCCGAGGTCAAGGCGATCGCGGCCCGCCTCGAGGAGATCGTCGGTGGCCGCGTCGAGCTCACGACCGACGTCGACCCCGCAATCCTGGGCGGGGTCGTCGTGCGCATCGGCGATCGACTCATGGACGGGAGCGTCCTTGGCCGCCTGGAGCGGCTCCGGAACCAGCTCGCCTCGGGCGCCCTGTAGGAGAACGTTTCAATGGCCATCCGCTCCGACGAGATCACCAGCATCCTCAAGTCCGCGATCGACTCGTTCGACGCCGGCGTCGAGACCCGCAGCGTCGGGACCGTCGTCGAGGTCGGCGACGGCATCGCCCAGATCTATGGGCTCGACGCAGCCCTCGCTTCGGAACTCCTCGAATTTCCGGGCGATGTCTTCGGCCTCGCGCTCAACCTCGAGGAGGAGACGGTCGGCGCCGTCATTCTCGGCAACGCCGAGGCGATCAAGGAAGGCGATACGGTCAAGACCACCGGGCGCGTCGCCGAGGTCCCCGTCGGCAAGGCACTCCTCGGCCGGGTCGTCGACCCGCTCGGCCGCCCGCTCGACGACAAGGGCCCGATTGCCTCGACGGCGGCCCGCCCCGTCGAGCGGATCGCCCCGGGCGTCATCGTCCGCCAGTCGGTCGACACGCCGGTCCAGACCGGAATCAAGGCCATCGACGCCCTGATCCCGATCGGGCGCGGCCAGCGCGAGCTGATCATCGGCGACCGCCAGACTGGCAAGACCGCGATCGCGATCGACACGATCATCAACCAGAAGGGCAAGGGCCTCGTCTGCATCTACGTCGCGATCGGCCAGAAGCTGTCGACGGTCGCCCAGACGGTCGCCGTCCTCGAGGAGCACGGCGCGATGGATCACACGATCGTCGTCGTCGCCGGTGCCGAGGAGCCCGCGCCGCTCCAGTACCTCGCCCCATACGCGGGTGTCGCGATGGGCGAGGAGGTCATGGAGAACGGGGTCGAGGTCGCCGGACAGGGCCTCGTCAAGGACGCCCTGTGCGTGTACGACGACCTGTCGAAACACGCCTGGGCCTATCGCGAGATGTCGCTCCTCCTCCGCCGCCCGCCCGGCCGCGAGGCCTATCCGGGCGACGTCTTCTATCTCCACAGCCGGCTCCTCGAGCGTGCTGCCCGCATGAACGATGCCAACGGCGGCGGGTCGCTGACCGCGCTGCCGATCATCGAGACGCAAGCCGGCGACGTGTCGGCCTACATCCCGACGAACGTCATCTCGATCACCGACGGCCAGATCTTCCTCGAGACCGACCTGTTCAACGCCGGCCAGCGTCCGGCGCTCAACATCGGAATCTCCGTTTCGCGCGTCGGCTCCGCCGCGCAGACGAAGGCGATGAAGAAGGTCGCCGCGCCGCTCAAGCTCGATCTCGCCCAGTACCGCTCGCTGGCAGCCTTCGCCCAGTTCGCGTCCGACCTCGACAAGGCGACGCGCGATCAGCTGACCCGCGGCGAGAAGCTCAGCGAGGTCGTCAAGCAGCCTCAGTACCGGCCGCTGCCGGTCGAGAAGCAGGTCGCGATCCTGTATGCGGCGACGACCGGCAAGCTGGACGACATCCCGACGCCGAAGCTCAAGGAGTTCGAGACGCAGTTCTACCGCTTCCTCGAGACGGAGCGGCCCAACATCCTCGAGGAGCTCGGCGGGACGAAGACCCTGACCGACGAGCTGGCGACGTCGATGGACGAAGCCCTCGAGGCCTTCCGCCAGCTCTTCTTGGCATGAAGCGATGACAGAACTGACACCCCGCCGCCGTGGCGGTCCAGGGCAAGGCGCCGTCCGAGCACCGGAGCGCACGCACCTCGAGGTGCGTAAGCGAGGAGCGCAGGCGGCAACGCCGCCATGGGCCGATGACGGCGGCGGCCGAGGACTGTAGTGGCGAGTCAACGAGAGATCCGGCGTCGGATCGCCGCGGTCAAGAACATCAAGCAGATCACCCGCGCCATGCAGTTCGTCGCGGCATCGAAGCTCAAGCGAGCTCAGGATGCGACGCTGGCCGCCCGGCCGTACAGCGAGAAGATCGACGAGGTCCTCGCGGACCTGGCGACCGTCCTGGGTGACGAGGAGCATCCCCTCCTCGCGAAGCGGGAAGGCGGCAAACGGCTGATCGTGCTCATCACGAGCGACCGCGGCCTTGCCGGGCCGTTCAACACCAACACGATCCGCTTTGCCGCCCAGCAGATCACTGAACACGCTGGCGACCTCGCCGTCGTCACCGTCGGCCGCAAGGGCCGCGATGCGATGCGCCGCAGCCGCGTCCCGATGGACGCTCACTTCGAGGGGTTCGGTGATCGACCGTCGTTTGCCGACGTGCTCCCGCTCGCACGACTGATCACCGACGACTACCTCTCCGAGAAATACGCGAAGATCGATATCGTGTTCAGCCAGTTCGTGTCGACGCTGACCCAGCGGCCGGCCCTGGACACGCTGCTCCCGATCGAGCCGTCGGAAGACACCGAGGGCATCCCCGGCAACCAGTTCATCTTCGAGCCAAGCCCGGGTGTCGTCCTCGAGCGGCTCCTGCCGCGCTATGTCGCGACACGGCTCTTCCAGGCCGTCCTCGAGAGCAAGGCGAGCGAGGAATCGAGCCGGATGGTGGCGATGCGGAACGCGACCGACAACGCCGAGGATCTGATCGAGGACTACACCCTCGCCTACAACAAGGTTCGCCAGGCGAACATCACCCGCGAAATGATCGAGATCGCGTCCGGCGCGCAAGCCCGCTAGACGCGCGAAGCCCAACCAGGAGGCAGACGAAGACCCATGGCGAAAGCCGCAGCCAAAGCGACCGGACGGGTGATCCAGATCACCGGCCCCGTCGTCGACATCGAGTTCCCACCCGGCAAGCTGCCGGCCATCTACAACGCGGTCGACATCCAGCGCGACGGGCCGCCGCTGGTCTGCGAGGTCCAGCAGCACCTCGGAAACAACTGGGTCCGGGCCGTCGCGATGACGACGACGGACGGCCTCGCCCGAGGCATCTCGGTCCTCGATACCGGCGGTCCGATCGCGGTGCCGGTCGGTGAGGTCACGCTTGGCCGGGTCTTCGACGTCCTCGGCAACCCGATCGACGAGAAGGGCGATGTCGACCGGACGAACACCCTGCCGATCCACCGGTCGGCTCCGGCCTTCGATCAGCAGACGACGGAGGTCGAGGTCTTCGAGACCGGCCTCAAGGTCATCGACCTGATCTGCCCGTTCAAGAAGGGCGGCAAGATCGGCATCTTCGGCGGGGCTGGCGTCGGCAAGACGGTCATCATCCAGGAGCTGATCCGGAATGTCGCCCAGGAGCACGCCGGGGTGTCGGTGTTCGCCGGCGTCGGCGAGCGATCTCGCGAGGGCAACGACCTCATCCACGAGATGACCGAGTCGGGCGTCATCGCCAAGACCGCCTTCGTCTTCGGCCAGATGAACGAGCCGCCGGGAGCGCGCCTGCGAGTCGGCCTGACCGGCCTGACGATGGCCGAATACTTCCGAGACGAAGAGAACCGCGACGTCCTCCTCTTCATCGACAACATCTTCCGCTTCACCCAGGCGGGCTCGGAGGTCTCCGCCCTCCTTGGGCGGATGCCGTCGGCGGTCGGCTACCAGCCGAACCTCGCCACGGAGATGGCCGCGCTTCAGGAGCGGATCACCTCGACCAAGAACGGCTCCATCACCTCGCTCCAGGCCGTCTTCGTGCCGGCCGATGACTACACCGACCCGGCACCGGCCACCACCTTCGCCCACCTCGACTCGACGATCCGCCTCGAGCGCTCGATCGCCGAGCTCGGGATCTACCCGGCCGTCGATCCGCTCACCTCCACGTCACGCGTCCTCGACCCGAACATCGTCGGGGACGAGCACTACGACGTGGCGCAGGAGACGAAGCGAGTCCTCCAGCGCTTCCAGGACCTCGAGCAGATCATCGCGATCCTCGGAATCGACGAGCTCTCGGAGGAGGACAAGGCGACCGTCGCCCGCGCGCGCCGCCTCCAGCGGTTCATGAGCCAGCCGTTCTTCGTGGCCGAGGTCTTCACCGGCCGCGCCGGCCAGTACGTTCCGATCAAGGACACGGTCGCCTCGTTCAAGGAAATCCTCGAGGGCAAGGTCGACACGCTGCCGGAGCAGGCGTTCTTCCTGGCCGGCACCATCGACGATGTCCGGGCCAACGCCGACCGGCTGGAAGGCGGCTCCGGATCGGGCGGGTCGTCGGGCGCGCCGACGCCAGCGGCCGCCGCGGCCACGCCGGACGCCGAGAGCGATGCGGCAGATGGCAAGGCGGCAGAGGGCGAGGCAGAATCGACAGCAGATGTCGCACCGGAGGCCGCCTCGGCGGGCACGGAACCTGCGGGCGCGGAACCTGATCGGGCACGGAACCTGCCGATCCGACCGACGGCGAGAGCAAGGGCTAGCCAATGCCGATCCAGCTGGAGATCGTGACGCCGGAGCGGCTGGCCTATTCGGACGAGGTCGACGCCGTGACATTGCCCGGCGGAGAGGGTGAGCTTGGCGTGCTGCCGCACCACGCCCCACTCGTGTCCACGCTCGGCGTCGGCGAGTTGCGCATCCGCAAGGGAGGCGAAGAGGAGTCGTTCGCCATCGTTGGCGGCTTCCTCCAGGTCCTGCCGGACAGGGTGGTCGTCATGGCGGAGACGGCCGACATGGCCTCGGAGATCGATGTCGAAAAGGCCCAGGAGGCGCGCCGCGAGGCGGAACGTGCCCTGGCAGAGGGCCACGTCGAGGCATCGGATCTTGCCCAGGCGAGGGTGGCTCTCCAGACGGCGCTGCTCCGCGAGCGGCTCGCCCAGCGCAGGCATCGCGAGGGTCCGCGGCGCCGCGGGTAGTGGTCCGTGGCTGACGCCAAACCATTCCACTGGGAGTTCACGCCCGAGCCGGTCACACGCGAGGTGTTCCGGATCGAGGGCGGGCGCCCGCTGCGCGGCACGGTGCCGATCAGCGGCTCGAAGAACGCGGCCCTCAAGATGCTCGCCGCGGCGACGTTGACCGGTGAACGCTGCCGGTTCACGAACGTCCCGGAGATCGAGGACGTCAGGGTCATGGCCGAGACACTCCGAGACCTCGGCGTCGTTGTCGATCACCCCGCCCCGAACACGTACGAGGTCGCATCGGGGGACGTGGAGTGGCTGTTCGTGCCGCTCGAGGCGGCAGCGAAGATGCGGGCCAGCTTCATGCTCCTCGGCCCGCTTCTCAGCCGCTTCGGCCGGGTGATCATCAGCAACCCCGGTGGTGACCGGATTGGGCGGCGCCCGGTCGATCTCCACGTCGAGGCGATGCGCGCGCTAGGTGCCCAGATCGACTATCGCAACGGCTACTACTTTGCGACCTCGCCGGGCCGCCTGCGGGGAACCGAGGTCCGCTTTCCGTTCGTGTCGGTCATGGGCACGGAGAACGCAATGCTTGCGGCAACCCTCGCCGAGGGCCTGACGACGATCCGGCCGGCCGCCCAGGAGCCGGAGATCGACGATCTCATCGCGTTCCTCCAGAAGATGGGTGCGGAGGTCCAGCGGACGTATCCGGACACGATCGAGATCCAGGGAAAGAAGCGGCTCCGCGGTGCAGATCACCATGTCATCTCGGATCGGATCGAGGCTGGCACGTTCGTTGTCGCCGGGGCGGTCACCGGCGGCCAGATCACGCTCACCGGCGCCCCCTGCAACGAGCTCGGCGCCTTCATCGAGACCGTCGGCCGGACCGGGGTCTCGCTGAACTGCGGCCGCGATACGATCGAGGTCGACGGAAGCGCCATCGATGGGCCCGGATTCCGCGCCTGCGACATCGAGACGGCCGCCTATCCCGGCCTTGCCACGGACCTGCAGCCGCCGACCTCAGTCCTGCTGACCCAGGCCAACGGCGTGTCGCGGGTTCACGAGACGATCTTCGAGGACCGCCTCGAGTGGCTGACGGAGCTCAACCGGATGGGTGCGAATGCGGAGATCAAGGACGGCGGGCACGCTATGATCACCGGCCGCACGCCCCTTCACGGCGCCGATGTCGAGATCGGCGACCTGCGAGCCGGCGCCTCGCTCATCCTCGCCGCCCTCGCGGCGGAGGGTGCGACCGTGATTCACGGCGCACACCACGTGCACCGGGGGTATGAGAACATCGAGCGCAAGTTCCTGGACCTCGGCGCCAGGATCGAGCGCCTCGCAGAAGGGAACAATTCGACCAACTCATGAAGATCGGGATCGACCTCGGAACGGCCAACGTGCTCGTCTACGTCAAGGGCAAGGGCGTCGTGATCACGGAACCGTCCGTGGTGGCGGTCTCCGACGATAACCGGATCGTGGCCGTCGGTGAGGAAGCCCGCGAGATGATCGGTCGGACACCCGGCAACATCCAGGCGATCCGCCCGATGAAGGACGGCGTCATCGCCGATTACGTCATCACCGAGGCGATGCTCCGCTTCTTCATCGCGAAGGCGACGAAAGGCCGGATCGGCTTCACCCGGCCGGAGGTGATGATCAGCGTCCCTGCCGGCGTGACCTCGGTCGAGAAGCGGGCGGTGCGCGACGCGGCGCTCAAGGCCGGTGCGAAGGAGGCCTACCTGATCGAGGAGCCCCTCGCCGCGGCGATCGGGGCGAATGTCCCGATCAGCGGACCATCGGGAAACATGGTCATCGACATCGGCGGTGGAACGAGCGAGATCGCCGTGATCGCCCTCGGCGGGATCGTCGTATCGACGTCGCTGCGCGTCGGGGGCAACAAGTTCGACGAGCACATCGCCACATACATCCGCAAGAAGTACAACCTGATGATCGGCGAGCGAACGGCAGAGGAAGTGAAGATCCAGATCGGCACTGCCCTGCCGCTCGAGCGCGAGCTGACGATGGAGGTCCGCGGCCGCGACCTGATCGCCGGGCTGCCTCGGACGATCCCGATCACGAGCTCCGAGGTGATGGAGGCGATCGAGGCGCCGCTCCAGCAGCTCGTTGCCGCGGTCCGGCTCGTCCTCGAGCAGACCCCGCCGGAGCTCAGCTCCGACATCATCGACAAGGGCATGGTGATGTCCGGCGGGGGATCCCTCCTGCGGAACATCGACAAGCTCCTCACCCAGGTGACCGGTGTGCCGTGCCACGTCGCCGAAAACGCGCTCAACTGTGTCGCTCTGGGCACCGGCCTCGCCCTCGAGCACTTCGACTTCTTCAAGAAGTCCCTGGTCTCCACGATCTGATGGGTGCCGGTCGCCCGCGGGCGGTCGAGGGGAACGGATGACGAGGAGCCACGCTCAGGCGCAATCGGGGAGCCCCAGCGGCGACCGTGCGTTCCTGGACCTGCACGTCCACACGTCGGCATCCTTCGACTCGATCGCCTCTCCGGAATCGGTGATCCGAGCGGCCGTCGCGCGGGGGCTGACTCACCTGGCGATCACCGACCACGACAGGATCGACGGCGCGATCGCCGCGCGCGAGCTCGCCCGCAGAATCTTCCCCGATCTGACCGTGATCGTTGGCCAGGAAGTGAAGACGACAGGCGGCGATCTCATCGGCGCCTTTCTCGAGCGACCCATCTCGAGCGGCCTGCCGACCGTAGAGGCGATCGCCGAGATCCGGGCCCAGGGTGGCCTCGTCGGGATCCCGCATCCGTTCGACCGGTTCCGCAACTCGCTCCTCACCGACGAGCTGCTGGCGATGGTCGCGCCCCTCGTCGACTGGGTCGAGGCGCACAACGCCCGGATCATGGTCGGCGACGGGAACCAGCGAGCGGCAACCTTTGCGGCGGCCCACGGGCTTCCGGGGGTCGCCGTTTCTGACGCACATTCCGCGATGGAGATCGGGGTGGCCTACCTCGCGGTCGACGGCGATCCGTCCTCACCGGCTGGACTCCTCGCAGCACTGCCGAGCGTGGAGCTTGTCCGCGGGCGGGCGACATTCTTCGTTCGGGCGGTCACGCCGATCGCAAAACTCGTCCAGATCGTCCGCGGAAACGGTCGGAAGGTGAACGCCCGTTGAACGGCGGCGAGCGGCCGGACGGGCCGAACGCCTCGTCCGATCCGGACGTACCGCCCGGTCCGAAATACCCCGCGACGGATCGGCGTTCCGGGTTCGACAGGCGCAGCCGTCAGCGACGTCACGCGGAGGGTGACCATGAGCCGGAGCGCCGCGCGGGCGACGATCGCCGGCTCGAGGACCAGCGCCGCAGCGAGGACCGGGTCCGTGTCGACTCAATGTCGCTCGGACGCCGCCTCCGCCAGCCCCGGACGATCATGTCGCTCGTCGTCCCGATCCTCCTGCTCATCCTGTTTATCCGCGCGCTGCCGGGATTCAAGCTCGATGCATTGCCTGGCCTCATCCTCCAGGCCGACCCGCTGCTCCTGCTCGCGGCATTCGTCGTCTTCTACCTGGGATTCCCGCTGCGCGGCCTGCGCTGGGCCATCCTGATCCGTGGGACCGGCTTTCCCCTGCGGGTCCGCGATGCCACCGAGATCATCTACATCTCCTGGCTCGTCAACTGCCTGGTCCCGGCCAAGCTCGGCGATCTGTACCGCGCCTACCTCCTCAAGATCAACAGCACGGTCTCGCTGAGCCGGACGTTCGGGACGGTCTTCATCGAGCGGGTCCTCGATCTCTTCGCGATCGTCGTCCTCGGCCTGGCTGCCGGGTTCTGGAGCTTCCGAGGCAAGCTGCCGAGCGAGGTCGAGATCGTGTTCGCGATCGGCGTCATCGTTGTGATCGTCATGGCGGCCGGGCTCCTGACGATGCGCAATTTCGGGCGGCGGGTGATCCTCGCCTTGCCGCTGCCGCAAAAAGTGATCGAGTTCTATGACCGCTTCGAGGAGGGCGTGTTCTCGGCGGTCGGGATGCGGGCCCTGCCGCGGCTCCTCATCATCACCGGGCTCATCTGGACGACCGAGGCAATGCGCCTCTTTCTCGTCGTCGAGGCCCTCGGCTTCCCCGACGTCCAACTCGGTATCAGCGGTGCCTTCTTCGTGGCCCTGACGGGATCGCTCCTCACGGCCGTGCCCTTCACGCCGGCCGGCATCGGCGTGGTGGAGACGGGCATCATCTTCGTCCTGACCCAGATCTACGGGGTGCCACCGACGGAGGCCCTGGCGATCACGCTGGTCGATCGGGTGATCAGCGTCCTGTCGGTCGTCGTCTTCGGCTCGATCGTCTACGCCTTCTCCGGCAAGCGGCGCGGGGAGGGGCTCAGCAACTCGCGGAGTGTTCCAGAGCCAGAACCGGCCCGCTAACGGCCGTTCCGGGGCTCGACGAGTGGTTCGAGTCGTCACCACAGGATCCGGCTCCCTGATCGTGTCGTATCAGGGATCGAATGCTCGCGGCGTCAGCCGTCTCCCGCCCAGACCGGGGCAAACCGCACCGGACCCGACCTCACCTTCGCCGCGCGCCGTACCCAGACCGGTACGAACGGGTGATACAGGAGGGGGGGTCCCAAACGGGATAGTTCAGGTAGCGCGGCACGGTCCGCGCGGGCGAGACACGGAGCGCCTTACCAGACTATGACCAGCCAGAACGGCCGCGCATTCAATGAATGGCTTCGAGCCCAGCTCAAAGCCAAGAAGATGTCGCAGCGCCAACTCGCACAGCAGTCCGGCGTCGATCACTCGACGATCTCCCGGTTGATCCGGGGCGACCGGATGCCCTCGCTCGGCACGGCGACGAAACTCGCCCGGGGCCTGCGAGAGCTTCGCGAGGATGCCGACACCGCCCAGTATCTCGGCCTCGTCACGGCCGGGGCGATGAACCCCACGGCCCGCGTCGAGTACGCCCTCAGGGCCGACGAGATGCTGAGCGAGCCGCAGGTCCGGCAGATCATGGAGTACTACCTGGCCGTCCGGATGCGCCGCTTCGGCCGCGCCTTCCCCGCCGCCGAGGGACCACAGGCCCGTCCGCCTGATCGACCCGCGACTCGATCGCAGCCGTCCATCGGTGGCCCGGTCGTGGCCGGCGTCGGGCAGGCCTCACGAATGTCCAGCTCTCGCCCAATGGGTCGACCCATGGGCCGTCAGGGCCGCCCGTAGCGGCCATCTAACAGACTTCTCCTCAGGGCTCGACCCGGAACGCCCTCCACGTCCGGGTCTCGGGGACTGCGAAGGCCGGCGTCTGGGGCGCCGGCCTTCGCTATTACTTGCCTGCAGGGCATCGGCTGTCGCGCCTGGACGCCGATGGCTGCGTTGACCCCTGCGCTCCTCGCTCACGCACCTTGAGGTGCGCTCGCTCCGGTGCTCGGGGTCGCCTTGCCCTCGACGCCCATCCGCGACGAACGCAGTCGGGCTGTCGCGCTGGACGCCATCCGCGCGAACGCAGTGTCACGGTAAACCGACACCCAGCGGCCTGGCGCGGCCTCGAAGCGGTCCACGAGTGCGCGATCGCCAACCAGCGCATCCTCGGCGGGGCCGCCGCACGCTGCCCCGATCGTGTCCTCGAAGAGCGAATCGCACAGGATCGACGTGGGTCGCTGCGTCCGTTGCGTCCGGCGCCGAGGCCGGGTTGACGAGAGCGCCGGCAGCGACAAGCGGAAAGCGCATCGCGTCGGCGGACTTGAATTCCGGGATGCTCACGAGCGAGATCGGCGATCCACCAACCGAGAGCACCCGCTCGGCGGCCAACCGCCCGGCCGGCCAGCCACCGTCGGCTACGACCGCGGGGGGCTGACGGGAGAGGTTGAAGATCACGAGGACGGCGACGAGAGCGGAAGCCGCGATGGTTCCAGCGATCGCGGCCGCGTCTCGCCCTGCTGCGCCCCGCACGCCCGGCCGCCCGCGGGCCAACGCCGCCGCGCCCATCCCGACGACTACGAACACGATGGGATCGGCGAACGCATGGTAGTGGTCGTTCGGCAGGCCGGGGATCACCGTCGCAAGCCCACTCGCGAGAACGGTCAGTGCCGCAATGGTCCAGGCCAGCGTCGCCGCGAACCAGCGGGCCGCCGCCCGCTCGGCGCCGGTGGCTGCGACAACTCGCCAGGCGAGCAGTCCGATGACGAGGCCGGCTGCCAGGACGGCCGCGATCGGGTCTTCAGTCACGAGCCCGGTCAGCGGCCAGGCGAGGACCCGCAGCCCAACGATCACCAGGCGAAGCGGCAGAGCCGTCGCCGAGGCCTCTCCACCGCCGGCGATGAAGTCGGCCGCCGCTCGGACCTCCGAGAAGTCCTGGGTCATCTCGTGGATCGCGAGCGGGACGTAGCTGACCACCAGGAGGAGCGCCGACAGGAGCCCGGCCCGAAGGCGGGCTGACCGCACGCGGCCCTCGGGTAACCGCCGGACGTCGGCGATCCAGAGCCCGACGACCGGTGGGAGCAGAACGCTGCCGAGCACGTGGCAGTGCATCGTGACGATGACGCCAAGGGCGGCGACGACCCACCAGCCGGCTCGGCCGCCTGTCCATGCCCGCCAGGCGGCCGCGAGCGCGACCGAGCTCGACAGAGCGATCAGGTTCGGGTTCCAGATGAACGTCGACTCGTCGACTGCGCTCGCGGATACCGCCATCAGCAGGCCAGCGACCGCCCCGGCCACCGGTCCGGCGATCGCCCGGCCGAGCCACCACGTCACCGCAACGGCGGCGACGCCTGCGATGGCGATCGTCGCGACGACACCGAGCGGATCCGCGCCACTCAGGGCGGCGGCGGGCGCGAGCAGGTAGTAGTAGAGAACGCCGTGGTGGAAGTCTCCGATCGAGGTCGGGGGGCCGAGGAGCGGTATCTCACCGGATTGGACGAGGGCCCGGAGGACGAGCATGTCGTGGCCCTGGTCGGCGTCCCATGTCCCGCGCGTCGCGAGGTCGACGAAGCGCAGCCCTGCGGCCAGCAGAACGAGCCCCACGAGCACGAGGCGGTCGAGCGTCGACTGGTCGATCGACGCGCGGAGGCGGGCGAGCACCGCTGCCTAGACCGGTGTCGGCTGGGAGTCGGGCTCGGCCTCGGGCTCCGGGGCCGACCGCGCCCGGCTGCCGCGAACCGTCATCGCGCCCGGCGGCAGCGGCTCGAGCGGACGCCCGGTGGCCAGTGCGGTCGCCCTGGCGATATTGATCGCGTCGTAGCCGACGTCCATCCCCGGCGTCTCGAGGACGTACGTGGCCCCGGCGAGCAGGGGATGGCGAAGGAGGTGGGCCATGCCGGCCTCGCCGATCTGCCCGGCGCCCACATGCTCGTGACGATCGGTGTGCGAGCCGAGCTCGGACTTGGAGTCGTTGAGGTGGACCATCCGCAGGCGGCCGATCCCGATTCTGCTGTCGAAGGCATCGAGGAGCTCGTCGGTCACGTCGGGGTCCGACAGGCGGTAGCCAGCGCCCCAGGCGTGGGCGGTATCGAGGCAGAAGCCGACTCGGTCCTCGGCGACACCGCGAGCGGCGATCGCGTCGGCGATGTCGGCCAGCTCCTCGACCGTCGTTCCGATCCCGAATCCGCCACCGGCGGAGTTTTCGAGGACGAGGACCGCGTCGTCCGGTCCCGCGTTCGTCTCGGCAATCACCTGGGCGACGCCGTCGGCGATTCGATCCGTTCCCGCCGCGACGCCAGCGCCGCGATGCGATCCGGTGTGGACGTTGACGAAGCTCGCCGCGAAGCCCGGGGCGCTGCGGATGTCGTTGATCAGCACCTCGACGGAGCGTTCGAAGAAACCGTCGGGGCCTGCCAGGTTGACGAGGTAGGCGGCGTGGATGGCGACCGGCCGGATGTCGTATTCGCGGAGCCGGTCGCGGAACGCGGCCTGCTCGCGAGGCGGTTCGGCCCGTCGCCGCCAGGCCGTCGGGTTGTCGCCGAAGATCTGCATCGCGCTCGCGCCGATCTCCCTGGCGCGATCCACTGCGCGGACCATTCCGGTGCCAAGGGGCAAGTGGGCGCCGAGGCGGCGGCCGTCGGGGAGCATGATCGCCATCCTAGCCGACGTCGCATCGCCGGGACCGGCGTGCTACGTTCGGACCATGGCCGACGAGCTGCGCCGCCTGACCGATGAGGAGAAGGTGATCCGGGCGTTCATCCGCGATGGGCGGCTCACGTCGATCCCGGCCAAGCCGCGGAAGCGCGAGTTGTTGCTGCCCTACCTCCTCGACACGTGCTTCCCCGAGGATCGCGAGTACGAGGAACGTGAAGTCAACCAGCGGTTGGCATTGCTGCATCGGGACGTCGCCGCGCTGCGGCGCTACCTTGTCGACGGCGGCCTCATGACGCGTGACGGAGGGATGTACCGGCGGGCTGCCCCGATGGCGGTGGATCGTCCGCGGCCGGACCCCTGGCCAGCCGCACAGCCGCCGCGGCGAGCCCGCGGTCCCGGCTAGTGCTGGCCGTTTGAGCGACGGCTGCCCTTCGAGTAGCCGGACGAGTAATCGCCTCCGACGACGGGTTCGATCAGGCCGAGGTTGCCATCGCTCCGCCGGTAGAGGACGTTGATGCGTTCGTTCTCCGCGTTGACGAAGATGAAGAACTGGTGGCCGAGCTCCTCCATCTGTGTCGCGGCATCCTCCTCGAACATCGGCTCGATGCCGAACCGTTTGGTCTTGACGATCCGGTGCTCGCGATCCGTCGTCGCCGTTCCGTCGGCGATGCGCCGGAGGATCTGCTTCTCCTCCTCGGGTCGGGCCCGGACCCGCGGCTTCTCGCGATGGTCGACGGCACGGCGCTCCAGTTTGTCGACAACCTCATCGACGCCGGCGCGATGGCTGACCGCCGCAGCGTGCGTCCTGAGGGGCTGCCCGTCGATGACGAGCGTCACCTCGACGATGTGCGAGGCCGAGGCGCTCCGGTGCTGCTCGACGGAGAGTTCCACGACTGCGTCCGAGCGATCGTCGAGCATCCGCTCGAGGCGCTTCAGCTTCCTCTCCGCGTAGGCGCGGACACGATCGGGGACCTCGAAGTTCTTGCCCTTGACGATCGTCCTCAAGCTCACCTCCCCGGAACGCGCGCCGCTGGGACGCGTGTGTTTGGGCCGGCTGAGGCGGATCGGCAGGACGACCCGCCGCCCTCCGAGTCTACACCCGACCCGTCGTCGGAGGCCCGTCAGGAGCCTGCGTGTCGCGGGGGATGGCCCGCCCTCGATGCAGCGCGCGATGACCGAGGGCAGCGCAGCCTGTCGACGCGTTTGGTGGCAGCTAAGCGCTCCCTGCGACCATCGGCCCATGAGTCGGTTCGCAGCGCTAGGGAGGCGCGTTCTCGACCTGGCGCTCCCCGCCCGTTGCCCGGGCTGCGGCGACGAGGGTCCTCCGATCTGCGCCGCGTGCCTGCCTGCGCTCGACGCCCGGCTGGAGTTGCCCGCGGGGATCGCCATCGGGCTGCCGTCCGATGTGCCGCCGCCACTCCTGCAACTCGAATGGTGCGCGCCGTTCACCGGGCTGATCAGGGACGCCCTGCACGAGCTGAAATACGCCGGAGAGAAGCGGCTCGCGGCCCCGCTCGGGGCCGCGATCGCACGGCGCTGGCGCATCGCGGGTGCCGGCGGTGACCTGATCGTCCCGGTGCCGGTCCACGCGGATCGGGCGCGCTCGCGCGGCTACGACCAGGCTGAGCTGATCGCTCGCTCAGCTGCGAGAGACCTCGGGCTCCCGTGCGCGGCGATTCTCGAGCGGTCCCGCGCCACGATCGCCCAGTTCGACCTCGATCGATCCGCCCGAGCCACGAACGTCCAGGGTGCCTTCCGCCTGCGCCCAAGGCCCGCATCGAGCCGGGCCGCGACAACGCGACCGCTGACCGGCCGCTGGATCATCCTCATCGACGACGTCGTCACGACGGGCGCCACGCTGGCAGCCTGCGCGGAGGCGCTCATCGAGGCTGGTGCGATCGGGGTCTCGGCGGCGACCGTCGCTCGCGAGCGTTGACTGGCGCGGAGTTCGCGGTCAACTCAGGGCGATGCGGTCCCCGACGGCCGTCGATGTGGCGGCGATCGTTCCGACAGGCAGCTCGAGCACGCCGTGAGCCCCCCTGACGAGCGGCACGAGCCCGCGCCACGCGGGAAGTCGCTCGTGAACCGACACGACCGGGCGGGTTCCGTCGGCGTCGGGGCGCCCGAGGAACACGGCGTCGATGGCGAACCGCATGAACATCATGTGGATCCCGTTGCTATCAGGCAGCCAGAGGGCGGCACCGGCATCGAGCGACGGGCGGCCCATCAGGCCCTTGAACTTGCCCCAGAGACCCTCGGCGGTCTCGACGTGGCGTGCAAGCACGGCGTCGCGCGTCAGGTTCCGGGCCGGGGCGTCCAGCCCGGAGTCGTCAGCGGGTTCCTTCACCTGGGACCGCGGTAGAACCGCGAACGTTCGCTGTTCCGCTAACCGGAGTTCCCGAGGTTGAGGACGATGAGGATGATGGCCGGCCCGAGGATGACGATGAAGAGCGACGGGAAGATGCACCCGACGAGCGGGAACAGCATCTTGATCGGCGCCTTCGCGGCCTGCTCCTCTGCGCGCTGGCGACGCTCGATCCGGAGCTGCTCCGACTGGACCTGGAGCACCTTCGAGATCGATACACCGAGCTGCTCGGCCTGGATGATCGCGCCGATGAAGTTCGTCAGGGGCGCGACCTCGGTCCGCGGGACGATGTCCCGCAGCGCCTCGCGGCGTGCCTTGCCGACGCGGACTTCGGCCAGCGCCCGCCGGAACTCCTCGGTCAGCGGACCAACGAGCTTCTCGACGACCTTGCCGAGTGCCGCGTCGAAGCCGAGGCCGGCTCGGACGGAGATCGTCAGCAGGTCAAGAGCATCCGGGATCTGGAGCAGGATCGCGTGCTGGCGCTTCTTGACGCGCCCGCCGAGCCAGAACTCCGGGACCGTGTAGCCGAGCAAGGCGCCCACGATTGCGAACCCGAAGTTGAGCGGGATCGGCAAGGCCATGACGCCCACGATGACGAAGAGGATCACGAAGATGATCGCCCCGACGACGGCGCCGATGGCCTTGACCGCCAGCCAGTCGGCCACCCGGAGGTTGCCCGGATTGCCGGCGAGCGCCAGGCGTTTCTCGGCCTTCTCCTGGAACGAGCTGCTCGCCATTCGCGAGACTCGTCCGGAGAGCGCTGCGGCGAGGGGACGCAGCGTTCGCTCGAGGAACGGCTGCTGCAGCTCGAGCTCCTCGAGGTTCTTCGCCTGCATGGCGCCGAGCTGGGTGAGGCGAGCCTGGACTGGATCCACCGCGGACTTGCCGGTCAGGCCCACGAAGATCAGGAGGATGGCCCCCGCCGCGACTGCGGCGATGATGAGCGGAAGGAGGTTGACGGGCATCAGCTCAGACCTCGATGTCGACGATTTTGCGGATGAGCATGAAGCCGATGAACATCATGATGCCACCGAAGATGAGGACGACGACACCGGCCGGAAGGCCGAGGATCTCGGGCGGGTTGAGGAACATGGCATCCATGAAGTTCGGTGCGGCAATGAAGAGGAAGCCGGCGAGGCCGATCGGTAGACCGGCGACGACGTAGCCCGACAACCGCTGCTGGGCGGTGAGGGTCTTGATCTCGCCCTTGATCCGGACCCGCTCGCGAATCGTGTACGCGATCGAATCGAGGATCTCGGCGAGGTTGCCGCCGACCGTGTGCTGGATCGAGATGGCGGTCGCCATCAGCTCGAGGTCGTCTGACCGGACGCGCCGGACCATGTTCTCGAGTGCCTGCTCGAACGGCAGGCCGAGGTTGACCTCGCGGATGACTCGCCCGAACTCGGTCGAGATCGGTGGTCGGGACTCGCGGACGACCAGCTCGATGGCCTGGAGGAAGGACGAACCAGCGCGGAGTGCGTTGGCGAGCAGGGTGATCGTATCGGGAAGCTGCTTGTTGAACGACCCGAGGCGGCCGCTCCTCCGGCGTCCCAGCCAGATCCGCGGCAGGAAGAAGCCGAACAGGACTCCGGGCAGGAGCGCGATCGGCGATCGAAGAGCCGGGAGGGCCACCGAGAAGATGATCATGAGGAGCGGTACCCCGATGATCGAGGCAGCCCAGATCGCGAGGAATTCGCTTGGCTTGATCTTGAGGTCGGCGCGGGCGATATCACGGGCCAGGTTGGCCCCGAAGTCGCGCTGCTCGACGACCCGGTTGAGCGACGCAAGCGCGACGCTCTGGGAGATGAGCTCACTGATGCCACCACCGCCGGCCGCGGCTGCGGTGGGATCCTTACCGGAGGCGTAGCGCTCGAGGCGGGTGCTGACCGCGGAGCCGCCACCGGACGTCGCGATGCCGATGGCGATCAGGAAGATCGCCGCCGCGGCCACTCCGGCGACTGCCAGCGTGATTGGGTCCACAGGTCTTCTCCTCCCCGCTCAGTACGTGAAGCCGAAGACGCCGGGTGGCAGGTTGATCCCCATCACCTCGAACTTCTCGACGAATTTTGGACGGATACCGGTTGGCTTGAGGCGACCCTGGATCTTGCCTTCGATGACCCCGGTCTGCTCGAAGACGAAGACGTCCTGCATGACGATGACGTCGCCTTCCATGCCCTGGACCTCGGTGATATTGACGATGCGTCGCGTGCCGTCCTTGAGACGGCTCTGCTGGACGATCAGGTCGACTGCTGATGCGACCTGTTCGCGGATGGCGCGGACCGGAAGGTCGACGCCGGCCATGAGGACCATCGTCTCGAGCCGGGACAACATGTCGCGGGGGCTGTTGGCATGGCCCGTCGACATCGAGCCGTCGTGGCCCGTGTTCATGGCCTGGAGCATGTCGAGGGCCTCGCCGGAGCGGCACTCCCCGACGATGATGCGATCGGGCCGCATCCGGAGGGAGTTGCGGACGAGTTCGCGGATCGGGATGGCGCCCTTGCCTTCGATGTTCGGCGGGCGTGACTCGAGCGTCACGACGTGCTCCTGTCGGAGCTGCAGCTCGGCCGCGTCCTCGATCGTCACGATCCGCTCGTCGTTCGGGATGAACGACGACAGGACGTTGAGCGTCGTCGTCTTGCCGGAGCCGGTGCCGCCGGAGACGAAGAGGTTCAAGCGAGCCTCGACGCACGCCCGGAGGAAGTCGAACATGTCGGATGTCGCTGTGCCGAACCGGATGAGGTCTTCGGTCGTGAACGGCGCGGCGGAGAACTTGCGGATGGTGATCACCGGTCCCACGAGCGAGAGCGGCGGGATGATTGCATTGACGCGCGACCCGTCCGTCAGACGGGCGTCGACCATCGGGCTCGACTCGTCGACGCGGCGACCGATCGGCGCGATGATCCGGTCGATGATCCGCATGACGTGATCGTCGTTCTGGAAGACGACGTTCGTCAGCTCGAGCTTGCCCGACCGCTCGATGTAGACCTGGCGGGGGCCGTTGACCATGACCTCGGAGATCGACTCGTCCCTGAGAAGGGGCTCGAGCGGGCCGAGGCCGATGATCTCGTCGGTGATCTGCTCGAGCATCCGGACGCGCTCGGCGCGGGTCAGGGCGAGGCCTTCCTCGTCAATGACCTTGCCGAAGATCTCCTCGATCTGGCGGCGGACTTCCACCTGGTTCGACAGGTCGAGCTTGGGGTCCAGGTCCTGGATGACGCGGCTCTGGATCCTGAACTTGACGTCCCGGAACGACTCGCGAACCGGGGCCTGGGTCATCAGGCGCTGGGACGGAGTCGGCGGAAGGCCGCCCGACGGGCCGGACCCCCCACTCGGAGCCGTTGGAACCCCGGGCGCCGGCGCTGGACCGGCCCCCGGTCGAGCGCTCTCGATCCTCTTCAGGAGTGACATCGCATCAGACCTCTTATCGCCCCGTTGGGCAAGCTACGACCGACATAATCATCGGAATGAGAACAACGACTTTTTCTGAACGGCTTTTCGCGGCTGCTCGTCCTCCGGGACGGAGACCCGTTCGCCCGCCACCGCAGTGGCAAGCCGAAGGACGTCCTGGGAGACCTGGGCCTCCCGATTTGATAGGAAGAAGGGTACGCCCCGATTGAGGGCGTAGACGACGCTGCGACCGTCGCTGACGATGGAATGGTCGACTTTCCGGCCGATCGAGTTCTCGACATCGGCGACCCGGATGCCGAGGCTCGGCTCCGCCCGGTTGAGGATGAGCTTCACCTTGTTCTGCTCGTAGCCGAGCTGGTCCGCGACCTCCAGGAAGAGGCGCATGTTCTTGATGCTCGTGATCTCGAGGCTGAGGACCGTGAGAACGGTATCCGCGGCGTCGAGGATCGCCAGCGTCGTCTCGTTGAACCACGAGGTGCAGTCGACGACCACGAGGTCGTGGTCCTTGCGGAGCGCCTCGAGGACACGCTTCACGACCGTCGGGGTGATGAACTCCGCCATCTCCGGCGACGGCGGAGCGAGCAGGACCCGCACGCCGGACGAGTGGTTGATCACGAACGTGTCGAGCGACTCCGGCTGACCGGCTTCGAGCTCCGGCACCAGGTCGGCGATCGACTTGTTCTTCGGGTCGAGATTCATCAGGACGCCGACATCGCCGAACTGGAACGAGCCGTCGACGAGGACGACCGTCTGGCCGAGCTCGGTCGCCGCGGCGACGGCCATGTTCACTGCGATTGTCGTCCGCCCGACGCCGCCCTTCGGGCTGAAGATCGCGACGATCTGCCCGTTCCGGTCGTCTTCGCTTCCACCTGTCGCTGCTCCGGATCCGCCGGCGCCCATGACGGGAGCGGCCGCCCGGCGGCTCTGCTTCTCGAGCTCTCTCGAGTAGACCTGGCGGATCGATGCGGTCAGCTCGTCGCTGCTGAATGGCTTGACGAGGAACTCGCGTGCGCCGGCGAGCATTGAGCGCCGAAGGTAGTCGGCCTCGCCCTGCACCGACATCATGACGACGGCGGCGTCCGGGGCCTCCGCACTGAGGCGCTCGGTGGCGGTGATGCCGTCCATGTCGGGCATGTTGATGTCCATCAACACGACGCCCGGCGAGAGCTGGGCCGCGAGCTGCAGCGCCTGGGCGCCGGACGCGGCCGCCCCGACCACCTCGATGTCGCTCTCGAAGCCGAGAAGCTTTGTCAGGTGGTCGCGGGTCTCCGGGATGTCGTCCACGATGAGGACACGGATCTTGTCGGCCATCAGGATGTCGGTTCTTCTTCTACCTTACGTCTGTTGCGATTTTGTCTCTGCCTGAGCGGCGGACGGGCGCTGGACCGGCTGGTCCTTGGCGCCCGTCGTCGATCGCTCGGGTTCGCGGTCGCCGGTGGCGACGCTGCTTACTGGGTCGGGAGGATCGCCTCGATCACTTCGGGCTTGATGACGCCGTAGCCACCATCGATGAGGGTCTTGAGGACGATACCGGTCGTCCCGGCGGCCTCGGCAACGATGGGCTGGCCGTTCTCGTCGACGAAGTCCGACGCGGAGCGAAGCGCGAGGGTGATGAGTCCGTCTGTCTTGGCGAACTGGATCACTTCGGCCTGCTGGGCGGTGACCGCCAGGATGACGATCTCCGACTGGTCGCTGAGCGTCGTGCCGGGCTGGTCGGCGGGCGGCGCACCCTCGGCGGGGGGCGCCGCGGCCGTCGTCGGGGTCGGCAGGAGGGTGCCGATGACCTGCATGCCCTGGAGCAGCATCTTGATGCTGGTGCTGTTGACTCCCTGGACAACCGTGATCGTATCGGTCTGCTCATCGAGTTCGACGACCGGGAACTTGTCGGCGCCGGTGATGGCGACGAGCATGTCGACGTAGTCGCCGGTCTTGATGACCGTCCCGACGCCGGAGATCTGGTCGACCGAGACGGCAATCGCCCGCATGCCCGGGGGCACCTGGAGGTCGAGGATCTCGCCGCCGCCACCGTCGAAGTCTTCCGCCGACAGCTGGGCGCCGGTGGTGATCGGCTTACGGGTGATGCTGCCGATGATGAGTTCCGGGCTGGTGAACGCGTTGGGCTTGCGCTCGTCGAGGTTTCGAACCTCTGTCTTGAGCATGTTGGCCTGGACCGGCACCCCGAGCGGGATGTCGCGAGTGGCGATGACGGTCATCGCCGTCGTAGGCACGGCGGGCGTACCGGACGAGCCGCCTGGACTTTGGAGGATGAACGCAATTCCCACGAATGCGACGATCGCGAGGAACACGCCAATGAGCAGGACAAGACGATTAGAGCGCTTCAAGTTGGATCTCCCGAGCCGTGTGACAGGTGGCAACACTGTAGCACCGCTCCAGAGCCGCGCGACTATACCAAAGGGCTAGGACCATTGGGAGGAATAGGCAGGAAAACGAGCGTGTCGAAAGGTGATTTGCAAGGTTCCGTTCGCCGGCCGTTGCGTCCGGGTTGAGCGTTGACAAGAGGAACGCTGACAAGCGGAACGGCCCGTCCAATACGGACGGGCCGTTCGTTGCGCATTGCGCGAAGGATCAGTGCACTGACTGCAGTTCGGCCCCAATGACGCTGAGCTTGTCGCTTACCTGGCTGCCAAGAAAGATCAGGGCGATGATTGCGATGATTGCGATGAGCGCGAGAATGAGTGCATATTCGGCCAGACCCTGGCCGTCGGACGCGCGTCGGATGCGGTCCATGATTGCGGAGAGCTGCCGTAGCGAGGACATCCGCTTCAACCTCCTTTCCCAGAGGATCCGTCCAGAGGATGGACTGTCAGATTTCCGGTTTTATGGCCGGCAGGATCACGGTATGACCTGACGTTTGGGTGTCAATAGCCCTATCGGTCTGGTCGTCGCGCGAGCGCACCGCTTCATACGAGAAGTGCCGCGCCGCCACTCGGCGACGCGGCTCTCTCTGAACCGGATTCTGGGGATCCTAGATCGAGGCGCCGACCTGGCTGAGGATGGTCGACACCTGGCCGCCCAGGAAGATCAAGGCGACGATCGCGATGATCGCGATGAGGGCGAGGACCAGCGCGTACTCCGCGAGACCCTGGCCTGTCTCCTCGCGTCGGAAGGACGAGATAAGAGCGCTGAGAACTGACATGCCTGAGAACACCTCCTCTCGAAGAGCTCCTCGGGGACCGAGGGAGGCGCCACAGTACGGGCGACTCCCCGGGGTGTCAAGGGAGCGACATACCTATCCCAACGGCACACGATCCCACCGGCGGTTTCCTGCCCCGGGAATCGAAAAACCGCCGCGTCCCGAAGGACGCGGCGGTTCTTTGTCTTGCGAGACTCGATTAGATCGAGGCGCCGACCTTGCTGAGGATTGTCGAGACCTGGCCGCCGAGGAAAATCAGGGCGACGATCGCGATGATCGCGATGAGGGCGAGGATCAGCGCGTACTCCGCGAGTCCCTGGCCTTCCTCGTCGCGGCGAAGCGAAGCGAGGAACTGGTGAACGAGTGCCATTTGGATGTAGCCTCCTGGATGAGTACAGCCCCTCAGATGAGGGCTTCGCCACTATGCCCCGACGGATCGGCGAATGACACTAGGCAATTCGTACTGAACTAGTAGTCCGCTCGGCTGGTGCCTCTTCGCCTACGACGCACGCTCAATCGCCTGCCCGATTGCTTCGAGCACCGCCGACAGCGTCCCGCCGAAGAAGACCAGCACGACGACTGCGAAGAGGGCCGAGAGAGCGAGGATCAGGCCGTACTCCACGAGGCCCTGGCCGCGCGCGGTCACCACCCACCACCGGGTCAGGCGGGCTCGTCTGGCGGCAGGTCCACGCCGATCCGCAGCTCGGCGCCGCCGGGCATCAGCTCCGCCGCGATCCCCACCGTTGCGGCGCGTTGCTGGATCTCGCGCCAGGCATTCGCCGGCAGAGCCACGATCGCCGCGTTGCGGGCGGTCTCGGCGGCGGCCTCCGCCTTTTCGCGGCGGTCCACGATCATCGCGGCGAGCGCGGGGGGCAGGTCCTTGCTCCCGGGCTCGGCCGACGCCTGGGCGGCGGCCTCGCGCTCAGCGTCGTCGACGGCGCTCGTCCTGTCGCGCGACGCCGAGACACGGCCCTCCACGCGCTCGTCTGTCCAGTCAAGCCGGAGCGAGACGCGATCCGGCCCGGCACCCAGATAGCCGCCGAGTGCCTCGTCGAGGATCCGGAACAGCCCGCTCTCGAGCTCCATCGGCAGCCGCCGGTCTGTCCCCATCGAGTCGAATTCCACGGTCACGCCGGCCCGTTGCCCGCGATCCCGGGCCGACCGACGGAGGGTCGGGACGAGGCCGAGGTCGTCGAGCACCATCGGCCGGACATCGAAGATGAAGGTCTTCGTTGCGTCGAGCGTCTGCTGGACCATCGACACGAGCTGGCGGACCTCGCCGCGCGCGAGCTCCGGATCCTTCGCGAGCCAGCGTTCGACGATCTGGGCCTGCAGCACGATGTTCGTCAGGCTCTGGGCCGGGCCGTCATGCATCGCCCTGGCGATGTCGCGGCGGAGATCCTCCTGGGCGCTCAGGACGATTCGTGACATGCCCGGCGACGACGGCTCGCCGGCCCCCGTCCCGCCTGCGTCTGCCCCGTTACCACCGATCTCGGCTCCCTCCGCGGTGGCGACACCGAGCCCCGACGCAATCTCGGCGAGGGACTCGCGGAAGCGAGCGATGATCTTGCGTTTGCCGTCGAGGACCTCGACCTGTGATTCCATGACCGCGGCCCGGCGGGTGAGCGTGACGAGCTGGACGTTGAGGGCGATCACGTCCACGGTCGGCGTCGCTTCCGGAAAGGCCGCCAGTTTCTCCGCCGCCTGGGCGCGCTTGAGCTCGTGCCGCTCGGCCTCCGTCCGCGCCTGCTGGACGAGCATGTCGATCTCGGCAAGCTCGCCGTCGAGAGTCGCGATCTCGCTCGTGACGCGCGCGGTCAGCTCGCCCAGGGAGTTGGGTGTTGCGCCGGTTTCAATCGAGGGCACGGCCGTCCGATCAATCCTCCGGCATCCGGATCCAGCCCTGGCGCATCGCGTAGACGACGGCCTGGGTCCGGTCGTTGACGGACAGCTTCCGGAGAATCGAGCTCATGTGGTTCTTGACGGTCTGCTCGCTGATCGACAGGGCGTAGGCGACCTGCTTGTTCGTCATGCCCTGGGCGATATTGTCGAGAATCTCGACTTCACGCGGCGAGAGCGGGGCGAAGATCGGGGCGGCTTCCTGGCCGTACACCGCGAGCTCCCGGAATTCCTTCAGGACCCGCGAGGCGACTGCCGGCTTGGCGAAGACCTTGTCGTTGATGAGGTACTCACCGTTCACGACGCGCCGGATGATCGTGACGAGGTCATCCGGGCCGACATCCTTGAGGATGAAGGCGGCCGCGCCGGCCTTGATGGCATCGAACAGGGCGTCCTCGTCCTCGTTGGCGGCGAGGACGATGATCCCGGTCGACGGCAGCTCGCGCTTGATCCGCTGGGTCGTCTCGATGCCTCCGGGGGGCCCGAGGGAGAGATCCATGAGGATGATGTCGGGTGACGTCTCGAGGGCCCGATCAATGGCGGACCGGCTGTCGTCGGCCTCGGCGACGACGAGGAAGTCCGACTCGTGGCCGAGGATGTTCGCGATCCCGACCCGGAACAGGGCGTGGCCATCCACGATGAGGATCGTCGTCTGCTCGCCTTCGGCGCGACGGTCCGGTCCGCCGCGGCGGCGTTCAGGTCCCGAATAATCCATTAGGCGGTCTCCTATGCTCCCATCGGGATCGCCAACCGGACGATGGTGCCACCGTCCGGACGCGATTTCACCTCGAAGTGGGCGCCAATCAGTTCTGCGCGCTCCTGCATGAATTGAAGCCCGAAGTTGCGACGGCCACGAGCCGCCACCGCTCCAACATCAAACCCCCGGCCGTCGTCGCGGACCGTGAGGACCCAGTCCTCACCATCAACCACGCTCGCGACGATGACAGATGACGCCCCTCCGTGCTTGCGCACATTCTGGAGGGCCTCCTGCACGACTCTCAGCACGACGGTCTGCTGCGCCTCCGACAGGCGGTCCGCCGGAGCCTGCAGCTCGGTGGTAATGGCGAGCCCGGTCAGGGCGGTCGTCCGGGCGACGGCGTCCGCGACGGCGCCCTCGAGGCCGAGCTCATCGAGGACCGGCGGCCGCAACTGGCTGATGAACGTCCTCACGGACCCGAGCTCGCGCCGGAGCAGCTCGCGGAGGAACCGCAGCTCCGTCCGGGCCAGACGATCGTCGTGGTCGATGACACGCTCGATGTACTCGACCTGGAAGATCGCGTTCGACAGGACCTGGGCGGGCCCGTCGTGGATTTCCTGGGCGAGCCGGGTGCGTTCCGATTCCTGTGCCTCCACGATGCGCATCTGCATCTCCGTCGGGAGGCCCTCGCCTCCGCGAAGGCTCACGTCGCCCCGCTTCAGGAACAGCCACGTGCTCTCGAGGTTGCGAAGGGCGACGTCCAGCTTGGCAAGTTCGGTCTGGTGGCTGCCGAGCTCGTGACCGAGGGAATCGACGTCGGCTCGCAGGGTCCGGACCCGAGCGTCCTCAGCCCCTGCCTCCGCGGCCTCCGCCGCCTCGGTCGCCTCGGCGGCCTTGGCCCCAGCCGCGTCCTCCGGCCCATCCTGCGCCGTGATGAGCCGTGGGCGGGCGTCCGGGCCGCGGCGCTCGAGCAGGTCAAGCTCGTCCCTCAGCGCCTGCCAGCCTCGCAGCTCTTCGTTGTAGGCGGATCGGTACCGCTCGCGAATGCTTCGGAGGGTGTTGGCGCTGTAACTGACGGCCGCACTGGCCTCGGCGTGGAGCGAATCGATCCTCGCCTCGACGACCTCGATCGACTCGTCCGGGTCGCCGGCATCGAGCTGGTCGTGCGCGGCGTCGGCGCGGGACTCGGGATCCGTGCGTGCAGCGTCCATCGGCTTCCGAGTATAGGGGTCGCCATTCATGGGCAAACGAGCCGGTAGACGCGGGTGTCGTCGAGCGCGTTGGCGAATCGTGGGTCGGCCGGTGTGCCGAGGTCGATCTCCTCGAAGCACTCCGCCCCGGCGGCGTTCGTATCGAGCACCGCCGGCCAGTCACCGTGCGTATCGTGGAGGATCAGCAATCGGGTCCCCTCGAAGCGGCTCGCCAGGTCGAGAACGTCCGCCGGGCTCTCGACCGGCAGGGCGAGTGCCCTGGCACCCGTCGACTCCGAGAGCCAGATCGGAAAGTTCGTGATGATCGGGCCCTGTTCGTCTAGCGGCAGGCCGATCGCCGCCATCTGGCTGGCGAGGGCCTCGTAGCGCTGGCCCAGCGCCCCGGACATCCCGCCGAACGCCGGGAGCAATGCGGCCATGAAGAGCAGGGAGCCCGAGATGGTCAGGGCACCGCCGAGCCAGGCGACCGGCCGCGTCCAACCCCGAATGCGGCCCACCCGCTCGATTCCGGCGTCGAGACCGAGCAGCGCGCTCACGATCAGGAGGACGTGTGCCGGCCCGGCGGCATGGAGATACGTGCCCCAGGTCGTCGACACCGGGAAGAGGAGGCTCGTCACGAGGAAGGTCGTGATCGAGAGGAGAACGAGCGACTGGAGGGCCCGGAGGCGGATGAACCAGGGCAGGGCGATGAGCCCCACGAACGAGGCTGGCATGCCCGGGAGCAAGAGGACCGTGAACAGGTTGTGGCCGACGCCCTCCACGCGCATGGAGAGAAGGCGGGCCGGGCCTTCGGCAAGGTAGCGCGACATCGTCGGCGGATCGTTCCAGGCGAAGATGTCGAATCCTGTCACCGAGAGCGCATTGGACAAGGCCTGACCGGGCAGCGGGTTCCCGAACTCGATCCAGTCGCGGACCATCCACGGCACGAAGAACACGAGTGCCACGACGGCCGGGACGGCGACGAGCTGGACCTTCCGGCGGCGATCAAGGACCGGGATCCGCCAGACGGCCACGAGCCACACGAAGCCGATGAATACGGCCTCGTTGCGGGTGAGGGCGGCGAGCCCGATCAGGACGCCGAGCCCGACAAGCCTCACGTCGGTCAATCGCAGCCGCCCGGCGTCACCGAGGAGGCGCGGGATCAGGAGGCACGCGGCGAGGGCCAGGACGGCGAACGGCATCGTCGAATCGGGCAGGGTGGAGTGGAGGACGAGCGGCAGGTAGACGGCGCTGGTCAGTCCGGCCCCCAGCGCCAGGACCCGCACTCGGCCGTGCGAGAGGCGACGCTCCATCGCCGCGTCGGCGCCGAGGCGCCAGGCGAGAACCGGGACGATCGACCCGACGAGGACGGGGCTCACCTTGGCCGCCTCGAACGTCGGGCCAAGGATGGCCATCGGGATGGCGGCGAGCAACGTCGGCAGCGGCAGCCAGACCTCGAACGCCGGTCGTGGGAACGACAGCGGTGGAGTCCCGTAGCTCCAGATCGCGCCACTGGTCAGCCCGTTGCCCTCGAGAAGATTGCGTGCTACGCCAACGTAGTAGGCCGTGTCCTCCGGCTGCGGGAAGACGACGAGCGACGCCACGACCGCCCTGACCACGAGGGCGACGACGAAGACCGCGGCGGCCGACAACAGGATCTCGCGACGGCTCACGGTGCCGCCTCCATCGCGGTGACAGCGCAGCGCGCGTCGGCCGGGCTGACGCAGACCGGGTAGACCGTGGCGTTCGTCTCGCCGTCCGGCCCCGGGATCGCGATGAGGGGCGGCCCGATCCAGCGGGGCCGTGATTCGCCGGAGAACACGGGTCCCAGGGCCGGCACGGCACCATCGCGCTCGATGACCAGCCATTCGATTCGATACGCCCGCGCCACTTCCTCGATCGTCTCGATTGGATCGTTCGGCGAGACGACGCCCCCGTGACCCGTGTGATAGCGGTAGCCGGCCGCGTCGATCGTCATGATCCGCTCGTCTCGCGCGGCCCCGGCACGGTCGAGCGCCGTGGCGACCGCCCGACGCTCCGTCCGCTGCCGCTCCCATCGTCCCTGGACGGCGAGCGCGGTGACACTCGCGGCGAGAACGCCGAACCCGACGGCGGCCGTCACGAACAGCTTCGTCGCTGCCTCCCGATCCCAGCGGCGACGGCGCGCGGCGATCCAGGCAACGGCGACCACGATGCCCTCGAGCGCCAGCAGGTACGCGTGCGGCGCCAGGGCGACCGCGGAGTGGATGAACGTCCCTCCCGGAACGTGTACCGCGGACACGAGCGCGGAGAAGGCGAAGAGGATCGCGGCGTAGGTGAAGAACGGTCCGAAGTCGACCGATCGGCGTTTTGCCCAGCCGCCGATCAGCATCAGCGGTAGGAGGATCCCGCCCGCAATGAGTGTCGTGAAGATTCCGACGGCAGCGACGAACCCGCCGATCCGGCTCATGACGAGCGGGCCGAACCCCTGACCGAGCAGGTGATCGAGCGTCGCCGGCGTCGTGATCGAGTTCCACTCCTCGATCGATCGGATGTAGAGGACCTTGCCGGATGCCGTCGAGGGCGACAGCTGACCGAAGACCTCGAGCTGGCGGAGCCACCACGGAGCCATGATCGCCAGGAATAGTCCGGCGCAGGCGACCGCGGCCCAGAGCGGGATCTCGGGCCGCCGCGAGCCCCCGGAACGCCACGCCCGCCAGCGGTCATAGAGGAACGCGAGGCCGAGCGTCGCGCCGACGAGCAACCCATCGTTGCGTGACAACGTCGCGAGCCCGACGAGCAGTCCGCCGAGCGCGAACGAGCGGGCATGACCCTTGAGCCCACGCGCGGCCATCCAGAGCGCGCCGGCAACGAGCGGCTGGTACAGCGAGAAGTTGTCCGGCTGTGTCATGAAGACGAGCGACAGGGCGGGGATCGCGGTGAGCACACCGGCGCCGACGGCCACGAGCGGGCGCAACCCCGCGTCTCGCCCGATCGCCCAGGCCAGCGGCGCCGCCAGCGAACCGATGAGCGCGAACGGCAGCGCGGACGCTATCGCCGTCGGTCCGAGCAGCCAGATGAACGGGACCTGGATGAGCGATGCGAGCGGCATCCAGTGGGCATTGCTCGGGATCGGCAGGGTCGGGACCGCCGGTACCGTCCCGCCGACCTCGGCGAAGATCCAGATGAAATCGACCTGGAGCCCACGGCCCTCGGCGACGGACCGGGCAACGTCGACGTAGTAGTACGAGTCCGGATAGGCGGGGTCGGGAAAGAGCGCAATGAGTACCAGCCGTACGGCGAGGGCGAGCACGTACAGCGCAATGGGCGTTCGCACGGTTGGTGCAGGGTAGCACCGGCCCGGCCCCCTTCCGACCGTACGAATCGGCTATACGACGGCGTCCCTGATGGGCTCACGTAATCAACGAATCTGCCCGCTAGGATGGTCACCATGGCATCCGCCGGCGGGCTGGCCGCGTTCGACACCCCGAACGTCCGTCGCGTCCTCGCCGGCGCGGCCGTCCTCGGGCTGGCGCTCGGCATCCAGACGCTCGTCCTTCACCTGTCGACGGACCCGCTCGCCGATGTCCACGCCTATTACGACGCCGGCGCACGGCTCAACGCTGGACTGCCGCTGTACGACCAGCCGGCGACGACCAATGACAACGAGTTCTATCGCTATCCGCCGCTGCTGGCGATCGCCTTCCGGCCGTTGGCGCTCCTGCCGTTCGAAATTGCTGCCGGGATCTGGGAGGCGTTCCTCATCGTCTGCCTGGCACTGACGATCGTGCGCCTGCGCCCGAACCGGCGAACATGGATCGTTCTCGGCATGCTCGCTCTGCCGACGCTCTGGAGCCTCGCCATCGGCCAGGCGCAGATCGTCGTGACGCTGTTGATGGCGCTCGGCTCGCCGTGGGCCCTGGCGTTCGCCGCCCACTTGAAGATCTTCCCGGCACTCGCCGCGATCTGGTGGGTGGGGCGCAGAGATCTGCGCTCGTTCGGCTGGTTCCTCGGATGGCTCGCCGCCCTTGCCCTGGTCCAGCTCGTTCTCGAGCCGGCGGGGACCATTGCCTTTCCGTCGACGCTCGGCCTCGAGCAGGTTGGCAACGTCGAGAACCGCTCGCTCTACGCCTGGTCGCCGCTCGCGTGGGCGATCGCGGTCATCGCCGGTACCGTCGTCGCCTGGCGGCTCGCGCCCACACGGTACGGCTGGGCGGCCGCGGTCACCCTCTCGGTCCTCGCCACGCCGCGGCTGCTCATCTATCAGCTCTCGACGCTCGCAGCCGGTCTCCGCCAGCCGGATGATCGGGGATCGGCCAAGGGCACCGGATGACGCGTCCGCCGCTGCTCGAGCGTCTGCCCATCCGCCCGATCCTGGTCACGGCCGGCCTGTTCGGCTGGATCGCCTTCATCTGGCTCGTGAGTCGCATGTACAGCGGCACACCGCCAGGCGCCGGATTCGATCTCGAGCTCCTGATCAATGGTGGCCGGCGCGTCGCTGCCGGGCTCTCGCCCTACAACCCGGAGATGCTCGCCGGACGGTCCGTCGAGATCGCGACGCTGTTCTACTCGTACCCTCCGCTGGTGGCCCAGGCCTTCTCGCTGCTTGCCGGCCTGCCGTCACCGATCATCTTTGCCGGAGCCGTCGCCTCGGCGACCGTAGCCGCGGTGGCCGTCGGCGCAGCGGTCGCGGACAGGGTCGGTTCGCCGTCGCTCTCCGGGGTCGTGGTCCTGGCGCTGGCCGCACTCCTGCCGTTCTGGTTCCCGTACACGGTCGGGCTGCTGTTCGGCAACCTCGACATCTTCTTCCCCGCCCTCTACGGGCTGGTGTTGATCGCCGCACTGCCGAAGCGCGACCCGATCCGAGCGGAGCGCTGGCTGGTCGCCGGCGGGGTCGCCCTGGCGCTCGCCTCCGTAACGAAGCTGCATCCCGCCGTGCTCGGAATCTGGTTCGTCGTCCGCGGCGCCGTGGAACTGCGACGAGGCCAGGATGTCAGGCAGTTCGGCCCCGTCCGGTTGCCTCCGTCCTGGCGAGTGGTGGCCGTCGCGACGGTCACCGTCGCGGCGATGCTGGCTGTCAGCCTGATCGTCGGCGGGACTGGTCCCTGGGTGGAATACATCTCTGTTCTCCGGGCCGGCGCTTCCGTCGACCTGCTGGATGAGCGCAACCTCGGACCGGCCGTCCAGATCGTCATGTTGCTGGGGCTCGGACCGGGTGCGGTTGGACCGATCCAGGTGGTCGTGCTGGCCGCGGCCCTGGTCGTCACGGTCGTGGCCGCCGCGCGGGTGGACGATCCGCTCGAGAGCCTGACCTGGGCGGCGCTTGCCTCGTTCGTGGTCCTGCCCGTGACCTGGTTCCACCACTTCGCCGCGTTGATCCCGTTCGGGGTCGCCGCGGTGGTCCGCGCCGGATCAGTCGACTCCCGCACTCAACGCCGCGTGTTGATGCTCATCGCGATCTCGTTCGCGATCGGGATCCTCGGCTTCGGGGCTCCGCCGACCTGGCTGCTCGCCCCGGTGGTCCTCGCGGCCGCCCGCCTCAGCCGCCCGGTGGGGCTGAGCCCGAGCCGACCACCTGAGCGGCTGCCGCTGTCCGCCCTGGCTCCAGGCTCGTCGCCTTCGGATCACGCCGGCCGCTGAGCTTCACGCACCCGAGCAGCATCGAGAACGAATCCATCCAGATCACCGGCAGGCCGATCATCGCAGCGAGCGGCACGGTCCATGGCCGGTCCGTCCGAGCCCCCCACACCACCACGCCGGCGGCAATCGCAAGACGGACGAGCAACGTCGACGACTCACTTCCGCCGTCGCGCCGGAGGAGCGCGAACCAATCCGCCCAGACCGTCGGGGCGATGACGAACGACACGCCCGCGATCGCGGCTGTCGCCGCCAGGGCCGTGATGAGGGCTCGCCACTCGCGACGTACGGGAAACCAGAGCAGGCCGACCCCAGGCGTGACCTTCGTCAAGAGGACGAAGGCCCAGGTCGCCGGCCATCGGAAGCCGAGCACGATTGCTGCCGCCAGCAGGAGATGAATGTTGCCGATCAGGATCTCCTGGCTCACCGGCAATGCCAGGACGAGCAGCGAGGCGGGCCACGGGCGAGCGAGCCACCACGCCACGGCCGCCAACAGGATGATCCAGCCGACGATGAAGACCTCGCGCGGCAACAGGCCGATCAGGGAGAACACCTGGGCGAACGCAGGCGAATAGAGGTAGGCGTCCTTCCCGCCGACCGTCGCCCCCTCGTACGGATTGGCCGGGTCGACGGCCCAGTAGATCACCCCGTCGGCTCCCGGGTTGCGCCAGGTCGCGTCGCCCACCACGAGGTACATCCAGGCGGCGGCGATGACACCGGCGATCGCCAGGCCGTGGCGGAGCGCCCGCCGCCGGGCTGTCGGCCCGAGACACCGCATCCTCCGGCACGGCACGCTCACGCGCCGGCCACCATGCGCGAATCCGATCCGGAATCGCTCTCATCGACACGATGGTACGGGATGGCAACGTCCGCTCCGCGAACGCGGACGACGGATCGGTGGCTAGACTTCGCGCGATGGCACCGAGAACGTTGACCGTGGTCCTGCCTGCCTACAACGAGGCAGAGCGACTCGGCCCCGCCCTCGACGAGCTCTTCGGGTACCTGCGGCGGCGTGGAAGCGAGGCCCGCGACGGAGCTCCGGGCTCAGCGGCGCTTCCGGAGCGAATCGAGGTGCTGGTCGTCGACGACGGCAGCACGGACGGCACCGCGGACATCGTCCTGGCGCGCCCCGAGATCGTCGGCGCCGGGGCGGAGGAGCCCCACCTCCGACTCATTGCCGTCGCTCATGGGGGCAAGGGGGCCGCGGTCCGGGCCGGCATGCTGCACGCGACGACCGACCTCGTCGTCTTTGCGGATGCGGACATGGCGACACCACCGGACCAGCTTCCGCTCATCGTCGATGCCCTCGCCGGGGCCGATGTCGCCCTGGGCAGCCGGATCCAGACGGACGGTTCCGACATGCGCAAGAGCCAGCCGTGGTACCGGCGGATGCTCGGCAAGGGGTTCCACAAGCTCGCGTCGGTCTGGGTGGTCGGCCCGGTCGAGGACACGCAGTGCGGGTTCAAGGGATTTACCCGGGAAGCTGCCCGCGATCTGTTCGAGAACCAGCGGATCCAGAGCATCGTCTTCGACGTCGAGTTGATTTTCCTGGCCAGGCGGCGCGGCTACCGCATGGCGATCGTTCCGATCCGCTGGACCGACCGGCGCGGATCACGGATGCGGGCCAGTCCGGGCCTGGCCGCCCGCGTCGCCTGGGACCTGTTTCGGATCCCGCTTCTCCATCGCGGGTTCCGACGCCGAACCGACGTTTCGGCACCGAGCAAGGAACCGAGCGACGGCTGAACCGCAAAGGGTCGAGCGGCTGGCCCGCGCTGCCCTTCCGGTCGTGGCTCTCGCGGTCCTCGTCGTTGTCGGGGCCACGGTCCTGCTGTCCGGGGTCGTTGCAGGGAACCTCGGCTACGACTTCCTCGCCTACCATCAGGCAGCCGGCCGGGTCCTTGCCGGCGAACGCCTCTACGACACGACCGTCCAGCAGACCGGTGGCTTCGGTCTCTTCTACTACCCGCCGCCGTTCGTCCTGGCGATCCTGCCCTTCGCGCTCCTCGATCCACCGGTCGCGACCTGGGTCTGGACGGGCCTGAGCGTCGCGGCGTTCCTCATCGGCGTCGCGATCATGCCGGTGTCGGTCTCCGTCCGGTGGGTGACGATCCTGCTGGCCGGCCTGTCCTGGCCCTTCGCCTATGCGCTGAAGCTCGGCCAGGTGGGCCCGCTGCTGTTCCTCCTGTTTGCGATCGGCTGGCGCCGGCTCGACGACCCGGTGGCTCTCGGCGCATCGGCGGCGGGCGGAGCAATCGCCAAGATCCAGCCGGGCATCGTGCTTGCCTGGGCTGTCCTGACGCGCCGATGGGCAGCCGTCGTGGTCGGCCTGACGATCCTCGCCGTCGCCGCGCTCGTTGCAACCCTGGTGACCGGTGGGCCATCCGTCTGGACGGACTACATCGGCCTGCTTCGCAACGTGAGCGACCCGATCTCCACGCCCCACAACTTCACGCCTGGCGCGATCGCCTATCAGCTCGGCCTCCCGAGCGGGGTGGCCGCCACCGTCCAGCTGGTCAGCACGGTCGCGACCGTCGCGATCGTCATCTTCGCCGCCCTGCGCGCCGAGGCGGCGGCGTCGTACCTGGTGGCCGTCGTGGCCAGCCAGCTCCTGTCGCCGGTCCTGTGGGACCACTACGCGATGCTCCTGCTGCTGCCCGTTGCGTGGCTCATCGATCGAGGACAGTGGTGGGCCGTCGCGATCCCCTTGGTGAGCTCGGTCTTCACGATCGGCCTGACGCCGCCGGCGGCGTACCCGGTCGTCTTCTGGCTGACGCTGCTCGCCCTGGTTCGCGTGGGAATGCGCCCGCAGCCGGCGCCGCCCGTCGGACAGGGGAGCGTGGCGCACGCGGTGCCGAGATGAGCCGGCTCACGGATCGAATGACGCTGATCGGCCTTGCGATCGCGGGCGTGTCGGCGGTCGTCTACTGGCTGTCGAACAAGAACTATGACGCGACTCGCGGCGATTTCTTCTACCTCGCCGATGCGTTCCTCCGCGGCCGGACCTGGCTCGACGTTGCGCTTGGGCCGAACGACGTCATCCCCGACGGAGCGAAGTTCTTCGTTCCGTTCGCCCCGTTCCCCGCAGTTGCCCTCATGCCCCTGGTCGCGATCGTCGGCCCGCTGACCGCCGACCAATGGGAGTCCGGAATCAACGCCCTGCTTGCCGGCTGCGTCGTCGGCCTTGGCTGGTGGCTGCTTGGTCGGGTCGGCGTCCAGAAGACCGCCGACCGCGCACGCCTCGTCATTCTCCTTGGATTCTCAACCCAGATCTGGTGGGTGACGACGCGCGGCGGCGTGTGGCACACGGGTCACCTCATCGCCACGATCCTGACGCTCCTCTGCCTGATCGAACTATTCGGCCGGCGTCGCGCAGTCTTGATCGGGCTCATGGCAGGCGCCGCGTTCCTGACCAGGGCGCCAGTTGCGTTCGCCCTGCCGTTCTACGCCCTGCTCCTGGCCGACGACTGGGTCTGGGAGCCGCGTCAGTGGCCGTGGCGGTCGTGGGTCGGTCTGGCCGCCGGATTCGCGCCGGCAATCGTCTTCTTCTTCTGGTACAACGACGCCCGGTTCGGCACGCCATTTGAATCCGGGTATGCGCTCGCGACGCTGCCGCCCTGGTTGGAGGCGCAGCGCCAACTCGGGCTGTTCTCGATCGCCCACGTCCCGATGAACCTGGACTACCTCCTCCGACACCCACTCTTTCCGATCCCGGAGTTCCCATTCCTGCGGCCCGACGGTCTCGGGATGTCGATCTTCATCACGAGCCCTGGGTTGCTCTATGCGATCAAGGCGCCGTGGCGCGAGCCGAGGACCTGGTGGCTGGCGGGTGCCGCGTTGTTGGTCCTCATTCCGACCCTGCTCTACTACGGCGGCGGCTGGCTCCAGTACGGCTATCGCTACGCGTTGGACTCGATCCCGTTCATCTGGACCCTGTGCGGTCTCGCAGCCGTGCGTGACGAACTGAATGGCGGCGAAATGGGCTGGATCTGGCGGATCCTCATCGGGTTCGGCCTGATCGTCGGGGTCCTCGGCGTCTACTGGGCCTACAACCTCTGACGCGGGGCGAATCGCCTGGCTGGCGGTCCTACCTGACCCGGTTGAGGATCAGGATCTGCCACGCGGAGGCGTCCTTCCGGTAGCCCAGGAACTCGACTCGCGGCCGGCCCTCTTCGTCGAATTCGATCGAGCCTTCAGGGCTCTGCACGGTTTCGACGAGGTCATATCGCGCGGCCGTGTCCGGATGGAGGAACTGCAGTCCGGCCCATTCGTCCGGCCGTAGAGCCAGCCAGTCCGGCTGGAGCGCATCGATCATGTCCTCGATGCCGCGCCGGTCCGGCGGCAGACTCTGGATTGCCTTCCGTGCTGTCGGCGAGGTCAGCCCCGGGTAGTCGTACATCGTGGCGTTCGAATAGAACTCGTAGTAGCCCGCCAATTCCGTTGCCAGGGTCTCTCCGGGCGCCATCAACCGACCCAGCTCCAGGCCGACGTGGCGGCGAACCGCGTTCTCCACCACCTCCTGGTACTTGCGCTCCAGGCCGGTCGTAAACGGAAGGTGTAGCGCAAACAGCACGGCCAGAACGACGACGACCGCCGGCCGTGGATCGAAACGCGGGAGTGGCCGCAGGCCGTCGATCCCGGCGGCGGCAAGGATGATCAGGATCGCGCTGTGCGGTGGAACGTACCAGTCGAAATATGCGCCCGGCAGGAGGACCAGCCGGTAGGCCGTGAAGCCCGCGGCGAACAGAACGGCGGCGCGCCAGCCCGGAATCCGCCACGTCCGGACGCCGCCCGCGATCGCCAGGATCCAGACGACGATCGAGACGAAAAAGGCGAGCCCGAGAGGCAGCGGCGCCCCGGTGGCGAGCGTGTCCTCGAAGAAGGGCGTGAACGTTCTCGTCAGGGCAAGCAGCCGGTCCGAAAACGATTCAGCCACCCAGCCGATGAAGGCGATCGGGTCGCCGCCCGGTGGGGCCGGGACGAAGTGGGCCGACTTCGCGAGGATCGTGTTCGGGATGGGCGAGCCGTAGTAGAGCGTGGTGAAGACGATCCATGGCAGAAGCACGAGTCCGGCCACGATCAGGGCCTTGACGGCGCCGCGCCAGTTGCGGGCACCGAGATCGAGGGTCGCCGCCCCGACCCACAGCAGGAAATCGGGCCTCGTGAGGACCGATGCGCCGAACGTGAGGCCGATCCGAACCGGGCCCGCCACCATCAGTGAATCGACGCTCCACAGCAGGACCATCACGGCGATCTGCGTTTCCATCCCGCTCATGCCGTAGAAGATGTGGTTCTGGCCGACGGCGAGGTACAGCAGCACGAGGGCGGTCGGCCAGGAGCCCAGGCCGAGACGCCGGCAGATGCGCGCCCCCAGGACGATCGTGATCGCGGCCGCCACGATCGATGCCACCTTCAGCACGAAGATGCCGCTGCCGCTCACGACGATCTCGCCCGCCAGCGGCACCAGCACGGACACGGCCGACGTGAACCCATGGGTCACCGGTTCGCCCGGATGGTGCGTCAGACCGATCCCGGCGACCGCGTTCCGGGCGTGCGTCACGGTGATCAGGGCGTCTTCCCAGACACGATCGGTGACCATCCAGAAGATCAACCGGCTCACGACCGCGACGGCGACGAACAGGGCAACCTGCGGATTGGCGGCGATGGCCGCGCGCAGGCGCGTCACGAGGTCCCCTGGTTTCACCGGGACAGAGTAGCGGCGGCAGGAGACCCGGGGCCGGTCACCGCAAATTCGCAGCGCCGCGATCGCCGAACATGGGACACTGCAGCGCGGGCCTCGTGCATTTGGCCCCGGAGGACTTCGTGCAACACCCCCGACTCGTTCTCGCGATCTTCATCCTGTCCGGCGCCGCCGGACTCATGTATGAGGTCGTCTGGTCCCGCCAGCTCGTCCTGGTGTTCGGTAACACCACCCAGGCTGTCTCCACGATTCTCACCGGGTTCTTCGGCGGGATGGCCCTGGGCAGCTTCGCCGGTGGCCGCCTGGCCGACCGTGTGCGTTCACCGCTCCGTCTGTATGGCGTGATCGAGCTCGTCCTGGTCGTGATCGTGCTCGCCACGCCGCTGACGTTCAACCTGCTCCACGAGGTGTACCGGGGTTTCTATCCCTCCCTCGAGGGCACTCCCTGGTTGGCGCTGCTGCGGTTCGTGCTGGCTGTCCTGGCCCTCGCCCCGGCGACCGTCCTGATGGGTGCCACCCTGCCAACCCTGACGCGCTACCTGAGCGGGGGCGCGCACCTGTCAAAGGCGTTTGGTCGCCTGTATGCAGCGAACACGTTTGGGGCGATCATCGGCACGGTGGCCGCAGGGATCGTCCTGATCGAGCTGCTTGGCCTGACCGGGACGCTGGTGGTCGGAGCGTCCGCCTCCGGGCTTGCCGGAATCGTCGCGATCTGGCTGAGCCGTGAAGAGCGCGAGTTGCCGGCAGGCGCCGCGCCAGCCGAGATCCACGCGGCTCCTCCAGCTGTGGTGACCGTGGCCGCAACCGCCCCGCCCCGCCCGACGCTCGCGATCGTCCTGGCCTTCGTTTCCGGTCTGACATCCCTCGGGTACCAGGTCCTGTGGACGCGGCTCCTCTCATCCGGAACGGGGAACTCGACCTACGTCTTCACGATGATCCTGGCGATGTTCCTGTTCGGCATCGCTCTCGGAGCGATGATCTTCTCGAGCGTCCGGCATCGAGTCCGGCATCCGATCGCCCTGATCGCCGTTGCCCAGGTCCTCATCGCCGCCCTGGCGATCCTGGGTCTGGTCCTCGTCATCAGCAAGCCCGGTCCGCTCGACCCGAGTCAGCCCCTGGCGTCCGCACTGGCGATCGTCGGTCCGATCCTGTCGGTCGTCCTGCCGGCGACGCTCATCATGGGATTCACGTTCCCGGCCTCGTCAATGCTGCTCGGCGACGATCCCCGGCACGTGGCCTCGAACGCTGGTCGGCTGCTGGCGGCCAACACGGTGGGGGCGATCGTTGCCACCTTCGTGATCCCGTTCATCGTGATCCCGATCGTCGGATCGCCTCACGCCGTCGCCCTCCTGGCGCTGATCAACGTCGCCATGGGGATCGCCCTCATCTCCGTCACGCACGGCCTCGCCCCGATCCGTCGCTACGGGTTGACGGCCGTCGCAGTCGTGGTCGGGATCGCCATCGCCGTCGGTTACGCCGCTCCGGGGGCACTCGTCGACCCGAGCGAGGCGCGGATCACTTCGCAAGGGGGCACCGTCTTCGCGTCGCAGGAGGACGAGATCGCGTCCGTCCAGGCCGGCGAACTCGGGGCCCGGCAGCTGTGGGTAACCGGTACGTCGATGACACTGCTGACGGTCGACGCCAAGCTCATGCCGATCCTGCCGCTCGTCCTCCGGCCCGAATCATCGAGCGCTCTTGTGGTCGCCTTCGGGATGGGGTCGACCTTTCGGGCGGCTCTGATCGCCAGCCTGACAACGGACTCGGTGGAGCTTGTCCCGTCGGTCCCCGACATGTTCGGCTACTACTACGACGATGCCGCGGCTGTGCTCGCCGATCCGAACGGCCACGTCATCGTGACCGACGGTCGGAATCACATGGAGCTCACCACCAAGACCTACGACATCATCGTCACGGACCCGCCCCCGCCGATCGAGAGCTCCGGCGCCTCGGTGATCTCGTCGCTCGAGTACTACAGGGCAGGTCAGGCCCGCCTCAACCCGGGCGGAGTCATGATGCAGTGGACGCCGTATGGTTCGACCGTCGACGAGTTCCGGGCCCATCTCCGGACGTTCCACGCGGTCTTTCCCCACGTTCTCATCGCGTTCGGGCCCGGCGGCTACGGGTTCTTCATGTTCGGATCCAGCGATCCGATGGCATTCACTGACGAGGCGATCGCGGACGTCCTGGGCCGGCCCGGTGTCCTGGAGGACATCTCGTCGGCCTTCGACTCACCGGAGCAGACGGTCGATGGCTGGACGGAACGGATCCACTCGCTCGTCTGGATCACCGATGACGAAGTGTCCAGCTTCACGGGTGACGGGCCGCTCATCACCGACGACCGGCCGCTGCCGGAGTACTTCCTCCTCAGGCGGCTGTTCGGGACACCGTCGCCGCAGGTGACGCCCACAGAACTGCTCCGGCTGACCGGGGGCTGATCCGAGGCAGCCAATGACGCAGGACAACCAGCGCGGCCAGGCCCGCCTGGCGTCGACGATCGCGTTCCTCGGGACCCGGTTGTGGATCTTCGTCGCGGCCTGGTTCGTCATCATCTCCGTGATCCGCCTGTCGTCGCTGGCGGCGATCGGACCGCCTGGCTACGACGGCATGCTCTACCGCGAGGCCACGATCCGCTGGCTCGATGGAGGCGATCCCTGGCAGGTCCCGGACTCCGGAGCGATCTTCGGGGCGCCGCCACCGACGCTCCTGGCAATGGTGCCGTTCGCGATCCTGCCGGAGGTGATCGCCCGCCCGGTGCTTCTCGGCACTCGGCGTGATCGCGAGCGTCTGGATGATTCGACGCCTGCGACTTCCCGCTCTGGTGGTTGGCGTTTCCGCCACTCGTCGATGGGCTCTGGATCGGCAACCCGCACATCTTCGTCGCCCCTCTTCTCGTCGCCGGCGCCGCCCCGCTTGCGACGTTCGTGAAGCTCTATGCGCTTGCCGTGCCCGCCATCCGACTTGACTGGAAGCAACTGGCCGTCACCGCCGCCCTGCTGCTCATTACGTTCCCATTTCTGCCATGGGGCCTGTTTCTCGAACAGTGGCCGGTAGATCAGCCAGGCTCTCGCGAATACAGTCCGCCGGCGGGGGCCTGTCTGTCTGGGTGACGCCGCTGCTCATTCCGGTGGCCGTGCTGGCCGGGCTTGCTCCTCGGGCGTGAGCGGCTCGCCTGGTGGTCGATCCCGGTCTTCTGGCCATCCACGCAGTGGTACTACTCGTCAGTCGCGCTGCCGGTCCTGACGCCACTGGCCGCCGTCGCGCTCACCGTTCCGGTTCCCGGAGCAACGACCGTCGCGTTGGTCGTCGCCCTCGGTGAGGCCTACTGGATCTCCCGGAGGAAGGAACAGGAGCGCCCCGAGTCGGGCCGCTCGACGGTCGACGTCGTCCCGGCGGGGCAGTAGCCAGCCGATCGGCGTCATGCTCCGTTGCCCCCGCAACCATTTTCGGGAGCCGGTGCTATTCTCGGCCGAATGATCAGTCCCGCCCTCGACGTGGAGCCTGCCTGTCCGGGCCCCATCGATACCGAGGGTCTCTCACCTTCACTCGACCCGCTCTTGCTCGACGCACCATTGAGCGTCGAGCACGTGCCGTTCGCGGCGCTTCCGCGTGCGACATGGGACCAGCTCGCCGCGTCATCGGAGTGGGCGACCCCGTTCTCCGGCTGGGCCTTTCATCGGGCCTGGTGGGACGCGTTCGGAGCCACCGCTCACGAGCAGACGCTCACGGTCACCGATCCTGCATCGGGCAAGCTCGTCGCGATCGTGCCGCTCATGCATCGTCACGAGGTCGAACCGACAGATGCTGCGACCCACACGACCATGCGCCATGGCCAGGCCGGACACCTCACGAGGGTCGACGCGGCGGCCAAGGTGATCTTCTTCGGCGCCTCGTACCACGCCGACTACGCGACGGTACTCGCCGCCCCGGATGCGCTCGCGGCCGTCTCCGAAGCCGTCGTCGAATACCTCGCATCAAGGGTCGGGCCTGACGATCCGCACCCGGCTCCATGGGATGTCGTGGACCTCCGCCGCCTCCGCTGCGGTGACCCAGCGGCAGACGCGCTCGCGGCCTCCTTCGGCCGCCGCGCGATGACCGAGGACTGGACCCTGACCGTCGAGCGCGAGGATGTCTGCCCGGTCGTCCACCTGCCGGCGGGAGTCGACTTTGACGGCTTTCTCGCCACGCTCGGCAAGAAGAATCGCCACGAGATCCGGCGCAAGATCCGCCGGGCGGAGGCGTCCGGCGAGATCCGGCTGACCGATTCGACCGATCCCCTGTCCGATCTCGAGGACTTCATCGACCTCCACCAGCGACGCTGGGGCGACGACGGGCTCTTTCCGAGGACCCCCGGCGGGGACGCATCGCGCCTCTTCGCTCGGCGGCTGTTCGAGGAGCACGGTCCGGACGGCTCGCTCGGGCTGGCGTTCCTGACGGTCGGAGAGCGCCGCATCGCGGCCGGCATCCACTTCCGAACCGCCGACGGGTACCTGTACTACAACGCAGGGGTCGATCCCGATGCACGAGACCTGTCGCCGGGCGTGATCATGATCGCCGCGTACGTCCAGCGGGCGATCGCCCAGGGCTGCCGGCGGCTGGACTTCCTCCGGGGCAACGAGCCGTACAAGTACGAGTGGGGCGCCACCGACGAGCCGATCCAGCGCATCCTCGTCCAGCGTGGCCTCGAATCCGCCGGGTCGCCCCGATGACCGCCCCGCTGCCGATGGACCCGTGCTTCACACCCGTCGATCGGCTGCCGCTCGCCGGCCGCGATCGGATCCGCGTCGTCGAAATCCTCGCAACAGGGACGAATGGTGGCGCCCAGGAGCATGTCTACTCACTGATGAGCCGGCTGGATCGGTCGCGCTACGACGTCAGCCTCGTCTCGCTGTCGGCCGGGAGCGCCGTTCGAAAGCTCCAGCGGGCGGGATTCAGCGTCCGTGTCATCGACGAGCCCGACGACGCGATCACCGTCGGCGCTCTGACGGCACACCTCGCCGACATCCGGCCGGACGTCATCCACACCCACATGTACCGGGCCGACATCGTGGGGACGAAGGCCGCGATCGCGTTGGCCAACGCCGGACATCGCCGACCCTACGTGGTCTCGACCGTCCACTCGTCGCGAATCCGTGCCTCCGAGGATCGCGACACGATCCGTGCGCTGACGCCGGAAATGGACCAGCTGATCGCCGTCTCGAAGGCAATCGAACGCAAGATCGCCAACGAGCATCGCGAGGGTGCGCCGGTCCGGCTCATCTACAACGGCGTCGATCTGGAGCGGTACGACCACCAGGAGCCGTGCTGCACGCTCCGGGACGAGTACGGGATGGAGCCTGGCTCCCAGATCGTCGGGGTCGTGGCCCGGCTCGAGCCCGAGAAGGGGCATCAGACGCTCCTCGACGCCTGGCCGTTCGTCCTCCGCGAGGTCCCGGACGCCTACCTGCTCATCGTCGGCGAAGGCAGCCGGCGCGACGCGCTGGAGCAGCGAGCATCCGCCAACCGAGTCGCCCATCGGGTGGTCTTCACTGGCCGCCGCGACGACGTGCCCGCGGTCACCGCCGCCCTCGACGTGGCGGTTCTGCCGTCGCATCGCGAGGCGCAGGGACTCAGCATCCTCGAGGCAATGGCGCTCTCCCGGCCGGTTGTCGCGTCGGACGTCGGCGGGATCCCGGAAATGATCGAGGACGGCGTGACCGGCCTTCTCGTCCCGCATGATCAGCCGGAGGCGCTGGCCGCCGCGATCGTCCGCCTCCTGACGGACCATGCCCTCGCCGACACGATCGCCCGGGCAGCCCACGACCTCGTCCACGACCGCTTCTGCATCGAGCTCATGGTCAAGGCCGTCGAGGAGATCTACGACGAGGGCGCCGATCACGTCCGCCTGCCGAGGGTCGCTGCGGGCTAGGACCTTCAGGGTGGTGCGGCGTGTCACCGGTGCGGACTAGGATTCGACCGTGACCGTGTCCGCCTACCGTCGCTACCAACCGTTCGTAGTCCGAGCCCTGCGATTCCTGGATCACCCCGCGATCCTGCCGGGCCTCCTGATCGCGGGCGCGGTGTTCGTCGTCTACCAGGTCATGATCGCGAGTAGCGGGTTTCCGTACGCGGTCTACGACGCTCATGCCTACTGGATCGCCGCCGGATCGGAGCATCCGTACGCAACGACGATCGAAAGCGGCTTCGACGACTCGGTCGGCCTCTACAAGTACCGCTACCCGCCGCCCCTGATCCAGCTGCTCGCGCCGGTCCAACTCCTGCCGTTCCCGGTCTTCGCGGGGCTGTGGGTCGGGATGCTGTTCATCGTCTTCCTCGTCCTGGCCGGACGCTGGGCACCGCTGCTGCTGTTCTTCCCGCCGGTGCTGGCGGAGCTCTTCCTGGGCAATGTCAACCTGTTGATCGCCCTCGCCATCGTGGTCGGGATGCGCCATCCCGCCGCCTGGGCCTTCGTGCTGCTGACCAAGGTGACGCCGGGAATCGGATTGCTCTGGTTCGCCGCCCGCGGGGAGTGGCGGTCGCTGGGGATCGCCCTGGGCGCGACGGCGGCGGTCGCTCTTGCCTCGTTCATCATTGCACCAGGGCTTTGGGCGGAGTTCCGGCAGGCGATGGCGGCCCAGGCAGGCGCCGCGATCGAAGTCCCTCCGCTGGCCCTCCAGGTCTCACTCCCGATCCGGCTCGCCCTGGCCGCCGTCGTCATCGTCTTCGGGGCCCGGACCGACCGCGCGTGGCTCGTGCCGGTCGGCGCCACCATCGCCGCGCCGGCGATCTGGGGCAACGTCCTCGTCATTCTCATTGCCGCCATCCCGCTCGCCGAGGGCCGTGGTCTCGACCGTCCACTGCTGCCACGTCTGCGACCGTTGGCGACCACCGGCTCGGACCTTCGTCATGGCGCCCCGGCGGAGCCTGGAGCCTAGGATCGCCGACATGCGCGATCGTCTGCTTCGCGACGCCTATTTCGGACTGGCGATCGCCTTCGTCGGCCTGCGCCTGTTCGCGATCCCGCCGTGGGCCGACAGCGTGGACGCCTACGCCTACTGGACGACACGAACTGGTGACTTCTACGCGGCGGCAGAAACCGGCCAGATCGGGGCGTATCTCTACTCGCCCGCGTTTGCCCAGATCCTGACACCACTCGTGGCGCTGCCGCTGGCGGTGTTCACCGCTCTCTGGACGGCGATCAATCTCGCGGCGCTGTGGTGGCTTGTCGGCCGGCTGGCGCTTCCGCTCATGCTCTTCCTGCCCATTCCGCTCGAGATCATCTCGGGCAACGTCCACCTGCTCTACGCGGTGGCCATCGTGGCCGGCTTCCGCTACTCGATGACGTGGGCGCTGATGTTCCTCACGAAGGTCACGCCCGGGATCGGCGTGCTGTGGTTCGCGGTCCGGCGGGAGTGGCGGGCGTTCGCGATTGCGATCGGGTTCACGGCCGGGATCGTGGCAGTCTCCTTCGCGCTCGATCGGGCGGCCTGGGAGCAGTGGATCGCGCTGCTCCAGTCGGATCTCGCGGGGGCCGGCTCGGGCACGATCGAGACGGTTGGCTGGTACCTCCCCGTTCCGCTCCTGCCGCGGCTCGTGGTGGCGGCTGCCGTCGTCGTGATCGCCGCCTGGCGCGACCTCCGCTGGCTTCTCCCGGTCGCCGTCGTCCTCGCCCTGCCGGTCATCTGGCTGAATGGCCTTGCCGTCCTGGTCGCGATGGTCCCGCTCTGGCGGCAGCGGGCAAGCACGGTCGAGTCCGGAGAGCCCGCGCGGGAGCTGGTCCCGGCGGCGCAGTCATGAGCCTGGCTCAGCTCTGGGCCGCGCTCGCGCTCCTGCTCCCGGTGCTCGCGGCGTTCATCGCCAACCTCTCGAGCGTCGACCTTGCGTATCACCTACGAGCCGGACTCGAGTTCCTCGACGGTGCCGGGATCCCGACTCGCGACACGTACACCTTCACCGCGGCCGGCCTGCCATGGGTCGACCAGCAGTGGGGCGCCCAGGTGATCCTTGCGACGGTCTACCAGCTCGCCGGCTGGACCGGCCTCGTCGTGCTTCGTGCGGTTCTCGTCGGCCTGCTGTTCGGGCTGGTCTTCGCGGCCTGCCGGCTCCAGGGGGCCGATCTTCGGCGAGCGGCCTGGCTGACGCTCGGCGCATTCATCGTGTCGGCGGTCGCCCTCGGCCTTCGGCCCCAGCTGTTCGGGATGGTGCTGCTGGCGCTGACGCTCGTCATCGTCGCCGGGCGGCGTCGATGGCCGCGGGCGATCTGGCTCGTCGTCCCGATCGTCGTGGTCTGGGCGAACGTCCACGGCAGCTTCTTCCTCGGGCCGGTCGTCGTCGGGCTCGCCTGGCTGGAGGACGTCCACGACCGGCGGCCCGCGGCCTGGCAGACCCTGGCTGCGGCAGTCGTCGCCGCCCTCGCTGCCTTCGTCAACCCGTTCGGGCCGGCCGTCTGGGGATACGCACTCGGCCTGTCGACGAACGCCCTCGTCACGGCCCGGATCACGGAGTGGCAGCCCACGACGCTGCGAACGGTTCCGGGCATGCTGTTCTTTGGATCGGCCCTTGCGGTCGCCGCGCTGCTGGCCCGCCGGACGTCGGCCGTCAGCTGGCCAACGCTCGCCTGGCTCGCGGTGTTCTTCCTGATCGGCGCCTATGCGATCCGTGGCGTCGCATGGTGGCCGCTCGGTGCGACCGTTGCCGTCGCGGCACTGCTGGCGAGGCCGGAGCCGGCCCCGACGGTTCGCGTGGCACGCGGGCTGCGACGGGTGAATGCGGTGATCGTCGCGGCTCTCGTCGTGGCGTGCGTCGTCCTCCTCCCGGCGTGGCGCCCAGTCGATCCCGATCTCGGTGCGCCGGTCGGCGTCGTCGGCCACGCGCCGCCGGGTGTCACGACCGGCCTGCGCGAGATCGCCGGACCGGACGACCGCCTCTTCAACCCCCAGCCGTGGGGTTCGTGGTTCGAGCTTTCGCTGCCGGACCTGCCGGTCGCGATCGACTCCCGGATCGAGGTGTTTCCGGCGGACGTCTGGGACGACTACGAGGCCGTCGTCTCGGGGGCTGAAGGCTGGGAGGGGATCCTCGACGACTGGGGCGTGACGATCGTTGTCGCCGCCAAGGGTGAGGAGACATTCGCGACCCGGCTCGCCGCGGCCGGCTGGCGGTCAGTCCATGTCGACGAAGACGGCACTGTCTTCGTTCGGGGAGACCGCGGGTGACGACAATGCCGGCCGTCCCAGTCGCTCGGCGTGACCTGGCTCGGGCGGTGCTGCGATCGCTGGGCGTGGTCATCGCCGTCCTCGCGGCGATCCAGATCGCACGCTTCTACTTCGAGCCATTCGGCCAACGGTTCTTCGCCAACGACCTGAACGGCTACCTGGCGGGTGCACGCCGCTTCCTGGATTCCGGCAGTCCCTACCTGCCGGAACAGCTGAGTGGCGCATGGACGCTCCAGCCGGATTCATTCATCCATCCACCGGTTTCGCTCCTGCTGTTCATCCCGTTCCTCGTCATCCCGGCGGTCCTGTGGTGGGCGATCCCGATCGGCCTGACCGTCTGGGGCATTGTCCGGATGCGTCCCGCGGCGTGGGCGTTGCCGTTGATGGCGCTGTGCCTCCTCTGGCCCCGGACCGCCGGCATTCTGATCGCCGGCAACTCGGACATGTGGGTCGCCGCTGCGCTGGCTGTCGCGCTCGCCGCGTCCTTGCCGACGGCCGTCCTGTTGATCATGAAACCGTCGTATCTGCCCTTCGCCATCATCGGCATCACCTGGCGGTCGTGGTGGATCGCGGCAGTGATCGTTGGTGTCGCCTGTGCCGCCTTCGCGGGACTGTGGGTCGACTACCTGACGGTGCTTCGCGGAGTCACGCTCGAGCCGCTGTATTCGCTCTACAACGCTCCGTTCGTTCTCATCCCACTGATTGCCTGGCTGGCGCGGACAAGACGCAACCCAGGAGCCGCGCGCATCTGGCCACTCAGGCGCACGGCTCATCAATCCACCGAATCCGACACCGTCGACTGATGGTCCTCGAACTCCCTGGTCCGAGTCCGGACCTCCGCGAACGCATCGGCCGGCGCATGTCGTGGCCGGATTGGCGGATCATCGTGGACCGCGTCACTGCCGTCGCCGTGCCCGTGATCTTTGGGCTTGCCCTGATCCCGCAGGTCCGGTGGTTCGCTGAGCATCCCGAGACGCTCTTCGGGGATGCCCGACTCTACTTCCGCGCGACGCAAGCCTGGTTGACCAACGGAGACCCATGGTCAGCCCAGGACAGTGTCGGTGTGTTGTTCGCTGCTCCGCCGCCCGCCTTGCTGTTGAACCTTCCGCTGCAGCCGCTCGGAGAGGATGGAGCGGTCGCGTTCTGGGTCGTCGCAGGGCTCCTCGGGATGGCCATGGCCATTCGCTACTACAGACTGCCCTGGTGGTGGATGGCGTTTCCCCCATTCGTCGAAGGGATGCTTCCCGCCTCGCCCGATTCAGCCTTACTCGGGGCCATGGTGCTGGGTGGCGGGGCCCTGGCGGCAGCCATCAAGTGGTACTCGGTACCGGCAATGATCGGCGAGGGTCGCTGGCGCGCCGCACTTGGCGGGGCTCTGCTGATCCTGATCAGCTTCCCGTTCCTGCCGTGGGGTGACTACCTCTCGCGCCTGTCTCACATCCGGGAAACCTATGACCTGCAGACGCCGGACCCACTGCCGTTGATCGTCTGGCTCCTGCTGTTGGTAGCGATCCTGTCGCTTGGTCGCAAAGGCCTCCTACTCGCGACACCCGCGATCTGGCCAACCCCCCAGCCCCACTACGCGATCTTCTCCCTGGCGGCAATTCGCGAATCGCGACTGCTGGCCATCGGTTTCGCGCTCCCCGGCGCCGTTCCCATCACGATCATCCTGTACGCGATCCTGACGGCGGCGCGACGGCTGGCGCCGCGGCTATCCTGACCGAATGACGTCCGAACCCCTCCCGCCCGATCTCGACCTCGTCGTCCTTGGCGGCGGAGGCCACGTCGGCCTCCCGCTCAGCCTCGCTTTCGCCAAGGCCGGCCTCCGGGTCGGGATCTACGACATCAGCCAGCCGACGCTCGATCGGATCGCCGAGGGCGAGATGCCGTTCATGGAGAACGGCGCTGACAAGCTCCTGGGCGAGCTCCTGCCAACCGGCCGCCTCGCGTTCTCCACCGATGGCGCCATCCTCGCCCGCACGCTCCAGGTCGTGGTCGTCATCGGGACACCGGTCGATGAATTCCTGGGGCCGTCGATGACCGTGTTCGAACGGGCCGTGGAGCAGATCTCGCCCCACCTCCGGGACGGCAGCCTGGTGGTCCTGCGGAGCACGGTCTATCCGGGCACGACCGCGTACGTCGCCCAACACCTTGCGGCCCGTGGCAAGTCCGTCGACCTGGCCTTCTGCCCGGAGCGAATCGCCGAGGGTCACGCCCTCGAGGAGCTCCATACCCTGCCCCAGATCATCGGCGCCGACACCGACGAGGCGGCGAAGCGAGCAGAGGCGCTGTTCCGCTGCCTGACCGCCACGACGATCCGGACGACCACCAAGGAGGCCGAGCTCGCCAAGCTCTTCACGAACACCTGGCGGTACATGAAGTTCGCGGTCGCCAACCAGTTCTTCATGATCGCGGACCAGGCCGGCGTCGACTACACGAACGTCCTCCACGCGATTCGGCACGATTACCCTCGCGCCACGGACCTCCCCGGTCCCGGGTTCGCCGCCGGACCATGCCTGTTCAAGGACACGATGCAGCTCGCCGCGTTCACGGCCGATCACTTTCCCCTCGGCCAATCCGCGATGCAGGTGAACGAGGGTCTGCCGGCCTACATCGTGTCTGCGCTCGAACGGCGCTACGGCGGCCTCAACGGCAAGACCATCGGCATCCTCGGGATGGCGTTCAAGGGCGAGTCCGACGACGCGCGGGCCTCCCTCAGCTACAAGCTTCGGAAGCTCCTGGCATGGGCCGGAGCGACGGGTGGTGTCGACGGACCCGTATGTCCGCGACGATCGCCTCGTGAGTCTCGACACGGTCCTCGCGGAGAGCGACGTCCTCATCCTCGGCGCCCCGCACCGAGCGTATCGCGGCCTCCAGCTCGGCGGGAAGGACGTCGTCGACATCTGGGGTGCGCTCGGCGAGGGGATCCGGCTCTGACCGTGGCCGGCCGCCGGTTGCGGGGCGTGTCGCTTCGAACCGGCTGGCTGCCGACGCTGCTCATTTCGGCGGCGATCGTCGTCCTTTCCTGGCCGTACACGCTTGCCGCCCCGATCGGGATCGATGAGTCGTGGCAGGCGGCCCTCCATCTCGCCGGCCCGAGCGGGCTGCCGTTCGGCGAGGACATCGTCTTCACCTACGGGCCGCTCGGGTTCCTGTCGGTCCCCTCGCCGTTCTTCGGCCCGTCCTCCGTCCTGGCGATCTTCGCGACCGGCGGTGTCTATCTCGCCGCCACCGCGACGCTGCTGATGCTGGCTCGCCGCATCGTGCCCGGCTGGGTGGCCATCGCCGTCGTCCTGCTGACGGCCCGGATGTTCCAGTTCCTGCCGCCGTTCGAGATGCTCCAGGCGCTGATCTTCGTCTGGTGCGTCGAGGCAGTCCTGGCGGACCGGCCCCGCGTCCGGCGGGAGTGGCTGATCGCCGGGGCGGGGGTCGTCGCCGCGATCGCGCTCATGGGCAAGACGAACGTCGGCGTGTTCGGCTCGGGGATGCTCCTCGTTGCGGCCCTCGCCGTCGGTCGGCCATGGTGGCGCGGGGCACCGATCTTCCTGGGCGTCGCCATCGCCGCCGGCCTCGCGATCTGGGTCGTGACCGGGCAGGCCCTCGACACGCTGCCGGCGTTCGTCGCCGGATCCGTCGAACTCGTCCGGGGCTACTCCGAGGCGATGGTCGTCGACACCCACCCGACGCTCCGTTGGGTGTACGCCGCGTTCGCGATCGTGATCGCGATCCTCGCCTGGATCGGCTGGCGAGCGACGCGCGGCCGGCCGCGCTCCCAGGGACTGACGTTGCTTGCCCTCGGCGCGATCCTCGCCTTCGCCGAGTGGAAGACGGCCTTCACCCGGAACTACACGTTCTACGCGATGGCGACCGCTCTCGTCGTCCTCTTTCCGCTCGCGGGCCGGCTGCCCCTGGTGTTCGGCGGCCAGCGGTCGATCGCCGCCCTGTCGTTCGCGACGATCTTCGTCGCCCTGCTCGCAACGTCACGGATCGATCCGATTGATCTGGTCGATGTTCGACCCTCCGTCCGGGGGGCTGCGGCGACCGCCGCCGCGGTGCTGCCGTCGCGCCAGGCCGACGCGGTCGAGCGGACGAGGGCCGAGTTGCGCGAGGACCTCGCGCTGCCGGACGACGTCCTCACCGCCCTGTCGGGCCAGCCCGTGCACATCGACCCCTGGCAGACGATCGTCGCGTTCGCCTACCCGGAGCTCGGCTGGTCACCGCTGCCGGTCTTCCAGTCGTACCTGGCGTACACGACGGCGCTCGATGAGCTCAACGCGGAGCGGCTTCGCTCGGCGGATGCGCCGACACGGATCCTCCGTGAGCGGGTCGACGACGTCGATGGAACGCCCCTCGCCGTCGATCGACGATTCGTCTGGTTCGAGTCGCCGACGACGACACTCGAGATGCTCTGCCGGTACGACGAGCTCGCCGCCGACGATCGGTGGCAGGCGCTGGGTCGGACGGCGCGAACCTGCGCTGCCGGCGAGGCGCTCGGAACCGTGTCCGCCCGTGCCGGGGAGTCTGTCGCAGTTCCGCCCGAGCGTCGGCCCGATCGCTTCGTTGTCGTCAGGATCACCGGGTTCCCGGACGGGATCATCGACCGGCTCCGCGCGCTCGCCTTCCGGGCCGACGAGTGGTACGTGGAACTCGCGGATCGCGGGCGCTTCCGGCTCGTCCCGGGAACCGCGGACGACGGACTCCTGCTCGCGGTGCCGGCCGGCCTGGACGCCCACCCGCGGTTCGCGTTCGGCCCCGCGATCGCATCGCTGATCGTCTCTGCCGGGCGCTACGGCGACGGCAGCGACGCCTTGCTGACGTTCGAATTCCTGAGCGTCCCGCTGCATGCCGACGGGTCGTAGCGGTACAGTCACCGAATGCTGATCTTCCTGTATCCCGTCCGCTCTACTCCTCGCCGCCGGTGAAGATCCTCGTCACCGGCGCCGCCGGATTCATCAACGGCTACCTCGTCCCCGATCTGCTCGAAGCCGGCCACGACGTCATCGGCCTCGACGATTTCTCGAAATACGGCCGGCTCGCGAAGTCCTACGACGACCATCCGCGATACCGCTTCGTCGAGGGCGACGCCAAGGACGGCGGCCTGATGCGCGAGCTCGCCGCCGATTGCGATCTCGTGGTCGCCGCCGCCGCGATGATCGGCGGGATCAGCTACTTCCACGAGTTCGCCTACGACCTGCTCGCCGAGAATGAGCGGATCCTCGCGACGACGTTCGACGCGGCGATCGCCGCCCATCGGGACGGGCATCTCCAGCGGATCATCGTCGTCTCCTCGTCGATGGTCTACGAATCGGCGACGTCCTTTCCGACACCGGAAGGCGCCCAGCTGACCTCGCCCCCGCCGATCTCGACGTACGGCTTCCAGAAGCTGGCATCCGAGTACTTCGCCAAGGGCGCCCTGGAGCAGTACGGCCTGCCGTACACGATCGTCCGGCCATTCAACTGCGTCGGGATCGGGGAGCGCCGGGCACTCCGCGACACGGACATCATGTCCGGCAACGTGAAGCTCGCCCTGTCCCACGTCGTCCCCGACCTCGTCCTCAAGGTCCTCAAGGAGCAGGATCCGCTCCACATCCTCGGCGACGGGACGCAGATCCGCCACTACACCTACGGTGGCGACCTCGCTCGCGGAATTCGCCTCGCGATGGAGAGCCCGAAGGCGCTCAACAACGACTTCAACCTCTCGACGGCCCGGTCGACGACCGTCCTCGAGCTCGCTGAGTGCATCTGGTCGAAGGTCCACGGCGACGGCCGCCCGTTCGCCTACGTCTCCGACCCGCCGTTCGAGCACGACGTCCAGCTCCGCGTCCCCGACACGCGCAAGGCGAAGGAGGTCCTCGGCTTCGAGGCGACGACGTCGCTCGAGGCGATGCTCGACGAGGTGATCCCGTGGATTCGCGAGGAAGTCGCGGTCGGGCGGCTGTGAGGGAGTCCGGGACCGCCCGGATGGAGGCGGTCTACGAGGCCCGGTTCGACGAGCGTGCCCGCCGGGGGAAGATGGCGGTCTGGGCCGAGATCGTCCGGTATCTCCGCCCATCCATCGCTGCCGACCTACCGGTGCTCGACATCGCATGTGATGCCGGCTATTTCATCCGGCACGTCGAGGCCGTCGAGCGTTGGGCAACGGACATCCGCGACGTCTCCGGCCTGCTGCCGAGTGACGTTCGATTCGTCCGCGCGGACGGGCTCGCTCTCGGCGAGGTCATCCCCGCGGGCCACTTCGGCACGGCGTTCATGAGCAACTATCTCGAGCATCTGCCGTCATCCCAGGCGGTCATCGATCAACTGCTAGTGGTCAAGGACCTGCTCCGGCCCGGCGGTAAGGTCGTCATTCTCCAGCCGAACATCCGGTTGACCGGCGGTTCCTACTGGGACTTCATCGACCACCACGTGGCGCTCACGGAGCGGAGCCTCGTCGAGGCCGGCGAGCTGGCGGGTCTCAGAACCGTCCGACTCGTGACGCGGTTCCTTCCGTTCACCACGAAGGGCCGGCTGCCGCAGAGTGCTCGCCTGGTCCGCCTCTACCTGGCGTTTCCACCGGCCTGGTGGCTCTTCGGGAAGCAGACGCTCTACATCGCCGAGCGGCCGTGACGGCTCCGGCGCCGGCAGCGAGCCATCGGGGCCGACGGGTCGTCCTGATCGTCGTGGGGATCACGATCAGCGTGGTCGCTGCGTGGCTCGTGACCCGCGGCGTGGACCTCGACAAGACGTGGGCCATCATCGGGGCGGCGTCGCCCGGCTGGCTGATCGCGGCCCTTGGGGTGATCGTCGTGCAGACCCTGGTCCGTGCCGTTCGCTGGCGGCTGCTCCTGCCGAAGCCGATCGCGACGGCGGCGTCGACCGGCCGCCGATCCCGATCATCCGAATCATTCCCGTGCTGCTCGTCGGCTACCTCGGAAACGCAGTCCTGCCGGCCCGCCTCGGGGAGGCCGCCCGCGGCGTGCTGATCGCCCGCCGCGAGGATCTCCCGGTTCCCGATTCGCTCGGTTCCGTCCTGATCGAGCGGGTGATCGATACGCTCGTCCTGGCGATGCTCGGCGTATCGGCCGCGCTCATCATCGGCGTCCCCGATTGGGTCCTGCGGATCGGCCTCATCGGCGTCGCCGTATCGATCGTTGCGGTCATCGTCCTGACGATCGCTCCGCGGCTCCTTGGACGATTCACTGGCGGGCCACTCCACTGGCTCGTGAGCAACATCTCGTCGATCGCCCGCGGAGCGAACGTCACGAAACGGCCGGCGGCGATCTCCGCGGCCGTCCTGCTGAGCGTGGTGGCGTGGTTGCTCGATGCGTCGATCTACTGGCTCGTCGGGCGCTCGCTGGGGCTGGACCTGTCGCTGGTCGGGGCAGTCCTCATCGCCACGGTGACCGTCCTCAGCACGGCGGTTCCGTCGGCTCCCGGCTACATCGGCACGTTCGAGCTCGCGGCTGCGGCGGCCGCCGGGATCGTCGGCATCGAGCCCGCGACCGCCCTGGCGTTCGCGATCGTCGCCCATGCCCTGTCCGTCCTCCCGATCGCGCTCGCGGGTGCGGTCGCCCTCGTCGCCCTCGGCGCGGATGCCCGCCTCTCGCTCACGTCCTCGCCGGGCGAACGATCGACGGAAGGCGTGGCTGCAACCCGGCCGTGAGCCCGTCACGCTCGACGTGCTGGCGCAAAACGCCGCGCCGCGCCATCCTTGGCACATGACAGCGAAGAAGAAGCCGGCGGACAAGCCCGAGCCCGCCGCCCCGAACCGCGAGCAGCGCCGCCGCGAGAAATTCGGCCGGGCGGGCAAGGTCAAGCAGCACGACCCGCACACTCCCTGGCCGGAGAGCGAGGCCAATCCGGCCCTGAAGACCGTCGCCGTCGGAGATCAGGCGGCCCATACCGGCACGCCCGATCAGGACGTCACCCACCAGACCGGCCCCGGAACCGGCGGCGCGACGGAGACGGCCGGGCGGATCCCCGAACACGAGGGACAGCACCCGAGCAAGAGCGCGAAGGGCTGAACCGCCGGCGCCGTCCGGCCGCGCCCGCGTTGCGTATCCTCAGGTGGTGACCGCCGCTGCTCGACCCGAGCTCGCCATCGTCCTGCCCGTCTACAACGAAGGCGACGCCGTCGAGCCGGTCCTTCGGGGCCTGGCGGCCGCCGTCACGACGCCCCACGAGCTCGTCGTCGTGTACGACTTCGACGAGGACACGACCGTCCCGGTGATCGCCCGCCTGACCGGCGAGATTCCCGGCCTGCGCGGGCTTCGGAACGACCTGGGCCGCGGCGTGCTCAACGCGATGAAGGCGGGGATCGCCGGGACGGACGCCCCGTACGTCCTCATCTCCATGGCCGACGGCTCCGACGAGCCGCACGTCGTCGACTCGATGGTCGCCCTCGCCCGCGACGGCGCCGACGTCGTTGCCGGCAGCCGCTACATGCGCGGCGGGGGACAGATCGGCGGGCCGCTCATCAAGCGGCTGATGAGCCGGACCGCGGGCGTGACCCTCCACTGGTTCGCCGGCGTGCCCACCCACGACTCGACGAGCAACTTCAAGCTGTACTCGCGGAAGTTCCTCGACGCCGTGACGATCGAGAGCAGCGCCGGCTTCGAGCTGGCCCTTGAGCTGACCGTCAAGGCGACCCTCGCCCGCCGGTCGATCGCCGAGGTTCCCACCACCTGGCGCGACCGGACCGCTGGCGAGAGCAACTTCAAGCTGCGGAAGTGGCTACCCCACTACCTTCACTGGTACCGGCTCGCGTTCATGGGCCGGCTCCGGCGGCTCGCCGGGCGCCGAGTCGCGTAGCAGCAGGGCGAGCGTCACGAGGCAGATCGCGGTCATCGCGATCGACCCGAGGACGCCGAGCGGTCCGGCGACTGGCAGCAGCTCGCCGATCCCCGGCGTCGGCGGAACGGCCGCGAGCAGGTTGAGGGTGAAGACGACCCCGAAGGCGATCCAGAGCCACAGGATCCGTCGGTCGTCGATCAACAGCGCGAGGAAGACGACGGCCGCGTAGGCGTACCGCTCGTGCATCGTTGTCAGGAACGTGAAGGCAACCAGCGCGGACGCGGCAATCCCCAGCGCCAGCGTCCGCTGCGTTGGGGACCGATAGACCGCGACGAAGACCGCGATCTCTCCGGCAGCCGCAGCCAGCAGCCCGAGGTGACGGAATGTGAGCGGGCCGAGAACCTGGCTCTGGTCGGACAGAAACTGGCCGCCTCCAGCGAGCTGCTGGAACAGCCACCACGGGTTCCATGCCCGCAGTGACAGGACCGCGAACAGCTCGTCCTGGTGGAGCTGGAGGCTCCGGAGATAGCCCGCCGGACCGCCGGCGGCGAGGAACGGCAGCCACAGAATGACGATCGTGGCCACGCCGATCGCCGCCAGGCGCAGCGTCCCGCCCCAGCCGAGCCGCGCCAGGAACCACGCCGCGAACGGAACGAGCAGCGGCAGCGCCTGGGGTTTCGTCATGACCGCCAGCGCCAGGACGACCGCCGCAAGCGACGTCCGCCCAGCGACCACGAGCAGGTAGCCGGCGAGCGCAAGGAGGACGTAGATCGACTCGTACTGGCCGAACAGCGCCGAAACGTCGATGACCGCCGGGTGGAGCCAGATTCCCAGGACGCCGACGATCGCCAGGTACGGTCGCGCTCGCAGGGCGTAGCCGACGCCGAGCGCGAGCCCAAGGTCCGCCAGCGTCGGTGGCACCTTCATGACGACCCGGATCCACGGATCGGACGCGTCGGTCACCGTCCGGAATGCGGGCTCGATAGCCCCGAGCACCGTCCAGACGTAGACCATCACCGGCGGGAACGTCAGGTCCAGGTCGTACGCATTCCCGATCGGCCCCGTCGCCAGTGCGTGGACCCACGACGCGAACTCGTCGAGATCGCCGGCCAGCCCCGGTGTCGGGAGGAGGGCGGCGCGCACGACCAGGCCGAGCAGGAGCCCGAGGGGAAGGATGAGCGGATGCGGTCGTCGGCCCGCGAGGGCGTCGAGCCCTCGTTCCAGTCGCTGGCCGGGCGTCACCGGATCAGGCCGGCCGCGTCGCCCAGTAGCGTTCCGCCGCCCCGCCGCCACCGCCGAGGAGCGAGACCTTGCGGCCGTAGGCGCGCGTCTGGCGCGCCATGTCGTCGGTGCCGCCGAAGAGGCGGCCCATCTGGCTGCCGTAGATGGCGATGCCGGCGATCTTGCGCTCGAGCTGATCGGTGATGTCGGCGTACTCGGGGGTGATCGCGATGCCGGCCGGCACGTCGTCGAACACGCCGGGCGGCAGGTCCTCGACCCTCGAGAAGCCCTCCCACCAGGCGTACGGATAGTCCTCGTAGAACGTGACGACTCCGGCGTATTCGGGTCCCGGCATCACCCAGCGGCGACCCTCGGCGAGGAGCGCGACGCCGACGTCGCGGCAGAGCTGGTGGTCGACGTGATTCCCGACACCGAGCGGCAGATAGACCTTCTGCGGCTCGAGCCGCACGATCTCGCGGCGGAGGATGTCGTGGGGCGCCTCATCGTCGTCGCGCGGCGCGGCGAGGAGCTCACTGTCTCCTTCGTAGCCGCGAAATACGGCGTCGGGCAGATCGAGGAAGACGATCGATGCCTCGGCGAACAGGGCGAACTGCTCGTCCTCGAGTCGGCGCTTCGCCATGATGTCGCCGGTCCGCGCACCCTCGACGATCTGGTCGGTCAGGACTGCGCCCTGCGTGGGCAAGTCGTCGATGACGGGCTGTCCCGCAAGCGGCTCTCGCCGGATGCTCGCCCGCCGGTACCAGGAGGATCGCTGCCAGAAGCGCTTCGCTGCTGCGTCGGCGTCGGCCTGGGTCGCCTCGAGCTGATCCTCGAGCGCAGCCCATGCGGGCAGTGCGCCGGGTGGCCCGTAGACGTCTTCGTCGGGCGCGATATGCGCGCGGTTGAATGCCTCAGTCACCGGCCACATCGCCTTGGACCCGAACCCGAGGGCCTCGCGCTGGTAGTCCGACAGGCCGTTGCCGCCGCCGTCACCGGAGAACACCGTCAGGATCGTGACGCTCTGGCCGAGCTCGCGGAGGCTGGCGATCAGGCCACCGCAGGACAGGGCGACGTCGTCTGGATGGGGGGCGACGAAGACGTGGGTCATGGCCGGCCGAGTATACCGAGAGGGGCGGTGTGTTCGGAGCGCCGCGGGAGCCGCAGCCTCAGCTGGGAAACCCTCCCTCACCGACGAGCGGGACGAAGACGCACGGGCCTTCGTCGCGATCCCGCCACTCGTTGCCGTTCCGGACGACGAGCATCAATTCCTGGCGATGCCGATCGCCGACCGGGATCACGAGCCGGCCGCCGGCGGGGGAGAGCTGTTCGCGGAGCGTGGTCGGGATGGCGGGCGCCGCGGCGGTCACGACGATCCCGTCATACGGCGCGCCCGCCGGGTCGCCGATGCTGCCGTCGCCGACGCGGATCTCGACCGCGCCGCCGAGTCCGAGCCTCGCCAGCCGCTCCCGCGCCGTGATCGCCAGCTCGGCCTGGCGCTCGATCGACACGATCGCCGCCCCGAGGATCGCGAGGATCGCGGTCTGATAGCCGGAGCCGGTCCCGATCTCGAGCACCCGCTCGCCCGGCCGCGGGTCGACCAGCTCGGTCATCCGCGCGACCATGTACGGCTGGCTGATCGTCTGGCCGGCGGGGATCGGCAGCGCCTCGTCGGCGTAGGCGGCGCCACGCTGCGAATCCGACACGAAGAGTTCCCTCGGGATCGTGCTCATCGCCCGCAATACCCGCTCGTCGGCGATGCCCCGGGACCGGAGCTGCCTCGCCACCATAGCCTCGCGGGCAGCCTCGGACGACTCGTCCCGCCGGTCGTTCATGCGCGATCTAGTCAGGCGCTGTGTCGCGCCAGGCCAATCTCTCGTCTCCCCGCTCGACGGCCTCGACCAGCGTCGCCACGTCCGACACCTTGCGAAGGTCGAAGGGGATCCCCTGCGAGTCGGCCGCCAGGACAACGGCCGTGTCGGACGGAAACACCTTGCGAGCAGCGATCGCCGTCTCGCACACGAGCCGGAGGTCGCCTTCCAGGTAGATCACCGTTCGATCTTCGTTGATCCAGCCGTCGAGCCGCCGCTCGCCCTGGTCGTCCCCGCGCATCCAGACCAGCGCCCGGGTGCCCGTGTTCCCCCGCTCCTCGATTTGCGTGTCGGCGAACGTCCGGCCGAGCCAGGCCTCGAAGGAGCCGAGGCTGTCCGACGCTGGCGCGCTCGTCGTGGAGCACACGACGTACGACGAACTCATTCAGCGTGCCTCCAAATTCTTTGCTTGATGCTACGGCGAAGGAGCGACCGACGCGGATGGCGCGGCCGAAGCCGACGGTGCGGGGGATACCGACGGAGGCGCGGATGCCGACGGGGCCACCGATCCGGACGGGCCGGCAGAGCCAGACGGCGAGACACTGCCGGACGGCGATGCGCTGCCAGATGGCGCGACGCTGCCGGACGGCGACGCCGACGGTGGGGCGGTTTCCGCCGGCTCGGGCGTCGGCGAGACATAGGGCCTGAAGACTCCGCCAACACCGAAGAACACACCGTTCGCGAGGATCAGGGCAAACGACGCGAGCGTGACGAGTACGAAGATCTTCGACACCCGATCGTTGATCCGGATCGCGCGCTCCGGCACCGGCGCGGCCGCTGCGGTGGCTGCCGCCCGACCCGCGGCCTGCCCGCGGTCCCCGCCGGCTGGTGCGACCGGAGCGACCACCGGGGTCGGTACGACGGCCGTATCGGCGTCGGCATCAACGCCGCCGGCGGCGTCCTCGACCGACTCCTCGGCGACCTCCTCGAGCTCGGTCTCGGGCTCCGGCTCGACCGATCGCTCGGCGTCGGCCTCTGCCGCCTCGTCCTCGGCACCCTCCGATTCGGCCCGGGTCACCGGCTCCGCTTCGTCGTCCGCCTCCGCCTCGGCCTCCGTCGGCTCGGATGCGTCGGCCTCGACGGGCTCCGGCTCGGGGGTCGAGGCGTCGTCGCTCGCCGGGTCCTTCGGTTCGGTCATGCGGGTCGTGTCTCTCCTGGGGCGCGTCCCGGGATCGGGCGCGGTGCACGGGCCGCCAGTGTAGCGAAGGTCAGGCGTTGCGCACGGCCGGAACGAGCAACCCCGCGAGTCCGACGAACATCGTGAGCAGCCCGAACACGAAGATGACGGGCGAAACGCCGACGAACTGACGCGAGGATCCCGCCGAACGCCATCGCCAGCGGTCATCGACCCGAAGACGAGCGCGAACCGGAACCCGATCACCCGGCCGAGCATGTCGGGCGGCGTCCGCTCCTGGAACATCGTCTGGCTCGGGATCACGAAGACCATGTTTGCGATGCCGGAGCCGAACATCAGTCCGAGCGCGATCCCGAAGTTGCCGGTCAGCGCAAGCAGGGCGACGCAGGCGCCCCAGACCGTGTAGCCCACGATCACGGTCATGCCGCGGGCGAGGCGCGTGCCGATGAAGCCGATGACGAACCCGCCGACGAGGTTGCCGACCCCGATGGCGGTCTCGAGGAAGCCGTAGGCGGCCGTCGCGTTGATGGTTTGCCCGGTCACGATTCCCACCGCGTACGGCGGCGGTCAGCACGGTCAGGACACCGATCGTCAGCTGGGCGACCGCTGCCTGGATCGTGTTCGCGAAGAGGACGGTCTCGTTCCGCAGGAAGCGATAGCCGGTCTTCAAGTCGGCCAGGACGCTCGGGCGTTCCGCTGCCGCAGCCGACGGATCGCGAAGCGGCGGGACGTTGATCGTCGCGATCAGTGCGGCTGACGCGGCGTACGTCGCCGCATCGATCCAGAACGCGAGCGGGAGCGCCTGTCCGAGGAAGCCGACGAAGACCGCGGCCAGCGGGTAGCCGATGACGTCGGCGATCGTCTCGCCGACCCACATCGCCGAGTTCGCCGTCAGCAGCTCGTCCTTGCGAACGATCCGCGGCAGAGCCGCCACCCGGGCCGGCCGGAAGAAGATCGAGATCGACGTGATCAGGAAGATGAGCGGGTAGACGAGCAGGATGTTCGTGACGGCAGCGATCGGCATGACAAGGATGACCGCGGCGCGCAGCAGGTCGCTGACGACCATGACGTCCTTCTGGTCCCAGCGGTCGACATACGTACCGGCGATCGGCGAGAGGAACAGGTTCGGCAGGCTGGCGAAGACGAAGACGAAGGCGACCGCGATCGGCGAGTTCGTCACCGCCAGGACAAGGAACGCCAGGGCGATCTGGTGGATCCGATCGCCGAACAGGCTGATGAGCTGGCCGACCCAGAGGGCCGAGAACGAGCTGTTGAGGGCGAGCCGCACGAACGGGTGACGGACGAGCCCCCCGCTGACCTCGGCGCCCGGCCTGGGAACGGGGATGGCGCCGGACGATTGCACCGATGTCGGAACGAGCACCGCCCCTCCGGTCGATGAGCCGGGCGACAGGCCAGCACCAGACCCCCCGAGGAGGACTGGCCGTGCGAGGACCGACGCCTCAGCGAGCCCCGATGCGAGGCCGCTCGACAGCTGCACCCGCCGCCCGAGGTCGGTCGCCCGCACGCGGTGGGCGAGGTCGCCCGGTCCGGCCATCTCCATCGACGGCTGCAGGCGAGCCTCGGCGTCCTCCTCGATGGCCTGGGCCGGCGAGCGGAGGACCGTCGCGAAGAGGAAGAACCCGAGCCCGGCGCTGAGGAACAGGTCGCCGATCGATGCGACGTTGCGGATGAACGGGATCGGGATCGGCAGGATGTCGCCGAGCGGGCCGGCATGGAGCAGGAAATTCGCGGTGAGCGCGTCGTCCTCGAGCAACCGGTGGAACGGAGAAAGGACGGTGTCGGGCCCGAAGCCTGCCGCGATGAAGCTCGGTTGCCAGACCGGCATGTGGCCGCCGTTGGCGAGGATCGCGATCGTGTTCAGGAGGATGCCGATGAAGGCGAGGCTCAGTCCGGGCTGGGCGCGGTTGGCCCACAAACCGGCGAGCAGGAGGCCGAATGACATGGCGAAGAGGGGCAGTCGGGCGGCGTCGACGGCCTCGAAGCCCGCTTCGATCGCCCACTCCGTTGCGAAGCGGACGACCACCGCCAGGAAGAGGAGACCGATCCAGCGCAGCCGGATGGAGGCAAGGTTGCCGATGCTGCCGCCGGCCAGGAGGCCGGCGATCAGGCCGAGGAGGATTCCTCCGATCAGCATCTGCGTCTCAGCCCGCGGTCGACGCCGCGGAAGATGCGGTCACCCGGACATCTTGACCGCCTTGCGCGGCCAATGTGGAGCCGGCCCCGGATGTGCCCGGGTCAGACCCGTTCGACGGGCGCCGAATCCGGGCGCGCCTGTCGCCTGTGTCAGCCGGTCTGCCGCCTGGGCGATGAGCGGGATCTGGCGCGGCTCGGGCCGGCGGCCCGGATCCGACACGCCCGCGGCCCACTCGCGTCCGGACGAACGCGTCAACGACGACCGGATCGAACTGGATTCCGGCGAACTTTCGGAGCTCGGCGAGCGCCTGCTCCGGCGTCAGCGGTGTCATCCGATATGGCCGCTGCGCGGTCATCGCCTCGAATGCGTCGGCGACGTGGAGGATCCGCGCCAACTTCGGGATCTCGTCTCCGATCAGCCGATCCGGATACCCCGACCCGTTGAACCACTCGTGATGGTGCCGAATGATCGGCAGCTCCGGCGCCAGCTTCGTGACCGGCGCGATGATCTGCGCCCCGAGCACCGGATGCGCGTTCATCAGCATCCGCTCCTCGCGCGTCAGCCGCTCCTCCTTGAGCAGCACACGGTCCGGCACCCCGATCTTCCCGACGTCATGCAGCAGCCCGCCCCACTCGAGCGCCTCGAGCTCGCCCTCCGAGACACTCATCTCCCGCCCAATGTCGACGCCGATCATCTTGACCCGCTGGCTGTGCTTGCTGGTGTAGGGATCCCGTTTGTCAACGGCGCCGGCCAGCGCGCCAATCGTCTGGGTGAACATCTCGCGCATCTCGACGAATCGGATGATGGGCGACGCGCGTTGTGTAGAGAGGAAGGCCAAAGAGCAAGCGTCGCCCACCACGCCGCCATGCGATTTGGAAGACCTGAGCCATCAGCCAGGCCAATGGGGCAAGAGCCAGCATGACTGGTCGCAAAGCCCTTGGCGTCTCCAAGCGCCACGACCCGTGAGCGATTGGTCCGTTCGGAGTGCCACGACCACCGGCGACGAGCCAACATTCAGACGCGAACATGGCCCAGGCCCCAACCATCGAGGCAACGAAAGCTGACAAGCGGATCCCTTGGCTCGATCCGCGAGATCGCCTCACATGAATCGAATCGCGCCGCCGATTGCGGGAAGAACCATGCCCGCATGGTTCGCGGCAGTGCCGTACCAAGGAACGCTGACCCCGCAGCTCGCGCAACTCGGTGGTGCCGATGAGGGCGACCCATCCTGCCGCGACAGGACCACCGAGGACCATGGTCGCCAGCACTGGCGCAATGAGCACACTGAGACAAGAGTTCCGCGAGGCATTCGCACGGGCAGAGCGCCCGCGAACAGGGTGACGAGGGTCCAGAACACCAGGCCTAGCGAATACCTCGACTTCGTCGGGTCGCCAGGCTCGATCGCAGATTTCGGGTCGCATGCCGAAGACAAGGCCCGGCTTCTGCGGCAAACAGAAAACTCGTGAGCAACAGCGCCAATGCGCTGAGCACTCACGAGCCCGCTGATGTAGAGCTTTAGGGACCTGGACATCTGTTGCCCCGTACGGATCGCCTCCGACGGAGACTCTAATCCGCTGAGTCTCGCAACGGTAATGACGCTACCGAACTACTAGAATCCCCTGTAGCGATGCTCCTCCGGCCAGCGCGATGGCGGCGATTGCGCCAAGAGTGCCGAAGAGGCGGACGATCCGATCTTTCATCGGTCACATTCCTTCCAGGAGCCCTTGTTACGGCAGAAGCCCTTGGTTCCGGACGAAGCCTGGGGATCCACAGCTTCAGTCCTACTCCTTTGACGGCCTTTGCGCCCGAAGACACAAAAACCGACCTGACACAATGGTCGGTCGGTTGCACTACTCGCTCAACCTCACCCTAAGTGCCCATTTCAGGCGAGGCTTCTGCGCGTCCGTCTTAACTTTGCTTCCTAGTACCTGCGTACTGGGAAGTATGACCGGACTATAGGGACCCCGGAATCGACGGGTCAATACGTCAATCTACTTATCTTCATTCAAATGGACGCCAGCGGCGGAGGCTCCACTCCAAGCTCATCGCGGAGGTAGGCCGCGTAGTGCGCGTATTGCTCGGCTGCCGCCGAGTGGGCACCGGTCACGCGATACAGCCGCAGGAGCGACAGCTCGAGGCTCTCGAGATCCGGATCAATGCTCAGGGCTCGCCTCGCTAGGCGAATCCCGCGTTCGTAGTGCCCAGTCTCGATGTCGCGATTCACAGCGCCTTCGATCACTTGTAGATAGGCGACGTGCAAGGCGTCTCGGTACGGGTACAGCCCAATCGTCGTACGAGAAATCGAGTGCGAACCGTCCGACGTACAGCTGTCGCTCAACATATCAACATCCTCGGGGCGAGGGCTCGGGCCCAGCGCGTCGATCAGCTCTCGGCACGCTTGGCTTCGCGACTGAATGAGTTCCGGATCAAGCCAGAGGACGTCCGAGTCGTGGTGGACATATCCCGCCGAGAGTGTCCTCCTTGTAGCCCGGTTCGAAGACGCGCCGTAGGAAGTAGACCGTCTGATTGAGGGAGTTGAGCCGCGACGTCGGGAGCCATCTCCGGCCACAGCGCGTCCACGCATTTCGTCCCTTGTTGCGGAGAACTTCGAACGCGTTAGTAGGAAGCACAGCATCGCGAGCACCTTCCGACGCAGGTCGGTGCCGGAGATGACAGTGGACCCGACGTGGATCTCCACTCGCCCTTGATCTTCAACGCACACACTCGCTGCGAGTCGCCGGGCGAGTCCCTTCCCAAGAGTCGAGTCGGCACGTGAGCTCCTCGACGCCCTTGCAAGAGTCCGAAGCAGCGGCACGTCCTCCTGCTCGCCAATGCCATCCAAGAGTCGAGCGGCGTGCATTCTGTCAGGGCTGTTTTCGTCAGCTACTACACGTCGAACGCTAGGTCGCCAGCGTTCAGGCCGGGCTTGGGCCTCGGAAGCAATTAGGTCACGGGATGTCTCGCCCATTCGATGCAACGATGCTAGGAGCAGCTCCGCCACCATGCTGAAATACACGGGTCCTTGGTCTGACGCGATCCGTTTTAGGCCGGCGTCGATGTTTGTTCCCAAGGTGGCAAGCAGCACCTTGCAGTATCCAGACCAACGACCGGCGCCTTGACGCTCCGCAAAAGCGAGAGCCTCGGTGGCCTCACCGCGTGCATCGTCCGACATCGCCAGGATCGCGCAGTGAGCCCGCAATGAGAGATAACGACTGAGATAGCCGAACTCGAGCGTCGGGACGCTGGGTCGGACCAATGGCAGGTGGCTCTTGGCCACGGCAAAGTTCTGTTCACGCAGAGCCAGTTGAACCCTGGTCAAGGTCATTACGGCGGCAAGCGACGGGTTGAGCATCAAGGCGTCTGCCTCGTCGACCAAGGACCTGGCGACAGACTCGTCGCCGTAGCAGGTCTCGATCTCCGCCGCTTCGGCGAGCCACTCTCGCCTTGACTCGCCGACTGAACGGGTACGTGCCTTCGCCAGGATCGATCGGGCGTCTTGGAGCTTGCCGAGGTGCGCCATTGCCCACGCTTGCACCAAGAGGGCGGCGACCGTCTCCGTCCCGGCTGAGCCACGAGAGAGCGCGTGGAGAGAGTCGCCAACCACGGTCAACGCCTCATCGGCGGAGCCTCGTGCCCTGTGAATGAGCGCAATGTTGAGAAGGCTCACACCTTCGTAATGGAGGAGTCCGCTCGCTCTACTTTCGTCCCTCAATGGAGCTATTGCCGCTAAAGCGTCGTCGAGATTCCCATGCAGAGTCCCGTCAAGGACGTGTCCGGTTGCGACACCCACCTGACGCAAGAGTGGATGAATGGGCCGATGTCGCCAGGCGCGCCGCCAACTCGCTTGCGCCAGACAGGTCGCCAGCGACGAAATACGTCTGGAGGAGATTGCCTAATGACACGTCCGACTGAGGATCAAGCTCGACGGCGCGACGACCTGCGGCTACCGCGCCCGCGACGTCGCCTGTACCAGCGGCCATTCGCGATCGAACTATCTCGAATGCCGCCGTGTCGACTTCCGGCGGAAACCGTACGAGGTACGAATCCGCGAGGGCCACCTCCCCGGCGCCCACGATGTTCTCGATAGAAGCCTCCAGCACCCTGAGCAGATCCAGTTGGTCCCCGGCGGCCGCGTAGTGAAAGGACGCGTTACGCCAGTCTTGAGGTTCCGCCCAACGCGCCAGCTCCCGATGGAGATCCGCGACGAAGCCTTGTTCAGAGTCGCGGCCTAGTCGAGCTTCGAGAAACTGTTGCACGAGGGGGTGATACGTGTGCCCAGGTCGCCGGCGTTCCTGCCGGCGAGCCAGCAATCCGAGTCGTTCGGACTCGGCGATTAGTTGGACTACGTCGGGGCGCGATAGCTTAGTGACCAACCGGGCTTCGGCAACGTCCACGCTCTGAAGGATGGCGGTGCGCATCAGGAATTGTTGGTGGTCGTGCGGAAGGTCACCGATGACCTCCTCCGCGAGGTAGTCGTATAGCTCGGATTGCGCTCCGGACAGGCCTCGGATGAATGCTCTTGTTTCTGATCCGGATCGATCACGCAGGGCAGCTTGAACGAGATGAAGTGATGCGGCCCAGCCTTCGGTCCGCGCGGATAAATCGGCAAGGACGTCAGGTTCAAGAGTCCGTCCGTATGTCTCATGGAAGAGTGCTTCGGTCTCTTCGCCCGAGAAGCGGAGGTCAAACGTCGTCAGTTCAGACAGCTCGCCCAGAGCTCGGAGGCGGGCGACTGGCAGAGTTGGTGCTCGACGAGATGAGAACACGATCGTCAATCGCTCAGGACCCCGAGCTTACGAGTGCCTTGGCGACTAGCCGAATGTCCTCAACATCGTCGGCGACGTGAAAGTCATCGAAGATTAGGATCGCGCCATCCGCTGCAATAGCTGGCAGCTCCTCTAGGAGGGCATCAAGGGCATCATCTCGGTTCGAGCGACCTGTGCCTGCGTCTTCGAGGAGCATCGACGTGCGTGGGGCAAAAGTGCGATCGTGCTGACGACCCGACGCGACGATGTGCGACAGGAACGAGACCCAGTTCCGATCCTCACCGTCCATCCGGTACCAGAGAGTCCGGTGTCGCGTCCGTCTCGAGAAGTCGGCCAGACAGCGTCGTCTTTCCGTAGCCAGCCTCAGCGATGACAAATATCACGCGGCTGTACGTCTTGCCATCGAGCCAATCGAGCAGGCGATGGCGCGCCAGCGTCTCGTCGTGAAGAGGCGGGCGCTGGACTTTGCCAAGCTGGATCGGATATCCACTCACGCCGTCACGCGATACTCCTCCGACGAGCCCTGGCGTCGCGATCGCCGCTCGTCTCGGATCGCCTGCTCGCGGCACGCGGAGCCCCGAGGCGGTTGGGCGAGCGCCGCCGACCGGCTGGTCGGGCGGCGCGAACGATACGGACCGCCAGCTCGCGGTGTCAATCAGGGCATTCGGTTCGGGCCGGGGCATGGCCCCCATAGTGCGCCGAGGGGCTCACCTGCTGATTAGCTGCGCTCAGCAGCCCGAGGCGGCCGACACGCTCGCGGTCGGAACGGTCAGTCGGTCTCGTTCGGCAGGAGCGGCCGCAGTACGAACGTGTACGTCTTGCCGTCCGGGCCCGCGAGCGTCACGCCCTGGACGCCGCCCGTGGTGTCCTCGAGCTTGAGGGCTGCGACTTCGTCGGCGGTCATCGTCCGATGCGGGAACTGGAGCGCGCCGGCGGCGTTCACGTCGAACGTGAAGTCGGAGATCTTGAGGGCGGGCCACGGCCAGGCCATCGGCTTGGCCTGCGGGTCGCCTTCGCGCTCGATCAGGACGCCGCGGTAGCCGATCGGGACATACGCGTCCGTCGGCGATCGAGCCGCCCCGGTCGAAGTCGCGGAGCCGGTCCGAGAGCGCTTTGAACGCCCGGCGGGGGATTTGGTCGGCGGCGCTCGGGTCCTCGAAGCCGAGGGCGTAGACGGACACGATCTTCTTCAGGCCTCCGGCGTTGACCGTGAAGACCGAGGTCCCGGCGTCCGCGATCATGTCGTTGCCGTAGTTGTCTCGCGCGGCTCCGAGCCCGCCCTGGCCGAGGGCGAACGCGAGGAGCTCTTCGACCTGCGCCGCATCGAGCTGAGCGGTCCGCCAGGGGACGCCGTGGATGATTCCGTCGGGACCTGGTTCGGGGAAGACCTCGACTTTCGGCTGGAACACCACGCGGCCGTCGCCGTAGAGCGTGAACTGGGGCGCCTGGCTGGCGGCGAACTCCATGGGGACGAAACCGCCGCCCTCCTCGAGCTGAAGTACGACGTCGGTCGCGCCGGTCGGATGGTCGATGCCCTCGACGGAAGGCGGTGCAGCCGGGCCGGTCGAGCCCGACGGCGACACGGACCCGCCTGAGGCGCACCCGGCGGCGATGAGGACGAGCGAGACGAGGGCAACGGGCAGGCGGTTGTTCGGCATGTGGCCCGTGACGCCCGAGTGGCCCACTCGGTTCCGTTCCCACCCGCGGCTGCGCGTGTGCGGTGCGTTGTGGCACCGGTGGTTTCGGTGCGGATAGGAGAGGTTGAGCACGAATGCGTCCGATTCGCCGGAAATCTCCGTCCGTACTACGAATCTGTAGTTCCCAATACCTTGACTGGACACGTATTCTCCCGTGATAAGTCTCGGGCCGAGCCCCCGACACGGCCGATCGCGCGCCCCCGCTCCTGTTTGCGTGTTCGGCCCTGGGAGTTCGCTCGGGGGCCGGGACTCCAGCCGCCATCAGGGCACAAACAGGAGGCCGGGAGAGGGTGTACCAGGACCGTGCGTTGACCTGCCGCGACTGCTCGGAGGAGTTCGTCTTCTCCAGCGGCGAGCAGGCTTTTTTCAATAGCAAGGGTCTGCTGAACGACCCGCAACGCTGTCCCTCGTGCCGGGCCGTCGCCAAGCGCGCCCGAACCGCTGGGGGCCCAAGGGAGTTCCACGCGGCGATCTGTGGCAGTTGCGGGGGCCAGGCGATGGTCCCCTTCGCACCGCGCAACGATCGACCGGTGTACTGCAGCTCCTGCTTCGACAAGGTGAGGGCCGGCTCGGTCGAAGAGCCCGCGAACGTCTGATCGCTTAGATCCGATCCCACCTCGAGGCCGGTTCGAACGTCGAGCCGGCTTCGTCGATTCTGGGCGATCGGGCCTAGACTTCGTCGCCAGCGAAACGCAGAGGAGGTCGACCCGTGGGCGTCATCATCATCCGGGAGATGGTCGGGACGAGCCCGAAGTCATGGAGCGACGCCGCCCGCGTCGCCGTAGCAACGGCCTCGAAGACAGTCCGCAACATCCAGACCGTCGAGGTGGTGAAGTCGACCGCGGTTGTCCAGGACGGCGAGATCGTCGAGTATCGGGTCGAGGTCAAGATCGGATTCGAGTACGAGGGCTGATTGGCCCAACGTCCCGATAGTTCCGACCAAACGGAACGATCCACGTCCTCAGCCGCGACCCGCGGGTTCGGATTCCGTTCTCTCACGACGCCGTCAGAGCGACGGAGCGGGGACCCACGACCATCGCTGGCGCCGAGAACCCGATAGCCGATCCGGTGGCCTCTCACGACGTGATCCCTATTCGGGCGGGGTGGTCGCCCGTCATGGCCCGCGTCCCGGCGGCGCCCGGGGCGACCGAGCGCCCGCGCCGGCCCGACGGAGGCGGCCCGTGGTGCGCCTCGAGCCTTCCTCTCAACCGGCCTCGGCGTAGCGCTCGCCGGCATAGGAGACGAATCGCGTCTGGCGCTTCTTGAAGTACAGCTGGATCTCGCCCGTCGGGCCGTTTCGATGCTTGGCCAGCTTCATGTTGATGACCTCGCCCTCGTCGTCCTGGTCCTCCGCGCCTCGTTCCTTGTCGCGCCACAGGAACAGGACGAGGTCTGCGTCCTGCTCGATCGCACCCGACTCGCGCAGGTCCGATAGCCGCGGCTCCTTGGACTCGCGCATCTCCGGCTGGCGCGAGAGCTGGGACAGGGCGATCACCGGCACGTTCAACTCACGGGCGAGGCCCTTGAGCCCGCGCGAGATCTCCGAGACCTCCTGGACGCGGTTCGCGTCCCGACTCGTCGTCGTGGCCTGCATCAGCTGGAGGTAGTCGACGATGACGAGGTCGAGGCCCGACTCCGCCTGGAGCCGGCGGGCCTTGGTCCGAAGCTCCATCGTGCTGATGTTCGGGGTGTCGTCGATGAACATGGGCGCCTCAGACAGGGCGTTCATCGCCGGCGCGATCCGGGCGAAGTCGAGCTCCTCGAGGAATCCGGTTCGGAGCCGCTGGCTGTCGATATTGGCAACGCTCGAAAGGAGCCGGAGGACGAGCTGCTCCTTGCTCATCTCGAGGCTGAACACGCCGACGCTTTTCTTCTCCCGGACGGCGGCGTACTCGGCGATGTTGAGCGCGAAGCTCGTCTTGCCGACTGATGGCCTGGCCGCGACGACGATGAGATCGCTCTTCTGGAGCCCCGTCGTCAACGCGTCGAGGTCGTTGAAGCCCGAACGAACCCCGTTGATCTCGCCGCGGTGAGCGTGAAGGTAGTCCAGCCGGTCGTACGCCTGGTGGAGGAGCGAGTCGAGCTTTGTGAAGCCGGCCTCGATCCGCTTCTGGCTGACCGCGAACAGCTCCGCCTCGGCCCGATCGATCGCCTCCTGGACCTCCGCGGGATCCTCGTAGCCGATGCCGGCGATTCGTCCCGCCGCGCCAATCAGGTTACGGAGGACGGCCTTGCGTTCGACGATCCGGGCGTACTGGACGGCGTGGACAGCAGTCGGCGTGGAGTTCGTCAGGCTCGACAGGTAGGCTCGGCCGCCGACCCCCTCGAGCTGGTCGTTGCGCTCGAGCCCCTCTGACACCGTAACGATGTCGATGGGTTCGCGCCGTTCGAACAGATCGAGGATCGCGGCATAGATCGTCCCGTTCGCCTGGCGGTAGAAGTCGGCGGCGCGCAGGAACTCGGCGACCTCTACGACCGCGTCGCGATCAATGAGGATCGCGCCGAGCACGGACTGCTCGGCCTCGAGACTCTGCGGCGGAAGGCGATCGATCATTTGCTCCCGAATCTGACGGTGGTCTGTGTCAGCTCGAGTGTCGGGGACAGTGGTCGTCCGGCGATAGGGGCTTATCCCCCAACCCCATCCACCACTTTCTACGCCGCCAGTGGATCGTGTGGAAACGATGTGGAGACTCGCCCCAATTGGCGATCCTGTCCACAGCGAGGCGGCCACCGCCATAGGCCCTCTGAGAGGCCAGCCGTCAGTCGAGGCGTCGAATGACGCCGATCAATTTCCCCTGAATGCGTACGTCGTCGTAGAACTGGGGCGGGTATTTGTCATTGGCAGGCTGGAGTCGCACACGGTCCTTTTCCTTGAAGAACCGCTTGAGCGTGACGGCGTTCTCCTCGACCTGGGCGACGACGATGTCGCCATTGCGCGCCGTGGACTGCGGACGGATCAGGACGAAGTCGCCATCCGCGATATGGGCCTCGATCATCGAGTCGCCGCGGACCTTGAGGACGTAGGCGTCGCCCGACGGTGCCAGCATGTCCGGGACGCCGATCGTTTCCGACGCGTCCTGGTACGCCTCGATGGGACCGCCCGCGGCGATCTCCCCGATGACCGGCAGCATGTGGGCTTCCATCGTCGCCGCCTGCGGGACGAGCTCACCGGCGAGGCCGAGACGGAGCGCAGCGTACGGCGTGAGGCGGATTGCACGCGATTGGGCGGCTCCGCGCTCCAGGTAGCCCTCGCGCTCGAGGATCTGAAGGTGATGGTGGACCGCCGAAGTCGACGCCAGTCCGACAGCCTTCGCGATCTCGCGGACAGAGGGTGGGAAGCCGCGGGCACGCAGTGTCGCGGCGATGAAGTCGAGGATCTTGACTTTCCGATCCGCGTCGTGCTTGGTCACTCGCGCCTCCTTACTCGTGCATGATACCGAACGGACGTTCGATGTCAAGGCGACATCGTCGACACGCCGAACCCCCTCCCGGATCGCCGCGTCGGGCAGGCTGGTAGACTCGGCGGCCCGGTCGATGAGCGGATGCTCGGACGCCGGACAGCGGAGGATGATCGAGAGACGATGGCGCGCGGCGGTTCAGGCAAGCGAGGGGGGAAGTCGCGCGGACTGGGCGCAGGCGCGCTCGGGCGGGCGCTCGGCCTCCTGGCGTTCCTTCCGCTCGCAAGTCGGGCGCCGATCTACGCCCGGCTCATGCTTGCGCTCGTCGCCGACGATCGGATGCCGGTTGCGCGGAAGGCGCTGCTCGCTGGGGCCGGGGGCTACCTGCTTCTTGGGCGCGATCTCGTGCCGGACCAGATGCCGATCCTCGGCGGGCTGGACGATCTCCTGGTGGTCGTCATCGCCGTCGACCTTTTCATGGACGGCGTTCCCGACGAACTGCTGGCCGAGAAGCTCCGCGAGCTCGGCATCGATCGGCCCGCCTTCGACGACGACATGGCCCGGATCCGGCGATTGACGCCGGGACCCGTCCGCAAGACGATCCGCCGGATCCCAGGACTGATCGCCCAGGCGGGCGAGGCCATCGACAACAGTGGCGTCGGACCGAGAGTCCGGGCCTGGATCTCCAAGGAGGAACCAATCGCGTGAAGGTGATCCTGACGCAGGACGTGGAGAAGCTCGGCAAGAGCGGCGAGATGAAGACCGTGGCCGACGGCTATGCCACCAACTTCCTGATCCGCCAGAACCTGGCCGTTCCGGCGGCCGGGGGTGCCTACCGCGCCTGGCAGCACGACATCGCCAGCCGCGAGGACAAGCGCAAGCGTGAGCGTGAGGATGCCGAGATCGCGGCCACCCGGATCGCGTCGACCACGCTGACGATGGGGGTCAAGGTCGGCGAGGGCGGCAAGCTCTTCGGTTCGATCACGTCGAAGGACATCGCGGACGCCCTCGGCCGCCGAGGGATCACCGTCGATCGCCACAAGGTCGACCTCGAGGAGCCACTCAAGTCGCTCGGCACGTACAAGGTCGCGATCAAGGTGTTCAGCGGCCTCGCCCCGGAAGTGACGGTCGTCGTCGAGCCCAAGGGGTAGGTCCCGCGGCTGACCGGCCCGCCAGGTCCCAACGCCTTGGCCGAGCGCTGAGCCTGACTCGGCTCTGGCCGAGGAATGCGCTCGCGCCCACGTCGCAGTCGTTAGCGCCGAGCACGTTGATCGATCGCATTCTCGCCCAGGCGCGCCGCAGATATCGTGGCCGAGCCATCGACGACCGTCGACTCGTTGCTCCTGCCCGGCGCCGATAACTGGCATCCGACGTCAAGCGACACCCGAGGGACCTGACATCGGCTGCTCGCGCCGTCCTACGTTCAGCGCAGAACGCGCATTTCGGACCCCGAACTAGAGCCGCGCGTCTCACGCTACACTCACGCAGATCGTCGCCCTGCAGACGACGCTATGAACCGGCCGGGGCATAGCGGGCAGCGGCCAGCCGCGGCGAGCCGCTGGCGCGGCTGCGCAATGATGATGCGATGGACCAGCGGTCGATCCTCCATGTCGATCTCGACGCGTTCTTCGCGGCCGTGGAACAGCGAGATCGTCCGGAGCTCCGTGGCAAACCCGTCATCGTCGGCGGCGGGGGCCCGAACCAGCGCGGCGTCGTCAGTGCCGCGAGTTACGAGGCGCGGGCATTCGGCGTCCACTCGGCGATGCCGCTCCGAACGGCTGGCCGGCTCTGTCCGCACGGCGTCTTCCTGCCGGTCGATGGGGCGAAGTACCAGGCGGTCAGTCGCGAGGTCATGGCGATCCTCCGCCGCTACACGCCGCTCGTCGAGCCGATCTCGATCGACGAGGCCTTCCTCGACGTGACCGGGTCGCGAGCCCTCTTCGGTGACGGGGAGTCGATCGGTCGGCGGATTCGGGAGGAGATCCGCGCCGAGGTCGGGCTGACCGCGTCGGTCGGGGTCGCGAGGACGAAGTTGGTCGCCAAGATCGCCTCGGACCTCCGCAAGCCTGACGCCCTCGTCGTGGTGCCGGCCGGCGAGGAGGCCGCGTTCCTCGCCCCGCTGGAGATCACTCGACTCTGGGGCGTCGGCGCGAAGTCCGCTACCGCGCTCCGCGAGTACGGCGTCCGGACGATCGGCGACCTGGCCGCGTTGCCCGAGGACCTCCTCGTCCGCCGGTTCGGCAAGCACGGCGCCGCTCTCGGTGCCCGGGCACGCGGGATCGATGCCGATCCGGTCGGTGGTCGTGACGCGGCGAAGTCGATCAGCCATGAGCACACGTTCGACGTCGACACGTCCGAACGTGAGGTGATCGAGCGGACGATCCTGGGGATGGCCGAAGGAGTTGCCGGACGGCTGCGGGACTCCGGCGTGAAGGCCGCCACGGTGACGGTCAAGATTCGCGACTCGTCCTTCCGTACCATCACGCGGCAACGGACCCTGCCGGAGCCGACCGACCTGACCGAGCCGATCTTCCGAACGGCCCTCGAGCTGGCCCGGCCCGAGGTTCGCGGCCTCCGCATCCGCCTCCTCGGCGTGGCCGCGTCCGGCCTGGGCGAGCGCGATCAGCTGGCGTTGTTCGCCGACGACGATCCTCGCCGCCGGCGAGTGGTGGAGGCGGCAGACGCGGTCCGCCATCGATACGGCGAGCGGGCGATCACGCGGGCCCGCCTCGTCGGCTCGCGGCTGCCGGCGCCCTTCGAGCGCGATCCGATGACGCCCGTCGAGGGACACTGGCGTTCCGACGACGGTGATTCGCAGCCTGGTCCCAGCGATCTCGACCCGGACATCGACGGCATTGGAGCGGCGCTGGACCAGGGTCTGATGACGATTCCGCGCGGACGACATGTCGTCGGACCGGACGCCCGATGGGCTTGACGCGTCCGGACACTGGCCGTTTCCGACGACGGTGATTCGCAGCCGGGCCCGAGCGATGTCGACCCGGACATCGACGGCATTGGTGCGGCTGACGAGTAGCGACCGCATCGTGACATGCAAGCTGACACGGCCCTCCCGGATTCTGCGGATACCGACCTCTTGACATCGAACGCCTGTTCGGTCTAGGGTGTCGGCAGAACCGAACAGACGTTCTGTCGCTGCAGTGCCCCGCCGACGGACAGAGCCAGACAATTGCCGTCGGAAGGAGCCAGTCCATGGCGATGATCAGAGTCGAGCCGGTGCAGGTCCGCGTCCGGACCGGCTGGCTGGATGGAAGCCCCAGAGAGATCACCTGGGGCGCTGAGCGCCTCCGCGTGACGCGGTTGACCGCCGTTCGCGAGGAGGCCGCGGCGTTCCCGGTCATCACGGGTCCGCGGACGATGTTCGAGGTCGAGACTCCCCGAGCTCGCCTGGCGCTGACCTACCAGCATCGGTCGCGCCGCTGGACGATCACGGCCCTCGACGAGGAGCGCCGTCCAGCGGCCTGATCACGACCCGGCGGGCGCCTCCCGCCTGGGGGGTCGTTCGGAACGGGGGCGGGTGCGCCGGTACCGCGCCCGCCCCGTTCTCGATCGTTCGCCGTGAAACGAGTCCTCCCCGTGTGCGGACGCCACCTACAATCGGCCCATGCCGGATGGCGCCTCGCCCCGAACCGCGTTTGCCGATCTGACGCTCGGTGCGTTCGTAGATCGCCTGGCCTCCCCGGAGCCGGTGCCGGGGGGCGGGAGTGCGTCCGCGGTCGCCGCCTCGCTCGGCGCTGCGCTCGTCGCGATGGTGGCCGCGCTGTCACAGGGACGGACCAAATACGCCGAGCACGCGGCATTGCATGAGCGGGCGATGGACGTGGGCCAGCGCCTGTCGCGGCGGTTCCTCGAGCTGGCCGACGAGGATGCGGCAGCGTACGCAACGTTTGCGGCCGCGGCGAAGCTTCCGCGTGAGACCGAGGAGGAGCGATCCGCCAGGTCGATCGCACTCGCGGCGGCGGCACGGGCAGCAACCGAAGTCCCGCTCGCGACCCTCGAGGCGTGTTTCGAGCTGGTTGTGACTGCTGAGGTCCTCGCCGGCCGGAGCAACGTCAATGCCGCGAGCGACCTGAACGTTGCCGCTCAGCTCGGCGAAGCCGCCGCCCGAGGGGCGGCCGAGAACGTGCTCATCAACCTGCCGGCGATCGGCGACGAGACCTTCGCCGGAGAGGCGACCGCCAAGGTCATGGAGCGGCTCGACGCGATCGCGACGCTGGCGGCCGACACTCACCAGGCGGTCCGGAGCGGCTCGCCACGCGATCCCGTGCCCGCATGAGGGTCTGACCGGTGCCGCGAGAAGGCGCACGGTTGCTTCTCGGGCGGCCGATCGCCGCCGAGATTCGCCAGGCGGTCGCCGAGGATGTCGCGACCTTCCAGGAGCAACAGGGCCGGCCGCCCGGCCTGGCCGTCGTCATCGTTGGCCGCGACGCGCCATCGATGGTCTATCTCGACCAGATTCTTCGCGGCTGCGAGAAGGCCGGCATCGACGGTCGCTTCGTGGAGATCGGCGGCGAGGCGTCGGAGCAGCGGGTGACGTCGACCATCGCCGCGCTGAACGCGGATCCGACCGTGGACGGGATCATCGTCCAGATGCCGCTCCCGCCCACGATCCGGCTGCGCTCGGTCGTCGACGTCATCGACCCGGCAAAGGACATCGACGGGATCCACCCGCTGAACGCCGGGTTGCTCCGGCTCGGCTACGACGGCTTCCTGCCGGCAACGGCCCACGCTGCCGTCGAGATCCTCCGCCGCTCCGGAATCGAGATCGAAGGGCGGCGGGCCACGGTGGTCGGGCGATCGGCGGTCGTCGGCATGCCCGCGGCATTCCTGCTCGTGCGCGAGAGCGCGACGGTGACGGTCTGCCATCGCCGGACGCGCGACCTCCGCCACCACGTGAAGGACGCGGAGATCCTCGTGGTCGCGGCCGGCCATCCCGGTCTCATCACCGGCCCGATGCTGCGTCGTGGTGCCGTCGTCGTCGACGTCGGAATCAACGTCGTCAACGAGACGATCGTCGGCGACGTCGACTTCGAATCCGCCAGCCAGGTCGCCTCGGCCATCACGCCGGTTCCGGGCGGCGTCGGTCCCCTGACGAACGCGCTCCTGCTCGCCCATCTCGTCCGCGCGGCCCAGTCACAGGTCGCGAATCGCCCGGCCGAGCGCGGCGAAACGTCCGCACGCTCGCCGCGGGAGCCCCGGCCGGAGAGCGCCGCGAGTCGAGGGGCCAGGTGAGCTTCCCTTCCGACCTCGACATCGCCCGTTCCGTCACCCCGCGGCCGATCGTCGACGTCGCTCGGGATCTTGGCCTCCAGGACGAGGAGATCGAGCCGTATGGGCGGGTGAAGGCGAAGGTCACGCTCGCCGCGATCCGGCGGCTCGAGGCGGAGAGGCCTCGCGGCAAATACGTCGTCGTGACCGCGATCACCCCGACACCGCTCGGCGAGGGCAAGTCAACGACGACGGTCGGGCTGGCCCAGGGCCTCAACCAGATCGGGCACAAGGCGGCGGTCTGCATCCGCCAGCCCTCTCTCGGACCGGTCTTCGGCATCAAGGGCGGCGCTGCCGGCGGCGGCTACAGCCAGGTGATCCCGATGGAGGACTTCAACCTCCATCTGACGGGCGACGTCCACGCGATCGGCGCGGCCCACAACCTGGCCGCCGCGTTCCTCGACAACAGCCTCCACCACAAGAATCCGCTGGGAATCGACCCGTTCTCGATCCTGTGGCCGCGTGTCGTGGACATCAGCGACCGGGCTGTTCGGCGAGCCGTCGTCGGCCTGGGCGGCAAGGAGAATGGCGTCCCGCGCGAGACGGAGTGGATCATCACGGTCGGGTCCGAGGTGATGGCCGTCCTGGCCCTCGCCACGGACCTGCACGACCTCCGCGCACGGCTCGGGCGGATCGTCCTCGCCACGACGACCGATGGCCGGCCGGTCACCTGCGAGGACATCGGGGTCGCCGGATCGATGACGGTCCTGCTCGTCGACGCGATCAAGCCGAACCTGCTCCAGACGCTCGAGGGCGGCCCGGCCTTCGTCCACTGCGGGCCGTTTGCGAACATCGCCCACGGCAACAACTCGATCATCGCCGACCGGCTGGCGCTAGCCACGAACGAGATCGTGTGCACCGAGGCGGGCTTCGGAGCGGACATGGGGGCGGAGAAGTTCTTCGACATCAAATGCCGCGCCTCCGGCCTCGCGCCGGATGCCGCGGTCGTCGTCGCGACGGTCCGGGCGCTGAAGATGCACGGCGGGATCGGGCGGATCGTCGCCGGCAAGCCGCTCGATCCGGCGCTCCTCGAGGAGAACGTCGAGGCCGTCCGTGCCGGAGCCGGCAACCTCGCCAAGCAGGTCGAGAACGTCCGGCTCTTCGGCGTCCCGGCCGTCGTCGCCATCAACTCGTTCCCCACCGACACGCCGGCCGAAGTCGAGGCGATCCGAGAGGTGGCGATGGCGGCGGGTGCATCGGCCGCGGTCGTCGCGACCCACTTCACCGATGGAGGGCTGGGAGCCACGGAGCTCGCAGAGGCGGTCTGGGCGGCCGCGTCAAGCGGGTCGCAGTTCCAGCTGCTCTACCCGGATGACGCGCCCCTCGGCGAGAAGATGCTGACGATCGTGACCAGGGTGTACGGCGCGGACGGGATGGAGCTCCTGCCGGCGGCCAAGAAGGCGCTCAAGCTGTACGAGGATCTCGGGTTCGGCCACCTGCCGGTCTGCATGGCGAAGACCCAGTACTCGCTCAGCGACGACGCGAACCTCAAGGGCCGCCCGAGCGGCTTCACCGTCACGATTCGGGACATCCGGCTGTCGGCCGGCGCGGGCTTCATCACGCCGCTCCTCGGCGAGATGCGGACGATGCCGGGCCTCCCGTCACGGCCCGGGGGCGAGAAGATCGACATCGACGCCGACGGCAATATCGTCGGCCTGTTCTAGCTGGTGGCCGGTCCCTCGGTCGGCCGCTGGGACTCCCGATCGGTCTCATCCCGGGAGCTCATGAGCGCCTCTGCCGTACCGGTCGCGATCAGCAGGCCCGCGCGGTCACCGAAGTAGGCGGCGCGGCTCGCCCGCTCGCGCGCTCGGTCGCTCGCCCGGCGACGCCGATAGATGTCAACTGGATGTAGTCGCTCGGGTTCATTCATCGTGAGACTCCTCGGCCGAAAGCATAAACCCTGCCGAGCACGCCGAAAAGGATGATTACTCGACCCTGACGAGCGCAGGTTGTGCTGCGAAGCGCCGGTCCCTCAGGCGCCGGAGCTGGGTCGACGGCGGGCGACGACGACCGCCCCGAGCAGGACCGCGAGGCCGAGCCCGACCGTGGCGAGCACGATCGGCACGCCGAGTTCTGCCGCGACCGGGGACTGCGGTGCGGCCGCGGGTGGGTCCGTCGGGGTCGTGCCCGGCGGCGCGATTCCCCCGTATGTCGACGCCGCATCCGCGAGCATGGCGTCCCCTTCGACGGTGCCGAGCTGCGCGTGCGGACTGCACAGCCCTGCCACGGGATCCCCGCCATCCTCCGGCAGGAACGTGACCCAGATCCACTCGCTGCCCGCCGGCGGGACGCTCGTGCCGCAACTCGCTCCGTCGCCGAAGCTTGACGCCCCGAGGTAGACGATCGGGGCAGCACCGGGTCCGGAGAACCACCGGGCAACGCGGACCGGCACCCCGCGCGCGTCGCTCGGGCCGGTTGTTCCGGAGAAGATCGCGTGGTCGGAGGTCGCGTAGGCGGCCATCGGCTGGCCTTCCATGCACGAGCAGGCGAACGTCGGCCCGGCAATCGTCAGCCAGAGGGCGGTCGATAGCGAGGCGACCAGAAGAAGCAGCATCAGGCGTCGCGCGTGACCGCGGGCAGACTGTCCGGCCATTCGATTCACCATGAGGGGTAGGTTCGGGCTGGACGCCCGGCCAGCCGTCGGGGTTCCGCGGCCTCAGGCCGGAAGGGCTCGGGTCGAGATGGCAATGCAGACGGCGACCACGAGTCCCAGACCCGTGCCGAGAACGAACGCTCCCCAGGCGTAGACATTGATCGGTCCGAGCGCCTCGGACTCGTGGCCGTGGTCATCCTGGCCGTTGTCGTCGTGGCCATGGTCGCCGGCCCCGTGTACCTCATCAACGACATCGCCCGGGTGGGGTGTCGCGTCCTCACCGCTCATCGTCTGGCGTCACCTCCGGCCGCATTCTCCCACGTAGACTCGACGCCGATGCGCCATCCGCCCCCGACCTCGTGAGTCAGGCCTCCGCTGACCGGTCCGCCCCCGTCGAGTCGGGCCTGATCGCGAGCCTCCGAGGCCTCGACCGCGACGGGCGCCTCCTGTTCACCAGCCGGATCCTGCGCATGTTCGCCTATGGCTCGCTGGCGGTCGTCCTCGTCCTCTACCTGGTGGCGCTCGACCTCGACCCATTCACGGTCGGGGTCATCCTGACCCTGACGCTCATCGGCGACACGATCATCTCGCTCTGGCTGACGACCCGCGCCGACCGGTTCGGGCGCCGGCGGGTCCTCCTCGCCGGGTCGCTCCTGATGGTGGTCGCCGGGGTGGCGTTCGTTGCCACGAGCTGGGTCCCGCTCCTGATCCTCGCGGCCACCGTCGGGGTCATCAGCCCGACCGGCCACGAGGTCGGGCCGTTCCTTGCCGTCGAGCAGGCCGCGCTCAGCCAGACGACGCCGGATGAGCGCCGGACGGCCGTCTTCGCCTGGTACAACCTCGTCGGCTACGTCGCCACGGCGGTCGGGGCGCTGGCAGCCGGGCTCGCGACCCAGGCGATGCTCGCCGCAGGGTTCGCCGAGGCAGACGCGTATCGGGCGATCATCATCGGCTACGCAGCGATCGGCCTGGCCATGGCCGCGATCTTCGCCCTGCTCGGCGCGGCCATCGAGGCCCCGCCAGCGACCGTGTCTCCGGACGGCATCCGCCTGCGACTCGGCCTCGGCCGATCCCGCCGGATCGTTGCCAGGCTGTCGAGCCTGTTCGCCCTCGATGCCTTCGCCGGCGGCTTCATCCCGCAGAGCCTCATCGCCTACTGGTTCCACCTGCAATTCGGCGTCGAGCCGGCGTTCCTCGGTGCCCTCTTCTTCGCCGCGAACATGCTGGCGGCCGTCTCGTCGCTGTCGGCCGCGAGGATCGCCGCGCGGATCGGGCTCATCAACACGATGGTCTTCACCCACCTGCCGTCGAACATCCTGCTCATCCTGGTGCCGCTGATGCCGACGCTGCCGCTGGCAGTGACGTGCCTCCTGCTTCGCTACAGCCTCAGCCAGATGGACGTGCCCACGCGGCAGTCGTACGTGATGGCTGTCGTCGACCCTTCCGAGCGTTCGGCCGCGGCCGGAGTGACGGGCATCGCCCGCACGACCGGAGCTGCGATCTCGCCGGCCATCTCGGCGCCCCTCGTCGCCAGCGCGACCCTCGCCGGGCTGCCGTTCTTCCTCGCCGGCGGCCTGAAGATCGTCTACGACCTGCTGCTGTACCGGTCGTTCCGATCAGTCCCGCCGGCGCCGCCACCGAGGACGCAGCCCGAGGCGAGCTAGGAGACCTGGCGGGGCCGGCGCGGGCGGACGAAGCGCAGCCAGACGAACCCGATGACGGCCAGGACGAGCACCGCGAGGATCAGGTACTCGAACCGCTTGAGGACGTCGCCGATCGCTTCCCAGTTGGCGCCGAGCTGCATGCCGGCAAAGACGAGAACGAACGTGAACGGCAGGGACCCGAGGGCGGTGAACACGGTGAACGGCACGATCGGCATGTGGGCGATGCCGGCCGCGAACGACACGAGGGACCGGACCACGGGGATGAGCCTGCCGAAGAACGCCGCCTTCGTCCCGTGCCGGGCAAAGAACGCATCTGTCCGGTCCAGGTCGGCCGGGGTGATCCGGAGGACACGGCCCCAGCGCTCGAGCACAGGACGTCCGCCGTAGTAGCCGATCGCGTAGGCGACGAGCGCGCCGAGCGTCGCCCCGATCGTCCCGGCCAGGGTCACGAGAATGAGATTCCACGGTTGACCCGTCAGCGGCTCGACGCTGCCACCCTGGCCGACGAGGAAGCCGGCGAACGGCAGGACGAGCTCCGAGGGGATCGGCACGATGACGCTTTCGATCGCGACCCACATCGCGACGCCGAGGTAGCCGACAGAATCGTAGATCTGGGTCACGAGGTCCCGAACGGGGCCGTTGAGAAAGTCGAACACGGCGGGCAGCATAGCCGACTATCCTCCGATCGTGACCGACCCGATCGGACCCCGCGGGACCGAGAGTATCGTCCTGACCGGCGCCGACCTGACGATCGGGGCCGTCGAGGACGTCGCCCGTCACGGAGCGTCCGTCGCGCTCGACGACCAGGCGCGCGCCCGGATGCAGGAATCGCGCGACGTCATCGAGCGCCTCGTCGCCGCAGGCGACGTCGTCTACGGCGTGACGACCGGTTTCGGGGCGCTGGCGAACAGGTTCGTGCCGCCCGCCGACGCAGCGCGGCTCCAGGAGAACCTCCTGATGAGTCATGCGGCGGGTGTCGGGGCAGCCCTCCCGCGCGAGGTGGTCCGGGCGATGCTCCTGCTCCGAGCGAACACGCTCGCCCTCGGCCACAGCGGCTGCCGGCCGCTCCTCGTCGATCGGCTCCTCGCGTTCCTCGCGCTCGGCATCCATCCCGTCGTTCCGGAACAGGGCTCAGTGGGCGCGTCCGGGGACCTGGCACCGCTCGCCCATCTCGCGCTGCCGCTCATCGGCCGCGGTCGGGTCGAGCTCAACGGCCATGTGGGGCCGGCGCTCATCGCTCTCCGCGAGGTGGGTCTCGAGCCCCTGATCCTCGAGGCGAAGGAGGGACTCGCCCTCCTGAACGGCACCCAGCTGATGAGCGCGATCGGGGCGCTGCTGCTCGCCGATGCCGACCGCCTGGCGCGCACCGCGAGCGTGGCAGCGGCGATCAGCGTCGAGGCACTTCTCGGCACCGACGTCGCCTTTGCCGCCGCCTACCAGCTGGCTCGCCCGCACCCCGGACAGGTCGCCGTCGCAGCCGAGCTGCGTCACCTCCTCAGGGACTCCTCGCTCCAGGAACGGCACAAGGGCGATTCGCACAAGGTCCAGGATCCCTACTCGCTCCGGTGCGTCCCGCAGGTTCATGGCGCCGTCCGCGATGCCTTCGATCACCTTCGCCGCGTCCTCGACATCGAGATGAACAGCGCAACCGACAATCCGCTCGTCTTCCCGGAGGGCGGCGTCGTGGACGAAGACGCACTGGCGACAGGCGGCGGGATGGTCATCAGCGGCGGAAACTTCCACGGCGAGCCGATCGCGCTCGCGCTCGACTTCGCCAAGCTCGCCCTCGCCGAACTCGGATCGATCAGCGAACGGCGGACGGCGCTCCTCGTCGACGAGCGGCTGAACGGCGGCCTGCCGGCGTTCCTCGCGCCGGCCAGCGGACTCGACTCCGGGATGATGATCCTCCAGTACACGGCCGCCGCCCTCGCTTCGGAGAACAAGGTCCTGGCCCATCCGGCGTCAGCCGATTCCGTTCCGACGAGCGCGAACCAGGAGGACCATGTATCGATGGGCTCGATCGCCGCTCGGCATGCCCGATTGGTCCTCGAGCACGTCGAGCAGATCCTCGGCATTGAACTGATCGTGGCGGCCCAGGCGCTCGACCTGCGTCTGTCGCGCGACGAGGCGGCTGGTGCCGCGCCTGGCGCCGGCGTCATCGAGGCGCATCGGCTGATCCGCGGCCGGATCAGCCACCTCGATCGGGACCGCGAACCGGGTCCGGACATTGCGGCCGCGACCGAACTTGTCCGGAGTGGCGCACTCGAGGCGCTGGCCGGTTCCCCGGTCGGAGCTCGCTAGCGTGTCCATCCGGATCGTCGACGTGACCGACGAGTCGACCTTCGGATCGATCCCGCCGTGCGCCGACCCGGGCTTCGATCACCGGACGTGCGACTACTGGGAGGATGCGGATCGCGGCTCAAAGGCGGCTCGGCTCGCCTGGCTCGACCCGGCGACGGCCCAACCGACGAAGCCGCGGGCGCCCAATCCATTCGCCCTCGATGGCGCCGACGAGCCGCTCGACAACCCGTTTGCCCCGCGGTCGCGCTCCGAACCGGCGTTCAATCCCTTCGCCCGTGATGACGACCCGGTCGCTGAAAACCCGTTCGCGCCATCGCGGCCGGCTCGGCCAACGGTCGGGACCGACGTGCCGCGCAAGCTCGCGCTTCTCGGTCGCGGCCTCGCGATTTTCGGCAGCTACGCGAAGGTGCTCCTGGTCGACGATGTCGCGGCCGCCTACGCCCAGTTCGGCCCGCTCTCCGCGTATCCGAGAGCGCAGCGGCTGCGCGACCTCTACCCGCAGCTGCCCGACGCGCCGTTGCCAGCCGTGATCACCTGCATCGCCTCAACGGCCACGGGCCGTCATCGCGGCCACGCCCAGCGACTGGTCGGAGCCGTCTGCGACGATCTCGCCGGACGCGGGTTCGCGGCGGTCGAGGCCTACCCCGAACGCGGCCCACGGCCCGACACCACGAGCGCGGCGACGCCGGAATTCTGGCTCACGGTCGGCTTCCGCGTGGCCGTCGACGACGAGCGCTTCCCCGTCGTTCGTCGCGAGCTTGGCTGATGGGCGGGACGGAGTGGTACCGTCCGGGCGACACGCGACCGTCCGCTGGCGAGCGTGAATGGGAGAGTCCGCGATGGGGATGATCCAGGCCCTGGGCAACGTCACCAAGGTGCGGGGCGCCCTCATCTTCGTCGAAGACATCGAGGCGGAGATGGCGTTCTACCGCGACGTCATCGGGATGCGGCTCCTGTACCGAACCCCGAAGTTCGTCCGGTTCGACGCGACCCAGGGCACGAGCCTGTCGCTCATCGCCGGCGGCCACGCTTCATCGGAGCCGAAGGACTTCCGACACGGCGGCGTCGTCCCGGAGGTCATCGTCGACAACCTCCGTCTGGCGATGCAGCGACTCGACGGGGCGGGCGTCCGCCACGAGGACGTGGTCCGGACCGACTGGGGCCAGTTCTGTTTCCTCTGGGACCCCGAGGGCAACCCCCTCCAGTTCTACGAGTCGGCCTTCATCCGCCCGGACGCAGATCCGGAGCGCGTGCCGGGTTGAGGCCCGGGCTGCGTGCGACTGCCGCCGCGCGGCGTCCGAGCCGGCGCGCTCATCTGGGTCCTCGTTCTCGGAGTCCTGGCGGCATGTCAGGGACCCGAGCCGTCGCCGGCCCCCTCCACGCCGGCCACCCCGATCATCGTATCGGCGCCGCCACCTTCCCAGGCGAACCCGGGGTCGCCGGCCGGCAGCGTCGACGTCGATCCCTCTCTGCTCTCGATCCTCCCGGCCGAGGTGGCGGGCGTCCCGGTCCAACCCGACCCGGCGACCGCCGCGGAGATCGCGGTCGATCCGTCGCTTGCGACCGACGTCGAAGCCGTCGCAGTGGCGTTGGCCGTCTCGCCGGGATCGTCGAGCGGTGATGACCTCGTCATCGCCAATGTCGTGCGGCTTCGCCCGGACGTCTTCAACGAGACGTACTTCCGGGGCTGGCGTGATTCCTACAACGGAGCTGCCTGCGAGCGCGCCGGCGGGGTGACCGGCAATGCAGAAGCCGAGATCGACGGGCGGGACGTGTTCATCGGCTCGTGCGCGAACGGTGCGATCACGTATCACCTCCGCTACGGCGAGGATGTCATCGTCTCGATCACATCCGTCGGCAATGGGCGATTCGGCGAACAACTGGTCAAGAACCTCGGCGATTGAACGGCCGGAGGAGGGCAACGTGACTGAGACTGCCGGCGCCAGGCCCGTCCGATCGCCTCGCGGTCCGGAACTCTCGTGCCGGGGCTGGGGCCAGGAAGCGGCGCTCCGGATGCTGATGAACAACCTCGACCCGGAGGTTGCCGAGAATCCGGACGCGCTCGTGGTGTACGGCGGGACCGGTCGGGCCGCCCGCAGCTGGGACGCCTTTGACGCGATCGTCCGCGAGCTCCGGAAGCTGGAGGACGACGAGACCTTGCTCGTCCAATCCGGCAAGCCCGTCGCCGTGTTCCGGACGCACGAATGGGCGCCCCGTGTCCTGATCGCCAACTCGAACCTTGTGGGGAAATGGGCCACCTGGGATGTCTTCCGGGACCTCGAGCGGCGCGGACTCACGATGTACGGGCAGATGACCGCCGGAAGCTGGATCTACATCGGCACGCAGGGCATCCTCCAGGGCACGTTCGAGACCTTCGCGGAGCTCGCCCGACAGCAGTTCGGGGGGACCCTCCGCGGGCGCGTCGTGCTGACGGCCGGCCTCGGGGGGATGGGCGGAGCACAGCCGCTCGCGGTGACGATGAACGACGGTGTCTGCCTGGCGATCGAGGTCGATGAGGCACGGGCGCGACGCCGGCTCGACATCGGCTACGTGGACCGGCTGACCGTCTCGCCCGACGAGGCGCTCACGTGGGTGCGCGCCGCAGCCGCAGCCGGCGAGTCCGTGTCGGTCGCTCTCGTCGGCAACGCCGCCGAAATCGAGCCTGCCTGGGCCCGGGCGGGGGAGCGGTTCGATGTCGTGACCGACCAGACGTCCGCCCACGACGCGCTCGTCGGCTACGTCCCGGCCGAGATCGGCCTCGAGGACGCCGCGGAATTGCGGCGAGCCATGCCCGAGGAATACGTCCGCCGGTCGACACGCTCAATGGCCGATCACGTCCGGGCGATGCTCGCGTTCCGCGACGCCGGCGCCGTGGTCTTCGACTACGGCAACAACCTTCGATCGCAGGCGTTCGAAGCGGGCGTGACGGACGCGTTCGACTACCCGGGCTTCGTCCCCGCATTCGTGCGGCCACTCTTCTGCGAGGGTCGCGGGCCGTTCCGCTGGGCCGCCCTGTCCGGCGACCCGGCGGACATCGCTCGGACGGATGCGGCGATCCTCGAGCTCTTCCCCGACGATGCCGGGCTCCGGCGCTGGATCACGATGGCCCAGGCCAAGGTGCCGTTCCAGGGGCTCCCGGCGAGAATCTGCTGGCTCGGCTACGGGGAGCGATCCAGGGCCGGGCTCGCCTTCAACGACCTCGTCGCCCGTGGCGAGGTCGGCGCGCCGATCGTCATCGGGCGCGACCATCTCGATGCCGGGTCTGTCGCGTCACCGAACCGCGAGACCGAGGCGATGGCCGACGGCTCAGACGCGATCGCCGACTGGCCGCTCCTCAACGCGCTCGTCAATACCGCGGCTGGCGCGACATGGGTCTCGATCCACCACGGCGGTGGGGTCGGGATCGGCTATTCGCAGCACGCCGGGATGGTCGTCGTCGCCGATGGCACGGATCTCGCCGCGCGGAAGCTCGACCGCGTCCTCACGACCGATCCCGGCATGGGTGTCGCGCGGCACGTCGACGCCGGCTACGAGCGGGCGATCGAGGTCGCGCGGGAGCGTGGCGTCCGGATTCCGATGCTGGAAGGCGAGCGTTCAACGGACCGTTGACGCGCCGTTGAAACGGTGCGCACAGGCACCGTTGAAGGTGCGGTCCGGGGTGGTTAGTGATGGTCTTGGGGAGTCGCGCCCACTACCATGACCGCCAAAACCCGTGGGCGTTTCCTTGCGTGTGAGGAGGGTTTCAGAGTGCTGTCGACTGCCCGCCGTTCCCGTTCCCGCCGGCTTCTTTCTCCGCTCGGAGCACTTCTCATCCTCGGCGGGCTGCTGCCGACCGCCGCACCCGCCTTTGCAGTTTCCCCGGACATCGTGGTCAGCGAGGTCTACGGTGGCGGCGGCAACGCCGGCGCCACCTACACCCACGACTACATCGAGCTCTACAACCGCGGCTCAGCGCCTGCCTCCCTGGCTGGGAACTCCGTCCAGTACACGAGTCCGACAGGCACGGGACTCTTCGGAGGTGCCTCGAACCTGATCACGGAGCTCCCTGCCGTATCGCTCAACCCCGGCCAGTACTTCCTCATCCAGGAGGCGAGCCAGGCGGCAGTCGGTGCGCCACTGCCCACCCCTGACCACATCGACGGGACCCCGATCGCCATGGGGGCCGGAGGCGGCAAGGTCGTCTACGTGACGGGTACCACGTCCCTCGGTTGCAACGGGGGCTCGACACCATGCGATGCCGCCGCCCTCGCCCGGATCGTCGACCTCGTCGGGTATGGCACCGCCAACTTCTTCGAAGGTGCGGGAGCCACTCAGGCTCCGGGCAACACGACCGCGGCAATTCGTCTCGGCGGTGGTGCGATCGACACCGACAACAACGCCACCGACTTCACGGCCGCGGCCCCGGACCCTGACAACAGCACCGGCGGCGCGGACGCCGCACCGACGGTCACATCCACGAATCCAGCCGACGCTGCAACGAACGTGGCCACCTCCGCCAACGTGGCGATCACGTTCTCCGAGGCCGTAAACGTGGCGGGTTCGTGGTTCTCGATCAGCTGCGCCTCGAGCGGCGCGCACACCGCGACGGTCTCTGGCGGTCCGACGACCTTCACGCTGAATCCGGACCTGGACTTCGCGAACAGCGAGTCCTGCACGGTCACGGTCATCGCTGCGCAGGTAACGGACCAGGACGCCATCGATCCGCCCGACAACATGGCCGGTGACTTCGTCTTCAGCTTCACGACCGAAGCCCCGCCCGCACCGCCGGTTCCGATCCACGACATCCAGGGGGCCGCGCACCTTTCGCCCCTGGCCGGCAACACGCTGAACACCACCGGGATCGTCACCGTGACGTCGGGCAACGGCTTCTGGATCCAGGACCCGCTGCCGGATTCGAGCGATGCAACCTCGGAGGCGATCTTCGTCTTCACCAGCTCGGCCCCGGCCGTATCTGTTGGTGATGCTGTCCGCGTCAGCGGGACCGTTGCGGAGTTTCGACCGGGCGGCGCAGCCAGCGCCAACCTCACCACGACCGAGATCACGGGGCCATCGGTGACGGTCCTCTCGTCCGGAAACGCGCTGCCGCCCGCGACCGTGGTCGGTATCGGCGGACGCACCCAGCCGACGATGGTCATCAACAACGACACGACACCTCCACCACCGCAGTCCGTCGAGACGAGCGGAATCTTCGATCCGGCCGAGGACGGGATCGACTTCTACGAGTCGCTCGAGGGGATGCGCCTGCAGGTCAACAACGCGATCGTCAGCGGGCCGACGAACAGCTTCGGCGAGACCTGGGTCGTCCCCGATGGCGGCGCCAACGCGAGCGTCAGGACGACGCGTGGCGGCATCGTCGTCCGCGCCGGCGACTTCAACCCTGAGCGCATCCAGATCGACGACACGCTGGTCCCCCTCCCGATCCTCAATGTCGGGGATGGGTATCTCGGGCCGATCGTCGGAGTCCTCGACTACAACTTCAGCAACTTCGAGCTCCTGCCGACCGCCACGCCGGCCGGCGACGACAACGGGCTGACCCGCGAGGTGACATCGCCCATCGTCCATCCGGACGTGATCTCGATCGGAACGTTCAACGTCGAGAATCTCGACCCGGGCGACCCAGACGCCAAGTTCCAGGAATTGGCGTCGCTCATCGTCCAGAACATGCGCTCGCCTGACCTCCTGTCACTCGAGGAGATCCAGGACAACAACGGCGCGATCAACGACGGGACTGTCGATGCGACAGTGACGCTCAACGAGCTGGCAGCCGCGATTCAATCGGAGGGCGGCCCGGCTTACGAATTCCGCCAGATCGACCCCGTCAACAACGCTGACGGCGGCGAGCCCGGCGGCAACATCCGGGTCGGGTTTCCTCTTCCGCACCGACCGCGGCCTCGCCTTTGTCGACCGGCCGGGCGGTGGCTCGATCACGGCGACGGCCGTCGTTGCGGGGCCCAACGGGCCGCAGTTGTCCGCCAGCCCCGGTCGGATCGATCCGACGAACCCTGCCTTCAACACCAGCCGCAAACCGCTGGTCGCGGAGTTCATGTTCAACGGACACCATTTCTTCGGCATCACGAACCACTTCAACTCGAAAGGCGGCGACCAGCCGCTCTTCGGCCGCTTCCAGCCGCCGACGCTGACGACCGAAGCCCAGCGCCTCCAGCAGGCCGCGATCGTCAACGACTTCGTCGACGACATCCTCGCGGTCGATCCCAAGGCCGAGATCATCGTCCTCGGCGACCTCAACGACTTCGAGTTCTCGGCGCCCGTCCGGACGCTGGTCGGCTCTCCGCCGGTCCTGACTCCCCTGATGGAGACGCTGCCGCCGGCAGAGCGCTACAGCTACGTGTTCGAGGGCAACTCGCAGAGCCTGGACCACATCGTCGTGAGCGACAGCCTCAGGGCGCTGCCGTTCGAGTTCGACGTGGTCCATGTGAACGCCGAGTTCGCCGTCCAGACGAGCGACCACGATCCGCAGGTCCTCAAGGTCGAGCTCGGCTGCCGGTTCTCGACGTCCGGCAAGAAGATGACCCTGCTGACCGACTGCATCACGGACGACACGATCCACATCCCGAACGGCTGGACGCTCGACGGGGCGGGCCACACGATCACCGGCGTCGATCCGGAGAACGGACACTTCGTCGGAGCCGTGGTCGCCAACGGCGGCAAGGTGGCGCATGTCAGGAACCTGACCGTGACGGTCGATGACCTCGCCGACGTCTGCGACGCGGACGACGATCGGCTTCGCGGGATCCTCCTCGACGGAGCGGCCGGTACGATCACGAACAGTCGCGCGATCGACATCAACCAGGGCACGAGCGGCTGCCAGGAGGGCAACGGGATCGAGGTTCGCAACGCCCCCTTCGACGGTCGCGGTCGCGACCTCGTCGTGACGATCTCCAACAACGTCATCACCGGCTACCAGAAGACCGGCATCGTCGCGAACGGGTCGGTCGCGGTGCTGATCGACAGGAACACCGTGACCGGCGCAGGGCCAATCGATTACATCGCCCAGAACGGGGTCCAGGTCGGGTTCGGCGGGGCCGGGCTCGTCTCCCGCAACACCATCTCTCGAAACAACTACACCGGCCCTGACCGCGCGTGCGGAATCCTGTTCTTCCAGGCGGGCCCGGTCGCGCAGGTGGCCAACAACTTCTCCGGCAACGAGCGAAATGTCTGCATCGTCACCGGAGGCGGAGGGCACGCGAAGGCGTCGGAGTAGACGATCGGGCAGCATGCCCGCCGCTTGTCGAGGCCGGCGCCATTCGCGGGCCGGCTTCGACGCGTCACGCCGGACTGGGCGCGGTCTCGTCCGGCACGGCGTCCGGGATCGTCTTGAGCGAGCGAACGGGAGAGAACAGGACCGGCAGGAACACAAACAGCCCGCCGATCGCACCGATCCAGATCGTCTCGATGGAGGCCGATCACGCCGCCGAGGAACCCGCCCAGGATCGCACCGACCGGGATCGTGCCCCAGACGATGAACCGCATGGTCGCGTTCATCCGACCCTGCATCCGCTCCGGGGTGATCGCCTGGCGCAGGCTCACTTGGTTGATGTTGTAGACCGCGCCGCCGAGACCAGCGAGGAAGCCGCTGGCTGCCACGAATGGCACAGCGAGGTTCGGGGGCGCGAGCGCGATGAGCAGCCCGGATAGCCCGAAGATCATCGATGACCCGACGATCGTCGGCCCGACCCCGAATCGCATCGCCACGCGATTCGCCACGAGCGCGCCGACGAGGAAGCCCACGGCCCCCACCGAGAAGGCAATTCCGATCAGCTCGGGCGTGAACGAGAGCTGTCGGACGAGGTACAGGATCAGGATCGATTGCAGGATGTTGTTGAAGAAGTTCGAAAGTCCGGTCGTCGCGGCAATGCTCCGTAGAAAGCGCTGCCCGCCCACGTACCGGAGGCCCTCCGCGATCTCCGACCTCATCGAGGGCCGCTCGCCGCTGCTCGTTCAACACCGGCTCCGGGGCCGGCTCGTGGCGACGGATCGCGAACATGAACAGCGCCGACGCAACGAAGCTGAGCGCGTCGAGGAGGATCGCGAGCGGCGCCGTGAACGCCCCGATGAGTACGCCCGCCACGCCGGGCCCGGTGATCTGTGCCGCGGATCGACTCGTCTCGAGCTTCGAGTTGCCATCGACGAGCTGGTCGCGATCGACGAGGGACGGGAGATACGACTGATAGGCGACATCGAAGAACACGGTCGCGCAGCCGTTGATGAAGCCGACGATGTAGAGCTGCCAGATCGTCAGGGCGTCCAGGGCGAAGGCGATCGGGATCGAGATCAGGGCGGCCGCCCTCACCAGGTCGCCGGCGATCAGGATCGGGCGCCGCCGAAGGCGATCGACCCACACTCCGGCCGGCAGGCTGAGCAGGATGAACGGCAGGAACTCGACCGTGCCCAGCAGCCCGAACTCGAACGGCGTGACGTTCAACGTGGTCGCCGCGATGATCGGAAGCGCGAGCAGCGTTACCTGCGTTCCGAAGACGCTGATCGTCTCGGCCGACCAGAGCTTCAGGAAGTCCGGATGGCGCAACAGGCTGCGGCCGGCGGGGCGCGGCGGTCACTCGGGGCAGGCCTCGGGGCGGGGCTGGGTCGCCGGGGATCGCGTTAGTTTATCGTCTAACAGCAGTTAGTCAACGCGAACCAAGGCGGGCCGCGCGCAGCCCTCGCCGAGGGTCGTCGACATGTCACGATATCCCCATGCCCGCGCTCTCCGATCGCCTCGTCGAATCCGTCCCGAACGTCTCGGAGGGCCGCCGGCTCGACACCGTCGAGCGACTTGCCGACGCGATCGCCGGCGTGCCCGAGGTCCAGCTCCTCGATCGGACGAGCGACGCGAGCCACAATCGCTCCGTCTTCACGCTTGCCGGCCCGGCCGGGGCGGTCTCGAGTGCGCTGGACCGACTCGTCGGGACCGCGATCAACGAGATCGACATGGAGACTCACTCCGGCGAACACCCAAGAATCGGGGCCGTGGACGTCATTCCGTTCGTCCCGCTCGGCGACACGTCGATGGAGGAGGCCGTCGACATCGCCCGGGACTTTGGCGCACGGCTCGCCCGCACCCACAACCTGCCCGTCTACCTCTACGCCGAAGCCGCCCTCCGAAGCGAACGGTTCAAGCTGGCCGACGTCCGGCGGGGCCAGTACGAGGGGCTCAAGGGGGAGATCACGCAGCGCGGGCGCGAGCCTGACTTCGGGCCGTCCCGGATGCACCCATCGGCCGGCGCGGTGGCCGTGGGTGCGCGGCAGTTCCTGATCGCGTACAACATCAACCTCGAGTCGCCCGACAAGGACCTCGCCGTTCGGATCGCACGCAGGATCCGGGAGTCGGGCGGCGGCATGCCCAAGGTCCAGGCGAACGGCTTCTTCATCGACGAGATCGGCCGTGCCCAGGTCTCGATGAACATCCTGGACTTCCGAACGACGCCGCTGTGGCGCGTCTGGGAGACGGTCCGAGCGGAGGCGGCTGAGGACGCGGTCGAGCTCGCCGAGTCGGAGCTGATCGGGCTCGCGCCGCTGGCCGCATTCCTCGATGTCGCCGACCATGCCGACGCCCCGCCGGACGCACCGACCGAGGCGCGACTCGCGGCCGCAGCTCGCTTCCTCCGGCTCCGCGACTTCTCGCCGCTCCAGGCGCTCGAACTCCGGCTCGAGGCCGCGCAATCGGCCGCCGCGGACTGACGGTGACGGGCATCCTGTGACCCTCCGCGTGATCTCGGGCGGCCGGGGCGACGCGTCTGCTCCGGGGCTCCTGGTCGTCGGCGCATCCGAGGTGGTCACGATGGCGGGCGGCCTGCGGACCGGATCGGGGCAGGCGGAGGTGGCCCGCCTGACGCACGACGAGGTCGGCGATCCGGCATCGGCCGCCGCCCCGGTCGTGGCGGCCTGGGAGGGCCGGATCCTCGCCGTCGGGCCGCGCGTCGAGCTCGAACGGTCCCTCGAGGCGGAGGGCTACCCGCTCGGGCGGTTCGCCCGCCTTGACGCGCGTGGTGGAGCAGTGACGCCGGGCCTCATCGATCCACACACCCATCTGCTCTTTGCCGGAAGCCGGGAGAACGAGCTCGAGCTGCGGCAGCGCGGGGCGGCCTACATGGAGATCCTCGCGGCCGGCGGCGGGATCCTGTCGACCGTCGAAGCGACGCGGGCGGCTTCATCGGAGGCCCTCGCGGCACACGGCCGGCGCTGGCTCGACGAGATGCTCAGCCACGGGACCACGACGATCGAGGCGAAGTCCGGCTATGGGCTGGACCTTGCCACGGAGCTCCGGCTGCTCGACGTTGCCCACGGGCTCGGCCGTGAGGGACCGATCGACATCGTTCCGACGTACCTCGGTGCCCACGCCGTCCCACCGGAGTTCCGAACCAGGCCAGACGGCGTCGAGGCGTATGTCCGACACATCCTCGAGGAGCAGCTACCGGGCGTCGCCGCCCACGGTCGGGCGCGGTTCTGCGACGTCTTCTGCGAGGAAGGAGCGTTCACCGCCGCGCAGTCCGAGCGCATCCTCCGCGCGGCCGCGGGATTCGGGATGGGCCTGCGGCTGCATGCCGATGAGATCGTTCCATCGGGAGGGGCCGAGCTCGCGGCGGAGCTCGGCGCCACCTCGGCCGATCACCTCGCGGCGCCCTCCGCGGCCGGCATCGATGCCCTCGCCGCCGCGTCGGCCGATGGCCGTCCGGTGGTCGCCACGCTGCTGCCGGCCACGACGTGGTTCCTCATGAAGGACCACCACGCACCCGCCCGGACATTGATCGAGCGTGGGGTGCCCGTCGCGGTTGGGACGGACTTCAACCCGGGCACGTCGCCGACGCCCTCACTGCCGCTGGCGATGACGCTCGCCGCCCTGAACCTGGGGCTGACGCCGGACGAGGCGCTGGTCGCGGTGACGATCAACGCCGCGCACTCGATCGGGCTGGGCGATGAGATCGGGTCGCTCGAGAGCGGCAAGGCCGCCGACCTCGTCGTCTGGAACGTCCCGACGAGCCGCCAGATCCCCTACTGGCCGGCCGCGGATCTCGTCCGAACGGTCGTCAAGCGAGGCCGCATCGTCCTCGATCAACCCTGATCGGCGATCTCAGGTCTTGCCGCGGGATTCGAGGAGGACGGCGGTCGGCTCGAGCGGCAGGCCCGAGTGGGTGACCGACAGTTTCGGCTGAGGCGTCGGGTCACCGCCCATCTCGTGGAAGAACTTCGCGAGTGCCTCGCGCGTTTCGGCGGCTTCGTCGTCGAGCGGCATCGCCACGACGATCCGCGGATCGAGCTGGGCGACCAGCTCCGCCGCCTTCGTTGGCAAGAGTGCGCCGCCGATCGGGACGCAGGCGATATCCACCGGTCCGATGTCGGCCAGCTTCTCCTCCGTGAGGAGATGGCCGATCTCCCCGAGATGGATCGTATGGAGTCCGTCGAGCTCGACGAGGAACGCGACCTGCTTGCCCCGCTCGGCGCCCTTGACCCCGTCGCGGTAGGTGCGGACCCCGGTCAGGAGCACGTCCCGGACCTCGTACTCGCCGGGTCCATCGAGGACGAAGGCGTCCTCGAGCGAGCTCGGCAACAGGGTCGAACCGTCGCGCGACCGAACCCCCTTCGCCTTCTGGCAGCGGCGTGTCATCGGGATGTGAGTAGGTGACGATCTCTCCGGTGATCCCGCGACCGGTTGGCCCGACCACCGCCTGGTAGGGATCCGCGACGACGACCGCGTCTTTGCCACGAAGGCGGATGCACGTCCGCCCGTACCAGATCAGTTCCATGAGTTCGATTCTGACACAGCGGACTGCACCCCGGCTCGCCAAGCGGAAGCGCGACAGCCCCGACTGCGTTCGTCGCGGCCGGCGTGTCCAGGGCAAGGCGCCGGGGAGCACCGGAGCGAACGGACTCAAACGTCCGTGAGCGAGGAGCGCAGCCGGCAACGCACCCCTGGGGCGCCAGACGCGACAGCCGGAAGTCTCGGCACAAATAAAAGAGAGGGGCGCCTGCCCAATCGGCGCCCCTCTCGGAGGGAGGGAGGATGGAACCCAAGGGGTTCGGTCCAAAACGAACCCTAAGGCTCTCGCATTCAAGGACGGCGAGCCATCCGATTAAGAAAGCAACACGGTCGAAACTGGTACATCCGGGCCCTCGTCCCGGTTGCAAGCCCCATGCGACAATCCCGCCGATGAACCCCCTCCGAACGCCGCCCGCCGGCTCGACATCGCCCCATGCTCGACGCGCCCCCCGCGGGCGCCGAGCTCCACGGCCGCTGCCGAGCCTGGCTGCTGTCCTCCTGTGCCTCGTCCTTGCCGCGTGCGGCACCGCGGGTCCGCCGACGTCGCCGCCGACGTCGCCACCGCAATCGTCACCGCCATCCGCAGGCCCAGCGACCCCACCGCCAGATCCCACCGCCGTCTACTCAGCGATCGAGGAGCAGGTGCGCGCGATTCGCGGTCTCGAGGCGAAGTCGGCCGTGGACCCAAAGGTCCTCGATGAGGCGGCCCTGTCGACCTACGTCCAGGACCAGTTCCGCAAGGACAACCCGCCGGAGCTCGTCGCCGCAAACGAGCGCCTCCTCAAGGGACTCGGCCTGCTCCCGGCCGACGCCTCACTCGAGAATCTCTACATCGATCTACTGAGCAGCCAGGTCGCCGGCTTGTACAACCCGGAGGACAAGCAGCTCTACGTCGTTTCGAGATCCGGTGCCCTCGGGCCGACCGAGAAGACGACGTTCGCCCACGAGTACACCCACGCCCTCCAGGACCAGAACTTCAACCTCGCCGGCATCGACCTCGACGCGCCGGGAGAAGGGGACCGGGCGATCGCCCGCCTGTCGCTCGTCGAGGGCGATGCGACCCTCCTCATGTCGCTCTGGCAAATCAACCACCTGTCCCAGGCGGAGATTCTCCAGCTGTTCAACGAGGCTCTCGATCCCAAGATCACCGGGGCGCTCGAGAAGATGCCGCCCGTTCTCCGCGAGTCCCTCTTCTTCCCGTACACGGCGGGCCTGACGTTTGCCCAGGGGCTGCAGGCGAGCGGCGGGTGGGAAGCCGTGAACGCCGCGTTCAGCCGGCTGCCGGCATCGACCGAGCAGATCATCCATCCCGAGAAATACACCAGCGACGAGGCGCCGATCCACGTCGATATCCCCGACGACCTCGCCGCCAAGATGGGCTCCGGCTGGACTACCGGGCTCGAAGACACTCTCGGCGAGTTCCAGCTCAAGCTCTGGCTGGCCGAGGCCGGCGGGGCCGTGGCCTCGGGCGCAGAGGAGGCCGCCGCCGGCTGGGGCGGCGACCGGACGATCATCCTCGATGGTCCCGACGGGGCATTCGCGATCGTCATCAGGTCGGAGTGGGACACCCCCGCGGACGCCGCCGAGTTCGCTGCGAAGGCCGAGTCAGTCGTTGACGGGCTCGCCAACCCCGGCGACGTGCTCGCGCTGGTTGATGGGACGGGCGTGACCGTCGTCATCGCTTCCGACCAGGATCTCGTCGGCCGGGTGGAGAACCTCCTGGGCCTGGCGGGCTGACCCAGGGCGGGCTGCGTCGCCTACATCTGCTCCGGGGCGGAGATCCCCAGGAGACCGAGCGCATTGGCGAGCGTCGTCTTCGCCGCCGCGGCGAGGGCGAGCCGTTTGGCCGACCGATCCGGCTCGTCGGGGTCGACGACCTTGGCATCGCGATAGAAGGCATGGAACTGGGTCGCGAGCTCCGTCGCGTAGGCCGTCACGCCATGGGTCTCCTCCGCCCAGACGGCATCCTCGACCACCTCCGGCAGCCGGGCGATGACCCGGGAGAGGGCACCTTCCGGGGCGCCGGCCAGGGCACCGCGGACGTCGGCGGCCGGAGCGAGCCCTGCCTCGGTTGCCTTGCGGAGGATCGACGCGACCCGGGCGTGGGCGTACTGGACGTAGTAGACCGGGTTCTCGGCTGACTGCTTCTTCGCGAGCTCGATGTCGAAGTCGATCGCGCTCGTTGCCGCGCGCGACGCAAATGACCAGCGGGCGGCGTCCACGCCGACCTCCTCGAGCAGTTCGTCGAGGCTGACGAACTCGCCGGCTCGCTTCGACATCGACACTTCGACGCCGTCGCGCACGAACCGGACCCACGAGTAGAGGAGGACCTGGACCGCGTCCGCGTCGTAGCCCATCGCTGTGGCGGCGTTCCGGAGCCGCGCCACCGTCCCGTGGTGGTCTGCGCCCCAGATGTAGATGAGGTGCTCGAAGCCGCGGCTGAACTTCTCGGTGACGTAGCCGATGTCGGCGGCGAAGTAGGTCGGCCGTCCGTCGGATCGGATGATCACCCGGTCCTTGTCATCGCCAAAGGCGGTTGACCGGAACCACAGCGCGCCGTCCTGCTCGTAGAGGTGGCCGCCCGCTCGCAGTCGCTCGATCGCGCGATCGACCCAGCCCTCGTCGTGGAGCGATCCCTCGCTCGTCCAGACGTCGAAATGGACGCCTAGCCGCTCGAGGCTCGCCTCGATGCCCTCCCGGACCCGGGCACTGGCCCAGCGTCCGACAACGTCAGCGGGATCCGCGCCCGGCGCCGCCGCGGCCGCGATGACATCGTCCGGAACGGCAGCGGCCAGCTCCTCGACGTATGCGCCGTGATAGCCGTCCTCCGGCACGGGCTCGCCGCGCTGGACGGCCTGGATCGACGCGCCCAGGTTCGTCACCTGTGTCCCCGAATCGTTGAAGTAGTACTCGCGCGTGACCTCCTGTCCGCCGGCCTCGAGGATTCGGCAGAGCAGGTCGCCGATGAATGCCCCTCGGGCGTTGCCGATCGTCAGCGGGCCGGTCGGATTGGCCGAGACGAATTCGACGTTTACCCCGCGCGGCCGGATCGGTCGGACTCGGCCCCACGTCGTCGGGGCCGCGAGGACATGGCCGATCGTCTCCTCGAGCGCCCGATCGGTCAGCCGGAGGTTGAGGAACCCTGGCGGAGCGGCCTCGGCTGCCGCGATGGGGCTGTCGCCGGAGCCGACCTCTGACTCACGACCGATCTCGTCCGCAAGGATCCGAGCGATCTCCAGCGGTGCCCGACGGTATGGCCGCGCGAGCCGCATCGCGAGATTCGAGGCGAAGTCGCCGTGCTCGGCGTTCGCCGGTCGCTCGATCTCGACGGCGGGTCGCTCGTCGGCCGGCAACGCTGGGAGCGAACCGGCGTCGATCGCCCGATCCCAGGCGCGCTCGACCGCCGCGCGGGCCCGCGCTCGGATCGGCGACGGCAGGGATTCGCCGGGGGCGGTCGGCACGTCTGGCGGCCTCCTCGGGTCGGTCAGGAGAGTGGATCGGGGTGGGCGCCATGGTAGCCGCTGAGGAGGTACCAGGACCTTGTTGCCGGCCAGCACCAGAAAGCACGATTCCGAGGTGTGTCAATTAGAGGACATCGGTGGCATTAGGCCTAGAAATGGGCCGTCCGGGCCAGTACCTTTGCTGCCGTCGCGGCCGTACGATTCCGCGGCATCTCAGACCGGGGGCAATTGCTGTGGACCAGGATGCACCCGCCCGATTCTCAGCCACCTCGGCCGGGCGTTCCGCAATCGCCGGCGCCTTCCCCTTGGGGTCCCCGAGACCAGCACGTGGCCTCCCGCCTTGGAGGCGCCTCGCCAGTCTGGCTCTCAGGCCGGGAGCAGGACCATTGGCTATGGGACATAGGACTTTCGTTGCCGCCCAGCACCGCCCATCGGCGGCGGGATGTGGTCTGATGTAGATCTGGTGGGGAGAATCACCCGCCATGAGTCCTGGACGACCACCGGTACTGCGTTCAGTATTGTGTCGCCGCTTAGGCAACGGCTCCCGGGTATCCGGGATCGAATTCATCCAACACAATCGCACTCGGGGGACGAACCAATGAACAGTCGAAGCACCTTCAATCGGCGCCGGGGCGGCGCCCTCAGACGGCTCGGCTGGTTTGCTGCAGCGTCGCTCCTGGCGATCTCGGTCTTCGCTCCGACCGCGTCGGCGGCCGAGGAGCCCGGGGACGAGTGCGCCACGAACCTCTTCGAATACAGTGCCGACGGCGGCGCCTGGCGTCCGGTCGTCGTGAACGACGCCCCCAGCCCGTATCCGATGATCACCGTCACCGTCAGGGCAATCGGCGAGTTGCCCGACGGCTGCTCGCGAGCCTTCTCGCTGGCCTCGTACGACACCGAGGGTGGGAGCTGGCCGGAGAGCGGCGTGCAGACCTTCCTCGACCACGACACTGCCACGCTTGACGCCCAGAATCCGAGCGCGACCCTGACGGTCACGGGGCCGGAGTGCTTCGGGCAGACCGACTTCTATACGTCCGCCTGGGTCAACGACGTCTTCTGGCCGGGCTGGACCCGCTACGACGGCATCGATGGCCCGCTGCCGCACTATCCGGACTCTCCCACGCCTTACGGCAAGATCGCGGGGTCTGAGGGCGGACACGAGTGCGTGGCCCCGACTCCGCCTCCGACGCCGACTGCGACCCCGACCTCCACGCCGTCTGAACCGGGCGTAGGCTCGATCGAGATCTTCAAGATCGACAACAAGGGCACTCCGCCGTTCGAGGACGACGAATTTCTCGACGGCGCGTCCTTCGCCCTCTACCTCGACAACGGCGACGGTCTCTTCTCGGAGGTCACAGACACGCTCGCCGGCGGTCCGGCGGAAGCCGTCGACGGCATCCTGACGTTCGAGGACCTTGCCGCCGGCTCCTACTGGATCGTCGAGACGATCGTTCCGGCAGGGTTCACCGGCAGCGATCCGATGCTGATCGAGCTCAATGTCGATCCCGCTCTCGTCTGCATCTGGGACCGCACGGGGCTCCTCAGCTGCGAGGCTGCCAAGGACGGCGGGCCCCTCGATATCGTCTTCGTCGACAACACGCCAGACGATGACCCGGAACCCAACCCGACCGGTTCGGATCTGCCGGTCTCGTCCGACCGGCCGACGCCCAGCAGCGGCGTCGGTGGAGCCACGGGCACGCCGGGCGTGACCCCTCCGTCAACCGACACGATCAGCGCAGGATCGAATTCCACGGGCGGCGGCGGCTGGCGGCTCGTTCTCGCCGGCCTCGCACTCCTGATTGCCGTTGCCCTGGTATTCACCCAGCCGGCGCGGATCCGCCGGACTCACTGACCACGAGGCGCGCCCCGGCCACGTTGGCCGGGGCGAGAGCCTGGGGGAACATCTGGTACCGGCCGGTGATGTTCGGCCTGACCTGCGCCATCCTCGCCATGGGCCTGACGATCTCGCTGACACACCTCGGGGCATATGTCAGCCGGGACATCGTCGGGGTCGACTTCCGGATGTTCGCCGAGCTTGGTCGGCGGTGGGTCGAGGACGGTTCGATGTACGCACCGTTTCAGTTCAGCCCATACAGCTTCAGCCAGGGCTCGGGAACGAATGACCTCGCGATCATGCCCGGTCTCTACCCCCCGATTGCCGGCCCCGTCTTCGCCCTCGTCCGCGTCGTGCCGCCGGTTCTCTGGTGGGCAGTTCCACTGGGGATCATTGCCATCGCACTCATTCGGTGGCGTCCCGCCCCGTGGGCGTGGCCGCTGCTTGCCGCCGCCACCCTCTCGCCAAACCTGACCGGGGTCCTCGCCACGGGCGGCTCCACGATGTGGGTCGCGGCCGGGATTGCAGCCGGCCTCGTGTTCGGCTGGCCGATGCTCGTCGTCATCATCAAGCCGACCTTCGCGCCGCTCCTTCTTGTCGGCGTTCGCCGCCGATCGTTCTGGATCGGCGCATCGATCCTCGGGGCGATCTCCCTGCTGATGCTCCCCGAATGGGCCCGCTACCTCGAGGTGATCCGCAACGCGGAGTCGCCCGGTCTCCTGTATTCGCTGGGCGATCTGCCGGTCGTCCTCGTCCCGCTCATCGGCTACGCGAGTCGCGGCCCAGCGGCCCAGTGGTCCCTGGGATGGCGGTTGGTGACGTCGATCGGCTTCGGACGGCGCACCGTCGTGAGCCGGAGAGCCGTCTCTTCGGGATTGGCCTTCGCCAATGCTGGGCTCCGGGCAGGGTGACCTCCCGCCAATAGCAGCATCGGCCGATCGCCGGCCTCAGATCGTGTGGCGGCTTCCGGGCTCCACGAGCTCAACGGGGCCGGCAAAATGGACCTTGACGGCCTCGATCGTGGTCGCCTCGTCCAGTCCCATCCCGAGATGCGTCAGGAGGACCCGGCTCGCACCCGTTGAGGCCGCGAGCCCGGCGACGGCTTCGGCGTTGAGGTGGAGCGCTCCGGGCACCACGGGACCGGAGCCGAAGGACACCTCGATCAGCAGCGTGTCACCGGCCCGGATGAGTGGCGCGAGATCGCCGGCCCTGCCGCAGTCGCCGGAGTAGACGAGGCCCGGGCCCTCGCCATCTGCCGCGACCCGAAACCCATAGCTCTCGTCGGTGTGCGTGACGAGCCGTGCCTCGACATCGAGGTCACCGACGGACGTGCGCCCCTCGCGGAGGGCGGCGACGTCGAGGGCCTCGGCGGCGAAGCCGGGTTCTCCGTGGAGGGCATCCAGCCGAACGTCGAGCCCGCCTGGCGCGAAGACGCGGACGCGGCGGCCCGGCTCGAACTGGTAGCGGAGGTAGTGCCGGAGTGGCACGAGATCGATGAAGTGATCCGGGTGCAGATGGCTGACGAAGACCGCATCCAGCGTGCTCGGTTCGATCTCGGCCATGAGCCTGGGGAACGAGCCCTGCCCGAAGTCGAGCAGGATCGCGGACGCGCCATCGCGGAGGAGATACGCGGCCCCGGTCGCCCCCGGGCGGTCCGTGTAGGCAGGCCCGGCGCCGAGGACCGTCAACTCCACGCGCGAACACCGGGCATCGTCATCGTGAGAAAAGCCTAGCGCAGCGGGTCTGTCGCGGGGGCCGGCGTGCGGAATCGATCCGGCAGCGGGCACCGCGACGTGGTCACCGCCCCGGCGGAACGCCAGGTCCCGCAATCCCGAGGCGGCGGCCGCCCGATACCCCTCGTCAAGGCCGCTGGCAAAGGCCCCAGCCAGGTGCGCATCGGATCCGGCCGAGACCAGGGTGCCGCCCAGCCGCTCGTAGCGCGCGACGATCGCGGCCGAGGGATACGTCTCGCGCGGAGCCTGGCGGAGGCCGCTCGTGTTGACCTCGAGGGCGACGCCCGAATCGACGAGCGCGACGAGCAGCGGCTCGTACAGCTCCGGTGCGCCGGCCAGGTCGGCGGCGGTGACGTGTGGGTGCAGGTAGCGCTTGACGAAGTCGAGGTGGCCGATCGTGTGGAACAGCCCCGACCTGATCGCTCGCCCGACCTCGTCGAAGTACGGCGCGACGATCTCGGGCAGGGAGCGACCGGCGACCCAGGAGCTGACACGCGAGGCGTGGTAGGGCGAGTCCGCATAGACGTGGACGCTCCCGATCACGTAGTCGTAGCGGTTTCGCGCGAGGTGGTCGCGGATGGCTGGCTCGTGTCGGTGGTCGTACGTGATCTCGACACCGAACCGGATCGCGACACCCTGCGGACCCCAGCGTTCGGCTGCCTCTCGGACTGCCCGCTCACGAGCGGCAAACGGGACGAAGTCGTAGGCCGGCGCGCCGGGCTCGAAGTCGACGTGATCGGTGATCGCGATCTCGGCAATGCGCCGCTCGACGGCCTGCGCGGCGTAAGCATCGATCGGGACGTTGCTATCGGGTGAGAGATCCGTGTGGAGGTGGCTGTCGAGCGGCAGGTTCTCAGCCTGGATCGCGAGGTCTGCGTCCGTCACCCGGCGATCAGCCCCAGCTCGCCACCAACGGTCGCGAAGGCCTCCAGCGCCCGATCGAGCTGGTCCGGGCCGTGGGCGGCCGTGACAATCGTCCGGATCCGGGCCTTGTCGATGGCGACCGTCGGGAAGACGACCGGCTGGGCGAAGACGCCCTCCTCGAAGAGGCGCTGGCTGAATCGGCCGGCGGTGTCTGGATCGCCCATCATCACCGGCGTGATCGGCGTCTCCGACACCCCGGTGTCGAAGCCGAGTCGCGCGAGCTCCGCCTTGAACCGGCGGGTGTTCACCCACAGCCGCTCCAGCAACTCCGGCTCGTCGAGCATCACCGCGATCGCCGCCCGGCAGGCGGCCACGACCGCTGGGGGATGCGATGTCGAGAAGAGGAACGGCCGGGCGCGCTGGACGAGGATGTCGCGAAGGTCCTGCGAGCCGGCAACGTACCCGCCGAGCACGCCGACGGCTTTGGACAACGTACCCACCTGGATGGCGACCCGCCCGTGGAGGTCGAAGTGGTCGACCGAGCCGCGGCCGTTCCGTCCGAGCACGCCGGAGGCGTGGGCATCGTCGACGAAGACCGCCGCTCCGAACTCCTCGGCGGCCGCGACGATCGCCGGGAGCGGCGCGATGTCGCCGTCCATGCTGAAGACGCCATCGGTCACGACGAGGATGAGCCGATACGGGAGGCCGGTCCCCTCGCGTCCGTCATCGCGTGCCTCGCGAAGGGTCTCCCGCAACGCGGCGACATCCCCGTGCGGGTAGATCTTGCGGGGCGCCTTCGATAGCCGCATCCCGTCGATGATCGATGCGTGGTTGAGGGCGTCCGAGACGATGAGATCGCCCTCGCCGGTGATCGTCGGGATCACGCCGGTGTTTGCGGAGAAGCCGCTCTGGAAGGTCAGGACCGCCTCGGTTCCCTTGAACGCCGCGAGGTCACGTTCCAGCTCCTCGTGGAGTGCCATTGTCCCGGCGATCGTCCGGACGGCGCCCGATCCCACGCCGTAGTCGCGGACGGCGGCGAGGGCCGCCTCGCGCAGCCGCGGATGGTGGGTCAGCCCCAGGTAGTCGTTGGACGACAGGCTGATGAGCCGCTCGTCGTCCACCGAAACGACCGGGCCCTGGGCGGACGACATGACCCGCAGCGGACGATAGAGGTGGCGCGCTCGCAAGGTCGGCGAGCTCGTCGCCAAGGAATGCGAGGGGATCGTGATGCACCTGCGTCATCCGGGTTGGCGCCCTCCCTTCATCCCTGCCAGTTCATGATCACTTTGCCTGAGTCGCCGGAGCGGGCTGCGGCGAATGCTGCCGCGTGATCCCGGAACGGGAATCGATGGGTGATCGCCGGCCGGATGTCGAGGCCCGACTGGAGCATGACCGTCATCTTGTACCACGTCTCGTACATCTCCCGGCCGTAGATGCCGCGGAGCGTGAGCATCTTGAAGATGATCTCGTTGAAGTCGAGGGCGACCTCCTCGGATGGGATGCCGAGGATAGCCACCGCGCCGCCGTGGGCCATGTTCGCGATCGCATCCCGCAGCGCTGCCGGGTTGCCGGACATCTCCAGGGCGACGTCGAAGCCCTCGACCATCCCGAGCTCCGACTGAACGTCCGACAAGGAACGATCGCGCGGGTCGACGACGAGACTCGCCCCCATCGCCTTGGCGATGTCCCGACGAAAGGCGTTCGGCTCGGTGACGACAACGTGCCGCGCGCCGGCGTGGCGGACGACGGCCGTCGCCATCAGCCCGATCGGACCGGCTCCCACGATCAACACGTCCTCACCGAGGACCGGGAAGGCGAGGGCCGTGTGGACGGCGTTGCCGAATGGGTCGAAGATCGCGGCAACCTCCTCGTCGATGCCGGGCCACTGTTGCCAGACGTTCGTCATCGGCAGGACGACCTGCTCGGCAAACGACCCGTCCCGTCCCACGCCGAGCCCGATCGAGTTGGCGCACAGGTTCCGCCGGCCGGCGAGGCAATGGCGGCAGCGACCGCAGACGACGTGCCCTTCGCCGCTGACGATGTCCCCCGGATGGAAGTCGCTGACGTTGCTTCCGACCTCGAGGATCTCACCGACGAACTCGTGGCCGACGATGAGCGGCGGCTTGATCGACTTTGCCGCCCACGCGTCCCACGACTCGATGTGGAGGTCCGTCCCGCAGATCCCGGTCTTGTGGACGCGGATTCGGACGTCGTTGATCCCCATCGCCGGCTCGGGCACTTCGTGCAGCTCGAGCCCGGGTCCGGCGGCGGTCTTGACGAGGGCGAGCATGGCGCTAGTGTGCCGCGCCGGCCCGGGTGTTGCGCAACCGGCGAGTCGCTGAGTGCAATCGTATGACCGCATGCGGACTGGTACGCTTCGCTGCATGGGATCGAAGGAGGGTGACGAAGGCCGCGGGCCGGGCTCCGGATCGGAGGCACTGGACTTCGGGATCGGCGGCACGGGCAACCCCGGGCCGCGCCAGACCTCGGTCCCGACGATGCGCGACATCGCGGCGGACGCCGGCGTTTCGCAGAGCACCGTGTCGCGGGTGCTCAACGACGCACCCACGCGGGTCCCGATCGCGGCTGAGACACGCGAGCGGGTCGTCCTCGCGGCCCGCAAGCTCGGCTATCGGCCGAACCCGCTGGCCCGCGGCCTGCGCGGCGCCCCGACGATGCTCCTCGGCGCAGTGGTTCGCGACTTCAGCGACCCGTTCTTCGCCGGGGCGATCGAGACGCTCGCGGTCGAGGCGATGGCCCGCGGCTACAACGTCGTCCTCGGTCACGCCCACGGGCGCCTGGAAGAAGCGATCGCGCTGACCACCGTCCTCGAGACCCGCCACACGGACGCGATCGTCCTCCTCGGCGACATGCAGGACCAGCCGCGCGTGCTCGAGGATCTCCGGAACTCGCTTGTGCCGGTCGTCGCGCTCTGGCAGGGCGCTACCCCGCTCGAATTCCCGACCGTCGACGTCGACGACCGGGCCGGGATCAGGGGCGGTCTCGAGTACGTCGCGGGCCTTGGACACGAGCGGATTGCGTTCGTCAGCGCCCATCTGCCGGGGAACAACCCGGTGCGCCTCAACGCCTACATCGAATTCATGAAGGAGCGCTTCGGCGGGGTCACCGCAGGCTACGTCCAGGAAGTCCCGAACACCCTCGCCGGCGGCGAGGCCGCGCTGCGCACGCTCCTTTCCCTGGCGCAGGAGCCGACCGTGGTGGTCGCCTCGACGGATCTCGTGGCGGTTGGGGTTCTCCACGCCGCGTACAGCCTGGGCCGGACCATCCCCGACGAACTGTCGGTCGTCGGCTTCGACGACATCCTGATTGCGGCCCACACCGTGCCCGCACTGACGACGATGCGGATGCCAATGCCCGAGATCGTCGGCGCGGGCGTCAGGCTCGCGATCGAGCTTGCCCGCGACCCATCGGCCAGCCGTCAGCCACGAATCACGGTCTTCGAGCCGACCCTCGTCGTTCGCCAGTCGACGGCTCCACCCGCGAAGCGCTAGACCTCGGCTGCTCCTGCCCGCTCAGCCCTCGCCGTCAACCGCAGGCTGATCGCCGGCCGCCGGCTGTCCGTGGCGTGGGATCCAGACGCGCATCGCCTCAACCGATCGGTTCCCCCAGGCGAAGTACGGGATCGCTCGCACGGTCATCGAGCCGTCGTTGACCCCACGATCGGTCGGACCGCCTGCGCCGTCGCCCCCGTCGCGGTCGAGGTACGGCCAGGTCTTGCCCTCGACCCCTCGATGAACTGCGGCGACCTCCAGCCCGACGACCGACGGGCCGAGTTCATCGACGGGCACCTCGACGGGTTGGGCGGTCCCACTGAGCTCGACGTCCTCGACGGCGGTCCCGGCCGCAAGGTCTGCGGTCTCGATGCAGTAGACGAGGGGACCCCGCTCGATGGCGACGGTTCCCCGGATCGCGTCGATTCGCGGGTCGGGCTCCGTGATTCGGCCCGGCAGGTCGAGGTCGAGGACCATCGAGTCGCCGGGTGCCCAGGTCCGCTCCTCGGCCACCGACCGCTCGCCGGCGCTGATCTCGCGTCGCTCGACGCCGCCTCCAGATCTGACCTCGACCCGGCCCGACCGGCACCAGCCCGGTACCCGCAGCGACAGCGTCCACGGCGCGGGAGGCGCCTCGCGGATCGTCACGGTCACCGTTCCGCGCCAGGGGTAGTCGGTCGCCACGTCGAGTCGCACCGGACCGGCTCCCGGCTGCGCGGCGATCTCCGCGCCGGCAAATTGGTGGAGCTGGACGCCGGCCGCGTTGCTCGTCGCGAGATACTGCGGCCAGGAGCTGAGGGTGCGCATGAGGTTCGGTGGACAGCAGGCGCAGGTGAACCAGCTCGCCCGCTCCCCGTCCTCCGGCATCGAGGCGACGCGGCTCGTCCGTCGCTGCAGCGGATTCACGTAGAAAAAGCGGGTACCGTCGAGCGACAGTCCTGGCAGCACGGCGTTGTAGATGGTTCGCTCGATCGCGTCGGCGTACCGGTCATCGCCGGTTGCGAGCAGCAGACGCCAGGCGAGCATCACGCTGGCGATCGCACCACAGGTCTCGGTGTAAGCGCGGTCTGGCGGCAGCTCGAAGGGATCGCCGAACGACTCATCGCCATGGCGGCTGCCGAGCCCGCCGGTCAGGTAGGTGCGAGTCGCAGTCATGTCGCGCCATCGCCGTTGGACCGCGTCGAGCAACGCGGCATCGCCGAGTTCGGTCGCGACATCGACGGCGCCGCAGTCGAGGTAGAGCTGGCGGACGGCGTGCCCGGCTACGCTCGGCGCGTCGCGAACGGGCGCGTGATCCTGCCAGTACGCGGAGCCGAACCGGCCGGGGCCCAGGATGCCGTGGCCGCGTAGCTCGATCAGGCGCGCAGCCAGGTCGAGGTGGCGGCGATCGCCGGTCGTCCGGAACAGCTCGACGAGGGCCATCTCGATCTCCGGATGACCATCAGTCCCGTCGCGCCCGCTCGTCCCGAGCTCGCGCTCCACCGAGCCTGCCGCTCGAACAGCTACCTCGAGGAGGCGGTCGTCACCGAGGGCGCGGTGCCAGGCGATGGCCGCCTGGATGAGATGGCCGATGCAGTACAGGTCGTGGCCCCAGGCGAGATCCTGGTACGCCTTGCCGCCGCCCACGACCTGGACAAAGGAGTTGATGTACCCGTCTGCCCGCTGCGCGGCAGTCACCGCGGCAATCATCTCGTCCGCCGCCCGCGAAAGCCCCGCGTCCGGCCCGCGACCCAGCTCCCAGCCGGCGGCCTCGAGCCACTTGTATACGTCGGAGTCGAGAAACGGGAAGACGAGGCCGATCGGCTTGCCGAGTGCCTCGTACTCGCCTTCCGCCCCGGCCGCGAGGCGCAGGTTGTGGAGGTTCCCTGCCCTGGTCAGCTGGTCGAAGCCATGGCCAAGCGTCCGGTCGCGGTTGATCGATAGCCGGTCGTGCCAGAAGCCACTGGTGAGGGCGACGCCGTTGGCGTTCAGCGGGCTCAGCGCGGCGATCGCCGAGGCGGTCGGCACGACCGAGGCGATGGGCTCCGAGACCTGAAGGGGCTCGTCAGTGAGCCGGGTGGGCGACGCCATGAAATCGAATTCTAGCATTCGATTGCAGCGTGTCGACAGGCCACCGTGACGATCACTTCACCGCACCGCTGAGGAGGCCCGACACGTAGTACTTCTGCAACAGGAGATAGACGACGATGCAGGGGAGGATGGAGATCATCACCCCCGCCTGGAGCATGCCCCAGTCGGTGCCGCCGAGGCTCGTCTCGGTTCGGGCGGCCGCGAGGACGACCGGCAGGGTGAAACTCGAGCCCTTGCTCATCATCACGAGGGCCCCGAGGAATTCGTTCCACGAGGTGATGAAGGCAAACAGCGTGACCGTGATGATCCCCGGCACCACCATCGGAAGGAAGATCCGGACCAGCACCTGCCACGAGCTGGCGCCATCCATGACGGCGGCCTCCTCGAGCTCGCGGGGGACGGCGCTGAAGTTGTTCCGCAGGATGTAGACGCTGAACGGGATCTGGATGGCCGTATGAAGGATGGCCAGCCCGATGAGCGAGTTGGTGAGCTTCAGCTGGGCGAACATGAGGAAGATCGGCGTGAGGAGCGCCTGGTACGGGATGATCAGCGCCATTAGCAGGAAGATGAACAGCAGCTCCTTGCCGGGGATCGGGAACCGGGCGAGCGCGTAGCCCGCCGGCACGGTCAGGAGCAGGGTGAACGCGATCGTCAGGAATGCCGTCCCGAAGCTGTTGGCGAGATAGGTCGGGAGCCCCGCCTGGTATGTCCAGAGCCGTTCGTAGCTGTCGAGGCTCAGGTGGGTCGGGAAATAGATCGGAGGAACGGCGGCCGCCTCCTGGGTCGACTTGAAGGACGCCAGGATCGAGAGGACCAGCGGCAGCAGCATGGCCGTAGACAGGGCGATGCAGACCGCGCCCAACAGGTACTTGTTGCGCCCGCCCCAGAGGCGGGCACCAAGCCCTCGCGCCCCGGCGGACGCTCGCGACGAGCCGTCCAGGTAGCCCGCCCTCACGCCGTCACCGCCGTCATGCCTGGCTCCGCCGCGTGAGCGCCATCTGGACGATCGTGAACACGAGGATGATCACGGCGAGGATGAGCGACAGGGCCGCGCCATAGCCCAACTTGAGGTACGGGAACGAGTTGAGGTAGACGTAGAAGACCGAGGTGGCGGTCAGGTTCTGGGGTTGGCCGGCGGTCATGATGTAGAACTGGTCGAAGGCGAGCAGCGACCCGATGACACTGACGAGGGTCACCAGCAGCACCGTCCGCAGGGTCAGCGGGAGGATCACCCGGGCAACCCGTTGCCGGAAACTGGCGCCGTCGACCATGGCGGCTTCCGTGATCTCGGTCGGGATGGCCTGGATCGCGCCGACGAAGAGGATCATCCCGAAGCCGATGACCTTCCAGACGACCGACATGATGATCGCGTAGTTCGAGCGGTCCGCATCGACCCCCAGCCAGATGATCGGCTTGGAGATGAGACCGAGGTCGAGCAGGATCTTGTTCACGAAGCCGAAGTCGGCGCTGAACAGCCAGTACCAGAGGAGGCTCGACACACCAAGCCCGATGACGACAGGGACGAAGACGATCGTCCTGGTGAACCGGCGAAGCGGCGAGTTGTCGGAGACCAGGAGCGCGATCAGATAGCCACCGATGATCAGGATCGGCGTGATCAGCAGCGTGTACTTGAGGGTGAAGCCGAGGGACACCCAGAACTGCCGGTCTGCAAACGCCCGCGCGAAGTTGTCGAGTCCGACAAAGCTCGGAGGCGTGATGAGGGACCAGTTGTTGAGGGAGACCCACAACATCTGGACGAACGGGTAGGCGGTGAAGACCAGGACGAAAAGCAGCGCCGGGGTGAGGTACAGAAACCCGATCAGCTTGTTGCGCCTGCTGCCATGCATGCCGATCTCCAGCAAGGTGCTGTGTCTGCGCGCCAGGGCCTGTTCGAGTGATCGTACGGCTACGCGGTACGGCCCTGGCACGCAGGTCGCGTTTTCAAGTTGAAGGGCCGCGGCGCGCTGCTCGTGGCGCCGCGGCCCTCAGGTGGAGGAGGTTTCCTATTGCCTCACTGGCTGGCGATCGCCTTCATCGCGGTCTTGGCGTCCGCGATGACCGTGTCGAGGTCGTCCTCGGTGTAGTAGGCCCGCTGGAGCATCTGCAGCCAGGGACCCTGCGGCGAGTTGATCTGCTCGAAGAACGTCGTGGTGTACGGCGTCTGACCGACCTCCAGGGCCTTGGCGACGTCCCTGACGAGCGGCTCCGCATCGAAGTACTTGTTGGTGGCCATATCGGATCGCGTGGTCAGGTTGAGGGCCTTCGCGTAGACCTCGACCTGGACCTCGTCCGACAGCAGGAACTTCATGAAGTTGATCGAGTCGTCGACGCGCTTGCTGCCCTTCGGGATGACGACGAGATCGCCGCCGATGAACGACGCCGATGATCCCTCAGTCATGCCGGGAAGGAGCGAGATGCCGAAGTTCATCGTCGGGTTCTGCTCGCGGGCAAGGGTGATGTTGAAGTTGCCGGTGCCCATCATGCCGACCTTGCCGGTCCCGAACTGGAGATGGAACGTCTCGCCGTTCTCGGCCCGATCGCTCTCGTGGACGTTCCCGGCCTTGACCATGTCCCGCTCGAACTGGAGGACCTGCTTGACGCCATCACCGGTCAATGGTTCGTCGCCGGGGCCCGCGGCCTCGATCTTGGCGCCGGAGGCCCACATCAGCGGACCCACGGTGAAGATGTTGCAGCCGGCACAGTTGCCCGGCAGGTAGTAGCCCTTGATGTCGTTGCCGAGCGCCGTGATCTTGTCCGCGTACTCGCGGAGCTGGGGCAGGCTGGTCGGCGGCTTTTCCGGGTCGAGGCCGGCCTGCGTGAAGAGGTCCTTGTTGTAGAACAGCGCCGACACGTCGGCGTAGAGCGGCACGCCGTAGATGCGGCCCTCCCAGGTCGCGACCGTCTGGTGGCCCGGGCTGGCGGTCTCCAGCTCCGGAAGGTTGCCGATCTGCTCGGTCACGTCAACGAGCTGCTCGGCCTTCTCGAACTGCGGCGCATAGATCAGGTCCATGCCCATCAGGTCCGGCACCTCGCCGGAAGCGATCCCCTGGGCGATCTTGCTGACCATCTCCGTGTGCGGGATGTAGGTCAGGACGATCTTGCAGTCTGGAAACTCCGCGTTCCACGCGGCGACGAGTGCGTCGACCATGCCCGCGTTGCCGCCGGATCGCTCCCACATCGTGAGATCCCCGGGCGTGACGCATCCGAGTGCCTCACTGGCGGCCGGCTCACTCGCGGCGGGCTGGCTTGCCGCAACCGTCGACGGCTGGACCGATGCGGGCGCCGCCGATGTCCCCGGCGTGGTACAGGCGGCGGCCATCAGGATGGCGCCCATCGCGAGCGCGGGCAACCTGAGTCGGTTCCTCATCCCATGCTCCTCCTCAATCCTGGAACCAGTCCCGAAAGCTCTATCAGGGGCATCGCCCGGCCCCGGGGTTGCGCTAGACTAACATGTGCAATCGAGTGCGTACATTCGATTGCACAAAATGCTTTTCGCACTCCACAGCGGCTCGCCAATGAGAGGACGCAGGCTTTCGTATGAGTGATCTCAAGCTCGGAATCAACCTCTGGAGCCAGGCCAGCGAGTGGCCGGCCTTTCTCGAGGCCGCTCGCCTGGCAGACCAGCTCGGATACGACCACGTCTGGACGTGGGACCACATCTACGCGATCTTCGGCGACCCCTACCAGCCGATCTTCGAGGGCTACACGGCGCTGGCCGCAGTCGCCCAGGCGACGGAGCGGTGCCAACTCGGCTTGTTCGTGGGCGCCAACCCGTTCCGGAACCCGGGGCTTGCCGTCAAGAGCATCGTGACGATCGACCACATCAGCGGCGGTCGGGCGATCATGGGGATCGGTGGCGCGTGGTTCGGTGACGAGCACCAGGCGTTCGGGATCGACTTCGGCACGGGATTCGGGCAGCGGCTGGACTGGCTCGCGGAGGCGGTTCCCGCGGTCAGGACGTTGCTAGACGGGGGCGAGGTCTCGAGCGCGGAGGGCGGGCGCTACGCGTTCGACAAGCTCCGGATCGCACCACTTCCGCTCCAGGACCGCGTGCCGATCATGATCGGTGGGGCGGGAGAGAAGAAAACGCTGCGGATCGTCGCGCAGCACGCCGACATGTGGAACGTCTTCGGAACGCCGGAGACCGTTGCCCGCAAGGACGAGATCCTCCGTGCTCACTGCGCCGACGTCGGACGGGATCCGGACGCGATCGAGCGGACGCTGGGCTGCAAGATCACGATCCGCGCGACCGAGGCTGAAGCCGAACGGGTCCGTCTGGACAAGCTCGCCCACAACCGGACGCCACTCAGCAGGGTCGAGGGCGATGTCTCGTTCTGGACAGGGACCCCGGAGCAGATTGCGGAGACGATGCTTTCATACCGGCGGGTCGGCTTCCACACGTTCATCGCCGAGCTGCCTGCGCCCTATGACCACGAAACGATCGAGACCCTGATGAACGTCGTGAAACCGATGGTCGAGAGCGTGCCGCTTCCCGCCTGAGGCGCGGCGGCCGCGGCGGCCTACGTCTCGGGAAGCTCGGACCAGTCCACGATCGGGTTCTCGACCGCTCCGATCCCCTCGACCTCGCAGCGGACGCGATCGCCTGGCTCGAGGAAGACCGGCGGGTCGCGGAAGACCCCGACCCCGGCGGGCGTGCCGGTCGCGATGACGTCGCCCGGCTCCAGCGTGATGGATCGGCTGATGAAGGCGATGACCTCCGGGACCGAGAAGATCAGGTCGGCGGTCGTTCCGTCCTGCATGAGCTGGCGTTCGCCGGCAGCGGGACCGGTAGCCGGGATCCGCCAGCTCCGAAGCCGCAGTCCGGCCGCCGGGTCAAGCTCGTCCGCGGTGACGAAGACCGGCCCCATCGGCAGGAACGTGTCACTGCCCTTTGCTCGCAGCCACTGTCCGTCGCCCTTCTCGCCCTCACGGAGCGCGGCCTTGTTGCCCTGCCAGTCCCGCGCGGAGATGTCGTTGACGACGACGTATCCGGCGACGTGGGCCGGGGCGTCCGCTTCCGAAACGCGCCGCGCGCGCCGACCGATGACCACGCCCAGCTCCACCTCGAGGTCGAGCGCGCGAGTTCCTTCGGGCCGGACGATCGGTTCGCCGTCGGCGATGACTGTGTTGGCGAACTTGGCGAAGATGAGCGGCCAGGCCGGGGCTTCGCGACCGGCCCCCTCGGCGACGTGGTCGCGATAGTTCAGCCCGACGCAGATGATCTTGCCGGGTTTCGGAACCGCGGCCGCGGCAACGAGATCCTTCGCTTCCAGCCACGGTCCGGCGTCGAGCGCATCGTCGCTCCTCGTCGAAGCCTCCTCGTCCCACGGCCGGAAGCGCGAACGAGAGGGTCCCGCGTGCACCTGGCTGCCGGCCATCTGGCCGATCTGGTCGATCCCGTCGGCATCCCGGAACGCATACAGGCGCACAGCGCCGACTCAGCTCGGGCCTGGGCTCGGGCTTGCGCCGGGGGCTGCCGCGCTCGGGGCGGGCGAGCCGGGACTGGCGGCCGGTGAGGCCGATGCCGCGGGCGCTGCCGAGTCGCTCGGGATCGCCGCGTCACTTGGCCCCGGGCTCTGCGACGGAGGATCGCACTGCCTCTCCGGGGGAGCCACGAATTCACCGTTCGAGTCGAGCCGCTCCGATTCAGTCGCGTAGAACTGCAGTACCAGCGCCGGATCCCACGTTTCCATCGGCAGGACGCGGCCCCAGACGAGGGCGGCATACGGCGACTTCATCTGGTCGAACCGGGCGATGACCGGGGACAGCCGGCCGGCCGGTAATTGGCAGATCGGGCTGGGAGGGAACGTGTCGAAGAAGCTGCGGAATGCCGTCTGGCCCTCAGGCGTCGCGCCCGGACTGTTGCCTCGATAGAGGACAACGAGAGCGCCGTGCTCGAGGTTGTGGACCCAGTTTGGCGGGCCGACGCTGTCGTCCGGCCCGAAGACGCGCGGGACGATCGGACCCAGGCCGGACCCGTTGTAGTGCGGACCCGATGCGGGCGGGCAGAACGTGTAGCGAAACGGTCTCGGAACGTTGTGTTGAACTCCCATGCTGTCCTGCACGTAGCCCAGCCGGTTGGTCGTGTCTGGGGCCGGTGACGCTGTCGGCGTCGGCTCCCATTCGATCGAGCAGGTGTACGACGCCTGGGTCGACTGGGTGAACACCAGGCCGATGACGACGGCGGCGGCGATGGCGACCGCGCTGCCGATGAGGACAGTTCGATAGCGCTCGAACGCGGACCGATGCTCGACTCGGCGGACGCGCTCGCGCCTGCCGGCCCGGGCACTGCCGGACGGCCCGGTGCTGTCGGGCCTCGTGCTGCCTGGTCGAGCGGCATTCCTTGCGGCTCGGCGGGACTCCTTGCTCACGGTTCGGTGGTGCCTCGTCTGCGACGGTCTTGGTTCGGTCGGGGATTACGGGCGCATCCTCGCGCCGCAACCGGCGGGAGCGCGTTCCGCAGAGGGTACCGTCAGTCGCCGGGTCGTGTCGGGGCGCTCACGGTTCGCTCAGGTAGGTCCGCACCTCCGGTCGCAACAGCCCGCGGAACAGGAGCACGGCGAGCGCGGCAGCGAAGATCGCCTGGACGAGCAGCCCGACAGCGAGCAGGTACGGGACGAGCGGCACCGTCAGGCTCGCCAGGCCGAGCGCCAGGCCGCGGCTCGCCTCCTTGCGCTGGAGGACCAGCGTTGTCGTGAAGATCGTGTACGCGAGGAGGACCATGACGACAACACCCGGTCCGCTGACCGGTGCCCCGATTGCCAGGTCGATCACGAATCGGAGCGAGACGCCGATCCCGGCAAGGATCAGCGCCGCGTAGACGAGGAAGAGCCGGATGCCCGCCGGCATCGCTCGGAATCGAGCAATCATGCGCCGTCGATCGTGCCATGACGGCGGCCGCGTGTCATGCGGCGGCCTCGTTCGCGTCTCGCTGTCCGGTGTGCGAGCGGTGACAGTTGTCAACTGCCCGTATACTCCCCGGCCGTGGCCGACCTCCCCTTCCCCCTCGATCCTGACTTGGCGAGCACGCTTCGACGTGCCATCGACGTCGAGCGCAAGATCCCGCGCGCCCTCGATTCGCTCGGTCCGATCGGTGATCGGGACGTCGTCGTGATCGGGGCCGGCGAGGCCGAATCACAGCGGCTGACCGAGATCGGTGCCCGCCTGGTCCCGGTCGATCCACTCTCGGACGGTCGAGGTGGTCCGTGGCCGCTGCCGGATGCCTCGGCGGATGCGGTCGTCGCATCCTGGTCGGCGTTCCGTGGCGTCGACCCGCATGAGCTGGCCGAGGCCGAGCGGGTGCTCAGGGCGAACGGCCGGTTGCTCGTCATCCAGGACTACGGCCGTGACGACGTCGCTCGGCTTCGAGGCGAGGTGCCTGAGCATCGAGCCTGGAGCCGTCGGGACGGTCCGTTCCTGAAAGCCGGGTTCCGGATCCGAGTCATCCATTGCTTCTGGACGTTCGACACGGTCGATATCGCCCGAAGCTTCCTCCGAGCGGCCTTCGGCGAGGCCGGCGCCTCGATCGGCGACGGGCTCACGCGGCCTCGTCTCTCGTACAACGTCGCCCTGTATCACCGCAGCCGGGGCACACCGGCCGAGTAGGGCGCGCCTCAGCGAGCCGCGGTCGCCATCTCCAGCACGGTTTCGTAGTGGCGCTCGTAGTCGTCGACCATTCGGCCGACGTTGAAGCGGCGCTCGGCCCGCTGCCGGCAGACTCGCCGGTCGATCTCGCCGAGCCGGCCGATCGCGGCGACCATCGAGTCGATGTCGTCGACGACGAAGCCCGTCAGCCCGTCTTCGACCACCTCTGGCACGCTCGCCCGTCGCAGCCCGATCACGGGGGTCCCCGACGCCAGGGCCTCGATCATGACGAGGCCGAACGGCTCGTCCCAATCGATCGGAAACAGGAGGGCGTCGGCTCCCGCGAGCAGCCGACGCTTTCCATCGTAGTCCGCCTCGCCAACGAAGCGGATCTGGTCGTCGTCGATCTGGGGCTCGATCTCGGCGGCGAAGTGATCGACGTCGGCGCTGTCGACCTTGCCGGCCAGGACGAGGCTGGCGCCCGGCAGCGCGCGCCGCGGCGATCGCGCGGGCGGCCCCCTTCTCGGCCGAGAAGCGACCGAGGAACAGCAGGTAGCCCTCCGGCCGCTCCCCGAACGTGAAGGTGTCGACGTCGATTCCGTGGTGGATCGGCGGCAGGGCGCCGCGGCTCGGAAACGTGGCCGCGCTGGCCCGCGAGAGCGCGTGGTGGGTCCAGGGGTAGGCGTCCCAGACCGACTGGGTCTGGGCGAGGAAGACGTTGTGGTTCGTCGTCATGACGGGCGTCCGCGACGATGCTCCGAGCACGAGCCCTTCGATCCCGGCATGGTTGTGGACGATGTCGAAGGCACCCGCCGAGGCTTCGATGAAGCAGGCCTGGACGTTCGCCAGCTGGAGGTACTCGGCGTGGCGGAGTCCATCGGTCCAGTCGCCGTAGCGGACCGGCTGCGGCGTCACGCTGCGGAGCCGGGCACTGGTCTCGGAGTCGCCGCTGGCGAAGAGTGTCACGTCGTGGCCGCGACGGACGAGCTCCTCGGTCAGGAGGTGGACGATGTGCTCCGTTCCGCCATAGGCGGCCGGAGGCACTCGCTCGTAGGTCGGGGCAAGTTGGGCGATGCGCAATTGAGTCCCCCTTGTGGTCGCCCGATTCTATCCGCCCTGCTACGCTCCGCCGCGATGACCGATCGACGACGCTCCGGATACACGCGCCAGGCTGTGCCGCAGCAAGCCTACCGGCGCCGCCCCGAGCCCGAGGCCCGGCGCATCGGGCCGATCGCGATCACCCCGACCGGCATCCTCCTGATCGTCGCGCTGATCGGTTCGATCCTGTACCTGCTGTACGCGATCACCGTCCGGGACGCGAGCCAGATCCCGCTGCTCGCCTCCGGGGCGGCCGTTCTCGGGATCGTCTTCGTCGGGGTCGCGGTGACGGGCCTGATCGCAACCTGGCGATCCAGCCTGCGAGGCAGCGATGGACGAGCCATCGGTCACGCCCTGCTCGGCGGCGTGGCCTGCCTGGCCGCGGCCGGTTGCTTCGCCGTCGCGATCATTCTCGGCATGGTGAGCGCCCCGCCCCCGACCTGATCGGTCGCCGCCGGGTTGAGGCCACTGCGCCTCGGCGGCGCGGGCGCTCATTCCTTACAGTCCCCAGGCGACTAGTAAGTCGGTCGATGGCCCCGAATCTGCGAATTCGAGCCGATCGCGAGGCGACCTCACGCACGCCGAGCCGCCTAAGTTGCAAATTGGGAGGTCGACGACGTGGATACCAGTCGCCAGGAAACTGGTAGACAAGTTCGGAGGCCCTCAAGACCCTCTGGTACACTCGCCGACGCCCTCCGCCCCCATCGTCTAGAGGCCTAGGACGCCACCCTTTCAAGGTGGAGATCAGGGGTTCGAATCCCCTTGGGGGCACTCCCGCTGTCTTCGAAGAGCGGCCCACGCCGCAGGCCCGCAACACCCGGCGCCGGATAGCGGGCGATCTGGACCTACAGATGTAGCAGCCCGCAGTCAGTCATTTCCCCCTCATTGTTGATGGCAATGTCAGGATGCGCGGCCTTCACGTGCGGGAACAACTCTTCACAGAGGAATGCGTCGAGCAGCCGGCGACGAGGACGACACACGCTCGCGCCAACACGGCCAGCCGTGAGTGCCTTGGGCGACTAGGAACGGCCGAACTAAGCAAAGTTGTCTTGAAGAGGAACGTCCGGCAAGAACGCCAATCCATCGATTGTCGTCAGAATGATGGCTGAGGTCGTACAGCTCCGAGAATCAGGCGACGAGATCGAAGGCGAAGAGCTCGTTACGCCCAGCTGCGACTTCTCGCCTTTGCTCGCCGTCCACGGCTGGATAGCCAATCCAAACAGCCTCGTCGAGGTCATTGCGGATGTCGATGACGGTCTCGGATCGCGGCTTGGCTCTCCGATTCATGAAAGCTTCGGAGGTTGCAATCCCACCAGCGACGAGCGATGCAAGGACGCAGGAACAAGCAGGCGATGAGTCCGAACTCGCGGGCCAAGCAGTCCACTCCCTAGCCCCGGCCGCGACCTGGCAAGGCAGCAGCAGGTAGAGACAGACGGGCGATGGAACAGCCGCGATACTCCATCGCAGCCAGGGCCTGCCAATGGCAACATCTCCCACGAGGCCCCCCATCGTCACGCCGAGAAAGTTGGTGCGCGAGTCGACAGGGCATTCGCCAATCCGTGGCCCGCCTTCGCATCCGGTGGCCGAAAAGGAGTACCTCCTGTGCGCACACGTTCTTCGAACTCGAAATCCGCAGGCGCCGGAGACAGCCTCTAGCCAGCTTCAGGATCACTACGACACCATGACCGGCCGGTGGGCGGAATTGATCGTGGCGTCCAAACCGGTCCCCGAATACGCGCTTGACGTTCTCGACGAACCGAGTGGCGGCCTGACCCACGAGATCAGCCTGGACGACGTCGTGGCTCACGCAGGCGTCGCGCGTCAAACGCTTCCGAAGGTTGGCCGAGATTCCCGGAGTAACGGAGGTCTTGCACCCGGACCGCGACACGATCCTCCTCGGCGCAGCGGAATCTCAGAGACGACGCGTTACGGGACTCCGTCGCGTGCCGTGTGGGCACAAGCCAAGTAGCGTTCACCACCGCGCTACCCGCACTACCGGCACCACCTGAACCACCTGGAGCACAGGGACCTGATTGAGCGGTCCGCGAGCCCGGCCGTTCACAAGCCGTTCACGCGTTGATCATCGGCGCGAACCCAGCGTTTACGCCGGGGTGCAGAATTGTCACGGGCACCAAGTGGGACAGCCTTCCAGCTTTCGAAGGAGGAGTGTTGTGACCCTCATCGACCGACGTGGACCCACGGAAGCCAAGCAGGCGGCAAGTCCGCCGCTCGAGATGCGCACCACCGCTCGGGGGCCGAGATCTGCCGGTCTTGAGCGACCCCAGCCAACAGGGTCGGAGCCTCCAGCACTGCCGGTGGAGCTGCGGTTTCGAGTGCTTCCACGAGGCGCCAAACGCACACCACCACGGGGATGAGTCATCGCCCATCTTCGCGGACGTCCTCCAGGCCGCGATCTCGCGCCGGTCGGTTCTGAAGGCCGCCGCAGCGGGGACCGCCCTTCTCGTGACTGGCGCACCGACCGCCCTCGCAGCTCCTGCCCCATCCAGCCATCGTCACCGCGGCTTCGTGCCCATCTCACTCGCACCGAGCGCGACTGATGCATTCCGGGTCCCGGACGACCACGAGAGCGCGCCGGTGATCCGCTGGGGCGACCCGCTGACATGGCGCGCACCGTCGTTCGATCCGGATGGGCAGTCGGCCAGCCGCCAGGCGCACCAGTTTGGCTACAACTGTGACTACGTGACGTATCTGCCGTTGTCCAGGCATCGGGATTCGAAACACGGCGGCTCCGACGAGCGTGGTCTCCTCTGGGTCAACCACGAGTACACCAACCCGGAGCTGATGTTCGCCGGCTACGACGGTGCGAACCCAACCGAGGAACAGGTCGCGATCGAGCTCGCGGCGCACGGAGGTTCTGTCGTCGAGGTTCGCCGGCAGCGAGGACGCAACTGGAAGTACGTCCGAGGCTCCGATTACAACCGGCGCATCACGGCCACGACGCCATTCAGGATCACCGGGCCGGCCGCCGGTCATTCTCTCCTCAGGACGAACGCCGACCCGACCGGCAAGCGGGTGCTCGGCATGTTGAACAACTGCGCCGGCGGCATGACGCCATGGGGCACCGTGCTGACCTGCGAAGAGAACTTCAACCAGTACTTCGCGAACAACGGGCTTCTGCCGGAAGGCCAGACGAAGGCCTGGCATGCTCGATATGGACTTGGTACTGGCGCCAGCCAGCGGAAGTGGGAGAACTTCCACGATCGATTCGATCTCACCAAGGAGCCCAACGAGCCATTCCGTTTCGGCTGGATCGTCGAGATCGACCCGTACGACCCGGACTTCGTGCCACGCAAGCGGACGGCCCTCGGCCGGATCAAGCACGAAGGGGCGACGACGGCGCTCGCCCGCGACCGCCGCGTCGTCGTGTACTCAGGCGACGACGAGCGATTCGAGTACGCCTACAAGTTCGTGTCTCGCAACAAGTATCGGTCGGGCCATCGTAGCCACAACCTGTCACTGCTCGATGAGGGCACGCTCTTCGCGGCCCGCTTCGACGCCGACGGCACGGGCCAGTGGCTGCCGCTTGTGCATGGCCAGGGACCCCTGACCGCCGCGAACGGGTTTGCCGACCAGGCATCGGTGCTCATCAATGCGCGAGATGCCGCCAAGCTCCTTGGAGCGACGCGCATGGACCGCCCGGAGGATATCGAGCGAAACCCCGAAACCGGCGCCGTGTACATGGTTTTCACGAACAACACGAACCGGACGCCGGCCGACGTCGACCCGGCGAATCCGCGACCGGCGAACCGCCACGGTCACATCATCGAGGTCTTCGAGCGGCGCGACGATCCTGGCGCGACAAGCTTCGACTGGGACATCTTCATGCTGTGCGGCGACCCGACCGATCCCTCGACCTACTTCGCCGGGTTCGACAAGTCGCAGGTGAGCCCGATCTCGTCACCCGACAACATCACGTTCGATAAGCGAGGCAACCTTTGGATCGGGACGGATGGGATGCCGGGAACGCTCGGTTGGTGTGACACCGTCTATGCGGTGCCAGTCGTCGGGGAGGACCGCGGATTCCTCCGTCCATTCCTGAGCGTGCCGGTCGGCGCCGAGGTCACAGGTCCGGCCTGGGGGCCGGACGACGAGACACTCTTCGTCGCGGTTCAGCATCCAGGTGAAGGCGGCGTGCTCGGCTCGGTAAGCCAGTGGCCGGACTTCACGGGTGGCCTGCCGCGGCCGTCAGTCGTGGCGACACGGCGGGAGGATGGTGAGGCGATCCGGCTCGCCTGAGGAAGGTAATTCTGCCGTCAGGTACGGGTGGCGAGCTCCGCTGGCAGCCACCCGAGCTCGATCGCCCGGCCCATGTCCCATGGGTCGTGTTGGCGGTCCTCCGTGTGGAGCTTGTAACTCCAGTAGGTCCACGCAACGGCGGGCTCCCAGGCGCGGAGCTGAGCGTCGGCGATCTGCCGGAAGTACGAGCGCCGCTCGTCGTCCGACAGCGTCAAGGGCTCCTGCGACGCGGTGTCGAGGCACCATTCGCCGATCATCACCGGGACGTCCTGAGCGGCCTCGCGCACGTCGCCGGCGAAGTGTTCCGCGATGAACGCGAGGTACTCGCCAAGCTCGCGATCGCCTGCGACCTTCGGCAGCATCATCAGGTAGAGGTGCGTGTCGAGAACGACGTTCTCGAAGTCGGGGGCGGTGAAGTACCCCTTCCACTCCTTGATCCGGAAGCCGTCGTGGAACACGACGGTGACATCGGGCGCGGCGATCCGGATCCGCTCGTAGGCGTCGCGGTAGAACCGCTTCAGGAAGTCGGTCGGGACGGGCTCGGATTCCGCAGCCTCCTCGGGGTCCACCGCCGGGTAGCGGTTCGGGATGTCGGCGAGCTCCCAGAGCTCCGGCGAGATCGGCTCGTTGACCACCTGGACACCCCACAGGCTCGGATGGTCGCGGTAGCGGGCAGCGAGCCGCTCGAGCACGGTCAGGGCGAACTCGACGTTCTCGGGCTTCTTGTGGAAGGTGCAGACCCCGCAGTTGCCGCCGTTGTCGAACCCGTTCTGACCGCCCGGGACCGTGTGCAGGTCGATGAGGACCTTCTGCCCATGGCGCTGCGCCCACTCGAACGCCTTGTCGAGGTACTCGATGCAGCCGATGTACGGCGGGACATCACCAAAGATGAAATACGGCACGGGGATCCGGATCAGCTCCACGCCGTTCGCCGCGAGGTAGATGAAGTCGCGTTCATGGACCCACGAGTCGCGGTGGACCTTGAATCGCTCACGCGCCGCAGTCTCGCTCAGCTCGCGCCACAGGTGGACTTCGTCCTCGGCCGACGTGCCGTCGAAGAGCTCGGGGCTCATCCACTTCTCGAGGACGAGCCAGTTGCCAAGGTTCACGCCGGTCATCATTTGTGGGCCAGCTCCTCGATCGGGCGAATGTTGGAGACCATCGTACGGTCGATGCGCCGCCGGCCGCTGTCAGATGCCCAGCCGGTCCTGCTACGATTCGGCTGATGGAGATCGTGGGCGTCCGGATTACGACGATCGTCGAGGACAACGTCGCGAAACGCTGCGACGGTTGCCTCGAGGTGATCGAGGGGACGCCCTGGCGAGTGAACGTCCTCGACATCGTCGCCCCCGAGTCGCCGGCCGACTGGACAGACCAGCCCGCGATCAACCCGGGTCCCTTCCAGTTCCACCCGGACGAGGCCCATGTCCGGACCTGGATGGCCGAGCGGGGCTACCTCTTCTGCCGGCGGGGAGTCGTCCGCGAGATCATGCGTCCGATCCCCGTCCCAGCCGTCGACGGCGGCGCGGTCCGCTGGGGCCTGTGTGACGGAATCCACCGCGACGCGCACGAGCTCGTGCCCGCCTGACCGGGCCCGGTCGTCACGCCGGACGAGACCGTTTGACGAGGCCCGATCGGCTGCCTATCCTGCGCTGACCGAACCTCGGCGGGCGATACCGAGATTTACCCAGATTCAGCCTCCATGAGGGATCGATCGCCGTGCCCAGAACCGCCGACCCGACGCAATCCGGACGGCTGTCGCTGGGCCCCGCGAGCCGCCTGCTCGGCGTTCATCCGGACACCCTCAGGCGCTGGGCGGACGAGGGCCAGGTCGACGCGTATCTCAGCCCGGGCGGCCATCGCCGATTCGATCGTCGCGACCTCGAGCGGGTCCTCGCCACGCGACGGCCCGGGTCGGTGGCCAGACCGCTGTCGAGCCTTGGGGCGACGCCGGACCGGCTCTCCCGAGCCTACCGCCGGAGCTACAAGGCCGAACCACCCGATGGCGGCGCTCGCAATGCCGTCCCGGTCGCCGAGCGCGAGGCGTTCCGGAGCGACGGCCGAGGGCTCGTTGCTTCGCTCGTCGCCTACCTCGACGCGCCGGATCCGAGCGAACGCGCGACCGCGGAGTCGACCGCGGTCGCCCTCACGGACGACCTCGCCCGACGCCTCGCAGCCGGTGGGTTGAGCCTGACCGAGTCGGTCGGGCTGTTCGTCGCTGCCCGGCGCCCGTTCCTGTCGGAGCTCGGGGTCATCGCCCGCCGTCGGGCGCTCGATGCCGACCGGATCAGCGCGATGTTCGAAGAGGCATCCGCGCTCCTCGACCGGCTCCTGGTCCGGTTGATCGCGGCCCACCAGGAGGCAGCCGGGTGACGCCGTCCGTCTTCCTGCCCGCGGCCACGTCCCTGTTCGCCCTCGTCTTCGCGATCGCCCTGCTCGACCAGTGGCGGGAGCGGCGCTACGGATTCCAGCTGATCTGGGCGATCGGCATGCTGTTCTTCGCGGTCGCGGCCGGCTGCGAGGCGATCGCGGCGGCCGGCGGCTGGAACGAAGCCCTCTACCGCACCTGGTATCTGACCGGGGCCATCTGGACTGCCGGCTGGCTCGGCCTTGGGACCGCGTTCCTGCTCGGACGGACGCGGTTCGGCTACACGTTCGCGTTCGCCTTGCTCGTCGCCGGAGTCCTGACCCTGCTCACCCAGCGTCGGTTCGACTATCCGGGGGCGGGGACCGCCCCGATCCTGTACCTCATCGGCGCGATCGTCCTCGCGATTGCCGTCGCGGTCGAGACCTACTTCCAGAACGAGCGATGGCCGATGCTCGCCGCCGGCGCCGTTGTCGGCGCCACGCTCGTCTCACTCGTCCTGATGGTCCTGACGCCCCTGGCCGCACCGGGCTACGCCCTGGATCCGCGGACCGGCGTGCCGACCGGCGAGCTCTTCCCGGGCACGATCCGCCTGCTCACGCCGTTCCTGAACATCACCGGCTCGATCGCGCTGGTCCTCGGCGCGGTGTTCTCTACCTACGTCTTCATGCCCAAGAAGCGAGTCCTCGGCTATTCGCTCGATCCAAACCAGCCCGGCGACCAATTCCTGTTCAACCTCCTGATCGCCCCGGTCGCCATCGCCGTGAACCTCGTCGCGTCATTGCCGTCCACCGTGCGGGCGCTCCTCGCCGGTCGGATCCACAGCCGTGTGCCGGCAACGATGCTCATCGCGATCGGGGCGTTCATCCCGCTCGTCACGGACTCGATGAATCGACTTGGCTCGACCGAGTTCTTCCAGATCGGCAAGTTCCTCGGCGTGGTCTTCCTCTTTGCCGGGTTCCTCGTTTCTGTCGAGACGTTCCGGGAAATCCGGATCCCCTTCACCGGTATCCGCCTCCGCCCGCTCCGCAACGAGTCCGGGCGCTCGACCACGGATGCCGACGCTCCCGAGGGCCGGCTCGGGGAAGCCTGACCGCGGATCCTGGCTGGCCGCGCCGAACCCCGACCCGCGCTGAGGCTCGCCAACGACGCTCGACGAGGGCCACCCGTACCATGCCGGGATGCGCGAACGCCCACTGCTGGTCGGATCCCTGACCGTCGTCGCGGCCGCAGCCGGGTTCGGGCTGCTCGGACCCTTGGCGCGCTTTGCGTATGACACCGGACTCGGGCCGATCTCGTTCGTCGCCTGGCGGGCGGGCATCGGCGCCCTGGTCGTGGCCGCTTACGTTGGATGGCGGGCTCGGCGCGGACGGGCGCTCGTCCTTCCCTGGCGGATCCCGTTGGGGCAGCGGTCCGCGCTCGCCGTCGCCGGGCTCATGGGGCTCGTCCTCAACGTCGCGATGTTCTTCGCGTTCGAGCGAACCACCATCGCGATCGCTCTGCTCGTGTTCTACACGTACCCGGCGTTCGTGGCCGTCATCGCGGTCGCCCGCGGACATGAGCGGCTCGACGCCACACGGGTGATGGCCCTGGTGCTGGCGCTGGCGGGCATGGTCCTCGTCGTCGCCGGCGGGCTGGATCCGGCAGGTGACATCCGGGTGGATCCGCTCGGGATCGGGCTGGCCCTGCTGGCAGCGCTCAGCCAGACGGTGTTCGTCACGATCAGCCGGGCGGGCTATCCGTCAATGCCAACCGAGCAGGTCATGGGCTGGATCCTCGGCGTCAGCTTCGTGGTGTGCGTCGTCCTGGCGGTCGCCACCGGCGCCGGGGCGGATCTCGCAGTGCCGTTCGAGGAGCCAACGGCGCTGTCGCTCGTCATCGTCGCCGGCGTCCTTGCAGCCGGGATCCCCGGCATCCTGTTCCTGACCGGGATCAGGACGATCGGTGGAACGCGGACGGGGATCCTGATGCTGTTCGAGCCAATCGTCGGGGTGGTGCTCGCCGCGGCGCTGCTCGATGAGCGGATCGTTCCCATCCAGGCCGTCGGCGGCATCGCGATCCTCGGCGCGGCGGTCCTCATCCAGCGCTCGGCACCGAACATCCCGATCATCGGGCGGACCACAGCGCCGATCGCGACCGACGCCGAGCGATCATGATGGTAGGCAATCCATCCTGGAGGGAACAAACGTGATCCGGGTCCTCCTCGTCGACGATCATGGGGTCGTCAGGCGCGGCCTTCGCGGCTACCTCGAGCTGCTCGAGGACATCGAGATCGTCGGTGAGGCCGACAACGGGCTCACCGCGATCGAGCTCAGCGCGCAGCTGTCGCCCGACGTGGTGCTCATGGACCTCGTCATGCCGCAGCTCGACGGCATCTCGGCGATCGGGCGGATCAAGGCGGCCCAGCCGGAGGTGCAGGTCGTCGCGCTGACCAGCTTCATCGAGGAGGAGAAGGTCATCGCCGCGCTCGAGGCCGGAGCCAGCGGCTTCATCCTCAAGGACGCCGAGGCCGACGACGTCGCGGCCGCGATCCGGGCGGCTCACAACGACGAGGTCCATCTCGATCCGGCTGCCGCGCGGATCCTCGCCAAGGGCATGCGGACGCGGTCGACCGCCCCTGCCGTCGAGCCGCTGACGGAGCGCGAGCTCGAGGTCCTGGCGCTCGTCGGGCGCGGCCGGAGCAACAAGGAGATCGCGACCGACCTCGGGATCACGGAGCGGACCGCCCGAACCCATGTGAGCAACATCCTCGGCAAGCTCGGGCTGGCAAGTCGGACCCAGGCGGCCCTGTACGCCGTCGAGCGGCGGCTCGTGCCGGGTCCTGAATGACCGTGCCCCAGGCAGCCTCGCCATGGCGGGGTCGGCGCGCCGACGATCGACCAGCCGCGCCCGGCGACGCGGAGCCAGATCGTCGTCCGACGATCGTCTTCCTCCATGGCACCCGGCTTACCGGTGCGCAATGGGCGATCCAGGCCGCCGCCCTGGGCGAGGAGTTCCAATGCCTCACCCCGGACCTGCCCGGGCATGGCCTCGCCGCCGACGTTCCGTTCACCCTCGCCGGGGCAGCCGATGCCGTCGCCAGGACGATCGATTCCGAGGCGAACGGCCCGGCGATTCTTGTCGGCCTGTCGCTCGGCGGCTATGTCGCAATGGAGGTCGCTGCTCGCTGGCCGGACCGGGTCGCCGGCCTCGTCCTCGCCGGGGCGACGGCCGAGCCGGTCGGGCTTCGGTCGGTGGCGTTCAACGGCCTCGGCTGGCTCTTCGAAACGATCGATCCCGGCTTGATGACGCGACTGAACGTCTGGTTCTTCCGGCGGCGCTACGGGCCGGCGATCGCTGAGCCGATCATCGCCGGAGGCTTCCACTTCGCGGGCGGGGCCGTAGCGGTTCGATCGCTCGTCGGCGAGCGATACCGGCCGCGGCTGGCCCGGTTCCGTGGGCGAACTCTCATCCTCAACGGCGAATTCGACTTCCTGTTCCGGCTCTCGCAGCGCTCGTTCGTGGAGGCCGCCGTCGACGCCCGGGCCGTGGTCGTCCGTCGGGCAGTGCACCTGTCGAATCTCGATCGACCCGACGCGTTCACCACCGCTGTCCGGCGGTTCGCCCGGGCGATCGCCACGCCGGCGGACTGACGTCCGGCGCCCGGCGCAGGGGGCGCGCCGGGACCGCGGCGTATACTCGACCCACCGAATTCAGTCGTCTCCCGAGGTTCGATGCGCGTCCGCAAAGCCGTCTTCCCCGCCGCCGGCTGGGGCACTCGATTCCTGCCGGCCACGAAGGCCCAGCCGAAGGAGATGCTGCCCCTCGTCGACAAGCCGGTGATCCAGTACGCCGTCGAGGAGGCGGTCGCCGCGGGCATCGAACAGGTCATCATCGTGACCTCGAGCCAGAAGCGGGCCATCGAGGATCACTTCGATGTGTCGTACGAGCTCGAGCACCTGCTCGAGGAGAAGGGCGACATCGAGATGCTCCGCCAGATCCGCCACATCACGGACCTGGCCCAGGTGGCGTATGTCCGCCAGAAGGAACAGCTCGGACTCGGCCACGCCGTCCTCATGGCCAAGGAGCTCGTGGGCCACGAGCCCTTCGCGGTGATCCTGTCAGACGACGTCATCGTCGGCGAGCGCCCGTGCATCGGCCAGCTGGTCCATGCCTACAACCAGACGCACAGCTCCGTCGTCGCAGTCATGGAAGTGCCGAACGCCGACACGAATCGATACGGCGTCATCGCCAGCGAGGTAGTCGAAGGAGCCCTGAACCACGGTCGCCTGCACAAGGTCTCGCGGCTCGTCGAGAAGCCGACCCCGGAGGAGGCCCCGTCGAACCTGGCGATCGTCGGCCGGTACGTCCTCACGCCGAAGATCTTCGACAAGCTCGAACAGACCCCGAAGGGCGCCGGCGGTGAAATCCAGCTGACTGACGCCATCGAGGCGCTCATGCAGGAACAGGCCGTCTACGGCTACGAGTTCGAGGGAGTTCGCTACGACGCCGGCACGACGATGGGCTGGCTGAAAGCCTCGGTCGAGCTGGCGCTCCAACGCCCCGAGCTGGCCAGCGAGTTCCGAAAATACCTCCAGGAGCTCGAACTCTAAGCGCGTCTCGCGAGGACTCAGCCAACCGTCGTACGTTACGATCCAGCGCGGCGCGTCCGACAACGACCGCACAACGGAGGGTAGGCGTGGCGGAGCTCGGGATGGTGCTCGGTGGCCGGTATCGGCTGGTCGAGCTGCTCGGACAGGGCGGCATGGCGACCATCTACCGCGCCCGCGACAGCCAGCTCGATCGCGACGTCGCCGTCAAGCTCCTCCGCCCGGAGTACGGGCGGGACCCGGACTTCGGCTCGCGCTTCCGCCAGGAGGCGAAGAGCGCGGCCTCTCTCAATCACCCGGGCATCGTCTCGGTGTTCGACTACGGCCAGGACGACGCCGGCCCGTTCATCGTCATGGAGGTCGTCGAGGGCGAGGATCTCGCGTCGATCATCCGGCGCTCGGGCGCGCTGCCGCCTCGCCAGTCGGCCCGCATCATCGGTGAGACCGCACGAGCCATCCAGGCGGCGCACGCGCGCGGGATCATCCATCGAGACGTGAAGCCGGGGAACATCCTCATCAGCCGCGAGGGGCGGGTGAAGGTCACGGACTTCGGGATCGCTCGCGCCGTGGCCGAGGCGCAGATGACGCTCCCGGGCACGACCCTTGGCTCCGTCCATTACTTCAGCCCGGAGCAGGCGCGCGGCGAGCAGGCGACGGCCGCCTCTGACATCTTTTCTCTCGGGATCGTCCTCTACGAGGTGCTGACGGGCCAGCGGCCGTGGCAGGGTGACAGCGCCGCCTCAGTGGCGATGGCCCGGCTGGCCGGACCCGCGCCGGATCCCTCGACGAAGCGGGCCGGCATCCCGCCGGAGCTGGCCGCGATCACGCGCAAGGCGCTCGCGATCGAGCCTGCCGATCGCTGGCCGACCGCGGCGAGTTTCGCGGCGGCACTCGAGGCGTTCGTGTCGGGTGCGCCGATCGAGGGACTCGGTGCCATCGGCGGCGCGACGGTCGTCGGCGGCGCGGCAGCCGTCGCGGCAATCGCGCGGCCGAACCCGGCCGCCGTCCCGTACGCCCCCGACGCCTATGCCGGACGCCCTCCCCAGTCGTATCCGGAGCCTGCGCCACCGCCACGCGGTCCTGACCCCAACCAGTACGAGGACGAGGACCAGGGCACCAGTCCGATGGTCTGGGCCGCCGGCGTCGCTGCGATCGTCATCCTCGCCCTCTCGGGCTTCCTCGTCTTCCGCCTGCTGTCCGGCGATGAGGGGAGACGCGGCGAGCAGGTGGTCGTACCGAACTTTGTCGGACAGACGTTCGCACAGGCCGAAACGCTGGCCGGCCAGCGTGGGATCGAGGTCGTCCGGGCGTCGCAGGTCCCCGACCCCTCGATGCCCATCGACACCATCATCTCCCAGGATCCCGCAGCCGGGACGGAGATTCCCGAGGGCGACACGGTGGATCTCACGGTCGCGGTCGGGCTCGAGACCGTCGGTGTCCCTGACCTCCTCCGGAAAACGGTCCAGGAGGCATTCCAGCTGCTGTTTGCCGCGGGGCTGACGCCTGGCGCTGCGACCGAAGTGTTCGACCCGATCGTGCCGGCCGGTCAGATCGTCCGCCAGGAGCCCCTGCCCGGCGTCGTCGTGAACAAGGGCACGCCGGTCAACTACGAGATATCGAAGGGCCCGGAGCCGTCGCCCAGTCCCTCGCCGTCGCCGACTCCGACGCCGACACCAACCCCGACGCCGACGCCTACCCCGACGCCGCCGCCGACTCCGCCGCCGACCGCCCCGCCGACCGATCCGCCCACCGAACCCCCGGCGAGCGAAGAACCGGACTCCTCCTAGCCGGCGATTGCCCGGGCGGTCTCGAGCTGGGAGCTCAGGCTTCGCTCTCCAGCCAGAGGGCGGCGCCCGGGTCCGTGTCGGTCGAGGCGATCGCTGCCGTGGCTGGGATCTCCTCCCAGCACGCCCGGATCTCGTCGCCGCGCAGCGGCAGCCGTCCACGATCGAGCCCGCAGTACCCGAGGTTGGCCGCGATGGAGGCGCGGAAGTTGCGGCATGTGCCGCAGCTCGTCGATGAGCGGCGACAGACCCAGCATCGGGCCGTCTCGGCCTGCGGGGTCCCGCAATGCGGGCAGCGCCACAATGGCATGTCGCGATGGTAGCTGCGAGCGGCTCGCCTGTCGACGCCCCGAGCTATTTCACGATGTTGATGACTGTCCGGTCGATGATCTCGCCGTACTTTGTCGTCTTGACGATGACCGCCGCCGACACCTCGCCCCTCGACGCGCCCTTCGGGATTGTCGTCGCCCAGGTTGCCGTGCCATCACCGCCGGTCGTGATCGTCTTCGAGGTGATCGCGCTGATGCCCGGCACGGCCAGTGAGAACGTCACCTTCGCGCCCCTGAGGGGAAGGCCGTCGGGATCGCTCACGACGGTGGTCAACTCAACGCGCTCCGGCAGCGCGGACAGCTTGATCTGGTTGGCCGACGCGGAGAGCGATGCGACGAGGACGCCCGAGCCTTTACGGATGGCGAGGACAAGGTGGTTCTCGTTGCCGGCGGGATCGATCGCCGTGATCCCGATGTCGTTGGTGCCGGCGACGATCGGGAGGACGATCGAGTAACCGCCGTTCGCATCCGCCTGGCCGGTGACGATCGCGTTCGTCGACGCGTTGCGAACTCGCATCTCGCTCCGGGGTTGCGTCTGGCCGACGAGCTTGACCGTCTTGGCGTTGACGGTCGCCCCGTCCTTCGGTGAACTGAGAGTGATCCTCGGCTTGGCCGAGTCGAACACGTAGGTGACGACGGGCGACGGTTCGGATTCCCCGGCGGGTCCGACGATCGTCGCCGTGAACGCGTTCGAGCCCTCGATCAGCGTGATCCCCGGAACGATGAACTGGGGCGTGCGCCCGACGGGGACCTCCGTGACGACACCCGGGTTCTGATCACCGAGCGCAACGTAGACACGGATCACACGGCCCGGGCTGCCGACCATGTCCGTCGGGATGGACCCGACGAGATCGATCGTTGGCTGGTTCGTGTAGGGCTCACCCGGCTCCTCGAGGATCGGCGCATCGGCCACCGTCGACGGCGCGAGGGACGGGGCCGGAGTCGCCGTCAGTTCCGCGAAGAAACCGGTGAACGTCGAACCGATGGCGGCCGCGACCGTGCCCACACCCCCGGTCGCCGCGAACAGGACTCCGCCACCCAGCGCGATGACGGCGACGGCAAACAGGAGCCGGAGCGGGAGCGCGAGGCGACGAGTGCGTTCGACCCGTCGGTGTGCGGCGAGGCGGCCGGGAGCCGGCGCACGAGGCCGGACCTTGACAGGAGCGGGCCGGCCGCTCGAGGGCGGCCGGGGCCGCACCTGGGACGGTCGTCCGTCGCGCCGAGTGGTCATTGTCGGGATTGTCGCATGCCCAATGGACGCACGAGCGAGGAGGATCGGTGCGGTGACCGCGACGCCAGCGAGTCGAATCATCGCGGAGCGTTGTAGTCTTGCGCGGTCCGTGCGCGTGGTGACCCTGTGCCGCGCGCCGTTTCCGAGGGATGGAGTGCAGGCACGAGACCCCAAGAGCGACCGTCCGTCGGGCCCGACCGGGCGACCAGGATTCGGCATCGGCCCGATCGCCAGGGTCGCCCCGGCGCCGAGTCGGACCGATCAGGCGGCACGCTCCGGCTTGCCGGCCATGCCGTTCACGCGGGCCGGCTTCGGCCTTCCGAACCTGCGCCGGAACGTGTGCCCGCACTTCTACATGACCGGCGCCCGCGGGGCGATTCCCATCCAGGCACCCCATCTCCTCAAGGCACTCATCCGCCAGGATTCGAACGTCTCACGCTGCCAGCTCCGCGGTGGCGTCCACATGGAACAGGGCTACGTCAACGACGTCTGCCTGACACCACGGTTCAACCAGTGCGTCTTCTACGAGGACGATCTGTCGCGCGAGTGACGACCGAGGCCCGGTACGCGGCAGCGCTCGAGGCCCTCGCCGATCGCGGTCGCTTCGGAATCCGCCTTGGCCTGGGCCGGACGCGAGCGCTCCTCCACGAACTCGGTGACCCGCATCGATCGATCCGCGGGGCGCTCGTCGCCGGCACGAACGGCAAGGGCAGCGTCCTGGCGCTGGCCGGCGCCGCGCTCCAGGCCGCCGGCCGGCGCGTCGGTGAGACGCCGAAGCCCCACCTGGTGACGTACCGCGAGCGAATGCAGATCGGTGGCCGCCCCATCGACAAGGAGACGTTCGCCCGGCTCGTCGAGGAGGCGGTCGCGGCCGCGGACAACCTGCCGCGCCGCCTCGGCCCGCCGACCGAGTTCGAGTTGCTGACCGCGATGGTCTTCCGCTGGTTCGCGGAGGAGCGGGTCGATCTCGCGGTCGTCGAGGTTGGCCTCGGGGGCAGGCTCGATGCGACCCATGCCTGGGACGGAGGAGTCGCCGCCATCACCAATGTCGACCTCGACCATACCGATCAGCTCGGACCGACGATTGGCCACATCGCCCGGGAGAAGGCGGCGATCATCGAGCGTGGAGACGTCGCCGTCACGGGCGCGACCGGCGAGGCCCTCGCGATCGTCCGGCGGCGGGCGGCCCGGCTCAACGTGCCGCTGACGGTCGTCGCGCCGGCGCCGCTCATCGGGATGTCGCGCGACGGGATCGAGGTCGAGCTGCCCGGCCTCGGCCCGACGCAGGTCGGGTTGCGCGGGCGGCACCAGGCAGCAAACGTCGCAGTCGCGGACGCGCTGCTCGATGCCCTCGAGGCCGCGGGCATCGACCACGTCTCCCCTGACGCGCGCCGCCGCGGTTATGCGACTGTCCGCTGGCCCGGCCGCCTCGAGTTGCTGTCGGTCGAGGGTCGGGACGTACTGCTCGACGGGGCGCACAACCCGGCTGGTGCCGCCACGTTGGCAACGGCGCTCGACGACCTCCGGTCTTTCGTAGCGCCCGGTCGGCCGACGCTCGTGACCGCCTCGATGGCCAACAAGGACATTGTCGGCGTCGTCAGCGCCCTCGCCGCCGCGACGACCCTTCGTGGCGCCCGCATCGTCGCCACCCAGCTCGAGGTTCCGCGGGCGCTTCCGGCCGCCGACCTTGCGGCTCACTGGCGCGACCTTGCGCCATCTACGAGTGTCTCCGTTGTGGAGGATCCGGCGGCCGCTCTCGGTTCCGCGCTCGGGAGCGCGGAGGGGCTGGTCGTCGTGGCCGGCTCCCTCTACCTCGTCGGGCTGGCCCGCGGACTGCTCGTCGACGATCCGCTGCTCAGCGACGCAGCGGCGGTGGGCCCATGACGGCGTCGTTCGAACTCCCGGAGGGTGCCGGGGCCGGACTGCCGGGCCCGCCCGCGCCAATCGAGATCGGCCCGCGGACGTTCGCCTGGGGAGCAAGGACGTTCGTGATGGGCATCCTCAACGTCACCCCGGATTCATTCTCCGGAGACGGCTTGCTGGCGGGAGCAGGTGGGCAAGATGCGGCTGATGCAGCGGGTCGGGCGGCGGAACTCGGGCGCGCGATGGCGGAGGCGGGGGCGGACATCCTTGACGTCGGCGGCGAGTCGAGCCGGCCGGGTCACGAACGCGTTGATGAGAGCGTTGAGATGCGTCGGGTCGTGCCCGTCATCGCCGCCCTGCACGACGCGTTGCCCGACATGCCCATCAGCGTCGACACGACGAAGCCGGCAGTCGCCGAGGCTGCGCTGGCCGCGGGTGCTCACCTCGTGAACGATGTCTGGGGAGTTGGTCCCGACGACTCGCTCGCCCGCGTCGCTGCGGCGCACGAGGTGCCCCTCGTCCTCATGCACAATCGAGCCGAGGCGCGCTACACGAATCTCGTCGCCGAGGTCCTCGCCGATCTCCAGGCTGCGATCGATCGGGCCATGGCCGCCGGGGTCCCGTGGGAGCGGCTCATCGTCGATCCGGGCTTCGGCTTCGGCAAGACGCCGGAGCACAACCTCGTCCTGCTTCGCGACCTCGAAGCCATCGGACTGCTCGGCCGGCCGATCCTGCTGGGGACGTCCCGGAAGTCGACCCTCGGCAAGGTTCTCGATCTGCCGGCCACGGAGCGCCTGGAAGCGACAATCGCCACGACGGCCATCGGCATCGCGGCCGGCGTCGACATCGTCCGCGTCCATGACGTGCTTCCGAACGTCCGTGCGGCCCGGATGGCGGATGCGATCATCAGGGGATCCTGGCGGCCGCCGCCCATCCCGAGCGAAGGAGGCTCCACCTGAGCGACCGGATCGTGCTCCACAACATGCGATTCCAGGGCAAGCACGGCTATTACGAGCACGAGCTGACAACCCTGCAGCCCTTCGAGGTCGACATCGAGCTCGTGCTCAACCTCCAGCCCGCCGGGATCGACGACGACCTCGAGAAGACCGTCGACTACGCGAAGGTCTATGAGGCCACCCGCCAGATCGTCGAGTCGACCTCGTTCCGCCTCCTCGAGGCGCTCGCCGAGGCCATCAGTCATGAGATCCTCGCCGACTTCAACGTGAGCGAAGTCGGAGTACGGATCCGAAAACCGAAGGTCGATCTCGGCGGACCGCTCGATCACGCGGCAGTCGAGATCTGGCGGCGTCGCCAGGCAGGGGAACGGCGGACCTAGCAGGGGAAGCGGGCGTAGAGTGGCCCGGCCCGGCTGCCGGTCGCCTGTCGCCCACGGTCGGAGCCGTGCCGGCGCCAGCGTCGCGCGCTGCCTTCTATGCCAAATGTGCGGCTGGTGAACCTTAGCCAGGTCGCTCGGGGCAAATCCGGGCTCCGGGCTTCTGCAATTAGCTGCCGGCGGCTGACTCGGAAGAGATTCGCGGCCAGATGGGCGTCAGAGCGGGCAGGTTCCCCGTCCAACGATCATGAGGCGCACTTTTGGCAGGAAACCGGCGGCTGAACACGCGGACGAGCGGGGCCGGGGACGCCGAAGGGCCCGGCCGAAGCCGGGCCCACCGCCGCCAAATCGCCCCTAGCCGAGACCGGGCGGCCGCGTGCCGAGCGTCACCGACGCCGTCGAGTGCTCTCCGTCCCGGATGATCTCCACCTCGACAGTCTCGCCGGGCGAGAACTGGGTCAGGAGCGTATCGAGCGGGTGCTCCTGGTCGATCGCCTTGCCGTTGATCGAGACGAGGATGTCGCCGGTCTGGATCCCGGCGCTCGCCGCCGGGCTGCCGGACTCGACCGCGTCCTCGTTGGTCGGCTGCTCGTTCCCGTCGAGAATTCGAACGTATGCCCCGTCTTCAACCGGCAGGCCCAGGTCCTTTGCCCGCTGACCGTCGATCCGGACGAAGCGGATGCCGATGTACGGTCGGGCGAGCGGCTGGCCGGCGACGGCCTGCTCCATCAGCGGCTTGGCGAGGTTGATCGGAATCGAGAAGCCAATGCCGGTTGAGTCGCGGGCGATCGCCGTATTGATGCCGACGACAGCGCCTGTCGCATCGAGGAGCGGTCCGCCGCTGTTCCCGGGATTGATCGCGGCGTCCGTCTGGATCAGGTTGTTGAGCTGGCTACCCTCGGTCTGGATCGTGCGACCCTTCGCCGAGACGATCCCGCTCGTGACCGTGTTCGAGAACGTGCCGAGCGGGCTGCCGATCGCGACCACGAGCTGCCCGACGCGGAGGCCGTCCGAATCGCCGATGGCGGCGGCCGTCAGGCCGGTCGCCTCGACCTTGACGATCGCGAGGTCGGTGAGGGTGTCGATCCCGTAGATCGTGCCGGTGTACTCGGTGCCGTCCTTCAGCTCGACCGTCACGGTCGTGCTGCCGGCCACGACGTGGCGGTTGGTGAGGATCCAGCCGTTCGAATTGAAGATCACGCCCGACCCGACTCCCTGTTCCGGGATCGTCGCCGCGTTCGGGTCGACCTCGGCGCCGGTCCGGATCTGGACGACCGCCGGGCCGGCCTTCGCCGCCACATCGACGATCGCCGACGATTCGTTGATCGTGATCGGCTGGTTGACCGTTGCCGCGTTGGGATTCACGGGCGCCGGCGCGGCCGGCCGGTCGAGTGCGCCCGTCGCGTTGAGGGCGAGCACCGTGCCGCCCGAGGCGAGGATGGCGGCAAGGGCGGCGGTCGTGAGCACGGTTCCGACACCGGCCGTGCGCTTCGGGTTTGGGTTGGTGACGGGTTCGACCCGCGTTCGTGGCGCGGTCTCGAACCAGCGCTCCGGGGTTGGCGGGTGGGGCTCCGGCTGCGTCCAGCGCGGCGCCGCCCAGTCGGAGCGCGGCTCCGGTGGCGGCGAGAAGGAGGCGCTGTCGTGTGACTTGGTGTCGTCGTCGGGGTCGATGTCTCGTCGATCGGTCATGGGGTTGTGTGTCTTCATTCAGCGTGCGGCCGGCACGGGGCGGTGAGCGTCTCGTGATTACGGTCAGCCTGACGACTCTCGGTTCAGCTGCGGGGCCGGGGTCGGTGAAGAATCCGCCATCTTCGGAGGCAAGTCGCGGGACTCGACCCCCTCATCTTGACCGAACGGTGCGCTCGGCGGCTGGGAATCCTCCGCCCGTGGGTCGTGTGGCAGGAAGACGGTGAAGCGGCTGCCCGTCCCGAGGCGGCTGTCGACCGTCACCGAGCCTCCGTGCATGTCGACGATCGAGCGGACAATCGCCAGCCCGAGGCCGCTCCCGCTGCCGCGGGCCTCGTTCGCTCGAGAGCCGCGGTAGAACCGGTCGAAGATCCGCGGCAGCTCCGCTGCATCGATCCCCGCTCCGGTGTCGTTCACGTCGATCCGCGCCCCGTCTCGGAACGGAGCGACGGCTACCTCGACGGACCCGCCCTTCGGCGTGAACTTGATTGCATTGCCGACGAGGTTCGTGACGACCTGCCCGACGCGCTGCGGATCGTGCCGGATTCGGAGCGGAGCATCCGGCAGTGTCAGCGTCAGGTCAACGCCTCGACGATGAGCCGCCGGCATCGCCTGCTCGGTGGCCGACTGGACGGCCGCGCGAAGGTCATCCGGTCGGAGGTCGAGCAGGACCAGGCCCGACTCGAGCTTCGACAGCTCCAGGAGGTTCTGGGCGAGCCAGTCGAGTCGTTCGAGCTGGACCCGGCTCGCATCGAGAAACTCCGCACGGGCGGCCGGATCGTCGCCGGCCTGGTCTGTCAGCAGCTCGTTGAACGTCAGAAGCGCGGCGATCGGCGTTCGCAGCTCGTGGGACACGTCGGCGAGGAAGTCCCGGCTCCGGTCCCGATCGCGCCGGATGATCGCGACGCTCTCTTCCAGCCTGTCGGCCATGGCATTGAACTGGACGGCGAGCTCCGTCAGCTCGGACGAGCCGGCCCGGACGTCGGCCCGTTCGACGCGCTTCGTGAGATCGCCCTCGGCAAGTGATCGCGAGGCCTCGGTCAGCCGGCGGAGCGGGGTCGTGAAGCGGTGGGCAAGCCCCGCCGAGACGATGATCGTGAGACCGAGGGCCACGACCCCGACGGCCCCGAGCAGGCTCGTCACGTTGGCGATCGCGGTCTGCCGGAACGTGTGCGGGTTCGACAGCCGGACCTCGATGATGTACGGGTACTCGTTCCGCGTCGAAACCGTCATATAGGGGCCCGCCTGGAGTGGCTCGCGCGTCAGCCCTTCCCCGGGTTTGGCCGTCAAGGGCGCGTGGAACGAGCCGCCAACGGCGGGCGAGAAGCCGATTCCCTCGCCGGTAGGCCGCCCCAGGACGATGTCGACGTCAGCCTGAGCGAGGAAGTTCGCCAGGATCTGCTGCTCCTCCGGGTCCTGGAGCCTGGCGATCACCGCGTCGTTCACGCGGTTCGTCCGGAAGTCGACGACCGGCCCACCGGCCTGCATCGCGGCAGCGGTGGCGACACCGTCGACGTAGGTGGAAACGATGCTGGCCCGCGACCGGAGCTCGGCCTGCTGCTGTCTCGTGAAATAGTCATCGAGCCGGTTGACGACAAAGACCGTGACCAGGGCGAGCGTGAGCGCGACCACGCCGACGAAGCTGAGCGTCAGGCGCGCCTGAAAGGTTCGCGGTGCGAGCCGTCGGAGGAACCGACGAAAGCGACGCCGATGCGGGACGTCAGCGCTCGGCGAACGCGTAGCCCACCCCCCGAACCGTCAAGACGAAGGCCGGCACCGCTGGATCGTCCTCGATCTTGTCTCGCAGGTGGCTGACGTGGACGTTGATGGTCTTCTCGTCCTGGTCGAGCGCCTCGTAGTCCCTGAGCAGCTCGAGCAGCTCGGATCGGGTGTAGACCCGGCCAGGTCGGCTGGCCAGGTGGCGGAGGATCTCGAACTCGGTCGGCGTCAGGCTGATCCGGCGCTGGCCGCGCTGCACGCGCCGTCGTTCGAGATCGATCACGAGATCGCCGTGGCGGATGACCCGGCCGCCGGCCGCATCCGAGAGGTCGCCGTAGGCCCGACGGAGGAGTGCCTTGATCCGGCTCATGAGCTCGCGCAGGCCGAACGGCTTGGTGAGGTAGTCGTCCGCGCCGAGCTCCAGGCCGATCACCTTGTCGACCTCGTCGTCGCGCGCGGTGAGGACCAGGACCGGGGCCTTCGATCCCGCGGCCCGAAGGCGCCGGAGAACCTCGAATCCATCGATGCCCGGCAGGCGAACGTCCAGCACGACGAGGTCCGGTGCCTGGTTCGTCGCGAAGTCGAGTCCCTCCTCGCCGGAGCGGGCGACGGCGACCTGATACCCCTCTTGCTGGAGGGCGTACTGGATGCCTCGTGCAACGGCGAATTCGTCCTCGACGATCAGGATCGTGGCGGCCATCCCGCGATGCTACACCGCGTCGATCGAGAGGGCGCGAGCGGGGCTCGGGCGGGTCCGTGATAAGGTGTGCGCCGTCCCGGGCGCCCCCGCGATCCGCGCAGGTGAGTGGCGCCCGCTCAGATGAGATTCAACCGAGGTCCGACCCGATGCCCGCTGCCACCACCGCCCGCCCGACTCTCGCCGCGGAGCCCCGCGACGTCCTCGGGAAGAAGGTCGCCCGCCTCCGACGCGCCGGCCGCCTGCCGGGCGTGGTCTTCGGCCACGGCCTCGATTCGACGGCCGTGACCGTCGATGCCCACGACTTCGAGTTGCTCCGCCGGCGAGTCGGCCCCAACGCCCTCGTCGACCTGTCGGTCGACGGCAAGGGGGCGCAGCCGGTCCTCGTCCATGGGGTCCAGGTCCATCCGGTCACCCGCCGTCCGCTCCACGTCGATCTCTTCCTCGTGAGGATGACCGAGGAGCTCATCGTCGACGTGCCGCTGGTCCCGATCGGCGATTCGTCGGCCGTCAACACGGACGGCGGGACGCTGCTTCACGCCATCGAGTCGGTCCGGATCAGGGCGCTGCCCGATCACCTGCCCCAGTCGATCCAGTATTCGATCGAAAGCCTCGTCGACTTCGACACGGCGATCCATGTTCGCGACCTTGCCATCCCATCTGACGTGACGCTCCTGACCGACCCTGACGAGATCATCGCCAAGGTCCAGGCGCCTCGCATCGAGGTCGAGGAGGAGCCGGTCGTGGCCGAGGGCGAGGAAGGTGCCGAGGGCGAGGAAGGTGCCGAGGGCGAGGAAGGCGAGGCCGGCGCAGCTCCGGCGGGCAGCGGCTCCGACGAGGACGAATCCAGGTCCTGATCGGGTCGTTTTCGCCCAGGCTCGCCGTGGTTCGGCCGGCCGGTCTCAGGCGCGGTCGCTGAAGCCGGCGTCCGCCGCATCGATCAGCTCGATCCGGTTCCCGAACGGATCGTGCGTGTAGAACCGCCGCACGTCCAGGCCGGAATCGTCCTCGATGATCCGGGCTCCGCCGGCAACGAGGGCCCGCCGCGCGGCGTCGAGGTCCACGACGATCAGCCCGGGATGGGCCTTGTGGGCGGCGATGAACCGCTGGTCGACGCCGAGGTGGAGCGACGTGCCGCCGACCCCGACGAACCAGCACCCGTTGCGCGATGCCAGTTCGGCCGGCTTGGCCACCTCGCGCAGGCCGAGGAGCTCACCATAGAACCGCCGCGCGGCGGCCTCGCCGCCCGTGGGCATCAGGAGGTGGACGTGATCGATCCCGACGATGTCGACACGATCGGTCATGACCGGACGCCGTTCACGTAGACGATCGGCAGGCGAAGAACTAGGTCGTCAGGTGGCAGCGCCTCGAGTCGCTCACGCAGCCGCTCGATGAGGCGCTGGCGCTCGGCCCGCGACAGGCTCGCGATCAGGTCCTCCTCGTCGAACTCGACGAGGAAGCGAACGTAGTTTTCCACGCTGAAGGGGTGCTCCAGCAGTGCCCGTTCCGCCTGCACCTCCTTGAATCCAGCGCGACGCATCTGGGCGGCGGCACCTTCGACGGTCGGGATGTCGCCCGGTCGATCGTCGGGCTCTCGGGCGCCGATCCGGATCTCGTCGAGCAGCGCGTCGAACTCGACGTCAGGCCGGAAGACCCGGTCGTCGACGAGCCACGTGACGTAGGCCAGTGTCCCGCCCGGACGGAGGATCCGGAAGATCTCGCGAATGGCCCGGAAGCGGTTCGGAACGAGCTGCAGGACGAACGATGAGATCGCGGCATCAAAGCCGCCGTCGGGAAACGGCAGCTCGTCGGCCGGCGCGACACGGGTCGCGAACCTCCGCCGCTCCGCGGGCGCGAGCAGCCGGTCGGCCTCCGCCTCCGCAGCCGCCGCCATCCCGCTCGACAGGTCGATCCCGACCACCTCGACCGCAGGCCACCGGCGAAGCGCCGCCCGGGCAAGCGTCCCGGTCCCGGTGCCGATGTCGATCAGCCGGCTCGCACCGGCCGATACCGCGCCGTCCAGCCGATCGAGGAGCGCCGTTGCTCGCGGTTCGAGTACCGGCGCCCACCACTGCGCATAGCCGGCGGCGATCCGGTCGTATCGTTCAGCCTGGTCGGTCACCGCGTCATCGTGCCACGACGACGCGGTGGCGGGTCAGCCCTCCGCGGCGGCCGGCGGTGATCCGGCCGCTCGCCGGAAGAACCGGAGCCGGCGGGCGATGAACAGCCCGATTGCCACGACGATCGCCAGCGTCAGCAGGATCGGCAACCCGACGATCGCGAGCCAGATGCCGGCGCTAGCCGCCAGCTGGAGGAACCCGAGGAGACTGGCACCGGCCTGATCCACCTGGGTCTGCGCGTCCCATCGGTCGGCGGCCAATTGGACCGCCTGGACCTCGACCCCGAAGGTGACGTTCAGCGTCGCGTAGGCAACCTGATCGTCGAGGGATGCCTTCTGGGCGCTCAGCTGCTCGATCTGGCCGCGGACGTCGGAGAGGCGGGCCTCGATCTCGAGCACGTCGGAGATCCTGGCCGTGTCGGACAGGTGCTTGACGAGGGCCGACTCGCTCGCGCGCAGGTTGCGGATCCGAGCGTCGAGGTCGACGAGTTGTCCGGTCACGTCAGCGGAATCGGTCTGCTCGCCGACTGGCGTGCCGAGGGCTCGCAGCGCGTCCAGCGCGTCCTCCCACCGGTCAGCCGGGATCCGGTAGCTGATCGTGGCAACGATGTTCTCGCCGTCGCTGTACTGCTGGGACGCCCCGATGTATCCGCCCATCGCCTGGATCGCCGCGCGGCCCGAGGTCACAGCGTTGCGGACGTCGGCGACCTCGAGTTCGAGCGTTCCGGTCCGAATGATCTTTGCTCCGTCCCGGAACGCCGTGGGCTCGCCGCCGGGAACGAGTGGTTGACCAGCTTGGTCACGAGCGTCGTTCCCAGTAGGCGTCCCATCGGCCGGTGCCGGCTGCGGAACCAGCGCGGCACCGGCGCTCGAGGCCGCATGCCGCGACGATCGCCCCCAGGAGTACGAGCGTGGCGACGGTGACGGTGCGCCCGGCACCAGATGAAAGGGTGCGCATGGCCAATATCCTCATAAGGTGCACGCGCTGGGCGACGCCCACCGCGGCATGGCCAACGACGCTGCTCCCTGCGGCGGCGGTTCCCTCGCGACACAGCCGCGGCCGGCCAGCCGTCTCGTTCCCGGCCTTGACCGGCCTCGCACTGCATGGCCGTGTGAACCCCACGCTCGGAGGCAATGGATGGACCGGACGATCGCCTTGCGCTCGCTCGCAGCGGCATTCGCCGTTGGAGCCATCGCCCAGGCACTCCTTGTCGGCACCGAGCCAGGGATCAACGTTCTGCTCCTGGTCGCCCTGACGCTGGCCGCTGCCGCGGCCCTCGCGCTTGGCGGGCGCCGGATCGACCCGCTGGACCTGTGGCTGCCGGTCGCGGGCATCGCCATCGCGGCGATGGTCGCCATCCGCTCCGACCCGACCCTTCAGTTCCTGAACCTGGTCACCGCCGCGTCGCTCGTCGGGGCGTCGATGGCCGCATTCGCCGGCGCCGCGGTCACGCGCCGGAGCGCGCTCGCGATCATCGCGGTCGGCATGGTCGTCCTCGCCTGGCTGCTCGGCGGGATCGTCCGCCTGACCGCTGTCGCCCGTCGACCTGCCGCGGGACCGGGCTGGCGCGCCCGGATGCCTGCCTGGGCCGGCCCCGTCGCGAGGGGCATGTTCCTTGCGATCCCGGTCCTGATCGTGTTCGCGGCGCTCTTCTCGTCGGCCGACGCGATCTTCGCCTCGATCGCGAGCAATCTCTTCGGCTGGCAGATCGACCTCGGCGAACTGCCGCTCCGAATCTCCGTCGCGTTCTTCGTCGCCTGGATCGTCGCCGGCCTGCTCGGCGTCGCCGCCGGTGCGGCCGATCTCGATTCGACCCGGCGGCCTCCCCAGATGCAATCGCTTGGCGCCGCTGCGGCCACGCCGCCGGCCTGGCCGGCCGCCGGCGGGCCTCCGCAGGTGCTCGTTCCGCGCCTCGGGGTGACCGAAGCGGTGACCGTGCTCGTCGCCGTCGATGTCCTGTTCGGCGCCTTCGTCAGCCTCCAGGTGGCGTACCTGTTCGGCGGCCTCGACACGCTCGCGGCCGGGATCACCTACGCCAACTACGCGAGGCGCGGGTTCTTCGAGCTCGTCGCCGTGACCTGCCTTGCCGGTGGGCTCGTCGTCGGCCTCCACGCGATCGTGATCCATCGGACCCGGGCCTTCGTCGCGGCCGCGGTCGGCCTGGCCGTTCTCACGTTCGTCATCCTCGCGTCCGCTGCGTTCCGCCTCAGCCTGTACCAGGATGCGTATGGGTGGACGGAGCTCCGGTTCTACGTCGACGCGACGATCGCGTGGCTGGGGCTGGGAATCGTCGCCGCAGTGATCCTGCTTGTTCGCGACCGGATGCGCTGGCTGGTACACGCGATGACGGTCGCCGCGGTCGTGGTCCTGGTCGTCGTCAATGTCGTCGGAGCGGAGCGTCACGTCGCCGACGCGAACGTGGCGCGACTGCTCGACCCGTCCCTCGTGCCGCCGGACGGCCGTCATGGCCTGGATGTCGAGTACGCCCTGACTCTCGGCGATGACGCCGTTCCCGCGCTCGTTGCGGCGCTCCCGGCGCTTGCGCCCAACGACCGAGCCTTGGTGATGGACGATCTTGAGGCGCGCTGGCTCGATCTGAATCGCGCGGAGGCGACGGCCTGGCCCGCCTGGAACCTCGCCCGCGAGCACGCCCGTACGGCCCTCGCGACGCTGTTCGCCCGATAAGCCGTCCGCGGCGCGTTGGTCGCTACACTCGGGGGGTGAAGCTGCCGTTCGACCCGCCGCTCGAGCCGATGCTCGCCAAGCCTGCCGACAAGCTGCCGACCGACGACGGCTGGCTGTTCGAACCGAAATGGGACGGCTTCCGGGCGATCGTCTTCCGCGACGGGGACGAGGTCTACACCCAGTCGCGTGATCTGAAGCCGCTCGACCGCTACTTCCCCGAGCTCGCCGATCCGCTCAAGGCCGCCCTCCCGGACCGCTGCATCCTCGACGGAGAGGTGGTCATCTCGAAAGACGGCGAGCTCCAATTCGAGGCGCTGCTGCTCCGCATCCACCCGGCTGCGTCGCGGGTGAAGATGCTCGCGGCGGAATCCCCCGCGTCGTTCGTCGCCTGGGACCTGCTCGCGCTCGGCGACGACGACCTGCGCGCGACGCCCCAGGGAGAGCGGCGGAAGCTGCTCGAGACGGCTCTTGGCTCAGCGGCGCAGCCCGTCCACCTGACGCCGGCCACGACCGACCGGGCCCTCGCCGAGGACTGGTTCCACCGGTTCGAAGGCGCCGGGCTCGACGGGGTGATCGCCAAGCGGCTGTCCGATCCCTACCAGCCCGCGAAGCGGGCGATGCTGAAGATCAAGCACCAGCGCACGGCGGACTGCGTCGTGGCCGGCTTCCGCTGGCACAAGAACGGCCCGGGCACCCACGTCGGGTCGTTGCTGCTCGGACTGTTCGACGACGGCGGGTCGCTCCACCACGTCGGCGTCACCTCGTCGTTTACGTGGGACAAGCGGGCGGCGCTGGTCCCCGAGCTCGAGCCGCTCCGTGAGAACGCCCTCGAGGGGCATCCATGGGGCGAATGGGCGGAGTGGTCGTCGATGGGCGCCGCCGACGCGTCCGGCCAGCGGCTACCCGGCGCGACTTCACGCTGGAACCGCGGCAAGGACCTTTCGTGGGAGCCGCTCCGCGCGGAGCGGGTCGTCGAGGTCGCCTACGACCATCTCCAGGGCGACCGCTTCCGCCACGGCACGACATTCAAGCGCTGGCGCCCGGACAAGCAACCGACCGACTGCCGCTACGACCAGCTCGAGGAAACGCCGGCCTACGAGATCGCGAAGATCTTCGGGAGCTGACAGGAGCGCGCTACCCGGGCTTCTTCCTCGGGGCTCGCTCCAGCTGGCCCGCTCGGTCCGGCCACTCGTACCCTTCCCAGGGGTCGTAGTCCGGGTCCAGCTTCTCCTGGGGCGGCCGATCGGCCTCTGCGACGTGGGTGAGGTTGACTCGGACCCGGTACCAGAGCGACGACCGGCCGCGCATCCCATCGACGAGCACGTCGGCGGGCTCGAGGGCAGCGGCGGCGGCGGGGTGGCGTTCCTTCCAGCGTTCGAAGCCGGCCATCGCCTCGTCCTTCTTCGCGGCCCGAGAGATCTCGATGACGGGGATCGCCGATTTCCGGCGTCCCGTCGGTGTCGGGCGCGTCCCTTCCCACTCGGTCGGCAGCCCGGCGTTCGGATCACCCGCGGCGACGGCTGCCGCCCGCTCCGCGGCAACGTCCGGCGGCGGACCCCCGGCTTCACCACGCCCCGGCTCGTACTCGCTCTCCGGCCGCCGTTTCCGCGACGGCTGGACCCGTGGCGGCTCGCCGGCCTGTTTCGCGTAGTTCGGCGGCCATGGGGCATCGCCGAGTCCTTCGGCCTCGTGACGGGCCGATAGCTCGAGCAGACCTTCGAGCGACCCGACCGCCTCGTCGATCCCGGCGCCGGCGTCGCCGCGCTTCGCGTAGATCGCGGGGACCGTCGCGAGGGTGAAGTCCTCGGCGACGACGTCGGCGACCTCGTCCCAGCGGAGCGGCATCGAGACGCGGGCATCAGGCAGCGGCCGAACGGAATACGCCGAGGCGACCGTCCGGTCCTTCGCGTTCTGGTTGTAGTCGAGGAAGACGCCGTGGCGCTCCTCCTTCCACCACTTGGACGTGGCGAGGGTCGGCGCCCGACGTTCGACGTCGCGGGCGAGAGCGAGCGCCGCCCGCCGGACCTCCGGGTAGGTCCAGCGCGGCTCGATCCGGACGTTGATGTGGATCCCGCGGGACCCGGACGTCTTCGGCCAGCCGACGAGCCCGACCGCTTCCAGGGACTCACGGGCGACGAGGGCGACCTCGCGAATCTGCGACCACTCGATCCCCGGAACGGGATCAAGGTCGACCCGCAACTCGTCGGGGTGGTCGAGGTCCTCCGCCCGGACCGGGTGCGGGTTCAGGTCGATGCAGCCGAGGTTGTTGACCCAGGCGAGCCCGGCGGCGTCATCGAGCACGATCTCGTCGGCGGTTCGGCCTGACGGGAATGTCAGCGTCGCGACCCGCAGCCAGTCGGGACGATTGTCGGGCGCCCGCTTCTGGAAGAACGCCTCGCCCTCCGCGCCGTCGACGAAGCGCTTGAGGGCCATGGGCCGGCCGCCGGCGCCGCGGAGCGCACCGTCGGCAACCGCGAGGTAGTAGTGGACGAGGTCCAGCTTCGTGTAGCCGGCCTTCGGGAAGTAGACCTTGTCGGGGTTCGAGACGGCGACCTCCCGGCCGGCGATCTCGAGAATCTCCTTGCGGCTCGCCATGGTGAGATGCTACCGGGAGTTGGGGTCGACACGCCCGCCGCGACGCCTGATGATGACGCGGAACGACGTCGATCCTGTCGATCCCGCCACGGCCCGTTCGTCGTCCGGGTGACGCCGCAGCAGCGGCCGACATCACAGGAGGCACCCCAATGCGTTACCTGCTCCTCATCTACACCGAGGAATCGACCGAGCCCGTTCCCGACGACGTGGCGGCCGCCGAGATCCAGGCGTACAACGCCTTCACGAAGGAAGTTCGCGACCGCGGCCTGTACGAGGGCGGCGAGGCGCTCGTCCCGACGTCGAGCGCGACGACCGTCCGGGTCGAGAACGGCCAGACCGTGACGACCGACGGCCCGTTTGCCGAGACCAAGGAAGCCCTGGGCGGGTACTACCTCGTGAATGCCCGCGACCTGGACGAGGCGATCGAGCTTGCCGCGAAGATCCCGGCCGCGAAGCACGGCTCGATCGAGATCCGGCCGATCTTCGACTTCGGCGGCGCCACGATGGGGGAACCTTCCGAGGCGGTCGGGGCCGCCGGCTGATCATGACCGGGGCGGCCTGGCCGACACGCCCGGTCGCCGACACCGGCGGGAGTTCTTGACCCAACCGATCGATCCGCACGCTGTCGTCGACCGCCTCTTCCGAGAAGAACAGGGGCGGGCCGTCGCCACGCTCATCCGGGTCCTGGGCGACTTCGACCTCGCCGAGGAGGCCGTCCAGGAGGCGTTCGTCACCGCCCTCGAGACCTGGCCGACCCGTGGCGTTCCGGACAATCCGGGCGCCTGGATCACGACCACGGCGAGAAATCGTGCGATCGATCGGCTCCGTCGCCGCAAGCGGCTGGCCGAGAAGCAGGAGCTCCTCAAGCGCGAAGTGGCGATCGCCGAGGAGCTCGCGGCGATCGACCCGGACGCGGCCATCGATGGGGAGTCCGGTATGAGTCCGATCGCGGACGATCGTTTACGGCTGATCTTCACCTGCTGCCATCCAGCACTCGCGATGGATGCTCGGGTGGCCCTGACGCTGCGGACTCTGGGCGGCCTGTCGACTCCGGAGATCGCCCGCGCCTTCCTCGTCCCGGAGCCCACGCTCGCCCAGCGCCTCGTCCGGGCGAAGAAGAAGATTCGCGATGCCGGGATTCCGTACCGGGTGCCGCCGGATCACGATCTGCCCGATCGACTCGATGGCGTCTTGCGCGTCCTGTACCTCGTCTTCAACGAGGGCTACGGCGCTACGTCGGGGGACCGGCTCATCCGTCGCGAGCTCTGTGCGGAGGCGATCCGGCTCACCCGGGTCCTCGCGTCGCTCATGCCCGATGAGCCCGAGGCCCTCGGCCTGCTCGCCCTCATGCTCCTCCACGACGCCCGTCGCGAGGCACGCGTCGGCGCGTCCGGCGAGATGGTCCTGCTCGAGGACCAGGATCGCGCGCGGTGGGACCGGGCGAAGGTCGACGAAGGACGGGAGCTGCTCGATCGGGCGCTCCGGATGCGGCGCGTCGGACCGAACCAGCTCCAGGCCGCGATCGCTGCGATCCACGACGACGCGGGCTCGGCAGACGAGACGGACTGGGCGCAGATCGCGGGGTTGTACGCGGTCCTGGGTCGGCTCGTGCCGTCACCGGTCATCGAGCTGAACCGCGCCGTCGCCGTTGCGATGGCATCGGGCCCCGAGCTCGGTCTCCGGCTCGTTGACGCCGTCGCGGCATCGGGCCAGCTCGAGGAATACCCGTATCTCCATGCCGCTCGAGCCGACCTCCTCCGCCGACTCGGCCGTCTCCCGGAGGCGGCCGATGCGTACGCGCGAGCCCGGGAGCTGACCGCGAACGAGGCAGAGCAGGCATTCCTCGAGCGGCGCCTCGTCGAGGTCGGCGCGCGCAGCTAACCGCGGGTGCAGCGGCGATCGATCGCGGGATGAGGGTCCTGGAATACGGTCCGCTGCATGTCGAAGTGGAAGCCCCGGAAGATCCGACCGCTGGGCCGCGCTGGGCGGCCGCGGTCCCGGGAGGGGCTGGAGCTCGAGATCTTCCCGGGCCCGGCGCTGGGTCCCGGCGTCGTGACCGCGGACTACCGCACGGTGCTGGCGGCGATGGAGCAGTTCGATCCTGAGATGCCCTGGAAGAAGGCTCGCGCTCGCGTCCTGCCGATGCTCCCCCGCGTCCGCCCGCTGCCTGGCCCGGAGCTGGAGCTCGCCCGGGCGATGCTGCCACCGGGCATCCTCGTCGGGTTCGGGATCGACATCGGCCCGGCGATCACGTTCGTCGGGGCGTCCCTGCTAGATCGCTGGCGGGTCGACGTTCCGGCCCTGGCGACTGCGGCGCTCGCGAACCTCCGGCGCGTCGCCGAGGAATGCGATCGAGATGCCGTGATCCGGGACCGCATCGGTGACGTGCCCGTCACCCTCCTCCAGACGCGCCTCGGGATCGCGGCATCGCTCATCCTCGTGCCGGATTGCCTTGATCGTCTGCTCGGACCCGGTCCTCATCTCCTGCTCGCCCCGATGCGCGACATCCTCATCGCCCTGCCGCCGGACGTCGACCGTGAGTTCGCCGCGTGGCTGGCCGAGGAGTGGGAGGCGCTCGACCCGAACCACCTCCACCTGGGCGGCTTCCGTCACGAACGCGGAACGATCGTCCCCGAGGCCCTCGACGAGGCGATCGCGCGGGTGTGACGCGCCGGCCTACCTGTATTCCACCTCGATCGCCAGGCCATCCTCTCCTTCGCGCAGAACGAGCCAGCCGTGGCGGACGGCGTACCCGACCGCCTGCCTGCGGTTCGGTACCCCGAGCTTGTGCAGGATCGACGAAAGGTGGTTCTTGATGGTCTGCTCGCTGACCGCGAGGGTCTGGGAGATCGATCAATTCCTGAGCCCGCCGGCGACGAGCGCCAGGACCTCGAGCTCGCGAGTCGTCAACGGATTGATCGGCTCCCGGTCGGCCATGATCGTGTCGCGGATCTCGTCGACGATCCGCTCGACGAGATCAGGTCGGGCAACCAGCTCGGCCTTCAAGGGATCCTCACCCACTGCGACGCGGCGGATCGTCGCGACCAGCTCAGACGGCTTCGCGATCCGGGCGACATGGGCGGTCGCGCCGACCTCCATCGCCTCGATGATGCTTGCGTCGTCGTCGTCGCCACCGAGGAGCACGATGGCCGGCCCAGGGGCGCCCTGGTGCATCCGCCGGACTGCGCGGGCGGCGGATGCATCGGGCGGCACATCGACGAGGACGACGTCCGGAGTTGCGGCATCGATGACGGGAACCGCCTCGTCGGGCGAGTGGACCTGACCAACGATTTCGATGTCCGGCTCTCGGCCAAGGACCTCGCGGAGCCCGACGCCCAGGAGCGCACGCGGTTCGACGATGACGAGGCGGATCGGCTCAGCGAGCAGTTCGGGTGTCATCGGGCGTCTGGACAACGGCGCACCTCCGCGACGAGGCATTCGTCGCGCCGCCCGAGCCTACGTCCGGGCCGGTCGTCGCGCATGACCCGATCGGCCCGGGTAGGAGGTGTCAATTCGTACTGGTCTCGGCGTCTAATTTTGCCGAACCTGTCGCGCATCGCGACATTGTGCCATCGGACGCCAGAACGGTTACGTCACCCGTGAACGTCCCGCGGAAACCCGGATGAGATGACCGTCGTTGCGAGCGTTGCGGGACCCTAGACCTGGATCGGGCGTTGCCAATCGTCGCCGATCGATTCGCGCGAGTCGGCGCCAAACATGGTCGACAGGAAGGCGAACAGAACGAGCCCGCCGAAAACCGTGACGAGGATGAGCAGCAGATCCATCAGAGAACTCCTTCCGTGTTCGTTGGGATCATCGTGACGGAAGACTGGTCATCTGATAAGGTCCAGTCCAATGCCACGATCGAGGACCAGTTCCGCAACAGAGCTTCTGGTCGAGCTGCGTCGCGACGATCGGCTACCGCTCCACAGCCAGCTCGAACGGGAGCTCCGCAGTGCCATCCGATCGGGTCGGCTGGCGCCCGGATCCGCGCTTCCATCGAGCCGAGCCCTGGCGGAGCAGCTCGACCTGTCGCGGGGCGTCATCGTCGAGGCCTACGAGCAGCTCATTGCGGAGGGCTACCTGATCAGTCAGCCGGGCGGGGCGACACGCGTTTGCGCGAAGGTGGCGGAGGCAACGCTCCCCGCCCCCGCCCCGCCAGCCGCGCCCGGTCACCGGATCGATTTCCGTTACGGCCGGCCGGACGTCACCCTGTTCCCCCGCCAGGTCTGGCTCCGGTCGCTGCGCCGGGTTCTCAATGAAGCGCCGAGCGACCGGCTGAACTATCTCGACAATCGAGGTGCCCCGGAGCTGCGCGAGGCCCTCGCGACGTACCTCAATCGGGTCCGGGGGACGGCCGCCAACGCGGAGCGGATCGTCGTGTGCAACGGCTTCGCGCAGGCGATGGACCTGGTCGTCCAGGTCGTCAAGGCCACCGGTGGCAAGCTGATTGCCGTCGAGGACCCCGGTCACCACGACACGACGAGGGCCGCGCGACGACATGGCCTCGACACCGTTCCCATCCCTGTCGACGACGCCGGGATCGTCGTCGAGGCACTCGCTCGGACCGACGCCGATGCTGCCGCCATCACGCCCGCCCACCATTTCCCGACCGGGGCCGTGATGTCGCCCGAGCGCCGAGCCGCCCTCGTGAACTGGGCGACGGACCGGGGCCGGCTTGTCCTCGAGGACGACTATGACGCCGAGTATCGCTATGACCGTGAGCCGATCGGGGCGGTCCAGGGGCTGGCGCCGGAGCACGTCGTCTACGCCGGATCTGCGAGCAAGACCCTCGCCCCGGGCTTGCGGCTAGGCTGGCTGATCGTTCCGACGGATCTCGTCGACCAGGTCGCCGCGATCAAGGAAGCGACGGATCGCGGATCGGCGAGCCTCGAACAGCTGGCCTTCGCCGACTTCCTGTCGCGGGGAGAGTTCGACCACCACCTGCGCCGGATGCGACCGATCTATCGGGCCAGGCGGGACACGCTCCTGGGGGCGCTGCGCCGCCACCTGCCGGAGCTGCAGCCGGTCGGCGCGTCGGCCGGGCTGCACGTCGTGGCCTGGCTGCCCGACGGGGTCGATGAAACGGCGCTCGTCAAGCGAGCCTCGGACCTCGGCGTCCGGGTCAATGGACTCAGCCCGTACCGCACAGCCCACCAGGTTGGACGCGGCGGGATTCTGTTCGGCTACGGAGTTGTGACCGAGGCCGAAATCGAGGAGGGCGTCCGCCTCGTCGCCGCGGCGATGGATGACGTCAGAGCCGCCGGCTACGAGCAGCCGGCAGGGGACTCCGTCTTGAGCCTCGCGGCCGGCCGCTGACCGGCGAGGCTCGCCACCCGCCCCCGAAGGCGCGTGGCGACCGTCGGGCTGCCGTTTTGCCGAGCCAGTTTCGCCAGTCGCCACTGGTCGGCCTCGCGCAATCGGTCGCGGTTGGTGTCGACGGCGAAGGTCAGGTAGATCTCGTGCATCGTGGCGCTCCTTCGGCTGCGTGACAACAGGATCGCCTGATTCTGGTTCGAACAACAGGTCCACTTCAGCCCTTCGGTCGAGGACCAATTGCCTACCGAACTCCGCCGCCAGCCCACCGCGCGTGCCCCATCGCACCGCGACTCTGTCACAGCGGATGCAGGGCCGTTGAGAACCGGCGGCCCTCGCCAGGCGTACCGAACAGATGGGCAGCCGGCGTGATGCCGCGCCCTCGATGTTGTCTCTCGCGACCGGACCCCAGCCGGAACGCGACGTGCGCGGCCGAAAGGAGGCTCACCGACCCCATCCAACGGTGCTCAACTCGCCCCAGAGAAGGAGAGACGGATGAGAAGGCTTGTGTTTTTGATCGCCGGAGCTGCCCTCGCGCTCGCCGTGCTCGCGCCGGTCGTCGCCAGCGACGGCGGTAGCAAGTTCGAGGCTTCACTCAACGGCTATCTCGAGACCCCGTCCGTATCCACGGCGGGCAGCGGCTTCTTCCATGCCCGCGTCAAGCACGACTCGATCGAATTCAGCCTGAGCTATCGAAATCTCACCATTCCACCGGCGGTCGCCCACATCCACTTCGGCCGTCCGGACACGGCCGGCGGCGTCTCGGTGTTCCTGTGCGGCGGCGGTGGCCGCGATGCGTGCCCAGCCTCCGGGACGGTGACCGGGACGATCGTTCCGACCGATGTCGTCGGCCCTGCGGTACAGGGAATCACTGCCGGCGAGTTCGCTGAACTCGTCCGGGCGATGCGCCACGGCGCGACGTACGTGAACGTCCACACCCCACCGAATTTCCCGAACGGAGAGATCCGCGGCAACATCCGTCGCGACTGAGTGCCCGGCTGGGTGGCGTTACCAACCGTGACGCCACCCAGCGCACCCCGACCCGGCGCGTCCCGCGCTCATCGGTCGAGCGACGCCAGGAAGGTATGGCTTCGCGCGACGGCGGCCATGATGTCCGTGGCGCAGGCATCGAACTCGATGATTGCCCACGCCACGCTCGATGACCGGGTCGCCGCCGCCATGCTTCCTGTGATGTCGATCTCGCCGTCGCCGAGGGCCACGTTCGGGTCGTCGCGGCGCCCCGTCCCGTCCTTTAGATGGATCGCGCGGACGCGTCCGTCCAGTTCGCCGATGAGCTCGGCGGGAGCAACGCCTCCCGTGGTCGCCCAGTAGCAGTCGACCTCCCAGACGATCGCCGGGTCCACCTGCGCGAGCAGCCGCCGGTAGGCGCGTTCGCCATCGACATCGGCCATCTCGTGCTCGTGGTTATGGACGCCGAACGTCAGGCCATGCGTACGGCAGAGCGCCGCGACCTCGTCGAGGTAGCCGGCCGTCCGGTCGACGGTCGTGGCATCGGCAAGGTCAACCGGCGTCAGCGACGGCGTGTATACGGTGGTCACGCCCAGTTCGGCGAGCCGGCCGATCCGGTCGTCGAGCCCGTCGGTCGAACCGGGTGCTGCGTGGGTGTGGGCGCTGGCGATCGTCAAACCGGCGGCGTCGGCCCAGCGCCGGGCCGTGGCTGGGTCACCGCCCGGCACGTCGACGGTCTCGATCCCGGTGATCCCGATCGCAGCGATCCGATCGAAGATGGCTGGCCAATCGCTGTCGGCGACCGGGCCGAATGAGTAGAGCTGGACGGCGATAGGCGGCATGTGTCCTCCTCCGCCCTCAGGCGGCTGCTTCCTTTGGCGCGGTCGCCGCCATGTCGAACGTCTCGCGCATCGGCTCCTCGCGGAGGAACAGGACGCATACCGCGGCGATGACCGCGCCGGCGATCCCGACCCAGAACGTAGATGCCAGGGCGATGGAGAATGCGTCATGGATGCCCCGCACGATCCCCGGGATGAGCGGCGCCACGCCCGCCTGAAGTTCCGCTGGCACCGTCGCGAGGATCCGGGCTCCGAGATCGCCCGTGCCCGTCAGATCGAGCGCCCCTCCGCCGCCCCCGCCGCCGGCCAGTTGGGCGACGAACTCCGGTGGGACACCCGCTTTCACGAGCTGGATGGGAATCTCGGTGGTCAATCGGTCGGCGAAGAGAGTTCCGGCGATCGTGAGGCCGACCGTTCCGCCGATCTGCTGGAAGAACGTCAGGCTGCTTGTCGCCACGCCGATTCGGTCGGGTGAGACGGCGTTCTGGACGATGAGCGTGAAGACCGCGAACGATGGCCCGATCCCGAGGCCGGCGATGGCCATCCACAGCCAGAGCGTCGCTCGGTCGGTGTCGGTCCGGAGGCTCGAGAGAAGGAACAGACCGACCGCAAGGAGCGACAGCGAGCTGAACAGGAGGAGCTTGTATCGATTGGTGCGGGCAACGATCTGACCCGAGGCGATGGCACTGATGATGAGACCCGCAAGGAGGGGCAGGATGTTGTAGCCCGACTCGGTCGCGCTTGCACCGCCGACCGTCTGGAACCAGCGCGGCAGGAAGATGACCGCGGTGAAGAACCCGAACGCGGCGAGGAACATCGCCGTGACCGAGATCGTGAAGGTCCGGATGCGGAAGAGGCTGAGCGGAACGATCGGCTCCGGGACCCGCGATTCGATCCACAAGAAGAGGACGCCGAAGGCGAGGCCGGCGAGGATGAGGCCGCCGACCGCTGGGTCTGACCACTCACCGCTCTGCTTGTTCGTTAGGCCGATCAGGAAGGGCGCGATCGCAAGCGCGAAGACGCCCGCCCCGACGTAGTCGATGTTGCGCGCCGCCTCAGGTCGCCGAATCGGCGGCAGGAGGCGCCACAGGATGATCAGGGAGATCAGGCCGAGCGGTACGTTGATGAAGAAGATCCAGTGCCAGCTGAACGTGTCGGTGATGACCCCGCCGATCCACGGGCCGATCAGCGACGACAGTCCGAAGACGGCCCCGAAGAAGCCGAGGTACTTGCCCCGCTCTGCAGGCGTGTACAGGTCCGCGACAACGGCGAGCGCGATCGGGAACACGGCGCCGCCGCCCAGGCCCTGCAGCCCGCGGAACAGGATGAACTGCCACATCTCCTGGCTGAGGCCGGCCAGCGCCGAGCTGACGAGGAAGAGACTCACGGCGAAAATGACGATCGGGCGGCGGCCGAACAGGTCCGACAGCTTGCCGTAGATGGGGCCGCTGATCGTGGCCGTCAGTAGGTAGATCGTGACCGACCACGTGTAGAGGTCGTTTCCCTGCAGGTCGGTGACGATGACCGGCAGCGCCGTGCCGACCACGGTCTGGTCGAGGGCGAACAGGAACAGCGCGAGCAGGATCGCCCCGAGAATCTCGAGCTTCGCTCGCGGTGACAGATTGCGGGCAGCGTCGTCAGCCGACGTCGAGTGCGTCATCCTCTCCCTCTTCTACTGGTACTTCACGATCGTGGGCAGTCATCGTGCGGGCTTGCAGAGATTAGACCGGGACCGGAGAGAAAACTCATCGGCGATGACCAGCAGGTAATCTTGGTCGCGATGGGCTCCCTCGCGCCGGCCTCTGTCCAGCCGGACCGCACCGCCTGGCGGAAGACTCTCGCCGACGTGGCCGTGGTCACGGTGACGCCATTCTCCGGAGACAGGCTCCAGGCCGTCGACCACGAGGGGATGGCGCGGAACCTCGAACGCCTGCTCCGGGGCGGAGCCCGCCTCCTCGTGGCCGGTGGGAACACGGGGGAGTTCGCCGCGCTGTCCACGACCGAGATCGTCGATACGGTCCGGACCCATGTGCGGGTCGCGCGAGGTCGGGCGCGGGTGATCGCGGGCATCGGCTACCGGCTGGAGCGAGCCGTTGAGCTCGGTCACTCCTCGATGGAGGCCGGGGCAGACGGCCTGATGGTTCATCACCCGGTCCATCCCTACACAAGCGAACCGGGTCTCGTTCGCTATTACGAAGCCCTCGCCGAGGCGCTCCCCGGCGTCCCGCTCATCCTGTACGTCCGGGGCCCGCAACTGACCGCCGATGGTGTCCGCCGGCTCGCCGGCGTCGAGTCGATCGTCGGTGTGAAGATGGGACAGGCAGACCCGGAGCGCTTCGCGGGACTGGTCGCCGCCGCGCCGGACCTGGTGTGGGTCTGTGGCGTCGCCGAGGCGTGGGCGATTCCGTTCTGGGCGGCCGGCGCGGTCGGGTTCACATCCGGCATCGCGAACGTCGCTCCGGAGCGATCGCTCGAGGTGTTCGACGCTCTCAGGGCGGACGATGTCGCCCGGGCCGAGGTCCTCGTCGATCGACTGCGACCGATCGAGCAGCTTCGAGCAGGTCGCGGCGACGCCAACAACGTGGCCGTCCTCAAGGCAGCGTTGGATCTGATTGGGTTGGTCGGCGGAGGTTTGCGGCCGCCCCTCTCGGAGCTGGAGCCGGGGGATCACGCTGAGCTCGTCCGGATTCTGCAGAACCTGCAGCTCCTGCGATGACAGTCGAGGGTCGTCATCTCCGTCGCCTGCAGCACGTGAGCCTGCCGTTCCCGGGGCATCCGGAGTCATTCCAGGCCGCGCGTCACTTCTACGGCCAGATCCTGGGGCTGGAAGAACGATCTCGGCCTGACGTGTTCCCCGGCGCCGGTATCTGGTATTCCGTCGGCGACCAGGAGTTGCATCTGTTCAGCGAACCATCCGGCGTGGCCGCGAACCCCCAATCCACACGCCATCCGTGCTTCCAGGTGGACGACGTCGAGGGACTCCGAGCGCACCTCGTTTCGGCCGGGGTCCAGACCCGCGACGACGATGGGGAGATCCCCGGCCGGCCCCGCTTCTTTGCCGTCGACCCATTTGACAACACCCTGGAGTTCGTCCGCTTCGAAGCGAACCACTGGTAGCCCCGCGATGAGAGGGCTCAGGCTGGAGGCGGACTGGGATCCCCGACCGGGAGCAATCGCGACGCTCGACCCGGCAGATGCGTCGGATCGACTCGCACGCCGGGGAAACCAGGTCTGGCGCCATCCGCGGATCACCGTCGCCGACCTCCCTGATCCCCGCCCCGGCGCCGACGACGTGGTCATCCGGGTTCGCGCCTGCGGGATCTGCGGCTCGGACTTCCACTTCGTCGAGTCGGACGCTGACGGCTACATGCTCTATCCGGGCCTGGTTCGCACGCCTGTCGTGACCGGCCACGAGTTCGCCGGCGTCGTCGAGGCCGTCGGCCCGGCCGTCAAGGACTTCGCTCCGGGCGACCTCGTCTGTGCCGAGGAGATCGCGTGGTGCGGCGACTGCCTCGCCTGCCGGGCCGGCCGGCCAAACAACTGCACGCGGATCGAGGAGCTGGGCTTCAGCTTTGATGGCGCACACGCGGAATACGTGGTCACGCGCGCCCGCTACTGCTGGTCCCTCTCTGCGCTCGCCGAAGCCGGCATCCCGGCGGATCGAATCTTCCAGCTGGGCGCCCTGGTGGAGCCGACCGGTGTCGCCTACGTCGCGATGTTCGTGACGGCTGGCGGGTTCATGCCCGGCTCGTCGGTGGGAGTCGTCGGAGCCGGGCCGATCGGCCTGGCTGCCATCGCGCTGGCACGAGCCGCTGGTGCGGGCAAGGTCCTTGCGTTCGAGGTCGCCGAAGGCCGTCGTCAGCTGGCCGTGGCGATGGGCGCCGACGAGGTGCTCGACCCGCGTGCGCTGGGGATCGATGGTGTCGTCGAGGCGGCACGTGCGTTCACGCGCGGACGCGGAATTGACGTCTGGGTGGAGGCGAGCGGGGCCGCCGGCGTGGCCGAGACGATGGCTGCCTCGCTCGCCCCGGCCGGCCGGATGATCCTCGTGGGGCGCGGTCCGCATACGATCGACCTTGACCCCGAACTGCTGATCGTGCGGGGGGCGACAATCCACGGCACGATCGGGCACTCGGGGTCGGGGACATTCGGCCACGTGATCGACCTGATGGCGGCGGGCCGGCTCGACATGGCGCGCATCGTCAGCGCGACCGTTGACCTGGACGGTGGTGCGCGGCTGCTGGATGGAACGCCCCACCGCGACTCGGGAAAGACGCTCGTCATTCCATAGTCATGACGACGCGACGCAAGGTTGGGCTCGCCGAGCGCCGTGCTCGTCTGGGGATCCGGCACCGCCTGGCGCCAGGTACGCAAACATCGTCGGTCGCCGACGCGGCGACGGCGATGGCCGTTCTCCATGCGAGCGATTCGGCGAGTCTCTTTCTTCAGGCCCGCGCGCGCATGACACGATCGTCGCCCGCGGACATCGAGCGCGAGATGTACGAGGAACGGAGCGTCCTGCGGATGCTCGCCATGCGGAGGACCCTGTTCCTGGTCCCGATTCCGGACGTTCCGATCGTGAACGCCGCCGCCTCGCGGGCGATCGCCCAGGTCGAGCGCAAGCGGACGCTCGGGATGCTTGCCAACGCGGGTATCGGGCCCGACCCGGCGGAGCTGCTCGAGGAACTGGAGGCACTGGGGCTCGCTGCGGTGCGTGAGCGAGGCGAAGCGAGCACGGCCGAGCTGACAAGCGTTGATCCGCGCCTGGGCCAGAAGATCGCGATCGCCCCCGGCAAGCCGTGGGAGAGCACGATCACGGTGTCCCAGAAGGTGTTCTTCCACCTCGCGCTCGATGGCAAGATCGGGCGGAGCCGGCCGCGCGGCACGTGGATCGCGAGCCAGTTCCGTTGGAGCCCGATCGAACGCTGGCTGCCCGACGGGATCGCTGAGGTGTCGGTGGACGGCGCGCGCGCCGAGATCGTCCGGCGTTGGCTCCGGGCGTTCGGGCCGGGGACACGCGACGACATCAAGTGGTGGACGGGCTGGACGGTCGCCGCGGTGCGGCAGGCGCTGCTGGCGGTGGACGCGGTCGACGTCGACCTCGGAGGCAGCGAGCCCGGCTACCTGCTGCCGGACGACCTGGAATCCGTCCCGCCGCCTGCGCCGTGGGTCGCCCTGCTGCCCGCGCTCGACGCGACGACGATGGGCTGGGCGAGCCGCGACTGGTACCTGGGGCCGTACCGGCCGCTGCTCTTCGACAGCAGCGGGAACGCCGGTCCCACGATCTGGACCGACGGCCGCATCGTCGGCGGCTGGGCACAGCGCAAGACCGGCGAGATCAGGCCGCGCCTGCTCGAGGACGTGGGGGCCGAAACGAGGCACCAGATCGACGCGGAAGCCGCCCGGCTCCAGGAGTGGATCGGTCCGGCCCGAGTCCGCGGAAGCTTTCCGTCGCCGCTCGAGCAGGACGAAGCAGCTGAATGCGCCGTAATCGTTCGCATCTGGCAGTGACCGCCGATGAGTCTCGGGTCGCGGCGCCGTCTTACCTACACATCTTCAGCCAAGGGAGGAATCCAATGTTCAAGGACAGCCACGCATTCTCCGGGTTCTCGTCGAACGACATCCCGAAGGCCAGGGAGTTCTATACCGGGACTCTCGGGCTCGACGTCACCGAAGAGAACGGCATGCTGACACTGCACCTCGCGGGCGGCGGGTCGGTCCTGATCTACCCGAAGGACGACCACCAGCCTGCCTCGTTCACGGTGCTGAACTTCCCTGTGGCGGACATCGATCAGGCGGTCGACGCCCTGGCGAAGGCTGGCGTCCAATTCGAGCGATACGAAGGATTCGGTCAGGATGAGCGAGGGATCGCGCGCGATAATCCGCCCCCGATCGCCTGGTTCAAGGATCCCGCGGGCAACATCGTCTCGGTTCTTCAGTCGGACTGAGAGTCGTTCGTCTGCAGATCAGGCCTCCTCCCGACGATTTCGATATGCGGATGTAATCCGCATCAGCCCCCGGAACGGGCCAGAATGACGTCCAACACCGCAGTTGGGAGAGAGCGGAGGAGGCACCACGTGAAGAAGTCGATCAAACGCGCCCAGGTCACGATCATCGCCGGGTTGCTAGGAGCCGGCGTCCTGCTCGGGGCGCCGGCAGCAGCCACCGGGGCCGACGTCGCCGGCGGCCAGAGGGAGTATGTCGTCCTAGCCGAAACCGGGGCAGCCTCGGCAGACGTACTGGCGGCGATCGCCGCGGCCGGTGGCACGGTCACAGCTCGCAACACGGCGATCGGCACGTTCACCGTCCTGGCCCCCGACAAGGGCTTCGTCGAGGCCGTCTCGAAGTCCAAGGCCGTGCTCGGCGCCGCCGGCCAGCGCGCGATCGGGCGGATTCCCGGTGCGGCGCCGGCCAGGGTAGCGGACCCAGAGGTCGAGCAGATCCACAAGGGTGGCAAGGCTTTGGGTCTCCATCACGGTGGGAAACCCGCGCGGATGGACCCCCTGGACTCGCTGGCCTGGGGCCTGACGATGGTCAAGGCAGATAAGGCCCGAAAGGTCAACGACGGGAGCCGGAAGGTGCTCGTCGGAATCCTCGATTCCGGGATCGACACATCGCATCCGGACCTCGCCGGCCAGGTCGAGACCCGTCTGTCTCGAAACTTCACCACCGACATCCCCGAGGTTGACGGACCGTGCGAGGTCCCGTCCTGCAAGGATCCGGCGTCTGCTGACGACAGCGGCCACGGCACCCACGTGGCCGGGACGGTCGCGGCAGCGGCGAACGGCCTCGGTGTGTCGGGCATCGCCCCCGGCGTGCGGCTCGTCAGCATCCGCGGTGGCCAGGACAGCGGCTACGTGTTCCTGCAGCCGGTCGTCGACGCGCTGGTCTACGGCGCGAACATCGGCGTCGACGTCATCAACATGTCGTTCTACGTCGACCCGTGGCTCTACAACTGCCTTGCGAACCCGGCCGATTCACCGGAGTCCCAGCTCGAGCAGCGGACGATCATCCAGGCGATGAACCGGGCGCTCAATTACGCCCACCGCAAGAATGTGACCCTCATCGGGTCGCTCGGAAACAACCATGAGGACCTCGGGCACCCGCGGACCGACCTGTCGAGTCCGGACTTTCCGCCCGGCGTCGCCTACCCGCGTCCGATCGACAACGCAACGTGCGTGGATCTGCCCGTCGAGGGCCCTCACGTCATCGGCGTCTCGGCCCTCGGCCCGAGCACCGCGAAGGCGGACTATTCGAACTACGGACTCGAGCAGATCTCGCTGTCCGCGCCGGGTGGCTACTTCCGTGACGGGTTCGGCACGCCGACGTTCCGCACGAACGGCAACCAGATCCTGTCGACGTATCCACTGCACGTCCTCCAGGAGGGCGGCTTCGTCGACGCAGCCGGCAATATCACCCCCGACGGTGTTGCCGTGGGCGTGATGAAGGACTGCAAGGGAAGCAAGTGTGGCTTCTACGCATATCTCCAGGGCACATCCATGGCATCACCGCATGTGACCGGCGTCGCCGCGCTCGCGGTCAGCCGGTTCGGCGAGAAGGACAGCCGGCACCGGGGCGGCCTTAAACTGGCTCCCTGGAAGACTGAGTTGGTCCTGACCAAGGGCGCCGCCGAGCATGCCTGCCCGGTCCCGCCGCTGTACGACTACACGATCGTCGGCCGCCCGGCCGAGTTCAACGCCCTCTGCGAGGGCGACACCAACTTCAATGGCTTCTACGGCCACGGCATCGTCGACGCGTACGCGACGGTGACCGAGAAATTCAGGTTCAGGCGCCACTAGAGCTCACCCGCTCCAGGCGCTGTTCGACGCCGGCGGCCCGTGAGGGTCGCCGGCGTCGGCGTTCCTAGCGGCTGCGGGGGCGCGTTCCTGTCGCCCGTCGCCGCAGGGCGAGCGAGCCCATCACAGCGCCAAGGGCGATCAGCGTTAGCCAGACCAGGACGATCGCGATTGCCGGACTTGGCGCCCCGCCCGTGACGCCCGAACGGGAATCCGTCGGCGGGACCGTGGGCACCGGGGTCGGGGCACCGGCGATAGTCACCGTCTCGCTCTCGACTGCCGAGTCCACGCCGCCGGCCGAGGCCGTCGCGACATTGGTCACGCCGTCGGCGTCGACATCGGCCTGGGTGACCGTGTACGAAGCCGTGCAGGTAACGGACTCACCGGGGTCGAGGTTCGCGTCGAGGTCGCCCACCGTCGCGAGGTCCGGACAGGTCACTGTCGCCTTGTCGTCGGTCACGACGACCGGGCCCTGAAGCGACACGTTTCCGGTATTGGTGACGACGTAGTCGTAGTCGATGACATCACCAGCGCTGGTGAACGTCGCCGGGCTCGCGGTCTTGACGAGTGACAAGCCCGGGCCCGAGGCCGCGGTGACGTCACGCTGTCCTCGTTCGAGGTGACAGTTCCGTTGGTAGCCGAGGCGACGTTCGTGACCGAGCCGGCATCGAGGTCGGCCTGGGTGATGGTGTACGACGCCGTGCACGTGATGTCGTCGCCGGGAGCGAGACTTGCGGTGACGGGGCAGCTCTCGTCGGTGGCCCTGTCGTCGTCGATGACGAACGGCCCGTTCAGGACGACGTTGCCGCTATTGGTGACGACGTACTCGTAGTCGATCACGTCACCGACCGCGGCGTACGTCGGGGTGTCGGCCGTCTTGGCAAGCGTGAGCGCGGGACCCTGGGCAGCCGTCACAGTCGCGCTATCCGGAGCCGAGGTGACGCCGTCAGCGGATGCCGTGGCGGTGTTCGTGACTGTCCCCGCGTCCAGGTCGGCCTGGGTGATCGTGTATGTCGCGGTGCAGGTGATGCTGGCGGCAGGGGCGAGAGTCGCGGTGACAGGGCAGCTCTCATCGGTCGCCCTGTCGTCGTCGATGACGAACGGTCCGCTGAGCGCGACGGAACCGGTATTCGTGACGACGAAGTCGTAGCTGATGACGGTTCCGACGGTCGAATACGTTAGGGGGTCGGCGCTCTTGGCCAGCGAGATGCCCTGGACGCCGACGGTCACCTGGTCGGTGCTCGAGTCGTTCGTGTCACCCGTCGTCGGGTCGGTGACCGAGGCGGTGTTCGAGATGACGGCGCCATCGGGTGCGCCACCGTTCACGCTCTGCGTGAACGTCAGCACCTCCTGGCCGCCACTCGGCAGGCCCGCCGTACACGTGACCGTGCTGCCCGACAGACTGCACGATCCAGCGGGCCCGGTCGCCGAGGTCAGACTCGCGGACCCGACGTTTGCCGAGGGGAAGACATCGGTGACGACAAGCGGGGTCCCACCCGTCGCAATCGGACCCATCATGTCGGCTGGCCCCAGATTCGTGACCGTCACCGTCCAGGTGATCGTGCCGCCACCTAGAACTGACGACGGGCTGGCGACCTTGGCGATGGCCAGGTCATAGCAGGCAATCGTCAAAGGTGCGCTGTCCGACCGCGTCGCGATCACACCGACGAGATCCGTCGTGCCCGACGTGGTCGCGCGATCCTGGACGCTGGCCGTGTTCGTGATCGTGGCGCACGGCGCCGTGTTGGCAATGATCTGTTCATACGTGATGGTGATCGTCTCGCCTGGGTCGAGCCCGCGGAGCCCGCCCGATGGCGTCCCCGGAGCACCCGGCGCACTGTATGGACGTGAGCAAACCGTCGTCGCCGGCATCGTCTGGCCGACGAACACGTTGCTGCAGGTGATCGCCCCGCGCGACAACTCCGCATTGGACCCACCGGTGACATCGAACGTGAGGACTTCGAAGTCGGGCGGCGGGCCCCCGTTCGGACCGGCCGGGAGCAAATCGGTCAGGGTGACCGTGTCGCCCTGCGTCATCGGGTCAGGCCCGGTATTCGTGATCGTCACGGTCCAGATGACCGCGCCGCCCGCGTTCACCGTCGCCGACGAGACCGACTTGTCGATTGTCAGGCCGTAGAGGCACGGCAGCCAGTCGATGGCGATGGAGCCGGTGGCGCCTGGGCCAACGCCAGCTGGTGAAGCGGTTCCTGCCGCCCCGGAGACGGCTGTCGGCGCCGCGGCACCGACGGTTGGTGAGGTTGCCCTCACCCAGCTCGAGCCGCCACCACCGCCCGCGCCGGACACGCTGGAGGAGATCGTGGAGGCACCCCCACCGCCACCGGTATAGCCACCGCCGCCACCGCCGCCGCTGTCAAAATCGGGGTCCGGGCCGCCGATCCCCCCGGCTCCCCCGGCGACAATTCCCGCGCCCGGGGCACCGTTCAACCCGGCGTTGGGGGCGTTCACCCCGCCGAGGCCACCGGTAGCGGCCTGGCCACCCTGCCCGCCGCCCGCGGTGGCGCCAGTATCGACGCCATCTTGTCCGTTCGAGCCTGGCGCGACGGCGACCGCGGAGATCCCGGCGAATCCGCCGCCCCCACCGAAGCCGGCCGGTGCCGCCTGATGGGCCGCCCCGCCGCCACCGCCGCCACCGGCGACAACCACTGTGACGCCGGCGAGATCGACGGTCGTACGGCCACCACCACCTCCACCGCGGTGAACCTGCGTGATCGTTCCCCCGTCGCCGCCGGCACCCACGCCCGCGGCCCCAGTGCCGCCGGTGGGGTTGGTGCCGCCGCCGCCGACGCTGCCGCTGAACGACTGGCCGGGGAGCACGCCGAACGTCGCGCTGATGCTGGCACCTGCGGCACCCCGTCCACCGGTCTCCGAAGCCGCCGGAGACGACGCGCCCCCGCCGCCGACCGCGGTCACCCGTGCCGCGCACGTACCTTCCGGAACTACACCTGCCGGGAGCGCCCCGGCCGTGGCCTGGCTGACCGCTCCAGGTCCGGTTGCCGGGTCAGCTGACACTGCTGGGGCGACCGCCAGCGAGACGCCGACGAGGACCAGGGCGATGAGGAGAGACGCTCGCGTTCGACGAACGCTGGCCGACCGGAAACCGTTGCGGGAGGTCATGGGGAGGCACGCTCCTTGATGGCTTGGGCGACGAGTGGAGCGCCGTCGCGCCAATGCTAGCCGACTCGAGTGGTCGATTTCAGGCCGGTCGGTAGCCGCCCGCGCCCAATTCGACTTGATGGCGCCGCGAAAATGGATTGACATTGGCCGTTCGCAGCCGTATAAACAGTAGGCGCTATCGATAGACGATTTGAACGGAATCCCTACGTCACGAGGTGCCTGAACCATGCCTGAGGCAAGCCTGTATGAGCGCCTGGGCGGCGCATTCGCCATTGCGGCTGTCGTCGACCACTTCAGCGACGCAGTCGTGAAGAACCCGATCGTCGGACAACAGTCGGCAAATCCGGCCCTCCGCGAGTGGCACACGAACAACCTGGGCCGGCTTCCGGGCCTGAAATTCATGCGCACGCTCTGGGTCTGCAACGTGGCGGGCGGACCGTTTGAATACACGCCGACCAACCCGGGAAGCACGGTCCTCGGCCTGGAGGAGGCCCACCGCCGGCTCAAGATCTCACCCGAGGAGTTCGATGAAGTCGCGGCCGAACTTGGGCGGACCCTTGACGTCGTCGGCGTCCCCGAGAAGGAGAAGGGCGAAGTCCTGGCCGCGTTCGCGGCGCACAAGCCCGAGGTGAACGAGGGATACCTGGCCGCTGCCGGCGCTGGCGCTTGAGGCGCCCGCAGTCGCGGTAGTCCACGGGGTCAACCGGGCGCCATCCGGCTTGAACCGCCGCGCCTCTGACGCCTCCTATCGGCGAAGAACCTGCTCATCGGCGCTCGGCGAAGGGCCGTGACATCATCGCCGCGTGAGCCAGCAATTCGCGCGGGTCCCGACTGACGCCGCGGCCGTCGTCCGCGAGGTCCGCGGCCTCGGGGGCGTGCCGTGGGCCCGGCTGTTCGGATATCTGCGGCCGCATTGGCGGCCGTTCGCGATCGCGCTCGTCGGCCTCGTCATCTCGTCGGCGATCGGGCTCGCGTTCCCGCTCATCATCGCCGGGATCACGACGGAAGTCGTCGTCGGCGGGGATGCCGGCGGCCTTGACCGGCTGATCGTCATGCTGGTCGTTCTGTTCAGCGTGCAGGCGGTCGGAGGATTCATCCAGACCTATTTGTTGGGCGTTGTGGGGGAGCGAGTCGTGGCTCAACTCCGCGGCGAGCTCTACGGGCGGTTGATCAGCCTGTCGCTCGACTTCCACGCCAGCCGGCGGGTCGGCGAGCTCATCTCGCGCCTGTCGAGCGACGTGACCCTCGTGCGCACGATGCTCACCGAGACGGTCACGAGCCTCCTTTCGTCCGTCATCGGGCTCGTCGGGTCGATCGTCATCCTCTTCACGCTCAACCCGACGCTCCTGTTCATCGTCCTGCTACTCGCGCCAGCCCTGATCGCCGTGGCAATCGTCTTCGGTCGACCCCTGCAGCGGGTCAGCACCCAGGTCCAGGACACGATCGCCCGCAGCACGACGACGGCGGAGGAGGCGCTCTCGGGGATCCGCGTCGTGAAGAGCTACGTCCGCGAGGACTGGGAGCTCGACCGGTACGACGCCGACCTGCGCAGCGTCGTCGCAAGCGGCTCCCGCCTGGCGTTGTGGCGGGCTGGGTTCGGGGCGCTGATGGGGTTTCTCGGTTTCGGGGCGATCGCGGGGCTGCTGTGGTTCACCGGTCACCAGGTGATCGATGGGACGCTCGGGATCGGGACGCTGACCGGGTTCCTGCTCTACGGCGTCGCCATCGGGGCGAGCCTGGGCAGCCTCGCGAGCCTGTACGGGCAGTTCCGCGAGGGGACCGGGGCCATCCAGCGCGTGTTCGAGATCATCGACACCCGGCCGACGATCCTCGACGCGCCGGACGCGCGGCCGCTGGCGCGCGTTGACGGCCGGATCGATCTCGACGGCGTGTGGTTCGAATACCTCCCCGATCGACCGGTCGTGCGCGAACTCTCCCTGACGATCCCGGCCGGGGAAACGCTCGCCCTGGTTGGGCCGTCCGGCTCCGGCAAGACGACGCTCGTCGGGCTGATCCCGCGGCTCTGGGAAGTGAGCGGAGGGGTCATCCGGGTGGACGGGATCGACATCCGCGAGGTAACGGTGGCGAGCCTGCGGGGCCAGATCGGGCTGGTGGCGCAGGAGGCCACGCTGTTCGGCGGGTCGGTCCGGGAGAACATCCTGTACGGCCGGCTGGATGCCACTGAGGATGAGATGGTCGCCGCCGCCATGGCGGCAAACGCGCATGACTTCATCAGCGTGCTTCCCGACGGCTATGACACGGTCGTCGGCGACCGCGGCATGCGATTGTCCGGCGGGCAGCGTCAGCGAGTGGCGATCGCCCGGGCCATCCTCAAGGACCCGCCGATCCTGCTGCTCGATGAGGCCACGAGCTCACTCGACAACGAGTCCGAGCGACTGGTCCAGGAGGCCCTGGACCGTCTCAAGGTGGGCCGCACGACGATCATCGTCGCGCACCGCCTGTCGACGATCCGGGCCGCGGATCGGATCGCGGTGCTGGATGACGGCTGGCTCGTTGAGCTGGGCACCCAGGACGAGCTGCTGGCGCGGGACGGGCTGTACGCGCGGCTGCATCGGACGCAGTTCGCGGAGCGAACTGATGAGATCCCGGTCGAAGCCTGACGGCTTTGGAGCCCTCTATACCGCGGGCTTGGGGGGACGCTCGTAGAGCTTCCTCGCCCACAGAAAGCCGACGACCGAGATCCCGACGCACCAGCCGACGGCGAGCACGCCGCTGTTGCCGATCGGTGTGCCGAGGAGCAGTCCACGCACCGTCTCGATGATCGGCGTGAAGGGCTGGTTCTCGGCGAACCAGCTCAGGCCGTCCGGCATCGACTCGGTCGGGACGAACCCGCTGCTCAGGAAGGGCAGGAGGATCAGGATCATCGGGAGGTTGCTGGCGGTCTCGACGTTCTCCGTCGACCATTCCGAGCGCGACCGAGAGCCAGGTGATCGCCAGCGCGGTCAGCGCGAGCAGGCCGATCGCCGCGAGCCACTCGACCGGACCGGTCGTCGGGCGGAAGCCGATGAGGAGGGCGACGACCAGGACGATGGCGACCGCCAGCATCGTCTGGATGACGCTGCCGATGACGTGGCCGATCAGGACCGACGCGCGGGCGATGGCCATCGTCCGGAAGCGGGCGATGATGCCCTCCGGTCATGTCCATCGCGACCGAGATCGCGGTCCCCTGGGCCGCCCCGGCGACGGTGATCAGGAGGATCCCGGGAACGACGTACGCGATGTATTCGGCGCGGCCGCCGGCCACGCCGCCGAGACCGGCGCCGAGCGTGCCGCCGAAGACGTAGACGAACAGGAGCAGGAACACGACCGGGATCGCCGGCGATGAAGAAGGTCAGCGACGGGTAGCGGCGCATCCGGCGGAGGTTGCGCCGCAGCATCGTCGCCGAGTCGGCCAGGACAAGCGGATACGCGGTCATCGGACGGTCACTTTCTCTTTCTCGGGGTCGCCGGTGAGCGACAGGAAGACGTCGTCGAGATCGGGCGTCTGCGACCGAGAGCGCGCCGACGTCGATCGAGGCCGCGTCGAGCCGGTCGAGCAGGGCCCGCAGCGAGCGGACCCCGCCGTCGCTCGGGACCTGGAGGGTGAGCGCCTCGTCGTCGCGGGATCGCGCCGTCGAGCGCGCGGGCGGCCCGCTCGAGCTCGGCGGCGTCGGCGAAGGCGAGCCGGATGTGGCCGCCGGGACGAGTCGCTTGAGCTCCGTCCGGCGTCCCTTCCGCGACGAACCTGCCGTGGTCGAGGACGCCGATCCGGTGGGCCAGCCGATCCGCCTCCTCGAGGTACTGCGTCGTCAGCAGGATCGTGACGCCGCTCGCGACGAGATCCCGGATCGTCTGCCACATGACGCGGCGGCTGCGCGGATCGAGTCCCGCCGTCGGCTCGTCGAGGAAGATGATCCGCGGGTCGCCGACCAGCGTCATCGCCAGGTCGAGTCGTCGTCGCATGCCACCGGAGTACGTCGCGACCGGCTTCTTCGCGGCGTCGACGAGGTCGAATCGGTCGAGCAGCTCGGCGACGCGCCGCCGGCCCTCGGCTTTGCCGAGGTGCCGCAGATCCGCCATCAGCTGCAGGTTCTCTTCGCCGGTGAACAGCCCGTCGACCGCCGAGAACTGACCGGTGACGCCGATGACGCCGCGGACCGCGTCGGGCTCGCGGGCGACGTCATGGCCGGCGATCTGAATGTCGCCGCCGTCGGCGGCGATCAGCGTCGACAGGATGTGGATCGTCGTCGTCTTGCCGGCGCCGTTCGGTCCGAGAAGGGCGAAGACCGTCCCCTCGGCGACCTCGAGATCGATGCCGTCGAGGACGACCTGCTTGCCGTACGACTTGCGCAGCCCGGTGGCGCGGATCGCGGCCCGGGCCCCGGCGGCCGTCATGCCGCACCTCCCCGACTGACCGCGCCGCCGAGGCGTGGATCAGATGTCGAGGTCCTCGACGGCGGGCTGCTGGGCCGAGCCGGCGACCATGTCGTAGAGCTGTGGCGGGATCCGCTCGCGGAGCTCGTCGAGCGACTCGACGACCTCGAGGGTCGACTCGCCGGGCTTGGTCCCGTAACTGACGTTCCAGTCGAGGCCGAGGTGGGCGCGCCAGCCGGCCGGCTTGCCCTCGCCGTCGACCATCGTGTAGTCCGGGCTGCGCTCGACGTGGAGGACGAACTTGCCGGTCCGGCCCCGGTAGACCCGGAACGTCTCGACGCGGCTGGGCGACGTGTTGACCCACTCGCCGAGGAGGACGCCGATGAAGCGGACCTTCCGGCCCTTGCCGGGCCCGACGCGAACGATGATCTCGTCGAAGCCCTCTCGTCGCCCCTCCTCGACGTCGACGTAGCGGCGGAGGGCGGCAGCGATCGCGGCCGAGAGGTTGTCGCCGGCGAGCTCCTGAGCGCGCTGATAGATGGGGAGGTCTCCATCGGAGACGTAGATCGTCTTGTTCGGCACCTGAGCATCGTAACTCCCTTCTGGCGACGTAGCTATACGTAGGAGTATACGTATATTGCCCAGGAATGCAAGCTGCCAGTTTTCGACTACGGCGGCGTCGACTTCGTCAGCCAGTCATCGAAGCGCGTCTCGCCAAGGATCGCGCCGTCGCCAGGAACAAGGGTGCGCTCGCTCAGCACGGCGCCGAAGTACGGTGCGCGAGGATCTGTCAGCACCTCGCGCGGGTCGTTTCGTGCGCTCAGGACTCGTTGGATGAACCTGTCGAGCGTGGACTGTTCGGGCCCTGCGACCTCAACGACGCCGTTCGCCGGCTGACCCTCGGCGACCCGACCCACCGCCGTCGCGACATCGTCCGCTGCCATCGGCTGGAAGAGGACAGGCGCCACACGAATGATGTTCCCGTCGGTGGCAGCGTCGGCGATGCCCTGGATGAACTCGAAGAACTGCGTCGCACGGACGATCGAGTACGGGATCGGCGACGCCTTGATCAGCGCCTCCTGGGCGATCTTCGCCCGGAAGTAGCCACTCTCCAAGAGGAGCTCGGTTCCGACGACCGAAAGCGCCACGTGATGCCTGACGCCTGCGGCCTCCTCCGCCGCCTGGAGGTTGCGAGTCGACGTCTCGAAGAACTCCAGTGCTGCGGCGTATTCGAAGGAGGGCGAGTTCGACACGTCGACGACGACCGAGGCGCCTTCGAGGGCAGCAGCAAGTCCTTCGCCCGTGATGGTGTTGACGCCCAGGCTGGGCGACGCGGCGACCGCCTCGTGACCGTGCTCGCTGAGCTTGGTCACGAGCTTTGATCCGATGAGCCCGGTCCCCCCGATCACGACGATCTTCATGTCAACGACCCTTCTGTTCTCGGTCGCGCGTGGCGAGAAACTCGAGCACACGCTCCTGGAGCAGTGCTGCGGCGTCAGCGCGATACGACGGCAGGCTGGAGTCTGCGAAGTAGTGCTGGTCGCCGGGGTAGAGGAAGAGCTCCGCGTCTGCGGCCGCGGCGACGAGTTCGCGGGCGGCGTCGATGTCGCCCTCGTCAACGAAGATCGGGTCCGCATCCATTCCATGGATCTGCACCGGCACATCCGCCGGCCACGAGGCCCCGAATTCCGAGATCGGAAGACACGAGTAGAACAGCAGGGCACCGCGCGCACCCGGGCGGGTTTGCGCCAGTTTCTGGGCGGGCAGCACCCCGAGCGAGAAGCCGGCGTACACAACCTCCGCCGGGAGGCCCTCCGCGGCGCGCACCCCGCGCTCGATGACCTCGCCAAAACCGATCTCCCCGGCGTAGGCGACACCCTCATCGATGCTGTCGAACGTGCGGCCATCGAAGAGGTCCGGTGTGTGAACCGTGTGCCCGGCTCGGCGCAGCTCGTCGGCGAAGGCATGGAACCCCGGCGTCTGGCCCTGGGCGTGGTGGAATAGGATCACTTCAGCCATGTCACTCCCTCTCCTGCAGCCGCACTCGCCGGGCCACCGTACCCGCTTACTGCGAATGATCCGATAAATCGATGACGCGCCTCGACCTTACGCGAGCGCAAGTCCTGGCGTACCGAAGGAAGGTCGGCGCGCTCGACGAACGGCTCCCGGCGGGCTCGCAGTCGCTCGAGCAAGCAGCATGGGCCGGCCTTCAGGACAGCATGCCCCGGGCCGCGCTCCTCTCGATCCATGCGCGTGTCGATGGGACCGAACCATCCACCTGGGAGGACCCATCGCTGGTGCAGCTGTGGGGGCCACGGTTCAGCGCATACGTCGTTGCCGCGCGCGACCTCGCGGTCTTTTCGCTCGGCCGGCTACCGGACGACGCCAAAGGACGACGCTTCGCGCAGGACACGGCTGACCGCCTGCAGGAATTCCTCGGCGGCCGGAAATTGACCGCTAACGAGGCGGGACGCGGGCTCGGCGTGCACCCCAATCGATTTCAGGTACGCCGCGCCGACCGGCAGGGTCCTCATCCGATGGGACGGCGCCCGACGTCCGACCGTCTGGACGGTGCCCCCGCCGGCGGTCGATCCAGTCGATGCTCGGCTCGAGCTCGCGCGGCGGTACCTGCACATCTTCGGGCCGGCCACACCCGAGGCGTTCGCAACGTGGGCCGGGATTGCGCCGCGGCAGGGTCGTACGGCGTTCGATGCGCTCGTCGGATCGCTGGCGCCCGTTCGAACACCCGTTGGCGACGCCTGGATCCTCGCCGAGGACGAACCCACGTTTCGGGCTCCCGCCGGGAACGCGGCCGCCGCGCGCCTCCTTCCAAGCGGCGACGCGCACTTCCTCCTCCAGGGAAGCGATCGCGAGCTCCTGGTCCCCGACGCCGACCTTCGTGGAACCCTCTGGACGCCCCGGGTCTGGCCGGGTGCCGTCCTCGTCCAGGGTGAGGTCGTGGGGACGTGGCGACGCGCGGGTGCGGACGTCACGCTCGCGCCGTGGCGACGGCTCCCGCAGGCCGCGCGCGAGGCTGTCGAGACGGAGGCGCAATCGTTGCCGCTACCCGACGTTGCCGGTCGGATCCGCGTTCGCTGGGATGCCTGAATCTCAGGCTTGACTTATATAAGTCGCTGCTACTATTATCCGGTTCGTGCACGCATTCGATGTTCTCGGAGACCCCGTCCGTCGCCGAATCCTCGAGCTGCTCGCGGATGGCGAGCTCACGTCAGGCGCGATCACGTCGGTCGTCCAGGCGGAGTTCGGGATCTCGCAACCGGGCGTGTCGCAGCACCTGAGGGTCCTCCGGGACAGCGGGTTCACGACCGTCCGGCCCGAGGGCACGCGCCGGCTCTATGCGGTCGAAGCCGCGCCGCTCCGCGAGGTCGACGACTGGATCGACCACTTCCGCCGCTTCTGGGACCAGCGCCTCGACTCGCTCGCGACTGAACTCGCGCGCGGCAGGCGCGAGCGCCGCCTCCAGGCAGCCAGCACCGACAGCCCGAAAGGAGATACCCGATGATCGACATCGTCCGTGAAATCGAGGCCGTCCAGCGAGAACTGGGCGAACGAAGCATTCCCGCCGGCGACGGGCGCTATCTCCGCCTGCGACGCGAGTACGACGCTCCCATCGAGGACGTCTGGGACGCGCTGACGAACCCGGAGCGGATCAGCCGCTGGTTCCTGCCGATCAGCGGGGACTACCGCCTTGGTGGTCGGTACCAGTTCGAGGGCAACGCCGGTGGTGAGATCGTCGCCTGCGAACGGCCAAATCGGCTGAAAGTGACGTGGGCGTACGGCGAGACGGCGACCGACGCCGACACCTCGGAGCTGGAGGTCCGGCTGTCGCCTGTCGACGATGGCACGACACGGTTCGAGCTCGAGCACACTGCGGTCGTGCCCGAGGAGATGTGGGAGCAGTTCGGACCGGGTGCCGTCGGCATCGGCTGGGACCAGGGCCTCCTTGGGCTCTCGCTCCATCTCCGTGGCGGATCGGTGGACGATCGGGAGGCCTGGCCGCTCTCGGCGGAGGGACGCGAGTTCTCGACGCGGAGCAGCGACGCCTGGGGCGAGGCGAACCGGGCCGCCGGCGCCGATCCCGAGGCGGTCGCGCGCGGGGTGACGAACTCGACAGCGTTCTACGCGCCGGATCCGGACGCC
>CAVSAP010000003.1:0-117281 GCA_963726055.1 uncultured Chloroflexia bacterium
TTGTCCTCTACTGGTTCCGTTCGTATTGCTAGACCTACAACACGCCGGCCCTGGCGACGCTGATCCTGCTCGCCGAGCAGGTCGACTGGATGCTGGAGAACGGCGGCCTCGAGTTCAGCGCGGGACGGAGCGCCGCTTCATCGGAACACCTCTACGGCTGGGCCGAGGCCTCGGAGTTCGCATCGCCCTTCGTGGCGGACCTGGCCCATCGCTCGCCCGCCGTGGGCACGATCGACTTCACCGACGACGTCGACGCGGCCGCGCTCGCCGCGACGCTGCGCGCCAACGGGATCGTGGACGTCGAGCCGTACCGCAAGCTCGGCCGGAAACCAAGTCCGGGTCGGGATGTTCCCGGCGGTGGATCCCGAGGACGTTCAAGCGCTGACCGCCTGCATCGACTGGGTCCGGGAGTCGAGAACGTCCCGGAGGCCCGGCCGAGTTGAAGGTCCTGGTCAACGAGAAGATCGCCGACGCCGGCGTGGACCTGCTGCGCGAGACTTCGACTGGTCGAGATCTGCTGGGACCGACTGGCCCGAGGGCGAGCCGAGAAGCGCATCGGCGAGTTCGACGGCATCCTGATCCGCTCGGCAACGAAGCTGACCGCCGACCTGGTCGAGCGCGGAGAGAACCTGAAGGTCATCGGCCGCGCCGGCACCGGCGTCGACAACGTCGACATCGAGGTTCCACCCAGCGCGGAATCATCGTGGCCAACGCCCCCGAGGCCAACTCGGTGGCCGCGGCCGAGCACACGATGGCCATCGTCCTCGCCCTCTGCCGCAACGTGGCCCAGGCGCGCCAGTCCCTGGCCGAGGGCCGCTGGACCGCGGCAAGTTCAAGGGCTCGGAGCTCTACGGCAAGACCCTCGGCGTCGCCGGCTTCGGTCGCATCGGGCAAGCTCGTCGCGAAGATGGCCCAGGGCTTCGACATGGAGTTGATCGGCTACGACAAGTTCGTCACGGCAGAGCGCTTCCGCGAGCTCGGCGTAGAGGGGGTCGAGAGCCCCGAGGAGCTCTTCGGCGGCGCGGACTTCATCAGCCTCCACCTCCCGAAGACGCCTGAGACGATCGGCTTCGTCGACGCCGAGGCGATCGGGCAGATGCGCGACGGCGTACGCATCGTGAACTGCGCGCGCGGCGAGTTGATCGACCTGGATGCGCTCGTCGAGGGCCTCGAGTCGGGCAAGGTCGCCGGCGCCGCACTCGACGTGTTCCCCGAGGAGCCCTTCACCGAACACCCGGTGCTCGCGCGCGACGACGTCGTCGTGACGCCGCACCTGGGCGCCTCGACGGCCGAGGCCCAGGACCGGGCGGGGGTCGTCACCGCCGAGCAGGTGACGGCCGCGCTGACCGGCGGAGTGGTGACGACCGCCGTCAACATCGCGGCGGTTCGTCCCGAGGTGATGGAGATCCTCGCCCCCTTTGTCCCGCTCTGCGAGAAGCTCGGGCGGCTGGCGCAGGGCCTCGGAGACGGCTCGCTCGACAAGATCGAAGTGGAGTTCCGCGGCCGCCTCGCCGAAGAGGACACGCGCCTGCTCGGCATCTCCGTACTGGCCGGGATCCTCAAGGGCCACACCGAGGAAGCCGTCAATCTCGTGAACGCGCCGCATCTCGCAGAGCAGCGGGGGCTTGAGCTGGTGGAACGCGCGATTCGGTCTCGGATGACTTCACCGTGCCTGGTCACCGTCCGCATCCACTCCGGCGATTCCTCGGTCGAGGTCTCGGGAACCGGGGTCGGACCGCGCAACGAGCCCTACCTCGTCGGGCTCTGGAATGAAGGCTTCTACCTGCCCTTCGCCGACCACCTCGCCGTCTTCCGCTACGCGGACCAGCCGGGGATGATCGGCCTCGTCGGCTCCATCTTCGGCGAGGAGGGCGTGAACATCATCTCGGCTGCCGTCGGCGCCTCGACCGAAGGCGGCAAAGGCAGTGATGGCGCTGACCACCGACGCTCCCGTCAACCCCGCCACGATCGAGCGGATCGCGGGGCTCGAGGGCTTCGAGGTCGGCCGCGCCGTGTCTCTCTAGCCACAGGGATAGGCTCAGCCGATGAAGGCCGTCGTCTAACCCGGACCGGCGACCGGAGGTGCTGCAGGTGCAGGAGCAGCCCGACCCCGTGGCCGGTCCGGGCGAGGTCCTGATCTCCGTCCGCGCGGCCGGGATCAACTTCGCCGACACGATGGCTCGCGTCGGGCTCTACCCGGACGCCCCCGACACGCCGTGCGTCCTCGGCTGGACGAGGTCGCCGGGGAGGTCGAAGCCGTCGGCGGCGGGGTGGAGGACTTCAAGCCGGGCGACCGCGTGATGGCCGGGACCCGCTTCGGCGGCCAGGCCGAGAAGGTCGTCGTCCCCGTGGACCAGGTGCTGTCGGCGCCGAAGCGGCTCAGCTTCGAGCAGGCGGCTGCGTTCCCCGTCAACTACGGCACGGCCTACGCCGCCATGGTCCTGATGGGCGGCCTGCGCAGAAGGCGACAGGGTGCTGATCCACGCTGCGGCCGGCGGTGTCGGCATCTCGGCCGTCCAGATCGCCCGCGGCATCGGCGCCGAGATCTTCGGCACCGCGTCTCCCGGCAAGCACGACGCGATCCGCGAGCAGGGCGTCAAGCACGCGATCGACTACCGCTCCGATGACTTCGAGGCCGAGGTGACCCGCATCACCGACGGCGACGGGGTGGATTTGATCATCGACGCCACCGGGCCGACCAACTTCCGCAAGGACTACCGGGCACTCCGCCAGGGAGGGCGGCTGATCATGTACGGCCTCTCGGAGGCGTCGACCGAGACGGGCCGCAGCATCCCCAAGGCCCTTTCGAGCCTGGTGCGCATGCCGATGGCGACCATCCCGTGGTGGAAGAGCCTCCAGGTGATGAACGAGAACAAGGGCGTGGCCGGGCTCAACATGCTCAGCTGGTGGGACCGGAGGGCACGATCAACCGCATCGTCGAGCCGATGCTCGGCGGGCCCTCGAGTCCGGCGAGCTCGACCCGGTCGTCGCCGAGGCGTTCCCGTTCGACCGGGCGCCCGACGCGCACCAGTTCATCGCGGAACGAAAGAACATAAGGAGATGCCGCGTACTTCCCGAGGAGAAATTCGATCACGAATGTCGGTACGCCGTAGGCGGATCGCAAGACACGCAAAAGGTCCTTTCGGACGACCAAGCCGGGAAAGGCCGCGTTTGCCTTCTCGTCGAGCGCGTCGAGCTGCATTGTGGGGATCGTCATACCTTCACTCGAGCTAGCCCCAGTCCACAAGGAGCGTCAATGTCGACTCTGACAGGTCGGCCAGGGTGTCCGGATCCCGAGCCCGCAGAATCACAGTGGTCCCGGCCGGGAGCTTCACCTCCTCACGCAGGAAGAGGGCCTGACGTATCTCGGGTGAGTCGCTCCGAATCTCGAATTCCAGCGGATCTGAGACTTCGATTGGTGTGTTTTCCGGAACCCGTGACTCAAGCCACAGTCTCAAACGGCGTCGCGTCGGAGCGCCGAGGGTCATCTGAGGCTTACCGGCCGGCCGCACCGTTACAGAGACGGTTCCTCCCGTTCAGCTGCGTAGTCGATGGCGTGATCTGGACCTGGAGCGTTTCCGGCACGACGGCCGATTCAGAAATCAGGTGCGGGATCACGCACTCCTGAAGAGAAACGCCTCCGTGTTCGTACAGCTCCGCCTGCACCAAGGTTCGGATGCCGCGCGGAAGGCCCACGTACCAGCCGGGAACAAGCGGCGCCTCGATTCTGACCAGGTCAGGAGCCGGTGCATCTGCCTTCAGCAATGCGTAGCGCGGACCCTTGTTCAGTGTGTTCGCGGCAACGACCTTCGGCCGTCCGAGCGCATCGACCTCGGAAGGTTCGACATACAGGAACCCGTGATCTGTAACCACATCGACACGACAAATCTTCGCTCGGTGGAGCTGTCGAATTGCTTGGTCGATACGCGCAACGTTGGCTTGTACCTCCATCGGAAGATTCGCCGCCGTCGCAATGGAATGACCTGACTGATCGAGGGCGTAGTTGAAGACCACGACGTGATCGACGGTGGGGATCTTGACCCCATGGAGCACATCGTCAAGCTCCAGGAACGCGACGGTCCGGCCCTGCGCCTGGAACCACTCGGTCAGGAACGCCCTACGCCCTTCGCGGGCACTGATCTCGTTCTTGCCGACGTGCAGCGACACCCCCTTGACGCCGATCGATACTCTCGGCGCCGCATCGAGCGGCAACAAGGCGCTCATCCCAAACGGCGTCGTCGACGGCAAGGTTGAGAGCACAGACTCGACTCGACAACCCGGGCTCAGGCGCTCCTCGAGCGCCTTCGCGATGTCCCATCGCACCGCGTCGATGACGAGGGTCGCGCGAGGACCGTCGGTCGCTCCCCAGACATCTGACGCGATATCGCCAACGGATCGAATGGGAGCGGTCCAGTTCGAAATCGGCCTCGAGCAGACTCGTCCAGCGGCCAGAGGAAGCCTCCAGGAAGGCCGCGTAAGCCTCGTCGGCGACGCGCCGTATCGGCCCAAAACCGGGGTGCAAATCGGCCTCACGACGAAACGCGAGGTAGTCTGCATCGAGGTGCCACCAGTCGCTGCAATATGCATTGACAAGACCTTCGATCGAATGCGATGAAGCCTGTTCGATCGCGACGGCGGCGCCGGCCACGACGTCACGGAGGCGGCGGACGCCCGCCCACGACGTCGAAGGCACCCCAGGCACGTCTGGCGTCTCCGCTTGGGCACCACTAGCCACCAGTTGGTTGAGCATGTCGAGAGTCTCCGACCATCCCTCACTCGCCCGACGGGCGATCTTGTCGATAGCCAGCAGCCAGCGTGCATGTGCGAGCTCCGGCAGCGCGACTGGATTGCCGGGACGATCGACACTCCATGCAGCCAGCTCGTGGAATGACGGTTCGTGCGCCGCCACTCGCAGAAGTAACCCGTGTGCCACATCCCCTCGCTTGAGGAGATCATCGCGCAAGAACTTGACGACGTCCGATCGTTTGGCTTCCGAGTCAGGAAGCCTAGAGATGAATGGGAAGTCCTGACTCCCGCCGAATGCGTCCCATGCCTCGGTCAGAGCGAAGTCCGACGCAACACGATCGGCCACGTCGTCCGGCGACAGATCCGCGGGGATCGCCAACCCAAATCGGTCTCGGATCCGATCCAGCACATCCTCGGCGTCATCCGCCCAGGTTCGAAACGCTCGCTCTGGGCTGAGCATCAGTTCGACGATTGCCGTGGTCGCCTCCCCGCCGAGAACTCCCGCAACGTCCGACTCACGTACAGGTTCGGCAAGGTCGCCCATTTCGTTGTCTAACACCCGTACCAGCCATCGCGCGAGCTTGCAGTCGCCCAATCCTGCGGTCAGTCGCTTTCGCGCATGCAGGCCACCAGCCAGCTTGACGCCGTGTTGGTCGAGCCAATCCGGGATGGTCGGCCCCGCGTTTTCCGAAGCGGGCGACGCCCACACGACACCCGTGAAGGCGTATTCGACGACCGACCAGAGCTTGGGCCTCGCGACAGCGTCAGCTTGTAGGTCGCGCGCCGACCAACCGGGCAGATAGACGACCGTGCGCGTGGGAGTAGGTTGCGCAAGGAGCTGAAACTTAAGGGCGACCTGGCTCCCCGACGCATCGAGTTCGTGAAGACCCACTCCTGCCGCTTCAAGTTGTGGCTTGATTGCCGATACCGGACGTTTCCATTCGCTGGACGGATCGAACCAGAGAAGTACGCCGCCCGAAACACCATCGCGCGCCGCGATGATCGCCGACGAGAGGTCACCCACGAGCAACTCGCCTAGGCTCACCACTTGCGTGATGACCGTCTTGACGGCGAGCAGGCCGGCCTCCTGGAAGGGTCGGATGTTGACCTTGACGCCATCGTCGATGTCGGGCGCGTAGGGACCCGGACGGCCGTCGGCCTCCTCGCCCTTCCAGCGGCAGCGGATGCGGTCGGCGAGGGTCGTCGCCTCGCTCGATCGCCTCGATCCGACGCGGAACTCCTCGACGTCCTCGATGGCCGGCCCGGAGGTCGGCTGACCTCGGCGGCCTGGTCACGCGCCTGGGCCCGGGCGAGCTCGGCTTCGAGCGCGCTTGATGCGGTCGCCTGCGTACTGGGCCCGCAGGCGCTCGAGCGTCTCGCGCGACAGGCGGTGATAGAGGACGAGGGCGGCGAAGTCGCCGTCGGGCGAGCGTCAGGTGCCAGGCGATCGGGCGCTGCTTGAACGCGTGGGATGTGGCTCTTGAAGAAGTCGCGCTTCAGCCAGTCGTCGAGGTCGCGCTTGAGGTAGCGCTTGATGTCGCGGAGCATCGCCTCGGCCCCGTCCTCGCCGAACTGACGCTCGAGCCGGTCGCGGATCGCGGTCGGCCATCGTCGTCTGGTCGTCGATCGCGACGAGCGGGATGATGCCGTCGGCGTCGACCAGGTCGGGCGGCAGGATCGGGCCGTGCTCGGCCTCGTAGGCGTCCTGCTCGGGCCAGCGGTAGCCGAGGATCCGGAGGATGCGTGACCTGGAGGTAGTCGTCGAGCTCCGGGCTCGCAGCGGCGGGCTGACGACGCCGTCGTGCTCGCGCAGCTCGGTCAGCAGCCAGTGGACGCTGATCGGATGGACCTCGAGCTTGCTGGCTGAGCTCCTCGAGGAACGTCTCGGTCGGGATCGGGATCCGCGCACCGAGGGCGGCGCCCTCGTCCTCGTCGTCGTCTTCGGTCGGCGTTTCCTCGACCTCGACCTTGGCGCCGGGGCCCGCCTCGTACAGCGTCGCGGAGGTCGAGCCTTGAGCGTCGCGAGTTCCGCGGCGACAGCGTCCGGTGCTCGAGGGTCGCGAGGAAGTCGGTCAGGCCGTCCGGGCAGCTCGATCCCGTCGGGCGCGCTCGGGCAGCGCGTCGTAGCCGGCGATCAGCGGGTACCAGCCGGCGGGAGTGCCGGTCTCGTCGATGACCGCCTGGACATCCTCGGGTCCGAGCTCGTAGGCGTCGAACACGAGGCGCTCGTTCCAGCCTTCGAGGGCGTGAAGAAGAGGGATAACACCATGCTCAGTCGTAGCCGCCGGATTTGCTCCGCCCTGAAAGGACCATTCGTCGAGCTCCTGGGCCGTTTGCCGAACTTTGATCTGCGTAGCGCCGGCAGCCGCGGCAGCGGTCAGCTCGGCCGGCACCGGTAGGTCGGCGACAAACCCTGAGGAGAATTCCAAAGCCTGCGTTACAACCCGGAGGAGGTAGCTCGCGGCCCGGGAACAAAGAAGAGACGCGAGCCCGACATCGAGTCTGCGATCGAACGCAAATACGGCCGATCCCTTTCCGTCGAAAGCACTGTCATGTAGCAGTCGAGTGCTCAGGCTGCCTCGACAGAAGGGTGAGTAGGTAAGGCCATCCCGGAAAAAGTACTGCGTGTTCTGCGCTCGCGAAGCGATGCGGCCTGAAGGGGAAGCAAGCGTGCGAATTGCCGATCCGTCGTTCGCCCAGTCGACAACCAGCCATTCGAGTCCACTCCACTTCCGGTGGCGCCCCCCCCTTTGCGTAGCGACGCCACTTTGGTGACCCTTTCGGTAAATCACATTCCCAGAAGCACCGCAGGAAACGCTCGTTGTCGGCCGTATACATGCCTTGTCGAACTTCGGCAATGTCGCTAAGTCGGCCGGGCGAACGTAGCCAATCAAGCAGGCGCGGACGAAGCCAGTAGACGAACGGATGGTCGCGAATGCTGAGGAGGTCGAGTTGCCGCGGTTGATACCTGATTGACGATGTCGGCGGTTGGGATGCGCCGCGAATTAGCTCAGCCTTCGCCTGGGCCGTGACTGGACCAACGGCGCGAATTCCGACAAGCCGATGCTCAGGACTAGGCGGCACACATCGCATGGTGAAAGCGGCGACGAATGCCCCGGCTGCTGCGGTCTCCTCGAATGCGTGCTCGCCGAGCTGCGCGATCGTGCAGATGGTCCTCGATTGGAGCATGTCCGCTCGTAGCTCTGGGAACGATCGGAGGAACATCCAACCCTGTTGGGTGACCATTCCAACGTACCCCGTGGAGCGTGCGAACTCCTGACATCTGACAATGAAGGCGGCGTACAGGTCTCTCTTGCCAGAGGGGTAGTCGCGTTGCAGCAGATCCTTCGTGGTGGTGGCGAGGTTCTTGCTTCCTGCATACGGCGGATTGGCCACGACCACGTCGTAGCGGCGTCGAAGCGCCTGGACGAAGGACAGGCCGCGACGGGCCTGTTCGCCGAAGAGGTGCTGACCGAGGTCGGTTGACTCGGCCTCCCGTTCGAATGTCCGCTCGAGGGTGCCAAGGAGGGTGCGCCGGCGCTCGGTCCAGGCCTTGTCGTCGTTGGCCCAGATCCCGTCACGATCACGAGCCTTGAGCTTGGCGAAGGCGTCGTTGATCGTCCGCTCGGGATGGAGCAGCGAGCCGAAGTCACGGGCACCCTGAAGGCTCGACCAGAGGCTCCTGGCCAGCTCCTTGAGCTCTGGCTCGGGCGAGCTGGCGAGGAGGTCGGCCGGTGGATCGCCGGGCGGCAGGGTGAGGTCGGCCGAGACGAGGTTGATCCGACGGGGGTGAACGGCACCGAGGGATCGCCGGTCATTTCGGCCTGCGCGCAGGCCGCCTTGACGTACAGGGCGAGGGCGGCGATCTGGGTCGCCCGGGGTCGATGTCGATGCCGTAGAGGTTGTGCTCGAGGATGAGCGACGGGACCTTGGCCGGGTCCTCGGTGCCCTCCTCCGCGTAGAGCTGGCGGAAGAGATCGAAGGCGCGGACGAGGAAGTGGCCGGAGCCGACGGCCGGGTCGAGAAGGGTGATGTCGCGGACCCGCTTCGGCTCGCGCTCGGACCGGCGGGTTGCCCTCGGGTGGCGTGACGTAGTACGGCCAGGTCTCGCGGCAGCGTCGTGTCCGGGTGCATCTCGGTCCACAGCGCGCCGAGGGTGTTCTGGAGGAGGTAGTCGACGATGTAGCGCTCGGTGTAGAGGGTCGAGGCGGCCGACGAGCTCCTCGGGTGTCTCGATCTTGCCGCCCTTGCCGAGCTTGGCGTAGACCCGGTCCTTCTCGTCGGTGTTCCAGTACTGGTAGACCCAGCCGAGGACCTCGTCCTCGGCGTAGATCGACGGCCGGGATCGTCGGGATCGTTGAGGACCTCGCTGACCCGGTTGACCAGTCGGCCGGAGCGGGAAGAGGACGGCATGGCTCGCTGGCGGGATCGAACAGGACCTTGATCCGCTCGGTGATCGCGGCACAGGCGCGCCGAAGGCGGCCCGGGCGACGTCTCGCGGGCTCGAGCTCGGGCTGCTCGTTGCGGACCCGCCAGACGAGCGAGGCGACACCGCGGACCGGATCGATCTTGATGAGCGTCTCGGGCTGGCCGTCGACGAGCAGCAGGCCGCGCTCCTCGAGGCAGCGCAAGGCCGACGGCCCGGTCGAGCTAGGTGAAGGCGGTCTCGCGGACGTAGTCGTCGACCGCGTCGTCGGGGCTGTTGCCGGCCTCTCGGGCGGCCTGGATGACGGCTCCGGCCACCTCGCGAGCACGGGCCTCGTCGGCGGTCGAGCGTCCGGCCGGCCGGGTACCTCGCCGATCGCCGTCAGCGGTGATGCCGAGCGCCGCCAGCTGACGGCGGATGTCGTCCTCGAGCAGACCGCGCAGTTCGAGGATCCGCTTCGCGAGGATCCTGCGGACGGCCGGAGCGATGCCCCAGGTGGAGTGCGGGGTCGGGGGCCATCGTCAGACGATCTTGACGGTGTTGCCCGCCTCGACCTCGGCGAGATCTCGTCCCGCGCCTTGTCGAACGCCAAACGGACGGCCTTCGCCTCGGAAAATGTCCGACCGACAAGGTGGTCGGACGCTCGCCAGACGACCGTCTTCGTCGATGCCGTTTCGTTGTGCAATTGGGCGATCAGCTCGCTGCGCACGCGCGAGCTCGCCCTGGATGGCCGCGCTAGTCGACTTGAGATGGGCGATCGTGAACGTCTCCGACGCAGCCAGCAAGTCCGCCTCGGACTTCAAATCCGGGGTCGAGATTTCAGCCAGCGGACTACCCACCATCAAGTACGCGAGCCGGACCTTGACAGCGTCGCCGGGCCTCAGGCTCTCAAAGTCCGGGTCGTTCAGGATGGCGCTGCGGGCTTCATCCACCCGCGCCCGAACACTCTCGCGAAGCGGCACGTACGTGCTTCGGTAGGCGTCAAGGACGCGTCTGGCGGTACGTTTGGAACGGCCCGCTCCAGTCCTCGACAACTCGGCGCTGGTCGCGGATCGCGTCGAGTTGTTCGCGCGCGTCATTGATCGTTTGGCCGTGGATCGGATTGTCGCCCATCCCTGAGCGTTCGGCGAGTTCGAGGAGGCGCATCGCTCGTTCGTATTGCTCGAATCCCTTTGACGAGGCGAATTTGTCGATCGCGTCCAGAGCAGCCGAGCCATCGTGAAGGGCTTTCGACTGCTGGATCGTCGCGCGGAGCATCTTTGTCCGCGATCCAGCGGCAGCGACTTCGTCGAGCGCCACTCGGAGCCCATCCACCGCTTTTGGCAACGGGAGACCAACCTGGTCGGCGCGCGCTGCTGTCTCCAGACGCTGAGCAAGTTTCGTCTGCAGGCGTCGGACGCCGTCTTGCAGCGTGGCTTCGGTCCCATCCGGCGTGGGTTGCCCAAGTTTGGAGAGCAGGGCCCGGACCGTTGCGAGCTCCTCCCCACTCGGTGGCGCTTCTTCAACAATCAGACCGACTTTCTTGAATGGACCGGTACCCAACTGGCCGCGTGCCTGTGATGCCTTAGGATCGTCCCAACGGACACCGGCTGGGTCAACAAGGGCGATCTTTCCATCCACGAACAGCGCAGCCGCCGCGTAGCGGACGAGATCGGCCGGCCACCCGAAAGGCCTCGTCTCAAATCGCGCCGCGACCTCTCCGCCCGTCGTCTTCGTTGAGCTTCCGAGATGTTGCATAACGCGCTCGAGAACCGGCTGGTCAAGCCGAACGTGCCCATCCGCGTCAAAGAAGGCCAAGGCACTATCCAGGGCGGCGCGTTGTGACGGCGACACCGTCAGTACGCGGTCGATGTTCCGATCATCAAACTCGCGATCACCGAGCGCGAACATATCGAAGGTCTGATCGATCGCTTCGTGGACAGCGCTTTCAACTCGAGCCTTGGTTGACGTCGCCTTTCCAGCTGCGGTCCCGAGACTGGTCTTCGACCCATTCCAGTAAAGGGTTCCACTCTCGAGTGCGATGTCCATTCCTTCGGCGATCTCTCGACGGGCGCGAGCGGCGTCGGTCTCGAGTCGGCGCGCCTCCTCCTGGGTCTTCTCAGTCGCGATTGATCGGAAGCGCTCGTCGGTTGAAAGTCGATCGATAGCGATCGCTCGACGTAGTCGACTTGTCAGTCGATCTCCGACATCAACGGTCCACATGACGTCCGGCCGGCCCAGATAGGACGCATACTCACGCTCGACCCGTCGGGCGCCCTCTGACTCGGCGAAGTGCACTGCCAGACTGACCGCTTCCCCATCGTTCGCGATCGGGTCGCTGTTCAAAGAGACGGCGTACCGGAACGTTGTGCGGCTCTTGCCGTGCGTCACACGCCCCGGGTACTGCGCCTTGATCTGACCCGAAGCGATCTCGTGGAGTTCATTGCGGACGTCCTTCTCCGCGACCTGCTCGGCGATCTCCCCCACGATTTGCTCAACGGTCACCTCGTCCGGCGTGAGGAACCGCCAAGTCTTCGTTCCAACATCCTGCCGGACGTAGCTCAGCTCTTGAAGCTTCTCGAGCGTCGTTGCGACGTCGGCCTCGAGCGCCAAGACATCCGCGTCGAGACGATCGGCGAGAAGGCGGGCCAGGTTCTTTGTGGTACACGGAACGCGCGGTGTCTGTTGGGCGATCCAGAGAGCCTTAAGGATGCGGGATGGTTGGGCCGGGGTCGTGGCGTTTGCATCGCGGTCCGCATTTTCGATATGAAGGAGTCCATGGCTGCCCAGATACTTCTCGTCCTTGAACTCGTTGTCTTGGTTCGCCGAATCGAAGATTCGATCCCAGCTGACGACCGCCCCGAGGTCCGACGATGCCATCTTCTTGGTCGCGTCGAAGGCGACCTTGATCATCGACCGGGCGCCGCCACTGACCTTGACCCCACGCATGGCACCGAAGATGTCGGCGGCCATCGGCAGCTGATAAGGAAGGAAGGGATAGTCCCGGACGAACCGCTCTTCATCGGCGCCCGGGTAGTTCCCGTTCAGTTGAATCCCTGTCTCCGCGATGTCTTTGATGACTCCGATCTGCTGTGACCACAAGTCTGTCAATGCCTTGCGGGCGGCCGGCTTCTTCGCCAGTACCCGATTCTCGATTACCGTTCCAACCTCTGACGATTCGAGGTGGACGTTCGTCTGGAACCGTGCCGTCAGACGGTGGAGCAACTCGGTTGCAGCCTTCATCTCGGCCTCGTCCGTATTCTGGACGACGTCCGTGAGCCGCTCTTGGGAAGTGGCGAGGAGCCAGATTTGACCCTTGCCGTCGACTGCGAGCTGTTCGACGAAGCTTCGGACCTGTTCGATCCGCTTCAGCTGACGGCCGGCCCATGCACCGACCTCGTCGACAACGAACAGCAGTACATGCTTACCTGGAGTATCGGTGGCCTGGCGACCGAGCCAATTCTCAAGTTTGGCAACGGCACCGGCGGGCGTCAGCGAACGGAGCTCCTCCGTCGCGAGTTCGAGGCTGCGGAGGGCGAGGTCAGCTGAGGCATAGCGAGCCGGGAGGACCTCGGCCAAAACCGTCGCGAAGGTCGCAAGCGCAATCGCCATCTCGCGATCCTCGAACCAGTCGGCACCCGCGACTGCTTTGTATCTGGCGAGAAACTCCTCCCACTTGCCAGCCGCTTGGATCTCCATCTCGTGCTCTGCAACCGCGATCGAGCGCGACAGGCCGTTTGCCGTATGAAGCGCCCGAAGTACCACGACGCCAATGTGCTCATCTGCGCCCGCGTGGAACGCCATGATGTCGAAGGCGACCAAGTGGACGTGTAGGTTGTGTGTGCGAGCTTGCTGGAGGAGCTCACGGACCTGGTCGTCGGCAGCCCGCCCAACGGTGAGATGCCGCTCGAAGAGCTCGCGGGCTCCGCCAGCCGCGACCGGCGTATCCGCGAGGACATGGCCGACCAGCTTCGCGAAGTGTGACTTGCCCGAGCCGAAGAAGCCGGACACCCAGATCCCGATTCGGTCGGACCCTGTCGACGCCGGCCGAGCCAATTCGACGATCGGTTCCATGACGCGGACGAAGTCTTTGGCGAGCTGGTCGGTGAGGACGTACTCCCGAAGGTCAGCCTCAAGGAGTGCAATGTCGATGACCTTGACGACGCCACCGCCTGAAATCTCAGCGCCAAGGTCGCGGTCGATGATGTCGCGGATAGTCGTCATGAATCAGCCCCAGCTTCCATTCAGATGCGCGGTGCGCGGTAGGCGGTGTCGACGCGGAGGTGAAGGAGGTTCAAAGAGCGCTCGTCTGCATCTCCCGGAAATGCCAATACCGTAGCCACGCCCAAGTCGCTGTCGGTGCCGAAGAAGTCGCTTGTGATCTGCGAGTAGGAGACGAGCGTCGCGAGTGCCCCTATATTCACGACGACTCGGGCAACCATCCCATCGGCTAACGCGCTCCGCAACAGGCGCTCCAGCGCCGTTCGCGCGAGCACGCTCAGGTCCTCGTAGCCGGCGCTTGGGTCTCGACGGTCTGCCTCTTCCAGGCGCTCCCGGAGATTGGGGCGCGAATTCAACAGCCGTCATGAGTGCCTGGCCTGCATCAGCCAATTCGATAGGCATGCCGTCGCTCACAAGCTCGTTCGCTAGGAGACGGATTCGACGGAGCATGTCAGCTTCCCATTCCGGCGCGTAGGCCAAGATCCGCAGGTCAGCCTTCGTCTTGCCCGTTGACCAGTCCTTGACCTGTGTCCGGAGGGCTTGAATTGCCTCTTCCGGCGACCGCCTCATGGGGCGATACCCCATGGCGAGTCGACAAACTGAATCTCAGCGACATCGGCCTGGAATCGGAAGGTAAGAATGCCGGCGGCCGCCGCGTCGCGAAGCAGTTCGGCGGCACGCGCCTCGTCGGCTCCGAGCAGTCGGAACCACATCGACCCAAGAACCCCTCGATCCGTAAGGCCCTGGGCCTTCGCAAGGGCTGCCGCGAATGCCGCGACCACTGGGCCCGGCCCAATTCGTGACGTTGTAACGCCGCGCCCACTAGCGATGAGACCGGTTTCGCGCCATGAGCTGATCAGGTGGTTCGTCACAGAATGCAGAGACTCGGGTGACCATTCGAGCCCGTTTCGCTGCCTGAGGTTGTCCACTTCAGCCGAGATACCCAGCGGATCAATGGGCCGTGGCTCAGTTGTCAGGAATGGGCTCACCTGTGAAAGAGTCATTTCGCGGAACAGCCGGTCGGTCCGAGCGAGCATCAACCCAACGACCAGGCCGCGGTCTGCCGATGAGGCTGCGGTCCGGTACGCCCTCAGGAAGGCCCTGAACTCAACGCTGCCCGTTCTGTCGAGGGCGTAGCGGAGCTTCAGTCGCTTCCAGGCCCACATCCTAGCGGTGGCGGATCGCTTGCGCGCGGCGTTCTCGTCGAGAATCAGCCCGCGGAACCTCGTTGCCGTTGCGTCATCCGGAGTTACCGCGAGCACCGCGTCTAGTTCATCCCGCATCGAGCCGCGCCAGCGAGCCTCGCAGTGATCGGTTGGTCAGTTGGGCGTTCGAGGGTCGTCGTGATTCCCCCTCCAATGGGAGCCGCGGCAGGCTATCGACTGCCACGACCGCCAAGGGGGCGAAAGTCGAGTCGGTGGACGGTTGGAGTATAGCCAAGCCCGGCCGTTCCAGGCGGGCTGAGAGCTCGATGAGGGGTCCCCTGACACGCAGTATGTCCTCTGACTCAGGCTCCCATGATTGTCGACGCGACGACGGAGGCCAACGCCTCCCAATCGACCTCGCCGTCGTCGCCGAGGACGTCCTTGGTAAGGACGGTCCCACCAACGCCGAAGCCCTCCTCGTATGACCACGCAATTGCTATCTGATCACCCTCCCATGCGACCCATCCGTTCACGGGCGAATACGAGGCGATGCCACCACTTGCGTCCGAAATCCCGAACAAGAACGACGCATGCTTTTCGTTTCGTCGGGCCGGCGTGAAGTCGACATCGTATTCAGTTGGATCACCGTTGCCGAGGGCAATTGCTACCGTGAAGGAAGTCGGGTTTCCCAATTCGTCTGACACTCTGGCCTCCTTGGGAGATGTACTAACCGCTAATCACATCGTGGTGCGAGCACTCGAGCCCAACTGTGGGCAGTTGCAGTCGTACAGTCGGGCGGCGGCCGGATCGATTGCGCATATAGCTTTGGCGACGATCCTTAGAACATGAACGTCCAATTTCAGTCACCTATTGGTTTGCATCTGCCGGCACGAGCTGGCGTTCGCGCGAGTTCACCCAAGCGCATGACCCTCGCATGTCAGGGCCCGGAGCGTGGTGGACCGGCGATCACGAGCTCGTCCCGGTCGGCGCAATCACGACCAGGTGCTGCCGCGCCCGGCTCGACCCGATGTAGAGCAGCCGCTCCAGCCGCTCGTCGTCGGGCCGCAGCTCCACCAGCACGATCACCGGCTTCTCGAGGCCCTTGAAGCGGCGGATCGAGTCGCAGACGATCACGTCGGACGGGGCTTCGGGCACGTCCGCCGCGGCCAGCCCGAGCGTCTTCCCCGCATCGTCGACCTGGCCGTTCCAGAGCACCTCGTTGCCGAACTTCCGCTCCTTCCAGACCGCCGAATCCTCCAGCGACCCGCCGACGAGCACCGCGATCTCCCACGGCCGGACGCCCTCGTCGACCCGGAGCCGGTGAAGGACGCTTCCGCAGCGCCTCGAGCGTCGGCGCGCCCGGCTCGGCCTCGATCACCTCCACCTCCCGACCCTCTTCGCGCAACGCCACGGTCGCGGGCGCGTCGGGCGCGTGGCCCATCGCGAACTCGTGGATCGGCCCGGGGTTGCGGCAGTTCTCGTCGAGCTCGAACGTCGTCAGCCCGAGGCCCTCGACGGCGTCCTCGCGGTAGATCGCCTGGGCGGGGTCGTGGAAGACGTACAGGACGTCGTCCTTCGGGTCCGACAGGAGCGCCTCGAGCGACAGCAGCCAGTCGGCGTCGAAGTCCTGGCCCTCGTCGATGACGATCGCGTGGAACTTCGGCCCGAGCTCGAAGACCGCGTCGTCGAGCGCCTCCGGCAGGGTCTCGTCCCACCACTCGCGGGTCGTCGGGTTCGGCTTCTTCGGCAGGGTGCCGGCCTCGCGGGCGAGGTCCTCGCAGAGCTGGTGGAAGGTCGAGACGGTCAGCCGGCCGGACGCCTTCGCCACCTCGGCGGTCTCCTCGACGAGGAGGCGGGCGAGCGGCTGGTTGAAGCAGACGAGGAGCGTCTCGTAGCCCTCGCGCGCGAGCTGCCGCGCCTTCTCGGCCGCGAGCATCGTCTTGCCGGTCCCCGCGGCGCCGACGATCTGGACGCGCCGGTTCCGCTGGAGCCGCCGCAGGACGCCGATCTGGTGGTCGGTCAGGGCGACGACCTCGCGCTCGCCGTCGGCGATCTCGCCACGGAGCAGGGACCGAAGGGCGATCGGCGTCTCGAGGATCTCCTCGAGGAGGTGGACGCCCTGCTCGCCGGGCCCTTGCTTGGCCCGTGACTCCCCCGCCCAGAGCTCGAACGCCCGCTCGACGGCACGGCAGGTCGCCTCGGGGTCGTCGGCCGGGAGCTTGGCCCGATCGAACACGAGGTCGGGCTCGATCTCGGGACCGATGAGCTTGAGCCGGTAGCCGGCGCTGGCGAGGTCGACGTCGGGCAGGGCGACGGCGTGGCCGGCGATCGGGTGGAAGTTCGGCGGCGCGTCGGGCAGCTCGGCGAGCTTGTTCACGAGCGCGTGCATGCTCGTCATCGCCTGGTCGAACGGGCTGGGTTTGAGCTCGCGGGCGCCCGCGTACCAGCGGCCGTGCGCGTCGCGCTGGATCTCGCCCGACTTGACCTCGAAGACGAGGAAGCCCCGATCGGGATGGGCGAGCACGATGTCGGCCTCGCCGTCCCGGAGCCCGCGCTCGGGCGCGGTCCGGCCGAGCCAGGCGACGTTCGAGAAGAGCCGGTACTCGGGCGGCAGGGCAGCGCGGAGTCGATCAGCGACGAGTCGCTCGGCAGCCTGGCCCTGGGTCACGCACGCTCCATCACGCCCTGGGGCAGGCGTACGGCTCACTATGGAGTCGGCGTCAATAGGCAGGCCCCGTCTTGGACGCCACGAACTGTCTTCAGTGGGCTTGACGTGGTACTACCATGGTCGTACCGTGGTACCACCATGGCGAAACGTGTGTCTCGACTCTCGGAGAACCTCGCACCCTACTTGTCAGGCGAATCAGGCGGGGTGACGAAGCTCTCGATCTCGCTGCCCAACGACCTTGTGGAGGAGGTCAGGCGAACCGCTCGGGAACGGCGATCGAGTGTCAGTGCCACGATCGGTGCCGCCCTACGTCGAGCGCTCGACGACGATCAGCGGAAGCTCGACGCAGCGCTAGCGGCCGACCGGGCATCGGAGCCGGACGATCGCCTCCGCCGCCGACATGGCCAACCTTGCCCAATCCCGGGGCCGGTCTCTCGGGGGATTGGTCGACGAGGCGCTCGGCGAATGGCTCGCGACCAGGGGCATCCGGCTCTCGCCAGTCCGCGACGACGAGTGGCGTCGGCGCCTGGAAGACTTCGTTGAGCGTCGACGCGGTCTCGCCGAGGAGCGCGGTTGGACTGATCAGGAGGTCCAGTCAGACGTGGACGTCGCGGTGAAGGAGGTACGGGAGGCGCGGGGGACGCCGCCCAGAGACCGCCCAGAAAGGGCGATTCAGGATGGTTCCAATTTGGCGAAATGATTTCGCGCGATTGGAACTAGTTCGATTCAGGCCTCGGAGGGCATCCGAGTCCCCGGCGTGCGGAATCGACGACCTGGCGCCGAGGCAGCCGGACTCAGGCGACGACCGGCCCCGACCCGAGCGCCTCCACAAATTCGCGGGGGATGTTCCGCTGGTCGAACATGCGAGGCAGGTAGTCGGGGTCGTCTGCGATCGTCAACGGCTCGAGCGTCATCGGTGCCAGCCCGACGATCCGCCTGTCCACCCCGCCGCGCGGCGACTGCACGTACTCCTGAGGTGCGTCCTCGGAAAACTCATCGGGCTGATCTGGCTCCACGGGCGATGAGGCGATCGCCGCCGCGAGTTCCGGCAGGTTCGCCAGCGCATCCCGCAGCCGCGCCGTGGCATCAGCGAGCGTCAAAGACGGGCGCGGCGCATTTTCCTCCACGGGATTCTCGGGCTCGAAGTCGAAGAGATGTACCTCGCCGGCGATCTTTTCATCCTCGCGGCCGCGCCCAAAGCGACTCATCAACGGCGCGATGCCCGTCCGCGCCACGCCGTTGACGATGACGAGCTGGACGTCGGCCTCCGACGCGCCGACAAGCGCGGCATAGGGATCGCTGTCGACGCCGCGGACGACGACCAGGTCGGCGCGCTTGCCGGCCACGATCGATCCGAGCAGGCGGCCCCAACCCAGGATGTCAGCAGCGACCCGGGTGACAGAAGCGACGAGATCGACGTCGCTCAGCGGCGCATTGGCAACGCGGCCCGCGGCGCGAGCCCACTTGAGCTCGCCGAGAAGATTCCGGCTGCCGGTCACGGACCAGCTTGACCCGAGTCCGAGGCGAACCCCGGCGCTCCCGAGCCGCTCGGATGTCGAGCGTCTGCCCGTAGAAGATCAGGTCGTGGAGCGGCGACCAGACGATGGCCCCGTCGTGCTCCGCGAGGATCTTGAACTCTTCGGGACCGAGGGCTGTCGCGTGGATCGCGGCGAACGAAGAGTTGATCGCCGACGAGCCGCCTCGCTCCCGCAATGCATTGAACTCCGCGTGCGCCCGATCGTCCGTACCTTCGGCAAGGTGCATGAGCAGGGTCGCGCCACCTTCAATCTCCTTGCGGATGTCCTCGGCCCGACCCTCCGAGATTTCGGGCCTTCGCCGACGGGAGCTCCCTGTCCCTGGAGTCCTCCGCGATGCGCAGCGCGGCCGGCGGGATCGGGCGAAGTGAGACGCTCGCCCTGCTGCCCTGTGATGTGGTGACACCGGCTGCCAGGCAGCGAGCCTCGACGAAGCGGACGACGGCTTCCGAGAGGCCCGGATTCCTGTGAAGGACGGCAAGAGGCCCCGTTACGAACGCGCGGTAGTCGAAGTCGGCGGCCCACTGGCCGCGGTTCGTGTAGCGCCGACCGACCTTCCAGAGCGGTAGTGCATCGTACGCGAGGTGGTTGTGGAGCTCGATCGAGCCCGGGGTAGATCGTGCCTTGGACGTCGACAACTTCGACGTCCTGGAAGCTCGACGGGACCTCAGCTTCGGCCGCTTGGACGGCGAAGATCGTCTCGTTCTCGACGTAGATCACGCCGTCCGGGATCACCGTCCCCGCGTCATCCATTGCAACGATCCGGCCGCGAAGACCGTACGCCCGGCCCGTCGCAAGCCGCTGGCGCCGGGCCGAGCTCGAAGGTCTGGCCCAGCGCCGTCGTGATCCGCGCGCTCCGGTCTCGGTCGCCACGATCACCGGTTGGACGGGCTGTGGAATCGCAACGTGGCGCGCGGTCGTCGCACCGTCGCGTTGCCAGCTCACCTCGACGTACGGCGGATTAGTCGCGGGACTTTCACCAGGTGCGCGCCCTCGGTCGACGCTGCCCCCACCTCGACGGCGCCCTCCAGCAACCGGACCCCGACGTCCAAGTGCGGCAGGGTCGGCAGCACCCAGGCGAGCCACGCGCCCGCGTCTGCGCGCTCGGCCTCAGTGATCGTCGCTCCCGAGCCGCGCCTTTGCCCCGACGTTCAGCATCCGAGCCGACTCAAGGGCTCGCACGGTCGGTGGCAGCCGCTCGAAGGCGCGCGCGCTCCAGCGGGCAATGCCGTCGCGATCCTCGTTGACCATGGAGGAAACAGCCGATCGGAGGAGCTCGTCGACTTCCTGGGCGCTCGAATGCCCCTGAGACCGAGCCACGTGAGGCGCTCCTCGAGCTTGAGGACAGGGCGGCGTCCTCGTGGATCGAGTCGATGACGTCCCACGCGCGGTCGAGCAATCGCCTGTCCCGCGCGAGCTCGGTGCGAAGGCCCTCGAGGACATCGACGCGGAGCACGATCGCCAGCGGCGTGCGGGACTGGACGAGCGAGCTGAACCAGAGGTCGGCCTCCGCCGATGCATCGAGGTGCGGAAGGAGCGCCAGACGAGCTGCCCGGAGTAGTTCGGGCTCGACGCGCGCGGCGAGCGACACCACGCGGGCGAGTTGGCGGACGGGGCTCGCTGGCTCGTCAATCGCCGGCCGGCCGGGGACCCCCGTCATCGCCGCGACCACGTGGCCGCCGCGGACGATCCGTCGCACCGTCGATGCGGCCGTCGCCGGTCGAACGAGAGGATCATCATGCTGGCCGCGAGAGCTGGCGGCCAGCGGTCTGATGGATATGGAACCAGGGCAACGAGGGGGCACCCGGCCTTCCGAAGGAGCAGCGCGAACTCGAGCCACTCGGCCTCGCTCGCCCACTCTGCCCAGCCCGGTGGCCGGCCGATCCCGAGGTCTGTCATGACGAGCACCAGCGGTGCCCGGCCGCGGCGTCTTGTAGGCAGCAGGCTTGCCTTCATCATCGACTGTTCCTTCGCGTGACGGGCAGACGAAGAATTCCACGACCTCGACGCTGTCCGATCCGTCCGACCAGCTGGACCTGCTCGGCGAGCCAGTCCTGGTCGCGCGCGAACGGGACGAGCGCCGGTCCGCGATCCAGGAGCAGTTGGACTCCGCGGCGCATGGTCGGATACGGAAATCGTGGCAACCGATCGATCCGACTCCTTGTGGCGATCTTCGGGACGATCGCCTCGATGTCGACCGCGCCGTCGTCGCCGGACGTTGACAGCGCGGCGGAGAGAATTGCTCGTGTCCACTCCGGTATCAGCAGCGGCTGGATCGGTCGTCGCACCCTCGTGGGCCTGCCTCTCCTGGCGGGGTATCGGGTCGCTCACGAACCCGGCGAACCCCTCGCTGGGGACGAGGCTGAGCGTGCTCGACAGCACCTGTCGGCTCGTCACCGACGGCTCATCGTCGCGGACGACCTGGTCCTTTTCCAGGGTGGCCGCCGGTCCGATCGTCGCCGAGACCTCAACCTCGGGCTGCTGAATCGATCGAAGCGCATCGGAGCGGCCGCTGGCTACCGATGTTCGAACAAGGCCGAGCAGGTTCGCGATCCGTGCGGGCGTCTCCTCATCGGCCTCGAGGAGTTTCACCGCGACGATGAGGTCGGCGATCGACACCATCGATCGCGTGGTCGGAGGCATCAGGTGCCTTTCAGGCTCTCTCCGCCGGCCTGTGTGATCGCGTCGCGGATGAGAATCCATTCGGGGTTGGATTCATCTGGCTCGACGTCGAGCTCGATGCTGGCCTGGACCGCATCGAGATACTCGGCTGTGCTCGCAAGGAGCGGGACAGACTTCCCGTCTATCGGCGGCGGCGCGAACTGCCGTGCGATCGTTCGGCACCGCGCCTCGGTGGCCCCGGGAAGTGCGCGCGGGCGATGGCGACAAGGCGGTTGTCGTCGGGATCCGGGAGTGGCAGGCCGACGCATCGCCGGAGAAACGCAGGCGGCAGGTCGCGTTCCTCGTTGGTGGTGATACACAGCAACGGCTTGTCGAAGGTGATCGACTCCACGAGCGTGTCGGTTTCGGCGACGTAGAAGGTCAGCGACCCAACTGGAACGAGGAGGTCGTTCGGGACATCGGGATCGGCCTTGTCGATCTCGTCGATCAGCACGACGGCTGGCTGTCGTCCATCGTGGGATCGGCGTTGGCGCCGTCGCTCTTGACTCCGGCGGCGAGCGCCTGTTTCCGTGCGCTCGCCGCGTTGAAGGCCCACCACAGGACGCTTGGCTTGATGTAGGACGACGTCGGCTTCACTCCGCCTTCCGCGGCGTCACTCAAGCGCTGGACGGCGTCAAACGTCCAGAGCAGGTCGCGAGCCTGGGTACGCGAGGTGACCACGGCCTCGTAGTAGCGCCAGTTCAGCGTCTTCGGCGACGTTCTTGGCCAGCGACGACTTGCCCGATCCCGACACGCCTCGGACCAACAAGGGCCGGTCCGTGGCGAGCGCCACGTTGACGGCGAGTGTGATGCCGTCGGCGTACACATAGACCGACTCGTCACCACGGTCTCCGACGCGATGGGTCTTGCCCTCGGTCGCTGGGCGTGGCACCCCGAACAGCTCGATGTCGTTCGGATTGAAGATCCCCTTGTAGGACATGCCCTCTCCTTATCCGGCGTCGGCGCCGGTGAACGACCGGAGGCGACCGATCCAGCTGCTCGCTTCCTCGATGTCTGCGTTCGTCAACTCCGGCTCAAGGACGACAGCCCTGCTGGCCGACACGACCGTCGCAGTGGTGTCGGCGCCCGTGAGCAGCACCAGCGTGAACGGTTCGAGCCGATCCTGAAGCGCCGTCACTTGCTCGGCGGTCAACGACGTTCCGGAGGGAATCAGGGCGAAGAATCGAGCGTCGCCCATCCTCGCTCCAGATTCTTTGCCCTGGCGAGGACATCGTCGATCGATGCGGTCGACGGAAGACTGACCTTGGACCGACCATCCTCCACGAGCTCGCGGACGATCTGTTCGATGTCGTCATCGTCCTCTCGGCCGCCACGTTGTTTGACTCGAAGACTCTCCACTCCGATGGACCCGCAGCTCGCGCGCTGGAGGTACATCTCGCCGACCCAGTTGTCTGTCGCGTTGACGGCGACCGCTCGCGGTGGAGCCTCGAGCCCCGCGATCCGCGGTACATCCGCGACCGTCAGTGGGTCGACCCAGACGGGGACGATGGTCTCGACCATCTCGCTCAGGCCCTTGATCATCCTTGCCGAGTATTTCGGCGAGGGTCCGAACGGCCTCCCTGATCTCATCGCGCCCGGCGTGGAGCAGTCGTCGCGCCAGCAGATCACTTGCGGAGAGCCGAGGATCCCACGGAAGATCGACGCCTGCGGCGACTCCCGCCTGGACGATGACACTGCGGTCGAGCACCTCGACCTGTCTGAGGCGAATAGAGAGTCTCGCGACCCAGCGCTGCATCGGCGTCCACGGGTCGGTCGCCTTTGAGTCCGTCAAGCTCGGCCGTTACTTGGTCCAGCGCACCAGCCGCCCCGAACTGGAGCGTCGTCGAGGTCCGACGGACCGAAGCCCTTCGCGTCGAGATCGGCGCGCTTCGTCGGCGGCACGAGAACCGGGACGAGGATGAAGTTCTTGTCGAGCGACTTCCGCCACGACATGATCGTGGCTTCCTTCTTGACCCAGTCGGATTCCAGTGCGTGCGGCGAAAACAGGACGACGGCCGCATGGCAGAGGGCCATCCAGGTGTGGATTTCCTGGCGCCAGTCGATGCCGGGACTGAGCCGGCCGGGTTCGCGATCCAGCAGGACGGTGTGCCCGGCCTTGTTCAGCGCTGCGGCGAGCTCCGTCAGCGCCTGGTCGGCTTCTGGCTCCTTCGCGCTGTGACTGATGAAGACCCGACCCATCGCGACTCCCGTGGGCGCACGTCACCCCGCCGTGGCGAGCCCAACTTACCAATGCCACATCTATCGACCGTCTGCCGGTTGCCGAGGTCAGGCCCGCTTGAACCGCCTTACCAGCTCGAGGTCGCCCTCGGCTTCCTGGTACCGAAAGCCCTGCTTCTTCGCGGCCGCGATCGCGGCGACGGCGAAGAACTCCGCGGCGTCGAGATCCCGGCGGAAGAACAGGATGTTGCCGAGACCGTTGAGCGCCGAGGGGTCTGTCGGGTCGATGGCGAGCGTTTCCAGGAAGCGCTTCTCCGATTCTTCGAGCAACGGGTCCTTCTGGCCACGGCCCGCCTGGATCGCGTCCCAGTGCTTGACCATGTAGGCGTTCTTCAGGTGGTAGCCGGCCAGGTTGACGAGCACCGGGTCCAGCGGCCAGGTCGTCAGGGCATCGTCGACGACACCATCGAGGCGCGCCTGGCGCGCTGCGGCCTTTGCGAGGTCCCACTCGCCCAGCGCCTGGCCGACCTCGGCCTGGCCGGCGGCGATCTTCCTGATTGCCTCACCGAGCTGTGGCGCCTCGCCGCGCATCACCGGCGCCAGCTCGTTTGGCCGGTCGGGCGCCTCCCGAACCTCTCGGGCGAGGCGCTCCGCGATCGACGGCGTCACGCGCCTCGCCCGGAGGGAGGTGCCCCGCTGCAGGCATTGCGGAAGGGGCGTCGGATCGAGCACGCACGGGACGATGAACCGACCGACATGGAACGCCGTCAGCCACTCGCTTGCCACCCAGCGTGACTCCGATGCTCGCTTTGACCACAGGAGCAACATGACCCGCGAGTCGCGGATGGAATCCTGCAACTCGTCGGCGAGCAAGACTCCCAGCCGGAGCTCTGAGTCGTCGAGCCAGACCGACAAACCGCTCGCTTCGAGCGACTTCTCCAGGCTGACCGCCATCGCCCGATTGGCCGATGAATGGCTGATGAACGCATCCATTGCTCGACCGATCGACCCTCAGGCCGGAGCGCCGTTTTCGGGCTGTTTCGTGTCGCCGGACGCCGTTTCGGCCGCCTGCTCGAGGCGGAGATGGGTCATCGCGTCCTGCATCTCCGTGACCCAGCCGACGTGCTCCGCGGTCATGATCCGCTCGGAGGTCTCGACGAGGCGGTCGATGTTCTCCTGGCGATCCTGCTCGGCCGGTGGAAGGGCATACCACCACGTTCGAATCGCGCTGAGGTCCGTCGACGCCTGGTTGTAGAGGGTGACGGACGTCTCCAGCTGCCAGGCTTCGAGGATCGTCGAATAGATCCCGACGACCGACGTCGTCACCGCGACCCAGATCTCGAGGCCGATCGCCGCCAGGAGCGTGCCGGCGCCACCGAAATCCGAGCGCGAGCCAGCGGAGCACGCGTGCCTGACGCTCGAGATCAATGATCTTGCCGCGATACCAGCCGACCTGGGAATCGATCCGGTGGGTGATGTAGTCGGTCGGGGTCAATGGGGCGAGAGGTTTGTCGACGGGCCGCTCGGGCTCGCCGTCCCTTCGCCTTCGGCTTCGGCTTTTTCTTCGCCTTCGCGCGCTGCTCAAGGGCGAGCAGGTTGACATCGGTCCGCATGAGGGCGCCCATGGCCGATCCGACGGCTTCGGCGAGCTTCACCTCGCGCGAGGTCTTCCTGGTCTCATCGTGGCTGTAGATCCCGGCCCGCGCCCGATAGCGGAAGATCTCGCGCTTCAGCGATTCCGAGGTTCCGCGGAGCAGGACCCAGCGGCCGCCTGGCCTCATCCGACTGGACGCAGCCGCAAGGACGGCAACGGTGATCGGGATGAGGAGGATGACGAAGTAGAGCACGGTCCCGACGACCGGATACCTCTCGAGCATTCCCGCGTTGTCGAGCACAGACTTGGCGACGACGAGGTACGTGACGAGGAGGCCAAGCAGCAGGAGGGCTGACTGTCCGAACTTGAAGTCGCCTTGCTGACCGGTCGCGGCGGCCGACACGAGCTTCTGTTGCCGCCAGGCCTCGGCGAGGGTCTCGTCCAGGCGAAGGAAGCGCGTGAGCACCCGTTCCAGGTCCACCGGATCGGCCGTGAGCGGCAGGAACGTGACGTCGGCCTCCGCGATGACCTCGGCAAGGATGTCGTCCGGCGGCTTGGCCGGGGGCGCCGTGACCCGGGCAGCAAGAGCATCCGCATTGCCACCGGTGCCGGTGAGCACGACGATCGGGATGCCTCGATGGGCGGCGAGCCTCGCCTCGTCGAGGGCGTTCTGCCCGCCGCCAACGAGGATCGCCGCAGACGGTTGACCGACTGAGAGGATGTCGAGGACGTCGAACAGGAGGGACGTCTCGCCTCCCCATTCGCTGCTGTTCGCGAGAATGAGGTGGGTGTGGTTGGGCTCCAGCTGCGTGGGGTCTCCCTCGATGTTGCGATCGTCGCCGGGAAACGTCACCTTGCCGGCCGGCGCCACACCGACGAGCGCCACATTCGCGTCGCTGGCGGCCGACGCCCGCCCGAGTGCGGCCATCACCCCGGAATTGGTTCCACCATCGAGCACCGTCGCGCCGACCTCATCGGCCGCCCGAATCGCGCCGCGCTCGAGCAGGCGCTCCAGCTGGGGCTCGATCGCCTTGTCCAGCGTGTCAGCTCCACCGATGACGAGGAGGACCGGTCGAGGATCCGTCAGGCCCAGGTCAGCAAGCAGCGACTCCGCGCTTCGACGCGGTCCGCCGAATGCGACTTTCGCGACGTTCTCGTCCGAAAAGGGGATGGACGTCGGCCGCGCCTGACTCTTCGACGCCTTGGGATCGACGACGCCGGGTCCCGACGACTCGCTCACGCTGACACCTCAATGATCGCGGCACATGGCAGCGAGACTAATCGCCCGCCGTTCGAGAAGTCGCCTAGATGATGCCTTGCTTGTGGAGGTCCTCCAGCTCTTTTGTGAGCTTCTCCTCGAGGTCGCTGATGTTCGTGTAGCGAATGTGTTTCTGCCCGCGAACGTCGAATGCGGCGACCGGCCCCTCTTTCGACACAAGGATGGTTGGTCGCTTGAGCCCCCATGAGTAACCCACTTCCAGGAAGACGTTCGGATTGTCGCCGGTCAGAACGCCGATTACGGCGCTGGAGGTCTCGATCTTCTCCTTGATGCGCTCGAGAACATCGCCTATGAAGGCGTCGTCGCTGAAATGCTCACAAAGGAACCCCGCGTTCCTGGCCGGCCCCTGGATGCCATACCTGAAGAGATCGCGCATCTCAGGATCGAACGGCAATGCGACAAAGAGGTGCGGCTGATCATCCGGCGCCCGCTCGAGTAGCCCCGCCTGCTCGGGGGCGGTCGATGACCGATCCGGCTGCTCCCCAACCTCCGGAATCCCGATCGCCATGGCCCACTCGTGGTCTCCGTGCGAGACAAGGAACGCGCCGGGGATTTCTTGCTGATGATTTTGAAGCGTCTGGCGGATTTCATCGACGCGATCGACGCGATGATCCACCAGGGAGATGCGTTTCAGCCTGGCTGGGGCCTCGCCCGACTGGAACGCTTCAACGAAGCCTGCGAGCTGAGACAGAAGCGCCTCGACCTCGTCAAGTCCGAATCCTGGCCCGTGGATTGTCATGGCAAGGTGCTCGGTATTCGGCATTCGCCGAGCCAGCGAGCGAAGAACGGTCCATGCGAGCATGCGGATGTCGGAGTAACGCAGCCGGTCGACCCCGGGAACACCGACGAAGAGTGCATATGGCGCTCGGAGGGCGCCGTCGGTTGGAACGAGGGCGAACTCGCCTTCCTTGGGCTGGATCCTCCCCTGGTCGAACCCGCGCTCGGTCATCGCCCGAGCGGCGGCACGATCGGCACCACGGAACATCCGCGCGTACTTGAACGCCACCACGTCGGCATCGAACTTGAGAATGTCACCGGCCGCGACCTCGAGCGCGACTTTCCGATTCGGGAGCCGGGGGTCAACGCCCGAGGTCTCAGACATCGTTGCCTCTCTCGATGCGCTCGTGCCGGCGATATCGGTTCTCCGGCTGGTGCGGGGCTCGCTCGATGATTGAAGGCGGGTGTCTCTCTGGCGTCTCGCCTGGGACCCGCCTATTCGGCTCCCGTCGGCCACGTCCCAACCACCACGCGTTCCGTGCGTGAGTGTGTACGAGACATCGGGAAGACGCTCCCGTACGACTCTTCACAGCGTCGGCCGGTGGCCGGAGGCAGGTGACGGGAGGCGGAGACGGCCGGATGCGAGCTCAGGCAGTCAGCGGACCACGTCGCCTGGTCGGGCTGAGCAGCGAGCACTCGGTCGTGCTCGCGATGGGCTGGCCGGAGGCCGAGGCCAAGGCCAGCCTCGGCTTTGCGATCCAGCGCTCCGAGCCCGACGGCACGACGATCTGGCTCCGCGGTCTGCTCGGCTTCAAGGACCATGACCACTTCCCCGGCGAGCCGATCAACTCCAGCGAAGGGCCGTTCCAGAAGATGTACTGGGCGGACTACGAGGTTCGGGCGGGCCAGAAGTACACGTACCGCGTCATTCCCGTCGGCGGCACTCCGGACAACCTGACGCTGAAGCAGAACCAGGCGGTCGAGCTGAAGATCGGGACGGAGACGGGCCTGGGCACGCACCGCGTTCACTTCAACCGAGCGGTTGTGGCCAGCCAGGCGTACACGCGCAACTTCGGTTCCGTCGACCCGGGCAGCAGCCCGGCGATCATGAGCTGGCTCGCGCGGGGCCTCGATAACGCGATGCTCGGGTTCATCAAGCGGGCTGAGGACGACCCGCAGCTGAAGCTGGACGTTGCGGCGTACCACCTCGACCACCCCGACATTCGCGACGCGCTCCGCCGAGTCGGATCGAGGGCGAGGGTCAGCGTTGCCTGGAACTCGAAGGACGACAAGGACCGAAACGCCGCGGCGGTGACGCTCCTCGAGGACTCGGGCGTGACCGTGGCCCGCCGCGAGAACGTCCCGGCCATCTCGCACAACAAGTTCCTGATTCTGCGGAATGCGGCAGGCAAACCGTTCGCGGTGATGGTCGGTTCGACGAACTTCACCCGCGGCGGCGTGTCGTTCCAGAACAACGTCATGCACGTCATCGAGAACGCCGCGCTTGCGGCCGTGTACGCGAAGGCCTTCGAGCTGATCGTCGCCGACGACAACGCCGGGCTCACGTCGTTCAACAAGGCCTGGACTGTCCTTCCGGGCGGCAAGATCGAGGTCAACTTCTCGCCGCACAAGGCCGGCCAGCGGATCGATCTCGACCGCTACGTCCAGCTCACGAAGGCGGCCAAGTCGAGCATCCTCTTCGCCACCTTCCGAACGACCGATGTGCCGCTCATCACGGCCCTGACCAAGCCCACCGATCCCAAGGTCGTCGTTCGCGGCCTCATCGACGATGTCCACCTGCAGACGCCGGGCGACGTCAGCCTCTTTCACGAGGCCAACGCGCCAAAGCCGAACGTCGTGGCCGCAACGAACCTGTTCGGGATCAACAACCTGCTCGAGGAGCGGAAACGCGAGGGTTTCGCGCCGTTCGTCCACCACAAGTTCATCGTCCTCGACTTCGACACGGCGGAGAGCGTCGTGATCACGGGGTCGGCGAACTACTCGAAGAACTCGACCGAGAAGAACGACGAGAACACCCTGATCCTCCATCGCGACCCGCGGATCTCGGGCATGTACGCGGCGGAGCTGTTCCGGATCTACGAGCACTATCGGGCGCGTTGGTTCCTGGGCCGCCAGGGCGGCCAGAAACCCGAAGAGTTGAACCTGAAGGCCGACGGGACATGGGCCAACAAGTACTTCGACGGATCCGCCTCACAGCGCTACCTGAAGGTGCTCCTCGGCAGCGCGTAACGGGGCGGCAGAGGGCAAGGCCCAGCGGTTAATCTGTTGCTCCGGCAGAGGTGGAGAGGGAACCGTCGTTTCACCGTGAACTCGACGATCAGCGTCATCCGGCCCGAAGACCATCTCGTCCTGGACCTCGAGTTCCGGGACGTGGACTTCACGCCGCCGACCGGTACGACTCCAGGCGAAGTCCGCGGTGCCGCGAACGCCTTCCTGATCGTCCACTTCCAGCCGCAGCACATCCACGAGCAGGCCTTCTACCAGCCGGGCGCAGAGCTTCCCGACCCGGCTCCGCCCGGGCCGGGCCCGGGGGCGCCGGGCGTCGAGAGCCCGACGCCGCCGGGCTCCGTGCAGTCGCGGCTCTCCGGTCCCAGCCGGCTCGCGTTCAGGGTGCCGGCCGGCGAGGCGTTCCCCTACACGCTGGACGGCATCCTTGGCGCCCTCGATCGCCTCCCGCTGAGCGTCACCCCCGTCAGCGCCTTCAACCCGGAGCTGACCGGCTGCCTGCCGCTCGACCTGGTCCTCCGCGTCTTCCGCTTCCCGCCGGCGCCCAAGGTGGTGCCCCCGGAGGCGACGCACACCGCCCTCGAGGTCCCCTGGCGGCTGATCCTCTCGCCTGACGACTTCGGCGTGTGGTCGCACGCGACCGGTCCGGTGTCGCACGACGACTGGACGGAGCTCTGGCACACCCGGCTCGCGAGCCGCCGGAACGCCGACCCGCGCGTTCGCGCCGTCTGGTCGCCGGACTTCAACCCGAACGCCATCCTTGCCGGCTTCGACCCCGCCAACCCGACGTCGAGCGATCCGTTCCGCGCCTCGCTCGAGGCGAGGGACCGAAGCGAGATCGTCCACCTGACCTCGAACCACTACATCGAGGACTTCATCCCGTCGCCGGTCGAGACGGAGCGGTTCATGCTCACGTCCCTCGGCTCCACGATGACGGTCGAGGGCATCTGGAACCCGCCGGAAGTCCAGAAGGGGCCGCCGGGGACGATCAGCCTCGTCAACTGGCGCCACGACGCCTCGATCGGCCGCGACCAGTTCGTCCGCGTCGTCCGCCGCGGCTACCTCGTCCCGACCGGCCACCAGGCCACGGTCGTCCGGATCACGGAACGGAAGTTCTTCCCGACGACCGGCGAGACGCCGGGTTTCGTCGCGTATCTCTTCCAGACGACGTTCATCGTCGTCAAGGAGTTCGTCCGGACGTACGACCCGCGGTCGATGCCCTTCCGCAAGGTCGAGATCCGGACGCGCCAGACGCCGAACCTGGCGCTGCCGAGCGCCCACGAGCTGATGACGGGCAAGAACCAGTCGGCGTTCTGGCCCCACCTCGACGGACCCAGCCCTGCGCCGACCGACGACGAACCGTTCCTCTTCGACGTCATCGTGACCGACTGGTCGGGCAAGACGTCGCGGTTCGGGACGCCGCTGGCGTTCGTCGACCAGGCGATCCACAACGCTGACCCGACCGCGGTGCGCACCGCCTACAACGCCGCCGCCGTCGCCCTTCGCACCGCCCAGGTCGGCGGCCAGGGCGTGACGTTCGCGCCGTCCACGACACCCGGCGACACGACCCTCGACACGAACGCCGTGTCGTGGCTGGCGGACCCGCGGACCGGCGACGGGCCGCAGTTCCAGCCGCGGGTCGACGAGGCCAAGGTCGTGATCCCCGCCGTCAAGCAGGCCACCGGCGGCACCGGTGAATCGACGATCGGCTGGGAGCAGAGCTACCTGGACGCGGCCGGCGCCGGCAACGCCATCGGCAACCCCGCCAACGTCTTCGCCCTGGTCAAGAGCGCGACGCCGCTCGATTTCGGCAGCACCGAGCGCTCCGGCGGCCTCGTCGCCCCGGACCTCACGATCAGCGGCCTCTCGAGGAACCTCGGGCCGATCGGCGGTGCCGCGAGCGACATGGTCGGCGGCAAGTTCGACCCGACGAAGATCTTCGGGGCGGTGAAGCTGCTCGGCGGCATCGAGCTCATGAAGCTCGTCGACAACCTCGGCGTGACCGACGCGATGGCCGCGGCCAACAGGCTTCCGAAGCTCGTCACGGAACGCAAGGCCGACCGGATCGTGACGACCTATGTCTGGGAGCTGACCCGGGACCAGATCCTGCCGAAGCCTGCCGACACGCCCGAGCTGTTCATCCCCGAACCCAGCACCACCTTCGTCCTCAAGGCGACCGTCGAGAAGAAGCTCGACACGACGACCCCGCCGGCCGCCAAGGTCGAGGGCAAGCTCACCGACTTCGCCGTCCGCTTCCCGCCGAAGAAGGGAGACGAGCTCGTCCAGCTCACGTTCGACTCCGTGAGCTTCATCGCCGAGCCGGGCAAGAAGGTCGACGTGTCGATCGACCTGCGAGGGTTCGAGTTCCTCGGCATCCTCGGGTTCGTCAACCGGCTCCAGGAATTCATCCCGCTCGACGGCTTCAACGACCCGCCGAACCTGCGAATCGTCACGAGCCCGCACCCGGGCGTCGAGCTGGGCTACACGCTGGGAATCCCGACGATCGGCATCGGGATCATGACGATGCAGAACGTCAGCCTGAGCGCCAGCGTCTTCCTGCCGTTCGGCGACAACCCGCTGAACTTCCGGTTCGCGTTCTGCGAGCGCGAGCAGCCGTTCATCCTCACCGTCTCGCTGTTCGGCGGCGGCGGCTTCTTCGCCATGAACGTCGGCGTCGAGAAGGTCGTGATGATCGAGGCGGCCCTCGAGTTCGGGGCGGCCGTGGCGATCAACCTGGGCGTCGCCGCAGGCCAGGTCTCGATCATGGCCGGCTTCTACTTCCAGAAGGCCGGCGACGCGTTCGTCCTCACGGGCTACTTCCGGGCGTCGGGCTCGCTGAGCGTCATCGGGATCATCACGGTCTCGCTCGTCTTCTACCTGGGCCTGACCTACGCCTCGAAGGGCGCCGCGGCCGACCAGCACCCTGGCACCCTCTGGGGCCAGGCGAAGCTCACCGTGAAGATCGAGATCCTCTTCTTCAGCACATCGGTCAGCGTCTCGATGGAGCGGGAGTTCGCCGGCAGCGACCCGACCTTCCGGGAGCTCATCCCGCCGACCTCGTGGGTGGAGTACTGCAATGCCTTCGCGACGTACGCCTGAGAGGGGCGCCCGATGCTGAAGCAGACGATCCTCTGGACGGCCCTCCCCAACGGGATCGACGGCCCGCCGGATCCGGGAGCAACCGTTCGCGTTTCGGCCTTCGTGGCGCCGCGCCTCTGGAACGACGACGGCACCCCGAAGATGAAGCTCAACCAGTTCCCGGACTTCCTCGACTGGCCGAGCGTGATCGGCGCGGCGACGTTCAAGGTCGAGTTCGACGGCGGGCTACAGCTCGACGCGACGGTCACGTCGGCGGCCCCGGAGTCGGGCTTCTGGGGAGCGCTGTTCAAGACGGACACGGACGTGATCCCGTTCGAGTTCGAGGACCTCTCGGGCGCCGACGTCGTGAGCTTCTCCGCGGTCGACGTCCACGACACGATCGTCGACATCTACGGGAACGCCGCGACGAATCCCGTCTACAACGGAGGCTCGCGGCTGCCCTCGACCGATGACCTGGAGAAGGACCCCGGCCTCGGCGAGATCAGTCGACCGGTCCGGCCGGAGCCGCCATGGGTGCCCGGGTACAAGCCGACCGACATCCCGGTCAGGCCACCGAAGCCGCCACCGCCCACGAAGCCGCCCGCGCCCGGCTGCCTGGGCTGCCTGCCGTCGATCGTGCTCGCGCCACTCCTGGCGATCTGGGCGCTGATCCGCAAGGTCCTCAAGGCGCTGGGCCTGCCGGTCGCGCTGTCGTTGCTGCCGTTCCTGGGACTCGGGGGCGGTGGGATCCGCCTGTCGCCCAATGGTGGTGGCGGTGGTGGTGGAGGTGGCGCGGCTGGCCCCGCGATCAGCGCCAGAAAGCAGGCGCTGGACGACCTTCGAGCCTTCGTCGCACCCACGTCCGACAAATCCCAGCCGCTCCCGACGGCGGCGGACCTGGCAGAGACGTACGACTTCCACAAGATGATCGCGGCGCTCGGCGACTACCCGGAGTTGCTCCGCCGGATGGGCCTGGTCGTCGACCTCACCGTCACCGTTCCTGCCGCCGGGCTGCCGGCATCGGGGACGATCCGCATCGTCCCGACGGTCAACCTCGCACTGGCGACGACGAACCACGCGCCGCGGACCCACTACGCCCTCTCGGACGGGCTGTTCGTTGCCCGGCCGCGCGTCGCGGGAGCCGACTTCGCGAACGGCCTGCTGCGACTCCAGGATGCGCTGCGCTTCAAGGTCCACCAGGTGGACGTGGCCGGCAGCGGCGTCAAGCTCCAGAACGCGGCGACGAACATCGTCGGGGTCAAGCAGCTCGAGGAGGTCCCGGTCAACGGACCCGACGAGCAGGGCCTGCCGGCGCTCCAGACCGCCGGGATCGCGATCGTCCGTCCGGACATCCGGTCGCGACTCGTGGAGATCTTCAAGCGGATGCACGCGTTGAACCACAAGCTCGCCACGATCGACGGATCGCACTACGCCCCGCTCGCGTCCGGTGCTCCCCCGCTGCCGTCGGCCGACGACATGTTCGCCGAAGACATCGTCCGCGGCTATCGGGTCGACATCCGCGACGCCGACGCGACGGGCTGGCTGTCGTTGTGCCGTCGGGTGGGGACCTACGTGTTCCTCGACGCCGGACCGGGCGGCACGCACACGATCGAGGACGAGGGCTTCGTCCAGATCGGCGCCGTCGAGGCGCTGCAGCCGTCGGCGACACGCGTCATCCGGGCGCACGAGACGCTCTTCACGTGGGACGGCTGGAGCCTGGCCGCGCCGCGTCCCGGCGAGGCGATCCTGCCCGACATGGGCCCGCCCGATGCCGACAACCCTGACGGCGTGACGAAGCACGGCGTCGTCCCGAACACGGCCGCGACCCCGTTCCGCCTGGAGACGACGTTCAAGGCCAAGGCGGGCACGCTGCCGCGGCTCCGGTACGGCCACTCGTATCGCGTCCGGGTCCGGGTCGTCGACCTGGCCGGCAATAGCGTCTTCGAGCCCGACGATCCGGCGTTCGATGTCGACCAGCCGGAGATCACGTCCGAGTTCATGTTCCGCCGGTTCGAGCCCGTGGGCCCGCCGCCGGTCATGCTCCGCGCGGTTCCGAAAGAGGGCGAATCGCTCGAGCGCCTGACGGTTCGGAGCACGCCATCCGATCCGGACGCGACGATCCGCGCCCAGGCGACGGAGCGCCACCTCGCTCCGCCGAAGGGCGCCCAGCTCCTCGCCGAGCGGCACGAGCACTTCGACGCGGGCACGGTGATGCGGAGCGATGCGGCGGCGTACGACCTTGCGAGCCGTGAGGCGGGCTCGCTGACCGAGCGCCTGGATCTCACGACGAACGACCTGGAGCTCATCGCCGGCGTCAAGAAGGTCGAGGACACAGCCCTCCATCGGACCTACTGGCTCCAGGAGAACGACACGTTCGACGTCAGCTACCTGCCCGACCCGTTCGCCCGGGGCGTCCTCCTGCGCGGCCTGCCCGGCATGACCGGCATCGACGACGTCCAGGACAACGTCAACCGCCTGCCGTTCGACGGCACCTGGCCGAACCTGAAGCCACTGCGGCTTCGCCTCACGGGCCTGCCCAGGAACGAGGTCCCGCCGGCGCCGGTCTGGGACCCGGTCAAGCGCGTCCTGTCGGTCGGGCTGGCCCAGGGCGAGACGGCCACCGTGCTGCTCGCGTCGTACTTCAACCTGGCCGACCTCGAGATGATGGGTGTCTGGGACTGGACCGTGCAGAAGGCCCCGCCGGATCTCGCCGACCTGCGGACGGCCGCGGTCGAGGGCCGGAACTGGCTCCATCTGCCCTACCGGACGCTGACGCTGGTGCACGCCGTCCAGCAGCCGCTCACCGTCCCGAAGGTCGCGACGTTCGACGACGCGACACGCGGGATCGGCGACACGGCGGCGCTCCTCAACGGGACCCTCGACATCGATGCGAAGAGCACGGGCAAGGTCGACGTCTGGGCCGAGTGGAGCGACCCGCTCGACGATCCCGACGACCCCCTGAACGATCCGCTGACGGCCCACGTGGACCAGCGGATGCAGGTTCGCGATCTCGTGATCCCCGATGCCGCGAACAACGCCCCGACGCTGAAGCAGATCCTCGACGGGATGCGGAAGGGCAAGCTACCGAAGCCCGGATCGCCGCCGCCCCCGGCACCACCAAAGTCCAAGGGTCTGAAGCACACGATCGGCGACACGAAGTACCACAAGGTGACGTATTCGCTCGTAGGGACCACGCGCTTCCGCGAGCACTTCCCGCCGGCGATCGCGAACGACCCGAAGAAGCTCGTCCGGCCGCTCGCCGAGACGCCGGATCCCGACGGATCACCGACCAAGGACCTCGACATCCCGAACTCGGCACGACCTGTCGGGACTGCGGCCCGTCTCGATCCTCCCGACCTTCCACTGGTCGGAGACCGAGGCACTGAACGTCCGGACCCGCGAGCGGCGGGGCGGCGGCCTCCGCGTCTACCTCGAACGACCGTGGTTCCAGACCGGCGACGGCGAGCAGCTCGGAATCATCATCAAGCCGGTCGGCGCGCCGATGTCCGGCAAGCAGGCCGAGACCCTCCAGAAGTACACGAGCGAATGGGCGATGGATCCGCTCTGGCACACCGCCGAGACCGCGCCCCTGCGGGAGACGGACTTCGCGAACGGCAAGGCGTCTCCGGCGCCACGGCTGCTGGCAGAGCTCGAGGCGCAGCTCGTCGGTGTCGTCGGGTTCGACCCGCAGTACGACCCGACCCGGCAACTGTGGTTCGCCGATATCGAGATGAACGTGCCCGAGTTCTACTTCCCGTTCGTGCGCCTGGGCATGGCCAGGTACCAGCCGATCTCGATCGAGAAGGCCCACCTCTCGTCGGTGGTCCTCTCCGACTTCGTCCAGGTCGCGCCACACCGGTGGGCCGAGTACGACTTGTCGAACGTGGTCGCCGGCGGATCCATTCCCGTCAGGCTCCACGGGCCGGGCCACGCCATGCTGGACCGGATGCGGAACGGGACGACGATCGTCGTTGCCCGGCTCGAGCAACGGGAACACGGCGACTCGGTCACGACCGAGCCGCTGGGCTGGACGCCGATCCAGACGATCCTCCTCGAAGCGGTGGCGTCCACCGGCCACGACGTCGCCTGGGCGGGCGAGCTCCGCCTGCCGGCCGTCCTCCCGCAGCCACTGCGAGTGTCGCTGATCGAGGCGCAGGTCCTGCGAAGCGACGGGGGGAGCGTCGGCGAGATCATGAGCCGGATCACGCGCGAGGACGACGGTCCGGCGGTCTTCGGCGCGACAAGGTTAGGTGGAGACGGGGAACGCGACAGCTTCGGCGCACGAATCGTCTTCGCAGACGCGACGATCGCGCTCCCCTGACGAACTCTCGTTAGCGCGCGTTAGCGCGTTACCGCGCGACCGGGACCGGGATGCCCATCTCGCGGCCGGCGGACTGCTTGCGCGCATCCATCCGATTGCCAAGGTCGTCGAGCTCCGACTTGTCGAAGACCTCGCGGGCCTTGATGAACATGTCGCCTTCTTCTTCCTCGATGTGGTGCTCGATGTTCTCCTTCATGACGAGCGCCTTGGCGCCCCACGTCTCGTCGGTGACGTCGAGCGCCTCGAGCTCGCTCATCAGCACGTCGACGACGTGGTGCTCCTCGTAGCCCTCGAGGACGATGTCCTTCGCCTTCGGATGAGCCTTCAGCTCGGGGTAGAAGATCTCCTCCTCCACGATCTCGTGAAGCGTCAGCTCACCCTTGATCGTCGCGAAGAGCTCGGACCTCGTCTTGACCCCTCGCTCGGTGGTCGATTCGAGCTCGTTGAGGAGCCGCTTGACCTTGACATGGTCGGCCTTGAGAAGCGCAATTGCGTCCATGGTTCCCTCCTGCTGGGCTGTTGACGCGGCGGGGAGCCGCCGTGGAGTCCGAACAGGAGTGTCGCCGCGCGACCACGCGGAATAGGTGCCGCCTGCCCGGCAGCGCGTCTCAGACGTATTGCATGAGCGGGGCCCGGCGGCTCCGATTTCGGACGCCGCCCAAAAGGCAGCCCGCCAAGGGCGAATCGGGATAGTTCCAATTTGGCGGAATGATTTCGCGTGGTTGGAACTACTTCGAATTCGGCGCCGGACGGCTCGGATTCCGCCGCGTTCGAAATCACGGTGCGACGCCACCGAACGCCTCGGACGGATACTGGCGGCATGACGTCACGGCCCGATCGGACGGTCCTCATCGCCTTCTTCGTGTTCGTCGTCTTCGCCGGGGCGAACGCGATCGGGGTGCGATTCGTCCTTCGCGAGATGGGACCGTTCTGGTCGGCGGCGATCCAATTCGCGATCGCCGGTCTCCTGCTCCTCGCCTACATGGTGGCGACCCGGCGGCCCGTGCCGCGCGGCTCGCGACTCACGGGCACGGTGCTGTTCGGCGTTCTCGCGTTCGGGCTCGCCTACATGTTCCTGTACGAGGCGCTGAAGGACGCGCCCGCCGGGACGACGATGCTGATGCTCGCGATCGTGCCGCTGCTCACCGTGCTCCTCGCGGTCGCCCAGGGTGTCGAGCGGCTCCGGTTCCTTGCGCTCGCCGGGGCGGCGGTCGCGGCGGTCGGGATCCTTGTCGTCGGCGCCAACCAGATCGACCTCAATGTGCCGATCCTCTCGCTCGCCTTCCTCGGAGCCGCGGCCGTCTGCCAGGCCGAGTCGGGCATCGTCGCCAAGCGCTTCCCGCCCGGGGATCCTGTCTCTGCGAATGCGATCGGGATGCTGTTGGGCGCAGCCATGCTGGCGGCCATCGCCATCGTCACCGGGGAGGCGATCGTCGTGCCGACGCAGCCCGAGACCTGGATCGCGATGGCATACCTGATCGGGCCCGGCTCGATCGCCGTGTTCGTCCTGGTGCTGTACGTCCTTGCCCGCTGGACCGCATCGGCGACGTCGTACGCGTTCCTTCTATTCCCGCTCGTCGCGATCGCCGCCGGCGGCGCGCTCCTCAACGAGCCGATCCAGGCCTCGTTCCTCGTCGGCGGCGCCATCGTGCTGGCCGGCGTGTACCTCGGCGCGGTGTACCGCCCGAAAGCTCGACCTGACGAGGCCGCCGCCGAGGACCCGCCCGCCACGGCCGAATCGGGATAGTTCCAATTTGACGGAATAGTTCCGCGTCGTTGGAACTACTTCGATTCGGGCCGCGAGGGCTCTCGTTTCGCCGGCGTCCGAAATCGCCAGATGTCGTGATCGCCGGATGCACACGATTGCGGGCATTCGTGTGCTAGGCTTCGACACCACAGCTCCGTCAAGACTTTGGGCCGTTGGAGAGGACGGGAGTCCCACGAGTTGAACCGGATCAAGGTGGACCTGGATCGGACACTCGCCGCCATCGATCCGAACATCTTCGGCGGCTTCGTCGAGCATCTGGGTCGGTGCGTCTACGGCGGGATCTTCGACCCGGACTCGCCTCTGGCCGATGCCAACGGGCTGCGCTCGGACGTCCGCTCGGCCCTGGATCGCCTGGGGCTGGCCAACGTCCGCTACCCGGGCGGCAACTTCGTGTCGGGATATCGATGGCGCGATGGCGTCGGGCCCGTCGAGGAACGGCCACGTCGAGCGGAGCTGGCCTGGGCATCCGTCGAGCCGAACACGTTCGGGACCAACGAGTTCATCCGTTCTGCCGGACCCTCGGCACGGAGCCCTACCTCGTCGTCAACTGTGGCGACGGCGACCTGCGCGAGGCGCGCGACTGGGTCGAGTACTGCAACGGCACGACGGACACGTCCCTCGTCCGGCTGCGCTCGGCGCACGGCCATCCCGAACCGCACCGCGTCCGCTACTGGGGCATCGGCAACGAGGTCGACGGCGCCTGGCAGATCGGCGCGAAGACCGCCGCCGAGTACGCCCGGACCTATCACGAGTTCGCCAAGGTCATGCGCTGGACCGACCCGTCGATCAAGCTGATCGCCTCGGCCACCTCTGACTGGGACGGCGACATCGTCGAGCGCGCCCAGCTGCTGGTCGAGGAGGCCGCCGACCTCATCGACTACGTCTCGATCCACTGGTACGTCGGCGACAAGGCCGGCGACTCTGCCGCCTACCTCGCCACGTCGGAGCTGATCGAAGAGCGCCTTCACGCGTACGAGGGCCTGATGCGCGGCCTGACCCTGCGGCGCGCGGCCGCGAGCCCGCCCGATCCCGCTCGCGGTCGACGAGTGGAACGTCTGGTATCGGGCCACCGGCGGGCCGACCGAGCCCTCGGACCGTCCGCTCGAGGAGGTCTACGACCTGCAGGACGCGCTGGTCGTGGCGATGCATCTCAACGCCTTCGTCCGACACGCCGCGACCGTGCGCATGGCGAACCTCGCCCAGCTGGTCAACGTCATCGCGCCGATCGTGACCCGTCCCGACGGGATCGTGCTCCAGACGATCTTCCATCCGTTCGAGCTGTTCAGGCGCACGACCGGCTCCGTGGCACTCGACGCGTGGTGGGACGGCGACACGTTCAGCGGCGGTCCCTACACGGGCGTCCGGACGCTCGATGTCTCGGCGTCGCTCGATCCGGACGCCCGCCGCGCTCAGCGTCCATGTCGTCAACCGGCACGAGACGGACGCCCTCGACGTCGCCATCGAGCTCGCCGGCGGTTCGTTCGCGGGCGCGGTCGAGATCAACACGATCACCGGCCCGGATCTCAAGGTCACCAACACCTTCGAGGAGCCCGACGCGCGTCACGACGGCGCAGTCCCGGCTCGAGATCGACCCTGCCAACACGTTCACCACCACCCTGCCACCCCGTTCCGTGACGGGGCTGGTCTTCACCCTGTAGCGCGGGCAACCAGGAGGACTGCCTTCGCGCAACCAGCCGCTCGGACCGACTCAACGATCGCGCGAGACCCGCGCGATCCGTGCCCCAGGAGGAGTCAAATCGTGAAACGAGCCATCGGAATTGCGGTCATCTCCCTGGCAGTCATGGCGTGTGGTGGGACGGCCAGTTCGCCCGCCGCCCCGGCAAGCGGTGCATCGGCCGGGACCGGAGCGAGCGTGGCGCCGCCACCGGCCGGTGCGACGGATCTGACCTTCTGGACGTTCGTGGACCGGCATGCCGTGTTCTTCCAGCAGCGGGCCGAAGCCTGGAACGCGGCGAATCCGGACCGGCCGGTCGCGATCACGCCGTCGGTCGTCGAATACACGCAGATGCATGACAACCTCACGGCCGCGCTCCTGTCGGGGACCGGCGCGCCCGACCTCGTCGACATCGAGATCGGCAAGTTCGCCATCTACCTGAAGGGCGACCTGCACCTGCTCGACATGACGGCCGAGATCGAGCCGTACGCGGGCGACCTCGTCGAGACACGCCTGGCGCCCTACGAGTTCGACGGCAAGCGACTCGCCGCCGACTACCACCTCGGCGCCTTCCTGATGTTCTACAACACGGAGATCATGTCGGCCGCCGGCGTCAACGTCGACGACATCAAGACGTGGGACGACTACATCGAGGCCGGCAAGAAGGTCACGAAGGACGGCGTGACGATGGCCGCGATCGACGTCACCGGTCCGTTCTCCGTCCGTGGTCCGATGCTCCAGAACGGCGGCGGCGCCTATGACTCCACGGGCAAGCTCATCCTCAACTCGCCGGAGAACGTCGAGGCGGTCCAGATGGTCGCCGACATGGTCAACGTCCACAAGATCGCCGCCGGCACCCCCGGTGGCAACAACGGCACGCCCGAGTTCTACGCGGCGATGCCGAACGGCGACTTCGCCTCGCTCTGGATGCCCCAGTGGTACATGACCCGCTTCCCGGACAACATGGCCGCGCTCAAGGGCAAGATGGTCGTCCGTCCGATGCCGCTCTTCGAGGAGGGTGGGTTCACGACGACGATGGGCGGGGGCACCGGCACCGCCGTGACCGACCAGACCCCGGAAGCAGAGCAGCAGCTCGCGAAGGACTTCGTTACGTTCGCCAAGCTGACCAAGGACGGCCAGACGGCCATCTGGACCGACCTTGGCTTCGATCCCTATCGCAACGACGTCTACGACGATCCGGCGCTCCAGGCACCGGATGAATACTTCAGCGGCGAAACGACCTTCGAGATCATCAAGAGCGAGCTCGGCAACGTGGCCCCGGAGTTCACCGGGCCGCAATACCCGGAGATCCAGGACTACTTCACGACGACGCTGATCAACGACATCGTCAACAACGGTGTCTCGGCAGCGGATGCGTTGGCGGCCGCCCAGGCAGCCATCGAAGCCGCCCAATGAGTTGACCCCAAGAGGGCGAGGGATCTCCTCCCCCTCGCCCTCTTCCCTCCTCCGACCTGAATGTGCGAGGCGCTGATGAGACGCGTTCGCGACACCGTCCTTGAGCCCGAGGACGGCCCCGTACGTCTTCTTGCTGCCCTTCCTGGCGATCTTCGTCGTGTTTCGGTTGTGGCCGGCGATCTCCGCGGGGCTGATGAGCTTCAACGAGGTCCACGGGACCGAGAACCAGGAATGGGTCGGCCTCGCGAACTACGAAGCGGCCCTGACCAATCCGCGGTTCAGCAAGGCCCTCGGCAACACCGTCCTCTACACGCTCGGGACGCTCCTGATCCTGATCCCGATTCCCCTGATCCTGGCCGCGCTGCTGGACAGCGGACGGGTCGTCAAGCAGACCGTCTTCCGAGTGTCGATCTTCCTCCCGGCGCTGACGTCGCTCGTCGTGGTCAGCGTCATCTTCCGGATCGTGCTCGCACGCGATGGCCTGCTGAACAACGCCCTGGCGGCAGTCGGCCTCCAGCCCCGCTTCTGGCTTGAAGCCGCCGAACTGGCCGTGCCCTCGATGATCATCATCGCCGCCTGGCGATGGGCCGGCGTCAACGTCATCTACTTCAGCGCCGGCCTCGTGAACGTGCCGAAGGAGCTGTACGAGGCGGCCGCCATGGACGGCGCGAGCGCCTGGCGCGTGTTCCGGAGCATCACGCTGCCCCTGATCGAGCCAACGATCCTGTTCGTCGTGGTCCTCTCGATCATCGGTGGCTTCCAGGTCTTCGTGGAACCGTTGCTGCTGTGGTCGGGCGGGAACAGCCCGGGCAATGGCGGCCTGACCGTGGCGCTCCTCATCTACAAGACGGCGTTCACCTCGTTCGATTTCGGGCAGGCGGCGGCCATCGGCGTGATCCTGGCGGCGATCATCCTCGTCGCGTCGATGCTCCAGTTCCGGTTCCTCGGCGGCGGGAGGTCCCACACGTGACGACCGCCGAGCAGCTGGTCAACGAGGCAACGGAACGCAGCGCGCCGCGGGTGGCAGGTCCGCGGCGGCGACGGGGCCTGCCAACGCGGCTCGGGCTCGCCGTGCTCTTCCTGATCCTCGCCTTCCTCTTCCTGCTGCCGCTCTACTGGATGCTCCTGAGCTCGTTGCGACCGCAGTCCGAGATGTTCGGGACCGGCATCACGCTCGTCCCGACCGGGCTGACGCTCGACAACTATTCGCGGCTGCTCGTCGAGACCCCGTTCGTCCGCTGGTTCATCAACACCGTCACCCAGTCGCTTGGCTACGCCTCGCTGACCGTGGCGATCTGCGCGATGGGCGGCTATGCGCTGGCCAAGTACCAGTTCCGGTTCCGGCAGGGTGATCTTCGCGATCATCCTGATTACGCAGATGCTGCCGTTCCAGCTGCTGATCGTGTCGCTCTTCGTGGAGATCGTGAACCTGGGCCTCGTGGACCACTACCTCGGCGCGATCCTGCCGCTGGCGGCGCACCCGATCGGCCTGTTCTTCATGCGCCAGCACATGCTCGGCGTCAGCGACGACCTCCTGGCGGCCGGCCGCGTCGACGGTGCCAGCGAGTACCGGCTGTTCTGGTCGGTCGTGCTACCCAACGTGCGGCCGGCCATGGCCACCCTGTTCATCCTCTTCACGCTCGAGTACTGGAACAACCTGTTGTGGCCGTTGATCGTGTTCCGACAGGCCGAGAACATGCCGCTTGCCGTCGGGCTCGCCTCGATGGTGAACCAGTACAAGGTCTCCTACGACCTGCTGCTGGCCGGGTCGGCCCTGGCGACCCTGCCGATGATCGTTCTATTCATGTTGTTCCGGCGGCAGTTCATGACGGGCACTGCCGTGACCGGAACCGGTCTGCAGTAAGGGGGTGCGCCGGCGCGGGCGCGGCCCAACGCGCCCGGGCGCCGGCCTACGAGTGTCCCGCCGGCCACGTCCCCATGATCTGCCGCAGGATCGCGAACTCGCCGACGTGGTACGCGTTGTGGTCGGCATCGACGCGGACCTCGCGCAGGAGCGTGTGACCGGGCGTCCCGGGGATGACCGCGAAGAGGTCGCGCGCCGGATCCATGACCAGTGCCCGCAGGGCCGCCTTGTCGGCGAGGAAGCCGCTGATCGAGGCGTCGAATTCGGCGCGGGTGGCCGTCGCGTCGCGGGCCGGCCAGTAGCCGGCGGGCCACTCTACCCCGACGTAGTCGGGATTCACGACGTAGTCGAGGATGTCGGCCTGGATCAGGCGGAGGTGCTCGATGAGGTGCCACGGCGTGTAGTCGACGTTCGGGGCTCGGAGGTTGATGGCGTCGTCAGGAAAGTCGGCGACGGCCTCTTCGAACGGCATGCGGGTGCCGACACCGTCCAGCAGCTCCGCGAGCTGCCGCCGGAGCTCGTCCGTTTCCACGGGTGCCACTTGTGCCACGGGTACCTCAGTCGGCTGGAGCGGTGCGGTTCTTCAGCGTGATGCCTGCGTCATTTGACCATACGTTCCAGACAATCGCCGGGCGATCGCTCCGATTTCGGTCGCCGCGTCCAATCGTGCCGCCGCCGGGCCGATTTCCGGATAGTTCCAATTTGACGGAATTATTCCGCGTCGTTGGAACTACCTCGATTCGGCCCTGGGGCGCGTCGTTTTCCCCGGACTTCAATCCTCTGGGATGTCCAGCGGGCCCTGCAGCCCAGCCAGGTAGGCGTCGTAGATCGCCTGGTACAGGCGCATCGTCTTCAGGGCGTCCGCGATGTCGGCGACGGGCGGCCGGCCCTCGCGGATTGCCGTGACGAACTCGGTCAACGCCGCACCGTCTCCACCCAGCTCGGTGCTGCGCTCGTCGCTGTAGTTGTCCGAGACCGTGTTGTCGCCCTGCGTGTAGTGGCGGTAGCCCCACAGTCCGTCGACGACGATGTGCTCGCCCTCGCCGGTGAGCTCGATCCGGTCGTAGTTGCGCCACCATTCCCGCTGGCTGTTGAGTTGCAGGTTGCCGACGGCGCCGCTTTCGAACTTCAGCGAAACGGCGAAGGCGGCGCCCCCGTTCCGCACGTCGTGATACACGCTTGCCTCCCGGATCTCGCCGCCCAGCCAGCGGGCAAGGTCCAGGTGGTGCACGGCGAAGTCGCACAGGTAGGCGTGGACGGGCCCGTCGTAGCCCGCTCCGCGCACCTCGTCGTACCTGCCCGAGCAGAACGAACAGAAAAGCTGGGTCAGTTGGCCGAAGGCCGGCCGCGCCATGATCTCCCGCGCCTGGCTCACGCCGTAGCTGAACCGCCGATGAAAGTGGACCATCAGGCTCTCTGCCCGTTCGGGCCGAGGCCTCCGCCAGCTCCCGGCACGCGTCCAGCGACAGCGCCGGGGGCTTGGGCACGAGGACGTGGTAGCCGGCTTCCAGCGCTTCGAGCGCCAGCGCGTGCCGCGGACCCGGCTTCATCCAGACGATGACCGCCTCGAGGTCCTCCTCGTCCCACATCCGGCGGTGGTCGGTGTACCAGCGCCCGCCGCCGCCGAACTTGCTCGCCGCGTCGCGTGCCCGGGTTTCGTCGGTGTCGCAGACCGCCCGCAGGTCGATCGGGGCGAGGTGCAGCGCCGGGTAGATGGCCCAGGTCGAGAAGACCCCGGCCCCGATGAATCCAACGCGCAACGGCTCCATGGCACGACTGTAGCGAGCCCGCGATGGGATGGTCAGCCCTATCGGCGCATGTCGCGGCCAGGGAAAGGTCGCCGCCGGGCGGTGCCCTATCGGGCGCTCCGGCGGCGATTCGGTCTGGCGAGAGATTGACGCGCGTCGCGAGGGAGCGGCGCGCGCCCGATTCGGTCAGACGGTTGAGGAGCGACGTCTCCCGGTGACGAGCCTCGCTACGGCGACGACCGCGATCGCGCCGAGCGTGGCGATCACGATGCTCTCGATGTTGATGCCATTTACGGTGCCGATATTCAGCAAGGTCGCCGCGACCCACCCGCCGACCAGGCCGCCGACGATGCCGAGGATGACTGTCATCAGGACGCCCTCGCGGGAGCCCATGACCATGTTCGCGAGGAAGCCGGCTATCGCGCCGACGACGATCCACGAAATGATTCCCATTCGAACCAGTCCTTTCGCGGCTCAGCTGAGCCGACATCCGTTCAGATCGCGATCGAGGCCTGCGCGGCAACGACCGCGGGGAGGAGCACGAGAATTGCGAAGATCGCAAACGCGACGACGACCAGGCTCCGGATCAGGTCGAAAGCTCCCAGCCTGCTGATCCGACGATTGTCCGTGCGAGCCGTTTCCTGACCCCCGGCCGCCGTGATTCCGTCGCTAACGATCGTCCGGTCGCCTCGATCGATGGTCATGCTCCTCCAACTTGCTCCTGCACGATTGCAGTGAACCACTCGGAGGTGGTACTGTCAACAGTAGTTGTCCACATCAACTGTAGGAAAACATGCTTGTAACATCATTCGGCGGCTGGCTCAAGCGAGGGCGCGAGGTCCGGGAGCTGACGGTCGGCGACGCGGCTCGGGCGGCCGGCATCTCGGCGGCCTATCTGAGCAAGCTCGAAAACGACGCGGTCAAGAAGCCCTCTCCACACGTCCTCCACCAATTGAGCGAGGCCCTCGGCGTGCCGTACGACGAGCTCATGCGCCTGAACGGATATCGCGTGCCCGGTGAGTCGAACGTCGCGGATGCCGTTGGCGTGGCCCTCTTCGCGGACCTCACCGACGACGAGCGGGAGGAACTGCTCGACTACCTCGCCTGGTACCGCGCTCGCCGCCGATCCAAGCGGGGCGGGCAGGCACTCGGCCCGCGACGTGTCTTTGGTGGCGGATCGGCCTGATCGACGGGGCCGCGCATCGCCCGGGCTTGGGGCCGCATTGGGCCCGGGCGCGGCGGCGGTGGAAGCCAGGGTGACCGCCGTGGGAACCCGCCCGCCTGCGTTCCTGGGGGGAAGGAACGTGCCGGCCGCGGTTGAGGTGCGGCTGGCGGGGCGACGGTATGGCGGGTTCCCTACGGCGGTCAACCGAGGCGGTGCCCACGCCTCGGTCTTTCACGTCGTGCCCTGACGCGTCCAGCCACAAGGTGGCAGGCGATCGCGGAATGCGCATCCATCAAACACCGTAATTTGCACCTATGAAGTCCGGTCTCCAGATCAGCTCGTTCACGTGGCCCGGCGGCACGGAGGCGATCGGCCCGACTCTCGGCCGGATCGCGGGCCAGGCGGACGAGGTCGGGTTCGACTCGATCTGGGTGATGGACCACTTCTTCCAGATCCGGAGCGTCGGCCAGGTCGAGGAGCCGATGCTCGAGGGCTGGACGACCCTCGGCTACCTCGCCGCGCGAACGCAGCGGGCGCGCCTGGGGCTCATGGTCGGCGGCGTCCACTACCGGCTCCCCGGACTGTGGGTCAAGGCCGCGACGACGCTCGACGTCCTGTCCGGCGGCCGCGCCTGGCTGGGAATCGGGGCGGCCTGGAACCAGATGGAGTCGGAGGCGCTCGGGTTCCCGTTCCCGCCGCTCGGTCAGCGTTTCGAAATGCTCGAGGAGACGCTCCAGATTGCCCACGGGATGTGGTCCGGCGACCACGGGTCCGAGGAAGCCTTCGCCGGGCGCCAGTTCCAGGCGAACCGGCTCCTCAACTCTCCGCAGTCGTTGTCGCGGCCACGGCCGCCGATCATGATCGGGGGCGGCGGCGAACGGAAGACTCTGCGGATGGTCGCCCAGTACGCTGATGCGACGAACGTCTTCGGCGGACCGACGGCGATCCACCACAAGTACGAGGTCCTTCGCGAGCATTGCGCCGCGATCGGTCGGGATCCCGACGAGATCGAGCGATCGACGCTCCAGGGCGTGAACCTCGCGCAAGAATCGCCGGCCCAGGTCGTCGATCGCTTCGGGGAGCTCGCCGACGCCGGCGCCCAGCACGTGATCTTCAACGTCAGGAACATCGAGGATCCGGCCGCCCTCGAAACCATCGGTCGCGACATCATTCCCCAGTTGCGCGACCTGTAGTTGATACTCCCCGGGGGTATCGGTAGCGTGATACGATGACATCATGACGGACGACACCAAAAACGGCTCCGACCCGGCGAAGACCAACCCCTTCGGCGGCTTCTCGATCGACTTTTCGGCCGATGCCGGAGCCCAGGTGGACGAATCCGCGGTCGATGCGACAGCGATCTCACTCGGCGTCGGCGCGCCAGCCTCGAGCACCGACGGACACGGCCGCACCGAATCGAAGGTGATCATCGTCGGCTCCGGCCCGGCCGGACTGACCGCCGCGATTTACGCGGCACGGGCGAACCTCGAGCCGATCGTCCTCGCCGGCACCACGCCCGGCGGCCAGCTCATGATCACCAGCGACGTCGAGAACTATCCCGGATTCCCGGACGGAATCCAGGGGCCAGAGCTGATGGCCGCCTTCCGCGCCCAGGCCGAGCGGTTCGGCACGCACATCGTCGACATCGACATCGATCGGGTCGACTTCTCGTCGCGTCCATTCCGGCTGTGGGCCCGCGGCACGGAGTACCGCGCCGACTCCGTGATCATCGCGACCGGGGCGTCGGCCCTGTGGCTCGGCCTCGATAGCGAGACCCGGCTCCGCGGCCGCGGCGTCAGCGCCTGCGCGACCTGCGACGGCTTCTTCTTCCGCGACAAGGAGATCGCCGTTGTCGGTGGCGGCGATACCGCGCTCGAGGAGGCGACGTTCCTCACCCGGTTCGCGTCGAAGGTCAACCTGTACCACCGCCGCGACGCGTTCCGCGCCAGCAAGATCATGGTCGACCGGGCGAAGGCGAATCCCAAGATCGCGATCCGGATGAACACCGAAGTCGATGAGGTGCTGGGCGACGCAAAGGTGTCGGGCCTCCGGCTCCGCGACACGCAGTCGGGCGCGACCGAGGAGGTCGGCATGGACGGCCTGTTCGTCGCGATCGGCTACCGACCGAACACCGAGGTGTTCAAGGACCTGCTCGAGGTCGACGAGATGGGCTACCTCGTCGTCCGCGACGAGACCGCGTCGAAGATCGAGGGCGTGTTCATCGCCGGCGACGTCCACGACCACCGCTACCGCCAGGCAGTGACCGCCGCCGGCGAGGGTTGCAAGGCCGCGATCGACGCCGAGCGCTGGCTCGAGTCGCAGGGCGTTGTCGAGGCGAGCACGGCGTCCGCGTGGTAGCGGCCGCTTAGTGGCCGCCTGGTGACCGCGCGCGAGCGCCGACGGTTCGCGATCCTGCCCCGGCTGGGCATCCGGCCGGCGACCTCCAAGGTCGTGAACCGCGAGCTGGAGACAGCGTTCGATGCGGCTACTCCCGACTCGCCGGCCGACGGCCTCGCGGTCCTCGACGCCGGCTGCGGGCGGGTCTCGGCGCTGAGACCGTTTCGGCCCCGGATCGGTCGGTTCGTCGGGGCGGACATTCACACCCCGGCGCCCGGAGCGCTCCCCCACCTCGACGAGTTCGCGGCCGTCGACCTGTGCAGGGACGGGGCCGCCTTCGCGCCTGGAACGTTCGACGTGATCCTGTCGAGCTTCACGGTCGAGCACTTCGCCGAACCCGATGCGGCGTTCCGCAACCTGCGCGGCTGGCTGCGGCCCGGCGGCCGGCTCGTGATCACCACGGTCAACCGTCGCCACCCCTTCGTGTGGGCCTACCTGGCGATGCCGTCGCCGCTTCGGGGCCGCCTTCAGCGCCTGGTCAAGGCGACAGCGGCCGACGCCCATCCGATCGTCGGCGCCTGCAACTCGCCGGCCGACCTGCAGCGCGCCCTCGCCGCGGCGGGGTTTGCCGACATTCGCGTGACGACCGTTGGGCACCTCGCCCGAGCGTGGGGGCGCCACTGGCCGACGTACCTCCTTGGGCTGGTCGGCGATCTCCTGGCGCAGTGGCTCCCCGGCCGCCGGTCGACGATCGTGGTGTCCGCCGCCTGACTCGGCAGGCCTGCGCTTCGCCGCGCTCCACGGGAAATCACACGTGTCCGCCAGCGATGCCGTTGGTTGCATCATCGTGGGACGGAGGCAGCCGAGGCGGGCAAGGCGGTGCGACCGGATCGCCGACCGATCGCCATCGAAGCGGTTGCTAGTCCAGTTCGCTGATGTCGAACCGACCGCGGAGCGCCTCGATGAGTCTGCCAAGGCGCACGAGACTGAAGTAGGCCAGGCGACCATTCTCGAGCCGAGAGATCGTCGTTTGATCGACTCCGCTTCTGCGCTCGAGGCCGCGCTGCGACCAGCCGAGCCCGAGTCGAGCGCGCTTCAGCATCGTCCCAAGATCACGCAACCCGGCCATTTCGCGTTCGCTGAGCGGGAAGTGCTTCGAGCCGTATACCTGCCTGTCGACCATCGAACGATGAGATCACATGCCTCTTGCCTAGCGATCGACGGGCGATAGCCTGCGGATGCACAGCGTGCCCGCCTCCCGACCGGCCCGCCTCCCGACCGGCCCGCCTCCCGACCGGCCCGCCTCCCGACCGGCCCGCCTCCGGATATGCAACCAACGGCATCGGCCGGGAACAGGAGAGATTTCCGGCGCGGGCGACGCGGTCGGCGGGCGCCGCGGTCGGACGTCCCAATTCCCCGATCGCCGGGCGCCGCCCGGGCGTCGTGTCGGCCGCCTGGCGCACCCACCTCGTCGAATGACGGCGGTAGTCACTGACATTTGACGACGGCGTCCTCCGTCCCGAATGCCTAGAGTGCCCGGGCACCCCAGGAGGATCAGCACATGGATGACGCCGCGATTCGCAAGGCGCTGGTTGAGCAGTTCGAGGACGGCCACGACCCGGACGAGATGCATGAGATCTACCACGAGGACGCCGTACTCGAGTTCCCGCAGTCGGGCGAGCGGTTCATCGGCAAGCAGAACTTCCTGACCTGGCGCAAGAAGTACCCGGCGGAGGTGGACTACAGGCTCCGCCGGATCACCGGCCACGACGACCTATGGGTCGTGGAGCTTCTTGTCTCCTACAACGGATCGGCGCCGATCATGGGGGTCGGCATCATGCAGTTCCGTGGCGACCGGATCGCCCACGAGACCATCTACGCCGGGGCCGGCTTCGAGCGGGCGGCGTGGCGGGTCGAATGGTCGTCGCCGTTCGATCCCCTGGCGTCGGTGGAACCCTCCGCGTGGCGCGACGGCGTCCCGTTCGGGCTCGACAGCGAGCGGCCGGGGCGAATCACGGCGGATGAGGCAACGACTCGCGCGGAGCTCGTGCGTCACTGGGATTACGAGGGAGTCGACTTCGACAAGTCGCACGAGATCTACCACGACGATGCGATCCTCGAGTTCCCGCAGTCGGGCGAGCGGTTCGTCGGCAAGAACAGCTTTCTGACCTGGCGCAGGAAGTACCCGGCAAAGCTCGACTTCCGGATTCGCCGGTTCACGAACCGCGATGACCTCTGGGTGACGGAGAACCTGATCACGTACGACGGCGGCGAACCGATGTTCACGCTCAACATCCTCCAGTTCCGCGACGACCGCATCGCGAGGGAGTACATCTACGTGCTGGAGGGCTTCGACGCGGCCGACTGGCGCAGTGAGTGGTCGACGCCGTTCGATCGACTGGCGTCGGTCGCGCCAACCGAATGGCGCGAGGGCATCCCGTTCGGGCTCGAGAGCGAACGGCCGCGAGCCGACGCGACCCCGGCAGGATCGCGGGCCTAGGTTCGGAGCGCCGCGATCGACTGGCTCCAGGCGGCGGAGCGCTCCCAGAACGCCTCGCTCGGCTCAGCGGGGGCAAAGAGCCAGTTCATGTGCGCGTACGACGGGTCGCCCTCGATCGTCGCCCGACGCTCGAGCCGGCCCGGGGCGTCGATCCGGTACCACGCGTAACGCAACGGAGCAAGGATCGAGGCGAGGTCCAATTCCGTCCGGCCGGCGAGGACCTCGCAGATCACCCACGGACGGTCGGTCGCAAAGAGCCCGGCCGCACCGCGCAGGACGTCGGGCTCGGTCGACTCGGTGTCGACCTTGAGCACCGCCGGCGAGACGCCCGTCCGCGCGACATAGCCGTCGATCGTTTCGACCGGCACCGACACCGACCGATGGGACGGCCTGAACCCGGCGCGCAACGAGTTCGAGCTGTCGGTCTTGTCGGAGAGATGCAGGTCGGCCGTCCCGGCAGCCGCCCCGAGGGCGATCTCCTCGACGGTGATCGTCAGGCCATTCTCGGCGCAGATCGTCCGCATCTGGGCCGCGAGATCCGGGGTCGGCTCGAAGGCGACGACGGGCGCCGGCGTCAACGCGGCAGCGAGCCACGAGAAGACGCCGATGTTCGCGCCGACGTCGAACACCGGCGCCGAGTTGCGTTCCTCGATCGCCGCCAGGAAGCAGGCAAGGGTGTTGGGCTCGTAGCCGGCGAGCCCGGACTCGGCGAGCAGGCGCGTGATGTACGTTCGCGCCGGGGTTCGGATCGTGAGGGTCTGAGGCTGAGCGCCTCGCGGCATGGCCAGCTCGACGACCAGGTCGGGCTCGGCGGGCTGGGCGGGCCGGCGACCGAGCAGGCGGAGCGCGCCGGTCCGGAGTCGCTTCGGTACCCGCCGCCGAACCGACACGATCATCGAGCCCATCGGCGGCAATCGTACCGCGCCACCGCCGCGGGGCCGGGCCGAGGCTGCGACGGCGACTCGCTTGCGGAATGCAACTAAGTACCGATCGTGGTAGCGTCAGACGGATGAGTGGTAGAGGCGGTGGCTTCGGACGCCTGGGCGCGGCGACCGGCGGGGCCGCGGGCAAGACGGCAGGCGGCGCAGGCGGGTCCGGCGGACGCCCCCGCACGGGCGGCGGCGGGATGGGCGGTCCCTGGGGCGGCTTCGGCGGGTCTGCGGACTTCGAGAAGGTTCCCAAGGAGCGTCGCGGCCGGACGATGCGGCGGATCGTCGGGTTCTTCAAGCCCTACAAGCTGCAGGTCGCCGTCGTCCTGTTCGCGATCCTGCTGACGAGCTTCATCGGCCTGATCAACCCGATTCTCCTCAAGCTCCTGATCGACGTCGCGATCCCACAGCAAGACTGGTTCCTGCTCAACCTCTTCGTCGGCCTGATGATCGTGCTGCCGATCATTTCTGGCGTGATCGGCGTCGGCCAGAGCTACCTCAACAACGTGATCGGCCAGAGCGTCATGCTCGACCTGCGGACCGAGCTCTACGCCCACCTCCAGAAGATGCCCCTCCGCTTCTTCACCGAAACCAAGACCGGCGAGATCCAGAGCCGGCTGGCAAACGATGTCGGCGGGATCCAGTCGGTCGTCACCGATACGGCGGCGTCGCTGACGTCGAACATCGCGATCGCGGTCAGCACCGTCATCGCGATGCTCATCATCGACTGGCGCCTGACGTTCCTGAGCCTCGCGATCCTGCCGTTCTTCATGTACCTGACGTTCCGGGTCGGGAAGGTCAACCGCGAGGTCCGCGGCGAGACGCAGAAGTCACTCGCCGAGATGTCGGCCGTCACCGAGGAGACCCTGTCGGTCTCGGGCATGCTGCTGTCGAAGACCTTCGGTCAGCAGGGAGCCGCGCTCGGTCGATTCAGCAAGCTCAACAAGGAGCTGGCCCGACTCCAGGTCCGCCAGGCGATGGTCGGCCGCTGGTTCTTCATGGTCATCGGGACGGTCTTCTCGATCACGCCGGCGTTCGTCTACTGGCTCGCCGGCTACCTCGCGATCCAGGGCGACCCGACGGCTCCGACGATCGGCGACATCGTCGCGTTCACGACGCTTCAGAGCAGGCTCTTCTTCCCGCTCGGCCAGCTGCTGAACATCCAGGTCGATATCCAGGGGGCGCTCGCGCTGTTCGATCGGATCTTCGAGTACCTCGAGATGGATCCGGAGATCGTCGATGCGCCCGACGCGGTCGCACTCGATCGAAAGACGATCCGCGGAAGCGTCCGATTCCGCGAAGCCTCGTTCCGTTACCCGGCCGCCGCGGTCGCCATCGGTGCCGCGGCCAGCCAGGGAGGGCCAGCCGCCGACGGAGTCGAAATCGAAGCCGCCGAGGCCGCAGCGGTCGAAGCCGAAGACGCCCTGGCCGACTCGGCCGACTCGGCCGACGGCGCGGACGCCACCGAGAGCGCATCCGACCCGTCGGCCCTGCCCGCCGTCCCGCCGATCGCGATGGCTCAGCCGTTCGGGCTGGAGGGCATCGACTTCGAGGTCAGCGCCGGCCAGCTCGTCGCCCTCGTCGGGCCGTCGGGCTCTGGCAAGACGACGACGACCTACCTCGTCCCGCGGCTCTACGACGTCGACAGTGGCGCGGTCGAGATCGACGGTCGCGACATCCGGTCGGTGACGCTGGCGAGCCTCGGCGACGTGATCGGCTTCGTGACACAGGAGACGTACCTGTTCCACGACACCATTCGGGCCAATCTCCTGTACGCGAAGCCCGACGCGACCGACGCCGAGCTCGAGACCGCGACGCGTGCCGCGGCGATGCACGACCGGATCGTCGAGCTCCCCGAGGGCTACGAGACGGTCGTCGGCGAGCGCGGCTACAAGCTGTCCGGCGGTGAGAAGCAGCGGGTCGCGATCGCGCGGGTCCTGCTGAAGGATCCGCGGATCCTCATCCTCGATGAGGCGACGTCGGCCCTCGACACCGTGAGCGAGCGGCTGATCCAGGCTGCGCTGGAGCGGCTGATGGAGGGGCGCACGACGATCGCGATCGCCCACCGCCTCTCGACGATCCTCCGCGCCGATCAGATTCTCGTCTACGACCGTGGCCGGATCGTCGAGCGCGGGACTCACGCGGAGCTCGTCGACCAGGGCGGCCTCTACGCGAAGCTGTACGAGGAGCAGTTCCTGTCGCAGCCGAGGGAGCATCCGTCGAACGGGAACGGGACGGAGCCGGGCGCGTCGGTCGCGGCGGGTGCAGCGGGCGCAGCGTCGAGCGGCGAGGCCGGGGACCCCGGCGAACGCGCCGCGGTCTGACCCGAACCGCTTACGATCCGCAGGTGAGGATCCGAGCGGCCCAGCTGCGCCACGAGGGCGACCATCGGTTCTCCGCGCGAACCGCGTCCGGGCGAACGATCACGTTCGGCGACGACGCCGCAACGAACGAGTACTCGCCGATGGAGTCGGTCGTCGTGACGCTTGCGGCGTGCAGCGCGATGGACGTCATCGGGATCCTCGAGAAGAAGCGCCAGGTGATCGACTCGTACACGGTCGAGGTGAGCGCCGAGCAGCGCGACGAGTACCCGCAGGTCCTGGTCCGGGCCGACGTCCTGCACATCTTCGAGGGAACCGTGGTCCTCGAGCAGGCCGTCCGCCGCGCGATCGAGCTGTCGGCGACGAAGTACTGCCCGGTCAACGCGATGCTGTCCGCCGGGGAGACCGAGATCCATCACAGCTTCCGGATGCGCTGCACGGGGAGCGTTCTGAAGGAGGCCGAGGGCGAGGTGATCGTCACGGGGCCGTATCGCCGGCCGGAGGTCGTGCCGGGCTGAGTAGCCGCGGGCGGCGAGCCCTCCGCTGCCGCTGCACGCTGCCGCCGCCGGCCGCTCCGCCGCTCACTCGCGTGGCCCCTGGCCGATCGAGGTGCCGGCCAATAGGGATCGCCTCGCGAGAGGTGGCCGGATCGGCCATCGGCTTCCGCGAGCCGGCGATCCTGTCGGCTCCCCGCTCCGTGGGTCTTGCGGCGTCGTGAGGGCATCCAGATCGCGCCTGCCGGTCGCGGTGATTCGCGAGATGGTTCCGTTTCATTGGAACTATCCGGGGCCTGAGAACCGGTGCCGCTAGTTCCAACCAGGCGGAACGATCTTCACCGATGTCCGATGTCGAGGCCGTCTGCCGCCGATCCCCCACGATGCGCCTGGACGGCCGGAGTGCCGCGACATGAGGCCAACTGGTCTTCGGAATCGCGTCGACGGATCGGCGGACCTCTGGCGGAGTGATACAGATTGTCGAGTGCCCATGCGGGCGGCGCCTCCCGTTAGAGTTGTCGGCAATCGGTATTGGGAAGGGAGGGCGGCTCAGGGTGACAGCCAAGCACATCGCCTGGTTCAGTTTCAAGGACGGCGTGACCGACGATCGCATCGATGAACACATGCGAGCCGTGCGCTCGCTGGCCGATGTCGTGCCGGTCGTCAGCGCGATCGAATGCGACCGGAGCTACACGGACCGAGCCGGTGGGCTGACGCATTGCATCATCGTCACCCTGCCCGATCGGGCGTCCCTGCCGCAATACCTCGAACACCCGGCGCACGTGCCGATTGCCGAGGCGCTGGTCAGCGACATTGCCGAACTTCGCGTGATGGACCTCGACCTCGGGTGATCGGCCCGCCGCGGGACCGCCGCGACGCGGGACCGCCGCGACGCGGGACTACCGCTTGCGCGCGAGCGTCAGCCCATCCGCCATCGGGATCATGCTCACCGAGACCCGCTCGTCGAGGAGCAGCCGGTCGTTGAAGCGCCGGACGCCGAGCGTGTCCTCATCGGTCATCGACTCGTCGATCACGCCGCCGCCCCACAGGACGTTGTCGTAGACGGCAAGACCACCCTGGCGGAGAAGTCGCAAGATGCGCTCGTGGTAGTCCGGGTACTCGCGCTTCGACGCGTCGATGAACGCAAAGTCAAAGGTGCCCGAAGCACCACCGGCGATCAGGTCGTCGAGCGTCTCGAGGGCCGGCCCGAGGCGGAGATCGACACGGTCGGCCACGCCTGCCTCGGCCCAGTACCGCCGAGCGACTGAGGTCCATTCCTCGGACAGATCACAGCAGACGATCTGTCCATCGGGCGGCAGCGCCAGGGCGACGACCAGCGAGCTGTAGCCGGTGAACGTGCCGAGCTCGATGCACCGCCGCGCGTCGGTCAGCCCGACGAGCATCGACATGAAGGCACCTTGCTCGGGCGCGATCTGCATGTCGTGCTGTGGCAGGAGGGCGGTCTCCTCGCGCAGTCGGCGGAGGATCTCCGGCTCGCGGACTCCGTGGCTGACGAGATAGTCGTGCAGGTCGGGCGGCAGGCCTATGGACGCGTTCGACATGGGCCAACGATAGCGCCAATCGGCGCCGGGCCGTGCCCGCGGTCAGCCCCGGCGGTCAGCCGTAGCGGATCGGCGCGCTGTCGACGACGGGCGCGGAAGCGCCGCGCGTCCAGATCGAGGTCACGACGCTCGGGACCCACCAGCGGAGGAAGTAGAGCCGGCAGCCGAGGCAGTAGCCGGTCACGGCGAGCACCCCCTGGAGGCCGGCGACCGCGAGGGCGAGGACCCAGCCGATCGTCGGCGCGCCCAGCGCGAACGCCGCGAGCGACACGATGAGGACGACGCTGCCCAGCGTCTGGGCGAACCGCGGCGGGTACTCGTGCTCCGGCTCGACCTTCGGCAGCTTCAGCGTGCGGGCGATCCGCCGCCAGATCGCACCGTAGATCGAGTACCGCAACCCGAATGCCGCGCTTGTGCCGATCGACAGCAGCGCCAGCAGCACGCCCGGGACCCAGCCGGTCACGAACGACGCGACCAGCAGCAGCGCCGACAGTCCCGCCCCGAACCGATGGCCGCGCGGGTCGATCCTGCCGGCCGGCGGCAGCTGGGCAGCCGCGTCGGTGGGGACGGCGTTTGGCATGGTGGATGATCTCCTCTCGGGCGGCGTGGGGGTACTAACTCTACCGGAAGTACTACTAAACCACTAGGCGTTGCGACGCGGCGTTGCCGCGGGGTTGCAGTTGGGGTGCACACGGGTCGCGGTTGCATGATTATGCAAAGCCGTTGTATGGTCTTCGAGCCATGACGGCGATTCGCCGCGTCTCCTGCCCCGCGACAGCCAGGCCTCCCGTGAGTGGCCGCGTGCGCCCGTGAGCGCTGGCAGCGTCGAGGGCGGAGTCGCGACGGATCGCCGCCCCGGCACCTCCGCGCGCGGCCGCGGACCCGCGTCGCAAGGGGAGCGGATCCGCGTCGGCATCATCGGCGCGACCGGCTACGTCGGCGCAGAGCTGATCCGCCTGCTCGCCCGCCACCCGCATGTCGAGATCGTCGGGCTCCAGGGTCGCGCCCGCGAAGCCGAGCCGATCGGCGCCACCCATGCCCACCTCACCGGAACCGGCCTCGAGGTCAACGCCGCGCTGCCGCCCGTCGATGCGGTGTTCCTCGCCCTCCCCCACGGCACCGCCGCCGGACTCGTCCCGGAGCTCGCTGCGGCCGGCACCACGATCATCGATCTCGGACCCGACTTCCGCCTCCGCGACCCGGCCGACTACCCGCGTTGGTACGGCTTCGACCACCCGGCGCCCGAGCTCCTCGACGATGCCGTCTACGGCCTCCCGGAGCTCCACCGGGCGGAGCTCGCCTCGCTGAGACACGCCGCGCGCGCGATCGTCGGCGCGCCGGGCTGCTATCCGACCACCACGCTCCTCGCTCTCGCCCCGCTGGCCCGTGCCGGACTCATCGGCGACCTCGTCGTCGACGCCAAGAGCGGTGTGTCGGGTGCCGGCCGCGAGGCGAAGGCGGAGCTGATGTTCGGCGAGGTCAACGAGAGCGTGAAGGCGTACGGCGTCGCCGGGCACCGTCACGTCGCGGAGATCGAGCAGGAGCTCGCCTGGCTCGGCGGCTCGTCGGGCGCGACCAATCCCGGCGCCGCGGCGGTCGACTTCCTGCCCCACCTCATCCCGATGACCCGCGGCATCCTGTCGGCCTGTCACGTTCGGCCGACGCGCGCGGTGGACCAGGCGGAGCTCGACGCTCTCTACGCCGACGCGTACGACGCTGAGCCGTTCGTCACGGTCGTCGCCGAGCCGCCCGCCACCAAGCACGTCACGGGCAGCAACCACGTCCGGGTCCACGTCCATCACGATCCGCGGACCGGTCGGGTCCTCGCGATCGGCGTCCTCGACAACCTCGTCAAGGGAGCGGCGGGCCAGGCGATCCAGGCGTTCAACATCGTCCACGGCCTCGACGAGACCGCTGGCCTCGACCAGCACCCCCTCGCCCCGTAGCACGCCGATGACGATCGCCATGCCCGACGCCCTCCCCTCGCTGCCGACCGCTCTCCCATCGGTCGAGCGGCGCGCCACCATTCCGGCCGGGTTCCGTGCAGGCGGGGTCGCAGCCGGGATCAAGGCATCGGGCCGCCCCGACATCGCGATCATCGCGACGCTGCCGGACGAAACCGGCCAGGCCAGGCCCGCGGCCGCCGCGGCGGTCTTCACCCCGAACGCGTTCGCGGCCGCACCGGTTCGCCTGTCGAGGGCCCACCTCGCGGCGACGGGCGGCTGGGCCGAGGCGCTCGTCTCGACGAGCGGCTGCGCCAACGCCGCGACCGGTGCCGCGGGCGACGCCGACCAGGCCGAGGTCGCCGGGATGCTCGCCGCCGCGCTTGGCGCCGACGTGGAGCGAACGCTCCTCCTCTCGACGGGGCTCATCGGGACGCGCCTGCCGCTCGCCCTCGTGTCCGACGGGATTGCCGGGCTGGCGCCGTCACTCGCCTCCACCGACGACGCACTCGAGGCCGCCGCCGAGGCGCTCCGAACGACCGACTCGCGGACGAAGGCCGCGACCACGACCCTGACCCTGCCCGACGCAGACGGGCACGCGGTGCGCTCGGTCCGGGTCACCGGCATCGCGAAGGGCGTCGGGATGATCCATCCGCGGATGGCGACGATGCTCGCGGTCGTCCTGACCGACGCGAGCATCGAACCGCCGCTCCTCTACTCGCTCCTCCGACCGGCGGCTGCCCGGACATGGGATCAGCTGAGCGTCGACGGCGATACGAGCACGAACGACACGGTCTTCGTGCTCGCCTCCGGAGCCGCCGGCGGCGCGCCCGTTCGAGCCGGCTCCACGCAGGCACGCGAGCTGGGCCTCGCGATCGAGGCGGTGGCCCGGGACCTCGCCCGCCAGCAGGCGGCCGATGGCGAGGGTGCGACGACGCTCATCACCTGCCAGGTGTCCGGCGCGCTCGACGACGCCGACGCACGGGCCGTCGCCCGGGCCGTCGTGTCGAGCAGCCTCGTGAAGGCGGCCGCACACGGCCGCGACCCGAACTGGGGCCGGGTCGCCGGAGCGGCCGGCAACGCGCGGCTGGCAGATGTCGCGGTCCTCGAAGCAGCCGGGCTCTCGCAAACCGAGGCGGCAGCGCGCGGCGGGCACGCGGCCGCGGTCGACCCCGACCGGCTCCGGATCGCGATCGCCGGCCACCTCGTCTTCGACGGCCCGGCTGGTGGGCCGCTCGACTTCGACCGAGCGGGGGCCCGCGCCGCGATGGAGGCGCCCGAGGTCCTCATCCGCCTCGATCTCGGGCTGGGTCAGGGCGCCGGCGAGGCGTTCGGCTGCGACCTCACGGAGGCCTACGTGGTCGAAAACTCGGAGTACTCGACGTGAGCGAAATCGTCGTCGTCAAGCTGGGCGGGACGACGATCACGGACCAGGCGCAGGTGCTTGCCGAGGTGGCCGCCGTTGCGCGGCGCCGGCCGGTCGTGCTGGTCCACGGCGGCGGCAAGCGGATCACGGAGTGGCTCGATCGGCTCGGCGTCAAGAGCAAGTTCGAGGGCGGTCTCCGCGTCACGGACCAGGCCGCGCTCGAGGTCGCCGCCGCGGTCCTGCGGGGCGTCGTGAACAGCGAGCTCGTCGCCGGGCTGCGGGACCTCGGGGTCGACGCGGTCGGCCTGTCGGGCGTCGACGGCGGGCTGCTGATCTCGGAGCGGGTGCCGGGGATGGGTCTCGTCGCCCACGTCGTCGGACTCCGGCGGGATCTCCTCGATGCGGTTCTCGTCGGTGGCCAGGTCCCGGTGGTCGCGCCGCTCGCCCGTGACGAGGACGGGATCGTCTGCAACGTCAACGCCGACGACGTCGCCGCCGGGATCGCCGCCGGGCTCGGTGCCCGCCAGCTCGTCCTGCTGACCGACGTCGACGGCGTCCGCGACGCCGACGGCCGGCGCCTCGACACGCTCACGGTCGCCGAGGCGGAGACCCTCATCGAGTCGGGCGTGATCGCCGGCGGCATGGTTCCGAAGATTCGCGCCGCGCTCGCCGCCCTGACCTGGGACGGCGCCGAGGCGATCATCGCCGACGCATCGGCCGACGGCGCACTCGAGCGCGCTCTCGCCGACCCGACGTTCGGGACCCGCCTGACGGCGAGCCGGCGCGCGGTGGGTGCGGCATGAACGCCGGACCGGCCGCCAAACGCGAGCGACAGCGGGCGATCCGCGAGATCATCGCGGCCGAGCCGGTCGGCAGCCAGGGAGAGCTCGCCGAGCGCCTGACGCGGCGCGGATTCACGGTCACCCAGGCCACGGTCAGCCGCGACATCGCCGATCTCGGCCTGGTCAAGGTGGCCCGGGACGCTGGTCACCGCTACGTCGCGACGGAGGATGTGGCGGCCGTGCCCAGCCGGGTCTCCGATGAGCGATTGCGGCGCATCCTCGCCGACATCCCCGTGACGATCGGCCGAAGCGGGCTCGTCGTCCTCGTCACCGGCTCACCCGGCACCGCGAGCGTCATCGCCCAGGCGATCGACGACTCAACGCTCCGCGAGCAGGAGGGCACGCTCGCAGGCGACAATACCCTTCTCGTCCTGTTCGCCGATGAATCGCGGCTCGAGCGCTGGCTCGAGCGCTTTGAACAGATCCGATCCGAGTCGGCAGTCCGGCCGGAACCCGTGGAGGCCCGCTCATGAAGAAGGTCGTCCTCGCCTATTCGGGCGGGCTCGATACGTCGGTCGCGGTCGCCTGGCTCCGTGAGCAGTACGACTGCGAGGTCGTGACCCTGACGATCGACGTCGGCGGCGGCTCGCTCCGCGAGGGAGTCGAGAAGCGGGCGATCTCGGCCGGCGCGTCGCGGGCCTATGTCGTGGACGCGCGGGAGCGGTTCGTCACCGACTTCGTCTGGCCGCATCTCCAGGCCAACGCGCTCTACCAGGGCGCCTATCCGCTGGCCACCGCCCTCGCCCGGCCGCTCATCGCCCAGCTCCTCGTCGAGGTCGCCCGCCGGGAGGGCGCCGACGCCGTCGCCCACGGCTGCACCGGCAAGGGCAACGACCAGGTCCGCTTCGACGTCGCCGTCCATGCGCTTGATCCGGGCCTCGAGGTCGTCGCACCGATGCGGGTCGGGATGGGCCTGACGAGGGACCAGGAGATCGACTACGCGATGGAGCGTGGGATCGAGATCCCGATCACGAAGGCCTCTCCCTATTCGATCGACGTCAACTTGTGGGGGCGGTCGTGCGAGACCGGCGTCCTCGAGGATCCCTGGGTCACCCCGCCGGCCGACGCCTACGAGTGGACCGTGCCCGCCTCGGACGCGCCCGCGCCAGTCGAGGTCACGCTCGAGTTCGAGGGCGGCACCCCGGTGGCGATCGACGGCGAGCGGGTCGCCCCCGTCGAGCTCGTCGAGCGGATCTCCGCGCTGGCCGGCGCACACGGGGTCGGCCGGATCGACCATGTCGAGGACCGGCTCGTCGGGATCAAGAGCCGCGAGGTCTACGAGACGCCCGCGGCGACCGTGCTGCACGCGGCCCATCGAGGGCTGGAGAGCCTGACGCTGTCGAAGGACACGCTCCGATTCGATCGGCTCGTCGCAAATGAGCTCGCGCAGCTGACCTACGACGGGCTGTGGTTCAGCGCGCTGCATCGCGACCTGCGTGGCTACGTGGCCTCGTCCCAGCGCGTCGTGTCGGGCGAGGTTCGCGTCCGGCTCGATCACGGGTCCGCCGTCGTGACCGGACGACGCTCGCCGCTGTCGCTCTACGACAAGAATCTCGCGACGTACGACGAGGGCGACGCGTTCGACCACGCGGCCGCGGTCGGGTTCATCGAGATCTTCGGCCTGCCGCTCCGGGTCGAGGCGGCCCGCCACGGGGCGGTTGGGTCGCGCTACGGCGCGGCGTGGACGTGGACGGATCCGCTCCTCGAGGGGCTGCCGACCAAGGTGACGGACCCGGAGGCGGTCCCGGCCGGCTGAGTCTGCTGTCTGCGCACCGTGGTCCGCCAGCCGGACCAACGGACGAACGGGACGGGTCCGCCGGCTCTGAATCGGGTTTCCCCAGCTGGTTGGTCCGCCAGCCGGACCAACGCGACGAACGGGTCGGGTCGGCGGGCCCTGAATTGGGGGCTTCCTCCGCTCGTTGGTCCGCCAGCCGGACCACGGGGCGAACGGGACTACGGGTCGAACGCCGGCGCCCGAATCGTGGGGTTCCTCCGCGCGTTGGTCCGCCAGCCGGACCACGGGCAACGGGGCGGCGCGCGGAGCGCAGGCGCGGGCCGAGGCGCGGGGCCCTCACTGCCTGAGTGGTGCGCGGATTCACCACTTTTTCCACGAGCGACCGTGCTGGAGGGCGACCCCTGCCGCGCGGCTCCGTGATCAAATTCGCCATCGTGGAGCGTTGCAGTTTTCGGGCGGGCATTGACACGGCTCCGGCCGTAGGCGGATGCTGCCGCACACACGGGGGAAGCGTTTCTCTGTCGCGACTATGCGCCGTCGAATGGAGGTCGAGCGGCGTCACGCGCGAGGCCCGATCACTACCCAACCTGAGGCGCGCGCGCCCGGATCGTGAGGTAGCGACGAGGTCGGATCCGCAATTGCGGACGCAGGAGGCGAGTCCTCGAACCGGAAGTCGATCGGCCCCAGGACAAAGCAGCGTGACTGTCGGACGTGAGCGACTCACCGCGTCCTACGTCACGGGCCCGCGACGTCAGGGGCCTGTTTGGGAGGGTGAACATGCTTTCGCGACCACGCCGGCAGTCCCGCTTCGCTCTCGGCGCCGCGCTCTTTCTGATATTCGCGCTGATCGCGCCCGCAGGCGCGGCACAACCAACTGCCGGCATGTCGGCGAAGGACCTGGACCCTGTCAAGCGGATCGAGGGATTCAAGTCTGCCTCGGGCCAGCTGGCCCAGTCCGACCCGGCACTTCTCGAGCGCAAGGATGCCGCGCTCGTCAACGTCATGATCAAGCTCGACTACGACGCAGTCGCGTCGTACGCCGGTGGCGTGGAGGGCCTCGCCGCGACGAGCCCGCAGGTCACAGGCAAGGCACTCGATCGCAGGTCACTGCCCGAGCGCCGGTACGGGACCTACGTCGCCGGCCAGGAAGCGGCCTTCGTCAAGGAATTCAAGGCCAAGGTTCCCAAGGCCACGGTCGGCCAGAGCTTCCGCACGGTCTATGGCGGCATCTCCGCCACGATCCCGGCCAACGCCGTCAAGGACGTGCTCGCCATCCCCGGCGCCGTCGCGGTGCAGACCGACCGCCTCCTCCAGCCCGACACGGACTCGAGCCCTGACTTCCTCGGCGCGGCCTCCGTCTACGCGCAGCTCGGCGGCGTCTCGAAGGCCGGCAGCGGCGTGATCTTCGGAGACCTCGACACGGGCGTCTGGCCCGAGCATCCCTCGTTCGCCGACCAGGGCAACCTGTCGGCCCCGCCGGCACGACCGGACAGGACGGCCCGGACGTGCGAGTTCGGGGACAACCCCCTGACCCCGGCCAACGACCCGTTCGTCTGTCAGAAGAAGCTGATCGGCGGCGAGGCATTCCTCGATACGTACCTGTCGAATCCGGCCCGCGCGGCTGCGGAGCCATACCACACCGCCCGTGACTCCAACGGCCACGGCACGCACACGACGAGCACGGCGGCCGGTAACGTCCTGGCCACCGCACCCGTCTTCGGCGTCGAGCGTGGGCCGATCCACGGCATCGCGCCAGGCGCCTGGGTCATCGAATACAAGGTCTGCGGCATCGAGGGCTGCTTCAGCTCCGACTCGGCCGCGGCCGTCCAGGAAGCCATCTTCGACGGCGTCGATGTCATCAACTTCTCGATCTCGGGCGGCGAGCAGCCGTTCTCCGATCCGGTCGAGCTGGCCTTCCTCGACGCCTATGCAGCCGGCGTGTTCGTCGCTACCTCGGCCGGCAACTCGGGCCCGGGTGCAGGCACGGTTGCTCACCTCTCACCGTGGGTCACGACCGTTGCGGCGTCGACCCAGACACGTGAATTCCAGTCCACCCTGACCGTCTTCGGCACGACCACGAACGCGCAGTTCACGGGCGTCTCGATCACGGCGGGCGTCGGTACGCCCGCGCCGGTGGTCCTGTCGTCGGCGGCGCCGTACAGCAACAACCTCTGCGATGCGCCTGCAGCGCGGGCACCTTCACCGGCAAGATCGTCGCCTGCCAGCGTGGCGGCAACGCCCGCGTCGAGAAGGGCTTCAACGTCCTCCAGGGCGGCGCGGTCGGGATGATCCTCTACAACCCGACGCTCGCCGACGTGGAGACCGACAACCACTGGCTGCCGACGGTTCACCTTGCCGACGGGACGGCATTCAAGGCCTTCCTCGCGGCCAACCCGGGTGCCACGGCGTCCTTCACCGGCGGTGTCGCCACCGACGGGCAGGGCGACGTCATGGCGGCGTTCTCGTCCCGCGGACCCGGCGGCATGTTCATCAAGCCCGACGTGACTGCACCCGGCGTGCAGATCCTCGCCGGCCATACACCGACACCCGAGTCGGTCGTTGAAGGCCCGCCCGGAGAGTACTTCCAGGCGATCGCCGGTACCTCGATGTCGTCTCCGCACGTCGCGGGCGCGGCACTCCTCGGCTTCGACGCCCATCCGACGTGGACGCCGGGCCAGGTCAAGTCATCGCTGATGACATCGGCCACGACCGACGTGGTCAAGGAAGACCTCACCACGCCGGCAGACCCATTCGACCTCGGTTCGGGGCGGATCCAGCTCGGCCAGGCCGACGATGTGCCGCTCACGATCGATGAGACAGCCCACAACCTGTTCGACAAGGCCAACGACTCGGTCAATGCCGTTCACCTCAACCTGCCGTCGATCTACGCCCCGGTCATGCCGGGTCGCCTGACGACGTGGCGCGAGGTCAAGAACGTCAGCGGCGCGCGTCAGCGCTTCGACGTCGTCGGCCTCGGTGGGCCCGACACGAAGATCACCGTGAGCCCCGAGCGGTTCACGATCAATAACACTCAGTCAAGGATCATCGAGATCACGATCGAGTCCACCGCCCCGATCGGCGTCCAGCAGTTCGCTGAGATCCGGATCGACGGCAACAGGCCGGGCCCGGTCCTCCATCTCCCGGTGGCGTACATCCACACCCAGGGCAGCGTCGGCCTGTCGCAGGAATGCTGGCAGACGTCCATCAAGCGTGGCCAGGCCACGGTCTGCGACGTGACGGCGACCAACAACTCCTTCGAGGACCAGGTCGTCGACCTCAACAGCTCCGTGTCGAGCCGGCTCCGGATCATCGGGGCCAACGGCGCCACGATCGACGACAACCGCCATGCCCACCTACACGACGTGGCCCTGTCCGGAGCAGAGCCCTCCGTCCCATCGGTCGCCCCGGGTACGAGCCCGGGCGGCTTCCTCCCACTGGCGGGCTTCGGCGTGACGCCGGACGCGATCGGCGACGAGGACATCCTCAACTACACCGTGCCAACCTTCGTGTACGGAGGTGTCGAGTACGGGAGCATCGGCGTCGACTCCAACGGCTACATCGTGGCCGGCGGTGGCGTGGCCGAGGACAATAACTGCTGCAACCTGCCGAGCGGGCCCGATCCGGCACGGCCGAACAACATGTTCGCGCCGTTCTGGACCGATCTCGACGGCACGGGGGCACAGGGCATCTTCGCCGCTACCCTCACCGACGGCGTCAATACCTGGATCGTCGTCGAGTACCAGGTCAACGTCTTCGGGACAACCAGCAATCGCCACTTCCAGGTGTGGATCGGCGTCGACGGTGTCGAGGACATCACCTACGCCTACGATCCCGCGGCACTTGCCCGGGGACCCGGCCGGCCAGGACTTCCTCGTCGGTGCCGAGAACGCACTCGGCGCCGGCGACATGGAGGCCGTCCTTCCGACGACGGACTTGAGGGTCACCTCGAGTCGCTCCGACGCCGGGCGGGTCGGTCACGTACTCGCTCATCGTGCTCGGCAACTCGATTGGGACCGGCACGTTGACCACCGAGATGGGGGCCTCCGGAGTTCCGGGGACCACCGTCGTCAAGACGAACATCGTGGTGACCGCCCCGTAGGCAACGGCACCATCGCAGTCGAGAGCGGCCAGGTCGACGACCTGGCCGCTCTCTCTATGTGCCCCGGTGTCGCCGTGGCCTGGTGGCCGCGGTCACGCCGCGGCTCTGACCCCGGCCCTGGCCACGCTTGATCCGAGCGCGGTCGCCACGGCGGCGACGAGGGCGGAACGGTGATCGGCCGGCGCCGACCGCCAGCGCGCCGCGACGTGGCCGTCCGGCCGGACCAGGACCGCCCCGCCTTCCTCCAGGCCGAAGGTCGCGGCGAACGACCCGTCCGGATCGGTCAGCCCGCGCCCGACCGCCCGAACGGTCAGCGGGACTCGCGGCGGCAGCGGCACGGCCGGGCCGAGGGCCGCGACCATCGCGAGCACCCGTGGCGGAGGCTGGAACGCCCGAGCAGCGGTCTGCCATGCCGCGCCCGATCCCCGCGCGAGGAGGACGAGCCCGCCGTCGACAAGGTCGAGGGTCGAGACCCGCCCGCCCTCGACCTCGAGCCAGGCGTGGGGTGCCCGCGCACCCGGTCGGGCATCGGGCCGGAACCCCGGGCCGGCGTGGCCACCCGGCGCCGCTTCATCCGTTTCGCGGACGATCGCCTCGGAGCGGTAGACGTAGCCGATGTCCTCGGCGAGACCGTCGTCGCTTGCCTCGGGTAGCGGACCCGGAGGCAGCCGAAGGTCGAGCCCGCTCTCTGCGAGCCGCTCCGGGAAGCGCGAGAGCGCAAGCCCGATGTTCATCCGCCCGACCGGACCCCGCTCTGCCTCGAACGTGTCGAGCAGCGCGGGTTCCGCAACGCCGCGGATCACCCAGGCCAGCTTCCAGGCCAGGTTGCGGGCATCGGCGATCGCCGTGTTCATCCCGCGCCCGCCGTACGGCGGCATCCGGTGCGCCGCATCGCCGATGAGGAAGACGTTGCCGTCTCGCCAGCGGGTGGCGACCTGGGCCGAGAACGAGAGCGGCAGGACCGCGAGGATCTCGACCGCGAGTTCAGGCACACCCGCCGCCATCCGGACCAGCTCCGCGGCCTTCTCCGGATCCGCGGCGATTCGCTCCGCCCCGTCCCGATCGGTCGGGGCCGCGAGCAGCCAGCGATCGTCAGGTCCGGTCGGAACGACGACAGAGGCATTGTCCGGATCGCCGATCAAATACAGCCCGTAGCGCCGTTCACCGACGATCGACCACATGTCGGCCCGGAAGAGGATCGCCGCGTGATGCTCGAGATCGGTGGGGCCCTCGGCCTGGATCCCGAGAAGGTCGCGGACGGTGCTCCGGGCGCCGTCGGCGCCGACGACGAACTGGGCAGCGATCGTCGAGCGCTCGCCCGTCCGCAGGTCGAGAAGCGTGGCCACCACGCCGCCGGCCGCCTGGCTGAGCGCGACGAGCTCGGTCTCGAATCGGAGCTCCGTGAGGCCCATGGCCTCGAGACGCCGCCTGATGACAGGCTCGATGTGATCCTGTGGCGAGACGGCCGGTCGGGTCGGGCTGACAGCCATGGCTTCCTCGTCGGACGGGAATCCGAGCGGGAATGCCATGTGCTCCGGCGAAGCGAGATCTGCCGACATCGACATCAGCGGCCGGACGTTCGCGCTGAACGCCCTGATCTCCGCCTCGAGGCCGGCGCTTCGCAGAATCTCCATCGAACGAAGGCTGACCGCCGTTGCACGCGGGAAGATCGACGTGCCGGGATGCCGCTCGACGACGATCGATCGGACGCCGTGGCTGGCCAGATCGAGAGCCGTTACGAGACCGGCCGGGCCGGCGCCGACGATCAGGACCGGGGTCTTTGTCTTCTTCATGGTCGTCTCCTCGGACGTGTCCGACCGCGGAACCTTCTGGTCCGTAATTTCGTCGGACATCGTGTCTTCTGATGGACAGACTGTCCGATGAAGTAGGATGTCGACTATGGACAAACGTCAGTACCTCCAGCGGGTACGCGCTGAGACGGCCGAGGGAACGCGCCGGCGGATCCTCGACGCTGCGCGTGCGACGCTGGAGCGAGGGCCGCTCGGCGCCCTGAAGGTCGAGGAGATCGCGCGGGTGGCGGGCGTTTCCCGTTCGACCGTCTACGTCCTGTTCGGGTCACGGGCCGGCCTGTTTTCTGCCCTGGCCTACCAGCTGCGCGAGGCTGCGGGCTTCGAACGGCTTGTCGAGGCCAACCGGCTTCCAGATGCGCTCGAGGCACTCAGGCGCGCCATGCGCGAATCGATCCGGATGTATGCCGTGAGCCCCGACCTCGCCCGGGCGTTGTTCACCCTCGCCGCCATCGACCCGGACGCGGTCAGCGCCGTGGCCGCGCTCGAGGATGGCCGGCGACCCGGCATGCGCCTCCTCGCCCGTCGTCTGTCGCGACAGGGATATCTCCGGCCGGGCGTCTCGATCCGAGAGGCATCGGATCTCCTGACGGTCGTGACGAGCTTCGGCGCGTTCGACCAGCTCTACGGCGGCAGCGGTCTGCCGGTCGAGCTGGTGGCCGACCGGTTGGTCGCGCTGGCCGAGCGGTCGATCTGCCGCGTGGACGTCCAGACCGGATAATCGGCGACATGCCGTCGAAGATCGTCAGGACCGAGCGCCGACTCCGCGAGCTCGCCTTCCTCCACGAGATCGCCCAGCTCGCGACGCAGGCACGCGATTGGGACGAGCTGATGCGGGCGATCGTCGACGGGACGACGACCGCGCTCGAGGTGGAGGTCTGCTCGTTCTACCTCGCCGATCGCGAGCAACCGCGGCTGACCCTTGCCGCGACGAACGGGCTCGACCGGACCCAGGTGGGCCGCGTCAGCCTCGCGTTCGGCCAGGGGATCACCGGCCGAGTGGCCCAGGCGCGCGAGCCGATCGCCGTCGAGGACGTGGCCGTCGACCCTCGCTTCTCGTGGGTCCGCGGGTTCGACATCGAGGGGCTCGCGGCGATGCTGTCGGTGCCACTCGTCTGGCACGACCGGGTGATCGGGGTGCTCAACGTCCAGACCCGGGAGCACCGTGCCTTCCGGGACGAGGAGATCGAGTTTCTCCGGACGATCGGGGCGCTGCTGGCAGGGATCGTCGAGAAGGGACGGCTCCAGGCGGAGGTCGAGGGCAGGCTCGTCCAGCTGACCGCGCTCGACGCGGCGCGGGCCGAGCTCCTGTCGGTCGTGACCCACGAGCTGCGCACGCCGCTATCCGTCGTCCGCGCCTACCTCGACCTGCTGGGCGAGGCCGCTGCCGGCATCGGACCCGCCGCCGAGCCGTCGACGGCGATCGATTGGCGCAACGCCGCGCTCGACCAGGTCGCCAGGCTCGACCACCTCGTCGACTCGATCCTCGCGTCCGTGCGCGGCGAGGGGCTGACCGGTTTGTCGCGCGAACCGTTCGACGCGGTGGGCGCGGTCGACGAAACGGTCGACGCCCTCCGATTCCTCCTTCGGCCGCACCCGATCCGCTGGGACCGCCAGCCGGAGCCGCTCGTCGCGATCGGCGACGAGGCGCGGTTCAAGCAGGTCCTGGAGCAGCTGCTCGAGAACGAGTCCAAGTACGCGCCGTCAGCCGACGGGGTGAGCATCGGGGCGTGGCAGGTCGACGCCGCGATCCAGGTCTACGTCACCGACGACGGACCAGGCGTCCCGGTCGAGGACTGGGAGAGCGTCTTCGAGCCGTTCGTCCGGATCGACGGTCGCGGTCGCAGCCGCGGCTCGGGCATTGGCCTGTTCGCGGCCCGCCGGCTGATGGACGCGATGGGCGGCCGGGTCTGGCTGGAGCCGAACGGCTACGGCGGAAGCCGCTTCGTCATCGAGCTGCCGGCCGGCTGAGAGCGCGGCACCGTCGAGTCGGGCCCGCCCTCTTGCCCGATCGTCCGAAATCGAACGTCGGCGGAAATCACTCCTGCCGGCTCGGCTCGTCCGATTCCGGAGTCCGGTTTCGGACGGTCGCATGGAACGGAAGTGGATTCGCCCGGCGTGCGAAATCGGAGCATTTGGCGCCCGACGCTGGCGAGGGCGGGGCCGGAACCGCTACGCCGGGAACGGGATCCCGGCGCGCTCGCCCAGCGCCACGAGATTCGCCGCGTGGACCGGGTCGATCACGACCCCGTGGGCGTCGGCTCGCCGCTCGGCTTCCGCCTCGGGCTCGCCGGGGATCAGGACGCGACCCGGGGCATCCGGGGCCGTCGGGGCCGTGATCAGGCGGTCGAAGTACGCCTCGACCCGCTCCACGAACCCGCCGCTCGGGTCGGCCGCCGTCGGGTCGATCACGACGAAGGCCTGGCCGAGATCGGACGCCGCCTCCGTGCTGAACAGCCCGATGATGTTCGGACCGAACGCCGCGCCGGCGAGGACTCCCGTCATGAGGTCGACCGCCAGCCCCAGGCCGTAGCCCTTGTAGCCCGCCGTCGACTCCTCGCCGCCGAGCGGGTGGAGCGCCCCGGCAAGGGCCGCGTCCGGGGTGCGGGCCGGGCGGCCGTCTGCGTCGATCGCCCAACCGACCGGGAGCTCCTCTCCACGCCGAGCCGCGACCTCGATCCGGCCGCGCGGAACGGTCGAGGTCGCCATGTCGAGGCAGAACGTCCCGAAGCGGCCGGCGGGCGCGGCGATCGCGATCGGGTTCGTCCCGATGAGCGGCTCCCGGGCACGGGTCGGGGCCACGAGTGGCGAGGTGTTCGACAGGCTGATCCCGATCATCCCCCGCTCCGCGGCCCGGAGGGCGTACCAGCCGGCGATCCCGTAGTGGTTCGAGTGATGGATCACCGCGGTCGCCGTCCCCAGGTTGACGGCCGCCTCGATCGCCCAGTCCACGGCGACACGGCTCGCGTGGTGGCCCCAGCCGTTCTGGCCGTCGAACCGGGCCATGGCCGGGCGGCCGGCTTCCTGTATCGGGCGTGCGGCCGGGTCCATGACGCCGGCCTCGACGAGTGCGAGGTAGTTCGGGAGGCGGGCGGTCCCGTGCGAGGCGATGCCCCGCCTGTCCGATGCGAGAAGCACCTCGGCAACGTCCGCCGCGATGTCGGCTGGGGTCCCGATCGACTCGAGCAGCCGTTCCGTCCATGCGCGGAGCACCGCGACGGAGACAGTCGTGCCGTCGGTCGGATCGGCGTAGACCGGCATCAGGTCGCCGCCCGGTCAGGGCCGGCTTGCGGTGACGGGCGCGATGCCCTGCTCCGACCCGACGAGTCGGTCGTCGGCGGCGAGGCGGCGGAAGATGTCGACGGTCGCCTTGATCCCATCCTCGTAGGGTGTCACGGGAATGTCCCCGAGCGCCACCAGGGCCGCATGCTCGATCTCGGACGGAAACGGCAGCAGGTTGTCGGCGGCGAACGTGATCAGGCCGGCCGCTTCGGGGACCGCCCCCTCGATCGCCTCGATCCAGTCCGGGATGTCGACCGATGAGCCACCGAGGTTGAAGACGTGCGCCCCATCGAGGCCGCTCCGGCTGGCTGCCAGGAGCGTCCGCGCGACATCCTCCGCGTACTGGAACAGGGTTCGGCCACCAAAGCTGATCGCGTACGGGACGCCGAGGACCGCAGCCGCGATCGCGGTCGTGGGTGTGCTGGTCATCCCCTGGTCGCGACCCGCTCCGTAGACCGTCATCGGCCGGAGCCCGATGCTCGACACGCCGTCGTCGAGGGCATACACGCGGGCAGTGCCCTCATTGGCCGCCTTGTAGACCCCGTAGTGCGTGGTCGGGTGGCCCTCGGCGCTCTCCTCGAGCCGGTGTGACTCCGGGTTGGCGTCGCCGGCGCTGAATGCTCCGATCGAGCTGGTGTAGACGAGCGGGGCCGTGACGCTCGGGCTCCGCTTGACCGCCTCGAAGACGTTCGCCGTGCCCACGACGTTGACCAGCGCGCCGAGCGGCGGGTCGGCCCGGCAGAAGGGCACCTGGAGAGCGGCGAGGTGGATGACGTTCGTGATCGCCTCCCGCTCGAGCATCGCCTGGACGCCGGCGAGGTCGGTGATGTCGCCGACGTTCGAACGAGACCGCGTCGAGCTCCTCCTGGCTCATGATCTGGGCCAGCCGGCGTCGATCGCGACCGAGGTCGAAGGCGACCACGGGGACGCCCTCGCGAACAAGCGCCCGGACGGTCCACGCCCCGATGCATCCCAGCGCGCCGGTGACGAGGAACCGTTCCGAGGCGCCGGTCGCGCTCATGCCGACAGACCCAGCCCGTCATGGCGGCAGACATTCTCGAGCCGCCCGATCCGTTCGATCTCGACACCGACGACTTCGCCATCGCGCAGGAAGCGCGGCGGCGTGCGGAATGCCCCGACCCCCGGCGGTGTGCCGGTCGCCACGACGTCGCCCGGCTCCAGCGTGAACGCCTGCGAGCAGAAGCTGATGATCTCCGCGACGCTGAAGAACATCGATGCGGTGTTCGCGTCCTGGAGGACCTCCTCGCCGACGGTGCATCGGATCGCGAGCGCCTGGGGATCCCCGATCTCGTCGGCCGTGACGAGAACCGGTCCCATCGGACAGAAGGTGTCCAGCGACTTGCCGCGGACCCACTGCCCGTCGCCGAACTGGAGGTCGCGGGCCGATACGTCGTTGAGGCAGGTGTACCCGAATACGTGGTCGAGAGCGTCGGCCTCGGACACCCGCCGCGCCGGCCGGCCGATGATCACGGCGAGCTCAGCCTCATAGTCCACCTGGTCCGTGAGGGCGGGGTCCCAGCGGATCTCGGCGCCGTGGGCGACAACGGAGCTCGGCCACTTGGCGAACACGAGCGGAGCGTCCGGTGGTGCGACGCCCTCCTCCTCGGCATGCTCCCGATAGTTGCGGCCGATGGCGACGACCTTGCCGGGCCTCGGCACGGGCGGCAACAGATCGGCCTCCGACAGCAGGTGGCCGCGATCCTGGATCTGACCGCTGGCCGCGGCGGTCCCGAGGGCAGCCAGTGCCGCGGCGTCCCGCTCGAGCAGCGCCGCGATCGTCGCCGGCCCGCCATCGACGAGCTCCGCCGCGCTCAGCCACCTCCCGTCGGCAACGACGCCGAGGGTCTCGCCTGCCGCGGTCCGGCAACTGATCAGGCGCACGGGTACTCCATCTCGTTCAGCATTCTGGTCAGTGGACGGCAGACTGGACGATACGATAGCCTTGGCACCGGCGTCAACAGATTCCAAGCCTGCCGAGGAGGGAAGGAATGCCGTTCGATCCGGGCGAGCGGCGCCGGCTCGGACAGACGCCGGCGGTGGTGACGCGACTCGGGCTCGGCGGTGCGTCCCTTGGCGGGCTGTTCGCAGCGGTCGACGACACCGAGGCAGCCGCCACGATCGGTCGGGCGTGGCAGATCGGCGTCCGCTATTTCGACACGGCACCGCTCTACGGCTACGGCAGCTCCGAGCGACGGATGGGCCGGGTCCTGCGGGAGCGACCGCGCGACGAGTTCGTCCTGTCGACGAAGGTCGGCCGGCTGATCCGTCCCGAAGGCGAGGTCGGGTCGGACGCCGACGTCGATCGCCAGGAGTTCGACGGGCGGGAGAACGCCTTCTACGTCGACACGGGTCCCGTCCGTCCGGTCTTCGACTACTCCCGCGATGGCGTCATTCGGTCGATCGAAGCGAGCCTGGAGCGGCTCGGGCTGGACCGGATCGATGTCGCGTTCATCCACGATCCGGACGACCATTGGGAGGCCGCGATCGACGGTGCGTATCCGGCGCTTGCACGGCTCCGGGAGTCCGGTGTCGTCTCGGCGATCGGCGCCGGGATGAACCAGTCGGCGATGCTGGCACGCTTCGCCCGCGAAGGGGACTTCGACGTGTTCATGCTGGCCGGCCGATACACCCTCCTCGACCAGGAGGCGTTCCCGGAGCTACTGCCGCTGTGCGAGGAACGCGGGATCGCCGTCATCGTGGGTGGGGTCATGAACAGCGGGATCCTGGCTGACCCGACGCCCGGCAGTCGCTTCAACTATGTCCCTGCCGGGGAGGATCGGCTGCGGCGAGCCCAGCGGCTGGCGGCGATCTGCGCGCGCCACGGCGTGCCCCTGAAGGCGGCGGCCGTCCAGTTCCCGCTCGCCCACCCTGCCGTGGCGTCGCTGGTCGCCGGTGTCCGGCGGGTCGATCACCTCGACGAGTACCCTGCCCTCTTCGCGCTGCCGATCCCGCCCGACCTGTGGGCCGAGCTTCGTTCGGAACAGCTCATCCCGCCAGACGCGCCGACCCCCGACTGAGGCCGATCGATGATCGTCGACGCACACCACCACTTCTGGGATCCGGCGGAGGCCGACTATCCGTGGATGACGGACGCGCTGGCACCGATCCGCCGGCGGTTCGATCCAGACGACCTCCGGCCGTTGCTCGCGCGACGCCGGCATCGACCGGACGGTCCTCGTCCAGACGCGGTCGAGCGAAAGCGAAACGGTCTCGTTCCTCGCGACTGCGGCGAGCACGCCGTTCGTCGCCGGCGTCGTCGGCTGGGTCGACCTGACCGATCCGGACGTCCCGAGCGCGCTCGAGCGGCTGCGCGCGGGCGTCGGCGGCGACCGCCTCGTCGCGATCCGCCACCAGGTCCACGACGAGCCAGACGCCGAGTGGCTGCTGCGACCGGACGTTCGGCGCGGGATCGCCGCCGTCGGAGCGGCCGGGCTTGCGTACGACCTGCTGGTCAGGCCGCGCGAGCTGCCGGCGGCGCTCGAAACGGTCAGGGCCCTGCCAGCGGTCCGCTTCGTCATCGACCACATCGCGAAGCCGCCGATCAGCGTCGGCCAGCTCGAACCGTGGGCGAGCCTGATCCGCCCGTTCGGCAAGGAGCCGAACGTCTGGTGCAAGGTCTCGGGCATGGTCACCGAGGCGGACTGGCTGACGTGGACGCCGGCCGATCTCGCCCCGTACGTCGATGTTGCGCTGGAGACGTTCGGGCCCCGCCGGCTCCTCATCGGCTCGGATTGGCCCGTGTGCCTCCTCGCGGGGTCGTATGGCGAAGTGCTCGACGCGGCCCGGGTCCTGACGCAGGGCCTGACACCGGACGAACGCGCGGCCGTCTTCGGCCGGACTGCGATCGGCGTCTATGGGCTCGCCGTCAGCGGTTGACCGGCCGATCGAGGGCCCGCAGCGGATCCGACAGTTCAGCGGCCAGGGTTCGCAGGTCTGCCACGAGGGCGGGCACCCGGTCGTCCGTGGCGCGCACCTTGAGAAGGGTGATGCTCGCTGCATGTGGGCCCTCTCCGGGCTGGCGACCCGGCACGGCGATCCCGTAGCAGACGACGCCCTCCATGGTCTCCTCGTCGTCGAAGGAGTATCCCCGCGCGCGAACCACGTCGAGGTCATCGAGGAGGGCGTCCACGCTGCGGTGAGCCTTGGCCGTCGTGGCCGGCAGGCTCGTCAGACCGTCCAGGCGGCGAACGAGTTCTTTCGGGTCCAGCGACGCGAGCGCGGCCTTGCCGGTGGCCGTGCTCGTCGCCGGCAGGCGTCGCCCGATCTGAGACGTGAGGCGAACCGGCTGCCGCCCGTCGTGGCGGGCAAGGTATGTCATCTCGAGCCCATCGAGAACGGCCAGCTGGACGGTCTCTTCAGATCCGGTCGGAAGGCGGCGAGCGGCCTCGTAGAACTCCTGGACCATGTCGACGGCGATGAGGTAGGCGCCGCCCAGCTCCGCCAGCTTGCGTCCGAGCGCGAAGCCGGTCCCGACGCGGCGGAGGAGCCCGACGTCCGCGAGTGCCCCGCAGATGTTCGCGATCGATGACTTCGGGAGGCCCAGCCGTCTCGCCAGTTCGCTCGGGCCCAGCGCCACTGACGCGTTCTCGGAGAGGACGTCGAGAATGGCCGCGGCGCGCGTGACGGCCGGAGCCAGCGATTCCGCCCCGACGCCGGCGTCCTGATCGATCAGTTCCTCTACGCCGGCCACGCGCGGCCCCTCCGTTTCATCTCCTGGTCCGGCGCACGTCCGGTGCGCGCCAGGAGGGGATCATAGCGCAGGCTGGACAGCCGGCTGGCTGTCGTTCCGCATCTTGACTATGCCGCAACCTCTCCGCATACTGTCCAGCCTACGGCCTTCTGTTCAACATGCTGGACGAACGGCCGGAATGGACAGTGTGAGGAGGGTCCACCCGTGGTGTCGCGGTACCGCTTGGTCGCGGCAGCGATCATCCCGATTTTCGTGGCAACGGCGTGCGGACCGGCTGCCAGCCCGTCCCCGTCTTCAGCAACAAGTCCGGCAGCCTCTGCCCCGGCCGCATCCGAGCCGGCCGCGAGCGGGTCTGGCGGCGCGGACTTCACCGGCGTGGAGGTGAGCCTGCTGACGTTCAACGGTCCGCAGATCGCGGAGCCGCTCCAGCGGCGCGCGCCGGACTTCGAGGCGCTGACCGGCGCCAAGATCAACGTGGAGGCCGTCGCCTTCCAGGAGATCTACACGAAGGCGATTCTCGACCTGTCTACAGGTGCCAACAGCTACGACGCCTTCGTATTCAACCCGCAGTGGCTCGGCGACTTCGTCGGTCCGGGCTACCTCGAGGACATCACCGGACGGGTCGAGGGCGATCCCGTCGTGGACTGGCAGGACGTCGGTCCGTTCTTCCGCGACTTCAACGCGACGTACGGCGGCAAGGTCTACACGATCCCGCTCGACGGCGACTTCCACATGGTCTATTACCGGTCCGACCTGATCACGACGCCGCCGACAACGTGGGATGAGTACCTCGCGGTCGCCGCGGAGCACGACGGCAAGGACCTCAACGGCGACGGCGAGGCCGACTACGGCTCGTGCATCGCGAAGAAGAAGGGCCAGCAGAGCTACTGGTGGATCATCTCCGTCGCCGGCGGCCTGCTCCAGGCGAAGGGCACTGAGGAAGGCGCATTCTTCGACACGGCGAACATGAATCCGCTGTTCAACAACGACGCCTTCAAGAAGGCGCTCGAGACCTACAAGAAGACGATGGACTTCGGACCACCTGACGAGTCGAACCTCGGCGTCGGCGACACCCGCGGCCTGTTCACGACCGGGCGCTGCGCGCTCTCGATGGACTGGGGCGATATCGGCACGCTGGCGCTCGACCCGGCGACCTCGACGGTGCAGGACAAGGTCGGCGCGGTCATCACGCCCGGCTGGAAGGAAATCCTCGACCGGGCGACCGGCAAGCTCGTCCCGTGCGACGCGACGACCTGCCCCCAGATGGTCGATGGGGTCAATTACGCCCCGTTTGCTTCGTTCGGTGGCTGGTCCGGCGCGATCAACGCGGCGGCAGCCCAGGAGAAGAAGGACGCGGCCTACGCGTTCCTTGCCTACATGAGCGCACCGGCACAGTCCAGTGAGGACGTGACCCTCGGCAAGACCGGGTTCAACCCGTACCGCACCTCGCACTTCGAGGACCTGGCACCGTGGAAGGCGGTCGGCATGAGCGATGCGGCAGCGGCCCAGTACCTCGGCGCAATCGAAGCCAGCCTACAGAATCCGAACATGGTCCTCGACCTCCGGATCCCGAAGTCGAAGGAGTACGAACAGGACGTTCTCGACACGGCTGTCTCGCAGTACATTGCGGGCGAGCTGACGGTCGAGGAGACGATGCAGGCCATCACGGACGGCTGGAACCAGATCACGGACGCTGAGGGCCGTGACAAGCAGCTCGCCGCGTACACGTCGAGCCTTGGCGTCCAGCGATAGATCGATCGACCTCGAGCCCGAGGGTCCCGCCCATGGCGTGACCGTCGGTACGCGCCCGACGCGCCGAGCGGGCCCCTCGCTCGGCGCGTGGCGCTCGGACGGGGCTGCCAGGTGGCTGTTCATCTGGCCCACGGTCCTCGTCATCCTGCTTCTCTCGATCTTCCCGCTCGTCGCCTCGCTGACGCTGGCGTTCTCGCGGCTCGTCTTCGAACGTGGCCGGGTCGACATCGACTTCGTCGGCTTCACGAACTTCCAGGTGCTTCTCTTCGGCACCGAGCGCAGCCACCTCCTCGGCGTCCTCGGGACGCCGACAATTCTCGGGTGGGCGATCTTCGCGACAGGCGTGGTTCTTGTCGCCTGGCTCTTCGCCCGCAGCGTCCGCGGTGGACGCGTCCGCCGGCTGGGCCTCCTCCTCCGCCTGGTCGGCGGACTCTATTTTCTCGGCCTCCTCTGGATCGTCGTGGGGACACTTGCCTCCGAGGCGGGCCGGCCCGGAGCGCTCGTCGTGACGCTGATCTATGTGTTCGCGGGCATCGGGATCCAGTACGCGCTCGGGCTCGGCCTTGCGCTTCTTGCCGTCCAGCCGCTCTGGGGCCGTCGATTCTTCCGGGTTGTCTTCCTGATTCCCCTGACGATCACCCCGATCGGCGTCGGCTACATGTTCCGGATGATGACGGACACGAGCAAAGGGACCGTTCGAGCCGGTCTGGGCTGCGTTCGGGCTGACGAACTTCACCTGGGTCACCGATCCGTGGCTGGCGCGCGTCGCCGTTCTGATCGGGGATGCGTGGCAGTGGACGCCGTTCGTGTTCATCGTCCTGCTCGCCGCCCTCGAGGGACTCGACCAGGAAGTGCGCGAGGCGGCCCTGGTTGATGGGGCCAGCCGCTTCCGGTCGTTCATCCACATCACGCTCCCGGCGATCCTGCCGGTGAGCACGACCATCGTCCTGATCCGGATGATCGAGGGGTTCAAGATCATCGACATGCCGAACATCCTGACCGGCGGCGGTCCCGGCACAGCGACGCAGTCGTTGAGTCTGCAGGCCTACCTCGACTGGCGGACGCTCAATCTCGGTCGGTCGGCCGCGATCGCCTACCTCCTCCTCATCGTCGTGACGATCGCTGCGACGGCATATGTCAGCCTGATCCGGCGACCCGTCGCCAGGGAGACCACGTGACCGTTCGGAACCCACTCCGTCGGCGGTCCGCCCTGGATCTGTCGCCGCTCGGCAAGCTGGCCGCGTACGCCTTGCTGATCCTCTGGGCGTTCATCGTCCTGTTCCCGCTCTACTGGCTCGTCGTGACGTCGCTCAAGTTGCCCGTCGACGTCGACCGCGGGCCCTTCTACCTTCCCTTCGTCGACTTCCAACCCACGCTGGATGCCTGGAAGAACATCCTCGTCGACCTCGGCAACGACACACTAAGGCCCTACATCAACACGTTGATCGTTGGCTTTACGAGCGCGTTGATCGTGCTCGTGCTCGGTGCGGCGTCGGCCTATGCGCTCGTGCGATTCACGTACCGGCCACGCGTCGGGATCATCGGCTTGTTCGTAGGGGCGATGGTCCTCGCCTTCGGCGGGATGGTGCTCGGAGCTCCGTGGCAGATCGCCGTCCCGTCCGCCATCGCCGTGTTCCTGATCCTCGCCCAGACGATCGGACGGCGCTTCAGGCGAAGCCTGGGAAACGGCGATATCGCCTTCTGGCTCATCTCGCAGCGGATCCTCCCGCCCATCGCGGTCGTGGTCCCCATCTACGTGTTGTTCCAGCAGGTCGGGCTGCTCGACAGCCTGCCGGCTCTGATCGTCACGTACGTCGCGGTCAACCTGCCGATCGCCGTCTGGCTCATGCGCGACTACTTCGCCGCGTTTCCGAAGGAGCTGGAGGAATCCGCGTCCGTCGACGGCGCCTCGATCTACCAGATCCTGCGATCGATCGTCCTGCCGCTCTCGACACCCGGCCTTGTCGCGACGTACCTGATCGTCCTGATCTTCGCCTGGAATGAGTACCTCGTCGCATTGATCCTGTCCGGGGCAGAGTCCCAGACGATGCCGCTGCTCGTTGCGGCGCAGGACGCGACGCGCGGGCCGCAGTGGTGGGCGATGTCAGTCCTCGTCCTGATCATGATCGTCCCGGTCGTGGTCATGGCCATCGTGCTGGAACGCTACATCTCGCGCGGCCTGCTGCTCGGCGCGTTGAAGGGCTGAGCGTGGCGAAGATCACCGCTCTCGACGTCATCGACGTCCGGTTCCCGACCTCGCGGTCGCTCGACGGCTCTGATGCGATGAACCTCGATCCGGACTACTCCGCGGCCTACGTGATCATCCGGACGGACGCCGGAGACGGCCTCGAGGGCCACGGCCTGACATTCACGACCGGACGCGGCACGGAGGTCGTCGTCGCCGCCGTCGAGGCGCTCCGGCCACTCGTGCTCGGTCGCACGACGGAGACGCTCTTCGCCGACATGGGCGCGTTCTGGCGGGAGCTGGTCGGCGACAGCCAGCTGCGCTGGATCGGGCCTGAGAAGGGCGTCATCCACCTCGCCACGGCGGCCGTCGTGAACGCGGCCTGGGACCTGTTCGCGAAAGCAGCCGGCAAGCCGCTCTGGAAGCTCATCGTCGACATGACTCCCGAGGAGTTCGTCGCCCTGATCGACTTCCGCTACATCGCCGATGCCCTCTCGCCGGAGCAAGCCCTCGATCGGCTGCGGGCGCTTGCCCCCACGCGCGCAGATCGCGAGGCCGAGCTCCGGCGGGACGGGTATCCCGCCTACACGACGTCCGTCGGCTGGCTCGGCTACCCGGACGACAAGATCCGGCGGCTCTGCCGCGAGGCTCTGGCGGATGGCTGGACGCGGTTCAAGCTCAAGGTCGGCGCGGACGTCGACGATGACCGGCGGCGGGCCCGGATCGTCCGCGAAGAGATCGGGCCGGAGCGGATGATGGCCGTGGACGCCAATCAGCGCTGGGGCGTGGACGAGGCGATCCGCTGGATGGCGCAGCTCGCCGAGTTCGACCCCTACTGGATCGAGGAGCCGACGAGCCCCGACGACATCCTCGGCCACGCGACGATCGCCCGCGCCGTGGCCCCGATCCGCGTGGCGACCGGCGAGCATGTCCACAACCGGGTGATGTTCAAGCAGCTCCTCCAGGCCGAGGCGATCTCCGTCTGCCAGATCGATTCGTGCCGGCTCGGGGGCGTCAACGAGGTCCTCGCCGTCCTGCTCATGGCCGCCGAGTTCGGCGTCCCGGTCTGCCCGCATGCGGGCGGCGTCGGCCTGTGCGAGCTGGTCCAGCACCTCTCGATCATCGATTACGTCTGCGTCAGTGGCTCGCTCGACGGGCGGATGATCGAGTACGTCGACCACCTCCACGAGCACTTCCTCGACCCGGTGGTCATCCAGGACGCGCGCTATGTCGTGCCGACCCGGCCCGGCTACAGCGCCGAGATGCGGCCCGAGTCGCTGTCGCGCTATCGCTTCCCGGACGGCGAGGAGTGGCGGGCAATCGCCTCCGAGGTCGCGCTTGCGGCGATGGCATCGGGAGCCGCCGGCGCCGAGCGATGAGACGGTTCGGCCAGCTGATCAACGTGCGGCCCGAGGCGATCGCCGAGTACGAGCGCCTGCACGCCGCTCCGTGGCCGGGCGTCCTCGACCAGATCCGCCGGTCGAATATCCGCAATTACTCGATCTACCGCAACGGCGGGCAGTTGTTCGCCTACTTCGAATACGTCGGTGACGACTTCGCCGCGGACATGGCGGCGATGGCCGCGGACCCGGAGACGCAGCGCTGGTGGGCGCTGACCGATGCGATGCAGGAGCCGCTCCCCGATCGCGATCCCGGGACATGGTGGAAAACCCTCCGCGAGGTGTTCCACACGGATTGAGCGGTCGGATCCGCGTGCGCGCCAAGTCCTGCCCGGACGCTGCCAAATGTCCGCGTGGTGAACCCTAGGCAGGTTGTTGAACACTGCCAGAGAGCACTCGGGCCGCGTCGCGGGGAATCGGTAGCCGCTGACTGCTAAACGGGCCGCTCACACGCCCGCAAACTCGTCGCGCCGGGCTCGCGAACCCGCCTAAGGTGCGTGGGGTGGACGTTTGGCAGGGATTCGACGCTTCCGAGCGGAACAAAGGCAGACGTGTCGACCTGTGCCGCGGTTTGAACGCTGCGCGTTCCTACGGGCGGAGCAAGACGATGAATCGACGCTCCGAAGTCGCCTCGTTCGCCGTTTTGCTCATCGGGCGTTCCAACGGGCGGAGAAAAGCTGCGAACCGGGCCCGGCAGCCGTGCTCGTTCGCCGTAGGAACGCTCAGCGTTCAGCGGGACCGTTCGCCGGCCCGCCCGGTCGCACCTCACCCCTCAGCCGGCGCCTGCGACTACGCGCGTCTCGGCAGCGCGGAGACCGAGCGTAGCCGGGCTTGACGACCTCGTTGATCAGCCGCAGCCGTTCGTCGAACGGGGCGAAGGCCGACTTCATCGCGTTGATCGTCAGCCATTCCATTTCGCCGAGGCCGATCCCGAACGCCTCGTCGAGCGCGGCGAACTCCGACGACATCGAGACGCCGCTCATGAGCCGGTTGTCGGTGTTGAGCGTGACGCGGAATCGGAGGCGGCGGAGGAGGTCGATCGGGTGCTCGCCGATCGATGGCGCGGCACCCGTGTGGACGTTCGAGGTCGGGCACATCTCGAGCGGCACCCGGCGATCGCGGACGAAGGCCGCCAGGCGGCCGAGCTCGACCGAACCGTCGTCGCGGACGTTGATGTCGTCCACGATCCGGACGCCGTGCCCGAGCCGCTCGGCACCGCAGAACTGGAGCGCCTCCCAGATCGAGGCCACGCCGAATGACTCGCCCGCGTGAATGGTGATGTGGAAGTTCTCGCGTCGGACGAGGTCGAACGCGTCGAGGTGGCGGGTGGGTCGGTAGCCCTCCTCGGGACCGGCGATGTCGAAGCCGACGACCCCCTCGTCTCGATGACGGATGGCACATGCGGCGACCTCGACCGAGCGAGCCGCCTGGCGCATCGCCGTGACGAGCATCTTCATCGCGATCGGGGTGCCGGCGACCGCGGCCCGCTCCATCCCGATCCGGAAGCCCTCGAGGTTCGCCTCGACGACCTCGTCGAGGGTGAGGCCGCGCTCGGTCGAGAGCTCCGGCGCGTAGCGGACCTCGGCGTAGGCCACGCCATCGGCGGCGAGGTCCTCGGCACACTCCGCGGCGACCCGGATGATCGCGTCGCGCTCCTGCATGACGCCGACGGTGTGGGCGAACGTCTCGAGGTAGAGCTCGAGCGATTTGCGATCGGCTCCGCGGCGAATCCAGGCGGCGAGCGCGTCGGGATCGGTCGTCGGCAGGCCCTTGTAGCCGAACTCGGCGGCCAGGTCGACGATCGTCGCCGGTCGCAGGCCCCCGTCGAGATGGTCGTGGAGGAGCGCCTTGGGTGCTTGCCGGATCGTGTCGAGCTCGGGCATCGGTCCCTCTGAGGTCGTGGACCGATGGTAGCGCTCCACATGATGGGGCGGCGCCCCACTCGGTGAGGCGCCGCCGATGCTGCGAGGTTGACTGCGCTAGTCGCCCAGGCCGCGACAGCTGACGCGGGGGTTCCAGTCGTCGAAGATCCCGCGCGGGTTCTTCTCCCAGAGCCAGACGTGGAGTTGGTAAAAGGCAGGCAGGCCGTAGCGATTCGGGGCCGGGACCAGCGTCAGTTGCCGGCCGAACAGCGACGGCGGCCGGCTGTGCTTCTTGTCCCAGGCCTCCTTGATCGTGACGTACTCCACCGCGACCAGGCGGTAGCGGCCGGCGCCCCGCGGCTCGTAGACGAGGACCTCCGGCCGGAGCGAATCGAGCCTGGGGTCGTCGACGAGCGGGCCCTTGACATAGTGCTGGCCCATCGCGCCGAGGCCCTCCTCGTCGGTGCACTTGTAGAACGACCCATAGCCGGCAGCGAGCGCGACATCGAGGTTGTTGAACGGCGCCGTGGCCAGCTTGGCGTCGTCGAAGCGAGTGTCGCTCGAGGTGACGGCGGCAGTCGCCCCGGCGACGACCACGATGGTCGCGCAGAGGGCGGAGATCGTGACCGCCAGGCGGCGAGGCCTGCCTGTCTCGAGACGGCGAAGCAGCGCGTTCATCAGGCCACCTCCACGGTCAATTCGTACACCTCGCCGGTCGGATGGCCGGCCCGCTCGTGGATCCGCATGACGGCTTCCTTCGTCGGTCCGGTGGAGAGACAGAAGACCTTGCCGATGTCCGGGTCGAGCCAGGCTCGTTCGAAGTGGACCCCTTCGTCGGCCTCGATCGCCAGGTCCCGCCCATGAGCTTCATTGAGCTGCTGGGCGGTGACGCCGACAAACCCGGAATGGACATCCATGAATTTCGCCATCTACGATCCTCCCGTGGTCCCGCCGGGCAGGGTGCCCGGTCGTTGCCACAGCACGATCCCAAGTGGCCGCGCCGCGGTCATCGGTCGTCTGACCGATCCGCGCTCACCGGCATGACCGATGCCTCAACGAGGGAGCCACCGATGACCGACGCTGGGACGACTCCCCCATCGCCCGCCATCCGAGCAACCGGCTCCGACGCGGGCGTGGACTTCGAGGTCACGCTCGATCGCGCGGAGCTCCTGCCGGGCGGTTGGCGACCGGGGCCATCCGGCTCGCCTTCCGGCAGGAGATGGAGGTCCGAGGAATCATCGCGACCCTGATCGCGACCGAGCAGTGGCAATGGGAACGAACCGTCCGGGATAGCAAGGGCCATACAACGACGCAGATCGAGACAGACCGCAATGACCTGCAGCGGCTGCCGGTCCAGCTCGCCGGGCCGGGCACCCACGCCGCGGGCGAAACTCGCGAATACCCCTTCGAGCTCCCGGTCCCGCCGCTCGGGCCGGCCACGTTCGAGGGGACCGTGAGCCGGCTGACGTGGCGGCTGGAGGTCAAGCTCGACGTGCCGGGCTTCGATCCGTCGATCGACGTCGACGTCGTCGTGCTGCAGCCAACCGCGCTGCTGAGCGCGGGTGTCATCGACGTCGGGCAGTACGCGCTCTGGCCGTCGGCCGACGTCGCCGCCGACGGCGCGCGCGGCGCGATCGCGATCGAACCTGTCCCGCTCTGTATCGGTGCACCGTTCAGCGGCCTTCTGTCGATCACGACTGAGTCGACGAAGCTCCAGGAGGTTCGGCTGGAACTCCGCCAGAAGGTCAAGGCGACGGTCTCGTCGGGGCTGGAGGAAGAGATCACGCTGTGGACGTCAACCGTGGCAGGCGAGGGCGAGTTGGGCGGGGAGCGGACGATCGCCTTCGACGGCGACCTGCCGGCACGCTGGCTGCCGACGATCCGCCTCCCCCACGGTCGGGCGGACGCCCAGTTCCACGTGATCCTCGCGAAGGCGTGGGCACAGGACACTCACCTCGTCCGTGACGTCGCCGTCTGCTCGACGACCGAGCTGTGACTGGCTCGTCGGACTTTCCAACCCCGGACGTCGAGCTGACCCATCTGCTCGTCGTCGCGGACGCCGAGGTTTCCCGCCGGTGGTACGAGACGGTGCTCGGAGCGACGCTTCATCGGGCGTACGGCGGGACGTCGGCCGTCATGAAGCTCCAGGGCCAGTGGCTGCTCCTCGTGACCGGCGGCGAGCCGACCGCCGACAAGCCGACCGTCACGTTTGCGGCGCCGTCCGACCCCGATCGAGTCTCCGCCGAGATGATCTTCGGCGTGCCCGACTGCCAGGCCGCGTACGAGGTCCTTCGTTCGCGCGGCGCGACGTTCCTCACGCCGCCGGTCGAGTACGACTGGGAGATCCGGGCCTTCTTCCGCGACCCCGACGGGCACCTGTTCGAGATCAGCCAGGCGCGCGGTCGCTGACGTCGGCGAGGCTCGCCCCGGCACGCCCTCGGCCCGGCCCGCGCGGATCGTCCGATTCCGCACGCCGCGGGAATTCACTCCGGTCCCTCTGCCCGATCCGATACCGGAACCCGAAATCGGAGGATCGCGTGGGACGGGAGTGACTCGCCGGGCGTTCGAAATCGGACGTTGTCGAGCAATGACGCGCGGACGCCGCGTCAGGCGTTCAGCCGGCGCCGCGCCGCCGCCAGCGCATCGGCGACGCGGCGGGGGGCCGTCCCGCCGACGACGTCCGACGTCTCGACGGCGCCCTTCGACCGACGCCGCCTGCCGGATCTCGTCGCCGATCCCGGGATCGGCAGCCAGCCCGCGGGCGGTCTCGTCGCCGGCGGCACCCAGGGCCAACCCGATCATCGCGTCGGAGATCGCGTCGAGGCCCACCCCCTCCCCCTCGGCCTCGGCCACGAGCGACCCGACGATGTGGTGGGCGACCCGGAACGGCACCCCGCGGCGGACGAGGGCGTCGGCGACCGCTGTGGCGGTCGTGTAGCCCGCATCGGCGGCCGCGCGCATCCGTTCACGGTCGACGGTGAGGGTCGCGACGACCCCGGCCATGATCCCCAGGGACGCCTCCCAGGTCGAGATCGCGCCGAACAATGCGGGCTTGTCCTCCTGGAGGTCGCGCTGGTAGCCGAGCGGGAGACCCTTGAGCAGCGCCAGGATGGCCGTCAGCGACCCGATCACGTGGGCGGTCTTGCCGCGGACGAGCTCGGCGGGATCCGGGTTGCGCTTGTTCGGCATCATCGAGCTGCCGGTCGAGAACGCGTCGGCGACCCGGACGAAGCCGAACTGCGGGTTCGACCACCAGGTGAGATCCTCGGCGAGCCGGCTGAGGTGGACCATACCGAGCGCCGCCGCGCCGACCGCCTCGACGACGAAGTCCCGATCGCTGACCGCGTCGAGTGAGTTCGCGGTCACGCCGTCGAAGCCGAGCTCGTCGGCGACCGCCTCTCGATCGATCGGGTAGCCCGCCCCGGCGAGCGCCCCGGCGCCGAGTGGGCTGACGTTCGCGCGCCGGCCCGCGTCGGCAAGCCGGCCTCGGTCGCGCTCGAGCATCTCGACGTAGGCAAGCAGGTGATGGCCGAGGAGGACCGGCTGGGCCGGCTGGATGTGGGTGGTGCCCGCGAGGATCGCCTGACCATCGCGCTCCGCCAGCCCGACGAGCGCTCGTTCCATGTCGAGGATCGCCACGTCCACCCGCTCGCTCGCCCGTCTGAGCCAGAGCCGGAGGTCGGTCGCAACCTGGTCGTTGCGGGATCGGCCGGTGTGGAGCTTGCCGGCGAGCGGCCCGATACGCTCGGCGAGGGCGGCCTCCAGGTTCATGTGGACGTCCTCGAGGGCCGGGTCCCATTCCACCGTGCCGGCCTCGACCTCGGTCGTGAGACCCTCGAGGCCAGCGATGAGCGCCGCGACCTCCTCGTCGGTCAGCAGGCCGGCGCGACCCAATCCCCGGACGTGAGCCATGGAACCGCGAATGTCGTCCAGGGCCAGTTCGGAGTCGATCTCGACCGACCGAGTGAAGTCGGCCACCCGCGCGTCGTTGTCTTCTCCGAACCGCCCACCCCAGAGCCGCATCGTCCCTCCTGGTTGGTCTGTGGGCCCATGGTAGCGGCGCGCGAGGGGCTGCCCTCAGGATCAGACCCCGACCGCAGCGATGTGAACCCGCTCGCCCGTCCGGGCGGCCCGGTAGATCGCGTCGAGCAGCTCGACCGTCGCCCGGCCCTCGTCGCCGTCGACGGCCGGCGGGCGGCCGTCACGAATCGCCGCCACGACGTCGCGGAGCTGGAGCTCGTGATGATGGCTCGCCGGGTCAGTGCCCGCCAATGCCGCGGCATCCTCCTCAGCCCAGCGATCCGGGGCCGTCTCCTCACCGGGGATCGTCCACAGATCGTTCCGCGGCCGGCTGGGCAGCGAGACGCCGGCGACGAACATCGATCCGGCGTCCGTCTCCACCCCGATCGATGCCCCGTTGCGGCCGTGGACGTGGACGTTGCAATGGAGGCCGGGACGCTGCGAGTTGCTGGCCACGATCGAGGCGAGCGCTCCGCCGGCGAACCGGATGGACGCGACGAGCGTGTCCTCGACGTCGAGGTCGGGATGGTTCAGGTTGGCGGTCCAGGCGTCGACTTCGGCCACGGGGCCCAGGAACCAGCGGAGGAGGTCGAGCTGGTGGACGGCCTGGTTGACGAGGACCCCGCCGCCCTCGCCGGCCTGCGTCCCGCGCCAGGCGTCCATCGCGTAGTAGTCATCGCCGCGCCAGCCCAGGACCTCGACGGTGGCCAGCCCGGGCTCCCCGATCCGGCCCTCGTCGATCGCGGCTCGGACCCGCAGAACCGGCGCGTACCAGCGCCGCTGGCTGATCACCGACAGCACGACGCCGGCTTCCCGAGCGGCCGCGATCATGGCGTCGCAGTCGGCAGGGTCGAGCGCCATCGGCTTCTCGACGATGACGTGAAGGCCGGCCCTCGCCGCGGCAATCGCCTGTTCCGCGTGGACTGGGTGGGGCGTGCAGACGATCACGGCATCGACGCCGCCGCGCTCGATCGTCGACTCCAGATTCGGGTCGACGCGGGCGCCGGCAGCCTCGGCCAGACCAGCGGCACGCTCGGCGTTCCGGCCCGCGACGGCTACGAGCCGCGCGTCGGGGATGCGACCCAGGGCGTCGGCGTGGAGCCTGGCGACCTTGCCGGGTCCGAGGATCGCGAACCGGACTGTCATCCGTTCGGCATCAGGACGACCTTGATGGCGTCGAGCTCGCCGGCCCCCAGCTCCCGGAACACGTCGCTGCCCTCATCCAGAGGCGCCTTTCGTTCGATCAGGGGCCGGACGTCGATCGTGCCCTCCGCGATGGCGTCCGCCGCCTGCTCGAACTCCTCGCGGAACGCGTACGAGCCGCGGAGGGTCAGCTCGCGCGTGACGAGCTCCTGCATCGGCAGCTCGACCAGTGGCGCGGAGTTGCCGATCCACGTCACGTTCCCTCCGGACCGGACCAGGCGCAGCGACTGGGAGGCCGTCGCGCCGATTCCGACCGCCTCGAGGACCGCGTCCGCCCCGCGGCCGTCGGTGGCGGCCTGAACGATCTCGACCGGGTCCTGCGCGGTGACGTCGACCGACAGGTCCGCTCCGAGCGAGCGGGCCACCGCCAGCCGATGGGCGCTCTGGTCGGTGACGACGATCGAACCGGCACCCCGAAGGCGGGCGGCCAGGAGCGTCAGCAGCCCGATCGCACCGGCACCGACCACGACGACGAACTCCAGCAGCGCGAACGGCGTGATGTTCACCGCGTGCATCGCGACGGCGAGCGGCTCGACAAGAGCGCCCTCCTCGTAGCTCAAGGTATCCGGCATCGGCACCACCAGTGCCTCGGGAACGGCGATCCGTTCCGCGTAGGCGCCGTCGAAGTGCATGCCCAGGCCCCGCCGGTCGAGGCAGAGATTCGGCTGGCCGCGCAGACACCGCTCGCAGCGACCGCATGAGAGGATCGACCGAAGGACCACCCGGTCACCCGCCTTCACGGACGTCACCCCACGGCCGACGTCGACGACATCGCCGGCTGCTTCGTGGCCCATGACGATGCCGGGCCGGCGGCGCCCGGTCGCCCCGAGGTAGCCGTGGACATCCGAGCCGCAGATTCCGGCCGCCCTGACGGCGACGACAACCTCGCCGGCAGCGGGCGACGGGTCAGGGTGGTCGCGGAGTGGCATCTCGCCGGGACCGACGAAGACGAGGGCCTTCATGGACGAGGCTCAGGCCCCTCGCAGCGCCGTTCGCAGCTGCTCCGCCGCGTCCTCGGCGGTCAGGTCGCGCTGCGTCTCGGCCAGGAGCTCGTAGCCGACCATGAACTTCCGGACATTGGCCGTCAGCAGTGGCGGGTAGAAGTGGGCGTGGAGTTGCCAATGCTCGCCTGCGTGGTCGCCGAACGGCGCCTGGTGCCAGCCCATCGAGTACGGAAACGACAGCCCGAACAGGCGGTCGTAGGACCCGAGCAGCCCGATCAGCGTCGCCGCGAGCGTGTCGCGGGCGGCGTCGCCGACACCTGGCAGCCGTCCGACCGGCTGTTTCGCAATCAGAATCGTCTCGTACGGCCAGGCCGCCCAGAACGGGACGACGACCAGCCAGTTCTCGTCCTCGGTCACGACGCGCGGCCCGCCAGTCTCCTGGGCCGCATAGTCGAGGAGCATTCGCCGGCCCGTGTCGCGCAGGTATGTCCGCTGCGTGGCGTCCTCGCGGGCCGCCTCGTGGGGTAGCGCGGATCCTGCCCAGATCTGGCCGTGGGGATGGGGGTTCGAGGCGCCCATCATCTCGCCCCGGTTCTCGAACACCTGGACCCATTGGAAGCGAGCGCCGAGCTCGGCGGTCTGATCGGCCCACAGGTCGATGACCTGCCGAACTTCCGGCGCGTCCATCCTGGCGAGGGTCAGGTCGTGGCGGCGCGAGAAACACAGCACGCGACAGGTCCCGGCCTCGACTTCGGCCCGGAGGAGGCCGTCCTCCAGGCGCATCGCCGGCGGATCCGGCTGGAGCGCGGCGTAGTCGTTTGTGAACACGAACGTCGAGGCGTACTCCGGATTCGCGGCGCCATTCGCCCGCTGGTTGCCGGGGCACAGGTAGCAGGCCGGATCGTACGGTTCCACCTGGCCCGGTGGCGGTGGCTCCTGCCTTCCCTGCCACGGTCGAAGGGTCCGCTCGGAGGAGACCAGCAACCACTCGTCCACGAGCGGGTTGTACCGGCGGTGGGGATGGCGGGCGATCGCGGCGATCGGGTCGCTGTCGTCGAGTGCCGGGTCGGTCCCGCCGGTCGGGGGACCCGACCTGCGTCGGGTCGTGGTCAAGGCCTGGACCCGGCGACCGCCGGCGTCGCCTCCGCCCGGTGGAGCATCACCTCGTTTGCGTCCGCCGGCGACGGGGCCGTCGCCGCTGGCGACGGGGCCGTCCTGGCGATGACGACTTCCCGGACCTCGCCTTCCAGCACCTCCCGGGCCTCGTCGCTGAGGCCAGAGTCCGTCACCACGGTGTCTGCCTCGTCGAGCCTGGCGATCGAGCTGATCCCGATCACCCCCCACTTGCTGTGGTCGGCGACGACGACGAGCCGGCGGCCCGAGGCCACGAGCGCCCGGTCCGTGTCGGCCTCGAGGACGTTCGGGGTCGTGAAGCCCGAGTGGGGGTCCATGCCGTGGACGCCCATGAACACCTGGTCGACGTGGATCGTTCGAAGCGCCGCCACGGCGAACGGGCCGACGAGCGCGTTCGACGGCGTCCGTACCCCGCCGGTGAGGATGATCGTCTGGTCGCTCCGGCCGGCTCCGTGGAGGACGTCCGCCACCGGGATCGAGTTCGTGACGACGGTCAACCCGGGGACGTCGACGAGCCGCCGGGCCAGAGCGTACGTGGTCGTGCCCGCCGAGATCCCGATCGCCGTCCCCGGAGCGACCAGGGCGACGGCCGCCTCGGCGATCGCCTCCTTCTCGGGCTCCTGGAGACCGGACTTTGCGGCGAAGCCCGGCTCGAACAACGCACTGCCGGGCAGGGACGTGGCGCCGCCATGGACCTTCTCGATCAGGCCGCGGTGGTCGAGCAGCTCGAGGTCGCGACGGACCGTCATCTCGGAGACACCGAGCTCCCGGGCGAGGTCGCCGACCCGGACGCCGCCGTCTTCGCGAACGCGTTCGAGAATCATGGTCTGGCGTTGGCGGGCAAGCACGTCAGGCCCATCCTCCCTCAATCGGCCCAGCCGAAGCCCGTTCATTCACAGGCATCGCCCCTTTCCACCGTCCCGCCTGCAGCGCAGATTGCCGCCACAATATCTCACAAGTCAACGCAATCGCACATGAATGCGTCCCAGAGCCTTGACACAACGCCTGCCCGCGTCACACAATCCGCGCGTTCCTGTCGTTGTTTGTGCCCGCGAGGGATTCAGGGCCACCGCCGGACGGCAAGGAGGAGGAGATCATGCGGAACCCCGAGACGCCGCGCTCGCAGGAATCCACGCCGAGCGACCTACTGATCACCCGGCGGCGGGTTCTGGGCGGGATGGCCGGGGTCGCCGGCCTGGCCGCAGTCCCGAGCCTGCTCGCGGCCTGCGCGCCGAGCGGCGGCACCAGCGCCCCGACGAGTGGGGCGGGCGGCTCTGTCGGGCCGCCGCCGAGCCTGACCGGAGAGGTCACGCTCGGCTCGAACTACTCGGACGCCGTGCCGAAGGCCGCGATGCAGGCGGCAGCCGACTCGTTCACGGCCGCGACCACGATCCCGGTCAAGGTCAATACGGTCGACCACAACACGTTCCAGGACCAGATCAGCGCGTACCTCCAGGGCACACCGGACGACGTCTGGACGTGGTTCTCCGGCTTCCGGATGCGGTTCTTCGCCGAGCAGGGGCTGGCGACGGACATCAGCGACCTGTGGGCGGAGATCGAGCCCATGTACGGCGAGGCCTTCAAGGTCGGATCGACCGGCAACGACGGCAAGCAGTACTTCATCCCGATCTACCTGTATCCGTGGGCGGTCTTCTACCGGAAGAGCCTCTGGGAAGAGAAGGGCTACGAGATCCCGACGACGTTCGACCAGCTCAAGACTCTGGCGACCAAGATCCAGTCGGACGGCCTGATCCCGTTCGCCTTCGGCGACAAGGACGGCTGGCCCGCGATGGGCACGTTCGACATCCTCAACCTCCGCCTCAACGGCTACGACTTCCACGTCGGCCTGATGGCCGGCACGGAGAAGTGGACGGACCCGAAGGTCAAGACGGTCTTCGACACGTTCAAGGAGGTCCTGCCGTTCCACCAGGAGGGCGCCGCCGGCCGGATCTGGCAGGACGCGTCGCAGACGCTCCTCCAGAAGAAGGCGGCGATGTACTTCCACGGGATGTTCACCTCGCAGCAGTTCCAGGAAGCCGGCCAGGCCGACCTCGACGACCTCGACTTCTTCCCATATCCGGACTTCGGGACGGAGTTCGACGCGGAAAAGGCGCTCGACGCCCCGATCGACGGGTTCGCCCTCAGCAAGGCCCCGAAGAACATCGACGCGGCGAAGGCGTTCCTCGAGCACCTCGCCCAGCCCGCGACCCAGGTCGCCTGGGTCACGGCCGACAAGAGCAACATCGCGGCGTCGAAGGACGCCGACGCGAGCGGCTACACCCCGCTCCAGAAGAAGGCAGCCGAGGTCATCGGCAACGCTCAGCGAATTACCCAGTTCCTCGATCGCGACACCAACCCGAACTTCGCCGGCCCGAACGGCATGCAGGCCTTCCTGCTCGACTTCCTGCAGAATCCCGACCAGGACATCGCCGCACTGCAGAAGAAGATCCAGGACTTCTGGGACACCCTCTAGGCCGCCGCCGGTCGGCCCACTGACTCCCCCGAGCCGTGGCAGACCGAGGACCAGATAGCGTCGCCCCCGCGCTTCCCGATCAGGTGGTCGGGAGGGCGGGGGTCGCCGTGTCCGAGCCCCGCCGCCGCGGGCGCTTCAGCCTCCTGACCCGACGCGACAAGCTGGTCCTCGGCCTGATGGTCGGCGTGCCGCTGGCCCTCGACCTGATCCTGATCTGGGGCCCGACGTTCGTGTCGGTCCTGTTCTCGTTCACGAAGTGGGACGGCATCGGCGCGATCACCGTCTGAGGACTTCATCGGCCTGAAGAACTACGAGTCGCTGCTGACGGCCTACCCGTTCTTCTGGCCGGCACTCCTGCACAACATCCTGTGGCTGGCGTTCCTGATGTTCATCGCGACCCCGCTCGGGATGTTCATGGCGGTCCTCCTCGATCGCGAGCTGCGCGGGTCGCGCATCTACCAGATCGATCTTCTACCTGCCGGTCGTCCTGTCGCTCGCCGTCATCGGAATCATCTGGACGCTGCAGTACGCCCCGGAGCAGGGGTTCATCAACAACGTGCTGGGCCGGAACCGGAACGACAACCTGATCGACTGGCTGGGCAATCCGAGCCTGAACATCTGGGCCGCCCTCGTCGCGACGAGCTGGCGCCACGTCGGCTACATCATGGTCATCTACCTGGCCGGCTTGAAGAGCGTCGACCCGGCGCTTCGGGAGGCCGCCAAGGTCGACGGGGCCACCGAGACGCCAGATCTTCTTCCGCGTCGTCTTTCCGGTGATGGCCCCGATCAACGTCGTGATCGTCGTCATCACGGTGATCGAAGCCCTCCGGGCGTTCGACATCGTCTACATCATCAACCGCGGAAAGAACGGCCTCGAGCTGCTCTCGACGCTGATCACGAACAACGGCATCAGCGAGTCGAACCGGGTCGGCTTCGCGTCAGCGATCGCGGTCGTGCTGCTGCTGATCTCCCTCGTCCCGATCATCGCGTTCCTGACCCGGACGATGCGGGACCAGAAGCGATGACGGCTGCAGTCCTCGAAGCCGGCCGGGTTCGTCCGAGGCGCCGGCTCCCGTCGCCCGCGACGGATCGCGCTGTATGCCTTCCTGACCTTCATGGCCGTCACCTGGCTGTTCCCGCTGCTCTGGGCCGCCTACACCGCCTTCAGGCCGTACGCCGACACCCTCGCCAACGGCTACATCTCGTGGCCGACGGCCCTGAACTTCGACAACTTCATCGACGCGTTCACCCAGGGTCGCTTCACGACCTTCTACCTGAACTCCCTGATCATCGCGATCCCCTCGGTCATCATCACCCTGTTTATCGCGTCGATGATCGCCTTCGCCGTGTCGCGCTTCAGCTGGCGGTTCAACCTCGTCTGCCTGATGATCTTCACGGCCGGCAACCTGCTGCCACCACAGGTCATCATCGTCCCGCTCTATCAGCTCTACCTCTGGCTACCGGCGCCGTTCACCGACAACGGCAAGCTGCTCTACGACCAGTTCCAGGGAATCATCCTGATCAACATCGTCTTCCAGGTCGGGTTCTGCGTGTTCGTCCTGAGCAACTACATGAAGACGCTGTCGCACGAGCTGACCGAAGCGGCCCTCGCCGACGGCGCCTCGGTCTGGCGGATCTACTGGAGCGTCATCCTGCCGCTCTGCAAGCCGGCCCTGGCGGCCCTCGCGACGCTCGAGTTCACGTTCATCTACAACGATTTCTTCTGGGCCCTGCTGCTGATGAAGACCGGCGACAAGCGACCGATCACGTCGGCTCTGAACAACCTCCAGGGCCAGTTCTTCACCGACACCAACCTCCTGGCGGCCGGCGCCCTGCTCGCGGCCATCCCGACGATCATCGTCTACCTCGTCCTCCAGCGGCAGTTCATCAGCGGGCTGACGCTCGGTTCGTCGAAGGGCTGAGGGTCGTCGGCCGAGATGCGGATCGTCGTCACGGGTGGAAGCGGGAAGGGCGGCCGGTGGGTCGTCCAGGACCTCCGTGCCCACGGTCATGACGTCCTCAATGCCGACCTTGTCCACGACGGCTCGGAGCACGGGCATGTGCGTGCTGGTCGACCTCACCGACCTCGGCCAATGCCAGGACATCCTCGTCGGCGCCGACGCCGTCGTCCACTTCGCGGCGATCCCGGCGCCCGAGATCCGACCGGAGGGCGAGACCTTCCGGAACAACGCGCTCTCGACGTACAACATCTTCCAGGCCGCCGTCGCCCGGCCCGTCGGGCGGGTCGTCTGGGCGTCGAGCGAAACGGTCCTCGGGCTGCCGTTCGACCGGCCACCGGACTTCGCCCCGATCGACGAGTCGATCACGCCTCGCCCGGAGTCGTCGTATGCGCTCTCGAAGCTCGTGGGCGAGACCATCGCCGACCCAGCTCGCCAGGCGAACCGGTGTCCCGTTCGTCGGGCTCCGGATCTCGAACATCATGGCGCCGTCCGACTACGCCAGGTTCCCGGGCTTCCAGGCCGACGCGCGGCTGCGGAAGTGGAACCTGTGGGGGTACGTCGACGCGCGGGACGTGGCGGCCGCCGTGCGCGGCGCGCTCGAAGCGGACACGACCGGCGCCGAGGTCTGCATCGTCGCCGCCGCCGACACGGTCATGACCCGTGACAGCGCGGATCTGATGGCCGAGGTCTTTCCGGACGTGCCACTGCGACGGGAGCTCCGCGGTCGCGAGACGCTGCTCGCGATCGACCGGGCGCGCGACCTGCTCGGCTATCGGCCCGCCCATGCCTGGCAGGACGAGCTCGCCGTCGCCGGCGTGGCGACGTGACGGCGATCGCCGAACTCACCCGGCCGTGGCTCGCCCCCGAGCTGACGGCACTCCACCGGCTGCCGATGCATTCGGTGCCCCACGCCGACCGCCTCGAGCTCGATGGGACCTGGCGGTTCCAGCTCCTCGACGGGCCGGACAGCGAGCCTGCCGCTGACTGGAGCGAGACGACGGTTCCGAGCTGCTGGACCATGCAGGGCTTCGGCGACCTGCCCCATTACACGAACGTCCAGATGCCGTTCCTGAACCTGCCGCCGGACGTTCCCGAGGCCAACCCGACGGGACTCTACGAGCGAGAGTTCGAATTGCCCGCGGACTGGGCCGGGCGTCGGATCGTGCTCCACGTCGGCGCCGCGGAGAGCGTCCTGATCGTCCGCCTGAACGGCGCCGACGTCGGGCTGAGCAAGGACTCCCACCTGGCGGCCGAATTCGACCTGACCGACCTCGTCCGGCCGGGCGCCAACACCCTGACGCTTCGCGTCGTGAAGTGGTCGGACGCGTCCTTCGTCGAGGACCAGGACCAGTGGTGGCACGGCGGGATCACCCGGTCCGTGTTCCTGTACGCGACCGGGCCATGTTCACCTGGCGGACGTCAAGGCGATCACCGGGCTCGCCGACGACCTTCGGACCGGCACGCTGGCCCTCGACGTCCGGGTCGGTTTCGCGGGCATGGATCCCGAGGCGGGTTGGACGGTCGAGGCGCGGCTGGCGGGCGGGCTCGATGTCGGGCTGCAGGCCGAAGCCCCCGTCCGGAAGCGGGTCGAATGGTTCTGGGGTGGTCCCGAGTACGAGCTGATGAACCGCCACACGGTGCTCGGCGACGATGCGGTCGCCTCCGAGCCGGACCGCTGGGCCGACCTGTACCGACGCCTCCAGCCACCGCCCGAAGGGGCCGTCTCATGGCGGGTCGACGTGCCGGGCGTGCAGGCCTGGTCGGCCGACGTCCCGACGCTCTACCCCCTGTCGATCAGGCTCCTTGCACCCTCAGGCGACGTCGCCGAGGAAGTCGCGCTGCTCGTCGGCTTCCGGCGGATCGAGGTCCGCGGGGTCGACCTCCTCGTCAACGGCCGGCGGGTGCTGATCCGCGGCGTCAACCGCCACGACTTCGACCAGCACACCGGCCGGGTCATCTCGGTCGAGTCGATGCGCGCCGACCTCGTCCAGATGAAGCAGTTCAACTTCAACGCGGTGCGGACCTCTCACTACCCGAACGACCCGGCGTTCCTCGACCTGACGGACGAGCTGGGCCTGTATGTGATCGACGAGGCCGACATCGAGTCGCACGAGTTCCAGAGCACGCTGTGCGACGACCCGCGCTACCTCGGGGCGTGGGTGAGCCGCGTGTCGCGGATGGTCGAGCGCGACAAGAATCACCCGTCGGTCATCGCGTGGTCGCTTGGAAACGAGTCGGGCTACGGGGCGAACCACGAGGCCGCCGCGGCCTGGGTCCGCCGCTACGACCCGTCGCGCCCGCTCCACTACGAGGGCGCGATCCGGTTCGACTGGACGAGCGACCAGGACGTCAGCGACCTGACCTGTCCGATGTACGCGTCCATCGGAGCGATCGTGGCCCACGCCACGTCCGGGCTCCAGCGCCATCCACTGATCCTGTGCGAGTACTCGCACGCGATGGGCAACAGCAACGGGACGCTCGCCGAGTACTGGGATGCGATCGAGTCGACGCCCGGGCTGCAGGGCGGGTTCATCTGGGAGTGGTGGGACCACGGACTCGTCCAGGTTCTGCCCGACGGCACGCAGCGCTGGGCGTACGGCGGCGACTTCGGCGACCAGCCGAACGACGGCAACTTCTGCACCGACGGCCTGGTCTGGCCGGACCGCCGACCGAAGCCGGGGCTCTGGGAGCACAAGCAACTCGGCGCACCGGTCCGGATCTCCCTGCCCCGGATGCCGACGGCCGGCCGGAAGGGCTCGAGATCCAGAACCGCCAGGAAGTCCGCGACCTCTCGTGGCTGCGGGCGACCTGGGAGCTGGCTCGCGAGGGCGAGATCGTCGAGTCCGGCGAGCTCGAGCTGCCGGCCATCGAGGCCGGCGCCGCAGCCCGAATCGACCTTCCCGGATCGGCGGCGACCGCGGCGCCCGGCGACGGCGAGACATGGCTGACGGTCCAATTCGTGATCCGCGACGCGCAGGCGTGGGCTCCCGCCGGGTTCGAGGTCGGTTGGGGCCAGGTGGCGCTTGCCGGGCGAGACGGCCGGAGCGCGACGCCGGCTGGGTCCGGCGGTGCGGCACCGGCGCCGGTCGACGACGCCGGCAACATCATCCACGAGCTGTTCGCGGCGCCGCCTCGGCTCGCCCTGTGGCGCGCCCCGACCGACAACGACACGTTCGGACGGATCGCGGCGCCCTGGGCGGAGTGGGGCCTCGGCGATCTGACGAGAACCGTGTCCAGCGTGGAGCGCGGCGAGGAGGCGACGACCGTCACGGAGCGAGGTCCGGACGCGGTCCGGGAGCGTCGTGCGGCACGAGCAGCGGATTCGCAGCCTCGCCGGCGGCGCAATCCTCGTCGAGGAAACGGCCGAGATCCCGGCCGAGCTGACCGACCTGGCGCGGGTCGGGACGGTCTTCGAGACGGTGTCCGGCCTCGAGCAATTCGAGTGGTTCGGCACGGGGCCGCACGAGACGTACCCGGATCGGAAGCGAGGGGCAGCTCGTCGGCCGCTTCCGCTCGACCGTCACGGACCAGTACGTCCCGTACATCCGGCCCCAGGAGAACGGCGGCCACGCCGACGTCCGCTGGTTCGAGCTCCGCGACGCCGGCGGCCGGGGGATGCGCATCGTCCTCGACCAGCCTCGCCAGGTATCGGCGACCCACTTCCGGGCGGCGGACCTCGCCGCCGCGACCCACGACGTCGAGCTCGTCGCCGCGCGCTGAGACCGTCGTCCACCTCGACGCCGCCCACCGCGGCCTCGGGACCGCCAGTTGCGGGCCCGACACGCTGCCGGAGTACCTCGTCGGTCCGGGCACGTACCGCTGGTCGTGGACGATCGAGCCGCTCGGCGAGCGCTGACGGTGCCGATCGAGGTCGTCGACGGCGGGCGCGAGTTCCACCTCCGCAACGAGCACGTCAGCTACGTCATCCGCGTCCTCGACAACGGCGCGCTCGGCCACCTCTATTTCGGCTCCGCCCTCGCTGCCGGACGATCGTACGGGCACCTCCTGCCGACGCCGTTCCACGGCTTCGACAACCGCCTCGGCGACCCGGTCGCGCTGGAATACCCGACGACCGGGACCGGCGACTACCGGGTGCCGGCGATCGTCGTCGAGCATCCGGACGGCTCGTCCGTCGTCGAGCTCGCGTTCACCGGCCATCGGGTCCGGGCCGGCAAGCCGGCGATCCCGGGGCTGCCGTCGACGTACGTCGAGGCCGACGACGAGGCCGAGACGCTCGAGATCGACCTGGCCGACGACCCGAGCGGTCTGGCCGTCACGCTCGTCTACTCGATCTTCCGGGACCTGCCGATCGTCGCCCGCAGCGTCACGGATCCGGAACGGCGGGACGCGGATCCGTCCGCCTGCGCTGCGCGATGAGCGCATCGCTCGACCTGCCCGATGCCGGCTGGGACCTCGTCCACCTGAGCGGCACGTGGGGTCGAGAGCGCGAGGTCCGGACGAGGCACCTGGAGATCGGGCGCCAGTCGGTGTCGAGCGCGCGCGGAGCGTCGTCCGCCCAGCACAACCCGTTCGTGGCGCTCAGCCGGCCCGCGACGACCGAGGCCGACGGCGAGGCGATCGGCCTTGCCCTCGTCTACTCCGGCAACTTCCTCGCCGAGGTCGAGGTCGAGGCGTTCGGGACGGCCCGGGTCCGTCTCGGGATCGACCCCGAGACGTTCCGATGGACGCTCGAACCGGGCGAGGAGTTCGCGACACCGGAGGCGGTCATTGGCTGGTCGCCGGCCGGGCTGGGCAGGTTGAGCGACGCCTTCCACCACCTGTTCCGCGAGCGGCTTGCCCGCGGGGCCTGGCGCGACCGTCCGCGGCCGGTCAAGGTCAACAACTGGGAGGGGACGTACTTCGACTTCGACGCCGAGAGGCTGCTGTCGATGGCGACCGTCGCCCGCGACCTCGGGATCGAGCTGTTCGTCCTCGATGACGGCTGGTTCGGCGCCCGCGACGACGACACGACCTCGCTCGGTGACTGGTTCGTCGACCGGCGGAAGCTGCCGGATGGCATCGATGGGCTGGCCCGATCGATCGAGGCGCTCGGACTCATGTTCGGGCTGTGGATCGAGCCGGAGATGGTCAGCGAGCGAAGCCAGCTGTTCGCCGCCCACCCGGACTGGGCGATCGGCGTGCCGGGCCGGAAGCGGACGGAGAGCCGCCAGCAGCTGGTCCTCGACATGGGCCGGCCGGAGGTCGTCGACCACCTCTTCGCGCGTCCTGTCGGACGTCCTCGGCGAGCGCTCCGATCTCGTACGTCAAGTGGGACATGAACCGCAACATCACCGAGCCGTGGAGCCTCGCGCTACCGCCCGACCGCCAGGGCGAGTTCTTCCACCGCTACATCCTCGGCGTCTACGACCTGTACGCGCGCCTGACGACCGCCTTCCCGGACATCCTGTTCGAGTCGTGCGCGAGCGGCGGCGGGCGGTTCGACCCCGGCCTCCTGGCCTTCGCGCCGCAGGCCTGGACGAGCGACGACACCGACGCGGTCGAGCGCCTGAAGATCCAGTGGGGCACGTCGCTCGCCTACCCCGTCAGCTCGATGGGCGCCCACGTCTCGGCCGTCCCGAATCACCAGGTCGGCCGGGTCACGCCGCTGGCGACCCGGGCCGCGGTCGCCTTCTTCGGCGTCCTCGGCTACGAGCTCGACCCGACCGTCCTGACCGCCGACGAGCGCCGCGAGGTCGCCGACCAGGTGGCGTTCTACGTCGCCAACCGGGAGGTCCTCCAGTACGGCCACTTCGTGCGGCTTCGAAGCCCGTTCGAGGGCGACGGCAATACCACGGCCTGGATGAGCGTCTCGCCGGACCGCCGCCGGGCGGTCGTCGGCTTCTACCGGGTCCTCAATGTGGCCCGTACCGGGCCCGGATCGGGTTCGGCTGCGCGGGCTCGACCCCGGCCTGGACTACCGAGTTTCCGTCTGGCCGGCCGGCGACGATTCGATCGCCCGAGCGAACACGCTCGTCCGCGGCGGCGACGACCTCATGGGGGCGGGCCTGCTCATCACCGGCGAGAGAGACGAGGCCGCTGTCCGCGGCGACTTCTGGGCACGCCTGTTCGTCCTCGAGGCGACGCAACCGATCTGATCGGCCGCGTGTTCTCATTCCTGACAGCACGTGTCCGGTTCGCCTTGGATCATGCTGCTAGGCCAACATTCGCTATGATGACGACGTGACCACCTCAGCCTCATCCCGGATCGACTGGGTCCTGTTCATCCTGCTCGGATTCTTCTGGGGCAGCAGCTACCTGTTCATCAAGATCGGGGTCGACGAGGGATTGTCGCCCTTCATGCTGATCACGCTGCGGCTGTTCATCGGTTTCGCCCTGCTGGCGACGGTCGTGACGGTCGCCCGCGAGTCGCTGCCTCGCAGCCCGCGAATCTACGGCCACCTGATCGTCATGGGGGCGGTCAACATCGCGATCCCGTTCTCGCTCATCACCTGGGCCGAGCTGACGGTCGATTCGGCGCTGGCCGCGATCCTGACCGCCCCGGTCCCGCTGTTCGTCATCGTGATCGCGGCGATCTTCCTCCGGGACGAGCGGATCACGATCAACCGCCTGGCGGGCCTCGTCGTTGGGTTCGTTGGCGTTGCGATCCTCGTCGGCTTCGATCCGGCATCGCTCGCGGCAGGTGACCTGGCCGGCGAGATCGCGCTGCTCGGCGCGACGCTTTCGTACGCCTGCGGCGCGGTCTACGCACGACGGAACATCCGCGGCCTCCGGCCGATGATCCCGGCGCTCTTCCAGGTCGCCTTCGCGCTGATGATGGTGTCGATCCTGACGCTCGTCTTCGAGCAGCCGTTCTCCACGCGCGATCACGCCGGAGGCGTGGTTCTCGGTGATCTGGCTCGGGCTCCTCGGATCCGGGCTCGCCTACCTCCTGTTCTTCCGGCTCCTCGGCCGATGGGGCGCGACCCGGACGTCGATGGTCGCGTACCTGCTGCCCGTCTTCGGGATCACGCTGGGTGCCCTCGTCCTGAACGAACCGATCGACGCTCGGCTGCTGATCGGGACGGGCTTGGTCATCGGCGGTATCGCCCTGGTGAACTCGAAGTACGGAGCCAGGCCGCTGTTCGGCGGGACCGTGCGACGGTGGAGCCCGCCGAGCCGCACTGAGGCCCGCCAAGCAACGCGCGTCGGTCGAGGGTCTCGAGTGTTGGATCGGAGATCCACCATTCGCGCATGTCGAGCTCGCGGCTGAGACCCCAGCGGAGGGCGTGATCCGAGCAAGGCTCCGTCGCATCGACGGACCACACCTCGGATCGTCCGTCGATGACATCGAGGACCCAGGTGCGCCACAGAGCGTTCGGCCCCTGGGCGTAGATCCCGGGTTCCCACACGAAGTAGTAATTGCACCGCTGCGCATCCGGTCGCCAGCTCGCGTGGTGGTCGTTCGCGGGGGTCCGCAGCTTCCAGGTACTTCCCGGAGTATCCGCCCAGCGTGACGTCCACAGGACTTGTCACGTCGAGGTCAGGGTGCATCCACGAGCGCGGTCACGAACTCGTCGACGGTCGTACCGGTCGGGATGTTCGGTCCGTTCGGGTCCGGTCCGGATCCCCCACAGACCTGCGAGACGGTGTACAACCAGCCGCCACGACCGAAGAGCAAACCCGCTCCGCCGGGTGGCGAGTAGGTCTCGACGGAGGGAACGATAGAGTCGTCGAGCCCTGCCCAGCCATCTGGAACGGTGACCGTGATACGGATCGAGTCGTCCTCCGCGCCCGCTTCCGTGCAGCCAGCCTCCAACGACTCCGCCACGCACAGACCCCCGGGGCCCACAAACGGCTGGATCGTATGACTGCCCGCCGGTAGTTGGCCGATCGGAAACAAAACCGGAGATGGCGAGGGACTGGGCGATGGCGATGGCGACTGCGGCGACGGCGATGGCGCGGGACTCGCCGACGGGCTCGGCACGGATCCGACGCTGCCCTGACCCGGCAGCAGACGAAGCCCGACGAACGCGACCACCACCACGGCGGCAGCCGCCACCGCGAACTTGGCGAAGTTGTTCATCTCTCCAAACCTCCGCACCGGCCACCAGGCACGGCGCTGGGGGGTCGCGGGGAGCTGGTCGAGCACGGTGTCCAGGACGCGGTCCGGGAGCGCCGCGACGCCCTCCTCCAGCCACGACCGAACGATGCGGTTGACGTCGCGATCGGTGCTCATTGGGCAACCTCCCGCGTCGCCGGTCGAGCGTCGGCCTCGAGGGCCGCGCGCAGGCCGCGCATCGCGTGATGTAGTCGGGATCGGACCGTCCCGACGGGGACGCCGAGCACGTCGGCGACCTCGTCGAGCGGCAGGTCGAGGTAGTGATGGAGGACCACCACTGCCCGATGGTCGATGGAAAGTCGCCGGAAGCCGCGCTCGAGCTGGTCGCGATCGACGACCGAGCTCAGGCCCTCCGCCACCTCCGGCTCGTCGGCCGGAAGGAGGTGGACGTTCGGCGCCCAGCGGCGCGTCCGGCGTCCCTCGGCGTAGCAGGCGCGCACGAGGAGCCGGTACGACCAGGCGTCAAAGCGCGCCGGGTCGCGGAGTTGCGGAAGGTCCCGCCAGATGGTCAACAGCGCCTGCTGGCTCGCATCCTCGGCGAGGTCGGTGTCGCGCAGGATCCTGTACGCCACCGCGTGGAGTCGGTCGCCCGCGGCGACGGCGAGGCTCGCGAAGGCCTCCTCGTCACCGTGCTGCGCCCGTCCGATCAGATCGGCATCCACGTCTCTTCCGCCGTATCGGCGTCCGGTTGGATCCGGACGCTCATACGGTATGGGCACGGTCGAGGTGCAGGTGACTCAATCTTGGGGAATCGGTAACGCGGGGCGAACCTCCGCCCGATACTCCGATCTCGCACGCCGACGAGGTGGGACCCTGCCAATTCGGCCGACTCGAGGTAGTTCCAATTAGGCGGAATAGTTTCGTCCCATTGGAACTATCCCGGAATCGCGAAAGCAGGCGACTGTTTGCCGGAGCCGTTCGATCGCGGACGACCTTCGAAGGCGCGGCTCAGCCGTCGAGCGCGAGGAGGATCGCCCCGACGACGATGAGGCTCGAGGCCCCGATCCGCCGCACGCCGTCGGCGCGGTCGGCGCCCTCACCCAGCCGGAGCGTCCCCCACCCCGCCGCCAGGACGATCGCCGATTCGCGGAGCGGCGCCACGGCTGTCAGCGGTGCGACGCTGAGGGCCGCGAGGATGAGGAGATAGGCCGCCAGCGTGATCAAGCCGCCGAACGCCGCCCGCCGAACGTTGATCGGCTTCGCTTCGAGCGCCGGCGCCTGCGCCGAGCCGAGCCGCGCGGCGATCGCAACCCACGCCCAGAGGAACACGATGCAGAACGCCCAGATGAAGCCGGCAAAGAGCCACGGCGCGACCAGCTGCGCACCGACCCGATCGACCGCGGAGTACGCGGCGATCATCACCCCGGTCGCCACGGCAAATGCAACGGCCGGGTCGCCCGATGCACGCCCCGCCGAGCGCAGGTACCGCCAGGGGCGCTGGAGGGCCAGGAGACCGACGAGGAGCGCCGCGACGCCGGCGATCCCGCTCGGACCCAGCCGTTCCCCCAGGATCACGATCCCAATTGCAACGGCCAGCAGCGGAGCGGTCCCGCGAGCGACCGGATAGACAACGGACAGGTCGCCTCGGCGGTAGGCCGCGGCGAGGAACCCGAAGTACGCCGCCTCCAGGGCTCCCGAGGCCAAGCCCAGCAGGACCGCCTCCGGCGGGACCGCCGGGCGGCCGACCAGGAGCCAGCCGATCGTCGCGCCGGGCACGATGACTGCGGCCGCAGCCGTCATCCCGATCGCGGCGGCTCGGAGCGGATCGCCGGCGGTCTTGAGCAGGACATTCCACGTGACGTGGAGGATGGCTGCCCCCGCGACGAGCACGAAGACGACGGGGTCCACCCGCCGATCCTAGCGGCGGCGGCTCCGGCCGCGCCGGCTGTTTCGGATCGCCGGTTCAGCTTCGGAGGTCGCGCCGCCGGAATCCCCATGCGCCGAGGGCAACGCCCCCGACCGCGAGGACGATCGACGCAACGATCCCGACCGGGTCCCACTGGCCGAGCATCGTGAACCCGTAGTGGGTCGTCAGCGCGAGCTGGTGAATGGCGTCCGGCAGCCCGAGCGCTGGCCCGATCGTCCCGACGAACCACGTGACGATCGTGACGACCGCCACGACGGGTCCGGCATAGCTCGTCCCGACGACACCGCCGACCGCCACGCCGATGCCGCCGAGCGCCGCCGCGAACAGACCGAGCACCACCGTCCCAACGACCGGCGTCGCGACCTCGCTCCCGGCGATCACCGCCCCGATCGCGATCCCGATCATCGCGATGACGGTGAACACGACGACGCCGACCATGATCGCGGCGCCGCCCGACGCCACCCAGCGCAGGCGGGACAGCGGCGTGGCGAGCAGGAGCTCGAGCCGGCCGGACGTCTCGTCGGACGCCCACACGGCCACGAGTGTCGCCGCCGCGAGGCCGGCCAGGATGAAGCCGAACTCCACGAACAGCAGTTGGAGGAACCCGCCGACCGACCCGATGTCGAACCCCGGGAAGACCTGGCTCAGGAGCCGCACGAAGTCGGGCGAGCTGCCCAGCTCCTCGATGAACGACTTGCCGGAACCGGCGATCGCGAGGCCGAACAGACCGATCCCGAGGCCCCATGCCAGCGTCGAGGGCAGGTTCTGGCCGACCGCGCGACCCGCCGGGCCACGCAGCCCGACGAGGGCGCGCGGCAGGCTCGGCGTCGGGACCGGGCTCGTCGCTCCGATGTCGCGACGGGCGAACGCCTCGACGCCGACGACGAACAGGACGATCGCGACGAGCGCCACCGGGACGAGCGAGGCCCAGTCGAACTGGCTCGCGAGCGGAATGTGATTGGTCGTCCAGCCGAACCAGCTGAGGTTCGCCACCGGGGCGAGAGCCGGGATGGCCGCCTGGTAGCCGTTGATGATGAAGCCGCCGAACATCACGGCGCCGGCGATCCCGGCCGCCGAGCCGCGGCCGACGAACGGTGCCAGTGCGAATGCGACGGCTCCCGATGCGACCGAGAGCAGGACGAGCCAGAGCGCGTAGCCGGCGGCCGAGGCAACCGGGATCTCGTCACCCGGCAGGCCACTGACCGTGCGCCCGACGATGACCAGCGAGAGGAAGACCACCAGGCCCGCGATCGTCATCCCGACGAGATGCCCGAACAGCTTCTCGAGCGCGATCCTGCGCCGGGTCGTGGCCGTCGCGGCGACGAACTCGAGGCTGCCACGGCGCGCTTCCAGGGCGAGCGTTGCCGACAGGGCGAGGATCGACCAGATGCTGGCGATCAGCGGGAAGAACGCCCCGTACTTGTACTGGAGGTAGCCGCCGAGCGTGTCGACCGCGACGGGCTTGCCGGCCAGGCCCTGGAGGATGGGCGGCACGGCGTTGACGATGTCCACGAGGCCCTGGCGGGAGGCCGGGGTCGCGAACTCGGACGACGATGGCGTTGCTGACGCCGATGAGGGTGACGCCCATCAGGACGCCGACGACGAGCACGGCCCGGCGCGAGTCGCGCATCGTCTTGCCGAAGATGCTGCCGAAGCCGTAGATCCGGGACAGCAGGGAGGCGCTGGAGATGGTGGGCGCGACCGGGCTCGGCCGCCGACCGACTTCGGAGGTCATGTCAGGCCGCCTCGGCCGTCCCGCGTCCGTACTGGGCGAGGAAGGTCTCTTCGAGCGAGGGCTCGCGGCTGACGAAATCGAGCAACTCGTATTGCGCGGCTTCCCGCACGACCGGTGCGATCGAGCCGGAGACGCGCATCCGCAGGATGTTGTCCTCGGTCGTGACCTCGCTCACGCCCGGGATCGCGGCGAATGCGCCGACGGGCACGTCGCCGGCGAAGCGCAGCTCGACCTGGTGATGGGCGAGATCCCGGAGTGCTTCGACCCGATCCACCTTTGCCAGGCGGCCGTCACGGATGATCGCGACGCGGTCGCAGGTCTTCTCGACCTCCGACAGGATGTGGCTCGACAGGAAGATCGTGCGGCCCTCCGCCTTCGCCTCGCGGATGACCTCGTAGAACGTCTGCTGGACGAGCGGGTCAAGGCCCGACGTCGGCTCGTCGAGGATCAAGCAGGTCGGGCCGGTGCTGGAGGGCGACGATCAGCCCGATCTTCTGCTTGTTGCCCTTCGAGTACTCCTTGAACTTGCGAGCTCGGGTCGATGTCGAGGCGAGCGATCAGATCCGCCTGGTAGCCCATGTCGACGCCGCCGCGGAGGTTGGCGAAGTACTCCATCGTCTGGCCGCCGGTCAGCTTGTCGTACAGCGTGAACTCGCCCGGCAGGTAGCCGACGCGGCGGTGGATCGCCACGGGATCGACCGTGGTCTCGATGCCGAACAGGCGTGCCCGGCCGGTTGTCGGCCGGATGTGGTCGAGGAGCACCCGGATCGTCGTCGTCTTGCCGGCGCCGTTCGGCCCGAGGAACCCGAAGGCCTCGCCCTCGGCTACCTCGAGGTCGATGTCGACGATCCCACGGTGGGCGCCATACGACTTCGTGAGCTTCTCGATCTGGATGATGGCAGTCATGTGTTCTTCCCTTAGCTATCCCGCTTGACGCTGTCGTTCCGCGGCCCGACGTTCGACGAACTGGGCGACGAGGATCGGCACCTCCACCTCGACGAACGCCATGACATCCCGGAATTCCTCGAGGCGGGCGCGAGAGGACGGGGTGTGGTCGGCGATGGCGGCGAGGCCGCGCTCGGCGATCTCGCCGAGTCGGTGGTACATCGCCCCGGCACTTGCGAGGAGAGCCTCGAGCCCGCCTGGCGGGGCGCTGAAATACTCGCGACGATCGCCGCCGCGAGTCGACCGGCGAATCATCCCGGCACCCGCAAGGAGGCGGGCGGTCCCGCTGATCGCGCCGCGACTCGCCTGCAGTGCCTCGGCGATCTGCGCCGCGGTCTGCTCCTGAGGTTCGCAGATGAGCAGCCAGCCCCACATCCGGCCCGACATCGGCGTCATGCCGAGCGAGCCCAGGAACTGGCCCATCTCTTCAACGAACGCGCTCTCGCCGGGGGTCATGCGGACACGTTAGAACCTTTGCAACATTCAGTCAATACTGAACGTACAGACTAACGCGTCGTCATTCCCAGCCAGGAGCTCGGCCGGCGCGGTCGCTCAGCAGCCCCCGCCCGACGAGCAGGACGGCGATCCCGGTCGTCGCCGGCACGGCCGCCACGATCCCGATGCTTCCGACAAGGGCCTTGACGACCTCGACTGCGACGATCTCGCCACTCACCGTGAGCATCGGATCCTGCTGCCCGGCGTTGAAGAGGACGATCAAGGGGAGCGACGCCCCGACGTAGGCGAGAACGAGCGTGTTGACTGTCGCCGAGATGTGCGACCGCCCGACGTTCATGGCCCGCCTGAACAGCTCCGACCTCGACACCCGCGGATCCGCTTCGGAGAGCTCATGGACGGTTGCGGCCTGAGTCACCGTCACGTCGTCGAGGATGCCGAGCGCCCCGAAGATCACCGCGGCGAGCAGGAGCCCACCGAGATCGAGCTCCGGCCGACCGACGGTCTGGAGGTAGACGAGATCGCCCGATCCCTGCAGCTCAGTGAATTGGGCCAGCGCGTTGAAGGCGATGGCCAGCAGCGCGGTGAGGGCAAGGCAGATGAACGTGCCCGCCGCGGCCGCAACTGTCGTCGGGCGAGCACCCTCGGTCAGCAGGAGCGTGGCGATCGTGACGAGGGTGGCGGCGCCAACCGCGAGAAGCACCGGATTCCAGCCCGCGAGGAGGAGGGGCACGACGATCCGGATGATGACCGCGAGGGTGAGGGCGAGCGCGATCAACGAGCGGACGCCGCGCCAGCGACCGACGACGGTTACGGCGACCACGAACACGCCGAGCAGGGCCGCGAGCGCCGGCACGCGGTATCGATCCGCGACCGCGATGAAGTCGGCATCCTCGCCCTGCTGCGAGATGTTGATGATCACTTCGTCCCCGACGTCATAGCGAGGCACACTCTGCTGGCCGGACGGGCCCTGGAGAACCGCGTCGATGATCGATCCTGCGTTCGGGCCGTCGACGACAATCACCCGGGCGTCCGGCATGCCGGGCTCGTCGCTCGGGGGGAGGAACTCGACGATCCGGCCGTGGACGAGGACCACCGGCGGCGGCTCGCTCGACGGCGGCGTGAGGTCCGGGACGAGCCACAGGCCGAACAGCAGGAGCAACCCGCCGAACAGGGCCGGCGCGTTCCGGCGCAGGCCCGCAAACGGAACCGGCGGCGGGCGGGTCACGCGGCGGGCCCGGCGGCCTCGTCTGCCGGAGCTTCGGCCCGTTCCTTCAGGGCCTTCAAATGCGCCTCGGTGATCGCATCGATCGATTCGCGCCCGAGCCGGACGAGGACGCCGGCCCACCGATCGGTCGTCACGAAGGAGCCATCGTGTACGAGTCGCGTCCCGCCGGCGGCGGGCTCGAGCCACCAGCCCCACTCCATCGCGAAGCTAGCGGCCTCGACCAGGACGCGGAAGACTTTCTGGGGCCGCGCCTCGAGGCTCTCGATCCGGACCGCGGTACGCAGCAGCCCGAGGTGCGCCTCACCGCTCCGGGACGAGCCCGCCGCCGGCCACGACGGATCCGGGGGCCCGATCGTCAGCTCCGCAAACAGCGCGCGCATCTGGTCCGGGTCGTGAAGCGTTGCCCAAACACGGTGCGGAGACGCGCGGATGTAGACGCGGCGCTCGACACGGCCGAGACCGGGCGCGCCGCGGTGGCGTTGAGAGGGGCCTTCGACCATTCCGGCGGACATCTCAGACCCCGATCGGGTGCCAGACGGTCTTCATCTCGAGGAACGCGGCGATCCACTCCGGTCGCTCCGCCGCGCGGTCGTCGAGCCAATTGAATCGAGCGTCCGAGATCCCGGCCGGGCGCCGGGAGATGCGCTTGATGTCCTCGGCCGCCGCCAGCTCGGCGTCGGTCCGGAGCTCATCCGGGACGCCCCAGACGTCGATCGCATCGATGTCCGCGTGGGCGGCCATGATCGGCACGAGTTCCCGCTTCAGTCCGGTCAGGACGTTGACGACGCCGCCGGGGACGTCGGAGGTCGCGAGGACCTCGGCCAGCGTGATCGCCGGGAGCGGCCGCGTCTCCGACGCGATTGCGACGACGGCATTGCCGGTGACGAGCGGCGGGGCGAGGCGCGAGACCAAGCCGAGCAGCGAGGACTGCTCGGGCGCCACGAGCCCGACGACACCGGTCGGCTCGGGGATCGTGAAGTTGAAGTACGGGGCCGCAACGGGATTCGCGCTACCGAGCACCTGGCTGATCTTGTCGGCCCAGCCCGCGTACCACACCCAGCGGTCGATTGCCCGATCGACGGTCGTCCGCGCGGCGGCGTCGCGGATCCCCTCAGCGGCGGCAACCTCCGCGACGAACTGCTCTCGCCGGCCCTCCATCAGCTCGGCGACGCGATAGAGCACCTGGCCGCGGTTCATCGCGGTCTTGTCGGCCCAGCCCTCTGCCGCCTTGCGTGCGACGCGGACCGCATCGCGGAGGTCCTTCCGTGATGCCCGACAGGCGTTGGCGAGGGGCGTTCCATCGGCGCTTCGCACGACATAGCTGCGGCCGGATTCGGAGCGAGGGAAGGCTCCGCCGATGTAGAGCTTGTAGGTCTTCCGGACGTCGATTCGCGAGGCGGTCGCTGCCGCATTCGCCGCTGGATTGGCCACCCCGCGGCGCGATCGGGAAGAGGCCATCAGCGCAGGTTTCCTGCTGGGGTGAACGCGAGCCTCGCCGCAAGACCCGAATCGGCCGACATTCGCGGTCGGTCGCGGCCCGAGTCTCCCCGATTTCCTGTCCTGGAGGAACGATGCAGGGCTCGTGTGATCGGCGACGGCCATTCGCGCGCGCGACGTTCGATGGGAGAGGAAAACTGTCCGGTTGACCAGGCAGACACGGTCAGCGGTCCTCGAGCCGAACGTATGCGTGCAGGCCGTGCATGCCGCCCTCGCGACCGAAGCCGGACTCCTTGTAGCCGCCGAACGGCGAGGTCGGGTCGAACCGGTTGAACGTGTTTGCCCAGACGACGCCGGCCTTCAACTTGCGGACCATGTGGAGGATCCGGCTGCCCTTGTCGGTCCAGACGCCGGCAGACAGGCCGTACGGCGTGTTGTTGGCCTTCTCGACGGCCTCCTCCGGGGTCCTGAACGTCAGCACCGACAGCACTGGCCCGAAGATCTCCTCGCGGGCGATCCGATGGGACTGAGCGACATTCGTGAACAGGGTGGGGCGGAAGAAGTAGCCTCGATCCGGCAGGTCGCACGCGGGCTGGTACATCTCGGCACCTTCGGCCCGACCCGCGGCAACGAGCTCGGTGATCTTCTCGAGCTGGGCCCTGGAATTGATCGCCCCGACGTCAGTGTTCTTGTCGAGCGGGTCGCCGACTCGGATCGTCGACAGACGATCCTTGAGCTTGTCGATGAGCGGCTCGACGATGGACTCCTGGGCCAGCAGCCGTGACCCGGCGCAGCAGACCTCGCCCTGGTTGAAGTAGATGCCGTTGATGATCCCCTCGACGGCCTGGTCGAGCGGCGCGTCGTCGAAGACGATGTTGGCGGCCTTGCCGCCGAGCTCCAGGGTCAGCGCCTTGTCGGTCCCGGCGACACCCTTGAAGATCTTCCGACCGATGTCGGTCGAGCCGGTGAACGCGACCTTGTCGACTCCGGGGTTGGTGATGAGCGCCATCCCGACCTCGCCGGGCCCCGGGACGATGTTGACGACGCCGGGCGGCAGGTCCGCCTGGCGGCAGACGTCGGCAAAGAGGAGCGCGCTGAGCGGGGTGGTCGAGGCAGGCTTGAGGACGACCGTGTTGCCGGCGGCGAGGGCCGGGGCGATCTTCCAGGCAAGCATCAGCAGCGGGAAGTTCCACGGGATGATCTGGGCGGCGACACCGAGCGGCCGCGCGACCCGGCCGGGGAAGGCGTACTCGAGCTTGTCCGCCCAGCCGGCGTAGTACCAGAAGTGGGCCGCCGCCAGCGGAACGTCGACGTCGCGCGACTCCTTGATCGGCTTGCCGGAGTCCATCGACTCGAGCACCGCGAACTCGCGGCTCCGCTCCTGGAGGAGACGCGCGATCCGGTAGAGGTACTTCGCCCGCTCCCGTCCCGGCAGGTCGCCCCACGACCGGCGAAACGCGCTGCGCGCGGTTCGGACCGCTTTGTCCATGTCGGCGGCGGTGCCGCGTGCGACCAGGGCGATGGGCTCTTCAGTGGCCGGATTGACCGAGGCGAAGGTCCCCCCGTCGCTCGCCTGGACCTCGCGGCCGCCGATGAACAGGCCGTAGCGCTCCTTGAGCGTGACGACGTCTCGGGATTCGGGCGCCGGCGCGTACTCCCATGGGATCGCGGCGCCGTCGCCCAGGCCCCAGCTGGACGGCGTGGATCCATTGGTCGTGGGCGTGATCTCGCCCGAACGGGCGCCGTCGGACGATGCGCGGGTGACCATCCGGGCCATTATTGCATCAGACCCCGGACGAACCCTCAGCCAGTCTGTCCGAGAAGGCCCTGGCCCAGGTACCCAGCAGGATCGGTGACGCCCGGCAGCGTGAAGAAGAACCCGCCGCCGACCGGGCGGATGTATTCCTCGAGGGGCTCGCCATCGAGACGGCGCTGGATGGCAATGAAGCCGGCGTCGACATCGCGCTGGTAGCAGACGAAAAACAGGCCCTGGTCGAGCAGACCCGCGGCGTCGAACCCACGACTGTAGGAGTAGCCGCGTCGCAGGATCCTGTTGCGGTCAGTGGCGGGAGTTCGCGGGTTCGCCAGCCGGATGTGGGCTTCGAGCGGAATCGCCTCGCCATCCGGATCGGACGCGAAATCCGGGATGTCTTCCTCGCGTGATCGGCCGAGCGGGGCGCCGGTCCGCTTCGTCCGCCCGATGATCGCCTCCTGCTCACCGAGGGCTGTGCGGTCCCACCGTTCGACGAACATCCGGATCGTCCGAACGACGAGATAGCTGCCTCCGACCGCCCAGCCCGGCTCGCCGTCATCAGCGCCGACCCAGACCAGCTCGTCCAGCAGCGCGTCGTCGCTCGATGCCAGGTTTGCCGTCCCGTCCTTGAATCCCAGCAGGTTCCGGGTCGTCGTGTGGCCGGGCGTGGGATTGGGATCGGGCCGGGCGAAGCCCTCGATCAGCCAGCGGAGACGGATGGCATCGCGGACCCCGAGCTGCAGGTAGCGCAGCGCGTGGATGCACGCATTCCGATCGATCGCGGCAATCTGGACGAGCAGGTCGCCGTGGCTGAGGGCGGGATCGAGCACGTCGTTGGGGAACACCGGCATCGGCGACAGGCGGCGCGGTCGCCGGTCAGCCAGACCGAACCGTCGATCGAACAGCGACTCGCCGACGGAAACCGTGACCGTCAGGTCCGACGGGCCGGTTGTCGCGCCGAGGATGCCGCTTTCTGGCGGCGGAAAGAGCGGGACGCCGCTGTCCGGCGACCAGCCCGCGACGAGGGTGCGAATCCGGTCCGTCAGCTCGGCCATCGCTCTGGCCAGGGAGGCGGGATCTGGCGCGACGACATCGAACGCAGCAAACAGGGAAGCCGGCTGTGGCACGGCCGGCGCGATGATCCCCGCCTGATGACGGCCCTCGAACGGAATGACCGACGGGAGCCGGGTCCGCGCGGCGACGCCCGGCGCGGGGGCAGCGGCGCCGGCGACGAGGGCACCCCCGACGCCGGCGGCGGCGACAGCCGCCCCGGCGCCAGCCGCGGCGGCCAGGAACCGACGCCGGCTGAGCCCTGCTTCCCGGGTATCCGTCACTCGATCCTCATGCCTCGAGACCGAGCCTGCCCGGAAGCTCGGCGAGGACTTCGGACAGCTTGGCCATCCTGGCCTGGAGGCTCGTCAGGTCCTCGGCCGTGATCGCAGAGAACGGTTTGAACCCATCCCCGTCGGCGTAGCGTCCGATCACCTCATCGACCGATGTGAAGGCCGCGTCGATGGCGGCGAGGTAGGTGGCGTCCAGCGTCTGGAGCGTCGGTCGCAGGATGTCGACGATCTTTCGCGAGCCGTCGACGTTGGCGGAGATCGACCACAGGTCGGCCTCCGAGTACCGATCCTCTTCGCCGGTCAGCTTCGACTGGGCGACCTCTTCGATGAGCTCGCCGGCGCCGCGGGCGATGACCCGCGGCTCGATGTCCATCGTGGCGAGCCTGCCGGACAGATCGACGGCGTCGGTCGCAAGGCCGGCCGCGATCGCGGCCAGGCCGTCAGTCGAGCCATCGGCCCAGAGGCCCTTCTCGAGGCGATGCCAGCCGACGAACTCCGGATCGTCAACGCCGCCGGCGAAGTCCTCCTCGCGGGCGTCCATGCGGGTGTCGAGGTCAGAGAACAGCTCGGCGACGGGCTCGATCCGCTCCCAGTTTGGCCGCGACGGGGCGTACGCCGCCTTGGCGGCCTCGAGGTCGCCCTCCTCGACTGCCTTGACGAACGGCGCCAGCGTCGTTGTGAGCAGGGCGGCCTCGTCCCGGACATAGGCCTCGTACGCCTCCTGATAGGTTGCAAGGGTCGCCGCGTCGATCACCGCACTGGACGGTCTCGCAGCGGCGCCGCCACTCACTGCCAGCTTGCCGCGCGGCGACTGGAGGGAGTAGCAGATGAGCTCGTAGTCACCACCATCGAGCCGGGTCGCGAAGTTCACGACGAAGCCCGGGACGATGTTCTCGACCTCGTCGACGACCCTCGTCCCGGACAGGACCTCGAATTCGCCGACATCCGGGCCGCCGTTCGTCACCTCGAACACGATCCGTCCGGCGGTCGCGGTGATGGAGGACGGTTGGCACCCGTCGGCGGCGAGCGTGACCGGGATCCGGGCCTCGCCGGCCGCCGGTGCCGCAGGGCCGCCGGAACAGGCGGCGACGGCCACGGTCACGAGGAGGCTCGCGATCCCCAGCGCCCAAGGGTTGCGGCGTGGACGACGGGTTGACATGCGGCCTGCTCCTCGGGGACGGACGCGGCGTTGCCGCGTGGTGGAAGGCCGCCGGACGGTCGGCCGAGCGCCATGCTAGCGGGACTTGCGCTGGTTGGTCAAGGTCGCTTGCGCAACGACACCAACCATGCTTGACTATCGCTGACCTACCCCGTCGGAGGCCGCCACGTGATCCCCGCCTTCCTCATCACCCTGCGCGAGGGCCTCGAGGCCGCTCTCATCGTCGGCATCGTCGCGGCGTACCTCGTTCGGGTCGGCCGAAGCGACGCCCTGCCGAAGGTCTGGCTCGGGGTCCTATCCGCCGTCATCCTCTCGGTCGTCGCCGGGGTTGTCGTCGTGGCCACGATCGGCCGGCTGCCATTCGTCGTGCAGGAAACGGTCGAGGGAATCGCCGCACTCCTGGCGGTGGCCGTCCTGACGTGGATGCTGTTCTGGATGCGGCGCCAGGGGCGGGCAATGAAGGGCGACCTGGAGAAAGGTGTCGACCTCGCCCTCGCATCGGGCTCCGTCCTCGCGCTCGCGGGCCTGGCATTCGTCTCGGTGGCGCGCGAGGGTCTCGAGACCGTGCTGTTCATGGCGGCGGTATTCTCAGCCACGGGTGTCGGTCCTGGCCCAGCGATCGGGGCGATCGCCGGTCTCGGGCTGGCGGTCGCGATCGGCCTGGCGTTCTTCGTCGCCGGCGTCCGGATCGACCTGCGTCGTTTCTTCTCGGTCACCGGCATCCTGCTCATCTTCGTCGCGGCGGGCCTGTGCGCGTTCGCGGTCCACGAGTTCGGCGAGGCGGGGCTGATCGAGAACAGCGGCGCCGTATTCAACCTGGCGGGAATCCTGCCTGAGACGAGCCCGCTCGGCACCGTCCTGGCCGGGCTCTTCGGCTACCGAGCGGCGCCGACGCCACTGGAGCTGCTCGCCTACTTCGGCTACCTCATCCCGGTGCTCTGGCTGTTCCTCGCCGGCGACCGGCGACCCGTGGCGCCGCGGCCCACCCAGGCCGACACCGGGGCATGAGCGGAACCCGCCCGCGGACCGCTCAGCAGCGATACAGCGGGTCGGGGAACCAGGCCTCGCAGAGCATCAGGTGCAGGTGGTCGTCGTGGGCCGAGGGTAGGTGGTCAGACCCTCCTGGCCTCAGACGGCCGAGGCCATCTCGGCCGCAGTCGGTGGTTCGGCGCCGGCCCGGCGGCACGTCTCACTCGCCACCCGGATCGCGAACTCGACCGACCGCCGAAGAGCGTCGACATCGGCCATCTCGGCCCGCCCCAGGCCACGCCCGATCCACGAGCCGAGGAACGCGCCCCCGAACGCATCGCCGGCGCCCACCGTATCGACGACCTCGATGCGCGGAACGGGTAGATCGATCGAGGCTCCGCGCGCGATGACCCCGACGCCCCTCCCGCCGTCAGTCACGAGCACCGCCGACGGCCCGGCTGTCGAGGAGTACCTGCGCCGCGTGATCGGTCGCCACGCCCGGATAGAGGAACGCGAGATCGTCGCGACTGACCTTGATCACGTCGGCACGTCCTCGCCAGCCGCTGGACGCGGGCACGGACGATGTCTGGTTCCGGCGTCGCCGACGGGCGGCAGTTCGGATCGATCATCACGACGACGTCGTCGGCGACGCCGCGGATCAGCGCTTCGAGGGTCGTCGCCATCGGCTCGAGGACCAGTCCGAGGGTCCCGACGTGGATCGCGCGGGCGACCGCAGGCAGCCCGTCCGCCAGGCCGTCATCGATGAGCCCCGGCGCCGCCGTGCCGTCGAGATAGAAGTGATAGGTCGCCGCACCCGACTCATCGAGCTCCGCCACCGCCAGCGTCGTCGGCGCGTCGGTCGACTGAACGAGGCGGCAGTCCACGCCATCCAGGACGAGCCGGTCGAGGAGCGCTCGCCCGAAACGGTCCGTCGAGAGCCGCCCGAGATACGCCACGGGGTACCCGAGGCGGCCGATCGTCCGGGCGACGTTGTACGGGCCGCCGCCGGGGATCGCCTCGACCCGGCCGTCCGGCCCAG
>CAVSAP010000004.1:0-43213 GCA_963726055.1 uncultured Chloroflexia bacterium
CGTCGCCGCCCGCCGTCCGGCCTGACCGGGGCCCGCCGTGGCGACCCTGGACGACCTGATTCGGACGATCCTGCCGCTCGCCCGGCCGGTCGGCGCCGTGAGCATGGAGCCGGCGCGCGGTGAGCGCGAGGTCACCTGGGTCCGCGTCCTCAAGGCTCGCGTGCCGGCGTTCGATGCCCTCGACTCGGGCGATCTGGCGATCATCCCGGGTGCCGCGCTGGCGGTCGTCGCCCCGAACCCGCACGAGATCGACGAGTTGGCGGCGGCGCTCGCTCGAGCAGGGGTCCCGGCTGTCCTCATCGTCGAGGGCGACAGCGACGACGACGCGGTCGATGCGCTCGGCACCGCAGCGTCCGATGCTGGCGTCACGGTCTTTCGCATCGGCCGGGAGGATCCCGTGGCCCTCGAACGGAGTGTCATCGGCTTCCTCGTCAACCGCCGGGCGGAACTCGATCGCCGGGCGGCCGAGCTCGAGGGTCAGCTCACCCATCTCGCGCTTCGAGGTGGAGGGCTGGACGCACTCGTGGCGGCGATCGGCGGGTTCCTTGGCCGGGCCGTCGTCATCGAGGGTCGACGCGGCGATCCGATCGCGGTCCATGCCCCGGCCGAACTGCCGGAGGCGGCCGCAGCGATCAGCCGATACCTGGCGAGGCCATCCGCGGCCGCGCTCCGGGTCGAGATCCCGGCGCCGGCCGACGAGCCCGGGACCGGCGGCCACCTTGCTCTTCTTGGCGACGATCCGCCGAGCGAGCTGGAACGGATCGCCTCCGGGCGGATCGTTGCGGTCCTGGCTCTCGAGCTCGCTCGCGACGCGGCAGTCCGCAACGCCCGCGAGGAAATTCGTCGTGGCGATCCGCTGCCGGCCGATGGGCCGCCGTGGGTCGTCCTGCTCGCCCGACAGGGCGGTGACGAGGACCGGGCCGGCGACGATCGCGCCGCCCGCGAGGCGACGCGGGCCGAGTTGCGACTCCTCCTGCCGCCCCGCCGCGCTTCGCTCCGCGGGACGAGCGAGAGCCTCGAGCTGCGGATCGTCGCGGCCGCGCCCGCGGACGACCCGGCCGGTCTCCAGGTGGCCGGGCGCGTTGCCGCGTTCCTCCGTCGGACGGTGGCCGTCTCCCGACCCTTCGGCGGGCCGGGCGAGCGGCCGGGCGAAGAGCAGGCCGCCCGCGCGACCCTCGAGGCGGCCGTGGCCCTCGACGAACCGCCGGCCGTTGCCCGGGCGAGCCGGCTGCCGGCCTATCTCCTGCTGGGCAATCTCCACAACCTGCCAGACGGGCTGCGCCAGGCCCGCGAGCTGCTCGCGCCGATCCTCATCGGCCGGGCGGCCGTTCAGGACGAGCGGGTCGCGACGCTCCGGGCGGTGCTTGAGACGACCAGCCTCGGCGAGGCCGCGTCTCGGCTCGGCCTCCACCGAAACACGATCGCCTACCGTGTCGCCCGGCTCGAGTCGCTCGGGGGCTGGGACCTCGCGGATTCGGACCTCCGGCTAGCGCTCGGCGTTGCCGCCAGAGTTGTGCAACATGCACGACCTATTCCCGAGGATCGCGGGTGACCATCAGCGTCCGTATGCATTAGGCTACGACCACTGGCCGAGTGGTCGCTATTCTCGTGCGACCTGCACAAGCAATCCGTCGCGGAGGGTCCGAATCGCATGATCTCGATTGAGCGTGGGTCGAACGGGGCAGGGGACGCCCCGACGTCTGATGGCGGGGGACGGAACGGAAGCTCCCGCGCCCAGAAGTCCGGCGTCTCGACGACGACAGGGAGCCCAATGACCGCCCGTCAGCACGCCCTCGCCGGCGTAGCAACCCATCGCGTTGCCAAGACCCAGGACTACCTCGCGGATGCCGGAGCCGACATCTACGGCCAGTACGTCTTCGACGAAGTGTCCCAGCGCCAGTACCTCGCCAAGCCGATCTTCGAGAAGCTCCGTCGAACGACCCAGGGCCAGGAGCCGTTCGATCCGGCGATCGTCGACGCCGTCGCCCACGGCGTGAAGGAGTGGGCACTCGCCCAAGGCGCGACCCATTACACCCACTGGTTCGTGCCGATGACCGGTTCGACCGCCGAGAAGCACGATTCGTTCCTCGCCCCGACCGGCGATGGCCAGACGATCGCCGAGTTCTCCGGCAAGAACCTCGTCCAGGGCGAGCCCGACGCGAGCTCGTTCCCGTCCGGCGGGATCCGGGCGACGTTCGAGGCCCGCGGTTATACCGCCTGGGACGTCACCTCGCCGATCTTCCTCCAGGTCGAGCCGAACGGCGTCACGCTGACGATCCCGACCGCCTATGTCTCGTTCACCGGCGAGGCCCTGGACCACAAGATTCCGCTCCTCCGCTCCCAGGAAGCCCTGGGCAAGCAGGCCCTCCGGATCCTCCGCTGGTTCGGGAACGCGAGCGCCAACCGCGTCTTCACGAACATCGGCCCGGAGCAGGAGTACTTCCTCGTCGATCGCCGCCTGGCCGAGCAGCGGCCGGACCTCCTCCTCACCGGCCGGACCCTGTTCGGCGCCGCGTCGCCGAAGGGCCAGGAGCTCGAGGACCAGTACTTCGGACCGATCCGGGAGCGGATCCTGGCGTTCATGATGGACCTCGATCGGGAGTTGTGGCGGCTCGGGATCCCGGCCAAGACCCGCCACAACGAGGTCGCCCCCGCTCAGTTCGAGATGGCCCCGGTGTACGAGGCGACCTCGGTGGGCTCCGACCACAACATGATCGTGATGAGCACGATGCGGCGGCTCGCCCTGCAGCACGGCCTGATGTTCCTCATCCATGAGAAGCCGTTCGCCGGGATCAACGGATCTGGCAAGCACAACAACTGGTCGATGGGTACCGATGAGGGCGAGAACCTCCTCGATCCCGGCAACGATCCCCATGCCAATGCGCAGTTCCTGGCCTTCCTCGCGGCCGTCATCCGCGCAGTCAACGTCCACGCTGACCTCCTGCGGGCGAGCATCGCCGATGCGGGCAACGACCACCGACTGGGTGCGAACGAGGCGCCGCCGGCGATCGTCTCGATCTTCCTCGGCTCGCAGCTCGAGGACGTCATCGAGCAGCTCGAGCAGGGCGCCGCGTCGGCCTCGAAGAAGGGCGGCGACCTCCAGCTCGGGGCGACGTCGCTTCCGGTCCTCCCCAAGGACCACACCGACCGCAACCGGACCTCGCCGTTCGCCTTCACCGGCAACAAGTTCGAGTTCCGGGCGGTCGGCTCGTCGGCGCCGATCTACTGGCCGCAGACGGTCCTCAACACCGCGGTCGCCGACTCGCTGGAGCAGCTCGCGGACGCCCTCGACGGGCTCGAGCCGGGCGATTTCGAGGGCTTGACGACGATCCTCTCGGGCATCGTCAGGGACAACAAGCAGGTCCTCTTCGGTGGCAACAACTACGCGGAGGAGTGGCACGCCGAGGCCGCCCGACGTGGCCTGCCGAACAATCGATCGACGGTCGACGCCCTGCCGGCCCTGGCCACCAAAAAGGCCAAGGAGCTCTTCGCCCGGTTCGGGGTCCTCTCAGAGCGTGAGCTTGCCGCACGCGTCGAGATCAACTGGGAGCGCTATGTCAAGGTCCAGAACATCGAGGCGAGCTGCGCCCGGGACATCGCGACGACGATGATCCTGCCCGCCACCGCCCGCTACCTGGGCCTCGTCAGCGCGGTGCCGTCACGCGGGATCGCCACGATCGGTGATCGCGTCGAGGCTCTCGCGGACTCCCTGGTCGACGCGATCGCGGGTCTCGAGCACGCCCAGCACGAGGCTCATGAGGCCGGCTCGGTCCAGGATGAGGCGGCGGCGTTCTCGTCGACGGTGATCCCGGCCCAGGAGGCCCTCCGGGAAGTCGTCGACGAGCTGGAGACGGTCGTCGCCGACGACCTCTGGCCGCTGCCGAAGTACCGCGAGTTGCTCTTCCAGTACTGACGGTGACGGGTAGCTCCGAGGACGACGCCCGGATCGAGGCCGCCCGAACTGACGGGATCCGCTTCGTCCAGCTCCAGTTCACAGACATCATCGGCCACGTCAAGGCCGTAACGATCCCGATCCACCAGCTGGCAGGATCGGTCCGCCACGGCACATGGTTCGACGGCTCGTCGATCGAGGGATTCACCCGGATTGCCGAGAGCGACCAGTACCTCGTCCCGGACATGGCGACGTTCGCCGAGATCCCGTGGCAGCGGGGCGATGGCCCGCGGGGAACGGCCCGGGTGATCTGCGACGTGTTCACCCCGGCCGGCGAGCCGTTCGTCGGCGACCCCCGCTTCGTCCTGCGGCGCCAGGTCGCCCGGGCCCGCAAGCTCGGGTACATCGTGAACACCGGCCCGGAGCTCGAGTTCTTCCTCTTCCGACGGAACGAGGACGGCTCGATCGCCCCGCTGCCCCACGACCAGGCCGGCTACTTCGACTACTCGACCGACCTCGCCGGTGAGATCCGCCAGGACATGGTCGACGCCCTCGAGGCATTCGGGATCAGGGTCGAGGCGGCCCACCACGAAGTCGCCGTCGGCCAGCACGAGATCGACTTCGAGTACAGCGACGCCCTCTCGACCGCCGACAACGCGATCACGTTCAAATTCGCGCTGAAGGCGATCGCCCAGCAGCACGGCCTGTACGCGACCTTCATGCCCAAGCCGATCCATGGAATCAATGGGTCCGGGATGCACACCCACCAGTCGCTCTATTCGATCGCCGAGGACCGCAACGCATTTGCCGACCCCTCCAACCCGTACGGGCTCTCGGAGGTCGCCCGGTCGTACATGGCCGGAATTCTCGCCCACGCCCGGGGCATGGCCGCAGTCCTCGCTCCGCTCGTCAACTCGTACAAGCGGCTCGTGCCGGGCTACGAGGCTCCGACCTACCTGACCTGGGGGCGGACGAACCGCTCGGCGCTCATCCGCGTGCCGAAGGTCTCGCCCGGCAAGTCGATCGAGGGAACGCGGGCCGAGGTCCGCTGTCCGGACCCGTCATCGAACACGTATCTCGCGTTCGCGGTGATGATCGCGGCCGGGCTCGACGGCGTTGAAAGTGGCCTCCAGCTCAGCGAGCCGGTCGAGGAATCGCTCTTCGAGATGGACGCGGCGACGATCGCCTCGAAGGGCATCCTCGAGCTGCCGGGCACGCTCGGCGAGGCGATCACCGAGCTGGAGAACGACCCGGTGATCAGCGAGGCGTTGGGCGATCACGTCTTCTCGCACTACGTCGAGGCGAAGCGCACCGAGTGGGACGAGTACCGAACCCAGGTCTCTGACTGGGAAGTCGAGAGGTACCTGGAGCAGTTCTAGCCGCCGCAGCGCAGCCCCCGGCTCTTCGCTGGGCCGTCAGAATTGGGCGAACGCCCAATCGCCACCAACAAGGAGGCCATGCACCGCTGTGGAACCGATGCAGTTTGCCGGGACCGGAATCGTCATCCTCGGGTTGGTGGTCTGGATCGTCTGCGCGCTCGTGGCATATCGGCGCGCGCCGTCGCTGGGCCGTCGGGCCTGGGTCTGGGGAGCCGCGGGGATAGTCGGCGGCCCGTTTGCCCTGTTCGCGCTCGTCCTGTTGCCGCGGCCGCGAGGACGCTAGCCCGAACCTGAACGGGGCCGCATCGGGCAGGACAGCGCAACGGCGCCACGGTCGATGCCGCACGATGCGCCGATGCCGACCGACTTCCACCGGAACCGGACGCTCTGGCTGCTCTCGATCGCCCATGCCGTCAACCATGCCCAGGCGGTCCTGCTGCCGCTCGTCTACATCCGGATCATCGCGGAGTTTGGTGTCACCGCGGACACGATCGTGCTGCTCGCTGCCGCCGGCAGCCTGGCGTCGGGCGCCGTCCAGCTCAGCTACGCGAAGCTGACCCGGATGATCTCGCGGCGGAAGCTGCTCGGGGCGGGCGGCGTCCTGATGGGCAGCGGATTCGCCGCGCAAGCCGTCGTCCTGTCGTTTCCGGCATTTGCAGTCGCCAACGTCCTGTCGCGGATCGGTGGCTCGCCGCAGCATCCTGTCGGCAACGCGATCCTCACCGAGCAGTTCCCGGAACATCGGCGCGGGTTCGCGATCAGCGCGCATATCTCCGGGGGGAACGTCGGCACGGTCGCCGTCGCGCTGCTCGGAGCCCGGTTCATCGCCGACCTCGGCTGGCGCGAAACGGTCGTCCTGTTCGGGATCCCGGCGGTCGTCATCGCGCTCGCGATCCTCCTCTTCGTCCGCGAGAGCGGCGACGACCAGGCTGCCGCCCGCGCCCATGGCAGCGTTCGCGAGGCGTTCGGGACGATTCTCCGCGATCCGGATCACCGCTGGATCTACCTGACCTCCGTGCTGGGTGGAGGCGGACGCGGCCTCGGGGTGGTGAACCTGTTCGCGCTGCTCTACCTCACGCGCGTCATCGGGCTGCCGCCCGAGACGAGCGACGTGATGTATGGCGCGCTCATCGTCCTGTCCGTTCCGATGCCGCTGCTCGCCGGCTGGCTGTCCGATCGCATCGGTCGGAAGCCGGTGATCGTCGGGGCGTATGTGGGCGGGGCGATCGGGTTCGCGCTCTTCCTGGTCGTCGGGTCGAGCCTTGCCGGGCTGTGGGCCGGCATCTTCGTCATGGGCCTGTTCAGCTTCGCCGAGAGCCCGCAGCTCCAGGCGCTGCTCGCCGACATCGCGGAGCCGACGATCCGCGACGCCTCGTTCGCCCTCTATTTCACGCTGGCGTTCGGCGTCGGGTCGCTCTGGACGGCCCTGTACGGCCTGATCATCGCCACGGCCGGTGAGGATCTGGGGCTGCCGATCGTCTTCGGGCTGATGGCGGCGTCATTTCTCGTCGCAAGCCTGACGGTCCTGCCGGTGCGGGAGGGACGTCGTCGCGAGGCATGACCCGAGGCGTAACACGAGGCGGCTGCTATCATGGCCGGGCCCTGTACAACGGGCATCCGGTCGGGGCGTGGCGCAGCTTGGTAGCGCGTATCGTTCGGGACGATAAGGTCGTGGGTTCAAATCCCGCCGCCCCGACCAACCATCCCTTGTAGCTACTTCTTTGGCGGCATGCTCGCTGCGTGGGCCAGCCCACGCTCGACCCATCGGGCGATCGCGCCATCGTCCGCGACGTCGGCCGCGGGGATCTCGACGAACGACTTCATCGGTCGTCCCGGCATCGGCTCGAACGCCCCGGCGCCCGCCGCCCTGGCCCCGTCGATCTCGCCGTCGGGCAGGCGGACGACCCAGCGGTCGGCGAACAGTCCGGTGGCCATGTTGCCGCCGACGAACGCGGCCGGGTACCCGAACATCTGCTTTCGCTGGGCATCCGGATAGCGATCCATTACGGCGGCAAATCGCTCGACGAGCTCCGGGGGCGACTTCGTGAACGACGGGGTCTTCGCCTGCGGCATGGCGCTCCTCCCTGGCGACGGCTGTGGCCTTCTACGCTACGACGACGAGCAACCCCGCCCGCCCGGGGAGGAGATTCCGGGCAGAGCGGGGCCGTCGACGGAGGGACAATCGCGGGCTCGATGCCTGCTCGCGTTGTCAGACATCGGTGAGATCGATCGCGTAGTTCACGAACGTGCGCTGCTTCTTCGATTCGACGCTCAGCATGATGTACAGGCCGGCGACGTCCTCCGGGACCGCGACCGCCGTCGTCCACTCGGCCTCCTCTCCGGCCGGTGTCGGCTCCACGGACTCGAGATCGGGGCTCGCGTAGCGGCCGTAGAGGATCCCGTCGGCACCGATGACCGGCGGCACCCCGATGTGGAGGATCGTCGGGTACTCGCCCGGGTTCGACGTCCGCCAGGCGAGCTCGAGGCCCTCGTCGGTGCGCTTCGCGCCGGTGAGCGACAGCACCACGTCGTTGAGCCCGGTGATCTGCACGTCCCGCGGCTGGACGAGGCCCTCGACCGGTTCGGCGATGGGATACGTCAGGTCCGTCGCGACCTTGTCCAGGTCGACCTCGAGCCGGCCGCTCGCCTCGTTCGCGTCGGGGTCGTAATAGTTGTACTCGCCGGTGACGTATCGATAGTCGATCCCGAGCTTGGATCCGGGCGTCGCATCGGCGCCGGGGCACTCGACGTGGATCAGTTCGGTCGTCGGCTCCGCCTTGGTTCCTGCGACAAAGCCGCGCATCTGGAGACCCGGCGCCAGCCGATGGCCACCAGTGCCGACTACGACCGTGCTGCAGCTCGTCGACTTGCCATCCGCTGTCAGGGTCGCGGGCTTGCTCGCGTCGGCCTCCATCGCGCTCCAGTCGCCCGTCTCATTGCGGATCGTGAGCTCGACCCGGAGACCGCCATCGTCCGACGGTCCGACGGCGGTCGCAATCCCGCTCCACCCCTTCGAGCTCGTCGGCGCGCCGCCGCCCTCGTCAGGCGGGACGACGACGTATTCACAGCCGATCAGCGAGGACGCGACGAGCACCGCGACGGCCAGCTTCATCGGCCGGAGCCTCACGCGATCCCCTCCTGGGCGTCGCCGGTCGAGGCGCGTACCGGCGACCGCTTGCCGAGCGACCGCCGGCGCTTCTGCACGACGAGCACGCCCTGCACGAGGATGAACGCGAGCGTCAGCGCGGCGACCACGATCGGCGTCCACCACGAGCTGACCTGCCCGTTGAACTGGATGAGCGTCTGGATCAGGCCGATGATCAGGACGCCGAAGACGGTGCCGATCACATAGCCGAAACCGCCGGTCAGCAGCGTGCCCCCGATGACGACGGCGCCGATAACAGTCAACTCCAGGCCCATCGCGTACAGGCCGTGGCCTGACGAGACGTAGATGCTGAGGGCAATGCCTGCCAGCGCGGAGCAGAACCCGTTGACCGTGTAAACCAGCATCTTGGTCCGGTTCACGCGCAAACCCATGAGGCGGGCGGACTGCTCGTTGCCGCCGATCGCATAGACCGTCCGGCCAAACCGCGTGAAGTGGGCGATGAAGATGGCAACGACGACGACCACCAGCTCGAGGACCACGAGGATGGAGATGAACTCGCCCTGCTTCGTTACCGGGTCGGCAAGACCGGGGATGAGAATCTTCGTCTGGCCGAGGACCTCGTAGACACGGTTGTCGATCGGGATCGCGTTGTCGCTGATCCAGAAGCAGAGCCCGCGAGCGATCCAGAGTCCCGCCAGCGTGGCGATGAATGGCTGCACGTTGAGGTACGTGATCAGGAAGCCCATCGTCGCGCCGATGGCGGTGCCCATGACCAGCATCAGGAGCATCACCTGCCACGGGTCGGTGCCTTCGCGCAGAAGGGCGGCCGATGCCACGGTCGTCAGGGCGATCACCCCGCCGACGGACAGGTCGATGCCGCCCGACAGGATCACGAACGTCATGCCGATCGCGCTGATCATCAGGAACGGCGCCGCCCGGAACAGGTTCAGGAAGACCTGCGGGTCGCGCATCGCGTCGTAGGCCAGGGCACCGTAGGCGTAGGCCAGGCAGAAGAGGAGGATCGTCGCCGCGAGCGGAGCGAACCGGCGGTACGCGGCGAGGCGCGCGACGATCGCGAATTCACGCTCAGGCGACCTTCGGACGGCGCGATACGGCCAGGCGTCGAACGAGGTCGCGCACCCGGTCGGACAGGACAAGGATGACGACGATCACCACGACGCCCTTGATCGCCAGAAGCGCATTGGCCGGAACGCCGAGTGCGTACATCGAGGTGGTGATGGCCTGCATCACGAGGGCCCCGAGGACGCTGGCGAACAGCGAGAAGCGTCCGCCGCTCAGGAGCGTTCCGCCGATGACCACGGCCAGGATCGCGTCGAGCTCGTAGTTCAGGCCGATCTCGTTGGCGTCCGACGTCCGGATGTTCGAGCTCGCGACGATCCCCGCCATTCCGGCGCAGAAGCCGCAGAACATGTACACGAAGAGCTTGACCCGCTTCTCGTTGATGCCGCTGAAGAAGCTCGAGCGTGAGTTGATCCCGACCGACTCGATGAACATGCCGAGCGCAGTACGGCGGGTCACGAGCCAGGCCACCGTGAAGAAGACGACGACGATGACCAGCGAGAACGGCAGGAACAGCCAGCCGTTGCCGATGAATGCATACGGCTCGTAGAAGATCTGGATCCGGACGCCGTTGGTGAGCAGCTGGGCGATCCCCCGGCCGGCGATCATCAGGATCAGCGTCGCGATCATCGGCTGAATGCCGGCGTGGGCGACCAGGACGCCATTCCAGAGGCCGCAGAGCGTCGCGACGAGCAGCGTGACGATGATGACGACGGGCAGGGGAGCCACTGAGAAGCTCGGATCGGTGACGAACGCTCTCAGGTCAGGGTTGATGAGCAGCGTCGCCACGGACGCCGAGATCGCCATGACTGCGCCGACGGACAGGTCGATGCCACCTGTGGCGATCACGAGTGTCATGCCGATCGCAAGCAGCATGACCGGCACACCGTTTCGGAGCACGTCGACAAGCGAGCCGTAGAGGTGGCCGTCGATGATCTGGAGATTGAAGAAGCCCGGCTCGAAGACCAGGTCGAAGAGCAGGATCAGCCCGAGCGCAGCCAGCGGGAAGACGAGCCGGCTCTCCGCGATCCGACGTCGCAGACCACGTCGCCTGGACCTAGTCATGCTCGGCTCCCGCGATGGCCTGCATCAGCCGGTGCTCGTCGACTTCGCCATCGAACTCGTTCACCTTCGCCTGATCCCGCATGACGATGATGCGATGGCTGGTCCGCAGGACCTCCTCGAGCTCGGAGGAAATGAAGACGCACGAGCGGCCCTCCTCGGCCAGCGACAACACCAGCCGCTGAACCTCGGCCTTGGCCCCGATATCGATCCCGCGCGTCGGCTCGTCGAGGATCAGAACCTGCGGATTCGTTGCGAGCCAGCGGGCAAGGATGACCTTCTGCTGGTTGCCGCCGCTGAGCGTCCGAACGGGCTGGTCTGGTGACGGCGTCGCGATCCGGAGCAGCTCGATGTAGCGATCGGCGATCTCGTACTGCTCGGCAAGGCTCAGGTGCCGAAGCCAGCCGCGGCCCGCCTGGACCGCGAGGACGATGTTCTCGCGAACAGTCAGATCGTCGACGATCCCCTCGGCCTTGCGATCCTCGGGGCAGAGGGCCACACCGTGGGCGATCGACGCGATCGGCGAGTGCTTCGACACCGCCGTGCCGTCGACCGCGAGTGTGCCGGTGTCCGGCTTCTCGATTCCGAACAGGAGCGAGGCCAGCTCGGTCCGCCCCGACCCGAGGAGCCCGGCAATCCCGACGACCTCGCCGGCCCGCAACTCGAGGTCGAACGGTTCGATCGTTCCATCCCGACCGAGCCCCTCGGCGACGAGCCGGAGCTCGCCGGCATGATCGGGCTTCGTGGCGAGCTTGATCCTGTTCATGTCGTCGAGCTCGGTCAGGTTGCGACCGAGCATCTTCGCGATCAGGTCAAGGCGCGACAGCCCTGCCGTCGGATAGGTCCCGACGAGCCGGCCGTTCCGCAGCACCGTGATCCGATCGGCGACCGAGTAGACCTGGTCGAGGAAGTGGGTGATGAAGACGATCGATCGCCCCTCGGAGCGGAGCTTCCGCATGACCGCGAACAGCTGCTCGGTCTCGTGGGTGTCGAGGCTCGACGTCGGCTCGTCGAGGATGAGGACCCTGGCCGACGCGATCTCGAGAGCCCGGCCGATCGCCGCCATCTGCTGGATCGCCACCGAGTACGAGCCGAGCGGCTGGGTCACGTCGACGTCGACGTCGAGGGCGCGAAGGATCTCTCGGGCCCGCCGATCCATCGCCGGATGATCGATGCGGCCCCACGTCCTCGGCTCGCGCCCGATGAGGATGTTCTCCGCAACCGAGAGGTTGGCGCAGAGGTTGACTTCCTGGTAGACGGTGCTGATGCCGAGCTGCTGCGCGTGCTGCGGGGAGCGGACCTGGACGTCCTGGCCGTCGAAGGTGATCGTGCCCTGATCGGGGTGTTCCACGCCCGTCAGGACCTTGATCAGGGTGGACTTGCCGGCACCGTTCTCACCGACGAGCGCGTGGATCTCGCCCGGCAGGAGCTCGAAGTCCACACCTTCCAGGGCCTGGACTCCGGGGAACGCCTTGTCGATGCCATGCATGGACAGGAGCGGCGTCATCTCGGACACGGCGCACCAATGATGAGGCTTGCTGAGGAGACCGATCGGGAAGCGACGCTGGGGGAGCGCCGCTTCCCGATGGCGGAGGAGGATGGATGCTCAGTAGGTTCGCGTCGGCAGGATCTCGGCCGCGTCCGCCTGGTAGAAGACGCTCTCGTCCGAGGGCACCCACTTCGGCAGGGTCTCGCCGTTGACCGCCTTGAGAGCAGCCTCGTAGACCTGGGGCGCCAGCAGCGGGTTGCACTCGACGACCGTGTTGATCTTGCCGGCGATCATCGCCTCGAACGCACCCTTGGTGGCGTCGACGGTGATGAGCTTGACGTCCTCGGCCGGCTTGAGCCCGGCTTCCTCGAGGGCCTGGATGGCGCCGAGGCCCATCTCGTCGTTCTGGGCAAAGATGCCGTCGACTTCGGTGCTCTTCTGGAGGAAGGCCTGGGTGACTTCCTTGCCTTTGGTGGCGCTCCAGTCACCGGTCTGCGTGAACTCATCGGGGATCGTGATGCCGCAGGCTCCCATGTTCTCGCGGAAGCCCTTGCCGCGATCGATGGCGGCCGACGACCCGACGTTGCCAACGAGCTCCCACACGACGTGCGGGCCCTCGCCGAGCAGCACGCACATCTCGTCCGCAGCCTTGCGGCCTTCGAGCGTGAAGTCAGAGCCGATGTAGGTGGCGTAGAGGTCCTCGGGCGCGTCGATTCGGCGGTCCTCGAGGACGACCGTCTTGCCCGCGTCCTTGGCTTCCTGGAGAACGGCGTCCCAGCCCGCGGCCTCGAGGGCAGCGAGGATGATCACGTCGACCTCGTCGTCGGCGATGAAGTTGCGGAATGCCGACAGCTGGTTGTCGAGCTTGTTCTGCGCGTCGTAGAACTTCAGGTTGATGCCGAGCTCCTCGGCCGTGTCCTTGAACGACGCGGTGTTCGCGGCTCGCCAGCCACCTTCCGACCCCGTCTGGATGAACCCGACGGTCAGGTCTTCGTAGGTCTTCGTGCCGGTGCCGGTCGACGGCGCGGCCGCGGACGGCGCGGCCGCGGACGGCTGAGCGGCGGAGGCTGGTGGCGTCGTGGCGCCCCCGGAGGTGCAGCCGGCGAGGATCGCCAGCGTCACGACCGCGAGGCCGAACGTCGAGAATCGTCGTGTGACGGTCATCATCTTTCTCCCTGTCTCTTGCGCCTGCGTTGCTTTCTCCCGAGGACTCGCTGGACAGATGGATGCGCCCAGGGGATCCGGAACGTGGCGTCGACCGTCGAGCAGCGTCGGTCCACGCCGACTTCCGTCACCTGGCGCCCGGCATCATCGGCACCTCCTGCTGCGGATGAGCACTCGGAAGGCAGAGATCGACGCCCCGATCTGGGCGGCAACGGAATAACCGGACATCGCGAACGCCGGCCGCGGGTTCGAGGCGGTCGTGCAACATCGGCGTCGGAAGGCATCGCATCGGCACGTGTCCCCTCCTCCGAGGGTTCTGTCCCGGGTCGGCTGGCGCTGCAGGTCCGGCATGGTGTATCGTTCCGGCACTGTTACCGGTAACGGGAACGATAACAACGTAGCACCGCCCGTCGCTGGGCGTCAAGATGGAGGGACGATGAAAATGCTGCATCCGACCTCCCGAGTCGGACGATGACTGCCCGATCGCGCCTGACGATCCGGGAAGTTGCCCGGGCCGCGGGGGTCTCGACCCAGACGGTGTCGCGCGTGCTCAACAACCGTCCGGACGTGGCGCCCGAAACGTTCGAGCGCGTCCAGCAGATCATCGCGGACACGGGCTACCGGCCGAACATGCTCGCCCGAGGGCTGACCCAGGGCCGGAGCCATGTCCTCGGCGTCGTTGCGTACGGGCTCGAATACTTCGGTCCCTCGCGGGTGCTGACCGGGATCGAGGAGCAGGCGGCGGAGATGGGCTATTCGATTTCCCTCAACCTGATCCACAAGCCCGAGACCGATGACGTGGACGGCCTCCTCAACGGCCTGTTCGGCCGGCAGGTCGACGGGATCGTCTGGGCGATCCCCGAGGTCGGCGACAACCGACGGTGGTCACGGACCACGAGCCCGACGTTCCCCGTGCCGGTCATGCTCGTGGGCGGGATTGCCGACGAGGGATCGATGCCATCGATCGGCATTGACAATCACGCCATCGGGCGCCTGGCGACGGACCACCTGATCGCAGGCGGGGCCCGACGGATCGGGATCATCACCGGTCCGCTCAGCTGGTGGGAGGCGCGCCAACGTCACCTCGGCTGGCGCGAATCGATGGAGGACCACGGCCTTCCGGCTCCCGAGAGCCTCGTCGTCGAGGGTGACTGGAGCCCGAACAGCGGGGAGGAGGGCCTCCGAACGCTTCTCGCGCAACGTCCGGATATCGACGCGGTCTTCGCCAGCAACGACCAGATGGCGCTCGGCGTCCTGCACGCGATCCACCAGGTCGGTCGTCTCGTTCCCGACGACCTCTCGGTCGTCGGGGTCGACAATATCGCCGAGTCGTCCCACTTCTGGCCGTCGCTCACGACGGTCCATCAGCCGCTGCGCGACGCCGGAGCTCTGGCGGTCCGGCAGATCGACCAATCGATCAGCGCCTTGCTTTCGTGGCGCACGCCTGACGGCCCGCCGCCGTCGCAGCCGATGCTGCTTCAACCCGAACTGATTCTCCGCGAGAGCAGCCGTCCTCCTGCGCCGGGCTTCAAGTAGTCGAAGGCGCCGCGCGCATCGCTCATTCGCGCACCTTCATGTCGGCCGCGAGGCCCTTTTCGAGCCATTCGAGCGCTCGCGCGGCATAGCTCGGCCCGGCCCCGGCAAGGTCCCAGCGGTCATCCTCGGCGAGGCCGGCCAGGATCCGTCGGTAGCTCTCGACCTGGTGGAGGGCGCCCAGCGGCAGGGCGAGCACGACCGCTTCCTCGAGGGCCGCGCGATCGGCCACGTCTGACCAGGCCTCGAGATAAGCATCGACGCATGCCCGCCGGGCGGCGACATCCGCCGTCCGCCCGACGTAGGTGACCAGGTCGAAGAACGGGTGGCCGATGCAGGTGTCTGACCAGTCAAAGACGATCGAGCGACCGTCGACATCGGCAACATTCCATGGGTGGAGGTCCCCATGGACGATCGTTTCGGCGGGAACCATCACGGCCAGCCGCGCGCAGGCCTCCACGAGGCGCGGGATCGCAGCCCTGAGGCGATCGAGCCCCTCGTCGCCCATCGGAGCGAGGAGCGCCAGGTCCGGCATCGCCGGAATCTGCTCCGCGAGCTCCGCCGGACCACGCCGCTCGAAGCCGAGTGCCGCAAGCTCGTCCCCTCGATTCAGCCAGCGCCGCTGGATCACGGCCTGTGAGCCGAGGCCCTCCGGCCAGCGGGCGACGGGCCCGTCGCCGATGAACGACTCACCGAGGTCCTCCATCAGGAGCCAGTTCTCCGTCTCGTCGCCCGCGATCACGGTCGGCAGTCGCTCCGGATCGGCGGCGGCAAGCGCCCGCGTGATCGCGACCTCGGTCGGGAAGGTCGGCGAACACGCCTTCAGGAAGACCGCGCCCTCCGCGGTCTCGCCTCGGAGGACCGCGGACAGGCCCCACAGGTAGTGGATCCGGGGCGCCGCGACGAGCGGGGTGCCGTTCTCGACGAGCCGCTCGGCCATCCATGCCGAGACCCGAGCCAGCCAGCCCGGTCGTGACCAGGGTGGTCGGCGCGGACCGATCGGCGTCCCACCCAGCTCAGCCAGCCAGCGACCGAGATATCGACGCGCCGGCTCGGGCTCCGCCGTATCGATGGTCGCCGGTGTCACCGGCCGCCAGGTCAGCCCGTCAGGTAGCCGTGTCGCTGCGCCGGCGCCGGCCAGGGTCCCAAAGGGCTCCAGCTCGACGAGGGCCAGGCCGGGTCGGGCGCGGATCACGCTCAATGGCACGATCCGGAGCGGCGGCGGATGCCCATCGCCCATCAATCGATCGACCGCGGCGAGGATCGCTGGTGTCTCCGGTTCGCCGTCGACGGCGGCGCGGGGCAGCGAGAGCACGTCGACCCCGGCAGCCGCGGCCACCTCGGGACGATCGCCCCGGGCCACGAGGATCACAACGTCGTAGTTGCTGAGGTCGCCGTCCGAGGGTTCGTCGGCCCCGGCGAGGCCCGCGGTCATCGCCTAGCGGTCGTCCAGGTTCGGGGCCAGCCAGCGGGCCATCGTCTCGACGTCGATGCCCTTGCGGGCCGCGTAGTCGACGAGCTGGTCCTTGCCGATCCTCCCCAGGCCGAAGTAGTGCGCCTGCGGGTGCCAGAAGTAGTAGCCGCTCACGGCCGCGCCCGGGAACATCGCGAACGACTCGGTCAGGCTGATGCCAGCCCGGCGCTCCGCGTCGAGGAGCTCGAACAGCGCTCCCTTCTCGGTGTGGTCCGGGCACGCCGGGTAGCCGGGCGCCGGGCGGATCCCCTGGTACTCCTCGCGGATGACGGCGTCGTTCGGCAGCTTCTCGTTTGGTGAATAGCCCCAGTACTCGCGCCTGACGAGCTCATGAAGCCGCTCGGCGAAGGCCTCTGCGAGACGGTCGGCGAGCGCCTTGGCGAGGATCGAGTTGTAGTCGTCGTGGGCGGCCTCGAACGCTGTCACGAGCTCGTCCAGCCGGTGCCCCGAGGTGACGGCAAACGCGCCGACGTAGTCGTCGACACCACTTTCCTTCGGCGCGGTGAAGTCGGCGAGGGCGAGGTTCGGGCGGCCCGGCGGCTTCACCATCTGCTGCCGGAGCGTGTGGACGACCGCGGCCACGTCCGACCGCTCGTCGTCGGCGTAGAGCTCGATGTCGTCCCCGATCGAGTTGGCCGGCCAGAAGCCGAATGCCGCCTTCGCCGTGATCAACCGCTCATCGACGATGCGCTCCAGCAGCGCGAGCGCATCCCGATGGAGGTCGCGGGCAGCGGCCCCGACCACGGGGTCGGCGAGGATCGCCGGGTATGCCCCACGCAGCTCCCATGTCGCGAAGAACGGCGTCCAGTCGATCCGGTCGACCAGGTCGGCAAGCGGGTGGTCCTCGATCGTCCGGACGCCGAGGAACGTCGGTCGTGGCGGCCGGACTGCGCCGGGGCCCGTCCAGTCGATGACGAACTTGTGGCGGCGTGCCTCCGCGATGGGGTGGCGCGCCTCCTTGTCCTGGCGATCGCCGCGATCGTGGCGGACCTGGGCGTACTCGTCCCGGATCGTCGTCGCGAATGCGTCGCGTCGGTCGCGGTCGAGCAGCGCGGAGGCGACCCCGACCGCCCGTGAGGCGTCGAGGACATGGATCACCGGGGCGTGGTAGCGGGGCTCGATCTTGACCGCGGTATGGGTTCGCGACGTCGTCGCGCCGCCGATGAGCAGCGGGATGTCGAAGCCCTGACGCTCCATCTCGGATGCGACGAAGCTCATCTCTTCCAATGAGGGCGTGATCAACCCGGAGAGCCCGATCAGGTCGGCGTCCCACTCGCGGGCGGTCTCGAGGATCCGGGCCGACGGCACCATGACACCCAGGTCGCGGACCTCGTAGTTGTTGCACTGGAGGACGACGCCGACGATGTTCTTGCCGATGTCGTGGACGTCGCCCTTGACGGTCGCCATGACGACGCGCCCTGCCGACCTCGACGCGCCGGGGTCCTTCTCGGCCTCGATGTACGGGACGAGGTGGGCGACCGCCTTCTTCATGACCCTGGCGCTCTTGACGACCTGGGGCAGGAACATCTTGCCGGCCCCGAACAGGTCGCCGACGACGTTCATGCCGTCCATCAGCGGCCCCTCGATGACCTCGATGGGCCGCGCCGCGGCCTGCCGCGCCTCCTCCGTGTCCTCGACGATGAAGGCGTCGATCCCCTCGACCAGGGCGTGGGTCAGGCGCTCCGTGACCGGCAGCGATCGCCAGGCGAGCGCGTCTGCGCCGGCAGCCCGCTCCTGCGCCCCGACCTCGTCGGCGACGGCGAGGAGCCGCTCCGTCGCATCCGGCCGGCGGTTGAGGACGACGTCCTCGACGAGCTCGCGAAGGTCCGGATCGATGTCGTCGTAGATCGTCAGCTGGCCGGCGTTGACGATGCCCATGTCCATCCCGGCCGCGATCGCGTGGTAGAGGAACACCGAGTGGATCGCCTCGCGAACGGGGTCGTTGCCGCGGAAGCTGAACGAGACGTTCGACACGCCGCCGGAGACGCGGACATGGGGCAGCTCCGCCTTGATCCGGCGGGTGGCCTCGATGAACGCCACCGCGTAGCCGTTGTGTTCCTCGATCCCTGTCGCGATCGCGAAGATGTTCGGGTCGAGGATGATGTCCTCCGGGGCGAAGCCCGCCTGCTCGGTGAGGATCTCGTAGGCGCGCCGGCAGATCGCAACTTTGCGCTCGACCGTGTCGGCCTGGCCCTGCTCGTCGAATGCCATCACGACGACCGCGGCGCCGTATCGCCGGCAGAGACGGGCGTGCTCGAGGAACGCCTCCTCGCCCTCCTTGAGCGAGATCGAGTTGACGATCGACTTGCCCTGGACGCACCGGAGTCCCGCCTCGATGACCGACCATTTCGACGAGTCGATCATCAGCGGGACCTTGCAGATGTCCGGTTCGGTCGCGATGAGGTTGACGAACGTCGTCATCGCCGCGGCCGAGTCGAGCATCGCCTCGTCCATGTTGATGTCGACTACCTGAGCGCCGGCATCCACCTGCTGGCGGGCGATCTCGACGGCCTCCTCGAATCGATCGTCGAGGATGAGGCTGGCGAATTTGCGGGACCCGGTGACATTCGTCCGCTCGCCGACGTTGACAAAGATGTTCCCGGGCTGTGGCAGCTCGAGGGTCTCCAGCCCGGAAAGGCGCGTCTTGATCTCGACGTCCGGCGGAATGCGCGGCGGCAGACCGGCGACGGCCTCGGCGATCGCGCGGACGTGAGCCGGGGTCGTGCCGCAGCAGCCGCCAGCGATGTTGACGAGGCCGTCACGGGCGAACCCGCCGATGACGTGGGCCATCGACTCCGGCGTGTCGTCGTATCCGCCGAACTCGTTCGGCAGCCCGGCGTTCGGATAGACGGAGACGGGCAGTGGGGCGACCCGGGCGAGGTCCGCGACGTGGGGTCGGAGAGCCTGCGCTCCGAGCGCGCAGTTCAGCCCCACGACGATCGGCCTCGCGTGCGCAACCGACGTCCAGAATGCCTCGACGGTCTGGCCGCTGAGCGTCCGACCGGACGCATCGACGATCGTGCCGGAAACGATCAGGGGCAAGCGGGTGCCGGACGACTCGTAGGCGCTCTCGACACCGAAGATCGCGGCCTTGCCGTTGAGCGTGTCGAAGATCGTCTCGATCAGCAGGATGTCGGCGCCGCCCTCGATCAGGCCCTCAGCGGCCTCCTGGTAGGCGGCGGCGAGCTCCTCGAACGTGACGTTGCGTGTCGACGCGTTGTTCACGTCCGGGGAGATGGAGGCCGTTCGGTTCGTCGGACCGAGGGCGCCGGCCACAAAGCGTGGACGGTCGGGTTCGGCGGCCTCCGCGGCATCGGCGGCTTCACGGGCGATCCGGGCGGCGGCCGCGTTCATCTCGCGGACGAACGGCTCGAGCGAGTAGTCGGCCTGGGCGATCCGGGTGGCCGTGAACGTGTTCGTCTCGATGATGTCGGCGCCGGCCTCGAGGTAGGCGTCGTGGATCGCCCGAACGATCCCCGGCTGGCTCAGCGACAGGATGTCGTTGTTGCCGCGGAGGTCCCGCGGGTGATCGCGGAGCCGGGCGTCATCGCCACGGTATCCCGCCTCGTCGAGCTCGTAGGACTGGATGAGCGTGCCCATGGCGCCGTCGATGACCAGGATCCGCTGGGTCATCAGGTGAGCGAGGAGGGCGCCTCGCTCCTCGCGGCTTCGCGGGCGGGTACCGGTCGCGGCGGGCGCGATGGTCGCTGCCGGGCGGTCGCGAGTTTTCGTGGTGCGTGCAGTGGTGCCGGTCATGGAGTGTCGCCTAGATTCGGCCAGTCGAACGGCCGCAGCCGTCGACGTATTTCGTGGTCATTGCTCTGCTCCTATCGCACCTGGCGGGGGCACCGTTTCCGCGATGAGCGTCGCGGATCGGCTGCCGGGCCTTCATCGAGCCAGGACTCTCAGGCCACTCGTGATAGGTCACGCCTCTGTCGGCGTCCCCCCGATCGTGCGGCCGTTCGGCCCGGTTCGTCAAGTGCCCCGTCGCCGACGGTCACCGCCGTTCGTCGTCGGCGGCTCTGGACGCGCGTCCATGTCAGTCAGGCGGTGGAGCGCGCGAAGCTGCATCAACAACCCCCCGGTCGCCCGCCGTACACCGAGAAACACAGCCATGGACCCATCGACGCTCAGAATCGACCCCTCGAACCACCGACTCCGCCGCGTCGGACGGTTGGCCCGCCGCCGGATGCGCATTGAGGGAGCGCGCCTCGTGAACGGCGTCCACACCGATGGTCGCCTGTCGGTCGTGATCTCCGGGATCGGAGCCGCGGACGAGGGGACGGCCGACACCTTCCACTGGTGGGCGGACCGGCCGGTCGCTCTCGTCATCATTCGATCCGGTTCCGACGGCGACGACGTCTCTCTGTCGATCGGGCCGATCCGTTGGGGGACCGCTGCTCGGCCGCCCGCCGACCCCGGCGGGATCAGCTATGTCGCGTTCGCCTACGACACGGACGTCGAGACGAGCGCGGCGCCTCCTTCGAGGAGCTCCGCCGCGCCGGCCGCGTCGATCCTCGCCCGACTGCTGAGGTCCGGCTCACCCGCCTGACCTCGCGAACACGCCTAATCTCCCGGCGTCGATCGCGCCGGAACCCCCCCGGCCCGTCCGACCGCCCTCGGAGCCCGGGTTCCTTTCTGGGGCCCGGGCTCCGTGATTCAGGACGCGGCGAACGATCGCGGGGCCATCCGCGGTCCGCGGGCCGGCGGCCTGATCCCGCTCGCCTCGAGGAGCCGGATCACCCGGCCACGCTGGCCGCGGTACGGCTCGAGGAGCTCGAGCATCCGGGCGTCGGTCGCGCGGCGTTCCCCGGCGAGGGCGTAGGCGACCAGGTTCGGCAGGTGGAAGTCGCCGATGCTCACCGCGTCCGGATCGCCGAGCGCCCTGAGTGCGACTTCGGCTGCCGTCCAGGGTCCGAGGCCCGGTAGGGCCGTCAGCCGCCGATACGCATCGGGCAGCGGCAGCGCAACGATTTCCTCGAACCTCGCAGCTCGGGCAGCGACCGTCCGGATGAGATCGGCCCGGCGGCGTTCCAGCCCGATCGGATGGAAGGCCTCGTACGGCAACCGTGCGAGGACCTCGGGTCGCGGCAGCAGCCGAAGATCGAATGGACCGGGTGCGACCTCGCCCCAGCGGGCGATGATGCCGCGGTAGGCGCGCCGGGCCTCGGTCCCGGTCACCTTCTGCTCCAGGATCGCCGGGATGAGTGCCTCGAGAACCGCCCCGGTCCGGCCAATGCGGAGGCCGGGCATCCGGCGATCGAGCTCGGCAAGCAATCGGTCTGGCGGGACGAAGTTGTCGCGGCCGTCCTCGAGCCCGGCCAACCCGGCTGCGCCGTCGAGGGCGCGCTCGGCGCCGGGTCCCCAGGCCTCCACGTGCAGTGCCGCATCGTGCACTGAGAGCTCGATCGTGGCCGGTCCATCGGGCGTCCGTGTCGCCCGGATCGCCCGGTCCCGAGCGAGCCGCATCGCCGGGTCCCAGGCTCCGCGAAGGTGGGGCGAGAGCGTCAGGCGGAGGTCCAGAGGACGGTCGAGCGGGATCGTCCGATCGGGCATCGGCCCAGTCTGTCATGCAGTTGCGAGATTCGCCGGCCGTCGTGGATTCCGCCATGAACGACCTTCCCTGCTAAGGTTCGCCGTGACGTGCGACGCCCCAGAGTCGTCGCGAGCGTGCTTCTCATTAGCGCGTTTGCCGCGGTCGCCGTCCCAGGGTCCACCGGATCCCGGGGTTCCAGCCCCGAAACCGCGAGCGATGCGAACCTCTTCCTTGGCGTGGAGGTTTCATCCGTGCGTGGGACGAGGATGACGACTCCAGCCCTAGACCCGGCCTACCGTTCCGACGGCGCGCTGGACACGACCTCGGTTCTCCTTGATCCGGACTCGCGATCGGCCCCCTCGGGCCGCCCGCCTGGTTCGCTGAGCCAGCCGGCCACCCAGGCTGGCGTTGTCGTGCTGCCAGCATGGCGCCTCGACGGCAACGTGAGCTGGTACGGCCCGGGGTTCTATGGAAAACGAACGGCGTGCGGCGTCGCTCTGACCGAAGAGCTCAGAGGCGTCGCCCATCGGACGCTCCCGTGCGGCACGAAGGTCACCTTCAAGAGCCCGGCGACGGGCAGGACGATCACGGTGCCGGTTGTCGACCGGGGCCCGTATGTCTCCGGGCGCAACTGGGACCTGACCGGTGGGGCGTGTCTCGCCCTGGGTCAATGCTCCACGGGTTCGCTCTACTGGAAGTACGGCTAGTACCGGCGCGGTTCCGGAGGAACCGTGATCAGTTGCCGGCTTCGGACGGCTCTGCCGCGGGCGGCACAAGGTCGCAGTCGGGCATCGTACACAGCTCCAGGCCCAGCTGGGCCAGGCCCTCGGCCAATGGCGTGAAGCCGAGGAATCCGCTGAAGGTGCGGGAGGTTACCCCGGCCGGGATGCCCCGCACGAGAACGACGCTGCCCGAGTCTCCGCCTCCGACCTCGATCTGCGCGGTGATCATGCACGGGAAGTAGGAGCCGTCCTGCTCCGCCGGGGCAAGGTTCTCGCCCTTCTCGGTCACGGCTCCGCTGCGGTAGATGTTGCGCCCATCCATCTCGGCCAGGTCGCCGACGGCGATGTCCGCGCAGCTGAGCGGCTGCGTGCCGGGCTCGAGGACCCGGTAGCCAGCCGTGCCCAGGTCCACGACATTCAGGTGCCCCCACGGAACACGGTCCGCAGCGACCACCAGGTAGTTCATGTCAGACGCGTGGCAGGTGTGGTCGGGATGCGGGCAGGTGGCGTCCTGGGCCGTCGGGCCGGCGATGCCCTGGAGCGTGCCGCTCGAATCGTAGACCTTCGTTCCCTCGCCGCCGCAGTGCGGGGATGAGGTAAGCACGATGGTTTCTCCCCGCCGGGCATAAACCCCGCCCGAGCAGTACATCGGGATCTGTTGGCCGGCGAGCACCGGAGGGTCATAGACCGGGGTGGTTCGACGCGGTGTCGTAACGGCTCTCACGATCGAGAACAGGGCGATTCCAATCAGCAGGCCCGTTAGGACGACGATGAGGAGGCGGACGGGACGAACCCGCGCTCGCTCAATCGTCCCAGCCATGAGTGTCAATGCCGTCCTCGCGAAGGGCGGGTCGCGGACGCGGACCCGTGTTCGAAATCATCAATGGCGATCACCGGCGGCGTAACCCTGACGTTCGGTCGCAGTCCATGCGCTCGCCCATCGTCGTTCCGGGGCGTGGGACCATGTCGCGCGCCGTCGCGGCCGCCGACCACACTTCGACGGACCCCGAGGAGGACCATGGCCCGCCGCCACACGCCGTACTACCACAAGCTCGTCGGCCTCGGCGCCGAGATGGCCGATCGGATCGGCTTTGATGCGGCCGTCCGTTTCACGACCGTCGCGGACGAGCACCGGGCGACGCGCGAGCGCGTGGGCGTCTACGACGTCTACTACCAGGGCGCGGTCGACGTGAAGGGCTCGGACGCGGAGGCGTTCCTCGACGGCCACGTCGTCAACCACGTGGCGCGTCTCTTGGACGGCCAGGTGCTCTACACCTCGGTTCTCAACGAGGCCGGCGGGATGATCGACGACCTGACGCTGGTCCGCCTCACGTCCGATCACTTCTGGCTCTTTCCAACTCCGTCCCGGGTCGACATTGTGACCGCCTGGCTCACCGAGCACGCGGTGGGTCGCCATGCGTACGTGACGAACATTGTCTCCGGCACGGCGTACCTGTCGATCCAGGGGCCTCGCTCCCGGGAGACCCTCGCCCGGTTGACCGATCTCGACCTCACGACGGCCGCCCTGCCGTACTACCACGCCACCCAGGGCGTCGTCGCGGAGGTCCCGGCGCTCGTGAGCCGGACCGGGTACTCGGGCGAGCTCGGTTACGAGCTCTTCTACCCGCGGGACTACGCCGAGCACATCTGGGACGCGGTCATGGTCGCCGGCGAGGAGTTCGGGATCGCGCCGTGCGGCCTCGGCGCGCTGCGGAGCGTCCGGATGGAGAAGAAGTTTCCGCTCTACGGTCTCGATCTGAACGAAACGACGTCGCCGCTCGAGGCGTCGCTCGGCTGGACCGTCCGGTTCGACAAGGGCGACTTCGTCGGCCGCGAGGCGCTCGTCGGCCAGCGGGACGAGGGCGTCACCCGGCGGCTCGTCGGCGTGGCGTTCGAGGGCACCGGGTTCCTCCCGAAGGCCGGCGATGCGATCAGCCTTGACGACCGCCAGGTGGGCTCGTTGACATCGTCGGACATTGGCCACTCGCTCGGGCGGACGCTCGGGATGGGCTACGTCGAGCCTGCCGCCGCCGCCGACGGGACGCCCGTCACGGTCACCTCATCCGACACCGGCGTCGTGGGCACCGGCGTGGTCCACACCAAGGCGTTCTACGACCCGGAGCGCGAGCGCGTCCGCGCCTGACGCCGGATCAGGCCTTCCCGCGGTACCCTTCGGTCATGTGTCGCAGCATCAAACCCCTCCGACGATCAGAATCCGATACCACGACCGGCGAGATCGAAGCCGCCGCCCTCCAGTTCGTGCGCAAGGTGAGCAACTACCGAACGCCGTCGGCCCGCAATGCCGAAGCGTTCGATGCGGCCGTCGCGGAGATCGCCGACGCTTCGCGACGGATGCTCGAGACCCTCGGCGTCGAGGTCGTGGAGGGTCCGAACCGCTGGATTCCCGGCTCCGGCTCAACGCATCGTCACGCGCCCAACGCCCCAGAACACGCTCACTGATCGCGTCCAGACCGGATGACCGTCACGCTCGCGCCGTGGTGGGTCCGACCCGGCCTCGAGGCACGTGACGGCCGCCTGACGATTGCCGGCGAGGACGCCGAGGAACTCGCCCGTCGACACGGGACGCCGCTCTTCGTCTACGACCGGATCCGGTTCGCCGACAACGCTCGACGGCTCGGCGCGGCGCTCGACGGCGCCGGACTCCGTCATCGGGTTCGCTTCGCCCTGAAGGCGCATCCGGACCCGCGCGTCCTCGAGGTCCTGCGTGGCCTCGTCGGGATCGACGCGTGTTCGCCGGGGGAGGTCACCCGCGCCCTCGAGTGCGGCTGGAGTCCCGAGGAGATCAGCTTCACGGGCACGAATGTCTCGGAACGAGACCTTGACGTCCTTCTCGCCACGCCGATCCACATCAATCTCGACGCGATCAGCCAGATCGAGCGCCTCGGGCGGCGGGCTCCGGGGCGGACGATCGGTCTCCGCATCAATCCGGCCGCCGGCGCCGGTTACCACGCCGGGCTGGCCTACAGCGGCGAGCGGCCGACCAAGTTCGGCGTCTACGAGGACCGGGTCCCGGAGGCACTGGCGGCCGCCGCCAGGCACGGCCTCACGATCGACACGGTCCACTTCCATGCCGGATCGGGCTGGCTGGGGGAGGACGGGCTGGCCGCGTTCGAAGCCGCGCTCGCCCGCGTCGCCACCATCACGACCCGACTCATCGCGGACGGCCACCCGATCGCCGAAGTCAACGTCGGTGGTGGACTCGGCGTGCCCGCGCGGGCGGCCGAGCCGTCGGTCGATCTGGACGCCTACGCCGCGACCATCGCCCGTCATCTCGGCTCGCTCGGGGTCGCCATCGGCTGCGAGCCCGGCGACTACATCGCGAAAGACGCGGCGATCCTGCTCGGCGAGGTCGTGACGGTCGAGGAACGCGGCGGAACGACGTTCGTCGGCCTGGACCTTGGCTGGAACGTCAACTGCTCGTACTTCATCTACCGCTACGCGCAGGAGATCGTCGTCTGTCGGACGGCCGATGCGCCGCGCACCGACACCGTCACGGTGGCCGGGCATATCAACGAGGCCGGCGACGTGTTCGCCGAGGAATACCCGCTCCAGCCGGTCGTCGAGGGCGACATCGTCGCGATCCTCAACGCGGGTGGCTACCACGAGGCGATGAGTTCGACGCATTGCCTGCGGCCGGTCGCCGGAGCGGTGTTCCTCGATCGCTAGGGCGAAGGCGGGCACTCGATGGGCTTCGGCGGCTTCCAGTAGGGACACAGCTCCGGCATGGCAGCGGCGAGCGGGTCGCTCCCGTCCGCCGACGGAGGAGGGAGCGCGAGGATCACTGAGTTCGGGATGAACAGGAAGGGCACGCCATCTGGTGCGAACATGACCAACGCTCGCGTGCCGCTGACCGCAGGGAATCGGTAGAGGTCCGGCTCCAGGCCTTCGGGGACCGTTTCTGCCGTGCCCGCAGGCTCGAGCCGATCGCGATCGACTTCGAAGTTGCTGGCGCCCATCCCTCTGAATCGTTGGCCATCGACGACGATCTCCGCCGCATAGTCCACCGTGGTGGACTGGTACGGCGCGCACGATTCAAGGATCGCGCCGAGCACCACGACGGCCAGTGAGGTGCTCAGCGCGCGCATGGCCTGGTTCAGTCTCCGACCGTTGCGAGGTCGCCATCCACGGGGCGGGGTTCGAGGTTGCCCCAGCTCCGGCCGCGCTCGACCAGGATCCGAATGATCGGGCGCTCCTCGAGGCGATGTGTCTCGTACTGCGGGTACTTCGCGCGCAGGGCGGCCACCGCCGTCGCGTGTTCGAGCGTCGCAGCGCGGCCGTCGGGGGAGAGCAGATCGGCCCTGCCATCGAGCCGGAGCCACCCGAGCCGCGACCAGTCCTCCGACCAGCGGTCAATGAGCAGTCGGACCAGCGGGCTCGCTGCAGATGTCGCGGACGCGGCCGCAGGTCGAGGGGATCGTCGACATTCTTCGGCTTCTCGTCGATCGGCGAGTAGACCCGAATGCCCGACTCGTTGACTCGTCGGCCACGAAGCAGATCGGGACGAGCCGCGGCCGGCCCGCACGGTGCGATCGTCGCGAGCACGGCGGTGCGAGCGGCGGCGAGAAACGCGAACTCGGCCGGCGTCAGCACGGGGTCGGCGGCCATCGACGAATGATGCACCCCTAAACTGTCCGCATGACCGACACGCTCCCGCCGACACGCCACGTAACGACGACGCGGATCGTCGCCATCCGCGGCTCCGAACTCGAATATCGGGCCGATCGGGTGGTCGGCGAGGAGCCGCTCGAGATCCGTGCAGCCGGGCCCGGCCAGGACCCTGTGGCGATCGCCGTCACGATGCGGACGCCCGGGTTCGAGGACGAGCTGGCCGTCGGATTCCTTCGGACGGAAGGGCTGATCGAGGGCCCCGAAGTGCTCAGGATCGAGCGCGGCGATCCCGACGAGATGAACCAGCCGGACGACCAGGTGACGGTCCGGCTCGCCCGTCCATTCGACGCCTCCGTCGTTGCCGAGCGCCACTTCGTGGCGACGGCGTCGTGCGGGATCTGCGGCAAGGCCTCGCTCGACGAGGTCGCGATCCGCTCCGACCCCATCCCGCCCGGGCCCGTCGTCCGGCGGAGCGTCGTGTTGGCGTTGCCCGATCTTCTCCGCGCGGCGCAGCGAGCCTTCGACGAGACTGGCGGGCTCCACGCGGCGGCACTCTTCACGCCCTCAGGCGAGCTGATCGCGGTGCGGGAGGATGTCGGGCGGCACAACGCGCTCGACAAGCTGGTCGGCTCGCAGGTTCTTGCGAAGGCGATGCCCCTCCACGACCGGATCCTGATGGTCAGCGGACGGGTGAGCTTCGAGATCGTCCAGAAGGCCGCCGTCGCAGGCATCCCCATCATCTGCGCCGTCTCGGCTCCATCGGACCTGGCCATCGAGGCGGCCGACCGGCTGGGCCTGACACTGGTCGGCTTCCTTCGTGGCGACGGCTTCAACGTCTACGCCCACGACGAGCGGATCGACCTGCGGGATCTCCTCGGGATCGGCTGACAACCTCGACTGTTAGGGGACGGCCTCGTCGGGCATGAGTGCCCGGAGAGTGATCGAGTAGGTGCCGGTGCCATCTGGGCCGCGGACCAGGAGGCCGCTGAGCCCACCGAACCCGGTGGCATCCCCGCCACCGGCGAGCGACGCGTCCTCCGGGCCCAGGACCTGCGGCGCGTCCGTTTCGGTGCTTCCCGCCGGTGCGGCAAAGTCGCTGGGCGCGCGGTTGGGCCACGGCCAGTCGGCCGTTGGAACCCCCTCGCCCAACCCGACGCTTGTGAGGAATCGGTCCGAAGACCAGGGTTCGATCGGCGCGGCGAGGTCTGCAGCGTCCGGGAAGAAGCCCTCGAGCGCCCGCTTCAGCTGGTCGAGCTCGGGCGTCGGGACGTGGGCAGGCGGCACCGGTCCCTGTCCCGGTGCGACGGTCAGCGGCCGGCCGTCCACCAGGATGAAGTACGTGTCGTAGTACAACGGGTCGCCGATCGGGGCATTCGGGTCGACCGGTGGTGCGGGCTTTGCGGCAACCTCGGTCAGCACCTGGGACGCCGCCCGGTAGAGCTCCGTCGCCGCGGCGCGGGTAAGCACCGTCCGGTGGTACGGCGGGTAGAGCAGCCCACCGCCGACCTCCGGCAACTCGGGGATCGGCGCCCGACGGAAGATGACCGAGCTGTCCGCGTAGAGCGACAAGGTCGGCCCGAAGCAGGCGCGATCACGCGGCGCCATGATCGGGCCAATGACGCATTCGTAGCGGAGCACCAGAAGGCGTTGCGCATCCGGGGTAGGCGTCCCAGCCTCGGGAGCGGTGAATCTCGGCGATGGCGTCGGCGCCGCACAGGCCGCGATGACGATTACGAGGATCGCAGGGAGCCACGCCACCGACCCCCTGCGCCGGCGACGCTCAGGCGGCCGGGCCACCCGAGCCGGGCCCGCGATTCTGGACGAACTGGAAGCCGAAGCGGCCCTTGATGCAGAGGTGGCCGTCGGTCACCGACGAGTCGAGCGGCGAATCGACCTTGACGATCGTGTTGTCCTGGACGTGGAGGCTGAGCGCGCAGCCGACGCCGCAGTACGGGCAGATCGTGTCGGTCACGGTCTGGGCGCTTTCGTCCCAGGTGCCCGCGGCTCGCATGTCGAACTCGGACTTGAACATCAATGCACCGGTCGGGCAGACGCCGATGCAGTTGCCGCAGTAGACGCAGGCCGAATCGGGGAGCGGGACGGCCTCCTCGGTCGAGATCCGGGCGTCGAAGCCGCGGCCGGCGACGGCGATCGCGAACGTGTTCTGGGCGTCCTCGCCGCAGGCCTCGACGCACTTGTAGCAGAGGATGCACTTCGAGTAGTCGCGGACGTAGAGGTCGTTGTCGACCTTGACGGGCTGGGCGACGGTCTCCGCGGCGGCGCCAGTCGGCGCATGGTGGTGGCCCGGTTCGTGGGCGTCTCGCTGCCCGGCCTCCGCGGGAGCGGCTGGCGGGCCGTAGCGACTGGTGTCGGCGCCATAGCGGTCGATGTAGCCGGCGGCGGCCGGGGCGGTCGAGAGGTCGACCGATGAACCGAGGAACTCCAGGACCATCTTTCGGCTATGGCGGACGCGTTCGGAATCCGTCTGGACCTCCATCCCGGCCTCGACCTTCCGGGAGCAGGCCGGGACGAGGACCCGCGACCCTGTCACCTCGACGACGCAGACCCGGCAGACGTTGACCGGCGTCAGGTTGTCGAGGTAGCAGAGCGTCGGCGTGTCGATCCCCTGCGCTCGACAGGCGTCGAGGATCGTGGCGCCGGCGGCCACCGAAACAGCCATTCCGTCGATCGTCAACTCGACCGCGGCACGAACCGGTTCGGGCGGCGGCGCCGGCGGGCGGCTCGGTCGGGCGGCCGGCTTGAGAATGATCTCCGTGAGCGGCTGGGCCGCCGGCGCCTCTGCGGCGTGCGGTGCCCGCGCATCCGGGGCCGGATCGCGTTCCATGCTCAGGCCGTCGCTCACAGTGCCACCAATTCCGGCTGGCGCATCGCGCTCTCGATCGCCGACGATGCCGTCTGGCCGAGGCCGCAGATGCTCGCATCGCGCATCGCCCGGCCGATCTCACCCAGGAGCGCGAGCTCGTCGTCGCGGCTGCCGCTGGGTGCCGCCGCGGCGAGCCTGGCGAGGAGCTCCTCCTGGCGGACGGTCCCGACCCGGCACGGGACGCATTGGCCGCACGATTCGTCGCGGAAGAACTCGGCGATCCGTCGGAGCGTGCCGACCATGTCGGCGGACTCGTCGAAGGCCATGACGACGCCGGAGCCCAGCGTCGCGCCGATCGCGCGGGTCGCCTCGAACGTCAGCGGCGTGTCCAGGGCGTCCGGCCCGACGAAGACGCCCGCCGCACCGCCGAGGAGGACGGCCTTGAGGCCCTTGCCATCGGGCACCCCGCCGGCCAGCTCGAGCAGCTCGCGAAGGGTTGTCCCGAACTCGACCTCGTAGACGCCCGGTCGCGCGACATGGCCGCTGACGCAGAAGAGCTTCGGGCCGGTCGAGCCCTCGGTTCCGATCGCGCGGAAGGCGTCGGGGCCGCCGTTGTCGGCGAGGATGAGAAGCACGTTGACGAGTGTTTCGACGTTGTTGACCGCGGTCGGCTTGCCGAACAGGCCGACTTCGACCGGGAACGGCGGCTTGTTGCGCGGCTCGCCGCGCTTGCCTTCGATCGACTCGAACAGCGCCGTCTCCTCGCCGCAGATGTAGGCGCCGGCGCCGCGCCGCAGCTCGATGTCGAGGTCGCCCAGGACCCCGCCGTCCCGAGCCGCTGCGATCGCGTTGGCGATCCTTGCCTCGGCCAGCGGGTACTCGCCGCGGATGTAGAGATAGGCCTTCTCGGCGCCGACCGCGAACGCCTCGATCGCGATCCCCTCGACGACGGCAAACGGGTCCTGCTCCATCAGGACGCGGTCCTTGAAGGTGCCCGGCTCCGACTCGTCGGCGTTGCAGACGACGTAGTGGGGGAGGGCCGCCTGGGCGGCAACGGCCGCCCACTTCCGACCGGTCGGGAAGGCCGCTCCGCCGCGCCCCACGAGGCCGGAGCTTGTCACCTCGTCGATGACGGCCGGGCCGCCGATCGTCCTCGCCCGCTCGAGGGCGCGAAACCCACCGCTCGCGCGGTAGTCCTCGAGCGAAGCCGGATCGACGACGCCGACGCGGGCAAGCAGGCGAAGGCCCGGCTGGCCGGCCTGGGGTACCGAGGCCGCAGCCGGGGGAGTTGTGCCAGCAGCGGTGGCGGTGCCGGACGTGGCTGCGTCCGCGATGGCGGCGGCTTCGGCCAGGCGCGAGGAAACGCCGACCGCATCGACCGGGGCCGCGACCTGCGTCACGGGGTTCTGTCCGGCGATCGTGAACATCGCGGCAGGCGCCCGTTCGCACAAGCCGAGGCACGGCGAGCGCAGCCAGGTGGTCTGGCCGTCGGGCGAAGGGGTCCCGGCGGATCCGAGCGTCCGCTCGAGGTCTGCCGTCAGTGCGTCGGCACCAGCGAGCCGGCACGCGATGTCGTCGCAGACGTGGGCGACGATCGGCGGGCGCGGCTTGGTCGCGAACAGCGCGTAGAACGTTGCGACTCCGTACGCCTCGGCAGGCGGGACGCTGAGGCGGCGGCAGACGTAATTGAGCGCCGGTTGGCTGATCCAGCCCATCCGCGACTGGACCCCATGGAGGACCGGGATCAGGAGATCGCGCCGCGACCGCGCGTCATGTCCGCCGCGGGCAACGTGGCCCTCCGTCTTCGGGCTCCGGTCACCCCCGCGCCAGGCGGATTCGGCCGGACCGAGGATCGCATCGACCGCTGCCCGCTCGACCGGGGACGCGAGCGGCCCGATGACGTGCAGGTCCATCGCCTGAGTGTAACGATCGGCTGCAGACCCGCGCGGCTGGGGTCAGCCGGTGACCCTCGAGACCCACGCCCTGGCCACCGGGTGAAGCGCGGCATAGGCATCCCACGTGCCACGTGCCCAGCCGTCGACGGCGGCGCGGTGGTCGATGAGATCCGTCGCCGCCAGAACGGCGGCGATCGTCAGCGGTCCGCGCTTCACCGGGAGTGGCGGCTTGACGAGGTCCGGTCGCCGGCTGAGCCAGCGCTGGACGGCGGCGTTGAGCTGCTCCTCGCGGCCACGATGTTCCATTGCGATGCACAGGCCTGTCAGGTGCGCCGCCAGGGAGATCGCCGAGACGCAGTAGCGCTCGGCGTGCTGGAGGCAGTACGCGTCGACGACCATCCGACGGCGAGTCGCGAAGCGGTTGTCGGAGTACTGGCGGGCGGACTCGTCATCGAACAACGCCTGGCAGCCTTCGACTCCGCCGGCGACAACGAGGCCGCAGCCGGAGCATTCGGTCGGATCGGCGGTCGCGACGCCCGAACCCGGCGGGTCCTGCGTTTGCGTTCCGCTGGAGGTGGTCACGCGGCCACCATACCTTGGCCGACGGGCTGGCGGGGTGATCGGATGCAACGTCGCCTTAGCCCGTTACGGCCACCGGCAGCTTCTCGATCCGGATCGCTGTCGCCTTGAATTCGGCGGTGCCGGACTTCGGGTCGGTCGCGTCGATCGTCAGGATGTTCGTCGCGACCTCGTCCTGGAAGTGGAGGGTCATGAACGTGAGGCCCGGTCGGAGCGACGTGTCGATCCGGATCGGTGTCTCCACTTCGCCGCGTCGCGAGATCACGCGGACGCGCTCGCCATCGGTCAGGCCGAGCCGCTCGGCGTCCTCGGGGCTGACGTCGAGCGACTCGCCACGACGCAGCGGCGACGTGTAGCCGCCGGTCTGGACGCCCGTGTTGTACGACTCGAGCCGGCGTCCGGTCGTCAGGCGGATCGGGAAGTCGTCGTCGAGCTTGTCGACGGGCGGATCGTGGTCGACGGCGACGAACGGCACCCGGTTGCCGGGGACCGGGTCTTCCCAGAGGCGGCTGTGGAGGAACAGCTCGCCGGGATGCTCCTCGTCGTAGCACGGCCACTGGAGCCCGCCGAGCTCCTCGAGCCGCTTGTACGACATCCCGGCGTGGACTGGAGACAGCGAGCGAACCTCGTTCCAGACATCCTCCGCGGTCTGCCAGCCGAACTCGATCCCCATTCGGCGGGCGAGCTCGGCGATGATCCAGAGGTCGTCGCGGGCCTCGCCGGGCGGGTCGAGGGCTTTGCGGACCCGCTGGACGCGCCGCTCCGAGTTCGTGACGGTGCCCTCGGCCTCCGCCCATGCGGCCGACGCGGGCAGGACGACATCCGCCATCTCCGCGGTGGCGGTCAGGAAGAGGTCCTGGACGACCATGAAGTCGAGGCCGCCGAGGAGGTGCTTCGCCCGCTTCTGGTCGGCCTCCGAGTGGACCGGGTTCTCGCCGATGACGTAGACCGCGGTCAGGTCGCCACGCTCCATCGCATCGAACATGCCCGACAGGTGCCAGCCGCGCTTCGGGGGGATGGTGACGCCCCAGTGCTTGTCGAATTTCGTTCGCAGCTCGTCGTTTTCGACGTGCTGGAAACCGGGCAGCCGATCGGGCAGCGCTCCCATGTCGCCGCCGCCCTGGACGTTGTTCTGGCCGCGGAGCGGGTTGACGCCGCTCCCGTAGCGACCGACATGGCCGGTCAGCAGCACGAGATTGATGAGGGCGAGGACGTTGTCGACGGCGTTGTGGTGCTCGGTGATGCCGAGGGTCCAGCAGATCATCGCCCGTGGTGCCGTCGCGAAGGCGTGGGCGAGCTCGCGGATCGCGTCGGCGGGGACGCCCGTCTCGCGCTCGGCATAGTCCAGGGTGTAGCTCTCGACCTTGGCCTTGTAGGCGTCGTAGCCGTCGGTCGCCCGCTCGATGAATTCCTTGTTCTCGAGACCCGCCGCGATGATCTCGCGCCCGATCGCGTTGGCCAGGGCGATGTCGCTGCCGACGTCGAGGCCCAGCCAGACATCGGCCCATTCGGCCGAGGACGTCCGCCGCGGATCGATCGCGTAGAGCCGAGCGCCCTTGCGGACACCGCGGAGGAGGTGATGGAAGAAGATCGGGTGCGTCTCGCGGGCATTGCTGCCCCACAGGACGATCAGGTCCGTATCTTCGGCCTCACGGTATGAACTTGTGCCGCCACCGGCACCGAACACGGTCGCCAGACCGGCGACGCTTGGGGCGTGTCAGGTGCGGTTGCAGCTGTCGATGTTGTTGCTGCCCAGCACGGCCCTGCTGAACTTCTGGGCCGCGAAGTTGACCTCGTTGGTCGCCTTCGAGCACGAGAAGACGCCGAACGTCGTGGGTCCGTGGGCGGCCTTCGCCGCCTGGAAGGCATCCACGACCCTGGCGAGGGCCTCGTCCCAGCTCGCCGGGCGCAGGTCGGCGCCCTTCGAGTCGCGAACGAGTGGCTGGGTCAGTCGAACGTAGTTCATCGGCACGGGTGTGCCTCCTGCGGAACGACGACCCCGTGAGTGTACTGCGCGTGCGTGGCCGACCGACCCTGTTCGCTGGTGCTGCTTCGCTTGGAAGCGGACGACGCAACCGAGTCGCGTCCCGTCAGACGGCCGACACGCCACTTGTGCTGAGGATCCGGGCGACGGCGGCCACGGCATCGTCGAGCGTCTCGGGCAACCGGATCGCTCCGAGCGCCTCGGGAATGTCGCGAGCCGAGGGGACCGCCGACGGCACAGATCATCGGCTGTGATGTCGTCCGGAGTGCGCTCGGCGACGACGACGGCCGCGGCCACGTCGGACTCCGTGACGACCGCGAGGACCGCCACCGGCGCGCCGGTCTCGCGGGCGGTTCGCAGCCAGCTGTCGAGCGGCACGTTCGCCCCGAGGTAGAGCACGTCGAGCCCGATCCGCCGTGCGGCGACCGCGAAGGCGAAGGCGCCGATCTCATGCTGGCTGGCCGGCGGCAGCCCGACGATCACCTTCGGGATCCGATCGCCGCGCCCGGCTGCGTCGAAGAACCGCGCCAGTCTCCGCCGAACCGTCTCGCTGGCCGCATGCTCGACAGCGACGTCGATCTCACCAGCCGACCACGCGTCGCCGATGCCTCGCAGTGCCGGGAACACGATCTCATCCATGGCGGACTCGAAGCGCTGGGCGGCGAAGGACTCGTCGAGGATCCGCTCCATGCCCGGGACATCGAAGTCGTGGGCCGCGACAAGGAACCCATCGATCGCCAACTCCGCTGAGCGCGAGGACGACCCGACTCGATCGTCGGACATTGGTCGTGCGTCCGGCTGGACGTCAATCGCCCTGCCCGGGTCTGCCCCGGCCGCGATGACACGCTCGGCAGCCTGACTCGGCCGCCAGCCATCCTCCTGCACGAGGCGTCGCATCGCGATCAGGCGCGCGATCGACTCGTCGTCGTAGAGCCGGTACCCGCCCGCCGTCCGGCTCGGGCGGACGATCCCATAGCGACGTTCCCAGACCCGAACCGTCGGGATGCTGAGGCCGGTCCGTGCCGCGGCTTCCTTGATCGTGTACATCGCGGTCCGCCTACCCAGCGTGGATCGGCGCGTTGAGCGTGGGCATCGGTGACTCCGTTGTGGCGTTGACGCGTCCATCCGTGTCCAACGTTTGTCCAATATAGCACGCTCGAAAGCGTTGACAAACCCTTAACACAGCTGATACATTGGGCTAACCCTAATCAAAGGGTGAACAACAGCGTTTCGTGGAACGGCCCAGCCGCTTCCATCCAAAGAAGGAGCCAGCAACCGTGAACCGTCAACTCGTTCGAATTCTCCGCGTCGCCGCCGGCGCCGCGTTGGTGCTTACTCTCGCCGCGCCAGTGAGTGCAGCGGACACGGCACAGGTCCGCGTCCTGCATGCCTCGCCCGATGCCCCGGCCGTCGACGTCTACCTCGACGACGCCAAGGTTGATGCCCTGACGAACGTGCCGTTCGCAACGATCTCCGGCTACCTCGCGATTCCGGCCGGCGACCACAACGTCAAGGTCTACGCCACCGGCACCACGACCGGAGCCGTCATCGATGCTGATGTGACCGTCGCGACCGGCCAGAAGTACACGATCGCGGCTACCGGCGCGGTCGCCGCCATCACCGCTCAGGTCATCGAAGATACCCCTTCGCCCAGCTGCACGACCGCGCAGGTTCGTGTGGTCCACTTCAGCGCGGACGCACCCGCCGTTGACATCGCGACGGCCGGGTCTGCGCCCGCCGATGCCGTCGTCAAGAACCTGGCCTACCCAACGGCCTCGGACTACCTCGCCCTCCCCGGCGGCTCCTACGACCTCGAGGTCCGGCTGGCCGGAACGACGACTGTCGCTCTGGCGCTTCCGGGCGTGGCGGTCGAGGACTGCAACTCGTACAGCGTCTTCGCGATCGGTTCGGCCGCCGAGCCACCCCTGGGCGGCAACGCCCTGCAGGTCGCCGTCGCGATTGACGGCACGGCCGAGACCGCAGGCGCGGGCGCGACCCCGCCGGCGACCGACACGATCCAGCCGAGCTCGGGTGCCTCGACCGACGCTGTCGGTGCTGTGGCTGCCCTGCTCGTCGTGGCAGCCACAGGCATTGCGTTCGCCGTGAGCCTCGCGTCGCAGCGGCGCCGAGCGCCGAAGGCATAGGCGCAACGCCCTCCCTTCTTCCGGCGGGAGCCGGCCGACCTCTGGCCGGCTCCCGCGCAAACCCATGGAGTCCCTCATGAACGTGCCGCGACACGCGGATCGGGTGCAGACCGGCGCCAGGGCGTTCATCGACGACGCCCTCGAGCTAACCGTCGTGGCCAGCTTCTCCCGCGTGGGATTCGAGCTCCGCCGTCGACTGTTCGGCTGGACCGTCCCTGCCGCCGACGCCCTTGCGGGGCGGACGGCGCTGGTCACCGGCCCGAGCTCCGGCCTCGGACGAGCGGCGACCGAACGGCTCGCCGCTCTGGGCGCGCGGATCGTGCTGGTTGGTCGGCACGAAGGTCGCCTGGGCACGGTCCGAGACGCCCTCGTGACCGCCCATGGCGAGAACCGGTTCCCGATCGTCGTGGCTGACATGGGATCCCTCGGCTCCGTGCGAGACGCGGTCGATCGGATCCTCGACACGGAACCTCGGCTCGACGTACTCATCGACAACGCGGGGGCGATCTTCCCGGAACGAACGGAAGGGCCTGACGAGATCGAGTCGACGTTCGCGACACTCGTCGTCGGCCCGTTCGTCCTCATCTCGGGCCTGCTGCCACTGCTTCGCCGGAACGGAGGTGGCCACGCCATCGCCGTTACCTCGGGCGGCATGTACGCGCAGCGGCTGGACCTCGACGATCTCCAGTTCGCCAGCGGTCGGTACGACGGCACCCGCGCCTACGCCCGATCGAAGCGGGCCCAGGTCGCGCTGGTTCGCGAGTGGGCGCGACGGCTTGCGCCGGCGGGCGTCCGCGTCAATGCCATGCATCCCGGATGGGCCGATACACCAGGGCTCGCCGAGGCGTTGCCGGCTTTCTATGGGTCAATGCGGCCGCTGCTCCGCTCCCCGATCGAGGCCGCCGACACGCTCGTCTGGCTGGCGACCTCGAGTGAGGCCAGCGGTCAGACGGGAAGGGTGTTTCTCGACCGCCGGTCGAGACCATTCGATCGCGTTCCGGCCACGCGGCTGTCGGCCTCTGACCGGCGACGCCTGTGGGCCGCCGTTGTCGCCCTCACCGGGGCCCCGGATCCCGCTCCGGAGCCTGATTCGGCCCGTACCGGTGGGCCAACGCCGAACCAGGACGAACGGAGAGACTCGTGACCACACTGAACGAACTAATCGAGACGACGCTGCCGATCGAGGCGGCCTTCGCATACATCGCCGACTTCGCCAATTCGCGGGAGTGGGACCCGGGCGTCGAGACTGCCGAACGGATCGACCACGGTCCCGTCGGCGTCGGGGCTCGCTATCGTCTCGGCGTCCATCTCGGCGGGCGGATCGCCTGGATGGAGTACCGGATCTCGACATTCGAGCCGCCGAACCGGGTCGTCCTGGTCGGCTCGGGCTCCGGCGTCTCCGCTGTCGACGACATCCGGTTCGAGCGGGCCGGGACCGGCACCGTCATCGACTACACCGCCGACATTCGACTGGGCGGCCTGCTTCGGTTGGCCCAGCCGTTCCTGGGCGGGGCCTTCGCCAGTGTTGCCCGCAAGGCGGCCGACGGTATGAGCCGGACGCTGGCCGAGCGAGCGCGAGCCACGGCCGAAGGGTCGACGGCCCCGCGATGAGGATCGCGATCATCGGAGCCGGCGTCAGCGGCCTGACCGCCGCGTACGCGCTCCACCGCGAGCACGACGTCCGGGTCTTCGAAGGTGATATGGCCGTGGGCGGTCACGTCAAGACCGTCCGCGTTCCGACGGACACTGGGTCGATACCTGTAGATACGGGCTTCATCGTCTACAACGAGCACACCTACCCGAATTTCGTCCGACTCCTCGCCGAGCTCGGCGTCGCCAGCCAGCCGAGCGACATGTCGCTGGGCTCGACCTGCCGCGCCTGCGCGAGTGAGTTCAGCTCCCGTGGAGCCGGTGGATGGTTCGCCCGGCCGGCCGCGGTCATGAGCCCCGGGCAATGGCGGATGATCGCGGACATCCTGCGGTTCTACCAGGACGCCCGCCGCCGGCTTGACAGCGGGGCTCCGACCCGGGACACCCTCGGCGACTATCTGGAAGACAGGGCATTCGGGCACAGATTCCGAAATCACTTCCTCATCCCGATCACAGCGGCGGTCTGGTCGACCGCCCCCGACCGAATCCTGCAGTTCCCGGTCGACTACCTGCTTCGTTTTCTCGATCATCACGGACTGATCGGCTACGGGAACGCGCTTCAGTGGCGAACGGTCACCGGCGGATCGATGACGTATGTCAATCGGATCGTTGCGGCCCTTCCCCAAGGCGCAGTTCGCTCAGGCGATGCCGTGGTGGACGTGCGTCGTCACACGGGCGGTGTGACCGTTCGCACCGAGGGAGACTCCACGTCGACGTTCGACGCGGTCGTCATGGCCACCCACGCCGACGACGCACTTCGCCTCCTCGGTGACGCCGATCCGCGCGAACGGACTGTCCTCGGCGGGTTCGAGTACTCGACGAACCAGGTTGTCCTCCACACCGACAGCCTTGTACTCCCACGACGCGCAGCAGCCTGGGCGTCATGGAATGTCGACCAGCCGGACTGTCGGCGTCCGAGCGAGGCGCTGACGATGACCTACCACATGAACCGGCTCCAGTCGCTGACCGGTCCGATCGAGTACTCCGTCTCTGTGAACCCGGGCGACCGGGTTCGCCCGGAGCATGTGATCGCCGAGCGAGCGATGAGTCACCCGCTCTACACCTTCAGGACCCTGGACGCGCAGGCGGGCCTGCGAAGTCTTCAGGGCTGGCGGCGGACGTACTTCGCCGGTGCTCACCTCGGCTACGGGTTCCACGAGGACGGCTGCCGATCCGGCTTCGAGGTCGCCGACCTGCTGGCTGCCGATCGCCGCGAGCGCGCCGCATGAGATCGCACCTTTTGGAGGGCACGGTGCGTCATCGCCGTGCTCGCCCGTTCGTCTACGAGCTCCAGCACGATGTCTTCTATTTCGCGCTCGACCTCGCCGAGCTCGACGACGTCGCGAACACGTTCCGCCTCGTCGGTCGCAACCGGCGAAACGTCGTCACGTTCCGGGACGACGATCATCTCGATCCGCCGGCGCGTGACGTGCCCGCGACGATTGCGGCACTTCTACGGAGCGAAGGCGTCGACCCCAGCGGCTGGCGCCTCACGCTCGTCACGAATCTGCGCGTGCTCGGCTACGTCTTCAATCCGGCGAGCTTCTATCTCTGCCGCGATCAGGCGGGCGAATTGCAGGTCGTGATCGTCGAGGTGCACAACACCCATCACGAGCGACACCTGTACACCCTCCGCCGCCGGGATGACGGAGCCACCTTCGTCGCCTCGATGGACAAGGACTTCTACGTCTCGCCGTTCATCGACGGCGTCGGTCGATATACGGTCCGCGTCCGGGACGAACCATCGCGCCTCCGGATCTCGATCAACGAGGACCAGGATGGGGAGCTCCTCCTCCACACGAGCCTCGACCTCAGGCGCCGGCGCATGTCCGATCGCGCAATCGCACGCCTGCTCCTACGACACCCGTTCGTCACCCACAAGACCACCGTCGCGATCCACTGGCATGCGCTGCAACTGTGGCGGCGCGGAGCCCGATTCCATCGTCACCGAGAGGTTTCCCCATGAACTCGCAGACAGTGGTCGGCAGGGTGCCGGGCCTTGCCGACTCGATTCTTGACCGGCTGGCGTGGCGGGTTGCGCTCGCCGCCGTGGGTCGGATCCGGACGGGCCACCTCGCGGTCGTACTCCCCGACGGATCGCGCCGCATGTTCGGCGACCGCGCCGCGGACCTGCAGGCGGAAATCCACATCCACGATGGCGAAGCGCTGGCTCGGATGCTGCTCCACGGCGAGACCGGCGGCGGCGAGGCGTACATGGATGGACTCTGGTCGAGCCCCGACCTGGCCGCCCTCCTTCGCTTGGCGGCGCTGAACCGGGAGTCGCTGTCGCTATCGAGTGGCTGGTTCCGGGTACCTGCTCAGATCCGTCGGACCCTCGCCCATCGGGCGAGGCGCAACACGCAACGTCAGAGTCGCCGGAACATCGCGGCCCACTACGACCTCGGGAACGAGTTCTATCGCTTGTTCCTCGACGAGTCGATGACCTACTCGAGTGCCGTGTTCGCCACGCCGGACCAGTCGCTCGCGGACGCCCAGCGCAACAAGTACCGGCTCATCGCCGAAGGCGCCGGTCTCAGCGGTGGAGAGCGCGTCCTCGAGATCGGCTCCGGTTGGGGAGGATTCGCCGTTTACGCGGCGGGTGAGCTCGGCTGCCGGGTGACATCGATCACGATCTCCCAAGAGCAGCACGACCTGGCCCGCAAGCGTGTCCGCGCAGCCGGCCTGGAGGATCTCGTCGACATCCAGCTCCGCGACTACCGCGAGATCGACGGCACCTACGACGCGATTGTGTCGATCGAGATGCTCGAGGCGGTTGGCGCGGAATACTTCGAGACCTTCTTCCGCGCCTGCGACGCCGCCTTGGTGCCCGGGGGCAGGCTGAGCCTCCAATCGATCACCTTTCCCGATGCCACGTACGAGCGGCAGCTCCGGGGCGCCAACTGGATTCAGACGTACATCTTCCCTGGCGGCCTGTGCCCGTCGCTCGCCGTCATCGAGCGGGCAACGCATGACACCCGATTACTCATCACCGGCGTCAAGGACATCGGAGCTGACTACGTTCGCACGTTGCGTGCCTGGCGGACTCGGTTCATGGAGCAGATTGGTGCGGTGCGCTCAATGGGCTTTGACGACCGCTTCGTCCGGATGTGGGAGTACTACCTGGCCCTAAGTGAAGCGGGCTTCGCGACAGGGATCAGCCAGGACCTTCAGATCGTCTTCGAGAAACGCCGCGGAATCGTCGGCTAGTTCCAGGCAGCTCAAGCTCGCGCTCAGCCGGGGTCCAGCGACTGCCGGACGTCCCGGCGAGCCTTGCGGACGATGCGAATGAACTGGCGGAGATGATCGAGCGGGCGGATATGCGACGGCGCCCCATAGATCGTCCGGATCGGGACCCAGGCGATCGGTGCCGCCCATCCGGAGGCACGTCGTGATCATCTCGACCTCGAACTCGAAGCCGCCCTCGTCGCTGTCGAGCGTCGCCTCCATGATCCGCCGACCGACGACGCGATAGCCGGACTGGTTGTCCGGGATCGGCTGGCCGACGGCCCACGAGAACGCCTTGCCGCCCAGGACGTTCGAAAGCCGCCTGATCGGAGGCATCGCCCGGAAGTTGCGCTGCCCGATGACGAGATCGGGCCTCGGGTTGGCCGCCCACGCCGCGAGGAACAACGGGATCTCAGCGGGATCGTGCTGCCCATCCGCGTCGAGCGTCAGGACCGCTTCGGCGCCGTCGGCGAGGGCGCGGCGGAACCCGGCACGCAGCGCGGCGCCCTTGCCCTGGTTCGGTCGCTGTTCGATGACGGTGCCGCCGGCCGCTCGGGCCACCGCGGCCGTGTCATCCCGGGAACCGTCGTCAACGACGAGGACCGGCAGGTGGTTCGCGGCCCCTCGGACGACGGCGGCGATCCGCGGCCCCTCGTTGTACCCCGGTATCAGCGCGACGATCACGCCAGGCCGATGCCGGCGCCCTCCTCGACGCGACCGACACGCCAGTGCTCGATTCCGGCCGTGTCGAGCTCGGCCTCGACCGCCGCAAGGCGCTCGCCCGGGATCGTGGCCAGGAGTCCGCCGGATGTTTGCGGATCGTGAGCGAGGACGACCAGCTCCGGCGCGATACCGTCGGCCACGGTGAGGGACTGCACGACGAACCGCCGGTTGTGCGCCGCGCCGCCGGTCTCGACGCCGGCGCGGGCGACCGCCAGGGCGCCCGGCAGTGCGGGGAGGTTGGCGGCGTCGAACACGAACCGAGTCCCGGATGCCCGGGCCATCTCGAGGCCGTGCCCGAGGAGGCCGAAGCCGGTCACGTCGGTCGCACCGTGAATCTCGTTGGCGACCAGGACCTCGGATGCCGCTCGGTTGAGCGCGCGCATCTGGTCGACTGCGCCCGCGAAGTCGGCGTCGGACGCCTTCCCCTGCCGGTGGCCGCTGACGAGGACGCCGGTCCCGAGGCGCTTGGTGAGGAGGAGCGTGTCGCCAGGCCGCGCGCCGCCTTTGCGCAGCAGTTTGTCCGGGTGCCCCGCTCCGATCACCGCCAGGCCGTACTTCGGCTCTGCGTCCCGGATCGTGTGGCCGCCGGCGAGGGTTCCACCGGCCTCGCGCACCTTGGACGCGGCGCCTTCGAAGACCGCAGCTAGCGTGTCCCGGGGCAGATCCTCGGGAAAGGCCGCGATCGACAGCGCGAACAGGACGCGGCCACCCATCGCGAAGACGTCGCTGAGCGCGTTCGCGGCCGCGATCTCGCCGAATGTCCTTGCGTCGTCGACGAGCGGCGGAAAGAAGTCGAGCGTGCCGATGATCGCGAGGTCGTCGGATACGCGATACGCGGCGGCGTCGTCGGGCGGTGTCAGTCCGGCGATCAGTGCATCGGGAGGCGCTGATCCTCCGGCCGCGACGCCTAGCCCGGACAGCGCATCGGCCAGCAGGTCCGCCCCGAGTTTTGCTGCGCACCCGCCGCAGTCGGTCAGCTCGGTCAGTCGGATCGGCGGCAGGGTCTGAAGGGCGGTCATGAGCGGATGATAGGCGCGGCCGGACTCAAGCGGCGATGACCGGTGCGTCACCCGTGACAACCGCCGGAACATGTTTCGGCAGGACCCGCCAGGCGATCATGAAC
>CAVSAP010000005.1:0-797459 GCA_963726055.1 uncultured Chloroflexia bacterium
GCGGCGTGCGCATCGGCCCGCGGGACGTTCGCCGTCCTCGCGCTCGACCACCGTCAGAACCTCCGCCGGGAGCTCCGGCCCGACGATCCCGCCTCGGTCACCTACGAGGAAATGGTCGCGTTCAAGCGGGCCGTCGTTCGCGCCCTGGCGCCAGTGGCGACCGGGACGCTCCTGGATCCGGAGATCGGGGCCGCCCAATGCATCGCCGATGGATCGCTTCCGGCCTCGGCCGGGTTGCTGGTGGCCATCGAGGCGACGGGCTACTCGGGTTCAGACGACCGCCCGGATCAGCCGCGTCCTGGACGGCTGGAGCGTCGAGAAGGCGAAGCGGATGGGAGCGTCGGCGGCCAAGCTCCTCGTCTACTACCACCCGGATGCAGCGAACGCCGCGGACCAGGAGCGACTCGTGGCCCGCGTGGCGGCCGAGTGTCGGGCCGTCGACCTTGCCCTGTTCGTCGAGCCGCTCTCCTTCTCGCTCGTCGACGGCGAGAAGCTGACCGGCGAGGATCGGCGGCGGGTGGTCGTCGAGACGGCGCGGCGGCTGACGGAGGTCGGCGGCGACGTCCTGAAGGCCGAGTTTCCATACGACCCATCGGTGACGGATCGAACGAGATGGCGCGAGGCCTGCGCAGAGCTGGACGCGGCGACGTCATTGCCGTGGGTCCTCCTGTCCGGCGGGGTTGACGAGTCGACCTTCGAAGCGCAGGTCGCGACCGCGTGCGAGGCCGGGGCGAGCGGCGTCCTCGCCGGCCGGTCGGTCTGGGCCGAGGCGGCCACGATGGAACCGACAGGCCGCGACGAGTTCCTGGCGACCACGGGTCGCGAGCGGCTCCGCCGGCTCGTCGACCTTGTCGATGCGGCCGGCCGTCCGTGGCACGAGAGACCGGGCCCCGCGGCGACCTCGCCCACCCCGGGCGACGGCTGGTACCGGGACTACTGACCGTGTCGACGACCGATCGCGACATCGACATCCTCGTCGTCGGCGAGATCAACCCGGACATCGTCGTTGCGGATCCCGACCCGGCTCCCGTCTTCGGCGAGGTCGAACGGATCGTCGGCTCGATCCGGATGACGGTCGGTAGCTCGTCGGCGATCTTCGCCTGTGGCGCAGCGCGGCTCGATCTGCGGGTCGCCTTCTGCGGCGTGGTCGGCGACGACGTGTTCGGGCGCTTCATGCTCGATGAGATGGCCGGGCGTCGCGTCGACGTCTCCGCCTGCACCGTCGACCCGAGTCGCCCGACAGGCGCCACCGTGATCCTGACGAGCGGCACGGATCGGGCGATGGTCACCGCGATGGGCGCCATCGGAGCGCTCGACGTCGACGCTGTTCCCGACACGTTGATCGGCCGCTCGCGACACCTGCATTCGGGCGCCTTCTATCTCCAGGAGACAAGCCGTGACCGGTTGCCCGCGTTCTTCGCCGCCGCTCGCCGGCGCGGGCTGACGACGTCGTTCGACACGAACTGGGACCCGACGGACCGATGGGACGGCGGTGTCGCGGAGATGGTCCGGGTCGCGGATGTCTTCTTTCCCAACGCGGTCGAGGCCCGTCGGATCGCCCGGCTCGACGACGTCGACGAAGCGGCGATGGCGATCGCCACGGCGGGCTCGATCGGACGGACCGATGGCGGCCCGATCGTCGCCGTCAAGCTCGGTGAGGCTGGAGCGCTCGCTTGTCGAGCCGGCGGACCGATCGTCCGCGTCCCCGCGATGCCGATCGAGCCGGTCGACACGACGGGCGCCGGCGACTCGTTCGATGCGGGCTTCCTGAAGGCCTGGCTCGACGGTGGCGACCTGCGCGAGAGCCTCGAGCTCGGGGCGGTCTGCGGGGCGTTGTCGACGCGCCGGGCCGGCGGTGTGGATGGCCAGGCGACCCTTGCCGAGGCACGGGACGCCCTCGCCCAGCAGGCGAGCCGATGACCGGTCCGGGCGGCGACGAACCCCGCGGGCGGCTGCTCTTCGTCGCCGCGAACCCATCGATCGACCGGCTCTACGAGGTCGATCGGCTCGTCGCCGGTGAGATCCATCGGCCGAGATCGATCGTCGCGGTGCCGGGCGGCAAGGGGTTGAACGCGTCCCGGGCGGCCGCGTTGCTCGGCGGCTCGGTCATGGCGGCCGGAATCGTCGCCGGCCGGGCCGGCGACTGGATCCTCGAGCGCCTTGCGGAGCTCGGGATCGGCGCCCGGATGGCTCGCTCGATCGGCGAAACGCGCACCTGCATCTCAGTTCTCGACCGATCGAGCGGCGCGTTGACGGAGATCTACGAGCGGGGCGATGAGATCGAGCCCGCCGCCTGGGACGCGCTCGAGGCGATCGTCAGCGCCGAGCTGGAGTCGGGCGACGTGTCGGTCATCGCGCTCTCCGGCAGCCTGCCACTCGGCGCCCCGCCGGACGGCTTCGGACGGATCGCCCGGATGGCGTCGGAGGCGTCGCCGCGACCCGTCCCGGTGCTTGCCGATACGTACGGCCCGGCCCTCGCGGCCGTCCTCGCCGAGCGTCCCGCGATCGTCAAGGTCAACGCCACGGAGGCCGGCGAGGCGAGCGGGCTGGTGGTCACGGACGCCGATTCGGCCGCCCGTGCGGGCCGGATCCTGCGCGAGGCCGGCGCGTCCTGCGTCGTCGTGACGCTCGGCCTCGATGGCGCGGTCGTCGTGACCGCCGGCGACAGCACGCGGCTCGTTCCGCCCGACCTCCGGGGGGCGTACGCGGTCGGGAGCGGCGACGCGTTCCTCGGCGGCCTGGCCGTAGCGCATGCGCGTGGCGAATTGGTCAGCGATGCCGCCCGACTCGGGCTGGCCGCGGGCATCGCGAACGCCCAACTCCCGGGCGCGGGTCAGCTCGACCCGACGGTGATCGACGGCATCCTCGAGCGAATCACCGTCATCCCGATCTGAGGGATTACGCATGACCCGCGGCGCGCGTGACCCGGGCGCCGAGGGCACGCAGATATCCGGCGAGCTCTGGCGGGTCGTGGACCTCGAACTCGCAGTCCATCAGCGAGAGTCGGAAGGCGAGCCAGGCCAGCGTGTCCGCGTCGAGGTTCACGCGACAGCTGTGGTCGTCGAGCGGTTCGATCTCGCCATGGAAGTCGCCAAGGCGGACCGCGGCACGTTGCGCCGTCACATGGAGCGTTACCACGGCCCGATAGGTGGGGGCAAGGTCGTAGAGCCTGCTCCTGACGAAGGTGGCGGCATCCTCGGCAGGCAGATCTCGGGCTGCCGTTCGGCCGGCAATCGATCGCGGGTCCCCGATCCGATCCACCCGGAAGATCCGCCAATCGTCGCGGTCGCTGTCGTGCGCCACCAGGTACCAGCGACGCCCGGCAACCACGAGTGAGTGCGGTTCGACGAGTCGCAGGCTCTCGGTTTCATCGGCTGCCCGGTAGTCAAAACGCAGCCGCTGACGGTTGGCGATCGCCCTCGCCATGAGGGTCAATCTGTCGGGATCGACGGTGGCGGTGTCCCAGGCCATCGAGACGGTCGCATCGCTGAGGGACGCGATGCGAGTCCGGAGTCGCGGCGGCAGCACCTGCTGGAGTTTCGCGAGCGCCCGGACGGACGCTTCCTCGACCCCGTCGACTGCATGGCCGACGACCGTTCGCAGACCGATCGCGATCGCCACCGCTTCGTCGTCGTCGAGCAGGAGCGGCGGCATCGCCGTCCCACCGACCAGTCGGTAGCCGCCGACCGCGCCCATCGCCGCCTCGACCGGGTAGCCCAGGTCGCGCAGCCGGTCGATGTCGCGGCGGATCGTCCGCCCGCTGACCTCGAGGCGGTCGGCGAGCTCGCTGCCAGGCCAGTCGCGCGGGTTCTGGAGCAGGGACAGCAGCTTCAGCAGCCGCGCCGCGGTGTCGCTCATATCGGATGGAGCCTACATCGATATCTAGGACGATAACTGACCTAGATGCGAGGCGATGATGCCATGGACGGCACAAGCGGGTGCCATGAAACGCAAGGAGACCTGATCGTGAATGCGGACAAGAGCTCATCGATCCCGGAGGGCTACTACACGGTCACTCCGTTCGTCATCGCCAAGGGTGCGGGACGGTTCATGGACTTCATGGCCGAGGCCTTCGACGCGAAGGAGCTTGCCCGGGTCGTGGGGGAGGACGGCAAGATCGGTCACGCGGAGACGCGGATCGGTGATTCGGTGGTGATGACCTTCGATGCAAAGGACGGATGGCCCGATACGCCGGCCTTCCTCCGCCTGTACGTCGAGGACTGCGAGGCGACGTATGAGCAGGCCCTGACGGCGGGAGCCGTTTCCGTAACGAAACCGACCGAGATGCCGTGGGGAGACCGGGTCGCGCGCGTGCGAGATCCCCTCGGCAACCTGTGGTGGCTGATGACGCGGCTCGAGAACCTGAGCCCCGAGGAGATGGAACGCCGCTACGGGGAGAAGAAGTACATCGATGCCATGGCGTACGTCCAGAATGCCGAGTTCTTCCCCGGTTGACGGGTTAACGCACGGACCGTCTACGGCCTCTCCGCAGAGGGTGATGCCGGCCGCGCAGCCCGCATCACCTCGTCGAGGGCGAGCCCGATGATCCCGGCGATGAGGATTGCGCCGAGCCAGAGGTGGACGGTCCAGCCGACCCCGCTGGTGACCAGCAGGGTGACGAAGTACGCGGCGTAGAACCCGGCCGGGACCGCGAAGGCGATCACGGCATCGGTCCTGCGCGCGGAGCCATACGGGAACCGGCGCACGAGCAGGTCCGCAAGCAACCCGGCCAGGAGTGCCCCGGGCAGGAACCGGTACTCCTCGCTCACGACCGTCATGAGCGCGGTCGGAACGAACAGGAGCACCGTGAGCGCACCGAACGGCAGTGGCCCGTGACGCAGTGCAACGAGCGCGAAACCGGCGAGGAGCGCGGCCTGGACCAGGATTCCCGCCGCGCCGAGGTTGTGCCGCACGAGATCGGTTTGCCCGAGCCCCGTCACGGCCTCGCTTGGGTAGAGGATCGAGCGTCCATCGGGTGACCACGATGGCCCGTACCAGCCATCCGCCAGGCCCGGGCTGCGGGTCAGGTTCCGCTGGTTCGTGCCATCCGCGTTCATCAGGTACACCTCGAGGTCGCCGTCGCGGTTCGTTGCGAACGCGATCGACGACCCGTCAGGCGACCACGCCGGCAGAAAGTTGTTGCCCTCGGCATCGGTCAGCCGTCGGAGGTCGCTGCCGTCGGCGGCCATCGATACGACCTCGAGATCGCCGTCGGTCCCCGCCGATCCGAAGGCAATCCGATTGCCGTCCGGTGACCAGGCGGGGTCGGAGTCGCCGCCGGCGCCGTGGGTCAGCCTGACGACATCCGAGCCGTCGGTGCCGGCCGCGTAGATGGCGGTCGCCCCGTCTCGATCCGAGGTGAACGCGATCCGGGTCCCGTCGGGTGACCACGCCGGGCCCCAGTCCGAGGACGGCTCAGTCGTGACCGCCCGGACGTCAGTTCCATCGGCCGCCATCGTGAACACGTCGAGCGAGCCGGCCCGATCTGAATGAAACGCGATCCGTGTTCCGTCCGGTGACCAGGCCGGCGCGCCGCTTCTGCCGTCAGTCGCGACCGGCCGTGGGTTCGAGCCATCGGGCTCGCTGACGACGATGTGATTCGAATCGCCGGCCGAGATCGTGTAGGCCAGCCGCCGACCGTCGGGCGAGAGTCGAGGATTCCTGTTGTCATCATCGGTGATTGCGATCCGATGCTGGCTCGTTCCATCGGGTGCCATCGCGTACAGCTGGGCCACGGGGCCTCGCGTGACTCCTCCGACAGCCGCCGACCATGGGTCGACGATCGGGTGGGCGTACTGGGTGAACGCCGCAAGCAGCGCGAGCATCAGCGTGAGCCCGATCACGGCCGGACCATGCCGTCGCCACGACGGGGCTGTGATCGGTCGGGACCACACCGAGCGGACCGGTCCGCTCAGCCCCAGGATCCCGGCTGACGCAAGCGCCAGGTGGGACGGGGACAGGAGCGCCTCGACGCCGCCCTCGAAGCCGAACATCGAGTGCCAGACGAAGTCGAACTGGCCGGCGACGATGAACAGGACCGCCCCGGCCAACGAGACGAGGTACGGTCCGGGCAAGGCGAGCCGCCAGGGAACCCCGCGCGCGATGTTTCGAGCCGCGAGCAAGCCAAGGGCCAGGCCGAACGTCGCTGCGCCGGAGTAGAGGATCGCGTGCCACGGGGTCAGGAACGTGTCGTCGACCCTGCCATGTGCGTGTGCCCACAGGTCGAGGTAGAAGCCGACGATCACCCAGACGGACAGGACCGTCACGCCCCAGTCGAGGCGGCTGGATGCAACCGGCCCTACGGTGGCGTCAACGCGCTCCGCCCGCCCGGTCGCGACCTCCGTTGTCGCCATCGATCGCCCTTCCTGTTCGCCTCCCAACCTGCGCACCAGCCGGCGCACATCAGATACTCCGTCGGGATCGGCCAGGTTCCGAAGAGTGCCTACGCGCCGGCGGTGGCGCCTTCGTTCTCTGGGGTGGGCTCGAGCCGGAAGTACCTTCCCACCGCAAGGATGTGACCTTGCGCCGCGCCGTACACGAGGTTGGCCGGGAAGGGCTGGTGGGCCGTCGCCGAGATGACCGCGTCGCGCTCCGGCCCGTCGGACAGCTCCGTGGCGGTCGCCCTGGTGCGTTGATCGCCGCGGCGAACGACGATGCACGAGCCGGCGGCGGCGAGATTGCGTACCCACTGCGACGTGCCGTTCGGATGACCGACGTACCACTTCCCGTCGACTTCGAGCAGGGTCAGAAGCAGCCGACGTTCCTGCCCCGTCCGCCGGCCGACCACGATCACCTCCTCGATTGGAATCGACGAGACTTTTCGCCGCATGAGGCGCATCGCGCGCGTCGGCGTCGTCCTGAAGAGGACGCGGAGAAACACCCTCCAGGCTCGGCTGCCGGATGGGTTGGCTGCAGCGGCCTGGCTTCCTCGGCTCGGCGTCGATGTCATGTCACGTCCTCCGTGTCATGCCCTTCCAAAGGTTAGGGGCGTGTCGCGGGCCAAGTGGCTCCCTCTACCGGCTGCCACGGCGAAGATTGAACGTTCGAGCCAGTATCGGCGTCCATACAAGTAGAGGGCCCGGGTTGACGGCTGCGAGCATCCTGTTCATGAGCAGCCGCAGTTCCCCGCGGATCCGAGCGAACCTTCGCCCTGTCGCCGGCATCTGGATAGCGCAACCAAAGACCGGACAAGGAGGGAGCCATGCCCATCAGGCTTGTTGGCGCTGCCGACCGCTAGTCCGCGATCGGAAGGTGCGGCAGGTCCGTTGAGTGTTGGGACCGCTGAGACCTAGCCGGTCCCACGGGACGCACTACACGAGAGGGAGTCACATGATGAGACGGCGACTCGCCCTGCTTACGGCAGCGATGCTCCTTGTGGCAGCGATCATTCCGCCGGCCACGGGCGCGGCATCACCCAACCATCACCTGGAACCACCCAATGCCGTCATCGTGTGGAATGTTCACGCGACCGACGCCCTCTTCAATCTGCCTACGGCCGCGATCCCGGGTGCCGGGCAACCGCCAAACGTTGGCGTGTTGCACCTGGCCATGGTCCAGGGCGCCGTGTACGACGCCGTCAACTCCATCGATCGCGGCCACCGTCCGTACCTGCGCGGACTTCCACGCGCCCCCTGGTGGGCGTCGAAGAAGGCCGCCGTGGCGACGGCGGCGCATGACGTCCTGGTCGGGCTCGTACCCGCTCTGCCACAGCCGATTCGCGACCGCATCGGCGCGCTCTACTCGGACTTCCTCGAAGGGATCAATAACGGTCCGCGCAAGGAGGCCGGGATCGCCGCCGGAGCGGCTGCCGCGAAGGCCATGCTCGCCGATCGCGCTGGACGACGGTCGGTATGTACCGTTCGAGTTGGAGGAGGGCGACGATCCCGGTGAATGGCGTCCCGATCTCCCAGGGTTCGCGAACTGACCCGAATGCGTGGGTCGCATTCGTACGCCCGTTCACGCTCAAGAGCTCGTCTCAGTTCCGGACGGACGGCCCGAACGACCTCGACCAGCAGGCGCTACGCCAGGGAGTTCAACGAGGTCAAGGAGCTCGGCTCGGCGATCGAGCACCAAGCGCAGCGACGAACAGGAAGCTGTGGCCCTGTTCTACTCGGAGCACGCGGCCGGAATATGGAACCGCACGTTCAGGACGATTGCCCAGGATCGAGGGCTAGGAATTGTCGGCAGCGCGCGGCTCTTCGGGATGCTCAACCTGGCCTCGGCTGACGCCGCGATCCATTGTTGGGACGAAAAGTGGTACTGGGCCTTCTGGCGTCCGATCACCGCGATTCGTCTCGCGGACACCGACGACAATCGGAGGACAGAGGCCGATCCCGATTGGCTGCCTCTCGGACCGACGCCGCCATATTCGGACCATACGTCGGGCTACAACTGCCTCACTGGCGCCTTCACTTACGCAGCGCGGGCGTTCTTCGGCACCAACAGGATGCATTTCATCGTCCATAGCAACGTCACGAACGCGGATCGCAGCTACTCGCGCTTGACCGATCCGGTCAAGGACACGATCGACGCGAGAGTGTGGTTCGGGCTCCATTTCCGCACCGCTGATGTCCAGGGTGCGGAGCTTGGCAAGGACATTGCCGGCTGGGTGGATGACCATTTCTTCCAGCCCGTCCGCCATCGCGGACACTGAGTTCTCAACACGCGGATGCGCCGGCGGTCATCGACCGCCGGCGCGTGATTTGCGAGGTGGTGAGCTCAGCCGGCGAAGAACTCCTTCAGCGCCGGCGCGAGGACGTTCGGATCGATGTTGTGCTCCTGTCCCGCGAGCGTGACGACGCTCGCCGCGAGGGAGGACCTTCGCCAGGGCGTCGGCCGTCGGGCCCATGAACCCGAAGCTCGCCCCGCCGTCGAGGACGATCGTCGGGATCGTCACCGCCGCCGCCCGTTCGGTCGGCAGCGAGTAGTCGCCCATGATCGTCGCGTCGTAGGGCAGGGTGTGGGCGAGGGCCTCGTTGGCGGCCCACCACGGCTGGCTTCGGGCACCGGCGACGAACTCGGCCGGCATGCCGACGACCTTCTCCATGAAGTACTGGGCCGCGTCGCCTCGGCGACCCTCGGCCAGCATCGTGTTGTACTGCTCGACCTGGTCGGCCGGTGGCCGAGCGGTCGGATCGAGGATGAACGGCGGCTCCCAGAGGGCCAGCTTCGTGATCTTGCCGGGGAGCTGCTCGGCCGCGATCAGGGCGAGGGCCGCGCCTGAGGACGACCCGTACAGGTAGGCGGACCCGCCGGCCGCGGCCACGACTGCGTCGATGTCCTCGACTTCCCGCTCGATCGCGTACGGCGGAGTGTCGCCGCTTGGGCCGCGACCGCGGCGGTCGTAGTTGAAGACCGTGAAGTCGGACGCGAGGATCGCCGCGACGCCGGCGTTCGACTGCCGATCGACCGACCCGCCGGAGACGAGGATGACCGCCGGTCCATCGCCCAGCCGATCGAATGCGATGCTCGTCCCGTCCTTCGAAGTGACTGTTTCCATGTTGTGTCTCCTGTTCGGTGCTCGTCTCGGCCCTCTCATCAATTGGTCGGAGCAGGCAACCGGTTCTCGACATCCGTTCGCCGCGGCGACAGTCAGCGAGGCTTCCCCTCGCGCAGCGCCGCCACGGACTTCGCGATGCGGCGCTGCCGCGTCTCGTCGGTCTTGGCCCCGTCGATCTGGAGCACGTGCCATGACTTGTTGCTGTACGACAGGCTGTCGAACGTGCGCCGGGCTTCGGGCTCGGCATCGAGGGCGGCCGCGAAGTCGGCCGGCACGCTGACTTCGCGCGGAGCCGTGTCGAGCTCGATGTCGACGTCGACCTCGTCGCCGCCGGCGACGCCGGCGCCTGCGCGGTTCTCCGCGCTGACACCGATCATGTACTCACCGCCCATGACCGCCACGCTGTTTCGATAGGTGTAGCCGCGGATCGTGACCAGCACCTTCGGTCGCTTGCCGGCACCCAGGGCCTCGACGACGTCGTCGGGAACGCGGATGCCGGTGGCGGTCTTGTCGCCCTGCAGGATCGTCGTCCGGAAGCGCATGTCATTCCTCCGTCGGTGATGGCTGGCCGCTCAGGCGAGTGTCGGCTCGTAGGTCAGATAGAGAACGCCGGTGCTGAGTGTCCGTGAGTCGAGGAGCTTCAGCGGGACGCGATCGGCTCCATCCGGGAAGAGCCGCTTGCCGCTGCCGACGACGATCGGATGGACGAGGAGCCGGAGCTCATCGAGGACCTTGTCGCGGAGCAGCGACCGGACAAGGGTGCCACTGCCGGTGATGGAAATGTCCTTTCCCGGCTCCTGCTTCAGGCGCGCCAGTTCCGTGGCGACGTCGCCCCTGATGAGCGTCGAGTTCTGCCACCCGACCGACTCGAGCGTCGTGGAGGCGACCAGCTTCGGCGTGTTGTTGATCTGGTCAGCGAAGTCCACCTCGCTGCCCTTGTCCGCCCAGTAGGCGGCGAACTCTTCGTATGTTCGCCGACCAAGGAGGATGGTGTCCGCTCCGGCCATCTGCGATGCGACCACCTCTCCCATCTCATCGTTGAAGTAGGGGAAATGCCAGGTCTCCGGGGCCTCCACGACTCCGTCCAGCGAGACGAAGAGTCCCGCGACGATCTTCCTCATGTTCGATCTCCTCTGTGCTGTCGGTCCTGGCTCGCCCACCCGATGTGAGGGCCATTCGTCAATAGGTCGGAGGCGTCGCAGGGTTCTCGACATCGGACGGACAGCGGACGCGGCGGGCTACTCCGGGTACCGTCTACCGGCGGTCACCTCGTCGCGAACTCGGCCAGTGTCGAAACGACGTCGCGTGCTCCGATGTCTCAACTGAATGGTCCCCAACGGATCCCGCAGAAGGAGCGAGACGTGAAATACGTCGTCCTGATCTACAGCAACCCGGCGACCTGGGAGACCCTGCCCGCGTCGGAACGCGACCGCGTATTGGGGATCCACAACTCGATCATCAAGGAGCTGACCGAGACCGGCGAGCTGCTTCGGGTCGATGGGCTGGCCCACCCGATGAATACGAAGACCGTTCGGCTCCAGGGTGGCCGGCCGATCGTGACCGATGGGCCGTTCGGCGAGGCCAAGGAGCAGCTGGCCGGGGTTTGGGCTCTCGACTGCGAGAGCATCGAGCGCGCCATCGAGATCGGCGCCCCAGTTGCCGAATACGACACGGTGGAGATCCGGCCGCTCGTGGACCTCTCCGGCCTGGAGATGTGAGCTCGCCCACGGACGTTGAGGGCCTGCTGCGCGAGCTCGCGCCCCAGGTCCTCGGCGCGCTCATGAGGCGGTACGGCCAGTTCGGCGACTGCGAGGACGCCGTCCAGGAGGCCCTTCTCGCGGCCTCCGTTCAGTGGCCCCAGCAGGGTGTGCCCGAGAACCCCAGGGGCTGGCTGATCACCGTCGCTTCCCGGCGGCTGACCGACGAGTTCCGAGGCGACTCCGCGCGTCGCCGGCGAGAGGCGGCGGCCGCGGCCCTCATGCCACCCGAGGCGTTGCGGGCGCCCTCACCGGACGAGGATCAGCCCTCGGACCAGGACGACACGCTGACGCTGCTCTTCCTGTGCTGCCACCCCGTCCTGTCACCCACGTCGCAGATCGCGCTCACCCTTCGCGCCGTGGGTGGCCTGACCACGGCACAGATCGCCAGTGCGTTCCTCGTGCCCGAGGCGACCATGGCCCAGCGGATCAGCCGGGCGAAGGCGAGCATCAAGTCGGCTGGCGCCCAGTTCAGCATGCCGCCGAATGACCAGCGGGCGGAGCGCTTGAGCGTGGTCCTGCACGTCCTCTATCTGATCTTCAACGAGGGCTACACGGCGAGCGCCGGTCCCGACCTGCAACGCGCGGAGCTGACGACGGAGGCGATCCGTCTCGGTCGCGATCTGCATCGCCTGCTCCCGGATGACGGCGAAGTGGCGGGCCTGCTTGCGCTGATGCTCCTGACTGACGCGCGCCGCTCCGCGCGAACCCTGCCCGACGGAAACCTGGTTCCGCTGGCGGAACAGGACCGTGAACGATGGAACGACGAATTCATTCGCGAGGGCCTGGACCTCGTCACGGACACGCTGTCGCGGGCGCCGATCGGTCCCTATCAGCTTCAGGCCGCGATCGCTGCTGTCCACGCCGAAGCCCCTCGCGCCGAGGAGACCGACTGGCAACAGATCGTCGTCCTGTACGGGATGCTCTCGGCCCTTGCGCCCAACCCGATGGTGACGCTGAACGAGGCCGTCGCCGTTGCGATGGTCCGAGGCCCGCAGGCGGGCCTCGATCTACTGGAACCCCTGGAGTCGGACGAGCGAATGGCCGGCAACCACCGGCTCGACGCGGTTCGCGCCCATCTCCTGGAGCTTGCCGGCGATCACGTCGCCGCTCGCGCGAGCTACAGAACCGCAGCCCGTCGGACCACGAGCCTTCCCGAACGGCGCTACCTCGAGGCCCGGGCAGCCCGGCTGATGGACGCCGCGAGGTAGCGGCGAGGGCGAATCTGACGGCGGGACGTGACCATCGGATGCCTCGCGGGGGGCCATCCGGCCCTCGCGCAGCGACCTCCCAGCAGGGACACTCCGAGTCCGCGTCGAAATCGCCGACGGCGAAGTAGATCGGTACGAGGAGAGATGATGATCGTCGCTGATCCGTGTGTGACCCTCGAACGCAAGGTGGGGAACCGGGTGCGCGACCACGAATCGCACCGTCGTGTTTCCGAGGTCCTCACTGAGGTAGCGGTCGCGGCGATCCACCCGGCCCGCCACCATGGGGTCGGGCGGTCCGCGTCGCCCGGCATGCTCGAGGATCCGATCGCGAGCGCGACACACGCCGCCGTCGAGACGCTCATCGAGCGTCTCGAAGAGCTCGTGGAGTCCCTTCCGCTCACGACGGTCGAGCAGCTGGCGAGCGAGCAGTTGATCGCGGAGCGAGGGCTCGGCCTCGAGTAGGCCGCCGGCTCTACACCCTGGCCGCGAGGCGCCCTTCCAAGACGACCGTTGAAGAAATCGACCCGACTGGACTCGTTCGAAGGCCATCGCCACTGATCCGCCGCCACCGAGGCACAGGGTCGCGAGGCCATAGCGTCCTTCACGCCGGCGAAGCTCGTGGAGGAGCGTCGCGACGATCCGGGCACCGGACGCCCCAACTGGATGGCCCAGGGCGATCGCGCCACCGTTGACGTTCACCTTGTCCCAGTCGAAGCCGAGTTCCCGGCCGTCGGCGAGGACCTGGGCGGCGAACGCCTCGTTGATCTCGACCAGGTCGAAGGCTTCGATCGGCAGCTCGATCCGATCGAGCAGCCGGCGGACGCCGACGACAGGCGCGAGGAACAGCCACTTTGCTTCGATGTCCGCCTGGGCATATCCGACGATCCGCGCCAGCGGCTTGAGGCCGAAACGCTCGACCGTCCGCTCGCTCACGAGGACCGTGGCCGCGCCACCGTCGGTGATGCCTGGCACGTTGCCGGCCGTGGTGGTCCCGCTCGTTGCGTCACCGCGATCGTCGCCATCGGGCAGGGCGAATGCCGGCTTGAGTCGGGCCAGCGCCTCGATCGTCGAATCCCGGCGCGGGCCCTCGTCGACGGAAACGATCGTCTCGCGACCCTTGGCGTCGCGGACAGTCACCGGTGCCAGTTCGGCGTCGAATCGGCCCGCGTCCATGGCCGCGATCGCGTTCTGGTGGCTGCGCAGCGCGAACTCGTCCTGATCCTCGCGGCTGACCTTGTTCGCGATCGCAACGCGCTCGGCGTGGGTGCCCACATGGCATTCCTCGACGGCACACCACAAGGCGTCATGAACGGTCGAATCGACGAGCGTTCCGTTGCCCAGGCGATAGCCGAACCGCGCCTGGGGAAGGAGGTACGGCGCGGCGTTCATGCTCTCCATCCCGCCGGCGACGACCACGTCGGCGTCACCCGCCCGGATCTCCGCTGCACCGAGCATGATCGCCTTGAGGCCGGAACCGCAGACCTTGTTGATCGTCGTCGCGCTCGTCGTGACGGGCAGGCCGCCGAGAAGGGATGCCTGGCGGGCGGGGGCCTGACCGGCGCCGGCCTGGATGACCTGGCCCATGAGGACCTCGTCGACGGGCGTCCCCTCCGGGAGTCCGCTTCGCTCGAAGGCCGCCCGGATGGCGACTCCGCCGAGCTCGACCGCCGGAACATTGGCCATCGCCCCGCCGAACTTGCCGATTGGCGTCCGGGCGGCGCTGACGAGGTACACGTCCCCGTTGCGGCCTGCATAGGTCGGATCAGTCATCACGTTCTCCTCGGTGCTCTTCAGTTTTCCGATGTAGCGCGCGGCCAGCTAGGTGTACATGCCGCCGTTGATCTCGATCACCTGGCCGGTGATGTAGTCGCCGTTCGAGACGAGAAACGTGACGACCTGGGCGATCTCCTCGGGGCGCCCGAAGCGACCCATCGGGATCTTCGCGAGGATCGCCGTGCGGACCTCGTCGGGCATCGCCGCGATCATCTCGGTCTCGATGAAGCCGGGCGCGATCGCATTGACCGTGACACCCTTGCGGGCGACCTCGAGTGCCGCGGCCTTCGTGAAGCCGATGATCCCGGCCTTGGCAGCGGCGTAGTTGGCCTGACCGAAGTTGCCGTGCAGGCCGATGACGGAGCTGATGTTCACGATCCGACCGTAGCCGGCCTGGACCATCTGCGGCAGGACCTGCGAGGTCAGGTGGAACACGCTGCTCAGGTTCGTCTGGAGGACGTTGTCCCACTCTTCGCTGGACATCTTGGCCAGCGAACGGTCGCGGGTGATCCCCGCGTTGTTGACGAGCACGTCGATCTTGCCGAAGCGTTCGACAACGCTCGCGACGGCCGGACCGATCGCCTCCGGGTCCGCGACATCGAAGCCCACCGCGAACGCCTCGCCCCCGGACGTCGCGATCTCGGCGACGACCGCGTCAGCCGCCTCGTTGTTGTTCGCGTAGCCGACGGCCACGCAGGCGCCGCGCCGGCCAAGCTCGAGAGCGATCGCCCGGCCAATGCCGCGCGACCCGCCGGTGACAAGGCAGGCCTTGGCTGATAGTTCGTTCATCTGGGGACCCTCCGGAGATCGGCTGAGACTGGAAAAGAGGTGGCCGGCGGATTGCCGGCCACCTCGGTGGTCATCGCCGCCGGTCAGCGCTTGGGGGTTTCGGTCGCCTTTGTGGCCGCCTTGACGGCGGTCTGCCAGCTCACGAGGGTCGCTTGCTGCGTTCGCTTGACGAGGTCGGAGAACTGCCCGACCGCCTGCCGATTGCCCTTGACAGCCATGTCAAACAGGCCAAGGCCGGCGTTCATTGCGGCGTCCTGTGCATCGAAGGCCGCCTTGAGGGCCGCCTCGCTCTGCGTGGACCAGGTGCTCAGCATGTCCCGACCGAACTGGCCGGCATCCTCGACGTAGGAGCGCGCGCTTTCGATCGAGGCCTTAGCCGTCTCGGTGCCGTTGCGGGCAGCCTCCGCGGCGATGCGGGTGGCTTCCTTGACGGCTGCGGCTGCCGACTCCGGCATCTCATTCGTGATGGTGGACATTGAGGGCTCCTTCGCCTATGATCAATTTGACGCTACTTGCGGTTGGACTCTAAGTGCAGTATGCATCTAGATACGGCCACCGTCAAGTCGTCCACAGGGAGCCGAGAACGTCGGAATGACCAATGACTGAACAACACACGACCAAGTCCGGCTCGTCGCCAGATCTGGACGAGCGGACCCACGAGCGCGAGCCATTGGCCGGCTGGCCGCCACGCGACATCCTTGCGCCGTTCGTGCTCCTGGCTGTTTCGATGCAGCGAGCCCATGGCTACGTGATCGAGGACTACCTGCGAGCGCTCGGCTTGTTCGGGATCACGATGAGCACGCTGTACCGGACGCTGCGCCAGATGGAAAAGGACGGCTTCCTCGAGTCGACCTGGGAACCGGGGCCAACCGGGCCCGCCCGGCGGGTGTACACGATCACTGACGCCGGCTCCGTCTGGCTCGATTCCTCCGCAACCATGCTCAACGCCTATCGCCAGACGATCGATCGGTTCTTCGGGCTCTACGACGCTGCCCCTGGCGTGACTCGCCAACAGCCCGGAGGTCCGTCGGACCAGAAGGAGACACCGCGATGACCAAGGCCGAAGGAACTGGCCGAGCCACGGATCCGTTCGAGACGTGGCGCCAGCTGTATGACGCCAACGAGCGGGCCTGGAGCACGGCCCTCGGCGAGGCGATGGGAAGCCCCGAGTTCGCCGATTCGAGCGGGAAGATGCTCGAGACCATGCTCGCCGCGCAGAAGTCGGTTCGCGACAACATGCGAACCTACCTCGAGACGATGAACGTGCCGACCCGCGAAGACATCGCCCGGCTGGGTGAGCTCGTCGTGGGGCTCGAGGAAAAGATCGATCAGGTGGTCGATCGGCTCGATGAGATCGAGGAGGCCATTCGGGCCGTACCCGGCGGGCCCGCAGGGCCTGTGGGGCGGACTGGCGCACCTGGGCCCGTGGGGCCAAAAGGGCCGAGTGGCCGCCCGGGCCCGAAAGGGGCGACGGGGCGTGCCGGAGCCAAAGGGGCCGCTGGACGCGCAGGGGCCGCTGGACGCACAGGACCCGCGGGGCGTGGAGCGCCAGCAGCAACGGCAAAGCCATCCGGGACCGCCAAGGCCTCCGCGCGCGCAAAGCCAGCGGCCGGCGCCAAGCCCGCGAAGGGCGCCTGATGGCGTCGACCCCGCCGCCGACGCTGCCGGACCTCAAGAGCCTGTGGTCGTCGAACGATCGAGCGCTCGAAATGGTCCAGGCCGTCCTTGGCTCAGCCGACGCACCCGTCGGTCTCACCCCCAAGGAGCTCGTCTGGCGCAAGAACAAGGCGCGCCTGTACCGCTACGTCCGGTCCGAGCCGGCCACCCACCGGACGCCGATCTTTCTCGTACTTCCGCTCATCAACCGGTCATACATCCTTGACCTGCGGCCAGGGGCGAGTTTCGTCGAGTTCCTGCTGAGCCAGGGCTTCGACGTGTTCCTCATCGACTGGGGCACACCGGGCGACGAGGATCAGAGCCTGGACGTCACGACACTCGTGACCCGCTACCTGCCGCGCGCCGCGAAAGCGATCCAGAAGGCGACCGGAACGGAACAGATGACAGTCCTGGGCTACTGCATCGGCGGCACGCTGGCGACCTGCTTCGCGGCCCTCCATCCGGAGGTCACCCGCAATCTCGTGCTGTTGACGGCGCCGCTCGATTTCGCGGACGCCGGACAGTTCGGTCGGATGACGGCCCGCGGCGTGTTCCCCGTCGAGCGCATTACGGAGACGTTCCCGACGGTACCGGGGCAGCTGCCGGATATCGGCACGAAGATGCTCAACCCGATCGCGAGCTACGTCGGCACCTACCGCCAACTCTGGGACAAGCTCGGCGTCGAGAACTTCGACGTCCAGGGCTGGCAGGCGATGTACCGCTGGGTGAACGACAGCGTCCCATTCGCCGGCGGCGCCTTCCGCCAATGGATCGTCGAGTTCTACCAGGAGAACCGGCTGGCCCAGGACATGCTTGAGATGGACGGCCGACCTGTCCGCCTGGCGGACATCCGCTGCCCCGTCCTCAACATCGCCGCCAGTCGGGATCAGATCGCCCCGCGCCCGACGACGAGCATCGTCACGGACCGCGTCGGCAGCGCGGATGCGTCAGAGATCATCGTCGACGGTGGTCATGTTGGAATCGTCGTCGGCCGATCGGCCAGCCAGAACCTGTGGCCCAAGGTAGGCACCTGGCTCAGCGAGCACGACTGATCCCGCCAATGCGACTCGTGTCAGCGGCGGAGGCTGTCGGCGGTATCGAGAGCGACAGCCGGATCTACCTTCACTGCGCAGCGGCGACGCCATCCGTGCTGCTGGATGCTCTCGTTGAACGAGCCCCAGAGCTGACTGACGTCGAGGTCGTCCACCTCCACTGCGAGGGCCCAGGTCCTCATATGGCACCGGAGATGGCCGGCCATTTCCGCCACCGGGCCCTGTTCATCGGACCGAACGCCCGAGCCGCTGTGAACGAGGGACGGGCCGACTACGTCCCGGTCTTCCTGTCGGACGTGCCCCAGCTGTTTACGTCTGGCGCACTGCCGCTCGACGCAGTCTTTGTCAACGCGACGCCGCCGGATGCCCATGGGTTCTGCTCGCTCGGCGTCTCCGTCGAGGCGATGCACTCCGCGATCCGGGCAGCGAGGACGGTGATCGTCCAGCTCAACCGGGCAATGCCTCGGACGCTGGGCGAGAGCTTCATCCACGTCAACGACATCGACCTGGCGGTCGAGGTCGATGTCCCGCCATACGAGCATACGGTCGGTGCGATCGGCGATGTCGAGCGTCGGATCGGCGAGCACGTCGCCGATCTCGTGCCCAACGGGGCGACGCTCCAGCTCGGAATCGGGGCGATACCCGCGGCCGTGGCAGTCGCCCTGCGCGGCAAGCGCGATCTCGGGATCCACACCGAGATGTTCACCGACCCGGTCATGGACCTCGTCGAGGCCGGGGTGATCACCGGCGCCCGCAAGGAGCGCAACCGCGGCAAGCTGGTGACCGCGTTCCTGATGGGCTCACCGCGGCTCTACCGGTTCGTACACGACAATCCGATGGTCGAGATGCGCGCTGTCGACTTCACGAACGACACCCATGTCATCCGCTCGTTCAGCCGGATGGTGGCGATCAACTCAGCGATCGAGGTTGACCTAACCGGCCAGGTGGTCGCCGACTCGATCGGCCACCGTCTCTACAGCGGCGTCGGCGGCCAGATGGACTTCATCCGCGGTGCGGCCCGAGCGGAGGAGGGGAAGGCCGTCATCGCTCTCCCCTCGACCGCGGCGGGTGGGACGAGGTCGCGGATCGTCGCGACTCTTGCGGCGGGTGGCGGCGTGGTCACGACGCGCGCCCACGTCCGAACGGTCGTCACGGAATGGGGCGTCGCAGAACTCTTCGGCAAGAGCGTTTCCGAGAGGGCCCGGGCACTCACGGCAATCGCCCATCCGGATTTCCGCGACGACTTGCGGTCGGCGTCCCGCGCCAATCACGAGGTCTGAGGACGAAGCCGGCACACGATCGCGTGTTCAATGCCGGGATGCATTGCGATCAGGGGGTCAACGGGATCGCGCTCCGGCGAGGAGTACCCCCGGGTCAGTCAGTCCTGGACGACTGCGATCGAAGGGACGATATTCCGGCCACCACATCGCCCTGTCGATCGCGGGCTCGATCTCGTCGTCGCGGTATTGCCGTCCATAACCGGTATCGCGGAAATGCCGCACGACGGCGATGGCAATCGCGCGTGCAATCGCGCGCAGCTCGCCGACCGGCGGATAGATGGCGCCCACCGCGAGGCGTTCCGTGGACACAAGGCCGGCGAGCTCGTGCGCTGCCACCAGGAACGAGTCGTCGGTCACTTCTCGGGCTTCCGCCACGATTGCCGCGAGTCCGACGCCAGGGAAGATGAACACGTTGTTCGCCTGGCCAATCGTCCGTTGCCCGTCGGGCAGGTCGATGTCGACGGTCGGACCCCCGGAGGCTACAAGCGCTCGTCCGTCTGTCCAGGCAAGGATTTCACCTGGCTGGGCCTCGGCGCGATCGCCGGGATTCGACAAGGGCAGGATGATGGGATCAACCGCGTGTTGAGCAACCTCTCGCACGAGGGCCTCCGGGAACGCTCCGCGACAACCGGTGGTCCCGATGAGGATCGATGCGCGCAGCACGCGAGCAACGGCCACTGGATCTGTCAGTTCCTCGGCCCGAAGGCCGGCGTTGATAAACCATCGCGGATCGACTGCGAACGGTCGCTGATGATCTGACAGCCCCGGGCGGTCGAGATGGACGAGGCCGCCGCTGTCCATGAGCGCGATCAGCGGACTCGCGCTGGGGGTGTCTCCACCCGTGGCCTCGAGATCGAGTCGGAGCAACCGGGCAATCCCGATCGCTGCGGCTCCGGCGCCAATGAAGAGGAACCGGTCGCCCGACAGCCCGCCCTGAGCCCGACGCGCAGCGAGCAAGCCCGCGAGAACCACAGCGCCGGTCCCCTGGATGTCGTCATTGAAGCTCGTGAGGCGATGGCGGTATCGGTCGAGGATCCGGAGCGCGTTGTGCTGCTTGAAGTCCTCCCACTGAACGACGGCCGCCGGGAAGACTCGCTTCACCGACCCGACGAACGCCTCGACCACGGCGTCGTAGTCGCGACCTCGCAGTCGAGGGGCACGGAAGCCGAGATAGAGAGGGTCGTCGAGGAGTTCCTGCCGGTCCGTCCCGACGTCGAGCGATACGGGAAGTGTCCATTCCGGATAGATCCCGGCAGCCGCCGTGTATAGAGTGAGCTTGCCGACCGGGATGGCCATTCCGCCCGCGCCCTGATCACCGAGGCCCAGGATTCGCTCGTTGTCCGTCACGACGATCAGCCGGATCTGGCCGTCGGCCGCCGAGCGAAGGATGTCGTCGATGCGATCGACATCAGCCGGTGTAATCCATACCCCGCGCGGTCGCCTGAAAATGTGGCTGAAGTCCTGACAGGCGCGACCGACCGTCGGCGTATAGACGATGGGCAGGAACTCCTCGAGATTTTCGCCTAGCACTCGGTAGAACAGCGTCTCGTTGCGGTCTTGGACCGCCGCCAGACCGATGTACCGCTCGAGGTCGTCCGTCTTGCGGCGGACGTGCTCAAGTTCGAGCGCGACCTGTTCCTCGATCAGCGTGACGCGCGCGGGCAACAGCCCCCGAAGGTCGAATTCGTCGCGCTCCTCGTCGGTGAACGCCGTGCCTTTGTTGAGCAAGGGCTGACAGATGAGATCCCGGCCTCGTCGCGAGACGAGGGCCCGGCCGCGCGGGGCGGTAAGACCTGGCCTCTCGATGCCGCTACCGAATGGCAAGGCGCCGCCTGGCGGCAACGTGGGCGAACTCTGGTGGGCCATCAACCGAGTGTCGGGTCCGGCCCCGGATCGAGTGAGGGCCATGTGACCCTCCTTCTCGGGCCGCTCGGCCTGAACGTGGATCGCAACGATCATGGACAGCGCCGAGAGAATTGACCTCGACGTCCACGCGCGCTGCCGACCGAGGCCGCGAGACGTGATCCCGCCTGGCGTCAGCCAATAGTCCAAGGCGTCAATCCGCCCGTAGCGGCCAGCGCTCAGCCCTCGTCGCACTCGTCGGCGATCTCGCGGACGAGGTCGCTCTCACACCGATCAGAACTTGCCCGCCAACGTGATCGATTGAGGCGGCTTCAGTCGGTCCCAGTGGCCCCTCCCGCGGGTGACCTTCGGCCCTTGGTTGGAGGAGGCGCCCGTTTCATGCTTCTCGCATGGACCACCACGCGCCTTCATTGCCCCGCGTCCGAATTCGACCGATCCGAACGGGTGATCGCGACGACCTCGCGGTCTTCTACGCCGGACTCTCGCCGGAGAGCCGGCTCGCGCGATTCCACGCAGTCGGCTGCGGGATCGGGGACGAGGCCGCCAGCCTCCTGTGCAGGCCCGACCATGAACACCGTGAGGGATTTGTCGCCGAGTCCGCGGATGTGGACGACAATGGTCCCGGAATCATCGGCCACCTGTGTCTCGAGCCCGAGAGGTCCGGCCTCGAGATGGCCATCGCCGTCGCCGACGCCTGGCAGGGCCACGGCGTCGGGCGCGCGCTCCTGCTCTCGGCCGTCGACTGGGCGAGGGACCATGGCGTCGCGCAGCTCCACGCGTCCATGGCGGCGACCAACAGCGCCGTCCTGGGACTCATCGCTTCGATCGGCCGTCCGGTTCGCGAATCGACCCCGTCGGCGGGCGTCGTCCTTGCAACGATCCACGTCGGCGCGCCTCAGCCCAGGGCGGCCTGACGACGACATCCGGATCGGCCATAGTCGGGTCTTGAATCCATACCAGCCACGGAGGCACACGAAATGACGGCGACTGCTTCGGATGCGAAGGAAGAGGCTCGGCGGGCGGCGGAGGGCGGTCTTGGCGACCGATTCCTGGACCGAATCGCCGAGCGGATCGGAGCGCGAGCCAGTGTCACGGCCGCCTTCGGGGAACCGGTCGAACGAGGCGACGTCACCATCATCCCCGTGGCACGCGTGCGCTGGGGCTTCGGTGGAGGCGCCGGCAGCGGGACCGAGAGCTCCGACGACGAGGGTCGCGCCACCGGCTCCGGCTCCGGCGCGGGCGGCGGCGGCGGCGTTTCGGCCGATCCCATCGGGTACATCGAGATCGGCCCGGCGGGCGCGATCTTCCAGCCGATCCCGCCGCCCTACCCGAGTCCCCTGTTCCTGCTTGCCATGGGAGTGACTGCGGCCCTCGTCCTGCGCTCGCTTGCTCGCGTGTTCCGCGGCTGACCGTATGACGGCCCTCAGGTCACGCTGGGGATGACGCAGCTGTAGGCCGGAACGCCCGCTGACGCGAGCGAGATCGCAGCGGTCGCGTCCTGCACGATGAGCGCCGTGACCATCCCGTACATCCCATCGGCTCCCTCGGCGTGTGGAAGAACGTGGCAGTGGAATGCCCACGCTCCGGGCTCGTCACACTCGACGACGACGTCCCAGCGCTCGCCCGGATTCACGCCCAGGGTGTCGCAGGTGAACGAGGCCAATCCGAGCGGGTAGCCGTCGCGCGCCACGACCCGCATCGGCATCCCGTGGAGATGCCAGGGGTGCATCATGATTCCTTCGTTCATGAACCGGATGACGATCGTGTCGCCCAACTGAGCGACGATTGGAGCGGTCGCGGGGAAGCCGCGCCCGTTGATCGTGAAGCCACCCAGGGTGTCGTTGCTGATCCAGATGATGTCCTGCGATGCGCCGTACAGCCGGTCGTATCGCTGGGCAGCGATGCGGGGCTCGACGATGAACGCGCCGAGAAGCCCGCGCCCGACCTGGTCGGTCGCGTTGTGGTGCGAGTGATACATGTGTGAGCCTGGCGTCCGGGCGACGAACTCGTACGTGAAGGATCCGCCGGGCGGAATCGGCTCCTGCGTGATGTGTGGGACGCCGTCCATGGCATTTGGCAGCCGCTGCCCGTGAAAGTGGACCCCGGTCGACTCGGGAAGATTGTTGGTGAAGATCGCCCGGACCTTGTCGCCCTCGACCACCGACAAGAGCGGCCCCGGCCAGACACCGTTGTAGCCGAGCGCCTTGACCGGGTCCTTCAGGGCGTCGATCCGGTGCTCGATCTCGTCGATCGTCAGCTCGAAGACCTTCGTGTCTCCGTCGATCCTGGGATCGAGCGGCTGGTTGCCGAGGGGCAGCGTCGCGGCCTCGCCATCGAGGAATCGCTTGACGACGGCCGACGCATTGGCATCGTGATCAACCGCTTGCGATGCCGAGGGCGCCGGTGAATGGGAGGCGCCGTGGCTGGGTTCGCCCGACGCGGCGGCCGAGCCACCAGGACTCGCCACCGCAGCGGCCGGCGGTCGGAACGACCATGTCGGCGCCGCCGCTGGCGCGCAGGCGGCCAGGGTTGCCGCGGCGATGCCGCCGCCGGCGAGGGCTCCGGCGCGGAGGAAGCCTCGGCGCGACAGGGCGGGGTTGATGCCGCCATCTGCGGCGTGGTCGGAGACGGGCGAGCGCATGTCCATGTGGCTAATAGTCGTACCCGTGGCAATGCGGTGAAGGTGCCGCTCGGCCCGTCGCGGGGGGCCGGAGGTCCCGACGAGGAAGCGAGGGCACCCGTATCATCGGTGTACTGCCCGGCCGGGCAGATTCCCGACGTGATGTGACGATGACCGAATCCGAACCAGCCAGACCGCTCCGCCTGCTCGTCGTCGACGACCACGAGGTCGTCCGACAGGGCCTCGCCGCCCTGCTCGACCGGCGGGCCGGATTCGAGGTTGTCGCAGAGGCCGGCACCGTTGAACAGGCCATCGCGCAGGCCCGACTCCACCGGCCCGACATCGTCGTGATGGACGTCCGGCTGCCGGACGGATCCGGCGTCGAGGCCTGCCGCGAGATCCGTTCGGAATTGCCTGAGACCCGCGTGATCATGCTGACGTCCTTCCCGGACGACGAGGCGGTACTCTCGGCGATCGTCGCGGGCGCCTCGGGCTACCTGTTGAAGCAGATCCGCGCCCGGGACCTCGTCGCCGCCCTCGAGGCCGTCGGCCGTGGCGAGTCGCTCCTCGACCCGGCCGTTACCGAGCGGGTCCTGGAGCGGGTCCGGCGGATCGCGACCGGGCAGGTCAGCGACGAGCTGTCGAGCCTCACGCCGCAGGAACGCAAGATCCTGATGCTCGTTGCCGAGGGGAAGACGAACAAGGAGATCGCGGCCGATGTCTTCCTGTCCGACAAGACGGTCAAGAACTACGTCAGCTCGATTCTCTCGAAGCTGAACCTCGAGCGACGGGCCCAGGCGGCCGCATTCGTGGCGAAGCAGCGGAGCGACCGGGGCGGGATGTAGCGGACTGAGCCGGACAAAGTTCGAGGCGGCTCCCGGAGGAACCGCCTCGATGCTGTCCCGGTGAAGGTATCCGCCGAAACGGACGCTTCTGCCGCGCGTCAAGGGCATCTATCACGTCGGCTGCACCGACTACCCTGACCCTACCTACCCATGACCTTGTCGCTGGGGCAGCGTGGCTGCGTTAACAGCGCATGCCCAATCCTACCGGGTCGATACCCAGAATCCAAGAGTTTTGATGCAAACCGCGATGTAAATTCCTTAACGTTTTCGCTCACCGCGAACCGGAGCCCAGCTGAGGTCGCCGATGCGGCAACCTCAGTCTTCATGGATTGTTACTGCCGTGATGGCTACGGGATTGTCCGGGAGGTCCTTCGCGTTGCGCGGCGCGCCAACGATCTCGTCGACGACCTCCATTCCCTTCGTGACGAGCCCGAAGAGCGTGTATTGCTTCGGCAGCTTGCCGGTCAGGTCCTGGTGGACGATGAAGAACTGGCTGCCGTTCGTATTCGGCCCGGAATTGGCCATTGCCAGCGAGCCGCGAACGTAGTCGCCCTTGACCGGCTCATCCTCGAACTTGTATCCCGGCCCGCCCGTCCCGACGCGCCCTGCGTCGAGCGACGACTTCTTGCCGTGCTGGCCGTCGCCGCCCTGGGCGACAAAGCCGGGGATCACTCGATGAAAGATGACGTCGTCGTAGAAGCCCTTCTTCGCGAGGTCGATGAAGTTCTGCGTCGCCTTCGGGGCGTCGGTCGTGAACAGGTCGACCTCGATGTCGCCCTTCTCGGTCGCGATCGTGGCGCTGGTCATCTTGAATCCTCCCGGCTCTGTGCCGCTACGGGGTGCTGACGGTGACGCTATCCATGACGACGGGATCGCTTGGAAGCTCCTCGCCGGCCGCTGCCGCATAGATCGCATCGACAGTTTCCATGCCGGCGGTCACCGTCCCGATGATCTGGTAGGTATTTGCGGAGGCGAGGACCTCGCGATCCTTGTCGTCCAGGACGATGAAGAACTGTGACCCGACCGAGTCGGGGTCCTGGGTGCGCGCCATCGCCACGGTTCCGCGTCCATAGGTCGCGGTCACAGGCTCGTCCTTGATCGTATAGCCCGGGCCACCGGTCCCGGTGCCGGTCGGGTCGCCACCCTGAATGACGAAGGGCGTTCCATCCGGGAGCGTCGCCACCCGGTGGAACACGACTCCGTTGTAGTAGCCGCACTCGGCGAGGGCCACGAAGTTTCCCGCCGCGATCGGCGAGAGGTCGGCCTCGATCGTGATCCCGATCGGGCCATTCGCCGTCGTGATCGTGACCAGCCGCTCCTCGCCTGCCGCGAGGGCCGGCGGCTGTTCGGTCGGGCAGCCACCGGCCGCCGATGACGGTTCGATCGATGCGGCCGGAGTCGAGGGGCTCGCAGGCGCAGCCCCACCGCCGGGGCCGCAGGCGGACGCCAGGCGTCGCAGCGAGCACAAGGATGACGAGCGAACGGAAGGATCGGGTCATGCGGCGGCCTCCAGGGCAGCGGTGTAATCGATGGCCCCGGACAGGAGCGCCTGGCCGAGAATGATGCCGGTCACGCCGATATCGCGCAGCCGGCGGATGCCGTCGAGGTCCGTGACCCCGCCGGCGACGAGAAAGTCTGCGTCGTGGGTCCTCTTCAGGCCGGCCAGCATCGCGCCGTCCGGCTCGACTCCGCCGTGGGACAGCACGAAGCGGTGAACGCCACGTGCGGCGAGCTCCTCGACGATCGCCTCGAAGGTCGGCACCGTCGTCCGTCGCCACGGGAAGGCGGCGAATCGCTCGGGCCGCGGATCGAGGCCGACGGCAAGCCAGTCGCCCGCGACCGCCAGACAGTTGGCGAGGAGGCCTGGATCCTCGGCCACATTCATCGCCAGGACGACGCGCGTCGCCCCGGCGGCGAAGGCAAGGCGGATCTGGTCGGGTCCCTCGAGGCCGCCGGCGAGCTGGATTGGCACGGCGATCCGAGAGGCCATCGCACCGACCGCCTCGAGATTGCCCGGAGTGCCTGTCCGCGCGCCATCGAAGTCGACGACGTGGACGACCCTTGCCCCGAGCTCCACGAATCGTTCCGCGATCCGGTCCGGCCGATCCGTTGGCGCGCCGACGCCAGACGAGGCGCCGGGCCAGAACACCACTCGTGAGCGGCCGTGATCAAGGTCGATCGACGGGATGACCTGCACGTCGGCGATCAGGCCCGCGCGGCCCGAGAGGCACCGGCGCCGCTCGACGCGTCGGCGGCCCGCGTCGCCTCGCCGAGGAGCCGGCGGTGGAAGCTGATCGGCAGCGAGCCGTTGTCGAGCAGCGTGTCGTGGAACGCGCGGAGGTCGAACCTCGACCGGAGTCGCTTCTGCTCGTCGGCCCGGAGCTGCAGGAGGAGGACCTTGCCGAGGAGGTAGGAGAGCTGGTAGGTCGGCGTGTAGGTGTAGCGATTCACCTCCGCCCGGGCGTTCGCCCCCTCGAAGCTCGTCTGGCCGACGAGGTAGTCCGTTGCCTCCTCGACGCTGATCTCGCCCCGGTGCATCCGCACGTCGAGGACGATCCGGCAGGCTCGCCAGATCGCGTCCGTGTAGAGCGCGAGGCGGAAGTTCGGGGCGTCGTCGAAGCCCTGCTCGCGCATCAGCTGCTCCGAGTACATCCCCCAGCCTTCGACGAACTCCGGCGCGTCGGCAAGGAGCCGGGTCAGGCTGGGGTGGCGGTTGGCAACCGCGAGCTGGAGATGATGACCCGGGTAGGCCTCGTGGATGCTCGTGTTGCTGATCGAGCTGTAGTTGTGCTCCCGCATCGCGTTCGGGTCGTTGCCGACCGACGGCGTGACGATGTAGATGCCCTTCGGATTCGGGTCGAACTTCGGCGGCGAGAAGTACGCGGCGAATGGGATGACGTTGCGGAGGTACTCGGGGGTCGGGATCACGTCGATCCGCTCGCCTTCCGGAACCGTGACGATCCCCCGTTCGATGAGATGGTCGCGACTCCGGACCATCACGTCCCGGTATGCGTCGAGGGCCTCGTCGAACGTTGCCGGATGATCACTCTTGATGCGGTCGACGACCGTCGCCTCGTCAACGCCCGGGTCGATTTCGCGCGCCGCAGCGACTCTCGCCGCCCGGTTCGTCTCGAGCTGCTCCTCGCCGATCGCGAGGATCGAATCGGCGTCCAGCCCGTCGAATGCCCGGAGCTTGACGAGCTCGTCGTAGCGCTCCCGGCCGAGGGCCCAGCTGTCCGTGCCGCCGGCCAGCGACGCCTTCAGCCAGTCGAGGTAGTCGGCGAGCGCGACCTGGGCAGTGTCACGAGCCTGTGTCAGTCGCCGACGCTCGGCGCCGGGTAGATCGTGGCCCGCAGCGACGATCTCATCGAGGAACGACGGCAGGTCCCCGACGGACTCGATCTCCAGCTGCTGCCAGATGCGAACCTGCGGCACGGTCGCCCGCGTCCGCGACTCCTCCAGGAAGGCGGGAACAGCCTCCAGCCGCCCGGTGATCGCGCTGAGACGCTCCGGAAGCGGCGCGAAGTCCTGGGCGAAGATGAGGAACAGGGCATCGCCGATCGTGTCGAGCGCGAGCGACCGACGCTCCCAGATTCGGACGACCTCGGCGTCGAAGATCGTCCGTCGCAGGTTGTGGATCTCGAGGTCGCGCTCGAATTCGGCCGTTCCGGACAGTCCGGCGGGATCGAGGGCCTCCACTTCTGCGAGATGTGCCTTCTCTGCCGCGAGCTCGGCGAGCACCGCGTCTCGGGTCCCGTCGCCCAGGCGATGGTCCTCGGTGTGGATGCCCAGGTACGTCCCCACGATCGGGTTGTCGCGGATGATCCGCCGGAAGCGAGCCTCAACGAGGTCGTACAGGCGGGCGTCGAGGGGGCCGGCATCGGTGGCCGGCTCAGGGCGGGAGAGGACGACGTCCTCTAGTCGTTCGGGCATGGGTTCCTCTCTGTTCGCCGCGCGTCCCCCGCGCGGGCTGTCCGTCAAACGCCCTGGAGATGCCCGGCGGCGACGGGATCGGTGGCTGATTGCCTGGTCGACGCCGCGAGCACCGCGCCGACGGCGGAAATCGTCGCCTCGACGTCGGACTCGGTGATTCCCGCGTGGGTCACGGCTCGGACCTGTCCATGGGGATATTCGACCATCAGGACGTTCGCTGCACGGAGTGCATCGAGGAAGTCCGCTCGATCGCGCTCGACACGGAACAGGACGAAGTTCGTCCGGACCCGATCCGGATCGAGCGGCCCCTCACCGGGCTGGGCGGTTCCGCCAGCGCTCACGACTCCGTCAAGGAGAGCCAGCCCTTCGGCGAGCCGCCGAGCGTTGCGATGATCCTCTGCGAGCCGATCGATCATCCCGTCCGGCCCGTCAGAAAGGGCGACGAGCCCGGCGGCGGCGGCGAATCCCGCCTGGCGCATGCCGCCACCGAGCAGCTTCCTCGCCCGGCGCGCACGGGCCACGAACGCTCGATCCCCGACGACGAGCGACCCGATCGGGCAGGCGAGCCCTTTCGACAGGCAGAACGCGACCGAGTCCGCCGGCGCGGCCAGGGCCCGCGGCGAGACGCCGAGGGCGACCGACGAGTTGAAGAACCGTGCCCCGTCGACGTGCAGCGGGACGCCGTGGCGGTGGGCGATCGCCGCGACCGCCGCCATGTACGACGGGCTCAGCGGCTGGTTCATCGAGTGGGAGTGAGCGTTCTCGAGGACGACGAGCCCGGTCGGTGGCTCGTGCATGTCGTCGGGGTCGCGGAACGCCGCCTCGAGCTCGTCGAGGTCCAGCGTCCCGTCGGGGCGGTCCCGAAGCTGGCGGACGGACGCCCCGACGACGACCGCGTGGCCCGCCGCCTCGTCCATCACGACGTGGGTCTCGCCGCCCGCGATCATCTCCTGCCCGCGCGCGAGGTGAGCAAGCTGCGACGAGAGGTTGGCCATCGTTCCGGAGGCGACGAACAGCCCAGCCTCCTTGCCGAGCAGCTCGGCCGCCCGCTCCTCGAGCGCGTTGACCGTCGGATCCTCGCCCCAGACGTCGTCGCCGACCTCGGCCGCGGTCATTGCGCGGCGCATCGCCGCGGTCGGCATCGTGACGGTGTCGGAGCGAAGGTCGATGAGGGGCATGCCGGCCGAGTATAGAAGCGAGCGCCGATCCGGGCCGGTGAGTACCGATACCCGCGCCGCGGAACGAGACTCCGGTTCTCGGTGTAGGTTGATCGCATGGCGGACCGGCCGAATGAGATCTTCGAGGTCGCCCCGACGCGGATCGGCGGCTCCGGCGGAGCCGGCCGGCTCGGGCGCCGCCGTCGCCTGCCGATCATCCTCGTTCTCGTCATCGCTCTCGCCATTCCGGCCATCGCCTGGATCGGTCCACGGATCGAGTGGCGTCCGGAGGTCGACATCTCGTTCCTCCGGCCAACGCCCACGCCGGTGCCGTCCGAGACACCGAGGCCTCGGTCGACCCCCGTCCCATCCCGGCCCCTCGCGACGCCGCTGCCGGCGATCTCCGTCGGTGTCGGGCCGCACCCGGAGGAGCCGTTCGCGGTCGACGCGGGCGGCCTCCGCCTGGTGGACCCGACGACTGGCTCGCTCGGCCCGACATTCGGTCCTCGTGGCGACAGCGACGTGATCTTCACGTCGTCAGACGGCGATGGGTGGTGGTGTGTCTGCTTCGTCCGGGCGCAGGACAGCAACCACGAGGACGTGAGTGCGCAACTGCGACGGTTCGACTCGTCCGGCCGACAAACCCTCGACCAACGGGTGGGCGAGTACCGATCCACCGGATCGCCGACGAATTCGGACTTCTACACTCGTTTCGACCTCGTCATGTCGCCCGATGAGCGCACGGCCTATCTGTCGAGCGCCGTGCGGAACGGCGAGCAGTGGTCGATCGCCGTCGAGGCAATCGACCTTGCGACGGCCCGCGTCGCGGCCCGCGTCGACCTCGGCAGCGTCGCCATCCCGCCGATTCCCGACCCCGACGCCGCCCCCGGACCAGGGCATGGTCGAGAACTATTTCGCCGGGCCGTTCACGCGCATGTCCCCGGACGGTCGACGGATCCTGGTCTGGGCGTGGGTCGAGACCTGGTCGCCCACCGAACCCCAGGTACCCCCGACCCCGCAGGGATGGCTGCTCGACCTCGACCAGGGCCCGGCCTCCGGGACGATCGGTGAGGTCACGCCGATCGGACCGGCGTTCGCCAGTCGCCTGAAAACATGCTACGGGGCCGCATGGACGACGGACGATGAGCTCGCTGCCGTCTGCTGGTCGACCGATCAAGCGAGCTTCGCTACGAGCATCAGCCTGAGGCTGTTCGACGGGGCGGGCACGGACCTCGGCAGCGTCGATCTCGGCGATCCGGAAGGATGGTGGGCGGAGCCCGTGCTCGACCGCGCCAACCGAACCGTCTTCCTCTGGCAGTCGAACCTGCACATCCTGTCGCGGGTGGACATCGATCGCCGTGAGGTCGAAGAGCTCCGGGTTGACCACACCGCGGGGTTCGATGGCCCCTCCGGGCCCGGATCGGGAGCGGGCGGGCTCTGGCGTGCGCCCCGATTGGGCGACCTTCAGCTCTGACGCCCGTTTCGGATACGCGCCGCAGCTGATCGTCGAGCCGGGAGGCACCCGTCTCTACGCTCTCGGATTCCTCCCCGACGAAAGTGGCGTGCGCTACAGCCTTGCCAGCACCGGCGTCTGGGTCTTCGACTCGAGCACGTTCTCGCTCCTCGACCGCTGGAGCGCGCTTGCCGGGTACGGCAGCATCGGCCTTTCTGACGACGGTCGCTGGCTGCTCGCGGCAGGTTCTTCGGGCACCGACGAGGACGGGCATGAGACGAACTGGCAGTCCTCGATCACCGTCCACGACGTGTCGGATGGCCGCCCGGCGCTCCAGATGGGCCGCCTCGGAACGGACTACCAGGTGCTGCAGGTGCCGCCGTAGCCGGCAGGCCAGGGCGAGGCACGACAATGCCGTGGCCCAGGTGCTATCCTCCCGGTCGCTGCAACGGACCCGTGGTGTAGCGGCCCAACATGCCAGCCTGTCACGCTGGAGATCGCCGGTTCGAATCCGGTCGGGTCCGCCATCGACGCATCTCCCTACGCCCCGTCCGCCCGCCCGGACGGGGCGTTCCTCTGCTCCGTGCCACTGTTCTGGCGGCTGTCGCGCCTGGACGACGCTGGGCTGCGTTGCCGGCTGCGCTGCTCGCTCACGGGACCGTTCGAGCCCGCTCGCTCGCGCGTGCTCGACCGGCGCCTTGCCCAGCATCGCCCATCCGCGACGAACGCAGTCGCGGGCTTCACCGCGGGACGTTCTGCTTCGCCGCGGGGCGTTCTTCATGACCGGCTGTCACAATCGCCGCCGTGAAGCGACTTCCCCTCGTCACCGTCGTCGTGCTGCTGGCGGCGGCCGTCGCCCTGACCATCGGCGGCGGGCTCGCGGGCTCGTCGACGCCCTCGGGGAGCCCGGGCGCTCCGATCGGCCAGGGCCCGACCGGGACCACTCCGACCGCCTCGGCCGGCTCGACGGCGACGCCGCCTCCTTCAGCCACGCCCACCGAACCGGCGACCGCGAGCCCGATCCCGATCGTCGATGTGCCGATCGTTCCGGTCACGCATTTCCGGACACAGCTCGACCGGACGGGCCGCGACGAGGTCCGCGCCGTGCTCGCCGGGACGAGCAAGATCGTACGAGGCGCTCGAGCTCGTCGCCGGCGAGGCCGACGCGATCCTCGCGGCCGTCGGCGCGGAACGGCCCGCAGACGCCAGCCGACTCGTCGAAGCGGCTGACGCCTCGACGCTCATGGCTGATCTGGCGGTCAGTCGCACGCGCCTGGGGTTCCTGCGGGCGGATGCCGTCGGACCATCCGTGCGCGCCCTCGGCTGGGGCGACCGCCGGCTGTTCGGCGTCGGGGCGGTCGAGACCGAGGCAGATTGGGGCCTGAGCGCGCGTCTGCCCGCGCCGACCACTGCGGACGGCGAGCCAGCACCGGCGTTCGACCCCGCGGCGACCTGGACCCTCGTCGCCGGCGGCGACATCATGCTGGACCGCGGCGTTGCCCAGACGGTCAAGATCAACAAGAAGGGCGTCGATTTCCCGTTCGACGGCGGCATGGCCGACATCACGTCGCGTTACTGCTGCTCATCGTTCGGTTGGGAGCTGCCGAGAGTCAAGCGGGCCGGCGAGGCCGGGGCCATGCGGGCGCTGGTCAGCGGCGCCGACCTCGCGATCGCCAACTTCGAGAACCCAGCCCCGGACAGGTTCCGCTACCACACGTCGGGAACCGTCTTCTCGGCCGATCCGGCCCTGATCGAGGGCCTCGCGAATGCCGGCATCGATTACGTCTCACTGGCGAACAACCACATCGGCGACGCCGGCCAGACGGGCATCCTCCAGACAATCGAGAACCTCGCCGACTACGGGATCGCGTCGGGTGGGGCGGGACGAAACGCGAAAGCTGCGCGTCGCCCGACGATCCTCGAGGCAGGCGGGATCAAGGTCGGGATCCTCGCCTACGACACGATCGCGCCGGTCTACCGCGCCGGCACCGACAAGGCCGGAAGTGCGCTCCTGACGGCGCCGATCGTCGAGCAGGACGTGAAGAAGGCCCGCGACGCGGGCGCCGAGGTCGTCATCGTCTTCCCGCACTGGGGGACCGAATACGACCCGACGCCGTTCAAGGGCCAGCAGGAGCTCGCCCGCGCCGCGATCGACGCGGGAGCCGACATGGTCATCGGCAATCACGCCCACTGGGCCGGTGCCATGGAGATCCATGACGGCAAGCCGATCTGGTACGCGCTCGGCAACTTCATCTTCGACCAGACCTGGTCGGAGCCGACGATGGAGGGCATCACGCTCGAGCTGACGTTCCGCGGCGCGGAGCTCGTCCAGGCCCGGATGCGGCCGCACATCATCCTCGACAAGGCGCAGCCGAACTTCCTCGATCCGGCCGGCGATGGGCGCGTCGTGATGGGCCAGATCTTCAATGCCTCGAAGGGCCTCCTCGACTGGTAGCGCGGCCGCGCCTCAGCGGAATGGCGCCGCCGTCGATCCGCGCAGAACGAGCCGCGGGCTGAGGACGACGTCATTCACCTCGGAGCGGTCACGGGCGTTGTCGATCATGTCGAGGAGGACCTCCGTCGCGATCCGGCCCATCTCGACGCCGTTCTGGCTGATCGTCGTCAGCGGCGGGATCGTGTAGGCGGCGAAGTCGATGTCATCGAAGCCGATGATCGAAACTCGGTCCGGCATCGCGATCCCGGCCTGGAACGCGGCCTGCATGAGGCCCATCGCGATCGTGTCCGAGGTCGCGAAGATCGCGGTCGGCGACGGTTTCGCCGTCGAAGTCGGCGAAGATCCGCCGGCCAAGCTCGAAGCTGAGATCAGGCGTCAGCTCCGAGACGTGGACCTGGATCCGGTCGCCGACGCCGTGCTCGCCGCATGAATTGCTCGTACAGGTCGATCCGCAGCCGCCCGTCGAAGGTCAGCACATCCGACACGCAGACGATGCCGCGATGGCCGAGACCCCAGAGATGGTCGAGGGCGAGCATCGTCCCGGTCACGCTGTCGCCGTAGACGCCGGGGATCTGGCGGCGAGCGGTCCGGTCGGTGACGCCAAGGGCGTACCGATGCTGCTCGGCGAACACTTCGAGCGTCGACTCGGCGCCTTCGATGTCGCCGATGATGATGATCCCGTCCGCGTGCGATCGCTCGAACATCGACCCGTATGTGAGGGCGACGTCTGGCCGGTAGTCGACGTGGCCGAGGAATAGCCGGTAGTCGCGCGCCTGCGCGGCAGCATTGATCCCTCGCAGGATCTGGATGTGGAACGGGTCGGAGATGTCGCGGGCGATCACGCCGAGCAGTGAGCTGCGGCTGCCTCGAAGCCCGCGAGCCAACAGGTTCGGCTTGTAGCCCATTTCCGCCGCAACGGCGAATACGCGACTGCGAGTCTCCTCGCGAATGGGAACACCGGACTCCTTGCCGTTGAGGATCCGCGAGACGGTCGTGATCGAGACGCCGGAACCCCGGGCGACGTCGCGCAGGGTGACCGACCCTCCGGGTGTCCTGGTTCGATCGATCGTGCTCAGCGGTGGGCTCCGTTTGCGAACGTGACGGCTTCGCTCGTGCGGAGGGTAACTGCCGCTCGGGAGCTGCCTTCAGAACCCCTCGGAACCCCTCTTGACTCGCATCGCCAGCCGAGTATATTCTGCCGAGGCTCATCGTCAAGCGCAATCGTTAAGCGCCAACGATAAGCATCGCACGAAAACAGGCGGCCGGTACGAGGGAGCCAATGGTCACCTTCCCGAGCTTCGACCTGTCGGGGCAGACAGCACTCGTCACGGGAGCCGCCCGTGGCCTGGGCCGGGCGATCTCGCTCGCCCTCGCCAATGCCGGCGCAGACGTCGCACTCGGGCTGCTGGATCCGACCTCCGCCGAGGACCTCGAGGCGGAGATCAGCGCGATGGGCCGGCGCTCGCTCCGGGTCCCGATGGACGTCCGCCGGCTCGACCAGATCACGACCGCCGTCGACCGCGTCGTCGGCCGAGTTCGGACGGCTCGACATCCTCGTCAACAACGCCGGCCTCGGCCCGGCCAACCTCGCCGAGGACGTCAACGAGGCCGACTTCGATCTCACCTTCGACGTCAACGTCAAGGGCGTCTTCTTCGCCAGCCAGGCGGCCGGGCGGGTGATGATCCGGCAGGGGCACGGGCGGATCATCCACCTGAGCTCGCAGGCCGGCTTCATCGCCCTCCCGACCGAGTCGGTGTACTGCATCAGCAAGGCGGCGGTCGCTCACCTCGCTCGCTGCCTCGCCGTCGAGTGGGGCGGCCACGGCATCACGGTCAACGCGGTCGCCCCGACCTTCATCCGCACCGACGGCACGGCCGCCGACCTCGCCGACCCGACCTTCCACGCCGAGGTCGTCGAGCGGATCGCCGGTCTCCACCGCGTCGGCGAGCCGATGGACGTCGCAGGCGCGGTCGTCTTCCTCGCCTCCCCGGCCGCGTCGCTGATCACGGGCACCACGCTGCTCGTCGACGGCGGCTGGACAGCTCGTTGAGCAATGAGCCGGACGTGACCGAGACGGAGCGCACGGCCGCAACGGCGGAGGCCCGCGACGGTGCGCGCCGTCGATTGGTCCGTCGGGAGGACGTTCGACCGACCATCGTGCGGTTCATCCGCGGCAACGGGATCCTGCTCGCCTTCATCGTCCTGATCGTCGTCGGGGCATTGCGGTCTGAGCATTTCCTGACCGCGGAGAACTTCGCGAACGTCGCGCGGCAGGCGTCGATCGCGGGAATCGTCGGCATCGGGATGACGTTCGTGATCCTGACCGCGGGCATCGACCTATCGGTCGGGTCGATCCTGGGCATCGTCGCGATCATCTACGCCTCGATCCTCGCAGGCGGCGTGCCGTGGCCGCTCGCCATCCTCCTGGCGCTGGTTCTCGGAGCGTTTGTCGGCTCCCTCAACGGCTCGGGATCACGAAGGGCGGACTCCAGCCGTTCATCATGACCTTGGGGATGCTGGTCATCGCCCGTGGCGTGACCCTGACCTACTCGGACGCCAAGCCGATCCGGGTGGGAGAAGCGGCGGAGAGCATCGCCTGGATCGGCAACGGCGCCGTCGCCGGGATACCCGTTCCGTTCCTGCTGTTCATGGGAATCTCGGCGGTCGCCTGGTTCACCCTCAACCACACCAGCTTCGGCCGGCAGGTCTACGCCGTCGGCGACAACGTCGAGGCGGCCCGGCTCTCGGGGATTCCGACCCAGCGGGTCATCTTCAGCGTCTACGTCATCAGCGGCGTGTGCGCCGCCGTCTCGGCCCTGATCGTCGTCGCCCGGCTGGGCGCGGCGGAGGCGACCCAGGGCGAAGGCCTCGAGCTCGACGCGATCGCGATCGTCGTGATCGGCGGCACGAGCCTGTTCGGCGGCTCGGGCGGCGTCGGCGGGACGCTCGTCGGGGCCGGGATCGTCGCAGCGGTCAACAACCTGCTGAACCTGATCGGCGTCCCGCCGTTCTCGCAGCGCATCGCAAAGGGCCTGATCATCCTCGGCGCCGTTCTCCTTGAGCGCCGCACGAGGGGCAGGGAGGAAGGCAGGTGAGCCCTTGACCGGAGGAGGTGGATCGAGGGCGGAACCCGCCTAGCCGACCGAACGAGAGGAACCGCCAGATGCGGTCACCGGAACGAAGCTGGAGGAACGACAGCATGGTGCAACAGCGAAGGTTCGCGGTGACGGGAGCGGTCGTGTTGACCGTCCTGATGCTCGCCGCCTGCTCAGCCGCGCCGGCAGCGCCGACGACGAAGGTCATCGGCTTCTCGCAGGCCAACGGCAGCGACGAATGGCGCACGAACCAGAACCGGAAAGTCGCGGAGAACTGCAATCCCGTCGCCCAGACGTTCACATCCGATGCGCTCGGTGACGACGCGGTCCAATCGACCCACGTCGACGAGTTCGCCGCTCGACCAGTCAGCGTTCTGCTGCTGACCCCGAACACGGCGGCCGGCCTGACCGAAGCCGCAAAGCGCGCGCTCGCAAAGAAGATCCCCGTCATCACGCTCGACCGCAGCGTCGATGTCGAGGTCACCCAGCACATCGGTGCTGACAACAAACTGATCGGACGCACCGCGGCCGAGTACGTCAGTCAGAAGATCCTCGGCGGCAGCGGCGGCAAGGTCATCGAGATCCAGGGCACGGCCGGCGCGTCGGCAACGACCGACCGGCACGATGAGTTCGTGAAGTGGCTCAGCGAGAACGACCCGAAGGTCGAGATCGTCGACAGCGTTGTCGGGGACTACAAGCGCGAGGTCGCCCTAACGGCGATGAACGACCTTCTCCAGAAGTACGGCAAGGGCGAGGTCGACGTCATCTACACGCACAACGACGCGATGGCGCTCGGTGTCATCGCCGCCCTCGAGACCGCCGGCCGGCTCGACGAGTTCAAGGTCGTCGGGATCGACGGCCAGAACGAGGCGATCCAGGCCATCAAGGACGGCAAGATCGTCGTGACGTTCACGTACGACAACGCCGGCATCGAAGCCTGCCAGACGGCCGCCAAGCTCCTCAAGGGCGAGACGGTCGAGAAGACCTGGGTCCTTCCGACGAACACGATCGACGCCTCAAACGTCGACGAGTACCTCGGCAAGGGCTTCTAGGTCGAGCCCGCACTCCGCGCGCCCATCGATTCGACCGCTCGGCATCTCCTCCGCCGCGTGAGCTCGGGTCGATGGGCGTCCGGGTAATAGCTCCGGTATGACTGGATGATCGAAGCATCCGCCACTCCACCGACCATGCCGCCTTTCGCCCCCGTGCTCGAGATGCGCGGGATCGAGAAGGTGTTTCCAGGCGCGCATGCGCTCCGGTCGGTCGATCTCGTTGTTCGGCCGGGCGAGGTCCTCGGGCTCGTCGGTGAGAACGGGGCCGGCAAGTCGACGCTCATCAAGATCCTGTCAGGGGCCTACCAGGGAGATGCAGGAACGATCACGCTCGCGGGTGAACCCGATCGGCGCGGCGACGCCCAACGCGATGCTCGAACGGGGCGTCGCGGTCATCTACCAGGAGCCGTCGCTCGCACCGCACCTGAGCGTCGCCGAGAACATCTTCATGGGACGCCTTCCGGTCGAACCGATTCGGGATCATCGACTGGCGGCGGCTGCGCCAGGACACGGCGGTCGTCGCCCAGCGACTCGGGCTGGACCTCGATCCCCGGACCCCGGTCCGGACGCTGAGCGTCGCCCGGCGGCAGATGGTCGAGATCGCCAAGGCGCTGTCGCGCGAAGCGAGGGTGATCGTCCTCGACGAGCCGTCGGCCGTTCTCGGCGACGCCGAACTGCGCGGCCTCTTCGGGGTCATCAGGCGCCTGGCTGAGCGGGGCGTCGCGTTCATCTACATCTCCCATCGGCTGAACGAGGTGTTCGAGATCACCGACCGGGTGACGGTCATGAAGGACGGCCGCGTCGTCGCCGATGAGCCAACGCGCTCGTTGACCATCGAGCGGCTCGTCCGGCTGATGGTCGGGCGGGACATCGGCGACGTCTATCCGGCGCGGGGCGGCACGCCACCGGGCCGCGAGGCACTTGTCGTCCGCGGCCTGCGTCGGGAGGGCGTGCTGGACGGGATCGACCTGACCGTTCGCGAGGGCGAGATCCTCGGGATCGCCGGGCTTGCAGGCGCCGGTCGCACGGAGGTCCTGCGGGCGATCCATGGTGCCGACCCGATCGACGGCGGCGAGATCGAAGTGTTCGGAGAACGAGTGCGGATCGACTCGCCTGGCGACGCGATCGCCCTGGGGATCGGCCTGCTCACGGAGGATCGCAAGTTCGACGGCCTGCTCATCCAGCAGACGATATCGCCGAACGTCACAGTGACACGATTCGCCGAGGTCGCCAATCATGGCGTACTGCAGCTCGGCCACGAGCGCCGGCTCGTCAAGGGCCACATCCGGCGACTGTCAATCCGGACGTCGGGTCCAGGAGCACGGGTTCGCAACCTCTCGGGCGGCAACCAGCAGAAGGTGATCCTGGCCAAATGGCTGCACGCCGAATGCCGGATCTTGCTGATCGACGAGCCGACCCGCGGGGTGGACGTGGGCGCGAAGCGCGAGATCTACCAGCTCCTGCGCGACCTCGCGGGGCGCGGTGTGGCGATCGTCATGGTCTCCTCGGAGCTGCCGGAGGTGCTCGGCATGAGCGACCGCGTCGTCGTGATGCGCGAGGGTCGGGTGAGTGCCGAGCTCTCGCACGACGATGCGACCGAGGAGCGGATCATGCATTACGCGACCCGCCATGACGCCTGAGACGATTCCCGAGCGGGAGCCACCGCCCGAAAGGTCAACGATGGCCCGCGAGATCCGCGAGATCCCGGCCCGAATCGCCACGTTGCTGGCCGACGGACGGTCCGAGATCGCCGCGGCGGCCAGTGCGGTCACGAGGGCCGGGCCGCGCTGGGCGACGATCGCCGGCCGCGGCACCTCAGACCACGCGGCGACCTTCGGGCGCTACCTGTTCGAAACGCTCCTCGGCATGCCGACCGGGCTCGCCGCACCGTCGGTGGCGTCTGTCTATCACGCCCCGCTCGACTGGAACGGCGGCCTCCTCGTTGCGGTATCCCAGTCGGGGCAGAGCCCGGACATCGTCGGCCTCGTCGAAGCGGCTCGAGCTGCCGGAGCGGTCACGGTCGGGATCACCAACGCCACCGCGTCACCCCTCGCGTCCGTCGCGGAGTGGGTGATCGATTGCAAGTCCGGACCGGAGCGATCTGTCGCGGCCACCAAGACGTACGTCGCGGAGCTCGTCGTCCTGGCTGGTCTCGTCGACGGCATCCGGCCGGACGATGGCCTGCAGCAGGGATTGACGCGCCTACCCTCGGAACTCGAAAGGACGCTCGAGCGGACCGACGGCTGGCTCGCCTCGAGCGCTATCGTCGACGAGTTCGCGGCTGCCGACCGAGCGCTGATCGTCTCTCGCGGTTACAACCTCGCGACGGCCCTCGAGATCGCCCTGAAGCTGAAGGAGACCTGCATGCTGGCGCCGGCCGGGCGACGTACGAGGGACGGCACGCCCACATCATCGACGCGATCCACGAGCCGAAGGGCCTCCAGCAGCCGAGGCTTCCGATCGTCGTCGGCGGCAACGGGCCGAAGGTGACCTGGCGCCTCGCTGCCCGATACGCCGACGAGCTCAACCTCGACGCGCTCATGCCGGACGAGGTCGCGCGGGCCCTGCCCGTGATCGCCGATCGATGCCGCGATGTGGGACGCGATCCGGGAACGCTCCGGGTCTCCGTCCACATCTGGGGCCGGCCCGACGCTGCTCCCGGTCCCGCGCGGCGGCAGCGGCTTCGCGACTACGAAGGACTGGGTATTAGCCGGACCATTCTCCAGGGCTTCGGTGCCGTGTCGGACGACGGGCTCCTCGAGAGCATCGCAAACGACGCGGCCGCGGTCGGACTCAGCTGATCCCGGCGAAGAGGTCCGACTCCGGGAACGTCGTCTCGACCCGCGACTCGCGGAGGATGAATGCCTCCTTCGCCCAGTACTCGCGCCAGCCGTCGAGGCCCAGCTTCATGAAAGGAAAGTCCATCGAGATCTGCGTCTGGTGGCGCAGCATGGCATCCCACTTCATCTGCAGGACCTCCGCGACGTCGACCCAGGTCGTGATGCTCTCGTCCGGCACGAGCATCTTCGCCATGTAGGCCTCGAACTCCGCCAGCTGCTCCGGCGTCGCGTCCTTCGGTGGCAGCCAGAAGCTCTCGACACCGAGCTCGCTCAGGCGCTCGTTCATCGCCGTCCGGGCGGACGCCGGGATCGCCTGCTCGTAGAGCTTGGCCGGTGACCAGGGTTCGTGGCCTGCCTCGACCTGCTCCGGGTACCAGCCCGGGTCGCCCGCCCTCGGGAAGGCGCGAACTGCGACGTCGTGGGTTCGGATGTGGTCGGGATGGCCGTAGCCGCCGAACTCGTTGTAGGTCGTGACGACATCCGGTCGGTACGTCCGGATCAGCCACGTGAGCCGTCGAGCGGCCTCGTCGAGATCAGCCTGCCAGAACGAACGGGGATCCTTGTTGCCCGCGTCGTCCATCATCCCGGAGTCGCGGTAACCGAGGTTCTCCCACTCCGTCACGCCGAGGACGCCCATCGCCGACTCGAGCTCGGCCGCCCGCGTCTCGCCCAGACGTCGGTGTTGGTCGGGCGTATCCCACTCCTTGACGACGATCTCGCCAAGTTCACCGCGGGTGCACGTGACCAGGACGACACGGTGGCCCTCCTTGACGGCCCTGGCCATCGTGCCGCCCGTCCCGATCGACTCGTCGTCGGGGTGGGCGTGTACGGTCATCAGCGTCAGGCGGTGGTCATCAGGCATGTGGTGATCGTAGCGGGGAGCGGGCGGACGGGCTCGCGCCCGTCAGCGCGGTTCGAGGATCACGACCGGGATCTCGCGGGCCGCCTTCCTGCGGTAGGCCACGTATTCGGGGTTTCCCGCATCGAGCCGCGGCCAGAGCCGCGCCAATTCCTCTGGCGTCGCCGCGCGAGCCCGGACCGGGAGCCGCCTCGTGCCCAGCTCGACCTCACATTCCGGGGTGGCCTGGAGGTTGCGCCACCAGCTGGGGTCGACGTTCTCGCCTGCGTTCGAGGCGACGACGACGAGGTCGCGGCCGTCCTCGATGTAGAACAAGCCGTTCCGTCGCACGGTCCCGCTCTTGCGCCCGGTCGATCGCAGGAAGAGTGTCCCGAGCCCGTCGCCGGCACGCTGCGTCCCGACCCGCCCGCCGGTCACGCGGAAGAGAATCTTGTGGACGGCCCACCCGAGGCGCAGCACTGGTCGAGGCGGCGTCACCTCCGAACGATACCGCGCCGCCGACGCCCGCTACCATCGATGAATGTCCGAGCCCGCTCCGGGGCCGCTCGCCGGCATCCGCGTCGTCGATTGCTCAACGGTCCTCGCCGGTCCGTACTGCACGATGCTCCTCGCCGATCTCGGGGCCGACGTCGTCAAGGTCGAGCCGCCGGAAGGGGACGCGACTCGCGGCTGGGGTCCGCCGTGGATCGGCAGCGAGGCGGACGGCACCCAGACCGCGGCCTACTATCTCGCCGTCAACCGCAACAAGCGGAGCATCCGGCTCGACCTCAAGCAGCCGGATGGCGCGGCGGTCCTCGCCAGGCTTCTCGCCGGCGCGGACGTGCTCATCGAAAACTTCAGATCCGGGAGCTTCGCGCGACTCGGCTTCAGCGATGCGGAGCTCGCCGCGATCAACCCGGGCCTCGTCCATCTGGCGATCACCGGCTACGGGTCGACCGGCCCCGAGTCCGACCGGCCCGGGTACGACTTCGTCATCCAGGCTGTGTCCGGCCTCATGTCGATCACCGGCGCCCCGGACCAGGACGGAGGTGGCCCGACCAAGGTCGGCGTCGCGATTGCCGACGTGGTCGCCGGGCTGCACGGCGCCGTCGCCGTCCTGGCGGCGCTGGCGGCTCGCGACCGGCCCTCCGCCGGTGACCGACCGGGACCGGGCCAGGGCCAGCGGATCGACGTCTCGCTCCTTGGCTCGACGCTTGCGATCCTGATCAACCAGGCGCAGAACGCGTTCGTCGGCGGCGTGGCGCCGGGTCGGCTCGGCAACGCCCATCCGAACATCGTTCCGTACGAGAGCTTTCCGACGGCGGACGGAGACATCGTGATCGCGGTTGGCAGCGAGCGCCAATGGCCACGCCTCTGCCGGGCGCTCGGGTTGCCCGCTCTGGCCGATGACCCGCGGTTCGCCACGAATGGCGACCGCGTCGCCAACCGGCGGGAGCTCAGCAGGACGCTGGGCGACCGTCTGGCCGAACGGACGTCGGCGGAGTGGCTCGCCACACTCGACGCGGCCGAGGTCCCGGCCGGACCGATCAACGACGTGGTTGAGGCGTTCGCCTCGTCGTGGGCCGTCGAGCACGGTGCGACGGTCGACCTGGACCATCCCGTCCTGGGTCGGACCACGCAGGTCGCCCCGCCGTTCGAGCTGTCGGTGACGCCTGCGAGCGTCCGCACCCCGCCGCCGACGCTCGGCGAGCACAGCGACGACATCCTTCGCGAGGTCGGTTACTCGGAGGACGAGATCGCCGCGTTGCGGACGGACGGCGTCGTCTGAGTGGGCGATCGACGCGGGACTCAGAGTTCCTGTCGTCGAAAGCCCAGCCAGGCGACGACGTTGAGGCCCACGATGAGCACGGCCGATGCGATCGCCGGGCCCAGGACGTCGACCCCAGCCCGGCCGAGCGCGAGCCCGTGGGCCGCCGCGCCGAGCCCGGTCGGGAGGTAGAGCCCGATGGTCGGGACGATGCTGAGAATTCCGAGGACGATGAACGCCGCCACGCCAAGCCCGGCCGCAGCGAGCGCCGACCGCGTCAGCGTGCTGCCGAGGAAGGTGATCGACGCGTAGGCGACGAGAGCCAGCCAGTTGAGGATCGCGGCGCCCACGAATCCGGCGACCGGGAGCGGCTCGAACAAGACCAGGGTGTAGAACCACGCGCCGGCCGCGGCGATCAGTGTCGAGATCCCGAGCGTCGTGGCGATCGCGACCATCTTCGCGACCAGGAACGCGCTGCGGTCGGCGGGCTTGCTGAGGATCAGGGCGGCCGTCCCACGCTCCTTCTCCGTTGCGACCGAACCCATCGCCAGGAGGACCGCGATGAGCGCCCCGAATTGACCGAGGTTCTTCGCCAGCTGATCGTAGGCGTCGGCCACGGTCGGCGGCGGGAGGACGATCTGGAATTGGTCGCCACCGACCGCCTCGAGGATCTCCGGCGTGAAGCGCGCCAGCAGCGGCGACGACAGGCCGACGAGCAGGAACACGGTGGCGACGACGGGGAGGCGGGACGTCCGCCACTGCTCGAGCAACTCCTTGCGGAGAAGCGTCGCCAACCCACTCATTGGTCGGAGACCTCTCGAGGCCGGATGAATCCGCGGCCGTCGAGGTCGTCAGGCGCGGCGGGCCCCACGAGCTCGAGAAAGACATCCTCGAGCGTCGGCCGAGCGCGTTCGAACAGGTCGAGGACGACTCCCGAGTCGATGACGAGCTGCAGGGCCGCGCTCGCCGCGGCGTCCGAATCCGAGACCGAGACACGAATGACACCACCCGCAACGGATACATCCGTCGTCCACGACTGCGCCCGCAGGCGCTCGACCAGGCGAGCCGACGATTCGTCCTGTCCGGGCGCGGGCACGAGCCTGAAGATCGGGCGGGCGTGGGCGGCGAGCAGGTCTTCGAGCGGCCCCTCGGTCACGCGCCGGCCTCGGTCGAGGATCGCGATCCGGTCGCAGATCCGCTCCACGTCCGACAGGACGTGGGTCGAGAAGACAACCGTCGCCTCGCCGCGGAGGCCCGCGATCAGCTCGAGAAGGTCGCGCCGTCCCTCCGGGTCGAGCGAGCTCACGGGCTCGTCGAGGAAGAGGACCTGGGGCCCGTGGATGAGGGCCTGGGCGATCCCGAGCCGCTGCCGCATCCCGCCCGAATAGCCGCCGATCCGGCGATTCGCAGCACCCAGGAGCCCCGTCCGAGTGAGCATCTCCCCGACGCGTGACCTGAGCACGGATCCGGCTAGGCCGTGGAGCCGACCGACCAGCTCGAGGAGCTCCCAGCCCTTCATCCACGAATAGAACCGCGGGTCCTGATCGAGGTAGCCAAGCCGACGTCGGAGTTCCGGCTGGTCCAGGCCGACCTCGATGCCGGCGACGGACGCGCTGCCGCGGTCGGGCGCGCCAGGCCCGTCAGGATCCGGATCGTTGTCGTCTTGCCGGCGCCGTTCGGGCCGAGCAGGCCGAAGATCGACCCGCGTGGGACGACGAGGTCGAGGTCGTCGAGCGCCAGGATCGAGCCGAATCGCTTGGTCAGCCCGTGGGCGTCGATCGCGGGGGCGGTCAACGGCCCCGGCGCCAGCCCGGACGTCATGCCTCTTCCCGCCCGGCAACGAAGTAGACGATCGGCCCGATGATGTTGAGAAACACGATGATGAGCACCCAGACGAGCTTGTTGCCGCCGCGCACTCGTCGCTCCTCGCGTTCGAGATCGTAGAGCGCGGCGACGATCAGCCCGAGCTGGATGACGATGATCGGGATCAGCAGCGCGATGATCTGCTCAGTCTTCAGGTCGGCCACAGTTACCCCGAGGGTATGTCAGCGGACGCGAGAGAGCACGCCTTGGGAAGGGCAACAGGTCGGCGGATGGGTCATGGGCGTCGCGGTCGCCCGCTGATACCGTCGGGCGATGGCATCCACCACCCGCTTCCGCGCCGCTCCGCTCCCTCGCCGGTTCGTCGCCGGTGTCGGGCTGGCCGTGGCGGCGATGCTCGGGGCGGTCGGCTGCCAATCGACGGTTGACGGCCTGCCGATCCTGACCGACCCGGCCGAGATCGTGATGGCCGGTGTTCGATCGACTGCCGCCCTCCAGTACGTGCATGTTCGCGTCGACGGAAACCTCCAGGTGGCCCCGGCAGGCCAGGGCAACGGAGCGATGTTCCAGCAAATAGCACTCGATTTCGACATGGACGTCGCCCGCCGGGCGATTGCGGGTCGGACCGTTGCGAAAGCGGCAGGCCAGCCAGACCGCATCAGCGAAGTGCTGCTGGTCAATGGCGAACAATTTGTCAGGGGCGGCCCGGACACGCGCTGGACGCACTTCCCGAACACCAACGGGCCGATGCAGCTGCCGAGTACTGACGACATCATCAACGGGATCTCTCCGCTGATCGGTCGCGAAATCGTCGTACACCCTGCAGATTCGGAAGCCTGCGGCGCGGGAACTTGCTACCACGTGGTTGCCGACCTCGACCCGTTGAGTTCAATGTGGATCGTCGGTCCGATCTTTCTGGGCAGCGTGCCCACTGGCCCGCCCGATCCAGGCATGGGTGTCCAATCGATCAGGCTCGACCTCTATGTCGACCAGGCAACGCGATTGCTCGTTGGCGCGAACGGGCTCGTCACATTCAAGGGAGCGAGCGTTGCAATGCGCCTGACGCTGACAAACCATGACATTCCGCTGAATATCGCACCGCCCCTGCCGGGTCTCGTCGACGAGATGGACTCGATGCTTCGCGGAGTGGGCGAGCCGATCGCCGCCCCGACGCCGTAAGACACCGCCGGTACGTGCACTTGTGCACGATTTCGGCAGGCGGGACGGCTGCCCCTGCTAGACTCGGCCCGCCGCTCACTCCGCGGCCGCCAGACCCAATTCGAGCGAGCCGGAGAGACCCATGACCGACGACCGCGAGCGCTGGGCGCTCATCCTCGGCGCATCCAGCGGGATGGGCGAGGCGACGTCCCTCGCCCTCGCGGCGAAGGGCTACAAGATCGTCGGAATCCACCTCGACTTCCGGGCCGCCCTGGCCCACGTTGAGGAGGTCAAGGCGGGGATCGTCGCGGCCGGCAGTGAGGCGCTCTACATCAACATGAATGCGGCCGACGACGAGAAGCGCGCCGCCGCGATCGAGACGATCCGGGCACGATTCGACGAGAGCCGGGCGGCCGGCCGCCACCCGTATCTCCGGGTCGTGATGCACTCGCTCGCGTTCGGGTCGCTCGTCCCGTTCATCGCCGACGACCCGAAGGATGCGGTCGACCGGAAGAAGATGGAGATGACCCAGGACGTCATGGGCAACAGCCTCGTCTACTGGGTCCAGGACCTCTATCACGCCGGTTTCCTCGAGCGCGGATCGAAGATCTACGCGATGACCTCGGAGGGGACGGACCGGGTCGTGCCGTCGTACGGCGTCGTCTCAGGGGCAAAGGCGGCGCTCGAGTCCCATATCCGTCAGCTGGCGATGGAGTTCGCCCGTCGCGATTCCGGGATCGCGGTCAACTCGATCCGGGCCGGTGTGACGGACACGCCCGCCCTGCGCAAGATCCCCGAGGCCGCCCGCATGGTCGAGATCACGCTCGCTCGCAACCCGCATGGGCGGCTGACGACGACGGCCGACGTCGCCGAGGCGATCGTCAGCCTGTCCGAGACAGACTCTGACTGGATCAGCGGCAACGTCATCGGTGTCGACGGCGGCGAGTTCGTAACCGGCTAAGGGGCGCGATGAACGCCCGTGTGATCGTCGTCGGATCGCTGAACATCGACCTTGTCGCGCGATCGGAGGCATTGCCGGCGCCGGGCGAGACCGTGACCGGAGCCCGGTTCGAGCGCCACCACGGCGGCAAGGGCGGCAACCAGGCGGTCGCGGCCGCACGCCTTGGGGCTCCGACCGCGTTCGTCGGGACGGTCGGTGACGACGCCTTCGGCGACGAGGCGCGGGCCGGACTCTCGGCCGAGGGGATCGACCTCGCGGGCCTCCGGACGGTGCCGGGAGCGACCGGCGTTGCCTTGATTCTCGTCGACCGTCGCGGCGAGAACCTCATCTCGGTCGCGTCCGGGGCGAATGCCGATCTGACACCGGACCTCGTCCGAGCCGCTCTCGCCCTCCTGGCCCCTCAGCCGGGCGACGTCGTCCTGGTCGGCCATGAGATCCCGACCGGAACCGCGGCGACTGCCCTTCGCCTGGCGCACGAGGCCGGGGCGACGACGATCCTCAATCCGGCGCCGGCCCGCGGACTCGACCGCTCGGTCTTCGGCCTCGCCGACGTCCTCACGCCGAACCGGACCGAGCTGGCGATGCTCGTCGCGGACGACGTGCGCCGGATCGGCCGTGCCGGACGCGTCGCCGAGCGGCCGGAAATTGCCGCCGCCGCGCTTCTCGACCGGAATTCGGAGGGCGAGGGGGTGCGCCAGGCAGTGATCGTGACCCTCGGCGATGCGGGCGCGACCATCGTCAGCCGGACCGGCGTCCCGGTCGATCTGCCGGCGCCCGCCGTCGAATGCGATCGATGCCGTCGGCGCCGGCGACACATTCAATGGCGCCCTCGCCGCCGGTCTCGCCGGCGGCCACGACCTCGAAACAGCCGCCCGACGCGCGATCGCGGCCGCCGCCCTGTCAACGACTCGAGCCGGTGCCCGCGAGGGAATGCCGACGCTCGGGGAGCTCGAATCGCACATCAATGACTGATTGGGCTATGCCGCTTCTGCGCTGAACGTACCAGAGGGGCAGGACCTTCGAACGGTGGGTCCCACGGCTCCGATTGGCCAGACTCAGGGGCGTGAATGTGCGCTTCGTGCGCCCATCAGATGTTGCCGCGCGGAAGGGCCGGATGGCAGTCGAGATCGCGCCGCGGCGAACGCGCAAGCGGAAGCCGGCGGAGGATACGCTCGCGATCGGCGAGATGGACCAGACCATCTTCGCCTGCCCGACATGCGCGCGCCCGCTCGTCAACGGCGCCAGGCGCTGCCCCAGCTGCGGCACCCATCTCATCATGGGCGTCCAGGCCCGGCGAGCGTCGATCCTCGTGGGCGCCGGCCTGTTTGCCGGTCTCATCCTCGGTGGCGGCGTGGTATTTGGGGCATCGGCGCTCGGTGGTGGCTCCAGCGGGATCGCGGCCGGCTCGAGCGCTCAGCCTTCGGCCGCGACGTCAGCAGCGCCTTCGGGCGGGCTGCCGACGGCGAGCGCCGGATCCGTGATCACGTCCTCGGTTCCTGCGCTCAGCCGCTCGGCGCTTCATCCAGGCCGCCACCGTCGACTCACGACTCGCGGCCTCATCGGTCGCCCTGGCCGCCGCCCTGTCCTCTTCGAAGTTCGATGCGTACCGGGTGTCCGAGATCCTTCGCGGGATGTCGGCCGACGCGGTCATCGGTCTCGGGCTTGCCTCACACGTCGCGGCATGGTCGGGCGGCAAGGAATTGAGTGGCGAAATGACGGCGTTCTACTCGTCGATCCAGGCCACCGCAAGCGACGGCCTCTCGGTAACCATCAGGAACGCCAAGGCCTACCGGGCCACCGGGAACAGGATGCAGGCGCTGCTCGCCGGCCTTCCGGCGATCGATGCACGTATTCGCGACGTCGCGACCCAGGCAGGCATCGTCTTTCCGCCGCCCACAGTTCCCTGACCTACGGCCCGCCGGCCCCGGCCGGCCCGTATCCCGTGAGCTCGACGTAGGCCTCGCCCCCGAATGTCAGATCGCCGCGCCTGGCGAGGACGACCTGCGAGCCCTCCCAGTAGACGACCCCGGTCGTGGCGCGCGTGTCGAGCTCCTGGTCGGCCACGGTCGGCGTCAGGTCGATGACGAGATCCTCGGACGGGATCTCGATCCGCCAGCCGGCCGGGTACTCGGCATTCGTGTTCGGGCTGATCCAGCGCCCGGTTGCCTCGACAGTGAACTCGTCTCGTTGCAGGTGGCGAACGCCGCCGTCCCCGTCGACAAGCGTGCCGTAGACGTGCGGGTAGGAACCGTCGGCATCCCGAACGAGGGAGAGCATGAGGTCCGTCCCATCGCCGATGTTGACCGCGAACCAGTCCCAGCCGCCTCCCCCGACGGCGATGAAGTCGCCCCACTGGTGATCGAACCAGGCGGTGCCCGTGACCTCGACCTTCCGGCCGTCGATCGTGAGGTCGCCGCGCGCGACCATCGCCGTCCTCGAGTAGTAGTAGGACGACCCGCCTGCCCCGAAGTCGAGCCAACCGTCCCCGTCGTGCAGGGCGGCGTTCTTCGTCGAGCGTAGATCGAGCTCGAGCATGGGCTCGCCTGCGAGCCCGGCTGCGGCCGCTTCCGCCGGGTCGAGGGCGACGGACAGGGGATCGACGCCTTCCCCTCCGGCCATCTGCCATGGCGAGCCGCCGACGGAGTTCGTGATCGCCAGGGCGAACCCGCGATCTCCGCCCGCACTGACGTCGACCTGGGGCCCAAACGCGGTGCGCTGGGCGTAGTGGAAGCGCCCACGGGTTTCGTCCGTGAGCGCGAAGTGGGATGCCCAGCTCACCGGCAAGCCGCCGCGCTCCGCCCGGAAGATCACGAATTCGAACCCGTAGCGGCTGCCGTCGTCTGCGTCGAGGTGACCCGTGTAGTACCACCACTCGGTGAGTCGGTCGTGCGGCCCGTCGTCGCGCGGCAGCTGGATTTCGATCGGGTCCGCCGGTCGCGACGGGAGCGGGGTCGGGGCAGCGGTGGTCGGCCGGGCGGCGGGCGGATTCGCGAGGATCGGGCCGGCCGTGCAGGCGGCGAGCAGCGGCGCCGCCAGGACGAGCAGCGCCGTCCCGATGACGGGCAGCCGGCGGAGCCGGCCGGGAACCCACCAGTTCCACCGACCGAGCAGCCGCATCGTGGCCGGCACGAGGAGCGCCCGGACGATCGTGGCGTCGAGGGCGACGGCCAGCGCCATCCCGATCCCGAGCGCCTTGATGAGCACGATGTCGGCGAGGGCGAACGAACCCGCGACGACCACGACGATGAGGGCGGCCGACGTGACGATCCGCCCACTCCGCTCGAGCCCCCGCGCGACGGCCTCCTGGTTGTCGCCGGTCCGGTCCCAGACCTCCTTCATCCGCGACAGCAGGAAGACCTCGTAGTCCATCGACAGCCCGAACAGGACGCAGAACAGGATGACCGGTTGGGTGGTCTCGACGAATCCAAGCGGCTGGAATCCGAGGGGCGCAGACAGGTTGCCGTCCTGGAAGATCCAGACGAGGGCCCCGAAGCTCGCGACGATCGACAGCGTGTTCATCACGAGAGCCTTGGCCGGCAGCACGACCGAGCGGAGCAGGAGGAAGAGGACGATGTAGGTCGTGACGATGATGAACAGGGCCGTCCGCGGGAAGTCGGCGGCGACCCGGTCAACCACGTCGGTCACATCGGCCGCCCCACCACCGATGAGGACCGTCATGCCCGCCGGCGGTGCGAGCGTTCCGACGCCGGATCGCAGGTCGGCGACGAGAGCGCGGCCCTCGTCGCGGTTCGGGCCGAATGGGGTGTAGACGGTGAGCGCGGTCAGATCGCCCTTCGTCGTCGCCTCGAGCGCGGTCGCCACGAAGCGGTCACGCGGTCCGTTCGGGTCGGCGTACAGCAGCTGGTACTGATCGAGGCGAAGGCGTGGGTCGATGTCGACGAGGCTGTCGACCCGGGTCACCCGTGGGTCGGCGGCGAGGCGACGGGAGTAATCGTAGAGCGCCGCGAGGTTCGGGCCGCTCGTTGCGGGCCCGTCCGTTCGGACGGCGACCGCGAGTGGGGCGAACTCGCCTTCGCCGAACGCGCCCGCCAGCCGGTCGAAGGCCGCGCGCGACGGAACGGTCGGCGGCAGGATCGTCGAGTCGGGAGCATTGAAGCGGACATGCAGGAAGGGCGAGCCGAGCAGGAGCAGGAAGGCCAGCGTCGGCACGAGGACCGCGACCGGATGGCGCATCACCCGCCGGGCGAGGCGTGCCCACGGGCCGTTCGGATCGTCGACGGGCGTGACCCGCCGGATGGCGAGCGCGTCGATCCTCGTGCCGACGATCGCGAGGATCGCCGGCAACAGCGTCAGCGCCGAGGCGACCGCGAGGAATACGACCACGGCGCCGGCGATTCCGACCGACCGCAGGATCATGAACTCGAACAGGACGAGACCGATCAGCCCGAGGAGCACGGTCAGTCCCGAGAAGAAGACCGCGCGGCCGGCAGTCGCGACGGTCGCCACGACCGCGTTCGCCACCCGGTCCGGTCCGTTCGATGGGCCGCCCGCCAGTTCCTCTCGGAATCGGCTCGTCATCAGGAGCGAGTAGTCCACGCCGAGGCCGAGTCCAAGAAGCGTCGCCAGGTTGAGGACGAAGATGCTCATCGGCGTCAGGCCCGCGATCCCGGCGATCGCGGCCAGGGCCACGATCACGGCTGCTCCGCCGACGATGAGCGGGACCCCCGCGGCCACGACCGAGCCGAACACGACGAGAAGCGCGATCGCGGCAAGAGGCAGAGAGATGATCTCGCTCCGCTGGAGATCGGACTCCGACACGGCCTGGACGTCGCCGTAGAAGGCCGGCCCGCCGGCGACCTCGACCTTGATCCCGGGCGGGTGCGCGAGTCGCTCGACGATCCCGGGCAGCGCGGCCGGCGAGTCGTCGGGCGCGATCGAGAGGAAGACGACGTCGTAGGCGGTTCGGCCGTCTGCCGATACCTGGCGCGGCGACAGCGTGTGGGGGAGGACGCGGACGACGTACGGCGCCGAGGGCACCGCGCGAATCGCCTCCGCTGCGGCGGCCTCGAACTCCGGCGTGCCCGCCGATAGCGTGTCGCTGTGATAGACGATGACGATTGCCGACGGTGGCGCGTCGAGCTCCGCCTGGAGGAGGGCCTTCGCGCGGGCCGATTCCAGGTCGTCAAGAATGAATCCGCCTGCCCGCAGCGCGCCGACAACGTTCGGGGCAATCGGTATCGCGACCGCGAGGATCGCCAGCCAGGCGGCCACGATCCACCACCGCCTGCGGACCGCGAGCCGGCCCAGACTCGCGAAGAGCCCGTCGGGCGCGGACCCGACCAGGGGCTCGGAGGGGGATGCCATCGGCCCAATGCTATAGGCCGCGACTGATCGGGCCTCCGGCCGCGTTTGCGGCTCAGGGCTCTGGTAGCATCAGCGCCGACGTCGATCGACCGAATCGAGGCACCCGGTGCAGCTCTTCACGATCTTCCTCTCGCGCCCGATCGAGTTCGGCCTCGCGACCGCCCTGACCGTGCTGATGCTGGTGATCGTGGCGAAGGCCGTGTTCTCAGCCGAGGGCCCAAGCGGCTTCAGCCGGTCGATGACCCGGCCATCGTCGAAGTGGCTGTTCGGTGTGCTGTTTCTCGTCTGGGCCGTCGGCTTCGGGATCGGCCTGCAGCTCGTCCCTCACGAGGGCGCGAATTCACCGTACGGCGGCATCGGCCTGATCATGATGTTCAGCGGCGTGTTCATCATGATGGGCTTCATCTGGGCGGTCATCGGGGAGTAGCCGCCAAGGGCCGGGCCGCGGGCTGAGCCGTGCCCGGGGATCCTGGCCCAGTCGCTAGCGCCTCGCCTGCGTCTCGTTCCGCCGCGCAAGGTCACACCCCGGGCACCGGCTGGTCTCGGCGGGCATCCAGCGCGAATAGGCAAGATCGGTCACGTCCGACAGCCTGAACCAGGCGCCGCAGGCGGCCACGACCTGATCGAGCTGATGGTTTGCATATGCCGGGATGTCTCGGCGCAGGTGCCAGCGGTCAGGGCGTCGATGCCCGACACCGCGAATCCAGACGAGGACTCGCTTGCCCGAGCGGGCGATCCGGGCTGCGGGCTGGGCCGCCGCATCCGGCGTTACGAGGGTGGTCACTGCGTCCCTCTCTTCGAGTGAAGCGCAAAGGATCACACAAGACTCCACCAAACGCCAGCCCCAGAGGTTTGCAGAAGCGTTGCGGTCTGCGTGGTGCTAGCGGCCGGCCGGCCAGCGTTCCTCGAACACGGTCTCCTCACGCGGAAGGCGGGCGCTGCCCGTCGACGTCTTCGGCCGGCGGGCGGCGTCGGTCGGGTGGCCCAGGGCCACGATGGTCCGGACGAAGTGGTCCGCGGGCAGGCCGAGAACCTCGCCGACGGCCCCTCGTACGCCGGACTGGACCCAGGCGATCCCCGCGCCGAGCTCCAGCATGCCGGCGGCGATGAGGATCCGCTCTGCCGCCCGGCCCTCGTCGAAGGCGTTCCCGATTTCGTGTTTGTCGTCAGCCGGCAGCACGATCGCGATCGCCGCGGTTGCCGTCTCGAGCGCGCGCGTCTGGGGCGCGCCAATCGTCCAGAGCTGCCGCAGGACGGCCCCGTCGGTGACGACGATGAACCGCCACGGCTGGTTGTTCCGGCTGCTCCCGGACCACCGCGCGACGTCGACAAGAGCGTCGAGCGCCACCCGGTCGACGGGCTCGGGGGTGAATTCGCGGTACTGGCGGGTCTGCCGCAGCGGCCTGAGCCGATCGGCGGGCGTGTGCTCATGCGACCGATCCTACAGCGGGCTGGTACGTTCGGAGGCTGGACCACGGCGCGGCCCGGCGCTATGATCCGGCGAGCATCCACTCTGCATAGGTTTTATGCGCTCATCGGCACTCGGCGAGCGTGGCCAGGAGGCTCGATCGCGTTGGACGCCCAGGAGATCCAGCAGGCGGTGGCCCACCAGGCCGCCCAGCGAGCGGCCGCCGAGGCGCCCTTCGTCAACCTCCGCGACCCGGCCCTGGCAGTCGGCCCCGACGGTCGTCCAGCGGTCAGCCGGCGTGCCGCGCTCTGGCAGGACGTCCCCGACGAGAAGTGGAACGACTGGCGCTGGCAGCTGAGCAACCGCGTAAACGACCTCGCCGAGATCGAGCAGGTCCTCAACCTGACCGACGACGAGCGGGCAGGGTTGTCCGCCCCCGACAAGTTCAGGGTCGACATCACGCCGTACTTCATCAGCCTGATCGACCCCGACGACCCGAACGACCCGATCCGCCGCCAGGTCATCCCGACCGGCCGGGAGGCCCAGGCATTCACCTCGATGATGGAGGACTCGCTCGCCGAGGATCGCCATTCCCCGGTGCCCGGCCTCGTCCATCGCTACCCGGATCGCGTCCTCATGCTCGTCACGACCCAGTGCGCGAGCTACTGCCGATACTGCACGCGGTCGCGGATCGTCGGCGACCCCACCCAGAACTTCAATCGGAAGGACCACGAGGCCCAGCTCGACTACCTTCGCCGGACCCCGCAGGTCCGTGACGTGCTCATCTCGGGCGGCGATGGCCTCACCCTCGCCCCGAAGCTGTTCGAGTCGATCCTCCGCGGCCTTCGCGAGATCCCCCACATCGAGATCATCCGGATCGGCTCGCGTGTGCCGGTATTCCTGCCGCAGCGGATCGACGACGAGCTCTGCGCGATGCTCGAGAAGTACCACCCGCTGTGGATCAACCTCCACTTCAACCACCCGAACGAGATCACGCCCGAGGTCAGCCGGGCGGTCGACAAGCTGACGAAGGCGGGGTTGCCTGTCGGCAACCAGAGCGTCCTGCTCGCCGGCGTCAACGACTGCGTCCACATCCAGCGCGCGCTCGTTCACCGGCTCGTCGAGAACCGGATCCGTCCCTACTACCTCTACCAGTGCGACCTCGTCGAGGGCTCCGGCCATTTCCGGACGCCGGTCGGCAAGGGGCTGGAGATCATGGAGGGGCTCCGCGGCCACACGTCGGGCTACGCGGTCCCGACCTTCGTGATCGACGCTCCGGGCGGTGGCGGCAAGATTCCGGTCATGCCGAACTACCTCATCAGCTACTCCGATCACAAGGTCGTCCTTCGCAACTACGAGGGCTACATCACGACCTACGAGGAGCCGCCGACGTACGAGCGCCACAACGAGGCCGCTTGCGAGTACTGCCAGCACCAGCGCTCGGAGCCCGGCCAGTCCGGCGTGAGCGGCCTTCTCTCGGGCGAGCGGATGTGGATCGAGCCGAAGGGCTTCAGCGAGCTCCACACCCGCGGCAACACGGAGGCGCACCGGCTCCAGGACCCGGCGAAGTGGGTTCCGTTCGGGGTCGGGGCGATCGAGGGCCACTCCGGTGCGGCGCTCCGGGTGCTCGAACCCGGCGCTCCCGCCGAACCTGGCGATCCGGCCGAGGCCGACGCTCCGGCCGCGCCGACCTACGGGCCGGGCGAGGAGCCCCGTCCGCGTGAGGGCGAGCCGACGGCGTCGGCGCACGGGGAGCTCCTCTAGCTCCCTGCCATTTCCTCACCCCATGAGAGTTGGACGGCGGCGATCGGTCGCTGCCTGACGGTTTCTCGCACGATTCCCTCGGCACCGGGCCCGATCGTCTGCCAACTCGGCGGCCTGTGAGTGCCTGGCATGCGCACCGGCGTCCAACTCTCGCAACAAGAGGAAATGGCAGAGAGCCCCCGACGCGCCCGCTGCCCCGGCGTAGGCGGACCGGTCTAGGACGCCTCGGCGGCGAGCTCGATCGCCTTCTTCAGCTGAGGATCGTCAAGGGCGGCTACCTCGGTGGCGGTCATCGACTGAAGGTCGACAGGCACGACCGGCGCGACGCCTTCCGGGCGGGCCACGACCACGTCGGGAGCGATCCCCTCGTGCCAGATCACCCGACCCTTCGGCGTCAGCCACTCGACGGTGCCGATCCGGAGCGCAGAACCATCGGAGAGGGCGAACTCGCCAAGCACCGTCCCGGTCCCGAATGTCTTCTCCCCGATGACGCGGGCGCGGCCGGCATCCTGGAGCGCGCCCGCGACGATCTCGGCGGCACTTGCCGTCCCGACGTCAACGAGGACGACCATCGGCAGATCCACCGCGACGCCGCCGGGTGAGACCGGGGTCGCCTTTTCCTCGCCGGCTGCGTTCCGCTCGATGTAGACGTTGCCCGACGGGAGGAACTCGCTCGCGATTGCGCCGGCCTCGTTGACGTAGCCGCCGGGATTGCCGCGAAGGTCGAGGATCAGCCGGTCCGCGCCGGCCGACTTGATCTCCTCGAGCGCGGTCCGGAGCTCCGGGGAGGCGCCGCTCGAGAACTGCTCGAGGCGGAGAACCGCCGTCTTGGTGCCGGGCACCATCGCCCAGGAGACGGGCTCGATCTGGACGTCGGCCCGGATGATCCGGACGTCGCGCTCCGGTCCGTCGGCGCCGCTGCGGATCGTCAGCACGACCGCACGTGCCGGCCTCGCCCCGGATCCGGCCGATCACGCTGTCGAGGTCCTCCCCGACGGTCGACTTGCCGTCGACGGCAAGGACGACGTCCCCGGACGTCAGGCCGGCCTCGTCGGCCGGGCTGTCGCGGAAGACGCCGACGATGAGCGGCAGGCCCTCGGGTGTCGTGTCGACCACCGCCCCGATCCCGACGTAGGAGCCCGACAGCGCCGAGTTCCGGGCGGCCCGCTCTTCCGGCGACATGAAGGTCGTGTGGCCCGTGTCGCCGACGGCGTCGGTCATGCCGTCGATCGCGCCGTAGGCGAGCTCGCGGTCGTCGAGCGCATCGGCGTCGACATAGTTCTTCTGGATCGCGTCCCACGCCTCGCGAATGAGCGCGAACTCGTCGCCCGGCGCCGCCGACGACCCTGGATCGACGCTCGCAACGGCCGATCCGTTGCCGCTCGGTGCGAAGTCGACCCTCCCGATCCCGATGCCGGCGCCAAACGCCAGCACGAGGGCGACCGCGAGCAGGCCGCCCCGGGCAATGTGGCCGCGCCGAGGACGGGGAGTCGCAGGCGAGGGTCGCGTCGGGAGGTCGTTGGCCGGCACGCTGTGCGCGCCGGTTTGATCGGTATCGAAAGAGGTCATGGCTCCTGGCTCGTGGGCATGAGGCGGCCGGGTCGGTCGAGCCAAGGATGCCGGACCGGCGTTGTGTTCGGGTGTCTGAGCCGGTAAAGGTTCGTTCGCCGTGCGCGTCGCCGCTACTGGGTCGCGAGATAGTCTCGGAGCACCGACGCAGCGAGCCGCGGGTCGTCGTCGACGACAAGGATCCGGGCACGATCGACCATCGCGTGGATGATCGCAGGCCCGACTAAGCGTTGGATGAGAGCCGATCAGTTTCGACGGCCGGCGAAGATCGACATCACCTGTCTGACGTCGCCGGCGTCGTGGCCGTCCGGCCGCTCCTCGAGGTACCGAGCCAGGGCCTTGATCGCCTCGCCGAACCGCCCCATCCGGCCGAGCAAAAGGCCACGGTCGCGGCCATGGTCCGGATCGGTCGGCTCGACGACGGCCAGCATCTCGACCGAGCCGAGTGCCGCCGGCCAGTCTCGAGCGGCCAGGTTGGCCGATCGGAGATTCCGAAGCACGCGGGTCAGGGTCTCGCGCTTGCCGGTCGGCCGCAGCATCCGCGAGTGGAACAGCACGCCATCACCGACCGAGCGACGGATCAGGGCCTGGCAGTCGTCGGGGGTGAGGCGCCGACCGTCTCCTGCCGGATCGATGAGAATGCCGCCCGGCGCACCGACGATGAAGTGCCCGGGCAGGCCGATACCCGTCAGCGGCAACCCGATCCGCCAGGCGACCTCCAGCTCGACGATCGCCAGGCTGATCGGCAGGCCGATCCGCCGCCAGGCGACGAGGTCGAGGAGGCTGTTCCGCGGGTCGTGGAACTCGGCCGCGGTCGGCGCGCGAAAGCCGGTTTCGCGATAGAGGACGTCGTGGACGCGTTCGAGGACGTGGGTCTGGGCGTCGCCGACATCGAGCCGGATCCGGACCCGTTCGGCGAGCGCGTCGAGGATCGCCAGGGTCGGCGCCGGATCCACCTCGGGGCGGCCGTCGGCGGCGATGAGCAGGGCGCCCAGGGCGAGGTCGATTTCGGCGTCCGGCTGCGCAATCAGCCGGGCGAACCGTGCCCGGTTGGCGGCGCGTGATGCCTCGTTGTCCGTCACCCGCGGATCGTATCGCGCTGGCCGACCGGCCCGCCCGTGGCCCGGCCGGGCGCGAATCACGCGTCGCCCTCGGCGATGCGATTGGTTGCATCTGCTGGGCGCGGGCTGGGCGCGGGCTGCGGTGGGCGCGGGCTGGGCGCGGGCTGGGCGCGGGCTGCGCGCGGCGGGAGATATGCAGCCAACGGCATCGCTCAGGCAGGAGCGAGCTTCGCCGAGCTTGTCCGTGCTATTCTCCGGAACTCCTAGCAGTTCACTCGGATATCACGTCAGGGAGGGTGTGATTTCTTGACGGCCGCTCGCTCGGCGCCTGGTCTGCTCGAGCTGCGCGGCTCCGCCTCGGGGCCTGCCGGATCCGAACCTCGTCCCGCCGACGATCGCTGAATCCGGCGACCCCTTCGCGGCTGCACGGATCATCGTGCTGCTCGCCCGGGTCGAGCGCGGCCGGCCGGTCCGGATCGCCGACATCGTCGATCGGCTCAACGCGACGTATCTCGACTGGATCTTCTCCGCGGCAGTCGTCGCCGACGTCGCGCTCCAGCTCCAGGCGAACTGGATGACCGACTACCGGAACAGCTCGGGAATCGTCGTTGACGACGGCGAGTACGGGCCGATAATCGAGATCGAGGACTCGTCGCGGGTCGACCCGTGGATCGTTCGCCAGGCGGAGCGCGAGGTGATCGCCTGCCGGGAGCGACTCGACGCCTTCAGCCGCCTCGATCGCGCAGCAGGGGAGGGATGAACCAATGAGATTGTGTCTTGGGCGGGCCCGATTGGACTGATCGGTCACCCGCGACGCGCGTTCCGACTCATCCACCACCGTACTCGAGAGGAAGCCCCAGATGACCGTTCCCGGCTACGCCACAGACACCCTCGTCTCCGCCGACTGGGCGAAGCAGCACCTCGACGATCCGAAGGTCCGCTTCGTCGAAGTCGACGTCGACACGACCGCCTACGAACAGAGCCACCTGCCGGGCGCCGTCGGCTGGAACTGGACGAGCCAGCTCGCCGATGGAATTCGACGCGACATCGCCAGCCGCGAGGAGTTCTCGAAGCTCCTCTCGGAGTCCGGCATCGGCCCTGACACCACGATCGTCCTGTACGGCGACAACAACAACTGGTTCGCCGCATGGGCGTACTGGCAGCTCAAGCTGTTCGGCCATGACGACGTCCGGATCCTCAACGGCGGGCGCAAGTACTGGCTCGACAACGGGTTGCCGCTGTCGACGGACGTGCCCTCCCACGCGGCGACGGGCTACGACCTGCCCGAGCCGGACTTCAGCCTCCGCGCATTCCGCGACGACATCCTGCCGCGCCTCGGCGACACTGAGCTGGTTCTCGTCGACGTTCGCAGCCCGGCCGAGTTCAACGGCGAGATCATCGCCCCGCCCGGCATGAGCGAGACCGCCCAGCGACCCGGCCACATCCCGGGCGCGGCCTCGATCCCGTGGGCCCAGACGGTCAAGGAAGACGGCACGTTCAAGGATCGCGAGGACCTCGCCAACCTCTACGAGGCGAAAGGGATCACGCCCGACAAGGACGTCATCGCCTACTGCCGGATCGGGGAGCGCTCGCTCGCATTCCTGGTTCGTCCTGCACGAGCTGCTCGGCTACAAGCGGGTCCGGAACTACGACGGCAGCTGGACCGAGTGGGGCAGCATGGTCGGCGTTCCAATCGAGAAGCCGACGCTCGTTACCGCCTGAATGGGCCGCTTATAGCATCCCCGGGTTTGGCAAGCAGCCGGGCCGGATCGACCAGGTCCGGCCGGCTCGCCATGAACGTATCGCGGTCATCGATGCGGAAGCCCGCCTCGAGAAGCGGCCGGATGGCCGGATTCGGACCGGGAATGCACGCGACGACGGGACCGCCGCGGGCGGCTCGGCGCAATGCCGCCCAGATCGGTCCCAGCGGGTCGCGGCCGGGCCGAATCACGAGTCGATCGAGCGCCCGGGCTGGCCCCTTCTGGCGTGCGCGGGCGTGCCCGGCGGCGACGACCTCGTCACCGTCGACGATCACGAAGGAGTCCGCGTCCGGCTGGCTCGCCCAGAATGCGTGGTCGACCGACCGATCCGCCCCCGTCCAGTCCCGCTCCAGGTCCGCCAGTCGGGCGGCATCGGCGGCCTCGGCAGTCAGAGCCAGGTCGGCATCCGGGAGGCTCGCGGCGTCTCCAGTGATGTAGAGGCTCGGCCACAGCGGTGCCATCCCGGCCCGAATGTAGAGCGGCAGGGCGCGCGGATCGTCGGATGCGAATGTCGTTCGGGGCCAATCATCGGCGAACAACGCGTCGAGCAACGGTCCGCCGATCCCCTGGCCGAGGCGGTTGGTCCGGACGAAGAGATCGGTGAGATGCCGGCCGTGTCCGGTCGACACGGTTGCGCCGAACGCAACGAGACCGTCGTCCTCGACGACGACCGACGCGCGGGCCGTCAGGATGAGGTGCCGCAGGTAGGGACCGACGATGTCCACCGTCGGATGCGGACCGTCGTTGCCGTGCTCGGTCAGGATCGATCGGATCTCGGGCACGTCGTCGAGTGTCGCCGGCCGGATGGCCGGGGAACCCTGGCGCTCCGGGCCGCTCACCCGGTCGAGGGCGGCTGTGGCCCGCGCCCATATCGGGTCATGACCTCGACGAGCCGGTCGTGCGGCAGGGCATGCGCCGTGATGCCATCGCGACCGGTCATCGTCTGCGCCGCCACGAGGGCGTTGAGGATCGCCTCCTCGGTCGCCTCGATGACTCCGTCGAACAGCCCGTCGATGATGTGATCGTTAACCGATCGGATGTCGACCGTCAGTCGCGGATCGCTCGCGAATGACGTCCTGGGCAGGCCGCGATTGCCCGTCGCGAAGCAGACGAAGAGATCGCCGCTCGAATTCGATCCGGTCCCGCCCATCCGAGCGATGCCGAGGGCGGCCCGTTGGGCGACCCGCTCGCACTGGTGGGGGAGAAGCGGCGCATCCGTCGCGATCACGACGATGATCGAGCCCGATCCGGCCGGCGGCGATGGCGGCAGGTCTTCATCCTCGAGGCGGTACGGACTCGGCAATTCCTCGACCGGGATCGCCTCGCCGACCGGCACGCCGTCGACCCGCAGCCACGAGCGGCGCCCGTAGTTCGCCTGGACGAGCACGCCGACCGTCCACCCGCCGGCGCCATCGTCGGTCACCCGGGACGCCGTTCCGATCCCGCCCTTGAACTCGTGGCAGACCATCCCGGTCCCGCCGCCGACATTCCCCTCCTCCACGGCACCGTCCCGGGCCGCGTCCAGGGCCTCATCGACGTGGTCCATCGTCACGTGGAACCCGTCGATGTCGTTGAGCAGGCCGTCCCACGTCTCGCCGGCGACCGGCAGCGACCAGAACGAGGTCCCGAACGGCAGTGTCCGAACGGCAGTTCGGATGATGCCGTCGTGGACGACGCCGACGCTATGGGTGTTGGTGATCCCGATCAGCCCGCTCAGAAGGCCGGCCTCGCGGATCCATTCGAGCCCCGTCAGTTCGCCGTTGCCGTTGAGGCGATGGCTTCCGGCATAGAGCGGCTCGGTGAAGACGTTGCCGTCATGGGGAACGACGACGGTCACGCCCGTCCGGACCGGGCCCTGGCCGACGACGAGCGGCCCGTCCCCCCGAACGATCGTGGCGTGACCGACCCGCACCCCCGCCACGTCCGTGATCGCGTTCGCCGGTCCCGGCCGGCCGCGCCCGATGACGATCCCGAGATCCCGTGCTCGAACCAACTGCGTCCTCCTTGGAACCGGCACCCTCTGCGCTCAACCACCGTTCGCCCTCCGAGGTCAGAGGCGGAGCTCCGCGACGCCTTCGGCCCGAGGACGCCTATCATCGCGCCGTGATCCGAACCACGAGCGGGCGTTTCGCGGGGGGCGATGCCTCGGCCGTGACTGCCACTTCCCGGTCGCCAGTCCGTCTCGAAGTGCTGCCGGAGGCCGCCGCAGCGCGCCCGATCGACGTCGCCGAATCGTTGCGCGATCTGCCGGGGCTGGTCCTCCTCGAGAGCGCTCGACCGGGCCGCAACTCGCGATGGACGTTCCTGACCGCGGACCCGGTCACGGTCCTCGACGAGCCGGCGCCCGGCGTCGACCCGTTCGCCGCAGCCCGGGACCTCCTGGCGACCCTGGATCGCACCCAGATCGACGCTGCCGACGCTCCGCCGTTCCTCGCCGGTCTCGCCGGTTACCTGGCCTACGACCTCGGCCATTCGCTGGAACGGCTGCCCACGCTGACCTCCGACGACCAGGGCCTGCCGATGCTCCGGCTCGCCCTCCACGATTGGGTCATCGCCTGGGACCGGCGGTCGGGAGCCGCCTGGCTCGGCGGACGGGCGATCGACGGCGACGCCGGGCGGCTCGATCGGCGGCTGGCGGAGGTTCGCGAACGGATCCACCGGCCGAGGGATGCCGCACCCGGCGACGACGACGCGCCTGCCGTGCTCCGATTCCGATCACGACTTGATCGGCGCGCCTACGAGACGGGCGTCGAGGCGGTCCGATCATTCATCGCACGTGGCGACGTGTACCAGGCGAACCTCACCCGGCGGCTCGAGACTCCGTTCAGCGGCGATCCCTGGCCGCTCTATCGCCGGCTCAGGACCGGCGATCCGTCGCTCTTCTCCGCCTACGTCGACCTGGGGGCCGGGCGGGCAATCCTGTCCGCCTCGCCAGAGCCGTTCCTGTCCGTCGATCGTGCCGGCGCGGTCAAGACCGACCCGATCAAGGGGACGCGACCGCGCGGTCGGTCGCGCGAGGAAGATCGGATCCTGGCCTGCGAGCTGCTCGAAAGCGACAAGGATCGCGCCGAGAACGTGATGATCGTCGACGTGCTCCGGAACGATCTCGGGCGCGTCTGCCGGCCGGGGACCGTCCGCGTGCCGCGCCTCTGCCGGCTCGAGCGCACGGCCGCCGTGCAGCATCTCGTCTCGACCGTCACCGGGCAACTCGCGTCGGGCCGGGACGCGTTTGACCTGCTGGCCGCCTCGTTCCCAGGTGGTTCGATCACCGGCGCCCCGAAGATCCGGGCGATGGAGATCCTCGAGGAACTGGAGCCGGTCCGGCGCGGTCCGTACACGGGGGCGCTCGGGTGGATGGGACCGGACGGTGCGATGGCGATGTCGATCCTGATCCGGACGTTCGTCGCCGACGCCTCGCGGCTGAGCCTCAACGTCGGCGGTGGGATCACCTACCGGAGCGACCCGGCGGCGGAGTGGGACGAAACCGTCGCCAAGGCGCGCGGGCCACTCGCGGCGATCGGCGGGACCGAGGTGCCGGCCGGGTGACCCTATCCCGGCCGGCCCACGTCTGGCTCGACGGAAGGCTGCTGCCGGCCGACGCTCCGCACGTGTCCGCGTTCGACCGTGGCTTCCAGCTGGGTGACGGCGTGTTCGAGACGCTTCGAGCGCGGGCCGGCCGGCCCACCGAGCTGCCGGAGCACGTCGCGAGGCTCCGGCGATCCGCCGCCGGCCTGGCAATCCCGCTGCCAGAGGACGTCGAGGCGCGGCTCGCCTCAGGGATCGCTCAGCTCCTCGCCGCGGAGGGCCTCGATGGGCCGGCAGGCGACGCGAGCATCCGGATCACCGTGTCGCGTGGTGTGTTCTTCGGTCGTGGCCTGCTTCCGCCGGACGAGCGACCGCCGGCGACGATCGTCATCCAGGCCTGGCCCGTGGCGCCCGCCCCGATCGATCACCTCGAGCGCGGGCTCCATCTCGTCTCGAGCACCATCCGGCGCGACCCGGAGAACCCGCTCTCGGCGTTCAAGACGACGTCGCGCGCGGACTATGTCTACGCCCGGGTCGAGGCGCGGACCGCGGGAGCGGACGACGCGCTGTTCCTGACGACCGACGGCTTCGTGTCGGAGGCGACCTCGGCGAACGTCTTCGTCGTGAGCGGCGGTGAGCTCACGACACCGGCGCTCGGCTGCGCGATCCTGCCGGGGACGACCAGGAGCTGGATCCTCCGCTGGGCGGAAGGCGTGGGGCTGAACCCGGAAGAAGGATTCCTGACGACGCGACACCTCCACGAGGCGGACGAGGTATTCATCTCGAGCAGCGTCGCCGGGATCCTCCCGGTCACCCGCTTCGACGGCACGCCAATCGGTGCCGGGCGGCCGGGGCCCTGGACCCTCCGCGCCCGGGCCGACCGCGAGGCGTTCGTTCGCGGCGACGGCTCGTGACCCGAGACGAGCTGATCGCCCGGACCCGCCAGCTCGTTGCCGAGGGCGATCGGCTCCAGGGGGATCCATCGCTCCGCGGCCTTCAGACGTGGCTCCAGCTGTCCGACGACCTCCTCGTCGCAGCGTGGGGATCGATGGATCGCTATCACCTGTCCTGGCTCATGGTCGGCAAGCCGAAGGAGATTGTCCGCGGCCGGCCGATGACGCCCGAGGAAGAGTCGGCCTATGTCCGCGAGGTGGCCGACGCCAAGACGGCGGCACTCCGGATGAGCCTCGACGCGGTCGAGCGGCAGGGAATGCCGTTCGTCGGCGAGGAGCGGGGGATCGCGCCGGGGCAGGGGATGGGAACGACGCCCGGCGACGGCGACACCTGATCGAGCGAGCCCGACGAGAACCCGGACAAACGTCGAGGGCCCCGTTGCCAGGGCCCTCGACCGAACGTCGCGCGGTACGCGGGAGGCGCGTCAGCGCGTCGTGAGGGTGCCACTCGACGGGGCCAGCTCCTCCGCGGCACCGTCGGCGGCAGTTCGTCCGGGTCGCTCCGTCCGTCCGAGCATCGTCATCGCGAACCCGCTGATCGCTCCCGCCAGGACGGCGATCCCGATCACGGCGAAGAGCGGCAGCGACTCAGTCACGGGAGCGAGCGCCGCAGCGGGTGGCGTTGCGGTCAACGCTTGCACCTGCTTGCTGAGCGCGGCCCGCTGGTTCTGCAGAGTGGCGACGGAGGTCTCAAGCTGCGCGATCTGCGCCCGAAGCGCCTCTGTCTCGGTGCCGAGCAGTGTCTTGTATTCCGATCGGACGCCCTCGAGAGCCGCAAGGACCGAGCCCGTGTCCATGGCCGGCGGGACGCCGTTCAGGGCGACGACCATCTGCTGCGGCGCAGTCTCGACGATGAGGTCGGCCAGCACGACCTGCCACGTCCAGAACCCGGCTGAAGGGATCGTGACCGTCGCCACGAAGTGTCCGTCAGCGCCCTGGGCGACGGCCTTCGCCTCGACTCGCTCCCCGGTCGCTGCATTGGTCCCAAGGAACGTCGGGGACTCCCAGCCGGCCGGGGTGACGCCGTGCTGGAGGACTGTGAACCCGAACGTGAATGGCTCGCCAGCATTCGGCTGGGGTGGATTGCCGGCGTCGGACTGGATCGTCGCCCAGCCGCCTGCGCTGGCAGCTCCGGCCGTCAGCGCGACGAGCAGTCCCGCCGCGGCCAGGCCCCTGAGAATTCGTCGCGTCATCGTCCAGCTCCCATGCAGGTGTGTGGATGCACTCACTACACCGCGTGGGACGGCGAGGTTCCCGCCTCCGGGAATGGCTCGCGCGTTAGGCGGATGTCCTCAGGGCCCCGCCTTGATCGACTGGGTGGTCGGTGCGATGTCGAACCGGACCGCGTAGCAGATCGTTCCTCGGTCCCCGCCCTTCCAGCCTTCCGCGGTCGGGTAGAACAGCCCGTACGTCCACTCGTCGTCCGCCTCGAGATCCCTGCCTGTATACGTCTTGTAGGCGGGAGCGCAGGTGGCGTCGGAGTAGGCGGTGAGTTCGGCATCCGACGGGTAGATATCGTTGGAACCCGTCATATCGCCGACGAAGATCACCTCGGCCGTGTGCGCCTCGTTGCACGGGTGATGCTGGACGTCCTTGATCTCGATGGCGATCGACGGCTCGTCGAAGCAGTCTCCTACGGCAAGGTCGCCGGCGCTGCTCGAGAGCCGGTCCCGGAAGACGAAGATTCCGATCGCGATCACCGCGACGATGCCGATCCGGACTACCCAGCCACCCACGTGGGCCTCCCTCGTTCTCCGATCCGGCCGTCAAGTCAGCCGGCCGGCCCGCCGACGATGGTAGACACTGCCGGCGCGGCACGGGCGCCCATTGTGCGCTGGGGCATCGGGGACAAACACGTGACTATCGTCCGGTCATCGCTGCTCATCCGACGGGCTGAGGAGCCGCTCGAAGATCGCGCGGTCGTCGCCCGGGGCGTCGTAGTCGGCGAACGCACGCGTGCCGTACAGGTTCTGGCTTCCGGGCCCATCGATCGGCGCGAACCCGAGCCCTTCGTGGAAGCTGACCGAAATGCGGTTGCCGGGCCACGTGATCGCCCGTACGCGCAGCACGCCGCGGCGGCCGACGTCGGCGAAGAACCGGCGGTAGAGCTCGCGCCCCAGTCCGCGGCGCCGAAGGTTTGGATCGGTGCCGATCATGTGGACGTAGCCGATCGAAGGATCGTCGGGGCTGATGAAGCCAACGAGGAAGCCCACCGGCCGGCCGGCCTCGGTCTCCGCGAGCCACGAGGTGCCGGTGAAGTGCTGGAACCAGAGACGCGGCAGCAGGTCGTGGATCCGGCGGCCACCCCACCACTCGTCGACGAGGACAACGATGGCCCGATGATCCGCCTCGGTCGGGCGGCGGAACCGGAGATCCGCGTTGGTGACCCCGGCGGTCACCTGGCGGTCCCGGCGGCCACGAGTCCGGCGACGATCAGCTCGATGAGCACGAGCGGCCCCTGGACCTGGGCGAAGTAGTCGGGCAGCCCGAGGACGCCGCCCTCGAGCCTCGCGAACAGCCAGACTCCGACGAGGCCCAACGTGACCGATCCGACCGCCAGGGCGACGGCGAGGCCGCGGGATGGCTTCGAAAGCGAGCCGACCGCCCAGCCGATGACTGCGGCCACCCCGACCAGGCCGAAGGTCACCGACATCGGACCGCCGAGGAAGGTGACGACGGCAGCTCCAACGAGTGCGGCCACGAGTGGACGCGCCACGCGCCGTGCCCCACCGGCGGGAGCGGCCGCCGGCGCGACGCGTGTAGCGGTCCGAGGGCGGATGGTCGAGGAAACGACGTTGCTCGCCCGGTTCGACCGGCGTCGAAGGGGTCGGCGGGTTGGTCGGTGGCTGCATCGCGGCCAATCGTATCGGGTCGTGGCGCGCCACTCCGGCGCACGCTAGACTCGCGATCGTGAGACACCCGGCCCATCCCTCCCTCGGCCTGCCACCGCCGGACGAGAGCGCGGGCTTCCCGGAGGCCGCTGACCGGCTGCGCGCCGCCACCGCGCGGCTCGGCGCGCGGGCCCTCGAGATCGCCGTTGAACGCGACCCGACGCTCACGGAACGGCATGACGAGCTTGGGCTCCGCCATCTCCTGCGCGACACGGAGTCGTTCGTCGACAGGATCGCGCTCGCCGTCGCATTGGACGATCCCGCGCCGATGCGCGAGTTCGCCGACCAGGTAGTCCCGCTCTACCGTCGGCGCCGGGTGCCGATGGATGATCTCGTCCATCTATCGGAGGGGTTGCGCGCCGCGATGGCGCCGTTCCTCGACGGGCCCGAGGCGGACCCGATGCATGCCGCCATCGACGCCGGAATCGCCCAGATGCGCTGGAACCGGCGGATTGCCGGCGACGCACGCAAGCGAAACCGGCTGCTCGAAGCGATCTACAAGGGCGCCTGATGACGATCAAGTGGGTCAAGGTCGACCCGCTCGTGATGAACGGCGAGCCGTTCTGCTACGGAACCAGGCTCACGGTCCGCCAGCTGCTCGAGCTTCGCCGCAGCGGCTACGGCCTGACCGAGCTGATCAAGGATCACCCCGAGTTGCGCCGGCTCGGGATCGCGGCGGCATACACGTACGCGGCCGACCATCGCGAGCGCTACGCCGAGTTCTTCGAGGCCGACGGCTCGCTCGCCGGCCCGGGCTACTCGGAGGCGGAGGCCGCCGACCTGCCGGTCCAGTACCGCGTGCCGGGAATCGTCGTGAAGGCGGTCGCAGCCGCCTGATCCGGCGCGTGATCCGGCCGAACGCGAGACCGGTGGTAGGATCGAGGCCACGCACCCGGAGCCTATCCCATGACCGACACGACCACCGACCCTGCCGCCGACGCCGCACCAGTCGCCGACGCCGCCCCCGTATTCGACGCGGAGCGGCGGGCGACCGAGCTCGCGATCCTGGACGCCCTCCGGGCCGTCGTCGATCCGGAGATCGGGATGAACGTCGTCGAGCTCGCCCTCATCAAGCAGATCATCCTCGGCCCGGACTCGACCGAGGTGAAGATGATCCTGACAACCCCGTTCTGCCCGTACGCCGGCTCGATGATCCAGCAGGTCAAGGAGCAGGCCGAATCGGTGGTCGAGCACGACGTGAAGGTGACACTGCTCGCGGAGCGCTGGGATCCGCGCGACGCGGGCCTCATGTGGTGACCGAAGCGTTCGAGTCGGCGGTCGCGACGCGCAAGGGCGACGACGGGACGACAGGCCTGCTGTACGGCGGCGACAGAATTGCCAAGGATGACCTCCGAACGGAGGCGTACGGGACGATCGACGAGGCCGTCGCGGCGCTCGGCCTGGCCCGCGCTCAGCTCGCGCTGAAGGATCGCCTCGGCGTGCTGTCGGTCGGGTTCGGCGAGCTGCCGGCGCTGATCCTTCGCGTCCAGCGCGAGCTGTTCGTCGCAGCCGCCGAGCTTGCGACCAACCCCGACGCCTGGGATCGGCTCGAGGACGGCCGCACGCGCGTGTCGGAGGCCATGGTCGACGGGATCGAGTCGGTGCTTCGCGACCTCGAGGCCCACGTCGAGATGCCACATGAGTTTGTCGTTCCCGGCGAGACCCAGACGAGCGCCGCGCTCGAGCTGGCCCGGACAGTGCTGCGACGGGCCGAACGAAGGGCGGTCACGTTGGGTCGCGAGGGATTGATTCCAGGGCCCCATTTGCTACCGTATTTGAACCGGACCGCCGACCTGCTGTGGGTGCTCGCGAGAGCGGCGGAGCAGGCGGAGGCACGGTCCGCCACACCATCGCGAACCGACCGTCGACGCGGGAGCGCCGACCCGAAGAGGTGATCTGATGCAGAACCAGGGCCTTCCCTCACAGCTTGGAGTCAAACCGGCTCCAGAGCTTGCGAACACGTTCCTGATCCAGTCGTTCGGCTGGATGTTTGCCGGCCTTGCAGTCACTGCCGCCATCTCCGTCGCGGTGGCAACGAACGCGAACCTGATCGACACGGTCGCGAGGTCATGGTGGCTGCTGATCGTCGGGCAGCTGGTCCTTGGCATCGGGATCCAGGCGCTGCTGCCGAAGATTACCGCGACACTCGCCCTCGGCCTGTTCTTCGTGTTCGCCGCAACGATGGGCCTGACGGTCGGCGTCATCGTCTCGCTCTACGAAGTCCAGTCCGTGATCACGTCGTTCGTGGGCTCCTCAGCCATGTTCGGGGCGGCCGCGATCTACGGCGCAACGACGAAGCGGAACCTCAACTCGATCGGTGGCTTCCTGTTCATGGGCATGATCGGGCTGTTCGTCGCGTCGATCGTGAACCTCTGGCTCGGCAGCTCGCCGTTCGGCTGGGCGATCGCCCTCATCGGCGTGATCATCTTCACGGTCTTCACTGCCTACGACGTCCAGAAGATTTCGTACGGCGACTACGCCGCGATGCTTGGCTCGATCGAGAAGGCGTCGGTCCTCGGGGCGATCCACCTGTACATCAACTTCGTCAACATCTTCCTGTTCCTCCTTCGTCTCACCGGCGGTCGCCGCTAGCGACGATCGCGCCCCGTGCGGGGCGTGCGACCCACGCCCCGCTCAGATCTGGGCGTCGGCTTCTGGCGCGATTCCTGCCACGAGCAGCGGTCCGAGGTCCGCGGGCGGCATCGGCCGAGCGTAGAAGAACCCCTGGCCGCGGTCACAGCCGAGTGCCCGCAGGCGAGCCAACTGGCCCGCGGTTTCGATGCCCTCGGCGACGACGCTGATGCCGAGCCCGTGAGCAAGCGCGATCACCGCCTGGACGATCGGCAGGTTGGCATCGTCGGCCTCGAGACCGTTCACGAATGAGCGATCGATCTTGATCGTGTCGAGCGGCAGGTGCTTGAGGTACGCGAGCGACGAGTAGCCTGTCCCGAAGTCGTCGAGGACGAGCTTGACTCCGAGGACCCGCAGCGCCCGCAACGCCCTCGTCCCGGCCTCGGTCTGGTCCATCATGACGCTCTCGGTGATCTCGAGCTCGAGAAGCTCCGGCGGCAGCCCCGTCTCGGCGAGGATCGCCGCGACCTGCTGGACGAGATCCGGCTGGGTGAACTGCCGAGCGGAGAGGTTGACGCTCATCACCAGCCGCGACGCGGGAAACGCCGCCATCCATTCCCTGGCCTGGCGGCAGGCGGTTTCCAGCACCCAGCGGCCGAGCGGAATGATCAGCCCGGTTTCTTCGGCCACCGGGATGAATGACAAGGGTGCGACGAGACCGCGTGTCGGGTGCTGCCAGCGGACCAGGGCCTCCAGGCCGACGATCCGGTCGGATGCGAGGTCGATGAGCGGCTGATAGTGGAGCCGCAACTCGTCACGCTCGAGTGCCCGCCGGAGGTCGTCCTCGAGCTCGACGCGTTCCATCGTCGCGGCGCCCATCGCCGGCTCGAAGAACGTGTACCGCATACCGGAGCCGCGCTTGGCCTGGACCAGGGCGACCTCCGCCTCCCGGAACAGGTCGCCAGGATCAGAACGACCGGGCACGGCGATCGCGATCCCGAAGCTCGCGTTGACGAACCACTCCCGATCGCCGAGGGTGAACGGCGCCCGAAGCGACTCGACGATCCGATCTGCGACGCGATGGACCTCGTCGAGGCCCCGGATCCCGTCGAGGATGATGCCGAACTCGTCGCCACCGAAGCGAGCCGCAGTGTCGCCCGGTCGAAGGCATGCGCTGAGCCGCTCGCCAACCGCCGCCAGGAGCTGGTCGCCGACCGCGTGGCCGAGGCTCTCGTTGATCGCCTTGAACCGGGCGAGGTCGAGCAGGATGAGGGCGATCGGATCGCCGCCGTCGCGAGTCGAGGACAGCGAGTGGGCGACCCGGTCGGACAGGAGCTCGCGGTTCGGAAGCCCGGTGATCTGGTCGTAGAGCGCACCGCGCTGCGCAGTCTCGACGAGATTGGCGTTGTCGAGGGCGATCGAGGCAAGCTGGGCGAACCGGGTGAGGGCGGCAATCTCGACCTCGCCGAATCGGCGGCCGGTCTCCCCGGAGGCGAGGCCGATCACCCCGATGACCTTGGTCCCCGATGTCAGCGGAACACCGACGACCGCCCCGAACTGCGATGTCGGGAGATCGGCCCGACCGGACCACGAATCGTAGTCGTCGATCGCGACGGCGCGGCGCTCCCGGACGACCAGGCCGCTGACCCCCTCGGTCACCGCCAGGCGGAAGCCGAGGTAGCCCGTGAAGATGCCGATCCCGTGGCGGGCGACCAGGCTCAGCCCGTCGGGCTCGAGGATGTAGATGAAGCCGTGCGGGGTGCCGAGCAGCGCCGCCGCCCGCGACATGATCGTCTCGAGCAGCTCCTTGGGATCATGGCGGTCCATCAGCGCGATGGCCATCTGGTCGAGCGCCGCGATGTACGGATCGTACCGGGCGGGCTCCGGGCCGCCCGCGACAGACGACGGTTTCGCCATGTAGAGCGACTGGTCGGCGACGGCCACCAGCTCGTCCTTCGTCGTGCCATCGTCCGGCCGGCAGGCAACCCCGACCGACACGGACACCCGCGGCCCTGTCCGGTCGGCGATCTCCCGGACGCCTCGTCGAATTCGATCGGCGACTTCGTACGCCTCGATCCGGTTCGCTCCCGCCAGGATGACCGCGAACTCGTCACCGCCGTAGCGATAGACGGCATCCCCGTCTCGGATCCCGGCCCGGAGCGCTGCGGCGACATCGACGAGGAGGGCGTCGCCGGCCGGGTGGCCGAACGCGTCGTTGAAGGCCTTGAACGAGTCGAGATCGAGCATGAGGAGCGCGAACGGGCCGTCGGATGCGGCGATCGTGTGGTCTAGCTCCCGCTGGAACTGGCCGTGGTTGCGCAGCCCGGTCAGGGCGTCGTGCTCGGCTCGAACCTTGATGGCACCGTGGGCCTCGGCATTTTCGAGGGCGATCGAGGCCTGGCCGGCGAACAGCTTCGTCAGCTCGAACTCGTTCTCGCTGAAGTGTGCCTCCGGTCCGCCCATCCGCGCGATGTTCAGCGTCCCGATCACCTCGGCACCGACGCGCAGCGGAACGACGATCATCGACTCGGGTTCGAACGGGGTACCCGGGATCTGGATCGAGCGCGGATCGAGGTGGACATCGTTCGTCGAGCGCGGCCTCGCCGTGCTTGATCACCCAGCCGCTGATCCCGACGCCGATCGGGGCGGCGTAGCCGAGGACGATATCGGCGAATCGGTCGCGGGCAACGACAGCGCGCCGAACGCCGGCTTCACGGTCGCAGCGGTATACCGACAGCGCGTCGTACGGGACGATCGTCTTGAGGGAGTCCGCGATCAGCTCGAGGATCCCTGTCGGGTCGAGCGTGGACAGCAGTTGCTCGTTCACCTCGAGCAGCCGGCGCTGGCTGGCGAGCTGATGCTCGAGCTCGGCCCGCTGGCGATTCAGCTGGTCGAAATGCTCGAAGTTGACGATCGCCTGGGCCGCGTAGCCGGCGAAGATCGTCATCGTCGCCTCGTCGTCCGGGCCGAACCGATCGAGACCGTCGGCCGATACGACGATCACGCCGTGGGCCTGATCCTCGAAGCTCATCGGCACCACGAGCATCGACTCCGGAACCGGCATAGGGTGGACGAGAAGGGTCCGCGGGTCGGCCCCGGCGTCGCCCGACAGGATCGTCTCGTTGTGCTCCGCAGCCCAGCCGGTCAGGCCGACGCCGACGGGCATCCGTAACTCATCGAAACTCGGATGGGGGTTGCCACCGAACGTTCCCTTGAAGGCGATCGGCTCGCAGGTCATCGTCGTCCGGTCGACCCGATACACGCGGATCGTGTCGTGACCGATCAGCTGCTCGGTGCCCTCGACGATGACCGTCGCGATCTCCTCGAGGTCGCGAATCCGGTTCAATCGGAGCGCGAGATCGTGGATCGCCCGCAGGCGGGCAGCGAGAGACTGGACGGAGTCGTACAGCCGGGTGTTGCCGATCGCCGTTGCCATCTGGTCGGCGAAGCTGCGGGCGAGATCCTGCTGGGCAGCCGTCCAGTCGCGGACGACGTCGTGATAGAGGACGAGGAGCCCGAGGGGGTCGCCCCGAAACACGATCGGGACGAAACAGACGCTCGCGATGCCGTTTCGCTCGTAGACGTCGTGGAGGGCAAGGGTCTTGTCGGCGGCCGCATCGCGCAGGACGACCACGCTCCTCGAACGAATCGCCATGAGGCCCGCCGTGTTTGCATCGGCCGCCAGCAACGCGACCCAGGCGATCACCTCGTCCGGCACTTCGTGGTGGGCGGCGAGCGTGAGCGGTCGCTGTCGCGCCTCGTCATAGAGCCATAGCCCGACGCGGGCGACCGAGAAGAGCGTCATCGAATTGTCGATGACGTCGTCGAACAGCGTCGGCAGGTCGAGCGGCCCGCTGACTTCGGCCGCGATCCGGCGGAGGGCGTCGCCGCCGGCCAGTTGCTCGCGGATCAGGCGCAGCGGCTGATGCTCGTCGACAGCGGTCGGCGCGTCGCCGGGCGGCTCGCCGGCCGGCTGGCCCGGGTCTGTTTCGCGAAGCCTGGAGAGGTGACGCTCGAGGTCGGACCGCCGGATGAGCCGGTCGCCGCGGCGACGCCCGGCGACGGACGGAAGCTCCCCGCGCGAACACCACCTTCGGATCGTGCCGCGGCCGACGCCTGCGATGGAGGCGGCCTCGGCAACGGTCAGCGGCGTCGTGTCGCCACCTCGCTCGAATACGACACCCATCGGTTGCGTTCGTGCTCCATCGGAGTCTCCTCCCGGCAGGCGTCGTTTACGGCATGGGGAAACGGCCGGCAGTTGTGACCCGACAGTACCGGCGGGCACGCACGCCTGCGATGGCCCAGACGTACGGGATCGTCAAGCGGGGTGCGCCCCGAGCCTCAGCCGCCGTCGCCCCGGCCGGCCGCCGAATCGGGTCGGCCGGCGGACGAGCCGCCGGCCGACGAAGTTGGCGCTTCGGGCGCTGCCCGACTCGCTCCTACGGCATCCAGGCGGACCAGATCGCCTCGTTCTCCTCGACCCACTTCTTGCCCGCGTCTTCCGGCGACATCCCCTGGTTGGCGATGAATTCGGAGACCGTGCTCTGGTCGAGGTTCGACCACTTGAAGTTCTTGATCAGCTCGTAGGCCGCACCGCCCTCGGTCGCGAACGTCGTGCTGACGATCTTGTCGAGGACGTACGGCGGGTAATCGCAAGCCACCTTCTCGGGGTCCGCGTCGCAGCCGGCCGTGTACTCGGGCAGGTTGATCCGGACAAGTGGCTGCTCGAGCAGCGGCGCCTGGGACCACGCCCACTGCGGGTCGTAGAAGTAGGCGAGGAGCGGGGTCTTCTGCGTCGTTGCCTGCTGGAACGAGGTGATGAGCGCCGCCTCGCTACCGCCGACGACGACCTCGTAATTGAGGTTGAGGTTCTTGACGAGCGCGACGTCGTTCGTGACGTACGAGGGGTCGCCGTCGAGCAGCTGGCCCTTGTCGCCGGACTCGGAGGTCTTGAACAGGTCGGCGTACTTGTTCAGGTTGTTCCAGTCGTCGATGTCCGGGTGCTCCTCTTTCATCCAGGCAGGCACGTACCAGCCGATGATTCCCGTGACGCCGAGTTCACCGGCCGCCTGGGCCGTCTTGTCGGTGTCGATGTACTTCGCCTTCAGGTCCTCATGGCCCCAGTTCTCGAGGATCACGTCGACGTCACCGGTCGGGAAGCCCTCCCACGAGACCTGCTCGGCGAGGTTCTTCTTCTCGACCGTGTACCCGAGCTCGTTCTCGAGGATGTACGCGACAACCGCCGCGTTTGCCTCGTAGCCGACCCACGGGTTGACGGCGATGTTGACGGTCTTGCCCTCGCCGGGCTTGGGGCCCGTGCTCGGATCGCCCGACGTGACGGCGCCGGCGCTCGCGCTGGGGCCGGTTGTCGGAGCGTTGGTGGCCCCGCCCTGCCGGGCGCAGGCTACGAAGACCAGGGACAGAACGGCCATGCCGACAAGAAGTCGGCCGAACCTGGGGTGACTCATCTAGTGCTCTCCTCCTCGGGGCGCCCCGGGTGACGAGGCGCGGGCTGAATGATCCGCTACGGGTGCCCCAGTCGCAAGGGCTCAGATCGGGCGCGCGGTGAGGTCTGTCCGGTTCGCCTCCATCTCGCCCCTGGTGTCGGTGACCGCGTCGATGAGCCGACGCCGTCCCGCGCCCTGCGACATGCGGTCCAGCGCGATCCCGAGGAGCACGATGCAGATCCCGGCGGCGAAGCCCAGGCCGAAGTCACGGCGCTGGGCAAAGCCGCTCACGACATCGAATCCAAGGGCGCCGGCCCCGACGAGCCCGCCGAGGACGACCATTCCGAGGACCATGATGATTCCCTGGTTCGTGGCCAGCAGGAGGGCGGGCCGCGCGACCGGCAGCTGGATCTTGCGCAGCATCTGAAGGCGCGTCGCGCCAGCGGAGTGGCCCGACTCGATGATCACGACGGGGACGAGCCGGATGCCCGTCTCGACCAGTCGGACGACGGGCGGGATCGCGAAAATGATCGCGGCGACGATCGCCGTGAAGCGGGATGGCCCGAACAGGGCGAGCGCTGGCAGCAGGTAGACGAACGCCGGCAGCGTCTGAGCCGCGTCGAGCAGCGGCCGGATGCTTCGCGAGAAGCCGTCGCTGCCGGCCGCGACGATCCCGATCAGTGCGCCGACCAGCAGCGTGATCGTCGTCGCCACGAGGACCGACGCGAGCGTGATCATCGAGTGCTCCCAGAGCTGGAGCGCGGCGCAGCCGGCCAGCGCGACGATGGCCACGACCGACGCGCGCGCGCCGCTCACCAGCCACGCGATCGCCCCGCCAACGCCAATCACCAGCCAGAACGGCGAGCTCGTCAGCACGTCCTGGATCGGGTTCAGGACGATCGCGGTGAACCAGTCCTTGAAGGTCGATCGTCAGGAACACGAGATTCGTCTTGATCCAGGTGACGATGTCGTTCACCGGCTCGCTGAATGAGAGGACCGCCCACTCCTCGGGGAATGTGCCGGCCCAGTCGGGTGCGACCACCGTGGCGCCGAGGGCGGCGACGGTGATGAGACCGAGGCCGATCAGGACCAGCCGCCTCGGGATGAGCCCGCGGCCGCTGTTCGCGTCGGCCTCGCGTTCCCGGGCGTCCATGCGCCTGCTGGCCTGCTCGGTGGTCCGGTCGAGGACGATCGCGAGGATGACGATCGCCAGTCCCGCGTCGAAGATCAGCCCGACGTTGAGCGTCTGCATCGCCCGGATGATGTTCACGCCGAGGCCCGGGCCGTCGATGACGACCGTGATCACGACCATCGACAGGGCGAGCATGATCGTCTGGTTGACAGCCAGCCCGATCGTCTTGCGGGCCAGCGGCAGCTCGACCTTGCTCAGCACCTGGCCGGCGGTCGAGCCGAGAGATCGGGCCGCCTCGAGGGCCGATTCGGGGACGCCGCGGATCCCGAGGGCCGTGATCCGGATGGCTGCCGGCATCGCGTAGACCAGGGTCACGATCGCCGCTGCGGCAGGCCCAATGCCGAAGAACAGGACAAACGGGAGAAGGTAGGCGAACTGGGGCATGATCTGGAGCACGTCGAGGATCGGCGCGATCAGGGCCCGCGCCCGGTCGTTCTTCGCCATGAGGATCCCGATCGGGATCCCGAGCGCAACGGCGACGATGACCGCCGCCAGTGTGACGGCCAGCGTCTGCATGGTCGGGTCCCAGAGGCCCAACGCTCCGACAACCGCGAAGCCGCTGAGCGCCAGCACTCCGGTCTTCCAGCCGCCGGCCGCGTAACCGACCAGCGTCGCGGCCGCGATGACGGCCGGCCAGCCCATGCCGATGAGCAGGCCAAGGATCGTGTCGACGAGCCAGCCCATGACACCGCGAATGAAGTCGATGACGAAGGCCAACGCCGGCGCCGTCTGCTCCAGGTCGGCGACCGCGTCGCGAGCGCTGTTGAAGAACTGGAAGACGGCCGTGTCCCGTTCGTGCGGCAGCGTCCACTGGTCGCGGAAGAGGAGGTAGAGGACGACGGCGACCGCGGCGAGGATGAGCCAGGCGACACGCCCCGAGATCGGCGCCGCGGTGCGCCTCGCGCGGAACGGCAGCGCTCGCGCCGTCATTCGGTCGTCGGGGTCGGGTCGTCGTGACCCGCGATCGCCTCGAGAATCTGGACTCGATCCACGACTCCGATGAGCCGGTCGCCTTCGACCACCCGGATCGGCTTGTCGGACGAGGTCGCGGCATGGATCACGGAGCGGATCACCGTGTCCGGGCCGAACGTCGGCCCGTCGGCCGGGTCATCGGGGAGCGGCTCGCGCATGACCCAGCGCAGCGTGAGGACATGCGACTTCGCGACATCGCGGACGAAGTCGGCGACGTAGTCGTCGGCCGGATGGGCGACCAGCTCCTGCGGGCTGCCGGACTGGATGACCTCGCCGGCGCGCATGATCACGACATGGTCGCCCAGCTTGAGCGCCTCGGCCAGGTCGTGAGTGATGAAGATCATCGTCTTGCCGACCTCGTTGTGGAGGCGGAGGACCTCGTTCTGCATGTCGCGCCGGATCAGCGGATCGAGGGCGCTGAACGGCTCGTCGAAGAGCATGACCTCCGGGTCGCCGGCAAGGGCGCGGGCGAGACCCACACGCTGCTGCATCCCGCCCGACAGCTGCTCCGGAAACTGGTTGGCATAGCCGTCGAGCCCGACGAGCTCGAGCATCTGCGTCGCGCGGGCCAGGCGATCCGACCTTGGTGTCGCCCCGGATCTCGAGCCCAAACGCGATGTTCTCGATGACGCGTCGGTGCGGCAGCAGGCCGAAATGTTGAAAGACCATCGCGAAGCGCCGCCGGCGCAACTCGCGGAGCCGTGCCGGCATCGGCTTTCCGGATGTCGTCCCCGTCGAGGAGAACCTCCCCGAATGTCGGCTCGATCAGCCGAGTGAGGCAGCGGATGAGGGTCGACTTGCCGCTCCCGGACAGGCCCATGACGACAAAGATCTCGCCGGGTTTGACGTCGAACGAGACATCGCGGACCGCGATCATCGAGCCGGTCCGGCGTCGGAAGTCCGCGCTTGTCTCGTCGGTCGGCGGTCCGCTGAGCTTCGACTCCGCGTCCCCGAAGATCTTCCACAGGTTGCGCACGGAGATCGTCGGCCGGACGGACCCTGACGTCCCGGATGGAGCGGAGATCGGCGGCTCTGCGGCGACGGTCACGGCACGGACTCCCTCGACTGCGACAGCGACGCGTGGGCCGGACGGTACACCACCTGCGCCGAGGATGGCACCCCGCGGCCGGGGGTCAACCGTTGAACCAGCCGCTGGGACCCGGCGCCGTGTTCTCGTAGATGTGTTTTGCCTCGCGATACTCGTCGAGGCCGGTTGGCCCGAGCTCCCGGCCGATCCCCGACTGCTTGAAACCGCCCCACTCCGCCTGCGGCATGTACATGTTGTAGTCGTTGATCCAGACCGTGCCGTGGCGGAGCCGGCCGGCGACCCGCTGGGCCCGGCTGGCATCGGCGGTCCAGACTGCGCCGGCGAGGCCGTACGTCGTGTCGTTACCGAGCCGGACGGCCTCTTCCTCCGTCGTGAAGCGCTCGACTGTCACGACGGGCCCGAAGATCTCCTCGCGGACGATCGTCATGTCCGCCCGGCAGTCGGCGAAGACAGTCGGCCGGAGATAGAAGCCCGCCTGGAGGTCGGGCTCGGTCGGCCGGCCGCCACCGGCAACGAGACGGGCGCCTTCGCGGACCCCCGATTCGATATAGCGCTCGACCTTGGCCCGATGGTCGGCCGAGATGAGGGCGCCCGTCTCGGTCCGTTCGTCAAGGCCCGAGCCCAGGCGGATCGCGTCGGCGCGTCGGCCCAGTTCTTCGACGAACCGGTCGTGGATCGAGTCCTCGACGATCAGCCGGCAGCCGGCCGAGCAGACCTGGCCACTGTGGACGAAGGCCGCAGTCAGGGCATTGTCGACGGCGGTGTCGAAGTCGGCGTCGGCGAAGACGATGTTCGGGCTCTTGCCACCGAGCTCGAGGGCGACCTTCTTCACGTTTCCGGCGGCGGCCCGGAGGATCTGCCGGCCGGCCTCGAGGCCGCCCGTGAGGCTTACCAGGTCGACGTCCAGACTGGCCGCGAGGGCTTCTCCGACCCGCCCGCCGGGCCCGAGCACGAGGTTGACGACCCCGGCCGGGACTCCGGCTTCCTCGAGAAGTTCCACGAGGATGATCGCCGTCAGCGGCGTGAGCGACGCCGGCTTGAGGACCATCGTGTCGCCGGCCGCGACCGCCGGCGCCACCTTCCAGCTCATCTGGAGGAGCGGGTAGTTCCACGGCCCGATGAGCGCGCATACGCCGATCGGCTCGTACACGATCCGGCTGATGGCGTCGCTGCCAGGCGTCGCAACGAGGCGACCGGCCTCCTTGTCGGCGAGGCCCGCGTAGTAGCGGAAGACCTTGATGACGTCGTCGACGTCGTAGCAGCTCTCGCGCAGGGCCTTGCCGGTATTGAGCGTCTCGGCCCGGGCGATGCGGTCCCGGTCCCGCTCGAGCAGGTCGGCGATCCGGTTGAGGAGTGCAATCCGGTCGCTGACCGGCGACCACGGCCAATCGGTCTCGTCGAATGCGCGCCGCGCGGCGGCGATCGCCCGCTGGACGTCGGCATCGTCGGCCACGTCGACGGTCCGCACGACGGTCGCGTCGGACGGGTTGACGACGTTGCTCGTCGCGCCCGAGGCGGGACTCGTCCATTCGCCGTCGATGAAGAGGCTCGGCATGCTGCCCTCTGGGTGATCGGAGACGATCTGAGGATGCGCGGACATTGGTCGGCCGGTCAACGGCCTGTCGCGACCGTTGAGCCCGGCCGCGGTCAGACCCCGGCGGACGTCAGCGGCCGCGCTCCACCGGCTTGGCGTTCCCATACGTCGGCCGATCGCCGCGCGGAGCGGCCGCCCAGTCGACCGCGTTGGCGATGACCCGTCGGACGTTCGAGTCGAAGTAGGTCGGGTGGCTCTCGTGGCCAGGCCGGAAGTAGACGATCCGGCCCTGCCCGCGCCGGAACGTGCAGCCGCTGCGGAACACCTCACCGCCCTCGAACCAGCTGACGAGAACCAGCTCGTCCGGCGGCGGGATGTCGAAGTGCTCGCCGTACATCTCCTCCTCGGGCAGGGCGAAGGATTCACCGAGGCCGGCCGCGATCGGATGGGACGGGTCGACGACCCACAGCCGCTCACGGCGGCCGTCCTCGCGCCACTTCAGATTGCACGAGGTCCCCATGAGACGCTTGAAGATCCGCGAGAAGTGGCCGGAGTGAAGGACCACGAGGCCCATCCCGCCGAGCACCGCCGCGTGGACCCGGTCGACGACCGCGTCGCTGACCTCGTCGTGGGCACGGTGGCCCCACCAGACAAGGGTGTCCGTCGCCTCGAGGACAGCTGCGGTCAGTCCGTGGTCCGGCTCGTCGAGCGTCGCGACGCGAACGTCGCCGATGCCGTGCTCACGCAGGCCCGCTTCGATCGCGCCATGGATCCCATCGGGGTAGATCGCCCGTATCGCCGGCTCCGAGCGCTCGTGGCGAAACTCGTTCCAGACCGTCACTCGGGTGCCTCGGCCGTTCACCTGCGCGTCCTGGGTCACGCGGCGGCCTCGTTGCCTGCCACCCGCGGATCGACGACGAGTCCGCCCTTGGCCGCCGAGGCTCGGATCGCGTCCCACAACCGGGCCATCCGGAGGCCAACATCGGGCGGGCAGGGATTCGCCTCGACGCCGGCCCGGACTCGAAGGAACTGCTCCCAGACCGGCAATTCCCGAACCGACGTAACCGGCGTCAGCGCGGTGTCGCCGGGCCGCTGGATCTCCAGGAACTCGCCCCAGACACCGGTCCGGAGAATCGCCTCCTCGCAGAACACCTTGATGTCCGACGTACACGAGGGGATCGTCCGGCCACAGGCGTTCATCGTCACGAGGGCACCGGAGGCGAGCCTGGCCATGACGACGCCGCGAACGTCCACCGGCCCGCCGTCGTTCTCGAGCCAGGCGGCTACCTGGGTGAACGGCTCGCCGGCCAGGTCGGTGACGGTATTCAGGAGGTGTGCACCTGTGTCGAACAGGAAGCCACCACCCGACAGGAGCGGATCCTGGCGCCAGGTCCCGCCGGCCGCCGTGTGCCAGTCCTGCCACACGGCAGCGTCGATGTTGAGGATCGATCCGACCTCCCCGGCCTGGATCATCGCGGCGGCCGCCCGGATCTGGGGCGAGAGACTGCCCTGGAAGGCGACGACGAGGAGCCGTCCCGTCCGATCGCAGGTGGCGATCAGGGATTCGGCCTCGGCAGCGGTCATCACCATCGGCTTCTCGAGGAGGACGTCGAGGCCGGCCTCGAGGGCGGTCATCGCCTGGTCGTGATGAAACGCGTGGGGTGTGATGATCAGCACGGCGTCCAGCGACGGCCCGAACCGGTCGAAGAAGCGCCGCCAGTCCGGCTCATTCGGCGGGAGCGCGAGGCCCTGGGCGGCGAACGCCAGCTCGGCTTTGGCGACGGCGGCAGGCTGCGGCTCGCAGATCGCGCTCACCACCGTGTCAGATCGGCCGAGGACATCTCTGAGGTGGAATTGCGACATCAGGCCGAGGCCCAGGACACCGAGACGGACGGGCGGCTGCTGGTTCACGCCGGGAGTCTAGCGGCGTCCGCGGAATGTCGGATGTTCAGCGGACGCGGACGACGCCCCGAACGCGCGATATTCTTCGCCCTACCGCTCGCCATCGACCCGACTGGCACACCGATTCGACGCTGAGCCTTGAGGAGTTCCCGCGCATGAGCCCGCTTCCCGGCCTCTTCCCGGCCTCTCACGGTACTGACTCAATGACCGGAGGCGCAGTGTGACTGATATCGAAGACCTAGTCCTCACGTTGAAGGGCGTGCGCGACGCGATCGAGCTCACGTCGCCGTACTTCATCGGCCCGCGGATCACCGGGATCGAGGTGACTCAGGCCATCCAGTACCACAGGTCGTCGGCCCACCTCCACGATCCGGCGGACCGCGGGACAGACAACTTGGCGACCCTGGTCGCGTACAAGCCGGCGATCGTGCGCGTGTATGTTCGCCCTTCGCTCGGCGACGACGTCGGCGATCCGGTTTCGGGCAGCCTGCTCGTCGAGCAGGGAAGGTTCTTCGGACCGTATAAGACGGTCGGAACCTACGCGCCGTGGTGGACAAACACGATCACGCCGCTGGACGACAGCTATGCCGACGAGCGGGGAAGCGTGTGGAGCTCCCTGAACTTCCGCATCCCGGCATCCGACTTCGCGGGATCGATGCGACTGACGGTGACGCTCGACAGTGGACAGACGCACAGCGTTTCGGTCCGGGCGGTCCTCATCCAGACGCTGCGGCTCCGAGTCATTCCCGTGCACTACGCAGGGCCGAGCACGTCGTCGCCGGCGCCCGGAACAGTCGCGACCCAGCTGGACCTTCCGGCGCCGACCCTTGCCGATGCCCAGACCACGGCGGGGCTCGCGTTCCGCGCGATGCCGGTGCAGCAGACTGGGTCCTTCGCGATCGCGGGAACGATGAACTGGTTCGTTCCGCTCGACGATCCTCGCAACGGAGACGGCGGCTGCTCCGACAACTGGAGCGGCCTGCTCGGGTGGCTGGGACTCATGCGCGACAACGACGGCAACCGCACCGATGTCGTCTATTACGGGCTGCTGCCGGCGGGGATGCCGGTCGGCGTGCCGGGCTGTGGTGAGGGAGGCCTTGGCGCTGGGCGTGTCGGCGACCTGACGACGTTCGTGCACGAGATCGGTCATGGATACGGCTTCCAGCACACGCCTTCGGGTGCAGTCGGAACGCCCGACCCGGACTATCCCGTGTACGAGCCGCATCCGTCGGCGTCGATCGGCGAGTACGGCATCGACATCCAGTCCGGACAGGTGTACTCCCCGGCAACGTCGACCGACTACATGAGCTACGGACCGATGCGCTGGATGTCGCTATACCAGCACAATCGGCTCATTGGGCACACTCGCCTCGCGCCGACATGGATCCGCGAGAAGAACCCATTCGTCGACGTGCCGGTCGAGTACGACCCACTCGATCTGTGGTGGCCGGACCCGCCGTGGACGAGGGAGGATCTCGTGACCCACGAATTGCGACCTGTCATCTCGGTGCGAGGTTTTGTCGACGAGAGAGGAGTCGTGCGGGTGGACTCGGTCGCCCGGGTGACCGCTAGCATGGCGACGCGTGGACCGGAGACGAGCTGGTCCGTGCAGCTCCTCTCCGCCTCGGGCGAGATCGCGAGCCGGGGCCGATTGGCCCGCGTCGAGAGCCACGGCGGGGATTGCGGCTGCTCGTCGGGATCGCACGACGGCAACCCCAACCGGCTTCCATTCGCGTTCCACGCGATGATTCCGGATGCCGAGCCCGGCGCCGCACTGCAGATCACGGACCCGAGCGGCAATGGCGCGTGGGAGCGGGCCGCCCCCGAACGGCCAGCACGCTTCTCGCGTACGCGCGCCGTCGTCGAGGGGGAGTCACTCCGACTGGCATGGTCGCTGGCGCGCGGCGCTGACGTCGACGACGTCTGGGCGCAGTGGAGCCAGGACGGCGGGGAAACGTGGCACGGGCTGGCCGTCGGATTGAGCGAGGGCGCGGAACTGGGCCTGACGGGCCTCCCCGCGGGGGCCGTCCTGGTTCGCCTGCTCGGCCATGACGGCTTCTCGACCGCAACCTCGGAGCCGATGGAGGTCGAGGTGCCCGAGCGATCGCCCGAGGTCGCGATCCTGTATCCGGCGGACGCCGCAACCGTGCTGGCCGGCACCGCAATCGAGACTCTGGGTAACGCCGTCGACCAGGCCGGTAACCCGATCGAGGGCGAGCGCCTGGAGTGGCTCCTCGACGGGGGGCCGATCGGCGTCGGTCGCACTGCTTCGATCACGCTCGAATCCGGCGATCACGAGCTGACGCTCGTTGCGCGGGCGGAGCGGGAAGGCCACATGAGGATCCGAATTCGTGCGCTGCGGCTCGAAGAGGCGGGCGAGCCTGAATAGCTGACGGGACAGTCGTCGGGGGAGCGAAACTCACGCCCTGGTCCGCCTGCCGGACCTGGCGAGCAGGGTAGTCCGCAACCCGGCGTACGACGACGCGGACGCGCGATACTCTTCGCCCTACCGCTCGCCATCGACCCGCCCGGCACACCGATTCGACGCTGAGCCTTGAGGAGTTCCCGCGCATGAGCCCGCTTCCCGACCACGCCAGAGTCGTCATCATCGGCGCCGGCATCGTCGGCAACAGCATGGCCTACCACCTGGCCCTCCTCGGCTGGCGCGACATCGTCCTCATCGAAAAGGGCATGCTCCCGAACCCTGGCGGCTCGACGGGCCACGCGTCGAACTTCATCTTCCTGACCGACCACGGCAAGGAGATGGCCGCATTCACGATCGAGAGCGCCCGCCAGTACCGCGAGCTCGGCGTCTACGACGAGACGGGCGGGATCGAGGTCGCCCGGACGCCCGAGCGGATGGAAGAGCTGAAGCGCCGGATGGCATCGTCGACCTCATGGGGCGTCGAGGGCAGCCGCCTGCTCACCCCCGCGGAGGTCAAGGAGATGGTCCCGTTCATCGAGGAGTCCGCCATCCTCGGTGGCTTCTACACGCCGGGGGTCGGGATCGTCGACTCGCTCCAGGCCGGTACGCTCATGCGCCAGAAGGCACAGGAGATGGGCGGCCTGACGATCGCGGCCAGCGTTGAGGTCACCGGCATCGACGTCGAAGCGGGCCAGGTCCGGCGGGTGCATACCGACGCCGGGACGATCGAAACCGAGGTCGTCGTCATCGCCTGCGGGGTCTGGAGCCCGCGGATCGCCCGGATGGCCGGCGCATCGATCCCGCTCACGCCGGCGGTCCACCAGATGATCGACATCGGGCCGGTCCCGATGTTCGCGAACGCGACCAAGGAAGTCGGCTATCCGATCGTGCGCGACATGGATACGAACATGTACGAGCGGCAGCACGGCAACGGCTTCGAAATCGGCTCGTATGCCCACCGAGCGATCCTCATGGACGCCGACGACATCCCGTCAATCGCGGCGTCCGCCCTCTCCCCGACGATGCTGCCGTTCACCCAGGAGGACTTCGACCCGCAACTCGAAGACGCCCTCGAGCTCTTTCCCGAGATCGTCGGCGACGAATCCGTCGGGGTGAAGCTGGCGATCAACGGGCTGCTGTCCCTGACCCCGGACGGCAACCCGATCATCGGCGAAACGCCGGAGGTCAAGGGGCTCTGGTCGGTGGCCGCCGTCTGGATCAAGGAAGCGCCCGGGATCGCGAAGACGGTCGCTGAGTGGATGACGAACGGCGAACCGGAGATCGATCCGCACGGCTCGGATATCGCCCGCTTCTACGACCACCACAAGACGGACCAGCACATCGCCGCTCGGACGACGGAGGGCTACAACAAGACCTACGGCATCGTCCACCCGGGCGAGCAGTGGGCGTCGAACCGGCCGATCCGCCTGTCGCCGGCATATGAGCGACAGGTTGCGCTGGGCGCGGTCTTCTTCGAGGCGGCCGGCTGGGAGCGCCCGTACTGGTACGACTCGAACCGTCCGCTCCTCGACGAGTACGGCGATCGGGTCATGCCGCGCGAGGCTGAGTGGGATTCGCGCTGGTGGTCGCCGATCATCAACGCCGAGCACCTCGCGATGCGCGACCGGGTCGGCATGGTCGACCTCTCGGCGTTCGTGATCTTCGACGTCACCGGACCCGGCGCGTGTGAATACCTCGAGCGCCTCGCCGTCAACAAGGTCGACGTCACACCGGGCCGCACGGTCTACACGCCGCTCCTCAACTCCGGCCGGCGGGATCCTCGCCGACCTGACGATCATGCGGCTCGCTCACGATCGGTTCCGGGTCGTCACGGGCGGTGGCATGGGGATGCGCGACAAGAAGATCTTCACCGATCAGCTGCCGGGGGACGGGTCCGCCCAGCTCCACGACGTCACGAACCAGTGGACGACGATCGGGATCTGGGGGCCGCGCGCGCGAGACGTGGTCGCGGCCACCACCTCAGCCGACATGAGCCACGCCGGCTTTCCCTTCCTGACCTCGAAGGCGGTCGACATCGACGGGGTGCGGACGCTTGCCTCGCGGATCAGCTACGTCGGCGAGCTGGGCTGGGAGATCTACGTCCCGATCGAGCAGGGCCTTCGCGTCTGGGACGCCCTGTGGGAGGCCGGCACGCCGCTCGGGATGGCGCCGGTCGGCATCGGGACGTACGCCGTGACCGCGCGCCTCGAAAAGGGCTATCGCGCCCACGGCAACGAGCTCGAGCTGGACTTCGACCTCGTCGAGGCAGGGATGGCCCGGCCGACCGTCAAGGACCGCGATTTCATCGGCCGCGAGGCATACCTCCGCCAGCGGTCGGCGCCGCCGGCCGCGATCCTCTCGACGCTCACCGTCGACGACCCGACGTCGTCGTCCGGGGTCAAGCGCTACATGCTCGGCCGTGAGCCGATCCTCACGCCGGACGGGGAGCCGCTCGTCGACGCGAAGGGCCGGCGGTCCTACGTCACGAGCGCGGGCTCAGGTCCGTCGGTCGGCGCTCATCTCCTGATGTCGTACCTGCCGCCGGAGTACGCCAAGGAGGGGACGAAGCTCGCCGTCGAGTACTTCGGTGAACGCTACCCGGTCACCGTCGCCGTGGCCGGCAGTACCCCGCTCTTCGACCCGGAGAACGCACGGATCCGGAGCTGACGGGATGAACATCCTCGTCTGCGTCAAGCGCGTTCCGGCAACCGGCGGCCGGATCACGCTGACGCCGGATGGACGCGACATCGACACCCGCTACCTGGGCTTCACCGTGAGCCCTCACGAGGAATGCGCCGTCGAGGAGGCAGTCCGGATCGTCGAGGCCCAGGGCGGCAGCTCGACCGTCCTGACCCTCGGGCCCGAGGTCGCGACCGAGCAACTTCGCGACGCGATGGCGATCGGCATCGATCGGGCGGTCCTCCTCGAGACCGATGGCGGGGATTGGGACCCGCTCGCCACAGCGGCCGCGATCGTCGACGCGATCAGGTCCCTGGAGGCCGACGGCGAGGCGTTCGACCTGCTCCTGTTCGGCAACGAGGCGGCCGACACCGGCGACTTCCAGGTCGGCATCCGGGTCGCGTCGGCGCTCGGCCTGCCATGCGTGACGGGAATCAAGGCGATCGAGGCAGCCGACGGGCAGGTCGTCGCCCGCCGCGAGGCCGCCGGCGGCTGGGAGGTATTCGAGCTGCCAATGCCGGCCGTGCTCGCGGTGAAGGAAGGGTTGAACCTGCCGCGCTATCCGTCAGTTCCCGGACGCCTCCGCGCCAAGAAGAAGGAGATCGTGCGGATGACCCCTGAGCTGCGTCCCGGCGGTCCGACGAAGGAGCGGCTCCGGTTGCCCGAGGGTAACGAAAGCACGGTCGAGGTGATCGGAAGCGGCGCGGCCGCCGCCCCGGCGGTCGTCGAGCTGCTGACCCGGCTCGGCGTGATCGGGCGATGATCCTCGTCCTCGTCGAGCACGCCGAGGGACGGCCGGAGCGGCTCTCACTCGAAACGCTGGTCCTCGCCCGCCGCCTCGGCGCCGAGATGGGCCAACCGGTGCACGCCGTCCTGGTCGGCGCAGGTGCGCGGGACGCCGCCGGGCAGCTCGCCGGCCGGGGCATCACCGCGGCCCACGTCGTCGAGAGCGATCGACTGGCCGCGTTCGCGCCGGCGGCCTGGGCGGCCTCGATCGCCCAGCTCATGGCGGCCCGGGAGCCGGGGATCGTCATGGCGGCAGGCAGCGACCGGGGCAACGAGGTGATGGCCCATCTCGGCGCCCGGACGGAGCTGCCGCTGGCCGCCAACTGCACCGACGTCGTGCCCGGCGAGCCGCTCCGGCTCACGCGGCAGCGCTGGGCTGGGAGCCTGCTCGAGGATTCGGTGCTCGACGCCCCGACGAAGCTCCTGACCGTGGCGCCCCACGCATTCGCGATCGACGAGCCGTCCGCCGGTGCCGCGACACACGCGATCGAGTCGATGGCCCCGACGCTCACCGACGACGATCTCCGCGTCGCGGTCGCCCGCCGGCTCGAGCCGGACCGGTCGGGGATCTCCCTGACCGACGCCCGGGTCGTCGTCGGTGGCGGCCGCGGTGTGGGCAGCCCCGAGGCGTTCAGCGAGCTCGAGGAGCTCGCCGCGCTGCTCGGGGCAGCGGTGGGGGTGTCGCGCGTCGTGACGAGCTCGGGCTGGCGCCCCCATTCGCAGCAGATCGGTCAGACCGGGCTGCGGATCGCCCCCGACCTCTATATCGCCTGCGGGATCAGCGGCGCGATCCAGCACATCGTCGGAGCCAAGGCGGCGAAGCGCATCCTGGCGATCAACACGGACCCGGACGCGCCGATCATGTCGGTCGCGGACTACGCGGTAATCGGCGACCTCCACCAGGTTGTGCCCGCCATCAGCGCCGAGATCCGGCGGGTGACCGGCCGATAGTCGGGGCACGACATGATGAGGCCCGGGCCCGTCGATCGGGCCCGGGCGTCGAATGGATGGCGAAGGGGCTCTCGCGTCAGCCGATGCCGATGCCGCCGCCCCCGCCCCCGCCGATCGGGCCGGGCGGGTTCTCGCAGGTGACCCAGAACGTCTTGTGCTTCTGGTTGTGGTCGTTGCGACCGTCCCAGTAGAGCTTGTAATGACCGACGGGGAGGCCCATCTCGACCGTCTCGAACTCGCCGTTGGTGTCAGTCGTGTAGTCGCCTGACAGGACCCCGTCCGCGTCGCCGCTCGGAGACTGCTCGTCGATCCGCCATTCGCCCGTCTGTCCCTCGTCGGCGAAGAAGAAGTGCAGGTGGAAGGTGCAGACGTGCGGCTCGTTCTTGATCACGGGTGCGTCGTCGGTCGCGCCGTCGTGGATCTTGACCGTCCCGTTGTTGCCGGCGGGTGCCGCCGCAGCGAAGCCGACGGTCAGGAGCGACATCACCGCAGCGACGGTTACGGCCCGGGCGAAGCGACGTGTCAATGTGGCGGCTGAACGATGCATCCGGAAGTCCCCCGAAGAGCGGGACGCGCCACGATGGTTGTCGTGATGCGGTCGTCCCGGCTGGCCCCAGATGTTGCATCCGCACCACTGGCCCGTCGATGGGCCATATGGCGGAATCGGTGCGCCCTCGCGCCGCAATCCCGCGCAATCAACTCACCGTTCCGCCCATCAGCGCCGAGATCCGGCGAATGACGCGCGGCTGATCAGGGTTTGCGGTCGAAGCAGCTGCTTTGAAACCACGCGACCGTACTCCCGCTCGCGCGGTAGCATCCGCGACGATGGCGGCGCCGTGGGATTTCATCATCGTCGGCGGCGGGTCCGCCGGCTCGGCCCTTGCCAATCGACTGAGCGCGGATCCGTCGAACCGTGTCCTCGTCCTCGAGGCCGGGCGGCCGGACTACCGGTTCGACGTCTTCATCCAGATGCCGGCCGCGCTCGCGTATCCGATCGGGAACCGGTTCTACGACTGGAAGTACGAATCGGAGCCCGAGCCGTTCATGAACGGGCGGCGGATCTACCACGCCCGGGGCAAGGTCCTCGGCGGCAGCAGCAGCATCAACGGCATGATCTTTCAACGCGGCAATCCGCTCGATTTCGAGCGCTGGGGCGCCGATTCCGGCATGGAGAGCTGGAGCTACGCCAACTGTCTGCCGTACTTCAGGCGGATGGAGGATTGCCTCGCCGCAGATCAGGACGACCCGTTCCGCGGTCACCGCGGTCCGCTCGGCCTCGAGCGCGGACCGGCCACGAATCCGCTGTTCGAGGCGTTCTTCGAGGCGACAAAGCAGGCCGGGTACCCGTTGACTGACGATGTGAACGGCTACCGCCAGGAGGGGTTCGCGAAGTTCGACCGGAACATCCGGCGAGGCCGCCGCCTGAGCGCTGCCCGCGCCTACCTCCACCCGGTCATGAAGCGCCCGAACCTGACCGTGACCACCCGCGCGTTCGTCACCCGGATCCTGCTCGAGGGGACCCGCGCCGTGGGTGTCGAATACCGGGCGGGCGGTCGTGGCCCGAAGCGGGCCTTCGGGGGCAACGTGATCCTCGCCGGCGGCGCGATCAACTCGCCCCAGCTCCTCCAGCTGTCGGGCGTCGGCAACGCCGAGGAGCTGGCTGCCCTCGGGATCCATGTCGTCCACGATCTGCCCGGCGTCGGCGAGCATCTCCAGGACCACATCGAGGTCTACATCCAGCACAGGAGCACGAAACCAGTCTCGATGCAGCCGGCGCTCGCCAACTGGCGCAAGCCCTGGATCGGGTTCCAGTGGCTGTTCCTCCGACGCGGCCCGGGCGCGACGAACCACTTCGAGGGCGGCGGCTTCGTCCGGAGCAACGACGACGTCGCCTATCCCAATCTCATGTTCCACTTCCTGCCGCTTTCGATCCGCTACGACGGCTCTGGGCCCAGAGAGGGCCACGGCTACCAGGTTCACGTCGGCCCGATGTACTCGGATGCCCGCGGGTCGGTGAAGATCACGTCGACCGACCCGACGGTCCATCCGGCGCTCCGATTCAACTACCTCTCGACCGACCAGGACCGGCGCGAATGGGTCGAGGCGATCCGCGTCGCGCGTCGGATTCTCGGCCAGCCGGCCATGGCGGAGTTCGACGGTGGCGAGACCTCCCCCGGCGCCCAGGTCGAGACCGACCAGCAGATCCTCGACTGGGTCGCGCGCGATGCGGAGACCGCCCTCCACCCCTCGTGCACCGCCCGCATGGGGACGGACGCACTGTCGGTCACAGACCCGCTGACGATGGGCGTCTACGGCCTCGATGGGCTGCGGGTCGTCGACGCCTCGGTCATGCCATACATCACGAACGGCAACATCTACGCCCCGGTCATGATGCTCGCCGAGAAGGCGGCCGATCTGATCCTCGGCAACACGCCACTGCCACCGGAGCCGGTCGACTTCTACCGACACGATGCGACGCCCGCGACTGACGCGCCCGCGGCCGGGCCTGAGGGATCGCCGATTCCGCGCTAGGCTGGGCGCGATGCCCCAGGAATCCCGGCTGCCATCGGCCGTCGCGGCCGTCCTCGCCTTCGTCCCGTCAGCGGTGACGCTGCTCGTCGAGGTGGTGGCGATCCGGCTGCTGGCGCCTCGAATCGGCTCCTCGATCGAGACGTACACGGCAGCGATCGGTGTCGTGCTGGCCGGACTCGCCGCGGGGGCCTACCTCGGCGGGCGCGCAGCCGACGCTTACGGTCCCCGCCGTCTCATCGCCCCGGTCCTGCTTGCATCGGCCGCGCTCGTTGCCCTCGTTGCCCCCGCGATCGACGTCGCCGCGGCGGTCCTGATGCCACCGTCCGGCGCGGTCGGCGCAACAATGCTCGCCGTTGCCGGCCTCCTGTTGCCCTCGATCGTCCTCGCGGCGGCGACGCCGCTGGCCGCGCGCGGCAGCATGATCTCGACCGAGGAGTCGGGCAGCGTGGTCGGGCGAATCTCGGCGATCGCGACCGTCGGCGCGCTCGTCGGCACGTTCCTGACGGGGTTCGTCCTCCTCGCCGTCGCTCCGGTCCGGCTCATCCTGCTCGGCGCAGCGATCGTGCTCGCGCTGACGGGACTCGTGTTGCACCTGGCGGTCGGCAGGAGGTCGGGAGGCGGCCTCGTCGCGATCCTCGGCCTCGCGGTCCTCACCGCGCTGACGGCGGGCGCATCGGCGACGCCGACGTGCGACCCGGAGTCCGCCTACTACTGCATCCGAATCGGCCGATCCGATAGCCAGCCCGCGGTCCGCGATCTGATCCTCGACGACCTGGCCCACGGGTCGATCGACCTCGACGAGCCCGCGGTCCTGCGCTTCCGCTACCTCAGGGCGATCGACGCCGTGGTCGACGCCGTGCGCCCTCCGCCGCAGGCCCTGACGGCGCTCCACATCGGCGGCGGCGCGTTCGCGCTGCCGCGGCACCTCGTGGCCGAACGTCCCGCGACGACCAACCGTGTCCTCGAGATCGATCCCGCGATCGTCCGACTCAACCGCGAGATCATCGGGCTGACGATGGATGAGCCAGAGCTGTCGATCCGCGTGGGCGACGCCCGCGTCAGCCTCCGCGACGAGCCCGCCGGCCGGTACGGGGTCGTCGTCGCGGACGTGTTCGCCGCCCGGGCCGTGCCATGGCACCTGGTCACCCTGGAGGCGATCAGCGAGATCCGCCGGACGATGGCTTCGGACAGCATCTACGTCGCGAACGTCATCGACGGCGGCGAGCTGCGACTCCTGGGAGCCTATGTCGCGACCCTCCGCGAGGTCTTCGGCAGCGTCGCCGTCGTGTTTCTCGTCATCCCCGGCGGTGTCTCGGGCAACGTGATCGTCGTGGCCGGCGACGGCCTTCCGCTCGAGGCGATCGCCGCGTCGATTGAACGGGACGAATTCGAACCGGCTCGGCTGGCGACCGATGCGGAGATGCGCGAGATCACGGACGGCGCACCGCTCCTGACCGACGATTTCGCCCCGACGGACGCGCTGATCTCGCGCTAGGACGGACGCAGTCGCCCGGAGAGCCTGCCTGCCGCGCCAACGACGAGCTCGGTCGCGCGCTCTTCGGTTCCCGCCGACGGGAAGCGGTACGACGGACCGTGCAGGTGGACGGCGGCGACGATCTCGCCGTCCTCGCCGGCGACGGGCGCGGCGACGCTGTTGAGGCCTTCCGCGAACTCCTCGCGAACCCAGGCATGCCCGTCGAGCTGGACCTGCCGCAGCCGGTCCCGCAGCGCGGCGGAGTCGGTCAGGGTCCGGTCCGTGAACGCGACCCGCGGCAGGGCGAGATACCGCTCGATGGCGGCCTCGCTCATGTGGGCGAGGAAGACCTGGCCGGACGAAACAGCGTGCATCGGTGCCCGCGTCCCCGTCCAATCGCGGACCTGGACCTGGTGCGCGGTGTCGACCTGGTCGATGTAGTGGACGGCGGCCCCGTCGGCGACCGACAATCCGGCCGCCTCGCCCGCCGCCGACGCGAGCTCGACGAGGATCGGCCGGGCGATGGCGACGAGACTGCGCGCCGGCAGGACGCCCGCCGCGAGCGAGACGATCCGGCCACCGAGCCGGTAGCGGGTATCGCCCGGGACCTGCTCGACCACTCCCTCTCGGGTGAGGGACGCGAGCATCCGGGCCGCCGTCGACTTCGGGAGGTCGACCCGCTCGGCGACCTCGGTCACGCCGATCGGCCCGTCGGCGAGCGCGGACAGGACGGCGAAGGCTCGCTCGATGGACTGAACTCTGGACACGAGGCTCCCGGTCGGCTAGATTTGAGGTCTTCGTTCCATCATACGGCACCGTGCCGTATCGTGGAACCCCGAAACGATGGACATCGCGCCGGTCAGGAGCACGACGTGGCGGACGAATACGAAGAGATCGATCTCGCGGCACTGACCGACGACGAGCTCGTCGAGCAGATGCACAACGATCTGTACGACGGAATGAAGGAAGAGATCGTCCAGGGGACGAACATCCTCCTCGAGCGTGGCTTCAGCGCGACCAAGGTTCTCGACGATGCCCTCGTCGCGGGCATGAAGATCGTCGGCATCGACTTCCGGGACGGCATCCTGTTCGTGCCCGAGGTCCTGCTCGCCGCCAACGCGATGAAGGCCGGCATGGAGATCCTTCGGCCGCTCCTCGCCGAGACCGGCGCCGAGCCGGTCGGGAAGGTCGTCATCGGGACCGTCAAGGGCGATATCCACGACATCGGCAAGAACCTCGTCGGGATGATGCTCGAGGGCGCCGGCTTCGAGGTCTTCGACCTCGGGATCAACACGGACGCCGAAAAGTTCATCGCCGCCCTCGAGCTCCACAAGCCCGACATCCTCGGCATGTCTGCGCTGCTGACGACGACGATGCCGTACATGAAGGTGGTCATCCAGACGCTCAAGGACCGCGGGATGCGCGAGGACTACATCGTCCTCGTCGGCGGGGCGCCCCTCAACGAGGAGTTCGGACTGGCCGTCGGCGCTGATGCGTACTGCCGCGACGCGGGCGTCGCCGCCGAAACCGCCCGCCGCTTGATCGATGAGCGTCGTGCCGCGGCCTGTTCCGCGCCTCGCCGGCCGCCTGCGCCGCGCTCCGCCGTGCCACCGCCGCCACGTCTGGTCCCGCAGCCGGACCAACGGACGAACGAGAGCTCCGCCGGACGCGCCAATCGCGCTCCTCCCCCGTCAGATGGTCCGCGTGCGCGGACCAACGGGCGGAGGAAGGCCGCCGCCGGCCCGATTCGAGCGGCGCCGGCCGCCCGTTGGTCCGCCAGGCGGACCAGGCGGCGACAAGCGGCGCACGCGCGCGTCCTGGTCGTCGGCTGCGGAGCGCTCGCGCGCGAGCTTGTCGAGCTGACGCAGGCCCCTGCCGAACGTCGACGTCGCCTGCCTGCCACCCGAACTGCACAATCGGCCCGGCGGTATCCCGGCACGGGTGCGGGCGCGGATCCGCCAGGGTCGCCGCGACGGCTACGAGCAGATCTTCGTGGCCTACGCCGACTGCGGCACCGGCGGGCTGCTCGACCCGGTCCTCGCAGAAGAGGGCGTGGAGCGGCTGCCCGGCGCCCATTGCTACGAGTTCTTCGCCGGCCGGGCCGACTTCGCCCGCCTGGCCGAGGAGGAGCCGGCGACGTTCTGGCTCACGGACTTCCTCGCCCGCAACTTCGAACGGCTCGTGATCCGGGGTCTCGGAATCGACCGTCATCCGGAGCTCGAGCCGATGTACTTCGGCAATTACCGACGGCTCGTCTACCTCTCCCAGACCGACGATCCGGACCTGCTCGCGATGGCTCGCAACGCGGCGATACGCCTCGGCCTCGAATTCGAGCACCGCCATACCGGCTACGGCGAGCTCGCCGACTCGATTCGCTCCCTGGGTGTCGTCGCCGTCGGAGCCGCCTGACGATGCCCAGCATGACCGTGATCTGGTGGCGGGACATTCCGGCGCAGGTCGTCGCTCGCGACGGCCGTCGCTCGAGCAAGGTCGTCCTCCACCAGCGCTTCCAGGTCGCGATCGACAAGGCCGCCAGCCGGGCGGGCAAGCGTGCCTACAACGACTACATCGAGGAGTGGCACAAGGTCGCCAAGGCCTGCGGCGAAAACCTCGAGGCCGAGGTCGACGCCGAAGTGGCCCGGCTCGAAGCCGAATACGACCGACATCGGCTCGCCGAGTTGATCCAGTCCGGCGGCGTCGCAGGCGGGCCCGCGCTGGCACCCGCCCACGACGAGACGACGGGCAAGCAGCACGGCCGGATGACCCACACCATCGTCTCGTCTGCCAGCCGCGACGTCGTCATCGGGGACGATCGCCCATTCGTGATCATCGGCGAGCGGATCAACCCGACCGGCCGGAAGATCCTGATGGAGGAGATGAAGGCCGGCGACTTCAGCCGCGTCGAGCGCGACACGATCGCCCAGGTCGAAGCCGGGGCGCACATGCTCGACGTGAACGCGGGGATCCCGCTCGCGGACGAGCCGGCGATCCTGGCGAAGACGATCCAGCTCGTCCAGTCACTGACGGACCTCCCGCTGTCGATCGATTCGTCGATCGTCGAGGCGCTCGAAGCCGGGCTCGCGGTCTACCAGGGCAAGCCGCTCGTCAACTCCGTCACCGGCGAGGAGGCACAGCTCGAGCGAGTCCTGCCGCTCGTCAAGAAGTACGGCGCCGCCGTCGTCGCGATCAGCAACGACGAGACCGGGATCAGCATGGACCCGGACGTCCGGTTCGCGGTTGCGAAGCGGATCGTCGAGCGGGCCCGCGATCACGGCATCGCCTACGAGGACATCGTCGTCGATCCGCTCCTGATGCCGATCGGGGCGATGCAGACGGCCGGCCGCCAGGTCTTCCGGATCCTCGGCCGATTGCGCGACGAGCTGCACGTCAATTCCACGTGCGGTGCGAGCAACGTCAGCTTCGGCCTGCCGAATCGCGAGGGCATCAATGGCGCCTACCTGGCGATGGCGATGGCGAGCGGCCTGACGTCGGCGATCACCAACCCGATCGCCGCTGGCGTCAAGCACGCCGTGATGGCCGGCGACGTCCTGCTCGGCAACGACCAGGACGCGAACCGCTGGATCCGCGCCTTCCGCGTCGCTCCGGCGGAAGGGGAGCGCGGTGTCCGCGTCAACCGCCGGCGCGCCGGATCACCCAGTGGTCGGCTGAGCCCGCCAGCTGAAGGCCGCACGGTGACCTCGCCGGCCGAGCCGCTCGTCATCTTCACTCCGTCCGGTCGGCGTGGCCGCTTCCCGGCCGAGACGACCGTTCTCGATGCCGCCCGCGCCCTCGGCGTCGACATCGACTCGGTGTGCGGCGGTCGCGGGATCTGCGGGCGCTGCCAGGTCGAGCAAAGCGTCGGCTCGTTCGCGAAGCACGGGATCGAGTCCCGGCCGGAGAATCTCTCGCCGTTCGACGCCGTCGAGACGCAGTACCGCGCCGACAAGGGGCTGGCCGCCGGACGACGCCTCTCGTGCACGGCACACCTTCTCGGGGACGCCGTCATCGACGTGCCGCCGGAGAGCCAGGTCTACCGGCAGGTCGTCCGCAAGGGCCTCGATGTCCGCGATTTCCACATCGATCCGGTCGTCCGCCTCCACTACGTCGAGGTGGTCCCGCCGGAGCTCGCGTCGCCGTCGGGCGACCTGGTCCGGCTGTTCGAGGCTCTCGAGCAGGAGTGGGACCTGACCGACCTCGAGGCGGATCTCGCCGTGATCCGCGACCTCCAGCCCGCGCTCGAGTCCGGCTCGTTCGGCGTCACCGTCGCGGTTCACGACGGCCGCACGCTGACCGCGATCTGGCCGGGTCTCCACGAGAAGGCGTACGGCGTCGCGATCGACGTCGGGTCGACGACGATCGCCGGTCACCTGGCAGACCTGTCCGACGGATCCGTCCTCGCGAGCCACGGGGTGATGAACCCGCAGATCCGCTTCGGCGAGGACCTGATGAGCCGGGTCTCGTACGCGATGATGCATCCCGAGGGCGCCGGCGAGATGACCGCCGCGGTGCGCAAGGCGCTGAATAGCCTCGTGGCTCAGCTGGCGATGAGCGCCGGCATCAAGCGCGACGAGATCCTCGAGCTGGCCATCGTCGGCAACCCGATCATGCACCACCTCCTGCTCGGGATCGATCCGATCCCGCTCGGCTCCGCGCCGTTCGCGCTGGCGACTGACCGGTCCGTCCGCATCCGGGCCGCCGAGCTTGAGCTCCGGGTCCATGCCGGCGCCCGCGTCTACGTCCTGCCGTGCATCGCCGGTCATGTCGGGGCCGACACGGCGGGGGTCATCCTGGCCGAGGCGCCCCACGAGGCGGAAGCGGTGACACTCGTCGTCGACGTCGGAACGAACGCCGAGATCGTCCTCGGCAACCGCGACTACCTGCTCGCCGCCTCGAGCCCGACCGGGCCTGCGTTCGAGGGTGCCCAGATCAGCGGCGGCCAGCGGGCTGCACCGGGCGCCATCGAGCGCGTGCGTATCGACCGGGATACGCTCGAGCCGCGCTTCCGCGTGATCGGGGGCGAGCTCTGGTCGGACGAGCCCGGTTTCGACGAGGCGACCGCGGAAACGGGCGTCACCGGCATCTGCGGCTCGGGGATCGTCGAGGTGATCGCCGAGCTGTACCTCGCCGGCGTCATCACGCCGGACGGGATCGTCGACGGATCGCTGGCTGGCAGGACGCCGCGGGTCGTTCCGGACGGTCGAACCTTCTCGTATCTCCTCCACGACGGCGCGGCGGCGAACCGGCCGCGCATCGCGATCACCCAGAACGACGTTCGGGCCATTCAGCTGGCGAAGGCAGCGCTGTACGCCGGTGTCCGGCTGCTGATGGACCACGCCGGGATCGAGACCCTCGACGAGATCCGGCTCGCCGGCGCGTTCGGCAGCCAGATCGACACGTTCCACGCGATGGTCCTCGGGCTTGTCCCGGATGCGGACCTCGCCCACGTCAAGTCGGCCGGCAACGCGGCCGGCACCGGCGCGCTGATCGCGCTCCTGAGCGGCGCCGCCCGGACGGAGATCGAGCGCGTCGTGCGGACCGTCGAGAAGATCGAGACCGCCGTCGAGCCGCGCTTCCAGCAGCACTTCGTCGAGGCGATGGCCTTTCCCCACCGGACGGCTGCATACCCGCACCTCTCGAAGGTCACCGACCTGCCCAAGCGCGAGGGGGCGTCCGCAGACGGCGGAACCTCAGGCTCGGAGCCCCGGCGAAGACGACGCGCGCCGCTGGCCGCGACGAGGGAGGACCGATGACGACCGACGAGAGCTCCCCGCCAGCGGACGGGCGGACGGGCGGGCCGGACGGCCGCTCGCCTGCGGACCCACGTCGAGCGCGTCCCGTTCCTGACCCGCACCCTCAAGCCGTTCGAGGTCCTCGACGAGGAGGGCCTCGCGACGATCGAGGAGAATGCCGACACGATCCTCGAGCGGGTCGGCCTCGAGTTCCGCGGCGACCCGGATGCGTTGCGACTGTTCCGCGACGCGGGCGCCGACGTCCAGGGCGAGCGAGTCCGCTTCCCGCGGGGGATGTGCCGCCAGATCGTCCAGGCGACGGCCCCGCGCCAGTTCACGCAGCACGCACGCAATCCGTCGAACAGTGTCGAGATCGGTGGCATGCACACGGTTCTCGCCCCGAACTATGGCTCGCCGTTCGTCCGCGACCTCGACAACGGCCGGCGGTACGGCACGATCGAGGACTTCCGCAACTTCGTGAAGCTCGCCTACATGAGCCCGCACCTCCACCACAGCGGCGGGACCGTCTGCGAGCCGGTCGACGTGCCGGTCAACAAGCGCCACCTCGACATGGTCTATTCGCACATCCGCTACAGCGACAAGCCGTTCATGGGCTCGGTGACGGCGCCGGAGCGGGCCCGCGACACGGTCGAAATGGCGAGGCTCACGTTCGGGGCGGACTATCTCGAGGATCACGCGGTCATCCTGTCGCTGATCAACGCGAACAGCCCGCTCGTCTGGGACGGGACGATGCTCGGGGCCGCACGGGCCTACGCGGAGGCGAACCAGGCGACGCTCCTGACGCCGTTCATCCTGGCCGGGGCGATGGCGCCGGTGACGGCGGCCGCGGTCTGTGCCCAGACGCTCGCCGAGGCGCTCGGCGGGATGACGTTCGTCCAGCTCGTCCGGCCCGGCGCGCCGGTCGTTCTCGGCAGCTTCGCGAGCTCGATGTCGATGCAGTCGGGCGCGCCGACGTTCGGCACGCCGGAGCCGGCCCTCGTCCTGTACGCGATGGCCGCGCTCGCCCGCCGCCTCGGCGTGCCGTTCCGCTCCGGCGGCAACCTCTGCGCGTCGAAGATCGCCGATGCCCAGGCCGCGTACGAGTCCTCGGCAACGTTCGGCCCGACGATCCTCGCCGGCGTGAACTTCGTCCTCCACGCCGCCGGCTGGCTGGAGGGCGGACTCGCCGTCGGCTACGAGAAGTTCATCCTCGACGCCGATCAATGCGGGATGGCCGCGGTCTTCGTCAAGGGCATCGACATGTCGGAGAACGGCCAGGCGGTCGAGGCGATCATCGACAACGGCCCGGGCCAGCACTTCCTCGGCACGGCCCACACGCTCGCAAACTTCGAGACGGCGTTCTACCGCGCCGAGACCGCCGACAACAACAGCTTCGAGCAGTGGCAGGAGGACGGCGGCCTGGACGCCGCCCAGCGGGCGAACGCGATCTGGAAGCGAATGCTCCGCGAGTACGAGCCGCCGCCGCTCGACGAGGGCATCGACGAGGCCCTCATTGATTTCATCGCCCGCCGCAAGGCATCCCAGCCAGACTCGGAAGTCTGAACGCCGCCCGATGCTGTTTCGGCGTCGCTCCTCGCTCGCCCCGCCAGCGCGTGAGGCTCTCGCGCGCCTCCTCCGGGCGCCGACGTTCGAGCTCGTTCCCCTGAAGAACGCGATGGACCAGGCCGCATTCCTGCCACCAGGAGCGACGGTGTCGGTGACGGCCTCGCCGGCGAAGGGCATCGAGGCGACGATCGCCCTGTGCGAGCAGCTCCAGGCGCGGGGCTTCCGGGCTGTGCCCCACCTGTCGGCCCGGATGATTCACGACCGCAGCCACCTCATCGATCTCGTCGCCCGGCTCGAGGACGCAGGGGTCGACCGGGCATTCGTCGTCGGTGGCGATGAGAAGGAGCCTGGCGACTATGCCGACGGCCTCTCGCTCCTGCGGGAGATGGCGGCGATCGGTCATCCACTCGCCGAGATCGGGATCCCGTGCTATCCGCAGGGTCATCCCTTCATCGCCGACGGGCCAATTCTCGATGCGCTCCGGGCAAAGGCGGAATTCGCGAGCTACATGACGACCCAGCTCTGCTTCGATCCTGGCGCGATCGCGACCTGGGTGGCGTCGCGTCGGGCGGAGGGCCTGGCCCTCCCGATCCATGTCGGGGTGCCGGGCGTCGCCGAGCCCCACAAGCTGCTCGCGATCAGCGCCCGGATCGGGGTCGCCGACACCCACCGCTTCCTGACGAAGAACATTCGCTTCGTCGCCAGGCTTGTCCGGTCCGGCGGCTTCTACCGGCCAGACGCGCTCCTCGAGGGTCTCGCACCGCACCTCGCTGACCCGACGGCCGGCATCGTTGATCTGCACATGTACACGTTCAACGCGGTCGACACGTTCGAGTCCTGGCGCCAGGTCTACCTGGACAAGCTCCAGCGAGCCGTGGCGGCCTGATGCGATTGTTCGTTCGATGACGACAGGTCCGACGCCCGACCACGCGACCCTTCTCGCGGACGCTCGTGCCCTGCTGCCCGAGCTCGTGGCGATCCGCCGCCGGATCCATCGCCACCCGGAGGTCGGCATCGATCTGCCGGTGACCCAGGCGCTCATTGTCGAGGAGCTCGAACGGCTCGGCCTCGCCCCGATCCTCGGGAGGTCGCTCAGCTCCGTGACGGCAATGATCGACGGCGGGGCGCCCGGCGAGACGATCCTCCTCCGCGGCGACATGGACGCCCTGTCGTTGACCGAGGCCACCGGGCTCGACTATGCCTCTGAGATCACTGGCGCGATGCACGCCTGCGGCCACGACACCCATGTCGCGATGCTCCTCGGGGCGGCGCGACTGCTCGTCGACCGGCGCGGGGAGTTGCCCGGGCGGATCCTCCTCATGTTCCAGCCCGGCGAGGAGACGCTCGGCGGCGCGAAGAAGATGCTTGACGAGGGCGTCCTCGACGTCCCGCTCGGCGGGCACCACGGCCCGGTAACCGCGGCGTTCGCGATCCACACGTTGAACCGCTACGCAGGAGGGACCGTCCGGATCCGCGGGGGCGCTCAGATGGCATCCAGCGACGTGCTGACGATCACGGTCCGCGGCCGCGGCGGTCATGCGTCGGCGCCGCACCTCGCCCTCGACCCGATCGTCGTCGCCGCCGAGATCGTCACCACGCTCCAGACGGCTGTGACGCGTCGCGTCGACATCTTCGATCCGGCCGTCGTCACGATCGCCCAGGTCGTCGCGGGCACGACGAGCAACATCATCCCGGAGACAGCGTTCCTGCACGGGACCATTCGAGCCGTCTCCGAGCGAACCCGCGAGCTTGCGAAGGACCTCGTTCGCCAGGTCGCCGAGGGGGTCGCGGCCGCCCATGGTGCGACGGCCGAGGTGGCGATCGATCCGGGCTACCCGGTAACGGTCAACGACGCGGCCTTCGCGGCGCTCGTCCAGGGTGTGGCAGGTGACCTCGTTGGACCGGAGGCCAGCCATCCTCTCGAGGCGCCGATCATGGGCGCGGAGGACTTCTCGTATGTCCTTCAGCAGGTGCCGGGAGCCATCGCGTTCCTCGGTGGCCTGGCACCAGGCGAGCAGCCCGGCATCGCGCCTGACAACCACTCCGACCGGGTCGTGTTCGACGAATTGGTCATGCCGGTCGGGGTCGCGCTCCACGCGGCGGTCGCCCTCCGCCACCTGGGCGGCGCGTGAGCGACGATCGACGGGCCGACCTTCGGCGCCGGCTGGCCGAGGTGCCGGATCGGCTGGGCGCGGCTGCGCGGGCCGCCGCCGAGCCGGCCCGTTCCCGTCGGTGAGTGGACCCCGGCCGAGGTCGTCCGCCACCTGATCGCCGTCGAGGAGGAGGTCTGGCACACGCGGCTGCAACAGCTTGCCGTCGAGGATCGGCCCCGCTGGCCGTGGACCGAACCGGATCGCTGGCTGGGCCAGCCAGACGCCTCGCTGGACGAGCTCATCGCCATCTACGCGGATCGTCGCCGTGCGACGATCGACATCCTGGATGCGCTCGACGACGCAGGCTGGCAGCGCACCGGTGAGCACGCGACGTACGGCCTCCTCGACGTCGCCCGGCTGATGACCCTGGCGGTCGACCACGATGAGGAGCACATCGCGAGTTTGCGTTGATCGGCGGCTAGCCGGCGACCCGCCGGAAGCCGTGGATCCGGGTCGGCCTCACGCGAACGACGAGCTCCCCCTCGACGCCATTCCGCCTGCCGAACTCCTCCGCCCGGTCCGCGCCCATGTACTTCGCGCCAAGGAGCGTCGAGATCCGGCGGCACATCGCGAGGTCGTCGATCAGCTCGGCCTCGCCCTCGACCGACACGTAGTCGTACGGCGGCTCCGGATCCTGGACGACGATGACGACGCGCGGGTCGCGGCGAATATTCGCGGCCTTGACCGTCGTGTGCCACGTCGTGAATACAATCTCGCTGCCATCGACGGCATACCACGTCGGAACGGCGTGGGGGCGGCCGTCCGGTCGCACGCTGGCGAAGGTCGCGGGTCGCGAGCCCTCCCGCAGAAAGCCCCGGGCATCCTCGTCGGTCATTCGATCCATCGTCCGATCTCCCGCTACGTCCGTAGTCATCCAACTGACCCGGTATGGCCCGATCGCCTAGTATCCGCCGCCAGTTTGATGCCCTACCGTCGAGGCGTGGATACTGCCGCTCGACCGAGCGACATGCCGGCAGACCCGGCCGGGGCGTCACCTCCGACTCTCGCGTCGGCTGATTCAGGGCGCGCGCCTCGTGCGCGACGCCGGCGACCCGTCTCACGCGGCCTGCAACGGCTCTGGGCCGCGGCCTGGGATCGGGCCACGGTCGACCGCCTGCTCAAGGCGGGCCTGCCGATCGTCGGCCTGTTCATGCTTCTCACTGCCGTGAACCTCGGCGGCCAGATCGTGCTCTGGGAGAACGCCCACTGGACGTCCGCAAGCTTCCTGGCGGCCACCGTCGCAACGAGCGCGGCATACCGCGCCACGGGTTTGGATCAGCGGCTTCGGGGCCTCGTCGCGATCGGTGTCTGGGCTTGGTTCGCCGGTCAGCTGATGTGGATCGTACAGACCGCCGTGGGCTACTTCAGCATCCCTGCGCCATCGGACGTTGGCTTCCTCTTGCTCGTCCCGCCGGTCATCCTTGCCCTCGTGCTGTCGATCCGGGGCCGCGTCCCGCGCGCCGAGGAGCTGGCGGTCTACCTGGATACCGCCGCCATCTTCCTCGCGATCACCGCGGCGCTCCTCGCCTGGTACGGCGATCAGCTCGCCGGCGTCGACACCGTCGCCGCGGCGGTCACCGTCGCCTACCCGATCCTTCACCTTGCGACAGCGGGTGCCGGCCTGATCGCTGTGCTCGCCGCGCGCACCGCGTTCCGGATCGGCGGACCCTATCTGCTCCTTGCGGGCTTCGCCGTGCTCGGATTCGCCTGGGTCGAGTGGTTGCGCCAGGCCGTCGACGCCCTGCCGGTCGCCGGAAGCCCGATGAACTTCGCCTTCTCGATCGGGATGCTGGCAGTCGGGATCGGCGGGGCCGGTTGGCACCAGGCCGGCAGGCACGAACTGAGCTCTCCCCGGCTGGCGACGCTCATTCACGGCGGGTTGCCGCTCGTGGCGCTGCTCGGGAGCGCCGGGCCTCATCATGCTCAGCCACGTCAGCACGCCCGAGCTCGGTCCGGTCGACCTCGCGGCGCTCGCGGTGATCCTCCTTGCCGGTGTCCGCCAGACGCTGCTGGTTCACGAGCGCGGTCGGTTGCTCGACGACTCGGGTCGTGCCCGCGATGACCTCGAGGTCGCCCTCATCCAGCGCGCCGAGGCGGACTACGCGATACCGGGTCCTCGTCGAACGCGTGCCCGCCGCCGTCTACATCGACGTCGCCGACCCGGCGGTCTCCGACGGCGGTCGGCTCGCGTACATGAGCCCGCAGATCGAGGCGATCGTCGGCTACCCGCCCGAGGCGTTCCTCGCCGACCAGGAGCTGTGGCCGCGGTTGATCCATCCCGACGATCGCGAGGAGGCCATCGCGAGGTACGCGGAGCACTGGGCCACCGAGGGTCCGCTGCGGGCCGACTACCGGGTCATCGCTCGGGACGGCTCGGTGGTCTGGGTCCACGACGAGGCGTATGCGATGACGGAGGGTGGGGCGGACGGCCGCCGCGTCTCCCAGGGCCTGCTCGTCGACACGACCGATCAGAAACGGATGGAGGCGCGGCTTCTTCACGATGCGCTCCACGATCCGCTGACCGGGCTCGCGAATCGAGTCCTGTTCAGCGACCACGTCGAGCGGGCACTCGCGAGCCGGCGGCGAAGCCGGCTGAAGGTTGCTCTCCTGTTCCTCGACCTCGACGACTTCAAGGTCGTCAACGACTCGCTGGGTCATCGCGCCGGCGACCGGCTGCTGATCGAAGTCGCCCAGCGAATCTCTGGCGCGATCCGTGCCGGCGATATCGCGGCGCGCCAGGGCGGGGACGAGTTCACGGTCCTGCTCGATCGGGTCCACCGCGTCGAAGACGCCGTTGCGTCCGCCGAGCGCCTGGCCACCGAGCTGCGGCGACCGATCCAGCTCGAGGGCCGGTCGATCGTCATCCGGCGTGAGCGTCGGAATCGCGATCGCGAGCAACGAGATGGCAGCCGACGACCTGCTCGCCCACGCCGACGCCGCGATGTACGCGGCCAAGGCACAGGGCAAGGCTCGGCATGCCGTGTTCCAGCCGTCCATGCGCCTGCTCGCGAGGAGCCGGCTCGAGATGGAAGCGGAGCTCCGAACCGCGATCGACGATCAGGCCTTCGAACTCCACTACCAACCGATCATCAAGCTCGCCACGGGCGCGATCGTCGGCTTCGAGGCGCTCGCCCGGTGGCGCCACCCGGTCCGGGGCCTGGTCCAGCCGAACGACTTCATCCCGCTGGCGGAGGCCAGCGGGCTCATCGTTCCGCTTGGCCGGCTCGTCACCGAATCGGCCTGCCGCCAGCTACGGACGTTGCTCGACGAGATGCCGGGCGCCCCGAATCTCACGATGAGCGTCAACATCTCGCCGCGCCAGGCCGTCGAGCCCGGGTTCGCCGCCGAGATCGCCGAGATTCTTCGGGCCACAAACGTCGAGCCGTCGTCGCTGGTCCTCGAGATCACCGAGTCGCTCATGCTCCACGAATCGGCCGTCTCGGACGGCTCGCTGCGGACCCTTCGCGACATGGGCGTGAAGCTCGTCGTCGACGACTTCGGGACCGGGTTCTCGGCCCTGGAGTACTTCAAGCGGTTCGCCGTCCAGGGCCTCAAGATCGACCGCTCGTTCATCGACGGCCTCGGGCGGTCGCGCGAGGACACCGCGATCGTGACGGCAACCCTGGCGTTCGCGTCGGCCCTGGGACTCACCGTCACGGCCGAGGGCGTCGAAACGGCCGATCAGCTCGAACGCCTTCGCGGACTCGGCTGCGAACTCGGCCAGGGGTTTCTCTTCGCGCGGCCCGTCCCGGCCGGCGAGGTTGCGGGCCTTCTCGCCGCGGGGCCAATCGCCGCGCCGCCGGGCCTGGAGGCCGCGTAAGGGCCACCAGGGTCACGCGGAGCCCGGGGTTCTCGGCCCCTATGTGCCGGTCGGGCGGTCCTCTAGGTCGATCTGGCGCGCCAGGCGCTCCGACCGCGACATCACCGCCACCCGCGCCGCCTCCCGGACGAGCACGACGACCTCGGCTTCATTGATCTCGTCGAGCCGCTCCACCGTGAGCCAGCGGACCTTCTTCGTCACGCCCGCCCCCTGGAGGACTCGGTTGGGGTCGTCCATCAGGACGCCGTGCTCGAACCCGATGTGGACGTGCTCGATCTGGAGCCAGATGAACGCGAAGTAACGCGTCTTCCGGCCCACGGGAATGTCGTACCCGATCAGTCCCCAGCCGGGCCGGACGCGCTCGATCGCGGTCGGGACGGCGCGCATGACGAGGCGTCGAAGCGCATTGGCGATCTCCTGGTGTTTCGGCGGATAGGGCGCGATGAGCGCCTCGGGCGGGATCGTCTCCACGCCTCAATCATGCGCGGCATCCTGACGGATCGCGTCAGGAATTCGGCGCCTGCGCCGTCCTCGTTGACGCCCGTCGAGGCTGGGCCGTAGACTAATCCCGACGAAATCACTCGGGATTGAGGATCAGACCCTGGCCCACGCGACCACCCGACCGGCATTCCATGGCAGCGGCGCCGTCTCGTTCTCCACCAAGGGCGAGTACGGCGTTCGACTGATGGTCCAGCTCGGCCGGCATTTCGGCCAGGGGCCGGCCTCCCTCGCGGAGATCGCGGCCGAGGAGGACCTCCCGCGGGCCTACCTCGAGCAGCTGGTGATGAGCCTCCGCGACGCCGGCCTCGTCATCTCGACGAGAGGCGCCCACGGTGGCTACGAGCTGGCGCGCCCGCCCACTGACATCCGCATGGGCGAGGTCCTGCGGGCCCTCGAAGGCCCGATCGCCCCGATGATCTGCGCCTCCGACGACCCGGAGCACGCGACGGTCTGCGACCGCTCGTCCCGCTGCACGGTCAACGTCCTGTGGGTCCGTGTCCGCGACGCGGTCACCGGCGCCCTCGACGGCATGACCCTCGCCGACCTCGTCCCGATGCCGGGCGCTCCCGACACGCTCCCGACCACCACCCTGACTGGAGCCATGACCCACTCGTGACCGATCAAAGCGCCGACTCCGAGACCCTCGTCATTCGCGACCTCCGGGTCGCCCCGATCGCCAGCCCCGAGACCGAGATCCTCCAGGGGATCGACCTCGAGGTCGGCAAGGGCGAGGTCCACGCGATCATGGGCCCGAACGGCTCCGGCAAGACGACCCTCGCCTACGCCCTGATGGGTCACCCGTCGTACAAGGTGACCGGCGGCGAGATCCTCTGGAAGGGCCGCGACATCCTCAAGCTCAGCCCGGACAAGCGCTCCCGGCTGGGCATGTTCCTCGCCTTCCAGTACCCGACGGCCATCCCGGGTCTGTCGGTTGCCTCGTTCATCCGCTCCGCGCTCAACGCGAAGCTCCAGGGGATCGACAAGACGAGCGACGTCGACCCGACGGACCCGATGCGCGGCGGCATCAGCATGCGCGACTTCCGCAACAAGATGCGGGAGAAGATGTCGATGCTGCAGGTGGACGAGGGCTTCGCCAGCCGCTACGTCAACGACGGGTTCTCGGGCGGCGAGAAGAAACGGCTCGAAATGCTCCAGATGGCCGTCCTCGAGCCGGAGATGGCGATCCTCGACGAGACGGACTCCGGGCTCGACATCGACGCTCTCCGGATCGTCGCCGAGGGCGTCAATGCGATGCTCAACCCGAACCTCGGCGTGCTCCTCATCACCCACTACCAGCGGCTGCTGAACTACATCACGCCGGACCGCGTTCACGTGCTCGCGCAGGGCCGGATCGTCAAGAGCGGCGGCAAGGACCTCGCCCTGCGCCTCGAGGACGAGGGCTACGGCCCGATCCTCCGCGAGGCGGGTCTCGCTCCGGACGTCCCCGACGAAGCACTCCTCGTGCCGAAGGCCCCGGCCGGAGCCGAGCACGAGCCGGTGGAGGCCGCCCGCTAGGCGGGCGGGACGAGCGATGGCGATCGAAGCAACCAGGCCGGCCTCGGTGGGCCCCGACCCGGATCCCTCGATTGGCCCCGAGGGCACGGAAGGGTCGCCATCGGCCGGCTTCGACCCGTATCGGGTGCGCCAGGATTTCCCGATCCTCGAGGAGGTCATCAACGGCCACAAGCTGGTCTATCTCGACTCCGCATCGTCGTCGCAGAAGCCGCGGGCCGTCATCGACGCGGTCGACCGCTACTACCGCGAGTACAACGCGAACGTCCACCGCGGGATCTACACGATTGGCGAGAAGGCGACAGCGGCCTACGAGCGCGCGCGTGCCCAGGTCGGGGCATTCATCAACGCGCCCGATAGCCACGAGATCGTCTTTACCCGCAACGCGACCGAGGCGATCAACCTCGTCGCCTACTCGTGGGGTCGCCGGAACATCAATCGCGGTGACGTCATCGTCCTGACCGAGATGGAGCACCACGCCAATCTCGTCCCGTGGCAGCTCCTCGTCCAGGAGCGCGACGGCGACCTCGAATTCATCCCGATCACAGACGACGGGGTGCTTCGCCAGGACGTCTTCGAGGTGCTCCTCCGACTCAAGCCGAAGCTCGTTGCGTTCACCCACGTCTCGAACACCCTCGGGACGATCAACCCCGTCCGCGAGATGGTCGAGCAGGCCCACGAGGCCGGGGCGCTCGTGCTGATCGACGGAGCACAGGCCGTACCGCACGTGCCGGTCGACGTCCAGGAGCTCGGCGCGGACTTCTACGCGTTCTCCGGCCACAAGATGCTGGCGCCGATGGGATCCGGAGCGCTCTGGGCTCGGCGCGAGCTGCTCGAAGCGATGCCACCGTTCCTCGCCGGTGGCGAGATGATCCGGGAGGTTCATCTCCGCCGATCCGAGTTCAACGAGATTCCGTGGAAGTTCGAGGCCGGCACGCCGGCTGTCGCCGATGCGATCGGGCTTGGGTGTCGCCGCTGAGTACCTGATGGGGCTCGGGATGGACGCGGTCCGCGAGCACGAGCGAGGGCTGGTCGAGTACGCGCTCGACGTCCTGCCCCGGTCCGTGCCGGGAATCGAGCTCTACGGTCCGCTCGATCCGGACCTGCGTGGCGGTGTCATCCCGTTCAACCTGCCGGGTATCCACCCGCATGACGCCGCCCAGGTCCTCGACCGGTCAGGGATTGCCGTCCGAGCCGGCCACCATTGCACGATGCCGCTCCACGAGCGCCTGGATCTTGCCGCGACGGCGCGCGCCTCGTTCAACGTCTACTCGACCCGCGAGGACATCGATGCGCTCGTCGCGGGCCTGCTCGACGTCCAGCGGGTCTTCGGGAGCGGGGAGTAGGGACGGACCTTCCGTCATCCGACTCGTTCGGTGAGGTGGATGGTGACGATGTCACCCTCGTTCTTGTCGATCAGCCGGCGAAGGTCGGCCGTGACCGGAAGTTTGTGGCTGCCGTCGCCGAGGGCCATGAATGAACTGCGGAAGGGATGCCCGTCGATCGTCCCGACGACCTTGACGAGTCCGCGGGTGCCGAAGAACTCGGCGGTCCAGTCGGTCACGACGTAGGTCCAGCCGCCCTTGGCGGGACTCTTCTGCAAGGGTGCGGTAAACGTCTTGTCCAGCGAGCCGCGGGGAGCGGCTTCGGTGGCCGCGCGCGGTGTCATCACGACTCCTCGACGATGTAGAAGCGGTTGCCGTCGGGGTCGTCGAACGCGTACATCGGCGGCACGCCGTCCCAGCGCAGGACCTCGCCGACATTCACGCCCCGCTCACGCATCGTGGCGTGCTCGGCTTCGGCGTCCGGCACCGTGAAGCGGATCCCGGTGTCGCCCCCGACGTCCGCCGCGCCGTCGCTCGCCTGGAGCGCGATCGACGTCGCCGCTCCCGGCGGTGCGACCTCGATCCATCGCATCGTGGGGCTGATCGGGGCATCGAGCCGCTTCTCGAAGCCGAGGGTGGTGACGTAGAACGCGACGGCGTCGTCCTGGTTCGCGACGTTGATCCCGATCGTGCGGACGTCGGCAATGGTGGTCGATTGCATCGTGGGTCTCCTTGCTGGCTCAGTGCTCGCCGTACATGAGCGAGCCGGGGGTGGTGAGGGTCTCGCCGGTCTCGAGCCAGGTCTTCAGCCCGGACAGGATCATCGGCCAGCCTCCGTAGATCTCTTCTGGGGTTGTGTCGCTGAGCTGGTCGTGGGTCACGATCAGCCGGCACGAGTCGCCGACAGGCTCGATCTCCCAGGTCAACCGTGACGTGGCTTCGCGCTCGGCGTCGTCGCTCCACACGGCGTGGAACGTCTGCACCAGTCGCAGTGGAGGTTCGACGACGAGGTTCTCGCCTTCGGCGAGCGGGCCGTCGGAGGCGGGGTGCTTGAGCGCGTAATGCGAGCCCGGTGTCCAGTCGGACTCGACCCCGGCACCGAAGTGGTACTTCGCCCGGATCGTCGGGTCGGTGATCGCTTCCCACAGGCGTTCGGGGGTCGTGCGGATGTAGATCTCGAAGACCTTCTCCATCGGCGTCTCCAGTTCAGCTTTGAGACCGGTCAGGCCGGCCGCCCAGCGCTCGGTGTACTTGCTCACCCAGCGGTCATGGAGGAGTTGGATCGGGACCGCGTTGAGGTAGTGGTGCTTCTCCCGCCCCCGGCGCTTGCTCACAACGAGACCGGCGTCCTCGAGCAACCGCAGGTGCTTCGCCACCGCGATCCTGGTCATGTCGTGTCTCGCCGTCAGTGCCGCGAGCGTCTGGCCGTCCAGCTCGAACAACGCGTCGAGCAGCGCTCGTCGGGTCGGATCGGCCAGGGCACGGAACACGGTCTCCATGCCCGACAGAATAGGAAACCAAATGGTTTCCTGTCAAGTGGGCACCACTGCCCGCCCGCCCGTCGGCGCCTGGTCCGGCTGGCGGACCAACGAGCGGGCGGGAGCGTCGAATCGGGCCGAATCGGGCCGAACATCGAGCTTCCTTCGTCCGATGGTCCGGCTGCCGGACCAGCAGGCGGAGGAGGGCGTCGATTCGGCCTGGTCCCGGCTCCCCGTTCGTCCGTTGGTCCGGCAGGCGGACCGGAGGTGGTACGAAACGGGCTGAGGAGACCCTCCCTCGATTGACGCCGAACGACGGGCGCCCTAGATTCAATCCCGACGAAAACGCTCGGGATTGACCGGGCGGTGCGCACGAACCCCGGGACGGAATGGACGACCTCTACCGCGACTACATCCTCGAGCACTATCGACGGCCCCACAACTTCGGGGTCATCGAGGATCCGACTGCGTCGATCGAGGGCTCGAACCCACTCTGCGGCGACCGGATCACGCTCCAGCTGGCCGTCCGCGACGGCGTCGTCGAGCGTGTCGGCTTCACCGGCCGCGGCTGCGCGATCAGCCAGGCGAGCGCGAGCCTCCTGACCGACGAGATCAAGGGCAAGCCGGTGACCGACGTTGTCGCGTTCCGCGCCGACGACCTGCTCGACCTGCTCGGGATCGACATCAGCCCGGCCCGCCTGAAGTGCGCGATGCTCAGCCACGAGACGCTCCAGAAGGCGCTCGCCGAGTCCGGCGAAGCCGCCACGCCGGCCGCAGCCCAGCCCCAGGAGTCGAACGCGTGACGACAACCCGCGAGCGCCGCTGCATGTGTCGCCGGCCGGCCTAGCCGGCACGCGGCCTTCGCCCGCCACCATTTCACCGCCCTGCCGCGAACCTGCGGCAGCCCGTCGAGTCACGGAGCCACTCACCCATGCCACGTACCTATGCCGACCTCCTCAAGGAGGCGCGCGAGCAGATCCGGGAGGTCACTCCCGGTGAAGTCGATGCCCTCGCCCCGGGGGCCGCGACCGTGATCGACGTTCGTGAGGCGTCCGAATGGGAGCAGGGCCATCTCCCCGGCGCCCTCCACATCAGCAAGAGCTACGTCGAGCAGCAGGTCGAGGCCGCTGCCCCTGACCGTGATGCCCCGGTCGTCCTGTACTGCGCCGGCGGCGTCCGATCGCTGTTCGCCGCGCAGACGCTCGAGCAGCTCGGCTACACGAATGTCGCCTCGATGTCGGGCGGATTCCAGGCCTGGAAGTCGGCCGGCCTGCCGTGGGAGGCGCCGGTCGTCCTGAGCCCGGATCAGAAGCAGCGCTACAGCCGCCATCTGCTGATCCCGGAGGTCGGCGCGGCCGGCCAGACGCGCCTCCTCGAATCGAAGGCGCTGCTGATCGGAGCCGGCGGTCTCGGCTCCCCGGCGGCGCTGTACCTCGCGGCCGCCGGCGTCGGCACGATCGGGATCGTCGACTTCGACGTCGTCGACCTGTCGAACCTCCAGCGCCAGATCCTTCACACGAACGACCGGATCGGGGAGCGCAAGGTCGAATCGGCGCGCAAGACACTTGAAGCACTCAATCCGGACGTCAACGTCGTGACCCACGAGGAGATGCTCGTCGCCGACAACGTCGATCGGATCATCACCGGCTACGACGTGATCATCGACGGGACCGACACGTTCGAGACGCGTTATCTGCTCAACGACGCTGCAGTCGCCAAGGGCATCACCGTCATCCACGCATCGGTCTTCCGCTTCGAGGGCCAGCTGACGACATTCGTCCCGTTCGAGGGACCGTGCTACCGCTGCCTCTACCCGACGCCGCCGCCGCCGGAGCTCGCACCCGGCTGCTCCGTGGCCGGCGTCCTCGGCGTCGTCCCGGGGATCATGGGGATGCTCCAGGCGAACGAGGCACTCAAGGTGCTGCTCGACATCGGCGACACGCTGGCCGGGCGACTTCTCCTGTTCGATGCGCTCGACTCGACGTTCACCGAGCTGACGCTCCGGCGCGATCCGGCGTGCCCGGTTTGCTCGACGGAGGCGACCGCAGCCCGCGCCGCCGGCCGGCCGCTCCCGATCCCGTCGTTCGCGGCGGGTGGGTCGAGTGAGCCCTTTGTACTCGGAGGACAGGCGTGAGCATCGTCCGGATCCCGCAGGTCCTCCGCGCAGCCGCCGGCGGCAACAAGCAGCTCGAGCTGTCGGGCAGCTCCGTCGGCGACCTCGTCAACGGGCTCGTTGCCGAATACCCGTCCCTGCGCGGCCAGCTCCTGACCGATGACGGCGAGCTCAATCGGTTCGTCAACGTCTACGTCAACGGGCAGGATGTGCGCTACCTCGATGGGCTCGCGACCCCGGTCGGGGACCGGGACGAGGTGCGGCTGCTCCCGGCGATGGCGGGCGGCTGAGGCATGGGCGCCCTTCGCGCGCGCGAGCTCGCCGGGGCCGTCGGCGCCGACGAGTTGGACGACGTAGCCCACGCCCATGCGCACGCGCATGAGCTGCTCGCGCCGCATGGCGGGCGCTACGACGACATCCTGGGTGCGATCGGCCACACGCCGCTCGTCGAGATCCCGCGGATGTCGCCGAATCCCGCGGTTCGCATCCTCGCCAAGCTCGAGTTCATGAACCCGACCGGCTCGGTCAAGGATCGGGTCGCGAAGTACCTCGTCGAGGACCTGGAGGCGCGCGGCGTGCTCGGCCCGGAGTCGATCATCCTCGAGCCGACGTCGGGCAACACCGGCATCGCCCTGGCAATGATCGGCCGGCGGCGGGGATACCGTGTCGCGCTCGTCATGCCCGACAACGTCACGAATGAGCGCCGCCAGATGGCGGCGCTGTTCGGTGCCGAGGTGATCGATTCGCCGGGTGCGCTCGGGTCGAACGGCGCGATCGCCCTCGCCAAGCACCTCGTCGCGAAGGACCCGCGCTTCGTGATGCCGTACCAGTACGGCAACGAGGCGAACCCCAGGGCCCACTACGAGACCACCGGCCCGGAGATCCTCGCCGACTGCCCGGAGATCGACGTGTTCGTCGCGGGGCTCGGGACGAGCGGCACGCTGATGGGCGTCTCGCGCTACCTCCGCGAGCACAGGCCTGGCGTCCGGGTCGTGGCCGCGGAGCCGCTCCCGGGCGAGCGCGTCCAGGGCCTGCGCTCGCTCGATGAGGGGTTCGTCCCGGAAATTCTCGACCCGTCGCTCCTCGATGCGAAGTACCTCGTCTCCAACCGCGACGCCGTTGCGGCGCTCCGGGACCTCGTCTTCCGCGAGGGAATCTTCGGTGGACCGTCGTGTGGCGCAGTGCTCGTGGCCGCCGCCCGTGAGGCTCGGAAGATGGCGTCGGGCACGATCGTCGCGCTCCTGCCCGATGGCGGCTGGAAGTATCTGTCCGCCGGCACCTTCGCCCGCGACCTCGACGAGATGACGGAGGATCTCGAAGGCGGCGTCAACTGGTGGTAATCAAGGCCGCCGACGTTCACGTGGAGAATCACCTGTCTCCGACCGATGCTGTTGGCTGCATCATCCGTGTCCGCTCGGCGGCGTGAAACCGTTCCGCCCACCCGATGTATGCAACCAACGGCATCACCCGGGCGCGTTGTGAATTCCCGGCACCTGGCGAACTTCTGGGCGAAGCAAACACGGGATGAACCACGTGGCCGCAGCTGAGTCGACCAACCACCCCGGGCCGGCATCCGTCGAGCTCCCGGCCGACATGCTCCAGGCCATGATCGACCACGCCCGGGCCGAGAACCCGAACGAGATGTGCGGCGTGATCGTCGGCGACCGGCCGGCGGCCGACGGCGGAAAAGCCGCTCCGCTGGGAGCCGGCGCGCAATCTGGCCGCCAGCCCGCTCCGCTACGAAATCCATCCCGACGACCTCCTCCGGCTGTCGATCGCGACCGAAGACGCCGGCGAGGAGTTCTGGGCGATCGTCCACAGTCACACCCACACGCCACCGCGCCCGAGCGCCACGGATCTCGGCCTTGCCTTCTACCCGGATGCTCTGTTCCTGCTCATCTCGCTCGAGGGGGACGAGCCGTCGGCCGCGGCGTGGCGCATCGTGGCGGGCGAGATCTACCCGGTCGAGCTCCTCATCGGCCGCTGAGGGACGGCGATGGTGGATCCAAAGCGGATCGTCACCGAGGGCTACGACAGGATCGCCGAGCGCTACTTCGCGTGGAGCGACCTCCGACCCTCCCCGGCACGACTCCGCTACCTGGCGCTCGCGCTCGAGCTGATCCCGCCCGGCAGCCGGGTTCTCGAGCTCGGCTGCGGCGCCGGAATCCCGATGACCGCGGCGCTGGCCGAGAACCGGTCCGTGACCGGTGTCGACATCTCGTCGGCCCAGCTCGAGATGGCGCGGCGAAATGTGCCGGGCGCCACGTTCATCCAGGCCGACATGACGACCCTCGCCTTCGGGCCGGGGTCCTTCGACGCCGTCGTGGCGTTCTACTCGCTGGTCCACGTTCCGCGCGACGAGCAGGCGATCCTGATCGAGCGTGTCCGGAGCTGGCTGCGGCCCGGCGGCGTGTTCCTGGCTTCGATGGGCGTGTCCGACGAGCCCGGGGATGTGGAGACGGACTGGCTCGGTGTCGACATGTACTTCAGCCACTTCGGGGCGAAGGCGAACCGACGACTCGTCGAGCGAGCCGGGCTCGTCATCGACCGGACGGAGTTGGCGGATGAGCCCGAAGACCGACACGCTGCGCGCTTTCTCTGGGTCGTCGCCCGGGCACCCTCCGAGGCCTGACGATGCGCCTCTATGTCGCTGTGCTGGCCCTTGGCATTGCCGCCGTCCTCGCCGGAACGGTCATCGGCGGTGCCGGGCCGCTCCTCGACTGGATCGTCTCGCCTCCGATCCTGGTCCGGGCCGCGCTCGTCGGTGCGTCCTCGGCTCTCGCGTTAGTGCTGATCGGTCGCGCCGTCACGGCCATGAGCAGCGCCACCTCGCCTGATCGCGACATGGCGACGATGATCCGTGGCGTTCGACTCGCGTTCCTCGCGGTTGCCGCGATCACCGCCGCGGCCGGCTGGTTCGTCGGCCATCCACTTCTGCTCGTCGTCGCCCTCGTCATCGCCGGCGTCGACGTCGTCGAGACGACGTTCCTGCTCATCGTCGCCAGGAGGCACCGCCTCTCGGACTCGCCCGACTGAAACGACGGGCCCGGTGCGGACAACGGTCATCGGCCGGCCGCCCGTGCGCTGAGGGCCGCCACGAGGGCGGCCTCCGTCGGCGTCGAGCCGAGACCGAGCATTGACCCCAGCCGGGCGGCGGGTGGTGGTGCGATGCCGGCCGTCGCAAGCAGTGGGGCTCTCTCGGCGCCGAACACATCCGCGGGCGAACCATCAAGGATGACCTCGCCGTCGCGCATCACGATGATCCGCTGAAAATGCGTGGCGGCGAACTCCATGTCGTGGGTGATCGCGACGATCGTCCGGCCGGCGCCGCGCCAGGCGCCGATCACTGCGCCGACCTTCTTGACGCCGGCCCCGTCCTGGCCCGTCGTGGGTTCGTCGAGGACGAGGACCGCCGGATCGATCGCGAGAACGCTCGCGAGTGCGACGAGTTTCCTGCGCGACAGGTCCAGGTCGTAGGGATTCGTGTTCTGGACATCGATCAAGCCGACCGCAGCAAGGGCCGTCTCGACCAATCTCTGGATTGTGTCCGGCGGTAGTCCCAGGTTGCGCGGACCGAACATGACCTCGCGCTCGACGGAGCGCTCGAAGAGCTGATCGTCCGGGTTCTGGAACACGAGACCAACCCGCCCGGCAAGTCGGTGAACGGGCTCGTCACGGATGTCATCTCCAGCAACCAGGACCCGCCCCGTCCCCGGACGGAGCAGGCCATTGAGATGCTTCACAAGGGTCGTCTTGCCCGATCCGTTCTGGCCCACGATCGCCACCGCCTCGCCCGGTTCGATCGCGATCGTGACCCCACGGAGTGCTTCGACGTCGCTGCCCGGGTAGCGGTAGGTGACTTGATCGATCTCGATCGGGGTTGGCTGCTGGTCTCGGAACGGCTGCCACTGTTCCGCGTCCGAGGCGGAGCCATGGGTCGCGGCGTCGCGGGCTTCGGTAGCTCGGGCGTTCAGGCGTTCCGCGTCGTGGGCGACGATCGCTTCGAGTGCCGCCGCGATCGCTCCCTCATCGAAGGCGCGCCCGGGCTCGACCCCGGCGAGCGCAGCCAACGACACGAGCGTCGGGCTCGCGAGCCCGAGGGGTCCGAGAACATCGGGGCCAAGTGCCTGACCCGGCAAGCCCGATCCGGCCACCCGGCCGGCTTCGAGGACGATGGTCCGATCGGTCCGGCCAAGGACGGAAGGGTCGTGCTCGACAACGAGGATTGCGGTTCCGCCCGCGGAGAGCTCGTCAAGTACGTCAGCCACCAGCATCGTGCCGAACGGGTCGAGCTGCGCCGTGGGCTCGTCGAGGACCAGCACATCTGTGCCCATTGCGAGGATGCTGGCGATCGCCACGCGCTGCTGTTCGCCGCCCGAGAGGGCGAATGGCTCGCGCTCGGCGAGGTGGGCGATCCCGAGGCGGGACAGGGTCGCGTCGATGCGAGGGTCCATCTCGGCGCGTGGGATTCCGAGGTTCTCCAGGCCGAAGGCGAGTTCCTCCCGAACGGTCAATTTCGACGCCGACAACTGGTTCGCCGGCGTCGCGAAGACGATCCCGACCCGTCCCAGGAGGTCCGAGGCCACAGCGGTGGCCGTGTCGATGCCGGCGACCGTCACGCGCCCTTCGAGCCTGGCGCGAACGACACGCGGTATGAAGCCCGCGGCGGCGAGGGCGAGGGAAGACTTGCCTGCGCCAGTCCGCCCGGCGACGCCCACGATCGAACCCGCCGCTACCTCAACGGACACGCCGTCGAGCGCGGGCTCGCGCCGACCCGGGTAGCGGATCGCAAGATCCTCGACCGCGAGCAGGTTGGGCGTCGGCGGCGTCGCGTCCGGCGGGCCGGCCGCCGTCACCGAAGCGCGCCGGTCAGCGCCAGGACGACCACTGCGACGATCGCGAGCATCAGGGCGAGGCGAATGAACCGGTCGACGGTCGGGTCGCTGACCACGCGGTAGGCAGTTCTTCCGCGGCGCGCTCCGAAACCGCGAGCCTCGAGCGCGAATGTCCGCTCGCGAACGTCGATGAGCGATCCCAGGATCACGGGACCGATGAGGGGAACAAGGGCCCGCACCCGCTGCCGGATCGAGCCGCTGATCGCCAGTCCGCGAGCCTGCTGCGCTTCGAGGATCGACCCTGTCCGGGCCTGGAGCCGCGGGACCATCTGGACCGCGGCGAGGACGACGAACGCGATTCGATGGCTGGCACCCCGCGCCACGAGTGCCTCGAGCAGGTCATCCGCCAGCGTGGTGAACAGGAAGGTCACTGAAGCGGCGAACGCCACGAGGAGTCGACCGGCGGACACCAGGCCGAACGTCAACCCTTCTCGTGTCACGCTGAAGGGCCCAAGGGTCAGCAGCCTGTCGACGGCCCCGGGAAAGAACAGGGCATTGACGACGACGATCGACATGAGCAGCAGCGTCGGGATCCGCATCGCCCGCACGAGCGACCGTGAGATTCCGGCGGAGACAGCAATCGCGAGGACGGCCCCGAAGAGGATTGGCAGGACGATCGGCGGCAGGAGGAATGCCGCGATCAGGACAAACGCGAGACCGAGAAGCTTGGTCGTTGGATTGCGGTGGTGGAGCCAGCTGGAACCCGGCCGAAAATAGCCTGTGGCCGCCGTCATCCGCTCGGGGGTCCGGTCATCTCCGACGTCAGTCGGCGACGGCGGTCTCTCCGCGGCTGAACATCGTCCTGACCGTGATCGGCAGGGCGATGAGGATTGCGTAGACGATGGTGTAGCTCATCGTCTTGTCGAGCGGGTCGCTCGTCAGTCCCTGGGCGAATGCCGACTGGAAGACGCCCAGGCCGAGCGTCCGGAAGGCGGCGACGAGCAGGTCGGTCCCGCCTCCCGTTACGCCCCCGAATACGCCGGCCGCGATCGGCGCCGAGATCGCCGCTGCCACGAGGCCGGTCGTCAGCCCACCGACCCAGACCGGGAACAGCCGGGCATTGTCCCCGCGCCTTGCCCACCCCCAGGCCAGGAACCCAACGACTCCGGCCAGGACGAGGGCGACGATGAGGCCCTGCGGGTCGGGCATGGCAAGGCCGGTCAGGTCAGCCCCGCCGAACGGAGCCGACAACGGACCCTCCGCGTCCGGGTCGGTGCCGTCGAGGGTCGAGAAGTAGCCCGCCGGCCCGAACAGGAGCCGGAACAGGGCGAAGACGATCGCGAACGCGGCAATCCCGGTCGCGGCTGCGAGGTAGGTCGGGATCCTGGGATCGCCGTCGCGAAAGACGAAGACCGTCCGCCGGCTGACCCAGCCGACGACAGCACCGATCGCGACGATGCCGAGGCCCAGGAGGACGAAGCGAATCTGCGAATCGTTGTCGTCGAAGCTGAACGACAGACCGATCGTCGCCTGAATCACGAGCATCGCGATGAGCGCGCCGCCGATCCCCGCTGCGAGGGCGAGGAATGAGCCGACACGAGCGTCATCCGCCCTGAGGCGAAAGATGCCACGGCTCGCCCACCAGCCGGCCATCAGCCCGATGACGGCGGCGACCGGCGCGAAGAACGCGGCCGTCGGGCCGGCTCCGCCTGGGACCGGGAGGATCGACCAGATCAAGTTTGAGAGCAGCCCGGTCAATGCGCCTGCCCACGGTCCCGCAAGCACCCCGACGAGAACGGTCCCGATGGAGTCCAGGTAGATCGGGAGCCGCAGCAGGACGACGATCGAGCCGATCGCGATGTTGATGGCGATCGCAACGGGCATGAGGGCGATGACACCCGTCGACAGGTCACGCGACCGCTGTGCGAGCAGGGCAAGGAGAACGACGCCGATGAGGAGGGCGACGAGGTAAACGAGCTGGATCTGGCCGACGCAGTCGACCGTCTCGCCTTCGGGACAGATGCGCAGCCAATCGAGCTCCATTGTCCACTCCCTCTCCGGGCGACCTGCACCGATCTCCCAATCAGCGCGGGGGCCGCATCCCTCCGTTGCGTGCAAGTGTGCTACGCGGCGCGCTCCTTCGCTAGCCGTCCGACGCGTTCAACGAGACGGTCAAGGAAGGTCTCGGCATCGGCCTCGACCGCGACGTCGATATTGGGCGGGCGACCCCACACGCGCCGCCAGTCGGTCACGGTCTCGCCGGTCGTCAGCGTCCCGCCGAGCTCGACGTCCACGGGCAGCGCCTCCGTCCGGATGAGCGACGGGTCGAGCGCCGCCGCGACAGCCAGCGGGTCGTGGATGAACGCCCCGTAGAAGCCGTCGTACCGCGAATGGAACTCCATGTAGAACCGCAGCGCATCGGCGACGTAGCGGACGATCGGATTCGATGCGACCGATCGGGTGGCATGCATCGGCTCCTCGCCGCGAGCGAGTGCCAGGGAGTCGTCCGGCGTGCTGCCCGCCCGGCGGGCGAGCGCAACGACGTGGTCGGGGGTGATCTTCGCCCGCTCGGTGACGTCCAGGCCGAGGGCAACGGGCCGCGGGATCGAGGGGTCACTCTCTCGGGCCGCCGCCCAGCCACTGAAGACGACCTTCGCGGCGTCCGGATCGACGTTGATGTTCCATTCCGTCGTCGGCGCCGTGTTGCCCGGCGACCGGTAGGCGCCGCCCATGAGGACATAGCGGTGGTAGAGGCGCGGCAGCTCGGGCTCGCGAAGGATCGCAACCGCGAGGTTCGTGAGCGGGCCGAGCGTCACGAGGGTCAGCTCGCCGGGCCGGCGCCGAGCCTCGTCGATCAACAGGTCCACCGCGTGGCGTTCGGAGAGCGCCGCCGTGGCCGGTGGCAGCTCCGCGTAGCCGAGACCGCGTGGTCCGTGCGTTTCCGGCGTCGTCTCCAGCCGGCGGACGAGCGGCACCTCGCGACCCAGCGCGACCTCGATGTCGCCGCATCCCGCCAGCTCGAGGACCGCCAGGGTATTGGCCGCGACCTGTCGCGCGTCGATGTTGCCGGCCACGCAGGTCACCGCGACCAGTTCGGCGTCGGGCGACGCGGCGGCGTACAGGAGGGCGAGCGAGTCGTCGATCCCCGTGTCGACGTCGAGGATCAGCGCGGTGCGATCCGGCACGCGGCGGTCAGACGGCGCGGCGGGAGGTCGTGGGTAAGGGGCTGATCTCGTACGGGAGGACGAGGACGTACTTGCCGGAGAGGGACGACATGATCGTCGAGCCGAGGCCGGTGCCGGCCGGCATGGACCCCTGGCGCCGAGGAACGAACTGGCGGCCGACTTCCTTCACGCTGAGCAGTTCCCGCGGCTTGGGGCTCGGACCCCACACGCTCGATCCGTGCGGGTAGAGCGGGTCGAGGACGGTCGCTCCGGTGACCCGGAAATCGGTTGTCGTGAGCGGGTCGGCCGTCGCTCGGAATCCGCTCATGACCCAGGCGTGCCGTCCACGCCAGACGAGAAGCCCGACAGGCTTGCCGGTCGTGCGGATCGCAATCGCGCCGAGCCGGAGTGCCTCTTCGAGCGTCGTGGTGCCCGTCAGCCGATATGGCCCGGCCCCGAGCTGGTTGAGACCGCCAGCCCAGCCTCGGACGCTTGCGCCCGAGCGCTGACGACCGGTCCGTGACGGTCCGCTCAGCTCGCGCGCGAGGACCTGGAGCGTTTCGCTGGGTCGCGGCGCTGCGATCGCTCCCCTCGCTCATCATGTTGAGCATCATCTGCATGCTCGCGCCGACGCACTGGACGAAGTTCGTCTGGGCGACGTAGTCGCTCTTGCCGGCGAGATCGATCGCGAAGCCCTTGTCGGCCGCCGCGGCACTCGCGGGGGCAGCACCGATCCCCCCGAGGGCGATGGCGCTCACGAGCAGGAGGCGCGTCAATGACCGCGGAGGCAGCCTGTTCATCGCTCGGGCATTCTACCGACCTCTCGCAAAGACGTCATGCGCGGGCTCCCGAGCCGCCGCTGACGCGTGCCTCAGGGTCAGCCGCCAGGCGGGACGCCCGGGCTTCACGCCTGCCTGCAGCCGCCGCGCCCAGCTCGACCCGGTTGCGTTCAACTCGTCCGCGCTGGCCGGGCTGATCGCCTCGAGCCGGAGGCCGTGGCAGGCCCATCGGCTCGCGAGACTCTCGATCGCGCCTGGCTCGTCGAGTGGTTCAAGGCCCAGCCCGTCACGGGCTGCGATCGAGACGAACGCCGTGACGCTGCCGCCAGGTCGCAGCAACGAGGCGATTCCGGCCGCGGCCGTCTCGTCCACGGCCAGCGCACCGCGGAGGAGCGAACCCCAGGGAAAGAGGATCGTCAGCTCGTCCGCGACCCCGAGAAGCTCCGCAGGAGGCCGTTCCGCGGAAGCGACGACAAAGATGGCGTTCAACAGCCCGCCACGGCCCGTCCGCCGCGCCGCGCGGCGCGAGACTTCGGCCATCGCGGCGGCATTCGCATCGATTCCGACGACAAGGGAATCGGGCTCTGCCCGCGCCCTGGCCATGACCGACCGACCGTCGCCGGCACCGAGGTCGATGATGACCCGGCGAGATCGGGCGATCCGTTGAGCGAGTTAGCCGACGTCCACCTCGGTCAGGCGTCGGCCGATCACGGTACGCATTCGCGGAATCTACACTTCATCGATGAAGGAGGGCGTCTCTTGAGCCAGGCAGCACCGGCGCGCGTGGGCATCGTCGTCGGAAGCCGGTCCGACATCGCTGCGGCCGAGCGGGCGTCCGCGGTTCTCGATGAGCTGGGTGTGCCGTCCGAGACCCGGGTGATCTCCGCTCACCGGGCGCCGGACCTGCTCGCGCATTTCGTGTCGACCGCCGAGGAACGCGGGATCCGCGTCTTCATTGCAATCGCCGGGCTCGCGGCGCACCTGCCTGGTGTGCTCGCCTCGCAGACGACGGCTCCGGTGATCGGGGTCCCGATGGCGGGCGGTGTCGCCGACGGCCTCGATGCGCTCCTCGCGATCGTCCAGATGCCGAAGGGCGTACCGGTCGCAACGGTCGGCGTCGGGAACGGGGAGAACGCGGGCCTCCTCGCCGCGGAGATGCTGGCACTTGCCGATCCGCAGCTGCGGGAACGGCTCGCAGATCGCCGCCGGATCCAGGCCGAGGCGATTGCAGAGGATGCGGCGAACACGGGGCTCTGAGGCGGGCAACGCCGCGGTGCGGGCCGCTACGACCGCCCGACGTACACTCGCCCCGATGGACGACGAACGTTGGGAATCGGGCATGCCGGTCCTCGATCGGCAGGTCGTGCGCGAGCCGGCAACCCGGGCTGCCCAACCCCACACGGCACCCACCCTCCCGCCGAGCCTCCAGGGCCTCCCACCCCGCTCCGTCCCGGAAACGGCACCGACGCCACTCCAGAAGCATTACGTCCTGCTGTCCGTGCCGGTCCTGCTCCTGGGCGCGATCGCGATCACGGCGCTCGAGCTCGGGACGCCGCTCGGCAGTCCGCTCGTGAAGCTCTGCGTGGTGGTCGCCACGCCGCTTCTCCTCATCACGACAGCCGACGCCGCGGTTCGGATCTGGCGGTCGGCGTGGGCGTGGATGCCCGTCGACCGGGGGAAGGGGCTGTTTCGGCTTGCGTGGGTGGTCGTCACGCTGATCGGGCTCGCCGCGCTCGTCGCCGGCTCGGTCGCCGTGGTCCTCGCATGACTGACTCCTACGATCGCGGCCCGGACGCGCGCTCGACGGACATCCCGTCCGGGGGCGGCGTCCCGCCCTGGCTCGCCTCGTCGCTCAACTTCTGCACGCGATGCGGGGCGGGCCTGGAGTTCGGCGCGATCGAGGGCGAGGATCGGGATCGGCTTGCGTGTTCGTCCTGTGGGTACGTCGCCTACGTCAATCCACGGCTCGTCGTGACGACGATCCCCATCAACGAAGCCGGCGAAGTCGTCCTCCTCCGCCGCGGTATCGAGCCGGGGCGCGGCTCGTGGGCCCAGCCGGGCGGCTTCCTGGAGGTGGACGAGACCGTGACGGAGGCGGCGATCCGCGAGACGCTCGAGGAGACCGGCCTGATCGTCGCCCCTGGCGAGATCGTCGGGCTCTACTCACGCCTCGAGGCGGCGGTCGTCGTCATCGTGTTCGAGGCCCGCGTGGTCGGTGGCGAATACCGCCTGAACCCGGAGGCCCTCGACATCCAGGCCTTCAGGCCCGCAGCGATTCCCTGGCACGGCATCGCGTTCAAGACGACCCACTGGGCGCTCCGCGACTGGGTCCGGCGTCGCCACCCGGACATCCACGTCGCCCAGCGCGGCGGCGACTGGGAGGGCTGACGCGGGCCAGGATCTCCTACGTGAGGTCGATGAAGACGTTCTTCGTCTCGGTGTAGAGGTCCAGCGCCGACATGCCGAGCTCGCGCCCGATCCCGGACATCTTGTAGCCGCCGAACGGCGCCTCCGTGTGAACGGAGCTGTTCGAGTTGACGCTGATGACCCCTGCCTGGAGGCCCTTCGCCGCCCGGAGCGCCTTGCCGATGTCCCGGCTCCAGATCGAACCGGACAGGCCATACGGCGTCGCGTTGGCGAGACGGAGCGCCTCCTCCTCGGTGTCGAACGGGATGACCGAGACGACCGGCCCGAAGATCTCCTCCCTGGCGATGCGCATGTCGTTCGTGACGCCATCGAAGATCGTCGGCATCAGGTAGGCCCCGCCGGCGAGCGCGGGATCGTCCGGCTCGACGCCTCCGACGACGATCGTCGCGCCCTCCCCGAGCCCGATCTCGATGTAGTCCTTGACCCGATCGCGCTGCTTCGTGCTGACGAGCGTCCCGACCTCCGTCGCGTCGTCGAGCGGGTCGCCGACCTTCACATTTCGGGTCGCCTCGGCGAAGAGCTCCACGACCCGGTCATGGGCGGATCGCTCGACGAGGATCCGGCTCCGGGCGCAGCAGTCCTGACCGGCGTTGTCGAAGACGCTGGTGGGTGATTCCTTCGCGAACCTCTCCAGGTCGGCGTCGGCGAAGACGATGTTCGGGCTCTTGCCGCCGAGCTCGAGGGAGATCTTCTTCACGTTGGCCGAGGCGAGCCGCATGATCTCCTGGCCGGTCGTCGTCTCGCCGGTGAACGCCACCTTGCCGATCCCGGGATGGGCGGCGATGGAGGCGCCCGCCGTGCCGCCCGGCCCGGTCACGACGTTGACGATTCCGGCCGGAATGCCCGCCTCGAGGGCCAGCTCGCCGAGCCGGATCGCCGTCAGCGGGGAGTAGCTCGCGGGCTTCAGGATGCACGCGTTGCCGGCCGCCAGCGCGGGCCCCAGCTTCCACGAGGCCATGAGGATCGGGAAGTTCCACGGCACGATCAGCCCGACGACGCCGATCGGTTCCCGCAGCGTCAGGTCGAGGCCGGGCTTCGAGACCGGGATCGTCTGGCCAAAGATCTTGTTCGCCGCCCCGGCGTAGTAGTCGAAGACGAGGCTCGCCCCGATGACCTCGCCCCGCGACGATGTGATCGGCTTGCCGACGTTCGCTGTTTCAAGCTGGGAGAGCTCTTCGCTGTTCTGCTTCACGAGGGCCGCGAACTTCGAGAGCGTCCGTCCTCGCTTGCCGGCCGCCCAGGCGGCCCAACCCTTGCGATCCTCGAACGCCTTCTGGGCGGCGGCGACGGCGCGGTCGACGTCCTCCCTGCCACCCAGCGGGGCCCTGGCGATGACCTTGCCCGTCGCCGGGTTGACGACATCGAAGGTGGCCCCGTCGGCGGCCTCGACCTGCTCGCCGCCGATGACCATCCGGACGGTCGTCGGCTCGGCGGTGTCGGGACCGGATGCCCGCTCCTGGGTGGTCATGAGGAAGTCCTCGTGCGTGCTCGTGCATCGCGGCTCTGCCGCGGGAAGTCTGGCCGGGATCATACGCCGGGCAGGCCGCGAGGAGCTCTCGTTCGAGGGTGTCCCTCAGCGTCCGTACGCGTCGCGACGGAGACCGGCCACGATCGCGACCAGTTCAGGTCCGGACACTCCCATGCGCTGGAGCGCGTGGCGAGCCAGCTCGAAGGCAACCTCGGCGTCCGGGTCGGACAGCCGCCCGGCCCCTTTCGTCCGCAGCTCCTGGATCTCGGTTCGGCCGCGCGCCCTGGCCGCGATCATCAGCTTCGGGTTGAGCTGGCGAGCCCGTTCGGTTGCGAGCCTTGCCGTGAGCGGGTCGCCGACCGAGACGATGAGGACGCGAGCGCGGTCGAGTCCGGCACGGCTGAGGATGTGCGCGTTCGCCGCGTCTCCGAAGATCGTGGCCGCCCCGAGGCGGGCCATCTCGTCGAGCCGTCGGCTATCACGGTCGACCACGACGCAGCGAAAGCCACGCGCCCGGACCGCCTTGACGACGACCCGTCCGACTCGTCCGGCGCCGAGGACGACGATCGACATTCGGACGTCTGCGTCCTCGGCGAACTCGAGCTCGGTGCGGGATGTCGGCGCGGCGCCCTCGACTGGCGACGGGACGTAGGCACCGGCCTGGCGATCGCGCTCGTCGGTCAGGGCCTCGACCCTGAGGGCAAGTCGGCTCGCCACTCGCTGGGCCAGCGGCGTCAGCAGGATCGTGACGACCGCCGTCCCGAGGATGATGTTGTAGACCTCCTCGTCGATCACCGCCAGCCCGAGGGCCTCCTCGGCAAGGATGAAGCTGAACTCGCCCACCTGGGCCATGCGTTCCTCCGAGAAGGAGCGCGGAGCGGAGCGGCAGCCGGAACGCGCGGCCGAGGAGGGCGATGACCGCGCCTTTGCCGGCGACCGCGACGACCACGAGGAGCGCGATGATCGGGGCGTTTTCGACGACCGCCGTCGGGTCGACGAGCATGCCGACGGACACGAAGAAGAGGACCGCGAACAGGTCACGGAAGGGGATGACCTCGGCCGCCGCCTGGTGCGACTGGTCCGACTCGGAAACGACGATCCCGGCGACGAAGGCGCCGAGAGCCAGCGACAGGCCGAAGATCGCGCTCGAGATAAACGCCGTCAGCAGTGCCGTCGCGACGACCGTCAACAGGAACAGCTCGCTCGATCCCAGCTCGGATACGCTCCGGAACAGCCAGGGCAGGAGCCGAGTCCCGACCACGTAGGCGAGAATCAGGAACACGACCGCCTTGCCGATGGCGAGAGCGAGCGGGCCGAGGGCCTCACCCCCGGCGAGCGTCGGCAGGGTGACGATGAACATGATCGTCGCCAGGTCCTGGACGATCGACCAACCGACGGCGGCGCGGCCGTGAAGGCTGTCCATCTCGCCGCGATCCATCAGCGACTTGATGACGACGAGGGTCGACGAGATCGACAGGCAGGCGCCGATGACCAGCGCCTCCTGGAGTTCGAGGCCAACGCCGATGGCGACCGCGGCACCCGCGCCGAGGATGATGACGATCTGGAGGACGCCGCCGGGCAACGCCAGGCGCCGGACATCGCGCAGCTCGCGGACCGAGAACTCGACACCGAGCGCGAACAGCAGCATGACGACGCCGACGTCGGCGAGGATCGAGATCTGCTCGACGTCGCCGACGAAGCCCGGGGTGAACGGCCCGATCACTACGCCGGCGAGGAGATAGCCAACGATCGCCGGCTGACGGAGGCGGACCGCGATGACCCCGCCGACCAGGGCGGCCCCGACTGCCACCGCCCAGGCCGAGGATGAAGGCGAGCTGGTCGGTCAGCGCAAGGTCGAACGACGGGATCTGGAAGTCGGGCATCGCGGCTCATTATCCCGGCGGCGACGGGTGGCCGGATCGGTGCGCGAGCGGGGGTCCGATCTAGCCGGTGCTGTGCCGCTCGGCGGCCGCCATCGCGGCCCCGACGATGCCCGCGTCGTTGCGCAGCCTGGCGGGTACGACGCGCGGCCGGACCGTGAGGCGCGGGATGAAGCGCTCGGGCCCCTTGCTGACGCCGCCACCCAGGATGATGAGGTTCGGCGAGAACAACTTGTCGATCGCCGCCAGGTGCTCGTCGAGATCCATCGCCCACGCCTTCCACGAAAGCCCGCGCCGAGTCCGGGCGACCGCCGCCGAGCGCCGCTCCGCATCTCGCCCACGGATCTCCATGTGTCCGAGCTCGGTGTTCGGAACGAGGACGCCGTCGTTGAACAGGCCCGACCCGACCCCGGTTCCGAGGGTCAGGACGAGGACGACGCCCGGCTCGCCCGCGCCCGCACCGAAGCGCATCTCCGCGAGCCCCGCCGCATCGGCGTCGTTCATGACCGTCACCGGCCGGTTGAGGGCAGATTCGAGCGAGCGCCCGGCATTGAAGTCGACCCAGCCCGGATCGATGTTCGCGGCCGACTTGGTCACGCCGTCAATGACGACCGATGGGACGCCGACGCCGACGGGTATGTCGTCCGGCAGGCCTCCGGCGTCCTTGATCGCCCGGCTGACGGTCCGGTTGATCGCCCGCACGACGACCTGGGGCGTCGAGGGAGCCGGCGTGGCGATCCGCAGGCGCGGCCAGATCAGTTCGCCCTTCTCGACGTCCACGACGCCGGCCTTGATTCCGCTCCCGCCGACGTCGACACCGATCGCCACGGCCGGGCCGCCCGGCCTGCTGTCTATTTCCATCCTAGAAGTAGTTGACGCTGATGCCGCCGTCGACGACGAGCGAAGCGCCGTTGGTCCAGCGCGATTCGTCCGAGGCGAGGTAGAGCGCCATGTTCACGATCTCCTCCGGCTTGCCGAACCGGCCGGTCGGGTTCCGGGCGAGCCTGATTCGCTTTGCCTCCTCGTCCTTGACGAGCCAGTCCATGAGGAGCGGCGTCTCTACTGGACCGGGGCAAATCGCGTTCGTTCGCACGCCCTTCGGTCCGAATTGGACGGCCAGGCTGCGCGTCAGGCTCAGGATGGCACCCTTCGACGCCGTGTAGGCATCCTGCGGGACGGAGCACCCGAGGAGCGCGACGAACGAGGCGACATTGATGACCGATCCCGACCCGCCCTCGATCATCCGTGGGATCGCGTACTTGCAGCCGAGGAACACGCCGCGAACGTTGACCGCCATCACCTGGTCCCAGGTGGCGACGTCGGTGTCGACGACCGAATGGTCGGCCTCCGGCATGACCCCTGCGTTGTTGTACAGGACGTCGACGCGGCCGTAGACGTCCATCGCGTGGTCGACCATGCCGCGGGCCGACGGTTCGTCCGAGACGTCCGTCCTGACGAAGGTGGCGTCGCCGCCTGCCTCGTGAACCAGGCGAACGGTTTCCTCGCCTGGTGCCTCGCCGAACTCGGCGACGACGATCTTCGCGCCCTCGGCGGCAAACAGCTGCGCGGCGACGCGGCCCATCCCGCCGCCGGCGCCGGTGATGATCGCGACCTTGTCCTGGAGACGCACCCTCTCCTCCGTCAGCTGGGCCCCCTCAAGTTGCCGAATGGTACTCGCGCCGGAGTGGGGCAGGAGCCGGAAGCCGGCCGTCGCCTCGCCGCGTCAGCTGCGCTCGAGATAACGTTCGCGATCCCAGGGGTGGACGATCGAGTCGTACGTTTCCTGTTCGACTCGGGCGGCGTTCAGATAGTGATCGACGACATCCTGGCCGAAGATCTTGACGGCCGCCTTCGACCGCTCCAGCTCCGGGATCGCCTCGTAGAGCGCCCGCGGCATCCGGGGCACGTCCTTGGCGAGGTAGCCGTTCCCCTTGAACTCAGGGGGCGGCTCGAGCTTCTTTTCGATCCCCCACAGCCCGGCCCCGATCATCGCGGCGTAGGTCAGGTACGCGTTCATGTCACCGCCCGGAAAGCGGTTCTCGACGTGGAGGTTGGATCCGTTACCGACGACGCGGAAGCCTGTCGTGCGGTTGTCGCGACCCCAGACGACATTCACGGGGGCCCACGACAGGGAGGCGTACCGCTTGTATGAATTGATGTTGGGGGCGATGAAGATCGCCAGTTCACGCGACAGGGCCATCATCCCGGCCATGAACCAGGCCATCGTGTCGGACATCCCGTACGGGCGCCGGGACGATTTGTCATGCGTCAGCGATTCGGAGCCGTCGGCATTCCAGATGCTCATGTGAAGGTGGCCCGAGGAGCCCGTCCAGGTGTGGTCCGGCTTCGCCATGAACGTGAGGCCCCAGCCGTTGAGGTAGGCGATCTCCTTCGCGCCGTGCTTGAAGAGGACGCTCCGGTCGGCCGACTCGAGCACGTGGTCGTATCGGATGTTGACCTCGTGCTGGCCCGGCGCCGCCTCGCCCTTGCTGAACTCGACCGGGATCCGGGCCTCTGTCATCTGGTTGCGGAGCAGCCGGTGGAGCGGTTCGGCCTTGGTGGCCTGGAGGAGGTGGTAGTCCTCGTTGTAGGTTCCGAATCGGACCGGGGGGCCCCAGCCCAGGGCCGCCGACTCGTCCCACGTCTCCTTGAGCACGTAGTACTCGAATTCGGTGCCGGCCTTGACCGTGATTCCCCTCTCGGCGGCTCTCGCGACCTGGCGCTTCAGGATCGTCCGCGGCGAAACCGGGATCTCCTTGTGGCCCTCGTCGGTGAAGGTATCGCTCAGGACGATCGCGGTCTTCTCGAGCCAGGGCGGGAACCGGAGTGTGTCCCAGACGGGCTCGGCGATCCAGTCGCCGTAGCCGGTCTCCCAGTTCATGAGGGCGAACCCCTCGGGCGTGTTCATCTCCATGTCCGTGCCGAGGAGGTAGGTGCAAAAGTGTGCCCCGTGGTCGATGACGCCCTCGAGCAGCGCCTGGCCCTGGACCCGTTTGCCCATCAGCCGGCCCTGCATGTCGGTGATCGCGACGATGAGCGTGTCGATCCGCCCCTCGCGGACCATCTTCTGGAGCTCTTCGAGGCCGGGATTCATGTCGTGGCCGGCCGTGCCGTGGGTGTCGCTCATCGTGGCCCTCTCGATGCGTGGTTTCGGGGCCGGCGCGGAGGCCGGCCCCGGTTGAACGGTCGCCGGGCGGTCAGGAGGTGCTGAGCCCCTCCGCGGCCTTCTGGAATTCGCGCTCGATCTCGGTGAGCTCGCCTTCGGCGCCCTGGACCTGCGGGCCCTTGAAGCGCGACCGTGCCCAGGCGAAGTAGTAGATCACCAGCAGGATCGCCGTGATCGCCATGAACGGGAACGAGATGTTGCCGGAGGTCGGCCACGAGAACAGGACCATCAGGACGATGACCCAGAAGACCGCCAGCGCGGCGACGGGCTTGGACCAGCGGCCGAGGCTCCAGACACGCTCGGTCCGCCACTCCGTCGTCGTCGCACCGAGGTAGATGACGACGCCGTACGCGGCGTACAGGAAGATCGTGCTGATCGCGGTCACGATGACGATCGCCGTGCCGGTCCCGACGATGAACGCCGCGACCGAGAACAGCCACGACACGACGACGATCGCGGCCAGGCTGTTGGCAGGCGTGCGGTAGCGGTGCGACACCTTCTTCAGCCAGCCGGAACCGGGGATCCCGTCATCGCGGCTGAACGCGAACAGCATCCGACCGGCCGACGCGACCGACGAGAGGCCGCAGAACGCCATGGCGATCGCGATGCCGGCCGCCAGGACGTTGCCCAGCTGGGCGCCGAGGTTGTAGACGAGGATGTCGATGACGGCGACGCCACCGCCGAAGTAGTACTGGCTCGCGGTCGGCAGCGTGGTGTCGTCGAGCGTTGTCGGGAACAGCGTCGACATGCTCGGCAGGTGCGTCGTCAGCGCGAACAGGAAGATGAACCCGACGACCGCGGATACGGCGACCGACAGGAAGATGCCCCACGCGCTCGCGACGCGCGCGCCGACGGTCTCCTCGGCGACATGGGCGGACGCGTCGTAGCCCGTGTACGTCCAGTTCGCTTGGAGCAGCGAGAAGAAGAAGGCCAGGATCAGCGGGTACGAGAGCGCCGGGCCGTAGTCCAGCGTGACGACGCCGAGGTTGTTCTGCCAGCTCCCGGCCGTATCGAGCGGCTGGATCGCGAACAACGTCAGGCCCGACTCGTCCGGCTTGCCGGCCAGGAAGATCAGGACGACGACCGCTCCCACGATGGCGATGTGCCACCAGACGCTGACCTGGTTGAGGATCGCGACGAGGGTGATGCCGGCGATGTTCATCGCCAGCTCGACGAGCATGAGGATGCCCATCGTGATCAGCTGGCCGTTCAGGTACCCGCCCAGGAACGTCGTCGTGTTGGTGTACTCGATGCCGAAGTTCGAGAGAATCGGCGTGATGATCGTCCCGTTCAGGAACGCGGCGGCCGCGTAGTTGATGCCGGCGACGATCGCGAACTGGCCGATCAGGTTGAGCCAGGCGGTCCACCAGCCCCAGTTCTTGTTCTTCATCTTCGACGCCCAGTAGTAGAGGCCGCCGGCCGTCGGGTAGGCCGACGCGATCTCGCCCATCGAGGCGGCGATCAGCAGGACGAAGACCGTGATGAGCGGCCAGCCGATGAGCACAGCCGCAGTGCCTGCCCAGGCGAGCCCGTAGTCGTAGAGGATGACCGCGCCGGTCAGGATCGAGATGATCGAGAAGCTGATCGCGAAGTTGCTGAATCCGCCCATCGAGCGGTAGAGCTCCTGCGCGTAGCCCAGCTTGTGTAGGTCCTCGCGGTCCTTCTGCAGAACCTCTTCGCGGGTACGAGCCTGTGTCATCGAGACCTCCCTCAATCGACCTGCTCGACGGAGTCCCTCCTCGCCGAGCCGCCGGGTCCTCCCTCAGGCCCGGCCGAAACGGGGATCCGGCGCGCGGTGGCGCCGGGCGGATGACGCTGGGATCGAGTCAGTCGCGACCTCGGTCGCGACCAGGTGCCGGATGCCGCGCAAACCGAGTCGTCCGCGGCCACCGGCTGGGCGATCGTCGACTGGCCCTCCTTTCGAAACGCCAAGTGCGGTGGTGAGCGATCTGCCTCCGGGGCGATGCCGCGGACTATACGCGTCACGTTCCCGGTTCGGAAGAGCGTGGCCCGGCATCCGGACCGGTTCCGGCGACGCTAGAAGAGCATCGTCGTGTCGGACGGAAACTCGAATTCGAACGCGGCGGGAGGAAGTGGGGCGTCCGGCGCGTATTCGACGGCATCCGCCCGGCGGGTGACCTCGCCACCGATCGTCTCGATGAGCCTGAGGATCACGCCGTCGGCGCGGTCGACTGCGATCTGGATATGGAAGTCCGGACGGTCGGCGACGACCTCGGTTGTCCGAGGATGGTCGCACTCGACGAGGATCGCCGGCCGGTTGCCGATCGACTCGGTCCCCGAGATCCAGCAGCGGCCGGTCGCCAGGAAGTTCTGGCAGTACCCGGCTGGATGGACGAAGGTGTCCGGCACCGTCTCCATCGGCAGCGGCGTGAGCGGGACATAGACGAGGGACATGCCGGGGAAGTCGCGCGCGGCGTCGCCGTCGAGGCCGCGGATCGTGTGTCGGACCGGACGCCGCGTGCCGAGCTTGTGGGGTGCCGAGTACGTCCGGACCATCTCGCCGTCCGACAGCCAGAGCTCGTAGTTGCCGGCGGTGCCGATGTGCGGCTCGGTCGTCGTCACCCGGGCGTCGCCGGGGTGGCGCAGCAGGAGATCCATCGCCACCAGGTGCCGCCCGCGTGTCGTCTGGGTCCATTCCTCGATCCGGAGCCGGAGCGTCCCGAATCGCAGCTCCGCGTCCCGCATGAACGTGAAGAGCTCCGCGACAGTGGGTAGACCTTGCGGCGGCAGCGCGACCACCTCAGGGCGGCGCCCTTCTGCCACCCTCGCCGGCACGGCGGCCTGGTCCCACGGTCGTGTCGAGGTCATCGTGGCGGATTGTAGCGGAGGCGTATGGCCCGACGACGTCTGATCCCGGGCTTGACATCTACATCGCGCGACGATATACATCGCATCACGCTATACCGACACCCGATATAAGTCGCACGACGTTGACCGCCAAGGAGGTCCCGCCGGATGAACCAGCCCTTTGGAGAGCTTGGACGATTCGCCGAGCCATCGCTCTACATCCTCGTGTCGCTGTCGGGCGGTCCGAAGCACGGCTACGCGATCATGACCGACGTCGAGGAGATCTCCGGCAGCCCGATGGGTCCCGGAACGCTCTACGGCGCACTCGCCCGGCTCGAGCGTCGCGGCCTGATCGAGGCCCTCGAGCCCGAGGATCGCCGACGGCCGTACCGCCTGACCGGGCTCGGCGAGACGACCGTCCGGGCGCAGCTCGACAACCTGAGTGGGTTCGTAGCGGCCGGTCTCGATCGGATCCGGGGCACCCGGTGAGCCGCCTGGCTCGGCTCTATCCCGGCGCCTGGCGCGAGCGGTACGAAGGGGAGTTCCTGGCGCTGCTCGCGGAGCGCCCGCTCGGCGCGTTCGCGATCGCCGACGTGATCAGGGGCGCGCTGGACGCCCACCTCCATCCCCAGGTCCGACGGCCCGGGAGCGAGGCCCCGCCACCGATCCCGGAGGCCGATCTCCTCGTCGCCCGCCGGCTCGGGTTCGCCGCGATCGCCGGGACCGTGCTCTGGGTTGCGTCGTTCGGCGTCGCGTTGATCGGTCCAGTTCGCTACGACAATCAGGGTGCGTATCGTGACGGCTCGGCCGCCTTCCCGCTCTTCATCCTCGCGGCATTGCTCCTCGCCGGCGGCCTTCTCGGTCAGCTGATCACCCTGCCGCGGACGGCGCGGGTCGCGCGAATCAGCGCGCTGGTCGCAACGCCATGCCTCATCTTGTTCGGGCTCGGACCCTGGATGTTCCCGTTCGGCGTCACGGCGGTGGTGTGCGTCACGTGGCTGGGATTGGCCGCCGGCCGGGCCGGCGAGTGGTCGCCGGTGGCGTCGGCGATCGTCGTCGGGTCGGGCCTCGCGGTCCTTGGCGTCGTCGCCGTGGCTACCCAGGTCGTCGGAGGCGATCGGATGGCCGGCGGTGTTGCGTTCCTCGTCGCGGGTCTGGCGGTCGTGCCGGCGTGGCTGGCGCTTGGCGCCACCCTGATCACTCGGCGCGCAGGCGCGGTACGCGGCTGATCTGAGGCAGCCTCGACGAGGCTCGGCCGGCGGTCACCTCACCCGAGGTCGATCGTTGCCCGCAGTCGCGCGACGAGCTTGTCACCGTCACGACCGTTCACTTCGAGCCGGACGGAGCCGCGCGTGCCCCGGTCGAGGATCTCCTCCGGATCCAGTTCGACGCGACCGCGGCGGACGGCCTGCGAGGCGAACCAGCGCTGCTCGCTCCCGCCGTCCGTCGGGATGTCGAGCCGGGCATCGATCCGGGTCACACGTGTGGCGTGGACCACGATCAGCGGCAACCGGCCGGGGCGAGGCTGGACGGAGATGCTCGTCGGATGCGATTCGCGCGTCGCCAGCTCGGCGATCGCCAGGTCGAGGAGGTCGCGGTTGCCCTCGAGGACGTCGCGACGCGTCATGTGGTATCGGATGTCGGGCTTCACGCCGAGGTCCTCGAGGACGTCGCCCTGCCTGGCCCCGACCCGTGTCGTCCGTCGAGCGGCCACCCGCATGTCCGAGCCGCGCGGCAGCGTTCGATAGGGCGACGGTCCCGGGTCGACGTTGTCGGGCGTCATCAGCCTGCTCAGCAGACCGTGGGTCCAGACATTGGCACCGCCCGCGCCGGTGGCGCCTCCGACGCCGATGATCGTCCCGATCCGGTGGTCCTGGAACCCGGCCGCAAACATGTCGGTCGCGCTGTAGCAGAGCGGATCGGTGATGAGCACCGTCGGACCGAAGTACCGCTGGCCGATGGCGTTGCATTCGTCCTCGGGAGTGATGGGGAACCCCCGCGAGTAGGACGCTCCGGTTTGGACCGCCTCGCCGATCGAGTCGATCCACGGCGCGAGCTCGAGACCAGCCAGCTGCGTCGAGACGGCATGGTTGCGGCAAATCGCGAGGTTGAGTGGCGTCGTGCTGAACTGTGCTCGCTCGGGCTCGATGATTTGCGGCGAGAGGATCTGGAGCAGCTCCTCCGCCGCGTAGATGAGCCCACCGCCATTGCCGCGGACGTCAAGGATCAAGCCGTTGGCCGGGAGAGCCTCGACGAGGCGAACGAACTCGTTGACGAACGTGAATGCCTCGCCGACATTGAACGTGTAGATCCGGACGTATCCGTACTCCGGGTCGCGCGGCCCGGCGCCGGACGCCTGGATCTTGCGAGCCTGGAGGACCCCCGGCAGCCGCGACGCCAGGACGTCATCGCCGCCTGCCAGTTCTTGCGCCACGTGCTCGGGCACGACCTGGCCCTCGGACAGCTCTTCTGCGACAGCGACCTTTGGCGCGAACAGGATCTTCCGGGTGTGCTGGATGTCGTCGGTGTGGTCGTCGAGACCGACGACCGTCGCCTCGGCAACGAGGTCGCCCGGATCGAAGCGGCCGGTCTGGCCGGGCTGGAACACGAGCCACGGCTGCGTGTATTCCGCGGCGATGGGCTGGCCGTCATCGGCGCGAGGGCCGGCGAGCGGGATGTAGCGGACCGTGACCCACTCCTCATCCGGCGGCAGGCTCCGGGCGAGCGGTCGCATCGTCAGCGAATTCAGACCGCGGGCATGACGGGCATCCGAATTGCTGCCCGCCTGACGATCGCCGTTGCGGGCGACCGCCTGCTCCATCGCCATCCCGTTCCAGTGGGTGATCTCGACCCCTGGAACGAAGTCCGCCGGGCCGGCGTCGGCGATGACCTTCGTGACGAGGTACCGCGAGCGCGCGGGTTCCCCCTCGAAACACTCCTCGACGAGGAACGGCAGCCAGGCCAATCGCGAGCTGAACGGCACCGGAAGGCGGTAGACGGTGTGCAGGTCGCGAAGCGAGTTGAAGATCTCGCTGACCTCGGCATGGAAGGCCAGCTCCGGGTCCATCGTGGTTTCGTCCTGCTGGTCCAGCCGGCGAGTCAGCAGACGGAGGCGTTGGATCGGATCGACGGCGTGCATCGCTCGCTTGAGTGGCAGGTGGACGTAGTTCTCCTGGAGAAGGAGGATCGCCTGACCGACGATCGTCCGGCGATCGTTGAGGGTGAGCTCGCCGGTGCTCCGGAGGAAATCCGTGAGCCCCTGGGCCGTCTCGGTGACCTCCGGGGCGAGCGGCTGCCCCGGATTCTCGAGGAACGAGGCGCCTTCGGGCAGTGGAACGCTCTTGCCGTAGAGCGGGGGCAGGCCCGTCTTGACGAACTTCGGCAGGTTGCGGGCCGCGACAAGCGTCCGGAGGTGGTTCGGGTCGTCGGCGACCGTGATCGGGTCGAGGGTCATCTTCGCGACCCAGAAGGCGTACGGCTCGGCGGCGAATGCCCAGCCGTTCGCCAGGTCGTCCTCCTCGAAGTCGGGGAGGATTCGCCACTCGGTGCCGCTCGCGTCTGCCGCGCCGCTGAACACGCCATTGGCCGCCGCGTTGTCGAGCGCGACCGCGAGCTCCGGCAGCCTCGCCATCCCGTCCGCCAGCGCCGCGGTCGCATCCGTGAGCGTCACGGCGCCGACGAGCGGGTCGCCGCCCGGGTCGGTCAGGTTCAGGACCCGCGTCGCACCCCCGACCTTGATCTGCTCCGTTCCCGGCCCGAACCGGCTCATCAGACTCGGCTGACCGACTCGCGGGATGCCATCGATCATCACCAGGCTGATCGAGGTCTCGCGCGCCTCGATGAGGTTGAGGTACGGGTCCTTCGAGGTCCCCCTCACGACCACGAAGTCCGCCCACCTGTCTGCTTCGATCGAGCCCAGGCGCCTGTCCCAGCGCAGGATCTTCGCCGGGTTGATCGTCGCCATCCGGACGATCTCCTCGGGGCTGAACACCGGGTCTCCGTTCGGGTCGGGCGTGGCCTGGCTGGCGAGCCATGCCACCTTGAGCTCGCCCAGGAGGTTCTTCGTTCCGCTCGGCGCCCAATCCGAGCCGATGGCCATGAGGATCCCCGAGTCCTTGACGGCCTGGAGCCTGGCCGTCTCTCCGTAGAGCAGGTAGTTGCTCAGCGGCGACCAGACCATCGACGCGCCGGCGGCGACGAGGGCGTCGAAATCCGCCCGCTCGAGGGCCGCCGAATGGATCCCGGACAGGGCACTCGTGACCGCCCAATCGCCGTTTGGGCGCTTGAGCCGCAGAAACCAGCCGCGGGCGGTCTGGTCCGTTCCCTCCGACAGGTGCTGGAGGTAGGCGCCCTTCTGCTTGCCGAGCTTGAGGAAGTAGGCGTCGGCGCCGTTTGGCTCCGGGTTGGCGATGTTCGTGTTGGCCGCGGCGAGCTCCGGGTCCCCCGGCGACTCGACGTTGCGGACGAGGCCCTTGAAGTGTCGGGTGAGGCTCGAAGCGTTGGCGAGGGTGATGCCCTGCGTGCTGGTGGCACCGCCGAGCATCGCCCGGCACTCGACGTAGCGGACGAGGGCCTGGAGGACCCCGGGTGATTGGCCGAGCACCTGGGAAGGTTTGGTGATCTTGCGGCTGTAGTCGTCACCGCCGCGCCACTGGGCGTTGTTGCTGTACCTGGTCGGCACCTCCCACAACGGCATGGCGTTGTACGAGAGGTGGTTGTGGAGCTCGATCAGGCCGGGGTAGATCGTCCCGCCGGTGCCAACGCGCGGGGCCGTCTCGAAGCCCGGCGGCACCGGATCCGTCGCCGAACCGACCGCCTTGATGAGCCGACCCTCGAGGTAGATCCGGCCCTTCGGGATCACGCCCCGCGGACCCATCGTCACGACCCGACCCTCCAGGACATAGCGGTCGGTTGACGGGTTGATCGGCACGTGGTTCCTCCTGCTCGTCGTGCGGCGCCGTCGGGCTAACCGTACGGAAGGGTTGTTGCCGGCGCGTCTTGGACCACGGTCATGACAACTGGTCCGCGGCAGCCTGTTCCGCCGCGCTGAGGGGCGCAGGAGCGAGGTTGGCAGCCCACGACGGCAGGAACAGCTTGAGGTAATCGGGCGACGGCCGCCCGAGATCCAGGTCTCTGGGTCGTACGCCGCGGTCCCCGGATGTGCCGATCCAGCGGGGCGTTCCGTACGGCAAGTCGATCCGGGGCAGCTGGCTTCGCGTCGTCGGCATCGCGAACGTCGGATTTGACAGGTCCTTCGTGTATGTCCGGGCCGCGAGGTTGGTGAGACCGGCCTGCCACGAGGCCGCCCAGCCTGAGTCTCCGTGGCCGGCGAGTTCGATCACGGTGAGTCCGGACGGGACGACATTCGGCGCCAGGCGGCGGGCGGCGGGGCCCATTGCGACGAGCGCGACGACGCCGCTGTTGGCAGCGATCACCCGACTGAGCAGTTCGCGGTGGACCGCCCGCACCTTGGGATTGTCGACCAGGGTATTGCGCTTTGCGGCGGTCAGATCGAGCGTGTCGACCGGGAGCGTCCGAATGATCAGGTAGCGCTGCGTCAGACCGGCCGCACGAAGGAACGCCTGGAACCGCTGACCTGCCTCGCCGGACAGGGCGCGCCCGGTGAAGAGATCGTCATGCGACGTCTGGTCGGCAAGGACGACCAGGCTGAGCTGCCGGAATCGCCCCCGGTAGATCGGGCCGACACCAAACGACGGGTGCGACGTGACCCCGAGCGACGAGAATACGGGCCAGTCGAAGCCGGACTCACCGCCGAGGAGAAGCCGGGCGAGGTCGGCGGGCGGCCCCGGATCGAAGGCGCGCGGACTCGCCCGCGGCGGTTCGTATGGCAGGTCGCCCGGATCGTCGTCATATCCCTGGTTGCTTCCACCGGCCGTCGATGGGTCGCTCAGGCGAGCCCCGCTCGCGTTGTATTTGCCTGCCGCCGAAAACAGCCGGATCGCCCGCTGATTGTCGCTGCGATTGCTCGACGTGCCGCCTCGCCCGAGACGCGGGCACAGGCCGAATGGGAAGTCGCGGAACGGGATCGCGGCCGACGAGTACGGGAATGTCGCGGCGAGGTTCCGCGACATTCCCGGGTCCACCGGGAGCCAGCTTGGGTCATCGTCGAGCCAGTCCCGGATCCGGTCGATGGCCCTCTGGAAGTCAGCCTTGATCCCGCTCGTCGAACCGCCACTTGCGCTGCCCGGGTGGACGACCCCGATGGTGCGGACCCGGGCGGGAAGGGAGCCGAGGGAAGCATTGTGCAGCTGGTCGGACTGCGCACTGCCGCCATGTGACTTGATCCACGACGCGACCAATTCCTTGGCCGCCGTTCCGACGGCGATGACAAGCCGGACGTCGCCATCGACCACGGCCTTGTCGAAGACCCGGTTTCGATGGTCGGCGATCGGGGACCGCGGGTCCTGGGCGATCGGCCGCAGGTCCTGGGAGTATTGCCCGAAGATCGGGTAGATGAACGAGTTCAGGAACAGGTACGACCGGTCGAGGCCGAGGAACCGGAGCATGTGCTGCATCCTCGCGCCGGTTCCACCGGTGAACGAGCGATGCGACAGCGACTCGTCCTGGGCTCCTTCCTGACCGACGATCAGGACCTTCGCCGACCCGTCGAGGCGGCCCCGATAGAACATCGGGCCGTGATGCCAGCGGAAGGCTTCCCGCCCAACGATGGCCCGGCCGAGGCCGCGGTAGTTGGGGGTTTCCGCGAAGAGACCAGCCCAGCCGCTCGCGTCCGTTGGACCTGGATCGTGCTCCCACGGATTTCCTCGAACGTCGGCCATGGTTGCTCCCTCTCTTCGCTGTTGGCACGTCGGCGTGGCGCGCCCGCCGTCGCATGCCTTAGTTGCCCACCCATCCCCGGCCCTTGGTCCGGCTGGCGGACCAACGAGCGGGCGAGACATTCGAATCGGGCCGGATTCGTTGCTTCGTGCTTCGGCTGGTCCGGCTACCGGACCAACAGTCGGGGGAGCGGGTCAATTCGGCCCTATTCTGGGCTCTCGTTCGTCCGTTGGTCCGGCTGGCGGACCAAGGGGTCAAGGGAGCGTGCGCCGGCGAGCATGTAAGTCGCCGCTCAGCGCCGGATTGCGTTCGGGGACTCTACGTGGGGCCCGTCTCGGATTCGTCTGCTCGACGAGCGCCGGGCGGTTTACCCCATTGACTTTCGCTCCTGGACCTGCCTATATATCCCTGAGCGATATATCGGATCACGATGTATCGCCTACCGAGACATGAGGTCGTCCATGAACGAGTCGCTTGGAGAGCTTGGCCAATTCGCCGAGCCATCGCTCTACATCCTCGTGTCGCTGTCGGGCGGGCCGAAGCACGGCTACGCGATCATGACCGACGTCGAGGAGATCTCCGGCAGCCCGATGGGTCCCGGAACGCTCTACGGCGCACTCGCCCGGCTCGAGCGTCGCGGCCTGATCGAGGCCCTCGAGCCCGAGGATCGCCGACGGCCGTACCGCCTGACCGGGCTCGGCGAGACGACGGTTCGGGCCCAGCTCGACAACCTCAATGGGTTCGTGCGGACGGGCCTGGCGCGCCTGGACGGAGAGATCAGGCGCTGAGATGGCCGATCTCATCGCGCCTGGGACGGATGGGCCTCGACCGCAGGTCGCCGTCCGCCGATCGATCGCGGCCGGCCGCGGCGGCCTGACGAGGCGACAGCTCCTTCGAGGCTCCATCGCCGCCGCGATCGGGGTCTGGGTCGTCGAGCTGGCTGGCGGAACGATCGCGTTCCTGTGGGGGGCGGCCGCCGCGGGTTCTGCGAAGGTCCGGATCGGAACGCTCGAAGACCTGATTGCTGCGAACTCCGGGATGCCCGTTGCCGACGGTTTCCCCGCGTATGTTCCTGAGGCCCGGGCGTTCATCATGACGATCGATCCCGACCGCGGCGCGTGGTTCCCGGGCTCCGACCCGACCGGTGACGGCACGTCCCTCAACGTGCGCGCCGTCTCGCAGATCTGTCCGCATCTCGGGTGTCGCCCGAACCCGTGCATCGAGGACTTCTGGTTCCATTGTCCGTGCCACCAATCGCGCTACGACCGGCTCGGCATCAAGCCAGAGGGGACGCGGTACGGGCCGGCGGACCGCTCGATGGATCGTTTCGCGATCGAGGTGGACACGGCCGGCGTCCTGACGGTGGACACTTCGCACGTGATGCTCGGGCCGCTCCCGGTCGCGCTGGGCCAGCCGGGAGTCATCCCACCACGAGTCCTCCGCGGCTGCGGCGGGTGACAAGCCCGCGGCGACCCGCGGGTGCGGGTCTGCTCCGGCTCTACCCGGCATCCTGGCGCGCCCGCTACGAGGCCGAGGTCCTGGCGGTCCTCGAGCAGGCCGATCTCGGGCCACGTGCCCGGCTGGATCTTGCTCGGGGTGCCGTCGATGCCCGCCTCCACGCCGAATCGCGACTGCCCGCGGCCGCTGCCCTCCTGAGCGGTGGCGCGTGGACGATCGCCGGGGTCGCGGTCGTCGGCCAGCCAGCGCCGCCGGACTGGCCCGGCTACCTCGTCGACGTCCTTCCGCTGACGGTCGTCGCCGTCGCGGCCGGGCTCGTTGCGATCATTGGCTGCTGGGCGCGACGGAGCGACGTCGGCGGAAGGCTGGGGACGATCGGGGCGATTGTCGCCCTCGCCGGCCACATCGCATGGGCGGTGGCGTTGATGGTGGCAATCGCCGGGATGGGGTATGGCGCGGGCACGATGGCCGCGCAGGCGATCGCGCTCGTCGGCTGCATCCTGGTCGGCCTCATGCTGATCCGGACGGCGGACCTGCCGATCGGTGCCGCGATCCTGCTCGCCTCGGCGGTCATGCTGTTCGGCTGGCCGATCGCCTGGCTCGCGTTCGGGCTCGCCTGGACGCTCGTCGGGGTGCTGCTCCTGGCCCGTCCGGTATCGACTACGCCGCCGTCCCCGCGGTACGCCTGAGGGTCGTCAGCCGCCGCCTCCGCCGCCACCCCCTGATCCGGGCGCCGTCATCGCGGCCGGGTCAAGGAGCTCGGCGAGGCGGTCTGCGACGATCCCGCGCTCGAGAGCGAGCTCGCGGATCGTGCGACCGGTCTTGAACGCCTCCTTGGCCAGCGCCGCCGCGGCGTCATACCCGATCTCGGGGGCGAGCGCCGTCGCGAGCATGAGTCCCTGCTCGACGAGGGCCGGACCGCGGTCCGTCGCCTCGATTCCCGTGACGCAGCGGTCGGCGAAGTTGCGCGCGGACGCGGCGAGGAGCGCGATCGACTCGAGAAGGGCGCTTGCCGTCACCGGCATCATCACGTTGAGTTCGAGCAGCGAGCCAGTCTGGCCGAACGCGATGGTCGCGTCATTGCCGATCACCCGGGCGACGACCATCGTCAGGCTCTCGACGATCACCGGGTTCACCTTGCCCGGCATGATCGATGAGCCCGGCTGCGTCTCCGGCAGGGCGATCTCAGCGATGCCCGCCCGCGGGCCCATCCCCATGATCCGGACGTCGGAGGCGATCTTCCAGAGGCAGAGAGCGATCGTTCGCAGTCCGCCGTGGGCCGCGATGACCGCATCGAGCGTCGCCTGGGCGTGGAAGTGGTTGGCCGACTCGCGGACGTCGAGGCCGGTCAGGCCGGCCAGCCGCGCAGCCACTTTCGGGGGGTAATCGGCATGGGCGTTGATGCCGGTCCCGACGGCGGTCCCACCGAGCGGGATCGACAACAGCTCGGCCTGGGCGGCGCGCGCGCGACGAATTGATTCCTGGAGCTGGCCGGCGTAGCCCTGGAACTCCTGCCCGAGTCGGATCGGAGTGGCATCCTGGAGGTGGGTTCGGCCGGTCTTGACGATCGGCCACAGCTCCTTCGACTTCTCGTCCAGCGCTGCCCGAAGCATCTCGAGGGCCGGCAGGAGGTCCTCCTCGATCGCCATGGCCGCGGCCAGCTGCATCGCCGTCGGGATCGTGTCGTTCGAGGACTGGCACTTGTTGACGTCGTCGTTCGGGTGGACCCGACGGCCGCGGAGACGGTCGGAGGCGAGCTGCGCGACCACCTCGTTCATGTTCGTGTTCGTCGACGTCCCGGAGCCCGTCTGATAGATGTCGATCGGAAACTGCGAATCGTGAGCGCCTTCCGCGACTTCTGCCGCTGCCACACCGATGGCCTCGGCGACGTCGGGATCGAGCAGGCCCAGCTCGCGGTTCGTGTCGGCGGCGGCCTCCTTGATCAGCGCCAGCGCCCGGATGAACCGCCGCGGGAAGCGCTGGCCGGAGATCGGGAAATTCAGGACGGCGCGCTGGGTTGATGCCCCGTAGAGCGCATCCACCGGGACTTCCACCTCGCCCATCGAGTCGCTCTCGATTCTCGTCGCACCGCCGGTCGGTCGATCGGTCATGCCCGGGATTGTAGGCGCAGTGGCGCCTCCCTCAGCCCTCGGGCGGACCCGGCTAGACTCACGGCCATGCCAGAGCCCTTCGTCGCCCCGATCGCCGCGGACGCGTTCCGCCGGGTCATGGGGCACTTCGTGACCGGCGTCACGGTCGTCACGACGCTCACCGACGACGGTCCGCAGGGGATCACGGTCAACGCCCTCTCGTCAGTCAGCCTGGACCCTCCGCTCGTGATGGTCGCGCTCGATCGACGGCGTTTCATCACGCCATCGGTCAGGCGGACCGGTCGGTACGCGGTCAACGTCCTGGCCGAGGATCGCCAGGCGCTGTCCGATTGCTTCGCGGGTGCCCCGGTCGAACCGGGGCGAGACGCATTCTGCGGCGCGTCCTGGACGCCCGGCGCGACGGGCCTGCCACTGCTCGACGGGGCCATCGCGACGCTCGAGTGCACCGTTGCCGAGACATTCCAGGCCGGTGACCACGAGCTGTTCATCGGGAGGGTCGACGCGATGGCCAACGTCGAGCCGCACCCGATGCCGCTGCTCTACTACCGTCGCCAGTATCTCCGGATCCAGCGCGCCGAGGTGTCCCCGCTCGAGGGCGTCCCGGAACACTCGGAGCCGTAGCCACGTGCCAACGATCCGGGCGAACGACCTCGACATCGCGTACGAGGTCCACGGCGCGGGGCCGCCTCTCGTGATGCTCCACGGAGCCACATCGATCGGCCGGGAGGACTTCGCCGCCCAGATCCCGCTGCTGTCGAAGGCATTCGAGATCTACCTGCCCGATGCTCGCGGCCACGGGATGACGGCGTGGGATGCCAGCCAGGGATTCCAGTACGACTGGCTGGTCCAGGACTTCGCGGCCTTCGTCGATGGGCTCGGTCTCGAGACGTTCCACCTGCTCGGTTTCTCGATGGGCGCGATGACCGCGCTCCAGTACGCGGCCGCGCACGACGATCGGCTCCGGACGCTCGTCGTCATCGGGATCACGACGCAGCGCGAGCCCCGCACCTCGGTCGCGCGCCGGCTGATGGACCCCCACCGGGCCGACGTCGACGATCCCGCCTGGGGCGAGATCCTGGCGCGTCGCCACGATGCCGGCCAGGGCGTCGGTGCATGGCGCCGGCTCCTCCCGGCGATCGCCGCCGATGTCGCGTCGCAGCCGCTGCTGACGCCGCGGGACCTCCACGCGATCGAAGCGCCGGCGATGGTCGTCTGTGGCGACCGCGACCCGTTCGTCCCGGTCGATCACGCCTGGGGCATCCAGCGGCAACTGCGGGACGGACGGCTGTTCGTCGTGCCCGACAGCGGTCACGAGGTCATGGTCAGGCGTCCGGGCCTGTTCAATGAAGCGTTGACCGGCTTCTACCGGGCGACAGAATCGGTGGCCCGGATTCGCGCCGGCCAGCCGGGCTCGGTGGCCGCCCCAGCATCAACGGCGCCGACGAGGATTGACGACGAGCCGGCCGCCGAGCCGACGAGGAGTCTGTGATGGAGGAGGAACGATGACCACGCTGCTCGTGCTCTACCGTCGGCCCGAGGGCGGGCAAGAGGCTCTCGAGACCTTCGAGCGACGCTATGCCGCGGAGCATCTGCCGCTCGTCGCAGAGACGCCGGGCCTGCGGGCAACCCGAGTCCAGCGGGTGCACGAGGCACTCGGCGGCGAGACGGATCTCGTCATCGTCACGGCGATGGACTTCGACGATCGGGCGTCGCTCGACGCCGGCCTCGCGTCCGACGCGATGCGGGCCGCCGGTCGGAATCTCCGGGAGATCGCACCCGGCCTTGCCACGTTCCTCGTCGTCGAGGATGCCCCGGACATGGGCTGACGGAGCACGGTCCCGAAGCCGGCCCGATCCCCGCTGCACCATCCAGTGGTGCGTTTTGGCACTTCGACTGTTCCCGAACGGTGGATACTGTGTGGATACTGTCAGGACAACGGAGGATCGAATTTGGCCGACACCGCGCGGGCCCGGACGGTGCCACCGAACGAGCATGGCTTTGTCGGCGCGTCCTTTCCGGCGATCGGCGCGGACGGCCCGGTCGATCACGTCGCCCTCGTCACGATCGATCGCCAGGACGCGCTCAACGCGCTCAGCTTCGATCTGCTCGACGAGCTCGTCGCGAACCTCGAGCGGCTCGATCGCGATCCTGATTGTCGGGCGATCGTCCTCACCGGCGCGGGGACTCGTGCGTTCGCCGCTGGTGCGGATATCCGCGAGCTCGCCACCCAGACGCCGGTCAGTCTCACCGTCGACGACCGTTTCGCGACCTGGGGCCGCATCGCGGCCGTCCGGACGCCCCTCATCGCCGCGGTCCGCGGCTTCGCGCTCGGTGGTGGGTGCGAGCTGGCAATGACGTGCGACATGATCGTGGCCGGCGAGGACGCCCAGTTCGGCCAGCCGGAGATCAAGCTCGGCGTGATGCCGGGGGCGGGCGGGACACAGCGGCTGACGCGGGCGATCGGCAAGGCGAGGGCGATGGAACTGATCCTGACCGGCAGATCGATGACCGCGCGGGAGGCGGAGGCAGGCGGTCTCGTGACGCAGGTGGTGCCCTCCGAGGCGACGCTCGACGCGGCCCTTGAGCTTGCGAAGCGCGTCGCGGCCCAGCCGCCCCTCGCGGTCCTGGCCGCCAAGGAGGCGATCCTCCGGGCACACGAGCTCCCGCTGTCAGCCGGTCTCGACTTCGAGCGTCGAGCCTTCTTCCTGCTCTTCGCGAGCGAGGATCAGACAGAGGGGATGGCAGCCTTCACCGACAAACGACCGGCACAATGGCGAGGGCGCTGACGGCAGCCTCACAGGAGGACGCGGGATGGAGCGAAAGCCGCAGGGCGGTAGCGACTACGGGCTGGACTTGCGGAGAGACATGGGCGACGAGCCGCCCGGGACCATCCGCGACACCGCCCCTGACATGCTCGCCCCGATCGACGCCTCCTCGCCGGTCAGCGGCCACGTGCCCGCGCCCGCATCGACCGGGCCCGTCGCGGATACGCCGGAGCACGATTGGACCGCCGCATCCTCGATCATCTACCCGGCCCTCCGCCCTGTCGGAACGCAGGGGCTGAAGGTCAGCGAGATCGACCCGGAGGCGCTCGCGGCCGAGGCCAACCGGAGCCATTCTCAGCCACTCGTCGACGAGGGGCCGTGCGACATCCCCGTTGTCTACGCTCTCAATGCCGGCTCGTACGACGTCATCGTCAACGGCGACCACCTCCTCTCGTGGGGCGTCCAGCCGTCTGACGTCCAGGACGCCGCGATGAGCAATCTCGCGTCCTGGTCGGCGGGTGCTGCCTGGACGGACGAGGTGTCCGGCGAGCGGCGCCTGCTGTCGTCGGACACCGGAGACGGCTGGGATGCGGTCCGGATTCTCCTGCCCGAGGTCATCGAGAAGCTGAGCTCCGAGCTCGGCCCGGTCGGGCGGGTCCTGGTCGGACTGCCGGAGCGGCACCTCCTCGTCGCCGGAACGCTCCGGCCGGGAGACGACGAGTTCGCAGCGCTGTTTGCCGAATTCGTCGTGGAGCACTCCGGTGGCGCCGACGAGCCGATTGACCGACGGGTCTTCGAGCTCGTCGATGGACGGCTCGTTGAATTCGCGGACGCGCCCCCGCCGGCCTGATGGCCGACCTTCGCGTCGATATCGGCGACGCGATCGCGACACTCACGCTCGATCGGCCGGACGCCCTCAATTCGCTGACCGTTCCGCTCAAGGAAGAGCTGTTGCGAGCGTTCCGGGACGTCGCCCGGGACCGGACCGTACGGGTCGTGATTCTCACCGGTGCGGGCCGCGCCTTCTGCGCCGGGCAGGACCTGCGCGAGCGCCTTGAACCTGGCGCAGCGCCGCTCGCCACCGAAATCCGCGAGCGCTACAACCCGATCATCCTCGCGATGCGGCGGCTGGAGAAGCCGATTGTCGGCGCGATCAACGGCATCGCCGCGGGAGCCGGCGCCTCGCTCGCGTTCGCCTGCGACATCCGGATCGCCGCCGAAGGGGCGAGCTTCCTGCTCGCGTTCGGGCGGGTTGGGCTCATCCCCGACAGCGGCGCGACCTGGTTCCTGCCGCGCCTCGTCGGGACGGCAAAGGCGGCGGAGCTGGCGATGACCGGCGAGCCCCTTACGGCAACCGACGCCGAGCGGTTCGGGCTCGTGGCCAGCGTCGTTCCACTCGCCGAACTGGCCGAGGCGGCCCGAGCCCTCGCCGACACGGCTCGCGGCCGGGGCACCGCGCGCGTTCGCGCTCACGAAGCGCGCTCTCGATCGCGGCGCGGAGTCAACGCTCGAGGAGGCCCTCGAGTACGAGGCGTGGCTTCAGGGCATCGCCGGCGCGACCGCCGATCACGCGGAAGGCATCGCCGCCTTCGTCGAGAAGCGTCCGCCGCGGTTCACCGGCGAGTAGGCCCGGCCGATCGGCACGGGACGCCGCTCGGACGGCTCATCGACGATGAACGAGGCGCTATCCGGGTCATACCAGCGGCTGATTGTCGGCCTGGCGTTCGAGTCGAACGAACGCAGCTCGGGCTGCAGCGGCTTCGCGAGTCCCATCAATCGAACCCCTTGTGACGCCGGGGATGGAGATCGTGGGCCCACGCTAGTCGGAGGCGCCCGGGCCCGCGACAGCCGTCGCGTTACCGATCGGTTGCGATTCGGGTGGGTGGAACGGCCGCTGGCGCGCCTGATCCGCTAGCCGACGAGTCGCTCGAAGAGGTGGGCGAGCTCCGCGGCCGGGTCTTCGCAGATTCCGGTGTGAACCTCGGACGCCTGGATGACGGTGCTCGATGGCGCGACCAGCCAGTGGAAGCGCTCGCCCTGGCCGAGCCGTGCCATCGGGCCCGCGGTCGGGTCTCCGGCGGCGATCCGCTCGATCGCAGCGAGATGCGGCAGGATCGTTGCCGGGTCGGCGTCGGGAGCGAGTGCCCGCAGCCTCGCTTCGTCGAGCCCGACCCGGGCCGCCAGGTACCGGCGCGGCCGGCAGAGCAGGATCACCCCGGCGTTCAGGCACTCGCCACGTTCGACATCCGGCACGACCCGGACGATCGCGTACTGGAACTGGCTACGCCGCCGCTCGGGCACGATCCGCCTCCTCGACGAACGCCGTCCGCGCGGCGAGGCGCGCCAGCAGATAGTCGACATACGCCCGCCGTTGCGACGCGGCGTCGCCGATGACCGGGTCCGTGGCCAGCCAGTCGTCCGGGAGCGCATCCGTCAGACCCACCAGTAGCTCCCGGGTCACGAGCGGCGAGAGGCGCTCATCGGCGGCCTGGATCGAGCCCGCTGACGGCAGCAGGACGTGCTCACGGATCCGGTCGAAGGGCCGCCGGGCATGCTCGTCGGGGTCGTGCCAACGATGATGGATGTAGAGCGCGGCGCCATGGTCGATGAGCCATGTCCTCCCGTGCCAGACGAGCATGTTCGGGTTCTTTGCCGATCGATCGGGATTCGTGACGAGGGCGTCGAACCAGACGACATCCGCTGCCCAGTCCTCGCTCGGGACGGCGTCGGCGGCGGGATTGAAGGTGAGCGACCCGGGCAGGAAGTCCAGGCCGATGTTTCGCCCGACGCTGGCGGTCAGCAGGTCGTGGATCTCCTCGTGCGGTTCCGAGTCGGCGATCTCCGCGGCGAGATCGACCCCGACGAGATCGGGCACGAGAAGCCCGAGCGCCCGGCCGATCTCGCCGGCCAGCCACTCGGCGACCAGCGCCCGGGGTCCCTGGCCGGCTCCGCGGAACTTGACGACGTAGAGCCCGTCGTCATCGGCCTCCACGAGACCGGGCAGCGACCCGCCTTCGCGGAACGCGGTCACGTAGCGGGTCGCCCGCACAATCCGAAGCCGCGGCTCGGTTGCTGTCGCCGTCATCGCCGCGCGGACGCTCCCGCCCCACTGCCGATGCGCATGTCGGTCGGGCCGCACGCCGAGGCAGGCATGGAGAGAATCGTCTGGGGCTCGTGCGCCATCATGCTCCTCGGAGGTGACGATCTGAACGTGGCAGCCAGGGATTTGACGGCATGCGTCGTGACGCATCGTACGCGGCGGGGCGGCCGCAGCGGGGCGTGAGCGGGCCGCTCCTCGAGGACATCCGGCTTCAGTGGCCGCCGGCCGACGCGCCGGTCGCGACAGGCCACGTGCCGATTCCGCTCGCCGGGCTCACCCTCGTCGACGCCTGCGAGCTCGCGACCGGCGGAGACAGCCGCCTTGCTGTCGGGATCGCGGCCGACCCCGCCGCGCATCTCGCCCTCGTTCCGCTCGTCGCGACGGGCGGGCGCTGGCGCCGGGCGCGGCCGGGCGACGGGCTGTCGATCGCGCTCGTGGAATTGCTCGCGAGCCGCCACGAGCCGGGCGGCCAGTTCGTAGTCCGTCGACTCGCGTCTGTGCCGTCACGATCGGGCGGCGACGACATCGCCGCGCTGGAGCACGCCGTCGGGGTGGACCAGGCGAACGTCTCGGTCGTCGTCGATGACGCCGTCATCGTCAAGTGGCTGGGGCGCCCTGAGGCGGGCGGGCAGCGGGCGGCGACGCTGTTGGCCCACCTGGGCGCCGTGGGCTACGAGGCCGTTCCGCGGCTGTATGGATCGCTCGCCTGGCTCGCGCCGGATGGCCGCGAGGCGACGATCGCGCTGGCCGAGGCGTATCTGCCGGATGCCCGGGACGGCTGGGAGTGGTGCGTCGCCCGACTCGAGGCACATCTCCGCCACGACGACGGCGCGTGCCCGGAGGGCTGCGACCCGTGGATCGGCGGCCCGCTCGGGCGGCTCGTCGCCGGCCTGCATATCGCGCTCGCGACGCCGTCGGAGGTCATCCCGGAGCCGACGTCACGCGCCACCCCGACGGAGGTCGACGCCTGGCGAGCCGCGGCGACGGCAGCACTGGACGAGGCGGTTTCGGTCCAGGACACCGAGCGAGGCGGTGAACTGGGCACCCTCGCCAGCCCGATCCGCAACGTCCTCCTGACGCTCGGCTCCGAGACCGGCACGCCGACCCAGACGATCCACGGTGACCTCCACGTCGGGCAGGTCCTCGAGTGGCGTGGCGGCCTCGCGATCATCGACTTCGACGGCAACCCGATGCTCGGCGAAGAGTCGAACGCCCCGCGCCGGCCCGCTGCCCGAGACGTCGCCCAGATGACCACGAGCCTCGACCACGTCGGTCGGGTGGTGGCGGAAGGCGTCGACGCCGCCCTGCTGCCGCGGGTCAGCAGCTGGATCGCCGACACGACCGCCGCGTTCCTTGGCGCGTACACGGAGACTCTCGCCGCGGCCGGCCGAGCAGAGCTGTTCGACGACACCCTGCTCGCCCCATTCGAGGTCGAACAGGAGTGTCGGGAGCTCGTCTTTGCGGCCCGGTTCCTGCCCCGCTGGCGATACGCTCCGATGGCCGCCCTGCGGGCACGCTTTCGCGGCAGGTGACGCCCGGATCAGCCGGGTGAGGCCAGCCTCGGCACGTTGGACCGGCCGAGCTTCTCCTCCAACCGTCGTGCTGCAACATCGAGCTGCTCGAGGTGTTCGGCGAGCCGGTGCCGCGCCTGCTCGGCCGCCGCGTCCAGCCCGGTCAGCTCAAAGATCCGCCAGTGGTTGAGGATCGGCAGGAGCACCTCGTCACGGTGGACGCGGAGATCGTAGATGCCCGCCTTGGCGATCTGGGCCGCCTTGCGGAGGAAGCCAGGAATGCCGGCGCCGGGCATCTGGAACGCGATCACCTCGTCGACGATCGCCCGAACGGCTGCCGAGGGCTGGATCGTCAGCGCCGCCGCGAGGATGTCCCGGTAGAAGACCATGTGGAGGTTCTCGTCGGCGGCGATCCGGATCATGATCTTGTCGGCGACCGGATCATCGGAGTAGCGACCGGTGTTCCGGTGCGAGATCCGCGTCGCGAGCTCCTGGAACGCGACGTAGGCGAGGCCGCGGAGCGGATCGATCGTGTCTCGGTCGTAGCCCTGCTGGAGCTGGGTCATCCGTCCACGCTCCAGGGCGATCGGGTCGATGTTCCGCGTGACCGTCAGGTAGTCACGCAGGACGATCGCATGTCGTCCCTCCTCGGCGGTCCAGCGGCCGATCCAGTTGATCCACGCTCCGTCGCCGCTACCGAACATCCCGTGGATGAGGCGGTGGTACGAGGGCAGGTTGTCCTCGGTCAGGAGATTGACCTCGAACGCGGTCTGGGCCACGCCGGTCAGCCGCGGCTGATCTGGCGTCCAGGGCTCCTTGTCGAAGTCGCGTCCGAGCCGGTACGGGATGTAGTCGTGGGGGAACCACTCCTGGGCGACCTTGGCGTGGCGGTCGTAGAGGCGGCCGGCCTCGGGCTCGAGCTCGTGGAGGAGGCCGCGCTCATCGTAGGTTGTCGCCCTCGGGGCGATCGGCTTGAGTTCGGTGGTCATCGCCGGGTCCTCGGTCCTTGGCGGGCCGAGGGCGCCCACATTGGGCGGCCGCTCACCGACCTGTCACGAAGAGAGTAGCCGGATTCCGGATATTCGAGCGTGCGACGAGTGCGCTCCTGCACCGGTCGGGCCTGCGACACGGGTCAGACGGGCATCAGTCGCCGGCTGCTGGGCCGACCTCTTCAGCCACGTCCGGAACGCGCGGCAGATTGTCGGTCTCGTGGTCCTCGCGACGGTACGGGACGTTGACGACGACGGTGTGCGGCCGTCCGAGCAAGGCCGCTCGAAGTCGCTTGGCGGACTGGTTGTAGAGCACTCGCTCCCACCAGCTGCTCGCGACGTATTCCGGGATGACCACGAACGTGATCGGTTCTGGCTTGCCCGGCGGCCACGCCGCGTCGAGGACGTCGAGGTAGGCAAGAAGCGGGCCGGCAAGGGCCCGATACGGTGAGTCGACGACGACGAGCGGGACGCCCGGGACCTGGCGTTCGAACGCCGCTCGCACGCGGGCCGCCTCTACCGGGTCATCCGAGATGTGGACGGCCCGGATGTCGTCATCGATCGAGCGGCCGACATTGACGGCCTGGATCGTGGACCGGTCGACGCCATGGATCGGGACGACGATCCGCTCCTCCCGTCTCAGCGCCGACGCGACGTGTGCCGGATCGACGGCGAGCTGGCGTCGTGCCCTGCTGTACTGGCTGCTGATGAACAGCATCATCCCGACGAGGACCGGGACGAGGATGACGACCAGGTATGCGCCATCGGCGAACTTCTCGAAGACGACGATCCCGAGGACGACCGCCGTGAGGACCCCGCCGGCCGCGTTCACGCCGAGCCGCCACCGCCAACCGGAGTCGCGGCCACGGAGCCAGTGTTTGACCATCCCGAACTGGCTGAGCGTGAAGCAGAGGAAGACGCCGACCGAATAGAGCGGGATGAGGGCGTGCGTGTCGCCGCCGAACGCCGCGAGGAGAATGAACGCGACGGCGGCGAGGAGGACGATCCCCCACGAATAGGCGAGCCGGTCGCCCCGGAAGCTGAACTGGCGGGGCATGTAGCCGTCCTCGGCGAGGATGGCGGCAAGCCGTGGGAACGCGTTGAAGCTCGTGTTCGCGGCGAGGAACAGGATGAGGGCGGTACTCGCCGCAAACAGGTAGTAGAGGGGCGATCCCGCACCGAACGCGGTTCGGGCGGCCAGGGCGACGATGGACGGTCCGCCCGCCTCGGTCGGCCGCAGGGCAAACGCGACTGCGAACACGGTCAGGCCGATGAAGAGGATCGCCAGCAGGACGGCCATGATCGTCATCGTGTTGGCCGCGTTTCTCGACTCCGGCGGCTTGAATGCCGGCACGCCGTTCGCGATCGCTTCCACGCCAGTCAGGGCGACTGAGCCCCCGGCGAATGCTTTCAGGAGCAGCAGGACGCCAAGGGTCTCGGTCCCGAATGGCACGGCCGTCGGTTCCGGCGGCACGGGCTCCGCCGTTCCGGTCAGGATCCGGAACGGCCCCGATCGCGACGATGGCAAGCGCCAGGCCCACGAACAGGTAGGTGGGCACGGCGAAGATGTTTCCGGATTCGCGGAGGCCGCGGAGGTTGGCGACCGTGATCAGGGCAATCGATACGAATGCGATCTGGATCCGAACGTCGAAGGCCTCCGGGATGACCGACTGGATCTGGGCGATCGCGGCGGCCGTCGAGACCGCGACCGTCATGACGTAGTCGATGAGGAGGGCGGCGGCCGCGATCAGTCCGAAGATCGGGGCGAGGTTCGTCCGAGCCACGACGTAGGCGCCGCCACCGTTCGGGTAGGCCCGGCAAACCTGGCGATAGGAAACCGAGACAACGGCCAGCAGGACCGCGATCGCGACAGCCACCTGGACCGACACGAGGAGCGCGCCGGCACCGGCCACGAGCAGCACGCGCAGGATCTCCTCGGTGGCGTACGCCGACGACGAGATCGCGTCCGAGCTGAAGATCGCGAGGGCCTTCTTCTTCGACAGCCGTTCCTCGAGTTCCTCCTCGTTCGAGAGGGTCCGCCCGAAGACTGCGTGGCGCACGCGCGCCAGCGCACGCCCGCGGGCGGTTCTCGGAGCGGACGCTGCCTCGCGGGCGACGAGCTGGCCCGGCCCCGCGTAGCGGAAGTACGGCGCGTGCGGGCGCTCCACGCGGACTCGCCGATCGCCGGCCTTTCGCCCCTGGAGCGGTCGCCGTCCTCCGATCACGGCCCAGCGACCGGGTCGTGGCTCGTGATCGAGCCGTCAGTCATCGATCGTGGGACCGATGAGCAGGCTGACGACGCGACCGGGCGGTGCGCCGCGTTCCAGGGCGAACCGGACGCCCGCCGCCTGAGCCTGGGCGAGCCCTGGACCGGCGGCGCGCTCGATCCCGGTGAGCCCGCTCAGGCGGACCCTACGCGCCTGCCGACGCCGGACGAGCTCGATTGCGACGCCGATCTCGGAGAGGGCGATCTCGAGAGCGTCGGTGGGCGGGGCAGGGCGAATCTGCGACCAGGGACGGTCCATGTCTCGACCGTAGGCCGCGGCCCCAAGAGGACGCGGGCGTCCAGTCGTGTCACGGGCCTCAACAGACGCTCAATACTGGTCTGTCATGCCTCGCGAATGCGGTAGCCGACCCCCGGCTCGGACGTGATCAGGTCCCGGAACTCGCCGGTCGGATCGGCCGCGGCGATCTTTCGTCGCAGCCGGCTCACGTAGACATGGAGGTAGTGATCCTCGCCGGCGTACTGCTGTCCCCAGACGGCTCGGAGCAGGCGACCGTGCGTCACCAGCCGGCCAGGCTGGCTCATCAGCACCTTGAGCAGCTCGTACTCACGCGGCGTGAGGTCGATCGGCTGGCCGCTGATCCGAACCTCTCGACGCGCGACGTCGAGCGTCAACGGCCCGAGTCGCAGCGACCCGGTGACATCGGCTGCCGGCCCCGCCGACCGTCGGAGCAGAGCAGCCACACGCGCCCGGAGCTCCTCGAGGCCGAACGGCTTCGTGACGTAGTCGTCGGCCCCCAGCTCGAGGGCCGCCACCTTGTCGCGTTCGTCGCCGCGTGCCGACAGGATGAGGATCGGGGTCGTGGCCTCGCGACGGAGACGCCGGATCAGGGACGTGCCATCCGCGTCGGGCAGGCCGAGGTCGAGCACGACGAGGTCTGGCCGCTGGGCATCCCACGCGCGCATCGCCTCGCCGGCGCTGCCGGCCTCGCGGACGCCGTAGCCGTGGGCGTTCAGGTTCGACGAGATGAGGGCGCGAGTCGGCTCGTCATCCTCCACGACGAGCAGCCGCGCACCACCGGCCGTCATGCCTCCGGCTCGCCCGGCGGCTCCGGGGCGGCCCGGAGGAAGACGTCGACGGCGAGGCCCCCGAGGTCGCTCCGACCGGCAGAGACTTCGCCGCCCATCGCCTCCGCCAGTCCCTTCACGATTCCGAGGCCGATTCCCAGCCCGCGTCTCGAACCCTCTCCCGAGCGCGGCACCCGGTAGAACTTTTCGAACAGGCGCTCCTGTGCCTCCGGCGGGACACCTGGGCCGCCGTCCTCGACCCTGACCCGTACACGGCCGTCGGCACAGGCCGTCGCCGCAACGCGGATCGGGGCGCGCGGCGCGTATTTCCCGGCGTTCTCCAGGAGGTTCGTGAGGATCTCGTCGAAGTGGACGGCGTCCGCCCGGACGGGCGGCAGGCCCGGCTCGAACCGGAGCTCGATCTCGTGGCCATCGAGGGCGCCAGCGAGCCGTGCAACGACCGGCTCGACGAGGTCCTCGACGTCGAGGACCTCCAGGCTCGGACGGAGCGCCCCGCCCTCGATCCGGCTCATGTCCAGCAGATTGCGGACGAGGCCGTTGAGGCGATCGGCCTCGAGGTCGATCGTCCGGGCCGCGGCGCGACGTTCGTCGTCGGTCCAGGCGACCTCCGGATCCATCAGGCTGCCGGCTGCAGCGCGAATCGTGGCGAGTGGCGTCCGCAGGTCGTGCGACACCGAATCGAGGAGCGCGTCCTTGAGGGTCTCGCTCTGCCGGGCCACCTCTGCGGCGGTTGCCGCCTCGGCGAGCTTCTCGCGCTTGAACGCGAGCCCGACCTGGTCGGCTGCGAGACTGAGGAGGCGCGTCTCCTCTCGGTCGGGAAGCCCTTCCGCCCGTGCCCGTGTTGCCCAGATGGAGCCCAGCGTCTCGTCATCGGCGGTGATCTTCGTCCGGAACAGCTCGGACTCCGGTCGCGCGATCCGATCGCTGCCGCGGCGTTCTGCGGGCTGGTGGGTGCGGACCCAGCGCGCCGGAAGATCGCCAGGCGTCCGTGTCAGGAGGACGTGGATGGGAGGCGACGGATGGGGTCCGTTGCCCGAATCGGCGACGATGACCTCGCGCCCGGAGTGAAGCCGACCGATCCAGACCCGGTCCATCCGGGTCTCCGTCCCGAGCCCGTGAACGATGGCCGGGAGTGCGTCGGCGACACGAGGGGCCGTGACGAGCGTCCGGCTGATCCGGAACAGGGCCTGCGATTCACGGGCGCGGCGCGCGGCGTCCTCGGCACGTTCGGATTGGAGCGCCACGAGACGGCCGATCACGATCCCGACGAACAGCAGCAGCAGGAGATTCAGATACTCGGCTGGGTCCTCGACGATCAGCGTGAAGCGTGGGGCGACGAACAGCCAGTCGTAGAGGAGGAAGGAAAGGACGGCCGCGGCGATCGCGGCCGCCGTGCCGAGGGCCACCGCGACGCCGACGACTGCGACGAGATAGATCGGCGAGGCGTCGGGGATCGAGAGTGGCGGAGCCTCGACGAGGGCGATCGCCAGCGTCGCGATCGGAAACAACGCGAGGGCTCCGACGATCGCGGGCCGGCTCGCCGAGCGGCGGCGAGGCCTGATCGGCGGGAGCCTCAAACGCGATCGGAGCGAAGCCAGTGCCACGATGGGATCGTACATCCGCAACGTTGACAACGACCGCCGTGCGGACCTAGAGTCCTAACGAACGTTAGGTAGGAGGCAACGCTTGGCAATCGAGGCCCGCAGCCGGCGCCAGGCGATCGATGCGGTCGCGGGAGAGCTCTTCCACGCCCAGGGCTACTCGGCGACAAGTGTTCGCGACATCGCCCGAGCCCTGGACATGCAGGGGGCGAGCCTCTACGCGCACGTGACCTCCAAGGAGGACCTTCTCTGGTCGATCGTCGATCGGGCTGCGACGGCGTTCGAGGCGGGCGCCGACGCCGCGCTTGCCGAGAGCGCGGACGGCGACGCGGTGGATCGGCTCGCGGCGTTCGTCGAGGCGCACGTCGAAGTCGTCACGGACGACCCGGAACGAGCAAGTGTCTTCGTCACGGAGTGGCGACACCTCTCGGAGCCCCGCCGCGAGGAGATCGCGCAACGCCGAGACGTGTACGAGGGCCGGCTTCGATCGCTCATCGTCGACGGGATTGCCCTCGGCGCCTTTCGATCGACCGACGCCGCACTGGCCGCGACCTTCCTCCTGACCGCCCTGAACGGCATTGCGGGCTGGTACCGGCCGGACGGTCGGCTCAGCGCCGACCGAATCGCCGACCACTACGTCGACCTTGCCATACGCTCTCTGTCGGAGGACCACCGATGACCGACCCGCTTGCCCTCGACCCGATCCTCGCTCCGGGCGATCGTGGCCGACTGCCGTTCAACGACGACCTCCCGCATGACGAGCGGTTCCGCCACTTCGAGGAGCACGTGCGGGCCGGCGGAAAGGTGGAGGCGACGGACTGGATGCCCGACGAATATCGCCAGGGCGTCCTCCGCTTCGTCGAGATGCACGCGAACAGCGAGCTGATGGGCGTCCTCCCCGAACGGGAATGGATCATGCGGGCGCCGACGCTCCGCCGAAAGCTCGCCCTGACCGCCAAGGTCCAGGACGAGGTCGGGCACGCCCAGCTCCTCTACCGCGTCGCGGAGGATCTCGGCAAGCCGCGCGAGGCGATGTTCGATGACCTGCTGGCCGGCAGGACGAAGTTCCACAACGTCTTCCACTACCCGACCCACTCGTGGGCGGACATCGGCGTCATCGCCTGGCTGGTCGACGCGGCGGCGATCGTCGCTCAGCAGGCGCTCCGAGATTCCTCGTATGCCCCCTACGCCCGGACGATGCGCAAGATCTGCTGGGAGGAGTCGGTCCACATCATGCATGGACGCGACGTCGTGGTGACGATGGTGACCGGCACCGCCGATCAGCGGTCGACCCTCCAGGATGCCCTCGACCGCTGGTGGGGCCCGCTCATGCAGATGCACGGTCCGCGCAGCGATCGGGCGAAGGACCGCGATATCCACTGGCGGATCAAGGCCAAGACGTCTGAGGAGCTCCGCCAGGAGTTCCTGTCGATCTACGTGCCGAGGATCCGCGAACTTGGCCTCACGCTGCCCGACCCGGAACTCCGGCTCGACGAGGCAACGAGTACGTGGACCTACACGGAGCCCGACTGGCAGGAGCTCCGCACCGTGGTCACGAACCACGGCCCGAAGTCGGAGGAGCGGCTGGAATTCCGCCGCCACAACCACGCTCGAACGCAGTGGGTCCGCGACACGATTCTCGGCGCCCCGGCTCACTCCGGCCGGCCGACATGACCGACCAACTGCCGGACGATCGGGACCCGGGGTCTGAGCCGGCGTCGCGCCTCGAGCCGTGGGAGGTCTTCCGCCAGGAGAAGGAAGGCGATCCGATGCGCCACGGCGGGTCGGTGATGGCGCCCGACGCCGTCCTGGCGGTCCATTACGCACGCGAGCTGTACGGTCGGCGCCAGGAAAGCGTCCGGCTATGGATCGTCCGCCGGGCCGACGTCCACGACCTGTCCGACCAGGACCTGCTCCAGCCGCCGCTCGATCGCTCGTTCAAGAAGCCGGGCGGCTACGTGATGCGGGACAAGCTCGCGGCGGCCCGCGAACAATCCGGACAAGCCAAGCCAAAGGCGCGAGCTGGGCGCGCGAAGTCGTCGGCCGGGGGCGACAAGTGACGACGATCCGGGCGACACTCGCCGCGGGCCTCGATCCGGCGACTCGGGACGCCATCGACGAGCTGCTGCTCTCCATGGCCGACGACGAGTTCGTCATCGGCTTCTCCGACTCGGAGTGGACGGGCATCGCGCCGCTCCTCGAGGAGGACGTGGCGATGAGCTCGCTCGCCCAGGACGAGCTGGGGCATGCGGCGGCGCTGTACGCGCTCCTCGCCGAAGTCCGGGCCGACGGCCGCGATGCCGACGGCATCGCGTACGATCGCCAACCCGGCGAATACCGCCACGCCCGCCTGCTCGACCACGGCCGCGGCGACTGGGCGATGACGATCGCCCGTCGGTTCCTCTACGACACCGCGGACGCCGCCCGTCTCGACGGACTGACCGCCTCGACCTTCGTCCCGCTGCGCGAGCTCGTCGACAAGATCCGTCGCGAGGAGCGCTACCACGTCATGCACGCAACGGCCTGGCTGGAGCGGCTCGCCGGTCGCAAGGGAGAGCCCCGCCAGCGGCTGCTGGCGTCGCTCGAGGAACTCGCGCCTGACGCGGCAACTGTCTTCACGCCGCTTGCCGGCGAGGCGAAGCTCATCGAGGCTGGCATCCTGGCGGAGCCGCTTCCGTCACTCGAAGCCCGTTGGCGGGCCACGATCACCCCGCTCTTCGTCAGTCTCGAGCTGCCGATGCCTCCGCCGCCGGCGCATCCAGCTCGAGGACGCACCGATCACGGCGAGCCCTTTCAGTGGCTCTGGGGAGAGTTCACGTCGGTCCGGCGCTCCGATCCGGAGGCCACCTGGTGACGGCCATGGTCGCGAGCCTCGCTGCCTCGACTGATGCCGTCATGGCCGCCCTCGCCGACGTTGCCGACCCGGAGATCCCGGCGATTTCGATCATCGATCTCGGGATCGTCCATCGAGCCGAGGTTGACCCGGATGGGCGGATTCTCGTCGATCTGCTCCCAACGTTCGTCGGGTGCCCGGCCATCGAGGCGATCCGGTCGGCCGTGACGGAACGCCTCGCGGCGTTTGGTCGGCCGGTCGAGGTCGAGATCAGCTTCGCGGTCCCATGGACGTCGGATCGGATCACGCCGGCTGGCCGCCGGCAGCTCCGCGAGTCGGGGTTTGCGCCGCCGGCGGAGCCGGAGGACGTCCGCTGCCCGTACTGCGACTCCGCGAGCGTGGCGATGGACAGCGCGTTCGGCCCGACGCTCTGTCGCTCGCTCTTCTACTGCCGATCCTGCCGCCAGCCGTTCGAGTCGTTCAAGGCCGTCTGAGCCTTGGAGATCATCGGCGTCGTCGGGGCCGGGACGATGGGCGCCGGGATTGCCCAGATCGGCCTGGAACACGGCCACGAGGTCGTGCTCCACGACGTCGACGAGGAGGCGATCGAGCGGGGCCGTCTCCGCGTCCGCGAGGGCCTCGCCCGCCGGGCCGCCAAGCTGGACCTCGACGCGGACTCGATCGATGACTGGGTCGACGGGCGGCTCGCGGGCCTTCGGCAGGCTGAGGCACTGGTCTCGCTCGCGGCCCAGACCGATGTCGTGATCGAGGCCGCCCTCGAGCACCTGCCGCTCAAGCAGGACATCTTTCGAGCCCTGGACGAGGAAGCCGATCCTGGCGTCATCCTGGCCACGAACACGTCTGCTCTCCGTGTCGCAGATGTCGCGGCGCTGGCAACGCGCCGCGAGCGGATCCTGGGACTCCACTTCTTCAACCCGGCGCCGGTCATGCCGCTCGTGGAGGTCGTCGTCACCCCTGAGACCGATCCGGCGGTGGTCGAGCGGGCCGAGCGCCTGCTCCGCTCGTGGGACAAGACCACGGTCCGCTCGGCCGATCTGCCCGGCTTCATCGTGAATCGCGTGAATCGGCCGTTCACGATCGAGGCGCTCCGCCTCGTCGAAGCGGGCGAAGCGTCGATCGAGGCAGTCGATGCCGCGATCCGCGACGCGGGCTTTCCGATGGGCCCGTTCGAGCTGATGGACCTCGTCGGCATCGACGTCAATCTCGCCGCGGCTCGCGGCGTCTGGGAGGGTCTCGGCCGGCCCGATCGGCTCCGACCTTCGACGATCCAGGAGCGGCTCGTCGAGGAGGGTCGCGTCGGCCGAAAGTCGGGTGCCGGCTTCTACCGGTACGACGAGGGACGGCGCGGGCCGGTCGCCGCGGAGTTTCCGGTGGCGACTTCCACGGCCTCCCAGGCGGCGATCGTGGACCGGATCCTTCTCGCTGTCGTCAACGAGGCGTGGCACGCGCTCGACGACGGCGTTGCCTCGAAGAGCGACATCGACCTGGCGCTCCGCCTCGGCGCAGCCCACCCGATCGGCCCGTTTGAGCGCACGGATCGCCTTGGCGGGGCGCAAGCCGTCGTGGCCGCACTGGCGCCCCTCGCGACGTCCGGCGAACGGTTCACTCCCGCTCCCGGTTTGCTCGAGCAGTAACTCGGACCGCGCCACGCACCCGCCACCGACCACCCGCGCCACTTACCACCCCGCGTAGTGAGTGTCGGCCGATGGCGGCCGGGTCGATGCCACCCACCACCCCCGGTGGTAAATGGCGTTCGAATGGGCGCGATTCGACCTCGGCGGCGGACTCCAGCCACGAGAAGAGCGACTTCCACCACTCGCGGTGGTAATTGGCACGAGGTTGATCCGAGGCTGGCCGTCCCGTCCCCGCCGCTACAATTTGGCCGTGCGGGACCTGCAACGACCGCTGCGCGACGCCTGGATCGTCGAAGCCGTCCGGACCCCGATCGGTCGGTACGGCGGCGCCCTCGCGTCTGTCCGGCCGGACGACCTCGCGGCGGCGGTGATCCGGGCCGTCGTCGACCGCTCCGGGATTGATCCCGGCCTCATCGAGGACGTCATCCTCGGCTGCGCGAACCAGGCCGGCGAGGACAACCGCGACGTGGCGCGGATGGCGCTGCTCCTGGCCGGCCTTCCGGTCGAGGTCGGCGGGCTGACGGTGAACCGGCTGTGCGGCAGCGGGCTCCAGGCGATCAACTCGGCGCGCATGCGATCGCGGTGGGCGACGGGGACGTCTTCATCGGCGGCGGCGTCGAGTCGATGACCCGGGCGCCGTACGTCATGGCCAAGCCGGCGGCCGCCTGGGACCGCGGCGAGCGCGAGCTCTACGACACGACGCTCGGCTGGCGGTTCACGAACCCGAAGCTCGCCGAGAAGCACTACCCGTACTCGATGGGGGAGACGGCCGAGAATGTCGCCGAGCGCTGGGAGGTCGGGCGCGACCTCCAGGACGCGTTCTCGCTCGCGTCGCAGCAGAAGGCCGTCGCGGCGATCGATGCGGGGCGGTTCGACGACCAGATCGTCCCGATCGCGGTGCCCCAACGGAAGGGCGAGCCGGTCGTCGTTTCGCGGGACGAGCACCCTCGGGCCGACACGTCGAGCGATGCCCTGGCCAAACTCCGTCCGGCGTTCCGTGATGGCGGGACGGTCACGGCCGGCAACAGCTCCGGGATCAACGACGGGGCATCGGCGGTCCTGCTGGTCGAAGCGGCCCGAGCGCGCGAGCTCGGCCTCAAGCCACTGGCCCGGATCGTCTCGACGGCGGTCGCCGGCGTCGACCCGGCGGTGATGGGCATCGGCCCGGTGCCGGCCTCGCAGAAGGCCCTGGCGCGGGCTGGCCTGACCGTCGACGACCTCGACCTCGTCGAGCTGAACGAGGCCTTCGCCTCACAGTCGATCGTCTGCATCAACGAGCTCGGCCTGGATCCGGACAAGGTCAACGTCAATGGTGGCGCGATCGCTCTTGGCCACCCGCTCGGGATGAGCGGCGGACGGCTCGTGACGATGCTCGTCCACGAGCTCCGCAGGACGGGCGGCCGCTACGGCCTCGCGACAATGTGCATCGGGGTGGGGCAGGGGATCGCGACGGTCGTCGAGCGGATCGAGGGGTAGAGCCGGTCCCTAATCGAGCAGCCGTCCCACAGGAGCGGATGGTACGTCTGGCCGATGGCGCCCTGACCCGTTGGGGCCGATGCTCACCGTGTCGCAACTTGCCTTGGACATTCAATGACCACTCCGATCTCCACCGACCGCCGCCGCCTACTCTGGCTTGGCTACTTGGCGGCCGTCTCCGTGGTGGCCGTGGTCTTCCTGCTCCTCGAGGCTGGAAGCCTCGCCCAGAACGTCGTTTACAACGCAGTTGCTCTGAGCGCCGCTGTGGCAATCGTTGTTGGCGTCCTGATCCACCGGCCCGCCCACCCGTGGCCGTGGCTGCTGATGGCGGCGGGGCAGCTCTCATTCTTCGTCGGCGACGTGCTCTGGGTCATCTATTCCGAGATGGGCGTAGAGCCCTTCCCGTCGTTCGCCGATGTCTTCTACCTCGCCGGCTATCCGTTGATCGCCGCCGGCCTGGTGGTGGGCATCCGCGTCCGCCTCGGCGGGGGCGACAAGTCCAGCCTCCTCGACGCAGCGATCCTGACCACGAGTGTTGCCGTGCTGGCGTGGACCTTCCAGATTGGACCCCTTGCGGCCGAGCTCGACCCGGAGCCACTCGGTTTCGGGATCTCTCTCGCCTATCCCGCCATGGACGTCCTGCTGATCGGCGTCTGCATCGGCTTGCTCGCGGCGCCCGGCCTGCGGACTGCCTCGTTCCGGCTCCTGGCACTGAGCCTCGGTGCGCTGTTCGTGTCCGATCAGATCTACGCACTCCAGACGACGGCCGAGACCTACACGGACGGCACGTTTCTGGATCTCGGCTGGCTGCTCGCCTACGGGACGATCGGTGCTTCCGCGCTGCACCCGTCGATGCGGTCGCTGTTCGTGCCGCGACCCGTGACGATGTCCCTGCTCGGACCCGTCCGCATGGCGTTCCTCGGTGCCGCGATGCTGACGGGGCCGGCTCTGCTCACCTTCGCCCACTCCGAGCCCGACCTTGGCCTTGCCGTGATCGGCGCGGGGACCGCGGTCCTGTCCGTGCTCGTTCTCGGGCGCCTGGCCGGGCTCGTCCGGCTCCTGTCCGCCGACATCGCAAAGCGGCGAGTCCTGGAAGCCGAGCTGAGTTTCCAGGCGAGCCACGACTCGCTGACCCACCTCCCGAACCGACGCCTCTTCGTCCAGCGTGTCGAGGAACGCCTCAGGGCTCCCGCCAATCGGTCCGCTCGCCGTCCTCTTCCTGGATCTCGACGACTTCAAGACCGTCAACGATTCCCTCGGTCACCAGGCGGGCGACGAGCTGCTGGCGGTCGTTGGTGAGCGGATCCGATCGTGCCTGCGCGAGAGCGACATCGCCGCACGACTCGGCGGCGACGAGTTCGGCGTGCTCCTCGGTGCGATCAACGAGCCGGATGAGGCTGAGACGATCGCCGCCCGGTTGGCGGACACCCTCAGTGCGCCGATGACGCTCCACGGCATCGTCGTTCCCGTGGCGGCGAGCATCGGGATCGCGATTCACACGCCGGACATGGACGGCGTGGATGCATTGCTGCGCGCGGCCGATGTCGCGATGTACGGCGCCAAGGCGCGCGGCAAGGACCGCTACCAGGTCTATACGTCGGACCAGGACCCGGGCGACGATCGCCTGCCGGCGGGGCGCGTCGGGGCGCGGGGTGCGGCAGCCGCGTCAACGGCCGACGTCGAACCGAGGACCGCCACGCCGCCCCTGCTCACTCCCGAGGGCGCCTGAGCCGGGCCCAGCCCGATGTCACGCTCGATGATCGTCGAGAAAGATCTCTTCGATCGTCAGGTTGAACAACCTGGCGAGACGGAAGGCAACGGGGAGGCTCGGGTCGAACTTCCCAGTTTCGATGGCGTTGATCGTCTGTCGCGACACGCTGACACGCTGAGCCAGGTCAGCTTGCGTCCAGGCGCGTTCCGCCCGGAGGGTCGGGATGCGGTTCTTCATCGATACCTGAGCATGCCCACGACGAAGGCGATCGAGAAGACGACACCCAGGAGCGCGGGAAAGAGGGCGATATTGACGTCGTAGGCGACGAGGCCGGCGGCGTCCGCGACGACATAGGCGAATCCGCCGACCCAACCCACTCCGAGGGTGACCATCAGCGCATCCTGCAGGATCTTTCGCTGCAACTCATCCAGTCCCTGGAGGAGACGCGTGAACGCGACGATCCACCCGATGCCGACGACAAGGTTGGCGACGACGGCGACCCAGCTCGCCGCCTGCTGCTGCGTGTCCCACAGGAGTCCCGGGCCGAACCTGGCCAAGGCAAGGGTCACCAGCCAGGCGAGCGTCCAGACGACAAATCGAGCGGTTGTCCTGATCGAGTCCCGATAGCCCCCGATCTCGTTGTGTGCTTCCACGGGTTACCTCTTCCTACAGCGACAAGTCAAGTAGACTTGACACGGTAGAGGGCCGCCGCCGCGGTGTCAAGTCCACTTGACACCAAGGCTCGGCCGGACGATCGCGATACTCATCCGCCCTCTCAGGTCAGATGGTGGATTTCGGCATCATGCTTGTCGGAATCCGTTGCGCAGCGTACGATCGAGCCATCGACGGCCCAGTCGATCAGCTGCACACTCCATATTGGCCAACCCGCACCTCCCGAGGAGGATCGAACCACATGCTCGATGCCCAGCCGACCGTCGTCAGCCTGTCTGATGCGGCCGCCTCGAAGCTCCGCGAGCTGACCGCCGAGGAGACGAATCCTCAGATCGGCCTGCGCGTGTACGTCTACAGCGGCGGATGCTCAGGCTTCCGCTACGGGATGATGCTCGAGGACGCGCCGACGGCCGAGGACAGGATTCTCGAGGCCAACGGCGTGAAGGTCTACGTCGACGGCAGCAGCGTCGACCTCCTCAAGGGCGCTGAGATCGATTACGTCGACACGCTGATGGGCGCGGGCTTCACGGTGAACAACCCGAACGCCGTCGCGGCCTGCGGCTGCGGCTCGAGCTTCCGGACCGCCGACGACACCGGCTCGCCGAAGGGCTGCTCGCACTAGGTCGGACCCTCACACGCAACCAGCTGACGCCGCCGGGTCAAACCGGCGGCGTTTTCGATTCCCATAGACTTGGGCGGCTCTCATGAAGCTCCCCCTGTTCCCCCTCCATGCCGTCCTCTGCCCGGGTATCGCGCTTCCGCTCCACATCTTCGAGGAGCGTTACCGCGAGCTCGTCCGCCGCTGCATCGATGGCTCGACGCCATTCGGGGTCGTCCTCATCCGCGACGGCCACGAGGTGGGCGGCGGGTCGCTCTCGTTTTCCGCGGTCGGGACCCTCGCCGAGATCCGACAGGCCGGCCGCTACCCCGACGGCCGATACGACCTGCTCGTCGTCGGGACCGGCCGCTTCGCGATCGAGGACGTGATCGTCGGGGAGGAGCTCGTACCTCGTGGCGGAGGCGACCGTTCTCGAGGACGAAGTCGGCGACGTCGACGAGGCGCGTGAGCTCGCGAACCGCGCGACCCGCCGGTTCGTCCGGTATCTCGAGCTGCTCCAGCCGCGCGACGGCGAGACGGCCGAGGACATCGACATCCGGGTCGAGGTCGAGACCGAGGACGCGATGCCGGCGGTGGAACCGGGCGAGGAGGATGTCCGGGCGATGATCGGCGACCCGGCCTCGGAGCGCCGAGTGATCATCCCGGACGACCCGACGGTCCTCTCCTACCTGCTCGCCGGCATCCTCCAGGTGGAGCTGCCGCGCCGCCAGGCCCTGCTCGAGGCCGACACCACGGAGGATCGGCTGCGCGACCTGCTCACGCTGATCGACCGCGAGACGTTCCTCCTCGGGCGCCGCCTCCGCGCGTTCACGCCGCTGCCGGAAGGGCTGGGACCACGGGGCAGCTGATACGCCGCGCGGCTCCTACTCTGCCAAATGTTCGCGTGGTGAACCTTAGGCAGCAAGTTGGCCGGCTCGCCGCGCTCCGATGGGCGCCTGGTAGCCTCTCGCGGCTAACGAAGGCTCGAAACCGAGCGGTTCGAGCCAGGAAGCCCCACGATTCTTCGCCTAACGTTCATGAGGCGAACATTTGGCAGGTTAGGGCGCTGCGGCGGCGCCCCGCCGCCGTGCCGCGAGCCGCCGGCCCCGCACCTGAGCGTCGCTACTGCGTTCGTCGCGCATGGGTGCGCCAGCGGAAGGCGGTCGCGAGCACCGGAGCGAGCGGGCTCAAACGCCCGTGAGCGAGGAGCGCAACGGCCAACGCACCGATGGCGTGCCCAGGCGCGACAGCCGGTGGTCCTGCCTCGCTACTCGCTGAAGCGTTCTTCCTTCCAGGGGTCGGCGTCGTTGTTGTAGCCGTAGCGCTCCCAGAAGCCGAGCTGGTCGTGGTCGAGGAATTCGAGGCCGCGGATCCACTTGGCGCTCTTCCAGAAGTACCGCTTCGGGACGAGCAGGCGGAGCGGATAGCCGTGTTCCGGCTCGAGGGGCTCGCCGCCGTAGGTGTCAGCCAGCATGACGTCGTCATCGTCGAGGACGGACAGCGGGAGGTTCGCCGTGTAGCCCTGCTCGGAGTGGGCGACGACGTGCGTCGCGTTTGGGCGCACCTGGGCGAGTTGGAGGATCTCCTGGATCGGCACCCCCTCCCAGTCGGTGTCGAGCTTCGTCCAGCGCGTGACGCAGTGGATGTCCGTGTGAACGGTCTTGCGCGGCAGGTCCTTGAACTGCGACCAGTTCAGGGTGAACGGCGCGTCGACCTCGCCCCAGACCCGGAAATCCCAGGTCGCGAGGTCCGTCTTCGGGACCGAGCCGTAGTGGAGGACCGGGAACTTGTCGGTCTTGTACTGGCCCGGCGGGATGCGCTCCGCGGTCGCGGGGTCCGTGGCGGTCGTTCCGAAGAGGCGTTCGAACATCGATGCTGCTCCGTGTCTTGTGCGTGCTGATCGTGCCACACCGGGGCCGCTGAGGATGTCGCCTCGGTGACGAGCCCGCGTGCGCTACCCTCTCCGCGTGGTTTCGTCTGATCAAACGCCCCCGACGGGCGCCGAGCCCGAGCGTCCGCGGGTCATCGTCGTCATGCCCGCGTACAACGCCGCCAGGACCCTGGAACGGACGTACGCCGACATCCCGCACGACCGCGTCGACCAGATCATCCTCGTCGACGACGTGTCGCATGACGAAACCGTGGAGGTCGCCAGGGCGTTGGGGCTGGACGTCATCATCCACCGCCAGAACCTCGGTTATGGCGGCAATCAGAAGACCTGCTACGACGCGGCACTCGGCGCGGGTGCCGACGTCGTCGTCATGCTCCACCCCGACTACCAGTACGACGCGACACGGATCCCCGCCCTCATCGAACCGATCCTTCGCGGCGAGGCTGACCTGATGCTGGGCAGCCGGTTCCTCGGAGATCCGCTCGCCGGCGGGATGCCTCGCTGGAAGTACATCAGCAACCGGTTCCTGACGATCCTTGAAAACCTCGCGTTCGGCCTCCATCTGTCCGAATACCACACCGGGCTGCGGGCCTACTCGCGGCGGCTCCTCGAGCTGATCCCGTACCGGCTCAACAGCGACGACTTCGTGTTCGATCAGGAGCTCGTCGCCCAGGTCGTCGCCGCCGGCGGCCTCCGGATCTCGGAGATCGCGGTGCCGACGCGCTACTTCGAGGAAGCGAGCTCGGTGAACTTCCGGCGGAGCGTCGTCTACGGCCTGTCGACGCTCCGGGTCGTCCTCCGCTTTCTGCTTCATCGCGCCGGTCTTCGTCGCTCGCCCAAGCTGATGGCGCGACGATCGGACCAGGTCCCGCCCACGACCTGACGGGTGAGTTACCGACCAAGCCTGCTCCGCGCCGTGATCGGCGTGGCGATCTCGATCGTGGCCCTGTGGCTCGTCCTCCGGTCCGTCGACGTCGCCGCCGCCTTCGAGGTCCTCCGGACCGCCGACGCTGCATGGATCGGCCTGATGGCCGCGTTCATCGTCACGGACGTGGGCATCCGTGGACTCCGCTGGCAGCGCCTGGTCGCCCCGATCGGCCACGTCCGCTACGTCGCGATGCTCGAGTACCTGCTCGTCGGCTACCTGGCCAACAACGTCCTGCCGGCGCGCCTCGGCGAGCTCGTCCGCAGTCATTTCCTTGGTGATCGCGAGGGATTGTCGCGTACCACGACCCTCGGAACGGTCGTCGTCGAGCGCGTCGTCGACTTCGTCGTCGTCGTGGCGATCGCGTCTGCCTCGATCATCGTCCTGAGCGTTCGGGGCCTCGTTGCCAGTGCCGTCCTCGTCGGGGTGGCCGTGGCCGCATTGCTTGCCGCGGGTGTTGCGGTCGGGATCGCGGCCCATCGGCTGCCCGGTGCCGATCGCGTCACCGCGGCGGCACAGCGCTGGCCGCGGCTCCGGGACCTGGTCGGCAAGCTGCGTGATGGGTTGGCCGTGGCCGGCCGGCCGCGGACGCTGGCGGAGGCGCTGGTCCTGAGCGTCGCGGCCTGGGGCGCGACCGTCCTCTCATTCGCGGCGGCGGGTCAGGCCATCGGCGTCGAGCTGACGATCGGGCAGGCCTCGCTGCTCGCCTCGGGGGTGGCGCTTGCGACGGCGATCCCCGCCGGACCGGCCAACTTCGGCACGTTCGAGCTTGCGGCAGTCGAGATCGGCAAGGCAGTCGGCGTACAGGCCGACTCGGCATTCGCCCTCGCGCTGCTGGTCCACGCCGGGATCCTCGTGATCACCTCGGTCGGCGGACTCATCGCACTCCGTGTGCTCGGCTGGCATCGGGCCCCATCGCAGTCGAGCGACCGCCCGCCGGCATAGCCCAGAGGACGCCGCGTCTCAGGAAGGCGCGGGGCTGAATCCCAGTCGAGCCCGGCGTGGCCGGACCTTGGGGCGCGCGCCCTGGGCTGTGTCGTAGGGCTCGAACTCAAGGCTGGCCGCCGCGTCCGTCTTGCGGACCGCGAGGAACTCGAGGATGTAGGCCTCGTACATCTCGACGATCAGGGCAACGGCGTCGCGGTGGGCCGGACGCGCCGCTGCAGCGCGGGCTTCGGCTCGGCTGTTCCAGAGGCAGAAGGAGAGGCAGCTCCGGTCCGCTGCCAGCGGCCCCTTGTAGTAGTGGACAAAGCCATCGGCACCCATGGCCTCTTCATGCGCCCAGTCGTCGTACCGGCCCAGGAGCTCCTCGTCGGCGTCGGCCCGGAGAATCGATCGGAACGCCACCATGTACCACTCGCCCGGCTCCATGAGCTCGGCCACCGGTGCCCAGTCGAAGGCCTCCGAGACTGGCAGGGACGCGTAGTGGTCCGCGACCGGAGCGAGATCCGCGAAGACGTCCATTCGGCGCTGACGATAGGGCGCGCCGCGCGAATGTCAATAGCTGGGATGGAGTAATCCCACTATTCGATAGGTGTGGTTGGGTGTGGTGCTTCGTCCTCCAGGCCTGCCATGATCGTCCGCGCTGCTTCGGGGAGCAGGTGCATCACGCGGGCCCGCCAGGCGAGCCCGCAGCGCCCTTCCGGACCGATGATTCCGATGGCGCCGACGATCCCACCGTCGCGGAAGATGGGAGCCGCGATTCCCACGGAATCGGAAACCAGCTCTCCTTCGCTCCGGGCGATGCCCGTCGCTCGGGTCTCGGCTAGCGTTTCGCGCAGGACGGCCTCGTTCGGCGTGGAAGGCGTGAGCTGCTCGAGCCCGCGTCCGATCACTGCCTCGATGATCTCGGGGAGTGCGTACGCGAGGAGGACCCGGCCGAGCGCGCCCGCATGAAGCGGCGACATTGACCCGGGTGAGATCGAGACGCGAAGCGGCTGGTCGCTCTCGACCTGGTGGAGGCAGACCGCCGAGAGCCCGATTCGTCGGGTGATCACCGCGGTTTCTCCGGTCTCAGCCACGAGGTAACGGAGGACCGGGTCGGCGAAGCGGATGAGCTGCTCGCTCGTGACGTTCGTTCCGCTGCCGATCACGAGGCGCTGGCCCAGGAGGTATCGACCGTCGCGCCGATCGACGAAACCGAACGCGGTCAGGGTGCGGAGGTAGCGGTAGACCGTGGAGGTCGGCGTGTCGAGGAGGACGGACAGATCCTCCGCTCGCACCTCGCCTCGATCCGCGACGGTCAGCAGGATCCGGAGTCCGCGCGCAAACGAGGTGTCCTCGTCGGCCTCCTCTGGCGGCCGGTCGCGGGCGGTCGATGGCGATTTCACCGGACCACCGTCGTGGGTTCGCGGTCCGTGCCGGACGCGCCAGGAGCGGACATCAGCGTGAACGCGCCCCGCCGGACGAGCGCGACGAGCGGCTCGATGTCCGGAACGGAATCGCTATCGCGGAGGAACGGCACGGCCGTGCGGACGGCCGTGACCGCCTGCGCGGTTCCCCGCCCGAGCCGGATGCCGCGAAGCTCAGTCGCCTGGGCGGCGACGGCGAGCTCGAGCGCAACGATCCGATCCCCGAGTGCGACCATCTCCGCCACGCGGCGGGCAGCGAGCGGCGCCATCGTCATCCGATCCTCGATCCCCTCGGCGTGTGTCGTCGAGACGATCTCGAACGATACCGGCTGGGCGAGCAGTCGCGCCTCCGCGGCCAGCGCCTGGGTGGCGATCCCGTAATAGCCGAGGCCCGGCTCGGATGTCCCACCGGTCGGCGTGAGGCCGGTCGGCAGCCCCGACCACGGCGCCTGGAGCATCTTGACGGTCCGCTCGCTGGCCGAGCTCAGCGCCGTCGCCAGGACGATCCGGAGATAGTCGAGGGCCACGGCCAGAGGGAGGATCTCGAAATTTGCGACCGAGATGACGGAGCCTTCATCGGGCAGGACGATCGGGTTGCTCTGGGACGCGTTCAGCTCGATGACGAGCTGCCGGTCGACGTGGTCGAGGACGTCGCGACAGGCGCCCTGGACCTGGGGCAGGTTGCGGAACGTGAGCGGGTCCTGGAGGTTCCGGGCAGTCGCGGGCTCCCAGAGCGCGCTTCCGTCCAGGAGGGAGCCGAGCCGCTCGAGCGCCTCCTGGAGGCCCGGGTAGGGGCGGACGCGCCCGATCGCCTGATGGAGCATCGTCGGGCGGGCGGCGATCGCCTCGAGACCGAGGGCGCCGGCCACGTCCATCGTGTCGAGCAGGCGCTCCGCCTCGGCAATCGCCAGGGCGGCGGCCGCCGTGGAGAACGCGTTGCTGCTGACGAGGGCGAGACCCTCACCGGCCTCAAGGGGCAGATCGGAGAACAGGGCGAGCGCGAGGTTCGCCATCGGCGCCAGGTCGGCCTGGCCGATCGAGCCGAGCGTCCGGATCGCCGGCACGTCCGGCCGGTTGAGGGCGGCAACGAGCCGCTCGGCGAGGATCGGGCGGACGCCGGTCGAGCCTTCCGCGAAGGCGTTCGCCAGCCGGAGGATCGTCCCGCGGACGAGCTCCGACGGCGCCTCCGGACCCTGGGCGACCGCGTGCTGGCGGATCATCCGCTGCGAGTACTCCGCGGCCGCGTCAGGACCGACCTCGACCCGCTTGAGGACGCCGACGGCCGTGCTGAGCCCGTACACCGCGCGGCCGTCCCCGAGGGCAGCCCGAACCGTCGCGTTCGAGGCGGCCATCCGCGCGAACACGGCCGGGTCGAGTTGCACGGGCTCGCCACCGAGAGCGACGCGGACGAGCTGCTGGCGGTCCAGATCGCGACCGGTGATGACGAGGGTCACGGGTTCCTTTCTTCGTCGAACCGTTAGGAGAGCAGATCCTGCTCGGTCAGCCAGTCCCTCACGACATCCTCGACGTCCTGTTCCTCCACGTCGATGAGGACACCGAGCCTGGTGAGTTCCTCGGTCGTGATCTTCGCCGAGGCTGCGTCGAGCAGCGCCCGGAAACCGGCCGCGTCGACCGTCGCGAGGTAGTCGTCCCGGACGAGCGGCGCGATGTTTTCGGCTGGCTGCGTGTCGAGGTCGTCCTCCAGGACGACGAAGCCGAATTGCGCCATTGCCGGCTGGGTGGAGCAGAGCACGCCCACGTCGATCGCCTTGCCCTCGAGCGCTGTGGCCATCTCTTCGCTACAGGCGTCGAGCGTCTCGCGCTGGTTCGGCGGATAGGTGACTCCGTACTCCTCGAGTGCGCCCTTGCAGAGAACGTTGGTCTCGCAGTCGGAGGGGAGGCCCCATGTGAGCTCATCCTGGATCTGCCCGAGCTGGCTCATCTTCGTCAGGCCGAGGCTGTCGGAGGTGTTCGCCCGGACGACGAAGGCGCTCGCATTCTCGCCCGGCGTGATCCCGAGGACCGTGACGCCCTTCGACTTGAGCGCTTCCTGGAGCGCCGTGGCATTCGCCTCGCCGTCGCCGGTGATCAGCGCCTCGTCGAAGAATCCGAGACCCGAACCGACGTATGCGGCGATCAGGTCGATGTCGCCCGAATCGATCATCACGATCGGCTCCTGGCGCGGGCCTCGGCCGAACGTGCGCTCGACTTCGTAGCCCGAATCCTCGAGGACCTGGGCGTAGATCTCGCCCATCAGCTCCGACTCGTTCGAGCCGTCAGAGCCGATCCGGATCGTGGTCCTGGGTGCCGCTGACGCTGTCGTGCTGGCCGGTGCGCTGCCCTGCGCGGCTGAGGAGGGCGCGGCCGATTGGTTGTCGCTCAGGCCCGGTGAACAGCCGCCCAGCAATACCAGGATCGACATCCCAAGAGCCAACACGCAGGTGGACCGTATGGTGGTTTCTCCTCCTCGTCGTGCGGCCGGGACGACGTCGCCCGCGTACCTTACCAGCGGGCCCCTCCTGTCGTCCGCAGGGTGCCAAGCGGCAGCTCTGACGCATGGCATCGCGACGGCGTGCCATGCTGTTACCTGACCGTGGTCCCATCAAAGGGAGACCAGATGACGGCCCGCGATGTCGGTGTCACCACCCAGCGACGTGGCCGAGCGGCTCGACAGACTGCTCGACTGGCTCGTTCAATCGAGTCGACGCCGTACCTCACCCGGACGCTGGCGCCCGTGGAAGTGGTCTCCGCCGAGGGCCTCGAGCTGATCGAGCACAACGCCGATACGTTGCTCGAGCAGGTGGGGATCGAGGTGGGAAGCTACCCGGAGGCGCTCGAGATCTTCCGCGGCGCTGGCGCCGACGTGACCGGGAGCCGCGTCCGCTTTCCGCGCGGAATGTGCCGCCAGATCATCCGGGCGACAGCGCCGGGCCTCTTCACCCAGCGGGCCCGGAATCCGGAGCGCAGCGTCCTCATCGGTGATCCGTACATGGTCCTCGCCCCCGCCTACGGATCACCATTCATCCACAACCTCGACGATGGTCGTCGCTACGCCACGATCGAGGACTTTCGCAACTTCGTGAAGTTGACCTACGCAAACCGGACGCTCCATCACGGCGGGGGCACGCTCTGCGAACCGGTCGACCTTCCGGTCAACAAGCGTCACTTCGAGATGGTGTACAGCCACATCAGGTACAGCGACAAGGCATTCATGGGATCCGTCACCCAGCCGAGCAGGGCCCAGGACTCGGTCGACATGGTGAAGATCGTGTTCGGCCCCGACACCCTCGAGAGCGAGCACGTCATCATGGGCCTCGCCAACGCCAACTCGCCGATGTCGTGGGACTACAACATGCTGGGCTCGGCGAAGGTCTACGCCGAGAACAACCAGATCGTCCTCGTCACCCCGTTCATCCTCGGCGGGGCGATGGCACCGGTCACGGTCGCGGCGGCCGCCACCCAGACACTGGCGGAGGCACTGGCCGGGATGGCCTTCTGCCAGATCGTTCGCCCCGGCGCGCCGGTCATCTTCGGGTCGTTTGCCTCGTCCATGTCGATGCAGTCCGGAGCACCGACCTTCGGCACGCCGGAGCCACAGCTCGTGCTGTTCCTGATGGCCGCACTTGCCCGCAGGCTCGGCGTCCCCTTCCGGAGCGGTGGCAACTTCACCGCCTCCAAGGTCCCCGACTACCAGGCCGCCTACGAGAGCGCGGTGAGCTTCATGGCGACGATGCAGGCCGGAGTCAACTTCAACCTGCACACGGCCGGTTGGCTGGAAGGTGGGCTGGCGGTCGGGTACGAGAAGTTCATCCTCGATGCCGATCAGGCCTCGATGACGGCAGCCTTCATTGCCGGCGTCGACCTCAGCGACAACGGGCTCGCCCTCCAGGCGATGCTCGACGGCGGGCCCGGGCAGCACTTCCTGGGTTCGCCCCACACGCTCGCGAACTTCGAGAACGCCTTCTGGCGCTCCGAGCTATCGAACAACGACAGCTTCGAGCAGTGGGAGTTGGAGGGCTCGCGCGATGCCGCGGTCCGGGCAAACCAGCGCTGGAAGCAGACGCTTGCCGACTACGAGGCGCCTCCGCTCGACGAGGGCATTCACGAGGCGCTCGTCGAGTGGATGGATCGGCGCAAGGCGAGCTTCCCGGACTCCGACGTCTAGGACCGAGTCGTCGTCCGGGCTCACTGACGGGCGAGGGTCTCGAGCAGCATCGACACGAACTTCGGGGCATCCGCGCCGAATGCGACGAACGCGTTGGGCTCCCTGCCGAAATGGCCGCTTGTGTCGATGATCGTTCGGCCGACCGTCAGGACGCCGTGGGTCTCGACGTCGACGTGGGCCCGCTGTCCGGTGACGACCGACGGGTCGACGAGGTAGGCCACACACAGGGCATCGTGGACCGGGGCGCTGTGGAGTGTCTCCATTGGTTGCAGGTCGTCGTAGGCGACGATTCGCCGCTCGATGAACGCCGCCGCCGCATCGCCCGCCGGCGTACCCAGCTCGCGCATCCGCCGGCAGTCATCGAGGGAGACCAGGGCCCGGTGGGTGGCATCGAGCGGCATGACAACCACGTTCTGCAGCCCCGCCCCGAAGACCACGCGAGCGGCTTCCGGGTCGACCCAGATGTTGAACTCGGCCGACGGCGTTGTGTTTCCGACCTCGTGGCCGCCACCCATGATGATCGTCTCGGGGATCCGGTCGACGATCCGTGGCTCCAACTTGATGGCCATCGCGACGTTCGTCAGCGGGCCGACCGGGACGAGAGCGATGGGCTCCGTCGCCGCCATGTAGGTCTCGACGAGGAATTCCACGGCGCGTCGCGTCTGCTTGGCCGATCGCGGCTTCGGGATCGGCAGCTCGCGTCCGTGGACGCTGCCGGCCTTGTGCAGGATCTCCCGCGGGACCGGGAAGTCGTCCCTCACGATCGGCGACGCCGCTCCCTCGTAGACCGGGATGCTCAGGCCGAGAAGGTCGAACACGCGCAGGGTGTTGTCCGTGCAGGAGTCGACGGGATTGTTCCCGTTCACCGTGGTCGCAGCCACGAGGTCCAGGTCGGGATGCAGGGCTGCGAGCATCAGCGCGACGGCGTCGTCCGTCCCGGTATCGACGTCCAGGATCAGCTTCTTGGCCACGACCAACCGGCGCGATCCGCTATTGCGGCATTGGGGCGTCGCCCTGAGCGGTCGCCGGACGCTGGAGCCGACGAAGTTCCTCGAGCGGGATGTGGCAGCTCATCATGTGGCCGGGCTCGACCTCCACCAGCGGCGGTTCGGTGACCTCGCAGAGGCCCCTGATCACGCGGTGGCAGCGGGTGTTGAAGACGCAGCCGCTCGGTGGGTTGGCGGGACTCGGGATCTCGCCCTCGAGCAGGATCCGCGCGCGGTCCTCGTTGTCCACGTTCGGGACTGCCGACAGCAGCGCCTCCGTGTACGGATGGTTGGGTCCCCTGAAGACCGCCTCGGATTCACCGACCTCCATGATCCGGCCGAGGTACATGACGGCGATCCGATCGGCGAGGTAGCGGACGACGCCAAGATCGTGCGAGATCACGAGGTAGCTCGTCTTGCTCTTGGCCTGGAGCTCGGAGAGGAGGTTGAGGATCGCGGCCTGGACGGAGACGTCCAGCGCGCTCGTCGGCTCGTCCGCGACGACGATCTTCGGGTCACCTGCAAACGCGCGCGCGATGGCCACCCGCTGCTTGAGCCCGCCCGACAGCTGACGGGGCTTCAGATCGAGGTGTCGCTGGGTCAGCCGCAGGTCGGCCGCGAGCTTGTCGACGCGATCGTTGACCGCCTTGCCCTTGAGCCCGGTCAGCTTGGTGACGGAGCGCGCGAGGATGCTGCGGGCCGTCCAGCCCCGGTTGAGGGCGGAGTCCGGGTTCTGGAAGACCATCTGGATCGAGCGCTTGTCGGCAGTGGGCCGGCTCTCGGACTGCGCCGCAAGCGCGTGGTCTCCGAGTTCCAGGCTGCTGCCCGCGTCCGGGCTCTCGATGCCGAGGATCGTCTTTGCGAATGTCGACTTTCCGGACCCCGACTCGCCGACCAGCCCGAGTGTCTCGCCGTCGAACAGGTTGAGATCGACCTTGACGAGCGCGGGCACGTCGTGGCCGCTCTGGTGGAAGGTCTTCGACACCTGCGAGGCCGACAATGCCAGGTCCCCATGGACCGTCTCCCGACCGACGACCGCCGCCGGCTCGACCAGCTCCCCGAGCCGGTCCCGGTGGTGGCATCGCGTCCAGCCTCCGCCGCCCACGTCGACGACGGGCGGCTCGACCGTCCTGCACAGCTCGGTCGCCAGCGGGCAGCGGTCGACGAAGACGCAGGTCGGCAGGTCCGTCCCGATCTGGGGCAGGTTGCCGGGGATCGTCGCCAGCGGTCGCTGTGATTTCCGGACGCCGTGGCGGGGGAGCGACCGCAGCAGCCCGAGCGTGTACGGGTGCTGCGGGCGTTCGAATACGGTCGCCGCATCGCCCTCCTCGACGATCTTGCCGGCGTACATCACCCCGACTCGATCGCACAGCGTCCGGATGACGCCGAGGTTGTGGGCGATGAGCAGGACGGCGGCATTGGTCTCGGCCTGGAGCGTGCGGACGAGGTCGAGGACGCTCGCTTCGACGGTGGCGTCGAGCCCGGTCGTCGGCTCGTCGAGGACGAGGAGCTGGGGGTTGCATGCCAGGGCGATGGCGATGACGATCCGCTGCTGCATCCCGCCGGACAGCTGGTGCGGATAGCGCTGGAAGACGCGGCCGGGGTCGGCGATCTGGACCCGGTCGAGAGCCTTGAGCGCGTTCGCTTGGGCCTCCTTCTGCCCCTGGCCGAGCACCGTGTATGCCTCGACGACCTGGGCGCCGACCTTCGTCGTCGGGTTGAGTGCCGCACCGGGGTCCTGGTAGACCATGGAGGCGTGGCGCATCCTGAACTGGCGGACCTGCTCGTCGTTCATCTTCGTGACGTCTTCGCCGGCCACGAGAATCCGGCCGCCGGTGATGACGGCGTTGCGCGGGAGGTAGCGGACCGCGGCATACGCGGTCGTGGACTTGCCGCAACCCGACTCGCCGACGAGGCCGTACGACTCGCCCGGCCGGACCTCGAACGAGACGCCGCGCAGGACCGGACGCCGGATCCCGCGGATGACATAGGAGAGCGACAGGTTCTCGACGCTGAGCGCGCGCGATGCGGCCGGCGGCGTTGGCGGCGGAGCGGTCGCCTCGATCGTCATTCGCTCAGCACCGACTGGAGCGAGTCCGCGATCAGGTTGACCGCGATCACGGTGCTGGCGATGGCCAGGGCCGGGAAGAGCGTCGGCCACCAGACCCCGGAGATCATGTTCGGATACTCCTGGCTCACGGTCAGGCCCCAGTCCGGCGACGGCGGCTGGAGGCCGACGCCGAGGAACGAGAGGGTGGCGACCGTGAAGATCGCGTAGCCGAACCGAACGGTCATCTCGACCACCGTCGGGCCCAGGACGTTCGGAAAGATCTCGCGCGACAGGATGAACAGGCCCGACTCGCCCCGCAGCCGGGCCGCGGTGACGTAATCGAGCTGACGCTCGGAGAGGACGGCGGAGCGGACTGTCCGCGCCACGATCGGCGTGAACAGGATGCCGACCACGAAGATGACGACGATCGGGGAGGTCCCCAGGACCACGAGCGTCAGGAGGGCGACGAGGATCACCGGCAGCGCGAGGAATGCCTCGACGATGCGGCTAAGGACGTCGTCGATCAGGCCGCGGTAGAAGCCCATGATCAGCCCGAGCAGCGTCCCGGCGACGACGCCGAGCATCGCCGCGAGGGGAGCCACGATCAGGACGTCTCGCGACCCGACCATGACCCGCGACAGGACGTCACGCCCGAGGCGGTCGGTGCCCATCAGGTGCTCGGGGCTCGGCGGCAGGTGCCCGCCCGAGAAGCTGTTGAATGGATCGTAGGGAGTGATCCGCTCGCCCAGGACCGCGGTGATGATCCAGCCAAGCATGACGAGGTTGCCGATGATGAAGGCCGGCCGCCGAAAGAGGACGACGATGGTTTCCCGGCGGGCCTGGGATCGCTCCGAGAGGGGACCGGCGGCGGGGACCGCGGGGGCGGCGGGGGCGGGGGCGGGAGCGACCGGTACGTCCATCAGCGTCCTGCGTCGAGGCGGATTCGGGGGTTCATCCAGGCGATGATCAGATCGGCGGCGAGTGTCGCAAGCATGTAGACGATGCCGACGATGATCACCCCGGCGGTCAGCATCGGGATGTCCTTGCGCTGGGCTGCGAACAGCATCATCTGGCCCATCCCGTTGTAATTGAAGATCCTCTCGACGGCGATGATGCCACCGAACAGGTAGCCGATCTGGACCGCGATGACGGCCACCGTCGGGATCAGGGCGTTCCGGAGGACGTGCCGCCGCATGGCCTGCGTGGTCGTCAGGCCCTTCATCGCGGCCGTTCGCAGATAGTCCGACTGGAGGACGTCGATCGTCCCGGCGCGCGTCATCCGGGCGATGTAGCCGAAGTACACGATCGCCATCGCCAGGGCCGGCAGGAGGAGATATCGCATCTCGGTGAGGAAGTCGGAGCCTCGCGGCGGCGTCGCGAGGACCGGCAACAGCCCGAGTTGGACGCCGACGACGATGACGAGGACCGTGCCCGTGACGAATTCCGGGATCGAGGAGGAGGTCACCCCCAGCAGCACGATCGCACGATCCGATGGCCTGTCACGTCGCCGCGCGGCAAAGATGCCGGCCGCGATGGCGAGCGGAATCGTGATCACGAGGGCCAGCCCGGCCAGCTTGGCCGAGCGTACGAGCGCGTCGGCAAGCTGGGGCATGACCGGCCGGTTATTGACGAACGAGTCTCCGAAATCGAGGGTGAAGACCCCCACCACCGACTCGCCGTAGCGGACGAGGATCGGGCGGTTCGTGCCCAATCGTTCGTTTATCGCGTCGACGGTCTCCTGGGGCGCGAACGGGCCGGCGATCGTCCGGCCGACGTCGTTCGGCAGGACATTGGCGATGATGAAAACGATCGAGGTGAGGAGCCAGAGCGTGAGCAGCGAGAGGACCAGCCTGCGCGCGATGAACCGTGCCATCTGCTCGTCGCGCCTCCGTGGTCCGGCGGACGGCTACGCAGGACCGATGGCGCGGACCATCGGCCCCACGCGCCGTTGCGTCAGACCTGTGACGTCTGCGAGAAGGACATCTGCCCCAGCGCGCTGGAGAAGACGCCCTGGAACTTGTTGGAGTTGCCAGCGAGGTAGTTGTAGAAATACGGCAGGCCGACCGGGACCTCGTCGTTGAGGATGGTCTCGATCTTGGTGCAGGCGGCCATCTGGGCGTCCACGCCAACCGCGGCCTGGAACTCCGTGAACGCGGCATCGAACGCCGGCGCCGAGTACTGCGACGAGTTCCAGATGCCCTTGGTCTTCAGGGCGGCATTGAGATAAACGTCCGGCGTGGCTCGATGCCCGTAATCGACGATGCCAAGCTCTGCGGCGCCCGTGCAGGGCACGTAGTCCGCCGGCAAGGGGTCCGGAGCGGGCGGGCACCACTGCGCGCCGTAGAAGGTGTCGAGACTCTCGACCTCGACGTTCAGGGTGATCCCGGCCTGCTCGGCCTGGCTCTTCAGGAGGGCGGCCAGGTCCGGGATCTCCTGGAGCTGGCCGGCATGGAGGGTGGCGGTCAGGTTCGTGACGTTGGCTTCGGCGAGGAGCGCCTTCGCCTTGTCGATGTCCTGGGCCCGCTGGGGGAGCGACGAGTCGAAGTACGGGTAGCCCTGCCAGATGACGTGGTCGTTGCCGAGCTCCGCGCGACCCCGGAACAGCTGGTCGAGCAGGGCCGGCCGGTCGAACGTGAAGGCCAGGGCCTGGCGGACCCGCTTGTCGGCGAACTGGCCGCTGTCGCACTTCATCCAGATCTGGCGGTGAAGCGCGGCGGGCGTGGCGATCAGGGTGAAGTTGGGGTCCTCAAAGAGGGAGGCTCCCGTCAGGACGTCGAACTGGACGATGGCGTCCACCTGGTCGCCCTGGTACGCGGTGATCATCGGACCCGTCGCGTCGAAGAAGACCCACTCCGTGCCGTCGAGCGGCGTCTGGCCGCCCCACCAGTCGGGATTGCGCTCGAACGTGGCGCCGCTCTGCGGGTTGTAGTTGACCAGCTTCCAGGCGCCGGTCCCGGTGGGCCGCTGGTCGAATGTCGTCCCGGTCACATAGTCGGCCGGGGTGATGAGCGTCTGGGCGTTGTAGATCGACACGAGGTAGGGGAAGTTGCCGTTGCCACCGACGAGGGTGAACGTCACGGTGTTCGCATCGGTCGCGACCGCACCACCCGGGTCGAGGACGCCCTTGAGGCCGGAGTTGCCCGCCGCCACGAGGCGCTCCATCGTGGCGACAACGTCGTCCGCCGAGAAGTCCGACCCGTCATGCCACTTCACGCCCTGGCGGAGCTTGAACGTCCAGACCGTGCCGTCGTCGTTGGGCGTCCACGTCTCGGCGAGGCCCGGCGCGAGGCCGCCCGGATCCCCGATCGTCTGCTGCGTGCAGAGGAATTCGAACGACTGGGCCGTGATCCCGTAGCCGCCGAGGTCCTGCATCGCGATCGGATCGACAGACACGGGACGCTGGACCGCGCACCGGATCGTGCCGCCGGTCTTGACCGAGGCGGCTGGGGCGCTGGCGCCAGGGCTCGCCCCTGAGGTCGCCGCTGCGCCACTGGCGGTCGGCGTGGCACCGCCGCAAGCCGCAATGACAGCGGAAATGGAAGTCATCGAGAGGCCGACGACCAGCGCGCGCTGAATGAACTCGCGCCTGCTCAGGCGCCCGCGCGCGAACGACTCGACGACGTCCAGCTGGAGTGGGGTCGTCGACCGACGAACCTCATCAAGACGGGGATAGTCCATGGCGCTAGTCCTCCGGCGAGCACAAGTTTGCGACGAACCGATCAACGGCACCGTTCACGAACGACGACGCGGTCTGACCAGGGGTTGGTCTCCTCCTACCGCGGGCTGCGCCCGAACGGTACTGGCGCCTCTTCCGACTGTCAACGAATCCCCGATCGCGGCCCCGGAGCCGTCCGCCGGTCCGCAATTCGGAGACGGTCCACATGCCGACTCACTTCGACCTCGACTGCGCGATACTGCCTGACGTGAAGATCAGCGCGATCCGGCTCGATCGCCTGTCAGAGCCCCTCGACCCGCCGTTCGAGGCCGCCTGGGATCCGGTCCCGCGCCGCTCGTTCCTGGCGACCATCGTTCGCGTCCAGACCGACGAGGGCCTCGTCGGGATCGGGTCCGGCGACACGATGGACGGCTTCGGGCAATACGAGCACCTGTTCGTCGGGCAGGATCCGCTTGCCGTCGCTCGCCACGTCCGGACGCTCGAGACGATCGATTTCCACGCCGGCCGATTCTGGCCGCTCGAGGCCGCCCTGTGGGACATCGTCGGCCAGGTCGCCGGGTTGCCCGTCGCGACGCTCTTCGGCGGCGCGTCAGACGGCATCCCCGCCTACGCATCGTGTGGAATGCTGCTGCCCGCCGCGGCCCGGGCGGAGTCGGCGCTCCGGCTCCGCGAGGAGGGGTTCCGGGCGATGAAGATCCGGGTCGACCCGAGCCGTCTCGAGGAGGGTCTGGCTGCCGTCCGGGCGACCCGGGCGGCTGTCGGGGACTCGATGGCCCTCATGGTCGATCTCAATCAGGGCTGGCGGATGGCCGGCGACACGACGCCGTCGCTCGATCCCGTCGCTGCTCGCGCGATCGCCCTCCGCCTGGCCGAGCTCGACGTCCTGTGGGTGGAGGAGCCGCTGGCCGGCACGGACATCCGGGGTCTCGCCGCACTCCGCGCCTCCGTGCCCGGCGTGCGGATCGCCGGCGGCGAGATGACGCGGACGTTCACGGAGCTGCTGGCGGCGCTCGACGCCGATGCGTTCGACGTTCATCAACCGGACGTCGTCCTCGCCGGCGGGATGCTTCGCGGCCGGACGCTCGGGGAGCTGGCGCTCGCCCGGAACCGCTGGTTCACCCCGCACACGTGGACGAACGGGATCGGCCTCCTGGCCAATCTCCACGTCGTGGCGGGCGTCGGCGGCGGTCCATTCATCGAGTTCCCGTACGATCCGCCAGGCTGGACGCCGGAACGGCGCGACTTCATGCTCGCGGAACCGATCCGGCCGGACCGGGACGGCATCCTGCGGGTTCCGCAGGCACCGGGCATCGGTGCGGTCCTGGACGAAGTCGCGATCCGCCGGTTCGCCGCGTGACAGACCTCAAGTCGCTTCGCCTCGACGACTGGCTTGGCCGGGCGGCCGCACTTCAGCCGCGCTCCGAGGCGTTCATCGATGGGCAGTTCGTCCCCGCGGCGTCGGGCCGGACGTTCACGGACATCGCGCCGCGCGATGGCCGGCCGATCACCGAGGTCGCCGAGTCCGACGCGACGGATGTGGACCGCGCCGTCAAGGCCGCCCGGGCGGCGTTCGACGACCGCCGCTGGGCCGACCAGTCGCCGAAGAACCGCAAGCGGGTGCTCCTCCGCCTTGCCGAACGGATCCGCGCGGACCTCGAGCAGCTCGCCCTGCTGGAGTCGCTCGACGTCGGCAAGCCGATCCGCGATGCGCTCTCGATCGATGTTCCGAGCTGCGCGACGACGATCCAGTGGTACGCCGAGACGATCGACAAGTTGTACGGCGAGGTCGGGCCGACCGGTCCCGAGGCTCTCTCGCTCGTCACGCGAGAGCCGATCGGCGTGGTCGGCGCGATCGTGCCCTGGAACTACCCGTTGATCGTCACGGCCTGGAAGCTCGGAGCGGCCCTCGCCACCGGCAACTCGGTCGTCCTCAAGCCGGCATCCCAGTCGCCGCTCTCGGCTCTCCGGTTCGCCGAGCTGGCCGCCGAGGTCGGGCTGCCGGACGGTGTCCTGAACGTCGTCCCGGGGCCGGGCCCGATCGTCGGCGACGCGCTGGCGCGTCACCCGGGCGTCGACAAGATCGCGTTCACCGGCTCGACCGCCGTCGGGAAATCCCTTCTCCGCGCCATCGGCGAGACGGACGTCAAGGGCATCACCCTCGAGATGGGCGGAAAGAGCCCGCAGCTCGTCCTGGCCGACGTCGGCGATCTCGAGGCGGCCGCATCCACGATCGGCTGGGGGATCTTCCTCAACAGCGGCCAGACCTGCAACGCGGGCTCGCGGCTCGTCGTCCACCGCTCCGTGCGGGAGGAACTCGTGGAGCGCGTTGCCGAGCTCGGCCGGACGCTGGCGCCGGGAGAGCCGCTGGATCCGACCACGAGGCTGGGAGCGATCGTCGACACGGTGCAGCTCGAGAAGGTCCTGGGCTACGTCACCCTCGGTCAGGAGGAGGGGGCTCGGCTCGTTGCGGGCGGGCAGCGGGCACGCGAGGAATCGGGCGGCTACTTCGTCCCGCCGACGATCCTCGACGGCGTCGACAACCGGATGCGGGTCGCCCGCGAGGAGATCTTCGGGCCGGTGCTGACCGTGATCGAGTTCGAGGATGAGGAGGAGGGCCTTCGGATCGCCAACGACTCGCCGTTCGGTCTGGCCGCCGGCCTCTGGACCCGCGACGTCAAGCGTGCCCATCGCCTTGCCCGTCGCCTGCGGGCGGGGACCGTCTGGGTCAACACCTTCGACGCGTCGGACATCACGGTGCCGTTCGGCGGCTTCAAGCAATCGGGCTTCGGGCGCGACAAGGGGCTCCACGCCCTCGACGGCTACAGCCAGCTCAAGACGACCTGGTTCGACCTGTCGGGCGAGTGATGCGACCGTGACGGACATGGACACGCCGGCCGGCGAGGCACTCCGCCGCCGTCGGACCGGCGGACGGGCCGGGCACGAGCGCCATCTGCTTCCGCAACAGCGGCCGTGGGCTCAGCCGCGCCTGCGCTATGCCCCGACCGAGGTCATCTCGGCGGACGAGGTCGAAATCGATCCATCTCGCCTCGCTCCGCATCCTGTCCGAGATCGGAATGGATTTCCTGGACGCGAACGCGCGGGACGTCCTTCAGGCCGCCGGCGCAGACGTCGAGACGGGCACGCAGCGCGTCCGGTTCGATCCCGCCATGGTGACCGAGACGATTCGCACGGCGCCCTCGAGCTTCACGTTGCATGCCCGGAACCCGGACTATCACCTCCAGCTCGGTGGCGACTGGATGGCCTTCGGCACGGTTGGCAGCCCGCCGAACGTGTCCGACCTCGATCGGGGGCGGCGCATCGGCAACCGGGTTGACTATCAGAACCTGCTGCGCCTCGCGCAGCTGCTGAACCCCGTCCATTTCCTGTCGGGCTATCCGGTCGAGCCGGTCGACCTCCACCACGGGGTTCGCCACCTGCACGCCACCCACGACGCGCTGACGCTCATGGACAAGGCGATCCATTGCTACAGCCTCGGCCGACAGCGCAACGTCGATTGCCTCGAGATGGTCCGAATCGCCCGGGGCGTGGACGAGGCGACCCTGGACGAGGAGCCATCGATCTTCACGGTCGTCAACTCGAGCTCGCCGCTGCGGCTCGATGCTCCGATGCTCCAGGGGATCATCGCCTTCGCGGAGCGCAACCAGGTCGTCTGCATCACGCCATTCACCCTCGCCGGCGCGATGGCGCCGGTGACGCTGGCCGGCGCCCTGGCCGAGCAGAACGCCGAGGCGCTGGCCGGCATGGTGCTGACCCAGGTCGTCCGGCCGGGCTCGCCGGTCATCTACGGCGGGTTCACCTCGAACGTCGACATGCAGTCGGGGGCGCCCGCATTCGGGACCCCGGAGTACATGCGGACGGCGATGATCGGCGGTCAGCTCGCGCGCCGGTACGGCGTGCCCTATCGCTCGTCCAACGTGTGCGCGGCCAACGCGCTCGATGCCCAGGCGGCCTACGAGTCGGTGTTCTCGCTGTGGGGCGCCGTCATGGGCGGGGTCAACCTCATGATGCACGGCGCCGGCTGGATGGAGGGCGGCCTCCACGCGAGCTACGAGAAGATGATCCTCGACGCCGAGCTGCTCGGAATGGTCGAGGCCTTCCTGGATCCGGTGATCGTGGACGAGGACACGCTCGGCATCGACGCAATCCGACAGGTGGGCCCGGGCGGCCACTTCTTCGGAGCCGAGCACACGCAGTCGCGGTACAAGAGCGCATTCCACAAGCCGATGCTCAGCGACTGGCGCAACTACGAGACGTGGGAGGAGGCGGGTTCCCCGGAGCTGCCGTCGAAGGCAAACCGCATCTGGAAGGAACTGCTGGCATCGTACGAACCGCCGCCGATGGACCCGGCCGTCGCCGAGGAGCTCGAGGCATTTGTCGCCCGGCGCGTAGCCGAGGGTGGCGTCCCGACCGACTATTGAGAGGGGCCGATCGATGAAGAACGAGTTCCAGGCTGTCGTCATCGGCGGTGGAGTCGTCGGCGCGAGCGTCCTGTACCACCTGACGAAGGCGGGCTGGAAGGATGTCGTGCTTCTCGAACGCCGCGAGCTCACCGCAGGCTCGACGTGGCACGCGGCCGGCGGCATGCACACCCTCAACGGCGACCCGAACGTCGCGCGCCTCCAGCAGTACACGATCAACCTCTACCAGGAGATCGAGAAGGTCTCCGGCCAGAGCTGCTCGATCCACCTCTGCGGCGGGCTGATGCTGGCCGACACGGAGGACCGGATGGACTTCCTCCGCATGGCCGTCGCCCGGGGCCGCTACCTCGGGATGGAACTCGAGATGATCACGCCATCCGAGGCCCGGGACCTCTTCCCGGTGATGGACCCCAAGTACTTCGTCGGTGCGCTGTACGACCGGGTCGAGGGTCACGTCGATCCGACCGGCGTCACCCGCGCCTACGTGAAGTGTGCCCAGCTGGCCGGCGCGGAGGTCCGCCAGCACACCCTGGTGACGGGGTTGTCGCAGCGTCCGGACGGGACGTGGGACGTCCTGATCGAGGACGGCGACCCGATCCATGCGGAGCACGTCGTCAACGCCGGCGGCCTGTGGGCCCGTGAAGTGGGCCGGATGGTGGGCCTCGAGCTCCCGGTCCTGGCCATGGAGCACCAGTACGTGCTCACCGCGGACGTGCCGGAGATCAAGGCGTTCAACGAGGCGACCGGACGCGAGCTGCCGATGACGATCGATTTCGGCGGCGAGATCTACATCCGCCAGGAAGGCGGCGGAATGCTCCTGGGCACGTACGAGCAGGACGCCCGGCCGTGGTCGCCGAAGGAAACGCCCTGGGACTTCGGGTCGCAGCTCCTCAAGCCGGACCTCGATCGGATCACGCCCGAGATGAACGTCGCGTCGAAGCACATCCCGACGATGGCGACGACCGGGATCAGGAAGGTCGTCAACGGCCCCTTCACCTTCGCGCCGGACGGCAATCCCCTGGTCGGGCCGATCCGCGGCCTTCGGAACTACTGGCTCGCGTGCGGCGTGATGGCGGGTCTGTCGCAGGGCGGCGGCGTCGGGCTGGCGCTCGCGGCCTGGATGTCGGCCGGCGACGCGGGGGATTCCGGGATGGACATCTTCGGGATGGACATCGCGCGGTTCGGCGACTACGCCCGACTCGCCTACACGAACGCCAAGGTGCAGGAGAACTACAAGCGACGCTTCCAGATCACGTTCCCCAACGAGGAGCTCCCTGCCGCTCGCCCGCTCCTGACGACGCCGATCTACGACCGGCTGACCGCGGCCAATGCGGTCTGGGGCGCCTCACTCGGCCTGGAGCACGCCCTGTGGTTCCAGGAGGCCGGCCTCGAGCCCAGGGAGGATGTGACGTTCCGGCGCTCGAATGCCTGGAAGTGCGTGGCCGGCGAGGTCGCCGCCGTTCGCGAGCGCGTCGGCGTCACCGAGATCTCGAACTACGCCAAGTACCGGGTGACCGGGCCGGGAGCGGAGGCGTGGCTGTCGTCGCTACTGACTGCCCGGATGCCGCCTCTCGGCCGGATCACGCTGACGGCCATGCTCAACGGTGCCGGCAGGATCGTCGGCGAGTTCACCGTCGCCCGACCCAACCGGGCCGACGAGTTCTACCTCTTCGGCTCGCTCGCCGCCGAGGTCCACCACTCGCGCTGGTTCGTCTCCCACCTGCCGGTCGATGGATCCGTGACGTTCGAGGTGCTGGGCCTTTCGCTGGTCGGCCTGTCGATCGCCGGGCCACACGCCCGGGACACACTCGCCAGGATCACGGACGAGGATCTGTCCACTCCGGCATTCCGGTTCATGGACTTCCGACGCGTCGATCTCGGGATGACCGCGGGGCTCGTCGGCCGGATCAATTACAGCGGCGAGCTCGGCTACGAGCTGTGGGTTGCTCCGGAGTACCAGCGGGCACTGTTCGATCAGCTCATGGCCGCCGGGCCGGGAGCACGGGATCCGGCTGTTCGGGTTCCGGGCGCTGATGTCCCTGCGCCTCGAGAAGAACTACGGCACGTGGTATCGCGAATATCGCCCGATCTACACGCTCCATGAGGCCGGCCTGGAGCGCTACGTGAAGCTCGACCACGAGTTCATCGGCCGCGCGGCGTACGAGAAGGAAGCCGAGTCCGGGCCTGCTCGCCGTCTCGTGGCGTTTGTCGTCGAGCCGGATCCGGATGAGCCGGCGGACGTCATCGGGGACGAGCCGATCTGGCACGGCGACGAAGTCGTCGGCTGGGTCACGTCTGGCGGCTATGGCCACTCGGTCAAGGCGTCGCTCGCCCTCGGCTACATCCCGGCGGAGCTGGCGGCGCTCGGGTCCGACGCGGCGTTCGAGATCGAGATCATCGGGCGACGGCGGCCGGCGCGAATCCAGGCCCAACCGCTCGTCGATCCCGAGGGCGCGCGGATGCGCCAGTGACAGAGGCCTCGGCGTCGCGGGCGGCGGCCGCCTCAGCGGAGCCGGGCCGGATCGTCGTCGACGGTCAGCCCATCGCGTTCCGGCAAGGCGACTCCGTCGCGGTTGCCATCCTCCGGGCAGGCGACACGCCGGGCGGCGGCGGGACGCTGTGCCTGGCCGGGGACTGTGGCAACTGCCTGGCCGAGGTCGACGGCATCACCTACGTCCGGACGTGCCAGGTGGCGTCCCGTCCCGGCCTGTCGGTCAGACGCCATCCCGTCGGGGACCTGCCGCCGTTGCCCGTCGCGGCGGATTCGGATCTGGTGGGATCGCCGGCGGGCCGGGAGGAGGGAATCCAGCGAATCGAGACGGACGTCGTGGTCATCGGCGGGGGTGCGAGCGGTCGTGCGGCACGGGCCGCCGCCGAGGGGGACGGCCGGAGCGTTGCCCTCCTCGACGCGGCGGTTGGCGACGAGGTCGTTGCGGTCTATGCCGGCCCGACGGTCGTCGCGCGGACGGCGACCGGAATGGTCCAGGTTCATGCGGCCGAGATCGTCGTCGCCACGGGTGCCGCCGAGCTTCATCCCGTGTGCCCCGGAAACGGGCTGGCGGGACTCGTGACCGCGCGGGCTGCTGAGTTGCTCCATGCGGCGGGTGTCGACCTGGGCGAAACCGTGGCCATCGGATCGCCACCTGGCGGGGTTCCAGCGACGTTGCTCCAGGGGCGCGTCGTTCGGTTCGAGGGGGACCCGGACGGCCGCGTCCGCGCGGTGGTCGTAGCGGACGATGCGGGCATCGAGACGACGACGCCGTGCGAGACCGTGGTGCTCAACCTCGGGCGCGCCCCGCGCGACCTGCTCGCGCGAATGGCCGGAGACGTTCCGCTGGCGATCGTCGGATCCGCGGCGGGCGACTTCCCGCTTCCGCCGCCCCCGACGGAGGGCTGCATCTGTCCCTGCTCGGGTACGACCGTCGACGATCTCAGCGTCGCCTGGGACAAGGGGTTCACCGAGCTCGAGCTGCTCAAGCGCGCCAGCCTCGCCTGCCTCGGCACGTGCCAGGGAAGCGCCTGCCTGCCCCAGGTCCGCGCCTGGATCGCTGCCCGTTCCGGGATCGTCCCCGATCCGTTCACCGCCAGGCCGGCGGCACGCCAGATCACCTTTGCCGAGGCGGCCGCCGACGTGTCCGTCGACGCCTTCCGTCGCACGCCGCTCCACGATGAACACCTGGCGCTGGGCGCCCGGATGGATCGGTTCGGTGGGTGGTGGCGACCGTGGCACTACGGCGATGCTGTCGTCGAGTACTGGGCGGTCCGCGAGGCGGTCTCGCTCGGCGACGTCAGCACGCTCGGCAAGCTGGTTGTCTCCGGCCCCGACGTCGTCGAGTTCCTCGAGCGGCTCTATCCCTGCCACGTAGCGGACATCAAGCCCGGCCGCTCCCGATACGCGCTGCTCCTCAACGAGCGCGGCCACGTCATGGACGACGGAATGATCCTGCGCGAGTCGGAGACGCGATTCGTGTTGTCGTTCACCTCGGGCGGTGCCGCGAACGCCGAGATGTGGGTTCGCGACTGGATCGACACGTGGGGGCTCCGCGTCCACGTCCTGGACCGGACGATGTCCCTCGCCGCGATCAATGTCACCGGGCCGCTTGCCAGGACGCTGCTGGCGCGCGCCGGGCCTCGCGGACCCGCCGCGGTTCCTCGGTCATGTTCACGCGGACGTCGCGGGCATCCCCTGTCACGTCATGCGCCTCTCGTTCACGGGCGAGACGGCCTTCGAGCTCCACCACCCGATCGATGGCTCGGTCGAGCTGTGGCGGGCGCTCACCGAGCTCGGCGGCGACCTTGGAATCCGCCCGCACGGCCTCCAGGCCCTGTTCGGGCTCCGCCTCGAGAAGGGCCACGTCATCGTCGGGATGGACACCGAGCTCGATACGACGCCGCGGCGGATCGGGATGGACTGGGCGGTCCGGATGGAGAAGCCCACGGTTCATCGGGCGGGCAGCACTCGAGCGGACCGCGAAGCTCGAGGATCACCGCCGCTGGATGGGTTTCACGATGGAGGGCGTCGCCCCGACCGAGGGATCGCCGATCTGGGCGGACGGCGACATCGTCGGCAATGTCACCGGCAGCTGGACGTCGCCGCTGCTCGGCAACGCCCTGGTCCTTGGCTGGCAGCGACGATCGCCGTTCCGCGAGCGAGTCGAGATCGATGGCCGCGAGGCGGTCGTCACGCCGACCCCGTTCTACGACCCGGAGGGCCACCGTGCCCGAGCTTGAGCCGATGCACGGCCTGCGGGTTGTCGCCGACCCGGCGGCACTCGATCGTGCGTCCTGGTCGAGCGACCGAGACGTCACCGTCGTTCGATTCGCCCCTGACGACGCCTTCGCGGTCGGCGCACGGAGCGTCGAGATCGATGACGAGGACGCGATCATCGAGCCCGAGCCCGGGTTCGTCGGGGCCTGGCTCACGGCCGAGGAGTTCGCGGCGTGGGTCCTGCCGCGGATCGAGTGGCCGTTGCCCGCGGACCGGCCCGCGGTTGCGCAGGGCTCAGTCGCCGGCGTGCCGGTGAAGCTGTGGCTCCGGGCCACCGGCGGCGCGCTTCTCCTCGCTCCCTCGCCATACGCCCACGAGCTCGCCGGGCGCCTCGGATGAGCGACTACGTCGAGAGCCTGCCGTCGATCCAATGGCACGAGCCGAAGTCCAGCTACGACGTCGTCATCGTCGGGGGTGGAGGCCACGGCCTTTCCACTGCCTACTATCTCGCGACCCGTCACGGCATCACGGACGTGGCCGTCGTCGAGGCGGACTACATCGCGTCCGGCAATACCGGCCGAAACACCACGATCATCCGCGCGAACTACGGTCTCCCCGACGCGATCCGGTTCTACCAGCACTCCCTCGAGATGTACCAGCGGCTCGAGGACGAGACAGGTGCGGCGATCCTCCACCAGACCAAGGGCATCTTCTGGCTGGCCCACACCGAGATGGCCATGAGGACCGAGCGCGGCCGCTGCCTGATGAACACTGCGGCCGGCGCCCGGACCTCCATGGTCACGCCGGCCGAGCTCAAGGAACTCGTGCCGCAGGTCGACCTCACGGGCGGCGGGCGATATCCGGTGCTCGGCGCCTCGCACCATGTCGAAGGGGCGACCGCGCGGCACGACCGCGTTGCCTGGGCCTACGCGGCGGGGGCCGCGGAGCGCGGCGTCCACGTGATCCAGCACACGCAGGTGACGGGCCTCGTCCGCGACGGCGAGCGCGTCGTCGGTGTTGAGACACCGAACGGACCGATCGCCGCCGGTCTCGTCCTTTCCGCGGTCGGCGGCCGGGTCACGAAGATGGCGGGCTACGCCGGCCTGCGCCTGCCCGTCCGGACCCACCCGCTCCACGCGTTCGTGACGAACAACTATGCGCAGGGGTTCGGGCCGATCGTCGCCAGCACGGAGCTGATGTGCTACATCTCGCAGACCGAGCGGGGACAGATGCTTGTCGGCGCCGAGTTCGACACGCAGCCGTCGTACTCGCGCCAGTCCTCGTTCGCCGCCCTGCGCGGCTATGCGTACAAGGCGACCCGCCTGCTGCCGTTCCTGCGCGACCTGCGCATCCTCCGATCCTGGGCCGGGATCTGTGACATCTCGGCGGACTACTCACCGATCATGGGCGCCACCGGGATCGACGGGTTTCTCATCACGACTGGCTGGGGGACGTGGGGCTTCAAGGCGATTCCAGCCGGGGGAGAGGGGATGGCCGAGCTGATCGCCACCGGCCGGCCACCCGCGCTCATCGCGCCGTTCGGTCTCGATCGGTTCCGGCGCGACCATCTCATGGCCGACCAGGGTTCGGCGGGGACCCGCTGATGCTCTGGCTCGACTGCCCGCGCTGCGGCCGACGACCGATCGACGAGTTCTCGTTCGGTGGGGAGCGTCGGCCGGTCCCGGACTCGATCACGGACGCCGACGATCGCGACTTCGACGAGGTCTGGGTCTTCGAGAACCCCGACGGCGTCACGACCGAGCGCTGGTTCCACGCCGCCGGTTGCCGGCGCTGGCTGACCGTCCGCCGCGACACCTCGACCGACACGGTCGTCGAGATCGCCTGATGAGCAAGCTGGCCGGGCGCCGGCTCGACCTTGCCGTCAGCGACCGCTCGGTGTTCGGTGTCGGGGCAGTCGACCAGCTCCCCGGCCTCGTCCGGCGCGCCGGCGGTGCGATGGCGCGAGCGTTCGTCGTCACCGACCCCGGGGTTGTCGCCTCCGGGGTCGCCGGGCGGGTCGTGGACGGACTGCGAGCCGCGGGGCTCGAGACCGGCGTGTTCGACGGCGTCGAGCCGAACCCGGGGACGTCGACCGTCCGGCAGGGCAGCGCGGCGCTGGCGGCCTTCGGCCTGGACGGCACCGTGGTCGTCCCGGTCGGCGGCGGCTCGTCGATGGACACGGCGAAGGTGCTCTCGCTCCATGCCGTGAACGGCGGCGATGTGCTCGCCCTCGGCTACCACCGCGAGGACATCAGCGACGGTCGCCCACTCGTCGCCGTCCCGACGACGGCGGGCACCGGGGCCGAGACGAACACCTACGGGGTGATCACGGACGAGGTCGCCGGGCGCAAGGGCTTTGCCGGCCACCCCAGCGTTCGCCCGGTGGCGTCCGTGCTCGACCCGGAGCTGACGCTCGGGTTGCCGCCGGGCCCGACCGGGGCGACCGGCGTGGACGCGATGACTCACTCGCTCGAGTCATTGTTGTCGCGCAACCCAAATCCGTTCGCCGAGGGGATCGCCCTTCAGGTCATCCGAACGGTCGCCGAATGGCTGCCGATCGCGGTCGTCGACGGGACGAACCTCGAGGCGCGGAGCCAGCTGCTCCTTGCGTCGCACCTGGCCGGCCTCGGCCAGGCGAGCGGGACCGGGGTCGGGGCTGTCCATGCGATCGGCCATGCCCTGGGGACGCGGGGGAAGCTGCCGCATGGGACCGCTCTCGCCGCCGTCCTGCCGGAGGTCATCGCGACGTACGTGGACGTGAGAGAACGCGAGCTCGCGCTCGTGGGGGTCGCTCTGTCGGTGGCCAGTCCGCGCGATCCGCCGGCCGACGCGGCGCGGGCCGCGATCGACGGGTTGGACGCGTTCCTTCGACGGGTCGGCCAGCGATCGACTCTCCGCGAGTTGGGGATCGGACCGGAGCTCGAACCGTCGATCGTCACCGACGCCCTCGTCGATGCTGCGATCGACAACAGCCCCCGGCTCCCAACCGCGCAGGAGGTGGCCGGAATCCTGGCGGCCGTTCGGGGCTAGGGCCCGCGGCCGGCCGCGACCGCGTCAGCGCCGCATGAACCCAGGGACATCGGGCTCCGTGCCGTGCCAGCGTTCGTACTCCTCGGTCGTGAACAGACCGAACCGATTGATGAAGTGGGCGCCCTGGTCGCGAAAGATGTCGACCGCGCGGCGTGTCTGCTGCTCGCCTCGAGCCCGGACGGAGATCACGAAGCGGCCCTCGCGGGCCGCTGCCTCGTAATACGCGAAGTCGGGCATCTGGTCCATGAGCGTGAACTGGACCGTTCGCAGGAGCCGGGCGGCCGGGCCGTTTCGCTCGCCGCGGCCGTCGAAGGCCTTCGCTCCCTCGTCGCCGGTGAAGACCTCGATCGCCTCAGCGGCGATTCCCGCATCCGTCAGCGCGGCCACGATCGCGTCGAGCGCCGCCTTCGTGTCGACGACGGCAAGGAGACGTCCACGGGCGCTGCCGAGGAAGCGCGCCATGTCAGCTGGATCCGGCCTCGACCAACGGCTTGACCTGGCCGATCAGGCGCTCGAACGTCTCGGTGTCGTACGGTGCCGGCTGCTCCGAGATCGCCGTGTGGAAGCCCATCTCGACGTACGGGCCAAGCCGCTCGGCAAGTTGCTCCGGTGTGCCGTTCCAGAACGTGTCGTCGTCGGCGACGTCGGAGATCGGCGTCCGGTTGTGCTCCATCGCGGCCTTCCAGACCCGGTCGGCCTCCTCCGCCGAATCCCGGATGGTCGCCTTGATCCCGAGGGTGAACTCGATCTCGGCCGGGTCGCGCCCGACATCCTCGCAATGGTTGCGGAGCACCTCGATCTTGTGGCGCATCACCTCGACCGGACCCATCGCGTTCCAGATGTCCGCGTAGCGGGCGACCGTCCGGAGCGTCTTCTTCTCGCCAGAGCCGCCGATCATGATCGGCAGTCGCGGCTGGAGCGGGAGCGGACTGTGTCGCAGATGGTCGAACGAGTAGTGCCCACCCGGCTGCGACGTGACTTCCTGGCCGTCGAGGAGGGCACGCATCGCCGCCACCGATTCGTCCAGCCAGTCCAGCCGCTGGCCGAAGCCCGAGCCGAATTCGATGCCGTGCGCCTTGTGCTCGGGCTCCATCCAGGCGCCGCCGATGCCAAGGATTGCTCGCCCATCGCTCACGTGATCGAGCGTGGCCGCAAGCTTGGCCACGAGACCCGGGTTGCGGAACGTGTTTGCGCCGACGAGCAGCCCGAGCCGCGTCCGCTCCGTCTCGCGGGCCCAGGCGTGGAGCAGCGCCCAGCCCTCGAAGATCGGCTGGTACGGGTCGCCGAAGATCGCGTACAGGTGATCCCATGTCCAGAGATGCTCGTAGCCAAGGCGCTCGACTCGCTTCGCTGCGTCGAGCGTGTCCGGCCAGGTGGCGCCCTGGCTCCAGAGCAGGATCCCGAGGTTGAGCGTGGTCATCGATCCCTCCGGGCGGTGTGGTCGGCCCCAAAGTCTAGGGGTCGCGTCGCCCGTTGGCTGGGCGCCGGTCAGGGCAGCGTTGCGATGTCCTGTTCGAGGACCTGGCGGTCCTCGGCATCAGCGATCTTCGCCAGCTCCGCGACCGCCCGCGCCTTCCACTCGTCGCTCGCTGCCCGGTCGCCGGCGACCGCATGCGCGCGGGCCAGCGCCTCGTAGGCCGAACCGAGCTCCCAGTCCTCGCGGCCATCGGCGTTCGCCTCGTTGATCTCGAGGCAGCGCCGCGCGTGGTAGAGCGCGGGCTCGGCGCGGCCCAGGACGGCGTAGACCCGCGAGACCTGCCACTCGCCCCGGGCGAGGTTCACCTGCTCGCCGACCTCGCCCCAGTGGTAGCGCGAGGCATGCGCGGCGTGGAGCATCTCGTCGTCCTGCTCCGGTGAGCGATTGGGGTTCTCCAGCAGCGTCCAGGTGTAGTTGAACAGTCCGACCGCGAGCGAGCGTCGGGTGGCCTGGTCGAGATCAGGGGCGACGGGTGGCCTGGACACGATGGGTTCTCCCTTCGATAGCTGGGTCACGTGGTGGAGGACGCGTTGGAGGCGATAGGTCCTTGCCTCGATCCGCGCCCGGTGGCCGGCGAGCCGGCGGGCACGAGCCGCCGGGTCGTCAATCGCGAGCACCTCGCGGATCTCGTCGAGCGGCAGCTCCAGCTCGCGAAGCCTGGCAATGACGTGGGCGGTTTCGAGCTGCTCACGCCGGTAGCGACGGTAGCCGGTGAACCGATCCACCTCCGCCGGCCGGAGCAGGTCCAGCTCGTCGTAGTGCCGGAGGGCGCCGACACTCAGCCCGGCGAGCCGCGCGAACCGCCCGATCGACAGCAGGTCGTCATCCACAGCCGCATCGTGGACCCTCGGGTAGGTCGAGAGTCAAGCCCAGGATGTGCTCCAGCCCCCGGATAGTTCCAATGAAACGGAACGATCTCGGGGACCGCCCCGACCGGCGGTCGCGAGTACGCTGCCCGTACGACGCCGCCAAGCCGCCGGAGAGCGGGGCTACCGGGATCGACGGCGTCTGGAAAGCGAAGCCCGATCAGCCGGCCTCTCGCAACGCGATCCCTATTGGGCCAGACCTCGAGGGACCGAGCTGCGCGGGCGATACCCCGGAGCGTCAGGCGACGTCCAGCTCCGCGTCGATCCTTCGGAGGATGAACCGTGCCGCCTCGGCGCTCTTGCCACCCAGCTTCTGGCCCTCGTCCTGCTCGAGCGCCAGATTGAGATCGGTCAGGTACGTCTCGAGATCCGGCGTGAGAACGAGGTCACCGGCCTGGAGCGCCTCCTCGATCCGGGCGACGACCGCCCGCGCGTTGTCGACGGCATGGCCCTTTGCCGCGATGAGCTCGCGGACGTCGCGGCGGACGGCATCGGCGGCCGGGCCGGTGGAGGTCACCGCCTCCGCCCGAACATCCCGGCGGCCGGCGCCTCGCGGCCCCAGCGCGCGCTCTGCTCCGCGTCGGCAAGCGCCGCCGTCGCATCACGCATCGCCTCCCAGTCGGACCGAAGGACGCTCATCGAGACCTCGTCCCACCATTGACCGTCGCGCCAGATTGCCTCGCGCGCCCGACCCTCGACGACGAACCCGCACGATCGGTACGACCGGATCGCACGTTCGTTGAACGAGAACACCGACAGTCCGATGCGATGGAGGTTCAGCGTCCCGAAGGCGTGGTCGAGCATGAGCCGGGTCGCCTCCGTGCCGTAGCCGCGGCCCCACGTGTCCTTTTCGCCAATCGTGATGTGGTACAGCGCCGAGCCGTTGTCGCTGTCGAGCTGAGACAGCGCGCACGTGCCGATCAGCCGGTTCGAGTCCCGGATGTGCACCGCGAGCGACAGCGATTCCGGCCCGAGAGCCCGCGCGGCGAAGAACCGCTCGATCTCCTCCGGGCGCATCGGGCCGTCCTGGTATCGCGTCAGGCGCGCGACTTCCGCATCTGAATACCAGCGCAGGAATTCGGAAAGGTTCGCGGGCACGTGCCGGCGAAGGACGATGCTCGTCCCGACCAGTGCCTCCGGGAACCAGCTGCGGTGAGCCATTTCGGATGACGGTATACCATCCCGGCCATGCGCCGTTGGAGCGAGCTCGCCGAGCGCGTCGCCGCCACGACCCGCACGTCCGAGAAGACGGCGCTCCTCGCCGACTACTTCGCCGGCCTCGGCCCGGACGAGTTGCCCGTGGCGGCCGTATTCCTGACCGGACGACCCTTCGCCGAGGCCGACCAGCGGGCCGCCGGACTCGGCTGGGCGGCGATCGCCACGACCGTGTCAGAGCTGGCAGGAGTGCCGCGTTCGGCCCTCGGCGAGGCCTACGACCGATCATCGGATCTCGGGATGGCGGTCGCCGATGTCCTGTCCGCGGCCGGCCACGCGCCTGAGCCGGAAAGCTCGCCGACACTCCCCGAGGTCGCCCAGGCCTATGCCGCGATCGAGGCGGCGTCCGGACCGGCGGCGAAGGGCGTGATCCTGCGCGCCCTCTTCGCCCGCGCCGATCCCCTCACGGCCAAGTACATCGTCAAGGTGCTGGCGGGCGAGCTCCGGATCGGCCTCCGGGAAGGCCTCGTCGAAGCGGCGATCGCACGAGCCTACGACCGGCCGATCGACGAGGTGAAATGGGCCGGCATGCTCACCGGCGACGTCGGGCGGCTGGCGGCCCTCGCCCGGGAGAATCGCCTCGGCGAGGCCAGCCTCGCCGTCTTTCACCCGATCAAGTTCATGCTCGCGTCGCCGGCCGAGGATGCCGCCGAGATCCTCGGCCGGCTCGGTCCGGAGGTCTGGGTCGAGGACAAGTACGACGGAATCCGGGCCCAGCTACACAAGCAGGGCGGCGAGGTTCGGCTCTTCAGCCGCGACCTCCACGACATCAGCGGACAGTTTCCGGAGGTCGTCGAGGCGGCCGTGCCGCTCGGCTGGGACGGCATCCTCGACGGCGAGCTGCTCGCCTACCGCGACGGCGCGGTCCTGCCCTTCCAGGCGCTCCAGTCGCGACTCGGGCGGAAGTCGCCGTCGGAGGAGATCCGGGCCGAGGTCCCGGTGATCTTCGTTGCCTTTGACCTGCTCGGCCTGGGAAACCCGAATGACAAGCGGATCGAGGCGCTCCTCCGGACGCCGCTCGAGGAGCGTCGCCGCCGTCTCGATGCCATTGACCTGCCGTCCGTCGACGACGGCGGCGGGTTCGCCCGATCACGCCTCAGCCGGGTCGATTCGGTCGACGACCTCGAGTTGGCGTTCACTGCCGCTCGCGCCCGCAGGAACGAGGGCTTGATGGTCAAGGACCCGACGAGCGGCTACTCGCCGGGACGCCGCGGCCTCGGCTGGCTCAAGATGAAGAAGGCCCTCGCGACGATCGATTGCGTCGTCGTCGGCGTGGAGGTCGGCCACGGCAAGCGGCACGGCGTCCTGAGCGACTACACGTTCGCAGTCCGAGACACCGAGAAGGACCGGCTCGTGACGATCGGCAAGGCCTACAGCGGCCTCACCGACGCCGAGATTGCCGAGATGACCCGCTGGTTCGAGGCCCACACGATCGGCCACTTCGGTCGCTATCGCCAGGTCGAGCCAACGGTGGTCGTCGAGGTCGCATTCGACGTCATCGTCCGATCGACCCGTCACCAGTCGGGCTACTCGCTCCGATTCCCGCGCATCGCATCCCTTCGCCCGGACAAGCCGGCTGACGAGATCGACACGCTCGAGACGGTTCATGCCCTCTACGAGGATCTCCAGCATGGCGCCGAACACCTGGTGACGGCCGGCGCCAGAAAGTAGTCCGGCCGACCCGCGGCTGCCTGCGGTCGCATCGTATCCTTGGGCAATGTTCGATTCGATGATCGGCGGGAGCGAGCCGCAGCACGTCGCCCTCACCCTGTACACGGACGCATTCGTCGTGCGCGGAACGATCCGGACTCGTCAGCGCCGGATCACGGACATCCTGAACCTCGCGGAAGAGCCGTTCCTCGTCGTATCGAATGCGACGGTCGACGAGTACGGTGCCCACAACATCGCGGTCAAGACCGCGTACGCACAGGTCAACCTCGGCGCCGTCCTCTTCGCCGTGTCCGACGTTTCGATCGAGGCCAGTCCGGATCTCCGGACGCCGAAGGTGCCCGAGCTGGCATTGATCTCGATTCCGCCGTTCAAGATCACTGGCCGGATCCACCTCATGCCGGAGCGCGACCTCCACGAGGCCCTGGCGGAGCTGACGGGCACGTTCATCCCGGTCACCGACGCGACCTACTGGTCGGACACGGCCGGCGAGGCGAGGCTGCAGGCACCGATGATCGCGTTCAACCACAGCCGGGCCCAGATCCTTGCCCCGCACCAGGACGTCGATCCGTGGAGCGGGCTCGATCGATCCGGTGATGACGGCGGCGTCAGCCCCGACCCCTCAGGCGGCGCCGTCCGCGACTGACGGTCGCCGCTGGGCTCGGCCCAGGCGGGCGTTGCCGCCTGCGCTCCTCGCTTACGCACCTTGGGGTGCGTGCGCTCCGGTGCTCGGACGGCGCCTTCGCCTGGACCGTCCCACCGGCGACCAACGCGACTGCGTTCGCGACCAACGCGACTGCGTTCGTCGCGAATGAGTGGTCGAGCGCAAGGCGCCGGGGAGGACCGGAGCGAGCGGACTCAGACGTCCGTGAGCGAGGACCGCACCGGCAACGCCGCGATCGGCCGCTCAGGCGCGACAGCTACCGATCGACAGGCAGATCCAGCCGATTCCCCCACTCGGCCCAGCCGCCGTCGTAGACCGCAACGTCGTCGTGGCCGAGCAGCGTCAGGGCGAAGGCCAGCTTCGCGGCCGCGACACCTGAGCCGTCGTAGCAGACCATCCGCCGTCCACGTGCCACGTTCGCCTTGACGAGCATGCTGCGCAGCTCCGAGCCGACTCGGAAGTGCTGGCTGCCGGGCCGCGTCATCGCCCCGACCGGCACATTGGCGGCGCCGGGGATGTGGCCGAGGTTCTTCGTGTTGCCCTCGAAGCCGCGGTACTCGGCCGGCGCCCGCGCGTCGATCAGCCAGACATCCGGCGAGCCGAGCAGAGCCCGCACGTCGGCCGTCATGAGGCGTAGCCGGGGCTGGGCCCGCGGCGTGAATCGTCCGACGGTCGGCGAAACGATGGCGTTCGAGATCGGGCGCCCCTCGTCGACCCAGGCCGGATAGCCGCCGTCGAGCACGCGGGCCGACTCGAACCCGTATGCCCGCAGACTCCACCATGTCCGGGCCGCAAACAGCCCGACGGTGTCGTCATAGATCACGACCGTCGTCCCGTCGGTCACGCCCGCCTGTGCGAGCGCCGTCGCCACCTGCTCCGGCCCGGCGAGGAGCAGGGCGTCGCCCGTGTCGGACGGATCGATCAGGTCGGCGCGCCAATCGAGGTGCACGGCTCCCGGGATGTGGCCCGACGCGTAAGCTGCGCGGCCGCTCCCGTCCGGCCTCCAGCGAACGTCGAGGACGCGGATCTCGGGCCTGCCGATGTGATCAGCCAGCCACTCGGTGGAGGCGAGCATCTCCGGACGAGCGAACCCACTCAACGTGGGCGAGCGCTCCGAGCGCTCATCGGCTGACTGTGCGGGCATCGCCGGTATCATACGGCCGTGGTCGCCCCGTTCATGCCGGATGCGGAGAAGCTCGCGGCGGTGCGGGAGGCACTTCCGTCGCTCGGCGCCGGCATCTACCTCAATACGGGCTCGGCCGGTCCAATCCCGGTCGAGGTCGCAGCGGCGGTCGACGAACTGGCGAACTGGGAGCTGCGGACCGGCCGCGCCCATGCCGACTATTTCGAACTGTTTCTCGAGCGGATGGCCGAGGCGCGTGCGGGGATCGCCGCGATCATCGCCGCAGACGTGGGCTCGGTCGCGTTGACCCACTCGACGACCGACGCCATGAACATCGCGACCTGGGCGATCGATTGGCAGTCCGGCGATCGAGCCGTGACGACGACCCACGAGCATGCCGGCGGTCTCGGGGCGCTCGTCGCGATCCGCGATCGATTCGGCGTCGAACTCGCCTTCGCCGACATCGGAAATGGTGCAGACGACGAGCAGACGATCGCTGCATTCGATGAGGCGATCGCGCCGGGCACCCGGCTCGTCGTCCTGTCGCACGTGCTCTGGACGACGGGCGCCCGGCTGCCGGTCGAGCGGATCGCGGCGATCGCTCACGACCGCGGGGCTCTCGTTGCGATCGACGGGGCCCAGTCGGTGGGGGCGATCCCCGTGTCCGTCACCGAGACCGGCGCCGACTTCTACGCGGTCGCAGGTCAGAAGTGGCTGCTGGGCCCGGAGGGCACCGGCGGGCTCTGGGCGGCGCCGGACGCGGTCGAACGGGCCGCCGCGAGCCACGTCGGCTGGTTCAGCTTCGAGTCGATTGACCTTCGCGGTCGCGCCGTCTACCACCCCGACGCCCGGCGGTTCGAGGCCTCCAACCATCACCGGCCATCGGTCGTCGGCCTGGCGAGGAGCTGCGGCTGGCTTTCGATGTATGTCGGCTTGCCCTGGATCCACGCCCGTGGAGCCGCCCTTGCCCGCGCCGCGGCGGATCGCCTGGCGACGATCCCTGGTGTGGAGCTGATCACGCCTCGCAATCGGATGGCGACGCTGGTGACGTTCCGCATCGCGGGCTGGCCGGCCGATGCCGCGCTCGCCGAGCTCGGCTCGCGCGTGTTTGCCATTGCCCGCACGGTTGCTCCGCTCGATGCGATCCGGATCAGCGTCGGGTTCTTCAACAGCGAAGCGGAGATCGAGCGATTCGCGAGCGCCGTCGAGCTGCTCGCGGCGCATGCACCGGACACACTGCCACCGAAGCCGCGCCTGACGATCCTCGGCCAGGAAAGCGGATGACCGGCGATCCCAGGGTGACCGGCGATCCGCGGCCACCCGCCCGCCGTCGATCCTGGGCCGACATCCGCTGGCGCCAGTTCCGCAACGCGCCGCGGCCGGTCGTCCGGGCCGTCCTGAGCAGCCTCCTCGTCGCGATCGGGCTGGGGACTGCGTATCTCGCCTACGACATTGCGATCAGCAGGGGCGCGAGCCTCCCGGGCGGCGACCTGCGGGTCGCGCTCGCCGCGATCTACGTGGCGCTCGTCCTCGTGACCGGGAGCGTCCTCACCTACCTCGTAGTGCCCCAGCCGACGGGCTCCGGAACCCGGTCTCTGAGGACACCGTGGAGCGCGGCGCTCGGCTTCTTCGCGGCCGTCCCGATCTGCTATCTGGTGCTCGTCGTCGCGGTCCAGGTGCTCAAGCCGCTGCTCGTCTGACGCCAAACGTCCGGTCCCCGACCGGTACCTGACAGCGCGCTATCGGTTCGGGCTCGAGTCTCAATCTCGGGGATGGGCCCTTCGTACCATTACGCGCTACTCTCAGCGCACGCTACTCTCAGCTCGATATCACCGCCAGGCTGGGTATCCGGCCATGGCTTCCTTGAGGACCCGCGTGGCAATCGACGAACAGTACGTCGCCCTCCCCAAGCTGTACGGCGCTCCGGCGTACGCTCGGCCAATAGCTCCCGTGGAGGAAACGCCGCGGCCGTTCGACCCGGACGACCTCCCGATCGAGGCCGTCCAGACACTCGAGGAGCGCGACCTCGCCGCCATGCTGCCGGCCCGTTCGTATGAGCCCGCGAACAGCAACGAACCCACAAAGCGGCGCCGCTTCCGGAAAAACGAGCGGCTGTCGCTCCGCCCCAAGCCACTCAGCCTTCGGGCGCTTGCCGGGCGCATCCTCGGCAACGACAACTCCTGAGCGAGACTCACCTCCACCACGGAGCACCCGTCGCGCGGCGGTGTACGATCCCGCAGCGGGGGAGTAGCTCAATCGGTTAGAGCGGCGGGCTTATATCCCGCTGGTTCCAGGTTCGAGTCCTGGCTCCCCTACCAACAACGCCGCAAACGCTCGTTTGGCGCGCCCGCCGCCGTTTCCAGGCCCGTGCCTTGACGATTCTCGGCCAAGCAATCCACGCCGTCCGAGGCCTCATTGCCAAGCCGTGCGATGATCTCGCCCCAGACCGGCGCCCCGAACCATCGAACCGAGCCATGCCGAACACGCCACGCCGACCGACCAGCAGGCCGTTCTCCGTAATCTCAGCCGTCCTTCTCGGCGTGGCCGTCGTGTCGCTATCGGCCTGCGCCGGGCCGACCGACGCGGGCGAGGTGGCCGGGGTGACTGGTCGCCCGTCCCCCGCATTCGAGGCCGCGTCGGCTCCGCCCGCCCGGGCGACTGCCCCGCCGTCGACGCCCACGCCCAGCCCGACGGCCTCGCCCTCTCCGAGCCCGACGCCGGCTCCAACCCCGACGCCGGCGCCCACGCCGGACCCCGTCCTCGCGATGAACCTCTACGCGAAGGGCGACTTTGTCAGCCAGGCGACGAAGGACCAGTGTGTCAGCGCCGCCATGCAGATCATGCTCAACGTCGTCGGACCGACCGATGACCGGACGAAAGGGACCCAGGCGCGAATCGACAGGATCGCCACCGACCTGTCGGATGCGCGGAAGGGCGCCACCGAGCCGCTCGGCTGGGCGCGCGGCCTGGAGCAGCTCGACGGAGGGAAGTACGCGGTCGTTGTGGCGCCGACCCGCGGCAAGGCCATCGAGCGCGCCGTCCGAGCGATCCGCGCGACCGGACGACCGGCTGGCCTCCTCGTCTGGCGCGGAGCCCATTCGTGGGTCCTCCACGGGTGGGAGGCGACCGCCGATCCGGCAGGACCCGCGACGATGACCGTAACCCACCTCTACGTGTCGGATCCGTGGTATCCGCGCATCAGCAGCATCTGGGGCCCGTCGCGCGGACCGAACGCACGGATCACCCCGAAGCAGCTCGAGGAGGATTTCCTGCCGTGGCGGAGGCCGACCGGGCGCTACCCGGGGATGGACGGCCAGTACGTACTCGTCCTGCCCGTTCCCGGCTGACGACGTCCGCGCCGGGGTGGCTCAGGCGATCGAGCGGATCCGCTCCACGACGCCGGCGAGCCGGTCGGGGTTGAGAGAGCGTTGCGGCGGCAGTGACGCCAGCCAGCCCGGGATCTGGTCCGCTGTGATCGCGGCACACGATCGCGTTCGAGTGACGGAGGCGTCGCGGATCAGGACGGCCGCGTAGACCTTCACGACGAAGTCCCGATCTTCATCGGCGATCCAGTGACGGATTCGCTCGGCGTCCCGCGAGGCGCGCTCGAGTGGATTCTCCAGGGGCCACCAGCGGCCGTCGATTCGCCTGACTTCCCAGGCGGTGCCCTGGCGGCGCGTGTTGCTCGGCGCGGGGAGCTCGCCGATCACCGCGACCCCGAACGGTCCGATCACGACGTTGCGGATGGCTCGACCGTCAGGCAGCGTGACCGATGGCGCGACGACGTACTCGTCGCCGAGCAGGGGGATCGCTCCGCTGACCGGCCCGACCTTGGGCCGCTGCAGCAGGTTCGTGGCGACGATCCCCAGGCGGATGGCGCCGCCGATTGCGAACGCCGGCGGCCCGACGAGTGACACGCCCCAGACGATGGCGCCGAGGAGGACCTGTTCTGTTGTTGGTCGGATGACGATCGGAGCAAGGCCCTGGACGACGGGCGTCGCGATCGCCAGCCAGCCGAGCCCGAGTCCCCCTGCGAGCAGGAGGCCGCCCACGACCGTGCCCCTCAGGAAGGGACCTCGGGCCAGCCGCATCTGCTGCGTCGGCAGGATCAACTGCATGACGGCATCGTGGGGGTCCCATCGCCGCGGGCCAATGGCCAGTTCGGGTCACGTTCAAGCGGCCGACTGGCCCACCGACTACTCCTCAGTCCACCGTACCCGCCCGCGCGGTGCCGCGAGGCACCGTCTCGCCGCGCCTGCGGTTGGCGCGAGGGCTGAGGGACTGGGACACCCGTACCATTGCGGCCCCCCGCTTCGGTCGCCATGGTCGAACAAGCACCGGGTGATCATGCCCGGAGCGGAGGCCTTATCTCTTGTCGTTCATCCGCCGTCGCCCGGGATCGGGTGGCTCCCGGCCGGTCATCGGTGCGGCTGCCACCGTCACTGTGCTCATGCTCGCGCTCGCCCTCCCGGCTGGTGCCATCGAGGGGCCGACAAGCCTGTCCGACGTTTCCGTTGGGCCCAGGGTGGGGGCTGCGACGACGACGATCGAGTTTGCCGTCACCTACATCAATCGCGAGGGATCCGCGCCGGCGTACGTCCGAGTTCACATCGACGATGTCGCGGAGGACATGATCGGCGACGGTGGGACGGACTGGAGGGAAGGCGTCGTCCACCGATATGCGACGACGCTGCCGGTCGGGGTTTACGAGATCGTCTTCGAGGCCGAAGACACGCGCAAGTTCCGTGCCACGGCCCACGGCGGGATCGTCGCGATCCTGGGGCCTGTGTCCACGCCGGGCCCGACGCCGACGCCGACGGCTACTTCGACCCCCGAGCCGACACCGACGCCGACTCCTACCCCCGAGCCGACACCGACGCCAACGGCGGTCCCTACACCCGAGCCGACGCTGATCTCGACGCCGACTCCCACCCCCGAGCCGACGCCGACACCGACTCCAACCCCCGAGCCGACGCCGACCCCGACGCCGACGCCGACCCCGAGCCCACGCCCACTCCCGAGCCCACGCCGACACCGACGCCGAACCCGACGCCCACACCCGAGCCGACACCGACCCCGACCCCGACGCCGACGCCCACACCCGAGCCCGACACCGACCCCGACGCCGAACCCGACGCCCACCCCCGAACCGTCGCCACCGAGCCCCGCGTCGATCCCCGATCCGACCCCTGCACCGACGTTTCCCGCGGTCCTGACGCCGACCACAGAGCCGACCGCGCCGACGCCCACCGTGCTCGGTGGGAGCCTCCCAAGCCCCACGCCCGTGATCGTTGCACTGGCTCCCGTTGAGGATCCTGATGCCGACCCCGGACCAGGGCGGCTCGGCAGGCGGCAAAGCCGCACCGGCCGGTCCAGACTCCAGCCCCGCGGGCTGGGGCCCCCTCACATCGGCGCTGGAGACGCTGGGCCTAGGCTCGAGCTCGCCGTGGCGTGAGCTCACGCCGACGCTCGTCGGGACAACCGGTGCGGTCACGATGGCCCTCGCGTTCGCGATCTTCGGCAAGAAGCGCCGCGACGAAGAGCCTCCGGCGCCGGACGAGGTGCTCCTTGCGGAGGCCGCCCGCGGGACCGGTATTGCAAGCTCCGGTGGACTCGTGCGCGAAGTCGTCAGGAACGCAACGGCGCCGGCCGAGGTCGATGTCGAAGCGACGATGCCACGCTGGCGCCGCCCGTCCCTGATCCAGGCTCGCAAGATGGATCCCGCCCGGACCGTGACAAATTCGCAGCGGATGAGCTTCGACGACAGTCGCATCGAGCCCGATCGCAGTTACGAACGTCGCACGATCCGGTACCGGGTCGTCCGCCTTCTCGACGCGCCGGATGAGCTGCGGTCGGCCGACATCGGCCAGCTCGACCAGGGCGACGAGGTCCAGCTCCTGGAGAAATCCGGCGCCTACTGGCTGGTGCTCTGCCCCGACGGGCGGCAGGGCTGGCTTCACCAGATGACGCTGGGCGACGTGATCAACGACACCCCATCGCTGACGACAGCCGAGGCCTGGGGAGGCGACGTCGACAGCGACGTCCTATCGGCGTTCCTCGCGTCCCGCGCCCGGGCCTGACCCCTCCGCCTGGCTTACCGACCTGTCAACACGCCCGGGGAGCCGGCTGTCGGCAGAACATGCACCGCACCATGATCGACCCCGGCGGCGATCGCCACGGCAGCCAGTGAGCTCGTCAGCAGTACCAGGCCAAGCGCCGGGACCACGGCGATCGCGGCAATCGACCCGACCGGCGCGAACCGGGCGACAAGCGCGCGGTCGAGGCCGAGGAGTCGCGCCGTGAGGCCGGCGACGATGAGCAACTCGAAGATCGTCGCAGCACCATCGGGCAGCCCGATCACCTCCGGTGTCCAGGGCTCCAGCCCGACGGGCAGACCGATCGACCGCGAGACGATCCACGCGATCACGATCCCGACGTTGCCGGCGATCCCGATCCAGGTGGTTCGCGGCGAGCACGCGCGGAGCGCGGCGCGGGCCCAGGCCGCCTGGAAGATTCCGGCGACAAGGAACCCGGCTCCGAAGTCGCCCATCTCCGCGTAGTGGTGCGGCGCCGCGGCCAGGTGAATGGCCGCGGCGCCGAGCGACAGGCCCGCGACGATGCGAATGACCGACCGATCGACCGGTTCGGCCGGAGCGAGGTTCCGCCCCACCCCGGCGCCGGCGGCGCGTCGACGGTCGCTCAGCCACCCGGGCCTGAATCGCTGGAGCGCGGCCGCCGCAAGAAAGAGCGCGCCCCCGACCACGAGGACGAGGGCGGTGATCCAGTGGATGAGCTCGTGCGCCGCGCCGTCGGCGGCTCCGTGGATCATCCTGCGCGCTCCGCGCGAACGCTGTGAGGGCGACCCGTCAGCGGGCCATCTCCGTGCTGCCGCCACGGGCCATCAGGCCGACCCCGAGGCTGACGACCGCTACCGTGGCGTGAATGACGTTGATCGGGGCGTTGGCCGCGACGCTGAAGATTCCGAACAGGGTCGGGCTCGCGAGGACGGCGACGAAGATGATCACGTAGAGAACGCCGAACCCGATGACCGCGTTCACCTGCTGCTGACCCTTGAGACCGAACGCGATCCCGAGCGCCAGGAGGCCGGTGAGCAGGTGGACGATGTTGTGGACTGAGTCGGTCGCAAGCAGCGCGTTCTCGCCCGAGCCGGCGAGCGGCGTGTTCAAGAAGCCGACGAGCCCGGCGAGAACCAGGACGATCCCGGCGACCGCCGCCCAACCCATGACCAGGCTGTTGTTGTTGCTGTTCACTTGATCCCTTCCACTATTCCCGGCGCGGCCGGCGCCGATCGTGCCCGCGAGACGTCGGGACTGGGGCGCCCGACCTCACGGCATCGATGGTTTCGCGGTGGCCAGCCGTCCGGATCAATCGGCCCGCTCATGAGCGTTGGGCCGGCCGCGCGTCACGAAGCGTCCGACTGTGCGTGCGCAGCCTAGAATGCGGCCATGCCCGAGGGGTTCACGAGCGCACGGTTCGTGGGGCGCGAGTCGGCGTTCGTGCGGCTTGCCCCCGCCCTGGAGGCCGCCATCGCGGGCCACTCCACGACGGTCCTCGTCGAGGGCAGCGGCGGCGTTGGGGTCAGCCGGTTCCTCACCGAGGCGGCGAGCCGCCTGACGGCCCTCGCCGAGCCGTTCACCGTCCTGCGGGGCCGTTCCGTTCCGGCCGCGACGGATGAGCCATACGCGCCCGTGCTCCAGGCCCTGCGGCCGATCCTCGCTTCGATGCCGGACGAGGACCTCGTGGCGCTCCTCGGACCGAGCGTCGAGGACCAGGTCCGGTTGATGCCGGAGCTTCATGGTCGCCTGGATCGTCTCGGTGCTGTCCCGGCGCGACCGAGCGTCACCTCCGCCGAGCGTCGCCAGGCGCGGCTGCTCGAAGGGATCCTCGGCGTCCTCGGTCGGCTCGGCGAACGCCAGCCCGTGATGCTCGTCCTCGAGGATCTCCACCACGCCGACGCCGGCACCAGGGCGTTCGCGACGTTCCTTGCCCAGGTCCAGCGGCACCATCGCGTCTGCTTCGTGGCGTCGTACCAGCCGGACGAGCTCACGCCGTCGCATCGGCTCACAGCAGACATCGTCGCGATGACCGACGCGCGACGGCCCGCGGAGCGTCTCCGGATCGACCCGCTGGGGCGCGGCGAGCTGGCGGACCTCAGCGCGGCCATCGAGGGCGAGCGGCCGACCGGCTCGGCGCTGGTCCTCCTGGCCGAACGGAGCGGCGGGATCCCGCTCGTGGCCGAGGAACTGATCGCGGCCCGACGAGAGCTATCCGGGGCCTCCCTCACCGGCCGGTTCGAGGATCTCGTGATCGCCCGCCTCGGGCTTCGTTCGCCGGAGTGCCGGCGCGTCCTTCGCCTGCTCGCCCCGGCGGGCCGGCCGCTGACGACTACCGAGCTGGCGGACGTGGCGGCTGCCTACGAGCTGACGGCGGATGGACGGCTGCCGCCACGCTCGTCGAGCCTTCCCCGGCACGGCGAGGGACCCATCGACGCCGACCTCACGGCCGGCCTGGCCGAGGGTGTCGAGCACGGCGTCATCGAGATCGGCGAGATGGGGGTGGATTTCCGCCACGAGCTCGTCGGGCGGGCCGTCGTGGCGGACCTGTTGCCGGGTCAGCGCCACCGCCACCACCTTGCCCTCGCCGCGGGACTCGTTGCGCACCCCACCGCGGCGGCGTGGCACTGGCACGAGGCCCACGCCACCAACGAGGTCCACGACGCGGCTGTAACGGCGGCGGGCCGGGCAGAGGCCGTCCATGCCCCAGGCGACGCGCTTGCGGCGCTCGAGCTCGCTCTCTCGTCGGTTGACACTGACGAGCCGTCGACGCGACCGGGTGGCAGGCGTGCCCAGGGCGACGGTTCGCGGTCGGATCCGGCGCCGCTCCTGATCCGGGCAGCGGAAGCATCCTTTGCCGCGGGCCGACCGGGACGAGCCGCCGCCTACCTCGAGACGGTGATGAGCGGCCTGGACGAACGGCGCGATCGGACGGAGCTCGGCCTCCTCCACGAGCGACTCGGACGGTATCGCCGGGCCGCCGGGGACAGTGAGGGGGCCGTCGCGGCGCTCCAGCGCGCGGTGGCTCTCGTCCCGGCCGAGCCGACGGTCGAGCGGGCGACGGTCCTTGCCGCGCTCGCCCAGGTCAAGATGCTCGAGGGCACGTTCTCCGAGGCCGAGCGGCTCGCGCGGGACGCGATCCGGGTCGCCGAATCGTGCGGAGCCGATGCAAGGACACAGCTTGCCCACGCGACCACGACGCTCGGCGTGTCGCTCGGCTGGGGCGATGACCCAGAATCCGGCGTGGCGCTGCTGGGCAAGGCGCAGGCCCTGGCCGAGGAGGCCGGCGACCAGGACGAGCTGTTCCGGGTCTATGCCAACCTGACGACGGTTCTCGACCTCGTCGGCCGGCGCGAGGAGGCGGTCAAGATCGCGTACGGGGGAATCGAGGCGTCCCGCAGAGCCGGGCTCGAGGCGGTCTACGGCAATTTCCTGCGGGGCAACGCCGCGGATTCGCTGTTCCTCCTCGGCCGCTGGGCGGAGTCGCGGGCGCTGAGCGCGACGGCCCTCGAGTGGAGCCCGGCCGGGGTCGCGTTCGTCAGCTCGGTGGACAGCCTCGCGATCGTCGAGATCGAGACTCGCGCCGGCGAATACGCCGGCCGTCTCCTCGGCCAGCTCCTGCTCGAGCTGGAAACCGTGCGTGACTCCCAGTACGGCGTCCCCGTCTATCGCGCGGCAGCGTCATTCGCCCTGTGGCGCAACGATCATGTCGATGCACGGCGGGCCGCCGAGCGCGGATGGCAGCTCGTGGTCGGCTCCGAGGACTGGAGCCTCGTCGCCAAGATGGCGTCCACCGTCGCCGAGGTCGATTCGGCCGCCGGCGCCGACGCCCACGCCCGCCGCGATCTCGCCGGCCTCGCCAACGCTCGGTCGCGCGCCGGCGAGGTGGTGGCCGAAGCGGAGGCGGCCGTGCGCTCGTCCGGTGTCTCGAGTGCCATCGGGTCGCGGCGCGAGGCCGACGCCTATCTCGCCACGGCGGCCGCTCACCGTGGACGCCTCGAGGGACGCGACGATTCAGCGCATTGGGCCGCGCTCGCCGATTGCTGGGCCGCGCTCGCCAATCCCTACGAGGTTGCCCGCGCGCGCTGGCGTGAGGCCGAGGCTCTCCTCGGCAGTGGGGAGGGCCGCTCCTCGCGGGCCCAGGCCCGGGCGCCTCTCCACGAGGCGGTCGCCATCGCCCTTGAACTCGCTGCACGCCCGATGCTGCGCGAGCTGCGCGAGCTGGCCGGCCGGGCTCTGATCCCCATGCCGGAGGGTGTCGACGAACTCCTCGCCCAGGACGCTCCCGCGTTGGCGGCCGTGGGCGGCGGGACGGCCACAACCGGCGGAGCCGCGGTCCCGGGCGTGGAGCGCTCGGCTCTCGTCCGCGGCGTCGTCGGTGAAGCGCCGGCACCCCGCGCCGATACGTTCGGGCTGTCGCGCCGCGAACAGGAGGTGCTGGCCCTCATCTCGCACGGACGGACCAACCGGGAGATCGGCGAGCGGCTCTTCATCAGTCAGAAGACGGTCGGCGTCCACGTCGGCAACATCCTCGCGAAACTCGGGGTGTCGGGGCGGGTCGAGGCCGCCGCTGTCGCCATCCGCCTCGGGATGGCCGGCACCACTGAGCGCGACAGGACCGGGCGCGGCGGGTAGATTCGACTCGACATTCCTGCGCCGCTCGCGCAAATGACCAGAGAGGTTGACCCGATCATGTCGCGCCTGCCCATCGTCGTTCTCGCCGCCCTGGCCGTCGCCGCCATCGCCGCCTGCTCGAGCGCTTCGGCACCCGGCTGGACCTACGCTCCGGCAGCGTCGGTGACAGCGGCGCCCTCGGGCTCGGGATCGCCAGGGCCGTCGACGGCGGCGTCGGCCTCCGCACCTGCCAGCGCCTCTGCACCTGCCAGCGCGCCGCCGTCGGCCGGCGCCAGCGCGGGGCCGTCCGCGTCGGCGCCCAGCGGCTCCGGCGCTCCGGCGTTGACGATCTCCGCCCCGAACAATGCGGCGACCACCGGATTCAACCCGAACGCGCTCGAGGGTCCGGCGAACACGCCCTTCACGGTCGTGTTCGACAACCAGGACACGACGACGAGCCCGCACAACTGGGTCCTCAAGGATCCGAGCGGGTCGGCGATCGCTATCGGCGACACGTCGTTCTTCTCTGGCCCGGCGACGCGTGAGTACCAGGTTCCGGCGCTTGCCCCCGCGGCTTATCCGTTCGTCTGCGACGTCCACCCGGCGACGATGATCGGGACGCTGACGGTCAAGTAGGTCGGTCAGTGGACGCCACAGGCCAGCTCTGCTATTCGGATGCGTACGCCCGTTCGGTCGAGGCCCGGGTCATTGCCGTCGAGGGTGCGGACAACGGCCCGCTCATCGTCCTCGACCGGACCGTCTTCTATCCCGGTGGCGGCGGCCAGCCGGCCGATCGAGGACTGATCCTGCGAGTCGCCGACGGCCGTTCATGGACCGTCCGGGGCGCGAAGAAGTCCCAGGGGGACATCGTTCACGAGCTCGAGCCGAGCGCCGGCGGCCCGCCGAGCGTCGGCGACCTCGTCTCGGTCGACCTCGAGTGGGCCCGCCGCTTCGCGCTGATGCGGACGCACACCGCGCTCCATGCCCTCTGCGGCGTCGTCTGGCGCGACTTCGGCGCGCTCGTGACGGGCGGGAACATGGAGCCCGGATCAGGCCGGATGGATTTCGAGTTCGAGCGGATGGGCGGCGAGCTCGTCGACGAGATCGAGGCCAAGGTGAATTCGGAGCTCGCCGCCGGGCGCGAGGTCCGGGTCAACGTTCTGCCGCGCGACGAGGCGTTTGCGATCCCGGATCTCATCCGGACGAAGATCAACCTCCTCCCGGCAGGGATCGACGAGATCCGGACGATCGAGATCGTCGGGCTCGACCTCCAGGCCGACGGCGGAACGCATGTCGCGAACACCCGCGAGGTCGGCGGGATCCGCGTCACCGGCTACGAGTCGAAGGGTCGGATCAACAAGCGGATCCGCATCGAGCTGGTCGACCCGACCACCTGACGGGCCAACGAGCCTCCGCGACCTCTCGCCGACGGAGAGGTGCGGCTATCCTCGGTACGTTCATCGCGCAGCCGGAGGGATGGGTCGGTGGATGGCCTGATCTTCGTCGTCGTCGTCGCGGCGCGGGTGCTGATTCCGCTGGCGATCCCGCGCTACCCGCTGCCGACGATGCTCGTGGCCCTGGTCATCGACGGTATCGACCAGACGATCTTCCAGACCTTCACTGACCTCGACCTGACGGGCTATCAGAGCTACGACAAGGCCCTCGACGTGTACTACCTGTCGATCGCCTACGCCGCCACCCTGCGCAACTGGACGAACCTCGACGCGTTCCACGTCAGTCGCTTCCTCTACTTCTATCGAATGATCGGCGTCGTCCTGTTCGAGATGACGCAGGTTCGGGCGGTGCTGCTCGTGTTTCCCAACACGTTCGAGTACTTCTTCGACTTCTACGAGGGCGTCCGGGCGCGCTGGGACCCCCGGCGTCTCAGCCGGCGACTTGTCATCGGCAGCGCGGCCTTCATCTGGATCTTCATCAAGCTGCCGCAGGAGTGGTGGATCCACGTCGCCCAGCTGGACGCCACCGACGCCATCAGGTCCGTGGTCGCTGCGTACCCCCAGGTGGTCGTCCTCGCCGCGGTCGGCATCGTGCTCCTGGCGATCGGCGCATGGTGGGCGCTGACCCGCAAGCTGCCTCCTGCCGACCGCCCGCTGACGTTCGACGCGGACAAGCAACAGCCCGCCCTGGCGCCCGAGGCAGTCGATCGTGTGCGCCGCCGCCTCGCGGACCACCTGTTCGACCGCGAGCTCGTCGAGAAGATCGTCCTCGTGTCGCTCCTCAGCGTGATCTTCGCTCGGATGCTGCCGGGGGTCGACGCCGCGCCGCTCGGCGTGGTCATCGGCGTCGGCATCGTCATCCTGGCGAATACGGCGATCAGCGAGTGGATGGTCCGCCGGGGCGCCGCCGTGAGCACGGCGATCCGCCAGTTCGCGCTGATGCTCGCCATGAATGTCGGCATCGTCGTCGTCGGGCAGGTCCTGCTGAGTTACCTGCGCGGTCAGACCCTCGAGCACACGCTGGTCTTCGTCCTCCTCTTGACGCTCATCATCACGCTGTACGACCGCTATCGGCCGATTCACCTCGCGCGCTTCGCCAAGTGATCCGTATCGCCGCCCCCTGGGCGCCTAGACTGACGACCTGACCCACCGACCGAGAACCGGAGGTCGACGACCATGCTGCCCGCGGACCTCGGAGAACAGCTCGACGTCTCCCTCAGGCTGCTCATTGCGTCCGTGCTCGGGGCGGCCGTCGGGATCGAGCGCGAGGTCCACGCTCATCCGGCCGGGATGCGCACGCACCTCCTTGTCTCGCTCGGGGCCGCTGCGTTCACCGTGTTGTCGATCTTCTCGTTCCAGAGCCCCAGTGGCCCAGCGCTCGCGACTGATCCCTCGCGAATCGCGGCCCAGGTGGTCTCGGGAGTGGGCTTCCTCGTCGCTGGGACGATCCTCAAGTTCGGTTCATCGGTGCGCGGCCTGACAACTGCGGCAAGCCTCTGGGCGACGGCCGCCGTGGGGATGGCCGCCGGAGCAGGGGCGTGGGTGGTCGCGGTCCTCTCGACCGTGCTCATCATCCTGTCACTCGGACCGTTGAACTGGGTCACACAACGACTCGGCCTCCGCCAGGAGCAGGTCTTCCGGTTCCGTGTCGTCGTGGGCCGGCTCGAGGCACTTGGCGAGATCACGCGGATGCTCACCGCCAGGAAGGTCGAGATCGCCGGCGTCAGCACCCAGCGGGCCGGCAAGGACCGCTACGAGATCGAGCTCGACGTCAAGCCGCCGGCCGGCGCGATGGAGGACACGATCATCGCAGCGGTCGCCGCCGTGCCCGACGTGGAAGTTCTCGAGGCCGGCTCGCCGGTAGAGTGACTGCCGACGGCGGGGCTCGACGACTCAGTCGTCGAAGCCGAACGGCGGGTAGCGGCCGGTGAGCAGGAGCGCGTAGGCACTGACACGGATGCTCCAGCGGTAGAACCCGCCGAACAGTCTCACGACTGAGTCGCCCTGCCGGCCGTTGACCAGGACCGGCACCCACGTGAAGAGCGACATCAAGCCGATCACGATCCCGAGGAGAGCGAGCACGAAGAAGTGCGGGATGAGCAGGATCCAGCGCACCCAGAGGCCGAGCAGCGGGATGCCCCAGAGCCGATTCTGGGTCTCCGTCTGGTCGAATTCCACCCCGACAGGATGGTCCCCTGTCAGCCCGAATGGCGGATACCGCCCGGTGATGAGCAGCACATAGAGCGCCGCTCGGGTTGAGAGTCGGAGGTAGCCGCCGGCGACCGCGTAGCCCCAGCCCGCCATCCGCCCATTCACGAGGATCGGGATCCAGCTGACCAGTTGCATGCAGGCGACGAGGATCCCGACGACGATCAGGATCAGGGCTTGAGGGATGACAAGGATCGCTCGAACGATCAACCCGACGATCGGGATGCCCCACAACTGATTCTGTTCATCGTCCGGCGGGACGTTGACATGGACCGGATAGTCCGACATGACTGATCTCCCCTGCGAGCGGTCGCCGGCTCAGACCGCCTTGACCGCTGCAACGAGTGCGGCGAGGCCCTCCTTTGCGTCGGCGAACAGCATCCCGGTCTTCTCATTCGTGTACAGCTCGTTGTCGATGCCGGCATAGCCGCGGCCCATTGACCGCTTGATGACGACGATGGACTTCGCCTTGTCGACGTCGAGGATCGGCATGCCGGAGACCGGCGAGCCGGGCCTGCGCGCGGCCGGATTCGTCACGTCGTTGGCGCCAACCACGAGCGCGACGTCGGCCCGCTCGAACTCCGGGTTGATCTCCTCCATCTCCTTGAGCTGGGGATATGGGACGTTGGCCTCGGCGAGGAGGACGTTCATGTGGCCCGGCATCCGGCCGGCGACCGGGTGGATCGCGTATTTCACGTCGACGCCGCGCTCCTCGAGCAGCTCGGCGAGCTCGCGGACGCCGTGCTGCGCCTGGGCGACCGCAAGCCCGTAGCCGGGCACGATGATCACGTGCTGCGCATACGCGAGCTGGATCGCGGCGTCGTCCGCCCCGATCGCCCGGACGGAGCCGCCGGCCCCGGCGACGTCGGCAGCAGCGCCCTCGCCGCCACCGAAGCCGCCGAGCATGATGTTCAGGACAGACCGATTCATCGCGTCGGCCATCAGCTTCGTCAGGATTGCGCCTGAGGCACCGACGAGGGCACCGGCGATGATGAGGACGGGGTTGTCGATGACGAAGCCGGCCATCGCCACGGCCGTGCCGGTGAACGAGTTGAGGAGCGAGATGACGACCGGCATGTCCGCTCCGCCGATGGGCAGCGTCATCGTCACGCCGAAGATGAGGGCGGCCGCCAGGATCACGAACATGAGCGGCAGGTTCGGCGTGCCAGTCACGAACAGGACCACGGCCGCGACAACGGTGACGGCCGCCAGGGCGAGCGTCACGAGTCGACCGCCGGGGATCAGGATCGGTTTGCCCGGGATGAGCCCCTGGAGCTTGCCCGAGGCGACGAGGGAGCCGGTGAACGTGATGGAGCCGATGATGATGTCGAGGACGATGAACAGGTTCGTGTCGATCCGGATCGAGCTGCCCGCGGCGAGGCCGAGGTAGTCGTCGATCGCGATGAGGGCCGCAGCGCCGCCGCCGACGGCGTTGAACAGCGACACCAGCTGCGGCATCGCGGTCATCTTCACCGTCCGAGCGGTGTAGAGCCCGAGGCCGCCGCCCAACAGGATGCCGACGATGATGATCCCCCAGACGATTCCGCTGAACCCGTCGCCTGCCAGCTGCTCGGCGATGATCAGGACCGCGGTGGCCACGATCGCGAGCGTCATGCCGCCAGCCGAGACGAGATTGCCGTTGCGGGCCGTGGCCGGCGAGTTCATCCGGGCCAGGCCGATGACGAACGCGACCGCGCCGGCCAGCCATGCGATCCGGACCAGGATCTCGACGATCTGGAGAGTCGTCACCGCCTAGGCCTCCGTCTCGTCGGCCACCGGCTTGGGCGCCACGGGCTTCTTGCGGAACATCTGGAGCATCCGGTCGGTGACGAAGTAGCCTCCGACGACGTTCATCGTCGCGAACGCGACCGCCACGAGGGAGAGGATCTGGCTGACGGGCTCCGTGGCCTCGGCCGCGATGAGCATCGCGCCGACGAGGACGATGCCGTGGATCGAGTTCGCGCCCGACATCAGGGGCGTGTGCAATGTGGCCGGCACCTTGCTGATCACGGCGATGCCGACGAGGATCGCAAGCGTGAAGACGGTCAGGGCCTGGAGCAGGCCTTCGATCTCTTCAAAGGTCATGTCGGGCCTCCGGTCGCCGGCCCTGCCGCCGGTTCAAGCAGCTTCTTCGTCGCCTCCTGGACGACCTCGCCGTCGTGGCTGATGACCGTGGACTTCGTCACCTCGTCCTCGAAGTCGAGGTTCAGTTCGCCGTCCTTGACCATCCCGAGCAGGAGTGCCGAGATGTTCCGGGCGTAGAACGCCGATGAGCCGCTCGGCATCGTTGCCGGCAGGTTGTCGGGGGCGATGATCGTCACCCCGTTGTCGGTCACGATCGTCTCGCCGGCTTTGCTGAGCTCGACGTTGCCGCCGAGCGCCGACGCCGCCATGTCGACGATGACCGACCCCGGCTTCATCCCCTTCACGGCGTCTGCCGTCACGAGCAGCGGCGGGCGTCGACCTGGAACCTGGGCGGTCGTGATGACGACGTCCATCGTCGCGATGTGGCCGTTCAGCTCGGCCTGCTGGGCCGCCTGCTCCTCCGGTGTCAGCTGGCGGGCGTAGCCGCCCTCGCCCGAGGCGTCGACCGCGGTCTTGAGGACGAGGAACTGGGCGCCGAGGCTCGCCGCCTGCTCCTTCGTCTCCGCGCGGACGTCATACGCCTTGACGACGGCCCCGAGCCGCTTCGCGGTGCCGATCGCCTGGAGCCCGGCGACGCCGATCCCGAGGATCAGGACGTTCGCGGGCTTCGCGGTTCCGGCGGCGGTCGTCAGCAGCGGGAAGTAGCGACCGAAGGCGTTGGCCGCGATCAGAACCGCCTTGTAGCCGCCGACGTTCGCCTGCGAGCTGAGAGCGTCCATCGATTGGGCGCGGCTGAGCGTCCGCGGGATCGCGTCGAGGCTGATCGCCGTCACGCCCTGCTTGGCGAGGGCTTCAGCCGTCTTCGGGTCGATCAGGGGGCTGAGGAAACCGATGACCGCCTGGCCCTTGCGCATCACGCGGACCTCGGAATCGCTCGGCTTCTGGACCCGGAGGATGACGTCCGACTGGGCGTAGAGCTCGACCGCGGACACGATCGCCGCGCCGGCATCGGCATAGGCCTGGTCCGGGATCTGCGCGCCCGCGCCGGCACCAGACTCGACGAGGATCTCGAGCCCGGCCTGGGTGAGCTTGCCGAGCGCTTCGGGTACCAGGGCGACGCGCCGCTCGCCGGGCGCGGTCTCCTTGGCGACGCCGACCTTCATGGGCACCACCTGACTTGGGATGTGGGCATCGTTCTGGAACGCCCGAAGGATACCGGGCGCAGGGCGGGCGCGTGACAGGCGAATGGTTGCGGTTGGGTGGCTGTCGGGTGAGCCCGGTTCCGCTGGGATCCACGGTGTGTGCAGTGCCGTTTCAATCCGAGCGGCACCGACTGCACAGATGTTGATCGAACTGTGCAGCGTCGTTACACTCGCGGCACCTCGGTCACGCCCGACTGTGTCATGTCTCGTTGGAGGACGGTGGCGAGATGCGTCTGGACTTGACGAGTGCCCGCGCATGCCGTTCCTGGAACTCGCACGATGAAGGAGCAGAGCGTGAGTAAGCGATCGAGTCGGTTGTCGGCTGGCGCCGTCGTCGCGATGCTGGTCTTCGGGACGGCGGCCTGCAACCAGGCCGCCACGACCCCGGGTGCAAGTGCCGCGAGTCAGCCCCCCGCGAGTCCCGCCGCAAGCGAGAGCGCCGCCACGAGCTCATCGCCGGCCCCGCCCAGCGGTGAACCGATCGTGGTCGGTTCCACGCTGTCACTGACTGGCCCGTTCGCCGCGACCGGCGCCATCCACAAGATCGTCGGCGAACAGTTCGTCGCCCGGCTCAACGCCAACGGCGGGCTTCTCGGGCGGCCGGTCGAGTGGACCGTGCTCGACGACGAGTCGGACCAGGCGAAAGTGGCCCAACTGTATGAGCGGCTCATCTCGCAGGACGAGGTCGATCTCATCATGGGGCCGTACGCGACGCCGAACATCCTGTCGGCGATGGCCGTCGCCGAGCGGCATGGCTACGTGCTGCCACAGCACACGGCGGTCCTGGCGCCCCTCCTGACGTATGACTGCCAGTTCCCGGCCTGGTCGATCGGGTTCGAGCCGAACGTGTACGTCCCGACGCAGCTGTATGAGGCGGTCGCCACGCTGCCCGTCCCGCCCAAAACAGTGGCCTTCGTGACCAACCAGAACGGCTCGACCGATTTCGTCACCCGCGGCCTGCCGGACGATGAGACCGACGCGGACGCCCGCTCGATCGCGACCGATATGGGCCTGGAGATCGTGGCCGATATCAACTATCCACCGGGGACCACCGACTGGCCGCCGATCGCGGCCCAGCTGCAGCAGGCAAACCCGGATCTGATCGTCAACAACAGCCTCGGCGTCGACACGGTCGGGCTGATCCAGGCGATGAAGCAGCTCAACTACGATCCCCCGCTGATCTTCAGCCTCTTCCCGGCGCCGGGTCCGCTACTGGGGCTGGGGGAGGACGGCGAAGGAGTCCTGTCCGTTTCCATCTTCGAACCGAATGACGCGATTCTCGACCAGCTCGGGCCCGAGGCCGCCGAGATCGTGACGGAGTACGAGGCGGCGGCCACGGCGGCGGACCTGCCATATACAGTCTTTGAGACTCAGGCAACCGCTTCGTGGAACGCATGGGAGATCCTCGTCGCCGGTGTGACGGGCGCCAACGGCCTGGAGCAGCAGGCAATATGCGATGCACTCCACGCCAACGGAGCCGACACGACCTTCAGCGGCCAGCTCACGTTCGATCCGGAGCAGAACAACTTCTGGCCGAGCACGCAGGGGCTCAAGCAGATCCAGGACGGCGACTGGGTGATGGTCTGGCCCACCGACCGCGCCGCCGGCACCATCCAGCCGGCGGGCAGCTGAGCCTGGCCCCGGGGCGAGGCGCGGGACCCGGACCGCGCCTCGTCACGACGTGACTGCGACGGTCATCCAGGCGGCGATTGCCGGCGGGCTGGCCGGCGGCCTGTTCGCGCTGATGGCCGTCGGATTGACACTGACCTGGGGTCTGCTGCGGGTCATCAACCTTGCCCACTTCGGGCTGATCCTCATCGGCGGCTACCTGACGTTCGAGCTGGCGACGACCATGGGCATGGACCCGCTCGTGACCCTCGTCGTGACGGTGCCGGTGCTGTTCGTCGCCGGAGCTGCGCTCCAGTGGGGACTCGATCGCTTCGGTCTGTCCGAGTTCAACTCGCTCCTGGTCACGTTCGGTCTCCTGATCGTCGTCATCCAGGTTGTCTCAAACCTCTGGAGCGCCGACTTCCAGCGGATGAGCGCCGAGGTCAACCCGTACGCCACGCACTCGCTTCGGCTGGGTCCGATCGCGTTGCCGACGCCGAGACTGCTGGCTTTCGCGGCCGCCCTCGGCGTGGTCGTCGGCATCCGTCTCTGGCTGCAGCGGACGTACTCCGGCCGGGCGCTTCGCGCGTTCGCCCAGGACCGGACGATCGCCGCGGCCTTCGGGATCGACCACGTCCGCCTCGGCGCCCTCCTCGGGGGCGTCGCCGGGGCCACGGCCGCCCTGGCTGGCATGCTCGTCGTGGTCGATCGACCGCTCACTCCCTCGGCCCCGTTTGAGTGGTTCGGGATCGTGTTTGCGGTCGTCATCCTCGGCGGAATTGGGAATGTCGTGGGCACGCTCGCTGCCGGGGTCCTCGTCGGCGCGTTGTCGGGGGTCGTGTCGGCCGCCTGGTCGCCATCGACGGTGCCCCTCGTGATCTTCTCGCTGATCATCCTCTCGCTCCTCGTCCGGCCCCGTGGACTGTTCGTGCGGGGGACGTCGTGACGATCCGGCGCGGCCTGCTCGCGTTCGGGCTGGCATTCGTCGCGATGGCGCTTCTGCCGACGCTCCGGGAACCGATCGGTCTCCCGGTCTCATACCTGGTCCTGCTCGGGCTGATCTGGTTCTGGACCGCCCAGGCGACAAGCTGGAACGTGCTATCCGGCTACAGCGGCTACTTCAGCTTTGGCCAGGCCGCGTTCCTCGCGGTCGGGGCGTATACGACGGCCGTCCTGGTCGGGCGGCACGGCGTCGACTTCTTCGTCACGATCCCGATTGCCGGGGCGCTGTCCGGCCTGCTCGCGCTCGGCGTTGGGGCACTGGCATTCCGGCTCCGCTCGCTCCGGGGCGAGATCTTCGCCCTGCTCACGCTGGCGGTCCCGTTCGTTCTCGAGTCCCTCGCCCGCGTCAATACCGGGATCGACGGCGGACAGGGGATCATCCTGCGACTGCCGACATACCCGGACTTCCTCGGCAGCTTCCAGGACCTGGTCTATCTGCTGTTCCTTGCGGTCGGGATCGCGGCCCTGGCCATCGCCTTCGTCATGCAGCACTCACGGTACGGCTGGGCGCTCTTCTCGATCCACGACGGCGAGGAGGTGGCCGAGGGCCTCGGTGTTCCAACCTTCCGCCACAAGATGATCGCGATCGCGCTCAATGGGCTGATCGCCGGCATCGCCGGCAGCATCTTCGCGTTGCAGATCGGGTTCGTCACGATCGAAGCGGTGTTCGGGTTGACGGTTCCGCTGTTCGTGATCGTGATGTGCGTCCTCGGTGGGCGGAGCCACTGGCTCGGGCCGCTGCTCGGGGCCGCGGTCATCGTCACTCTCCAGGATCGCCTGTCGGCGTCGGGGTTCGAAGGTTGGAGCCTCGTGATCCTCGGCTCCCTCCTCGCGGTGCTGGTCATCATGGCCCCGGAGGGCCTCTATGCGCGGCTGCGGCGCCGGCCGTGGCCCGTCGTCGTGGCGTTCGCGGCACCGATCGCGGTCCTTGCGGTGCTCCGTCCCTGGGGCGAGCCGCTCGACTGGATCCTGATCGGGATGGGTGCCGGGGCGATCGTCGCCTTCGCCCCCCAGCCCCGATGGCGGCGCGGCCCGACAGCGAGCGACCTCGATCTTGCGCCAGCGCGTTCGGTCGAGCCGCCGCTCGACCTGGCGCCGCCGGCAAGCGAGATCTCGGCCGTGCCCAGCGGGACCGCTGGCGGCGGTGACGCAGTTGTGGCCGAGCTCAGCGCGTCATTGGAAGCCGACCCGCTGCCATCCGGCCCGGTGATCGAATGCCTCGATGTGACGAAGCAATTCGGTGGCGTGCGGGCGTTGCAGGGCGTCTCGTTCGCGGTCAAGCCGGGCGAGATCGTCGGACTGGTCGGCCCCAACGGATCGGGCAAGACGACGTTGGTCGGGCTGCTGGCCGGCTCCATCCGACCGACGACCGGCCAGATCAGGATCGGGAACGCCAGCATCGTGGGCCTGCCGCCGCATCGGATCGCCCACCTGGGAGTCGCCCGGACGTACCAGATCCCTCGGCCATTCGCGTCGATGACCGTCCGCGACAACGTCGCGATGTCGCTGATGTTCGGGCGATCCTCCCACTCACTCGGCTCGGCGAGGGCGGCCGCCACCGAGCACCTGGAGCTGGTGGGTCTGATCAGCCGGGCCGACGCCCTGCCGTCGGAGATCAACCTCCATGAACGCCAGCTGCTCGAGATGGCTCGTGCCGTTGCCCAGCGGCCGCGAGTCCTGTTCCTCGACGAGGCGCTTGCCGGACTCAACCCGGTCGAGATCGACAACGCAGTCGGTGTTGTGCGGCGGATCCACGAATCGGGGATCGCGATCGTCGTGGTCGAACACCTCCTGCGAGTCGTCAATCAACTGGCAACGAGGCTCGTGGTGCTCGATCAGGGTCGGACCCTGGCCGAGGGTGATCCGCGCACGGTCATGCGCGAGCCAGAGGTCATTCGCGCATATCTCGGGTCGGCCGCCGATGCTTGAAGTCCAGGCGCTGCACGCGTTCTACGGCGAGGCGGTCGCTCTGTCGGGCGTGGACCTGCGGCTCGACAGTGGCGAGATCGTCTGCGTCGTCGGGCCGAATGGCGCCGGCAAGTCGACCCTCGTCAACGCGATCGGCGGGCTCCACCGGTCGACGCGCGGGAGCATCGTCATGGACGGCCTCGACCTCGGTCGCCTGCCTGCCCACCGCGTGTGTGACGCGGGCGTGGCGGTTGTCCCGGAGGGTCGCCGGATCTTTCCGATGATGACCGTCCTGGAGAACCTCGACCTCGGTGCGTACCGGCGGGCGGCCCGTCCCACGCGCACCGAGCGGCTGAAATGGGTTCACGAGCTCTTCCCCCGGCTCGCCGAGCGGACCGGCCAGTTGGCGGGCAGCCTGAGCGGCGGCGAGCAGCAGATGCTTGCGGTCGGCCGGGCACTGATGGCCAACCCGCGGGTGCTGCTGATGGACGAGCCATCTCTCGGGCTGGCGCCGGTCATCATCGACGAGCTCTTCACCACAATCGGTACGATCAATGAAGCGGGGGTCAGCGTGCTGCTGGTGGAGCAGAACGTCGACCGGGCGCTGCGCCTCGCCAGCCGGGGCTACCTGCTGGCCGAGGGCCGAGTGGCGCTGTCCGGGACGTCGGCCGAGCTTGCCGGCAGCGAGGTGATGCGCCGAACGGTGCTGGGGCTGTAGCGGTAATCGGTCACATGAGCGCGGGCTCGCGGGTCAATGACATGACCCGACCAACCGCAGGTACATGACCCATGGACGACCAGGACTGGCTCGCCGAGCGCTTCGAGGCAAACCGCACCCACTTGCGCGGCGTCGCCTTTCGGATGCTCGGCTCACTGACCGAGGCGGACGACGCCGTCCAGGAAGCCTGGATCCGCCTGAGCCGCACCGATACGAGCGATGTCGACAACCTGCGGGCCTGGTTGACGACGGTCGTCGGGCGGGTCTGCCTCAACATGCTGCGATCGCGCAGGACGCGCCGCGAAGCGTCCCTGGAGACCCACCTCCCGGATCCCATCCTGAGTCCGGAGGAGGGCATCGATCCCGAGCAGGAAGCCCTGCTGGGCGATTCGGTCGGGCTGGCATTGCTTGTGGTCCTCGACTCCCTGACGCCCGCCGAACGGGTCGCCTTCGTGCTGCACGACGTCTTCGCGGTGCCGTTCGACGAGATCGCACCGATCGTCGGCCGAACGCCGACGGCGGCGAGGCAGCTCGCGAGCCGTGCCCGTCGCCGCGTCCGGGGTGCGCCCGTGCCCGACGTCGATCTTGATGGCCAATGGGCCGTCGTCGACGCCTTCCTCGCGGCGGCGCGTGCCGGTGACTTCGAACGCCTCCTGGCCGTCCTCGACCCGGAGGTCGTGTTGCGCTCCGACGGCGGGGTGGCGCGTCCGGCTCTGGTCTCGCTGGTCCGCGGCGCGCAGGCCGTCGCCGAGCAGGCGATGAGCTTCCGTCAATTCGCCGAAACAGCGACGCGGATCCTCGTGAACGGGATCCCCGGGGGCGTTGCCTGGGCGCCCGACGGGAGTCCATTTGCGGTCCTGGCCCTGACCGTCAAGGGCGGGAGGATCGTCGCGATCGACGTGCTGGCCGATCCGGACCGGCTCGGCCAATTGGATCTCTCCGTGGTTGCCGGCTGAGGCTTCGAGTTCCCTAGCGGTCGCGACGAAGGCTGACGATGAGCATCGACCCTTCGTCGTCGCCCGTTACCTCGGCGTCGTGGGGGACCGTTCCGTCCCAGCGGACGTAGTCACCCGGACCCGCGTCGATGACGTGGTCTCCCTGGGTCATCCGGAACCTGCCGCTCAGGACGATGTGGTGCTCATCGCCTTGGTGTGCGTGCGCACCCGTCCTGGCGCCAGGCGGAGCGGCCACTTCGACGATCGAGATGTCCCGCGACGTCCCGCCGTCCACCCGCTCGATCCTGCCCAGCTCGATCTCCCGCACCGAGCGCTCGGACTTGCGAACGACCTGCGGCGGCGGCGCCTCGTCGATGAAGAACCAGGCGATCGGGACCTCGAGGGCATCGGCTACCGACGCAAGGCAGCTGAGGGATGGCTGCGCCTTGTCGTTCTCGATCTGCGAGAGGTAGCCGATGTTCAGACCCGTCTTGTCGGCGACCCCGGCGAGGGTAAGGCCTCGCTCGGCCCGCCAGCGCCGGACCTGGGCGCCGACGGCCGGTTTTCGGCGCTCCTCGGTCGTCATAGATTGTGCCTCTTAGCAAACAGGTATTGACATAAGCCAAAGGGCCGGATATGTTCTACCTACAACAAAGTTTGCTTGATGAGAGCCAACTCGTCAAGACCACTCGAGGTGCATCGCCATCATGAATATCGCGCTCATCGGCACAGGAAACGTCGGCAAGGCCCTGGGCCGTTCCCTCGTGCGCGCCGGCCACAACGTCACGTTTGCGGCCTCGAGCCCGGAGCACGCGGCAGCCGCAGCCATCGCGGTTGGCGGCCGTGCGGCCGCATCGAACATCGAGGCCGTCGATGGTGCCGAGCTCGTCATCCTTGCCGTTCCGGCGACCGCCCTCGCCGCCATCGCCGGTGAAATCGGCGCGTCGGCAGCCGGCAAGGTCGTCGTCGATGTCTCCAACCGGCCGACTCCGGACCCCGCCGGCGGATCGACCTCACTCGCCGAGGAGCTGCAGGCGCAGCTGCCGGACAGCTCGGTCGTCAAAGCCTTCAATACCGCATTCGCCTCCCGCCAGGCAGATCCATCGGTCGCGGGGATTACCGCGGACGGCTTTGTGGCCGGCGACGACGAGACGGCCAAGCGGACGGTGCTCGACGTCGTCGAATCGATCGGCTTCCGACCGGTCGACGCCGGGTCGCTCGCAGCCGCCCGGACCCTCGAGGGCATGGCCTGGCTGAACATCAGCCGGAACATGGCAGGCGGCGCGTGGCAGGATGCCTGGGTGCTCGTCGGCCCCGAGGTTGCCGTCGATCCGTCGCGAAATTGACCGGGCGGCGAGACTGATCCCGTGAGCATCCCCGTCGTCCGGCTGAACCACGCCGTGCTGTTCGTTCGCGACGCCACAAAGGCCGCAGAGTTCTACGGCCGTGTTTTCGGCTTCGAGATCGCAGGAAGCGAGTTCGGCGGCCAGGCGGTATTCATGCGGTCGCCGCTCGCCGACAACCACCACGACCTCGGGCTCTTCTCGGTCGGGCCGGACGCGCCGCGGCCACCCCGTGGATCGGTCGGCCTGTACCACCTCGCCTGGGAGGTCCCGACCATCGAGGACCTGGCCGACGCAGCCCGCATCCTCGAGGAGGCCGGCGCCCTCGGCGGCGCGAGCGACCATGGCGTCTCGAAGTCGCTCTACGGGCACGACCCGGACGGCAACGAGTTCGAGATCATGTGGCGCGTGCCTCGCGAGGCCTGGGGTGAGTACGAGACGAAGGGGGCTGTTCTGCCCCTCGACATCGATGCGGAGGTCGCTCGGTTCGGATCGAAGGCCTGACGTAACGCGGTCGGTCGCAAGGCCGCTGCAACCCCGACCGGCCGGGTGATGACCCCCGCGAGACCGTCCATGGAGCACGCTGGTTCTCGAAACGGAGGTACGTCATGCCCGAACTCGACACCCAGGAGCGCAACCGCCTCCACAACAGCTCCTTCGCCTGGATCGACGATCAGGGCGAACGCCATCTGCCGATCAACGACGAGGACCACGTCCGGAACGCGATCGCTCGATTCGGCCAGACCAATTTCGATGAGCCTGGGGCCAAGAGCGAAGCGGCTCGGAAGATCCTCGCCGCCGCCAAGGAATACGGGATCGATGTCTCGAGCTCGGACGACGTCGCCAAGGCCGCCAAGAGCTGAGCTACGTGATCGCGGATTGCCCCGCCACGGCGATCAGGAGCGTCAGGATGTAGGTGTGGGCGGCGGCGCCCCAGACGATCGACTCCGTCCGCCACGCGAACCAGCCGTAGACCATCCCGCCGACGAGCGTTGAGAACAGCTCGAGCTCCGGCTTCGTCAGGTGCGAGAAGACGAACGGTAACGTCGCCACGAGCACGCCGATCGGGCCGATGACCCGGACGAGCGTGAACATGAGGAAACCCCGGAAGAGGAATTCGGCCGAGAAGAGATCCAGCGCGTTCGTGACGAGAACGTCGGGCAGGGTCGACCAGCTCGGGGCGTAATAGGCGCGGGCATCCGGCAGGGTCGCAAACCAGAGGATGATCGGCGTCATCAGTGCGCAACCGATGACGCTGAGCGACAGGCCGATCCGCCAGTCACCAAGCGTCACGCCGTACCGGGCCGGACGATCCCGGAAGCCGATGAGAATGACGAGAAGCGGAACGACCGCGTAGAGAATCAACCGATCGATCGCCTGGATTCGCTGCATGCCCGGGTTCCGGTCGTACGCGATCAACTCATCCGGGATGAACGTTCGACTGAAGTCCAGGAGGACCGCGAACACCGTGACGGTGATCGCGATCGTGGCGCGGCGCGGCAGCTCGAGCCCTGCGATCTCGAAGGTCCGAGTATCGGCGGGCGAGGGGAGGAACTCCGGCGCCCGAACGATGCGGCGCCAGACCTCGCGCCACCGGTTGTCAGCCACGCCGGCAGCGTAGCAAGGCTCTACGCCCCCGACAGCGCTCCGAGCCGCTCGGTCAGCCGGAGGTTTTCACGGTAGTCGATCGGGACGTCGACGAGCGCCGGGCCATCGATGTCGAGTGCCCGCCGGAGCGTCGGCAGGAGATCGGCGGCCGACGATGGCCGGAAGCCCGCGATCCCGAAGGATTCTGCGTAGGCGACGAAGTCCGGGTTGCCGAATTCGACCCCGAACGGCCGGCCGAACTCGTTGCGCTGCTTCCAGTCGATCAGTCCGTAGCCGTCGTCGCGCCAGACGACGACCGTGACGTTTGCCCCGACCCGCTTCGCGGTCTCGAGCTCCTGGCTGTTCATGAGGAAGCCGCCGTCGCCGCACATCGCGACGACCTTGCGGTCGGGGTGAACGAGCTTGGCGGCGATCGCGCCCGGCAGGGAGATGCCCATGGCCGCGAAGCCGTTCGAGATGATCACGGTATTGGGCTCGTACGCCTGGTAGAGGCGCGCGATCCAGACCTTGTGGGCGCCGACGTCGGACACGACGATGTCGTCGGGGCCGAGTGCCTCTCGCAGGTCGGCGATCGCCCGCTGTGGCGTGATCGGGAAGGCGTCGCCGGCAGCGCCGGCTTCGAGATCGGCCAGGAGGGCGGTCCGGAGGTCGGCGTGGACGAGCGTCTCGCGGGCCTCGTGCCGTTCACCGGCATCGCGGCCGCTGATCCCACGGGGCTGGACCGCGGTGAGGAGCCGGCTCAGCGATCCGTCGATGTCGCCGATCAGCTCGACCTCCGGCCGGTACTGGGCGTCGACCTCGGCCGGCTGGGTGTCGATGTGGATGATCCGCTTGCGGCCGTCGGGGTTCCAGCCGGCCGGCGCGTACTCGACGAGGTCGTAGCCGACGCAGATCACGAGGTCTGCTCGATCGAAACCGGACAGGACGTGGTCGCGTGCCTGGAGGCCGACGGCCATGAGCGAGAGGTGGGATCGGTCGTCGATGGCGCCCTTGCCCATGAACGTGACGGCGACCGGGACGTGGAGGCCGCGCGCGAGCGCCCGCAGTTCCGCCGACGCGCGGCGCCGCAGGACGCCGTTGCCGGCGAGGATGATCGGGCGCTGGGAGGCGGCGATGAGATCAGCCGCGTGCGCGATTGCCTCGTCCGTCGGCTCCGGGAAGTACGTCTGGCCAGGGGTGAGCGGCGCCGCGTCCGGCTCGACGGCCATCGCCGCCAGGTTCTCGGACAGCTCGATGTGCGTCGGTCCCGGCTTCTCGAGGGTCGCGGTTCGGAACGCCTTGCGGACGATCTCCGGGATCGCCCCGATCCGCTGGACGCTCGTGTTCCATTTCGTCACCGGCGCCAGCATGCCGACGATGTCGACGACCTGGTGGGCCTCCTTGTGGAGCTTCTCCGAGCTCGCCTGGCCGGTGATCGCGACCATCGGCGCCCGATCGAGGAAGGCATCGGCGATCCCGGTGACGAGGTTCGTCGCCCCGGGCCCGAGGGTCCCCATCGCGACGGCGGCCCGGCCGGTCAGGCGCCCGTAGACGTCGGCCATGAACGCCGCGCCCTGCTCGTGGCGAGTCGTGATGTGACGAACGCTGGCGTGGTCGCTGAGGGCGTCGAGGATGTCCATCGTCTCCTCGCCCGGCACCGAGAACACGTACTCGCAGCCTTCGGCCGCGAGGCAGTCGACGAGGAGGTGGGCGGCGGTCCTGACGGTCACGCCCGCGAGCGTAGCAGGAAGGCCCCGTCCCTCGGTCAGCACGCCCGGGCCAAGCGAAGCCTCAGCGCCCTGTCACCGGTCGGGAGATCGGATCTTTCGCCGAGGCTTCGCCCCTCGACGATGACGCTCGCCATGGCTCCGTGCAATGGCCGTCGCAAGTACTGGGTGCCTCCGCGCAACGCAACGTCGGCAGGGATGGCCCGCCCGGAGGGATTCGAACCCCCGACCTACTGATCCGAAGTCAGTCGCTCTAATCCACTGAGCTACGGGCGGACGGCTACGTCCTCAAGCATAGCGACTGACTCGAATCTCGGGCCAACGAGTCGCATGATCGCGATGACGCGCGGACGTATCGCGAGCCTCGCCGGGTCGTGGGACCTCGGCTACGGCGTCGGTTCGTACGCGAGCGTCCCGCCGTCCTCGAGCGTGATGGTCAGGGCGCTGTCCGCGAGTGCGTAGCTGGCGCTGTTCGTCAGGGCCAGGATGTACAGATCGCCGTGCGACCCCTCGGCGCAGGGGACGATCGTCGAAGGGCCGGGCGTGATCGACAGGCCGCCGTCTGCGGTCGCCGTCCACTGTCCGGTCAAGGTGTTGCAGTCTGCCGTCGCGCTGAACGTCCCACCGGCCGCGAACGCAAGGGTGTACTTGGAGCGCTCGGCGGCCGGGACCTCGGCCCCCGCCGCGGGATCCCGCGTCGTGTAGGAGGCGAGCTGCCAGCTCGTGCCGACGAGGTCGTCGCCAGGGGTGGGTGTCGGCGTGGGTTCCGGCGTCGGGGTGGGCGTGGGTTCCGGCGTCGGGGTGGGCGTGGGTTCCGGCGTCGGCGCGTCCGTCGACTCAGCCGTCTCGGTCGGCCCTGGCTCGACCGTCGGCGTCGGGCTCGGGGTCGGCGACGCCGTCGGCGTCGGGCTCGGGGTCGGCGTCGGACTTGGTGACGGCGACGCACTCGGCGATGCGCTCGCGCTCGGCGATGCGCTCGCGCTCGGCGTCGTCGATTCGGTCGGCGATGGCACTGCGGCCGTGCCGGAGGCTTCCACGAACGTGCCCGTCCCGCCGTCAGCGGTGGTCAGCGTCAACTGATCGTCGGCGATCGCCCAGGTCGTCACGGTCCCGAGCGCGTGGGCGAACAGGCTCCCGTACGAACCGTCCGGGCAGGCCACGAGCGTGCTCGGGCCAGGCGTGATGGTGATGCCATCGTTGCGGCCCAACGAATAGTTGCCCGCAACGGAGTTGCAGTCCGCCCGGGCGGCGAAGGTGCCGTCGGTCCCGAACTGGATCGTGTAGCGGCCCTGCTCCTCGGGAGGGATGACGCCCTGGTAGGCCGGCGTCTCGCCGGTGATCGAGGAGAGCTGCCAGGTCGGGCCGGCCAAGCCGCTCGCATCCGGCCCACGGTTCAGGAACGCGAACAACAGCAGCGCGCCGACGCCGACCGCGATGGCAACCAGCGCGATGTTGATGACTTGTGGCCGCTGCTGCATCGGCGTCCCCTTCACTCGCAGGCCACCAGCGAACGTGCAGGCGGCGCTCCGCGATGGTACCGGGCCGTGCGAGAACGGGCATGACGAAAAACACCCGTTGCGCGCCGCGACGCGGTCTGGTACACCTCGTTGGGTGCCCCGGTCCCGTCACCTCAGGCTTGGCGTCCTCGCGCTGCCGATTGCCATTTTTGCGTTGCTCGGCTCGTCGTTTCCGAGCCGCCCGATCCAGCCGCTCGGTGAGGTCCGAAGCGTCGTCGCAGCGCCGGCGTCGCCGGGCCCCGTCGCCTCGGCCGCGGTAGCCCGGCCTGCCCTTCGCCCGGTTCTGGGCGATCGCTACCTTCGCGGGGACGATCGAGGGCTGCTCGCGCCCCGCCCGGACCAGCTGACGGGCTACGTCTGGCCGCTGACCCGCGGTCGCCTGACGCTGCCGTTCAAGGCGATCCCGGGCGGCAGCCGGATCAAGGACGGCAAGCTCTTCCACGACGGGATCGACCTGGCCACGTTCTGCGGGGACACGGTGCGGGCCGCCCACGATGGCGTCGTCCTGGCCGCCGGCCGCGAGTTCGACCACGTCCTCGGCTGGGTCGGCGACCTCCGGCCGTACTACGCGATCCTCGACCGCAAGAAGCTCCGGGACGACCTGCCGATCGTCGTGGTCGTCGACGACGGCAACCACTACCGGAGCATCTACGCCCACTTCAGCAAGGTCAGCGTCGCCGTCGGCGACGTCGTCCGGGCGGGTCAGAAGCTCGGCCTCGAGGGCCGGACGGGCCACGCGTCCGGCTGCCACGTCCACTACGGGCTGTTCAGCCCCCTGGAGACCGACACGTTCGGCGTCCGGGCAGACATTCTCAAGAATCTCCGGCTGCCGGCGGCCGAGATCGCCCGGATCGATCCACTGACCGTCATGCCGCACGGTGCGGAGGTCCTCAAGACCCGGCGGATTCCCGCACCGGATGCACCGCCGGCCCCGATCGCCCCACCGACCCGAGCCCGCTAGCCGGCGGCTCGCTCCTGTCGTCGGTAGCGGCGGCCGATCAGCGAGTAGGCCGGCAACCGCCCGAGCGATCGCGCGAGCGACGGCGACGAGCCGTCCCGCGCCTCGACAGCCAGCAGCGAGTCCGTCGCCGTCGCGTCGGCCGGCCGGGCGTCGACGACGGCGAGATCGATGGCGACCCGTCCCGGCTCCGCGACGCCGAGTGACGCGATCGCGTCGGTCGGGGGCCGGTCCGCTTCGTACTCGACCCGGACCTCCGACTCCGCCCGCCAGCGAGGCTGGCGAAGCAGGATCGCCCGCCACGCCTCCGCGACCGACGGCGTCACGTGCCCGTCCCCATCGGTCGGCGCGTCCGCGACGGATTCTCCGCGCGCCCAGCGGGCAGCCTGGTGGAGGAGGGCGTACTCGTCGAGATCGGCGTAGGCGGACAGTCGCTCGACCGGCGATCCATCACCGAAGATCGCCCGGATCGACGGTCCGAAGACCTCCCCGAGGTGGAGGTCGATCGCCCGCACCGTCCGGTGGAAGTAGACCTGCTGGTACATGAAGAGCCGGGCGGTCAGGAACATCTCGAGCGCGCCGAGACCGGGCTCGTAGAGCGTCAGGCCGGCGTCGCCGATGAACGTGTAGCGCCGCAGCCGCTCGACGTCGATGTTGACCGCGACCCCGGTCATGTACGCGTCGCGCCGGACGTAGTCGAGATTGTCGACCGTGAAGACGCCCGACAGCAGTGGCTGCAGCCAGCGGACCCAGCGCGGCATCGCCTCGTCGGCGAGGGCCGGCTTGGAAACGAGGAACGACACCCAGTGCGGGTCGATCGCCTCGCCATCGGCGAAGGCGTCGCGATCAGGAACGCCGCCGGGCGCCCGCCGCAGCGCCCCGATGAGCGGCCCGAGCTCGCGCTCGACGATCAGCTGCGAGAGGTCCTCGTGCGAGAGCCGCTTGTCCGCCGTGCGGCGGGCGTCGGGCGGCGCGGCGAACCCCGACAGGACGTGGTCGTCGAAGAAATGGGCGAACGGCCCATGACCGACGTCGTGGAGGAGCCCGGCGACCCGCAGCGTTTCCACGACGAGCCCTTCCGATGGAGACTCCAGCCCGGCGGCCACGAGCGACGAGCGAAGCGATGGGTAGAGCGAGCGTCCCCAGGCACCGGCCTCGTGCATGACACCGAGACCGTGGGTGAAGCGCGAATGCTCGGCCGTCGGGAAGACCCAGCGGGCGCTCTGAAGCTGACTGATCCGGCGAAGGCGCTGGACCCACGCGGTATCGAGGAGGTCCTCCTCGGCGGCACTCTCGGCCGGCAGACCGGCGGCCGCGGACTCGGCCGGCCCGAGCCGCTTCGTCAGCTCCACGTAGCCGTGGATCGGGTCGCTGATCAGATTGACCGCGGCGAACGGGTGGCGGGCCATTCAGGCGCCCTGCACGGCCGCGGTGTGCCGCTCCACGGCCCGCCGGTACGTCGCGACGACGTCGTCACGGAGCGATGCCGGGGCTACCACTTCCACCTCGTCACCCCACTGCAGCGCCCAGAGCCGGACCTCGATCGTCCCCGCGACGATCGCCCGCCAGATGAGCGAACCGTCCGCCTCCACGGTGACACGTTGTGACGGGTGCCAGCGGGCCTCCTGGACGCGGGCGGCGACCGCCGGCGAGAAGCGGAGGACGATCTCGACCGGCTCCTGGTCCGCGATGATGTCCCAGGCTCGATCGAACATCTCCGCGACGAGGCCGGGCTCCGGCGGGTCGAACGTCTCCGGTGAGAGGGACAGGTCCCGGATCCGCTCGACCTTGAAGGTCCGGATCGCCTGGCGCGTCTCATCGAACCCGATGAGGTAGAGGGCGTGCGTCTGGAGCGACGGTTCGATGAGGTACGGCCGGACCCGCGCCGTGCGCGGCGCCGATTCCGGCCCGTAGCGGGCCGGCTCATAGTCCAGCGACACGATCCGCCGCTCGGCCCACGCCTTCGTCAGGAGGTTGACGTGCCGGCTGAACCGCTCGTCGCGCGGGTGCCGGGAGAGGACGTCGAGCGTCCGGGCGACGTGCTCACCGAGGGCCGGCGGGAGGACTTCGCCGAGCTTCTCGAACGCCGATGCCAGGTCCGGATCGTACTTGTCGGCATAGCGGACCATGAGCCGCGCCGAGAGGACGACGGCCATCGCCTCGTCCTGGGTGAGCTTCAGGGGTGGCAGGAACTCGTCCGCGGCGAGGCCCCACCGACCGCCGTCCGACCAGACGCCGATCCCGATCTCGCCCTCGATCGCGTTGAGATCGCGATAGACCGTCCGCACGGAGACGTCGATCCGCTTCGCAATGTCCTTGATCGCCATCCCGTCAGGATGGGCACGGAGGAGCGACACGACGCGGGTCAGTCGGGCCAGGCGGTCGCGCTTGCCCGATCGCGCGTCGTCATCCAATGTCTCGACCCTCCAGTCGTCGGTCAGCGCGCAGGCGCGTCGATCCGGACCGGCCGGTCCCGATCGGTTGCGGTCATCTCAACCCCGATCGTCGCCTGGAGGGCGCCCTCCCGGATCGCGCCGGCGTCGCCGTTGACGCTGCCGACGACGCGCCCAAGCTGACCGTCGAGGAAGATCCAGTAGTCGATCTCACCGCGCCAGATCGTCATGTCGGCCCGGCCGATCAGCCACTCGACGACCGGGAAGGCTTGCCGGAAGGCAGGCCCGTCGATCGCGATCCGGCAGTGTCGGGCCCGCGCTCCTTCGATGACGTCCACGCCGTGAAGCTCCGCGGCCGCTCGCGTACCGGCCGACAGCGCAGACCGCAGCGCCTGGACGTCGATCGCGCCCCGGACGACTTCCCACGGCTCCGCCCGCCGCCAGCCGCCGAACGGCTCGCGGATCCACGCGTCGCTGCCGATTCGGGCCGCTCCGTGCAGCCCGAGCTCGCGGGACGTCGCGGCGTAGGCGAGCCATCGGAAGTCGGCGCCGGCTCGGTCGCCGGCGAGATCGATCTGGCCGATCGAACGCCCATCGAGGTCGGCGGTCAGGTGCAGTTCGATTCGCGCGGTCGATCCGGCCGCGAGTGGAGCGTCGCACAGCGGGGGCTCGAGGCCAGCCCCCGTCGGGCCGAACCGTGATGACGGCGTGGGTTGGCCCCGCAGGGCGAGCTCATTCGCCATCGCGACGGCGGTGAAGATCGTTCCGGCCCCGATCGCGAGGACGCTCGCAACGAAGATCCCCCGGAAGAGCCGCCGGCGTCGCATCGCCGTCTCGCCCAGCAACCGGCGAGTGATGCCGAATCCGGCGAACAGGCTGGTTCCGACGAGGGCCAGCGCCCAGGGGTAAGCGGCCTCCACCGACGGCAGGAGAGTCTGGGCCCCGCGCTGGACGAGCTGCGTGGAGACGTCCGCGATCGACGGAACGAGAACGAGCAGCGACCCGAGCCCCAGCCACACGATCGCCGCGAAGGCTCGCCGGCCATGTGTGGCCGGCGGCCAGGCGAGGCCGGCGAGGGCAATCGTGACCGGCAATGAGGCCGCGATTCCGACCGCGATGTCGACGGGACCGCCCGGCCGGTACCCGAGCAACACGATGACCGCCGTGATCGTCCAACACGCAGTCAGGGCGATCGCGATCAAACGGAGCTCAAGAGTCCGGACTCGCACGTCGGGGAGTCTACTCGGGTGGCGTCACCTGAACGGATTAGCGCGTCGCCGCAAGTACCAGCGAGCATGGGACAGGTGGGTCATCGTCGCGGTGCCAGAGCCGACCGAACATCACAACAGAGCAACAGCGGGCAGCTCTGTCAGAGGGACGAACCATCCATCCGACGGACGAACGCGAAACCACAGTGATTGGGCAGGTTGCCCACTGACAAGGGAAGACAGGACGGCACGGTGCACCATGGCAGGCCAGGCTCGGCGAAGTACTCGTGGTCAGGGACGGTCGTCTCGCGGCGACTCATCCTGGTCGGTGCTCGTGGCGGCCTCCGCGGTCGCGTCTGGGTCGGCCATCGACACCCTGCCGACGCCCGGCCCGGCGACCCCATCGGGTCTGCCCACCAGGACGACGTATCGGACGCTTCTTCTCAAGGGCATGGCGCCTGAAGAGGCCGCAAACCTGACGGCCTATCTCGCCGGCATCCCGATCGGCGACTCCAATTGGACGCTCAAGCAGATCAACCAGCTGCTCTTCCTCCGCCAGATGCAGCGGACCGGTCGCTACGGCGACGGGACCGAGGCTCAGACGCACTGACCATCGAGGCACCGGCCTCCGACAACTGAATATTCCCCCGCGATGGCTCCCTCCTCCTGCCACCGCGGATCCACTCCCCGAAGCGGCGCCTACCCTCCTCCAGGCGCCGCTTCGGATTCTCCGGTCGCCGCATGGGCGGCCCATGGCGGCGTTGCCGCCTGCGCTCCTCGCTCACGCACCTTGAGGTGCGCTCGCTCCGGTGCTCGGACGGCGCCTTGCCCTGAACCGCCCCTGCGGCGACCTCGGCTGAGTCGCGGTTCTGGGCGGCCCAGGCGGGCGTTGGCCCCTCCGGGCACTCGCTCACGCACCTTGGGGTGCGCGCGCTCGCGTCCTCGGGACCGCCTTCGCCTGGACCGCCCCTGCGGCGACCTTGGCTGAGTCGCGGCTCGGCGGGCGTTGCTTCGCACTACACCCCCGGATAGTTCGAACTAGGCGGAACCATCTTGGTTCATCGACGCTACCGGCTGAGGGCTTCAGGACCTCTGCGTACGACGCTGCAGGACCGACCCAGCGACGACGCGCGACGATCGGCGGCGTCGCGGGAGGCGAAAGGCAAACGAGGTCCTCCCAGACGGGCAATACAGATACTTCGCGCGTCGCCCGCCGGGTACCGCCCGGCGTACCCGCGCGGGCGAGCCCTCCTGCACGGCCGGGTCACCGTTGCCCGGGCCGCGTCGCCCGCGCCGCGAGGAGCCGCCCCGGCCACCGGCGATGACTCCGATACCATCGCCACCATGCCCGGCCCATTCATCTCGCTCCTGACGGACTTCGGGGCGCGGGATCCGTCGGCCGCGATCCTCCATGGCGTGATCCTGTCGATCGCCCCAGACGCGCGGATCGTCGACATCAGCCACGAGGTCCGGAAGTTCTCGATTCGCGACGGCGCGCTCCTGCTCTGGTGCGCCCTGCCGTACCTGCCTGTCGGCGCCCACGTCGCTGTCGTCGACCCCGGAGTCGGCACGGAACGCCGGCCGATTGCCCTGCAGGTCGCCCGCGGCGACATCCTGGTCGGCCCCGACAACGGGTTGCTCATCGCCGGGGCCGAGCGCCTCGGCGGGATCGTCGACGCGCGGATCCTGGAGTCAGCAGAGCATCGGCTGCCGATCGTCAGCACGAGCTTCCACGGCCGGGACATCTTCGCTCCAGCGGCCGCCCACGTGGCAAGCGGGACTCCGATCACCGCGCTTGGGCCGGCCATCGATCCGACGGAGCTCGTTCCCTCGCCGATTGCCGAGCCCGTCGTCGAGCCGGGCTGCCTCAGGAGCTCCGTCGTCTACGTGGACACCTTCGGCAACGTCAAGCTGGCGGGCCTGCGTGGCGATCTCGAGGCAGCGATCGGTCCCGCCCGCTCGGGTGACCGACTCGAGGTGCTCGATCTCATCGTCCCCTGGCGCGACACGTTCGGCGACGGGGCGCCCGGCGAGGTATTGCTGTACGAGGATTCCTACGGACGAGTCTGCCTGGCGAAGAACCAGGGCGATGCGGCGGCTCAGCTCGGCCTCGTCGAGGACCGCGAGGTGACGATCCGGCGGGCCTGATCTACACTCCGCCCGGCACGTCGAGGGGATGAGAGGAGAGCTCACCATGCGCAGCGCGCTCACGACATCGGTCGTCCTGCTGGCAGCGGTCGCCGTCGCGGCCTGCACGACCGCGGGGAGCAGCCCGTCAGCCAGCGCGGTCGCGACCGCGGCCGCTTCGCCGTCGGCTGCGGCCCCGTCGGTTGCCGCGAGCCCCTCGGCCGACGCGTGCGCGAAGGACAGCCTGACGACGATGACGGCGGGCAAGCTGACAATCGGAGCCGACAATCCCGCCTTCCCGCCCTACTTCAGCGACGATCCGGCCGATCCCGCGTGGGAGAGCGGCAATCCGAACAACGGCAAGGGCTTCGAAAGCGCGGTGGCCTTCGAGATCGCGAAGCGACTCGGCTTCGCCACGGCCGACGTCACCTGGGTGCCGGTCCCGTTCAACAACGCGATCGCGCCGGGCGACAAGCCGTTCGACCTCTACCTGACCCAGGTTTCGTACAGCGCCGAGCGGGAAGAGGCGGTCGACCTGTCCGATGGCTACCTCGACCTGAGCCAGACCGTCATCGCACTCGCCGACAATCCGATCGCGGCGGTCACGACGGTCGAGGGTCTGAAGGCCTTCAAGCTGGGCGCGCCAGTCGGGACGACGAGCTACGACTACATCGTGGAGAACATCCAGCCGACAACGGAGCCGTCCGTCTACGACACCCTCGACGCCGCCATCCAGGCGCTCTCCGTCAAGCAGATCGATGGCGTGCTCGTCGACCTGCCGACGGCGTTCTTCGCGACGGCGGTCCAGCTCGAAAACGGCAAGATCGTCGGCACGCTGCCGACGGTCGGCGAGATCGAGCACTTCAGCGTCGTCCTCGACAAGGACAGCCCGCTGACCGACTGCGTCAACACGGCCCTGGCCGCGATGACGTCCGACGGGACCCTCACGACGATCACCGATGAGTGGATCACGGGGGCCGGGGCACCCGAGCTGAAGTAGGCCCCGAGCGGGCTCGCTGATGGGTCCGCGCCCGTCCCTGTTCGTCGGCGGCCGTCGATCCGAGGGCCGGCGCGGCGCCTGGATCGCGTTCGCCAGCACGATCATCGTCTTCGGGCTGATCGGCCTGATCGTCGTCAATTCTCCGGGCTGGCCGGAGATCCAGAGCACGTTCCTCGACGCCGAAGAGTTCGCCGACGCGTGGGAGGACATCATTCCGGCGTTCTGGAAGAACGTCCAGCTCGCCCTGATCGCCGAGTCCCTCGTCCTCGTCTTCGGCCTGCTCCTCGCGGTCGTGCGGAGCGTGCCCGGGCCGGCGTTCTTCCCGTTCCGCGTCCTCGCGACGATGTACGTCGACGTCTTCCGCGCGATCCCGGGTGTCCTCATCATCTTCGCGCTCGGGTTCGGGGCCCCGGCCCTGCGCCTGCCCGGTCTCCCGGTCGACCCGTTCTTCTGGGCGATCGTGACCCTCACGCTGCTCTACTCGGCCTACGTCTCGGAGGTCTATCGGGCCGGCATCGAGTCCGTCCATCCCAGCCAGGACGCGGCGGCTCGATCGCTCGGCCTGTCGCGCTGGCAGGCGCTTCGCCACGTCGTCCTGCCACAGGCGATTCGGCGCGTGATCCCGCCGCTCCTCAACGACTTCATCGGCCTCCAGAAGGACACCGTCCTCGTGTCGTTCATCGGCGTCGTCGAGATCTTCCGGACGGCCCAGATCAAGCAGGCGGCGAGCTTCAACTTCACCCCATACGTCGCGGTCGCCGTGGTGTTCCTGCTCGTGACGATCCCACTGGCCCGCTTGACCGACTGGCTGCTCGCCCGGCAGGGTCGCCGGCCGGAGGCACTCACCGGAACCTCGACATCGATCAGCGGCGCCCGATGAGCGAGCCCATCAGGGAGGCGCTCCGGATCGAGGGCCTCCACAAGTCGTTCGGCCGGAACGAGGTCCTGCGCGGGATCGACCTCACGGTCGCCGAGCACGAGGTGGTCTGCCTGATCGGCTCGTCGGGGAGCGGCAAGTCGACGCTCCTGCGCTGCATCAACCTCATCGAGCCGATCGACGCCGGGCGGATCGTCGTCGAGGGCGACGAGATCACGGCGCGTGGCGTCGACGTGGACCGCATCCGGCGGCGGATCGGCATCGTGTTCCAGGCCTTCAATCTCTTCCCCCACATGTCGGTCCTCGCCAACGTCACCCTCGCGCCGCGCAAGACCCTCGGTCGGTCGCGGGCGGACGCGGAGCTGCAGGCGACGGCGCTGCTCGAGCGGTTCGGGCTCGCCGACAAGCGACTTCAGTACCCGGATCAGCTGTCCGGCGGCCAGCAGCAGCGCGTCGCGATCGTCCGGGCGCTCGCAATGAAGCCGGACCTGCTGCTCCTCGACGAGGTGACCAGCGCCCTCGACCCGGAGCTCGTCGCCGAGGTCCTCGACGTGATCAGGGAACTCGCGGCCGCCGGCATGACGATGGTCATCGCCACCCACGAGATGGGCTTCGCCCGGGACATCGCCAACCGGGTCTGCTTCCTCGACGACGGCCGGATCCTCGAGGAAGGAATCCCTGCCGAGATCTTCAACGCGCCGCGCGAGGAGCGGACGCGGCGATTCCTCCAGCGGGTGATCGACGCCGGTCGCCTCTAGCGATTTGAATCGCCGCCCGGTCGGTCGCGGCGGCGACGAACGCCGACCACAGCCGCTCGAAGCCCGCCGGGCTGAACTCCGTCCGTTCCGGGTGGCACTGGACGCCGACGACGAAGCGCTCGCCGGGCAGCTCGACGGCCTCGACGAGCTCGTCGCCGGGGCCTGTGCTCCAGGCCGTGGCAACCAGCCCGGGTGCGACATCCTCGGGCCGAACGCCCTGGTGGTGGTAGGTATTGACCTCGATGTCGATCGGCGGATCGTCGGGATCGTCCGCCAGCGCGACGGCGAGGATGGACCCGGCCTCGACGCGAATCGGGTGCATCCGCGCGTGGCCCGTGCCCCAGCCGGGGCCGGCGTGGCCAGGAGCGTCCTGCATGAGCGTGCCGCCCGCAAAGACGTTGATCGCCTGGAAGCCGCGGCAGATCCCGAGGATCGGCAGGTCGCGGGTCGCGGCGGCGTGCCACGCGGCGGCCTCCAGCGCGTCCCGGCCGCGCTCGATCGAGACGCTGGCGACATTCGGCCGGCGGTAGTAGGACGGGTCGATGTCGGCGCCGCCCGTGAGAAGGAGCCCGTCCATCGCCTCGAAGGCCGCCGTCCGTTCTTCGTCCGTCGCCGTCTCGTCGATGAGGAGTGGACGGCCGCCGTGCCGAATGACCGCCTCGGCGTAGCGAGCGTTCTTGCGAGCCGCGAGGTCCCGGTCCGTGTGGCGGGTGGTGTCCGTCACGGTCAGGACGATCAGCGGGGACGTCGATTCGCTCATCGCCCGAGGATACGCCGCCTCGGCCGCCGAACGGAGCCTAGCCTGACGGGGACGGCGCCGGCGTTGCCGGGATGGGGATCGGAATCAGTGACGGCAGGGCCCCCTCGTCGACGATCGAGCCCGGGATGAGGACGAGCGCCCAACCGATCTCGATCCGGTTCGGGGAGTAGTCGCTGGATTCGGGATCGAGGCCCGGGTATTTCGCCCGGTTCCAGAACGCGATGCTGCGAGCCTTCGTGTTGAAGCGCTTGGCGATCGAGTTCAACGAGTCGCCCCTGGCGACGACGTGGGTCACGAACGTCGGCGCCGGTGTGGGCGTCGGCGGGACGAAGGAGGGAACCGGTGTCGGCCCGCTCGGGGACGGGCTGGCGGTCGGGGAGCCCGGAGGCCGCGAGGCCGCGGAGCCTGGTGGACCCACGGCCTCCGGCACGCAGGCGGCCATGACGACCGAAACCAGGATGCAGAGGGCGGCGAGTCGGCGAGGTCGATTGATCAGGTCAGGTGCCCACCGGGATCGTCGGCGGATCGACGGGTGTCGGCTGCTGGAGCGAGAACTCGCGCGCAATCTTGAGGCCCTCGTCGGCGGTCGCGATCAGGCCATGCCCGGTCCGCTTCGCGACGAAGCAGGCCCTGTCGGCGGCGAGGAGGATCGACTCCGGCGACAGGCCGTCGCGCGGGAACGTGGCGAGGCCGATCGAGACGGTGATCGCGATGCCCTGCTCCGCCCACGTGGAGCCGGGTCCGCCGACGGCATGGACGGCCGCCCTGACGCGCTCGGCGACTGCGACCGCCGCGGTCGCGTCGGTGCTCGCCAGGATGAGCGCGAACTCGTCGCCGCCGTAGCGGAAGACGTGGTCGGTCTCGCGGCCGGCAGCGACGATCGCGGCGGCGATCTCGGCAAGCAGCCGATCGCCGGCCTGGTGGCCGAGCGCGTCGTTGACGCGCTTGAAGTCGTCGAGGTCGAGCATGATGAGGCTGAACGGGTCGCGGCTCTCGACGCTCCGCTCGAGCCAATCCTGGAACGTCCCGTGGTTGAGGAGCCCGGTCAGGTCGTCCGTCTGGGCCCGGATCTCCACGGCGAGATGGACCTCGGCGTTCTGGAGCGCGATCGAGACCTGGGCTGCGAACAGCTTGACGAGCTCGAACTCGTCCTCCGTGTAGCGCGGATCTTCGCCCAGGCGCTCGAGGGTCAGGACACCCGTCGCTCCGTCGCGACCGCGGAGTGGGACGCAGATCAGGCTGCCGTCCATCGACACGTCGCGGAAGTGGTTGATTCGGGGATCGGTCCGCTCGTCGAGCACGAGGGCCGGCTCGTTGTTGGCGACGACCCATGTCGCGAGGCCGGTCTCGCCGGGCTCCCAGGGCTCCAGGTACTCGGCGGCGTGGACGCCGCGGGCCGTCAGCGGCCGGAGGAGCCCACTCGCCTGATCGACGGTCTCGATCGCGATGTTGTCGTACCCGACGAGCTCCGAGAGGCGATCCGCCACCTGGTCGAGGATCGCCCGTGGGTTCAGCGTCGTCAGGATCGACTCGGTGACCTGGAGGAGGCCGCGCTGGTTGACGAGCTGGCGCTGGAGCGCGTCGGACTGGGCACGGAGGCGGGCCGTCGCGTCGGCTGTGGCGAATGCCTGGGCGGCGAAGCTCCCGTAGATGACGAGGAGCCGCAGGTCGTCGTCGCTGAACTGGTGGAGGCCGAGCTTCGAGAGGACCAGGACGCCGAGGACCTGATCCTCGAACGTCATCGGCGCCAGGAGCATCGACTCGTCGAGGTCGTCCTCAGTTCCAGGGATCGTGTCCGCCCGCGGGTCGTTCGCGGCGTCCGGGAGGTACTGGGGCAGGCGATGCTCGGCGACCCAGCCGGTGATGCCCTCCCCGATCTTGACCTTGAGCTGCTCCGGCGTCTCGTCGACGTACTCGCCGACCTGGCCCTGCATGGCCACGGGGATGAGATCCACGCCGTCGACCCGATAGACCCGGACGTTGTGGAAGTCGATGAGCTGGCGCAGCTCGTTCGCGATCGCAAGCCCGATCTCGGGGACGCTCGTCAGGCGGGAGAGGCGAACCCCGAGTTGCTGGATCGACTGGAGCTGGGCGGCCCACGTCGCCATCTTCGCGTAGTTCTGGGCGTTCTTGATCGCCATCGAGGCCTGGGTCGCGAGCGCGGCCATGGTGTCGAGCTCGTCTTCGGTCCATTCGTACGGCGCGTCGTGGTAGACGTTCAGCAGGCCGAGGATTTCCGGCCCGTCCAGGAGCGGAGCCGTGCAGATGGTGTCGAACCCCTCCTGGACGACCGCGGCACGAACGTCGATGCCGCGCGGGTCGTTGCGGTAGCCGCCGGCGAAGAGCGGCCGTCGCGCGGCAACGGCCATTGCGGGCAGCGACCGGGTGGGGAAGCTGCGGACGGACTGGACGTATGCCTGCGACAGGCCTCGGGTGACTTCGGCGATCGCATTGCCGTTCGGATGCCGCAGGAAGACGGCCCCGCGATCGCCCTCGAACAGGACCATCGCATGGTCGACGAGACCGGACAGGATCTGGTCGAGGTCGAGGCGGCTGCCGATATCGCCGGCGACTCTGCGGAGTGCGTCGGCCCGGTGCAGATGGTGCGCGACCTGGTCGGCCGCTCGGCCGGCTCCGACGATCGCCCCGATGGCGCGCGCGACGGCCCGAAGGAGATCCGTGTCGCGCGTTGCTGGGTCGGCGCCGTCGGCGGCGGCGATGACGAGGACCCCCCAGACGGTGCTGTCGACGGGGATCGCGATCGCGAGCTCGGGCAGCCCGCCGGTGATGACGGCGTCAGTCTCGTCGGCAACGACCGGTGTCGGATCGGCAGCCGGACTCTTCAGCGCGACGCCCATCGCCCCGAAGTCTCGAGGAAGCTCGACGAGATGGATGTCCCCCGGTCCGGTCGACGCGCGCGGGATGAGCCGCTCGCCGCGAAGCTCGAACACGGCCGTGGCGAGGTGCGACCCGTGATCGCGGATCGCGACGACTGCCTCAGTCAGCGCGGCGTCCATGCGGGTCACGGCGGCACCGATCCTGGCAAGTTCTGCCAGGAGGTCGAGATCGGCCCGGTGACGGTCGCGGTCGGTGTCGACCAGCGGCATCGGCGTGATCGCATCGTGATCGCCGGGGCTCGTCAGCAGCTCGAGGGCAGGTCGGTCGAATGATCGGCGGCTGAAGCCCGGAGGCCCCGCCTCGTGCAACCCGCCCTCGGCGGCCGCGAGGAACCGCTGCAGATCGCCCATCCGGTAGCGGCGGTCGCCGCGGGGGTTGATCCGGTAATAGCGGAGACGGCCGGCATCGCTCCACGCCCGGATCGTGTTGGGGTGGACGCCGAGGAGTCGAGCGGCCTTCGTCACGGAGAGGGTCGCGTCGATGGGGCGGGAGGGCAGGGGCGTTGGCAACGCTCGCTCGTGAGAAGAAATGTCAAGTCGTCGCCGCAGACTACCAAGCTCACAGTTCTTGCCAATAGGACGATAGTCCTGCGCTGAACTGCGCACGCTTGGTGACGGCCGCGGAGGTGCGGATCAGGCGTGGCGCGGCTGCACCGCTGATGGCCCTGGGCGCGCGCGGAACCGCGCGTCCCGTCCGGCTCTAGCGGCGGGAGTCCGACGAGCGCGGCCGGGGATCGGTCAGCCGGACATAGGCCGTCGTGACGACGATCGCGGCGACAGCGATGGCCGCGACGATGAGGAGCGCAAGGGCCGGTTCGCCGACCAGGCCCGGGCCTTCGCCGCTGCTGCGTGGATCTCCGCCGGCCGCTGGCGAGGGGGACGCGGCAAGGGCCACCGGCACGAGCGCGGTCATGAGGGCGCCAAGGCCCGCCCATGCCACGCCGGCTGCGAGGAGCGCGGTTCCGATGACGAAGCAGGCGGCGACGAGACGTGGCCGAACGCTGCCGCCGGCGAGGATCCGCATCGCCTCGTCCGGTTCAAGCGTCGTGAGGACGAGCGGGCGGCCGAGGCCCGCCGTGAGGCGCGGTGCGCCGCCATCGAGCTCGTTCGAGACCGGGACGCCGAGGACGATCGCGTGCTCGACCGACGAGACCTGATCGATGCGTGCCCGGACCGGCGTCTCCGGGCTGAGCGTTGCCGGGGCACGGCCGGTCAGATCGGCGGCGACGCCGACCGATTCGCGCGATACGACGACGAGACCGGTATCCAGTGCAGCGGCATCGACGCCGATCGAATCGAGGCCCTCACGGATCTCGAACGGGACCGATTCGCGCGAATCCTCGAACGCGGACCACCGCCTGCCATCGCTCGACTCGAGCCTGGTCCGGCGGAAGACCAGCGGCCGATGATCGGCGTCCTCGAACTCGTCGGCGGCGTCGATCCGACCTGCGACCGCCACGTATCGAGGACGACTGTCGCGAGCGATCGCTGCCGCCTCGGCGACGCTCACCCGCGGGGTCGACGCGAGCAGTCGCCCGACCCGGTAGCGCGGTCCGAACGAGCGGAGCGTGATCGCGCCGGCGGCCATGGCGATCAGGCTCGCTACGACGAGCACGAGGGGGGTCACGGCGCGATGATACGACCGGTCGGCCGCGGACATGGAAAGGCCCGAAGGAACCTACTCGCGGCGTGGGCGTTGATGTGATCGCTGCCGTTAGCCTGCGCTCGGCCCCTCCGGGCTGACCTCTACGCTACGTCCGGCCCTCGACCGGGTCAAGTCGTCTTGTCCACGAGTTTCCGGCGTCCCTCGACGGGTTATCCACGAGCTGTCCCCATGCGAGGCAGGGTCAGCCGGTCGGTCGACCCGTCGCCGGATCGATCGCCGTGACCGCGCCGCCGAAACTCGTCAGGACGAGGCGGCCGCCGACGAACTCGGCCTCGGTCACGACATCGCTGTGGGCGATCCGCCAGGCGACTGTCCCGTCCGGCTCGAGGGCGAATGTCTCGATTTCGGCCTGGGCGACGAGATGGGCAAGCCTCGGCGAGCCGAAGACCGCGAGCAGCGGCGTGGCGGAGCGGTGCGACCAGCGGAGCTCGCCCGACCGACCGTCGAACGCGTAGGTATGGAACCCGTACTTCACGACGAACAGGCCGTGGTCGTCCCACACGAGGCCGGCGGGCTCGTCATGGATCGTCGACGCGAACCGCGCCGTCCAGGGCCCGCCCGGGCCGTCGATCCGGAGCTCCGCGCGGCAAAGGGCCTCGAAGTCGGCCGACACGAGCGGGCCGTGATCGACGAGCGTCCCGCCCGCCTCCGAGAGGGCAAAGACCGCCGCCCCCTGGCCGCTGCCACCCCATCGCCAGCGTGCCCGCAGCCCGCCCGGATAGGCGATCGTCGCGTCCCGCGGTTGGGCGCCCGTGCCGGGCGAGGTCACGCCCCGGCGTTCTGCGCTCGCGCCCGGCCGTCGCCTCCGAGGCCACCGACACCCGAGCCGGTTTCCCGCTCGGCCTCGATGTCCGCAGCGCGCCGCTCCTCGGTGATCGGGGCGACCACCGCGTTGGCGAGCGTCCGCAGCGTCGCGGGTGGGACCGGGAAGACCGCCGTCGGCATGCCGGCCGCTGCCCAGACGGTCTCGAACCGCCCGAGGTCGGGATCCATGATCACCCGGACCGGACGAATGTGGCCGATCGGTGGGATCCCGCCGATCGAGAAGCCGGTCAGCTCGTTGGCCTCGCGAGCAGTCGCCCGTCGGACATCCCGCTCGCCCGTCACGGCGGCGAGTCGGGCGAGGTCGACCCGGTTGTGGCCGGCGACGAGGCAGAGGATCGGATCCAGACCGCCGTCGTCGCCGGGGGCGACGAACACGAGCGTCTTGACGATCTGCCCGAGCTCGGCACCGACCGCGTCGGCGGCTTCCTGGGCCGTGTGGGTCGACTGATCGAAGACCGTGATGTCGAGGTCGACGCCCTTACGCGCTGCGGCGTCACGGACGCGCTGGACGCCAGCGTGGTCGGTATTCTCGGGCACGATCCGAGTCTAGCATCCGACGAGCTCAGGGCGACGGCAGTAGCATCCCCCGACATGCAGGCGATCCTCTTCGACTGGGACGGGACGCTCGTCGACTCGCTCGGTGCGTTCCATCGCGCCAACGCGACCGTGATGGCGTCCTTCGGCCTGCCGTTCGACGAGGTCGTCTACCGTCGCAACTACGCGCCCGACTGGCGGCTCATGTACCTCCGGCTCGGGGTGCCGGGCGATCGGCTCGACGAGGCGAACGAGCTCTGGCATGCGACGTTTGCCGAGGACGCGCACGTCGTCGCGTTCGAGGGAGTGACCGCGGCCCTCGGATTGCTTCGAGACGCCGGCTCGCGGCTCGGCATCGTGACGGCCGGCCACCGGGCGATCGTCGAGCCGCAGCTCGAGCGGACCGGCCTGGCGGAGCTCCTCGAAACGCGCGTGTTCGGCGACGACCTGGCCGTCCACAAGCCGGACCCGGCGCCGCTCCGGAAGGCGCTCGACCTGCTCGACCTCTCGGACCGGCCGGCCGACGTGGCGTACGTCGGGGATGCGCCGACGGACATGCAGATGGCCCGCGCCGTCGGCGTTCGCGCGGTTGGAATCACCTCGGTCCTCGGCGATCCCGATGAACTGCGTGCGGCAGGCGCCGCGGAGGTGTCGCCGTCCGTCGCCGCCTGGGTCGCCGGGCATCTCGCGACCCTGCCGCCGGTGGCCGGGTGAGCGGATCGCCGGTCCCCGACAGTCCGTCGAGCGCCGGCCGCCGTCGCGCGATCGTCCTTGCCGACGGCGATGTTGCCGACCGACCGGTACTTGACGCGGCCTGGCCGGGTTGGTCAGACCACGTCGCCGTCGTCGTGGCGGCCGACGGCGGCGCCCGGCACGCGGCTCGGCTGGGCCTGGGCATCGACCGCTGGGTAGGCGACGGTGACTCGATCGATCCCGAACAGCTCGACGCGCTGCGCGCCAGTGGCGTGCCGATCGATCTCGTCGCCGCCGACAAAGACGCGTCGGACACGGAGCTGGCCATCGCCGCCGCCGTTGCCGCGGGCGCCGACGAGGTGATCGTCCTCGGCGCCTTTGGCGGCCGGCGACTCGACCATGCGATCGCGAATCTCACGCTCCTCGCCCATCCGGCGCTCGGCCCCCGACCGGCCATCCTTCTTGATGGCTCGGCCCGAGTGCAACTCGTTCGCGCCCCTGGTCCAGACGGCGGTCCGGTCGTCACGCCACTGCCCGGTCGCGTCGGCGACCTTGTTTCGCTCATCCCGTTCGGTGGCGATGCGGACCGGATCCGAACCGACGGTCTCCACTACCCCCTCCGAGACGAGATCCTCCTCCTCGGCTCGGCTCGCGGCCTGTCGAACATCCGGCGTGCCTCGGACGCCTCGTTCGTCCTGGGACGTGGCGCAATCCTCGTCATCGAGACCCCTGCTACGCTCTCGGAATGAGCATGCCGACGGTCGGCGACCTGGCTCCCGAGGTCGCCCTCGCAGACGAATCCGGCACCGTCCATCGCCTTTCCGACCAGGCCGGCCGATGGACGATCCTCTACTTCTATCCGAAGGATGACACCCCCGGCTGTACGGTCGAGGCGTGCGAGTTCCGCGATGCGAACGAGACGATCGTTGAGCGCGGCGCGGACGTCTGGGGCGTCAGCCCGCAGGCAGGAGCCAGCAAGCGGGCATTCCGCGAGAAGTTCAACCTGCCGTTCACGCTCCTGGCCGACGTCGACCACGAGGCCGCCGACGCGTATGGCTCGTGGGTCGAGAAGCAGAACTACGGCAAGACCTACTGGGGAACAGCGAGGACGACATTCCTGGTCGCCCCCGACGGGCGGATCGCCCGGGCCTGGCCGAAGGTGAAGCCGGAGGGCCACGCGGCCGAAGTGCTCGCGGCGCTCGGCGAGGAGCAGGAGGCGCGGAGCGGGTGACCGGCCCGCTCGACGTCGTCGCCGGAGACAGAACGAGACTTCGCTCGTGGGGGGAGACGAGCGAAGCCTCGGCGCACATCATAGCCCCGATGCTTGTCAGCGCAACTGTCGTTCTGCACGCCGTGCGGATGTTTCATGCCTGAAACCGCGCACGACTGGCGGCCGCCGCGGTTCATGGTGATCGTCGCCCACCCGGACGACGCCGACTTCGGGCCGGCCGCCACGGCGTCGCGCTGGATCGACGACGGATCGGTCGGCTGGCTCGTTTGCTGTACGAGCGGAGACGCCGGAGGTGAGGATCCCGACATCGATCCGATGGCGCTCGCCGCCCAGCGCGAGGACGAGCAGCGCGTGGCAGCGGACGTGGTGGGCTACGCCGGCGTGTCGTTCCTCCACCAGCCGGATGGCGCGCTCGACAACGACCTGGCACTCCGCGAGCAGCTCGTCCGCGAGATCCGCACGTTCCGACCCGATGCGGTGCTCGCCACCGATCCCGAGGTGGTCTTCTATCGCGACGGCGGCGTGAATCATGCCGACCACCGGGCGGCCGGGATGGCCGCGGTCGACGCCGTCTATCCCGCGGCCCGCAACCCGATGGCGTTCCCGTGGCTTGCCAAGGGCGGCCTGGAGCTGCACATCGTCCGGCGCCTCTATCTCTTCTGGCCGAACGACCCGAACGTCCGCGTCGATGTGACCGCGACCATTGACCGGAAGATCGAGGCGCTCCGAGCGCATGCCAGCCAGATCAAGAATCCGGAGCGGCTCGAGACGCGGATCCGGGAGTGGGCGGCGGAGGTCGGCGAGCCGATCGGCGCGCAGGCCGCCGAGGGGTTCCGCCTCGTCGTCATCGAGGAGGACGAGGACGAGGGCCCGAGCAAGGACTCGACCGGGACGGCCGCCACGACCGAGGGAACAGCCGCGGAGTAGCGGGTGCCGCCCCAACTCCCTGTCAATTACTGCCCCGCGTAGTGGAAGTCCGGTCCGGGACGGCTCGGACGTCCGCGATTCGGCCTACTCGGTGCCGTCCACCACCGGGGATGGTCGGTGGCGACGACTTGGGCACGATCCACGGACGATGACTACACGGGGTGGTATCTGGCACGTAGTCGGCGGCGCCGTCGCCTGGACCGACGGAGCGTCGACTAGTCCGCCGCCAGCAGAAGTGGCCGGACGACGCCCCACTCGTTCCAGAGCTCGGTCAGGCCGTCCGCTCGGCGGCCGAGCAGGGAGACGAGTTCGCCGAGCGTCAGGGCTCCCGCAGCCTCCCAGACGTACTCGTCGGCGGCGACGGTTACCTCGCGGAGCAGATCGCGCGTTTCGGCCTCCGTCGGCCAGTGCCGGATCCGGAACGGATCGAGGCCCGCGTAACCGACGGCGAGCGACAGGTCGCGCTGCGTCGGCATGTGATCGTCCGCCCACGATCCAAAGCCGTCGTGCCGATAGCCGAGCGACGACAGGCCGGCCGCGATGTCGCGGCACTGGGATCGCGTCAACGGTCCCCAGAAGGGGTGGGTCGTCGGGAAGTCGAAGGCAGAGGCTTCCATGGATCGGGCAATCAGGGCCTCCAGGAGCAGTCCGATCGACGTCTGCCAGCGGCGTCGCTCGGCCGGATTGTCGCCGCCGAGGCGGGCGATCAACCGATTCAGTGCCTCCCGGTCCCCGCGTAGCAGCCGGACGATCACGGCGTCCTCGCCGGCCCGCGAGCCCATCGATGGATCGTCGTCGGGCCATTCGGGCGCGGGCTTCTGAGCGGCGGGACCCGGCGGCGGAACCGATGGGGGCGCGCTCTTGCGGCCGCTGGCAGCGAGGATCGCAGCCTCCTGGCATGCCGCCACCGCCTCCCGCGCAGCAACACATGCTTCGTCGGCCGACTCCGCCGAGATCCGGGCCGCGTCCGCCTCGACCGACAGCCGCTCCAGCCTCGGCGCCAGCTCGGTCACCGCCAGTCGATGGCGCTCCGCCTGGCCACCCGCCTCACGCGTTGCGAGGTTGATCCGGTTGATCTCCGCCAACCACTTGCGGGCGGCCGTTTCGACGTCCTCGCGACTCCGCCCGCTGGACCGGGCGACGCGAAATGACTGCTGGGCAGCTTCCTTCGCCGCGCGCACGGCCCGCGGGTCCGCCGTGGCCGCCTGCGCTTCTGCCTGCGAGGCGTGTTCGTCGTAAGAGCGCTGCGCGGTGTGGAGCGCCTCGAGCGCCGCCTGGGCACCGTCTCGGGCCCTGGTCGCCACGAGGCAACGCTCGTCGGCAATCCGGCGGGGCTCGTCGCACGCGCCGGCGACCGCGTCGGCGCGCTGCGGCGCCGCGGACTGTGCGGGCCCGTCGGCGGCCGGCCGCTCGCCCTCGGGGATCTCGGCCGACGGCTGGTCGCCTCCCTCGGTCGACGGCGGGCCGGATCCGGCTTGAACGCGTGTTCGACTGTCGGTCGGCATCTGCTGGCAGGGTAGCTGCGCGCGGGACGGTGCGTCAAATCGGTCGCCGGCCGGTTCGCCGTGCTTTGCGCCGCTCAGGACCCGATGGTAGATTCGACTGGCGGGTCGCGGCCGACCCCCGCCGCATCCGGACCCCAGGGAACGCAGGGCAGAGAAAGGCACGCCTCGACCTTGGCGATCGATCCCTACCAGGAATTCCTCGTTCAGCCCGTCGACGCGTCCTGGCTCCAGTGCAACATCGAGTGCCAGGAGGCCTGCCCGGTCGGGACGAACTGTCGCGGCTACCTCAACCTGGCCGCCGAGGGTCGGTTCGAGGAGGGCTACATCCTCTCGCGCGAACCCAACCCGGTCGCGGCGATGTGCTCCTACGTCTGCTCGGCCCCGTGCGAGCGCGCATGCCGCCGCGGCGACATCGACCGGCCACTCGCGATCCGGGCAATGAAACGGTTCCTCGTTGAATGGCACGAGGCCTCCGGCATTCCAGACGTCATGCCCCAGATCCCCTCGCGCGATGAGCGGGTCGCGGTCATCGGGGCCGGCCCGGCGGGGATCTCCGTCGCGCGCGAGCTGGCGATGAAGGGCTTCCAATGCACGGTATTCGACTCGCTCCCGTACGGCGGCGGGACGATGCTCATCGGCGTGCCGGCGTTCCGCCTGCCGCGCGAGGCGATCGAGATGGACGTCCGCCTCGTCGAGCGGCTCGGCGTCAAATTCGTCTTCAACACGACGATCGGCAAGGACATCACCTTCGACCAGCTCCAGCGCGACTTCGACGGAATCGCGATCACGGCCGGGGCGATGGATCCGGTCGCCCTCGACATTCCGGGCGCCGATCTCGAGGGGGTCGATTACGGCGTCGACTTCATGAAGAAGGCGAACCTCGGCCAGGAGCTCTACGTCGGCAAGGACGTCGTCGTCATCGGCGGCGGGTACACCGCCATGGACTGCTCGCGGACGAGCCTGCGCCACGGCGCCGAGCACGTCGCGATTGTCTACCGGCGGACCCGCAGCGAGCTCGTCGTCGACGAGGAGGAGCTCGGCGAGACCGAGCGCGAGGGCGTCCGGATGGAGTTCCTGGCCAGCCCGGTCGAGGTCCTCGGCGAGGACGGCCACGTCACGGGCGTGAGGTTCATCAGGAACAAGCTCGGCGAGCCGGATGCCTCCGGCCGGCGGTCGCCCATCCCGATCGAGGGCTCGGAGTTCACGATCAAGGCCGACGTCGTCATCCCGGCCGTCTCGCAGGCCGCCGACCTGACGTTCCTGCCAGTCGAAGCCAAGTTCGAGATCGGTCGTGGCCGGGTTCGTGTCGACCCCGCGACGTACGCGACGAATGTCCGCGGCGTGTTCGCCTGCGGCGACTTCGTGACTGGACCGACGACGCTCATCGAGGCGGCCGGTCACGGCAAGAAGTGCGCCTACGCGATCGACCGATACCTTGCCGGGCGGACGGACGTGACCGTGACCCCGAACGTCAAGATCACGAGCTCCTGGCGGCACGACATGCCGGAGTTCTACGACGTGCTGCCACGCCAGCACATTCCGATGGCCCCGGTCGCGATGCGGATGCCGTCGACGGATCCGGAGGTCAACTTCACGACGCCGGTCGAGCTCGGCTATGACGCGACGGCCGCCGTCGCGGAGTCGACCCGCTGCCTCATGTGCAACTTCAACATCTGGTTCGACCCGTTCCGCTGCGTCCTGTGCGGAGCCTGCGCCGACGTCTGTCCGGAAGGCGTCATCCACATGGTCGACGTCAACCAGCTCAAGACCGAAGGGCTGCTTCCCGAGGTGGAAGAGGCCTACGGCTGGGAGCAGGGCGGGGCGATGATCCTCGACGAGGAGCGCTGCATCCGGTGCGCCCTGTGCGTCAAGCGATGCCCCTTCGACGCCATTACGATGGAACGGTTCGAGTTGCAGGAGATCTCGACGGACGGTCGGCTCTACAAGGAGTCGTACCGGGATGCGCAGCTGGCCGGGACACCCGGCGTCGCAGGAGGAGCCCGGTGAGTTTCCTCGAGCGGATGGACAACACCATCCGCCGAAGCCCCGTCTGGCGCTCGATCTTCCGTCAGCCGTACCCCAACGACGAGCGGTCGCGGGCGTACGCGGTGATGAACAACGTCTTCCTGCACATCCACCCGGTCCGCGTCCGCCAGCACGCGGTCAAGTTCGCCTACACGTTCTGCCTGGGCGGCCTGTCGTTCTTCCTGTTCCTCGTCCTGACGATCACCGGCGTCTACCTGATGTTCTTCTATGTCCCGTCGTCGGTCCTCGCCTACACGAACATCCTCGAAATCCAGAGCCAGGTGACCTTCGGGCTTCTGACGCGAAACATCCATCGGTGGGGGGCTCACCTGATGGTCTTCTTCGTCTTCCTCCACATGATGCGGGTCTTCTACCACGGGGCGTACAAGCCACCGCGGGAGTTCAACTGGGTCGTCGGGGTCGTGCTGCTGTTCCTGACGATCATGTTGAGCTTCACGGGCTACCTGCTGCCGTGGGACCAGATCGCGTACTGGGCGATCACGATCGGCACGAACATGGGCGGCTACGCGCCGCTGATCAATACGCCCGTGAACCGCCTGCTGCTCGGCGGCCTCGAGGTCGGCCAGAACACACTGCTCAGGTTCTACGTGCTCCACATCATGTTCTTCCCGCTCGTCGCGGCCATCTTCCTAGCCGTCCATTTCTGGCGGATTAGGAAAGACGGGGGGATCAGTGGCCCGCTATGACCACTAGCCGATGACTGACGACACGAAGCGCCCTCCGGAGACGAAGGAGCCGACCGAGTCGCGCGTCGTGCTGCCTGTCGACCCGACCCGACGAACGGAGATCGACAAGCAGCGCGTGCCGATGTCGGCGCGCCCGTACCGGCTGCTCGCGCTCGTCAAGCAGGATGCAGTGGTCCGGGTCCAGAAGGAGCCGGACGACACGGTCATGGTGTGGCCGCACCTCCTGTCGATCGAGTTCTTTGCGGCCGGCATGATGAGCGTCTTCCTCCTGCTGATGGGCCTGTTCATCAACGCGCCACTCGAGGAGCTGGCCAACGGCAACGTCACGCCGGCGGTTGCCAAGGCACCGTGGTACTTCCTCGGGCTCCAGGAGCTGCTCGCCTACTTCCATCCGACCGTGGCGGGTGTCCTGACCCCGCTGCTCGTGCTCGTCGGGGCGGCGCTGATCCCGTACGTCGATCGCGGCGGCCTCACCGTCACGCGACCGTCCGAGCGGAAGACGGCTGTCGTCCTGTTCACCCTGTTCTGCGCGCTCGGCCTGATCCTGACCTTCGTCGGGATCTTCTTCCGCGGCCCCGGCTACAGCTTCGTCATCCCGTACCTGCCGTTCTTCGAGAACAGCAGCCACGGGCTCCATTTCGCCCTCTGAACGACTCGAAGGACCCCACCAGCGGATGAGCAACTACCACGTCGAACCAGCGGACCGGCCCCAGGCGCTGTCGTCGGAGGCGATCAAGTCGCTCCGGTCGCACCCGGTCCAGGGCCTCTCGCGGCGCCAGCTCCTTCGGTACTCGCTCGGTGGAGTCATGGCCGTCTGGGTCATCGAGCTGCTGGCCGGAACGATCGGGTTCATCTGGCCGAACCTGTCCGGCGGGTTCGGCGGCAAGGTGAGGATCGGCACGCTCGACGAGATCAAGCTCCAGAACACCGCACTGCCGATCGCGGAGGGGTTCCCGGCCTACGTGCCCGAGGCGCGGGCCTTCATCGTCCTGATGGATACCGGTCGCCAGCAGTTCGTACCCGGCGAGGACACGAGCGGCGCCGGCGGACCACTGAATGTCCGCGCCCTGTACCAGCGTTGCCCGCACCTCGGCTGCAAGCCAAACCCGTGCATCAGGAACTTCTGGCTCGAGTGCCCGTGCCATGGATCGCGCTACGACCGGCTCGGAATCAAGGCCGACGGCGCCCAGTTCGGCCCGGCCGCACGAAGCATGGATCGCTTCTCCGCGTCGGTCGACGCCGAAGGGGTCCTGACACTCGACACCGGCAAGATCACGCTCGGGCCGCTTCCGGTCGCCCTCGGTCAGCCCGGCATCATTCCGCCGCGGGCGCCGACCGGCTGCATCTGATGACGGGCATCCACCAAGTGCCGCCTCGCGGGCTTCGATGACCGACTCGATCGAGCCCCCTCCGCCACCCGAGGAGCGCCTGCCGGCCACGCGCCCGGCCGAGCGTGTCTCCGCCGAACGATTCACGGCGGCGCCGTCCCTCAAGGCGATCGACGGTCTGACGCCGGAGCGCAGCGCCGGCATCGTTCGCCAATCGTCGAGCGCCCGGTGGGTCGGCTTCCTCACCGCCTGCTTCGTGACGCTCTTCATCGTCGGGTACTGGTTCTACGAGCTCGGCTCGCCACTCGGCTTGTCCGAGCCGCGCCTCGTCCAGGAGATCGATCGCCAACAGGTGACCGCGGTCGAGCGCGGCTACAACGTCTACCAGGCGAACTGCGCCCGCTGCCACGGTCCGGACGGGCTGGGCCCACTCGAGCCGGACGCCGCCGAGGTCGGCTACATCGGACCCACGCTCAACGCCCAGGAGAAGCTGTTCAATCACCTCAACGAGAACTACCTCCGCAATGTGCTCGAGGTCGGCGGCCGCTACGTCTGCGGCAACCCGAACTCGGCGATGCCGCTCTGGGCCGACACGGGCAATCCGCCCGGTCCGCTCAACTACCGCCAGGTGGACGAACTCATCGCGTTTCTCCGGGCCACGAACGAGCACGTCTACGTGGTGAAGGACCCATCGCTCAACGAGCCGGTCATCGATCCCGTGACGGGCGAGGAGAAGACGTTCACGGGTTGGCGCGATCCGAACTGGACGCCGGAGCCGGGTTCGACGCCGTTTCCGGACTGCTACCTCGACGCCCTCGGGGGAGGCGGCGGCGAGCCGGCGCCTCGATCGATCCGAACGCACCGGTCGTGACCGTGGCCGCGCCGACCGGCGCAGCGACGACGGGCTTCGACCCCGAGGCACTCGAGGCGCCGGCCGACACAGCCTTCACGCTGGAGTTCGACAACCAGGACGCGACCGCTCCCCACAACATCGTGATCAAGGATCCCAGCGACGCTCCGGTGAGCATCGGCGACACCTCGTTCTTTACCGGACCGGAGAAGCGCTCATACGCGGTGCCAGCCCTCGCCGCGGGCGCTTACAGCTTCGTGTGCGAGGTCCATCCCACGACCATGACCGGGACCCTGACGACCAACTAGCAGATCGCCGGCGGCAGAGGCTGCCGTCCGGCGGAGTGGAGGACGATGGCGCAACAGGCGCTCCAACCAGGACGGACACAGACCCGCGGCAGGGCGCTCTTCGGGTTGTTCGACGCCAGCGGCTGGGCCTGGGCGTCCGTCAAGGCGACGTTCTGGTTCATCGTCATCATCTTCATGCTCGGCTACATCCCGGACCGGGCGTACTACTTCACGGTCAACCGAACGATCGACCTGGGCATCCTCGCCTTCAGTCCGATCAACTTCTGCCCGCCCGAGAACCAGACCCTGCCGTGTCCTGCGCCGGTCGGCGCGGTCGCCCCGTGGGAGGTGGCGCCGCCCGAACTGTCCCTCCCCGGACCGCGGGTCGACGGGACGATCGCCCAGGCGGGAACGGGAATCCTCTTCGTCGGCGGCAGCGACGGGACCGCTCCGACGGATACGACGTTCGTTGCCCGAGTGTCCGGGCCCGGTAACTTCGACAAGTGGTCGGCGGGACCGCCGCTGCCTGAGGCGCGGGCCAACGCTGCGGTCGGCTTCTCTGGCGGCCGGATCTTCGCGGTCGGCGGGACCGGCCCGGACGGCGCACCGACATCGACGGCATTCGTCCTGGCTCCCGACCCGCAGACGGGAGCGTTCGGTGAGTGGCAGACGGCGGAAGAGGCCGAGCTCGATCTCGATTTGCCGGAGCCGCGGTCCGGTGCCTCGCTCGTCGCAGGCGCCGACGGCCTGTTCCTCGTCGGAGGAACGTCCGATGGGACGACGCCGGTCAAGAGCGTCCTGAAGGCGACGTACGACGCCGAGGGCGTTCTTCAGCCGTGGCAGCCGCAGGCCGAGCTGTACCAGGCGGTGACCGACGCGACGGCGGTCGGGTCCGGCGACTATCTCTGGGTGTACGGCGGAACGTCCGACTCGGGGCCGACGAAGACCGTCCAGCGCGGCGAATTCCAGATCGACGACGAGGACACCCGCGTCGACGAATCGACGAACCTGGCGCGGTTCGGTGTCGCCGGCGGTTTCACCGACCTGCCCGAGCCGCGGACGAATGCGGCGGGGTTCGCGGCCAGCGGCTCGCTCTATCTCGTTGGTGGCAGCGACGCGAGCGGCCCGCGTGGCGAGATGTACTGGGCGGTCCCGAACGCCGACGGCAACATCCCCGAGTGGAAGCACCTCGTCCAGAGCGACCTTCCCGCAGAAGGCCTGTCAGGAGCGGCGCCGCTCGTGCTCGGCCCGAATGTCATCCTCGTCGGCGGCGAGACCCAGAACGGCCCGACCACTGGAGCCGTGCGGGCGAACACCGCACCGCAGGCGCCGTTCTTCCAGCTCGGTCTCGTCGGCGCCACCGTCCCGGCGCTCAAGATCGATGGTGAGATCGGGCAGCAGCTCGGCTACCTGAACGCCAACACGGTCGGCATCATCAATTTCGTCATCCTCCTCGTGATCGGCTGGGCGTACGCCCACAAGGAGAAGGTCGTGGCGATGCGCAAGCGCCTGACGAGCCGCCGCCGCTGACGGTCGCCGCATGGGCGGCCCGGGCGGGCGTTGCCGCCTGCGCTCCTCGCTCACGGGCGTTTGAGCCCGCTCGCTCCGGTGCTCGGACGGCGCCTTCGCCCGAACCGCCCTGCGGCGACCTGGGCGGGTGGCCTACCCCGCGTTTTCCCAGATGCCCGCACCACGGGCACAAGACAATGACTTCGTACGGATTCGTGCCGATTCGGCCTACGGCGGGCGACCCGAACAGCCGGGATTAGCGCCCGAAGGCTAATCCGTGGCCCGATCTCGAGAATTTGGTGCCAGTCCGTTGCGTTACGCCCGCACTACGGGAATCTGGGAAAGGGATCGGCGGCAACGGCACTGCCCGGCCCCCAGCTGACGCCGCAGAGTACCGGCGCCCCCGCGCGCGGGAGCCTCAGGCGCGGAGGTCGCCCTCGCCGGGCTCGGGTTCACCCCGGCGTACCGGCAGGCCGCGCTGCTGCCACGCGGTGATCCCGCCGGCGACATTGGTGACGTCGGTCCAGCCGCTGCGGAGCAGGAATCCGGTGGCGGCAGCGGATCGGGTGCCGCTCGCGCACATCACGAGAAGCGGCCGATCCTTCGGGAGCTCGACGTGTCGTTCCGGGAAGGCCGACATCGGCACGAGGGCGGCTCCCTCGACCCGAACGTCGTGAAATTCCCAGGGCTCGCGGACATCGACGAGCAACGGTTTCGCCACGTCGTCGCCGCCAAGCCTAGCGGCCGCCTCGGTGACGTCGACGGCGGGAATCGCGCCTGGCGGCTGGGTCATCTGGCGGTCCTCCTGATCCTGGGCGGCTCGATCGGTGACGCATCCGGATTCGCGGTCAACTGTGCCTGCCGGTCGTCGATGGCGGCGAGCAGATCGGCCAGGTCGAGTCCACCGGTCGTGCCGGCCGCCTGAGCTGCCGCCAGTCGGGGCCGCGCGCCGTCGAGATTCTTGGCAATCCCTCGCGGGTTGCCCCGGACGCCGTGGACGAACGCCGCGGCGAGCTTGATCAGGCCCTGGTACAGCTCGCGCTCGGGCACATCGTCGGTGCCCATCCATGCCGGTTCGAGCAGCTCATGGGCGAGGAAGTAGTCGCCGCGATCGTAGGCGGCAAGCGCCGCGCGAAATGCGGTCTTCCGATCGGCCGCCGGGATCGGCCTGTAGGCCTTCGCCCGCCCGCCCTGGATGACGGTCCCGGCTTCGGGCCGCGCCATCAGTCGAGGTCGATCAGGGCGCGGCGACCGCCGAACCCTTCGGCGAGCTCGTGCCACCACGCGATGTCGCCCTCGCCGAGGCGCCAGCAGAGCCACACCTGCCGGCCGCTGACGAGAGCCGGGAAGTCGACCAGGCCTGTCTCGATCTCGCGCAGCGTCACGCCGAGCTCGTCGATCCTGGCCACACCTGCCTGCATCTGATCGATGACGCCCTGCATTCGCAGCCGTAGTCGGCGGCGCTCCTCCTCGCCTGGCGAGGCGTCATCGGACTGATCGGCCGGCGTGGGGCGGCCGGCCGCCGTCTCGAGCGCCGCCTGCCTGGCGAATTCGTCGCGAAGCTCGATGAGCTGCGAGCGCTCATCGCGGAGCGTCTCGAGGATCGTCCGCAGTTCGGGCAGTGTCCCGTTCGCGGCGTCGAGGTCGAAGAACTTGGCCATCATGCTGATTCTAGCCGAGGCCGGGTTCGAACCCACGCCGCGACGAGTTCACGGGCGCCCCGGCCGGACGATATCCTCGGCGCCACGATGCGCACGATCCTTCTCTGGATGGCCGGCAATCGCTGGCTTCGCGATCGACTGCCCAAGCTGTGGTTTGCCCGGCGGGCCGTCAGACGGTTCATGCCGGGCGAGGACGCGGAATCGGCCCTGACCGCCGCGACCCGATTCAAGGAGGAGGGGATCGCGACGTTGTTCACCCGCCTGGGTGAGAACGTGAATCGCCCCGAAGAGGGCGACGCCGTCGCCGAGCACTACCTGGGCCTGCTCGACACGATCGCAGAACGAGGGCTCGACGGAGAAATCTCGGTCAAGCTCACCCAGCTCGGCTTCGACCTCGACGAGGCGAGGACGCTCGGCCACGTCGAGCGCCTCGCGGATCGCGCGGCCACGACCGGCGGGACCGTCTGGGTCGACATGGAGGCCAGCTCATACGCCGAGGGCACGATCGCGCTCTACGAGCGCTTGAAGGCGAACCACCCGAACACGGGGATCTGCCTCCAGTCGTACCTCCGCCGGACCGCATCCGACATCCAGCGGCTGCTGCCGCTCGACCCCGCGATCCGGCTCGTCAAGGGGGCCTATGCCGAGCCGGCGTCGCTCGCCTACCAGAGCCGCCACGAGGTCGACGCCAATTACGTCGCGCTGGCGGTGTCGATGCTGGAGGCCGTCCGGGCGGGCAAGGCCGTCAGGATCGGGCTCGGGACGCACGACATCGAACTGATCGACCAGATCGCCGCCCATGCCGTCGCGCTCGGCCTCGACAAGACCGCGGTCGAGGTCCAGATGCTGTACGGGATCAGGGCCGCCGAGCAGCGCCGGCTCGCTCGCGAGGGCTACCTGGTCCGAGACCTGATCGCCTATGGCGAGGCGTGGTACCCGTGGTACATGCGGCGGCTCGCCGAGCGACCGGCGAACGTCCTGTTCGCCCTTCGCCAGCTATTGCCCTGAGCCCGCACGCTGCTGCGACACGTTTCGCGCGGCCGCTCGCCGCGATAAGCTAGGCCCGGCGTGCGCGGCCAGCCGCCGCCGGCCAGAGGAGTGAATGCCGTGCGTCTCGCGTCGCGGATGAGCACGATCGGCACCGAGTCCGCATTCGAGGTGGCGGCTCGCGCCCGTGCGCTGGAGGCGACCGGTCGGAGCGTCGTCCACCTCGAGATCGGCGAGCCCGACTTCGACACCCCGGCGAACGTCCGTGAGGCGGCGAAGCGCGCCCTCGACGAGGGCGCCACGCACTACGCGCCGTTCTCGGGCATTCCCCCGCTGCGCGAGGCGATCGCGGAGGATGCCACGACCCGCAAGGGGTTCGACGTCACTCCGGACCGTGTCTTCGTGACAGTCGGCGGCAAGGGCGTGATGCTCTACGCGATCATCGGGCTCGTCGATCCCGGCGACGAGGTGATCGTCCCGGATCCCGGCTACCCGATCTACGAGTCGCTCGCGCGCTTCGTCGGGGGCACGCCCGTCCCGATTCCCATCCGGATGGAGAACGAGTTCCGCCTCGACGTCGACGAGCTGGCATCGCTCATCACGTCCCGGACGCGGATGCTCGTGATCAACTCGCCCGCGAACCCGACGGGCGGGGTGCTGACGCGCGGCGACCTGGAGGCGATCGCCACCCTCGCGACTACCCACGACCTCGTCGTCCTCGCCGACGAGATCTACGGCCGCATCCTGTACGACGGCGAGGAGCACGTTTCGATCGCCTCCCTGCCGGGCATGTCCGATCGGACGATCGTCCTCGACGGCTTCAGCAAGACCTTCGCGATGACCGGGTGGCGGCTCGGCTACGCGATCGTGCCGCCGTCGCTCGTCTCGATGTACGGCCAGCTCATCATCAACACGATCAGTTGCGCCCCGACGTTCGCCCAGATCGGGGCGGTCGAGGCGCTGCGCGGTCCCCAGGCCGATGTCGACGCGATGGTCGTCGAATTCCGCGCAAGGCGCGACCTCATCGTCGACGGGCTCAACGCGATCCCGGGCATCCGATGCCTGCGCCCGACCGGCGCGTTCTATGCGTTCCCCGACATCTCCGGGACCGGCCTGTCCGGAGCCGAGCTTGCAGAGAAGCTGCTCCTCGAGGCGGGCGTGTGCGTGCTCGCCGGCACCGCGTTCGGGGGAATCGGGACGAACCACATCCGGATCTCGTACGCGAACTCGCGCGAGAATCTCACCCTCGCCCTCGACCGGATCCGAACCGTCGTCGAACCGCTGGTGGCGGCGGGCTCGGCGCGCTGATGGCTCGTCCGAGGGTCTTCGTCGCGCGCCGCATTCCCGACGACGGGATCGAGCCAATCGTCGCGGCCACCGACGCGGTCGTCTGGCCCGACGAACTGCCACCGCCCCGCGATGAACTGCTCCGCGCCGTTGCGGGCTGCGATGGCGTCCTGACCCTGCTGACCGACCGCGTCGACGACGAGTTCCTCGACGCGGCAGGCCCCCAGCTCAAGGTCGTCTCGAACTACGCCGTCGGGTTCGACAACGTCGACGTCCCGGCGTGCACCCGTCGCGGCATCCCGGTCGGCAACACGCCGGGCGTCCTGACCGAAACGACCGCCGACCTGGCGTGGGCGCTGATGATGGCGTCCGCCAGGCGGCTGCCGGAGGGTGACCGCTACGTTCGGGCCGGGAAGTGGAAGACGTGGGGCCCGATGCTGCTGCTCGGCCCCGACGTCCACGGCTCGACGCTGGGCGTGGTCGGCTTCGGGCGGATCGGCCAGGCGGTCGCTCGGCGCGCGGCCGGGTTCGGGATGACGATCCTCTACCACGACGTCCATCGTGCCGAGGCCGCGGTCGAGGCCGCCTACAACGCGACGTTCCTGCCGCTCGAGGAGCTCCTGGCCCAGTCCGACTTCGTTTCCCTCCATGTCAACCTGACGCCCGAGACGCGGGGCCTCATGAACGCCGAGAAGCTCGGCTGGATGAAGCCGACTGCGGTCCTCGTGAACACATCACGCGGACCGGTCGTCGATCAGGTGGCGCTCGCCGACGCGCTCCGGACCGGAACGATCTTTGCCGCCGCCCTCGACGTCACCGATCCTGAGCCGATCGCGACGGACGATCCGCTCCTGTCGCTCGAGAATTGCCTCGTCGTCCCGCACATCGCCTCCGCCTCGCGCGCCACCCGCAGCAAGATGGCCGAGATGGCGGCCGCGAATCTGCTCGCCGGACTGCGCGGCGAGCGGCTGCCGACGCCCGGTGAACCCGGAGGTTTACGAGGCCACGAACAGCAGCGCCTGACTGCGCGAACCCCGCAACGAGCCGGCCCCCGTCTTTCAGTTGTGTGTCAGACACGCCCTGAGGGTGGTTTCGTGGTCGGGCTCCTGCAATAATCCCGGCGCGATCAATCCCGGCGCATCATCCCGGCGCACCGCAGGAGACGGCCGTATGGCCTTGCAGACCCGCCGATCCCGATCGGGTCGCGCACGTACTCGAGACCGACACCGAGTCCGACAGCCAGCTCATCAGCATCTTCGACGCGGCCCGGAACATGGTCGACCTGCCGCGCACGCGCCGCGCGGCGGCCGGCGGCGGACTCCGATACCGCGACTTCCTCGACGCGCTCGACGTTGCCGTCTACACGACCGATGCAGCGGGCGGAATCACGTTCTTCAACGAGGCCGCGGCGGTCTTCTGGGGTCGCCGCCCGGCGCTCGGCGAGGAATGGTGCGGATCGCTTCGCCTGTTCTGGTCCGACGGTCGGCCGATGCGCCACGACGAGTGCCCGATGGCGATCGCCCTTCGGGAGAACCGACCGGTTCGCGGCTACGACGCGATCGCCGAGCGACCGGACGGCAGCCGGGTCGCGTTCGTGCCGTATCCGACGCCCCTTCGCAACGATCGGGGCGAGCTGATCGGCGCCGTCAATGTCCTCATCGACGTCACGGACCGCCGCGCGGCGGAGGACGCGCTTGATCGCGAGCGCCGAGGCGCTACGCGAGTCGAACGCGGTCAAGGACGAGTTCCTCGGGCTCGTCTCGCACGAGCTGCGGACGCCGGTGACCACGATCTTCGGCAACGCCCAGATCCTCCGTGACCGTGGCGACGGCCTGGCTCCCACCGACCGGCAGTCGATGATCGAGGACATCGCGGAAGACTCGGAGCGGCTGCTCGGGATCATCGAGAACCTCCTGCTCCTGACCCGACTGGGATCGGGGACCACGCCAGATCTCGAGCCGCAGGTCCTGAACCACGTCGTCCGCAAGTCGGTCGACTCGTTCGTCCGGCGCCACCCAGGTCGGCAGGTGACGCACCTCGGCGTCGCCCACCAGCTCATGGTCGATGCCGACCGGACGAACATCGAACTTCTCATCGAGAACCTCCTGAGCAATGCCGACCGGTACAGCCCTGCCGGCTCCGACATCGATGTCATCCTCCAGGCGGCGGATGACGAGGCGCAGGTCGTGGTCCTCGACCGCGGGATCGGCCTGTGCGAGGACGATGCCGCCGCGCTCTTCGCGCCGTTCTATCGGTCAGCGACTGCCAAGAAGCAGGCGAACGGGATCGGCGTCGGCCTGGCCGTCTGCAAGCGCGTCGTCGACAGCCATGGCGGTCGGATCTGGGCGAAGGCGCGCGACGGCGGTGGGTCGGAGTTCGGCTTCGCGCTGCCGATCCGATCGGCTGCGGGGGACCTCGACTAGGCTGTCGCGGCCGGCGGCGCTTCGCGCCTGCGTGCCCCGCCCTCGCGTGCCCATCTCGCGCCACCGCCGACGTCCGCTGGACAATTCACACCGGGAGAACGTTAGGGCAATTGCGTGGCCATCCTGGACCCGCGACGAGCTCCGCGGGTGGCTCTCGAGCCAACTTCACGCTCAACTCGATTGCCGAGAGGCCGCCGAACGAGTCGGGTTGGCCCCAGAATTGGACTTACGTTCCGTCCATGTGAATCTGTCCAATAGAAATGTCGAATCGTCGGCCGATCGGTCGTCACCCGGTCGAAGGCGGCGACTAATGCCGCTACGTCAACAGGAGGTCCTTCCGCGATGTCCACGGTCGATGACGCCACCGCCACGATGATCGCCAACTTCCCGGCCCGCACCGGCCGCTCGCTCGACGAGTGGGTCGCGCTCGTCAGGGCCAGCGGCAAGGCCAAGCACGGCGAGATCATGACGTTCCTCAAGACCGACCACGGGATGAGCCACGGGTTCGCCAATTTCGTCGCCCTGACCGCGCTCAAGCCGGCCGACATCAACTCTGCCGACGACCTGGTCGATGCGATGTACGCCGGACCGAAGGCCAGCCTGCGGCCACTCCACGACGCGGCCGTCGAGGCCGCCCAGGCGTTCGGGCCCGATGTCGAGGTCGCCCCGAAGAAGGCCTACGTCAGCCTGCGCCGCAAGAAGCAGTTCGGGACCGTCGGGCCGGCCTCTGGCGGGCGCATCGAAGTCGGACTGAACCTGAAGGACGTCGCTCCCGCAGGCCGGCTCGAGCCGACAACCGGGATGTGCACCCACCGGGTCCGGATCGCATCGCGCGACGAGCTCGATGGCGAGCTGCTCGGCTGGCTCCGCCAGGCGTACGAGGGAGCCTGAGGCACGCACGCTCGCCACGAAATGGACCCCGCCCGTTGGGCGGGGTCCGCTCGATTCCAGGGGCCAGCCGATCCCTAGTGGCGCGGGTGCGTCAACTTCGGGTTCGCCAACTTCGCGAGCTGAAGGGCCTGCTCCGGGAACCACGCCCCGGCGGCGGGATCGACGCGACCCCATTCCGGGTCGACCGTCGTGCCCGCAGGGCCGAGGCCGCGCGTGCACTCGCCGTCGGACTCACCCGGGACCTTGATCCACAGGTAGGCGTCGATCAGCGCGTCGCCGGTGTCGGCCGTCGGCCGAAGGCCAAGCCCCCGCCCCGGTGGGTTGCACCAGTCCTGGGGATCCGGGTACGTGCCGGCGGGGAACTGCCATGGCCCCAGACCGTTCCGGCTCGTGTCGACCACGAAGTGCGTCGTCGGGGCAGTCGCGCCGAGCATGTTCGCGTAGCGCAGGTTGAGCCCCGACGTGTTGAGCTCCGGCGTGTCCGAGTCGTCGCTCCACTCACCGTACGCGCTCAGCGCGACGCCGGTCCATTCGCCGAGCAGCTCCGCGATCTTCGCCGGCAGAGGCCCGCCGTTCCAGTACTGGTTCGGGCACCCGAAGAAGTCGCCCGCATTCACGGACGTCGCGTAGGCGATGCATTGCGACACCCAGGTTCCGTACTGGTCGGAGTTGGCCGTGAACTGGTAGTTGGAGGCGTTCAGGTAGAAGCCGTCGGCGCGGGCGACGCCCGCTTGCACGAGGCGATGCGCCGCGTCCCCGACGCCCAGCCACGCGCTGTGCGTGCCGTCGAGGTAGACCCTCGTTCGTGGCTGGGCCTTCAGCTTGTCCACCGCGTAGTTCAACATCGCGAAGCGATCGGCAGCGGCGGTCGCGGAGTTGGCCTCGGCGGGCTGGCACCACTCCAGCGTGTCGCCGTCGACGCTGCCGTACGGGTTGTACCAGGGGATGATCCCGAGGCCGTCCGGTTCGAGGATGACGATCGCCTTCCGCTTGCCGATACCGGCGGCGAAGCCGTCGATCCAGGCCTTGTATTCGGCGACGGTCGTCGCCCCGCCGGCACTGAACTGGGCGCAGTCGCGGAACGGGATGTTGTACGCGACGAGGACCGGTACGTCGCCCCTGGCGGCCGCCCGATTGACGTCGGTCTGCACGTCCCGCTTGACGCTCTTCGGCGTGCCCTGCGTGTACCACTCCGCCACGGGCGTCGTGATCAGGTTGAGGATCAGGGCCGCGTCGCGATAGTGCTTGGACCCGACGAGCTTCGCGATCTGGCGGATCGCGCCAGGGTTCGGCGTCGCCACGTAGAACTCCGTGTCGGGATCGATGCTGCCCGCCAGCGAGAGACGGGTAGGCACAAGGTGAGCGCCGCAACGATCGAGGTGATTCGTGCCGCGCGCGATCTGGTGATCGACACTGCTTCATCTCCTCCTGTAGTGGCTGTCGCGTCCTCCGAACGGTGAGAGCGCTCTCACACGCTGGGTCGTGGCGCCGCGTGCTGGTTCTGGGGAAACCGCCTCAGCACTCGGCCGCTGAGGGTGCGTTGCGGCTTCGGCGATCGTCGGATCAGGCGCGGCGAGCGACCATGGATCGTAAGAGCGCTTTCACGACTAGAGTGGCGCGGAGGCGGCGCGGAGTCAAGAGTGAAGACAGCCGCGTGCGAGGACCGATAATGGGATTTCGGGCCGGTAGCTCAGCGGTAGAGCAGGGGACTTTTAATCCCTGTGTCGTGGGTTCGATCCCCACCCGGCTCGCCACGGATTCGGGTTGGTGCGGTCCGGGCCAGCCCAGAGCCCAAGTGGTGGTCCTGGCCAAGGGCCGTCAGCCGGCTGCCTTCTCCTTGATGAGGTCTTCGACTGCCTTCGGGATGGTGGTCTCGAAGTCGAGGAGCTTGGCCCAGGTGGGGGTGATGGTGATGACGGCCATCTCGTCGTACAGGCCTTTCACGCCGGCCACCCACTCGGGGTACTGGTCGTCGGTCATCACCTTGTGGCCGGCGAGCAGGTAGCCCTCCGGGACGCCCTTGACCACCTCGACCTCGGCGGTGCCGCGGATCAGCAGGACCTTCGGCGGGAAGGCGCTGGTGTCGATGGTCAGCGCGACCTTCGTGTTCGTCCGCAGTGCCGCGACCTTGGCCGACTTGGGCGCCGTGGCCATCACGATCCGCTCGCCTTCGATCCAGAAGCCGATCGGGATCGCGCGCGGGTCGCCGTCCACGCCGTTGTACGCCATCCGGGCCGGCTCCGAGCCGTTCAGCAGCTGCTGAGCGTACGGCTTGGCCAGTACGGCGGCGATCTCGTCCTTGGTCATGACGGTGATCCTTCCCCTCGGGGGTGCTTACATCAGGGGGCTCATGTGCGAGGCCAGGCTGGACGGCGCCGCTGACGCAGTGTCTCAGACGGCCGCGATGTTCGGGCGCGTGAGCATGGTGGACAAAGGGCAAACCATGGGGATTTGGCAAGGTTCGCCGGGGGAGATAAGGTCCCGTTCACCCCAGACATGGACCGAGGTTGGCGACTATCGGGGGAGAGGGAAATGGCGGGTCGGGTCAAGGCGGCGCTTGGCAGTCTCGCCTTCCTGGTCCTCGCCCCCGGCGTGGTCGCCGGCCTGGTGCCCTGGCTGATCACCGACTGGCGCCCGCTGCCGCCGGGCGACCTCCCTGGCGCCCTCCGCTGGACAGGCCTCATCCTGATCGCCGCGGGCCTCGCCGTCGTCCTTGAAGCCTTCGCCCGCTTCGCCTGGGAGGGGCTTGGCACCCCGGCCCCGGTCGCGCCCACCCGCACCCTGGTGGTCAGCGGCTTCTACCGCTTCGTCCGCAACCCGATGTACGTCGCGGTCACCGCCCTGATCCTCGGCCAGGCCGTACTCTTCGCCAGCTGGGGCGTCGCCCTCTACGGGGTCGTCATCGCCGCCGCCTTCCACACCTTCGTGCGTCTCTATGAGGAGCCGACCCTGCGCCGGGCCTATGGCGAGGAATACGCCGCCTATTGCGCCGCCACTCCCCGCTGGATCCCCCGGTTCAAGCGCTAGGCCGCCGCCAGGCTTGACGGCGCCTCCAGGGTCCGGAACGCGACCCGTCGGCGCTGAGCCTCCAGATACGCAGTGGCGACGCCCAATCAGCCGGGTTCGTCAGGCCAGATGGGCAGGTCTGCTTCATGCCGGTCCCCGGCGCTGAAGTAGCGGTCTGGCCACAGCCGGATCAGCACAACGTGGGCGCGTTCCTGGCCCCAAGCCACGGCCTCAGGAGCGGTCATCCAGCCGGGGCCCTGCTCGAGCATTGCGGGAGGGTCACCGTTGTCCCAGTAGCCGCCATAGGGCGGATCCGCCTCGGGATCCTCGGAGAGATAGACGATGCCGTGGCGTTGCTCCATCGCGTGGCAGCGTATCCCCACCAGATCAACAGCTTCCTGGTGGACTCGCAGCCCTGACCCTGCCTGGACACGGGTCGATGGTCCCGTCCCGTATCCGTCCCGCTACCGATTCGCATTGCTTCCGACCCCGACCCGGGGAGCGACCGGCGACCGTCACGCACGTAGCCTCGCGACAACAGCCGGATTTGGAGGATGCATATGCGAGGTCGATTGGCTCGAGGACTCATTGCGGGCGCTCTTTTCGCCGCAGTGCCGGGCGTCGCCGCCGCGGCCGAGGACGCGCCGGTCGCGAACAGCGGCGACACCGCCTGGTTGCTGATGGCCACCGCCCTCGTGATGGTGATGCTGCCGGGGCTCGCCCTCTTCTACGGCGGGCTCGTGCGGCGCAAGAACGTTCTCTCGACGATCATGCACAGCTTCTTCGGGCTCGCGATCGTCAGCGTCGTCTGGGTCCTGGTCGGATTCAGCCTCGCGTTCGGGCCGGACGTCAACGGCTGGGGTCTCATCGGCGGTCTCGACTTCGCGGGATTCATGAACGTCGGCCTCGAGCCCAGCACCGTGTATGCGACGACGATCCCGTTCATCCTCTTCGCCGGGTTCCAGTTGATGTTCGCGGCCATCACGCCCGCGCTCATCACCGGTGCCTTCGCCGAGCGGAAACGGTTCGGCGCGTTCGTCCTGTTCACCGTCCTCTGGTCGATCTTCATCTACTCGCCGCTCGCCCACTGGGTCTGGTCCGTCGATGGCTGGCTCTTCAAGTTGGGTGCGCTCGATTTCGCAGGCGGCACCGTCGTCCACGTCAGCTCGGGCGTGTCGGCCCTGCTCGTCGCGGTCCTCATCGGCAAGCGCCACATCAACGGCGAGAAGATGGCCCACGACGTCCCGATGACCGTGCTCGGCGCCGGTCTCCTGTGGTTCGGCTGGTTCGGCTTCAACGCCGGCTCCGCGGTGACCGCCGGTGGCCTGGCCGCGAACGCGCTCATCGTCACGAACACGGCCGCAGCCGCCGCGACCCTGACCTGGGTCGGCGCGAGCTACTTCCACAGGCGCAAGGTCAGCGTCATCGGGGCCGCCTGCGGCGCCGTCGCTGGTCTCGTCGCGATCACCCCGGCATCCGGGTACGTGACGGCCGGCGGCGCGCTGCTCATCGGCCTCACGGCCGGCGGGCTGTGCTACAGCGCGACACTCCTCCGCGAGCGGATCAAGGTCGACGACGCGCTCGATGTCTTTGCCGTCCATGGCGTCGGCGGAGCGTTCGGCGCGGTCGCGACCGGCGTCCTCGCCACAGCTGCAATCCAGCCGGCATATACAGGCCTGATCGACGGCAACGGCGGCCAGGTCGTGACCCAGCTTCTTGCGGTCGGCGCAACGATCGCCTACGCGGTCGCTGGCACCTTCGTCATCGTCAAGCTCGTCGACCTCATCCTCGGGCTCCGTGTCTCGGCCACGGACGAGGAGCTCGGGATCGACCTCGCGACCCACGGCGAGGCTGCCTACCAAGCCTGACAAGAACGGGGCCTCCCCCCGACCCCCAGTCGATCCGACCGCCCGGGTCACACAGCCTCGGGCGGTCGCTTCGCCTCCACGGAGTCGCGCATGCCGCCACCACGCCCACGTCCTCCGGCCGCTCCCCTCTACGACCCGGCGTTTGAGCACGACGCGTGCGGGATCGGGTTCGTGGCCGACGCGGGTGGACGGAACCTCGACCGGGTCCTGCCGCTGGCGCTGGCCGGCCTGGCGGCACTCGGACATCGCGGGGCCTTCGGGGCGGACGGTGAGTCGAGCGATGGAGCCGGCGTCGCCCTGCCGCTCGAGCCGGCGCTCCTCGACACGATCAATCCGGGTGCGGGCGGTGGACGTCCCGGCGTTGTCGTCGTCTTCCTTCCGCGCGGACGGCGGCGTGCGGCGCGGGCGCGGGCGATCGTCGCCGGCGCGCTGACGGCGGAAGGACTGCGGATCGCCGCCTGGCGGCGCGTGCCCATGGAGCCGAGCGCCCTCGGGGCGGCGGCGGCCGCCACCCGGCCGGACGTCGTCCACGCGATCGTCGACCGACCGGTCAAGGCAACAGGCCGGCCGATCGGCGACCCGGAGTTCGAACGGCGCCTCGTCGTCGCCCGACGTCGCCTGGAGACCGATGCCCGCGCGGCCGGCCTCGACGACCTGTCGGTGCCGTCCGCCTCGTGCCGCACGATTGTCTACAAGGGCCTCGTCGCCGGCGGCCGCCTGGCCGAGCTCTTCCCGGACCTCCAGCAGCCGATCCGGCTCTCGTACGCCCTCTTCCACCAGCGCTACGCGACCAACACCCAGCCCACCTGGCGACTCGCCCAGCCGTTCCGCGCGATCGCTCACAACGGCGAGATCGACACGGTCCGTGGCAATCGCGAGCAGGTCCGCGGGCGGGCCGACGACGCGATCGGGAGCGCGGCAGCCGGGGCGCGTGCCGTCGCCCGGCGGCTGGTTGACGCGGGACCGCTGCTCTCGCCCGAGGGCTCGGACTCGCAGTCGCTCGACGAGATGCTCGAGTTGCTCGTCGCGACCGGCTGGGACCTGGGATCCGCGCTCCTCGCCGCGCTGCCCGAGGCGTCCTCGCTCCGACGGGCACCGCATCTCGCACGTCGCGACGCTCCGGCGCGGGTGACGCCGGATTCCTCGCCCCGTGGGACGGTCCCGCGGCGATCGTCTTCTCCGACGGCCGGCGGGTCGGAGCGATCATGGATCGCAACGGGCTCCGACCGGCCGCCTTCGCCGTGACCCGCGACCGACTCGTTGCGGTCGCCTCCGAAGCGGGTGCAATCGCACTCGCGCCGTCCGACACGGTCCGCCGCGGGCGGCTGGGCCCTGGGGAGATGCTCCTCGTCGACCCGCGGCGCCGCGCCGTCCTCGAGGACGCCGATGCCAAGGCGCACATCCTCCGCCGGCTGCCCATCCACGACGCACCGCGCCCGGCGCACGTCGACGTCACGCCCGTCGCCACGAACACCCCGTCGCCTCTCCGCTATCTCGCCGGTCTCGACTCCGAGAAGGCCCGGCTCGACATCAAGACGATGGTCCTCGAGAGCCACGAGCCCCTCTGGAGCATGGGCGACGATACGCCGACGCCCGGCCTCGCCCGCGTCGATCGGCCGGTGGCAGATCATCTCCGCCAATCGTTCGCGCAGGTGACGAACCCGCCCATCGATCCCGAGCGCGAGCGGGCGGTCATGGACATGCGAGTCGACCTGGGCCGACGTCCCGCCCTCCTCGGCGGCCCGCCGCGAGCGACGCGGCGCGCTCGGACGCTTCGCCTCGATCGTCCGGTCGTCGCCGATCTCGACGCCCTCCTCGATGCGTTCCCGGGCAAGGTCGGCAGGCTCGATGCGACATGGGATCCGGCGGCCGGGCCGGCCGGGCTCGAGGCCGCCCTCGAGCGTCTCGCGGCCGCCGCCACCGCGGCCGCCCGCGATCGAGTGGAGCTGCTCGTCCTCTCGGATCGAGCCTTCACGCCGGAGCGCCTGCCGATCCCCTCGGTCCTCGCCGTCGGCGCCGTCAATACCGCGCTCACCGACGTGGGCCTCCGCGGCCGATCCGACCTCCTCGTCGATGCCGCCGACATCCTCGATGTCCACTCGCTCGCGATGGCCCTGGCGGCGGGCGCGACGGCCGCCGTTCCGTGGCTCGCCGTGGAGCTTGCGATCGAGACCGCGGGATCGCGCGGAGCGGAGGAGCTGACCGCCGACGACGCCGTGGCGAACCTCCTGGCTGCATTCGAGGCCGGCCTCCGAAAGACCCTCGCCCGGATGGGGATCAGCACGATCGCCTCGTACATCGGCGGGCTCCTGTTCGAGACGCTCGAACTCGACGCCGAGCTGCTTCGCCGCTGCTTCCCGGGCGCCCCGGCGTGGCGCGGGACGGTCGGCTTGCGCGAGATCGGCGAGCGGGGGATCCGGCGGGCGTCGATCGCGGCATCAATCGCCACCGACGCGCCGTCGAACAAGCTCCCGGACCCGGGATTCGCCCGCTTCAAGGCCGACGGCGAAGCCCATCTCTTCTCGCCGAAGATCGCCGGTGAGATCGAGGTTCTCGTCGCGGAACAGGATCCGGCGGCGATCGGGCCAGCCCTCGACCGATACCGGAAGGCGCTGGCGGTCCTGGGAGGGGGCGCATCCTCCCCCGGGTCGGTCGTCCGTGACGGCCTCCGCATTCGACGGGCTCCTGCATCGGCCGTCCCGATCGCTCTCACCGACGTCGAGTCCGCCTCCGACATCGTCCGCCGATTCGTCGTCTCGGCGATGAGCGTCGGGGCGCTCTCGCCGGAGGCCCACCAGGCGCTCACGATCGGCATCCAGCGAGCCGGCGGCGCGGCCAACACCGGCGAGGGCGGCGAGGATCCGGCCTGGTACACGCCGACCGCGACGGGCGAGCGGCACGATGCCCGGATCAAGCAGGTCGCATCGGCCCGGTTCGGCGTGACCGCCCAGTACCTCGCCCGGGCGGACCAGCTCGAGATCAAGATCGCCCAGGGGTCGAAGCCCGGCGAGGGCGGCCAGCTCCCGGCTCGCAAGGCGACCGCGTACATCGCGGCCCTCCGCCGCGGCCAGCCAGGGATGACCTATATCAGCCCGCCGCCGCATCACGACATCTACTCGATCGAGGACCTCGCCCAGCTCATCGCCGACCTGCGGGCGATCAACCCGGCGGCCAGGGTCGGCGTGAAGCTCGTCGCCTCGCGCGGCGTCGGGACGATCGCGGCCGGCGTCGTGAAGGCCGGGGCGGGCTACGTCCACCTGGCCGGTCATGCCGGCGGGACCGGCGCTTCGCCGCTGTCGTCGATCAAGCACGTCGGTGCACCGTGGGAGCTCGGCCTCGCGGAGGTCCACCAGACCCTGCTCCGCAACGGCCTCCGCGATCGTGTTGCGCTCCGCACCGACGGCGGCCTGCGGACGGGCCGGGATCTGCTCGTCGCCGCCCTCCTCGGCGCGGAGGAGTTCGCCTTCGGGACATCGATGCTGGTCGCGATGGGCTGCGACATGGCTCGCCAGTGCCACCTGGACACGTGTCCGACCGGGATCGCGACGCAGCGCGAGGATCTCCGGGCGAAGTTCACCGGCACGCCTGACCAGGTCGAGCGATTCGCGATCGCCCTTGCCGAGGATCTCCGTCGCGAGCTCGTCGCCGTCGGGGCCCGGTCGGTCGGCGAGGTCATCGGTGAGGGAGCCCGCCTGCTCGCTCCGGCGCGCGGCCGGCTGTCAGGAACGCTCGATCTTGCGCCAGTGATCGGTGCGCCGCACTGGGATGCCACGGCGGCCCGCCGCTCGAACCCGGCCGGGGCCGGCCGCGATGTCTTCCGCCAGCCGGCCTCCCCGCTCGAGGCGCATCTCGTCGCCGCCCTCCGCGGCCAGGGCGGTTTCGCGGCCGGCGGACTCAAGCTCACGACGGCCGATCGGTCGTTCGGGGCGGGCCTGTCGGGCGCGCTCGAGCGGGGCCAGCTACGGGGGCCCATCCGGCTCGAGCTCCGCGGCGCCGCCGGCCAGTCGTTCGGCGCGTTCGCCGGGCCGGGTCTCGACCTCCGGCTCGTCGGCCAGGCGAACGACTATGTCGGGAAAGGCTTGTCGGGCGGCCGCCTCGCGATCGCACCGGAACCCGAGCTCGCGGCGGACGCCAGCCGCCAGGCGATCGCCGGCAACACCTGCCTCTACGGCGCGACGGGCGGCCGCCTCCATCTCGTCGGGCGGGCGGGAATGCGGTTCGCCGTTCGCAACTCGGGCGCAGTCGCCGTCGTCGAGGGGCTCGGCCAGCACGGCTGCGAGTACATGACCGGCGGCGTCGTCGTGGTACTCGGGCCGATTGGCGCCAACTTCGGAGCCGGCATGACCGGCGGGCGCGCCTACCTCCTCGATCCGGACGGTCGGCACATCGCAGCGCTGGACGCCCGGAGCGTCAACGCGGTGCGGCTCTCTGCGGCCGCGCGCGACCGTGAGGATGGCCAGGATCGCGTCGCCGAGTTCCGTGGCCTCGTGGAGGAGCACCGCGATGCCGGCTCCGAGCTGGCCGCTCGCCTTCTTGCCGAGCGTCACGAGTTCGAGAGCGACGTCTGGCTCGTCGAGCCGATCCCGGCCGGCGAACAGGTGGCCGTGCCAGCACTGGTCCGGGAGCGCCCGGTCTCCAGCGTGTCAGCGTCGGCCCTGCCGCGAGCCGCCGCCGTTTGACACCGGCTCCCGCCGGAGCGAGAGAATCGGCCGTGGGCGTCCTTGCACTGGTCCTGCTCGCCGTCTGGTTGCTCCTCGTTGCCGGCCTGCGCGGCTATCTCCACGCCCGTCGGGGCGGCGGGCCGAGCATCCACCGCCGCGATCGTCCCGGCTCGGCGCAGTGGTGGTCGCGCGTGATCGCGAGCGTCGGCCTGCTCGCCGGGATCGCGGCGGCCGTGGCAGACATCGCCGGCGTGGCTCCGTTCGGGCCACTCGACAACGACGTGGTACGCGGCCTCGGCATTGCCCTCTACGTGCTGGGGATTGCCGCCACGATGGTCGCCCAGTGGGCGATGGGCGACTCATGGCGCGGCGACGTGGATCCGGATGTCCGAACCGCACTCGTCACCAGCGGCCCCTTCGCGGTCGTCAGGAACCCGATCCTGACCTCGACGGACGTGACCGCCCTGGGCCTGGCGCTCATCGTGCCGAACGTCCTGGCCGGCGTCATGCTCATCGCGTTCGTGGCGGCCCACCAGATCCAGGTTCGTTTCGTCGAGGAACCGTACCTCCTCCAGGTCCACGGCGACGAGTACCGGAAATACGCGGCATCCACCGGTCGCTTCCTGCCGGGGATCGGCCGACTCCGGCCACCGGCCCAGGCCGGGCCGCCGAAGCTCGACGGATAGGGCGCCGGGCTCCACGATCCGTATCTCCGCAACCGGATCGCAACCAGGGCGGACCCGCATTGCCGCCGACCAGGCGGGCACGCGACACCTAAAGTCTCGCTACAACGGGGGCGAGTACCTCCTCCCCAGCTTGCCCCCGCTCCCCACGTCACCCGAAAGTCGAGACCTCAGATGCTCCACCCTCCCGATCCCGGCGTCCGCCCCGTTCTCGCGGTTCGTGATGGTCGCCTGGCCCCGGTTACGTGTTCGGGTTGCGGTTGCCGCCTCCAGGCGGTCGGTCATCCCGGCGCCGAGGCCTGGTTCCACTTCAACCCGCTTGCCGGCCGCGACGCCCGGGGCTGCCGCGTCGCCTGCGCCGACGCGGCGCACGACGCCTCCGGTCAGGCGACGTTCGCCCTCGTCTGAGAAATCCTCGGGCCAGTGGCGTCGGAGACCTCCGCCCTGGACCTCGGAGGACTTTGCGGCTAGCCCAGACTCAGCTTCCGTCCTGTGCGTCGATTCGGTAACCGACGCCCCGAACCGCCACGATCCGCGGTCCGCCGGCACCCTCGACTTTCGCCCGCAGGCGGGCGAGATGCGGCTTGAGCCACAGCAGATCCGGGTCCGTCTCCGCCGGCCAGCCGGCGCGCGCGAGCAGGTGATGCGGAACGATGTCGCCGGCGGCGCGGACGAGCGCCTCCAGCAGTCGGAACTCGGTCGGGGTCAGGACGAGCGCGATATCGCCGACACGCGCCTCGTGCCGGGCCGGCTCCAGGTACAGGTCGCCGGCCGACAGCGGTCCGGACGTGGCCGCGCCTGCCGCCCGATCGACGCGCCGCATCACCGCCGCGATCCGGGCGAGCAGCTCCGCCTTGCCGAACGGCTTGACGAGATAGTCGTCGGCGCCGATCCCGAGCGCCTTGACCTTCGCCGCCTCGGCGCTCTCGCCCGACACGACGAGGATCGGGGCCGAGCCGGACGCGCGGATCTGGCCGGCGACGGTGAACCCGTCGGGCCCCGGCATGGCGAGATCGAGCAGGACGAGGTCGGGCGCTTCCTCGCGGAAGCGCTTCACCGCCGTCAGCCCGTCGTAGGCCGTGATGACCTGGTGGCCCTCGGTCCCGACGAGCGCGGTGATCGCGCCGACCATGGCCGGATCGTCGTCGACGACGAGGATGCGAAGGGGGCGGGTGGACAACGTCATCACCGGACGTTACACCGCCGCCGCCGCGGGCAGCGCGACGACGAAGCGGGCGCCGGTCGGATCGGCCGGCTCGCACCACAGCCTCGCGCCCATGGATTCGCCGAGCCGCTTCGCGGCATAGAGGCCGATCCCGGACCCCCGAGCGGTATGAGTGTCCCGCCGCGCATACGGCTCGAAGATTCGTTCACGCCATTCCTCCGGTACGCCTGGTCCCTGGTCCGTGACCCCGATACGCACGGAGCCCTCGACGAGGGAACGGTCGATCGTGATCGTCGTGTCGGGCGGTGCGTACTTGACCGCGTTCTCGATGAGGTGCTCGAGGATCTGGCGGAGCCGCGGCGGGTCGGCCAGGGCATGGAGCCTGACGCCGGGGAGAACGTCGAGCCGGTGCTGGCGAAGAATCGGCTCGATCGAGACGGCGACCTCGCCGATCGTCTCCGCGACGTCGGTCGGGACGACCGCGGCCGGCACGTCCGGGACGACCCGAACGGATGCGAGGATCGAATCCACGAGGCGGTCGAGCCGTTCGACCTGCTCGAGCGCCGCGTCGTGCCACGCAGCGCGCTGAGCGCGGCGGACCGGGTCGCGCGACTCACGGTTCTCGAGCGGCGGATCGTCGGCGAGGAGCTCCGTGTAGGCGCGGACGACCGCGAGTGGCGTTCGCAGCTCGTGGGTGACGAGGGCGATCAGCTCGCTCCGGGCCTCGTCGATCTCGCGAAGGGCCTTGACCCGCGCCTCCGCCTCGATCTGCTGGCGGCCCTTCTCGACGATTCCGGCGAGCAGGTCGGCGATCGCGCCGAGCTGGGCGACGTCGCCGGGGCTGAAGACACGATGCTGTTCCGTCTGGACGTTGAGGACGCCGACGATCTGGTCGTGCCACGACAGCGGCACCGAGAGCATCGAGGCGACGTAGCGGCGCTGGTCGAGGCCGCGCACCCACAGGAATCGCGGCTCGGCGCCGACGTCGGGAATGACGAGGGGCTCGCGGGTCGCGGCGACGTGGCCGGTCACGCCCTCCCCGTACGGCACCCGCGCGCGGCCGATCTGGAAGCGATCGAGGCCGGTCGTGGCGGCGAGGGTCAGGTACGCTCCGTCGCGGTCGAGCAGGTAGAGGGAGGAGACGTCGGCGTGGAGCGCATCGCGGGTGCCGTCGACGACCGTCTCGAGCAGCTCGTCCCACGTCCGGGCGGTCGTGGCGAGGCGCGCGACCTCATGCAGGAAGCGGAGCTGCTCGAGCTGATCCGCCTGCTTCAGGCGCGTTCGCGGTTCGACGTCCGGGGCTGCCATGACGCTCACGATACAAGCGTAGAGAACGAACGGGCCGCGGAAGGTTGCGGCGGCGTGCAGGGCGTGGTGCGGAACGGTGCCGACGGGACGGTGGCCGCGTGAGCTCGCGGTCGCGTTCACGCGAGGGTGGGCCGCCCGATTCGAACGTTGCGGTTCGTGCCGAGCCGGCGTCGATCGGGACCGCCCGGGCGCGCGATCAGCTCGCGCTCGAGGTCAACCTGCTCGGCTCGCTCCTCGGCCAGGTCATCGCCGAGCAGGCCGGGCGCGACCTCCTCGACCTCGTCGAGCAGGTCCGGAAGACCACGATCCGGCTCCGCCGCGAGGACGATCCCGGGGAGCGGAGAGCGCTTGCCTCGACGCTCGCGGGGCTTGACGTCGAACGGGCCGAGGTCGTCATCCGGGCCTTCAGCCTCTACTTCCGGCTCGTCAATCTCGCCGAGGAGCGCGATCGCGTCCGAACCGCGCGCCGGCGGGAGCGGTCGGGTCGGGACGACGACTCGGGGGAGACGATCGCCGGGGCCGTGGCGGCGATCCGTGGGGACCATGGCCGCGCCAGGGCAGGCAGTCGCCCGGGCAGGGCCGCGGATGACGCCTCCCGCGATGTCAGAGCAGACGACGTTCGTCGCCTCGTCGAGGGCCTGAGGATCACGCCGGTCCTGACGGCTCACCCGACCGAGGCCCGCCGGCGGACGCTGCTTGCTCGCCCTCCGCCGGGTCGACCGGCTGCTCGCCCACCTCGACGATCGTGACCTGCCGCCATCCGAGGACCGCGACATACGGAGACGCCTCCGCGAGGAGGTCACGCTGCTGTGGCGGACGGCGGATCTGCGCGCCGTCGCTCCGTCGCCCCTCGACGAGGTCCGGACGGCGCTCGCCTTCTTCGACGAGACGTTGTTCGGGGCGGTGCCGCGCCTCCTCCGCACCGCGGACGCGGCCCTTGACGATCCCGTCGCGGCAACGTCCCGCCGAGAAGCGGCCGATGCCGGCGGCACGGGCACCCGACCGCCGCGGGTGGGTGCATTCATCAGCTGGGGAACGTGGATCGGCGGGGATCGCGACGGCAATCCCGCGGTCACGGCCGAGATCACGGAGCGGACGCTCCGGATCCAGGCCGACCACGTCCTCCGGGGCTACGAGGCGGTTGCGACGCGACTTGCCCAGACGGTCGCCGCGTCAACGCCCGGCGAGGCCGTTCCGCGGCCGCTCGCCACCCGCCTCGCTCGCGATGCCGAGCTGCTCCCCGAGCTCGATCGGCAATTCCGACGCCGCTACCCCGACGAGCCGTACCGCCAGCGGTTCGGGTTCATCGCCGAGCGGGTCCGCCGGACTCGGGCGTACCTCACCGGCCAGCAGGCCCCGCTCACCGGGCGGTACGAGTCCGCAGATGAGCTCGACGCCGAGCTGGCGGAGCTGCAGGATGCCCTCGTCGCGGAGGGGCTCGGGCGGATCGCGTGGGGCGAGGTCCAGGACCTGCGCTGGCAGCTCGCGACGTTCGGGTTCCATCTCGCCGCGCTCGAGGTCCGCCAGCACAGTGCCGTTCACCAGCGTGCGCTCGACGCGCTGCGCGTCGACGTCGCCTCGACCGCCGAGGTCGCGCCGGGCGTCGCTGCCGCCGAGGTCGCGGAGACGTTCCGAACGCTGGCGACCATCCAGGCGAGGTACGGTCCGGCGGCCGCGGAGCGCTACGTCATCAGCTTCACGGCGGCGCCGAGCGACGTTCGGGCCGTGTTCGAGCTTGCCGCGCTGGGCGGGCTGCCGGACAGCGGCGGGTGCCTCCCGATCGATGTGGTTCCGCTGTTCGAGGACGCGGCGACGCTCGAGGCCGCGGGCGGTGTCCTCGACGCGATCCTGTCCGACGCGGCCTACCGCGCGCATCTCCGGCGGCGCGGGGATCGGCAGGAGGTGATGCTCGGCTACTCGGACTCGAACAAGGAGTCCGGCTACCTCGCCGCGAACTGGCTCCTGCACGTCGCCCAGTCCGCGCTCATGGCGACCGCCGAGCGGCACGGTGTCGAGCTGACGCTGTTCCACGGGCGGGGAGGGGGGATCGGGCGAGGTGGCGGGCCGGCGAACCGGGCGATCCTCGGCCTGGCGGCCGGGGCGCTCGAGGGACGGCTCAAGCTGACGGAGCAGGGCGAGATCGTCGCCGAGCACTACGCCGATCCATCGATCGCACTCCGCCACCTCGAGGGGCTGACCGCGGCCGTCCTCATTGCATCGACCGACGAGCACAAGGCCGCGCTGGCCGCGTCCGAGTCGGCCGGCCGGCCGATCCTCGACGAGCTGGCGGCCACGTCACGCGACGCCTACGGATCGCTGGTGATCGACGACCCGGGATTCGTCTCGTTCTTCCGCCTGGTGACGCCGATCGACGAGATCGCGACGCTCCGGCTCGGGTCGCGCCCGGCCGCCCGCGGGCCGACCAGGGGCGGGCGTGCCGCGCACCGAAGAGGCCGGCCCGACGATCGCCGAGCTTCGGGCGATCCCGTGGGTCTTCGCCTGGTCGCAGGCCCGAATCGACCTGCCGGGCTGGTTCGGCCTCGGGTCCGCGCTCGATGCGTATGGCGCCAGGCATGGCGAGCGGGGCGTCCGCGAGCTCAACCGGCTCTATCGATCCTGGCCCTTCCTCGCGAGCGTCCTCGACAACGCGGAGCTGTCGCTCGCCCGGGCCGACATCGGGGTGGCCCGGCAGTACGCCGCACTCGCGGCGGGCGACGACCATGCCCGCCGCTGGACACGGATCGAGACCGAGCATCGCCTGACGGTCAGCTGGCTCGCGCGCGTCACGGGCCGCGAGCACCTCCTCGCCGACGACCCGGAGCTCCGCCGGCGGATCAGCCTCCGCGACCCGTACGTCGACTCGCTGTCTGCGCTCCAGGTGATGCTGCTGGCTCGACTACGCGCCAGCCCGCCGGACGATCCGGAGCGCGTTCGGCTGCTCCGGCTCGTCCAGCTGACGGTCAACGGGATAGCGGCGGGCCTGCAAGCGACGGGCTGAGCGGGCGCGGGTCGGTCAGTCGCCCGCGGGCAGGACGACGATCCGCTTCGCGGTTGCGGCGCCACCATCGGCGACACGGCTGACGACGCGGACCGTCTGGCCCGCCTTCAGGTCGGCGGGCGTCGAGCGCTTGCGATCGACTCGCACTCGCGTCCCATCGTCGATCGCGACCGTGACGGACGCGCCGTCGGCCTCGGCGATCGTGATCGAGTCGGCGTCGACGGCCGAGATCGTCCCGCCGTCAAGCTGGACCGTGATCAGGCCATCGGTCGGATGGTCGAACGTGATCGTGCCGTGTACGAGGTGCCGGATGGGGCGAAGTCGCCCGGCGGCCGACGGTGAGCCGGAGGCGGCCGCTGCGGGGGCGGCAACCGGGGCGGTTCCGACGACCGTTGTGGGTGGGGCGGCCTGAGCGAGCCCGATGCCCGCGACGGTCAGGACGGCAAGGGCGGCGCCGGTCAGGGCGATCCGCCAGCCAGGAATCTTCACGGGTGTGTCTCCGAGTACGTGGAGCCTGGATTGGCCTGGCCTGAGCGTCGTGGTCGCAGATGAGCCGATCGATCGGGCGACGTAAGCGACGGGTAAGCCCCGCGGTGCGCACGGACGACGCAGTGCCTCAGCTCGGCAGCTCGATCAGGTCTCCGTGGCGAGCGACGACCGGGAGCGAGGCGCCGGGCACGAACCAGTACGCGGCGCCCTCGCCCGCGACGCGCCATGCGCCGCCGTTGGAAATGACGCCGGTCCGCTCGTCGAGTCCGAGGTAGCCGAGTCCCGGCGGCGCGACCTTCTCGAGCTTCGACTGCCAGGCCATCCGCCGAATGTCGTCGTAGTGGGGGACGACGACGATCCCGCGGACGAAGCCAAGACCCGGCATCCCGCCCTGCGCCGTCCACGACCATTCCGCCAGGGACATCGCACCGGCACTCGCTCCGGCAACGACCACTCCGCGCTTGTGCGCCCCTGCAAGGGCGCGGCCGGCGGCCGTCGGGCCGAGCAGGCCGGGGACGATATCGGGGTCGCCACCGGGCAGGTAGACGAGATCGGCCGACGAGATCACCTCGGCGGCCTCGGGGTCGTCGGCCGAGACCGGGTCGACGACGCGGGCGACCCCGACCCGGATCTTGTGGCCGGATGCCCGAGCGCGTTCCTCGAGCGCCTGGACCGCGAACGCGGCGGCCCGGTCGGGCAGCCCGCGGCTGGCGGCGGTCGGCAGGATGGCGATCCCGATCGCGTCCGGCGCCGACGCCACCGCGGCCTCGGTTCGCGCCGCGGCAGCCTGCCTGGCGATCCCGAGGAGCTCGTCGAGGAAAGGCTCGTCGCCGGGCAGGAACTCACCGCCTCCGTGGAGTGCGATGGGACCCATCAGCGGCGTCTGACGACGGACGGCTGCGGCACTGCTCGATGATACGACTGATACGTTCGGCTGCCGTCGCGCCTACGATTGGAACCCCATGTCGTCGCCCAGCCGCCTGCCCGCGCCACTCGCCTCGTGGACCGACCGCTGGTCGGACATCCTGCCCCTGCTGTTTGCCGAGTTCGTCGTCTGGCTCGGCTTCGGCGCGCTGCTTCCGGTCATGCCGCTCTATTTCCGGGAGCACGGCGTCGACCTCGCGACCCTCGGCGTCGTCATCGCCGCCTGGCCTGCGGCACGACTCATCGGCGAACCGATCTTCGGCTGGCTGGCCGATCGGGTCCCGCGGGTCCCGCTCATGGTCGCCGGCAATGTCGGGGCGGGGATCTTCCAGTTCCTGCCGCTGATCTTTGTCGGGCCGTTGCCGTTCCTCATCCTGCGCGCGCTGCAGGGCCTGTCGACGGCGGTGTACGACCCGGCGGCCCGCGGCTACATCACCGATGCGACCCCGCCCGAACGGCGAGGCGAGGCGTTCGGGCTGTACGGCGCTGCCCAGATGGGCGGGCTTCTCTTCGGCCCGGCGATCGGCGGGCTCGGGTCGGCCTGGTTCGGGGGGATCGGTTTCGTCTTCGTCTTCGGGGGGATCAGCTCGTTCATCGCCGCGCTCGCGATCGGGCTGCGGGTTCGCGAGACGCCGGGATCCGGCCGTCACCCAGCCGGAGCCTCGTTTGACGCAACGGAGTTCCCCGGCCACCCGGCGCTCGTGCGCGGGGACTGGCAGACCGACGCGGGTGACATTGCCGCGACCGCACCGACGCGATTCGGCCTTGCGAACCGGCTGCTGGTCGGCGCGATCCTGATCAACATCGGCGCGAACTTCGCCGCGGGGACCTACGACGTCATCTGGAGCATCTTCCTCGACGGCCTGGGTGCCGGCCTCGAGCTGATCGGCTTCACGTTCGCGATGTTCGGGCTGCCGATCCTCATCCTGTCGCCCTACTTCGGCCGGCGAGTCGACCGCGGCGGCCTCGTCTGGTTCGTGATCATCGGAGGGCTCGCACCGGCTGTGACCGGGTTGCTCTACCCGCTGCTCGCCGACCCGACCCTGGCGGTGCCGCTCATCCTCGTGGAGGCGACCGGGTTCGCCATGCTCAACCCGGCCCTCTACGCGATCGTGGCCGCCGGCAGCCCGCCGGGGCGATCGTCGACTGCCCAGGGCCTCTATGGGGCGTCGGGGACGATCGGCTTCGTCGTCGCGTCGCTGATCTCCGGGCCCCTCGCCGCGTCGGACATCCGGCTGCCGTTCTACGTCTTCTCCGGAGTGATGTTCGTCAGCCTCGGGGTGGGACTGGCGGTCGGCGGAAGGGCCCTGCGCGGGGTCGGCGGGCCGTCGCCGCCGATCGCCACCGCGGCCGCCGAGGCCGAAACCACCTGACGCCACCGTGGGTGTCGTTAGCCGTTAGGCGAGGCTCGATCGGCCCCTGATGGGCCTCGATTCGGCCGTATCTCGTCCCATACTCCACGGTGGATGGCGTATGGCGCCAATTCCGCTCCCACGGGCTAGCCGGCAGCCGATAGCGCCACCAGGGGGAGCGTATGGCGATTTCTTTGCCCGTCAGGCTTCTTGGGTGAGCGGTCTCGGCGGGCCCCGAAGTTTGACCGATCGGCCTCTCGCGGGTAACGTTATAGGTCGCGGGGTGGAGCAGCGGCAGCTCGTCGGGCTCATAACCCGAAGGTCAGGGGTTCGAATCCCCTCCCCGCAACCAAGACCGCATCCACCTGAACCCCGGCCCCGACCAGCCGGGGTTCTCCTTTTCCCGGCACTACTCCCAGCGGAACGTCGCGACGGCCAGCCCGACCGCGGCGACGCCCCAGCCCGCGAGGAGCGCGAGCGAGCCAGCGCCGTCACCGACCACGCCGGGCGCAGCGAGCGCGACCCGCAGCGCATCGCTGAGCGCCGCGGCCGGCAACGCGGCGGCGACCGTCGCCAGCGGCGCCGGCAGGTCGTCGATCGGCAGGATGATGCCGCCGAGGACGAGGCTCGCCACGAACAGGATGTTCGCGACGGCGAGCATCGTTTCCGCCCGAAGCGTGCCGGCGAGCAGCAGCCCGAGCCCGGCGAACGCGATCGTCCCGAGCAGGATCGCGACGACGAGGAGACCGGGCGATGCTCCGGCCGGCGGACTCCAGCCGAGCAACAGCGACGCGGTGCCGACGAGCAGCGCCACCTGCAGAGCCTCGACGACGAGCACGGCCAGGATCTTGGCGGCGATCAGCTCCGTCCGCGACAGGGGCGATCCACCGAGCCGCTTCAGGACGCCGTAGGACCGGTCGTATGCCGTGGTGATCCCGAGGCTGACGAGGCTCGTCGCGATGATCGCGAAGGCAATCGACCCCGGCAGGAGGAAGTCCACCGGCCGGCCGGCGTCGATCGGGATGACGGTGACAGAGCTGAAGAACAGCAGCACGACGACCGGCAGGACGGCGGTCGCGACGAGGGTCTCGCCGCGACGAAGCGCGAGGCGCAACTCCATCGCGGTCATCGCGAGGACCGCGCGCCAAACGGGCGCGGCGCGACCGTCGATCACCGTCGACACGGTCACGCGTCCTCCTCCGAGGTCGCCCCGACCAGCTCCAGGTAGCGCTCCTCCAGCGATCCGCCGCCGGTGCGGAGCTCGACGATCAGGATGCTCCGGGAGGCACACCAGGCGGCGATCACCGCAACGACCTCCGGCGATGGGGCGCCCCGCAGCCTGTAGCGGCCTCCGCCCTCGTCGTCGAGGGCAGCGGGCTCTCGGCCTTCGCCGATCCGACTCTCGAGCGCCCGGAGATCCGGCTCCGAGAGGACCACATTGAGACGGAATCGGAGCACCGGCGACGAAGCCTGCGACAGCTCGGAGGGGCTGCCGATCGCCACGAGCCGGCCGCGGTCGATGATCGCGATCCGGTCGGCGACCTTCTCGACGTCGCCCAGGTCGTGGCTCGTCAACAGCACGGTTACGCCATCGTCCCGGAGTCGACCGATGAGGCCACGTGTCGTGGCCCGTGCCTCGACGTCCATCCCGGCCGTCGGCTCATCGAGAGCCACCAGTGCCGGCGTTCCGACAAGCGCGAGCGCAAGACCGAGCCGCTGCCGCTCGCCGCCCGACAGCCGCCGGTACCGCGTCCTGGCGGCCGCCGTGAGCCCGACGAGCTCGAGCAGCTCATCCGCGTCACTCGGCGTGGCGTGGAACCGGGCGTGCAGGCGGAGAACCTCCCGTGCCGTCATCCGTGGATCGACCCCGCCGCCGCCCTGGAGCATGAGGCCGACGCGGGCCCGGTGATCCCGTCCCGCGCGGGCCGGATCCTCGCCGAGCACCCGGACCTTGCCGCGGTCCGGGCGCCGGTAGCCCTCCAAGATCTCGACGGTCGTCGTCTTGCCGGCACCGTTCGGGCCGAGCAGGGCGAATGTCTCTCCGGCCGCGATCCGGAACGAGAGGTCCTGGACGACGGCCCGACCGCCGTAGTGCTTCGTGAGGCCGTCGACCTCGATCGCCGCCAGCGTCCGGTCGGCGCCCGGCGTCACGCGCCGCCCGAGATCTTGTCGTACTGGCGCTCGAAGTCGACGTCGCGCACCTCCCCGATCTGGATCGACCGGAGGATGCCGTCACGATCGATGAAGTAGCTCTGTGGCCGCGCTGTGACCCGGTAGGCCTGCCGGATCGTCCCCCCGGGATCGTCGACCGTCGCCCACGTCGCGCCTTGCTCCGCGATGAACGTCCGGGCGAGGTCCGCCGGGTCGTACGTCAGGATCCCAACGACGACGAATTCATCGGCAGCATGCTCCTCGAGCTTCGCCTTGAGGAGCGGGAACTCGGTCCGGCACGGAACGCATGTCGGGCCCCAGAAATTGACGAAGACCGGCTTGCCGCGCAGGTCGGCCAGCCGGAATGGTGCGCCGTCGAGCGTCGTTCCGACGATGTCGGGGGCGGGCTTGTCGATGAGTGAGCTGGGCTGACCCGGTCTCGCGAATGCGACGATCGCGACGACCGCCAGGGTTGTCGCCACGGCGACGACGAGTGCGAGGAGGATCGGCCGCCGGCTCGGCGACGTTCGGACCTGAGGAGCCCCCACGCTATCCGCCGACGGTCAGCTCGCCCGTCATCAAGGCCGGGTGGATCGAGCAGATGAACGTATAGGTGGCAGCGGCGAGCGGAGGCACGTCGTACACGCGGATTTCGGGGCCCGGGAAGTCGGGCCCGTCGAACACCTTCACTTGGGCCGCATCGAGGATGTCGACGTCGTGCGGCGTGCCGACATCGCGGTTGTCGAACGTGATCTTGAATGGCGTGTCGGCGGCTGCGGTGAGGCTGGTCTTGTCGAATTTCACCGCCTCGGCAACGAGCGCGATGTCGCCGGGGGCACCGGACGGCGGTCCCGAGGGAGCCGGCGACGCTCCGGGGTCGTCCGCGCCGCTGGCCGATCGCGGCGGGAACCAGCCGAGGTTGAGCGCGACCGAGGCGACCACCAGGACGGCCATGAGCGAGAGCATCGCCTTGGGCCAGCCCGGTGCCGGTTCGTTGGTGAGGTGGCCGGTCCCGTCGGCCTCGACGACGTGCTTGTACTCCTTCCGCGCGTCGTTCAGCCAGCCCAGGAGGGTCAGGATCGTGACGAGCAGCCCGACACCCAGGAGCCAGCCACCGAACACGAGGCCGGCGAACAGGATCGCGACCGCCAGCGAGGCCAGGAGTGGCCGGAACGACGGGCCGGGGATATGGACCCCGGGCGGTGGACCCGCGTGGATGACGGCCGGCGTCTTGGGGTGCTCGCCGGCGATGTGGTCGTAGTCGATGAGCGCCTCGCGACCCCAGTAGAGGAGCGAGAGGAGCAGCGCAACCAGCCCCACGATGATCGACGGGCCCCCGAAGACGAGCCCGAAGAACAGCAGGAAGCTCCCGATCGCCGCGAAGAACGGAGCGAACGTCGGCCCGGGCATGTGGACGCCTTCCGGCGTAACTGGCGCAACCTTTGCCGCGCGAACCCGTTTCGGCCCGGCCGTGGCGTAGCGGATCCCGACCCGGACGAAGAACGCGACGACGATGATCGCCATGAAGACGGGGAGCAGCGAGATGATCGCGCCCCAGTCGGGAATGACGAACTGGGACGTGAACTCGAGTATCGCGTTCCAGATCTGCTCCATCGGCCCGGGGTCTTAGTCGTTCGTCGAGCCGGCGATGAGCACGTAGAACATCAGCGACATCGCGATCCCGAGAATGGCGAGCATCGTCGTCCCGGCGTAGTCGAGGTGAAAGCCGCCAAAGTAGGGAATGGCCCAGTACACGATCGCGATCGCGACGAAGACGAGGCCGACGAAGATCGCGTTCCGCGGATGCTTGAGGGGATGCATCGGGCCTCCGTGCCTACAGGATGTAGAGCGTCGAGAACAGGGCGATCCAGACGACGTCGACGAAGTGCCAGTACAACGAGGTTGCTTCGACCGCGTCGTGGTGGCGCGCCGAGAACTGTCCGGCAAGACCCCGGTACAGCACGACCGAGAGCATGATCGCACCACCGAAGACATGGGCGCCGTGGAAGCCCGTCAGAGTGTAGAAGGTCGTCCCGAAGACCCCGTCGGAGAGCCCGAAGCCCAGCGTCGCGTAGTCATAGGCCTGGCCGATGAGGAAGACGATTCCGAGCACGAGCGTGACGCCGATGTTCCGGATGAAGCCGGCATGGTCATCGCGCCGGATTGCCCAGACTGCGAACTGACAGGTGAACGAGGAGACCACGAGGATCACCGTGAGGATGAACGCAAACCACGGTTCCGCGTGGAGATTGAACGCCTCGGTCAGCTCGGGCGAGTCGGGGACGATCGGCGGCCAGACGGTCGCGGTCGCCCGGACGCTGAAGTACGCGGCGAACAGGCCGGAGAAGAACATCACCTCCGAGCAGATGAACAGGAGCATCCCGAGGATCGGGTTGCTGATCCCGCCGCGGGAGTCGTGAGCCAGTCCCGCGACAGGGTTGTGCTCGTCCACCGAGTGGCCGGGGTCGCCTGTCGTCAGGATCGTCGAGGGTGAGGTCACGATCGTCGTCCTCGTCAGGCCGTCGGGTCAGGGGTTGGGCCGGGGTCCGGCAGGGCAGGCGCCGGCCGCGTCCGCCCGTGGCGAGCGTCGAAGAGCGGCCGCTCGGAGCGGATCTCCGGCAGGCGGTCGAAGTTGTACGGCGGAGGCGGCGAGCTCGTCGCCCACTCGAGCGTGTTCCCCTCCCACGGGTCGTCGCCGGCGATCTCGCCACCGCGGAGCGAGACGAAGACGTTCCAGAGGAACGGGATCATGCTCGCCGCGATCAGGAACCCGCCCACTGTCGCGAGGAGGTTGAGATCGTTCCAGCCGACGTCCGAGGCGTAATCGGCGATCCGCCTCGGCATCCCGGCCAGGCCGAGCTGGTGCATCGGGAAGAACGTCATGTTGAAGCCGACGAACATGATGACGAACTGGAGCTTCCCGAGGCCCTCGTTCAACATCCGACCCGTCATCTTCGGGAACCAGTAGTAGATCCCGGCGAAGACGCCGAAGACGGAACCGCCGAACAGCACGTAGTGGAGGTGGGAGACCACCCAGTAGGTGTCCTGGAGGGCGAAGTCGACGGGTACCGCGGCGCTGAACGCGCCGTTGATGCCGCCGATCAGGAACATCGTCAGGAAGCCGATGGCGAACAGGAGTGGTGTCGCGAGCGTCAGCTGTCCGCGCCACATCGTGAAGACCCAGTTGAACATCTTCACGCCGGTCGGAACAGCGATCAGGAACGTCATGAAGCTGAAGAACGGCAGGAAGACCTGCCCCGTCGTGAACATGTGGTGGGCCCAGACCGAGAAGCCGAGGGCCCCGATGGCGGCGGTCGCGAAGACGAACGCCTTGTAGCCGAACAGGGGTTTCCGGCTGAACACGGGCAGGATCTCGCTGATCATGCCCATCGCCGGCAGGACCATGATGTAGACCGCCGGGTGCGAGTAGAACCAGAAGATGTTCTGCCACAGGATCGCGCTGCCGCCGAACTGCGGGTCGAAGAAGTGGCCGCCGTAGTTGCGGTCGATGAACAGCATGATCAGTGCGCTGGTGAGGACCGGCGTCGCCAGGACCTGGAGAATGCTCGTGACGAGGACGGTCCAGACGAGGATCGGCAACCGGAACATCGTCAGCCCGGGTGCCCGCATCTTGAAGATCGTGACGAGGAAGTTGATGCCGCCCAGGATGGAACTCGTGCCGATCAGCGTCAGGCCCATGATCCAGAGGTCCTGTCCGGGGCCGGTCGAGGCGAGCGGCCGGTCCTCGGAGAGTGGCGCGTAGCTCGTCCAGCCCGCCGACGCGGCGCCGCCCGTGGCGAAGCCAAGGAACAGCAGGATGCCGCCCAGCGGCAGCATCCAGAACGACAGCGCGTTGATCCGCGGGAAGGCCATGTCCGGTGCGCCGAGTTGGAGCGGGACGACGTAGTTCCCGAATCCGACCAGCATCGGGATGATGAACAGGAAGATCATCACCGACCCGTGCATGGTGAAGATCTGGTTGTACATGTTCTCGTCGGCGAGGAACTGGATGCCCGGCTGTGCCAGCTCGGTCCGGACGAACAGGGCCAGGATGCCGGCCAGGAAGAAGAAGATGAACGAGTTGACGATGTACAGGATCCCGATCTTCTTGTGATCGGTCGTCGTCAGCCATTCGTACAGCGCGCTCCGGTATGTGGAGGCGGCGGGCGTCAGCGCGGTGGTCGCCATCGGAGCTCCTTCACTGGACCGCGAGCGTGCCGGTCATCAGGGTGGGGTGGATCGAGCAGATGAACTCGTACGAGCCCGCGGCCAGGGCCTCGACGGGGTAGTCGCGGACACCCGGGCCCGGGAAGTCCTCGCCGTCCATGACCTTCTGACCCGACCCGTCAAGGATGTCGACGTCGTGCGGGGTGCCGGCATCCCTGTTGTCGAAATGGATGGTGAACGGTGCATCCGCCGGCGCCTGGATCGACGCCTCGAGGAACTTCACGCCCTCGGCAGTCACATTGACAAGGGGTCCCTGGGGCCCGCCGCTCGGCTGAGGCGCCGGTGTCGCGTTCGCCTCCGCGATCTTGGCGTCGTACCAGGCCTGGAAGGCGTCCGGAGCGAGGGCGTGAACTTCGAAAACCATGATCCGGTGGCCGACGCCGCACAGCTCGGCGCACTGGCCGCGGAATGTCTGGCCGGCGACGTTGGCGGGGAGCTCCAGGTCAAACTCGTTGACGATCCCCGGCACCACGTCCTTCTTGAACAGGAATTCCCGCACGTAGAAGGCATGGATGACGTCAGGGCTCGAGAGGTAGATATGGGTCGTCTTGCCCGCCGGCAGGACGAGGCCGCCTTCCTCTCCGGTCGGGGCGCTCTGGGTGAAGATCGGCGTTCCATCGGCGGCCGCGTCCGAGGCCAGGTACTCGAACTGCCACTGGAACTGGCCGGCCACGGCCCTGACCTTCAGGTCGGGTTGCGGCGTCGTTGCCTCGACGCTGTTCAACGTCTGCCACGAGATGAAGAACAGGAAGACGACGATGATCGTCGGGACGACGGTCCAGACAATCTCGGCGAGGTTGTGACCGTGGGTCTGGGGCGGCAGTTCGATGTCGCCGGGGCGGCGGCGGTACCTGATGACGCTCCAGACAATGAGTCCTTCGACGAGGAAGAAGATCGCCGCCGCGATGATGAAGACGATCGTGTACAGGTCGAAAATCTCTCGACCCTGGCGTGACGCCGGGTCGGGCGGAAAGAAGCTCCTGACCACGGCGGCCCCGTTCAGGACCAGCCAGGCGAGGAGCCCGATGAGTGCGACGAGGGCGACGAGTCCGGCGACGATCGATCCGAACGACGGCCTCGTGCCGGGGCTGCTCGACATGCACGGTCCTCGAACTCAAACGACGGCGGATGGCACCCGCGCGGATGCCGAAGTTGGAGGTCGGAGTTGGCCAAGCGGCCACGGTCCGGGCTGGGTTTCCGGACTGCCCGTTCATGATACCCGCAGCGCCGAGCGCGGGCGCAACGCGGCTGCGTCGGGAGCATGCGACGATGCGAGGCGTGTCTGATCGTTCCCGACCGCCCCGGGCGGCGGCGTCCGCGGCATTCGTCGGTGGGGCGCTCTGGACGCTGGCATTCGCCGGCCCGGTCCTCGCCCACGGTCCCGTCCCGCCGGATCCGCCATCGGCCGCCGGCCTGCTTCTCGGCTGGTCGTTCGATCCGGCGATCGCGCTGCCCCTCGTGATCGTCGCCATCGGCTGGGTCGCCGCCGTCCGCCGCGTCGACGCCGCGCATCCGACGAACCGGGTGCCGCGGAGCCGCACTGTCGCGTTCCTCTCCGGGCTCGTCGTGATCGCGATTGCGCTCCAGTCGGGGATCGAGCGCTACGACACCGCGCTCTTCTCGGTCCACATGGTCCAGCACATCCTCCTCATGCTCGTCGCCGCGCCGCTGATCGCACTCGGGGCGCCGGTGACACTCGCGCTCCGGGTGGCATCGCCGCACGTCCGGCAGCGCTGGCTGCTGCCGATCCTCCATTCACGCCCGCTGCGGGTCATTGCCCACCCCGTCGTCGCCTGGGTCCTCTTTGCCGCTGTCATGTGGGGCGCCCACTTCTCGCCGCTGTTCGATCTCTCGCTCGAGAACCGGCTCGTTCACGACCTCGAACACGTCCTCTTCTTCGGCATCGCACTGCTGTTCTGGTGGCCGGCCGTCGGGCTCGATCCGGGACCCTGGAAACTCTCGCATCCGGCGCGCCTGCTTTATGTCTTCCTCCAGATGCCCCAGAACACGTTCCTCGCGGTCGTCATCCTCAACGCACCGGCGGTGCTCTACGCGCATTACGCGACGCTGGATCGACCGTGGGGCCCCTCGCCGCTCTTCGACCAGCAGGCGGCGGGCGGGATCATGTGGCTCGCCGGCGATCTCATCTTCATTGCCGCGATGTGCGCGATCCTCGTCGGCTGGATGCGCCAGGAGGAAAAGGACACCGCGCGGACCGAGCGCGTCGCCGATGTCGAGCGGGCCGCGATCCGGACGCGGGAAACGCGGCTGGCGGAACGGCTGGCCGAGGAGCGGGACCGGAGCTGAGTCAGCCCCTCGGCGGGATCGGCGCGCGGAGGTACTCCAGGTAGCGCTCGGGGTCGACGTTGCCGCCGGAGACGACCGCGACGACCGGCCGGCCGCCCAGGCCATCGAGCCCGAGATCGCGGGCGTGGAACGCGAGGGCAGCGACGGACAGGGCCCCCGACGGCTCCACGACGAGCCGGCTCTCCTCCGCCGCGAGTCGGACACCGGCCGCGATCTCCGTCTCCGAGACCGTCACGATCGAGTCGAGCAGGCGCGAGAGGTGGGCGAACGTTCGTCGGCCCAGGGCCCGGGTCCGCGTCCCGTCAGCGATCGTTCGAGAGACGTCGTCGGCGGACCACGCGACGATCCGTCCGGCCGCGAGCGACTCCCGCGCGTCAGCCGCCAACTCAGGTTCGACGCCGATCACCCGCGCGTCCGGGACCAGCGCCCGGATCGCGACGACGACGCCGCTGGCCAGGCCGCCGCCGCCGATCGGGACGAGGACCGCGGCGACGTCCGGCAACGCCTCGGCGATCTCCAGGCCGACTGTCCCCTGGCCGGCGATGACCCGATCGTCGTCGTACGGCGGGATGATCGCGAGGCCGCGTTCGGCGGCAATCCGTTCGGCGACCGCCTGTCGCTCGTCACTCGCTGTGCCCACGACGACGATCTCTGCGCCGTCCGCCGCCACGCGCTCGCGCTTGATCGCGGGTGCGTCCGACGGCATGACGACGACCGCGGGCGCACCAAGCAGGCGGGCGGCCCGCGCCACTCCCTGGGCGTGATTGCCCGACGAGTAGGTGATGACGCCCCGCATCCGTTCGTCGGCCGACAGGGAAGCGACCGCGTTGTAGGCGCCGCGGATCTTGAACGCCCCGATCGGCTGGAGGCTCTCCGCCTTGAGGGATCGGCGGTCACTAGGCGGCCCGAACGGGACGAGCGGCGTATGGACGGCGACGCCAGCGAGCGTCGCGGCCGCCTCGATGACCCGTTGGAGCCCGACGAGCGGGACGTCGTCCGTCGTGGTGGCCTCGACCGTGTCGGTCATCCGCCGCGCCCGATGGTTCGCTGGCAGTCGATGCAGTGGGCCGCCCACGGGAGCGCCTCGAGCCGCTCGGCGGCGATCGGACGTCCGCACCGGACGCACGCCCCGAACGTCCCGTCGTCGAGCCGCCGGAGCGCGGCCTCGACCTGGTTGAGATGGTCCTGGTTGCGATCGCGGAGGGCGAGGTCGCGTTGCTGCTCGAAGACCTGGCTCGCAGCGGCGGCCTGCGACCCGTACGTCATCGAGTCGGGCGCAACGATCCCGGTCGCCACCTCCGCCCGGAGGCGGTCACGCTCGGCGACGAGGACCGCGCGTGGATCGGTCGCCTCGGACTCTGTCATCCCGAGATCGTACGCCGGGCGAGGCGTGCTCACGGCGGACCTGTGGCGTCGCGTATATCCTCCGTCGGAACATCCAGGGAGCGACTTCACATGGCAATCGCAATCGATCCCGTCTGCGGGATGGAGGTCGAGACCGACCTCACGGACCTGAAGCTGGAATACGAGGGGACGACGTACTGGTTCTGCGGCAAGGGCTGCCTGCTCGAGTTCCGTGACGACCCGGCCAAGTATCTCGACCCGAACCACAAGCCATCGATGTGAGGCATCGCGGCGGCCGGGCCCTCGGTCGGGCGCGGTTTAGTCGCAGCTAAGCGGCCCGAGCGAAACTGTCGGCGGCGGGATCGAGGCCGGGCACTCCTGGTTGGGGGCCGACCGCCCCGAATGGCAGGCATGCCTTGCCTGGCCGGAGGATGGCTCGATGTCGACCCACGCACGTCTGGCTCGCACGGTCCTGACGATCGTCGCACTCGCCGCGATCGCCCTCGCACTGGAGGCGGGCAAGCGCTGGATCGTTGTTCCGTAGCGATCAGGTTCGGCAGGTCGTGCCCGGTCCAGTCCCGGAGCGACTGGCCGCGGAATAGGGAGTCCGATCTGAGGGGCCCTTGGATCGTCGCGGGCCTTCCGGACGCCATCGATCAGTTCGCCGCGGCACTCAGTTGATTTGTGGGCGCGGTGCGCAAATCGACGATCGCCTCCTCGCTCACCGCACGCAACGCAAATCGTTCCGCATCGCTGGAACTATCTGGGTGGTGCTCGAACGTGCCGATCGTTCCAACTGCGCGGAACTATCTGCAGCTTGTGGCAAGACCGGCGCTTGGTCTCGAGAACGCCTCAGACGGTCGCCTGGACGCCCAGGTGCCGCGAATTGGCGACCGTGAGTCTCGAAACGCTCGACGGCGCTGCCAGCGACCTCAGGCGGAGCGATACAGATCGCGCCGTTAGACTCCGGGCCGTGATCGTTCCCCACGCCTTGCGGCTGGCCACCCTTGTGGCGACGGCGGTTCGTCATCGCCGCCTGCGAGGCCGGGCCCCCGCCGGCCACGCCTCCCATCTCGCCGGGTAGCGAGTCGACCCCGCGCGAGGTCAACATCATCGCCAAGGACTGGCAGTTCCTGCCCGATCGGGTCGACCTCGTTCCGGGCGAGACGGTCCTCTTCCATATCGTGAACGGTGGCCTGGAGATCCACGAGGCCGTCATCGGCGATGCGGCCGTCCAGGATGCCTGGGAGGCCGCCGAGGCGGCGGTCGCCGACCATCCGCCCGGCCCGACGCCCCTCGTGAGCGTGCCGCCTGCACTCGCCGGTCTGCGCGTCGTGGTCGAGTCCGGGCAGCGGGTCGATGTCGTGTGGACCGTGCCCTCGGACGCGGGCGCCGACGCATCTGCCGGTTCGGCGCTGATGATCGGCTGCCACATCCCCGGCCACTGGGAAAAGGGGATGGTCGTCCCAGTGCGCATCGTGCGTCCGGCGGCGGTCCCGTGAGCGTGCCGGTGGTACGCTTCGGGTCCGCGCCGGGGCCGGGTCCGGCTGGGTCGAGGAGAAGAGTCGAATGACCTATGTGATTGCCGAGCCCTGCATCGATGTGCTCGATATCTCGTGCGTGTCGGTCTGCCCGGTGGATTGCATCCACTACGAGGAAGGCGTCGACCGAAAGCTCTTCATCGATCCGAACGAGTGCATCGACTGCGGCGCCTGCGAGCCCGAGTGCCCGGTGAATGCGATCTTCCCGGAGGAGTCGGTTCCAACGGAGTGGGCGCAGTACACGGCGATCGACGCCACGTGGTACACGGACAAGGCGGCCGCCCGCGCGGCGGTCGACGCCGAAAAAGCACCCTCGGGCTGATGACCTCGGGCCAATGGCGTCGCGGAGCTCCGCCTTGTGCCTCGGTGAGCGAGGGGCTGCTCTCAACTGAGGTTGCCGGTTCATAAGGGCCCGCGGCACCGATGAGAATTGTCTCGCTCCTTCCTTCGGCCACCGAGATCGTCGCTGCCCTCGGACTGGCTGATGAGCTCGTTGGGGTCACCCATGAATGCGACTGGCCGCCGGAGGTCGCCGGCACGCCGGTCATGACCCGGAGCGTTCATGACCTGGGGACGAAGAGCAGCGCGGACATCCACCAGCTCGTCAGCGACTCGGTTCACGGCGGTTCCTCGCTCTATGCGCTCGACGAGGCGGCGCTCGAGGCGGCGCAACCGGATCTGATCCTGACCCAGGAGCTCTGCCAGGTCTGCGCGGTCAGCTATCGCCAGGTGAACGAGGTCGCTCGCTCGATCGATGCCGACATCACGGTTGTCTCGCTCGAGCCGACCACGATCGAGGGGATCCTGAACACGATCTCGACCGTCGGCGCGATGACCGATGCCGAGGACGAGGCGGTCGAGCTGGTCGAGAGCCTTCGGACGCGGCTGGGGATCGTCGAGACGCGGGTCTTCGAACGGCGCAAGGAGGGCCACCAGGCGCCTCGGATCGTCGGGCTCGAGTGGCTCGATCCCCCGTTCGCCGTCGGCCATTGGGTTCCGGAGCAGATCCGGCGGGCCGGTGGCTGGGATCTCCTCGGCCAGGACGACCAGGCGTCCAGCCAGACCGACTGGGGCGCAGTTGTCGACGTCGATCCCGAGATGATCGTCCTCATGCCCTGTGGCTTCCACCTGACCGAGACCGTCGCTGAATGGGAGCGGGTGCCGCGGCCGATCGGCTGGAGTTCGATCGAGGCTGTCCGCCGCGGCAACGTCTTCGCGGTCGACGGCTCAGCCTATTTCTCGCGGCCCGGCCCGAGGGTCCTCGACGGGATCGAGATGCTCGCCGAGATCTTCGATCCCGACGCCTTCGTCGAAACGGCGCCGCCGGGAAGCTGGACGCCGCTCACGTAGATGGGCCAGTCCGCCGCCGGGCCGCGCGCGACCTTCGACTGCCTTTGGTGTGGGCGATCCTGGGCCACCCGCACGCCCGACGATCTCGAGGGTTGGGCGCAGCTCTGCCCGGACTGCCTCAGCCGGGCGGGAGAGAACGAGTTCCTGCGCTTCCGGCTCCGTGATGCGATCGTCGCGCGTGGAGCGGCGGCGGGTGGCGGGACAGCGGCCGCGGGTGGCGGGGCCGGCCGCGGCCGCGGCCGCGGAAGGGTCGCCGGACTACGACGCAGAGATGCTCGCCTACTACGAGGGACGAGCAGGCGAGTACGACGACTGGTACCTGCGCCGGGGCCGGTACGCTCGCGGTCCGATCCACGATGCCGCCTGGAACGCCGAGCTGGACGGCGCGGGGACGTGGCTCGATGGCCTGCCGATCCGCGGCGAGATCGTCGAGCTGGCCGCCGGGACCGGCTGGTGGTCGCCACTGCTCGCGTCAAAGGGCGAACTGTCCCTCTATGACGCCGCCGAGGCCCCGCTCGAGCGCGCTCGCGAGCGGCTCGTCGCTCACCGCCTCCGCGCCCACCTCCACGTCCGCGACGCGTGGGCCGAGCCGGATCGGCAGGTCGACGCACTCGTCTGCGGGTTCTGGCTGAGCCACGTCCCGCGAGCCAGGACGAGCGAGTTCCTCGGGCTGGTGCACCGCTGGCTCAAACCCGGAGGGATCTTTGCGTTCATCGACTCGCTCCCGGATCCCCAATCGGGGGCGACCGACAACGCCCCGCCCGCGGGCGACCTCGCCGTCCGGCGGCTGAACGACGGGCGAGAGTTCACGATCGTCAAGGTCTACCGTGAGCCGGCCGAGCTGGAGGAGGCGCTGCGCGGCGCCGGCTTCGGCGACGTCCACGTGACGACGACCGGGCGGTTCTTCGTGCTGGGCGAAGCGCACACCTAGGAGCGTGCGGCGCTACTTCCGGTGGTAGTTGATCGGGAAGTCGATCTCCCACTCGTCGCCGGCGTCGCCCATGCCGCGCTCCCAGCGGCCCTCGATCGTCCTGCCGTCAGCCGAGATCTCGCCGATGAAGCGCTGGTTGAAGCCGGGGCCGTCAGGCCCGTTCCAATCCTCGCCGGGGGCCCGCCAGATCTTCCAGGTGGAGCCGTCGATGGCCATCATGAACAGCCGCTTGACCCCGCGACTGTCGAAGTAGTGCATCGGTTGCGGCTCGCCGTCGGGCGCGCCGCCGATGACCGAGAGGGTGTCGGGCACCTCCGCGGGCTCGCCGACCGTTCTGAGGACGATGAACTCGCCCAGGCGCTCGATCGTTGCCTCCGCAGTGATCTTCATCGGAGGTTCGATCGGGATCTCTCCGTCGCCGTGCCATTCGCCGATCAGCGGCTCGAACTCCTTCATCGTCGGTCTCCTTCTCCGGATGGTCCAACAATGAGACCCGACCGGGGGCCCGAACTCATCGGCCCCAACCACGGCCGGGCGGCACAGCGCGACGACGCGCGGCCCACCGATCGCACCGTGCGATACTCCCGGGATGGCTCCCCTGGCGAACCGAACGATCGCCACAGTCGGCTCCGGCGTCATGGCCGAGGCGATGATCGCCGGCCTGCTCCGCGGCGAGCTGGTCGATTCGAGCCAGGTCGTCGCCAGCCACCCGCGCGTCGAGCGGCGTGATCACCTCGAACGGGAGTATGGCATCCGCGTTGTCTCGGACAACGTGGCCGCGATCGACGGGGCTGATGTCGTCCTGTTCGCCATCAAGCCCCAGATGCTGGGTCGGGTCGGGCGCGAGATCGGTCCGCACCTCCGCCGCGGCCAGCTCGTCCTGTCGGTCATCGCCGGCGCCACGACGGCCGCTCTGACCGGTACCCTCGGCCACGATCAGGTCATCCGGGCGATGCCGAACACACCCGCTCGTCTCGGCAAGGGGATGACCGTCTGGTACCCGACACCCGAGACGACCCCCGAGCAGCGCGAGCAGGCTGCCACGCTGCTCGGCGCCCTCGGCAAACAGCTCGAGGTCGACGACGAGAAGTTCGTGGCAATGGCCACGGCCGTCAGCGGGACCGGCCCCACCTACGTGTTCCTCGTCATGGAGGCGCTCATCGACGCCGCGGTTCACCTCGGCTTCCCCCGCCACGTCGCCCACGACCTGGTCATCGAGACCCTCGAGGGGAGCACGCTCTTCGCCAAGCAATCCGGCATGCACCCCGCGGAACTGCGGAACATGGTCACGTCGCCCGGCGGGACGAGCGCGGCCGCCCTCCACGAGCTCGAATCCGGACGCCTCCGGACGGTCCTGTCGGAGGCCGTCTGGGCGGCCTATCGCCGGACGGTCGAGCTCGGCGATCAACTGGAAGCGAGCGTCGGCCAGCCCGTCGAGAACCGGACCGGGGAGCGTATCGTCGCAAAATGATGGCGGCGACATCGACGTCGCGGATTCGGGTCCGTGGGGCCCCGCCAGACAACGCCATCACGTCCGATCCAACGGGCCCGCTCACGTGTCGATGACCGGAAGCGTGGCCGCACGATCGACCGGAGTACGTGTCCCGCTCGACCTGCGGCGCGCCCCGCTCGCCGCCGTCCAGTCGGTCGACTTCCGCCACGCGAATCGCGACTTCTGGGCCGACGAGACGGCCCTCTGGGATCGCCTGACGGCTGCCTGGGCCGGGCTCGACGACGCGGCGTGGCGGCTTCCCGGCGCCGCACCGTCCGACGCGGGCGGGCCCGACTGGTCCCTCCTCGACCACATCGGCCATGTCGTCGACTGGTACGAGCTTGCGATCGACTATGTCGAGGAAGCGAGGACCAGCGGGCGCTGGCCGACGTATGACGACTACGACGGCGGGGACTTCGACACGTTCAACGAACGACGCCGACCGCTCTTCGCCGACCTCCCGCCGGCTGACCTGCGAACCCGCCTCGAGGTCGCTCACAGCGGGCTCCTCGCCGTCGCGCGGCGGCTGCCCATCGAGGCGATCTACACGGACGCGGCGTGGGGTTGGATCTACAACGTCCTCCACGGCCACACGATCGACCACCTGCGGGTCCTCGAGCCGTGGTCCGACCGGCTGCGTGTCCGCCAGATCGAGAACGACCCGTTCGGGCGCGATCCTCAACCGGTCGCCTCGGATCTCGCGGCGGCGAAGGTGCGCTTCTGGGCCGACGAGGCCGCCGTGTCTGCCCTCCTCGACGCGATTCTCGACGGGCTGCCCGCCCGGGCCTGGACCGCGGCCGATGTGACGCCGGGCTGGGCGATCGCCGACCACGTCGGGCACCTCGCCGCCTGGTTCGAGGAGGCCGCCGCGGCAATCGACGAGCACGGCCGCACCGGGCGCTGGCGGGCGTTGCCGCCTGAAGGGATCGATGGCTGGAACGATACGCAGGTCCGACGCGTACGCGGGCTGCCAGTGGCAACGCTCCGCGAGCGGTACCGGACTGGTCGAGACCGGCTGCGCCGCGCCGTCGCCGAGATGAGCGACGACGTCTGGCTCGATGCAGAAGGGTTCAGTTGGGCGTACGAGGACCTCCACGGCCACGTCCGCTGCCATCTCGCGATGATCGCGCCGTTCGCCGCCAGGATCGGGTGGCCGCGGAAATGAGCGCCCGCCGGCATGCCAACCGATCGGACGCGGCGGAGCGGTGGCGGCCCGGCCCGTGGGGCAGCGGACGGGCTCTCGATCGAGCAGATCGTCGCGATCGAGTCGCCACGAGAGTTCCGGCTGCATCCGCGGGACCGCGTCGTCGCCTATACGTCGGACGCGGCGGGGGCCCGGCAGCTGTTCGTCCTGTCCCTGCGCGGCGGGTATCCGGTCCAGATCACGGCATCGGAAAAGAACATCTCCGACCCGCAGTGGTCGCCCGACGGGCGCCGCCTCGCGTACATCCGCGACAACGAGCTCCGTGTCGTCGAGGCAGACGGGTCGCGGGACGTCCGCGTGACCGGCCACCCGGCGGGCGTCTCATCGCCCCGCTGGGCACCCGACGGCCTGCGGCTCGCCTTCATCTCCCGCCGGCGGGGCTGGTCGCAGGTCTGGATCGTGGACGCGCCCGTGCCTCGTCGCGGGCGGCCCGCTCGGGACCCGCGACCCCCGGAACCGCGGCCTCTGTCGGCGACGGCGATCGATGTCGAGGATCTGAGCTGGTCGGCCGACGGCCGATCGATCGCCGCGATGGCCATTCGTGCGCCGGATCATTCGGTCGGCGAGATTCATGTGATCGACATCGAGTCGGGCGAGGAGCGACGGATCGCGGGTGGCGGCGAGGAATGGGTGAGCGGTCCGCGCCCGATGCCGGACGGGGGATGGCTCTACGCATCGGACGCGGACGGCTGGTTCCAGACCGTCCGTCTATCGGCGGATGGCCGCGAGCGCCGCGTCCTCACGAGCGGCGCGCGGGAACATGGGGAGCCGTCGGGCGGTCCCGGATACGCGGCCCTTGCATCGCCTGACGGCGGTCGATTCGTCCACATCGACGTCCACGACGGGCTCATCGATCTCGTCGTCGCGCCGACCGGGGGCGCGGCGCCGACGAAGCGCGCCCGGGGCCGCCCGCCGAAGAATCCGCCGGCCGTCCTCGCCGCGACGGAGGGTCAGGTCGTCAGCCCGTGGCCCGGGGTCTGGCGCTCGGTTGGCTGGTCCAGCGACGGTGCCTGGATCGCGGCGATCGGCGAGAGCGAGACGGCCCCCCAGGATCTCTGGCTGCTCCCGGTGCCAGGTGTGGCGCCGAGCAATTCCCGCGCGCGCCAGGTGACATCCTCGCTGCCGGCTGTCGTCGCGGCCTCGCTGTCCGCGGGCGGGTCTCGCCAGGCGAACGGGTCAAGCTCGTCGCTCGCGACGGACTGGCGATCGAGGGCACCCTCTGGCGTCCGGCAGGAGCGACCGGCCGCCGCGGGGCCGAGAAGGTGCCGACCGTCCTCTATCCGCACGGCGGGCCGACGTGGCAGTCGTACCGCGGTTTCACGCCCTACAAGCAGGTCCTCCTTCGCGAGGGATTCGCGGTCCTCGACGTCGACTTCCGCGGCTCGACCGGCTACGGCCGCGACTTCCGGCTCGCGAACCGCAATGAATGGGGTCACGCGGACGCGCACGACATGATCGACGCCGCCCGATGGGCGGCGGAGCAGTCCTGGTCCGACGGGCGGTTGGCGATCTTCGGTGGCTCGTACGGCGGCTACCTGGTCCTCGCCGCGCTCGTCGAGGAGCCGGGACTCTGGCAGGCGGGTATCGACCTGTACGGCGACTCGGACATCGCCGAAAGCTTCCGCCACGGCGACCGGCCGGGTCGCCTCGATCTCGCCCGCCAGATGGGCTCGCCGGACGATCCCTCCCGAGCGGAGCTGTTCCGCCGTGGCTCGCCGGTCTTCCGAGCCGAGCGGATCGAGGCCCCGCTCCTCCTCCTTCACGGCCGCAAGGACAAGCGCGTCGTCCCACTCATGACCGAGCGCATGGTCGAGGCGCTCGAGATCGAGGGCAAGCATCACGAGGTTCACTGGTACGACGACGAGGGCCATGGCTGGGAGAAGCGCGAGAACCGACGCGATGCGTTCGGGCGGGTCCTGGCGTTCTTGAAGAAGCACGTGCTCGACGAGGCGCAGACAAGCGTCGAATCCAAATGAGCAGCGATCTGTGGCAGCTGGGTGTCCCGCCGATCGAGATCGTTTTCCGGACCGCGATCGTTTACCTGCTATTCCTCCTCTTCCTGCGAATCTCGGGCAAGCGCCAGCTCGGTCAGTTCACCCTATTCGACATCGCGCTCGTACTGCTCGCGGCGAACGCGCTCCAGCCGGCGATGACGGGGGCGGACCAGTCGCTCACCGGCGGCATCATCATCATCGTCACGATCTTCGCGCTCAACCGGCTGGTCGCCGAGGCCCGCGTCCGCATCCCGCTCGTCAAACGGTTCCTGGAGTTCGAGCCAACGGTCATCGGACGCGAGGGTCGGTGGTTGAAGGAGGAGCTCGAGAAGCAGGGCGTCGATGTGGATGACGTCGAGGCCGCCCTTCGCGAGCACGGCCTCGAACGCGCCGACCAGATGAAGTTGGCGGTCCTGGAGGAGGATGGTTCGATCAGCATCGTGCCCGCGGACGGTGAAGACAACCCGTCTTCGCGACGCCGGCGGCGTCGCTACAAGCGAAGCGCCTTCTGAGTTTGCTCCGGGAATCGAAGAACCGTCCGATGGGCACGGACGGCTCTGCGAGTTGGCGGTGAATCCCGCCGTATTAGTGCGTTGGCCCTCTCAGAACCAGCGCTTGCCTGCCTCGAGCACCAGCGCAAAGCTGGAAAGCGCGGACAAGGCGAGTGCCGCCCTGAAGGCCTGTGACTTCAGAATCTTCATTTGTTCCCTCTCGACCGTCCCCCCTGTGAGAGCGATCTCTCAGGTGCTGGACAGTACCCGCCAACGGCAACTCGCCGGAATGGCCAATTGGTACTGGTACTTGCCGCAAGTCGTACGAGTTGCCGCTCCGCACCGCCCTCGGAGCCCGTGCAGGACTGCACCTTCCGAGGTGATTCGAGCCCTCAGCCGGTCGGCTTGGCCTGGTCCCCAGGTGGTTCGTCCAGGATCTCGCTGAGCTGGCGAGCGTGCTCCTCGAGATGGCCGATGACCTGCCGCTCGACGATCGCCTCGATCGTCATCTCGCCACGTGTCTGGTGAAGGCCGCGTCTTGCCAGCTCGGCCGGCGACAGGTCCGACACCCGATCGACCCAGCGCTCGACGCCAATTTCGGTCCGGGCAAACAGCTCGGCAGGGGGCAGCGTCCGATCCCGACCGATGATCGCGATCCGGAGCGGATCGTCGCCGATCCGGCCAAAGGGCACCGGGTCGGGCGAGCCGGCAAGGATCCGCGCGACCTCGCCCAGCCAGTAGGGGAGCATCTCCGACACGTGGGCCAGCACCTCCGGCGGGCCCCAGGCGGCTTCTGGTGAGTGGTCGAACCGTTCGGCCAGCGGGAACGGAGCCCGGGTCTCGACCGCGACGCGTGTGGCGCCGATCGCGTCGCCCGCCTGGCGCACCCGCTCGGCCAGGGTCGTCTGAGGCTCCATGTCGCCAGTGTCGCATGCGGGGCGTAGCATGAGAGGCCACGATCACGGCTCGCCGGCATGGCCTGCGGGCGACACCTCCTTGCACGGAGCACCGAGCAATGACCGACACGATGCCTCGAGGCGCTGCCAACCAGGCCGGCGCCCGGGTCAACAAGGATGCGTACGCCGAGGCGCAGGATTTCCTGCCGCTCAACGGCATCGATCACGTCGAGTTCTGGGTCGGCAACGCCCGCCAGGCGTCGGCGTATTACCGCGCGTTGTGGGGCTTCACCCCGATTGCGTTCTCCGGCCTCGAGACCGGGGTTCGGGATCGGGCGAGCTACGTCATGCGGCGGAACGACATCACGTTCGTCTTCACTGCCCCGCTGACCCCGGACGGCGAGATCGCCGAGCACGTCCGCGAGCACGGCGACGGGGTCAAGGACATTGCCTTCTCCGTCGATGACGTCGGGCGGCGTTCCGCGAGACGACGAGCCGCGGCGCCCGACCGGCGATCGAACCGGTCGAGCTCGACGGCGGCGAGGATGGCACCCTCCGCCAGTCAGCGGTCTACACGTACGGCGAGACACGCCATAGCTTCGTCGACCGATCCGCCTACCAGGGCGTCTTCGCGCCCGGCTACCGTCGGGTCAAGAAGCCCGCCCGCGCGGCCGAAGGACTGAGCCTCCTCGAGGTCGACCACTGCGTCGGCAATGTCGGCCTCGGCGAGATGAATCAGTTCGTCGACTTCTACCGCGACGTGTTCGGCTTCAGCCAGCTCATCCACTACGACGACAAGGTCATCCACACCGACTACAGCGCGCTCATGTCGAAGGTCATGACGAACGGCAACGGCCGGATCAAGTTCCCGATCAATGAGCCCGCGACGGGCAAGAAGAAGAGCCAGATCCAGGAATACCTCGACTGGTACCGATCGCCGGGCTGCCAGCACATCGCGCTGCGGACCGAGGACATCGTCGGGACGGTGCGCCAGCTCCGCGAGAACGGGGTCGAGTTCCTCGGCCTGCCGCACGAGTACTACGCGACGCTTGCCGACCGCGTCGGCGACGTCGGCGTACCGATGGACACCCTCGAAGAGCTCGGGATCGAGGCCGACCGGGACGAGGAGGGCTACCTCCTCCAGATCTTCACCCGCCCTGTCCAGGACCGGCCGACCTTCTTCTTCGAGATCATCGAGCGCCACGGCTCGCGCGGCTTCGGCGTCGGCAACTTCAAGGCGCTGTTCGAGGCGATCGAACGGGAGCAGGAGAAGCGCGGGAACCTCTAGGAAGCTCCCGCGCTTCGGCGCCTCAAGGCACGCCGCAGGGACGCGGGACGGATGGGCCGCACCCGAACTTGAACGAGTCGATCAGAGGCTGTGTGACCGCCACCGCCGATGCAAAGAGCTCGGGCGACTTCGGACCGTAGACCTCGATGACGACGGTCTGGCCGCGGACTTCGAGGAGAGTCAACTGCAGCCGCTGGTCGCTGGGGACCCCGTACTCGATCCCATCATTGTTGGCGATCAGCATCACGTACGGGCCCGTGTGCGTCGGGCACACAGTTGTCCAGTCCGCGGCGACACTGACATCAATGGTTTGGCCCTTCTCGTCCTGCCCGCCGGGGAAGTCAACCGGGGCCGGATCGGTCGTGTCGAGCCCTGGGTGCGAGGTCAGGAAGTCGATCCAATCCTCGACGGGGTCACCGGCGCCGGCCTTGGGGATCGGGTCACAGGTCGCGGTCTGCTCGGCGATGTGAACGTTCGTCCAGACAAGGATGTACGGATCGCTCGCGTCGGGCGGATCCAACTTGAAGATCGTCTCGGTATCGATGGAGTTCGTCCAACCGGACGGTGTCGTGTAGATGATCTTCGGCGCGAACCCCGTGGACCTGTGCTCGCCGGCCAGCAGAGGGCCGGCGCAACCCGGGAGGTCGTCCTCGCAGGAGATGGTGCTCGCGCTGGGCGACGCTGACGGAATGACCGACGGCGATTGCATCGCCGGCGTGCTGCCGATTCCGCTCGACGACCTGGGCAGCATGTTGAGACCGACGACGGCGACGATGACGATGGCCGCCAACACCGCGCCGGCGCGAAAGATCGTGTTCATGTGGGTCTCCCTCCAAAGGAGGCGCCACGCGGGTCGCTGTGGTTGACGCTCGATCCGATCGGCGACGGCGTCGAGGACGCGGTCGGATGCGACGCTTGGGCCGTCGGCAAACCACTGGTCGAGAGTTCGCTTGATGTCGCGTTGCTTCGTCATGCCGGTTGACCTTCCCTGACCGTGGTTCGAGCGTCCGCTTCGAGGGCCGCCCGCATGGCGCGGTGGGCGTGATGCAGTCGAGAACGGGCCGTCCCGGCAGGGATTCCGAGGGTCTCGGCTATCTCGGTCGGGGCGTAGCCCAGGAAGTGGTGAAGCACGAGAATCGCCCGCTGTTCGGGCGGAAGCCGGCGGAACCCGCGGTCGAGCTGGTCCCGGTCGGCGACTGAGAGCAGGTCGTCGGATGCCGCCGGTCCGTCGATCGGCAGCACCCGAAGAATCGAGGTCCTGCGGCGCTCGCGCGCCGCTTGGTTGATGCATTCGTTGACGAGGAGTCGCCTCAGCCACGCATCGAATCGGCCCGGATCGCGGAGGCCTCGAAGGTCACGCCAGGCGATCACCAGCGCATCCTGGAGGGCGTCCTCGGCCCGATCGACGTCGCGGAGGATTCGCTGCGAGATCGCGAAGAGGTGGTCAATCCGCGGGCGAATCAGGTCGACGTACGCGTCCCGATCTCCGCCTTGTGCCGCCTCGACGAGATGTCGATCCACAGCGAGTTCCTCGTTGCGCCCGGTGGGGGCGCGGTCCACACATCATGGCCCTAGAGGAACCGCCGGCGTTCAATCTTTGGATGGCGAGGCGGCAGCGCCCGGCGTTATCCTCGCCGTGCGTGGCGGCCACGACCGGCCGCCGCCCGATCGCAAGGAGAGGGTGCGATGGAGTGGTATCCGTGGGTCGTGTTCGTCCACGTCGCGGCGGCGTTCCTGTTCGTGATGGGTCACGGCGCCTCGATGTGGGTCTCTGACCAGATCCGTCGCGAACGAGACCCAACGAGGATCCGGGCGCTGCTCGAGGTATCGAGCCGAAGCCTCGGGCTCGTCTACGCCTCGCTCCTGACCCTGCTGATCGCCGGGATCGTGGCCGGGATCATGGGCGGCCACTTCGGACGAGGCTGGATCTGGGCGGCGATCGTCGTTCTCGTGGCGATCATCGTCCTGATGTACGGCCTGGCTTCGCGCTACTACGGTCAAGTCCGCGAGGCGGTCGGGATGCGCGCGTACCAGACGCCGAAGGACGCCCCGGACCCGATCCCGGTCTCCGCCGATCAGCTCGCAGCGCTCGTCGACTCGCGCCGCCCGGACGTGATCGGGCTGGTCGGAGTCATCGGACTGCTCATCCTGATCTGGCTGATGATGTTCAAGCCGTTCTGAGGCCAGCGACAGCTCGAGTTGCCGGCGACACTCATCTACCAACCCGGGTGGTGATACATCGTCCCGGGCGCCGATCCTGGCTCGCCTTGCCGGGGACACTCGAGGTCCGCGTGCTCAGCCGCGGTCATGGGCGATGTCTGCCCGGCGGCGAGCCCCTTCGCGCGCTCAATAGCACTCCCCGGATTGGTATCTGAGGCATGCGGGCCCATCTGAGGCCCGCGACGGCTATTCGCCGGAAACGAGCCGCAGCTTCGGCGATGTCCGGCGGGCGGCGCGGGGCGCGGGGCGCGTCGCCTCGGCGACCGCCGGTGCCTGGACGCGGCGGGTCGCGTCGGCCGCCAGGAAGGCCTCTGTTGCGTTGACACCGAGCGGTCGCGAGAAGAGGTAGCCCTGGCCAAGCGGGCAGCCCAGGCTGATGAGCCATGCGGCCTGGTCGGGCTGCTCGATGCCCTCCGCTACGACCTTCAGCCCGAGCGTTCGTCCCAGCTCGACGATCGCCCTGGCGATCGCCGGCCGTTCGCCGGTGCTGGCGATGCCGGCGATGAACGAGCGGTCGATCTTCAGGATGTCGACCGGGAAGCGCTCGAGGTAGCTCAGCGAGGAATAGCCGGTCCCGAAGTCGTCGATCGCCAGGTGGATGCCGAGGGCCCGCAGCTCGGCCAATCGGCCGATCGTGCCGGCCGTCCGCTGCATCAGGCCACTCTCGGTGATCTCGAGCGTGAGGCTGGCGGCCGGCAGGCCAGTCTCCGCAAGGACCGATCTCACGGATTCGACGAGGTCGTGCTCCTGGAACTGACGGGCCGACAGATTGACGCTGATCTCGAGGTCGGGCAACTCGAGCCGCTGCTGCCATTCGCGCGTCTGGCGGCATGATTCGCGGAGGATCCAGCGGCCCATCGGGACGATGTCGCCGGTCTCCTCGGCGAGGTCGATGAACTGCATGGGCATCAGCAACGGGCGATCAGGCAGCTGCCAGCGGACGAGGGCTTCGAGGCCGACGACGGCGCCCGTCGTGAGCTCGACGATGGGCTGATAGTCGAGACGCAGCTCGCCGCGCTGTTCGACGCCACGGAGCAGGGCGGCGAGATCGCTCCGCGCCGCCGTTTCCGCCCGCAGCGCCGAACGGAAGAGTTCGGCCCGGCCACGAGACGAGGACTTTGCCGCATACATCGCGACGTCGGCGTTGCGGAGGAGGTCGTCGGCGGTCTCCCCTTCGGTGCCGCTGACGGCAACGCCGATGCTCGCGGCGATCATCGGCGACGCGTCACCCAGGTCGAGTGGCTCGCGCAGCGCATCCGCCAGGCGGATCGCGATCGACAGGGCGGTCTCCTCGTCACCGACGTCGTCGAGGAGAACGGCAAACTCGTCGCCTCCGAGGCGGGCTGCGGTGTCGTTGGGCCGCAGCGAAGCGGAGACCCGCTCCGCGGCCGCGACGAGGATGTCGTCGCCGCGCGCATGCCCGAGCGTGTCGTTGAGGACCTTGAAGTCGTCGAGGTCGATGAACAGGACACCGAACGGCCGGACGTCGCGACCGCGGTTGCGCTCGAGGGCCTGGATGACCCGGTCACGGAAGAGGACGCGGTTGGCGAGTCCGGTCAGCCCGTCGTGCAGCGCCTGGTGGCGAATCTCGTCGTAGAGCCGGGCGTTCTCGAGGGCCATGGCAGCCTCGCCCGCAAGCATCGTCGCGATCTCGACATGGCGGGCGTCGAACGCGCCGTTCTGCGCGGAGGTCAGCTCGAGCGTCCCGATCGTCGTGCCGGCGGCAATCAGCGGGACGATCGCCATGCTCCGCTGGTTGATTGAATTGAGGTAGGCGACTTCGTTCGGATCCGCGTTCGGGTCGAGCGTGTCGACGAGGAGCGGTCGGGCGAGCTCGAGGACGCGCCTCGTCTCCGGGTAGTCGGCCAACGGGTACGCGGGCTCCAGGGTGTCGCGGCGTTCGGGCGGGTAGTAGCCGAGGGTGACGAGCCGATCGCCGGCATGATCCCAGTAGCTGAGGGCGCAATCGCCGGCACCGACCGCCTGGGCGATGTGCCGGGCGATCCGATCGCCGACGAGCTGCGGGTCCATCGTCCGCGCGACATCGTTCGACATGGCAACGACGCTGCGGAGGTCGTCGGCGGTCGACTTCATCCGGCGGCCAACCTCCCAGAGGAAGACGAGAAGAAAGCCGTAGACGAGGAAGATGGTCAGGGAAGCGAGGACGCCGCTCAGCTCCGACGGCAGTCGATCGCTTCGCGGAAGGTACTCGCCGACCATGACCGAGCCCAATCCGACGGCGCCCGCGATCAGCAGGATGCGGCCGATGGCACGCGTGCCCAGGAACGGCAGGACCAGGATCGCTGGCAGGAGTGCCGCGATCGCCATCGCAAACGCGACGGACGGTTCGAGGATCGCGGTCAGCGCGATCATGCCGAGCGTCGCGGAGGCGATCCTCGCGATCGTCTCGGCACGTCGCAAGTCGTCGAGGTGAATCGTCAGGCGAGCAAGCCAGGTCGCGTAGATGATTGACGTCACCCCGACCGCGACTGCGCGCCACTCGCCGAAGGCGATCCCGGCGAGGGCTTCCAGTCCGCCAACGAGGCCGCCGGCGATGGCCACGCCCCGAATGAGCCGGCCGAGCTGGGGCACTCGCGTGTCGGCTTGGGGCTCGATGAGATCGCCGTCGCCGGAGATGGTTGCGTCGGCGTTGGTTGATAGCGGCATGAGGGTGCAGCGTGCGTCGTATGGGCCACCGACGGCATCCCCCGAATGCGGGATTTCGGCCGGACCATCAGCGGATCGACCAATTTCGTGTTGCCTGCATGCCGCCTGGGTTCGCGATGGTCTCGTGCGATCGGGCCCGCGGATACACTCCGGCTCGATGAAGATCGCTCACGTTCGCGAGCTCCATGCGCCGGCGGGTGCGGCGTGGCGACTGGTCGCGGCCATCGACGCGGCGGAACAGCCGGCCCGATGGCTCGACCTGGAGCTCGCCCGTCGGCGGGCGGTCGCGGCGGATCCCCGCCTCACCCACAACTCGACCCTCCATCGCTCGCCGATCGCGACGCTCGACGTCCATCTCGCGGCGGGGATGAGGATCGACGCCTTGGGGGACCTCCTGGGAGCGTTCGTTCCGCAGGCCGACGCCGAAGACGACGACGCCATCCTCGATGCGTCCGGGCTCCAGTTCGGCCCGCCGATCCTCGAGCCGCCGTCACTGCGGGACTTCTACGCGTTCGAGGGTCACGTCCGCACGATGTGGGAGCGCCGGGGCGGCGATGTCCCGGCGGCCTGGTACCGCCTCCCGATCTTCTACTTCAGCAACGTGTCGGAGATCCGCGGACCCGACCAGCCCGTCTGGTCGCCGGCGGCATCACAGGAACTCGACTACGAGCTCGAGGTCGCCGCCATCGTCGACACCCCGGCCCGCGACCTCTCCCCGAAGCGAGCCGAGGAGGCGATCGGTGGCTTCACGATCTTCAATGACTGGTCGGCTCGCGATCTCCAGCGCGAGGAGACGACGGTCCGCCTGGGGCCGGCAAAAGGCAAGGACTTCGCCTCGTCGTTCGGGCCGTGGCTCGTCACCCCGGACGAACTGGCCGATGCTCGCGCTGCCGGCGCGACCGGTCCCGACCTGGCGATGACGGCCGAGGTGAACGGTGTCGAGACATCCCGCGGGCGGTGGTCCGACGCGCTGTTCAGCTTCGGCGAGATGCTGGCCCGCGCCTCGGCGGACGTCCGACTGCGGCCGGGCGATCTCATCGGCTCGGGGACGGTCGGCACCGGCTGCCTGCTCGAGGTCGGCGACGAGACCCTCGGCCGGTACCTCGTGCCGGGCGACGAGGTCACCCTCCGCATCGAGCGCCTGGGATCCCTGCGGACGCCGATCATCGAGCGGCCGAAATGAGCGAGGCCCCAGTACGCCCGGTCGCCGAGCCGATCCTGGGCATGGCGTCGCTGCCACCGGGACTCGACACGCCCTGCCTCGTCGTGGATCTCGATCGAGCCGAAGCGAACGCCCGGCGGATGGGCGAGGCGGCGGCCGAGCGAGGGGTCGTCCTCCGGCCGCACGTCAAGACGCACAAGAGCGTTGCGCTCGCTCGCCTCCAGCTGGACGTCGGGGCGGTCGGAATCACGGTTGGCACGCTCGGCGAGGCGGAGGTGATGGCGGCCGGCGGCATCGACGACATCTTCATCGGCTATCCGGTCTGGGCCGAGGGCCCCAAGGCCGACCGGCTTCGGTCGCTCCACTCGGCGACGCCGCTGGTCGTCGGGGTCGATTCGGAGGCCGGCGCCGATCGGCTGGCGGCCGCGGTCGCCGGCGCGCCGACCAGGCTCCGCGTCCTCGTCGAGATCGACTCGGGCGCGCGTCGGACCGGGGTCTCGAGCCCGGACGCCGTCCGAGCGGTCGCGCGCCACGCCCGGGACGCCGGCCTCGAGGTCATCGGCGTCTTCACCCACGGCGGCCACGGCTACCGGGCGCCGGGGGCCCGGTCGGCGCAGCCGCCGACGAGGTCGCCGCGCTCGGCGAGGCCGCAGACGCCCTCCGATCCGAGGGGTTCTCGGTCGAGAGGATCAGCGCCGGTTCGACACCGACCGGGATCCTCGCCGCCGCCGGCCAGGTGAACGAGCTTCGGCCCGGGACCTACCTGCTCGGCGACCGCCAGCAGGTCGCCCTTGGCGCCATTCCGCCGGATGGCACCGCCCTCGTGGTCGCGGCGACCGTCGTCAGCACCTCGGTCGACGGCCAGGTCGTTCTCGACGCCGGGGCGAAGGCGCTGACCAAGGATCGGGCGCCGTTCCTGGAGGGGTACGGGTCGATACCGGCCTACCCTGAGCTCGTGATCGATCGGCTGTTCGACTACCACGCAGCCGTGACGTTCCCGCCGGGTGCCGCCGCGCCGCGCGTCGGCGAGATCGTCGCGATCGTGCCCAACCACGTCTGTCCGGTCGTCGACCTGTTCGACGACTTCGTCGTCGTCCGCGGCGGTGAGCGTCATTGGCCGCTGGCCGGTCGACGCTCGTGGTCGGAGCCAGTAGGGTGACCCGGTGATCGAGACGCTCCGGATCGAACCAATGACGCCCGATGACGGCTCTGCCGTCCTGGCGATCTACATCCAGGGCATCGCCACCGGCAACGCGACCCTCGAGACCGTGGCGCCCGATTGGGGCCATTGGAACGCGTCTCATCGGCGTGACTGCCGGCTGGTCGCCCGCGACGGAGCGGGACAGGTCGTGGGCTGGACGGCGCTCGGCCGCTACTCGACCCGCGAGGTGTACGCCGGCGTCGCATGGGAGAGCGTCTACGTCGACGAGGCGGCACAGGGTCGCGGAGTGGGAAGCGCCCTGCTGGCCGCTCTCGTCCCTGCATCGGAAGCAGCCGGCGTCTGGACGCTGCTGGCCGGCGTCCTCGCCGAGAACCTGGCCAGCCTGGCGTTGCACGAGCGGGCCGGCTTCCGCCGGATCGGCGTCCAGGAGCGGATGGGCCGCGACATCACGGGTCGCTGGCGCGACGTCGTGCTCCTCGAGCGCCGGAGCACGACGGTCGGGACCTGACGGAACCATCGCGCGGTTGAACGTTTCGTGGTCGGCACTCCGTCATAGAGGGTGATCCGGGCCCAAGGGTCCCGGCCGAACGGAGATCGAGGTGGATCGAGACCTCGTCGAGCAGGCCCGTCGGGGCGACCGAGAGGCGTTCGCCGTCCTGGTGCACCAGGTCAGCGATTCGCTCTACGCGGTCGCTCACCGGATCCTGCGCGATCCGGGACTCGCCGAGGACGCGCTGCAGAACGCCCTCGTTCTCGCCTGGCGGCGTCTCCCGCATCTTCGTGACGCGGAGCGCTTCGAGGCCTGGATCCATCGCATCCTCGTCCACGCCTGCTACGACGAATCGCAGCGGGCCCGCCAATGGACGGCGAACGTCCGGATCCTGCCCATCAATGGGCCATCGACCCCGGACGTCACAGACGCCGTCGCCGACCGCGACGAACTGGAGCGGGCGTTCCGCCGGCTCCCGATCGATCAGCGGGCGGTCTTCGTCCTGCACCACTACCTCGGGCTGCCGCTCGTGGAGATCGCCGAGCTGTTGGAGATCCCCGCGGGCACGGCCCGATCGCGCCTGCACTACGCCACACGCGGGCTCCGCGACGCCCTGACGGCCGAGCGCGAGCCCGCTGTCCACGGAGGACGTCTCGCATGACCGACGATCGCTCGCTCGAACGCGCCGCTCGGTCGTGGCTCGAGAACGGCCCGACCGAGGCGCCTGACCGCGCCGTGGAGGCCGCCCTCCTCCGGATCCAGACGACACCACAAGAGCGGGATCTCCGGATCCCGTGGAGGTTCCCCAGGATGACCACCCCTGCTCGCGTCGCCACGGCCGCCGTCATCGGCGTGCTCGTGGTCGGCGGCGCTCTTTTCATACTAGGAAGACCCGGTCAGTCGGGCGTCGGCGGGCCCGGCCCGACGGCGACATCGACTCCGACCACATCGCCGACTCCCGTCCCCTCGGCCAGCGCGAGCCCGTCGCCAGGCCCGATCGGGCAAGGTCCACTGGAGGCGGGTCAACACATGGCGAAGCCGTTCGCACCGCCCTACGGGAATGGCGTCTGCCAGGACCCGCCCCAGCCGGGATGCAGCGATACCGCTCGGGACGACACGATTCGCTTCACGTTCACAGTTCCCGACGGATGGGCTTCGAACGATTCGGGAGCCTCGATCACACAAACCGGCCACGGGCTTCGTGGCGCCCGGTGGGATGGGTCTCTGCTTCGACCGTGGCGGCTGGCTGTACAGCGACCCCTGCATCAAGGTGCGACCAGGACCTGCCGGACATCCCGGTCGGACCGAGCGTCGATGACTTCGCCAACGCGCTTGCCGACCATCCTCTCATCGACGCTACGACTCCCACGAGCATCTCGCTCGGTGGATACAGCGGGAAATACGTGGACCTCCAGCTCCCGTCGGACATCACGGTCCTCGAGGATTCCGGCGGAGATCCCGAGCACTCTGCACCTTCGGCTACTACCCCTGGGCGCCCTCGATGCCTGCTCAGGGACCAAGCCACAAATGGCATCTCTGGATCCTCGATGTCGAAGGCATCCGCGTCGTGGTGCAAACCGCGGACTTCGCGGGAACCACAGTCTCAGACCTGGCCGAGCTCCAGGCGATCGTGGACTCGATCCAGATCGAACCCTGATCAGGGTCCGCGCACAGCCACTAGACTGGCCTCCTCAGGCGAGGAGGCCAGTCTCTCGATGTTCTACGTCGCAGCACGGCAGCGTTCCGCGCCAGCGCCACACCCAGCATCGCGCGCCCGACGGCTCCCTCTACGCCGAGGAGCTGTTCGGGATGGAGGGCTTCACCGGCCGGTCGTCGATCCTCTACCACCTCGTCCCGCCGACGCGGACCCACCGGATCGAGCCCGGGCCGCGGATCCAGATCGAGGCGGCCGACGACGACCTCCATCGCCATCGGCTGACGAAGACCGGCGGTGTCGAGCCGCGCGGGGATGCCGTCTCCGGTCGGATCCCGCTGTACTTCAACAGCGACGTGATCTTCGGCGTTCTCCGGCCCGCCGAGGCGATGCCGAACGACCGGTTCTACCGCAACGGCGTCGCCGACGAGATGCTCTTCGTCCATGAGGGCACCGGCGTTTGCGACACGATCTTCGGGCCAATCCGCTACGGGCCGGGGGACTACATCGTCCTGCCGATCGGGACGACGTGGCGGCTCGAGCCCGACGAAGGCTCGGCGCAGCGGATGCTCTATCTCGAGGCGCCGTCGGTGATCGAGCCGCCCAAGCGCTACCGGAACGACTACGGCCAGCTCCTCGAGCACGCGCCCTACTCGCAGCGCGACCTCCACGCCCCCGACGAGGTCGGGCCCCGAGACGAGTCAGGCGAGTACGTCATCGACGTCCGATCGGCCGATCGGGTCACCGCCTACCACTACACGCATCATCCGTTCGACGTCGTCGGCTGGGACGGCTACCTCTGGCCGTTCCGCTTCAACATCGGCGACTTCCAGCCGATCACCGGCCGGGTCCACCAGCCGCCGCCGGTCCACCAGACGTTCCAGGCGCGCAACTTCGTCGTCTGCTCGTTCGTGCCGCGCAAGTTCGACTACCACCCGCTCGCGATCCCGGCGCCGTACAACCACTCGAACATCAACAGCGACGAGGTCATCTACTACGTCGCCGGCAACTTCATGAGCCGGCGCGGGGTCGAGATCGCGTCGTTCACGCTCCACCCGGCGGGGATTCCCCACGGGCCGCATCCGGGCACGGTCGAGGCATCGATCGGCAAGGAGCGCGACCGAGGAGCTGGCGGTCATGGTCGACACGTTCCATCCGCTTCGGATCACGAAGGCCGCGATGGAGCTCGACGACGACCGCTACCCGTACTCGTGGCTCCCATCGGCCGACCACGCGAAGGAAGCCTCCGAGCTCGCGGAGCGAGGCCCGGAGGCGTTCCCGGACTGATGGCCCGAGCGAGGGTACTCGGAGTCAGCTCGAGCTTGGCGTCGGCGTGAGCGCGGGCTCCTGCGCCGACGTCGGATCGAGCGTGATCGTCGTGAGCCACAGCTCGAACAAGCCCCGGAGCTCATCCGAGACGCCTGGCTCGGTGGTCGGGGGACTGACACCGTCGTAGCCGTAGGCACCGAAAATATAGACCCGGTCTCCGACGAAGACGAAGGCCTCCAGCGTCCTCGCAACCGACTCGGAGGTCCGCAGCGAGGCCGTCGACGGTCGTCGAGGTCCAGTCCTCCCGGGCCGTGAAGCAGGTCTTCGGGCTCCCAGGGCTCGTCGTCCTCGACGAGGTCCCGTCGATACTCGTCATACCAGTCGTCCCGGGTTGCGCCCACGGGGAGCAGCGTCGAGACGCCGTCGAGCCACTTGGCGGCGCCATCGCCGCGGAAGCCGTCGAACATGTTGCCCGCGGCGTTGGGCATCCGCCAGAAGGTCCTCTGACGGGACGGACCTCGTACGTTGCCGGGTAGCGCGCGCTGAAGCCATAGCGGCGGCGACGATGAAGGCCGTCCACGTCGAGACATCGAGCAGGTCCGTCGCCGACGGACGGACTCGGGCTCGGCGCGGGGGTGGCGGTCGGCGCGGGCGTGGCCGATGGCGTCGGTCCGCCCGGGCCTCCTGGCCCGCTGGTCCCGCGGTTGAGGACTAACAGTGACCCGATGGCCACGGCCCCAACGGCCGCCGCCGTCAGCCCGAGGCGAAGCGGTGTATTCATTCCTGGAACCCTCCACGGCACGCGCCAGGCGCGCCGCTGCTTGATCGATGGGAAGGCGGCGAGGACGACGTCGAGCGCCTGGTCCGGCGCCGTGTATGGGTCGTCCTCGAGCCAGTCGGCGATGCGCGGATCGAAGAGCGGCTCGTCCGATCGGGTCATGCGGGTCGCTCCTCGGGAGTTGGCGCGGGCATGGCGCCCGCATCGAGCGCGGACCGCAGCTGACGGACCGCGTAGTGGAGACGGGACCGCGCGGTCCCGACGGGAATGCCCAGGGTGTCCGCGATCTCCGTCAGCGGGTACCCGAGGTGGTGATGGAGGACGACGACGGCGCGGTGCTCCGGAGAGAGCCCGCGGAAGGCATCCTCGAGCGCCTCTCGATCGGCGACGGAGGTCGCCGGATCGGAATCGACGCTGGTGATGGTCAGAACACGAAACTGGGCGCTGTTCCAGCGGCGCGTGCCACGCGATTCGGTGTAGCAGGCGTGGACCACCAGCCGATGGAGCCAGGCATCGAATCGCTCCGGGTCGCGGAGGCTGGGGAGGTCGCGCCAGGCGCCCAGGAGCGCCTGCTGGCTCGCGTCCTGGGCCCGATCCGGGTCGCGCAGGATTCGGTAGGCGAGCGCGTAGCAGCGATCGATGTGGCTCGTGGCCAGCGCTGCGAACGCGTCGCGATCGCCCGCCGCTGCCCGTACCACGAGATCCTGCTGCTGCATCCGTCCCGACCCCTCGGGTGACGGCCCGCCTGGCCGCTTCGATGAGTATGGAGCCGGCCGCCGCCGGAACGTTCAAGTCGTGTGCCGGACGCCGCGCGGCGCGATACTGGCACGGTCCGACTGTGGGTTCATGCGGAGGTTCCATGCCCATCCAGGCCATCGACCAGACGTTTCGTCGCCGCGTCCTCGGCGGCGAGACCCTGTTCGGGCTGTTTCTCGACCTGTCCTCGCCGGCGTCGGCCGAGCTCTGCGGCCGGGCCGGCTACGACTGGCTGCTCGTGGACCTCGAGCACGGAGCCGGAACGGAGGCGGATCTCCCGTCGATGCTGATGGCGATCGAGTCGACGGGCGCCGCGGCCATGGTCCGGACACAGTCAGGCGAGCGGATCCGGATCGGTCGGGCGCTCGACCAGGGCGCCACCGGGATCATGATCCCTCGCATGCAGTCGGCCGAGGAGGTACGCGAGGCGGTGACGTTCCTCCGCTACCCGCCGGTCGGAATGCGCGGCGTCGCCCTCCGGACCCGTGGCGCGGGGCTCGGCGCGGTCGCCCACGGTGACATCGGCCAGATCAACGACCGGATCGTCGGCATCGTCCAGATCGAATCGGCGGGCGCACTCGCCGAGGCCGACGCGATCGCCGCGACCGACGGCGTCGACGTCCTGTTCGTCGGCCCGGCCGACCTCACCCACTCGCTCGGGATCCCGGGCCAGTTCGGCTCGTCGACGTACCGCGATGCCCTGCAGAAGGTCGCGGCGGCGTGCCGGGCTCACGGCAAATCGCCGGGAATCCTCGTCTACGACACGGCCGTTGTGCCGGGCCTGCTCGAGATGGGCTACCGGTTCGTCGGCATCGGCGCCGACGGCGCATTGGTCGCGGCCGGAGCCCAAGCCGCGCTGGCCGCCGTCCGCGATTGAGTGGCCCGGAAGCCTGGGCCTCGCCCGCCGCCCAGCGGCCCCGCCGTCGCCGCCCCGGCGGGTACCCTGCCAAATGTTCGTGTGGTGAACCTTAGGCGGGAAGCCACGCTCCCAACGTGCGCTCGTCGTCAGGAAGTTAGCCTTCGAAGGCTAATGCGAACGCTGTCTGGCCCTCAGAACTCCGAGTGGCGCCGAGTTACGCCGCCTAATGCTCACTGAACGGACATTTGGCAGGAAAGGTCCGCGCCCACGCTCGACACGCGCCCCCGCGGGACGCCGCCGCCCAGCGGCCCCGCGGCTCACGTCTCAGTCGGAAATGACCGCGACCGCCTCGATCTCGACGAGGAATTGCCCAAGGTTGACGCCGACTGACGAACGAGCCGGTCGCGGCTCGGGGAAGTACGTGCGGTAGGTGGCGTCGTAGCCGGGGAACAGCGTCATGTCGGCGAGGAACGCAGTGACCTTCACGACGTCCGCCAGCGTGGCCCCGGCGGCCGCGAGGACCGCCGTCAGGTTGTCCAGGACCTGTGCCGTCTGCTCCTCGATCGTGTCGCCGGCGAGTTCCCCGGTCGCCGGATCGATCCCGACTTGGCCCGCCGTGAACACGAATCCGCCGGCGCGGATGCCCTGCGAATAGCTGCCGCCCGGTGTCGGCGCGGCGTCTGTCCGGATTTCCGTCTTCGCCATCGGTTCCTCCTCCCTCGATTGCCTACTCGTCGGCCAGGCGGACGCCCGGCCGGATCGCGCTGAACGCCTGGGAAGGTGCCTGCGCGATCAGCACCCCCACGATGATGAAGGCCCCGCCGAGGAGCTGCGTCGGGCTCAGCGTCTGGCCGAAGAGCAGCGCCGCGAGGACGATCGTCCAGATCGGCTCGGTCGTGCTGATGAGCGCAGCCTGGGCGGCCCCGATCCGCCGCGTCCCGGCATAGAACGTCTGGATCGAAACGAACGTGGCAATCACGCCGACACCGATCAAGCCTCCCCACGCGGCTTGTGGGATCCGGTCCGGGGTCACCGGCGCTCCGACCGCCAGTGACCCGAGCCAGTACGTGACCGCGGTTGCGGTGATCATCAGCGCCGTTACCGCGGCGGCGTCCGAGCCCTCCTCCGTATCCTGCGCCGGGCGCTCCCGCCGCTCTCCCCCGAGCCGCGCCGAGAGAACGATCCAGATCGAGTAGATGATCGACGAGGCAATCAGAAGCCCGAGCGCCCAAACCGGGGGCATCGCGCCCTCCGGGATTCCGCCAACCGCGAGCGCCACACCGATGAGGGCGAGCGCCAGGGCGAACCAGGGCCGACGGCCCTCCAACCGGCGGCCGACGCGGACGGCGATCACCGCCACGATCGCCGGGTAGATGTACACGATCAGCGAAGCGAGCGAGACCGGAACCTCCTCGAGGCCCGCGTAGTAGGTCCCGGAATTGCCCGTGTACAGGATGCCGAGGGCGACGGCGACGACGGCCGCTCGCCGGTCGAGCAACCGCAGCCCGCGACGCGTGTCCCTCCATGCGAGGACCCACAGCCAGGCCAGGATGGCCCCGAACCCGAACCGCCACGAAGACAGGACGAGCCAGCCGACGCCGGCTTCGTAGACAGGCTGAGCGAACAGCCCGCCCGAGCCGAAGCTGGCGGCAGAGATGAGGATGAGGGCGACTCCGATGGCTCGGCGGCGATCCACCGCCGGAGGCTATCAGGGAGGCGACCGACTACACTTGCCGCGTGAGCGAACTCACCGAACGCGACGTGACTGCGCGTGTGCCGTCCGTCGCGGACGAGCGCATCAAGGTCCTCAGTCGACGAGAACCCGTGACCGTGCAACCGGGCACGAGTCTGGCCGACTGCATCGCCGCGATGCAGCGGACCGGAACAGGCGATTCGGTCTTCGTGGCCAACCCGGACGGGACCCTGGCCGGCGTGCTGACGGAGCGCGACATCTTCGGCCGGATCGTCGGGGGCGACGTCGACCTCGAACGGCCTGTCGAGACGATGATGACGACGAACCCCCGTCACCTCCGCCTCGACGAGACGGTTCGCGACGCGATCGAGCTGATGCAGACCGGTCGATACCGAAACGTGCCGTTGTTCGACGACGAGGAGCACCTGGTCGGCGTCGTCCGGCCGCAGGACATCCTGAAGTATCTCGCCGAGGCGTTTCCGGAGGAGCTGCTCAACCTCCCGCCCCGACCCCACCAGCGCATGCGCAAGGCAGAGGGCGGATGACGATCGACACGAAGCCGCTGGACCCGGAGCTCCAGGAGCTCGACCGCGTCACGATCCGCTTCGCCGGCGATTCGGGCGACGGGATGCAGCTGACCGGGACCCAGTTCACCCGGACCGCGGCCGTCTACGGCAACGACATCAGCACGCTGCCCGACTTCCCCGCCGAGATTCGCGCGCCGGCCGGATCGCTGCCCGGTGTCTCGGGATTCCAGATCAGTTTCAGCTCGAGCGATATCCACACGCCAGGGGATGAGCCGGACGTGCTCGTCGCGATGAACCCGGCCGCCCTCAAGACCAACGTCGGGGACCTGCCGGCGGGCGGCGCACTCATCGTCAACAGCGACGCGTTCACCCAGCAGAACCTCAACAAGGCCGGCTACGCATCGAACCCGCTGACCGACGGCTCGCTCAAGCAGTACGCGCTCTTCGAGATTCCGATCTCGACGCTGAACGAGCGGTCGCTCGACGGGCTCGACATGACGAGCAAGCAGAAGGACCTGACGAAGAACTTCTTCGCCCTCGGAATCATGTTCTGGCTGTACGGCCGGGACCCCGACGGGACGGTCCGCTGGATCGACGACAAGTTCGGGAAGCGACCCGTCGTCGCCGATGCGAACAAGCGGGCCCTCAAGGCCGGGTACGCATTCGGCGAGACGACCGAGATCTTCCACACCCATTACCGCGTCGCGCCGGCCAAGCTGGCGCCGGGCACCTACCGCAACATCACCGGCAACGAGGCGACCGCGCTCGGGATGCTGGCGGCGTCGAAGCTGGCCGGCCGGCCGCTCTTCTACGGCTCATACCCGATCACGCCGGCCTCGGACATCCTCCACCAGCTGTCCGGCTACAAGAACTTTGGGGTCAAGACCTTTCAGGCCGAGGACGAGATCGCCGCGATTGGGGCCGCGATCGGGGCCAGCTACGGCGGCGCGATGGGGATGACCGCGTCCTCCGGCCCTGGCATCGCCCTCAAGTCGGAGGCGCTCGGGCTGGCGGTCATGGTCGAGCTGCCGCTCGTCGTGATCGACGTCCAGCGCGCCGGGCCATCGACCGGGATGCCGACGAAGACCGAGCAGGCCGATCTGCTCCAGGTGATGTTCGGTCGCAACAGCGACTCACCGCTGCCGATCGTTGCACCGGCTACTCCTGGCGAGTGCTTCACCCTCGCGATCGAGGCCTGGCGCCTGGCGCTCAAGTACGTCACGCCGGTCGTCTACCTGTCCGACGCCTTCCTCGCCACCGGCGCCGAGCCATGGCAGATCCCGACGATCGCCGACCTGCCGGACATCTCGGTGGAGAACTGGACTGAGAAGGAGACGTTCCACCCGTACGACCGCGACCCGGTCACGCTCGCCCGCAAGTGGGCGATCCCGGGAACGCCCGGTCTCGAGCACCGGATCGGCGGCCTCGAAAAGGCGGACATCACCGGCAACGTCAGCTACGACCCGGACAACCACCACCGGATGCAGCTCCTCCGGCAGGCGAAGGTGGCCCGCATGGCCGACGACATCCCGCCGCTCGAGGTCCTCGGGCCGGATCGCGGCGACCTGCTGATCCTCGGCTGGGGCTCGACGTACGGGGCGATCCGGAGCGCCGTCGAGCGACTCCAGGGCCAGGGCCGGAGCGTCGCCCACGCCCATCTCCGCCACCTCAACCCGTTCCCGGCCAATACCGAGAAGGTCCTCCGGAGCTTCCGCAAGGTGCTGATCCCCGAGGTCAACCTCGGCCAGCTGCTCCTCCTCATCCGCGGCCAGTTCCTCATCGACGCCGAGGGCTACAACCGCGTCCGCGGGAAGCCGTTCACGATCGCCGAGATCGCCGGTCAGGCGGAGAAAATGCTTGGCGTCAAGGAATGAGCGCAATCGAATGACCGAACAGACGCCGCCGGCGCTTTCGCCAGAGAACGCCGCGATCATCCAGCTGACCCGGAAGGATTTCGTCTCAGACCAGGAAGTCCGCTGGTGCCCCGGTTGCGGCGACTACTCGATCCTCGCCCAGACCCAGAAGCAGATGCCGGAGTTCGGTGTCCCGAAGGAGAAGATCGTCTTCATCTCGGGCATCGGCTGCTCCGGACGCCTGCCGTACTACATGAACACATACGGATTCCACACGATCCATGGCCGGGCGCCGACGCTTGCCACCGGCCTCAAGGCCGCCCGCCCGGATCTCATGGTCTGGGTCATCACCGGCGACGGCGACGCGCTGTCGATCGGTGGCAACCACGTCATCCACTCGATGCGGCGCAACGTCGACATCACGATGGTGATGTTCAACAACCGGATCTACGGCCTCACGAAGGGCCAGGCAAGCCCGACGTCGGAGTTCGGCAAGCGAACGAAATCGACCCCGGCGGGCACGGTCGATACGCCGATCCAGCCGCTGACGATCGCCCTCGCGTCGGAGGCCTCGTTCGTTGCCCGCTCGGTCGACACCCACACCGAGCACCTCCAGAAGACGCTCGAGCGGGCCGGCCGGCACAAGGGCTCGACCTTCGTCGAGGTCCTCCAGAACTGCAACATCTTCAACGATGGCGCCTGGCGCGACTTCACCGACCGCGAGGTCCGCGAGGACCGGATGCTCGTCCTCGAGCACGGCGCGCCGATGATCTTCGGCAAGGACCGTGACAAGGGCATCCGCCTGAACGGGTTGCACCCAGAGGTCGTCACGATCGGCGAGAACGGCGTCACGGAGGCCGATCTCCTCGTCCATGATGAGCAGGCGGAGGAGCCCTACCTCGCGCTGATGCTGTCGCGGATGTTCTGGCCGGACTTTCCGGTTCCGGTCGGCGTCCTGCGGGCTGTCCCGCGCCCGACGCACGACCAGCTCGTCGAGGGCCAGATCGCCTCAGCCGTGGCTGCCCAGGGCGAAGGCGACCTTGCCGAGGTCCTGGCCAGCGGGGAGACCTGGACCGTCGACTGACCGACACGAACTGGGGGCGGAGGGATCGATGCGCTGTCCGCAATGCGGATTCGAGAACCTGGGGGGGTCGGACATCTGCGACAACTGCGGTGCCGACCTCGCCGGCCATGACACACCGCAGGCGGCAATCTCGTACCGCGGACCCGTGCTCGGCGTGCATCTCGACACGCTCGAGGTCGGCGAGCCGGAGCTGATCGACGTGACCGCCGACGCCGACGAGGCGGTCCGTCGGATGCACGACAACGGCACGGACTGCGTCCTGGTCGTCGACGGCGGGCGGCTGGTCGGCATCTTCACCGACCGCGACGCCGTCCTCAAGGTCGCCGGCCGCCAGCTCGAGGCCCGGCCGATCGCGGAGCTCATGACCCACGACCCCGTCGTCGTTCGCCATGACGACACGGTCGCCGTGGCGATCCACAAGATGGCCGTCGGTGGCTTCCGCCACATCCCGATCGTCGAAGACGGCCGGCCGACCGGGCTCGTTTCCGCCCGCGACGTCTTCCGCCACCTCGCGAACACGCTCGGCTGACTGCGGGCCCATCGAACGTGCGCGTCCTCGTCCTTGCCGACGACCTCATCTGGTCAACCCGCCTCATCGCGCAGGTGCAGGCGGCCGGGGCCGACGCGGCCCCGGTGCGGACAATCGCCGCGCTCAGCCAGGCGCTCCCGGCGGCCGACGCGGTGATCGTCGACCTGACCGCACGTGCCTACGACGGGATCGTCGCCGTCCGAAAGGCCGCTGATGCCGGTCGCCGGGTTCTTGCCGTCGGGCAACATGACGATGCGGAGCTGCGCCGGCGAGCGCTGGCGGCGGGCGCCGATCGGGTCCATCCCTACCGGAAGCTCTTCGAGGATGGCCCGAAGACGCTGGCCACCTGGCTCGAGGGGACGCCGAACCGCACGGAGGCGCGCCGATGACCGTTGCCACGCGACCACAGATCCCGCCGGGCCGTTACCGCGAGCGTCTTGAGCGCGTCGCCCGAACCGCAGCCACGGCGGGCTTCGACGCGCTCCTCGTCGGCGTCGGCCCAGACCTCCGCTACCTGACGGGCTACGAGGCGCTGCCGCTCGAGCGGCTGACCATGCTCGTCATCGCGCCCGGCGAGGATCCCATCCGACTCGTCGTCCCTCGCCTGGAGGAGCCGGCCGCCCAGGCGGGATGTCGAACGGAGATCCCGATCGCGACGTGGGAGGAGACCGAGAGTGCCCACGCCCTCGTCGCCTCGATCGTCCACGACCGCGTTGGCGCGGGTGCGCTCCGCCTCGGGGTCTCGGATCGGCTCTGGGCGTACCACCTGCTCGAGCTCCAGCGCGCGCTGGCGGGAGCTGGCTTCGAGTCGGCGACGCGCGCGCTCAGGTCTCTGAGGATGACGAAGGACGCCGACGAGATCGCGTTTCTCCGCCTCGCGGCCCAGGCCGCCGACCGGGTCGTCGCCCAGATCGCGGGCGGCCGGCTCGTGGGGCGAACGGAGGCGGACGTCGCTCACGAGGTGCGCGAGCGGCTCATTGCCGAGGGCCACGAGGAGGCCCTGTTCGCGATCGTCGGGTCCGGGCCGAACTCTGCCTCGCCGCACCACGAGGCATCGGAGCGGGTGATCCAGGCCGGCGAGCCGATTGTCCTCGACATCGGCGGGACGCTCGGCGGGTACGGCAGCGACATCACCCGGATGCTGTGGGTCACGGGCGGCGATGTCGCGAAGGGTCCGGACGAGGAGTTCCGGCACCTGTTCAGCGTGCTGTTCGCGGCCCAGGAGAACGCGACGAGGGCCGTCCGCCCGGGTGTCGCCTGCGAGGCGATCGACGCGACGGCCCGCGGAATCATCGACGCCGAGGGCTACGGCGAGGCGTTCTTCCATCGGACGGGCCACGGCATCGGGCTCGAGGGCCACGAGGACCCGTACCTGGTCGCCGGCAACACCGAGCCGCTCGCCGAAGGCATGGCGTTCAGCGTCGAGCCAGGCATCTACCTGCCCGGCCGTTACGGGGCGCGAATCGAGGACATCGTCGTCTGCGGCGCAGACGGACCGATCGTCCTCAACGAAGCACCACGCGACCTGAACGTCGTCGACGGCTGACGGGCTGCGGTATCATCCCCGGAACGGCGAGCCCACCGGTTGGCCGATTCGACACCGGATCACAATGCATTCGAAATTGACGCGGCGTTTCGCCGCCGCTCCGACGCACCCGGGCGCCCGACCGGGTCGGCCCGGCCCATGAGCCGGCGCCACCACGGCGGACGGCCACACCGGCAGAACGGCCACGCCCGCCAACCGTCCGCGCCGACGGCCGCTGCCCCGACCGACGCGCCGCGCCCGCCGACGCCCGACGCGCCGCCCTCCGACGCCGCGGTCCGCGTCGATCGCCCTCAGCCTGGTCCTGTCCCGGCTGGCGCCGCCCCGGCTGCGCCGGCCACGCCGACGACAGTTTCCGGGACTCCGGTCGCCCCGATCGAGCCGCCGCCCGCTCCGGCCGCTGCGACGATCGCTTACCCGGCCCGGGCCGGTGAGCCGCGCCGCGCCGGCAACGACCGGGAGTCGCTCGGCGTGCCTGCCGGCTGCACGGCACCCCAGCTGCGTCGCTTCATCAAGAGCCGTCCATACGTTCCGATGCACGAGCTCCGGCGGCGGTTCGGAATCAACGGCCAGGAGGACGACGTGACGCCGGTCGACCTCGGGGACTGGCCGGATCTTCGTCGGCCTTCCCGCCCGTGAGGGCGGACTCCTCGGCGAGCTGCTACGGGGCGGGGAGGTCGGCTACGAGCTCTCGCTCGATCCGCGTTCGCCGATCGTCGTCGGCCTCTATCCGATGCGGCCCGTCCCCAGGTCCTGACGGCGCAACCGGCCGGCCGTGAGCGATGACGCCGGCATGCACGACCACGCCGGCTCTCACCAGGACGCACCGTCCATCAATCGGCTGGCCTACCAGGCGACCGTCCATTGCCTGACCGGCTGCGGGATCGGTGAGGTCCTCGGGCTCGTCATCGCGACCCAGCTCGGCTGGGACGATCTTCCGTCGATCGCGCTCGCCATCGTGCTTGCGTTCGTGTTCGGATATGCGCTGACACTCCGGCCGCTCTTCGCCGCCGGGATGGCGGCCGGCCCGGCGCTCCGCCTCGCGTTCGCCGCCGATACGATCTCGATCACGGTCATGGAGATCGTCGACAACGCCATCATCCTGGCGATCCCTGGGGCGATGGCCGCGGGCATCACGGATCCCCTCTTCTGGGCCAGCCTCGCGGTCGCCCTGCTCGTTGCCGGGATCGCAGCCTTCCCCGTCAACCGCTGGCTCATCGCCCGCGGCCGCGGCCACGCCGTGGTGCACTCAATCCACTGACGTCGCCCCGGCGAGCCGCTCGCGGGTCAGCCGCGTGGCACGGGAATGTCGATCCCTTCGCGTGCCAGCAGCTCCGACTTCAGCTCCAGGTGCCGCTCTCGCGATCCGAACCAGTCGCCGCCGTAGCCACCCAGCGAGCCGTCGCCGGCGATTACTCGGTGGCACGGGATGATCAATCCGATCGGACAGCGGCCGACTGCCCCGCCAACCGCACGGGCCGCGCCCGCCCGATCGATCTGCCTCGCCAGCTGGCCATAGCTCGTCGTCTGGCCCCACGGGATCTCCTGGATCGGCCGCGAAGACCGTTCGGTCCCAGGCCGGGCGGTCGCCAAGATCGAGCGGGACATCGAACGCCCGGCGAGTCCCGGCGAGGAACTCCTCTACCTGGGCAACCGCCGCGTCGAGGATCGGAGTGTGGTCGGTCCCGACCACGCGATGGAGTCGTCGTTCGAGCCGCGCCACGAATTCGTCACGTGGCGCGAGGTTCTCGAGGGCGACCACGCCGACCGACGTGGCGGCGATGTAGACCGGCCCCCACGGGGCTGCGACGGCGGCAACGGAAACGGGTCCGCTCTCTTCTGGCATCGGGTGGACAGTGTCGCCGACATCGATCCGCAGCGTTGCGGCTATCGTTTGCGTGTGGAGTCCCTCCTTCAGTGAGTGCCGCGCGAGTGCCCGCTGGTGTCACGCCCGTGGCGCCGGGCCCCGGCCAGGAGTCCGTCTGGGACTATCCGCGACCGCCCAGGGTGGAGTCGGTCCCGGAGCGGATTCGCGTGGTAGTGGCCGGTCGCACCCTGGCCGACACGACCAGCGCATTCCGCGTCCTTGAGACTGCCGGCGCTCCCGTCTACTACCTGCCGCCTGAGGACGTTGACCTTCCGAGGCTGCGGCCGACTGACCGCAGGACGACCTGCGAATGGAAGGGCGGTGCGTCGTACTTCGACTACCTGGATGGTGATCGATCGATTTCCAGCGTCGCCTGGACGTACCGAGATCCAGAGCCGGGGTTCGAGGCAATCGCCGGCCACATCGCGTTCTACGTGGGCCGAGTTGACGAAGCGTGGGTCGGCGACGAGCGAGCGACCCCGCAGGCGGGCGGCTTCTACGGCGGCTGGGTGACGTCCCGGATCGTCGGGCCGATCAAGGGCAAGCCTGGTAGCGAGGGCTGGTAGCGGACCTACCTCTGGTATACTCCCAGGGAGTATGCAAACAGCGCCCGCCGATCCGCCGCCCGCGACCGATCGAGGTCACTCTGCCTGTCGAGGGCATGACCTGCGCGAGCTGCGTCAACCGGATCGAACGCTTCCTGAAGAAGACACCCGGCGTGCGCTGAGGCCGCCGTCAACCTCGCGACCGAGGCGGCGACGATCCGCTACCTGCCGGCGCTGGCGGGTCGCGCAGAGCTGGAAGGGGCGATCGAGGCCGCGGGCTACTCCCTGAAGCCCGTCCCGTCCGAGCAGGAATCGGCAGCGACGCGATCACTCCGCGATGCAGCAGCCGCCGATGCCGCTGCTCGTGCGGCCTACGCGAACCGGATCCTGCGCGAAGCGCTCGTCTCGCTGGCCGTCGCCGTCGGGATCATGGTCGTGATGTTCTGGCCACAGACGTCGATCCCGATGGAGGACATCAACCGGTTCATCCTCATTCCTGCGACGGTCATCCAGTTCTGGGCCGGACGCCGGTTCTACACGGCCGCCTGGCGGGCCGCCCGTCACGGCGGGATGACCATGGACACGCTTGTCGTCGTCGGGACGACGGCTGCCTGGGCGTACAGCGTGTTCGTGACGCTCTTCCCCGATGTCATCCACCAGGCGGGCCTCCATCCGGAGACCTACTTCGACAGCTCGACGATCATCATTGGCCTCATTCTTCTCGGCCGCTGGCTGGAGGCCCGGGCGAAGAGCCAGGCAACCGGTGCGATCCGGAGGCTGATCGGCCTCCAGGCTCCATCCGCGCGGCTCGTCCGTGACGACGAGGTCGAGATCGCGGTCGAGGACGTCCAGCCGGGCGACCTGCTTCGGGTCCGGCCCGGCGACCGGATCCCGGTCGACGGCATCGTCGTCGACGGCGCGTCCACGGTCGACCAATCGATGCTCACCGGCGAGGCGATGCCAGTCCCAAAGGGACCGGGCGACGAGGTCATCGGTGCCACGCTCAACACGACCGGCTCATTCGTGTTCCGGGCCACGCGGGTCGGCACCGACACCGCTCTTGCCCGGATCGTCGCCCTCGTGGAGCATGCCCAGGGCTCCAAGGCACCGATCCAGCGACTCGCCGACCGGGTGAGCGAGGCGTTCGTGCCGGCCGTGCTGCTCATCGCGGCCTTCACGTTCGTCGCCTGGTTCGCGTTCGGGTCGGAGCCGCGGCTCACCCTCGCCCTGACGGCGTTCATCGGCGTCGTCATCGTCGCCTGCCCCTGCGCGATGGGGCTCGCCACACCCACCGCGATCATGGCCGGGACCGGCCGCGGCGCGGAGGCCGGGATCCTGTTCCAGGGCGGCGAGGCGCTCGAGACCGCTCATCGCGTCTCGACGGTCGTCTTCGACAAGACCGGGACGCTGACCGCCGGCCGGCCGGAGGTGGTCGCGATCGATGTCGCGCCGGGCGTCGATCAGAGCGCGATGCTCGATCTCGCCGCCTCGCTCGAACGGGGGAGCGAGCACCCGCTCGCCGCGGCAATCGTGGCCCGCGCCCGGCTCGACGAGCTCGGGTTCCGACCCGCCGATGCCTTCGAGGCGATCGCGGGGCAGGGGGTCGTCGGCACGGTCGACGGCCTGAAGTCGTCGTCGGGAGCGCCCGCCTCCTCGCGGATCGGGGCATCGGGACCGACGCCCTGAGCGGAGCCGCGGCCGCGGCCGCGGGCGCGGGCCGGACGATCGCCTTCGTCGCGATCCAGGGGTCCGCCGCCGGCGTGCTCGCGATCGCCGATCCGATCAAGCCGGAGGCCGCGACTGCTGTCAGGCAACTCGCGGACGCGGGAATCGTCACCTGGCTCGTCACGGGCGATGCCCAGGCGACCGCGGAGGCGGTCGCAGCACAGGTCGGCATCCCACCCGAGCGGCTTCGGGCAGGGGTCCTGCCCGCCGGCAAGGCGGCGATCATCGAGGAGCTCCAGGCGGACGGCCAGATCGTCGCGATGGTCGGCGACGGGATCAACGACGCCCCGGCCCTTGCCCGGGCCGACGTTGGCATCGCGATCGGGACCGGTGCCGACGTCGCGATCGAGGCCGCGGGTGTCACTCTCGTCGGCGGCGATCCGCGGGGCGTGGCCTCGGCGATCGCCCTTTCCCGAGCGACGATGTCGATCGTTCGCGAAAACCTGTTCTGGGCGTTCGCCTACAACGTCCTGCTCATCCCGGTCGCGATGGGCGCCCTCGTCCCGTTCGGAATCACGCTCAATCCCGCGCTCGCGGCGGGGGCGATGGCCCTGTCGTCGGTTGCCGTCGTCACGAACTCGCTCCGACTGCGGGGATTCGATGCGCGGCCGGAGGCGCCCCGGAGGGCTCCGACGCGGAGCTTCGTCGGGCGGCTACGCGGCGCCTGGTACCTGATCGCCGTGGCCCTCGCGTCCCTCGGGATCGCCGGTGGGGTCCTGGCCACGGACAGGGCGATCGATGCGTCGGCCGCGCGTGTTGCGGTCGTTGCCCGCGACGTCAGGTTCGAGCCGACCGATGTCGTGGTCCGGAGCGGCGAGTTCGTCGTCGTCCAGTTCACCAACGCGGACCCGATCTTCCACGACTGGGAAGTCGAGGGGGTTGCCAACATCGACGCCGGCGCGCGGCCCGGCCAGACGCAGCGGATCCGCTTCGTCGCTCCCGCCGCGGGGACCTACGGGATCATCTGCTCGGTCGAGGGCCACGCCGAGGCCGGCATGGTGGGGTTGCTGATCGTCGATCCCTGACGCGGAGGCCGCCCGGCGGCGCTACCGCCCGCTCAGTCGAGGCGGCGGAAGATCGCCACCGCGTTCTGGCCGCCGAACCCGAACCCGTTGACGGCGACGGTGTCGATCTTCGCCTTGCGGGCCGTGACCGGGACATAGTCGAGGTCGCATTCCGGGTCAGGCGTGTGCAGGTTGGCCGTCGGGGGAATGACCTGATCACGGATCGCGCCGATGCCGGCCAGCGCGGAGGCAATCCCGGCGGCGCCGACGAGATGGCCGATCATCGATTTCGGCGAACTGATCGCGACCTTCCGGGCATGCGCGCCGTAGGCGGCCTTGATCGCCCGGGTCTCGGTCGCGTCGTTCAGCGGCGTCGCCGTTCCGTGCGCGACGATGTAGTCGATCTCGTCCGGCGCCACGCCGGCGTTCTTGAGTGCCAGCGTCATCGCTCGCGCCTGACCGCGACCCGTCGGCTCGGGGGCGCTGATGTGGAAGGCATCGGCGGTCAGCGCGCCACCGATCACCTCGGCGATCGGGGTGGCGCCGCGAGCCAGCGCATGTTCGAGCGATTCGACGACGACGACGCCCGCTCCCTCACCCAGGACAAAGCCGTCGCGGGACCCGTCGAATGGCCGCGACGCGGTCTCCGGCGAGTCGTTCCGCTTCGACAGCGCGGTCATGTTGCCCAGTGCCGCGACGCCCATCGGGACGACCGGGGCCTCCGAGCCGCCGGTCAGCACGACGTCGCACTCACCGGTCCGGATGAGCCGCAGCGCGTCGTGAAATGCGATCACGGACGTCGCACACGCCGCGACCTGGGTCATGACCGGGCCGGTCAGGCGGTATTCCATCGACAGCAGGCAGGCGCCCATCGAGCCCGACAGGGCGGGCACCGCGAACGCCGATACGAACCGGGGCCCCTTCGTGTCGTGGACGTGTGTCCCGTCGATGATCGTCTCGATTCCTCCCCCGCCGGTGTTGACGACGACCCCGACGCGGTCGCGCTGGTCCTCCGACATCGCCGCGAAATCAATGCCCGAATCCGCGACGGCCTCCTTGCCTGCGGCCATCGCGAGGTGGATGAACCGGCTCATCCGGCGGGCCATCTTCGGGTCCATCGCGACCGTCGGATCGAAGTCGAGAACCTCGGCTGCGATCCGGACCTCGAAACCCGTCGTGTCGAAGCTCTGGATCAGGCGCGTCCCCGTCACGCCCGCGACGAGATTCGACCAGTAGGTCGGAAAGTCATTGCCGATCGGCATGACGGCCCCGAGGCCGGTGACGACGGCGCGGCGCGCAGGATCGAGTTCAGGCAAGAGTTACCTCAGAGAATTGGGCTGTTGAGATTGTATGTACCCGATTGCATTCGTCGCGGCTGGGCGGTCAGGGCAAGGCGACGCCGAGCACCGGAGCGAACGGACTTCAAACGTCCGTGAGCGAGGAGCGAAGGCGTCAACGCAGCCATGGCCGTTCAGGCGCGACAGCCTGCGTCAATCTCCGTCGTATCGCTTGAAGATCACCGCCCCGTTGTGGCCGCCCAGCCCGATGTTGTTGGAGATCGCGTACCGGATCTCGCGGGGCGTGGCTTCGGTGACGATCTGCAGGTTGCACTCGGGGTCGGGATCGCGGTAATTGATCGTCGGCGGGATGCACTGTTCGGCTACCGCCTTCACGGTCGCGAACGCCTCGAACGCCCCGGCGGCGCCCATCATGTGGCCGGTCATCGACTTCGTCGCGCTGATCGCGATGTTCGGCGTGTGCTCCCCGAAGACGGCCCAGATCGCTTCCGTCTCGCGGAGGTCGCCGAGCGGCGTCGAGGTCCCATGCGGGTTGATCAGGTCGACCTCGTCGGCAGGCACGCCTCGCCGCTCGAGCGCCATCTTGATCGCCCGGGACGACCCGGTGCCCTTGGCGATCGGCTGGACCATGTCCCAGCCGTCGTTGGTCGAGCCATAGCCGACGACCTCTGCGTAGATTCGCGCCCCGCGCGCCTTGGCGAGTTCCAGGTCCTCGAGGAACAGCGATGCGGCCCCCTCGCCGAGGACGAATCCATCGCGGGTCGCGTCGAATGGCCGCGAGACGGTCTGCAGCGGTTCCCCCGGCCGTGGCAGGCCCATTCCGCGCATGTTCGTGAAGCCGGCATGAGCGGTCTCGAGCAGCGGCGCCTCGGTCGAGCCGGACATCACCGCGACGCAGTCGCCACGGCGGATCGCCTCGGCGCCCTCAGCGACGTTGTGGGTGCCGGTCGCACAGGCGGACACGATGCAGACGTTGTGGCCGATCGCTCCCGTCTCGATCGAGATCATCCCCGACGTCGAGTCGACGAGGCCGTTCGCGATGAAGGTGGGCGCGACGCTCCGCGGACCCTTCTCGTGGAGTGCGACCCAGGCCTCGATCATCAGTTGCTGGCCGCCCGCGCCGGAGCCGAACACGACGCCGACATCCTCGCGGTTCGCGTCCGTGATCTCGAACCCGGAATCGATCAGGGCCTGCTTTGCGGCGGACACCCCGAAGTGCATGCTCGACTCGCTCCGGCGGATGGCCTTTGGGTCCATCCATTTCGAAGCGTCGAAGTCCCGGACCTCGCCCGCGGCCTTCGCCTCGTAGCGCGACACGTCGAACCGCGTGATCTCGGCGAGGCCGGAGTTGCCCCGGATCAGGTTGTCCCACGCAGTGGGGACGTCGTTGCCCACCGGGCTGACGACACCGAGGCCGGTGACGACGACGCGGCGGTCGTAATCGGGTTTGCGCACGTTATTGGGTCCCTCTCAAAGAATCAGGCTGGAGTTGGCGAAGCGAAGGGGACGAACAGCCGATCCGCCGCCGCCGGATCGTCGAGGGCGATCGCCTCAGCATCGGGCGCGATTCGCTTGATCAGGCCGGTGAGAACCCGACCCGGGCCGACCTCGATGAACGTCGTGACCCCGGCGCCGGTCATCCGCTCGACGGCCGCGACCCAGTCGACACCGGCGGTCAGGTGCTCGACGAGCTCCCCCCGACCGGCTTCGCCATCGGAGAGGACGCGGGCGTCGGCATTGGCGAGCAGCTGCGTCGTCGGGTCGGCGAACGCGACCGTGGCGAGGACGTCACGCATTGCCGCGGCCGCCTCTGCCATGAGCGGCGAATGAGCCGCGACCGACACCGGAAGGACGATCACCTTCCGTGCGCCGAGGTCTTTGGCGATCTCGGCCGAGGCCTCGATCGCCGCGCGGTCGCCGGAGACGACGACCTGGCCCGGGGCATTCCTGTTCGCGACGCCGAACGTGCCGTGGGCGGCGGCGGCGGCAACGAGCTCCGGCAGCCGGGCGTCATCGAGTCCGATGATCGCCGCCATCGCCCCGTCCCGTCCCGAGCCCGATGACTGCATCAGGCGTCCGCGCTCCCGGACGAGCCGCAACCCGTCCGCGAGCGAGATGACCCCGGCAGCGACGAGTGCGGAGTACTGGCCCATCGAATGACCCGCCGCGAAGGCGGCATCGGGAACCCGGATGCCGAGCTCCGCCCATCGTTCGCGGACCCCGGCGAGGTAGGCGAGCGATGTTGCGAGGAGCGCCGGCTGGGCGTTTTCCGTCCGGTCCAGCTCGTCGGCCGGACCCTCCCAGGCAAGCCGGGTGATCGGCTGATCCAGGACGGAGTCCGCCTCGAGGAAGACCGCGGCTGCAGCGGGCGAGCGTTCGGCAAGGGCCTGACCCATGCCGACCGACTGCGACCCCTGGCCCGGGAACACGAAGGCATACGTGTGCATCGTGCCGAGGGTACCCCGCCGGGGGTCCTTGCATCAGGGGGCCTGTGCGCGATTGCACGGAACTCCCGTTCAGCCGTATGCTCGCGGTGCAATGGCAAGTGAAGCTCGCTCCACGCAGCGCCGCCTCTCCGGGCCGCCCCCGAGGCGGACGATTGCGCGCCGGTTCGAGGCCGACCTGTCGGCTCCGGTCCTGGCGGCGGGCAGCCGGATCCAGAACGTCCGCCAGATCTCCGAGCGTGTCGCGATGGGCCGGGCGCTCTGGCGCGAGCTCGTCATCGGGTTCGCATCGCAGCTCGGTGAGATGCGGCTCGGTTTCACCCAGCTGGCCGCGCTCTATGTTCTCGCCGACTCCGGGACGATGACGATCGGCGACCTCGCCGAGGTGATCAATCGCTCGCCGTCGGCGACAAGTCGCCTCGTCGACGGGCTCGTGCGGCGACGGCTCGTCGAGCGACGGATCGAGCCCGAAGACCGCCGCCAGCGCACCCTGCAGCTCACCCAGCGCGGCCAGGCGCTGCTCAGAGTCGTTGACCGGGCGAGGGCTGACCAGTTCCTGTCGGCGGTCCGGCCGCTGCCGACCGCCGAGCGGGCATTGATCGCGATGGGCGTCGCGGCCCTGGCCACCCATGCGATCTCCCGCCGCGGCCGATTGATCAAGGCGACCGCCGAACAGGGCTGAGACGGGCGCCTCCGCAGGGTGCCAGAATGGATTGACCCAGAATCCCCGACGAGGAACGACGCGTGAATCCCACGAGCTTGGAGTACATCTACCGGGTCGAGCACCGTCACAAGGACGGTAGCTGGGGCGAAATGGTCGAGGATCGCTCCCACCATTCCCCGGCCGACCACGACCCCGAACGCGGCTGGGGCATCCGTCGCATCTTCCGCTGCACGAGCTGCGATGAGGCGGTCACCCTCAACCCCGGCGAGGAAACCTCGTCGTCCCCCGACCGCTAGGACGAGGTCTCGCTCCGGTCAGGCGCTCTTGGCGCTCCCGTCGAGCATCATGATCAGCGGCGACCCGCGTCGCTCGATGAGGCGGTTCGCGCGGGCGATCATTGCCTCGATCGAGATGACGCTCGTGGCGTCGTCGGCGCCGAGCCGAGCGTAGGCGGCGCGCAGGTCACACAGGCGCTCGAAGTAGGCGCGCCTCGTCTGGCGGTCCATCGAAATCGTCCCCTTTCGTTCGGCGGCTACCCAGCTGCCACCGTTGGAACGATCCTCGCGCCCGGAGTCCGGCCTGCCATCGGGCCGCTGCCGTACGCAGCGCGACGAGACCGTCGTATTCATCGGCGCTCCGCGCGCCGGGGACCTTACGGCCGATGTCAGCCGCAGTAGCGGCGGACGACGTCGTAGAGGACCGGCAGGCCCCAGCGGAGCGCCTCGACGCCGACCCGCTCGTCGACGCCGTGGAAGAGCTCGAGGAACCGCTCGTCCGGATCGAGCCGGAGCGGCGAGAAGCCATACGTCGGGATCTCGAGCATCGCCGTGTGCTTGGCGTCGGTTGCGAACGGCACCATGAACGGAAGCGGGATTCCCTCCGGATCGTGAGCAACGACGGTCTCGGCGAGGAGGTCGTAGAGCGGGCCAGAGGCCGGTGCGTCGACCGGCGGCCCGAAGATGACGAGCTCGATGTCGCATGCGGCGGCAAGCTCGGGCCCGATCCTCTCCTCGACCGCCTCGCGCATCGCTTCCTCGGACGTGCCGGGCAGGACCCGGCAGTCGAGCTCGATCGTCGCTTCGCCCGGGATCACGTTGTACTTCACGCCGGCCTGGATGATGTTCGGGCTGACGGTGTCGCGCAGCAGCGCCCGAACAACGCGAGCCGACATCGGCTCGCAGAGCCCGTCAATGGCAGCCTCGGCGAGCCTGGGGTCGTCGCTTGCGAGCGCGCGGAGCGTTCGGGCGGCCTCGCCGCCGAGGGAGTCGGCCGCGCCGGTGAGGAATGCGGCCATCGTCGGGGTGATCCGAGGTGGGCCCTGGACGGCCAGCCGGGCGACGACCTTCGCCGCCAGGACCGCGGCGTTGTCGTCACGCGGCATGGATCCGTGTCCCCAGGTTCCCGTGACGCTGATCCGATAGACCGCGTAGCCCTTCTCGGCCACGCCGATCGGGTAGAACCGGCGACCGGCGTACGTCGTCGCGACCGCACCCGCCTCGTTGATCGCACCGGCCGCCTGGAGCAGCTCGGGCCGCTCCATCACGAGGAAGGCGATGCCGTTCAGGCCGCCGGCCTCCTCGTCGGCAGTCGAGGCGAACAGGACGTCGCGGGTGAGGCCCGGGACCGGATCGGACGCCGGGTCGCGGCCGGCCCGCCGCGCTTCCGCAGCGAGCATCCGCATGATCGTCAGCTCCATCGCGACGAGATCCTTCATGTCGACCGCGCCGCGGCCCCAGATGTAGCCGTCGGCGATGTCGCCGGCGAACGGATCGTGGGTCCAGCGCTCCGGCGGCGCGGGCACGACGTCGAGGTGGCCGAGGAGAAGGAGCGGATCGCCGCCGGTCCCGTCTCCGCGCAGGCGGGCCGTCACCGAGCCGCGACCCGGCACGGGCTCGAAGATCTCCGGGACGATGCCCGCGTCGGCAAGTGAATCCGCGATCCAGCTGGCCGCGCGAAGCTCGCCGTCCGGTGCGTCGAGCGGGGGCGGATTGATCGACGGGATCCGGATGAGGGCGCCAAGGGTTTCGATCAGCTCGTCTCCGGCGCTCCTCCAGGCCGCAGCATCGATCCCCGCGGACGGCAACGAGTTCGAGGTCATCTCGTCCCCAGCGCGCCAATGATGTTGGCGAGGATCCCGAGCACGAAGCCGGCGGCCACGATCACGCCAACCATGATCAGGAGCAACCGGCCGTAGAACCGCTCCTCGCGACGGCCTGCCTCGGGCTCCGGGTCCCGGCCGCCGGGGATGTACGGCGCCGCGAGCCCGCGGGCACGGGCGAGGGCATTTCGCTCTGAGTCGTACGCCGCCGGGTCGGGCGGCAGGCCTTCGGGCGGCAGGTCGTCCGGCGGCGCCTCGACCTGCGGCCGCTGCTCCTCCGGTTCGGTCGTCATGCCGGGATCTCCACCTCGTCGGCCAGGCCGCGCATGGTCACCTCGTCGGGCAGGGGTCGGTAGCCGAGTCGTGCGTTCACCGCCCGCATCGGAGCGTTATCGCCGTCGTTCCCGGTCTCGAGCGCCTCGAGGTCGTGGGCGAGCGCCCACACGATCGTCGCTCGCTTCAGGGCCCCTGCGAGACCGCGCCCCCGCCAATCCCGGACGACGGCCGTCATGTCGTGCGAGGCGACGGTCGTCGAGCCGGGCTTGAAGACAAGGCTCGCATAGCCGATGACGCGGTCCGTTGCCGACTCGACGGCGACCACGAATCCGCCCGGCGGGATCGCCGGCCAATCGACGTCGCGCGCGCGGAACTCGGCAAGGTCGCCGGCCGCGATCGGTTCGTCGCCGCCCGGGATATCGGGGAATGCCTCGATGGCCACGGCATGGACGCCCGCGACGAGGTCGGGTCGCTCTTCGAGCGAGGTCAGCCGGACGCCCAGAGGCGGGTCGATCTCGGGCGCTCGCAGTCCGGCCAGCTCGAGCCGCAGCGTCTTCGAGCGTTTGTACTCGACAAAGCCGTGCTTGCGCAGGAACGCGATCCCTTCAGGCCGGCCGTCCGATGCCGAGACGTGGAGGGCCGGCTTGGCAACCGACCGGGCGTGTGCCGAGATCGTCCGGAGGAGGGTGGATCCGATGCCCCTCCGGCGCGCGGCGGGTAGCACGTTGACGGAGCCCCAGAGCGCGGGATACTCCGGCCGATACATGTAGATCCGCCCAACCGTCGCCGCGCCGACGGCCTCACCGGTCTCCTCGGCGAGGAAACGGACGGTGCCCGGGTAGGTAGCGTCCTCCCAGCGCATGTCGTCGATCGAGGTCGGGTTGTCCGGGGTGGTCGCGTTCACGACCAGGGTGATCGCGCGCGAGATCCGCCGCCTCGTCCGTGGCGTTCCGGACGGACCAGGTCACCCGAGGGCCTCGCGGAGCGGAGTGGCGACCTCGCGGGCAACGGCCGTCAACCCGTCAGGGCCGAGGCGTGCCGGCATGCCGAGGATCAGGTGGGTGGCGCCGGCACGGGCGAACGCGAGGGCCCCGTCGACCGCGGCCTTGCGGCTGTCGGCGGTCGTGCCGGTCTGGACCTGCGCCGCGAAGGCGAATCCCGCCGGATCGCGGCCGACGTCCTCCATCGCCGCGAGGATGCCGTCGCGCTTCGCGCCGAAGTAGGCGAGATCGTAGTCGGGGATCGCGGGCAGCATCCAACCGTCCCCGTGCCGGGCGACGAGCGCGAGTCCCCGACGCTTCTGACCACCGAGCCAGATCGGCGGCCCGCCGGGCGTCAGCGGCCCCGGGAGGTTCGTCGCGCCGTCGAGCGGGTAGAACGGGTCGGGCCGCGAGACGCCGGGCTCGCGGGTCGCGTCGTCGCTGAAGAGCGCCTTGAGGACGTGAACGGCCGACTCGAACCGGTCGAAGCGCTCCTTGATCTCGGGGAGCGGGATCCCGAAGGGCACGTGTTCGCCCTCGTGCCAGCCCGCGCCGAGACCGACGACGAACCGGCCGCCGCTCGCGTGGTCGAGGACTGTTGCCGCCTTGGCGAGGATCACCGGGTGGCGGAACGTGTTCGAAAGGACGCCGTGGCCGACGGTCATGCCCGGCACACGGTGGACGAGCGCGGTCAGCGCGCTGACCGCCTCCCAGCTCGCGCCGTATCGCTCGAGCGACGGATCGGTGATGTGGTCGTTCATCCAGCCCGAATCGAAGATCTCGAGCTCGCCGGCTCGCGCCCATGTCGCGTCCAGGGTCCCCCAATCGACGCCCTGCGGCGATGTCTTGAACCCGATCGAGATCCGACCTGCGGACGTTCACCTCCACCGGACTTGCGACCTAGTCCCGGGCCAGGAGCGCCGAAAGCCGCGGGCCGGTGGTCACGGCGCCCTCCGACGCTGTGCTGACGAGCGCGGCGTACTTCGCCATGACCCCGCCGGCGTAGCGTGGCGGCGGCGGGGTCCAGCGAGCTCGTCGCTCGGCGAGGACCGCCTCCGGGACGTCGAGATCGAGCGCCCCGCGGTCGACGTCGATGACGATCTCGTCGCCGTCCTCGATCAGCCCGATCGGGCCGCCGAGCGCCGCCTCCGGGGCGATGTGGCCGATCATCAGGCCGTGGGTCCCGCCGGAGAACCGGCCATCCGTGATGAGCGCGACCGAATCGCCGAGCCCCTCGCCGACCAGCGCACCGGTAACCGCCAGCATCTCCTGCATCCCGGGCCCGCCGACGGGACCCTCGTAGCGAATGACGACGACGTCTCCGGCCACGATCTGGCGCGCTCGGACGGCCTCGTAGCAGGCCCCTTCCGAATCGAAGACCCTCGCCGGGCCGCGATGCTGTCGGCGCTCGTGGCCGGCGAGCTTCACCACGCAGCCGTCCGGGGCGAGGCTGCCGCGGAGGATCGCCAGGCCGCCCGTCGGCTTGAGCGGCCGCTCGATCGGTACCACGACTTCCTGGCCCGGGGTCTCGACTGCGGACGCGCCAATCTCCGCGATCGTCTGTCCGTCGACCGTCCGCTGGTCGCCGTGGAGCAGTCCCTTCTTGAGCAGCTCGCGGATGACGAGGGCCACGCCGCCGGCGTCGTGGATGTCGGAGGCGGTGAACCGACCGCCGGGCTGCATGTCGGCGACGATCGGTGTCCGGTCGGCGACGATCCCGAACGAGTCGATGTCGAGCGGGATGCCGAACTCGTGGGCGATGCCGAGCATATGCAGGACGCCGTTCGTGCTGCCGCCCGTCGCTGCGACCGACGCGATCCCGTTCTCGAGTGACTTGCGGGTGACGATGCTCGATGGCCGGACGTCTCGCCGGACGAGGTCCATGACGAGCTCGCCTGATCGGCGCGCGGCCTCGTCCTTTCCCGGGTCCTCGGCCGGGATTCCGTTGAGGCCGGCGGGCGACAGGCCGATGAACTCCATGACCGTCGACATCGTATTGGCCGTGAACTGGCCGCCGCAGGCGCCCGGTCCAGGGCAGGCGACGTTCTCGACCTCGTACAGCTCGTCGAGGGTGATCTTGCCGGCACGATAGGCTCCGATCGCCTCGTAGGCCGTGACGACGGTCGCGTTGCGCTTGCCCTTGTAGACCCCCGGATAGATCGTCCCGTTGTAAAGGACCAGGCCGGGAACATCGAGGCGGCCAAGCGCCATCGCCGCGGCAGGGATCGTCTTGTCACACCCGACGAGGCAGACAAGGCCGTCGAGGAGATGGCCGCGGACGACGAGCTCGATCGAGTCGGCGATCACCTCGCGGCTGATCAGCGACGCCTTCATCCCCTCCGTCCCCATCGAGACGCCGTCACTGACCGAGATCGTGTTGAACTCCATCGGCGTCCCGCCGGCCGCCCGGATCCCCGCCTTGACGTGCTCGGCCAGCCGTCGCTGGTTGAGGTTGCATGGCATCGTCTCGATCCACGTGGTCGCCACGCCGACGAGCGGCTTCGCGAGGTCCTCGTCGGTGAACCCGACCGCCTTCAGCATCGCCCGGGCACCGGCCCGCTCCGGGCCGTCGGTCAGCGCGGCAGAATGACGCTTGGCGGGATCAGACGGCGTGTTGTATGGGTGATCTGACATGAATTGGCACCCTCAACGAAGAACATCCGCCCGCTCACCGAGGCCCGAGGCTGAGCCCTGCGAAGCCATCGGCCCGAGGTTTCGATGAGTTCGCGGGCCACAAGTGTATGCGTGGCGGCCCGACGCTATTCCGCCGTCGGGACCGGGCGCTATGCTGCGCGGACGAGAAGATGCCCAGCCGCCGATCGGAGAGGGTGAGATGGCGACACACACCGACCAGAAGCTCGAGCTCCTCAAGCGTGTGCCCTTGTTCACGGGCCTCGGCAAGCGAGACATCGAGGAGCTCGGCCGCCTCACCGACGAGGTCGACGTGCCGGCCGGCCACGTGCTCATGCGCGAGGGCGGCTCCGGCGACCAGTTCTTCGTGATCATCGACGGGTCCGTCGAGATCGATCGCGGCGGCGCGAAGGTTGCGTCGCTCGGGCCCGGGGACTTCCTGGGCGAGATCGCGCTGATCGACGACGGCCCCCGGACGGCGACGGCGACGACAGCGTCCCCTGCCAAGCTCCTCGTCCTCGGCCACCGGGAGTTCCACTCGCTGATGGATCAATTCCCGACGATCCAGACGTCCGTGCTGCAGGCGCTCGCGAAGCGCGTTCGCAACCTGGAACCGAACACGGCCCACTGACCTCGGCCCAGCCCAGCGGCCAACGCCGGCATGTCCGGCCGGCGGACGAGGGCTAGTGGATGCAGGCGCCGGTAGGTACGAGCCTCGTACTTCGGAGGGCCGGGGCGATCGCGTCCCGGACCGACGAGGGCGTCAATGCATAGCCGACCTCGTCGTCCGTGCGGGCCTCGGCGAAGACCACGCCGCCGATGGTGCCGTCTGCCAGGACGAGCGGACCGCCGCTGTCGCCCTGGTCGATCTCCGCCCGGATCTCGAGGATCGAGCGCGTCACCCTGGTCTTGCCGTAGATGTCGCGTCCCTGGGCCGAGTAGGCACCGGCGACCGCCGCGGGCTGGACGTCGAGGCCGCCACCGCCGGGAAACCCGAATGTTGCACCCGCGGCTCCGCGCTCCGGATCGGCCCGGGCCAGGTCAAGCGGCGGCGCGGTGAGCTGGGGCGCGTAGAGCAGCGCAACGTCGAGGTCCGGATCGACCAGGACGGGAACCGCATCGAAGACCGCATCCCCGGCTGCGACCCGGATCGTGCTCGCGCCGGCGACGACGTGGGCGTTCGTCACCGCATAGCCGCGGTCGACGACGAATCCGGTGCCCAGCGAGACCACGCCGCAGGTGAACGCGGTCACCTTGACGACGCTTGGGATCGCGATCCGGGCGAGTTCCTGGACCAATGGATCGTCCGGCAGGTCCACCGGCGGAGCCGGGAGCGGCTCGAGCCCGACGAAGAGATCCGGCAGCCCGGTGTCGTCGAGGAGCCGCGCCAGCTCGCCGGCGATCTCCGTCGGGGCCGGCAGGACGCCGCTGAGCGCCCGGACGAAGAACGACGTCTGGGCCTGGGCGGCGAGCGTCGCGCTGGGGCCGGCAGCGAGAAGGCCACCGGTGAGCCAGATGATGAGCAGCGCCTGGGCTGCCCCGACGACGGCGCCGAGGACACGGTCGACCTTGCCGAAGAGGCCCTCGCCGAGCATTGCCGCGGCCGTCCGCCCGAATGCCGATCCGATGGCCTCGCCGATCCCGACGCTGAAGAGGATTCCGACCAGCACGACGAACGCGCGAAGCGATGGTTCGATCGCGGCAAGGGGTTGTTCGAGATGTGGCAGCGCGATCAGAACAACGCCGCCGCCGATGAGCGCCCCGAGGAGGCCGGCGAGCTGCGGCAGGGCCCCCGACCGGAACCCGACCGCCAACGCGATGACCACGATGATCACCACGAGGAGGTCGAATAAGTTCACGCCGGCAAGTATGGAGGAGCCGGCTCCGAACGTCGGAACCGGCTCCTGAGCGGCTGGTTCGCGTCGCTCTCTCGCGACCTCAGCTGACGGTGACGGTGACCGGAACCGCGTCGCCACCGGGCGACGAGATCGTGTAGGTGCCGGGCTCCAGCTCGCCGAGATCGACGATCGTCGCCTTCTGCATGGCGATCTCGATGCACGCCGCGTTGAGATCGCTCGAGCCCTCGATCAGGGTGATGGCGATGTCGTTGTCGGAGCGCTGGACATCGACCGAATCAAGGACGTAGCAGGGCTCGACGCCGCTCCACCAGGTGGCCTTGACAAGGACGCGGCGTCCGTCGACCGATGCCTCGAGCGTCTCCGCCGGAAGCGGCCGCGGATTGAGCTGGCCGGGCTTTGGAATGACGAGGGCGGGCTGGCCGGCTCCCGGATCGAGCGGGCTCGGATCAACAGGGGCGCCGACCCCGGTATCCGGGCCATCCGATGATCCACCGCCGCCCGGAACGCTTGCCGGAGCCGAGGGACTGGCGGATGGCGGTGACGATGTGGCGGTTGATGCGGCGCCGCCGGCACACGCCGCGAGCGTGAGCAATGCGGCCAGTCCGAGAAGGAGGATGGGGCGGTTCATGGCGGAGGGAGTCTTCATGCCGTCGAGACGACGAGTTGCGACCGGATGTTCCGGGTCGGACCCGAGGCCTGCGCCGACCTCAACCCGCGGCCGCCCCGGCGCGGGTGTCGATGCGGGCTGGATGTGCCGCCTCCCATGCGTCGATCTCGGCGCTCTTGCCGAGGAGATAGCCGAGCTCGTCGGTCCCGGCCAGGAGCATCATCCGGGCGAAGGGATCGACGTCGAACGGCAGGTCCTCGTCGCCCGGCAGATGGACAACCTGCGCGTCGAGGTCGACCGTCAGTTCGGCATCCGGATCATGCGCGAGCATCTCGAACAGCTGATGGTGCTTCTCCGCCTCGACGGCGATCGGCAGCAGGCCGTTCTTCAACGAGTTGTTCCGGAAGATGTCGGCGAAGGACGTCGACAGGATGGCCCGGATTCCCCAGGCCGTGAGGGCCCACGGCGCGTGCTCGCGCGATGAGCCGGCACCGAAGTTGTCGCCGACCAGGAGGATCTGTCGGCCGGCCATCTCGGGCCGATCCAGGACGAAGTTCGGCGTCTTGAGCGAGCCGTCCTCTTCGTAGCGCCAATCGCGGAAGAGCGCCTCCGCGAGGCCGTCCTTGTCGGTCACCTTGAGGTAGCGCGCCGGGACGATCTGGTCCGTATCGACGTTCTCAGCCGGCATGGGAATGACACGGCTCGTGAACGATGCGAACCCCGCGCCCACCTCAGCGGCCGCCAACCGGGGCGATCAACTCGATCCCCGGCAGGCGACGAGGGTCGGCGACGACGCCGGCGATCGCGGACGCAGCCGCGGTCAGAGGCGAGGCGAGGAACGTCCGGCCACCCTTGCCCTGGCGTCCCTCGAAGTTGCGGTTCGAGGTCGAGATCGCGTACTGGCCGGGTGACAGCTGGTCGCCGTTCATCGCGATGCACATCGAGCAGCCGGCCTCGCGCCACTCGGCCCCAGCGGCGCGGAAGATCTCGTGGAGCCCCTCGCGCTCGGCCTCGCGCTTCACCTCGTCGGAACCCGGCACGATCATCACCCGGACGCCCTCGGCAACCTTGCGATCCTTGAGGACCGACGCCGCGAGCCGCAGGTCGCTGATTCGCCCGTTCGTGCACGAGCCGACGAAGACGACGTCGACCTTCTGGCCGAGGATCTCCTGGCCGGGCTGGAGGTCCATGTACTCGAGAGCGCGCTCGAGCGCCCGCCGGGCGGCCGGGTCGGCCTGGGCCTCCGGCGAGGGGACGCGCGACGTGATCGGGATGCCCATCCCGGGATTCGTCCCGTAGGTGACCATCGGCTCGAGGGCGCTCGCGTCGATCGTGATCGATCGGTCGTAGGTGGCGCCCTCGTCCGTGGGGAGGGCTCGCCACCTCGTGACAGCCGCGTCCCAATCGGCGCCCTTCGGCGCGTGCTGGCGGCCCTCCACGTAGCTGAACGTCATGTCGTCGGGCGCGATCAGGCCGGCCCGCGCTCCGCCCTCGATGCTCATGTTGCAGATCGTCATCCGCTGCTCCATGGTCAGGGCGCGAATGGCGTCGCCGGTGTACTCGAACACGTGACCCGTGCCGCCGCCGATCCCGATCCGGGCGATGAGGGCGAGGATGACGTCCTTGGCCGACACGCCTGGATCGAGCCGGCCGTCGACCCGAACCTCGTAGGTCTTCGGGTCGCGCTGGAGGAGCGTCTGGGTCGCGAGGACCATCTCGACCTCGCTCGTCCCGATCCCGAACGCGAGCGCCCCGAACGCCCCGTGGGTCGCGGTGTGCGAGTCGCCGCAGACGATCGTCATCCCCGGCTGCGTCAGCCCGAGCTGCGGTCCGATGACATGGACGATGCCCTGGCTCGGCGATCCGAGGCCGTGGAGCGGGATCGAGAATTCCGCGCAGTTGCGGGTCAGCTGGTCGACCTGGGCCGCGGCCATCGGATCGGCCATGGGCAGGCTGCGGGAGTGAGTCGGGGTCGAATGGTCCGCCGTTGCAACGGTCCGCTCCGGGTGACGGACCGAGAGTCCGCGGGCCCGCAGCCCCGAGAACGCCTGCGGCGAGGTCACCTCGTGGACGAGGTGGAGGTCGACGGCGAGCACCGCCGGTGCGCCCTGGTCCTGGCTGACGACATGGTCGTCCCAGATCTTCTCGACGATCGTTCGGGGTTTGGTCATGGCGGAGCGGCTCGCTAGTGGAGGCAGAGGAGACCAGAGGGTAGCAGAGGTCGCCCTTGACGCCAGGCATCAGTATTTGGTGATCCGTCACTGCATTGGAGGTAGGTGCCGCTCGACCGTGGGTCCGTCGGCCTTGGCACCCCGGGTCGGGAGAGGGCACCTGAACGCCGGCTCGGTCGCAACTCGACCGGGCTGGTCGTGGTGGGCCTTGCCTCGCTTGCGAACGGTGTCGCGCTGGTCCTGCACATCGTCGGCGGTTTGCCGCTCGGTGCCCTGCTCGCCGTCGTATGGCTGGTTGCCGCCGTGTCGATCGGAGCGATTTGTGTCCTCGGTGGACCGAGCGTGCAGGCGGGGATCGTCCGGACCGTCGGCGGTGGGTCTCGTCGTCGGGTTGGTGGCCACGATCCTCTACGACGTGACAAAGGCCGTCCTGGCCCAGCTCGACCCGACGCCGTTCAATCCGTTCGAGGCGACACGCGTCTTCGGGCAGCTCCTGATCGGCGCCGACGCATCGCCAGCGGCCGTCACGATCGTCGGCTGGACATTCCACATCATGAACGGGACGACGTTCGCGATCGCCTACGCGTGCCTGTTCGCCCGTGGCGGTCGCATCAGCCGGACGCGCGGGCTCGTCACGGGGATCGCCTGGGGCGTCTTCCTCGAGACGTTCCAGCTCGTGCTCTATCCCGGCTGGCTGAGCATCGGCTTCGTCGACGAGTTCCGACGGATCTCGTTCCTGTCACACGTCGTGTTCGGGGCCACGATCGGGTTGCTCGTGCCGGCGGGCCTCCGAGAAGCCAACCGCCGCGCCGCCGTTCGAGGGAGGACGTGATGAACGAGCTTCCGCTCATCTTCGACGAGTCAATCGACCGCGCCCGACCGCAGGACGCCGGGCTCGAGACCGCAGACGCAGACCGGCCGCCCTGGCCATGGTGGATGGCGCCCGCGCGCCTGATCGGCCGGTTCCATCCACGGCTCCGCGCCGCCGCGGCAGCCGATGCGTTCGCATTCCGCCGCTTGCCGCGAATCATCGTCCTCGTCGCGTTCCCGCTCGCGGTCGTCGCCCTGGCGGGAGTCGTCTCGGCGACGCACGCGACGTCGGACATCCTCCACGTCGCTCGGAACATCGACTGGCTCCGCCTCCAGGTCGACGACGTCTACACGGAGGCGCCGCTCTTCATGCTCGCCGCCATCGCCATGGGAGCGCTGAGCCCGGCCCTCGGCGTCTTGCTCGTGCTCGTTTTCGGAGTCTCGGACATCGCGGCGTCTACGACCCACCCCTCGGAGCTGACGCCGTTCCCGTCGGCGCTCGCCGGGCGACTCGTCGCGATCTGGCTCCTGTGGCTCCTCTGCGTTGAGATCCCGATCGTCGGTCGCCAGCTGGCGATCTCGTGGCGGACCGTGGCCGGAAACCGATTCGTGGTTGCCGGGCTCGCGTCCTTGTCGACGGGTGCCTTCGTCTGGATCTGGACGCAGGCCGCAACAGTCCTCGTGCGGCCGATCTTCACCTGGTCGAGCATCCCCGGCGTCACGCTCGAAGCGGTCCAGCCGGCTCAGGTCGGGGGACTCGTTTTCGCGGTCGTTGGCGGTCTCGTCGCAGGGTTGGTCGCGCTCGTTCGCGGCCCGTCCGGGCTCTTCGACGGGCCGACCGCGCCGGCTGGCGCGGGCGCATCGCGCGGGCCCCTGAGAATCGTCGGCGGGTTCGTCTGGCGGATCATCGTTGCGGCCCTGCTGACCATCGGGCTGGGAGGCTTGATCAGCTTCCCGCTCGAAGCGGCCATCCTGTTCCTCGCGCTGCTCGCCGCCGCCCCGCTCGCGCGCTTCGTCGCGGACCGCACGCCCGTCGGCAAGGTCGTCAGCATGCTGCCGCCGATTGCCCGTTACGTCGTTGCAGCGGTGCTCGTCTTCGGGCTGTCGATCGCGACGATCAGCCCGCTCTACACGACGGCCACCTTCGACTCGACCGGGACGGTGCCGCAGTTCTTCTCCGTCATCGTCGCGGTCATCATTGGGATGTTCGTCGTCCAGCTGCTGACGACCCCGTCGACCCCCGGCCGCCGAAGCGAATCGACGCCCGCCGGCACGGCCCTCGTCGCGGCCGTCCTTGCCGGCGCGTCGACGTTGCTCTTCCTTGCGGCGCCCCTGCCGGTCTACGCGGACAACTGCTCGAACCTCTCCGACTGCTGGGGCACGCCGTTCCTCGCCGCGCTGGCCGCCTCATCCGTGCCGTTCCTGCTCTGGTCGGCGTTCACACATCGGGAGCCGACTCCAGACAAGCGGATCTGGCCCGGAAACCGGTCCGAGAAGCCGCCGGAGATGCCGCCCGGCTACAGGCAGCCGACGATCAAACCGCCACCTCCCGGGACGTATCCCGCCGACAACAAGCCGCTCAGCGAGCAGGCGGTTGGCAGTTCCGGGGCGGGGACCAAGGCGTGACTCCTCGTCGTCCGGCCGGAAACGCCGGTCCGCGTCCGGGTCCTGTCGATGACCGCGCCTGGCCGCTTCCCGACGACGGTGCATGACCCTGGCGCCTGGTGGGCGGCCGTCCGCAGCGAGGGCCTCGCGCCCGAGCGATGGAGCGCCAATGCCGCCTGGTGGAAGGCTCTCTGCAGTCGCGACGGGGCGAACGCGCTCCTCGGCGATGAGCGGGGATTGACGCGCCGCCTCCGCCATGCCCGCGTGGTTCGCGCGGCATCGATCGCAGGCGAGGCGCTGCGCCGGCTCCAGCAGCGCGAGACGTTCGACGCGGTCGGATCGTACGTCGAGGCCGCTGCTCCGGTCGCGCGGTACCTCCGGCTCCTGCGAAACGAGGTCGCCGGCCTGGAGTTCACCTTCGAGGCCGGCGTCGAGGTGGATGGCCTGGCCTACGACTCGAGCCGGGCACTCGTCGATGCAGCGCGCGCCGATGGCCCGATCGGCCGGTTGGCCGAGCTCGTCGCCGCGGACTATCCGGCCACCCCGACCGGCACGGACCTCGACATTCTCGTCGTGCCCGTCACGCTGCCGGAGGATCTGCTTCTCGCCATGGCCGTCGTCGAGCGGTTGCGCCGGCGCGGCCTCCGCCTCCACGCCTGCCTGGCCGACCACGGCCACGAGAACTTCACGCTCCGACCGCACCTGGACATGCTCAAGGTGGCCGGCACCCTCGACACGGTGTTCGATACGATCGTCGAGGCGAAGGATGAGCGGGATGCGGTGGTCCCGGCCCTCGTGCGAGCGCTCGCCGCCGGCGTCGAGGTTCGGGGATATCTGACGACGGCCACCGTGCCGCTCGCCGAGCACCTCGCCCCGACCTCCATGGCGTCGCCGACCGGAGCGGCCACGGCCGTGCCGCCGCCCGTGCCGACATTCGCCCCCGAACCGGTCCTGGTGACACGGCTGAGTCCGCGTCGCTGTTACTGGGCCCGCTGCTCGTTCTGCATCCACAACGAGAAGTACGACGATCGGCGCCCGCCGTCGACGGCCGAAGTCCCGGCCGCTGTCGAGGCCCTGGACCGCTGGCTGGCCGCCGGCTATCGAACGATCAACTTCAACGACGAGGCGCTGTCGCCGGCCATCCTCCGGGCGCTGTGCGACGAGATCGACCGTCGGGGAATCGTCGTCCGCCATCCCGACTTCCGGTGGATCTGCCGCTCCAAGCTCGAGCTCTCCTTCACCGGCGACCTGTTCAGTGCCATGCGACGGGCCGGTTGCGTCGAGGTCCTCTTCGGCCTCGAGTCGGCCTCGGCCCGCGTCCGCAGGTTGATGGACAAGGAGGTCGACGGCCTCGACAACGACGCCATCCGCCGGATCGTTCGCGCTGCCGGCGACGCCGGCATCGGCGTCCATCTCAACGTCATCGCCGGATTCCCCGGCGAACGTGTCGAGGAGCTGGCCGAGACGATCGAGTTCGTGGCACAGTCGATCTACGACATGCCTCGCGCGACCTATCTCGTGAACCGGTTCGTCGTTTTTCCAGCGACCCCGGTGGCGCGAGCGCCGGACGAGTTCGGCATCGAGCTCGTCCCGCCGCCCGGAGACATGCCGGCGATGATCCCGTACCGGCCGGCAGAGGACTGGGCGCTCGATGCCCGATCGATCGGCGACCGGCTGCCGACGCTGCGCGGCTGGCTCGACGACGTACTCGGATGGGGATGGTTCGCGGCCGACCCGGATCGGGCCGCTGCGATGCGCCTGATCTTCGGAACGGGACATGGGACGTTGCTGAAGGCGCGCGATGTCGATTTGCCACCGGGCCGAACCGACCGGTCGGCCGTGGCCTGAGGAGGTGTGATGGCACGTTCCGATGTGTTCCTGACCGGGGCGACGGGCTACGCCGGTCCGGCCGTCCTCGCCGAGCTGGTCCGATCCGGTCGCTCGGTCACGGCACTCGTCCGAGAACCGACGGAGCTCGACGGGGCTCGCACCGTCGTTGGCGCCCTCGGGGAGCTGCAGGACATGTCCACCGACATCGGCGAGGCCGAGGGGATTGTCCACCTTGCCAGCGGCCGGAGGCTCGATCGCGACCGCGTCCTGTACGAGGACATCTTCGGAACGGGGCAACTCATCGATGCCTGGCGGCGCGGGCCATTCGTCCAGTCAAGCACCACGACCGTCCATGGAGTCCCACGAGGCGTGCTCGACGAGAAGACCCCGATCGACATCGTCGACTGGTACGACTGCGGCAAGGTAGTCAACGAGTTCCAGCTCCGAGCAGCGCTCGGGGAGGAGCTGGCCGGACGCGGTCCAGGAGTCAGTCTCCGGCCCACGCTCTACTTCGGGCCGAGCCGCCGCAGACCGGTTCGCCAGTATCTCTCGGCGTTCTACTACCACGCGCTCGAGGGCCACGCCTTCATCTTCGACACGGAGGAAGCCATGGCCACCACCGGAGCCGCCTACATCGGCCTCGAGGATTTCGGTCGGGCGGTCGTGGCGGCGCTGGAGTCGGCGACCAGCGGCGCCTACCCGATCGCCAGTGGCTTCGTCACATGGCGCGACCTCGTCGAGACGATCAACCGGCTGGCGTCGACGACGGGTCGCTGCGTCGTCCGGCCGGATGGTCCGCAGGGTCCTGACGAGTTCCGCGTGGGCCACTCACGCACTGAGCTCGACAGCTCAGCCTTCACGAAGGCGACCGGCTGGCAGCCGCGCCAGGACCTCGATGAGCTCGTGACCGCCTTCGCCGCGGGTGAGCGGGAGGCCGGCCGCAGCTGATGCCTGTCCCAGCGGGCTGGCCCGCCCCGGTCCCAGTTCGTCGACCCCGGTGGTACTACGGGGACTAGTACATTTGGCGGGCGCAAAACATGGTCCGCAGGCATCACGCTAGGCATACCAAGGGACCCGATTTCACCCGCCACGAGAGAACGCCTGCCGGCGATGCCGACCTTAGCGCCGACTCACCCTCCCAGCAGTCTGGTAACCGATCCCGCCCGGTCGCGATGGCGCCGATTGGTTCTCGCCGTGGGTGGGCGGCCGCTTCGGCCCTCTGCCACGCGCGTCTGGCTGTTCACCGCCATGCTGGTGGGCCTCGCGATCCTCGTCTACTTCGAGGGCGTCCGCTTCCTCCAGCCCGTGCCGAGTCCCGTCTCATTTCCGTGGCCGTTCCTCGCAGCGGCGATCGTGGCGGCGGAAACCAAGGTCATCCTCGTCCACTTCAGGCGGGAGACCCACTCCTTCTCCCTGAGCGAGATCCCGGCCGTCCTCGGGCTGTTCTTCGTGACGCCGGACGAGTACCTCCTGGCCGTCCTCATCGGGTCTGCCGTTGCCCTGCTCGTCACGGCCCGCCAGTCGGTCGTGAAGGTCGCGTTCAATCTTGCCAACTTCGCGTTCATCTCGACCGTGACCCTCGTGGTCTTCCACGGCCTCGGGTCGTTTGCCGGCAAACCGGGCGCGACAGACTGGATCGCCGCCTTCGCCGCGATGCTCGTGGCCTGCCTGCTCGGGGCGCTGACGATCGCGACCGCGATCTCGTTGTCGGGGGGAGCGCCGCAGTACCAGAAGCTGCCCGAGATGCTCAAGTTCGGCGGCATGGTCGCCCTCGCGAACACGAGCCTCGCACTGCTCGCGATCTCCGTCATCTGGATCGATCCGGCGGCCGTCTGGCTGCTGATCGTTCCGCTGGCGACGCTCTATCTTGCCTATCGCGCCTACATCTCCGAGCGCGAGAAGCACGACCGTCTTGAGCTGCTGTACCAGTCAAGCCGGATCATGCAGCACTCGCCGGAGCTGGATTCCGCCCTGATCGCGCTCCTCGACCATGCCCGAGCGATGTTCCGGGCAGAGATCGCCGAGGTCATCATCTACGCGCGAGGCGAGGGCGGTGATGCCCTCCGGACGACGTCGATCCAGGATGCGCCGCCTGCGGCCATGGTGCCCGTGAAGCTCGCCGCGGACGACCCCGTCCATGCCCGCGTCGCCGTCGAACGCCACGCCTTCTTCAGCGCCGCCGGTTCGCACCGCCCGCTGACCGGTCGGCCGATTCGCCAGGCGATGATCAGCCCGCTGATCGCCGAGTCCGGGCTGATCGGCGCGATGACCGTGGCCAACCGCCTGACAGAGGGAACGAGCTTCGACGACGACGATCTGCGGCTGCTCGAGACGCTTGCCAACCAGGCGGCGGTCGCCCTCGAGAACGGTCAGCTCGAGCAGTCGCTGGCCGAGCTGTCGCGGCTCAAGGAGGAGTTGAAGCACCAGGCCTATCACGACCCACTGACCGGGTTGGCGAATAGAGCCCTGTTCGCGGAACGCGTCGAGGAGCAGCTCGTCGCGCCGCGGGACGGTCTTCGGACCGTCGTCCTGTTCCTCGACCTCGATGACTTCAAGATCGTCAACGACACGCTTGGCCACGCGGCAGGCGACCGATTGCTCGCCGCCGTGTCTGACCGCATTCGAGGCTGCGTGCGGGCCGACGATCTGGCCGCCCGCCTGGGCGGCGACGAGTTCGCCGTGCTTCTCACCGACGAGGTTCAGCTCGATCGTGCCCTGGCGGTCGCCAAGCGCATCATCGACGCGCTGCAGGTGCCGTTCCCGATCCAGGGCCAGGAGATCTCGATCGGGGGGAGCATCGGGATCGCGGTTGCCCGGGGTGTTGGCGAGCACGCGGACGAGCTGCTGCGGAACGCCGACGTCGCGATGTACACGGCAAAAGCCGCCGGCAAGCGCCGCGCAGCAGTGTTCGAACCAACGATGCACGCGGCCATCGTCGCCCGACATGCGCTCTCGGCCGAGCTCAAGCGGAGCATGGGCCGCGGCGAGCTGGCGGTGTTCTACCAGCCGATCGTGGAGCTCGACACCGGTCGGATCGCCGGAGCCGAGGCGCTCGTCCGCTGGCGGCACCCGACCCGCGGCCTCGTGTCGCCCGACGAATTCATTCCGCTGGCCGAGGAGAACGGGCTGATCCTGACGCTTGGCCGCTGGGTCATGGCCGAGGCATGCGAACAGGTCGCCGCCTGGGAGCGCGGCCCGGGCCTGACTCCCGACTTCTTCCTGAGCGTGAACCTGTCGTCGTTCCAGCTCCAGCAATCCGAGTTCATCGCTGAGATCGAATCAATTCTCAAGGCGACGGGGCTCGCTCCCGGGCGACTGGTCGTGGAGCTGACGGAGACGGCGATGTTCCAGGACACGGAGGCCACGATCGCAAAGCTCGAGTCGCTGCGCGGCCTCGGTGTCCGGATTGCCCTCGACGACTTTGGAACGGGCTACTCGTCGCTTGGGTACCTGCGCCGATTCCCGGTCGACATCCTGAAGATCGCCCGCGAGTTCGTCGTCCCGGCGGACCGCGATGCGGGTGAATGGGCGTTCGCCCACGCGATCGTCGCCCTCGGGCACACGCTGGGGCTGCGGATCATCGCCGAGGGCATCGAGGAAGCCGCTCAGGCCGAACGGCTGCGCTCCCTCGGCTGCGAGCTGGGCCAGGGCTTCTTCTTCGCGCGGCCGGTCGAGGCCAGCGCCATCGAGGCCGCCATGGCGGTCGAGCGACCCCCGGCTGCGAGGATCCGGTTCGGCCTGGACTCAGCCCGCCCCGCCGAAGTCGGCGCCTGATGTTCATCATCTACGCGTTGCCGATCGGGATCCTGGCAGGACTGATCCTCGGCGGTCGACCATCCGGACTCGGGACCCTCAAGATCCGCTGGGCGATGCTCGCCGTGATCGGGTTCGCGATCCAGGTCGTCCTCTTCTCCGGCCCGGTGGCCGAGCGGATCGGCGATGCCGGCCCGGCGGTCTATGTCGGCTCGACGGCCCTGGTCCTCGCCACCGTCGTTGCGAACATCCGGATCCCCGGCATGGTGCTCGTCGCCCTCGGTGCTGCCGCCAACCTGGCCACGATCGTGGCCAACGGCGGGTACATGCCGATGAGCGCCGCGGCTGCGGCGGCGATGGGCCGCGAGGAGATCGTCGGCTACTCGAACAGCAGGGTGATCGCCTCGCCGGCGCTCGAGCCCCTGACCGACGTCATCGTGCTGCCGGCCTGGCTGCCGTTCACCAACATCATCAGCATCGGCGACCTGCTCATCGGGGCCGGGATCGCAGTGGTGATCGCGGTCGCCATGCGCTCGGCTCGTCGCAACACTGCGGATCCTGGTGACGTCTCCGGATCGACAGTATTCGATGGCAACTCCCCAATCTGAACGTTGCGCGCTGGTACTTCCTTCTCATCGACCCCGGACCGTCGGCATCGTAGGTTTCGTTGATAGACGTGATGCCCACAGCTGATCCTGAAAGTGGAGAAATCCCGGGTCGATGACGCGAGATCGCGCCCTGCCAGAAGGCGCCGCAGCATGAACAAGAGTTCCCAGTGAAGGCCACGGTGGCGCGCTTCACTGCTGTGCTCGCGCGCCCGTGACGTCGCCAAGGCCGGGCTCGCAGGCGGCCGGTCGTTGCGTCCTCGTCTGCCACCGGGTCGTGAGCGGGCGACTGGAGGAGGATCACGATCTGGCTTGGCCGGCCTTCCTGGCCCTGATCGATCGGCTCCTGGCGGCCGGCGTCACGTTCGCCCTGGATCTGGCGGCCGAGCCCGACGATGGCGCCGTCGTGCTCACGTTCGATGACGGCACGTGCGACCACCAGGCGCTTGGCCAGGCGCTCGCTGAACGAGGTGTGCCCGCCATCTTCTTCGTTCCGGCGGGCCTCCTGGGTGTCCGGGGGCATCTCGATGAGGCAGATCTCCAGGAGCTGGTCGCGGCGGGCCACGTCATCGGGTCGCACGGCTGGAGCCACGATCGTCTTGATCTGCTGCCGGCGGCCGATCTGGCTACGGAGTTCGAGTCATCGAGGGCCAAACTCGAGGACCTGACCGGCGCGCCGGTCACACTCTTTGCGCCTGCCGGCGGAATCGGGATCCCCTCGCTTCCGGAACGGCTCGAGGCGGCTGGCTACATCGCCTCGCGATCGACTCGCTGGGGAATCCAGCGACCTCGCGGCGACCGCTGGAGCATCCCGACGGTTCCCGTCACCCCGGTCACCGCCGATCGCGGCTGGGTCGTCTCGGCCGCGACTGAACAGCGCCTGCCGGTCGCAATGATCGCCCTCGGTGCCGTGCGCGACGTGCTGGGCCCCCGCATCCGCACCGCTCTGCGCGGCCAGTTGCACCGGCGACACGCTGGCCCGCCGCTTGCCGCCGCCCCGTCGCTGCCCGAGGATCCAGCCCCCGAGGTGATCTAGGGTGTCGGAGTCATCGACGGCATGGCCCGCAGGACGCCCCGGTGGACGCCCGCACCGCGGTGCTCGACGGCAACTCCCCCATCTAACGTGGCGAAATTGGTACTTCCTTCCCAGTGACCCCGGACTGAAGTCATCGTACGTTTCGTACGTGGACGTTTGACGTCCTCCGCTCTATGGCCGTCCAGGGCAAATCCATCGTGAGGTGGAGACGCAAAGCCAGGGATCTCGGATCGATGACGATCCAAGACCGCCCGGCCGCCGGACCAGGTGCGCACCGCACTTGAAGGAGTCATCGTGAAGGCGAACCTGGCGCGCTTCACCACGGCGATCGCGCTACTGGCCTTGATGGCCGCGAGCCTTGGTGCAGGGATGCGGTGGTGGTAATGACGACCTCCGTATCAACCGAATCGACAGCCGGCCCGATCGCGGGTCATCGTTGGTTCTGACCTGATCCGGGCCATTTAGGGCCCAACCCACGACATGACGACGACCGCCGGTCACCGGCGGTCGTCGGCGATTCAGGGGCTGTTGCCGGGGCGGCGAGGGGCGGCTGTGCCGTCTAGGGAGGTTCGGCGGGTTGCGCGATCCTTCGACTGCCCGTAGACTGCGCGGACACAGCCGGGTCGGATCGGCTTCACGTGTAACTCGGAGACCATCTTGGGCCTGTTCGATCGCCAGGACCGACGCCGTGTCGCAATCGCCATCAGAAGCGATGGCCGCCGCGTGCAGATGCCCTTGAACGACCCAGGCTTCGACGACGTATCGCTCCTCGGGATTCTTCGCTCGCTCCTCCTCGGGCTGGACGGCCTTCTCGGCCTTATTACCGGCTCCCGGCGGGAGAACGGAGGAACTCGGAGGGACGGGCGCTAGGCGCCGCGACTACCGAAGACCAACGGGACCCTCGCCGGGAGGCGAGGGTTTTTTGTTGCACGCAACGATGGATCGGGAGACGAGCGATGACACTCACCAGAGGGAAGTCGGCAAAACCGCCCAGTCCCGGCGAGCGCCGGACGCACGTCCCGGGTGATGGCACCAGCCACGCGGCGGCCGTCGAGCGGGCCCGCAAGGCGATGCTCGACGACACTCGTCCGCGGCGCCGGACGCGAATCGGGGCCGATGTCGTCTGCGAGGCGCTCATTCGCCAGGGCGTCGACGTCTTCTTCAGCTATCCGGGCGGCGTGATCCTGCCGCTGTACGACGTCCTGGGCGACTACCCGGAGGTCCGCCACATCCTCGTTCGCCACGAACAGGGTGGCGCTCACGCCGCCGACGGGTACGCCCGGGTGACGGGCAGGGTCGGTGTCTGCATGGGCACGTCCGGACCGGGGGCCACCAACCTCGTCACCGGGATCGGCACCGCGCTCCTCGACTCCGTCCCGCTGGTCGCGATCACCGGCAACGTTCCGGGGGCCCTCATCGGCAAGGATGCGTTCCAGGAAATCGACATCAACGGCATCACCCTGCCGATGACGAAGCACAACTACCTCGTCCGCAACGCCGACGACCTGCCCCGGGTGTTCGCGGAGGCGTTCCACATCGCCCGGACGGGCCGCCCGGGACCGGTCCACATCGACATCACGAAGGACGCCCTCCAGCAGGAGACGAGCGCCCAGCATCCGACCGACGAGGAGGTCGTGGCCGGGTTGCCCGGCTTCCGTCCGAACCTCGACGCGAACGGCCGCCAGCTGAAGCTCGCCGCGCAGGAGATCGCCAAGGCGAAACGTCCCGTCATCCTCGCCGGTCACGGTGTCCTCCACGCGGAGGCCTGGGATGACCTGGTGGCGTTCGCCGAGAAGACGCAGATCCCCGTTGCCCATACGCTCCTCGGGATCGGCGCGATCGATGAGACCCACCCGCTCAGCTACGGGTTCATGGGGATGCACGGCTGGAAGCACGTCAACCGGGCGATCCAGTCAGCCGATCTCCTCATCGCGATCGGGATGCGATTCGACGACCGGGTCACCGGCAATGTCCGGACCTATGCGCCGTACGCGCGGATCGTCCACGTCGACATCGACCCGGCCGAGATCGGCAAGAACGTCGCCGTCGAGGTCCCGATCGTCGGCGACGCCGGGCGCGTCCTGCGCGCCCTCCTGCCGATGGTCGAGGCGGTCGAACCGGAGACCAGGGCCGATTACTTCACAGAGCTCGCGGAATGGCGACGGGAGTCCGAGGCGAGCTCGTGGCACGGCTCCGGTGCCTGGCGCGACGGCCTCCTCTCGGCCGACTACGTCGTCAGCCGGATCGGGGAGCTGACCGACCACCAGGCGACCTACGTCGCCGACGTCGGCCAGAACCAGATGTGGCTCGCCCGATACGCGGGCTTCCGCAACCCGAACAGCCACGTCAGCTCCGGCGGGCTCGGGACGATGGGCTTCAGCGTCCCGGCGGCGATGGGCGCCGCACTCGGCCGTCCGGATCGCGAGACATGGGCGATCACCGGCGACGGCGGCTTCCAGATGACGTTCCAGGAGCTGATGACGCTCGTCCAGGACAAGATCCCGGTGAAGATCGCGCTCTTCGACAACAAGAAGCTCGGGATGATCCGGCAGTGGCAGGAGATCATCTACGCGGGCAACTATCACTCGGCCCACCTGCCCGGCCCCGACTACGAGAAGCTCGCCGACGCGTTCGGCATCCCGGCGTTCCGGGCGGGCGCCCCGGCCGATGTCGACGACGCGATCCGGGCGGCCCAGGCCGTCGACGGGCCGGCGCTCATCTGGTTCGAGATCGCCGAGGAGCAGAACGTCTTCCCGATGATGCCCGCCGGCAAGGGTCTGTCCGACCTCATCGAAAAATGGGGTGGGGCCGACGAATGACGGCGGATTCAAGCTCGAACGGGCGGGCGCCGGCAGATGACGTCGCCGGCGCCTCACCCGCTCACGCCCACACGCCGCCACCGGCGCGAGCACTGCCCGGCGGCGGCGAGACCCGTCGCCACACGCTCATCGCGATCGTCCTCGACAAGCCCGGCGTCCTGAACCGCGTTTCGTCGCTCATGCGGGCGCGCAACTTCAACATCGACTCCCTCGCCGTCAGCCACACCGATCAGCCCGACACGAGCCGGATGACGATCACCCTTCACGGTGACGACGTCGCGGTCGAGCAGGCGGCCAAGCAGCTCTACCGGCTGATCGACGTCCTCAAGGTCCAGGACGTCACGAGCGAGCCGACGGTCGGCCAGGAGCTCGCCCTCGTGAAGATCCGGGCGACCGACTCGAATCGGGCGGAAATCCTGAAGCTCGTCGAGCTGTCGAAGGGCCGAGTCGTCGACCTGGCGCCCGAATCGGTCATCGTCGAGGTGACCGGACCGGAGGCGGAGATCGACGAGTTCGTCGCCCTGGCCGCACGTACGGCATCAAGGAGCTCGTCCGCACGGGAGCGGTGGTCATGGCGAGGGGATCGAGCTCGATCGAGGAGGCGGTGAAGCGATGACAGCCCGCGCGTCCATGCCCCTCGGCGCCCGGTCGCTCCTCGGCGCCCGGTCCGCCTGGTCGCCCCTCGGCGACCGGTCCCTCCGCCTCTGGTCCGGCTGGCGGACCAACGAGCGGCCGGGAGGGTCGAATCGGGCCGGATCCCGGGCTTCCTTCGTCATTTGGTCCGGCTACCGGACCACGGGGCGGTGGAACGGGTCGATTCGGCCCGGTTCCGGGTTCTCGTTCGTCCGTTGGTCCGGCAGGCGGACCGGGGACCCCGAAATGGAGGTGACGCAGTGACCGCTCGCATGTACTACGACAACGACGCTGATCCGTCGGCGCTGAGCGGGCAGACCGTCGCGATCATCGGCTATGGCTCGCAGGGGCATGCCCATGCGCTCAACCTCCATGAGTCGGGGGTGGACGTCATCGTCGGGCTCGCGCCCGGATCGAAGAGCCGGCCGCTCGCCGAGGAGGCCGGGCTCCGCGTCGCCGATGTCGCCGACGCGGTCAAAGCCGCCGATGCGGTGATGATTCTCGTCCCGGACACCGGCCAGAAGGCCGTCTACGACGCGGACATCGCCCCGCACCTGCGGCCCGGCCAGCTCGTCATGTTCGCCCACGGCTTCAACATCCACTTCGGGCGGATCGACCCGCCGGGCGACGTCGACGTCGGGATGGTCGCGCCGAAGGGGCCGGGCCACCTCCTCCGCAGCGTCTACCAGGCGGGCGGCGGCGTTCCCGCGCTGTTCGCCGTCCACCGCGACGCGTCCGGAACCGCGCGCCAGCGCGTCCTCGCTTATGCCCGGGCGCTCGGTTGCACCCGGGCCGGGGTCCTCGAGACGACCTTCGCCGAGGAGACGGAGACAGACCTGTTCGGCGAGCAGTCGGTCCTCTGCGGCGGCACCGCGTCCCTCGTGAAGATGTCCTTCGAGACCCTCGTCGAGGCCGGCTACCAGCCGGAGCTCGCCTATTTCGAGACGATGCACGAGCTGAAGCTGATCGTCGACCTGCTCTATCGCGGCGGACTGAACTTCATGCGGTTCAGCGTCAGCGACACCGCCGAGTACGGCGACTACGTCAGCGGCCCGCGGATCATCGACGAGCGGGTCCGCGAGACGATGCGGGCGGTCCTCAAGGACATCCAGGACGGCTCCTTCGCCGCTCGCTGGATCGCCGAGAACGAGTCCGGCCGACAGGAGTTCGAGCGGCTCCGGGCCCAGGACCGCGACCACCAGATCGAGCAGGTCGGGGCAGAGCTGCGGAGCCAGATGGCGTTCCTCAACCCGGTTGTCGTCCGCGCCGGCCAGGCCCAGGCCGCGGCCGGCAACCAGGCTGCCGCCGCGAGCGGAGCGGGAGCGAAGTCGTGAGCGGCGGGCAGGTCGCCCCGGGCATGGTCCGGATCTTCGACACGACCCTGCGCGACGGCGAGCAGGCGCCGGGTGCGGGCCTGACGGCAGCCGAGAAGCTCGAGGTCGCTCGCCAGCTCGCCCGCCTCAAGGTCGACGTCATCGAGGCTGGCTTCCCGGCGGCGTCGCCCGGTGACTTCGAAGCGGTCCAGAGAATTGCCCGCGAGACAAAGGGAGGCGTCGCAGTCGCGGCCCTCGCCCGCTGCCGCGACGGTGACCCGCAGCGAGCCGTCGAGGCGATCCGCGTCGCCGAGCGACCCCACCTCCACGTCTTCATCGCGACGAGTGACATCCACCTCAAGCACAAGCTCCGCCTGTCGCGCGACGAAGCCCTCGCCGAGGCGGTCCGCTGGGTCCGCTACGGCCGGGAGGCGCTGGGCGCCGACGCGGAGATCGAGTTCTCGGCCGAGGATGCCTCGCGGACCGACCTCGATTTCCTTCTTCAGATGTACGAGGCGGTCGTCGCCGCCGGGGCGACCACCGTCAACATCCCGGACACCGTCGGCTACGCGATCCCGGCGGAGTTCGGCGTGCTCGTCAAGCGCGTGGTGGACCTCGTCGGCTCCGAGGCGACGGTCAGCGTCCATTGCCACAACGACCTGGGGCTCGCCACGGCCAACACCCTCGCCGCCGTCCAGGCCGGGGCGCGCCAGGTCGAGGTCACGATCAACGGGCTCGGTGAGCGGGCCGGCAACGCGTCGCTCGAAGAGGTCGTGATGGCCCTCCGGACGCGGCCAACCCAGTTCCCGAAGCTCGGATCGAACGTCCAGACAGAGCAGATCACCGCGGCGTCCCGACTGGTCAGCTACCTGACCGGGTTCGCGGTCCAGCCGAACAAGGCGATCGTCGGCGGCAATGCCTTCTCTCACGAGAGCGGGATCCACCAGGACGGCGTTATCAAGAACCCGCTGACGTACGAGATCATGACGCCCCAGTCCGTCGGGCTGTCCGGCAGCCAGCTGACGATCGGCAAGCTGTCCGGCCGGCGCGGGCTCCAGGGGAAGCTCCGCGAGCTCGGGCACGACATCGAGGGCGACGCCCTCGAGGCCCTCTACCGCCAGGCGATCGCGCTGGCCGACATGAAGAAGGAGGTCACCGATGCGGACCTCCTCGCCCTCGTCGAGCAGCGCGCGTCGGAGGTGCCTGCCTCGGTCGAGATCGTCGGCTGGAGCGTCACGTCGTCGCACGGCGGCAACGCCACCGGCAGCGTCTCGCTCACGGTCCAGGGCGAGGATCGCAGTGCGGACGCGACCGGCAACGGGCCCGTTGACGCGCTCTACTCCGCCGTCGACAAGGCACTCCTGCCGGTGATGGGCTGGCGGCCCGTCCTGACCGAGTACGAGATCAAGGCCGTCTCTGCCGGCGAGGACGCCCAGGGCCAGGTCCTCGTTCGCTGCCGCCGCTCGTCGGACGAGGGACCGGGCGCGCTGAACGTGTCGGGCCACGGCTTATCGACGAACATCATCGAGGCCTCGCTCGACGCCTACCTCACGGCGGTCAACAAGCTCCACGGGGCCGAGATCAACGGGGTCGCGGTCGCCTTCGTCGCGCCGCGCGTCCTAGAGGATCCCTCGTGAAGGAGGCGGACCTCGCGACACCGAACTATCGGATCGTCGCGATTCCCGGTGACGGGGTCGGGCCGGAGGTCGTGGCGGCCGGCCGGGCCGTGCTCGACGCGGCTGCGACCGCGTTCGGCTTCACGGTCGCGTGGAGCGAGATCCTCGCCGGCGGAATCGGGATCGACACGTACGGGGTCGCGATCCGCGACGAGGACATCGCCGCGGCCGGGGAAGCCGACGCCATCCTGCTCGGCGCGGCGGGCGGCCCGAAGTGGGACAACCCCAAGGCCACCGTCCGGCCGGAGCAGGCGCTCTTCGCCCTCCGAGGCGGTCTCGGCCTGTTTGCCAACCTCCGCCCGGTCACCGTCCATCCGGCGCTCGTGCCATCGTCGCCGCTCCGCCCCGACCTGCTCGAGGGTGTCGACCTGCTGATCGTCCGCGAACTGACCGGCGGGCTCTACTTCGGCCAGCGAACGGAGGCGACCGGCGCGGTCGGGGCGCGCGTCGCAAGCGACACGTTGCCGTACTCGGAGCCCGAGATCCAGCGGGTGGTCCGGCTCGCCTTCGAGCTCGCCCGTGGGCGGCGCCACCGCCTGACGAGCGTCGACAAGGCGAACGTCCTCGCGACGTCCCGCCTGTGGCGAACCATCGTCGAGGAGATGCGCCCCGAGTTCCCGGACGTCGACCTCGGCCATCAGCTCGTCGACTCGTGCGCGATGCTGCTCGTCAAGAACCCTGCCGCCTTCGACGTCCTCGTCACCGAGAACATGTTCGGCGACATCCTGTCCGACGAGGCGAGCGTGCTCGCCGGCTCGCTCGGGATGCTGCCGTCGGCGTCGCTCGGTGAGCGGCGGACCGCCCACGGCACGTTCGGGCTGTACGAGCCGATCCACGGAACTGCCCCGGACATCGCCGGGCGGGACCTGGCCAACCCGATCGGGACGATCCTGTCGGCCGCGATGCTCGCCCGCTGGTCGCTCGGTCGGGAGGATGTCGCCGCCGCGATCGAAGACGCGGTCGCCCGGACGCTGGACGACGGCTTCCGGACACCGGACCTGCTGCCGGCCGGTGCGGATACCGGGACCCGGGTCGGGACAACAGGAATGACCGAGGCGATCGTCGGACGGATCGGGATCGCGATTACCGGGGCCGCGCGGGCGACCGTCGCGGCCCAGGCCTAGCGACCCGATACCGACGATCGACGAGGAGCCTCGACTTCGATGACCGACCAACCCGTAGTCCTGTACGACACGACACTCAGAGACGGCACCCAGGGCGAGAACATCACGCTCTCCCTGGCCGACAAGCTGCGCATCGCCCGGATGCTCGACGAGTACGGCATGCCGTACGTGGAGGGCGGCTGGCCGGGCTCGAACCCGAAGGACGTGGAGTTCTTCAAGGCCGCCCGAACGATGACCTGGCAGACCGCGAAGCTGGCCGCCTTCGGCTCGACGCGCCACCGCTCCAACCGGGCGGAGGATGATCCGAACCTGCGCGAGCTCGTCGCCGCCGAGACACCCGTCGTCACGATCTTCGGCAAGAGCTGGCTGCTCCACGTGACCGAGGTCCTGGGCGCCACGCCGAACGAGAACCTCGACATGATCGCGGACTCCATCCGCTTCGTCATCGAGCGCGGTCGCGAGGGGATCTACGACGCGGAGCACTTCTTCGACGGCTACAAGTCCGACCGGGACTACGCGCTCGCCACGCTCCGGGCGGCGCGCCAGGCCGGCAGCAGGACGCTCGTCCTGTGCGACACGAACGGCGGGACGATGACCGACGAGCTGCTCGCGATCGTCGGCGACGTCCGCGGGACCCTCGAGGCGGACCCGGACGCCCCCGACGTGACGTGGGGGATCCACACCCACAACGACGCGGAGCTCGCCGTCGCGAATTCGATGGCGGCGGTCGCCTCGGGGATCCGCCATGTCCAGGCGACGATCAACGGCTACGGCGAGCGCTGCGGCAACGCGAACATGGTCTCGATCGTCGCCAATCTCGCCCTCAAGACGCCGCACCAGCTCGTGCCCGCGGCGGGCGGCTCGCTCGATGGCCTGACGGAGCTGTCACGGTCCGTCGCCGAGATCGCCAACCAGAAGCCCGACGACTACCAGCCGTACGTCGGCCGGTCGGCGTTCGCCCACAAGGGCGGCGTCCACGGCGCCGCCGTCGCCAAGGTCGAGCGGAGCTACCAGCACGTCGACCCGACGACCGTCGGCAATGTCGGGCGGCTCGTCGTCTCGGAGCTCGGCGGCAAGGCGAACACCCGGATCCGGGCCGAGCAGCTCGGTCACCAGCTCGATGGGGTCATCGATCCCAAGGTCCTCTCGACTCTCATCAAGAAGCTCGAATCGGAGGGCCAGGCATTCGAAGGCGCCGAGGCGAGCTTCGAACTCCTGATCCGCCGCCACCAGGAGGGCTACATCGCGCCGTTCCGGATCGTGGACTACACGTGTCTCGTCGAGCAGCGGTCGGGACAGGAGCTCCTCGCCGAGGCGACCGTGAAGGTCGAGGTCGACAGCGAGATCCTCCACACGGCCGCCGACGGGAACGGCCCGGTGAACGCCCTCGACGCCGCGCTCCGCAAGGCGCTCCGGGCGTTCTACCCGCAGCTCGACGACGTCCACCTCATCGACTACAAGGTCCGGATCCTCGACGGCGACGCGGCCACGGCCGCCCGGACGAGGGTCATCATCGATTCGAGCGACGGGACCCGGGAGTGGTCGACGATGGGCAGCGACACGAACATCATCGCGGCCTCCGCGACCGCCCTCGCCGACTCACTCGAGTACGCCATCTGGAAATCCGGCGCGGAGCTTCGACGCCGCGACGAACGCCACTTCACGACGGCCCCGGCCGGGAGGTAAGACGATGCCATCGACCACCTCGGATCGTGCCGCCGAGACGCCGACCCTCCACCTTGCCCGCTGGACGGTGACCTCGGGATCGAACGTCAACAGTCGCGGCGCGGTCGTCATTTCCTCCGGCGACCACCAGTGGGAGGCCTCGGCGGAGGGGAACGGCGCCGTCGATGCGCTCTTCCGGGCCGTCGACAAGGCGATCGCCGGCGTGCTGACCGGTCATCCGAAGCTCATCGAATACGACGTCCACGCGGTCGCCGAGGGACCGGACGCCGAGGGCCGGGTGACCGTCACGATCGCCCCGCCGTCCGCCGCCGCCGGAGCGCGGGCAACCGGCCGCTACACCGGCGTGACGACGAGCACGAACATCATCGCCGCCTCGATCGACGCCTACATCGGGGCGATCAACCTGCTCCTCGCCGAGGAGCACTGGGCCGGGGCGGCGGAGTCGGCCGGTAACCGCAAGCGCGCCAAGGTCGAGGAGAAGGAGGCGAAAGCCCGCCGGGCGGAGCTCGATCCCGACGAGGCTAGCCACGACACGACGGCGTGGTTCGAGCGCTGACCGTCGCCTTCCAGGGCGAACCCGGCGCATTCAGCGAGGAGGCGGTCCACGCCTTCTTCGGCGACGACGTCAAGACCGAGGCGGTCCTGACATGGCGCTCCGTCTTCGAGGCGATCCGGCACGGGAGCGTAACGGCCGGCGTGGTCGCGATCGAGAGCTCGCTCGGGGGCTCGATCCGCGAGACGTACGACCTCATGTCGGAGTTCTTCGACGACGGGATCCGCATCGTCGGTGAGACGAGCGTCCCCGTCCGGCTGGCCCTCGTCGCGCTGCCCGGCCAATCGATCGACTGGATCGACCGCGTCTACAGCCACGCCCAGGCACTCGCCCAGGCCGACGAATTCCTGCGGGCTCGCGACTGGGAGGTCATGACGACGTACAACACGGCCGGCGCCGCGCGGATGATCGCCGAGCAGCGCGAGCGGCGGGCGGCGGCGATCGCCTCGCCGCGGGTGGCCGCCCTGTACGGCCTGGAGATCCTCGCCGAGAACATCCAGACCGGCGACGACAACCGGACCCGGTTCGCGGTCCTTGCCCGCCCGGAGGCGCTTCCGGAGCTCGGCGAACCGACCGCCGGTCCACGGAAGACGACGCTCGTCTTCGCGGTCCACAACGTCCCGGGGTCGCTGCACCGGTGCCTCGGCGCATTTGCGACCCGCGGCGTGAACCTCTCGCGTCTCGAGTCGCGGCCGGCTCTGACGGGTCGCTGGGAATACGTCTTCTGGGTCGACCTCGACGCCGACGCCGACGAGCCGGAGTGCGCCGCCGCCCTCGATGGCCTCCGGGCGGAGGCGCAGATGGTCCGGATCCTCGGGACGTACGCGCGCGCCCGCGAGGATTGAGCCGAGAATCGCAGGCTCGCCGATGCGGGTTTGTGCACGGGTCACAGGACGAAGGACGCCGTTCGCGTACCCGCGCGTAGCGCCGCCGGGCCGAGGCTACCGGTAGACCTAGCAGGCCGACATGAGCCGCGATCGCCACGGCACCTCGTCACCGTTACGACGCGGGGCACTTCGGAAGTGGCGCGCAGGGCCGCCGCGGGCGCCAGCCACGCGTACCATCGTCGCCGGTCCGGCGTGTCCCAGCGGGTGGGCGGGCTGGTAGCGCGATCCGGCCGACGATCCATCGGCTGTCACGAAATCCATCGATCGCCGTCGGGCCGGAGCACTCGTTCAGATCTGTCGGGCCGATCAGGTATGGACACGGGACGGCGGTGAGCCGCCGACGTCCATCAAACCGCGTTTCTTCAACCTGGCACGGTAGCCCGCGAACGCCAGCTCCGATCTCGGCGCCGAGTTCGGGACCCGGGCGTCCTGCGGGTCGACGTCAGCAGCTGCGCGCGACGGAAGCGACCATGATCGACAAGCCGATCGAATCGCGGGTTTTCAGTCTCGCGCCCTGGATCGCACGCCGCCTATCCTGCGTACGCCGCCTGACTTCCCGTTAGGGGCTGCGCCCGCGATCAGCGAAGGGGAACCCCATGCGGCACTCCGGTATTTCGCGACGGCTGGTGGCCGTTGTCGTCCTGAGCGCGCTCGTTGGCGGCACCGTCGGACTGAGCGCTCCTGCCCTCGCGCTCGAACCGTCGAGCACCCAGTTCCTCGATCGACTGGGACTCGTCGCCGAGCGCGAGAACGGCCCGCTGACCCGCTCAGGGACTCGCGGGATGGTCGATCCCAAGACGCTGCCGGAACCGTCGAAGACTCCCTCGCAGCGACCGACCAAGCCCTCGCTGTCCCTACCGGCACCCAGTGCCGCCGGGCCGAAGGGGCCGGCGCCGACCGGGACGGTCGCGCCGGATCCGGTCGAGATCACGCTCACCGGCAATCCGCCCGCCGGCCAGCCCGGAGTGGACGGGTTCTTCCAGGGTAGCGGTCCGGCGACGAGCTTCCAGCCACCCGACCCATGGGTCGCCGTCGGGCCGGACCACGTGATCCAGACCGTCAACACCTCGATGCAGATCCTCGATCGCAGCGGAAACATGATCGAGGAGGCCGACCTCGCGGACTTCTTCCAGCTGCCGGCCGGCTATGGGCTTTCCGATCCACGGGTGATCTTCGATTCGCTCCACCAGCGCTGGGTCATGACCGAGGTCAGCTGGATCTGCCTCAGCACCGGCGGCGGATTCGGGTACATCGACTACCTCGTCTCGTCCACGGCCGACCCGACGGATCCCTGGCGGCTCAACTTCCTCGAGTACGAGAACTTTCTGCCGGACTATCCTGCCGTCGGGACCTCGACGATGAACCTTGCCTTCGCGGCCAATGTGTTCAATATGAACACGACGGCCGGCCAAAACTGCCTGTCTGGAGTCACGTTCGCCGGGGCCGACTATCTCTTCGCAGACTGGGCGCAGGTCCTCAGGACTACGTTCACGCCGCCCACGGCCATCGTGGAATGGTTCTTCGGACCCGGGCTGTTCACGAACCGGATCGCCGTGCAGACGCCGGCCACGTCGCCGACCGTGCACAGCGTCGTCCAGATCGACCAAGGCGGCGGTCCCGAGCCGTTGTACTTCGCCTTCGCCGGGTCTGCGGCTGCCAACACGCTGGTTCCCACGGCGTCCAGCGACGCTGACCACCGACGGCATCGTGGCCGGGTGGGTCGATCCGCCATTTCCGCAGCAGCCCGGCGCGACCGCCGACGTGACGACTCGGATCGACTCGCGCCCGACCGACGCGATCTGGCAGGACGAGAAGCTGACCTGGGTATCGACGCACGGCTGCACGCCGAGCGGCGACCTCAGCCTTCAGGCCTGCCAGCGCGTGACCCAGATCGACACGACCGGCGTGTTCGAGGACATCGTCCTGCCCACCGCGGTCCAGGACTTCCTCATCGCCGGCGCCAACAAAGACAACTATTACGGGGGCGTCGGCCAGGCCCTGGACGGCACCCTTCACGTCGTCCTGGACGACGTCGGATACGACCAGCGTCTACCCGTCGTCGCTACGCCGGCTACCAGCTGCCCGGTGACCCGGACAACAGCCTCAGCCCGCCGGAGCTGCTCCAGGCCGGCGTCGGACCCTCGTTCACCGGCCTTCGCTGGGGCGACTACAACGGGGTCGCCCAGGACCCGCAGGTCCCGAATGCCGTCTGGCAGGGGAACATGTACTCCGGCGGCAGCAACGCTCTGGAAGACATTCATCTCGCAGCTCCAGACCGGCGGCTCGACGTTCGTCCCGCTGCCCGATCCGGTCCGCGTCCTCGACACCCGCCCGGCCTTCCAGATCGGCCTGTCGGGCGTCTTCAGCCACGGGGTGGCCCGCAGCTGGACCGTGGCCGGCTTCGGAGCGGACATCCCGCCCGAGGCGATCGCGGTGACCGGCAACCTGACGGTAACCAACCAGACCGCGGGCGGCTACGTCTCGGTCACCCCGGCGCCGAACAACAACCCGGCCAGCTCGACGATCAACTTCCCGCTCGGCGACAACCGGGCCAACAATCTGACGATCCCGGTCAACGCCGCCGACGGCAAGATCTCGGCCGTCTACCGTGCATCGGCCGGCAAGACGACTCATCTGATCTTCGACGTGACCGGCTACTTCCTGGCCGGACCGAGCGAGGCCGAGTACCAGCCGATCACCCCGGTCCGTGCCCTCGACAGCCGCTTCGACGTGGGCCTGGCCGACGCGTTCCAGAAGAACACGCCGCGGAGGCTGTCGATCGGCCCGGAGCACGTGCCGGCCGCGGCGGTCGCGATCACCGGCAACCTGACGGTCGTCGGCCAGACCGGGGCGGGCTTCCTGTCGATCACCCCCAACTCCGACGCCTCGCCGGCGACGTCGAACCTGAACTTCCCGCTCGGCGACGTCCGGGCCAACGGCTTCGTCGCGAGGCTGAACAACCAGGACGACTTCTGGATCGTCTACGAGACGACCGCGACCGGAGCCCGGTCCGCCCACGTCCTGCTCGACGTGACCGGGTACTTCGTCAACGACCCGTCGGGTCTCCAGTTCTACCCGCTCACCCCAGGCCGGGTCATGGACACCCGGGCCGGCGTCGTCCTGTCGGGCCTGTCCGGAGCGTTCGGGGCCAACACCCCGCGGCGCCTCGACGTGACGGGCCACTGGGGCGTCCCACCGGGCGCCAACGCGATCACCGGCAACCTGACCGTCGTCAACCAGACGGCCGCCGGCTACGTCTCGGCGACCCTCGCCTCGGATCCTGACCCGGACACCTCGGTCCTCAACTTCCCGCTCGGTGACACGCGGGCCAACGGCGCCGCCCTGCCGCTCAACGGCACCGGCCGGTCGTGGTTCGTCTACAAGGCCGCTGCCGGCCGGACGACCCACCTGATCTTCGACCTGTCGGGCTACTTCGACTAGCCCCGGCCGGCCAGGCCTCCCACCGCACCAGCAGAACGGCCCGCCGTCCCGGCGGGCCGTTCGGATTCCCCGATCCACAGGGAACCTCACCGGCCGAGAGTTGCTTCGGGTCCCTATGCTCAGAGGGCACGTCGGACCCCCAGGACCGGCATCTTCAGGGGACCCCATGAACCGTCGCGCTGCCGCCTCTCGCTTCACCATCCTCACGACAGTTGCGGCACTTGCCGCGGCCATGGTTGGCACCACGGCCGTCCAGGCCCGGGATGGCCAATCGACGGACCGCCAGTTCCGGATCTCGGGAGAGTCCGCTCACGGGACGTTCGCGCGTCCCTCCCGCAGGGTGGAGGTCAGCGAGCTGCCGGCCGCTACTGGCGCGCCATCCCCGAGCGGCGGTGCCGTCCGTCTTCCGAGGGGAACAGCCCCATCGGCCCCAGGCCCCCAGGGCGCGGCCGCGCCGCCACCGGTCTTCGCGGCCTCCAACGGTGACCCCGTGATCACCCAGGCGACCGCGTTCAACGGGTTGTCCTTTCCGAGCGGACCCGCAACAAATGTGGAACCACCGGCCCCGTTCGTCGCCGTCGGCCCCGAGCACGTCTTCCAGGCGGTCAATACCTCGTTCCGCATCAGCGATCGTGCGGGCAACGCGATCGAGACCATGGACATGTTCGACTTCTTCGGCCTGGGCGCGACCTATACCCACGCGCAGGTGTTCTACTTCGATCCGCGCGTGATCTACGACAGCCTCCACGGCCGCTGGATCGCGATCCAGTCGGGCTTCGACTGCCGAGCGGTCGCACCGTCGACCATCGGGACCGGCTTCATCGATGTCGCCGTGTCTGACGGTCCCGACCCGACAGCCGGGTGGGACATCCTCTCGATCGGCTACCCGAACGCCCTGCCCGACTATCCCGGGCTCGGGACATCCACGGACAAGGTCGTCGTGAGCGCGAATCTCATCGCGCTCCAGGCTGGCGGGATGATGGGCTGCGAGGCCGGTCCCAGCTTCGTCGGCAGCGACATGGAGGCCATGGCGTGGTCCCAGCTGATCGGAACCGGAGACGTGAACCTGGATTCGTTCGCGACCATCGGAAGCCAGTACTCCTCCTGGCGACCCGCGCTGCAGACTCCCGCCACGTCGTCGACGGTCTTCGCGATCGCTGAGCAGTTCGACAAAGGCGTCGCGTACGCCCGAATCACCGGCGATCCGGCGAGCGTTGCCGGCTCGAGCATCGTGTACGGCGACCTGACTGCCACGAACGTGATCACTCCGTTCGCGGAACCCCCGTGGCCGCAGCAACCGGGTCCGACCCCGGACTCGCTTTCCGCATTCGTGGGTGGCCGCCCGACCGATGCGGTGTGGAAGGGCAACAAGCTGGCCTTCGTTTCGAGCTATCCGTGCAACCCGGCGGGTCTTCCGGACGAGACACGCGTGTGCGTCCGCGTCAGCGAGCTCTCGACGACCGCTCCGGCGTCGCCGACGCTGATCCAGGACTTCCTCATCGGCGAAAACGACCTCGACCTGTTCATGGGCGGCATCGGGTATGCACTCAACGACGACCTCCATATCGTCTGGAGCCGCGCGTCGGCCGCCGCCGGCGCCTTCATCAGTAGCTATGGCGCATACCAGGACGCTGCCGCACCGGTCAACACGATCAGTGAGCGCGCACTCCTGTCGCTCGGCCTCGGGAACTACCCGGGCGAGCAGTGGGGCGACTACGTCGGCGTGGCCCAGGACCCGCAGGTCCCCAATGCCGTCTGGCAGGGCAACCAGTACTCCAACGCGCTCGACTGGTGGGCAACGGAGATCACCCAGAACCAGACGGGCGGCTCGACCTTCGTCCCGATCACCCCGGTCCGCGTGCTCGACACCCGGCCGGCCTTCAACATCGGCCTGACGGGGGTCTTCACCCACGGAGTCGCCCGCAGCTGGACCGTCGCCGGCTTCAGTCCGGCGATCCCGGCGAACGCGATCGCGGTGACCGGCAACCTGACCGTAACCAACCAGACCGCGGGTGGCTACGTGTCGGTGACCCCGGCACCGAACAACAATCCTCTCAGCTCGACCATCAACTTCCCCGTTGGCGACAACCGGGCCAACAACCTGACCATCCCGGTCAACCCGCCGGACGGCAAGGTCTCGGCGGTCTACCGGGCTGCCGCGGGCAGGACCACCCACCTGATCTTCGACGTCACCGGCTACTTCGTGGCGGGCAGCGGCCAGGCCGAGTTCAAGACGATCACCCCGGCCCGTGCCCTGGACACTCGCTTCGGAACCGGCCTGAATGGCAAGTTCAACAAGGACGTTCCGCGGAGGCTCTCGATCGGGCCCGAGCACGTACCCGCCGGCGCGGTGGCGATCACCGGCAACATCACGGTCGTCGGCCAGACCGGCGCGGGCTTCCTGTCGATCACCCCGGCCTCCGACGCGACGCCCGACACCTCGAATCTCAACTTCCCGCTCGGCGACGACCGGGCGAATGGGTTCGTCGCCCGTCTCAACGACAATGACGACATCTGGATCGTGTACAAGACGACCGCCAGCGGAGCGAGGTCGGCTGACGTGATCGTCGATGTCACGGGCTACTTCATCAACGACCCGACTGGCCTTCAGTACTTCCCGCTGACCCCCGGCCGCGTCATGGACACCCGGGCCGGCGTCATCCTGTCCGGCCTGTCCGGTCCATTCACGGCCAACACCCCGCGGCGACTCGACGTGGGCGGCCACTGGGGCGTCCCGCTGACGGCCAACGCGATCACCGGCAACCTGACGGTCGTCAACCAGACGGCGGCGGGCTGGATCTCGGCGACGCTGGGATCCGATCCCAACCCGACGACGTCTGTCCTCAACTTCCCGCTTGGCGACACGCGAGCCAACGGGGCGACCCTGCCGCTCAACGCCCAGGCCCGCTCATGGTTCGTGTACCGGCCGACCCCCGGCCGGACGACCCACCTGATCCTCGACTTGTCGGGCTACTTCGACTAGCCGGTCCTGCTCGGGACGCGCGTCAGATGGCGCTCGTGCAGGCCCGGCACTTCGTCGCGCCGACGCTTGTTCGGCTCCATGCAGAACTGGCAGGTCTTGACCTCCTCGGGTGCCGGCTCCTTGATGAACATCCGGCTGATCTGCCAGACGACGAAGGCGACGACGATGAACGTGATCACGGCGTTGAGGAACGCCCCGTAGCGGATCGCGGCACCTCCGCCGAGATCGATTGCCAGCGTCGAGAAGTCGACGCCACCGAGGAGCCTCCCGATCGGCGGCATCACGATGTCGTTGACGAGCGACGTCACGACGGTGCCGAGGGCGGCGCCGATGATCACGCCGATCGCCAGGGCCAGCGCGTTCGTCGTGAGCAGGAAGGCCTTGAACTCGGACAGCATCTGCGACCTCGACCGACGGCCGGCTTCAATCCGGATCGGTCCCGATGCTACGCTTCCCGGCACCCCCGGAAGCCACTGCCTGGAGCGACGCGTGGACCAGTCCTTCCGCGACGAGATGACCGCGGGCTACGCCCTGACCGAGCCGTCGATCGTGATCGGCAGCCCGATGCTCGACGGCGAGCTCGCCAACGAGGCCCGTGTCCAGGTCGCGCTCTCGATGCTGAACCGCCACGGGCTGATCGCCGGGGCGACCGGCACCGGCAAGACGAAGACCCTCCAGCTGCTCGCCGGCGAGCTGTCGAAGGCCGGCGTGCCGGTCTTCATCTCGGACATCAAGGGCGACGTGTCGGGCATGGGAGCGCCCGGCGATGCCGCCAATCCCAAGGTCCAGGAGCGGGCTGCCTCACTCGACTGGACGTTCGAGCCGTCCGGCCACCCGGTCGAGTTCCTCTCCCTCTCGGGCGCGCTTGGGGCGCAGGTCCGGGCGACCGTCCATTCGTTCGGGCCGCTGCTGCTCGGCAAGGTCCTCGATCTCAACGAGACCCAGACCTCGATCCTGTCCCTCATCTTCAAGTACTGCGACGACAACGAGCTGCCGCTTCTCGACCTCGAGGACCTGGCTACGACGTTGAAATTCCTCGCGTCCGATGAGGGCAAGCCGATCCTCGAGGAGTACGGCGGGATGTCGAAGGCCTCGGTCGGCGTCCTCCTCCGCTCGATCATCGTTCTCCAGCAGGAGGGGATCGACGCGTTCTTCGGAGAGCCGGAATTCGACGTCGCCGATCTGATTCGCACGACGCCCGATGGCCTGGGGGTCGTCAGCATCCTCGAGCTGTCCGACGTCATGAACCAGCCGCGGATGTTCTCGACGTTCATGCTCTGGATGCTCGCCGAGCTCTACCAGCACCTGCCCGAGGCCGGCGACCTGCCGAAGCCGAAGCTCGTCTTCTTCTTCGACGAGGCGCATCTCCTCTTCGATGACGCCTCGGAGGCCCTCATGGACCAGATCGAGCGGACCGCCCGGCTGATCCGCTCGAAGGGTGTCGGCGTCTATTTCGTCACGCAGGCCCCGACCGACGTCCCGTCCTCGGTCCTGGCCCAGCTCGGCAACCGGATCCAGCACGCGCTGCGGGCATTCACGCCGGACGACGCCGACGCGCTCCGCAAGACGGCCAGGACGTTCCCCATGACCGAGCGCTACGACGTCGAGAAGACGCTCACGTCACTCGGCACCGGCGAGGCGCTGGTCACGGTCCTCTCGCCGCGCGGCGTGCCGACGCCCCTCGCCGCGACCCGCCTGCTGCCGCCTGACTCCCTGATGGCGCCGCTGCCGCCGGCCGACTTCCAGGCCCGGATTGCAGCGAGTCTCCTCGCGACGCGGTATGCGGCGGCGGTGGACCGTGAGAGCGCACACGAGATCATCTCCGCACGGATCGCCGGGGCCCGCGCCGTCGCGGCCGAACAGGCCGCCCAGGGCGCGCTTCGCGCCGATGTCAGCCCGACGACGGCCCGCGGCCTGAACACGATGACCCCGGCCCAGCAGCAGCGGGAGATCGCCCGCCAGGCGCGGGCGATGGCCGCCGCCGAGAAGGCCGCCGAGCGCCAGCGCCAGGCTGAGGTTCGCCGCCAGGCATCGCTCGAGCGCGTGCGCCAGGCAGATGCGCGGAGGCGGGATCGGCAGGTCGAGCAGGCCATCCGGACCGGCGGCAAGGTCATCACGTCAAAGGCCGGCCAGGACATCATCCGCGGCGTGTTCGGGACGTTGTTCAGCGGAAAGGGCTAGGCCAAACCGGTCCAATGCGGTGGTGCATGGAGGCACCGATCGGTTGGTCTTCCGCGAACTTGCGAGTAGCATCGAGTCGGACGCCGTTCGGCCAGGGCTGCGCGGCCTGAGGGGGCAGCCCAGCGCGCGAACGAGGTCTGATGCGCACGATCGCGATCATCAATCGCAAGGGCGGCTGCGGGAAGACGACGACGGCGGTCAGCCTCGCCGGGGCGCTCGGCGAGTCGGGCCGGCGGACCCTGGTCGTCGATCTCGACCCGCAGGGATCGGCGTCGTCGTGGCTCGGAACCGGCCCGACCGACCGGCGCGATCTCCTCGAAACCTTCCTCGGCACGCGGCCCCTCGCGGACATCGCGGAGCCGACGAGGGCCGCCGGCGTCGACCTCGTGCCGGCGTCGTCCTGGCTCGTCACGGCCGAGCGTCTCCTCCAGGTGGACCTCGCGCTCGGGGCGATCCGCGCGCTCGAGCGCCTGCCGTCGGCGTGGGAGTTCGTGCTCGTCGACTGTCCGCCGACGCTCGGCTATCTCGCGAGCGCGGCCCTGTGCGGCTGCCACGAGGCGGTGCTGCCGATCCAGCCGCACGGGCTCGACGCATCGGGCATCGAGCCGGTCCTCGACGAGATGGCGCGGGTGCGGCGGAAGCTGAACCCCGCCCTCGTCCTCACCGGCATCGTCGTCGGGCGCGTCAGCCGGACGAACCACGCCCGCGACGCGGTGGCCTCGCTCCGGGCGGCGCACGGCCAGGACGTCTTCGAGCCGACGATCCGGGACAGCATCAAGGTCCCGGAGGCCGCGATGTCCGGGCTCCCCGTGACGGCCTACGCCCCGGACGCCGCCGTAGCCGGCGACATCAGGGCGGTGGCCGCCGAGCTCGTCGAACGCGACCCGAACCCGCAGCCCATCGATCTTGCGGAAGCGAGGCGTCTGGCCGGCTGGCGTGGTGTGATGGGCCGCCTCGTCGGATCGCGCTCGTGAGGGCCGCGGGACCTACTCGACGACGACGCCGGTGAGGTCCTCGGGCGGCTCGGGGTAGCGCGGGTCGAGCTCGTCGAGCGTGTCGTCGAGGATGTCGGTCACGGCGAGGTTCCGGAACCACTTGCGGTTCGACGGAATGACGTACCAGGGCGCTTCCGCCGTCGAGCAGCGCGACAGCGCGTCCTCGTATGCCGCGATGTAGTCGTCCCACCGCTTGCGGACCTCGAGATCGCCGAGCCGGAACTTCCAGCGCTTCGCCGGATCGTCCAGCCGTGCCTGGAAGCGTTCGCGCTGTTCGTCCAGGTCGATGTAGAGGAAGAACTTGACGATCGTCGTGCCCTCCTCGGCGAGCATCTTCTCGAAGGCGTTGATCTGGTCGTAGCGGCGCGACCAGACGGCCTTCGGGACGATCTCCTGGACCCGGACGACGAGGACGTCCTCGTAGTGCGAGCGATTGAAGACCCCGATCTCGCCCTTGCCGGGGACGCGCCGGTGGATCCGCCAGAGGAAGTCGTGGGCCAGCTCCTCGGCCGAAGGGACCTTGAACGCCGTCACCGGGCAGCCCTGCGGGTTGAACGCGCCCATGACGTGCCGGAGCGTGCCGTCCTTGCCGGCCGCATCGATCCCCTGGAGGACGATCAGCACGCGATGCTTGCCCTCGAGCCCAGATCCGGTCCTGCAGATCCGTCAGCCGGTCAAGCCCGGCCTTCAGTTCTTCCTCCGCGGATTCCTTGGTGCGGCCGTATGTCGCCGCCGGGTCGACCTTCGCGAGGTCGACGCGGGTGCCGGGATGGACACGGAGGGCATCGCGCAGGCTGCCGGACGATGGGGCCATCGGCTGTAGGATGACATGCAGGCTACCTTCAAGGAGTGATTTCGATGACGACCACTGCCGGCACGAAGCCGCACCCGATCTTCCTCGCCGGCCGCTGGGTCGAGTCGGACGATCCGCTGGTCGTCACGAACCCGGCCAACCCGGACGAGCCGGCCGGGGCGACGTTCTACGCCAGCGAGGCCCAGTACGAGGAGGCGGTCGAGGCGGCTGTCGCGGCCTTCGAGGTCACCCGCACACTGCCCGCCTACGAGCGCGGCGCGATCCTGCGGAACATCAGCGCCGGGATCAAGGCGCGCCGCGAGGAACTCGGCCGGATTCTTGCCCTCGAGGCCGGCAAGCCGATCCGTGACGCGCTCATCGAGGTCGATCGGGCCGTCATCACGTTCCGGCTTGGCGCCGAGGAGGCGGAGCGGATGGTCGGCGAGACGATCCCGCTGGACCTGATGCCGGCATCGAAGGGCCGGGTCGGCATCACCCGCCGGTTCCCGATCGGCCCGATCGCCGGCATCAGCCCGTTCAACTTCCCGCTCAACCTTGCCGCCCACAAGATCTCGCCGGCGATCGCGTCGGGCAACACGATCGTGCTGAAGCCGCCGTCGAAGGATCCGCTGACGATGCTGACGGTCGCCGAGATCATCGAGGAGGCCGGCGCCCCGGCCGGCTCGGTCAGCATCCTGCCGATGAGCCGCGAGCTGGGTGACCGGATGGTGTCGGACGAGCGCTTCAAGCTGCTGACCTTCACCGGCAGCCCGTCGGTCGGTTGGCGGATGAAGGAACGGGCCGGCAAGAAGAAGGTCGTCCTCGAGCTCGGCGGCAATGCCGGCGTCATCGTCGACAAGACGGCCGATCTCGACTGGGCCGTACGCCGGCTGCTCGTCGGCGCCTTCACCTATGCCGGGCAGGTCTGTATCAGCGTCCAGCGGATGTTCGTCCACGAGGACGTCTGGGACGACCTGATGGGCCGCTTCGTCGAGGGCGCCCGGAAGATCAAGATCGGCGACCCGCTGGATCCGGAGACGGAGCTCGGCCCGATGGTCGACGCGGCTGCCGCCGAGCGCACCCAGCGCTGGGTCGACGAGGCAGTCGCGATGGGCGGCAAGCTGCTCCTCGGCGGCAAGGCGGACCGGAACTTCTTCCCACCGACGATCCTCACGGACGTGCCGCCGACCGCCCAGGTCTGCTCGAACGAAGCCTTCGCGCCGCTCGCGGTCGCGTTCCCGTTCAAGGACTTCGGGGCCGCGATCGAGCAGGTCAACGACTCGATGTTCGGGCTCCAGACCGGCGTCTTCACGAACGAGCTCAACAACGCCTGGCGGGCCTTCCACGAGCTGGAGGTCGGCGGCGTGATCGTCAACGACGTCCCGGCCTACCGGATCGATCACATGCCGTACGGCGGGGTCAAGGATTCCGGGCTGGGCCGCGAGGGACTCCGCTGGGCGATCGAGGACATGACGGAGATCCGGATCATGGTGCTGGCCCAGCCGCAGTAGGGGTCCGCGGCCCTGGTCCGCGCTCCCCTCGACCCCTGGTCCGCCAGCCGGACCAACGGACGAACGGGACCCGCGAATCCGGCCCGAATCGACCCGTTCCACCGCCTGTTGGTCCGCGTAGCCGGACCAATCGGACGAAGGAAGCCCCGAATCCGGCCCGATCAGACCCTCCCGCCCGCTCGTTGGTCCGCCAGCCGGACCAGGTGCCGAGCGGGTTCACAGGATGACGATGCCGCCTCGTCCCGGGTCCTTCCCCGCGCTCAACGCCGCCATCATCTCGCGGGTGCCGGCCGGCAGCAGGTGATCAAGGCCGACTCCGATCGATGTCAGTGCTCGGCGGTTCGTTCGGGTGTCGGAAACCAACAGGATCACGTGACCGACTGGGTCGTCGCGGAACTTCAGGCCAAGCCGCCGCTCGAGCGCCTGTCCATCGGTGATTCGTGTCTCGGCCTCGACGCGGGCGCGCCAGGGCGCGGGATCTCGACCGGTGATCTCCGCGTCCCACGCCCGCAGGTCGCCCTCGATCGGAAGAGCCACCTCAGTTCGCCACCTCAGGCTCGGATGCAGGCGCGCCCGGAGACGCTCGAGGAGCGCCAATTGCGCCCGATCCCGGATCGGGTCGCCGGCCGGGTACCCGCGGATCGCGAGATCGAGACCTACGACAGCACACCACGCGCCGACCTCGGCAAGCGACACGCGCTCCAACTCACCGCGCTCGAAACGCGAGAGCTGTTGATGCGAAGCTCCGCAAGCGGCCGCGACCTCCCGAAGGCTGAGGCCGGCGCCCACGCGCGCCATGCGGTGCTCCTGCCCGAGGCGGCGGAAGGCATCCCGCGTGCGTCGGCGCCCTCGATCCGGTGGTCGTTCGCGTGTTGGCATCGCTGGCATCATCCAATTCAGGGCTTTACCCGCGATTTACTGCCTCGCCGTGCGCGCTCCCCTGGTCCGCCAGCCGGACCAACGGACGAACGAGACCCCGAATCCGGCCCGAATCGACCCGCTCCACCGCCCGTGGTCCGGCAGCCGGACCAAAGGACGAAGGAAGCGCCGAATTCGGCCCGATTGGACCCTCCCGCCCGCTCGTTGGTCCGCCTGCCGGACCAGGGGCCGGGGATGAGTGCGCAACCGGTGCGCGGCCGAGGGCCGGGGATGGTGCGCAACCTCGGGCCGGCGACAGTGCGCCAACCGAGGTGCGCGGCCGGGGCACGCAGACAGAAGCGGCCGTCCCGCGACTCGGGACGCGCGGATCGGCGGTGCGCGCCGCGGGTCATGCTCCGGCGATGGACCTGACCCTGAGCGCCACGGAACTCGAGCTCCAGGCGCGCGCCCGGGCATACGCCACGGACGTGCTCCAGCCCCTCGAGGAGGAGTTCGAGCGCGCAGGCGGGCGCCTGTCACGGAAACAGGGGAGCGACCTCCGCAAGGCCGCGATCGAGGCTCGGCTACACGGTGGCTCTCTCCCGCGAGACGTCGGTGGGCAGGGCTGGACCGTCACTGAACAGGTCCTGGTCCACGAGCAGCTCGGGCAGGTGACCGGCGGCCTCTGGTCGTACATCCCGGGCGCCTACAACGCGCTCGTTCACGCGACGCCTGAGCAGCGGACTCGGTATCTCGACCCGTCGCTCCGCGGCGAGCGGTCGGGGAGCTATGCCGTGACAGAGGAGGGCGCCGGATCCGACGCCCGCGCCCTCGACGCCACGGCCGTTCGCGACGCGGCCACCGGCGACTACATCCTCAACGGCGAGAAGTGGTTCGTCACCGGCCCCGACGACACCGACTTCATGATCTTCCACTGCGTGGTCACCGACGGAGACCGGCAGCTGCCGACGCTGTTCCTCGTCGACTACGACACGCCCGGTGTGACGATGAAGAGCGATCCCGAATACATGCACACGTTCGCCGATCGCCACCCACAGTTCGTCCTCGACGACGTCCGCGTGCCCGCGTCGGCGGTTCTCGGCGGGGTGGGGGAGGCGGACGCCCTGACGAACGAGTGGTTCGTCGAGGAGCGGATCCACATCGGGGCGCGCTGCAGCGGGGCGATGGAGCGGCTGCTGTCGCTCGCCGTCGAGTGGGCGACCGGGCGGGTCCAGTTCGGCGAGCGGATCTACGATTTCCAGGGCGTGTCGTTCCCGCTGGCCGACTCGGCCGCCGACGCGTCCGCGGCGCGGTTGCTCACTCGCGAGGCGGCCTGGCTGGCGGACACCGGCGCGGACCCAAAGGTCGTCCACGCGAAGGCGTCGCTCGCCAAGCTGTTCGCGTCGGAGGCGGCCTTTCGCTGCGCCGACCGCGTCGTCCAGGTGTTCGGTGGCCGCGGCTACATGCGCGACTACCCGGCCGAACGGTTCTTCCGCGAGCTGCGGGTCGATCGGATCTGGGAGGGGACGTCGGAGATCCAGCGCCTGATCGTCGCCCGGGCACTTGAGAAGCGCGGCGTGGCGAGGATCGTCGGGTGACCGCCGGATCGATCGACCTCCGCCCGCTGTTTGCGCCGCGTTCCGTCGCCGTCGTCGGGGCCTCGCCGCGGAGCGGCATCGCGAAGACGGTCCGGCACAACCTGACCGTCATGGGCAGCGACACCCGCTGCCACTTCGTCAATCCGCGCTACGAGGAGCTCGACGGCCAGCCGTGCTATCCGTCGCTCGACGCATTGCCGGAGCGCCCGGACACGGTCCTCGTCGCCGTCAATCCGGTCCGCGCGGCAGCCGTCACCGAGGAGGCCGCCCTGGCCGGCGTCCCGAGCGTGATCATCCCGGGCGGCGGTGTCGTCGAGGGCGGCGAGGTGGCGGCCCAGATGCAACGCGATGTCCGGGAAATCGCGATCCGCCACGGGATTGCGCTCCTCGGGCCCAACTGCATGGGCATGATCGACCTCACGACGAACGCGGCCACGTACATCGGCGACATCAACCCGTGGCTGCCTCGTGGCGGCGTCGCGGGGATCGCCCAGTCCGGTTCCGTGACCGATGCATTCATCCACTCCGGTTCCCGGATCGGCTTCTCGCGGATCATCGGCTGCGGCAGCGAGGTCGTCCTGGACGCCTGCGACTTCCTCGCCTACTGCCTCGACGACCCGGAGACGCAGGCGGTCATCCTGTTCATGGAGGGCTTCAAGCGACCCGAGCGGTTCCTGGCGCTCGCCGATCGGGCCCTCGAGCTCGGCAAGCCGATCATGATCGTCAAGGTCGGCCGGAGCCCCCAGGCCCAGGCCGCCGCCGTCGCTCATTCCGGGTCGCTCGCCGGCGAGGACCGGGCGACGGACGCTGCCCTCAGGGCCGCCGGAGTGATCCGCTGCGACGACCTGGACGAGCTGCTCGAGACCGCCGAGCTCGTCGCCGGCTGTCGCCGTCTCGGGAGGACCGTCGGCCGCGGGCGGACGGGCGTCGTGACCGTCTCGACCGGCGAGGCATCGCTGATCGCCGATCTCGCCCCGCGGACCGGCATCGACCTGCCGCCCGTCCCCGAGGAGGCCCGCGCCCGGCTCCTGAGCGACCTGCCGACGCTCGGCTACATCGGCAACCCGCTCGATCCGTGGGGCGCCACGGATCCGTCGGCGGCCTATGCCTCCGCGTTCGGGGCGTTCGCCGGCTCCGGCGCCTACGACGTCCTCGCGATCGTCCACGACTTCCCGTACCGCTCGCTGGCGTCGGAAGTCGAGACCGCGCACGAGGTGACGGAGCAGCTCATCAGGGCGACGTCGGATCGGCCAGAGCTTCTGCCCGTCTACATCTCGCTGACGTCGGGCGAACCGCCGCCGGAGACGACGCTCCAGCTGGCCGAGGCGGGCGGCGTGCCGATCCTCCGCGGGGCACTCGAGGCGTTCAGCGCCATCGCGTCCGTGGCCCGGTGGGAGGCCACTCGCTCGAGGCGCCTCGACGATGGCCCGGCCCGGGCGGGCTGGCCGGCGCTGGCCGCGGACCGGACGCCGTGGGGCCATGACGTCGACCCGGCCGCCGGCGCTGGTCTGACGGGCGCCGACGGCGCGATCGCGCTGCCCGAACAGGAGAGCCTCGAGCTCCTCGCGGCCGCCGGCATCCCCGTCGTCGCGGCCTGCGTCGCCAGGGACGCCGACGCGGCCGTTGCGGCGGCCCGCGAGCTGGGCGGAAGCGTCGTCCTCAAGCTCGACGCCGTCGGGCTGGCCCACAAGAGCGACGTCGGGGCCGTCCGGCTCGACCTCGTGGGCGACGACGCGGTGCGCAGCGCCGCGCGCGAGCTCCTCGAGCTTGGAGCCCGGCTCGAAGCGGATGGCACCGCGACCGTGCGTGGCCTCCTCGTCGAACCGATGATCCCGCCCGGGCTCGAGCTCATCGCCGGCGTGACGCGGGATGCCCAGTTCGGGCCGATCGTCCTCGCCGGCATCGGTGGAGTCCTCGCTGAGGTCCTCGACGACGTCGTACTCCGGCTCGCCCCGGTGTCCGGCCTCGAGGCAGGGTCGATGCTCGCCGAGCTGCGCGGTACCAGGCTCCTCGACGGCGTCCGGGGCCGGCCGCCGGTGGACCGCGCGGCGATCGCGGGGGTCCTCGTCGCCCTCGGACGGCTCGCCGAAGCACGCCCGGACATCCGGGCGATCGACCTCAATCCGGTCGTGGCGGGCCGGGACGGCGCGATCGCCGTCGACGCGCTCGTCGTGCTGGAGCCGCGATGAACGCCGACGGTGCCGGGCCCGACGGCGCGCTCGTCCTCCGCGAGCCGACGTCCTGGGGCGTTCGCCTGACGCTCAACCGGCCGGCCAAGCTCAATGCGATCAGCAGCGACCTCCGCATCGCGCTCAGTCAGGCCGTGGCGGACGCGGAGGCAGACGACCAGGTCCGGGTCATCGCGATCGCCGGGGCAGGTCGGGCCTTCTGTTCGGGCTACGACCTCTCGGAGGGCCAGCCCGAGAGCGCCTGGGCGTGGCGCGCGGTCCTCGGGGAGGACGTCGCGGCGACCCTTGCGATCTGGCGTTGCCCGAAGCCCGTCATCGCCCAGGTCCACGGCTACGCGCTGGCCGGCGGACTTGAGCTGGCGATGGCCTGCGACCTCATCGTCGCGGCGGACGACGCCCGCCTCGGTGAGCCCGAGATCCGCTTCGGCTCCGCCCCCGTCACCCTGCTGATGCCGTTCCTCATCGGCCAGAAGCGGACCCGCGAGCTATTGATGACCGGCGACCTGATCGACGCCCGCGAGGCGGAGCGGATCGGCCTCGTCAACCGCGTCGTCCCGGCGGACCGGCTCGCCGCTGAGGTCGATAGCCTGGCCGATCGGCTCGCCCGCGTCCCGCCGGACGTGATGGCGCCGACGAAGCTGATGCTCAACCGGGCGATGGAGGTCGCCGGATTCGCCGAGGCGGTGGAGCTCGGCCTCGACATCCAGTCGTTCATCAACATGTCGGAGACGTCACGAGCGTTCGACGAGATCGTCCGTCGCGACGGGCTGAAGGCCGCGCTTGCCTGGCGGGACGAGCGCTACGACGAGCGACTCCGCGAGGCCGGGAAGAAGCCCGGCCCGACCTAGAGCCCCTCGAAGGCCTCGATCGGTTCGCGGTATTGCGATGGAATCGGCGTCGGGCGGCGATCGGCGACCGTGACCAGGACGAGCGTCTGGACGGCCGTGCACATCAGCACATCGTCTTCGACGCGGTAGGCGGCGCATTCGACGGTCGCGCTCGAGCGACCGATGCGGGAGGTCCGGACGAATACCTCGAGCAGGTCGTCGAACAGGGCCGGGGCCTCGTACTCGACGCTCATTGCTCGCATGACGAATTCCTGCTCGCCCTGCCACAGCGGGCGCATCCCGAGGTGGCGGTGATACTCGAGCCGGGCATGGTCGAAGTACGGCAGGTAGCGGCCGTAGTAGACGACGCCCTGGGCGTCGGTGTCGGAGAACCAGACGCGGGCATGGGCCGAGAAGCGAAACGGCGGCTTGCGGTCCGTCGGTCCGGCGTCGTAGATGTCGCGATTCGTCATCACCGGATCGTACGCGAGCGCGGGCAGGCGGACGCGACCGGCCCCGTCGGCGCGGTCCCGATAGACTCCGATCATGCAAGAACCCGCCCCGTCTGCCGCGGTGCCCGCGAGCCCGTCCGATCGTGCCGATCTCGTCGTCGTCGGCGGCGGAATCCTCGGCCTGGCGACCGCCCGCGAGATGCTCCGCCGCCGGCCGGGGATGCGCCTCGTCGTCCTCGAGGGCGAGGACAACCTCGCGGCCCACCAGTCCGGCCACAACAGCGGCGTCGTGCACGCCGGGCTGTACTACGCCCCCGGTTCCCTCAAGGCCCGCCTGTGCCGGGAAGGCAAGGCGGCACTCGAGGCGTACTGCGTGGAGCGGGACATCAACGTCCAGCGGGTCGGCAAGCTCGTCGTCGCGCTGACGGAGGAGGAGCTGCCGCGGTTCGAGACGCTCGAGGCCAGGGCCCGCGAGAACGGGGTCGAGGGGCTGGAGACCGTCGGGCCGGAGCGAATCCGCGAGCTGGAGCCGCACGTCGAGGGCATCCGCGGGCTCTGGTCGCCCGGGACCGGGATCGTCAACTTTCGGGCCGTTACGCTCGCGTACGCTGAGGACATCCGGGCGGCGGGCGGCGAGATCGAGACCGGACGTCCGGTGACGGGTCTCCGGGAGGGCCAGGACTCGGTCGTCGTGTCTACGTCACGCGGAGAGATCGTGGCCGACTCGGTGATCGCCTGTGCCGGGCTCTGGTCGGACCGTGTCGCGGCGATGACCGGCGATACCGGCACGGAGCGGATCGTTCCGTTTCGCGGCGACTACTACACGCTCACACCCGACGCCGGCGCCCTCGTCCGGGGCCTGATCTATCCGGTCCCCGACCCGCGCTTCCCTTTCCTCGGCATCCACTTCACGCGGCGCCATGACGGGGCGGTCTGGGCCGGTCCGAACGCCGTCCTCGCGCTTGCCCGTGACGGCTACAAGCGCTACGACTTCGACGTTCGCGAAATGGTCGCGATCGCGCGCCACGCCGGGTTCCGGAAGCTCGCCCGCAAATTCTGGCGGATGGGCATGGCCGAGCAGTGGCGCGACCTGTCGAAGCGCGCCTTCGCCAATGAGCTCCGACGGTATCTGCCGGCCCTTCGGAACGACCAGCTGAAGTTCGGGCCGTCCGGCGTCCGGGCCCAGGCAATCGATCCTGACGGGACGCTCGTCGACGATTTCCGGCTGGGAGGCTCGCGCCGGATCGTCCACGTCCGCAACGCCCCGTCGCCGGCGGCGACGGCCTCGCTGGCGATTGCCCGCGTCCTGGCCGACGAATCGCAGAGTCGGCTGGCCGGCTGAAGGGAACCGCGGCCCGTCAGGCGGGCGGTGGAGATGCCCCGGCCCGCGCCGCCATCACCGTTCGACGGGCGAGCGCGAGGGCGACCAGAGCCGCGATCCCGACGGCCGGTGCCGAGCCGTGGTCCTGTGTGGCCAGCACGAAGCTGAACGCGATCACCAGGTACGACAGGGCGATCGAGATCCGGAGTGCGAGTTGCGTCGCGCCCGTTGCGAGCAGGATCGCCACCGCCAGCGCTCCGACGATTGTGGCGGCGTCCGCGATGAGCACGGCCGGATGGTCGTGGTGCAGGACATAGATGTACCCGAACAGGCTTCCGCCCCACCACATCCGGAGAATCAGAAACGCCACGACCAGCCAGCAGGCGGCAATGGCGATTCGGAGTGGGCGACTCACGTCGGGATTCTAGCGGCGAGGAAGCGGGCGCCGCCGCGATGGCGGTCCCGCGGTGGTCAGACGGCTCGACCGCGAGTCTTCATCTGAGCCGGCCCTCGAAGCTCAGGTCGAGACGTTCGGGTGATCGTGAGCAGGCAGCCGATGAGGAACACCAGGATGCTGGGTCCCAGAACGAGCGCCAGAATGGCGAGTTCCATCGGGTACTCCGCTTTGGAGCGAATCGGAGGGCTTGGGGAGCCGTCCGGGTCACTGCTCTGGCAGTCTGGCAGTGATACTAGCGCCTTGACCAGTCGGTCATTCGGCGTATCCGCGCGTCCAGTGGTCCTGCCCGAGTGGTGACGCTCGTCAACGATGCGCTCGCCGCCTCAGCCCTGGGTGCAGGGACCGTTCCGCGAGACGACCACATTCGGCCCCGCGTCGCCCGCATAGGCAGTGACGTTCTTCACCTCGGCGAGGCAGTTGTCGGCGATCACGTGGTCGTCGCCCGTGAGGTTGACGAAGGCACCGAGGCCCGCCGCGTCGTTTCCGCTGATGAGCGCCCGGAGCGACTCGCTGTTCATCGACACCGCCGCGTCGACCGAGCCTGAACCGTCCCCGGTGAAGATGTTGTCTTCGACCGTCACGTCGTGGCTCTTGGCGATCTCGACACCCCAGTAGGCAGTGCCGCGGAGGTCCAGGCGGTTGCCGCTGACGATGACGCCGTCGGAGTCTGGAAGGCTCACGAGGACGGCACCGCCGCGGATGTCGTTGTCTACGATGACGGCATCGGGTGACAGTTTCAATTCGACACCGAACCAGCCCGTCGTCTCGTCGCCCTGGTCGATCTTGTTGCCGCGGACGGTGATCCGCTGGTTCACGATCACCCCGGGGCCGGCGCCACTCTCCGCGCCCCTCGATGCGATCGGCGAGGCCTTCCTGGCGGCCGCCTGATCGATCGTGTTGCCCTCGATCAGCGTGTCATCGGCGCCGCGGCCCTCACCCCAGACGAAGATCGCCGTGCCGGACTGGCCGCTGAAGTTGTTGTCGAGGATATGCGTTCCGTCGCGTCCCTTGATGCTGATGACCAGCCCACCGCCATGGAAGGTGACCCCATGGATCGTCGCTCGATCCGCGTCGACCGTGATGCCCTCCGCCCACTGGTCTTCGGTCGGCAGCTCGATCGTGCCGCCATCAATCCAGACATCCGGGGCATCGATCGCCACGTGACCCCTCAGGATTGCCCCGTCATCGAGCCGCCATGTCTGCCCGGCGACCGTTGCCGCGAACGATCCGGTGTACTCCCCGGCCGGAAAGCAGACGGTCGCCGCACCGGCGCTCGAAACTGCTGCTGCCACGGCCTCGGCCGATTCCCCGTCGACAGTCGCCTGGCAGCTGTCGACCGGTCCTGCCGAAGGCGGCGGCGTGATCCGCCGCTCAATGCTCGGGACGGCGACCCGCGATGGATTGGGCGACGGCCGTTCCCCGCCGGTCCTGGAAAGGATGAACGCGGCGACGCCGACGCTCAGGAGGGCCGCGACGCTCACGATCGCGATGCCCGGGATGATCCGACGAGACACAGACACGTCCAAGTAGCCAGATGACGGGGCTCGTCATGGTACTCGATGGGCGTCCGATTCCGGCCAAGCGTCAGGGCTTGACGGGTCTATTGATCAGCAGGGGCCGTTGCCTGACATGGTGACAGGACCGGTGAACGAGTAGGCGTAGACCTTGGTGACCTGGCTCAGGCAGTTGTTGGTGATCGTGTGACCTGAGCCCGCCGCGTTGACCAGGGCCCAGTACTTGGACACCGTGTTGTTGCGGATCGATGTTCCGCTCGACCGTGCAGCAGCCGGGGTGCATCTGGACGAAGCCCCGGCCGTCGGGCCCGACGCTGCCGCCGCTGCCCCAGGCGGTGTTGCCGTAGACCTGGGCGTCGCTGACGTCGGCCAGCTCGATCCCCCAGAAGGCCTGGGTCAGATCGAAGCTGTTGTTGCGGACGATCGCCCCGTCGGAGCGCGGGATCGAGACGAGGACCGAGGAGCCGGAGAGGGCGTTGTTCTCGATGATCAGCCCGGTGTTGTCCCAGACCTCGATCCCGAACCAGGCGACGCCGCCCGGACCCTGGTTGATCGTGTTGTTGCGGACGACGAGGCGGTGGTTCTTGCCCTGGCCGTAGCCCTCGCCGCTGATCGGGCTGTAGCCGTGGCTGGTCCGGACCGTCTGGATGATCGTGTTGCCCTGGATCAGCATGTCGTCGACCGACGGCCCGTTCAGGCTGATCGAGGTCTCGCTCATGCCGGTGAAGCTGGAGTTGAGGATCTTCGTCCGGTCGCGGCCGTAGACCTTGACCGTCCAGCCGCCGCCCTCGAAGCGGGCCGACTCGATCGTGACGTCGTTGGCGTTGACGTGGATCGCGGTCGCCCCGAGCGGCAGGCGGAACGTCCCGCCGTACAGCCGGATCGGCTTGCGGATGTCGGTCCCGCTGGTGTAGACGCAGCTGCCCAGGTTGAGGGTCGAGCCGGCGGCCGCGTTGTTGATGTGGGTCGAGAGGGCCGTCCCGCACGAGACGGGCGCCGGCAGGCCGGGCGTTGGAGTGGGCGTGGGCTTGGCCGTCGGGGTCGGCGTCGGGGTGGGCGTCGGAGTCGGAGTCGGGGTGGGCGTCGGGGTCGGCGTTGGCGTCGGGGTGGGCGTTGGGGTGGGCGTCGGAGTTGCATCGGCCGCCAGGTCTGATGTTGGCGACGGGAGGATGGCTGGCGTCGATGCCGGTGGCGTCGCCGGACTGGGCGTCAGAGCCGGGGTCGCCGTCGCGGTGGGCGTCGGCGTCGGTGCTGGTGGAGCCGTCGGCGCTGGTGGAGCCGTCGGCGCGGGTGTGGCCGTTGGAACCAGCGTCGGCGTCGGGGCTGGGGGAGCCGCGGCGACCGGCGGTGGTGTCACTGCGGGGGCCTCGGCGGCCGGGCCGGTGGCCTTGTACGAGAAGGCCGCTCGAGCGGACCCGGCGTCCTCGAAGTATTCGAATGTCACACGGTGGAGGCCGGCCTTCATCGTTTTCGTGACAGTCCCGCTGCCGCCGGTGCCCCAGAGGTCGACGACGAGGGCGCCGTCGACGTAGACCCGGGCGCCGTCGTCGGCAGAGAACTTGAACGTGTAGTTGGCAGTCTTGAAGCTGGCCCGCTTTGTCCAGCGCACGCTGAACCAGTTGTCGCGCAACCCGAAGCCCGGGCTGCCGAGGCCCCACTTCTTGTTGATGCTCGTTTCGCAGCGGGCCTTCTTGATGAGGCCCTTCTTGAGGCCCATTTCATCGAAGTATTCCGCGTAGTACTTGCCGTCCGCGCACGGAGTCGCCGGCGGTGCCGCGGCGCTCGCGCCGATCATCGGAAGAAAGAGCGCGGGAACGATCAGGAACACGATGATCGTCGCGACCCAATCGACGCGGCGAGAGCGGGGACGAGACGGCCGGGCGGGCGGAGGGGCGTCGATGACCCAGTCCCGGCGGTCGGCAATACGAATACTTCTCACGATTGCGCCCTCTCTCACTGCCGGGGACTCGCAAGCCGGACACACCGGCGCAAATCCCGTTTGGCGCAACCGGAACCCGACGTCGCAACCGACGGCCTGACATGAACAGGCCAGATGGCTGTGCGGCCCCCCTCGAGACGGGTTGTGCCCATCCGTCTGATGGCCGGCCCAAGTGTCAACCCGAATAGGCCGCGCGTGGCGTGGTCAATTCGTTGGGGTCGACGAAGACTTGGGTCCCACCTGGCCGAAGCGGTGAGCGCATCCGGTCAGGTGCCGTTGGGTGTGGTCCGGGGCAGTCTACGCCATGACCAAAGTCCAGGGCAACCTCCCCGAGCGCGCAGAAGCGGGCGGCACATGCGTATCGTCGGATTCCGGGGCGTGGTAGCCTCGGCCGGTCCCAGGAATGAGAAGGGGAGCCGGCGCTGCGCGGCCGCCCGACAGGAGTTGAGGCCCGTGGAGCTACCGCCGCGCTACCGCGTCATCCAGACCAGGATCGCCGCCTTCGATCTCGAAGAGGCGGTACGGCTGTTTCTCGCGGCGCATGCATCCGGCGGCCGGCTCCGCGCCCACTTCTGCACGACGCACACGCTCGTCGAGGCGTCCGACAACCTCCGATTGCGGGCGGCGCTCAACCACCCGGATGCGATCGCGGCCCCGGACGGCATGCCGCTCGTCTGGGTCGGCCGCGCGATGGGCAAACGGGTTGGCCGCGTGTGTGGGCCGGATCTGATGCCCCTGCTCATCGATCGGTCGAGGGAGCAGGGCGCCCGTCACTTCTTCTACGGCGGCGCGCCGGGAGTCGCCGAACTGCTCGCCGAGCGGCTGGCGGAGCGCTTTCCGGGCCTGATCGTGGCGGGGACCCACTCGCCGCCGTTCAGGCCGCTGACCGCCGAGGAGGATGCGGCGGAGGTCGAGCTGATCAATGCCGCCCGGCCCGATTACGTCTGGGTCGGCCTCGGCTCACCCAAACAGGATCTCTGGATCGATGACCACAGGTCGAGCCTCGACGCGTCCGGTCCTGTTTGCCGTAGGGGCTGCGTTCGACTTCCATAGCGGCGGCCTGCGCCGGGCTCCGAACTGGATGCAGCGGTCCGGGACCGAATGGCTCTACCGATTGATCTCCGAACCGCGCCGACTGCTGTACCGCTATACGGTGGTCAACACGATGTTCGTCCTGCTCCTCGCACGCCAGATCCTGGCGCGACGTCCTGGACGCCGCGCCGCCTGAGCCTCAGCGGCCGTCGGCCCGGATTGCGGCAGGGATCGTTCGAAGCAGGATCTGGATGTCGAGCCAGGGCGACCAGGTGTCGATGTACTCGAGGTCCTTCTGGACCCAGCGGTCGAACTCTGCGAGGTTGCGGCCCTCGACCTGCCAGAGGCCGGTGATCCCCGGCTTCATCGACAGGCGACGCCGATGCCAGATGTCGTATGCGGCGACCTCGGTCGGCAACGGAGGCCGCGGGCCGACGAGGCTCATCTCGCCGACGAGGACGTTCCACAGCTGCGGCAGCTCGTCGAGGCTGGAGCGGCGAAGGAACCGACCAATCCGCGTGATCCGGGGATCGGCGGTCATCTTGAAGGCGTGGCCGTTGATCTCGTTCTGGCTCTTGAGGGCGTCGAGCATCCCGTCCGCGTTGGTGACCATCGAGCGGAACTTGATGATGCGGAACCGACGACCGTGGAGGCCGACACGCTCCTGGCGGTAGAAGATGGGCCCGCCGTCCTTGACGGCGATCGTCAGGGCGATCGCACCGAGAAGCGGTGCGAGGAGGATCATCCCGAACGCCGCGGCGGTCACGTCGATCATCCGCTTGACGACGAGGGCGATGGCGGCGTTGGGGCCGGACAGCAGCGACAGGACCGGCGTTCCCTCGAGATCCTCGATGTGGGCCGTGGCAATCGTCAGCGCAGGCATCGGCACCGGCAGGCGGACGAGCTTGCCCTCTGCCTCGCATGTCGTCGCAATCGACTCGATGAGAGCCCAGTCCTCGGTGAAGAGGCAGATCGCCACTTCGTCGACGACCTGGTCGTGGATGACCGCGAGGAGGTCCTCGATCGGACCGAGGTACGACCAGCGGGCCGGCAGCTCATCGGTTTCGTCACCGAGGAACCCGATGACCTTGAGGCCGAGCTCGGCATGGTTTTCGAGCTTCGCAGCGAGCTCCTGGCCGCGGATGCCTGTGCCGAGGACGAGGACGTTCCGGCGGTTATGGCCGCGGCGACGGGCCGTGCCGAAAGCCGCTCGCAGGGCGATCCGGACGCCCAGTGTCGATGCGAGGAGGGCAGCGAACAGGACGAGCAGATAAGGCCGACTGATCTCGGGCAGCTGGGCGAGATAGAGGAAGGCGAACGTCGCGACCGCGAGAAGGCCGAGTGCCCTGGCGATCAGCCTGGCGTCGCTGCGGATCGACCAGCGGGCGCGCGGCCGATAGCCGCCGTGGATCCAGAGGATCATCACCCAGGCAGAGACCAGCAGGACGAGCCCGAGCCGCGGGTCGGGCATGGCCCGCTGCCAGAATTCGCCTCGGATGCCTGGAAACATGATGGCCGAGATCGTCAGCGCCAGAACGACGGCGACTGTGACGTCCGCGAGCATCAGGAGCGCCCGAAGCTCAGTTCCAAATTTGCGGATCATTCGATAGTGCCCCCAACCCCCTAACCACCCGCGTGGCTATCTACGGAACGCGCGAGATAGGACCCGAGCCCAAGGGCGGTTACCTGCGTCCCGGCTCAGAACCCTCTCGTGTGTTCGTCTGTCAGGAACAATAGTCGACCAACCTTTCATCCGAAAGTACTATTACGGTTACGCGCGCGTAAGCTGTTGCAAACTGGCAACAAACGTCGTCCCCGAGGCGAAGCATCGCTTGGGGCGACCCGGCCGTCGGTCGTCTGGCCGGTGGCCCTCGTTGACGGAACTCCATTCGTCCCCGACGATCCGCGGACCGCCCAATCCATTCTCGATGCCTCATCCACAAAGGGAGACGCGTGCCCGTTCGATTCTCGGTCTTCATCCCCGTCTACAACGACGCCCGCTGGCTTGGGGGAGCGATCGACAGCGTGATCGCCCAGACCCACCCGGACTGGGAGCTCGTGATCGGCGACAACGCCTCGGAGCGCGACCTCGGTTCACTCGTCGCCGCGTACGCGGACGATCGCATCCGCTATCACCGTTGGGATGTCCACACGGACTTCGCCGACAACCACAACCGGACGATTCGCATCTGCCGGTTCGAGTGGTTGCACCTGCTGTCGGCGGACGACCGGCTGCACCCGGAGATGCTTTCGAAGATGGCCGCCAGGATCGAGGCACTGGCGGCGGACGGGATCACGCCGGCCATGGTTGCCACTGCGTGCAGGCCCGTGGACGAGGACGGCCAGCCCGCGACGTTCGATTACAGCGGCAGCTGGCGGATCAAGCACCTCCCGGATGGCCTGTACGACGCGCGGGCCTGGCTGCACCACGTGGCTGCTCCCGGCCAGGTCCCCTGGAACGTGGGGTGCCTGTCGTTCAACCGCGACGTGATCGATGTTCTCGGCGGGTTCTACCGGGTCGAGATCGGCTTGTACCTCGACGTCGAGATGACGCTACGCATCGCGGCCTACGGGCCGGTCGCGTTCATCGACGAGCAGCTTCTCGACTACACCGTTCGCTCTGGCGGCGTCAATCGCGAGCTCGCGCGCAAGGACCGCGAACGGGCTCGGATGACGACCTACGGCAAGGCCATCACGTCCGGGCTGGCGCTCCACGAGTCGCGCCGGCAGGTCGGAGACGACGAACGGAAGTACGTCAGGCGGATGATCGGCCAGTCGTTCATCGGCCGGGCGCTCCAGCATCGCCATCTGCCCGACGGCGGCGGCCGGTCGGGCGCCATCGGCGATGTCCTTCGGGCGTTCCGGCACGATCCGCTCTGGTTCCTCGATCTCCGACAGGCGGCGCGAGGGTTCGCTGCGATCTTCGCCCCGAAGTGGATCATCGTTCGGTTGAAGAGCCGCTTCCGGGCGCGAGGCACGACCTTCTAGGACGAGGCGCCGTCGCGTTCGTCCGCCGGCGGCAGCAGCCTCGCCTCGCGCAGTAAGCCAATCAGCTCGACGCGTCGCGTCGTCGGATCCAGCTGGGCCAGTGGCGGCTTGCTGTCGAGGGCCGCTTCGAGCGCCCGTTGCAGGCGTTCGACGGTCTCGCCCTCGGTACCTGGCTCGACGCCCCCGCCGGCGATCACAGGCGGACCGCCACGGTCGATGCAGACGATCGGCAACCCAATCGCCGCCGCCTCGGCGACGGCCAGGCCGGCCTCGTCGTGCAGGCTGGGGAACAACAGCACGTCCGCTTCCTCGGCCATGATCCTGAGCACCTCATCGCGCTCGCGCCACCCGCGGAACTCGACCCGATTCGCGATCCCGAGTCGCTTGGCAAGCAACACGGCAGCCGGCTCGTCGGGGCCGTCGCCACAGATCAGCAGGCGCCAGCCAGGGAGGCGAGCGATCGTCTTCAGCGCGAGGTGCCAGCCCTTCAACGGCACCAGCCTGCCGGCGAACAGGGCGACCGGCGGATCGCCCGCCCCGCGCCGGCGAACCCGCTCAGGCGGCTCGACCACGGTCGCGTTGTGGAAGACCCGCGTTCGCGCGCGGGCCGCGGCAGGCAGCCACTCCAGCGTTTCCCGGTTCTGGACGAGGATCAGACGGGCCCGCCGCCACGTTCGGTGGGCGAGCGGGTTGAGCCTCCGGGCCGCCGTCCGGACGACGCCGCGAGCGAGCTCGAAGACAATGCCCCGCGGGCCGAGCCCGGCGACGAGCCGCCAGGGTGGACTGACCCCGCCGCCGATGGGCCCGAGGACGAACGGCGCGTTGACGAACGACAGCGCGGACCCGAACCAGCCGTTGGCCCAGGTCAGGTGCCAGGTCAGGTCGAAGGGCCGGAGCGCGTGCAGCCGGCGCGCCTCGCGCCAGGCGCGGAATTGCCAGGCCATGTAGCCGACGTGAGGCTGGCTGCTCCAGCGGCTGGGCCCAGATGCCGTGTCGCCGGCCAATGGCAGCCAGACGAAGTGGATCGAGCCCGCCTCGGGGATCCGTTCTGTCCACGCCCCGAAGCTGCCATCCGGCCCGGGCGGCGTCCGGCGGGTGATGACGGTGACGTCGGCAAATCCGGCGAGGATGCGAACAGAGGCCCATCCGGCGCCCGGTTCGGATCCGCGATCCGGCTCGATGTCGTAGGCGAAGGCGAGGATCCGGGGCCGCCCCACGTTTGCTCTCGTCACTCGACCACCTCGCGGTGCCGGCGCTCCGAGCGCACGAACGCCGTGGTGAAGATCACTGCGCTCACCGCGCCACCAGCCGCGAAGCCCCAGGCCGCGCCGACCGCGCCACCGAGCAGGCCGCCGCCCACAGCCAGGACGAGTCCGATCGATGCATCGAGGACGCGCGCCCGGAGGCTGCTCTTGGCGTCGGCGAGCACGCGGAGGCCGACCAGACCACCACCGCTGATGCCCTGGAAGACGAGCGCCAGGCCGAGCGGGAAGAGGACGACTTGCGCCGACTCCCAGCTGTCGCCGAGCAGGAATCGACCAACCTCGGCGGGCATGAGGGACAACGCGATGACCCAGGCCAGGATCACGATGGCGAGACCGGCGCTGAGTGCGGCGATCGCCAACTTGAACTTGCCGGGGCTCCGCTTCCGGATCGCGACGCCCTCGGGCACGGCGATGAGATGGGCGGCCTGCAGGACGATGTGCATCGGACCGAGGAGAATCTGGGCCGCCCGAATCGAGCCTGCCTGCGCCAGCCCGGCCGTCGCCCCGACCACGTAGATCGCGGCCTGGGACGCACCGAGCCCGACGAGAACCTCGGCCGAGTACCGGCCAACCAGGTCGTCGTGCTCGCGCAGCCAGGCGCGCGTCGCGGCCGGCCGCGGAACGACACGGCTCCGCCAGGCGCCGACCATCGCCGCAACGCCGGCCGACACGCCCCAGCCGATCACGGCGAACGACGATCCGGGAGCGACCTCCGTGAGCACGATCAAGGTCGCCACCAGCACGATTGCCCAGACGAGGTCGGTCACGACTGCATCGCGACCGCGGCCGGCGGCGAAGAAGGCGAAGCGCCAGGCGTCCTGGACCAGGAGCAACGGCAGGGCGACCCCGAGGGCGATGAAGGTCGTCCCCGCCGGCGGCGCAACGAGCAGGCCGATCCCGATGCATCCGATGCCGGCGACGATGCCCGTGGCGAGCATCGTGCCCGTCGCCGCTGCAGCCCCACGTCGCCAGTCGACCGGGTCGACCGCGCTGTAGCGGATGACGAGCGGCTGGGTTCCGATTGCCCGCGCAAGATTGAGGATCACGAGGTAGGTCGCGAACGCGAGACTGAACGCGCCGAAGTCCGACGCGCTGACCGATCGCGCGATCAGGACCCCGAGGGCGAAGTTCGTGAGGCTGGAGAGCCCCTGGTCGAAGAGCGCCCAGCCGGCGCGCCCGGCCATCCGGACAGCTCCGTGGCGCATCCCAGCCGCTGCTTCAGCCACCCATGCTGTCCATAGCTGGCGCGTCATGGCGCGCCGCATCGTCATGGCTCGAATTCCGTCCGCTGGCCCGCCGGTGGGATACCGCCTGCCGGTAAATGTCGGTGAGCGCGATGTAGTTGGCATCAGCCGAGTACCGGACCTCGTACTGTCGCCGCGCTCGGGCGCCCATGTCGGCCATCTCCGTCGCGTGACTACTCGCCCACCGGATCCGATCGGCCAGGTCCGCGGCGTCGCCGGGCCGGAAGAACAGGCCGGTGACACCTTCCTCGACGATCTCCGCCGGTGCGCCGAACCGTGCTGCTATCACCGGCGTGCCGCTCGCGAAGGCCTCGACGATCGACAGGCCGAATGGCTCGCGCCAGATCGACGGGAAGATGAGCGCCCGAGCCCGGCGAATCTCGTCGAAGAGAGCCGGCCGATCCAGCGAGCCCAGCGAGGAAAGGCGAGGGTCGGCGTCCGCGGCGGCGGCAACCTCGTCGGCGAGGGGTCCGTCGCCGGCGATCCGGCAGACGGCGGCGATGTCTCCGATCATCGCCCAGGCCGCGGGGATCGTCGTGATGCCCTTCTCCGGCGCCAGCCGGCCCGCGTACAGGTACGTGTCGTCGCGCTCTCCGGTCAGGCCCAGCCCCGGGTCCTCGCCCACGAAATTCGGCTTGATCGACGATCCGATCACTTGGAATCGAGGTGCCCGCCAGCGACTCTGCCACCGTCCTGCTGGGTGCGATGAATCGGTCGACGGTGCGCTCCCAGGCGCGGGTGCCACGCGCCGCGGCGAGGGACGCGGCGACGACCGCCGACTCGCTATGCGAGTCGCGATAGCAGGCGTGGACGATGGCTGGCCAGGCGAATCTCCGCCCCACGCAATCTGTGCAGTTGCGGCCGTCGCGGAAGAGGTTGGCGCTGGGGCAGACCGACCGGTAGTTGTGGATCGACTGGACGATCGCCGAGCCCGTCCGGTCGAGACTTCCGTAGATCGCCGGCGACAGGAGCGGGAGCGTGTTGTGGACGTGGACCACGCTTGGGCGGACCTTCCGAACGGCTTCATAGACCTGCCGCGCCGCGCGCCTCGACCAGATCGCCTCAACGGCGAGTCGGACCCTCGAGCCTGGCCCAGTCGAGTGGATCGACTCGTTGTCGACGATGTACCGGGCGACCTGGTGGCCGTGGCGGTCCAGATTGCCGATCTCCGCGTCGACCTCGGCGTCTTCGCCGGCCCGCGTCTGGTATCGGTTGTGGACGACCATGATCGGGCCGGGGAACAGCGACGGTGTGGAGGGAGGCGCGCCGGCGTCGCCCCTCATGCTGGCCGAGGCAGACGGCCGGTTCGCTGGGAAGGCCGCGGCGACGAGGTCTCGGGCACCGGGTCGGGCGCTTCCTCGGGCTGCGTCGACGCCTCGATCGCCACGATCGCGAGTCCCACCATCGACCAGAACCAGATCCCGGCATGGGGGCCCTGGAGCGACGGGTCGAACGACGCATTGACCAGCGCGGCCGCCCACGCGACGAACAGCCACCCGTCGATTGCGACCCACCTCTCACGTCCCATCGATCTCGCCCGAACTGCTGCCCGCAGGAGCCCCAGGCCGAGCGCCGCGTTCAGCAGGATCCAGAGAACGAGGCCGGGCACGCCCGCTCGGGCCAGAATCTCGATGTGCCCGTTGTGGGGCGCCCGCAGGGAATGGTCGTCGTAGACCTGGAATCCGTCGTCATCGGCGAGATTGATCCCGAACCCCTTGCCGGTCCAGAAGTACTCGCCGTTGATCGTGTAGTCGATGATGTCGCTCCACCAGCGCAGGCGGAACTCCTTCGTTCCCTCCAGGGCGCCGCTGTCCGTCTCCGTGACGAGGCTGGTGATGTTTTCGACGAACTGCGAGACGGAGATCGGCCTGACAGCCTGGGAGAGCTGCACCTTCGGATCGGCCCAGATGAGCACCAGTCCGATCAGCAGGCTGAAGAAGATCGGCGGAAGCCACTTCTTCGGCAGCCGCAGGAAGAACACGACGGCACCCGCCGTCACCATTGAGACCATGCCGCCGCGATTGAAGATCGCGACGGTTGCGGCGGCTGGCAGCCAGGCCAGCCACATGATCGCTTCGGGCACCCGGGGCTTGGGGTCCGCGGAATACAGCCCGAGCAATGCGAACGCAGCGATTCCGGCCAGGAAGACACCGACATCGCCGGCCTTGGTGTTGACGAGATCGTTCTCGGGCAGGACCAGCGTGATGCAGGTCCACACGCAGTAGAACGGGATCACGGTCCGATAGACGCTCAGGATCCGATCGAAATGCCGGCCCGTGATCGAGACGCTCACGATCAGCGCGAACAGGGCGTAGCCCCAGGTGACGGCGTCACGAAGCGCGTTGACGCCGTCCCGGCCGATGTACGGGACGGTCTGTAGCGCGCCCCAGGCCATGAACGCGAGGATCAGCAGCCGTACCGGACCGGCTGGCAGCGTGCGGACCGACAGGAGCGTCGCGATGATCCCGAGACCGAGGACCGCCTCGCCGACGTAGAGCGGCGGAATGCCGATGTGGGCGAGACCTCGTCCCATGAAGGCGTAGCCGATCAGCAGCGCCATCAGGGCCCGGAAGAAGACGTGCTGCGCCCGACCCCGCCAGGCGAGCAGCCAGGCTCCCCCCAGGGCGGCGGCCCCAAGGAGCACGCTGAGCGGACTGAGCGTGCCCGCGACAGCTGCCAGGGCGCCCACGGCGACGAAGATCGCCGCGCGGAGGATCGTCTCGAGGCGCGCCCGATCTAGAGCGGGGAGCAGCCCGCGTCGGGGACTAGCCGGCCACGAGCGCAGGTCCGCCGCGCGCATCCTCACCCAGCTGGCGCTCGTACCACTCGATCGTGGCTCGCAGGCCGTCCTCGAACGTCGTCCGCGCCTCGAACCCGAATGCCTCGCGCGCTCGGCTCGTATCGAGCGCCCGGCGCGGCTGACCATCGGGCTTGGTCGCGTCCCAGACGATCTCGCCCTCGTAGCGAGTCAGGCGGACGATCAGCTCGACGAGGTCGCGGATCGTGATCTCATGCCCGACGCCGAGGTTGACCGGGTCTGCGCCGTCATAGCGATCGGCCGCCAGGACGATCCCCTCTGCCGCGTCGTCGACGTAGAGGAACTCGCGAGAGGCCGCCCCGGTCCCCCAGACCTCGATCGACGGCGCCCCCGCATCCCTGGCGTCGATGCACTTCTTGATGAGGGCGGGGATGACGTGCGAGCTGTTCGGGTCGAAGTTGTCGCCGGGACCATAGAGGTTCACTGGCACCAGGAATGTCGCGTTCATCCCGTACTGGGCCCGGTACGCCTGGCTCTGGACGAGCAGCATCTTCTTGGCGAGGCCGTACGGGGCGTTCGTCTCCTCCGGATAGCCGTTCCAGATGTCGTCCTCGTGGAACGGCACGGGCGTGAACTTCGGGTAGGCGCACACCGTCCCGATCGTGACGAATTTCTCGACCTTGGCGAGTCGGGCGGCCTCGATCAGCTCGATTCCCATGATCGCGTTCTCGTAGAAGAAGCGACCGGGGTTCTCGCGGTTGGCGCCGATGCCGCCGACGACCGCCGCCAGGTGGATGACGACGTCGGGCCGGCCGTCGGCGAGTGCCCGTTCAATCTCGGAGCGACGGCGGAGGTCGTAGTCCCGGCTACGGGGGACGAACACCTCCGCGGCGCCCTGGCGCTTGACTCGCTCGACGACGGCCTTGCCGAGGAAGCCGCCGCCGCCGGTGACCATCACGCGGCGACCCTGGAGGCTGCCCATCAGGCTTGCGCGATGACGGGCGGCGCAGCGGCAACGGCGTCAAGATCGAGGCCGAGCTCGGCGAGGTCGGCGCGGAGCATGACCTTCACGATCTCGGCAAACGTGGTCTGCGGCTCCCAGCCGAGGACCCGGCGAGCCTTGGATGCGTCGCCGCACAGCTCGTCCACCTCGGTCGGCCGGAGGTAGCGCGGGTCGAACTCGACGAACTCCTGCCAGTCCAGCCCGACGAGGCTGAAGGCCAGCTCGACGAACTCGCGGACGGTGTGCATCTCGCCCGTCGCGACCACGAAGTCATCCGGCGTCTCCTGCTGGAGCATCCGCCACATCGCCTCGACGTACTCGGGGGCGAATCCCCAGTCGCGCCGCGAGTCCAGGTTGCCGAGGTAGAGCTTGCGCTCCGTGCCCGCGACGATCGCCGCCACGCCCCGGGTGATCTTGCGGGTCACGAACGTCGCGCCCCGCCGGGGCGACTCGTGGTTGAAGAGGATCCCATTCGCCGCGAACATGCCGTAGGCCTCCCGGTACTGGACCGTCATCCAGTGGGAGAAGACTTTCGAGACGGCGTACGGGCTGCGCGGGTAGAACGGGGTCGTCTCGCGCTGGGGGCGCTCCTGGACCATCCCGAACATCTCGCTCGAGCCGGCCTGGTAGAACCGGATCGGCCGCTCGGCGTGGCGGATGGCCTCGAGCAGGCGGAGCGTGCCCATCCCGGTCGTGTCGGCGGTGAACTCCGGCATCTCGAAGCTGACCATGACGTGGCTCTGGGCGCCGAGGTTGTAGATCTCGTCCGGTTGGACCTTGTTGATCGTCGTGATGAGCGACGAGGAATCCGACAGGTCCGAGTAGTGGAGGAACAGCCGCGCTTCCTCGTCATGCGGGTCCCGATAGAGGTGCTCGATCCGGCCGGTGGAGAAGCTGCTCGACCGGCGGATCAGGCCGTGGACCTCGTAGCCCTTGCCGAGCAGGAGCTCCGCGAGGTACGACCCGTCCTGGCCGGTGATCCCGGTGATGACTGCCTTCTTCGTCATCGGTTGGCTCCGGGGTCGCTCGCGGGTGTGGGCGGGGCCGACGTCGCGGATCGTGAGCCTGCGCGCGGCCGGCGACCTGAAGGCTTGGCCCGTGTCGCCGGCACCTCGTCCGACAGGTGAGCCGTTGCCACCCCGTCACTTGTCCGGGCCGCGACCGGCACTTCGATGTTCGGGCGATCGATACCCGAGTGGTGCTCGCCCTGGCTCCTGCCGTAGTAAGGCGTAGCCACGTGTCCTGGCACGTTGTTGAGGACCGCCCCGACGATTCGAGCGTTCACCTTCGTCAGCGCCTCGAGCCCCTGGGCGACGATCCGCCGCGACGCCCGATGGCTCTGGATGACCATGATCGTCGCATCGGCCTTGGCAGCCATCACGGCTGCGTCGGTCACGGCCGTAACGGGCGGCGTGTCGAAGATCACGATGTCGGCGGATTCCTTCAGCCGCTCGATGATCGCCGCCATCCTCCTCGAGCCGAGCAGCTCGGCCGGGTTGGCCGGGATCGTCCCCGCCGTGATCAACGTGAGATTCGGCGCTTCCGTCTGCTGGGCGACGTCCTCGATCTGGACCTCGTCCGTACGGACGAGGTCCGTCAGGCCCTGGTCGTTCGGCAGGTCGAAGATGGTGTGGACGCCGGGGCGCCGAAGGTCGGCATCGACGAGGATCGTCCTGCGACCGGCCTGGGCGAAGGCGACGGCAAGATTGCTGGTCACCGTTGTCTTGCCCTCGGTCGGCAGGGAGCTCGTGACAACGATCGTCCGCAGGCCTCGGTCCAGGGCCGCGAACTCGATGTTCGTCCGGATCGTCCGGAATGCCTCAGCCGCCGGAGATCGCGGATAGAGCAGCGACGCGAGCCGGTAGAACGCCTTGCGCTTCTTGTCCCCGGGCATCTGGGCGACGAGGCCGATCATCGCGAGACCGGTCGCGGCTTCCAGGTCCTCCGGCGTCTTGATCCGATCGTCCAGCCGCTCCCAGAGGAAGGCGGCGCCGAGGCTGAGGAGGAACGCGAGGCTGGCCGCGATCGCGACGTTGAACAGTGGTCGCGGCGACGCCGGCCCGGGCGGGGGGACCGCGGGCTGGACGATGGCGATCTTGTTGGCCTGCGTCCCGGTCGTGTACTGGAGGAGCTGTGCGTACGTCCCCTGGAGCGCAACGAGGCGCTGGACCAGGATCTCCAATCGAAGATCCTGGGTCGCGGTCCTGCTCGTTAGCGCGAGGAGACGATCGTATTCCGTCCGAACGTCGGTGATCTGGGCTTCGATCGCCCTCATCTGGGCCTCGACGAACTGGGCCAGCTGGCCCTGCGAGCCGGACAGGGTCGGCGACAACGCGACAAGCTCCTCCGCCATCGCGTTCGCGATCGCCGCGGCTTCGTCAGGATTGCTGCTCCGCCCGACGATGTCGATGAACGGCAGGTCGCGAACGGCGTCGACGGAAACGAGATCGATGAACTCGTCCGCACGACATGGTCAGGTTGAGGCGCTTGATCACTGACTCGAGCACCGGCCGATCGCCGGCGAGGGCGACGTACGCGGCTGACAGCTGCTGAGCGGTCGCGAACTGGTCCGGGGCCGGGTTGTTCGAGGACAGCGCCTGGCCGACGACGAGACGGGCGTCGGCTTCGTAGACCTTCGGCAGCGTGCCGCTGATCAGGTAGGCGGCAACGGCCGCGATCAGCGTCCCGGCGATGATCCACCGTGCCCACGAGCGGACCAGCCGAAGGCGATGTCGAATATCCATGAGTCCCCGAACTCCCCCTTATGACAGGAGGGGGCAGTATACGGGCGATCCGGCGCGAGGGGCCAATTGACGACGCTTCGCAGGTGCGGCGCGGCAACGCCGACTACGGGCGCAATAACGCCTTGCGGCAGGTGAATCCCTCCGCATAGCCGCTGGCGGCACCGGCCTCGATCCCGCGGATGCGGGCCAGCCCGCGGAAGGTCTCGGGGCTGAACCACGTGCGATCACGCTGAGACGGGAACGCGGCCAACAGGTGATCGATCTTGCGGTCGAGCGTCCCCGGCGAGAGGGCCACGAAGACGTTCGGATTCCCCAGGTCGCCCTCGTACTTCGGGATCTCGTACTCGACGATCAGGCTGCCACGAAACGTCTGCCAGGCGAGCTCGGCGACGGTCCGATGATCCTGGTGACGATCCTCGAGGCGCGGGCCGATCACGAGGTCAGGCTCCAGCCGCCCGCCAAGGTCGTCGAATGCCTCCTTGATCGCCGGTTCGTGCTGGAAATAGCGCTCGCGGAAGGAACCGATCTCGACCGCCAGCGGGACCCGGCTGCCGATGAGTGTTTCCACGCTCGCCCTGGCCTCACCGGCCCGTGGTCCATCTGCCGCCAGCACAACCCAGGTCAGCTGGCTGATCCGCCCCGCCTCGAGCAGCTCGAGGATGAGGCCTCCGGCACCGATCTCGATGTCGTCGGCGTGGGCGCCAAGTGCGAGAACGGAAAGCGCCTCGCCGGTGCCCAGCGACAGGCCAATCACGCGGCCCCGTCAACCCCCAGGACCTTGGGGGTTTCGCGCGGTGCCAGGTCGACCTCTCGATCCTGCCAGACGGCCCACGGCATGTTTCCGGAAGCGACCATCTGGTCGAGCTTCTGCCAGTCCCGCAACGTGTCCATCGGCGCCCAGAATCCTTCGTAGCGATAGCCGAGCACCTGGTCGCGCTTGATCAGTCGTGGCAGGACGTCCGGGACCAGGTCCTCGCCCGGCCCGATCTCGTCGAGAACCTCGCGCCGGAACATGAAGTAGCCCCCGTTGAGCCAGAGGTCCGCCGTGCTCACATCCTCGACGTCCCGGACCTGGTGCTTCCCTTCGAAGCGGACGAGATGGAACGTGTATGACGCTGGCCGGACGGCCACGAACGCGGCGAGCTTGCCGCTCCTGCGGAAGCGCTGGATGAGGTCCGGGAGGGGAGCATCGGTCAGGACGTCACCGTAGTTCGCCAGGAAGATCTCGTCGTCACCGAGGTGCGCTTCGACTGCCTTCAGTCGCTGTCCGACCGACGCCTGGAGGCCGGTGTCAATGAAGCTGATCCGCCAGTCGTGAATGTCACTGCGAAGGAGCTCGATCGATCGGCCGCCGTCGGCCATGACGAAGTCGTTCGAAAGCGCTTCGCTATAGCGCAGGAAGTAGTCCTTGATCGCGTCCGCTCGGTAACCGAGGCAGAGGACGAAGTCCTTGACCCCGAAGTGCGCGTAGTAGCGCATCACGTGCCAGAGGATCGGCCGGTAACCGACCGTGACCATCGGCTTCGGAATGGATTCGGAATGCTCGCGGATTCGGAGCCCCTGCCCCCCGCAGAACAGCACGACTTTCATCAGCGTTTCCGCCCTGTCACCGAACGCTTGCCACCCGTTTCGCGATCATACGACCGTCAATAGCCGAATACTCTTGTCGCGAGGGCGTTGGCGCAACGGTACTTTCGGGGCATTGGCCGCGACGAGGCGGCCGGTGGAGGCAGCGGCTTCTCAGGGCGCGCCGCACCATCGCTTCATCGGGTGGGTCGTCGTTGCTCGCTGACACCAGGACAGGTTGACAGTCCGCCGCTCGACCGGGAGCATGCTGGACGCAGGACATGGCCGGGACGTGGATCCCGGAGACACGAAACGAACAGCAGGTAGGGGGCGACGTGCGGACTGTGATACTGGCCGGAGGGTCCGGTAGCCGACTGTCGGAGGAGACGGTCGACAAGCCGAAGCCGATGGTCGAGTTGGGGACCCATCCGATCCTCTGGCACATCATGAAGATCTACGCGCAGTACGGCTTCTGCGACTTCGTCATCCCGCTCGGCTACAAGGGCGAGGTGATCAAGCGCTACTTCGCGGACTACGCGTCGTTGTCCGGCAACATGACCGTCGAGATGGGTCCGGGCACAGTCCAGTTGGAACGCGCTCAGAACGAGGACTGGACGGTTCGGCTGTTCGACACCGGACTGGAGACGGCGACCGGCGGGCGGATGCTTCGGGTCCGCGAGCAGCTGGGCTCCACGTTCATGATGACGTTCGGTGATGGCGTCGCCGACATCGATATCAACGACCTGGTCCGATTCCACAAGGCCCACGGCAAGCTCGCGACGCTGACGGCCGTCCGGCCGCCGGCACGGTTCGGCCATGTCGAGCTCGATGGCAACCGGGTAGACGTGTTCTCGGAGAAGCCGCAGGCTGGCGAGGGCTGGATCAACGGCGGTTTCTTCGTCCTTGAGCCGCAGGTCCTCGATTACATCGAAGGGGATGACGTGTATTTCCAGAAGGAGCCACTCGAGCGGCTCGCCGACGAGGGACAGTTGATGGCGTACCGGCACGAGTCGTTCTGGCAGTGCATGGACACGATGCGTGACAAGTACTTCCTCCTGGAACTGTGGGAGTCCGGCAAGGCCCCCTGGAAGGTGTGGGCCTGATGCGCGTCCTATTGACAGGCAGCGAGGGTTACATCGGGACCATCCTCGCGCCTTACCTGCTGGCCAACGGGCATGAAGTCGTCGGTGTCGATACCGGCTTCCATCGAGTCGGCTGGCTCTACAACGGCGTCGACCGGGCGCCGGAGTGGATCAACAAGGACATCCGGCACCTTACGGCGGAGGATCTTCAGGGGTTCGACGCCGTCGTGCATCTCGCCGAACTCTCGAATGATCCCGTCGGGCAGCTCAATCCCGACATCACCTTCGAGATCAATCACCTCGGCAGCGTCCGGCTGGCGACCCTCGCCAAGGAAGCGGGTGTCGAGCGCTTCATCTACATGTCCTCGTGCAGCGTCTACGGAACGGCGGGGTCGGATCCCAGCACGGAGACGTCGGAGCTCCAGCCGCTCACCGCGTATGCCCAGTGCAAGGTGCTCGTCGAGAACGATCTCGGACCGATGGCGGACGACAACTTCTCGCCGACCTTCCTGCGGAACGCGACCGCGTTCGGCGCCTCGCCTCGCCAGCGCTTCGACCTCGTGGTCAACGACCTGGCCGGGCATGCCTGGACCGAGAAGGTCATCCGGATGGACAGCGATGGCCGGCCCTGGCGGCCGTTCGTCCACGTTCTCGATATCAGCCGGGCGATCGACTGCGTGCTGAAGGCACCCCGCGACGTGATCCACGGCGAGATCTTCAACGTCGGGAGCAACGCCCAGAACTACCAGATCCGTTCGATCGCCGAGATCATCTCGGAGACCTTCCCGAACTGCAGCCTGAGCATCGGCGACAGCACGGGCGATCAACGCAACTACCGGGCCAACTTCGACAAGATTCACGAACGACTGCCCGGCTTCGAGTGTCGCTACGACGTCGCGCGTGGCGCCCAACAGCTCCTCGACGTGTTCCGGGCGGTGGACATGACGACCGACCTGTTCGAGTTCCGCGGCCACACCAGGATCAAGCAGATCCAGCACTTGCTCGCCACCCGCCAGATCGACGACCGTTTCTTCTGGCTGGACCCGCCGGGCGCCGCGTACCGCGAGTCGACGTCGGCCGATGCACCCGGCACGGCGGTGCCAGCCGGGGCCACGCCTTAAGGTTGTCCCGCCCCACCGTGGAGCGTGCGACCCGGTCTATGCGGTAGTCTGCGCCCGGCTGATTCCTCGTCCAGCTCGACGACGTTCGTAGGAGACTGAATTGCGACAGGTGACCATCCTTGGCGCGGGCATCTCGGGCCTCGCGACGGCATATCACGCGGGCCACGATCGGTCTGTCATCTACGAGGCGAAGTCGCACTACGGCGGACACATGGTCAGCCACACACGCGATGGGTTCACATGGGATGACGGCCCGCACGTCTCGTTCACCAACAGCGAGCACGTCCAGCAACTGTTCTCGGAAGCCGTCGGCGGGAAGTTCGAGGAAAGCGCGCCGATCGTCGCCAACTACTACAAGGGCCACTGGATCGATCACCCATCCCAGTCGAATCTCTACCAGGTCCCCGAACCACTCCGGACCCAGTGCCTCGAGAGCTTCCTCCAGGTTCGCGCCATGGACGCCACGCTTCAGAAGCCCACCAACTATCAGGAGTGGATCGAGCAGGCGTTCGGGCCCGTGTTCGCCAATGAATTTCCGGCCGCGTACACGCGGAAGTACTGGACAACGGAACCGAAGAACATGGGCACCGACTGGATCGGGGCCCGGGTCTTCTATCCCACCGTGGAAGACGTCCAGGGCGGTTACGAAGGCCCGCTCGGGCGCTCGACCTACTGGGTCAAGAAATTCCGCTACCCGTCCTATGGCGGCTTCGGCGCGTTCGCGGATGGTTTCGCCAAGGAAGCGCATGTCAACTACGAGAAGTCCCTTGAATGGATTCATTTCGCAGAGCGGAGGGTGGGCTTCTCCGACGGACTGATCGCCGACTACGACGCGCTCGTTTCGACCCTCCCGCTGCCGGTCCTGATCGACCTTGCCGAGGATGCGCCAGCTGACGTCCGCGAAGCCGCTGACGCGCTCCGATGCACGAACTGCTACCTCGTCGAGGTCGCCGTCAAGCATCCGTCTCCCCGTGAAGACCAGTGGATCTACGTCTATGACGAGGACAAGCTGACGACCAGGATCAGCTTCAGCGAGCGCTTCTCACCGAACAACGCCCCGCCGTCGAGCAGTGCCGTTCTGGTCGAGGTGTACGGCTCGCCCTACCGACCCCTGCCCACGGACCGCCATGCGGTTGCGCGCCAGGTCGAGCTCGAGCTGATCGATATGGGTCTCGTCGAGAGCCTCGACGCGATCGCCTCGACCCACGTTCGGTACGTCCCCTGGGCGCAGGTCATCTACGACCACAACCGGCGCCCGGCCCTCGACGTCATCGACGCCTTCATGGATCGGATGGACGTGGTCAACGTCGGCCGCTTCGCAGAGTGGGGCTACCTCATGACCCACGACTGCGTGCTGAAGGCGAAGAAGGCCGCCGAGCGGATCTAGGGTCCCGCCGAGGCGGAGGGAGTGGTCGTCTCGCCGGCCAGGCCCGCCAATTCCGCGCGGAGCTCGACCATCGGACTGAGTTTCGCGACGACCTCGGCGGCGCCATCACGGTACGCCCGCTCGTTCCTGATGCTGGCCCGCTGGGTGCGGCGGACCGCGTCGAACGTGGCCGTGTTCACGGCCCGGATCCGGGTCGCGAGGTCGACCGTCGACGAGTCTGCCGCAAGATCGATGAGCGGCTCATCCATCGCGACGATGGAGGCGTTGACGTCCCGCAGGAGCTGGGCGATCGCGGGCGCATCCGTGCCGGACTTCGCGAGCTCCGCCTGGAGCTCGGCCCGCTGGCCGAGCAGGCGATCGACGATCTGCAGGACCGGCCCGGCGGCGGCCGAACGCGCCGGGCTGGCGGACACTGATGCAGACGGCGACGCCGAGACCGACGGCGAGGATGCGACGGGGCTCTCGGACGGGACGACGGCGACCGAGGCCGCCGCGCTGGACACGGCCGCGCTCTCCGACGGAGCGGGGCTGGACACGGCCGCCGGGCTCTGTCGCCCGGACAGCGCCACCACCACCGCGACGATGACGACCGCCACGACGAGGATGGATGCGACGACCTCCGGCCCGATCTTCGCCCCCAGTCGCACCGACAGCGGTGCGCCTGGCGGGGCTTCCATCATCGGAGGCGGTCCTCCAGCTCACGGGTCGCCCGGACGATCGCATCGGCGACCCCCTCCGGGGATCCGCCGGCCACCGCCATGAACACGAGCGCCAGGCGATCCCGGCGGCCATCTCCGGCGGTGATGATCAGTCGACCCTGGAGGCCGGTTGCGTCGACGCCGCGGAGGGAGTGGAGAATCGCGACCGCGGTCGGATCGGTGTCGACCGGGCCGAGGATCCTCAGGTCGTACCCGACGAGCGCGATGCCGTAGCGGCTCCCAGCCTGGAGTCCACGGGTGCCCGTCACGTAGATCGCCGATGCGAGGACGACGTTGTGCGGTTCGGCCGACGTTGCCGTGACGGCGACCGGCACGGGGGCGACCTGGGCCGCGGCGACCGATTGGCTCGATCGGCCGAGGCTGGTCTTCAGGCGTCGGACCGGGTCGGGGGTGGGATCGAGGTTGACGGAAGCCGCAGGCGCCCGTCGCTCCGGCTCCGCAACAGGCGTTCGGGCCGGAAGTTCGATGCGCGGGAGGCTGGGCAATGCAGCAAGGCCGCGCCGCGCGGGTTGCATATCGCGGTCCGTCATGGAGCCGGCGTACGAGGCGCGCTCGGACGCGCTGCGCGCAGCGGGTCCCCGGTCAGCGGCTCGGCGCGCGGTCCCCTCGATCACGATCAGCGGGCCCGGTGGCAGGACCTCCTCTTCGGGGAGCTCGGCAGCCGGCTCGTGCACGTCCTCGCCACACCACAGGCACAGCGTCAGCCATCCCTGGGATGGCGCTTCGCAACTCCAGCAACGGCCGGGCGGCGCGCTGTGGAGAATCGCAAGAGCCGCTGGCCCGAGGATCGCCCCGAAGACCCCCCACGTCGCCGGATGCCGCCGCTGACGAATCGCATAGCCCGCGGCTGCGGCTCCGAACCCGACTAGCCACGTGGCGACAACGGCGGTGATGAGCGGATCGATGACGATTTACCTCAGCGAACAGGCGGAAACACCGGCACTCCCCATGTACCGACGGCCGCTCCCGGGAATACGTTACGGCATCGGCCCATCGACCGCGTCTGGCACATCCTTCTCCACGAGGGCCGCAAAGGTCCCACCGCGGGGCATTTACGCGACCGACTCGCCCGGATTCATCGCGTGGACCTCGACGTGTGCGAGACCGCGGCTCCCGAGCTCGCTCCGGAGCGCGTCCGGAGTGCCGGCGAGGATCGGAAACGTTCCGTAGTGCATCGGCAGGACGTGCTTGACACCGAGCAGCCCCACCGCCATGGCGGCGGCCGCCGGATCCATCGTGAAGTGGCCGCCGATCGGCAGGAAGGCGAGTTCGGGTCGGAATCGCTCCGCGATCAGCCGCATGTCGCCGAAGACATCGGTGTCGCCGGCGAAATAGAACCGGAACCCGTTCTCGAGCTCGACGATGAAGCCAACCGGCTCGCCGAGATACAGCGCCGACTCCGCGCCGGCATAGATGTCGCCCGCCGAGTGGTCCGCCCTGACCATTGTCACCCTGACGCCTGCAGCCTCGACGGTTCCGCCCTTGTTCATCCCGATCAACGAATCCTTGTGCGCGAAGTTGCGCCCGAGCCAGCGGCTCAGCTCATGAATGCACGGCCACACGGGTTGGGTCCGGCTTCCGATCAGCAGCGCCTCGCCGAAATGGTCATCGTGGCCGTGGCTGACGAGAAGGACGTCGCATCGATCCACGGCCGCCGCTGATTTCGGGCTCGATGGGTTGCCGAACCACGGATCTAGGAGGATCGTCTTGCCGCCCGGCGTCGTCACCTCCCAGCAGGAATGGCCGTACCACGTGATCGTTGTATCGCGATCGATTGCCACCGGCGCACCTCCCCGTTGTGCCTATCTGTGGACGACATCGTAGGCCGATCGGGCCCGCCGGATGCCCTCGGCTACACTCGAAGCGTGCCTGCCGAACGGATCGCGGAGAACCTCGCGTTCATCAACTGGACGGTCCTGACGGCGCTTGCCGTCGGGTCGTTCGGAGCCGTCGTCCTGGCAAGCCTGCGCACCCAGGCGACGCGCGGTTTCCTCGCGTTCACGGCGACGTGCTCCGTCTTCCTGGCGGTCCTCGCGTTTCTCTCTGATCAGGCCCTGCCGGTGACGCTCGGTGGCTCGCCGATCATCGCCGACGCCGCCTTCGACGCGCCGCGACGCGCCGCGCTCGCACTGTTCGTCGGGCTGGCGGCGGCCTACACCATCGCGCTCATCGGGCGACGCCGCGCACCGCTCCTCGCCGCCGCAGCCCTGTCCGCCGCCGCCGCGGTCCTCGTCTGCGGCGCGCTCTCGTGGGGCGGCGGGTCGTTCGGAGCGGTACCGCTGCTGCTCCAGCTCGCGGTTCTGGCGATCGCGACCGGCGGCGTGTTCGCGGCGATGATCCTCGGCCACTGGTACCTCGTGACGCCGAAGCTCCCGGAGGCGCCGCTCATCCTCATTGCCCGGTTGCTTCTCGTTGTCGTCGGCGTGCAGATCGCGCTGTTCGTCGTCTGGGTCGCGACCGGCGCCGGTCCCGCCGGAGCCGCCCCGTTCACGGTCCTCGTCGGCCAGTGGGCCCTGTTCGTCTGGCTGCGGCTGATCGTTGGGCTCGTCTTCCCGTTGATCGTGTCGTGGGCCGCGGTTCCGTACCGCCCAGACTCGGTCGATGGAGTCCGCGACGGGGCTTCTCTACATCAACGTCGGGTCGATCGCGGCCGGGACGATCCTGGCGGCGGGCCTCTATTTCGGCGCGGGACTCCTCGTATGAGGATCCGCGTGCGGCTCTTCGCCATCCAGCGCGAGCTGGCGGGCGCGCGCCGCGTCGACCTCGAACTGCCGGCCGGCTCGTCGATCGAGAACGCCTGGTCGGCGCTCGTCGCGCTGCATCCCGCGCTGGCGCCCGGTCGAGCGTACGTTCGGTTCGCGCGCAACACCGACTACGCCGATGCCGAGACATCGCTGGTGGACGGCGACGAGCTCGCGATCATCCCGCCGGTCAGCGGTGGGGCGGCGGAGCGATCGTGCCGGCCTGCGGATCCTGGAGCTGCGCGACGAGCCGTTTGGATCCTCGGTCCTGGGCGAGCTCGGAGATCGGCTCGCGACGGACTCAGACGGCGCGATCGTCGGGTTCATCGGCCGGACCCGGAAATCGCCGGGCACACCGGCACCCGGGCAGGAGGCTGAGGCCGCGGAGCACGCCGGGCGATCCGTGGAATCGCTCGAATACGAGGCGCACGAGCCGATGGCGCTGGCCATGCTTGAACGGATCGCCGACGAGATCGTGGAGCGCTTCGGCGTGGAGCGGATCGCGATCCTCCACCGGACGGGGGAAGTGCCGCTCGGCGAGCCGAGCGTCGCGATCGTCACGGTGTCCCCCCATCGCGAGGCTGCGTTCGACGCGGCCCGCTACGCGATCGACGAGACGAAGGCGCGCGCGCCGATCTGGAAGGCCGAGCGGTTCGCCGACGGCCACGTGTGGGTCGGCGAACCGGCCCGCGAGGGACCGCCGCCGGCAATGCGCGAGGAGCCCGCCGCGACCGACGAACGTGAGGAGGGACGGTGAAGGTCTACATCAGCGTCGACATGGAGGGGATCGCCGGGGTCAGCCACCCCAATCCCACCGATCGGAAGGACATGGGCTACCCGGCCGCGGTCGATCTCATGGTCGGCGAGGCGAACGCGGCGATCGAGGGCGCGCTGGCCGGCGGCGCAACCGAGGTCCTCGTCAACGACAGCCACGGTGGGATGTACAACCTCCGCCCGGCCGACCTCCACCGGGACGCCCGCGTGCTCCAGGGCCAGAAGGCCTGGTCGATGGTCGCGGGCGCCGGCCCGGACGCCGGGTTCGGAGTGGCCATGTTCGTCGGGTACCACGCGCGGGCCGGCCACCCGACCGGCACGATCGCCCACACCTTTTCGGGGCGGCCGACCCTCACCCGGTTGAACGGCCGGCTCGTCGGGGAGACAGGAATCAACGCATCCGTCCTCGGCGCCTGGGGGATCCCTGTCGGATTGGTCGCCGGTGACGACGCACTGGCCGGCGAGGTGGCCGAATGGCTGCCGTGGGCGGAGCGCGTTGTCGTCAAGGAAGCAGCCGGCGGCAACGCCGCGGCCTCGCTTCATCCGAGCGTTGCCGCGGACCTCGTCAGGGCGGGCGCCGAGCGGGCCGTCAGGCGGGCGATCGCCGGGGAGCTCACCGCCCTCAGCCTCGAGCCGCCGATCATCATGGAGGTCGAGTACCGCAACGCGATCGCGGCCGACTACGCCGCGATCGTGCCGGGTGCGGAGCGAGTCGGCGATCGCGGCGTCCGCTTCGAGACTGACGACCCGGTGACCGCATATCGCGGGTTCCTCGCCGGCGTCCGGCTGGCCGGCATCGTCGACTGAAGGAGCATCCGGACGGCCCGCCTCGCCGCCCCGTCGCTTCCGGCTCGATTCGCGGACCTTCGATCGCTCAGAAGTACGGAGTTCAGATGATGCCGCTCAACGGGCTTGCAGCCTAGGATTGGGGCACACCTATCCTGCGATCGGGGCACTCGTGACCGGCCAGCACCGCAACCAACCGGCAAGGCCGGGCGAAACCGACCCCGGCGACGCCTCCGCGCGCGCCGATGCGTTGCTCCACGCGGCGAAAGAGTTCCTCCGATCCGACGATCTGCCCGCCCGTGAGCTCCTCGCCTCCGTCGTCGCCGAGAGGACGATCCAGCTCCGGGAGGCGATCGGCGAGCTGCACAGCGCCAGCGAGGCGAAGGCCGACCTCCTCGCCAACGTCAGCCACGAGCTGCGGACGCCGCTGACCGCGATCCTCGGCTTCTCCGAGATGCTCGTCAGCGGCGAGGATGGCCCGCTCAATCCGCTCCAGCAGGAAGATGCCGCGACGATCCTGTCGAACAGCCGCCGGCTCCTCGAGCTGATCGACGATCTCATCGACATCTCGCGGATCGAGAGCAACAGACTGGAGCTCGAGATCCGCCCCGTATCGATGAACCTGCTCCTGACAGCCGTCGTCGAGGAGCTTCGTCCGCTGGCCGGCGCAAAGGGCATCAGCCTGACGTTCCAGCCGGCTGTCGGTGACGTGGTCGTCGATGGCGACGAGGTGCGCCTTCACGAGGTGTTCGTCAACCTCCTCTCGAACGCGCTGAAGTTCACGCGTCCCGATGGCACCGTCCAGGTCGCGGCAGACGTCCTGCCGTCCGCTGAACCTCCGGGTCAACAGGTCCGGATCGACGTCGTCGACACGGGGATCGGCATCCCGGCCGACGAGTACGAGCGCATCTTCGAGAAGTTCCACCAGATCGCCGGCCTCGAGTACCCGGGGACCGGCCTGGGGCTCGCGATTTCGCGGCAGCTCGTTGCGCGCCACGGCGGCAGCCTGACCGTGGAGTCGACCGTCGGCCTTGGAAGCCGCTTCTCGGTGGTTCTGCCACTGGCTCGTGCGCCGCTAGTCGCATGATCGAGTCGCTGCCGCTCATCCTTGTCGTCGACGACATGGCCGAGACCAGGCGTCTCATGCGTCGGGTCCTGGAACGAAGCAGCTTCAAGGTGATCGAGGCCGGCAACGGTGAGGACGGTCTCCGAGCAATCAAGGCCTCCAGGCCGCAGCTGGTCGTTCTCGACCTGCGCCTGCCCCGGATGTCGGGCTTCGACGTCGCTCGGGCAGTCCGATCGAACCCGGATCCGGAGGTTGCCGGGACGATCCTCCTGGCCTGCAGCGCCTCGGTCCAGCCGGAAGTCAGAAACGAGGCGATCGAGGCGGGCTGCAATGGCTTCGAGGGCAAGCCCTTCGACGTCTCGACGTTCCCTGACCTCGTGCGCGGGCTGATCGCGCAGCATCGTCGCATCTAGGGCCATACTCAGGCGGACCATCGATCGCCGCGACCGGTCGTGACAACCGGCCGGTCGGGCTGCCGCGAGGAGGGCCCTTGTCCAGGGTCAGCAGAACACCGTCGTCCCACCGCCCGGGGCGGTTCGCAGACGAGTGACCGCAGCGTCTGCGTCGCTCGGGCCGCTCGACCGCCTGGCGGAACGCGCCGAGACCCTTGCTGGTGCGTGGGCCGCGCGCGCCCGAGTATCGACGAGTGTCGGTCGCGAGCGTGCTCTCCTCCGAATGTGCGGCGTCGGCGGACTTGACGCAGCCGGACGGCCCCTCGCCTGGTCGGTCGTCGACCGGTACCTGGCCGGGCGCCGCGGCCGTCTCGGCGGCGGACTCCTCCTGCCGTTCGCGATGGCTCTCGTCGAATACGACCTCCAACCGCAGCGCCTCGCCCTCGACATCGCGTCCGGAGCCGTCGACCTGGGAATGGAAGCGGAGCTCCTCCGTGAGCCTGATCGGCGGATCGTCGCCGAGGAGGCCGCGCGCCGGCTCGCGCTCACCGCGATCGAGCAAATCGACGCCAACCGGACCGCGAGGCGCGAGCTCCTCGACGTCTTTGGCGACCCGATTCGGCCATGGATCGGAACGACCCTCGCCGATCCCGAGATCGAAGAGGCCATCAATGCCGCCCGGCGGGCACTCGACGCAGGCGTTGACCTCGTCCAGGTCGCCGTGCCGATCGGACGCGAGCTCGCCGATCGGTTGAGAGACGCCGGCCTCGAGGCGCCGGTGTGGCGGCCACGCGAGGGCCACCACACTTCTCACGACGCCGAACACGCTCCCACGGGCAGCCAGCGGGCGTTGACCGCGCTCCGTCGACATCTCGACGAAATCGCCGCCCAGCGCCGGAGTTATGTCCGGCTCGCCGCCGTGCCGCCGGCCCTCGGCGGGCCGGAGCTTGCGGTCGTGGCCGCCTTCGAACGCGTTGATGTCGCCGACTCCGACGTGATGACCGAGATCGTCGGAGGCCGGGTCGCCCCGGAGCGTGCCCTCGCCGACGCCGCGTTCGCCCATTCCCTCTTCGCCCGGGCCGGGGTGATGGTGTCGCTGTCGGCCGGCCCGCTCGTCGTTGCCCCTGACATGGCCCGCGGCCTGCCGTCGGACCCTGCAACCCGGGCCGGCCGCGCGCTGGCTCTCCAGGCCCTGTCGGTCGCGATCGCGCGCGGCAACGGGTTGGCGCCCGATCAGCTCCTCATCGGGGCGATGCCATCCTGGATCGTCGGCGAGCCGCAGCCGGCGGCCCAGGCGGTGGCCGAGGTCGCCGTTCGCCGCGCGCTCTTCGCCGGCGCGTCGCTGAGCTTCGAGGAGCCACCGAGCGACACCCGGCGGTCATCGACGGAGGCGTGGTCGTCGATCGTGGCGGCGATCGCTCCCGCCGGTCCGGCCAGCGGGCTGATCCTTCGGCGCGCAGCGGCCGATTCCGATCGCGCTGCGTCGATGTCCCGGTTGGCAGCCCGCGTGACCGCCGACCTGGCGGGCTCCCTGACGGTGCCGGTCATCGCCGGTCTCGCGCTCGATCACGCTCGGTCCACCGTCACGGCCGCCGTCGCCGCGCTCGATCGGCTCGCCGACGACGGCTGGCGATCCGTCCTCGGCGACTCGCCCGATGGGCCCGACCGGGCCCGACTGGGCGCCGATTCCGTCGCCGAGCGGTCCGAGTCATTCGACCCGTTCGCGACGGCCTTCATCGCTCCCGGCTGACCACGGCCCGGTCGCGGCGAGTCACCCTCGCCCCAAGTTGTCCGATTCCGAACGCCGCCGAAAACCACCTCCTCGCGCTTGATCGTTCGACGTCGGAATCCAAACCGGAACATCGGTGAACCGAGTGAGTTCGGCGGCGTTCGATTTCGGACGATGGCGCCCGGTCACGGCCTCAGCCGCCGGACACCGCCGGAATCACGTGGAGCGTCGACGCCGGGCCGAGTGGCGTCGTCAATGTCGCCGGGACGCCGTCAACGTACACGTTGATGTGGCGCCGGAGGGACGGGCCCGCGTCGATGAGCCGGTTGCGGATCCCCGGCGCGAGATCGTCGAGCCGATCGATCGCCTCGGCGACGGTCGCGGCGTCGACCTCGCAGCGGCGGGGCACAGCCGGAATGAGCGACACGAGCGACCGAGGCAGCAGGACGGTCGCCATCGTGATCAGTCGAGGACGACTGCCTCGACTCCCCAGATCGGCGGCAGGTTGCCGGCCACGAGGCTCCAGCTCCGTCCCTCGTCGGCCGAGCCGTAGAGCTGTCCGGTGCTGGTCCCGAAAAAGACGCCCGCCGGATCGAGTCGATCGACGGCGAGCGCCTCCCGAAAGACGCCGACGAAGGCGTTCTCCTGGGGCAGGCCCTTGCCGTGCCGTTCCCACGTGTCGCCGCGATCGGCCGTCCGCCACACGGCCAGCGCGCCGTCGGGGGCCAGGCGGCCCTCCTCTGGGTGCGTCAACGGGATGACCCAACCGGTTGCCGGATCGCGCGGATGGGCGCCCATCGCGAATCCGAATTCCGACGGCAGTCCGGCGCTGATGTCATCCCAGCTCCGACCGGCGTCCGCCGAGCGATAGACGCCGCAGTGGTTCTGCTGGAAGAACTGGTCAGGATCGCCGGCGGCCATCACGAGCTTGTGGACGCACTGGCCGGTCTCCGGGTACGGATCCGGCTGGAAGCAGGCCGCGACCCCCCGGTTGCGGGCCTCCCAGGTGGCGCCACCGTCCTCGGTCGCAAACGTCCCGACGGCGCTGATCGCGACCCACATGCGCGCCGGGTCCGTCGGGTGGGGAACGATCGTGTGACAGATCAGGCCGCCGGCTCCTGGCTGCCAGCCGGGGCGGCTCGGGTGGTCGCGGAGCCCCGGCACGTGGCTCCAGGTCGCGCCGCCGTCATCGCTCCGGAATAGCCCGGCCGGCTCGACGCCGGCCCAGATCGAGCCGTGAGCGGCGGTGACGTTCCAGATCGTCGGAATCTTCGGGCCGTCGTCGCCGTACGTCAGGCCTTCCGACGAGTGCGTCCATGTCTCGCCGAGGTCGTCGCTCCGGAAGACCGCCGGCCCGTACCAGACCGAGCCGCCTCCGGCGAGGATCGCGCCGGTGGCGGAATCGAACGAGAGGTCGTGGATCGGCCAGCCTTCGCAGAGCGGCCCGCGCAGGCTCCACGATGAGCGCGATGCGTCGCCGTCGAGGACGAATGCGCCCTTGGACGTGCCGACCAGCAACAGGGTGCGTGTCATTCCTCTCCCTCCCTCGTCGCCGCGTCTCGAATCAGTTGCCCGCCTTGAACGGGTAGACGACCCAGTGGTCGGTCGTGACGGCGTGGTGGTCGGGCCGGCCGGGCACCTGCGAGCGATCCGGCTTGAAGTGGAGCACCGCCGTCGTCGGGATCCCGCCAGCCTGGCGAACGCGCTCTGTGACCGCGTGGATCGTCGTCCCGCTGTCCCAGACCTCGTCGACGATCAGCACCCGCTGGCCACGGAGCTGTGGATCAGCCGGGAACTGGAGGAAGGTCGGCCGGGGACCGGGCCTTCCCTCGTCGTCGTAATACTCGACGGCCGCCACGAGGATGTTCCTGATGCCGAGCCGGTAGGCGAGCATTCCGGCCGGGACGAGGCCCCCTCGGGTGATTGCCAGCATCACGTCATAGTCGCCACGGACGGCGTCCGCCAGGTCCGCGACCATCGCCGACAGCTCCTCCCAGGACACGATGTCCTTCTCGATGCCGGTGTCGACCATGGGCTCAGGATACCGTCGTCGGACCGGCCCGGCGGATCGCCTCGATCGTCGAAGCATCTTCGAGCGCCGACAGGTCCCCCGGATCGAGTCCGAGGTACGCCGCCCGGATGACGCGCCTCATGATCTTTCCGGATCGCGTCTTCGGGAGTGCCGGAACGACGACGATCGCCTCCGGGCGCAGCGTCTTGCCGAGATCCTCCACGACGCGCCGGCCGATCGCCGCTTGCAGCTCCGGTCCATCGGTCTCGCCCGCCCGCAGGGTGCAGACGACGACGATCGCCTCGCCCTTGACCGCGTGGGGCACCCCGATCGCCGCCGCCTCGACGACCGACGGGTGGGCGCTCGCCGCCGCCTCGACTTCGGCTGGCCCGACACGCTTGCCGGCGACCTTGAGCGTGTCGTCGGAACGGCCGCGGATGTACCAGTAGCCGTCGGCGTCGACGATCGCCCAGTCGCCATGGACCCAGGTGCCGGGCAAGCGGCTCCAGTACGTCTCGAGATATCGCTCCGGATCGTTCCAGAAGCCGCGCGTCTGGCCGGGTTGCGGCCGGCGAATGACGAGCTCGCCGACCTCGCCTCGCACCGGCTCCCCGTCGGGTCCGACGACGTCCGCGGCGGTCCCCGGGCACGGCCCGTTGAAGGAAGTGGGCTTGATCGGGTGAAGCAGGTTGCAGCCGACGATGCCGCCGCTCACCTCGGTTCCACCCGAGTAGTTCACGACCGGGCAGCGCCCCCCGCCGATCTCGCGGAAGTACCACCACCAGGAATCGGGGTCCCACGGCTCGCCCGTCGAGCCGAGGACACGGAGCGTGCCGAGGTCGTTGCCGCGCGGCGGGTCCGTTCCGTGCGGGATGAGGGCCCGGATGACGGTCGGCGACAGCCCCAGGTGCGTGACCGCGTGGCGAGCGGCGATCGACCAGATCCGGTCCGGTCCGGGAAAGTCCGGGGCGCCTTCATACAGGACGAGTCGGGCGCCGAGGAGGAGAGACCCGGAGATGGCCCAGGGTCCCATCATCCAGCCGAGATCGGTGAACCAGAACAGCGAATCGCCGGGCCGGAGGTCGAAGGTGTGGGCCAGGTCCTGGGCGCTCTTGATCGGAAATCCGCCGTGCACGTGGACGGCGCCCTTGGGCCGGCCGGTCGTCCCGGACGTGTAGATCAGCATGTACGGCGTCTCTGGATCGGTCGTCGCCACGGAGATGGGCGGGGCGTGTTCGGCCGCCGCCATCGCATCGTTCCAGTCAACGTCGCGGCCCTCGGTCCACGGGACCTCGCCCGCCCCAGACTCGAGTCGTCGGACGACGATCACCCGCTCGACCGTCGAGGCGGCGGCCACTGCCTCGTCCGCGGTCGCCTTGAGGCTCACGGGCTTGCCTCGGCGCCAGAACCCGTCGGCCGTCACGAGCAGCTTCGCGCCGCAATCGGCGAGACGACTCGCGACCGCCGGCGCGCCGTACCCGGAAAAGATCGGCGTGTAGATCGCCCCGAGCAGGCCGAGGGCGAGCACTGTGACGACGGTCTCCGGCAGCATCGGAAGGAAGATCCCGACGCGATCGCCCGGGCCCACACCCAGCGACCGGAAGGCCCGCGCGGCGCGCTCCACCGCCGCCCTGAGCTCCGAGTTGGTGAGCGTCCGGACGTCTCCCGGCTCGCCCTCCCAGGAGAGGGCGCGGCCGCCCGGGTCACGCTCCGCCCGGGGCCGCGTGGCCGCGTCGGCGTAGTTGAAGGCGCCGCCGCCCCACCAGCGGGCCCATTCCGGCCCGTCCGAGAGGTCAACGATCGTCGTCGGCGGCCGCTGCCAGTCGAGTTCCAGATCGTCCGCGGCTGCGCCCCAGAACCAGCCCGGGTCGTCGACCGCCCGAGCCTGCAGCGCCTCGAGGTCGCCGACCCCGGTCGCGCGGAGGAACCGGGCGAGCCTGGAGTCTGCGAGGAGTTCGAACGTAGGCCGCCACGCCGCGTCAGGGACGTCGCGGCCGAAGATCGGTGAGCGGTCGGCACCCATGACGAGAGCCTACGTCACGCCGTGGCGGGCCGGGGCTGGGCGCCCGATTTCTCAGATACCAACCGGGGTAGTGGTACGTGGCCATCTCGGCGCCAGCTGGACGAGCCTCCGCTCGCCGCTGAGCGTGGATCGCCATTGATTCGATGCGTCACCGGGCCGTCTGCCGCCCCTTCACGACGTATCACCACCGTGGTTGGTGAACGAGCCGATTTGGCCGCTCAGCCGCAACAGCGAGGCGGCGCCACCCGGGCGTCGCGCGAGGGGCCCGGCCGGGGGAACGCGGCCACGCGGCGTGGAGTGCCACAGCGTATCGTGCGGCCGTGACGATGGAGACCGGGCGCCGTCGAGTTCGCCGCGCGGCAGGCGGCATCGCCCAGCTGCCGTGGCGAACGGTCCGCAATCCATATCGGCCGATCGAGATTCTCTCTGCCGACGAGGTCGAGACCCTTCATCGTGCCTCGCTCCGGATTCTCGACGAGATCGGGATGGAGATCCTCGGCGATCGGGCTCTCGACCTGCTCGAGCGGAACGGCGCGCGCGTCGACCGGGCGAGCCGCAACGTCCGCCTCGACCCCGGCCAGGTCGAGGAGCTCGTGGCACTCGCCCCGTCGGGATTCGCGCTCCACGCCCGGAACCCGGAGCGGAGCGTCCGGCTCGGTGACGGCCACGTCGTGTTCAGCTCCGTCGGCGGCCCGGCGTTCGTCACCGACATCGAGCGCGGCAGGCGGCCCGGCAACCACGCCGACTTCCTCGACTACCTCCGCGTCATCGGCGCGCTCGACATCGTCCACCAGGAGGGCGGCGGGCCCCTCGAGCCGACCGATCTGCCGGTGCCGACCCGCCACCTCGACATGTACCGGGCGTTCATCGAGCTGCTCGACAAGACGTGGCAGTGCCTCGGTTTCGGGGCCGTCGTCGTCGACGACGCGATCGAGATGATCTGCCTCGCCCGCGGAATCGACCGCGACCAGCTCGCCCGCGAGCCCAGCCTCATGACGATCATCAACACGAATTCACCGCTCCGCCTCGACGGGCCAATGTCTGACGGCTTGCTCGAGATGGCGATCCACGGTCAGCCGATCGTCGCCACCCCGTTCACCCTCGCCGGCGCCATGAGCCCGGCGACACTGGCCGGAGCGATCGCCCAGCAGAACGCCGAGGCGCTCTTCATGGTTGCGCTGACCCAGCTCGCCCGGCCCGGTGTGCCGGTCGTCTACGGCGGGTTCACGTCGAACGTCGACATGCGGACCGGGTCGCCCGCCTTCGGCACGCCCGAGTTCGTCAAGGCGGCCTTCGCGACCGGCCAGATGGCACGGCGCTACGACCTGCCATGGCGCTCGTCGAACGCGACCGCCTCGAACGTCGTGGATGCCCAGGCCGCGTACGAATCGCAGATGGCGATCTGGGGCGCGATGATGGGCGGCGTCAGCCTCCTCTACCAGGGCGCCGGCTGGCTCGAGGGCGGCCTGACCGCTTCGTTCGAGAAGCTCATCCTCGATGCCGAGATGCTCCAGATGATGGCCGAGGTGCTCGTGCCGTTCACGGTCGACGACGCCGAGATCGGCATCGACGCCATGGCCGAGGTCGGGCCCGGCGGGCACCACTTCGCGACCAGCCACACGCTCGAACGCTACGAGCACGCCTTCTACCGGCCGATCCTGTCCGATTGGCGGAACTTCGAGACATGGCAAGAGGACGGAGCCCACACGGCGACCGAGCGGGCGAACCGCATCTGGCGGCAGTTGCTCGCGGAGTACGAGCCGCCCCCGCTCGATCCCGCTGCCGCGGAGGCCCTGGACGCGTTCGTCGCTCGCCGACGGCGCGAGATCGAGGCGGCCGGGTAGCCCCGCCTAGGCGATCCGGCCGGCCCCTGCTGCTGCGGCGACCGGGATGACCATCGGCTCGAGGCCCGTACGCGCGGGATACCGGTCGAGAACGGCTTCACGAAACGAGTCGATCGCGTCGGGCCGGACCAGGTTGATCGTGCAGCCGCCGAAGCCGCCGCCGGTCATCCTCGCGGCAACGACCCCGGGGACCGATTCGGCGATCTCGACGAGCGCGTCGAGCTCCGGCGAGCTCACTTCGAAGAGGTCTCGCAACGACGCGTGCCCGGCGCGGAAGGCCTCGCCCACGACCGCCAGGTCGCCTGCCTCGAGCGCCTCGACGACGGTCCGGACGCGCTCGTTCTCGGCGACGACGTGGGCCGCCCGGCGCGCCACGACCGGATCCAAGGCTGGGTGCGCCCCGCGCGAGCAGGTCGGGTCCGACGTCGCGCAGCGATCGGATCGACGGGTCGATGCGGGCGAGCCCCGCGACAGCCGCCTCGCACTGCGCTCGCCGAACGTTGTACTCGGAGGTTTCGAGGCGCCGCTGGGAGCCGGTGTGGCAGACGACGAGTGAGACATCGTCCGGGAGCGCGACCGGCCGCCACTCGAGCGACCGGCAGTCGAGCAGCAGCGCGACGCCGGCCTGCGCACACGAGACGGAGAACTGGTCCATGAGCCCGGATTGGACGCCGACGAACCCATTCTCGGCCCGCTGGCAGGTCCGGGCGAGGGTCAGCCGATCGACACCCTCCGCGGCATCATCGAGGAGCGCCCAGGCAACCGCGAGCTCGATCGCCGCCGAGGACGACAGCCCGGCGTTCTCGGGCAGGCTGGACGTGACCACCCCGCGGACGCCGCCTGCCGGAAGGCCCGCCTCCCCGAGCGCCGCGGCCGTCGCGCTCGCGTAGTCGATCCATTTCCCGCTCGCCCGATACGGATCGTCGAGGTCGAAGCCGAGCCGTTCCCCGTCGTCGAGGCGCGTCAGCTCGACCCGCCGATCATCGCTCGGAACGTAGGCGAGCCGGATCTCGCGATCGATCGCAGCCGGCAGGACGAGACCCTCGTTGTAGTCGGTGTGCTCGCCGATGAGGTTGACTCGACCCGGCGCGCGCACGACGCGAATGTCGTCGTGGTGTGCCGCGGCCGCAGGTTCGAGCGCGGCGAGGGCCTCGATGAGCTCGGCTGGCTGGAAGGGGATCGTCATCCGTGAGGGGCAGGTGCTAGTCGAGCGCCCACCATCGCCAGGTCATCGTCGCAACGAGCGGCTCGCCTGGGACGGATGTTGACGGCTCCAGGTTCACGAAGTCCGGAGGCGCGGTCTGTGGCTCGACACAGACCGCGTCCAGGGGCTCGTCGTAGACGACCCAGTGGTCGCACGAGGAACTGACCTCGAGCCCGAGCACGCCGGGCCACGTCAGGCGAGGCGCAGAGCGCAGACCGGTGAAGCAGTCGTCCCATGGCCCCGGCGGTGGCTCAACCAGCTCGCCGGTCGGGAGGCCATCGGCGTCGCGAAGGTACATCCATGCGGCGTCCAGGTGGAGATCGACGGGGGCAGATGGCTCCGCGGGATGACCGGCGGCGCCGACCAGCCGCCGTCTGAACCACGGGTGCCAGCCCAGGGCGGCCGGCATCGGCTCGTCGGCTTCGAGGGTCAGCGACACCTGGAGCCGATCGTCGTCAAGGGCGAACCGCTGAACGACCCGGCCGGCGAACGGCCATGCTGGTCCCAGGTCGATCGACAACGTCGTCGGATCGTCGACCTGCCAGCGCCGCTCGTGGACAGTCCCGTGGATCGCATCCGGTGGATGGTTCAACCCCAGCTGGAACTCGCGATCGGCGAACCGGAAGCGGCCACGGCGGATCCGGCCGGCGAACGGCACCATCGGGAATGAGCCCCACAGGATCCCGCCGGCGCCCTCGACACCGCTTCGCAGCAGCTCGGATCCGCGAACGACGAGTGACGAGATCCGCCCGCCGTCCGCGGGGCTCACCTCGAGCCTGGCGTCGGCGGCCTCGAGCACGAGGAGCGGAGAATCGGCAGCGGTCCGGGCGGTCATCGGCCCATCTTAGGTGCGACCGCTTCGCCAGCTATGGCGATTGCGCAGGGATCCGCCCGCCGTCCGCCATGGCCTCACGGACGCCACTCCGATACTCGAGCCGCAGCCCGAGATCCTGTGGGTAGTTGCCGAAGCCGCGCCCGAACAGGTTGAGCCCGCCCACGTTTGCCGCATCCGGCCGCACGCCGATCCGGACCAGGATCGGTTGCCCCGGCGTCAGGTTGAGGGCGTCCAGGTCCACGGTCGAAAGGGCGAGCCCATCGATGGTCGTCCCTCTGCCGGTGACGAGCCACCGCTTCAGGACTCCGAACTGCGAGTCCTTCTCTTCCCACCACGACGGCGTGAGACGGCCGCGCTGGCCACCGAAGTCCGACGGGCACGTCCAGTCACCCAGGAGAACCCCGTTGATCCAGACGCTGATATCGCTCGGCCAATCCAGGTGGTGGAGGGGCGCCTCGCTGCACACCTCGGCCGTCAACTGGAGAGAATCCACCCGAGCCCCGGGAGGAACACGATTCGGGAAGCGGTATTCGACGAAGCCGGTCTTGAACCACAGAAGTTGAGCGTTGAGCCGGTCCGGCTCGTAGAACGCCGACGGGTCGTCGAGATAGCCGATCAGCCCGGTTCCGCTCACGAGCCCACACGTCGGTTCCACGGCGAAGTCCGAATACCCCCCGATCGGCATCTCTACGTCGACACCGTCCCTGGTGTGGTGCGGGCCCCGCGGCAGATCGAACACGAGCTCGTCATATGTTCGGGCGCAGACCTTCTGGAGTCCGCGGCTGGCCGGCCGCAGCTCCGTGTGCAGGAGGCCGGCGCGCTCGAGAACCCCGATGTGCATCGTCGCCGTCGACGACGGCAGACTCAGATCTTTCGCGATCTGGTTGACCGCAACGACCCGATCGCCGAGGTATCGCAGGATCGCGACCCGGGTCTCGCTTGCGAGCGCTCGGAAGACCTCGACCGCTGGCCCTTCGCCGTTTGTTCCGTCGAAATGAATGCTCTTTCGAGCGACCGTTCGAGGATTGTCCATCAGGCTTTCAGGCAGTCATACATGGGGCACTGTCATGACTCTTTCAGCATACACAAGTTCAACGGCGCGGGATACGGGACATACGAAGGTGGGGCATTGACGTTCGTGCTACGGTAACCGGGCTCTATCCAGCAAAAGCTGCGTGTATCGCATGGAGGAGGATCCCATGAGAGTTCGCGTTGTTGGTTACGCCAAGGCGGGCGCACTCATCGGCAGTCTGGCGATTGCAGTTGCGGCATGCGCCAGCCCCGGCGCTTCGGCCCCGGCCGGCAGCGGCGGGCAGCAGGTCGTCCAGACGGCCGCGCCGGGCGCGACGTGCACCTTCGACAAGTACAACGGCGCGGGTGTCGAGAAGCTCGACCTCAAGACCGCCACGGTTGGCTTCGCGCAATCGGAGAAGGAAGCAAATCCATTCCGGATCGCCGAGACGCAATCGATCAAGGACGAAGCCGCGAAGCTCGGCATCAAGCTGCTGACGACGAACGCGGAGTCAGACCTCAACAAGGAGATCTCCGACATCAAGGGGATGATCGACCAGGGAGCCCAGGTGCTGATCATCTCGCCCCTCAACTCGGAAGGGCTCGACCCAGCGCTGGACTACGCCAAAGAGAAGAAGGTCCCGATCATGACGATCGACCGCTTCCTGACCACCAAGAAGTCGTGCACGGACTACATCGGCTGGGTGGGCTCGGACTTCGTCGAGCAAGGCAAGCGCGCCTTCGACGCCCTGAGTGCGGCAACCGCTGACTCGTGCAACCTGGCGGTGCTCCTGGGTGCGGCTGGGGTGAACGTGACCAACGATCGGCAGCAGGGCTTCGAGGACCAGATGGCCGCAAAGGCCTCCAAGATGAAGGTGATCGCGAAGCAGGCTGCCGACTACGAGCGAGCCAAGGGACAGACGGTCACTGCCCAGCTGATCCAGGCCAACCCCGAGATCAACTGCATCTACGCGCACAACGACGAGATGGCCCTCGGCGCTGTCGCGGCCCTCAAGGACGCCGGAAAGGCGGCGGGCGACGTCAAGATCCTGACAATCGATGGCACAAAGGGCGCCGTCCAGGGGATCATCGACGGCTGGATCAGCGGCGTGATCGAGTCGAACCCTCGCTTCGGACCCCTGGCCTTCAAGGCCCTCACCGACTTCTACAGTGGAGCGGGTGTGCCCGAGAAGACGATCATCTCGGACAAGGAGTACACGAAGGACAACGCGGCCAGCGAACTCGCCAACGCCTACTGAACACCACCCCTCGCACCGGCCCGCCTGACCCTCGTCTCCTCCTGGGCAGGCGGGCCGGTATCGATTCCTGCGACCATCGGCTGATGAGGAAGCTGTGACGACATCCAGCGTCGAGCCACCCGTTCTCGGGGTGAACGAGGTGTCGAAGCGGTTCGGCGGTGTGGTCGCCCTCGACCGCGTCTCGCTCGAGCTTCGCGCCGGCGAGGTCCACGCACTCGTCGGCGAGAACGGCGCCGGAAAGTCGACGCTCATCAAGATCCTCACAGGCGTCTACCAGCCCGACGAGGGCCAGATCGTCTACCGGGGCTCGGCCGTCACATTCGCCCGACCTCGCGACGCGCAGGCCGCCGGGATCAGCACGATCTACCAGGAGGTGAACCTCGTCCCCCTGCTGAGCGTGGCCCGCAATCTCTTCCTCGGCCACGAGCCGACCAACCGCCTGGGCCTGATCGACTTCGCCCGGATGCACCGGGACGCCGCAGCCATCCTCGCTCGCTACGGGATCGCCGTGGACGTGCGGCGCCCGCTTCGACAGCTCGGCCTCGGCGTCCAGCAGATGGTTGCGATCGCCCGCGCAATCTCGGCCGATCACCGCGTTGTGATCATGGACGAGCCCACTTCGTCCCTGGAACCACGGGAAGTCGAACGACTGCTCGAGGTCGTCGACGTCCTCCGGCGCGACGGCGTTGCCGTCGTCTATGTCTCCCATCGGCTCGAGGAAGTCTTCCGGCTCTGCGATCGGGTCACCGTGCTGCGCGATGGCAGGCGCATCCACACCGGGCCGGTCGCGGCCATCACCCGCCTCGAGCTCGTGTCGAGAATGCTCGGTCGAGAGGTCGCTGACGTGGCCAGGGCCCGCACCCGGTTCAACGAACGCGACACCACTCGAGACGCTGAACCCGTGCTTCGGGCGACCGACCTGACCCGCCGTCATCTCCTTGATCACATCTCGGTCGAGGCTCGGGCCGGCGAGGTTGTCGGTCTGGCAGGTCTCCTCGGCTCGGGCCGGAGCGAAACCGCCAAGGCGATCTATGGGGCCCAGCCCATCGATGATGGGACGGTCGCGGTAGCCGGGACGACGATCCGGGGTGGGTCCCCGCGAGCAGCGATCGCCGCCGGAGTGTCATTCGTCCCCGAGGATCGCAAGGCCGAGGGGATCGTGCCGACCCTGTCGGTGCGTGACAACATCGTCCTGGCCGCTCTGCCCACGCTGTCCCGGGCCGGCTTCGTGTCCGATCGACGCCAGGACGCCGTCGTCAAGCGACTGATGGACCGGCTTCGAATCAAGGCGTCTGGACCCGACCAGCGCGTCAGTGAGCTCTCGGGCGGAAACCAGCAGAAGGTTCTCCTGGCCCGTGTCCTCTGCCTCGACCCGCGGGTCCTGCTCCTCGATGACCCGACACGCGGCATCGATGTCGGCGCAAAAGCGGAGATCCAGGCATTGATCAGCGATCTCGCGGCCCAGGGCATGGCCGTGATCCTGATCTCGTCGGAACTGGAGGAGGTGGTCGAGGGCTCCGACAGGATCGTGGTCCTGCGGGACGGCGCCGTCGTCGGAACGCTGGCCGGCGACGAAGTCAGCGAGGACGGCGTGATGACCCTGATCGCGTCGGCGGCGAGGGAAACGGAACTCGCGACTGCGGATCAAGTCGAACTGGGCGGTCATGACGTCAAGTGAACTCGCGCCGGGCCGCCGGGCGATCGACACCGGCGCCGTCCTCGACTGGGTGGCCGACCGCGGTGTCTACCTCGCGTTGCTGCTTCTGATCGCGTTCAACCTCGTCTTCACGCCGCGCTTCGCCGAGTTCGACAACATCAGGCTCCAGTTCGTCCAGGTCGTCCCCGTGGCCATCATCGCCCTCGGGATGGCCCTGGTGATCGGCACCAAGGGGATCGACCTGTCGGTCGGTTCCGTGATGGCGATCGCGTCGGCGCTCCTCGCCCTCTATCTGGGCTACGGCCCGGCAGTGGCGATCTTCGTCGCGATTGCCGGCGGTGCCGCGGTCGGCGTGGTAAACGGCATCCTCATCGCCCGGTTCGGCATCCAACCGATCGTTGCGACACTCGCCCTGCTCGTGGGAGGCCGGGGACTCGCGCTCGTCCTCGCACAGGGCCGGTTGACGGAGGTCTTCGACCCGACGCTCGGCGTCATCGGCTCCGGACGGGTCTCCGGTGTCCCGATCGTCGTCCTGATCGGACTGGCCGTGGCAGCTGCTCATCGCGATCCTCGTCGGCCGGACCACGTTCGGTCGCCATGTCGTCGCGATCGGCGGAAATCCCGAGGCGAGTGTTCTCGCCGGCGTTCCGGTCCGCCGCACCATCATCGCCGTCTATGTGCTGTGCGCCACCCTGGCGGCGCTGGCCGGGGTGATCCAGACAGCGCGCCTGAGCGCGTCGGATCCGTCGTTCGTCGGGAACCTGATCGAGCTGAGTGCGATTACCGCTGTCGTCGTCGGCGGGACGCCGCTATCCGGAGGACGGGTCAGGATCGTCGGCACGCTGGCCGGCGCGTTCCTGATGCAGCTGATCTCTGCGACCCTCATCACCCACAACCTGCCGGACTCGGGGACGCGGATGGTCATGGCGGTGATCATCCTCGTCGCCGTCTTCATTCAGCGGCAGCGAGGGTCGGCGTGACCACGTCGTCCGGAGGCCCGGACCCCCGAGACCCTGGGGTCGGAAGTGTCATCGAGCCGGACGCGGCCCGTGCCACCACGCGACGGGAGCGGATTGCCGGGACCCTTCAACGAGCCGGTGCGTTCGTCGTGCTCGTCGTCGTCGTGATTCTTGCCACGTTGGTCTTCGGCGGACGATTCGCGAGCGTCGACAACTTCCTGAACATTCTCGAGGCCAGCTCATTCCTCGGGCTGGTCGCTGTCGGCATGACGTTCGTGATCATCGGCGGCGGGATTGATCTGTCGGTTGGTTCTCTCCTTGCGCTGTCCGCGGTTCTGACCGCCTATGGCTCCCAGTACGGCAGTGTCGTCGCCGTTACGCTGCCATTGGCAGTCTGCGGATTCATCGGTCTCGTCAACGGGCTGCTTGTTGCCCGTGCGCGAATGGCCGCCTTCATCGTCACCCTCGCGACCCTCTTGTTCGCGCGCGGCCTGGCGTTCGCCGTGTCGGACGAGGGGAACCGGATCTTTCATGTCGAGGCAGGTCTGGCCGTCTCGGCGCTCGGGCAGGGGTCGCTCGTCGGCATCCGGCTGCCCATCGTGATTGCCGCGATCGTCTTCCTGGCTGGGTGGCTCGCCCTGACGCGAACCCGGTACGGCACGGCCGTGACCGCGATCGGTGGCAGCGAGGACGCCGCACGACTCATGGGCCTGCCGATCGCCCGCGTGAAGACCGCGATGTACCTCGTGAGCGGGCTGCTCGCCGGGCTGGCCGGCCTGCTCGTCGCGGCCCGCTCCTCATCTGGCCAATCGACGATCGGCGTGGGCCTGGAGCTCCAGGCGATCGCCGCGGTCGTCATCGGCGGGACGCTGCTCACCGGAGGATCGGGCTCCATCGCCGGCACGCTTGCCGGCGTCCTCCTCCTCAACGTCATCAACAATGTCATCAACCAGGTAGGCACGTTGAGCTCGTATTTCCAGCAGGTCGTCAGCGGTGTCTTCCTGATCGTCGTGGTGCTCGTTCAGCGATACCTCAGCCGCGAGCAGCGACTTTGAGCGCGGTCCCAGGAGAGGTACACCAATGACGACGGCGTCGCCGCCTATCCGGTTCGGGCTATTTCTCAGCCAGGCGAACAAGCCCCTCGCCCGCGTCTACGACGAGTTTCAGATGGCCGAGGATCTCGGCTTCGACCACGCCTGGCTGGTGGACCACCTCGTCGACACCGACGGGCCACCCGACCATCCGTGCCTCGAGGCCTGGACGCTGCTGGCCGCCATCGCCGCCCGGACGCATCGGATCCGCCTCGGCGTCCTCGTCACGAGCAACACCTTCCGGAACCCGGCGGTCCTGCTGAAGTCGGCGGTGACCGTCGACCACATCAGCGAGGGACGGCTGATCCTCGGACTCGGGTCCGGCTGGCACGCCGACGAGCACCGCCGGTACGGGATCGACCTGCCGGAACCGGCCGAACGCATCGACCGGTTCGCGGAGGCCGTCGAGCTGATCAGCCTCCTGATGAGCCAGCCGAGGACGACCTACCACGGGCGGCACTACCAGCTGGACGACGCCCCGCTCGAGCCGCGGCCGGTCCAGCAGCCGCGCATCCCGCTCCTCATCGCCGCTCACCGGCCGCGAATGATCCGGCTCGCCGCCCGCTTCGCGGACCAGTGGGACACGTTCGCGGCGATGCCTGGAACGGCGACCGACGGCGTCACCGCGGACATCGAGGAGCGGATCCGCGCGCTCGACGAGGCCTGCCGGGCGATCGGGCGCGATCCGGCCGAGATCCGCCGATCGACCTGGGCGACCGCCGCGGCCGTCGAATCCGACAGCGCCTACGCCGACTTCGTCAATCGCCACCGGCGCCTCGGGTTCAGCGACTTCTCGGTCGTGCCGCCGCGGATCGGCGCCGAGGCGGCCCTGCGCCGCGTCGCGGAGAACGTGATCCCCGGCCTCCGTGCCGGCTGAGCCTCAGAGACCCTTCGCCAGCAGGTAGTACAGGTCATTCCAGCGAAGGCGATCTCGGAACGCCTCCAGCTCCGTGGTCTCGTCGATCGACACGAACTCGACGTCCGACATGGCGGCGAAGATCCGGAGATGCTCCATCGTTGTCGCGTAGCCGAGGCTCGTGTGGTGGGACCCACCCGCGTAGATCCACGCCGCCGCGTTCGTCGCGAGGTCCGGTCGCGGGCGCCAGACGGCGCGGGCCACTGGCAGTCGGGGGAGCGGGTGCTCGGGGGCAAACACGTCGACCTCGGTGGCGATCATCCGGAAGCGCTGGCCCATGTCGGTGATCGACGCGACGCTGGCCCGCCCGGGATGGGCGTCGAAGACGAGGCGCACCGGATCCCCCTTGCCGCCGATCGAGAGCGGGTGGATCTCGAGCCGCGGCCGGCCGTTCGCGATCGACGGGCACACCTCAAGCATGTGGGCACCCAGCACGAGGTCTCCCGACGCGCTCAGGTGGTACGTATAGTCCTCCATGAACGACACGCCGCCATCGAGGTCCGCCGTTATGACCTTCATGGCCCGGACCATGGCCGCGGTCTTCCAGTCGCCCTCGGCACCGAAACCGTAGCCGTCGCGCATGAGCCGCTGGACCGCCAGGCCCGGCAGCTGGCCCAGGCCATGGAGATCCTCGAACGTCGTCGTGAACGCGGTGAAGGCACCGTCGGCGAGGAACCGTCGCAATCCAAGCTCGATCCGTGCACCGTCGCGGAGGGCCTCCGCCCGCTCGCCTCCCGGGCACAGGACCGGATCGATGTCGTACTCGTCGGCGTAGGCCTCGATGAGCTCGTCGACCTCGGCGTCAGACGACTGGTTGACGACCGCGACCAGATCGCCGACGCCGTAGCCGTTGATGCTGAAGCCGAGCCGCCGCTGGGCCTCGACCTTGTCGCCGTCCGTGACCGCGACGTCGCGCATGTTCTCCCCGAAGCGCGCGATCCTGCCCGTCTCCCAGTCCCGCCGGGCACTTGCCGCCCGGGCCCACGAGCCGATTCGCTCCTGGACCGCGACGTCGTCCCAGTGGCCGACGACAACGGTTCGCTCGAGCCGCATCCGCGCCGCGATGAACCCGAACTCGCGGTCGCCATGCGCGGCCTGGTTTAGGTTCATGAAGTCCATGTCGATATCGGCCCAGGGGATCTCACGGTTGAACTGGGTGTGGAGGTGGAGGAACGGCTTGCGCAGGACGTCAAGGCCGGCGATCCACATCTTTGCCGGCGAGAACGTGTGCATCCAGGTGATGAGCCCCACGCAGCGGGCGGACGCGTTCGCCTCCATCGCCAGGTCCCGGATTCCGTCTGCCCCCGACAAGACCGGCTTCGTGACGACCTTGACCGGCACGGCCGGTGCCGAATCGAGCGCCGCCGCGATCTCGGCCGCGTGGCTGGCGACCGTCTCGAGCGTCTCGGGGCCGTACAGGTGCTGACTGCCGGTGACGAACCAGACCTCGTTGGCGCTGAGCGTGAGCACGGTTGACACCTCGATCGCGGGGCGACTACTGGCCGTAGACCGTCGTGTAGCGACGATGGAGCTGCTCGACGACGTCGTCGGGGAGCACGTCCGGCGTGCCGATCTGGAGGGCGGCCCAGACCGTCGCGGCGATGTCCTCGACCATCACCGACGCCTTGACCGCCGCGAGCGGCGACGGCCCGACGGTGAATACGCCGTGGTTCTTGAGCAGGATCGCGGGCGAACGTCCAATTCCCTCGACCACCAGCGCACCGATGCTCTCATCGCCGATGAGGGTGAACCCGGCGCACGGAATCTCGCCGCCGAACTCATCGGCCTGGGCGGTGAGGTAGACGGGGATCGGTCGGCCCACGGCCGCGAAGGCGGTCGCGTACCGCGAATGCGTGTGGACGATGCCGTTGACGTCCGGCCGGTGGCGGTAGATGTAGAGGTGGCTCGCGGTGTCGGATGACGGCTTGAGCGTCCCCTCGACCACGTTGCCGTCGAGGTCGAGGACCACCATCGACTCGGCGGTCAGGTCCTCGTATCGAACCCCGGATGGCTTGATCGCGACGAGGTTGCTGACGGGGTCGCGGGCGCTGACATTGCCGCCCGTCCAGACGACGAGGTTGTGTCGGGGGAGCTCGTCGTGCAGCTCGACGAGCGCATGGCGGAGGGCCTCGAGCTTCACGTCATGTCCCGACCGGCGTGGCTACCGGGAGGGCCCGAGCCTCTTCGCGCATCCCCTTGAGGACCTTCATGACGTTGTTGTCGCCGCGCCCGAAGTAGTCGTGGAGCCGGGCGTACTCGCGGTAGAGGACGTCGTATGCCACGCGGTTCTCCGCGATCGGCTCGTAGACGACGTCCTTCAGGCGGGCCATCGCCCGAGACGCGTCCTCGATCGTCGCGTGGCCGCCGGCGTCAGACCCGGCGGCGACCGCCCCGAACATCGCCGACCCGAGGGCGGGCGTCTGCTCCGACGCACTCAGCTTGAACGGCCGGCCCGTCACGTCGGCATAGATCTGCATGATGAGCGGGCTCTTCTCGACCAGGCCGCCGCAGGCAACGATCTCCCGGACGGGAACGCCGTGGGCCTCGAAGGTCTCGATGATCATCCTCGTCCCGTAGGCGGTCGCCTCGATGAGCGCCCGGTAGATCTCCTCCGCTACGGTCGCCAGGGTCGCCCCGACCAGCAGGCCGCCGAGCCCCGCATCGACAAGGACCGACCGGTTGCCGTTCCACCAGTCGAGGGCGAGCAGCCCCGACTCCCCGACGCGGAGCGCCGACGCCTTCTCCTGGAGCAGGGCATGCAGGTCCAGGCCGCGGCCGCGGGCCTCCTCGCTGTACGCCTCCGGAACGGCGTTCTCGACGAACCAGCTGAAGTGATCGCCCACGCACGACTGACCGGCCTCGTAGCCGAAGAACCCCGGGATCACACCGTCCTCGACGTAGCCGCACATCCCCGGGACAGCCCGTTCCTCCTCGGCGAGGATGATGTGGCACGTGGAGGTGCCCATGATCATCACCATCCGGCCCGCCTCGATGACCGTCGCCGCGGGCACGGCGACGTGGGCATCGACGTTGGCGACCGCAACGGCCGTCCCCGGCCGGAGTCCGGTCCAGGCGGCCGCTTCCTCGGACAGCCCGCCGGCCCGCTCGCCCATGTAGCTGATGTCGCGGCGCATCTTGTCGTCGACGACACGCCCGAGTCTCGGGTCGAGTGCGGCGAAGTAGCTCTCGGCGGGGAATCCATCGCGCTTCGACCACATCGCCTTGTAGCCTGCGGTGCAGGCGTTCCGGGTCTCCACGCCGGTCAGGCGCCAGACCACCCAGTCGCTCGCCTCGATCAGGCGATCTGCGGCGGCATAGATCTCGGGTGCCTCATCGAGGATTTGCAGGGCCTTCGAGAAGAACCATTCCGACGAGATCTTTCCGCCGTAGCGATCGAGCCACGGTTGGCCCGTGTCGCGGGCGACGTCATTGATTCGGTCCGCATCCGGCTGCGCGGCATGATGCTTCCACAGCTTGACCCAGGCATGGGGATTGCCGCGGAACTCGGGAACGGCGGCGAGTGGCGTGCCGTCGGCCAGCGCCGGCATCATCGTGCAGGCCGTGAAGTCGATCCCGACGCCGATCACGTCCGTCGGGTCCACGCCTGACATCCTGAGGATCTCCGGGATCGTCGTCTTGAACACGCTCAGGTAGTCGTCGGGATCCTGGAGCGCCCAGTCCGGCGGCAGGTGCACGGAGCCGTCGTCCACGGGCAGTCGCTCGTCGATGACGCCGTTCGAGTAGGGGTGGACCGCGGTCGCGAGGGTGGATCCGTCCGAGACGTCGACGATGACCGAGCGCCCGGATTCTGTACCAAAGTCCACGCCGATCGCGTACTTGCCCAACGACCCCTCCTGCGGCTCCGCAACCCCGCGGCGGGCCTTGGGCTCGGGACGGCCCGGATACCCCGCCGCAAACGAGTGCTTGATCAATCGATGGACGTCCGTTAGCGTTCCCGCTAACGTTCACGGTATAGACTACCGTATCAGCCGTTCCGCGGGCGCACAAGCCGTCTCGCCGCCGAAGGGGTCAATTGTCTCGCCATCATAGGGTCACGATCAAGGAGATCGCACGCATGTGCGGGGTCTCCACCCAGACCGTATCGCGCGTCATCAATAAGCGGCCAGATGTCTCGCCGCGCACGCGCCAGGCGGTGGAGGCCGCGATCGCCGCGGTCGGGTTCCAGCCGAGTGAGGTCGCTCGCAGCCTGGTCCAGCGGCGCTCGCAGATGCTCGGCGTCGTCGCGGCGGGCCTCCGCTACTTCGGGGTTGCCCAGACGCTCAACGGCATCACCGAGGAGTCTGACGCGTCGGGGTATGTGCTGCTGCTCAAGGAGCTCTCGAACTCGGACGCCACCGAGATGCTTTCGGTCATCGAGTTTCTGATCGCTCACCGTGTCGAGGGAATCATCTTCGCCGCGCCGGACGTCGGCGCGAACATCCCGAGGGTGCGCGAGCAGCTGCCGGCCGGCTCGCCGCCAATCATCTTCCTCAAGGCTGAGCCCACGCCCGATTTCTCGACGATCGCCATCGACAACTACGCGGGTTCACGCCAGGCAACCGAGCACCTCATCGCACTCGGGCGGCGGAGGATCGCCCACGTCGGCGGGCATGCTGGCTGGCATGAGGCAAAGGACCGGCACGACGGCTGGCGTGATGCGCTGCGGGACGCCGGGCTCGAGCAAGGGGCGCTCCGCAACGGGAACTGGTCCTCGGCCAGCGGCGCGGCCGCGTTCGAGGAGCTGCTGGTCGTCGACCCGGACCTCGATGGCGTGGTGGCCGCCAACGACCAGATGGCGCTCGGAGTGCTCCACATCGCCAACCGGCGAGGGATCGCCGTCCCCGGCGACATCGCGGTCGTCGGATTCGACGGGCTGGACGAAGCCGCGCAATTCACGCCATCCCTCACGACCGTGAGGCAGCCCCTCCGAGAGCTCGGCAAGCTCGCCGTTCGGGAGCTCCTCGCTGCGGTTGACGAGCCCGACCAAATGACAGTCCGAGCCCTGACGCTCGCCCCGGAACTCATCGTCCGTGAGAGTGCGCCTGCACCGCCGTCCACGTCGGTCTCCGACCCGATCCCTGTGACGCCGGCGGCCGCGGGTGCAGCCGAGGGCGGCTGAGCTCCTCCCGCTCGTCCTTCAGCCCGGCCGGCCAGTGGCCGCGACGACCGCGCGGGTCAGCCGATCGGTGGCCAGCGCGTCGCCGTACGAGGACAGCACCCGGGTCGGATCGGCGGCCTCCACCGCGTCCAGGAAGACCGCGGCCTGTGACTCGTACGGGTCGCGCCCTGGGGGCAGGGTCCGAACGGACTGGCCATCGGCGAAGGAGACCTCGAACGACCCGGGACTCTCGCCGGCCCGCCGGATCGTCGTGATCAGGTCGGCGGACGCGAGCTCGAACTCGATGACCGCCGAGGACAGGCGGCGCGTGTTGGCGAAGCTCCCGACGGCACCCGTCTCGAACTGGAGCAGCGCCGCGGTCGCGTCGACGACGTCCGCTCCGGGGGGAACGATCGGCTCGTCGCGGACCGATACGGCGCCAACCACCGTGGCCTCGCCAACGAGGTATCGGGCGAGGTCGTAGAAGTGCGTTGCCTGCTCGACGACCTGGCCGCCACCGTCCGCCTCGCGCAGCCACCAGGCCGGAGCCGGCGTCCCGGACAGCCAGCGCGCCGTTACGAGCCTGGCCGGGTTCTCGGCGAGGCGTTCGCGGATCTCGGCCATCGCCTCCAGGGCCCGCACGTGGTAGCCGACCGCCACGACGAGACCGCGCTCCAGGATCGCCGCGCCGATCCGAGCCGGGCCGACGGCGTCCGTCGCGGCGAGCGGCTTCTCGGTGAGGAAGGGAATGCCTCGCTCGACGAGCTGCTCGCAGATCGCCACGGCCGCGGAGGGTGGGACGCAGACGTAGACGACATCGGGGCGCCCCTCGTCGAGCAGCCGCCGGACGTCGTCGTAGGCGGGGACGCCGCGCGGTCGGGCGATCGCCTCGGCGTGTTCGACCCTCGCCGACGCAACGCCGACGAGCTCCGTCCGCCCGAGGCGATCGAGGGCCGCGAGGTGCCACGGCGTGATCCAGCCGGCGCCCACCAGCGCAAGGCGGAGGTCGGGACGGGATCGCGCGGCCGGGCTGGACTGGGTCGCCACCGGCCGATGGTAGCGCGGCGCGGGGGCGAGCCCGGCATACTCTGCGCATGGGCGGCAGATGTCGCGCTCGCAACCATGACCGGGACCCGGTCTGGGACTCGACTCCTGTTGCCGGCGTTCGGGTGCGGCAGATCGAGACACACGCCTCGCGCGCCGTCCTCGATGGCCTCGACCCAGGCCGGCTGGATCGGGCGGCCCGCACGTCCGCTCTCACCGGGATCGGTTCGCTCGCCGGCAATGCCGCCGTCGCGAGCATCGTCTCGCGAGCCAGGACCGACCAGCCGCAAGCCCCGCCCGGTGGGGTCCGCGAGATCCGTCGGGTCGCCGGCGGCGGAACGCTCGGCCACACCCGATTGAGCATGGACCCGACACCACCGCTCTTCCGCCTCCCGTCGCCGTCCGCTGCCGATGGCGCCTATTCGGTTCGGCCGGGCCGGACGCGCGCATCCGAGCTCGACTTCGTGGTCCGCTGGCCGAGCGCCGGCCGCCATGTGCTCTATGAGGCAACCAGCAGCGCCGGCGCGCAGGCGAATACCTACCTCGACGTTGATGCGGATTGGTCGGCCAAGATCCTCCAGGGTGAGAATGAGCACGTCGGTGACCAGACGATCGCCTGGCAGGACACCTGGCGCCGGGTCGCCGACATCGTCAACCAGATGGCGGCCGAGCCGCCGGTCACGGGAGCGACCCCGGACGAGGCCCGACGCGCGGCATGGACAACGTTCGTTCACAGGCTGCCGGCGCCACTTCGGCCGGACGGGGCGGAGCCGTCGGAGGCCGCCCAGCTGGCAAAGTGGGCCTGGGAGGAGCCGAACAGCGTCTTTCGGACCCTGATCGGCGAGAGCAAGCGAGCCCGGGACCTGCCGAGCCCGTGGCACACGCCCGAGGCATCGCTCGACCACATGGAAGGGGACAACGAGGTCAGGACCCTCTCTCCGGGGAAATCCGAGATCGGCGTCACGTTGCCGGAGGACCTGATGCGAGCCGCCTGGGCACGACTCCCTGGTGGGGCTTCGTCGGGGGGCGCTCGGCGCCGGAGGTAGTCGGCCCGCTCAGCCCTCGCGGCCGAACACGCGCAGCAAGGCCGCGGTCCTCGCCAGGAGCCTGACGTACGCGAAGCGCTCCCGCTTCCTGGGTGGCGGTGCGTCTGGGAGAGGTAGGGCGTCCGGACGGCGATGCCAGTCCCGGAATGCCTCATCGCGGCGCCGCGCAGCCAGCTTGTCGTCACTCGCCCGGAGCCATACGACCAGGCGTGGATCCATTGGTTAGTCCCCCGATCATCGCGCTGTCTGCGCGGTCGTCGGCCGATCCTCCCGGAACGGCACGTCACTGTCAGGGACCAAGGTTCCACGGTGGTTGCTCGGCCCTCGTCGTTGCAGGAACAGCTCGACGACCAGTCGCTCGGGCATGAGGATCGCGATGCCGGCTCGGCTGGTCCGGATGACTCCCTCGTCCCGAAGTTCGCGGAGGACCCGGACCACGACCTCCCGGACCGAGCCCGCTGCGTCCGCGAGTGTCTGCTGGCTCACCCGCGCGACGAGGTCATGGCCGTGCTGCTGCTCGGATGCGAGATCGAGGAGGTGGCGCGCGACCCGCTGTCGAACGGTCGAGAAAACGCTTCCGGGGATCTCCGCCACGAAGCTGACCACCCGTTCGCTGAGCTCGTCGATCAGCGCCCGAGCCACGCGAATGTCGCGCTCGGCAAGGGCGCGAACCACTCCGGGCCTGAAGGACAGGAGCTCCGAGTCCACCAGCGCCTGGATCGATCCAGGCATTGAGAACCTCGGCGTGAACAAGGAGGCGACGCCAGTCAGCGCGCCGCGTCTGAAGTAGCGCACCGTCAGGGTTCGTCCGTCTGGCGCGGTGACGAAGATTTCGGACGAACCCGTCGACGAGCAGCTCCAGGTGCGCCCCCTCCTCGCCGACGTTGCGAACGCTCGAGCCGGCCGGCACGCGGAAATGTCGGGCCCCGTCCATGAGCTCGGCGGTGATGTCCTCCGAGAGATCGCGGAAGTGTGAGCTCGCAAGCGCAGCGAGAACCCGCTCGTCCACCAGGGCGCGCTCTTCGATCACCATCGACCAACGCTAGCAGCCGTCCGTATCGTGGCTGTCACCCGCCGCAGCCGGCCGCCACCGCCGACACGCCGAACGGCGAGGGCCCTGGGGAGCCCTCGCCGTTATTGATTGGGGTTCCGGGTCCGGGACCCGTTCGCGGTTCTCTAGGCGATCGAGGTTGCCGGCCGCAGCGCGGGAACCTTGACCTTCTCCGTCTCGGCTCGCGTCGCCCACACCAGGCCGAGGCCCGTGAAGAGGATCGTGCCGCCGAGACCGGCGAGGAGGGCGGCGATGCCGAACCCGATCTTGAGAGCCGAGGCCGTCACGCTGCCGACGCCAAGCTCGGCGATCAGCGCATGTGCCGTACCGGTCCAGACCTTCTCGCGGGCCGCACCCTCGATCGGGTTTGCCCGGTCGAAGCCGGTCCAGTAGCGACCCTCGGTCGCGAACTCGTACTCACCGGCCTTGTAGACGGTGCCGTCCGCGGCCGTGACGTCCTCGGGGAGGACGACCGTCGTCGTGCCGTGCAGGGTGTGATAGGCGATCGTCGCCATCTGGTACATGTACTCGCTGGAGGTGTTGACCAGCGGGTCGTTCGGGTTGAGCTCCGCCGTATCGACCGAGTAGCCCCAGTCGTTGGTCAGGAGCGACATGATCGCCACGGCGCCTTCGGTCTCGCCACGGTCGACGAGCTGGCCCGCTTCGTTGTAGTTGAGGGTGACGTTCTGCGCTGCGCTGAACGCCTGGAGCGCAATGGGCTCCCTGGTTCGTCTGATAGAAGGCATAGCCACCGCCCGCGATGAACGCGAGTCCGATGACCGCCAGCATGACTCCGAGGACCTTCAATCGACCGTTCACAATTCCGTTCCCTTCACTGACTTCTGTCATTTCTTTTGTGTGAAGCCAGCGTCGACGATGCGGGAGGGTCGGGATAGGTGCCATGCCGGCCCATCTGAGGGCCATTAGCCCCCTCTCCGACGGGCCGAATGACACGGGGGTCGTCGGCAAGCGCGAAGATGTACCCGAACATGAGCCGACCAATTCGATTCGGGATCTCGGTCACGCCTCTCGCGGAGGCGTATCCGGACATCGTCCGCCAGGTGCTCGCTGCCGAGCGCAACGGGCTGGACATCGTCGGGATCCAGGATCATCCCTACCAGCGCCGATTTCTCGACACGTTCGAGCTGATCGCCGACCTCCTGGCTCGAACGTCCCGGCTGCGCTTCTTTCCAGACGTGGCCAACCTGCCCCTTCGACCGCCGACGATGATCGCCAAGGCGGCAGTCTCGCTCGACGTGATGAGCGGCGGCCGCTTCGAGCTCGGCATCGGCGCGGGCGGCTTCTGGGACGCGGTTGCCGGGATGGGCGGCCCACGGCGCACGTCCAGCGAGGCCGCCGAAGCGCTCGAGGAGGCGATCCCGATCATCCGGGCGGCGCTCGACGTGGGGCCGGAGAAGCGAGTGGTCCGGGGTCCCGGCCCGCACTATCCGGTGCCCGGCTACCCGGCTGGCCCGCCGCCAGCCCATCGGGTCGAGATCTGGGTTGGCGCGTACCGCCCGCGGGGCCTGCGGTTGATCGGTCGGCTTGCGGACGGCTGGGTCCCGTCCCATGGCTACATGGGTCCTGAGGCATTCGCTGTCGCGTCGGCGCAGATCGACGAAGCGGCCGACGCGGCGGGACGCGACCCGACCGCGATCCGTCGGATCTACAACATCGGCGGCATGATCACCGACGGGTCGCCGGGAGACGATCCGCTTGTCGGTCCGGTCGACCGCTGGATCGATACGCTCACCGGGTGGGCGATCGACCTCGGCGTCGACACCTTCGTGTTCTGGCCATCGGACACTGGAACCGCACAGATCGAGCGGTTCTCGGTCGAGGTGGCGCCTGCGGTACGCGAGGCGAGCGACGCGCAGCGTCGCTAGTCGTGGGCCGCGCGGACCCGTCACGCGAATTGGGCTACGCGGCGCCCGGCGGGTAGGACTCGACTCGGTCCTGTCGGCAGCGGCGTCCGGCATCGGCAATCGGTAGGCCGCGTAGTGGAGCGGGATGGGTCGTGAACGTCTCCGGTCCGCGAGGTGGTGTAGCCGCGGAATCACTCACGATGTGAGCTATGGTTCCCTGGATGAACGAGAAGAGAACGACGGCTCGAGCCTTCCACGACGCTGACGGAGTCGAGGACTGGCGGGTCCTGTTCTCGGGCGCACACGCCTACTTCCGTGTCAGGTCGTTCGAGCATGGCGCCAGGTTCGTGGCGGCAATCGCCGAGGTTGCCGAGGCCGTTGGCCACTTCCCCGACGTTGACCTGCGGCCGGAGGGAGTGACTGTCCGCACAGCCTCCGGAGAGTACGGGGCCTTGAGCCAGCGCGATGTTGAGCTGGCCCGCCGGATCTCGGTCGAGGCTCGGAGGTTGCAGGTCGAGCCAGACCCCTCCCAGGTCCAGGTGATCGGCATCGCCGTGGCGCAGGATGCCGGCAGCGATGTTGGTCCTTTCTGGGCCGCCGTACTCGGGTACAAGAGCCTCGGCGCGGATGAGGACGTCGTCGATCGACACAGACGCAATCCACACGTCTCGTTCCAACGCCTGCACCCTCCCAAGCCTGGCCGCGGCCGTACGCACATCGACGTCAGCGTGCCCGCGGATCAGGCGGAGGCAAGAGTCGCGGCGGCTCTCGCAGCGGGCGGACGCCTGGCCGATGAGACACACGCGCCCCACTGGTGGACGCTCGCTTCGCCCGAGAACCACGGCGTCGACATCGCGGCCTGGCCGGATTTCGAAGACGACGACAGCTGGAGCGAGCGCGGAACCACGCCGTCGATCGGTCTGGGAGGGAAAGTGGAGCGGGAGACGGGATTCGAACCCGCGACATTCTGCTTGGGAAGCAGACACTCTGCCAGCTGAGTTACTCCCGCTCAGCGTTCACGCTCAGCTGGACCATCTGCCTGAGCGCGAAGGTCATTCTAGCGCCACCCGATCGACCCTACAGCGCTCGGCCATCGGCCGTCTTAGCGTCTGCTTTAGCGCGTTGGGGCGGGGCCCGTGCTTCCTTCGACGCGACGTGTCTGCCAGACTCACCGTAGCGCCCGTCGCCCAAGCGAACCGGACCGCGTTATGGAGGCATTCGCATGATCCGCAGGGCTGTGCTCGTCGCCGTCATCGCATCGCTCGCGTTGGGTGCCGTCGCCAGTGGGGTTTCGACAGGAGGTCCGGGACACTTCACGCCCGGGGCGCCAGGGCTCGGCGATCCATATCTCCCACTCGCCGGCAATGGCGGCTACGACATCGCGCACTACGACCTCGACCTGACGTACGACCCCGACACGGACGTCCTGGTGGGGGTCGAGACGATCACCGCCCGCGCGACACAGAACCTCTCGCGGTTCAACCTCGACTTCGTCGGGATGACCCTCCATTCGCTCAAGGTCGACCGGCAGGCTGCGGCTTGGAGCCGGGACGACGGCGAGTTGGTCGTGACCCCGGCGAAGGGCATACGCCGTGGCGACACGTTCAAGGTCGTCGCCAAGTATGACGGCGTGCCGGAGATCGTCGACGACGAGTTCGGTCTCAGCGGCTTCTTCGCCACCGATGACGGTGCGATCGTCAGCGGCGAACCGCGGGTGTCGGCCACCTGGTTCCCGTCCAATGACCATCCGCGCGACCGCGCGAGCATCACCTTCAGGATTACCGTCCCGGCTGGTCTCGAGGCCGTCGCCAACGGCGTCCTCCAGAGCCATCGAACGCACGGTGACTGGACGACGTGGACGTGGGACGCAAGAGAACCGATGGCGACCTATCTCGCGGGGATGGGCATCGGTCATTTCGACACACGCTCGTACAACCGGAGCGGCATCAGGTTCTTTGACGCGATCGATTTGCGCCTGTTCACTGACGGTTCGGGGCTCGGCGATACGATCCTGGAGAGTTTTGACAAGCAGCCGGCGATGCTGGCCTTCGAGGCGAGCATCTTCGGGAAGTACCCGTTCCAGGCTGGTGGCGGGATCGTCGACGTCGAGCCGCGACTCCTCTTCGCGCTTGAGACCCAGACCCGTCCGATCTACCCGGACAACAACATGGGCGACGAGATCGACAACGATTTCCTCGTCGTCCATGAGCTCGCTCACCAGTGGTTCGGCGACCGTATCGTCCTTGACGCCTGGCAGCACATCTGGCTCAACGAAGGATTCGCCACGTACGCCGAGTGGCTGTGGAGCGAGGACCAGGGGCTCGGGACCGTCCAGGAAAACTTTGACTTCTGGTACGCGGCGATCCCGGCCGACGACGAGTTCTGGGATCTGCCGATCGAGGATCCGGGCTTCGTCCACATGTTCGACGGCCAGATCTACATCCGCGGAGCGATGACGCTGCAGGCCCTGCGCCTGACCGTCGGCGACAGGGCGTTCTTCAAGATCCTCCGCGATTGGGTGAAGACGCAGTCCGGCAGCACCGTCTCGACCGACGAGTTCATCAGGCTCGCCGAACGAGTGTCGCACCGGGACCTCGGCGCCTTCTTCGACGAGTGGCTGGGGTCGGGCCATCCGACGGCGCCTCCGCTGCCGTTCGCGGCCGCTGCACCCAGGCCTGCTACTGCGACCGTGCCTGCCGACGCTCGCAGCCTCGCCGCGCGCATGCGGGTGTCGAGGGCCAACTGACGGCCTTGGACTCCGAAGCCTCCCGGCGCCCGCTGACCCCCGAAGACGTCGACCGAATCGTGGCCATGGCCGATCCCGTGATGCGCAACCTCGCGATCACGCAGGCCTATCACGAGCTGTCGGCCGACGTGGCGGCGCGCCTTGGGCCGGTCGCCACCTGGTGCACGTTTGCGACATGGGCATCCAAGCAGGCCGGACGAACGATCCGGAAGGAGGACCTCGAGCGCAGCCTCGAGACGCATGTTCCTGGCGTCGCCGGTCGCGGCCCGTGCCGGGCACGAGGTCGAGACCGAGGCCCGCCGGTTCGGCTCGAACCTCCCGATTGGCGCGTCGCTGTCGTCCCTGTGGGCGGTCGTCGATCCAGAGGGGGCGCTGGATCGCGTGAGCGCCGCCGTTGCCCGTGGCAACCTCAAGGTGTTCGAGGAGATCGGCCGCGAGTTCGCCCGCTTCGATGTCGAATGCGGCGCCGACTCGCGCGCCGGCGGGGAAAACCTCGACCGGTTTGTAGAGCGGCTCCGACCGGGCGAGCCGCCCGACGGGCAGCGCTACCTGCGCCAGGCGTTCTCGAGATACCACCGGGCGCGCTTCGAGGTTGATCCGGTGACGCGCGCGCAACTCGTGCTGCTCGCCAACGTCGAGATCGGCTTCCATGAGCAGACCCGGCTCCAACCGGAGATCGCGGAGGCGCTCGACGCCGGCGTCGTCGATCCGCGCGACGTCCGGGATCGCATCATCGGCGCCCTGTTCCCGCGGTCCGCGCGGCTCATTCGACTGCGGCTCTCGATCGCCCGCCTGATCAAGCGACGCACGGCCCTCGACGTCGCGGTCGATGCGCTCGTTGACGAGACGCGACGGGTCGTTCGGCAAGTCCTTACGCGACACCTGATGTCGATCCAGCTCGGATCTACGGTCCGGCTCCAGCTCGGCGAGGATCTCGGCGCAGGATTCCCGGAGTCGCTCCGGGAGATCGTCCTGCCCGACCTCCGTGATCTGCTTGATCGGATTGATCCGACGCGTGACAGTCAGCTGGAATCAGGAGCGGTCGACTGGGCCGACCTCGGCGATCGCGTCCACTTCATCGCCGATATGTTCCGGTGCTTCCAGGAATCCCCGTTCCTGTTCGAGACACCGTTCACCGACGGCGCAGCTGGAGCAACTCAACGCCGGCGAACGGCCGGCCGATCCGCTCTGACGACCGCGGTCACAACGCCAGAAGGACCCTCGGAGCCGCGATCGACGTTCGCCCCCTGTCAGGGAGTAACGTCGTCGACGTGAAGCCCGTGGTCCGCCTCCGCTCCATCGCCGACGCCGCGCTCGCCCGGTTGGCGCTGGTCGGCGCCGATCCTCGCGACGACGACGACATGCGCTCCAGCAAGGCGCTACTCGTGCTGATCTCGGTCCTGATCCTGCCGATCTCGCTGGTGTGGGGCGGCCTCTACGTCGCGCTCGGAGCGCCGTCGGGGCTGTTCGCGTTCGCGTACTTCGCTGTGTCGGTCGGAGCGATCGCCTTGTTCACCAGGACGCGCGACTTCGCGCTCCTCCTGCGCATCGAGCTCCTCGACATCCTCCTCGCGCCGAACCTGTCGATGATCCCACTCGGTGGGTTCATCACGTCGACGGGCGTCGGCGTTTGGGGCATCCTCGCCCCGATGGGCGCGCTCGTGTTCGGTGGCGTGCGAGCCGGGATCCGCTGGTACATCGCGTTCCTCGCCGTCTTCCTGGGGTGTGGTGTGGCGGGCGAGGTCCTGGGCAACATCTCTCCACTGCCGGCGTGGTTCACGACCACGATGCTCGCGCTCAACATCACGGTCGGCGGCACGATGGTGTTCACGCTCCTCGCGATCTTTGCCCAGCAGCGACAGGATGCGCTCTCCGCGCTGCGGATCGAACAGGCGAAGGCCGAGAGCCTGCTCCTCAACATCCTGCCCCGCTCGATCGCGGACCGGCTAAAGGCCGACACGCATACGATCGCAGACCAGTTCAGTTCAGCCTCGATCCTCTTCGCCGACGTGGTCGACTTTACGCGTCTGTCGGAGCGTCTCCCGCCAGCCGAAGTCGTCGGGGTGCTCGACCACCTCTTCAGTCATTTCGACGCGCTCGCCGAGCGGTACGGGCTCGAGAAGATCAAGACGATCGGCGATTGCTACATGGTCGCCGCAGGAGTGCCCGAAATTCGCCCCGATCATGCCCGGGCGCTCGCCCTGATGGCGCTCGACATGCTCGAGGCGATGCGATCGAGCGATGACGTGAATCATCTCGGGCTCGAGCTTCGCGTGGGCATCAACTCGGGCCCGGTCGTGGCCGGCGTGATCGGGACGAAGCGGTTCCTCTACGACCTCTGGGGCGACGCTGTGAATACGGCCAGTCGGATGGAATCGCACGGAACGCCGGGGCGGATCCAGATCACGCGGGCGACGTACGAGCTCATCGCCGACGAGTTCGAGTGCGAACCGAGGGGGACCATCGCCGTCAAGGGCAAGGGCGAGATGGAAGCCTGGTACGTCATCGGTCGACGGCCCGCCGCTGTTCCCGCGGGTCTCGAGGCGAAGGCATAGCCGTTGCGAAGCGATCGGGCTTGTCGGACGCATTGACGGCGAGTGGTTGACCGCCGTTCACCGCGAGCAACTCGACGAGCTGCATAAGGTCGCCCTCAAGACCGCCGAGCGGATGGGTATGGAGCGCGAAAAGGCGTCCGTGGTCGCCGATGCGATCGTGGGTGCCATCGTCCGCTGACGCGTCGCGCACCCACCGGAGCGCCTGCGTCCCATGCGACTGAACCCCTTCGCCTTTCCTTCCGATACGACGTTCCGGTTCCTGTTGCTCATCGCCGCGACCGTCGGATTCAGCCTGCTCGCCTTCGACTGGCTCTACGGGCAGTTCGCGGATCTCGGCGCCGAGGCCGAGGCCTGCTCGCCTGCACCCAGATCTTTCAGCTGCCCCTGGCGAGGTCCCGACCGACGCACAGCTCGCCGACTTCCGGGCCTGCCTGGCGGCGGTCAATGGTCCCCGCCGCGAGGCCGTCGCTGCTCGGCGTCGCAGTCTTGCTGGTGGGCGGCCTGGTCGCATACGCGATAGCGGTCGTCCTGCTGCGCCGGCGCTATCGCCCGTTCACGCGGGACGATGCGCCCGACCTCTGGCAGTCGTTCGGGGACCTTGCCGGCGAGGTCGGCGTTTCTCCCGCTCCGCGGCTGCGCTGGCAGCCGCTCGACCGGCGGGCGATCGGGCTCGCCTTCGGCCCGCCCCGCGGTCGCGAGCTCGCGTTCACGGGTGGGCTTGTGCCCTTGTCGATCCGTGACCGGCCGGCGTTTCGCGCCATCGTCCTCCACGAGCTGGCGCACATCTGGAACCGCGACGTCGACCTCTCCTACTACGCGATCGGGATCTGGCGAGCCCTGCTCGTTGTCGCGATCGCGCCATTCCTGATCGCCCTCGTCGACAGCCTGCCGTCGGATCCGGGCACGGTCGCCAGCGTCGCCTGGCGGCTGGCTGGCGCTATTGCCACTCGTGTACGTGATCCGCAGCGGGATCCTCCGCGCTCGCGAGCACGACGCGGACGTTCGGGCCTCGACCCGCGAGCCCGAGATCCGGCGGGTCCTCGCCGCGGCGGGAGATCCGACTGGCGATCGGCCGCCGGCGGCGTGGCGGCGGTTCTTCGCCTGGCACCCGACGCCCAGTGCACGCGTCGCTGTGCTCGACGACCCGACTCCTCTCCTCCGCCTCGGGCTGTTCGACGTCTTCGGCGTCGGCATCGTCGGCTCGCTGGCCTACGAGGAGGTCGCGACGCTGATCGGGTACTTCGGCCTCGAGAGCTTCTCAGTCCGCGGCCTGTCGGGGCTCGCGTTCGGTCCGCTGGTCGGGCTGATCGTGGCGCTCGGGACGTGGCGCCAGACGTTCGCGTTCCTGGCGACCGGTCGCGCCCCGGTGCGGATCGTGCCACTCGGCCTCGCGCTCGTCGCGGGTCTGCTGGTCGGGCAGCGCCTGTCACTCGTGACCGCGATCTCGGACGACGCGGTGCTGTTACGGCCCGACGTCGCGCCGTTCCACCTCGGCCTCACCCTCCTTGTCGCGGTCGGGGCGATCCTGTTCATGGCCTGGCTCGTGGCGACGTCGCGTCATGTGGTTGCCGGTGGCGACTCGCCTTCAATCTCCACGCCGGGCATCGGTACCGGTGGCCGTCGGCGCGGCGGCGCTGCTCACAATCGCGATCGGGGTGTTCGAGATCGTCGTCGCCAGCCGCGAGGCCATCGAGGTCGTCTTCACGACGCCATCGGACCTCTACGCGTCGATGGTTCAGGTAGTGCCTGCGGCCGGGCCCGAGTGGCTGTTCGGACTCGTGATGAGCCCGGAGGTCAGGTTGATCATCGAGGAGCCGCTGGTCATCGCGTTCTTCCTGATCATGGTCCTGGTGCCGTGGGCTGCGGCGCCATTCTCCGCCCGGCTACCCGCCCGCCCGATCGCGTCGTGGGGGTCGCTGGACACCGGCGTCGAGCCGCCGATCGATCGAGCGTCCGGAGCTCCGGCCACGATGGGCGATCGGGAGTGGGCTCGTCGCGGGGATCAGGGATCGCCGTCGTATTGGTCATCCTCTACGCCGGCCTGCATTCGGGGTTCGATGCGCTTACCCGCTCGACGGACGGATTCCTGTTCGCGTTTGCCTTCTGGTTGATCAGCGTGACCCTCGCGGGACAGCTGCTGGCCGGCGCCATCGCAGCCGCCCGTGCCCCGAGCTTCGGGACGCTCCACGGTGCCCTCGCCGGGCTCGTGGCCGGTGTCGCCGGGACGATCGCCGTGGCGATCACGCAGACGACCAGCGGTTGCGTGCCGCTCTTCACCGTGGTCGAGGGCAGGCCATGCGGCAGGCCGCCGACCGTGGACTTCGTCGCCGCATACCTGGCGCCGTCCTCACGATCGGCATCATCGGGGCGGCGCTCGCGGCAGCTTGGTAGCGGCGATCCGGTGGCGAACAGCAGAACTCGTCCCGTGGTGCCGCCGGGCCACAGGCACCGATGGTCATCGTTGACACCCGCTGCACCCGCCTCCAGTATCCGGCTGACAGTCCGGACGGGGTCGACTCACGTCGCTCTGTCGGTCGCCTCCGATGCGCCTAGCCAGTGGCGAGCCCGATGCGCCCTGCGTTGTGTGTCTCTGGCTCAAGAATTCGTGATGGTCCGGCGTAAGTGAGGCGCGGGGAACAAGATGAACATCAACCAGGGCAGTGTTGTGCGGGTCAGGAGGCGTCGCCTGCTGGTCCTTGTTGTCATCGCGATCTTGTTCGCCAGTGTGCCAGTCGCGAACGCAGCGCCACCCACTCAGCTGCCCGACAGCAGCCCATCGTCTGATCAGGTTACGGAGTCCGTAACTCGCACCGACCGCGTGCTGATCCGCTGGTCCGACAAGCTACCCGTGACGACCGCCGCCGGTCCCGTGCGGCTCGCCACCCTGGCTTCGACGACCGGTCGAGAGCCGACCTTCGTCCGCCTGACCGGGTCCGGTGAGGCCATCTACGATCTTGGTGCACCGCTCGGCCGTGACGCGGCGACCATCCTCGAGGACATCGGCCAGATGCCGGGCGTCGTGGCCGTCGAGCCCGACCTCTGGATGACCGCCGACGCCCCGCCGAACGATGAGTTTGCCGAGGACCTTTGGGGGCTCCTCGGCGCCGCCGACGGGTCCGCATACGGAATCGATGCCGGCGGCGCCTGGGGGACGACGACTGGCGAGGGTGTCGTCGTCGCCGTCATCGACACCGGCCTCGTCGCGCACGCGGACCTCGCCGGTCAGGCTGTCACCGGCTACGACATGATCTCGGACGTCGAGACGGCCAACGACGGCAACGGCCGCGACGGCAATGCGTCCGACCCGGGCGATTGGTCAGGCCCGGGCGATCCGTGTCCCGCCGAGAATTCCTCCTGGCACGGAACGCATGTCGCCGGCACGATCGCCGCGTTGGCGAACAACGGGATCGGCGTCTTCGGCGGGGCGCCGGGCGTCAAGATCCAGCCGGTCCGCGTGCTCGGCGTCTGCGGCGGCTTCCTGTCCGACATTGCCGACGGAATCCGATGGGCGGCAGGCGGCACGGTCTCCGGCGTCGCGCCGAACCCGACGCCGGCACGGGTGCTCAACCTCTCGCTGGGCGGTACCAGCCCTTGCACCGCGTACCTGTCTAATGCGATCTCGGATGCGCGAAGTCGCGGCGCCGTCGTCGTCGTCTCGGCGGGCAACGAACAGATGGACGCGAGCAACGCCACACCGGCGAACTGCAACGGCGTGATCACCGTTGCCGCCATCAGCCAGGCCGGACTGCGGGCCTCCTTCTCGAACTACGGCAACGTCGTCGAGATCGCCGGACCCGGAGTCTCCATCCGGAGCACGATCAATTCTGGCGCGACTGTCCCGGCGGGCTCGCACTACGCCAACTACAGCGGGACATCGATGGCGGCGCCTCACGTCGCCCTCACTGCTGCCCTCGTTGCGGCTGCCGCGCCGACGCTGACGCCGGACGAGATCGGGGCTGTGCTCGCCGGCACCTCCACGCCATTCGCCCCCGATGGTTCCCCCTCGGGCTGCGCGGCCAGGGGCTGCGGCGTCGGGATCGTCCACGCCGCGAGGGCTGTCTCTGCCGCAGCCGGTGCCGTGTACGTCCCGCTGACCCCGGCCCGCTTGCTCGACAGCCGGATCGGCAACGGCCTGAGCAACACGTTCAAGACCGGCATCGTCCGGACGTTCGACGTGGCCGGCCGCGGCGGCGTCCCGGTCGGTGCCGTCGCGGTCACCGGCAACCTGACCGTGACCGGTCAGACGAGCGCCGGCTTCGTCAGCGTCGGTCCGACGATGAGCTCCAGTCCGACGACCTCGACGCTCAATGCGCCGGTGGGCGACAACCGCGCCAACGGGCTGACCGTCGAGCTGTCGGCGACCGGCAAGCTGGCCGCGGTCTGGTCGGGCGCACCCGGCTCCACGACTCACCTCATCTTCGACGTGACCGGCTACTTCACCGGAACCGCAGCCGGTGCCGTGTACGTCCCGCTGACCCCGGCCCGCTTGCTCGACAGCCGGATCGGCAACGGCCTGAGCAACACGTTCAAGACCGGCATCGTCCGGACGTTCGACGTGGCCGGCCGCGGCGGCGTCCCGGTCGGTGCCGTCGCGGTCACCGGCAACCTGACCGTGACCGGTCAGACGAGCGCCGGCTTCGTCAGCGTCGGTCCGACGATGAGCTCCAGTCCGACGACCTCGACGCTCAATGCGCCGGTGGGCGACAACCGCGCCAACGGGCTGACCGTCGAGCTGTCGGCGACCGGCAAGCTGGCCGCGGTCTGGTCGGGCGCACCCGGCTCCACGACTCACCTCATCTTCGACGTGACCGGCTACTTCACCGGAACCGCAGCCGGTGCCGTGTACGTCCCGCTGACCCCGGCCCGCTTGCTCGACAGCCGGATCGGCAACGGCCTGAGCAACACGTTCAAGACCGGCATCGTCCGGACGTTCGACGTGGCCGGCCGCGGCGGCGTCCCGGTCGGTGCCGTCGCGGTCACCGGCAACCTGACCGTGACCGGTCAGACGAGCGCCGGCTTCGTCAGCGTCGGTCCGACGATGAGCTCCAGTCCGACGACCTCGACGCTCAATGCGCCGGTGGGCGACAACCGCGCCAACGGGCTGACCGTCGAGCTGTCGGCGACCGGCAAGCTGGCCGCGGTCTGGTCGGGCGCACCCGGCTCCACGACTCACCTCATCTTCGACGTGACCGGCTACTTCCGCTAACGCCAACCCGAAACACAAGCACCCTTGTGATGCGATAGCAAGGAGGCTTGACTCCCGTCACCAAGCGCGGCTACCATCGGGTCGTTCGCCCTACAACGACTCGGGAGGCACGCCTTGCGTTCGCTAATCCGCCCCCTGGCCGTCGCCGCGGCTGCCGTCCTCGTTCTCGCAGCCTGTGGCCCAGGCGCCGCCTCGCCGTCGGCAGGCAGCCCATCGCCGAGTACAGCGGCATCGACCAGTCCGTCTTCGGCCGCATCGCCCAGCGCCGCCGCGTCGCTCAGCGGCTCGCTGACGATCTACGCCGGGCGAAGCGAAGAGCTCGTCGGCCCGCTGATCGAGCGGTTCGAGACCGAGTCAGGTCTCGACGTTGAGGTCAACTACGCTGGGTCGACGGATCTCGCCGCGACCATCCTCGAGGAGGGTGACGCGTCTCCAGCCGACGTCTTCTTCTCGCAGGACGCCGGTGCGCTCGGTGCGATCGGCGCAGATGGCCGGTTGGCGCAGCTCCCGGCCTCGACGATGGCGCTCGTCGATGAGCGCTTCAGCGCGGATGCCGGCGACTGGACCGGCGTATCCGCGAGAGCCCGCGTCGTCGCGTATGACTCGCGGACCGTTACGCCGGAAGAGCTGCCGGCGTCGATCGACGGCTTCACCGACGCGTCCTGGAAAGGCCGGATCGGTTGGGCACCATCGAACGCATCGCTCCAATCGTTCGTCACCGCGTACCGGGTCCTCAAGGGTGATGCCGCGGCGACGGCATGGCTGGAGGGCATCCAGGCCAATGAGCCCAAGGTCTACGACGGCAACGACGCGGTCCTTGCGGCCATTGCGGCGGGCGAGGTCGAGGTCGGATTCATCAATCATTACTACCTGATGCAGCAACTCGAGGAACAGGGCGACTCCTTCCCGGTCCGCAACCACTTCCTCCCAGGCGGCGACCCGGGTGCACTGGTCAACGTCGCAGGCGTTGGCATCCTGTCCACGGCTCCGAATCCTGCTGCCGCCCAGGCCTTCGTGGACTTCCTCCTGACTCCGGAGAGCCAGACGTACTTCGCGGAGGAGACGCACGAGTACCCGCTGATCGACGGGGTGGCCGCCAATCCGGCTCTGCCGCCGCTCTCGGAGATCCAGAGTCCCGACATCGACCTGTCGGACCTCGCGGACCTCCGCGGCACCCAGGCTCTCATGCAGGCCGCCGGAGTGCTGTAGCGATGAGCGGGCTCGCCGACCGCGGACCGCTTTCGGTCAGTCCGTGGGAGCGGCTCAATCGAGCGAGGACAGGATGGGTCGGGCGCCCGCCGTGGGTTCTGGTCGTCGGCGGTCTTGTCATTGCCGCCCTCGCCCTCCTGCCCCTCGTGTACCTCGTCATCCGGGCTCTCGGAGCTGAGGAGCAAGCCGTCGCGTTCCTCGCTCGTCCGCGGACGATCGCGGTGGTCGCCGCGTCGCTCGGGCTGGGGCTCCTGGTCGGGATCGGTACGATCTGCATCGGGGTCCCGATTGCCTGGCTCACGACCCGGACCGACCTGCCGGGTCGGCGCGCGTGGGCGGTCCTGACCGCGGTCCCGCTGGCGATTCCGTCCTACGTGGTCGGGTTCGCATTCCTCGGGTTCTTCGGTCCACTCGGGACGCTGCAGGGGTTGCTGGCGCCGTTCGGCATCCAACGACTCCCCTCGCTCGGAGGCCTGGTCGGCGCGGTCGTCGTGCTGACCCTCGTTTCCTATCCCTACGTGTCGCTCGCAACGCGTGCCGCCCTCCTGAGGGTCGACCCGGCGGTCGAGGAGTCGGCCCGGCTGCTGGGCGACCGGCAGCTGACGGTCTTCCGCCGGATCACGCTGCCGGTCCTGGTTCCGGCCATCGGGGCCGGCACACTCCTCGCCGTGCTGTATGCCCTGAGCGACTTCGGGGCTGTCTCGCTCCTCCAATTCGACAGCCTGTCGCGCGCGATCTACCTCCAGTACGGCGCATCGTTCGATCGATCGCTCGCTGCCGTCCTCGCACTCGTCCTGGTCGTCATCACGTTCGTCCTGACCTGGGGCGAGGGCCGCCTCCGGTCCAGGGCGGGGACGTACGCGAGCTCCACGCGTCGTCGACCACCGCGACTGGTCCCGCTCGGCCGGTGGCGGCTGCCCGCCCTGGCGTTCTGTGCCGTCGTCGTCGGTCTCGCCCTCGATCGTCCCGATCGGGACCATCGCCTGGTGGCTGGTCCGTGGCGTGGCCCAGGGCCAACAGCTGCGCGTGGTCGCTGGCGTGGCATTCGATACGTTCGTTGTCGGCGCAGTCAGTGCGGCTGCCGCGGTGGCGCTGGCGCTGCCCGTCGCGCTCCTGGCGGCCCGCTACCGGTCGAAGTTCTCGTGGTTCGTGGAGTCGTCGACATTCGCTGGCTATGCGCTGCCGGGCATCGTCGTCGCCCTGGCGCTCGTGTTCCTTGCGACTCGGTCTGTCCCGATCCTCTATCAGACGATCGCTTGCTGATCCTCGTTTACGCCGTGCGGTTCGTACCTCAGGCCGTCGGCTCGCTGCGAGCAGGCCTCGGGACGAGCGGGCGGCGGATGGAGGAGGCCGGCAGAACGCTCGGCGACGGACCGGTCCGGGCGTTTGCGCGGCTGACATTGCCGTATCTCCGCCCGGCGTTCGTGGCCGGCGCGGCGCTCGTCTTCCTGACCGTTGTCAAGGAGCTGCCGCTGGCGCTGCTCCTGGCGCCGATCGGCTTCGAGACGCTCGCGACCGAGATCTGGGACGCGGCGTCGAGCGGCTTCTATGCTCGGGCGGCCGTGCCGGCGGCGCTGCTGATGGCGCTGTCCATCGCGACCGTGGCCGTCCTGCTGCGGGCGGAGGAGCGGGCATGATCGTGGAGCAGTTCGCCGCTCGGACCGAGCGCCTTCGGCGCGCGTTCGGTGACGTCGTTGCTGTCGACTCGGTGGACCTCGCGGTGCGGTCGGGCGAACTGTTGACCGTCCTTGGACCGTCTGGCTGTGGCAAGACCACCGTCCTGCGGCTCATCGCGGGCCTCGACGACCCGGACGGGGGCACCGTCGAGATCGGTGGCCGACGCGTGTCCGGCGGCGGTGCAAGTGTCCCGCCCGAACGCCGCCGTGTCGGGATGGTCTTTCAGGACGTCGCGCTGTTCCCGCACCTGACCGTCCACGACAACATCGGCTACGGGCTGCGTCGAGACCCCGACCGCGAGGTTCGGATCGGAGAGCTGCTCGAGCTCGTGGGGCTCCCCGAGGCCGGCACGCGGATGCCGCACGAGCTGTCTGGCGGGATGCAGCAGCGCGTGGCGGTTGCTCGAGCGCTGGCGCCACGCCCCGACGTGGTACTCCTCGACGAGCCGTTCTCGAGTCTGGACGCCACGCTCCGGGCCCAGCTGCGCGAGGACGTCCGGGAGATTCTCCGCGCCGCGGGGACGGCGGCAATCTTCGTGACCCACGACCAGGACGAGGCGATGACGATCGGCGATCGCATGGCCGTCATGTTCCGCGGCCGGATCGAGCAGTGCGCGCCACCGGAGGTCGTGTACGGCGAACCCGCGACACCGTTCGTGGCCACGTTCGTCGGGGTCTCGAACCTCGTTCGCGCGGACTTTCGCGAGGGTCTGGCCGTCACGCGAATCGGGACCGCCCGGCTCATCGGTGGGCGAGCGCCGAAGGATGCGGGGGCGGCTGGCCTGATCGTCATCCGGCCGGAGCACCTCGAGATCGAGGAGGCACCGGACGGTCCCGCGGACAGTGGATCCTGGCGGGTCCTCCGCCGGAGCTTCACCGGCGCCGAGATTCTCTACGAGGTTGCGGCGCCGGACGGGGATCGGCTGTGGGTGGAGGCCGGCCACGCCGTCCGTCGATTGCGAGTCGGCGATCCCGTTCGGATCCATCTCCGAGATGTGGAGACGGTTGGTTTTCCGGACGGAGCCACGTTGGCTGCCGTCGACACCGACGAGCGTTCCCCTCGGTCACCCCTGATCGATCAAGCAGAAGCGAAGCGATAGCGCAGCATCGCGATCCCACCGGGGACTTCACGCACGCCGGGACGGACTTGCAGGCGACCCACAGCGTATAACTGAGCCGACGTCCTGGGCCCGCTTCTCGTGTGGCCGTGACGAAGGCAGAGGGTGACCTGACGCAGATGTCCGCGGTACTCGGTCGCGAGGGCGAGCTCGACGAGATCGGGCGGTTTCTCGATTCGGTCGACGGCGGTGGCTTCCACGTCTTCCTGCTGTCGGGCCAGGCGGGCATCGGCAAGACCACGCTCTGGAATGCCGGGATCCAGCTGGCACGAGAACGCGGCTATCGCGTCGTATCGTCGCGGCCGTCGGAGGTCGAGACCGGACTCGCCTTTGCCGCGCTCGGCGATCTGCTGGGCCCGCTCCTCGAACCACCACCGCCGGACCTGCCTGCGCCGCAGCGCGAGGCACTCGACGCAGCCCTCCTTCGGGTAGCCGCGAGCTCGCCGCCACAGCCGCTCGGCGTGTCGCTCGCAGTCCTCCACGTTCTCCAGAGCGCGGCCGCTGAACAGCCTGTTCTCGTGGCAATCGACGACGTGCCCTGGCTCGATGAGGCGTCCGTACGCGCCATCGACTTCTCGATCCGGCGGCTCGACAGGGATCGGATCGGGTTCCTCGTCGCGCGTCGAGCGGCGGCGACGGACGAGCCGTTGCCGCCCTGGCTCGCCTCGATGCCGTCCGATCGGCTGACGCGAATCGACGTTGGGCCCCTCTCGATCGATGAGACCGACGCCCTTCTGCGCGCGCGAATGGATCTCGATCTCTCGCGCCCGCTCCTTGCCCGTCTCCACGCCACGTCCGGCGGCACGCCGTTCTATGCGCTCGAGCTTGGGCGCGACCTCCAGCTCCGTGGTGGGCGGGCGGCGCACAACGTGTTGGGAGTGCCGCGCAGTCTCGACGATCTGATCGGAGCGCACGTTGCCGCTCTGGAACCGCCCGCCGACGAGGTCGCGCTCCATGCTGCGGCCCTCTCGAAGCCAACCGTCGCAGTCATCGTGGCCGCGATCGGCGCGGATCGAACGAATGACGGCCTCCGAGGTGGGCAGGCCGTCGGCGTGCTCGAGGTCGTCGACGGCTCGATCCGTTTCGCCCATCCGCTCCTCGCCGCCGCCGCGTACGGCCGAGCAACGCCCGATCAACGCCGGCAGGTCCACGATCGGCTCGCCGGGGTTGTTGCCGAGGCCGAGGAGAGAGCCAGGCACCTGGCGCGGGCGGCCGTCGGGCCCGACGAATCGGTCGCGCGAGCGCTCGAGGAGGGTGCCGCCGCCGCCGTCCAGCGTGGCGCACCGGACGTCGCGGCCGGGCTGGCCGAGGAGGCTGCCAGCCTGACGCCGACCGAGGAGGTCGACGCACGTAATCGCCGTCTCCTGGCCGCGGCCGAGCACCTGGTCGTGGCCGGCGACATGCTTCGCGGCAACGAGCTCTTCCGGCGAGTCGCGGCCGAGTTGCCCGACAGCCCGCTGCGGGCCGAGGCCCTGACCCGGCGCGCTCACATTGCCCTCTATCTCGGCGAGCCCGACGAAGCCGAGGCGCTCCTCCTCGAGGCGATGCCGATGACGGCAGCCGATCCGCGCCGCCGGATCGCGGTCCATTCGTTGTTGGCCGGCATCGGCTACCTGACGTGGCGCGGCTGGCGCAAGGCGCGATTCGACGCCTTCGAGGCGCTCCGCCTGGCGCACGACCTCGGCGACGCCAGGCTCGAGCTCCAGATGCTCGGCCACGCGGCGACCTGGATGGACGCCCTCGGGCGGCCGTGGCGCGGGCTGCTCGAGCGCGCCGATGCGCTCGAGGTTCCCGTCGCCGACGTGCCGACGATCGAACACCCGGACCTCCAGTTCGCCCAGATCCTCGCGTCGGAAGGTCACGTCGACGAGGCCCGCCGGCGCTGGAGCGGCTCGTCGAGAGCGCCCGTTCAAGCGGCGACTGGACGAGCCTTCCACGGCTCGTCGCCGTCCTGGCCAGCATCGAGTTCGACGCCGGCGCCCTGGACCGCGCCGAGCAACTCGCGGCCGACGCCCACGTCGGAATGCTCCAGACGGGCGAGGGCGCCTTCTACAACCGGGTCCTGCTGGTCCGTCTGTTCCTGCCGGTCATGCGCGGCGACGTTGAAGTGGCTCGCATCGCCGGAGCGGACGCCGAGCGACTCATGAGCGCATCGTCGCTCAAATGGTTTCAGGGCGAGGTCCCGCTGGCGCTTGCGACGCTCGAGTTGTCGCTCGCCAACCCGGCCGAAGCCCACGCCAGGCTCATGGAGCTCATGGCCGAGCCGGGACTCGGGCGGCTCATGGCGGGGCGCTGGGAGGAGATCGTCGGGCTCGAGGCGGAGGCACTCGTGGCGCTCGGCCGCAAGGAGGAGGCCCGGCGGCACCTCGATCCGGTCGAGCGGCGGGCGCGGCGTCGAGGCGTGCCCGCGCCGATCGGGGAGGTGGCTCGTGCCAGGGCGTTGCTGCTCGCCGCCGAAGGCGAGCATGCCGATGCCGTCCGGGCGGCCGAGGAGGCGGTCCGGATCCACGCCGGTTTGCAGGTGCCGTTCCGGACCGCCCGCGCCTGGTTCACGCTCGGCGAGGTGCTTCGCCGGTCGCGCCAGAAGGGCGCCTCCCGCGAGGCGTTCCAGGCCGCTCTTGAACTCTTCACGAATCTTGGTGCCAGGATCTGGGTGGAGCGGTCGCAGGCGGAGCTCGGACGCGTCGCGGCTCGACGCCCTGCTGGCTCGCCGCTCACCGAGACCGAGCGGCAGGTGGCCGAGCTCGCGGCGGCGGGCCAGACGAACCGCGAAATCGCGGATGCGCTGTTCATGAGCGTCCATACGGTCGAAGCCCACATGACACGCATCTTCCGGACGATCGGCGTGCAGAGTCGGACGGAGTTGGCGCGAGTCGATCTCGATGGAGACGCAGGAGACGCGGAGCGGAGCATCCGGGGTTCCTGAGGCGGCTCGCAGCTCCAGACATAGGGATTCCCGTGATTTCTTCTCGCTGTCCACGGATCGATGATCGGCTCACCGGCGCCACCCACTCAGAGGCGGACCGGAGAATTGGAGCCAACAAGTGACAGAACTCAGCCAGACCCAGCGGAAGAACCCATCCTTCACGATCGCCGGAGTGGCGTTCGCAGCGTTGCTGCTCGGCGGCATCGTCGGCAATCGCGTCGAGGCCGTCGTCCAGGGCGCGGCCGCCGATGCTGCAAGGGCGGCAGCGGTGGAGGAGGCGAAATGGGACGCCTACGGCGCGGCGTGGCAGCGGCGCTATAGCCAGCAGAACGGCTTCGAGACGTCCCACGATCGTGCGGTCCTCCTGGCCGCACAGGAATGGGAGGCGCGCTACCGGCAGATGTATCCGGCGACGCGATAGCACTCTCGTTTACCGGGGCCGGGCGATCTTGCGATCGCCCGGCCTTTCGCTGTTTGTAAGACCGCTGGGACCTGACCCGGAGGCGAGCCGTTACCGCCGTAGCCAATCGGGAATCAGCTCCGCCCGGGCCTGACGTTCCGCACTCTCGTCGGCGGACGCGCCGGCTCGGCCGGCGTCGAGGGTCGGGACACCGAAGTCCACGAACGGCACGAGATCCTGCTCGCAGACCGTCCCGGGGCGCGGTGTCTTGACCCTGATCAGGTAGGCCGCGATGGCCTCGTCCGCGCAGGCCGACAGGAAGAGCGACGTGTGCGCCCAGCCGTTCACGGTCAGGAGCGACGAGTTCGGCAGCAGGCCCCGGGCGATCAGCGCGCCCTGATAGCGTGTTGCCGGGTCATAGCGTGTACCCACGATCAGGACAGGCGAATCCGTGCGGCGAGTCCACGGGCCCATGTATCGATCCCTGTCCGCGCCCGGCCACTCGGCGCAGATGCTGGTCGCCCACGTCCAGATCCGGCCGAAGTACCCGAACCTCGCGTCCGACTCGATCCCGGCCTCCCACCACGCGTGGTAGTTGGACGGGTTGTCGGAGTCGCTGCAGGCAACACCGGGGAATCCCTCGATGAAATTCTGGTACTCGGGGAACTCCGGGAACGGCGCGTCCACGAGCCCCGCGGACTTGCGGAACTCGGCAAGCGCGTCGCTGGCGTCGGCTCCGACAGCCGCCTCCAGCGCCGCCAGCAGAATCGAGAAGTCGGGCCACGAGAACGAGTCGTACATCGCGCCGAGGCTGTCGCCGATCAGGATCGAGTAGTTGTACTCGAAGACCTCGCCAGTTTCGGGATCGGTGAGCAGCAACGGCGACTCGCGGAGCGACCGTGCGAGGGCCGCATACCGCGTGGCCGCGCCGCCCGAGAACGCGCAGGCGTCACCACCCGCATCGCACAGGCTGAAGAACTGGCGGAGCGAATCCATCGCCCCGGCGTCGCTGCGGAGCCGCGTCGAGAACGGCAGGTCGTCCTGGCCGCGCCTGCCGGTCGTCCATGCGATCGGGTCGAGCACGCCGTCGATGACGAGCGCCCGGAACCGATTCGGGAACATGTTCGCGTACGTCTGTCCGAGCTGGGTCCCATACGAGTAGCCGACATACGTCAGCTTCGCGTCGCCCACCGCTGCGCGCATCCGGTCGAGGTCTCGCGCCACGTTGGCGGTCGACATGTGGTCGATGATCTTGCCGCCCTTCCGGTCGCACGCGCGGTCAAGGAAGCGGTCAGCGGCAACCCACTCGCGGAACTCGTCGCGGGTCAACGGGAAGGTGAAGTCCGTAAAGTACGGTTCCCATTCGTCGGCGCTCTCGAAGCACCGGAGGGGCTCGCTGCGGCTGATACCGCGAGGGTCGAAGCCCACGAGGTCGAACCGGTCGCGTACGTCCTGGGTGAACAGGAACGGCCCGGCGAATACCGTGAACTCGACCCCGGAGCCGCCCGGGCCTCCCGGGTTCAGGAAGATCGAGCCCTGTCGGAGCGCTGGGTTTGCCGCCGGCAGGCGGACCATCGCGAGCGAAATCTCCGACCCGCTCGGCCGGTCGTAGTCGAGCGGGACATCGATGGTCGCGCACTCGAACGGCCCGAATTCCACGTAGCACGCGGACCAGTCGAGGTCCGATCGCGGCTTGGACGCCGACGCGGTCGCCGGCCCGATGATGCCTACAAGCAGGATTGCCGTCACGATCGCCGCAAGCAGCGACCGACCGCGCGTGGACCTCATCGTGGGCCTCCTCTCTCTTTCACTGCTCCTGAAATGTCGTCCGTGTACCGAGCGATGGCCACGGGTGTGACTCGCGTTGGACCGTCCGGGGAGCGTCGTGGCGGCCGCGGTCGAGCGCGGCGACGCAGAGAGCGCGATCGGCTGGCTCGACCAAGAGGGGAGCCATCGCGCTCATCGTCGCAGGCCGGGGGATCAGACGCGCTGCCAGCTGAGTCACTCCCACCCAGATGCATGCTTGTGTCTAGCGTCTGGGTGACACTGTAACCGCCGCGGACGGCCACAACAACGCCGATGGCCTACGGGCAGGAAGGCCTTGGAGCCGCGCTGTCCACGACCGGACTGTCAGCGATCCCGTAACCAAGCCAATACGGCGTCGCGGTCGAGATCAGTCGTCCGCCGTCTTCAAAGACCAGGATCTCCGAGTAGTACGGCTGGTCGAGTCCATCGCGACCGCACAGCTCCAGGACGCGTCCGCCAAGGCTGGACGTCCCATCCGGATTCTGAACGGGCTGGATCACTCGCGAACCGATCACGGTGGGTGGGGACGAGGGTACGGCGGCCATGTTCGCGGTCCGCAGCATCTGTTCGCAGGTGCCGCTGCCGACCTCGCAGATCGCAAGCGGATTACCGGACTCGACCATCGCAACGATCGAGTCCAGGTATTGGCGTGCCGCCTCCTCCGTGGGTGGTGACGCCGGGGGCGCTGGCGCGATCGAGCAGGCGGCGAGGCAGAGCACCACCGCCGCCAGGACCCGCCCGCGCCTGGCCATCACTTGATGTTGTATCCGGCGGTAAGGGTCCACCGGACCGCCCCGCCATTCTGGACGCTGACCGCCTGCAGGTAGCGGATCTCCCTGGTGTTCGGCGCCGGCTGACCCCATGGAATGATGCAGCCGCAGCTCCACGTCATCCTGAACGAGCCGGCGGCCGCGTGCTTCGTCGGGATGTTGTTCTCGCAGAAGAAGGCTGGCGACGTGAAGTTGATGCCGAGCGCCTCAACCTTGAGGTTCAATTGCTGGCAGGCGCCGACCACGTTGCCCCGGGGGCTCCAATCCACCCAGCGCATGACGGAGCTACCCGACGAGGCCTTGGCGGCGGCAAGCCAACCGTCGTACATCTTGGTGAACACGCCGGCCCCGAGAGTGCCGTACTGCTCCAGCTTGTAGAAGTCCCTGGCATTCGACTCATTGGCGAGCCTGTGCAGCGCGAAGCAGGCGTCAAGGAACCCGTAGAGCGTGCTCCCCATGCGCGTGAAGCAGTCCTGATCAAGCCACTTCCAGTAAGGGCCTGCGGCCACCGCGCCGTCGTTCGTCCTGGTGGATCGTCCCAGGGCACCCGGGACGCCGACGTCGAAGGACATCTCGATGCTCGTCGAGCCGTCAGCGGATTTCGCGACCGCGGTCTTGAAGTTCTCTGGCAGCCGCTTTCCGATGAGGAATTCGGAACCGAGCCTCCAGACCTTGAGGTCTGCCGGAGTCGTCGGCACCCCGAGGTTCGAGTGGCGCACCGCTACTGTGTTGGCCAATTCCCGACCCTTGGATGTGGTCGTGACATCGACTGCTCCGTGCTTCGGCGTTGCTCCGGCGGCCGACGGCGCGACGGCCGCGACGAGCAACAACATGGCGAACGCGACCGGTAGTCTCCCGCGAGCTTTCATTGCTGTCCCTCCAGCTGTGCAAGCGGGCATCGGGACAATACTCAGGCGCGCTTATCCGCGGCTTATCCGCTGCTGTCCTCCGGTCCGTCGCGCTACAGTCGGTGGATGCTTCGCCGCTACCCCTACGCGTGGCTGATCGTCGCCGTCACGTTCCTCGTGCTGCTCGTTGCGGCCGGCGTCCGCGCCGCACCGGCCGTGCTCATCAGGCCGCTCGAGGCCGAGTTCGGCTGGGACCGCGCAAGCATCTCGCTCGCGATCGCGGTCAGCATCCTCGCCTTCGGCCTTGGTGCGCCGCTCTCCGGCGGCCTCATCGATCGGTTCGGCCCGAAGCGCGTGATGGTCGGCGGGCTCGTCCTCATCGTCGGCGGTCTCATCCCGCTCGCGTTCATGACCGAGCTCTGGCAGCTCCACCTGTTCTGGGGCGTCGTCACCGGCATCGGGACGGGCGCGGTGACGAACGTCCTCGGCGCCACGGTCGCGCTCCGCTGGTTCCGGACGCATCGCGGAATCGTCCTGGGCGCGTTCGCGGCGGCCTCGTCCGCCGGCCAGCTGATCTTCATTCCAACCCTCCAGACGATCATCCTCGACAGCGGCTGGCGGACTGCCATCGCGGTACTGGCGGCAGCCGTCGGGCTGATGCTCCTGCCGGTCCTCTTCTTCATGCGCGATCGCCCGGAGGACGTCGGCGAGGTTGCGTACGGGACCTCCAGCGACGCGGCCGAGGTGGCCGCCGATCGGCAGGAGGACGTCCGCACGACGTCGCTTCGCGATGCCGCCCGGACGCGCGACTTCTGGCTGCTGGCGGGCAGCTTCTTCATCTGCGGTTACACCTCGAACGGCCTCATCGGGACGCACCTCATCCCCCACGCCGTCGAGCACGGATTCACCGAGGTCACGGCCGCGAGCGCGGTCGCGCTGATGGGGACGATGAACATCGTCGGCACCCTCGCGTCTGGTTGGCTCACCGATCGCTACGACAACCGCCGGCTGCTCGCGGTCTACTACGGCTTCCGGGCGCTGTCGATCGCGGCGCTGCCGCTCATCCTCGAGATCCCCCAGCTCTTCCTGTTCGCGATCGTCTACGGGCTCGACTGGATCGCCACCGTCCCACCGACGGCGAACCTGACTGCCCGGATCTATGGCCGAGGCTCACTCGGGACGATCTACGGTTGGATCTTCTTCAGCCACATGGCCGGCGCCGCGCTGGCCGCGTTCCTCGGCGGCTTCTTCCACGACGTGCTTGGCGACTACCACGCGATCTTCATCTCGGCCGCGCTGCTGGGCTTCATCGCGGTCCTCCTCGCGAGCCGGATCTCCGTCGGCGGACTCCAGGGCCCCAGGGATATCGCAGCTGCCGCAACGCCGGCTACGTGACGTCGCCTCGGACCCGGCCTCATCAGGTCCTCGAGGCAGGCTAAAGCGCTTCAACTGCTATCGTGCGGCGGTGGACACCGCCACGGTCGACACGATCGCCCAGGACCCGACGACGACTCGCAGCAAGGACGTGCCCGAGCCGATCCACGCGACCTGGCTCGGTCGTGTGCCGTATCGCGAAGCGTGGGATCTCCAGAAACGGCTGGCGGCAGCCAGGGCCGACGGCGAGATCGGCGACCGGCTGCTCCTGGTCGAGCACCCCGCCGTTCTGACGCTCGGCAAGCACGCCGACCCGGCCCATGTTCTCGCCTCGCCCGACGAGTTGGCCCGCCGCGGCATCGAGGTCCTCCGGGTCGAGCGTGGCGGCGAAGTGACGTACCACGGGCCGGGTCAACTCGTTGCCTACCCGATCATCGCCCTGTCGCGGCGCGGCCTCCTGGTGCGACCGCTCGTCCGGGCCCTGGAGTCCGCGATGGTGACGACGTGCGAGGCGTTCGGGGTCACGGCTGCGAGGCGCGACGGTCACCCCGGCTGCTGGTGCGATCCGCACGAGCCATCACCGAGGAAGATCGGCGCCCTCGGCATCCGCGTGGAGCGGGGCGTCAGCTACCACGGAATCGCCCTGAACATCGCTCCGGACCTGGCCGACTTCGATCTGATCGATCCATGCGGGATGCCCGGTGTGGCGTCGACCTCGATCGCCGCCGAACTGGAGCGACGATCCGCACGTATGCCGAGCCTGTCGGTCGAGGCGGCCGCGGCCGTCTTCGCCCGATCCCTGGCCGCGTCCCTCGGCGCAGACCTGACCGGTGACTCGCACCTCTCAGCGCGCACGGGTTGAGGGATGGCCGCGGGACTATTCGAGCTTCGAAAGGACGCGATCACCGGCTGGTGGGTCGCGACCGTGGTCGACCGGGCCTTCCATCGCGATCGGTTCGCCAGGCAGGCGGAACCCGTCGACGATGGTGACGATTGCCAGAACTGCCGGCTCCCCGAGGGGACCGGCATCCGGCTTCGGACGCTGAAGGACTTCGCATTCCACGTCGTCGGCACGACAGAGGAAGCCCGTGAACTGGACGGGACCCTCGCCCAGGTATCGATCTCGCAGGCGAGGGCCAGCGGCAGCTGGCGCACGATCGTCGCGCCGCCGGGTGAGCACCGGCCGCTGCATGCCGTCGGCAACGAGATCATCGAGGGGCTCGTCGGCCACGCGCGTGCGGCCATCGCCGAGGCCCGATCAGCGGCCCAAACGGATCATCTCCAGGTGATCCAGAACTGGGGAGCCCAGGCCGGTGCACGAACAAATCACCTCTGCCTCGATCTCTACGACCTTCCCCAGATCCCGCATCGAGTCGCCGAGGAGCTGGGTGGCGCCGCCCGGTTCGTGATCCGCGAAGGAGAGTGCCCGTGGTGCCGGCTCGTTCGTGACGAGCAGCGCCGCCCCGAGCGAGTCGTCTGGGAGGATGATTCGACCATCGCCTTCGCCCCGTTCGCCTCGCGCTCCCCGTTCGAGATCTGGATCGTCCCACGTCGCCACGAGGCGGATTTCGGGCGGGCGACCGACCCGGACGTTGCAGCCACGTCCGAGGCGCTCCGCCAGGTCCTCGGCCGGCTCGCGGCGAGCCTCGACGGCCCGCCCTACAACCTCGTCCTGCACACGGCCCCGCTTCGCGAGCAGGTCGACGCGACGTATCACTGGCACTGGGAGGTTCATCCCCGGCTCCGTGAGATCGCGGGTCTCGAGCTGGGAACCGGACTGCCCGTGAATCCCGTCTCCCCCGAGGACGCCGTGGAGGAGCTGCTCGGTCGCGTCCGGCCGGCGTTCAACGATGCGAGGGAGGCGACGGGCTGATGGCCGGTGCGCCGATGCAAGGTCGGCGTCACACGACGACGGCACATCTCGTCTCTGCCTCAAGGAGTGCGCGACAACTGTCGCCTGGCTCCCTTCTGTCATCCTCGGAGGACCCATGGTCGGCGGGCTCAGCAGCGACCTCGGCGCGACCCGGGCCCTGGTCGGGAGCCCGGCGATGAGCCGCGCCTGGGACCACGACGAGGCGGGCCTCTTCGTCGAGGAGCTATTCGCCCGGCATCACGGCGAGATCTACGCCTATCTGATGCGGATGATCCGTGACCCGGAGCTCGCCGCGGACCTGACCCAGGATTCCTTCGTCAAGGCCTATCGTGCGTACGACAGCCTCGAGAAGCCGGAGAACGCCAGGGCCTGGCTCTACCAGATCGCTCATCGCGTGGCGCTCGACCACATCCGCCGGCAGAAGATCATCCGCTTCCTGCCGTGGACCGGCGAGTCGCGCGGGGCGGTCCCGTCGGCGGAGCACGTCGTGATGGAAACCCGCCTGTCGGGCGACCTCCAGCGAGCCCTCGATCGGATCCCCGAGCGGCAGCGGGCCGCACTCCTACTCGCAGAGCTGCACGATCTGACCGGCCTCGAGCTGGCAGCAGCCCTCGGGGTCAGCCATGTCGCGGCCCGAGCCCTGCTCACCCGAGCGCGCGAGAGTCTCCGCCAGGCTTTGGCAGCCGAGCGTGCCGAGGAGACCGAGTCAGGCGTGACGGCCGCGTCCGGGGATGAGCGATGAGCGTCCTCGGCGGCCGCGGCGGGCGTTCCGACGACTGGTCCACCCCGCATCTCCGGGCCCAGGCAAGGGCGGCGGAACGGCTGGACGCGCCACTCGACCCAGAGGAGGGGCGCTGGCTGGACGACCACCTCTCAGGCTGTCCGGCATGTGCCGCAGCGGCCGCCGACTACGCGACCCAGCACCTCGAGCTTCGTGCCCTCCGCGATCGCGCGCCGCAGCCGCCCCGCGACCTGTGGGCCAGGACGGCGGCGTCCATCGAGCGCGAGGCCGGCCATCGTTCTTCCGGCACGCGCAAGCGGTCGCCCCAATCGACTCTCGCTCCATACGCCCTCCTCGCCGGTGCACTGGTCGTGGCGATCGCCGTCGGGACGCTGTACTCCTCCCAGCCTCCCCCCGGGCCGATGGCCACGCCCGGTGCGTCGGGACCGATCACCGCCTCGACGGCGTCGCCCTTCGCCGGCGCGACTCCGCTCGCCGTCGCCAGCAAGGAAGTCAACTACCTGAGCCGGGACCCCAACGGCGAGTTCACCCTCAACACGACGACGGTCTCGGAGGTCTGCGCCGAGGATGTCGGCACATGCGCAACGACTGAGCCGAACGAGGTCCAGAGTATCGGGCCGCTGTCGAGCCCGGAAACGGTCTTTGGCTCGGGCGATGCGCCGCTGGTCGTGCTCGGCAACGGCGAAAACGGATCGAGCGTGTTCGCGGTTGAACGACCCGAGACCACAGCGACACCCACCTCGACTCCAGAGCCGACCGCGTCCCCGGCCCAAACCGCAAGCTCCCTTCCCGAGCAGAGCCCGGCAACCGCGAGCCCGTCGGAATCGGCCCCCGCGACGTCTCCGCCTGCATCCCCGCCAATTGAGTCCTCGCCTCCGACATCGGATCCGTCGCCGTCGGCATCTCCGCCGGCCGGGACGGTCGAGATCGCCCACGGCGTGGAGGTCATCCACTCGACGGCCGCATATTCTCCAGACGGCTCGGCGTTCGCGTTCACCGCTCGCCCGGCCGATGGTTCGCACGGCCCGGATATCTACGTCTGGAACGTCGGTGACGCGGAAGCGACGCCCATCACCTCGGACCACCGGTCCGTCTTTGGCTCGTGGGCCGGCGATTCGATCGTCGGCAGCACGGTGGTGACCTCTGACGATGGCCAGACGAACGAACCAGCCGCGTTCACCTGGTCTCGCGACGGCGGCACGAACGTCCCGCTGCCCCAGGCCGGCCTCGCCTGGCGGCCCGCGGTCGACCCGAGCGAAGGGTCCGCGGTCTACTGGGCGGGGACCCTCAAGCCGTCCGACGACAACCTCGGATGGGAGACCGTGGCGGGCCGCCTCGTTCTCGGCCGATGGAATGTCGGTTCTGAAACGTCAGCCGAGCCGACGGCCACGCCGCTGGCCAGCGATCAGACGGTGGAGCGGGCCGAGACGACGATCGCCGAGGGTCCGCTGGCCGACTGGGATGCGCGCTGGGACGAGACTGGAACCCGTCTCGCCGTCTGGATCGCCGACCCCGACGACCCGACCACAGGGGCCTTGAGCCTTTACGTCGTCGATCCGTTCGACGGCCGGATCGACCTCGAGAATCCACCGCTGAGCAACGCGCCGGCACTCGCCGGGTTCTCAATCGCAGACGGTCGCCTGGCTTGGGCTGAGCCGGCCGGCGTCACTGACAAGACGAGCCGGGTCCTGATTCTCGCCTGGACGGACGAGGGGTTCGGCCAGGTCGAGAGTGCACCGGGAGACGTCCTGCTCGTTCGCTGACGACCGCGATTCGCGGGGCGACGCGCGGGACAGGCAGCTGCGGGCAGAGCAGAATCGGCGTATCGTGGGCGTATCGTGCGACGGAGCCGTGTGCTCGCGCTCGCGGCGCTCACCGCCGCGCTCGCCCTGGTCGCGCTGCCGGGTATCGCGGGTTCCCAGAGTCCGAGTCCCGCGAGCATCATCGACCCTGCCGCGTTCCAGCCGATCCAGGTCCCAGCGTCTGCCGGCAAGCATCCGATCTCGGTCGGGCCGCTTGATCCGTCACTGGCGTCTGCCGGCCGCCTGGGTCGCTCAACGGTGTTCCTCGAGCCCGGCGCCGCGCCTGAGCGGGTCGTGGGTCGTCCGACGATCCGCCAGCCCGGCGCCCACGGCGGGTCCGCCCAGAAGCCGCCACGCTACAAAGTCAGCGGGTATGCGACGTTCTACGGCGGCGGCAACACCGCCATGCGCCTTCCGCGAGGCACGACGGTGATCGTCTGCGGAACGGACGGCTGCATCGAACGGATCATCACGGACTACGGTCCAGCCGATGCGAACCAGCGGATCATCGATCTCAACACGCCGGACTTCTTCGACATCTGCGGTTGCCCATCCTGGTCAGGCACGACCTGGGTGACGGTCTCCGTCTACTAGCTGTCGCGCCTGAACGGGCGCGACGAACGCAGTCGCGCTCCGAATCAGCCGAATTGTTCGCGTAGGCGGGGGAGGATTTCGGAGCTGTAGAGCTCGAGGAACCTTGCCTGGTCGTTGCCGGGGGCGTGGAACACCAGGTGGCGGAAGCCGAGTTCGACGTATGGGCGGAGCTGCTCGACGTGCTCGTCGGGATCTGACGATACGAGCCAGCGGCCGGCCGCCTTGTCGAGCGGCAGCTCCGCGGCCAGTCGCTCCATCTCGCGCGGATCATCGACACCCATCTTGGATTCGGCCGGCAGGGCGAGCGCGGCCCAGATCCGGGTGTCCTCGAGGGCCCGGTTCCTGTCGTGGTCGTAGGAGACCTTCATCTCGATCATCTTCTCGATCGCGTCCGACTGCCGGCCGGCCTTCTCGGCGCCTTCGGCGACGGCCGGCAGGAGCGTGTCGGTGTACAGCTCCATCCCCTTGCCGGACGTGCAGATGAAGCCGTCGGCGACCCGCCCGGCGAGCCGCGCCGCGGCCGGGCCGGACGCCGCGATCCAGAGCTCGACCGGGTCGGTCGGTCGGTCGTAGACGGTCGCGTTCCGCGTCTTGAAGTACTCCCCATCGAAGGTCACGAACTCCTCGGTCCAGAGACGCCGGATCAGCTCGCTCGCCTCCTTCAGCCTGGCGAAGCGCTCCTTCTGGTCCGGCCACTCGATCCCGAGCGGCACCTCGTTGAGCGACTCGCCGGTCCCGACGCCGAGGATGACCCGCCGCCCCTCCGCCAGGCAGCCGATCGTCGCCATCGCCTGTGCAACGACCCCCGGGTGGTAGCGGAACGACGGCGTCAGGACGCTCGTGCCGATGGCGACGCGCTCCGTCCGTGCCGCGAGCGCCCCCAGCCAGGCGAAGCAGTTCGGGGCGTGGCCATCGGTGTGCCGCCACGGCTGGTAGTGGTCGCTGACGAAGACGCTGTCGAAACCGGTCGTCTCAGCCTGGATCGCGAAGTCGAGCAACTCCCGCGGCCCGAACTGCTCGGCCGACGCCTTGTATCCGAGGGTCAACATGCGGGCCGCCTCCTTCGAGCTTCTCTCAGTCCACGCCCATGTTCGCCGATGTCTCACAGCTCGGGAACCGCCGGGCGTGGAGCCGCCTGCGGTATCCTGTCGGAGACGCTTCGGCATCGGCCCCGTGAGGCCGCCTGGGAGGCCCAGTGAGGCCGGGAAGGAGCGGATGAGCGGCCGCCACATCATGACCGCCGAGGAGATTCGCCGCGCAACGATCCGGCTCTCGCACGAGATCGTCGAGAAGCAGGCGGGCACGGCCGGCCTGGCGCTCGTCGGGATCCAGCGACGCGGCGTCCCGCTAGCACGCCGCATCGCCGCCTCGATCGCGGAAAACGAGGGGGCCGACGTCCCGGTCGGGGCGCTCGACATCACGTTCTACCGCGACGACCTGTCGCTCGTCGCTCAGCAGCCGGTCGTCAAGGGGACGGACCTGCCGTTCGACCTGAACGGCGCGACGGTCGTGCTCGTCGACGACGTCCTCTACACGGGGCGAACGATCCGGGCGGCCATGGATGCCCTCGTGGACTTCGGGCGCCCCCAGGCGATCCGGCTCGCGGTGCTCGTCGATCGAGGCCATCGCGAGCTGCCGATCCGGGCCGACCACGTCGGCAAGAACGTCCCGACCTCGCGGGAGGAGGTCGTCCGGGTCCATCTCGAGGAGATCGACGGGGAGGACGCCGTCCTCATCGACCGCGTCGCCGAGCCCGCCGGCGCGCCCGTCGGATGACCGTCACCGATCGCGCCGACGCCGCGATCGATGTTCCGATCGTCGATTCGCCGCCCGAGGCGCAGCCCGTCGGCTGGGGGCACCGCCACCTGCTCGACACCGACGTCCTGTCGTGGGCCGACATCGAGCTCGTGATGCGGACGACCGACGCGATGCGCGAGGTCCTGGCCCGCCCGATCGCCAAGGTCCCGGCGCTCCGTGGCCGGAACGTGACGATCCTCTTCTACGAGGCCTCGACTCGGACGCGCGTCTCGTTCGAGGTCGCCGCGAAGAATCTCTCGGCGGACGTCGTCAACATCGCCGCCGCTTCCTCGTCGGTCTCGAAGGGCGAGTCGCTCGTCGATACCGTCCGGACCGTCGAGGCGCTGGGCGCGGACATGCTCGTCATGCGCCACGGCGTCTCGGGCGCGCCGTATCTCGCCGCCGAGACGTTCTCCGGGTCCGTGCTGAACGGTGGCGACGGCTGGCATGCCCACCCGACCCAGGCGCTCCTCGATCTCTACACGATGCGATCGCGGCTCCCGGGCGGCTCGGTCGAGGGGCGGAAGGTCGTCATCCTCGGCGACGTGCTTCACTCGCGCGTCGCGCGGTCGAACATCTGGTCGCTGACGGCCGCCGGGGCAGACCTCTGGCTGTGCGGCCCTGCCACGCTCCTGCGCGGCTTTGAAGCCTGGGCCGCCCGGGGAGCGGCGGACGGGCGGCGGTTCCACGTGACGTCGTCGGTCGACGAGGCACTCCGCGACGCCGACGTCGTGATGGCCCTTCGAATCCAGCGGGAACGGATGGCATCGGGGCTGCTGCCGTCGCTGCGCGAGTACGCGGCGCGATACGGGCTCACGTCGGCGCGCCTCGCGGGCGCCCGGCCGGGCGCGCTCGTCATGCACCCGGGCCCGATGAACGAGGGCGTCGAGATCGCCCCGGACGTCGCCGCCGGGACGCAGTCGCTCATCACCGAGCAGGTGACGAACGGGGTAGCGGTGAGGATGGCGCTCCTCTACCTCCTCGCCGGCACGGTCCGTCCGCGTTCGCCGGCCGCCGAGTGACCGACCTCGACATCAGCCGCGCCTGGCTCGTCGACCCGGCGGCCGGGCGCGAGGGGCCGGGCGACATCGTCGTCCGCGACGGCATCCTCGAGTCGGTCGTCTGGCTCGACACGGCCGACGCTGACGGGGTCGACGATCGCGGCGTCGTCGTCGCCCCCGGGTTCATCGATCTCCACGCCCACTTCCGCGAACCGGGCAATGAGGACGCTGAGACGATCGCGTCCGGGCTGGCCGCGGCCGCTCACGGTGGTTTCACGACCGTCTGCGTGATGCCGAACACGACCCCGGCGCTCGACGATCCGGCGGTCCTGGCCCGTGTTCGCGAGGCGGCGGAGGCGAGTGGTTCGCCGGTCCGCGCGCTTGCCTACGGGGCCGTGACGGCCGGTCGGGGAGGGGAGACGCTGGCCGCGCTGGGGGAGCTCGCGGACGCAGGCGTCATCGGCTTCTCCGACGACGGTTCGTGCGTCGGCTCGGCCGACCTCGTCCGGAGCGCGCTCACCTACGCCGGCGCCCTCGGCCTACCGCTCGTCGAGCATGCCGAGGACGCGAGTCAGACGGTCGGCGCCGAGGCGAACGACGGGTTCGTCGCGACGGTCCTCGGGCTTCGCGGCTGGCCGGCTGCGGCCGAGGAAGCGGCCGTCGCCCGGGACCTGGCGATCCTCGCCGAGGTCGTTCGCGACGTGTCTGCGGCACGGCTCCACCTGACGCACCTCTCGACGGCCGGGTCACTGGACCTCGTTCGGCGCGCGAAGGCCGCCGGCCTGCCGGTCACCTGCGACGTCACGCCGCATCACCTCGCGCTCACCGACGAATGGGTCGCCGGTTCGCGGCGCTGGGCATGGGAGGCCTCCGGGAACCCGTGGGACGACGGTGCCATCACGGCGGCGCCCTTCACGAGCTCGCTGCGTGTGAACCCGCCGCTTCGGTCGGCCGGCGACGCGGCTGCCTGTCGGGAGGCGCTGCTCGATGGGACCGCCGACGCGGTCGCGACCGACCACGCTCCGCACGCCGCGGTCGACAAGGACGTCGAGTTCGGACTCGCGGCGAATGGCATCAGCGGTCTCGAGACCGCACTCGGCGTGCTCCTCGCGGCCGTCGATGCCGGTGTCGTGCCGCTCGCTCGGGCAATCGAGGCCCTCACGACCGGACCGGCCTCTGTCCTTGGCCGCCGATTCGTCGACCGGCCGATCGGCCTCGTCGAGGGCGCTCCTGCCGACCTCGTGGTCTTCGACCGTTCGGAATCGTGGACTGTCACGCCCGAGATCCTCGTGTCGAAGGGCAAGAACTCTCCATTGATCGGGCGCGAGCTGGCCGGGCGGGTCCTTCTGACGATCGCCGCGGGTCAGGTAGCGTCCGAGGCCTAGCTCAGCTGGCGCGGACCTTCAGGCCCGCAGCATGCCGGCCGCCGGCTGGGCTACGCTGCGCCGGATGCCGGGACGCAGCATGAACACCGATTTCGAACGACGGCCGTACTGGCACGCGACGATGCCGCCGCTGCCGGATCGACGAGACCGCCCGTTGCCGGAGTCGGTGGACGTCCTCGTCGTCGGTGGCGGGTACACGGGCATCACCGCGGCCCGGGAGCTCGCCCGGCGCGGCGCATCGGTCAGCCTCGTCGAGGCGGAGACGCTGGGCTTCGGCGGCTCCACCCGGAACGGCGGGATCGTTCACCCCGGCTACAAGTGGGGACCGCGAGCGCTCGTCGACCGCTACGGCGAGGACACGGGCCGCGAGCTGTTCCGCGAGACGCTCGACGCGTACGCGCTCGTGAAGCGACTCATCGCCGACGAGGCGATCGATTGCGAATTCCGCGAGCGCGGCTATCTCGACCTCGCATTCGCCCCCTCGCATGCCGACGACCTGCGCGCATCGGCCGAGAGCCTCGTATCGTTCGGCGTCGAGGCCTCGTTCGTGCCGCGCGAGCGCCTCCGCGAGGAGATCGGGTCCGACGTGTACCACGGCGGGCTGGTCGTTCCCGGGAGCGGACTCCTTCACCCGGGCAAGTACTTCGGCGGGCTCGTTGCCTCGGCGGAGCGCGCCGGCGCCGACCTTCACGAAGGCGTGCGGGCACGGACCGTACGGCGCCAGGCGGACGGGCGGATGGTCGTCGAGACGAATCGCGGAGCCATCGTCGCCAGGGACGTGGTCGTCGGGACCAACGGCTACACCGACGGGCTGGTGCCGTCGCTGCGACGGCGGATCATCCCGATCGGCAGCTACATCATCGCGACCGAGCCACTCCCGGAGGAGCTCGCGGCGGAGCTCTCGCCGAAGGGCCGGGCGTTCTTCGACACGAAGAACTTCCTCTTCTACTGGCACGTCTCGACCGATCGCCGGATGGTGTTCGGCGGCCGGGCGAGCTTCCTGCCGACGACGGTGGATCGGACGGCCGCGATCCTCCATCGCGGCATGCTCGAGGTCCATCCGCAGCTCGCGGGCTATCGCGTCGACTACGCCTGGGGCGGCAACGTCGGGTTCACGTTCGACCGGATGCCGCACGTCGGTCGGAAGGACGGGGTGACCTACGCGATGGGCTGCTGCGGAACGGGCGTCGCGCTCATGACCGGGCTCGGGACGGCGGTCGGCGGCTGGCTGTCCGGCGACCCGGCTCCCGCCCTGTCGCGCCTCCCGTTCCCGCTCGTGCCGGCGCCCTTCGAAGGACGACCGTGGTTCCTCCCGTTCGCCGGCGAGTGGTTCCGGCTCCAGGATCGCCTCGCGGCTCGAACGCGACCGAAAGCGGCGTCGTGACCGCGCCCGCATTCCCGGATCTCCCGTCCGAGCCGCCCGCATTCGAGATTGTCGACACCGAGGACCGCGATGGCGTTCTCGTTCGCGACATTCGGCTCGATGCCCCGAGCGGGGAACCGATCGAGGCCTACCTGGTCGAGCCGGCCATCGTCGACGCGCGCACGCCGCGACCCGGACTGCTGTTCGCCCACTGGTTCGACACCGAGGCACCGAACGGCAATCGCACGGAGTTCCTCGCCGAGGCCGTCGACTGGGCCAGGCGGCACCGGGCCGCGGCCATCCTGCCGCAGCTGACGTTCCCGTGGGCCGGCGATCCGACCGGCGCGGCGGCGGACCGCGAGCGGATCGTCGCCGAGGTCACGCGCCTTCGCCGCTGTCTCGACCTGCTGGTGGCGCGCCCGGCCGTCGACGAGGGGCGCATCGGAGTCGTCGGACACGACTTCGGTGGCATGCACGCGATCCTCCTGGGCACGGCCGATCGCCGCCCCGCCGCGTACGCGCTGATCGCCGCGGTCCCGCGCTGGGCCGACTGGTTCCTGCCGTTCTGGGCCATCGCCGAGGACCGGATCGACTATCTCCGGGCGATGCGGCCGTTCGACCCGATCGAGCACGTCGGCCTGATCTCGCCGGCAAGGGTCCTCCTCCAGTTCGGGAGGCAGGACTTCTTCATCGCCCCGATGACCGGGCTGGAGCTCAAGCGAGCCGCCGGCGAGGACGCCACGCTCAAGGCCTACGAGGCCGAACACGAGCTGGCGGTCCCGGATGCGCTGGCCGATCGGACGGCCTTCCTCGAGGAGTCGCTTCGACTCGTGTGAGGCGGTCAGGCGCCGGCCGACGCCCCCAGCGTCTCGATCGCGCCGGCCGGATCGTCCGGCGCCGGGAACCGGACCTTGAGCGTGAACGCCTCGGGGGTCGGGCCGTCCGCGGCCAGTCGCTCGAGCCGGGCCAGCGCCTCCGTCGCGGTCGGGATCGAGCCCGCCGGGATCCACCAGAGGACGAGGGTCGGACCTGGCCACGGCTCGAACCAGTTTCGCCGGCCGCGCAGGACCTCGACGTGATCCGTCCGGTAGCTGAAGTCGAACAGCTGGTCCGCGGATTCCCAGACCGTCAGGTTGATGATGAACAGCGGATCGTCCGAGACCTTGATCCCGGTCGCGTCGCCCGCGTCGTCCTTGAGGCGCCAGACGAAGCCCGGGCTGCGCTCGGCGAGCGCGTTGATCTCGGCCAGCCGGCCCGTGAAGCCGACCATCCGCGGATCGTCGACCGGGTAGCGGGTCCGCCCGATGTTGAGCTGGGCGAGTTGGAAACCGGCCGTCACCGGTGCACCTCCGTCGCCGAGCCGGCGGAGGGTTGCCAGCAGCCGATCGATGTCGGCGGCCGTGGTCTGGGTGTTGACGATCCCGGCGCGCAGCCACGTCGCTCCGCGCAGTCGGGTGGTCGAGAGCCAGCCCTCGCCGGACGCCTCGAGTGCAGCCTGCAGCCGATCCTGGTGGGCGTCGAGCTCGGCTGCCGGCTGTCGTATGGCGGCCGCTTTCCCGCCGGGCAGGTGGCGAAAGCAGACGACCGACAGCTCGGGCTCGGCCGGCAGTGCCTCGAAGTCATCGCTCTCGGCGCAGCGCCGAGCGAGCAGGGCGGCCAGGTCGATGTTCGCCGCGACCAGCCGTCCGAACCCGCTCGTCCCGACGTGCTTCCAGCTCATCCACAGCTTGAGAGCACGCCAGCGGCGCGTCCCCTCGAACCCGAGCTTGTAGAAGTTGAGCTGGCCGGGAGCGTCATGGCCATCGTCCGCCACGGCCGGCGTTCCGACCGGCAGTTCGCCGCCGCGGTAGTACTCCGGCCTCCGACCGCCGAACGCGCGCTCGAGGAGCGACCCGTCGCGGACCACGAGGCCGCCGATGTCGTACGCCTGGAAGAACCACTTGTGAGGATCGACCGTCACCGAATCTGCGCGGTCGAGGCCCGCGACACGACCCGCGTCGCGCGGCGAGAACCGCGCCGCTGCGCCGTAGGCAGCGTCGACGTGGAACCAGAGGCGCTCTCGATCGGCCAGGTCGGCCAGCTCGCCGAGGCAGTCGACCGATCCCGTGTTCGTCGACCCGGCGACCGCAGAGATCGCCAGTGGCGTGAGACCGCCGGCGCGGTCCCGGGCGATCGCCTCGCGGGCGGGATCGGCCCGGAGCCGGAAGCGGTCGTCCGTCGGGAGCACGACCAGCGTGTCGGCAGGGAAGCCAAGCTCGTCGAGGGCACGCGCGATCGAGAAGTGGGTCTGGTCCGACGTGTAGACCCGTACGCCTTCGAGGTCGCGCCCGCGCGGCGGCCCACTGGACCCGCGCAGTTCCGGCAGCCGGATGTCGCGAGCGAGGGCCATCGCCAGGAAGTTCGCCATGACGCCGCCAGACGTGAGCAGCCCGAAGCTGCCGGGCCCCTGGCCGACGAGATCGCACAGCCAGCGGACCACCTCCTCCTCGACGAACGAGGCGGTCGGCCCGGCATGCCAGACGTCGACACCCTGCTGGGTCACCTGGGCGAGGAGCTCGCCGACGACCGACATCATGAGCGGCGCCGGTGTGAAGTAGCTGAGCGTGCCGGGATGGTGGGCGTTCAGCTGGTACGGGGCCACGCGGGTCCGGAACTCATCGAGGAGCGCGGCCGACGCGGTCGGGTCGTCGGGGGCGGGCCCTGGCTCGGCACTCTCCCCGAAGAACGTCGTCCGGAGGCCCTGGTAGCCATCGAACTCGCCCATCGCCCGGGTGAAGGCGTGATCGTAGAGGTAGTCGAGGGCCGCCGCCCAGGCATCGGAACCGAGGCGCTCCAGGGCTGCGCGGGCTTCCGGGTCGCCGTAGCCGAGGAGGTCGGGCTCCGGGTGCCAGGAGAATCGCTCGTCGGCGGGCATTTCCGGATGGTACCGGGCGCTCGGCGGCTCGGGCGCAAGTGACCCGTCAGTCGCAGCCGAAGACGGTCACGGAACCGGCGACGCGGTCGAGGGGGATCGCGATGCCCGTTGCGGAGGTGAAGATCGCTCGGTCGGGCGCGCTGAGGACGATCGTCCCGTGGTCCTCCGGGTTGCCGATCCCCGGCGGCGGATTGCCCTGTCCGTCCCCTCCGACCCCGACAACGCTCCAGTAGCTGCCGTCGAAATCGAAGGTCTCCTTGGTGAAGCCACAGTGGGTGAACGCCACGTACGTGTAGGTCACGCCGGACTGCACGCGGGCCGACCATGGCTCGAGCTTCACGCTGCCGTCCGGTTGGCTGACTCGCACTTGTTCTCCCGCGGGCGAGGGCAGTGCGATCGGTGGCCCGTTCGGCTCGGCCGGCGGGGACGGGGAATCCTGCGCATCGGCGCAGGCGCTGGCCACGGTGGCGAGGACAGTGAGCAGAATGAGCGCGATCGATGTGGGCAGCCGCACGCTCGCCCGACGCGTCGAGGTCCGCCGGGGTTCCCGTTCGGCGGATCGGCCTTCGGTCACGTACTGTTTCCGCTCGTGACCTCCCCGGGACCGATCCAATACAAGGGCGACGACCTGCAGGCCGAGCGCGGCCCGGGCCTGGGCTGTTTCCGGTTCCAGCTCGTCGTTCTCGCGATCGCGGTCGTCGTGACGCCGCTCAGCGTTCTCTGGGGCTGGCCGGATTGGCTGAGTGCCGTCCTCCTCTTCGTGGTGATCGGCCTCCTCCTCGTGACCGGCCAGACGATCATCTTCCTGCTCCGGCTCGTCGCCGCCGACCGGCGGGCGCGGCGGCGACCGCTCGGCAGCGCCACCAGGACGGTCGGCGAGATCGAGGACGAGGCGGCTGCCCCGGCGCCCAATCCGGCCGATGCGATCGGGGATCCCGTGAGCGCGGACCCCCCGAGCGACGAAGGCCCCATGCGACAATAGGCCGGCGCCGACACCGAGTCGGCGCGTGTCGAACCGGAGGAGGCGCCTCAACGTGCCCGTGCTCGCGACCTACTTCTCCGTTCGCCGCGGCCGGGATGCCTTCTTCAAGTTCTACATGAAGACGCTCTTCGCACGACAGATGAAGGAGTACGGCGACAAATACGGGATCCGGTTCCTGGGTTGGTACAACGTGGCCCACGGCTGGGATTTCGACAACGTGATCCTGCTGGAACTCCCGGACTACGCGACACTGGACAAGCTGGAGGCCGATGAGAGCATCCGGGCGATCGGGCATCGGGCCGGGGAGTGGATCTTCCAGCGTCACCACTCGATGTTCCTTCGAGAGCGGATGGGTCCGGATCTCGAATTCCACGGCTGAAGAAGGCGCAAGAGGGAGGCAAAGCGATGGACACGAGCCGCAACGACCTGCTCGGCGAGATCGCGGCCGACGCCGCCCTCGAGCGCTCCGACTTCCTCGTCCAGGCGACGGAGCAGCTCCGCCGTTTCCTCGAGGCGAACAAGGCGAGGATCGATGAGCTCGGCGGCCTGACGCTCATCGACGAGGACCCCGACTACCTCTCGATCGCCCCGGACATGACATTCCGCAGCCGGACGCGGTTCGTCGACGACCTGACGGGCGAATGGACGGCCGAAACCGAGGTCATCGAATCGGCCGGCGAGCTCGTCGAGCTCTACAACCCGGCGGACATCTACTCGGCGTTCGCCGAGGCCGCGCGCGAGGCGGCCGGGCTCGCAGAGGAGCCGACGGCCACGCCCGAGATGCTCGAGGCGGCAGGCATCGGAATCGATGAGGCGGTCTCGACGGGCCCGGATCCGTACGTGGCGGCTGCCGACGAGTGGGCGGCCGCGAATCCGATCCCGCTCGATGCGGAGGATGACGAGGTTGCGGCCCAGCGCCTCTACGACCTCGCGCTCGAGTTCCAGGAGCGCAGCCAGCGGAGCGAGTCCCGTCTCCTCGAGCAGTTCGAGGACGCCGCCGGCCTGCTCAGCGCCCGGATCGGCGACCTGGTCATCAACGATGACGACGATGAGCGGCTCACCCTCACCGCCACCGGCGCGTTCCGGGCCGAGGTCCTGACCGAGGAGGAGAACGAGTGGCGGCCGCTGGCGAGCGCGGACGAGCTCGTCGAGTACTACGACCCGACGGACGTCTTCGGCGACCTGGCGGACGCCCTGGCCGAGGCGTACCCCTCGATCGCTCCCGAGCTTGAGGGGGTCGGCGCCAGCCCGACGAACGGCAACGTCGTCGTGATCCCTGGCGGGGCGACCGCCGAGGGTGACGACGCCGCCGATGGAGAGGTTGCGGCCACGGACGACGAGGAGGAAGCTCCCCGCGCGTGACGATGCGCCTCGTCGAATCGGAGCTCGTGGAGAGCCGGGAGATCCTGCCCGGCCAGTGGCTCCAGTCGTTCCACGCGCCCGAGCTCGCCAGCGGCTCCCGTGCCGGTCAATTCGTCCACATTCGGACCGGTGACTACTCCGGCCTCGTGCTCAGGCGACCGTTCTCCATCAACACCGCCGACGTCGCGACGGGGATCATCACGATCCATTTCCGGACGATCGGACGCGGAACCGAATGGTTCACGCGGCTCAGGCCGGGCGATCCGATCGACATGCTCGGCCCGCTCGGCCGGCCGTTCGAGGTCGATCCGCGATCGCGGCACCTGCTGCTGATCGCGGGCGGGCTCGGGATGGCCGGCATCCGGTCCCTCGCCGACGAGGCGATCCGCGATGGCCGCCAGGTGACGCTCCTGTTCGGTGCCGCGAGTGCCCGCGAGGTGTATCCGACCTCGCTTCTGCCGGACGAAGTCGAGTACATCATCGCGACGGACGATGGCTCCGTCGGGCGGCACGGCTATGTGACCGACCTCGTCCCCGAGTACGAGGCCTGGGCCGACCAGGCCTTTGCCTGCGGACCCGCCGGGATGCTGGCAGCGCTCGCCCGGCTCGCGACCGGTCGGCGGCAGCGCCTCGGAGTGGCCAAGCTTGGCAGAAAACGTGGCGCCGGCCGGGTCGATCCGATCGGCTCGCCCGCGGCGCGCCGGAAGGCCTTCCTCCAGGTGTCGATGGAGCAGAACATGGGCTGTGCGGTCGGAGCGTGTCTCGGGTGCGTGGTCATGGGAGTCTCGGGGACGCCCCAGCGGGTCTGTCGCGAGGGGCCAGTCTTCGCCTCGGAGGAGATCAATTGGGAGGCGGGGTGGTAAGCCGCCGGCGGGGATTCGATCGCCTGGCGGCGTGGGCTGGCATCGTCGGAGCGTCCGTCATCGGGATCGCCTCGGTCGTAGCGGCCGTCGCCTATCGAGGAAGCGATGGCGAGCAGTACAGCCCGCTCAACCACTTCGTGTCGGAGCTGGGTGAGCTCGCTCATTCCGAGCTGGCCAGCATGTTCAATCTGAGCCTCATCGTCGGTGGGGTCTGTTTCGCGATCTTCATGAGCGGATTGGCCGCGAGTCGACCGGGATGGCTGAGACTGCTGGCCGGCGGCTTCGGTGTTCTCGCCGGGGTCGGCGGCGCCCTCGTCGGCGTCTTTCCGATGGATGCCGGCACCGTGCATGTCCTGGCGGCCTCGACGTTCTTCAACTTCGGCTGGATCGCTGTCGGACTCGCATCGCTTGACTTCGTGGTTCATCGAGATCGGCGCTTTCCGCGTTGGCTGGCGATCGTCGGCGCGATCACGGTCGCGGCATTCATCGGCTTTCTCCGGGAGGTCCCGGGCAATGCGACCGCGGGCGGTCAGCTCGCCAGCCCGGACATCCGCCCGGAGTTCTGGGCGTTCCCGGCGCTGGAATGGCTCACGATCGCCGCGATCTTGAGCTGGGTTCTGCTCGTCTCCGCATGCTGGCTCCGGGCGGGGCAACGCGTGCAGGTTGAATCCGGCTCGGTGGACGGGGTTGGAGCGCCGATCGCGTGAAGGCCAAGCGGCGCATCACGACCTCGCTCGACGCTCGTCCGTCGATGCCGAGCCGGGTCCCGATGGACCGGAAGGTTCGGTCGCGTGGTGCGGCGCCCTCCGCGGCTCAGCCTGCGGCCGCGAACCGGGTGCCGCCCCCGCCACGCGCACCGGTTCCCGTCGTCGACGTCGATCTCTCGGTGGACCTGGGGCGCGGCCTCGTGCTGAAGAACCCGATCCTCGTGGCATCGGGCACGTTCGGCTACGGCGTCGAGTACGGCGACGTCGTCGAGGTCGATCGCCTGGGGGCGATCTGTTGCAAGGGCACGACGCTCAAGCCGCGGATCGGCAACGTCACCCCGCGCGTCACGGAGACTCCGGGCGGCATGCTCAACTCGATCGGCCTCCAGAACCCGGGCGTGGATGCGGTCATCGAGAAATACGCCCCGACATGGACCGGCTGGAAGACCGCCGTGATCGTCAACGTCGCCGGCGAGTCGGTCGCCGATTACGTCGAGGTCGTCCGGCGTCTCGACGGCGTGCCCGGGGTCGCCGGGATCGAGCTCAACATCAGTTGCCCGAATGTCGGCGCCGGCGGCCTCCAGTTCGCGATCGACGCCGACGCTGCCGCGGCCGTCACCGCCGCAGTCCGTCGGGCCACCGACCTCCCGCTCCTCGTCAAGCTCTCTCCGAACGTCGCCGACATCCGGCCGATCGCGCGGGCGATCGAGGCGGCAGGCGCCGACGCCCTGACCGCGATCAACACGCTGTCGGGGATCGCCGTGGCGTCCTCGCGAGCGAAGCCGCTGCTGGGGAACATCTACGGCGGCCTGTCGGGTCCCGCGATCAAGCCGGTCGCCCTGCGGATCGTGTACGAGGTCGCCCAGGTCGTCGACATCCCGGTCGTCGCGATCGGCGGCGTCACCGAGCTCGCCGACGTGCTCGACTTCCTCGCGGTCGGCGCGGCCGCTGTCCAGGTCGGGACCGCCATCTTCGCCGACCCGACGCTCCCGGTCCGCCTCGTCGACGAGCTCGAGGCGGAATGTCGCGCGGCGGGGGCTCGACTCGTTCGCGTCCGCTCATCGGGACCGCGTTGCCGCGCAAGCCGGGGGCGCCGTCGGCCAAGGGCGTCGAGTACCGGCCGTGATCTCGGAATCACGGATCTGGTGCTCGCGCATGGTATGGTATGTGCATGTTCTCGGAACGCACCCAGGTCCTCCTGTCGCCGGCCCAGATCGCGAAGCTCAAGCGCATCGCGCAGCGCGAAGGTCGATCCGTCGGGGCCGTGATCCGCGAGGCGGTTGACGCGTTCGTCGAATCCGAGCCGGACTCGCGCATGCGGGCGGCGCGCGAGCTGATGTCGCTGAACGCACCCGTCGACGATTGGGAGGTCATGAAGGAACAGATCGCTCGCAGTCAGCTCGGTGATTGGTGAGCCTGTTCATCGACACGGCGGTCATCATGTATGCCGGTGGCGGCGATCACCCGCTGCGGGAGCCGTGTCGTCAGATCATCGAACGCGTCGGTGCGGGCGAACTCGACGCCGTAACCTCCGTTGAGGTCGTGCAGGAGATCGTTCACCGCTTCATGGCGATGCGACGGCCGGACATCGCGGGGACTATGGCGAGGCGAACGATGGACACCTTCGCGCCGGTGATCCCGATGACTCACGCGCTCATGCGGCGAGTTCCGGACCTGATCGACCGGTATCCGACGCTGTCGGCCCGCGACCTCGTCCACGTCGCGACCTGCCTCCACGAGGGGATCTCCGAGATCGTCAGCCCGGATCGCGGTTTCGACGTCGTACGCGAGATCCGACGCGTGGCGCCCGAGGAATTCGCCACGTGACGACGATCAAGCGCGCCCTCGAGGCGTCCGCGCGCGCCGCTCATCGCCGCCAGGACCGAGGCGCTGTTTCGGCAATCCGGAGCACTTCGCGAGGGCCACTTCCTGCTGAAGAGCGGCCGCCACGGCGACGCGTACGTCGAGAAGTTCGCGGTCCTCTCCGACCCGGCGGCGACGAGCGAGCTGTGCGGCTTCTGGGCGGCGGGTCATCGCGATGAGCTCGGCGCCGCGCGTATCGACCTTGTCGCGGGCCCGACGACCGGCGGCATCATCCTTGCGTTCGAGACCGGCCGCCAGCTTGGGGTGCGGTCGATCTTCGCCGAGGAGGTCCGGGCCGACGACGGCGCCACGCATCGCGAGTTCCGGCGCGGGTTCAAGATCGGGCCCGGCGAGCGGGTCCTCCTGGTCGACGACATCCTGACGACCGGCGGATCACTCCTCGCGATGATCCCGGCGGTCGAGGCGATGGGCGGCGAGATCGTTGAATGCGCGGTGCTCGTCGATCGAAGTGGTGGGCACACGACATTGACCTCGCCCACCTCGGGCCGCGTCTACTCGGTGCGGTCCCTCTGGCAACTCGACCTGCCGACGTACGAACCCGGACCACAGACCTGCCCGCGCTGCGTCGACGGGACTCCGCTCCAGGCCCCGGGGAGCACCGGCACGACCACGTGACGTCCTGATGCTCGGGCGCCGTGCGATCGTCGGGCTCGGCGTGGCGGTCGCCGTGATCGCTGGGCTCTTCGTCGCCTCATCGTTGCTTGGCCAACCCGCGCCGAGGACGGAGATCGGTGTCGTGGTTTCGGTCGATGCCGTCAGCCTCACCGATGTCCGCGGGTTCTCGATCCGGACGGCGGACGGCCGGACCGTCAATTTCCGGGTCGGCCCGCTCGAGAACGGCGCCGAGTTCCCTCCCGGCCATCTCGCCGAGCACGCGGTGACGGCCATGCCGATCCTGGTGACCTACCGGGACGAGGATGGCGAGCGGGTGGCCGTCCGGCTCGAGGATGCCCCGTCGGCCGCGTCTAGCTGAGGCCGGTCAGGGCCTGGTCGATCTCACCGGGCGTGAAGATCAGCTCGAACGACGCCTTGACGATCCCGTCGCCGCCGACCACGAAGACGAATGGCTCCGACAACAGGCCGTAGGCCTCGGTCGCGGGCGCTGCCTGGAGGAGCCCGGCGTCGCTCAGCAGGGGTTGGAGCTGGCCCTCGACGAGTTCCAACTGGTACGGCTCCACGTTGATGAACGTCACGTCCGGGTGGGCCGCCGCGACGGACTTGACCTTCTCGAGCGTCGGACCGCAGGTTTGTGTCTGGCAGAACTTCGGGGTCGCGAAGACGAGGACGAAGGGCTCGTGGGCCGCCAGCGCGTCTGCCACGGACGTCTCGTAGAAGGCGGGCACCGGGGTCTCGTCCGTCGAGACCTTCGAGACGTCCCCGCCGACATCGGCCAGCGTCGGCGTATCAACCGACGGGGCCGCCTCGCCGGGTTCGATCGCACTGGCGTCCTCCTTGACGTCGAAGGAGAACGGGACCGACTCCTCCGGGGCGCCTGGGGCGGACGTCGAGAAGACCGCCGTCCACGGGCCGGCGACCGGAAAGTCGGCGTGCGTGACGTAGACGCCGCTCACGCCCTCGATCGCCCAGATGAACTCGCCGTTGGGCGCGGCGATCGACTCCCCGTTGGGCCCCCTGAACTGGACGCTCGCGGTTCGATCCGGCGCCCCGATCGGCTTCGTCCCACTCCCATCGAGAAATGAGAACACGATGCGGTTCGGGCCGGTCGTCAACTCGCTCGAGATGATCCGGGGGATTGCGCTGGTGTTGGCGACGCTCGGGACCTGGCTCGCGGCCGACTGCGAGGAGGTCGCCGGTCCGCAGGCCGCGACGAGAAGGAGCGCGGCGGCCAGCAGGCCCGCGCGTCGGGTAAGGGGATTCATCCCGGATAGGGTAGCGGCCAATGGCGAAGAGGGTGCCCGCGCTAGAATGGCTCGACCGTCGACCCCGAACCCTGTCGCCCCCTACGACGCCTGGGAGAGCTCGTTGACCCGGTTCCAGAGACTGGCGATGCTCAGCGTCGCCATGACGCTCGGCCTCGTGACGATCGGCGTCATCGTTCGCGCAACCGGATCCGGGATGGGCTGTCCGGACTGGCCCCTCTGCCACGGGCAGCTGATCCCGCCGCTCGGTGACTACCAGGCCTGGATCGAATGGGTTCACCGGACCGTCGCAGCAGCGATCGGATTCGTCGTTCTCGCCCTCGCCTACGTGGCCGTCCGCGACCATCGCGATCGGCCGAGCCTCCTCTGGCCGTCGATCGGCGTCGTCGTGCTGGTTGGGTTCCAGGCATGGCTCGGGCGTGAGACGGTCCGGCTCAACAACTCCGGCGAGTCCGTCACGGCGCACCTGGCGGCCGCGATGGCGCTCGTCGGGCTCCTCGTCTACATCCTCGTCCGGTCGTTCTATCCGGCTCGAATCGGCGGGCGCGGGGGCAGCCAGCGGTTCACGCTGCTCGCTGCCTTCGGCGCCCTGGCGACCTTCGCCCTGCTGCTCTTCGGATCGCAGGTGACCGCGACGTCCCAGTGGTACGCGTTCCCCGACTGGCCGCTCATGAACGGCTCGCTCGTTCCGCCCCTCAGCGACGCCACCGCCGCCCACGCTCTCCACCGCTGGGTGGCGATCGTCGTCGGATTGATCGTGGCCGCCGTGGCGATCGCCGCATGGCGGACTCAGCGATCGAACCGGGCGATCGTCCGGCTCGCGCTCATCGCCGCGATTCTCTTCCCGATCCAGGCGATCGTCGGCGGTCTCCAGGTCCTTACCAACCTGGCCGGCTGGACCCAGACCCTGCACGTGGCGCTGGGCGCACTCATCTGGGCCGCGATGGTGGGACTCGTCGCGACCAGTTACTACTCCGCCCGAACCGCGGTCGTGTCCGATGACCGGACAGGTGCCACCGGCCCAGACCGCCGGACGACGACGGACACTGTCCGGGCCTATATCGCCCTGACGAAGCCACGGATCATCGAGTTGCTGCTGGTCACGACGATCCCGGCGATGGTTCTCGCCACCAGGGAGGTGCCCGGGATCCCGATCGGGCATTGGGCGTGGCTGGCGGTCTGGACGCTCGTCGGCGGAACGCTCGCGGCCGGCAGCGCGAACGCAATCAACTGCTACCTCGATCGGGACATCGACGAGCTGATGGTCCGCACCCGGCGCCGGCCACTGCCGGCCCACCAGGTCGACCCGGAGCGGGCGGTCGTGTTCGGCCTCCTCCTCGGGGTTGTCTCCTTCGCAGTCCTCGCCTGGTTCGTCAACCTCCTCGCGGCCTTCCTCGCGCTGCTCGCGATCGCGTTCTACATCGTCGTCTACACGATCGTCATGAAGCGGACGACTCCCCAGAACATCGTGATCGGCGGCGCCGCCGGTGCGCTGCCACCGGTGATCGGCTGGGCCGCGGTCACCGGAAATGTCGGCGTCCCCGCGCTCCTGCTCTTCGCCCTTGTCTTCTACTGGACGCCGCCCCACTTCTGGGCGCTGTCCCTCCGCATTCGGAAGGACTACGCCGCTGCCGGCGTCCCGATGCTGCCGGTCGTCCGGGGCATCCCGGAGACGACACGCCAGATCGGCCTGTACGCGATCCTCATGGTGGCGATCTCGATCGTGCTGTGGTCCGTCGCGAGGATGGGCTGGATCTACCTCATCGCGGCGGTCGTGCTCGGCGCGATCTTCCTCCAGCAGGCCTACCGTCTGTGGCGCCAGGGAGCATCCGAGGAGGCGTCAACGGCCGGCGCGATCCGGCTCTACAAGTACTCGATCTCGTACCTGACGCTGCTGTTCGCGGCGATCGCGCTCGACGCGCTGGTGGCCATTCCCCCGGGCTGAGGGACGCGCGAGAGGTCTCGTGAGCGCGTGAAATCCGTCGCGTGCCCCGGCGATGCCGTTGGTTGCATCAATCGCGGAGCCCAACCCGTACGCCACCCCCGGAATATGCAACCAATCGCATCGGCTGGACAGGCGAACAAATCCTGCGAGCGCCAGCGCCACAGTCGCGGCTCAGCCCTCGACCCAGGCGCAGGTGCCGCTGACGCCGCCCGAGCAGCCCGCAGATCCCCTTCGCGCCGCTGCGCATCACGATGTCGTGGTTCGACTTGAACACGCCTCTCGCCAGCGGTGCGAGGAGATTCATCCACCAGCGTCGTCGTCCGGACATTCCAGTCGTAGCGGGCGACCGTCTGGCCACCTTCCTCGCGCAGCGTCCAGACCCCGGTGCCCTCGAGTTCGCCGCTCGCCCGCCCGGCGAGGACCGTCGGTCTCTCGATCCGCTCGACCGCCAGGTCGAATGACAGCGTGTACGGAAGGCTGCCCTTGAACGTGTAGCGCCGGACGCTGCCGATCCCATTCCGTTCCTTCGCCGGCCGAATCTCCTCGACGGCCTTCACCGCCGGCCACCAATCCGGCCACGACAGCGAGTCATGGATCGCCTCGTAGACCCGATCGATCGGGGCGTCGAGACGCCACTCGGTGGCGAATGAGTAGTCGGCCATGTGCCCGTGGTCCTCCGTCCCGCTGTCATGTCAATGATGCGCTCCGGCCGGTCGCCTTGGATCAGTCCAGGCGCATCGGACGTGGCACGATGGGCCGATGGAGATCCACTTCCTCGGCGGAGCCACGACCGTTACGGGCTCCCAGTTCCTGCTCGTCACCGAACGCGCCCGCGTGCTCATCGATTGCGGGATGTTCCAGGGCAGCCCGAATGAGGCCGTCCGGAACCGGGTCCCGTTCGGGTTCGACCCGGCCTCGCTGGACGCGATCCTCCTGACTCACGCCCATCTCGACCATTGCGGCCTGATCCCTCACGTCGTCGATCAGGGGTTTCGGGGACCCGTGATCGCGACCCACGGAACCTGCGAACTTGCCGAGCTCGTGCTGCTTGACTCGGGCCGGCTCCAGGAGGAGTTCGCCAAGCGCGAGGCGCGTTGGGAGCGGAAGCATCCGGACCGCGTCGAGGAGGATGACCGCAAGGAGCGCGAGGCCTACGAGGCCGCCCTCAATCTGGCCGAGAACCCCGACGGCGCGTCGGCGCCGCACCGGACGCGGCCACGATTGCGTCCGAGGCGACATCGGAGGAGGCAGCGGTTGCCGTCGACGCGACCACAACCGTCTGGGCGCCCGGCCCGGACATGGTCGACGATGTCGAGCGCGATCTGCGGATCCAACCGCCCGAGCTGCAGGTCGACCTCGACGAGCCGCTCTACACGGAACGTGAGGCGCAGCGGGCCGCTGGAGCAGTTCAAGGCAGTCGACTACGACGAGGAGGTCGAGGTCGCGCCCGGGATCCACGCCGAGTTCCTCGATGCCGGCCACATCCTCGGGTCGGCGATCGTGCGCGTCCGGGCGAGCGACCGCGAGGGCGACCCGGAGCGGACGATTGTCTTCTCCGGCGACCTCGGCCGGCCCGGGACGCCGATCATCCGGGACCCGACCGTCCTGACCGACGCCGACTACGTCCTGGTCGAGTCGACATACGGCGGCCGCGAGCACGAGCCGCACGACGAGGCGATCCGGGTCCTTGCCGACACCGTCCGGCTGGTGGCAGCGGCCAAGGGTGTCCTGCTCGTTCCGTCGTTCGCGATCGGTCGAACCCAGGAGGTCGTCTGGGAGCTGGACCGGCTGATCGACGAAGGCGCCATCCCCCTCCTGCCGCTGTATCTCGACTCCCCGATGGCCTCCAAGGCCTCCGAAATCTACCGACGCCATGTCGAGTACTTCGACGAGCAGACCGCCAATCTGCTTCGGGCGGGCGGTACGCCTCTCGAATACCCGGACGAGCGAGTGACTCGCCGTGTCCAGGAATCCCAGGCGATCGCCAAGGCGCCGCGGCCCTACATGATCGTCGCGTCCAACGGGATGCTCACCGGCGGCCGCGTCGTCGGCCACCTGCGGAATCTCATCGGCGACCCGGATGCCACGATCCTCTTCGTCGGGTACCAGGGAGAGGGGACGCTGGGCGCCCACCTCCAGGCCGGCGCGACCGAGGTCAAGATCGACGGTCAGCTCCGCGAGGTCCGCTGCCAGATCCGATCGATCAGCGGCTTCTCGGCTCACGCGGACGAGTCCGAGCTGCTTGACTGGCTGGCTAACTTCGCCCGTGGCAAGCAGCCCGGCGACCCTGGATTTCCTCGCCGCGTCTTCCTCGTCCACGGCGACCCCGAGGCCCAGATCGCGATCGAACCGAAGGTCCGGGCGCTTGGTTTCGAGACGAAGATCCCCCATTGGCACGAGCGGGTCGCACTCGACTGAGGCTCGGTCGCAGGACGAAATCCGAGGTCGCTGTCGCGTCACGACGGCGTCACCGCGTGACCGCGGGTAGAGTGCGGTGATGGCCGACTCTGCCCGTGCGTTCGTCCTGCGCCACACGCAGCTCCGGCCCGTCCCGGGCCTGACGGAGCTCCGCCTCCACCTGGCCGACGAGGTGCTGCCGCTCTGTCACGCCGTCCAGGTCGAGACTGACGATCCGGACGCGGCCCTCCCGTACTGGGCGTTTGCGTGGGCGGGTGGGCTCGCGATCGCCCGATACCTGCGCGATCACCCGGAAACCGCGGCCGGGCGCCGTACGTTCGACGTGGCGTCCGGCTCCGGGCTGTGCGCAATCGCGTCGATGCATGCCGGCGCCGCCGAGGCCACCGGCGTGGACATCGACGCCTTCGCCGTGGCGGCGATCGAACTCAACGCACGCGCCAACGGCCGCCGGGTGACCGCCGTTCGGCGCGACGTCCTGGACGAGGAGCCGCCCGACGTCGACGTCATCCTGGCCGGCGACTGCTGGTACGAGGCGCATCTCGCCGGACGCGTTCTTCCGTGGTTACGCCGGGCCCGCGACCGCGGGATCGACGTCCTGATCGGCGACCCCGGCCGCCGCTACCTCCCGTCCCGCGAGCTGGTCGAGCTCGCCTCGTACGACGTGCAGACGACGACTGAGCTGGAGGACCTCGAGCGCAAGCAGGGACGGGTCTACGGCATGCGGCCGGCCGAGACGAACGCCTAGTCGAGTCGTGCGTGGGTCGTCCCACGCGGCGGAACCCCGGGCACCATCAGGCGGAACGTCAGGGGCAATAGAATCTGGTCGCAACACAATCGGCCGCATGGCTGAGAGCTTCGATGCGATCGTTGTCGGGGGCGGGCACAACGGCCTGACGTGCGCCGCGTACCTGGCAAAGGCGGGGATGAAACCGCTCGTCCTCGAGCGTCGAGGGGTGGTCGGCGGGGCGGCCGTGACCGAGGAGACATGGCCCGGCTTCAAAGTCAGCTCCCTCAGCTACGTCCAGAGCCTGATGCCGCCCCGGATCATCCGCGAGCTCGAGCTGCCGAAGCGCGGCTACAAGGTCTACCCGATGGGCCCGTACTTCATGGGTTTCGAGGACGGCAGCGGTCTCGTCATGCACGACGAGCCGGCGCTGCGCTACCCGGAGATGGCCCGCTTCTCGAAGAAGGACGCCGACCGCTACGACGACTTCCTGGCGTGGAAGGACGGCCTCGCCGAGGTGGTCCGGCACCTCCTGTGGATGACGCCGCCGAAGCTGGGCTCCCGCTCGCTCCCGGACCTCCTCGACCAGCTCCGATTTGCGTGGAAGCTTCGCGGCCTCGGCGGCCGCGGCGTCGCGGACCTGACCCGGATCATGACGATGTCGGCCGCCGACCTCCTCGACGATTGGTTCGAGTCGGACCGGATCAAGGCCGGCCTGTCGATCGACGGGATCATCGGAACGTGGGCGGGACCGTATGAGCCCGGGACGGCCTATGTACTGCTCCACCACGAGATCGGGACCGTGGACGAGTCCGGCCCGATGGCGATCGGCGGCTGGGGCTTCGTCGAGGGAGGGATGGGCGCGGTCAGCCGCAATATCGCCGACGCTGTCGTCGAATACGGCGGCTCGATCCGGACGGACGCGCCGGTCGCCAGGATTCTCGCCAACGGCACGGCGCAGGGAGTCGTCCTCGAGAGCGGCGAGGAGCTCCATGCCCCGATCGTCATCTCGAACGCCCACCCGCAGATCACGTTCCTGCGGTTGATCGAGCCCGGGCAGCTCCCGGCGGAGTTCGTGAGCGACATCGAGGGCTACGACACGCGCTCCGGTACGGTAAAGGTCAACCTGGCGATCAGCGAGCTGCCGGACTTCCGATCCCATCCGGGCACGAACCTCCAGCCGCACCACACCGGCGCGATCGAGCTCGCCCACTCGATGGACTACATCCAGCGCGCCTTCGAGGACGCCCGGCAGGGGGCGGGCTCGCAGAAGCCGTACTGCGACGGGGTCATCGCCTCGACTGTCGACCCGACGATTGCGCCCGAGGGCATGCACATCTTCTCGATGTTCGCCCAGTGGGTCCCCGAGTCCTGGCACGAGGCGCCCCACCGCGAGGAGGTCGACGCGTTCGCCGATCGCCTGATCGACGGCTACACGGAGCTCGCCCCGAACCTCAAGGACTCGATCGTTCATCGCCAGGTCATCAGCCCCTACGACATGGAGCACGAGTACGGGCTGATCGGTGGCAACATCTTCCACGGCGAGCTGACGCTCAACCAGCTGTTCCATATGCGGCCGGCGGCCGGCTATGCGGACTACCGCAGCCCGATCCGTGGCCTGTACCAGTGCGGCTCGAGCACGCATCCGGGGGGCGGCGTGACGGGCCTCCCCGGGCGAAACGCGGCACGTGAAATTCTTCGCGACCGGCGCCGGAGGGTACGCTGACGGGAACGGCTGCATTGGCCGAACCGATGGGAGCCTTGATGCGGCCGTCGTTGAACATCCTGGGCGACGAGCTGACGGGTCAGATCGTCGACGAGGCGAAACGGGTCCTGGCCGAGGTCGGCATGGAGATCCGCGGGCCCGAGATGCGCCGGCGGCTCCTCGATCACGGACTGCCGCTCGATTCAACAGGCGTCCGGGTCCTCTTCCCGGCCGATGTCGTCGAGGCCGCGATCGCCTCCGCTCCGGGGTCGTTCACCCTCTACGATCGCGACGGCCTGCCGCACGCCGACCTCGGCGGCGACCGGGTCCACTTCGTGCCGGGCTCGTCGGGCCTCAAGGTCCTCGACCACCGCACCGGCGAGACGCGCCTGGCGAACTCGACCGACTTCACGGAATACGTCCGGCTCGCCGACGGCCTCGAGAACATCGCGTATCTCGCGACGGCGTTCTCGACGAACCTCGACATCGAGGCCCAGGTCTCCGACGCGTGGCGGCTCTACATGACCCTGACGAACTCGAAGAAGCCCGTCGTGTCGGGCGCCTTCACCGAGCACGGCGTGCCCCGGATGGTCGAGATGATGCAGCTGTTCCGGGCGGACCGGAGCCGACCTCATCGCCCACCCGATGAGCATCTTCACGATCACCGCGACCGGCAACTTCCGCTACAGCGAGGACTCCTGCCAGAACCTCATCGACTGCGTCGAGGCGGGCATCCCGGTCGAGATCGTGCCGGTGACGCTGATGGGCCTGATCGCGCCGGTGACGATCGTCGGGGCGACGGTCTTCCACACCGTCGACGTGCTGGCCGGCATCACGATGGCCCAGATCGTCAAGCCCGGGGCTCCGGTCCTGTTCGGCGGTGCTCCGGCCACGTTCCACATGAAGATCGCGAGCGCGCCGATGGCGGCGATCGAGGCGCTCCGGCTCGATGTCGCCTACATCGCGGTGGCCAAGGCCCTCGGCCTGCCGTGCCAGTCATACATGGCCCTGTCGGATGGCAAGATCCTCGACGCCCAGGCCGGTGCCGAGACGTTCGGAAGCGCGCTGCTCGCTGCCCTGGCCGGCGTCAACTCCGTGTCCGGTCCAGGCATGCTCGACTTCCTCCTCGTGTTCAGCCTGCCGAAGCTCGTCTTCGACGATGAGATGTGCGCCCAGGCGCTCCAGTTCGTGCGCGAGATCCAGCCCGCCGACGATCTGCCGGTCTCGGCCTTGATCGACCAGCTCATGGCGGACCAGCACCTGATCATGGCCGAGCACACGATGGCCCACTGGCCCTCGGAGCTCTACCTGCCGAGCGCGATCGTCGATCGCGACAACCGCGAGGCGTGGCTCCGGCTCGGCGGCAAGGACACGTACCAGCGCGCCTGCGACGAGGTCGAGCGGCGGCTCGCCGCATACAACCAGCCCGAGACCGACCCGGCCATCGACGCGGAGCTTCGCGCGATCATCCTCGCCGGCCTCGCCGAGCAGACGACGCTGCCGGAGATCCCGCCGGCACCCGAGCCGACCCCGCCGGCCGACCCGGCAGGCGGTCGCCGCCACAACCGCCGACGCGAACTGCGCCGCCAGCCGTCCCAGGAGGAGCCGACGACATGACCAGCCCGATCGCAACCCCGGCCACGTCCGATTCGTCGACGCTCTACTTCGGCCCGTGGTATCGCCGCTCGCCGTTCTTCGAGAAGACCCTCGCCGCCGGCTGCAGCGCCTACGACATCTACAACCACATGTACCTGCCCGGCTACTACGGGGACGTGGTCGAGGAGTACTGGGCCCTGCTCAACGGCGTGACGATCTGGGATGTGTCGGTCGAGCGAATCGTCGAGATCACGGGCCCCGATGCGTCGGCCTTCACGAACATGCTGACGTGCCGCGACCTGACCAAGTGCGCCGTCGGACAGGGCAAGTACGTGCTCATCACCGCCGAGGACGGCGGCATCGTCAACGACCCGGTCCTGTTGCGGGTCGAGGCCGACCGCTGGTGGCTGGCCCTCGCCGACTCCGATGCCGGACTGTGGGCGCGCGGTGTCGCGATCAACTCCGGGATGGACGTCAAGGTGCGCGAGCCCGAGGTCTATCCGGTCCAGGTCCAGGGCCCGAAGTCCAAGGACGTCATGGCCACCCTGTTCGGCGATGCCGTTCGCGACATCAAGTACTACTGGACGGCGACCACCGAGCTGGACGGGATCCCGGTCGTCATCAGCCGGACCGGCTGGACCGGCGAGGTCGGCTACGAGATCTACCTGCGCGACCCATCGCGCGGCGGCGACCTGTGGGACCGGATCATGGAGGCCGGCCGTCCGCACGATATCCGGCCGATCGCGCCGTCCGAGGCGCGCCGGATCGAGGCCGGGATCTTCAACTACGGGTCGGACATGACGATTGACAACAACCCGTTCGAGATCACCGGCCTGGAACGATTGGTCGAGCCCCAGGCCGCCGACTACATCGGCAAGGCTGCTCTCGAGGCGATTCGCGTCCGCGGTGTCGATCGCAAGCTGGTCGGGATCGAGGTCGAGGGCGACGCGCTGCCGTTCGAGCTCTCGCGCAAGTGCGTCGCCCGCCACGCCGGCGAGCCGGTCGGGACCGTGACCGACCTGATCTGGTCGCCCCGCCTGGAGAAGAACATCGGCTACGTGTGGGTCCCGATCGGACTGTCGGGGCCGGGAACGGCCACTCGAGATCGAGGCGCCCGACGGCGGTCGCTGGCCGGGCCGCACTGCGGCGATCCCCTTTCTGGATCCCAGGAAGGACACCCCGAAGTCATGACGTTCCCGCTCACTCCCGACGAGATCGCCGCCGTTCGCAAGCCCTACCGGGCCGCCTCGCTGCTGCCGGGACGCGCGTACCACGACCCGGCGATCCACGAGTTCGAACGGCGGGAGTGGTTCCGCCGCGACTGGATCGTCGTCGGGCGGGAGGAGGACGCGCCGTCGGCCGGGACGTACTTCACGGCCGACGTCGACGAGGAGCCGCTCCTCATCGCTCGCGGCCGGGACGGCACGCTGCGCGCGTTCTACAACGTCTGCCGGCACCGGGGCACCGCGGTCGTGGAGGAGGCATGCGGCAAGGCTGTTCGCTTCCAGTGCCCGTATCACGCATGGATCTACGACCTGGATGGCAAGCTGATCCGGGCCAAGCACACCGACGACCTCGATGACTTCAGTCTCGAGACGTTCGGCCTCGTCTCGGTCCGAATGGAAACGTGGCAGGGATTCGTCTTCGTCAACCTCGCCCCGGAGGCGCCGCCGCTCCTCGAGTGGCTCGGCGACCTGCCGCCGCACCTGGCGCGGTTCGACTTCTCGCGGCTGCAGGCCGCCCACACGGTCACGTACGAGGTCGGCTCGAACTGGAAGCTCATCGCCGAGAACTACAGTGAGTGCTACCACTGCCCGGGGATCCACCCGCAGCTCAACAAACTGACACCGTACGACCTCGGCGGCGACTTCGCCCCGACCGGGCCGTGGCAGGGCGGCTGGATGGAGCTTGTCGACACCGCCGAGACGATGGCGATCGACGGCGGCCACCGCAACGGACGGCCGGCGATCGCGGGCATGACGCAGGTCGACGAGCGACGGATCTACTACTACCTCGTGTGGCCGACGACCTTCCTGTCGATCCACCCGGACTATCTGCTCGTGCACCGCCTTGAACCGGTCGGGCCGGACCACACCAGGATCACGTGCCAGTGGCTGTTCGAGCCGGAAACGATCGCGGCGCACGGCTTCGATCCGTCGGATGCAATCGCCTTCTGGGATTTGACGAACCGCCAGGACTGGCACGTCTGCGAATTGCAGCACCGAGGGACGCGGTCGAAGAGCTGGACGGCCGGCCGCTACTCCAACCAGGAGCCGAGCGTCCACGCCTTCGACCTGATGGCCGTGGACCGGTATGCCAACGACGGCATCAACTCCCAGCGAACGGTCCGCCTCCGGTACGACGTCCCGACACCCAAGGACGGCGAGGTCTTCGACGGTGACATTGCAGCGGTTCGCCTGCCTCGCGCTGGCGACCGTGCGACGGCCCGGGCGAAGGCGGCGGCGCGCGAGCGGGGCTGATCTCCGTTCTGCGCGCCAGGCGCTACACCGTCGCCGGCCTCCCCGCGTCGACTGCGGGCTCCATCGCCTCGCTCGGGGCCTTGGCGCGCGCCGCGTTTCGCATCCGACCGAGCCGCCACGCAAGAAGGATGGCAACCGCGGTGATGGCGACGATGATCGTCGAAATCGCGTTGATCTCGGGTGTCACGCCGAACCTGATGCGTGAGTACAGGTAGAGCGGCAGGGTCGACGCCCCGGGCCCGGAGTTGAACGTCGTCACGATCAGGTCGTCGAAGGAGAGGGCGAAGGCGAGCATCGCGCCGGCCGCGATCGCCGGCAGCAGGAGCGGCAGGGTCACGTACCGGAACGCCCCGAACGCCGAAGCGCCCAGGTCACGCGCGGCCTCCTCGACGTAGGGGTCGAGGCTGACCGCCCGGGCTCGGACGATGATCGCCACGTATGACACGCAGAACGTGATGTGGGCGAGGGTGATCTGGGCCAGCGAGCCTCTCGCCGAGAACACCTGGGCGAAGAACAGCAGGAGGCTGATGCCGAGGATGATCTCCGGTGCGACCATCGGCAGGATGATCAGCGACTCCGCGGCTCCACCGACGTAGCGGTTTCGCAGCCGAGCAAGGCCGAGCCCGAGCAGGGTCCCGAGCACGGTGGCCGCGAGGACGGCGACAAAGGCGACCTGCAGGGTCTTCCCCAGGGCGTCGACCATGTCCTCGTTGGCGAAGAGGATCGGGTACCAGTCGAGCGTGAAACCCGTCCAGGAGAAGTTGTCCTCGGAGTCGTTGAAGCTGAACATGATGAGGATGACGATCGGCAGGAACAGGAACGCGTAAACGAGCAGGGCGTACACGGACAGCAGCGTGTTGCGTTCGCGACGCATCGTCAGGTCGCCTTCTGCGTCATCAACCCAGGACCTCCCGGCGGAGCGTCCGGATGACGGCCAGCGAGCCGATGATGGTGGCCGCCATCAGCAGGAAGCCAAGTGCCGCACCGGCGGGCCAGTCACGCGCGCCAAGGAACTGGTTCTGGATGATCTTGGCGATCGTCGTCGTCTGGGCGCCGCCCAGAAGTTCCGGCGTGACGTAATCGCCGATCGCCGGGATGAACGTCAGGATCGAGGCCGCCACGATACCGGGCATCGTCAGCGGCAGAATCACGTGGCGGAAGGCCGAGCGGCCGCTGGCGTACAGGTCGCGCGCGGCGGCGACGAGCGATTCGTCGAGCCGATCGATCGAGACGAACAGGGGCAGGATCGCGAATGGCAGGAAGCCGTAGGTCATGCCCAGGACGACGGCGACATCCGTATTCATCAGGACGATCGGGTCGTCCGTCAGGCCCACCGTCTGGAGTACGGAGTTGACCACCCCGTTGTCGCCAAGGATCGTGATCCAGGCGTAGGTGCGAATGAGGTAGCTCGTCCAGAACGGCAGCATCACGAGGATGAGCAGCAGGGCCTTGTGCCGTCCGCCGTAGCGCGAGATCCAGTACGCGACCGGATAGCCGATGACGAGGCAGAGGATCGTCGTCGCGCCGGCGAAACGAAGGGAATTCCAGACCGTCGGAAGGAAGATCGGATCGAGCGCTGTCGCATAGTTTTCGAGGCTCGGGGCATCGAACAGGACGTTGCCGAAGCGATCGTTGTCGCCCAGGCTGACGATGAAGATGATGCCGAGCGGGACGAGGAAGAAGACCAACAGCCAGGCGAGCCCTGGCAGGATCAGCGAGCCGGCGCTCAGGCGACCTCGCATCGTCCGATGACCTCGACCGCTACGACTGTGAGGGGTGGACCGCTCCTGCCCGCTAGCCGCCGGCCCGCAGCTCGGTCCAGCGCTTGGCGTATTTCTCAAGATCCGCGCCCGGGTCGAGCAGCTCCTGGAGGTCGTCGATGACGGCCTGATCGGGGTTGATGCCCGGGTCTTCGAGGAGCTCGGGGAGGATGAACTCCTTGGCCGCCGCGTTCGGGCCCATGTAGTAGACGGTGTTCGTGTTCTTCGCGCTCACCTCCGCATCGAGGAGGTGGTTGATGAACAGGTTGGCTGCGATCGGATGCTGCGCGCCCTGGGGGATGACCGCGGCGTCCGACCCGCGCACGCCGCCCTCTTCGGGCAGGACATAGACGACCGATGGCCGCGTCTCCTGGACCTGCCAGACGTCGCCACTCCAGTCCTGGCCGACCCAGATGTTGCCGGACTTGAGCGAACCGATCGGATCGCCGCTGTAGACGCGCACCAGCGGCCGCTGCTCCTTCAGCAGGGCGAGGGCGGCATCCAGCTCGGCGTCGTCGACGGTGTTGACGCTCATGTCAAGACGAATGAGGGCGGCCGCGAAGGCTTCCCGCTGGTCGTCGAGCATCATGATGTGCTGGTCGAAGCGGGGATCCCAGAGTGCGGCCAGGCTCGTCAGCTCCTCGTCGATCTGCTCCGTGTCATAGGCGAGGCCCGTCGTCCACCACATGTACGGCATGGAGTGCTTGTGCCCGGGGTCGTAGGCCGGGTCGAGCCACTCGGCAGCGAGGTTGACGGCGTTGGGGATGAGGGCCAGCTCGAGCGGCAGGACGAGGCCCTGCTCGATGAGCCCCGGGATGTCGGTGTCGGTCGGAAAGGTCAGGTCGAAGCCGGAGTTGCCGGCGAGGATCCGCGGGTACATGACATCGTAGGACTCGAAGAACGTCTCGGTGACCTTGACCGCGTACTTCGCCTCGAATTCCTTGATGATCTCCGGGTCCATGTAATCGGCGTAGTTGTAGACGAAGAGCTCGCCCTCCGGCGACGGCACCGGCGTCGGCGCTGTAGACGCGTTCGGCGCCGAGCTGCCCGATGGGCCGGCACCGGAGCTCGCGGCGGACGGGCTGCCCGAGGTGTTGCTCCCCGTGCAGGCAGCGATGACCGGCGCCAGCGCCGCGGTCACGCCGATCGCCGCCATGCGTTCGAGCAGTTCGCGGCGACTGACCTTGCGCTCGGACATGTAGCGGACGAGCGCGCGCTCGAGGTCGATCGACGAGCCGTCGTACCGTTGGTTCATCCCGGGGCCTCCTCCTCATCGTCCGGACGACCGGCGAGGACGAGTGCCTCCGACGGTGACCAGACAACGTCGACATCGCTTCCGACCGCGAATCGCTCGCCGGTCTTTGGTGCAAGTGCGGTGATCGCCAGGCCTCCTCGGGTGCGGACCTGGTACAGGACGTTGCCGCCGAGGTATGCAACCTGCTCCACCACCCCGTGCAACGGTTCGACGCCCTCCGCCGAGTGGCCGTTGGAGGGCTTCAGGAAGATGGATTCAGGTCGAATCGAGAGCTCGACCGCATGGCCGACGCCCAGTCCCGGTGTGGCCACGAGACAGGCTTCCCCGGCCGCGAGCCGGACGAGCGCGCCGCGCGCATCTGCGGACTCGACCGCTCCGGAGAGGAGGTTGGTCGTGCCGATGAAGTCGGCGACGAATCGGGTGAGCGGACGCTCGTAGAGTTCCTCGGGTGTGCCGAGTTGCTCAACCCGGCCGCGGTTCATCACCGCGATCCGGTCGCTCATCGTCAGCGCCTCCTCCTGGTCATGGGTGACATAGACGAAGGTAATTCCGACCTCCGCCTGGACACGCTTCAACTCCACCTGGAGCTGCTTGCGGAGCTTCAGGTCGAGGGCGCCGAGCGGCTCGTCGAGGAGCAGCACCTGGGGCCGGTTGACGAGCGCCCTGGCGAGGGCGACCCGCTGCTGCTGGCCGCCGGACAGCTGGTTCGGACGCCGCTTTTCGTAGCCGGCGAGGTGGACGAGGTCGAGCGCGTCGCCGACGCGCCGCCGGATCTCGGCGCCGTCAACCTTCTTGCGCCGGAGCCCGAACGCGATGTTGCTGCCGACGTCGAGGTGCGGGAAGAGCGCGTAGTTCTGGAAGACCATGTTCACCGGGCGCTTATCGGGCGGATCGGCGGTCACGTCGCGGCCGCGGAGCTCGATCCGCCCGAGGCTCGGCTGCTCGAATCCGCCGATCATCCGCAGCGTCGTCGTCTTGCCGCAGCCTGACGGGCCAAGCATCGAGAAGAACTCGCCGGACCGGATGTCGAGGCTGACGCGGTCAACCGCACGGACCTCGCGGAAGTGCTTCGACAGGTCGATCAGACGGATCTCTGCGGTCCCGTCTGCACGGTCGGTCATGAGGCGGCGAGCCTAACGGCTGGTTCGGGAACGCCACGTGCCGCGTCCCGGTGCGTGCAACGTGGCGCCGAGCCTACGGGACGGCCGGCGCGACGATCTCGATGGGACCACCGAAGTTCGAAAACTCGAGGTCGGTCTCGCCTGCCACGACCTCACCGTTGGGGCCAACTGCGGAGAAGGCGCTCTTGAAGAGGACCGGTGTCCCGTCGGCCTCGACCCAGATGTCGAACCGATCGTATTGCCCGGTGCCGCCGCCGGCCGGGTTGTAGGGAATCTCCGTCACGGCTGTCAGTCGGTGGAGGTCTCGTCCGTCGACCGACTCGATTCCCGCGTACGCGAGGTCGGCCGGATCCTCGACGAGGCGCATCGCCGCGAAGAGCCCATCGAGCGATCCGCGGACAGAGGACGGATCGATCTCTTCCCAGGCCCCGCCGTCCTGGCGACCAAACGCCGAGTCGTCGAGCAGGACCATATCGGCCTGGAGATCCTGGCCGCCGCCGACGACCGTGACCGAAAACGCCGTGTTGCTCCCGGAGACATCGATGGACAGCGTCGCGTCAACCTCGACCGTCGTCCCGCCGGAGGTCGAGGTCGCATTCGCGACCTGCTCGACATGGGCGATGAACGGATCCGAGAGAAGCTTCTCGACGAGGGCACGAGCGAGATTCGCGCCGGACGCGTCCTGGCTGCCGGGCGGGCTCGCGGTGACCGGCGCCGACGCCGTGCCGGCCCCGGTGCCGCATGCGGCGAGTACGAAAACGAGGGCGGCGGCACACACGGCGCGGCCGAGCGTGCCGCCGAGCGATGGAGCGGGTCGCCTCATGCCGATTCCGCTGATCGCTTGGTCGGCCGCGCCGGGCGGGTGCGGGCGGCGACACGCGCCAGGGCCGCCTCCCAGCCGGCGTCGTATGGACGCCCTGGCTCATCGAGATCGATGCTGACCGGCGCGTGGTCGGACGGAATCGGCGGTCCCTTGCGGGCCTCGCGGTCGATCTCGGCGGCGACGACACGGTCGGCAACCGGCGCCGTGACGAGGAGATGGTCAATTCGCATGCCGAGGTTCTTGTGGAAGTTGCCGGCGCGGTAGTCCCACCAGCTGAACCGGCCGGCGGCGGATTGACGCAGGCGGTACGCATCGATGAGGCCCCAGTCGAGGAGCCGCCGGAACGCCTCGCGCTCCGGCTCCGACACGTGGGTTCCGCCGTGGACGGCCGCGGCGTCCCAGACGTCGTCGTCCGTGGGGGCGATGTTGAAGTCGCCGCCGATGACCAGCGGCTCTCCTGGGTCGCGCGTCTCGGCCAGCCAGCGGGCGAGCCGCTCGTACCAGGACAGCTTGCCCGCGTAGAACGGGCTGCCGACGACGCGACCGTTAGGACCGTAGAGGCTGACGATCGTGATCCCGTCGACCCGGGCACTGAGCATCCGGGCTTCGTCGAACGGGTTGAAGTCCTCCTCGCCGAAGTCCTTCGCGGCGCCGGGACCGCTGTCGCGGACGGGCCCGTCCCCGAAATTCGTCACGACGTCGTCGACCTGCATCCCCTGGCGCGTCACGATCGCCGACGCCGTTCCATCGACCCTCGCCGTGGTGGTGCAGGTCGTAGCCCGCCATCGCGAACGTCATGACCGGCGCGTCGGCGTCGGTCAGCTTGGTTTCCTGGATCAGCAGGACATCTGGTCCGGCCCGCTCCAGCCACTGGTCGACCTTCTCCTGGCGTGCCTTGAGCGAGTTGACGTTCCAGGTCGCGATCCGCATGGTCCAAGAGTAACGGCCGACCGATCAGAAGCGCCTACCTCGCTGGCGCTCGAGGTCGAAGGCGGCCGTGTCGGCGATGGCCATGACCGCCATCGTTCCGGCCTGGACCGGGTCGGAGACGACGAGATCGACGTGCTCGGTGATCGAGCCGACCATGTTCAGCGAGATGATCGGGATGCCGACGGCCCGGATCTCGTCCGCCGCCGCGCTGATATCCCCGCCCATGATCGAGCCCGCCAGGACCAGCAAGCGCGCACGAGGCAGGTCGGCGACGGCACGGACTGCGGCAGCGATCTCCGCCTCGCCGACGAGGGCGATCGTGTCGACGCTGATCCGCTCGCCACGCAGGTTGTGGCGGTCTGCCTCGCTCACGGCGCCGAGGGCGACCTGTGCGACCTGGGCCCCGCCGCCGATGACGATGATCCGCTTGCCGAAGATCCGCTCGAGGGCCCGCGTCAGGTGGACCTGGCGGACGTCCTCGAGATCGTCGAGGAGCGCGACGAGGTCGGTCTCGGTCAGGCCCTCGACCTCGACCTCGATCTCCGCGAGCGCCGTGCCACCAGGCGGCGCCGCGATTCGTCGGACCGTCGAGAGGTTCCTGATCCGCCCGCCCGCGACGGCGATCCGGGCCGCGATCGTGGCAATCGCCTCCGGCCGGTCGACGTGGTCGACCCGCAGGGCGACCGCGGACGCGTCGGCGGGCAACCGCCGGGGCATCGGGCTGCGGCTCCCGTCAGCGCGAAGTGATGTCGGCGATCGACATCCGGCCGGGGTCGCCCCCGACGTCCGCGTCGTGAGCCTCGTAGGCCAGGCCGAGCGACTCGAAGGTCTCGCGGGTGACCGCCGGATCGCTCGTCTCGAGCATCAGCTCGCCGTTCGTGTCTTCGGCGATCCCGACGATCCCGGCGATGTTGACGCCCCGCTCTGCGAGCGCGGTAGCCATCCGGGCGAGCGCACCCGGCCGATCGTCGAGCTTGACCGTGAACCAGACCGTCACCCGGGCACCTCCTGTCGGGTCGATGGTACCCGGCAGTGGCCCGGTCCGATCGCTACCCTGCGCGTCATGGCTCCGACCCCGACCGCGCCGCGAGTCCAGATCTTCGGGCTCGAGAAAGATCAGGCAACCCGGGCCGCGATCCGCTTCTTCAAGGAGCGCCGCTTCGAAATCCACCTCGTCGATCTCCGCCGCAAGCCGATCGCGGCGGGCGAGCTGCGGCGGTTCGTCCAGCGGCTCGGCGCCGCGGCGCTGCTCGACACGGAGGGCCGAGCGTATCGCGATGCCGGATTGGGATACCTGGCGATGGACGAGTCCGGGATCGTCGAGCGCCTGCTCGCGGACCACCGACTCCTTCGCCTGCCCCTTGTCCGCTACGGCGAGGCGGTCTCCGCCGGCCCGGCCGAGGCGACCTGGAAGGCATGGCTCAGGCCTGACCGCGGAGCCCCCACCACATGAGCCCGACCCCGATCACGACCCCGACGGCGCCGAGGACAACCCAGGTAGGGTCGCCCACCATGAAGCTGTTGCCCGGCAGGAGTCCCGACCCCTGGGCCATCCAGACCCCACCTGTGGCGATGACGATCGCTCCTCCGATGGCCCGCGTTCGATGCTGCATCGAGCCTCCTCCGCTGCCATGCTAGCCGGGTGAGCGATCGAACGCCGCGCGGCTCGTCCGACGCTGCGCCGGCGGAGCGTCGGAGCGGCCGCATCGTCATGCGCGGCGACGCAGCCGAACGGATCGGCAAGCCGAAGGCGACCGAGGACGAGCAGTTCCTCGAGCGCGCACCCGCCCGTCGGCCCGCGTTCGTCGACAGCGACCCGTGGCGGGCCCTCCGAATCCTCTCGGAGTTCGTCGAAGGATTCGACGCCCTCGCGGCCGTCGGCCCGGCGGTCACGATCTTCGGCTCAGCCCGGGTTTCGGAATCCGACCCGATGTACGAGCTGGCCCGGACGATCGCGCGGCGGCTGGCGGAGAGCGGGTTCGCGATCATCACCGGCGGCGGACCCGGGATCATGGAGGCGGCCAATCGCGGTTGCCAGGAGGGCGGCGCGCTTTCGGTGGGCTGCAACATCGAGTTGCCGCACGAGCAGTCCATCAACCCATACATCGATCTCGGGGTCGAGTTCCGCTACTTCTTTGCCCGCAAGACGATGTTCGTGAAGTACGCCGACGCCTTCGTCATCCTGCCCGGCGGCTTCGGGACGCTCGACGAGCTGTTCGAGTCGCTGACCCTCATCCAGACGGGCAAAGTCCGCGACTTTCCGGTCGTCCTGGTCGGGACGTCGTACTGGAAGGGCCTGCTCGACTGGATGCGCGACGTCCAGATACCGGCGGGCGCGATCACCGAGGCCGACCTCCACCTGCTCCAGCTGACCGACGACGCGGACGAGGTCGTTCGCATCGTTCGCGCCTACGCCGCCCGCGCTCACGACGACATCCCGACGGGGTCCGAGCTGCGCTAGGACCCCCGGGCTCGCAGGTTTGACTAGGCCGGCAGCGCCAGCTCGATCCGACCATCGACCACCCGGACCGGGTAGAAGCGGAACCGTCGGACCCGGGTCAGCCGGCGGGCTTCCGCCTTGAGGCCGGGCGGATCGGTCTTCGGTGGCAACCCGGCCGATGACCACGTTGGGTGGTAGACCCCATCCGGATCGAGCCCTCCCGTCGTCGGCATGCGGACCGGGTCGCCGGAGCAGAGGTCGAACTGCCCCTCGTGGAGCGGGCAACTGACGACGCACCCGTCCAACGTCCCGATCGAGAGCGGGGCCGCCATGTGCGGACATCGATCGTCGACGGCGACGATGCCCATTCGGGGTGTGGGCGATGAGGACGTCGAGATCGCCCTTCGTCACGCGTCGCATCGAGCCCGGGCGGCAGGTCGTCGACGGCGAGGAACGGCTCGAAGGGAGCATCAACGGTTCCTGGGGCGGTGAGCGACGCCGGGATCGGGGCTGGGACGGGGTCCACGCTGGCGATCCTAGCGCACCGACAAGAAAAGCCCCGGCTCGAAAATCGAGCCGGGGCCGTCCCCCAGGAGAAGAAAGCGAGGGTCAGTCCGCAGCGGGCAGCGGCGGTCGTGGACGTTCGTGCTCGCCACCACCGGCCGGTGCCGGTGCGGGCGCTGCATTGGTCGCCCGAAGTGGCAGCTCGCGCATGAAGAGCGCGACCACGAGCGCGGCCAGCGACGTCGCGACCCCGATCCAGAACGTCTGGGCGATCGCGATGCTCATGGCGTTGTTGAATGCCTGGTCGAACTGGGGCACGAACGGCTCGATGAAGGCCCGGAACTGTTCCGGCACCCCCTGCTGGACGGCCGTGCCGAAGCTCTGTCCGACGCCCGTGAGGTCGTTGAGATCCAGGCTGCCGCCGCTCACTTGCGCGAAGCCAGCCTCGGCGGCCGGGCGCAGCGCCTCAGGTACCTGGCCGAGAAGCTGTTGCTTCACAGGCTCGAGTTGGGCCGGAAGCTCCTGTGCGAGCGCCGTGCCGAACTGGGTCCCGGCAATCGCGAGGCCGACCGAACCACCGATCTGCCGGAAGAACGTCAGGTTGCTGGTCGCGACGCCGAGCTTCGAGAACGGCACTGCGTTCTGGACGATGATCGTGAACACCGAGAGGGTCGGTCCGATACCGACGCCGGTCACGAACATCCAGAAGAAGAGCGCCGCGTACGAGGTATCGGCACGAAGCTGGGTCATGAGGGCGATGCCCACCGTCATGGCGATCAGCGCGGAAATGACGATCGCCTTGTACTTGCCCGTCCGGGAGACAAGCGCGCCGGCGATGATCGAGCTTCCGATCAGCCCGATCAGCATCGGAAAGATCAGGTAACCGGAGCTCGTGGCAGATTCGCCGCGAACGACCTGGAACCACCGGGGCAGGAAGATGATCGCGCCGAAGAAGCCGAAGCTGACCAGGAACGTCGAGATGATCGACGACGCGTAGGTCCGATCGCGCCAGAGGTCGAGCGGAACGATCGGCTCCTTCGCCCGCGATTCGATGAACGTGAAGAGGGCGCTCCCGAGCAAGCCGATGGCGATGAAGCCGCCGACCGTCGGGTCAGTCCAATCGGCCCCCAGCTTGTTGGTCAAGCCGACGAGCAGGAACCCGATCGCGATCGCGAAGACGAGCCCGCCAAGGTAGTCGAAGGTGCGCGATGCGTCGCTGCGCTTGATCGTCGGCAGGAGCCGCCAGATGACGAACAGGCTGAAGATCCCGATCGGCACGTTGACGAAGAAGATCCAGTGCCAGCTGACGGTATCGGTCAGGAAGCCGCCGAGACCCGGACCGATCAGGAACGAGATCCCGAAGACGGCTCCGAAGAGACCCTGGTACTTGCCGCGCTCTGCCGGGGTGAAGAGGTCGCCGATCACCGCGAGAGCGATCGGGAAGAGGGCGCCGGCGCCGAGGCCCTGGATGCCCCGGAACAGGATCAGCTGCCACATCTCCTGGCTCAGGCCGGACAGAACCGAGCCGACGAGGAACAGGCTGATGCCGATCATCAGCATCGGCTTGCGGCCGTAGATGTCGGAGAGCTTGCCGTAGAACGGGACGGTGATCGTGCTGGTGAGCAGGTAGATCGTCACGACCCACGTGTACAGGTCGTTGCCCCCGAGATCGGTCACGATCTTCGGCAGGGCGGTCCCCACGATCGTCTGGTCGAGGGCGACGAGGAACAGTCCGAGGAGGACGGCTCCCAGGATCTCGAGCTTCTGACGCTGGCTCAGGGCGAGGGCGGGGTCTTCAGCGACGGTTGGCGTCGACCCGCCGTTCTGGACGGGGAATGATTCCATGAGTCTCAGTCCCTTCCGTGGGGTCGAGGGAACAGGTGGTCGTGACCGGCGAGGTAGTCCGGGCCGAACTCGGCCACCACCGCCTCGCGGATGTCGTCAAGTGCTGAGGCGAGCCGCACCAGCTGGGCGTCATCGAGATGGCCGAGGATCGCCTGGAGCCGATCCTGCTTGACGGCCTCGATCTCTTCGAGGGCCTGGATGCCACGATCGGCGATCCGGACGAGGACGACGCGGCGATCGTCCGGCACGCGGACACGCTCGACGAGACCCCGCTCTTCCATCCGATCGACGATGCCTGTCGCGTTGCTGAACGACACGTCGAGCAGGTCCGCCACCCGGCTCATCGGCAGGTCGCCGTGATGCTGGAGCAGCCACATGACGTGCATATGGGTCATGCTGACCCCGGCCTTGACGAGGCGACCGGTGCCCGCACAGCGGAAACCCGCGATCATGTCGTGGATTCCGGAGGCGATCCTTGCCCGTGATGCGGCAGTGTCGACAGTTGCGGCGGGATCAATAGTTGCCATTACCTGAATAATCTAGCTGCTGGCAACCATCGCGTCAACATGGATCATTGGATCGACACAAATTCGAGGGAGGCCGCCCGTGCGCTTCGCGCTCATGATCGAGCCCCAGCAAGGCCTCACGTACGAGGAGCAGCTGGCCATCGTCCGACGCGCGGAAGCGGCGGGCTTCGAATCCTTCTTTCGGTCGGACCATTACCAGAGCTTTCCCGGCCCACAAGGACAGCCGACGACCGATGCCTGGGCCGTTCTCGCCGGGCTGGCGCGAGACACATCGCGAATCGGTCTCGGCGCTCTCGTCTCGCCGGTGACGTTCCGCCACGCGGGCAATCTCGCGAAGGTGGTGACGACCGTCGACGAGATGTCGGGCGGTCGGATCGAGTTCGGCCTCGGCGCGGGCTGGAACGACGACGAGCACCGCCAGCTCGGTCTGCCGTTTCCGCCGATCGGCGAACGGGCCGATCTCCTCGAGGACAACCTGGCGATCCTCCATGGCCTCTGGGGTGAGCCGGACGGCTGGTCGTACGCAGGCAAACAGGTGAGCATCGACGGGGCGCTCTTCTACCCGAAGCCGGTCGACACCCCCGGTCGCCCGAGACTGCCGAATGGCGCCGCGCGGCCGAGGCTCCTCGTCGGTGGCGGTGGGTCGCCGCGATCGATGCGAATCGCCGCCCGCTACGCGGACGAGTTCAACCTGTCGTCATCGTCGCCGGACCAGGCGCGCGAGAAATACGCAGCGCTGACGTCAGCCTGCCAGGCGATCGGACGCGACCCGACTACCATCACGCGATCGACAATGGCGGGCGTCCTGCTGGGCAAGGACGAGGCCGACCTGGATCGGCGGAAGCGCTCGCTGCTGGCGGCATTCGGCGAGGACGCGGGCGGCGAGGACTGGATCGATGCCCGCGAGCCGCGTTGGGTCCTCGGCACTCCGGAGGCGGCACGGGCGATGGTCGCCCGGTTCGCCGACGCCGGCGCGGAGCGGATCATGCTCCAGGACTTCATCCCGCGCGATCTCGAAATGATCGACCTGATGGCCGAGGCCTTGTTCTAAGGTCGCCGCAGCGGTGGTTCAGGGCAAGGCGCCGTCCGAGCACCGGAGCGAGCGCACCCCAAGGTGCGTGAGCGAGGAGCGCAGGCGGCAACGCCGCCATGGACCGCCGATGTGGCGACCTATTCGGTGGCGGCGGAGGCTTCGGCGTATCGCGGGTCGTCGCGGCGGATCGGATCCGGGTTGGTTCCGCGCGCGCGGGCGAGCCGTTCGGTGAGGAGCTGGAGCGGTGTCGCGGTGCCGAGGAGCGCCGCCACCGGTGCCGGAAGCGTCGGCGCTTCGTCGACCAGGAGCCGTCCCGCCGGCGTCAGTGTCGAGTCGAGATCGCCGTCGAGGTCGCGGGCGACAATCGCCGCCGTCCGCACGCCGAGGACACGCGCCGCCGCAAGTGCCTGCTGAGCCCGCCCGAGGCGATCCACCCGCGCGTCGCGGTCGGTCAGGATGATGACGAGGCCGGTCGAGCGGTCCATGGAGGGAAGATGGCCGTGCAGAAGCGTCTCGAGGTTCCGCATCGCCGACGGAAGCCACGACGCCTCCTCGACTTTAAGGACAAGCTCGCGAGCGGCTGGCCGATCGGCGCCGGACCCGACGACGAGCAACGTGCTGGCGTCGGCGATGAGCCCGGCAATCCCCTCAGCACCTGCCTCGTCCTGCGCCCCCGCGGCAAGCAGCGCGACGATGTCCTCGCCCGCGACGGCGCCGTCCGGACAGGTGCGCACCGACAGAGGTCGCGGCGACCAGCGGTGAGAGGTAGCCGACGGTGTGGCACCAGCTGTGGTCGAGCTCGACCGTCGCGACGGTGATTTCGGCGATCTGACCGCCTGGCGATCCGGCGCTGGCTGTGATGATTGCGGTCCGAGCGCCCGCCGCCGCGGCCCCCGCGAGGGCCCGGTTCGTGGCTCGCGTCCCACCCTCGTGCGAGACGCCGATCACGAGCCCGCGCGACGGCGGATCGAGTGCCAGCTCGAATGCCTCTGCCGCGATCACCGAGCCGATGCCCCCGTGCATCCCGGCCGCCCGGATCGCCTCGGTCAGGATTTCGACGATCCCGAGCGCCGCGTGCTCACTCGTGCCGCAGCCGGTGACGACGATCGGCTCGCCGGCGCTCGCCGCCTGCCCCACCGCCCCGGCGAGCTGGCCGGCCGACCCGTGTGGATCAGCCAGGCGATCGAGGATCCGGCGGGCGATCGACGGCTCGGCCGCAATCATGTCGGTCATGTGGAACGGCGGCCCATCCCGAAGCGACGGTTGGGCGCCGTAGGCCCACGGGTCGGGCGCGCCGGCAAGCGGCGACGTCGGGTCGAAGTCCGTCATCGCGACAGTATTGCGCGGCGCGTCAGCCGCGATTGGCCGCGGACCGCGCGATGCGCCCGACTCGCCCGATCGGACCATAACGGAACCAGATCCGGCCGACGAGCAAGCTAACGGGGACCGGGCCGTACCGCCGCGAATCGATCGGCTGGCCGAGCCCGGCCGCCATCAGTGCCGCATCGGGCGCGTCCGACAACAACCATGCCTCGTCGGTCGCGAGGATGAGGTACCCGTCCGCGTAGGGCACGCGGTCGCCGGGTCCCGCGGCGATCCGCTTGATCGCCAGCTCGTCCGAGTCCGGCTCACGGAACACGACGACCGAGCCGCGTCGTGGCCATCGATCGGCCGTCGGATCGACCAGCAGCCAGTCGCCCGGCTCGATGGCCGGGCGCATCGACGCCTCGGTGACGGCGACGCGCCACGGGCCGCGCAGCCGCTCGCGGAGTGCTTGCGATCGACGAGGGGGCTTCTCCAGGCTCGTCAGGCCGGACGGCCGGCGACCCGGGTCTTCTCGTTGCCGCCCGTGGCCTTCCAGGCCGCGTCGATCTCGTCGATCAGGTCGAGAAGCTTCTTCGAGTCAGCCGCGTCGGTCGAGGCCTTGACCTTGGAGGCCTGCTTGGTGGCGTTCCAGAAGAGCTCGTGGAGGTTCGGGACCTTCTCGAGGTGCTCCGGCTTGAAGTAGTCGTGCCAGAGCACGTCGAGGTGATGCTTCACCAGCTCGGCGCGCTCCTCCTTGATCGCGACGGCCCGAGTGCGGAAGGTCGCGTCCGCGTTGGCCGCGTACTTCTCGTTGATCTTGTGACAGGACTCGGCCTCGATCCGTGCCTGCTCCGGGTCGTAGACACCACACGGCAGATCGCAGTGGGCTCGAACGATGGTCGCGGGGACCAACCATCGGCTGAGGCGGGACATCTGGGCTCCTTCCAGGGCATCGAAGGTTCGGCGACCGCGGAATGGGCGGTGTCGCTTCCAGTCGAAGTGTCCGAGCCGCGTCCGAGGCTGTCAAACGCCGCCGCCCGCGCCGTCCGCCGTGAGGAAATCTCCGATCGCCGTGGCGGGTGACTAGCGAAAAGGGATGAGGCGTTGACAGCCCCATGCGACCCGGCCGCAGGACAGTTCGGGTGGTTTTGGCGGCGGTCGTGCGTGGGGATGCTGGGTTCACTCAGAAGTAGGGACGACCCATCGACCGTAACGCCGAGGTCTCAATGCCCACATTGTCCAGCGCCCCAAGGCCAACCACCACGCGACGAGCCCGTTCCGGGGCCCAGCGCTCTTGGCGCCTCGCGCTTCCGATGGTGGCTCTTCTGATTCTCGCCCCGATGAGCTTCGTCGCCGCGGCCCCTGCGGCCGGCGGGGCGCCGGCCGCCACCCCCTGTGCGGATGGCACGTGGTACGCCGAGTACTTCGACGAGATGGCCCTCGCCCCGGAACTCCTCAAGAAGACACGCTGCGAGAAGACGACCATCACCAAGCAATGGGCCCTCGGTGGTCCGGGGTTCGGTCTCCGCGATAACTGGTTCAGCGTCCGCTGGACCAAGCGTGCCAGCTTCAAGACTGCCGATTACACGTTCACGTTCGCTGCCGACGACGCCGCGCGGGTGTTCGTCGACGGCGTCCTCATCGTCGACCGGTGGGGCCGCGGCGGAAACGCAACGGTCACGAAGTCGATGAAGGCCGGCCTTCACCGCGTAACAGTCGAGTACTACGAGAATGCCGGCTCTGCCGCCATCTCGTTCTCGTACAAGGCCAACGCCGCGGCACCTGTCCCAGTTCCCGTCCCGACCCCGGCTCCGACCGTCGCCCCGACCCCGGCTCCGACCGCCGTCCCCGACCGTCCGGCTCCGACCGCCGTCCCGACCCCGGCTCCGACCGCCGTCCCGACCCCGGCTCCGACCGTCGCCCCGACCCCGGCTCCGACCGTCGCCCCGACCCCGGCACCGACCGCCGTCCCGACCCCGGCTCCGACCGCCGTCCCGACCCCGGCTCCGACCGTCGCCCCGACCCCGGCTCCGACCGCCGTCCCGACCCCGGCTCCGACGCCGACGACCTGCTCCGTCGGGACATACCACACCCAGTACTTTGACGAGATGGCTCTCTCCCCTGACCTGCTCATGGCTACCCAGTGCGAACTGTCCGTGGACAAGGACTGGGTGCATGGCAGCCCAGGGTTCGGGCTGCGCGACAACTGGTTCAGCGTCCGATGGACGAGCCTGGCGAATTTCAACGCCGAGAACTACAACTTCGCGGTACTCGCCGACAACGGCGCGCGGGTATCCGTCGACGGTGTCCTCCTGATCGACCGCTGGGGCCTCACCGGAAGCGGATCCGCGACTCGGTCAATGACCGCCGGTCTTCACGTCGTGAAGGTCGAGTACTACGAGGATGCCGGATCCGCCGCTGTCTCCTTCTCCTACGCTGCGGCCGGCTCCGTTCCCACGCCCGCGCCCACATCCGTCCCGACGGCCCACACCGGTCGCGACGCCGACCGCGGCTCCGACGGCCACGCCCGCTCCGACCGCCACCCCCGCGCCGACACCAACGCCAAGTCCGACGCCGACGCCGGCGCCCGGCCTGCCGGCGCCCGTCTCGTGCGGGACGGCCCTCTCGACCCATATCAACAACGCCGCGGCGGGCTCGACCCTCAACCTCGGCTCGTGCGTCTACACCAGCGGCATCGACATCCGCAAGGCGATCCGGCTGTACGGCGGGACGTACCGCCTGCCGCTCGGCGCGACCGCGGTCCACATCAACGCCGACGACGTCACGATCGAGTCGGCCAAGTTCGAGGGCGGCGGCTGGACCCTCAAGGTCTACGGCCGCGACCGGGCCAAGATCCTCAACAGCTCCTTCACCGGCATGAACGAGACCTCGATCAACGTCATCGGCCCGTCGGTCGACGACATGCTCATCGAGGGCAACACGATCATCCAGCGGGTCGCCACCGGCCACGGCTACAGCTCGATCTCCGGGCAGGGCTACGGCCATGGCATGAACCGCAACCTGGTCGTGCGCAACAACACGATCGACAACGGCAACTCGTCGGTCGCCTGGTTCGGGGTCGAGGTCTGGGACAACACCGGCCTCCTCATCGAGAACAACCGGATGAGCGGCGCCTCGGTCCTCGTCAGCATCCCCCGCTCCGACGGCGCGATCGTCCGCAACAACAGCTTCGACATGACCCAGGCCTTCTGGGGCATCGAGCTGGCCGACGTGAGCGACGCCCAGGTCTACGGCAACACCGTCTGGGGCAACGGCGGCGGCAACGACGGCGTCGCCTTCGTCCAGATGCACCCGGGCTGCTGCACGGTCGAGCGCAACACGATCCGCAACAACAGCGTGAGTCGCAAGTGGGCCCTCGTGAACGCCGCGGGCGCCGGCCACACGATCATCAACAACTGCCTGACCGACGTCACCAAGATCTACGCCTACTCCTTCAGCGGTGCCGTCACGATGCACAGCAACGGTCCCTGCTAGCGGGATCCTCGCCACCCCCATCCAGAGCGCGACCGTCGCATCCGCGGCGGTCGCGCTTCTTCGTGTCCGGGTGGCGAGCGAGGGGACGATGCCCTACGATCCGGGCGGGAAGGTCACGCAGCAGCCTGACGGCATCGCCGCCAGCGGTTCTGTCATCGACTCCCACCTGGTGAGTGCAGGTTCGATTCCTGCTTCTCGCTCGTCGCGGTCGGATCTGCCTCGACGCAAGCAGACCGCCGGCCATGCAGGCTCCGGGCCTCCGCCGCCGGGCTGCGGTCCGCCCGCGACGGGCACTGATTTCGACCGGGAGTCCCGGTCCGCAAACGGACGTAACCCGTGGAAGCATTCGTCGGCCCACTCGTCGCCCTGATCGTCGTCATCCTCGCGATCCTGCTCGTTCGGGCCCTGGTCCATGTCGTGACCGTCCACGACTATGAGCGGGGTCTGCGCTACCGCCGAGGTCGCTTCAGCGGGCTCGTCGATCCTGGAACCCACATCACCGTGCCGCCCTACACCGAGGTCCGCGTTCTCGACGGGCGTCCGACATTCGTGACGATCGAGGGGCAGGAGGTGCTCACCTCGGACGGCGTCGTGCTGAAGGTCAGCCTTGCGGCGCGCTATGTCGTCGGCGACCCGGTGGCCGCGGTCCTGGGCGACCAGAGCTTCGAGCGGGCGATGCACCTCGCGCTTCAGCTCGGCCTTCGGGAGGTGCTCGCCGCGAGGACCGTCGACGATGTCCTGGCATCGCGCGCGACGATCGGTCCCTTGGTTCTCGAGCGAACTGCCAGCAAGCTCGCACAGCTCGGGATCGAGCTGTTGTCGGTCGACGTGCGTGACCTGATGGTCCCGGGCGATCTCAAGCGGGTCTTCGCCAGCGTCGTCGCCGCCCGGAAGGAGGGCGAAGCGTCGCTCGAGCGCGTGCGCTCGGAAACGGCGGCGCTGCGCAATCTGGCCAATGCGGGGCGGATGGTCGAGGACAACCCCGGCCTCCTGCAGCTTCGGATGCTCCAGCAGCTCGGGGAGTCATCCGGCAACACCGTCATGTTGACGATGCCCGACGGCCAGGGGTCGCCCGCTTCGCCACCGTCGGAGGCGCGGGCCGTGCAGAGCCTGCGGAGCCGACCGTTGAAGGAGCCGCCCGCCGACTCGTGAGCCCGAGCGAGGCCGAGGACGAAGGATCGGGTGATGGGCGGCTGACGTGAGGATGTCGTCCGGAGATCCGTCGCACTTCGGTATCATCGCCACGTGAGCGAACGCGGGTTGCCGATCGCGGACGGTGCACCTGCCTGTCCGTTCGTCGCGTTCGAGGAAGACCGCGATGAACGGGCGACCGTCCCGGATCACCGACATCGCTGCTACGCAGAAGTTCGACCGGCCCCGCGCGCCCTGGCCCACCAGGCAGCGTATTGCCTGTCGAGCGCGTTCCCCGTCTGCCCGACATTCCAGGATTGGGCCCGCCGCGAATCGGCGCGCGCTCGTGACGCCGCGGCAAGCGCGGCGGCGGAAAGCGACGCATTGGCAGCGGCTTCGGCAGGCGCAGCGGCAGCGGCAGCCGCGCCGGTCGCGGCGGAGGCGGATCCCGTACCGGCGTCCGCTCCGCTGGCAGCCGCGTCGATCGCCGCCGATCCGGCCAGCGCAGAGCCGCTCGATCGTTCCAACGGTTCTGTCACGGACGACGCCGAGGACGAGGATCTGCCGGACCGCGATCCTCACGACGACGACGGGCCGCGGCGCAACCCTCCGCGCGACTGGTCTGCTCCGCCCCCGTGGCTGGCGAGCGCCGAGGCCGGGCGCCCCGAACCGGCCGAGCCGCCGGACTTCCTCGCCGGGAGGTCGGATCCGGCCCGCGGCCTCGCCGGCAGTGCGGCAGACCTCCTCGCCGGCGGGTCTCCACCTCGGTCGGCGCCTCCGTCGCGGCCTCTGCCGACGACAGATCTGCCCTCGCACGACCTGGGTGAGCCCGAGTTCGAGGAGCGTGACGCGCCTCGACCGCCCGTTCCGCCGCGGCGCCCACGAGCCTACGACCAGCATCTCGGTGGCCCGACAAGCGGTCCGGACTGGGAGCGGCCTCGACGCTACGAGGCGTACCCGACGATCCGGACGCGGATGAGCCTTCCGGCGATTCCCCGGCTTGCCGGACTGGCGGCCGTCGTCGGGGTCGCGGCGCTTGCACTCTTCTTCTTTGGTCCGATGCTGCTCGGGTTCGGGGCCGACGACGACGGGGCTGCATCGCCAACCCCCACGGCGTCACCGACGCGATCGATCGCGCCGACGCCGACGCCCGCACCGACACCGGTCGTCTACATCATCAAGCCGGGCGACACGCTCTCGAAGATCGCGACCGCCCACGGGACGACCGTGGATGCGATCCTGGCCGCCAACCCGACCATCACGGACCCGAACAAGATCATCGTGGGAAACCAGATCACGATTCCGGCGCCCTCACCCGAAATTCCCGACGAATTCGGTGGATCGCCTGGCGCGTCCGCAGAGCCGTCGCCCTAGTCCGCGGCGCGGTGCCGCGCCGGCGTCGAGGCGGTCGCGCCTCCTAGCGAGGCGCGAGGTTGATCGAGGTGATCTTGCCGGCTTCGACGCGGAACGTCGCGTCGAGATGCAGCGAGGGCGCGCCAGGGCGGACGACCAGGACGTCGGCCTCGTAGGTATTGCCGGTGTCGCGGACTTCGCCGGGGATCATCTTCAGGCCGGAGTCGCCGCGCAGGAACCATCCGCCGACCCGATCGACGCCGCGGAGCGTCTGGGCGCTGTCGCCGACGTGGATCCGCATCTCGGCGTTCTCCGCCATGAGCCCAACGGCCGCCTCGCGATCGCCCGCGTTCAGCAGCTCGAAAAAGGTGTCCATGGTGTCGACGGCGCCCACGGCCGCAGTGTACCCGCCATCATTTGAGCATGCCGTCGGCCTTCGCCCGTCACTGGGCCATCGATCCGACCGTGACATTCCTCAACCACGGCTCGTTTGGAGCCTGCCCGGGACCCGTGCTCGACGTCCAACGCGACTGGCGAAACAGGATGGAGGCGGAGCCGGTCCGTTTCCTGGCGCGGGAGCTGGACGGCCACCTTGCCGCGAGTCGTGCCGCGCTCGGGGAATTCGTCGGCGCGGATCCGGACGACCTCGCCTTCGTCACGAATGCCACCGGCGCCGTCAACGCCGTCGTCCGCTCGCTGGACTTTCGGCCCGGCGACGAGATCCTCACGACCGACCACGAGTACAACGCCATTCTCAACGTCCTTCGACACGTCGCCGCGCGCGACGGTGCCCGCGTCGTGGTCGTCCCACTGCCGTTCCCTGCGGTTTCCGCCGACGATGTCATGGAGCGGGTGCTCGCGGCCGCGGGCTCGACGGACGCGCCTCGCCGTCATCAGCCACGTGACGAGCCCGACTGCGATCGTCCTGCCAATCGAGAGGCTCGTCCCGGCACTCGCAGACGCAGGGGATCGACACGCTCGTCGACGGCGCCCACGCCCCGGGAGCGCTGCCGCTGGACCTCGACCGGCTCTCCGCGGCGTACTACGCGGGCAACCTCCACAAATGGGTCTGTGCCCCGAAGGGCGCAGGCTTCCTTCACGTGCGGCGCGACCGGCAGCCGAATGTTCGCCCTGGGACGATCTCGCACGGCGCGAACGGACCAATCGCTGCCAGGTCGCGCTTCCGGCTCGAGTTCGACTGGCAGGGAACGCTCGACCCGACGGCCTGGCTCTCTGTGCCGGCCGCGCTCGAATTCGTCGACGGGCTGGTCGAGGGCGGATGGCAAGCCGCGATGGCCCTCACACGTGCGCTTGCGCTGGAAGCGCGGGACGAGCTGGCGGCCGTCCTGGGCGAGGTCGGCGGCCGATCCCCGGACGACATGCTCGGGTCGATGACCGCGGCAACGATGCCATCCGGCGGACCGCTCGGCGGCGCCGCGGCGGCAGACCAGTCGTCACCGCTCGACTCGGACCCGCTCCAATCGCTCCTGTTCGATCGATATGGGATTGAGGTGCCGATCGTCGGCTGGCCGGTGCCCGCGGTCGAATCGACTGATCCAGCCCGGCGGGTCCTGCGCGTGTCGACGGCCCTGTACAACGACCGGGACGACATTGCCCGTCTCGTCAGCGCCCTCGTCGAGGTCCGGGATGGCGCCACCGGACCGCGCGGTCGTTCCTAGAAGCCCCCACCGGAGCCACCGCCGCCACCGCCGGAGCCGCCGCCCCCGAAGCCGCCGCCGCTTCCCGACGACGACGGCGAGTTGCCGATCGTGCCGAGCGCGGACATCATCCCGCCGAGGTTCGGGACCGCCGAGCTGGAGAACAGGCCGCCTCCGCCGCCCGTGCCACCGGTCGCCCCCCAGCCGCCAGATCCGCCAGTCCCGTACCAGGCCGGCGTGTAGACCGAGCCCGCGGCCGCCCGGCCGTCCTTGACATCGTCGAGGCTGCGCTCGAGCACGTCCTCGATCTGTTTCTCGAGTCCGAGAGCCGTGCCCCAGACGACGGCCTGATCCGGCGTCTCGAGCCAGGCGAGCCCCGCCTTCGCGACGACCTGGTCCATGGATCGAGACTGGGCCATCGTCTTCTGGAGCGTCCGTCGATAGGCCGCAAGCATTGCCCGGATCATCGCCCCGGGCATCGTGACCGCATCCATCCATCGCGACATGACGAGCACGGCGACGCCCGCGATCAGGAGTGCTCCTCCGATGAGCAGCAGGCCGGTGCTCGGCAGGTTCACCCCACCGATCACGGCGACGATGCCCAGGACCATCGCGATCACGCCGCGGACCGTCCACCTGGATTCGGCCTTCGATGGCTTCTCCCGGAACCAGCCCATCTTCAGGGCGTGGGATTCGAGCGACTCGTTGAAGTCGTCGACCGCTTCGCCGAACTTGAGCAGCTCGGTGGGATCGATGTAGCCGTCCTCGCCCGCTGCCAGCGTGCGGAGGCGGCCGTGGGCGAGCTCTTCGGCCGGACCGAGGTCCCGGACGGCATTTCGCGCGCGAAGGGCCTCTGTCGCCGCGTCCCCGGCCGGTGGCTCGAACTGAATCCCGATCTTCCGCTTGAGGCCGAACATCTCGCTCTCCTCACGGAAGGCGATGAGGCCCCGACTGGCCAGGTCGAGCATCGCGGTCGTCAGCGCCCGGCGCGATGGTCCGCCGGCCACGACGAACGTGGCCGCGGCGGGCGTGAGGTCACGCGGCGGGCCGGCCATGTGAATCGACGGATCGTCGAGATAGTCGGGGTCGCGACCGTAGCGCAGCCAGGCGAAGACCGCGCTCCCGACCAGGCCGAAGAGGATGATCGGGGCACCAACGAGGCCCATCGCGGCATCGACCTGGCGGGCGGTCTGGAGCCGGGCGGCATGTTCGGGCGTGGCATTGGCGTCGACCCGCTCGAGGGCGACCAACAGGGCGCCGTCCAGGTCCGCGGCCTGGAGCCTCGGCAACATGTCCTCGTCGAAGATCCGCTGCTTCTCACCGTTGTCGAGGAACGCCGCGCGATAGCCTGGGCCGCCGTACAGCTGGACCTGGCCGTGAATCAGGCTCGGGTCCAGGTCGAAGAGGATGACCAGGCCGTCGTCGAAGCCCTTCCGGCCGACTCCCCATTGATCCATGAGGGCCTGGGCGTGCTCGTCAGCCTCGTCCGTCGTGATCCCGTAGTCGACGACCTGGCTGTAGACGACGACCTCGGCGCCGGTCCGGGCCTCGATCGCATCGATCGTCCGCTCAGCGCTGGCGATCGTCTCCGCCGAGAAGACGCCTGCCTCGTCGTAAACGGCCTGGCCGTCGATCGGATCCGGGAAGGGGGGCCCGGCGGCACTTGCCTGCCCGGCGAGGGCGACGAGGCAGCCGGCAACCGCCGCCAGTCCCGCGAGTCGGCGCATATCTCAGGCCACGACCTTCTGCCGCACCCGGATCCGGCGGACGAGCTCCGCGCATTGCTCGTAGCGCCCGAAGCTCGGCATGATGTACGTCCCCGCGACCGAGTCACCGACCTGCTCGAGAAGGGCGAGGCTCTGCTCGAGCCCGACCTCGGCGCCGCTTTCGCCCGCGGCATGCATCGCCGCCCGTGTCTCGTCCGGGATCGTGATGCCGGGGACCTCGTGATGGAGGAACTCCGCGTGACGAGCGCTCTGCAGGGGCAGGATGCCGAGGAGCAGCGGAATGGGTACGCCGCGCTCCCCGAACCGGCGACGGGCCTCCTCGAACATCGCCTCGACCTGGGCGAGTCCGTAGAGCGGCTGGGTCATGACGAGGTCGGCGCCGGCCGCGAGCTTGCGCTCGAGGCGGTCCCACTCGGTGGCGCTGTCGGCGGCGGTCGGGTCCAGCGCGCAGGCGATCGTGAAGCCGGCAGGCTGGCCGATCGGTGAGCCCGCCTGGTCCTCGCCGCGGTTCAGCCGGTTGAGGATCTCGACGAGACCGATCGAATCGACGTCCCAGACGCCGGTCCCGGTCGCGTAGTCGCCGACGCGGGGCGGATCTCCGGTCAGGGCGAGGATGTTGCGGACCCCGAGAGCGTGGGCGCCAAGGAGCTCCGACTCGATCGCCATGAGGTTCCGATCCCGGGTGGTGAAGTGGACCAGGCACTCCAGGTCGAGGTCGTGCTGGATGCCGAAGGCGACGGCCATCGCGCCCATCCGGACCCGAGCCATCGCCGAGTCGCTGACGTTGACGAGGTCGACGCCGGCGTCGCGCAGGAGCCGTGCCGCGTCGATCGTCCGATCGATCCGGATCGACCGGGGCGGATCGATCTCAACCGAAACGACGTATTTCCCGGCGCGCAGCTTTGCAAGCAGCTCGGTCGGCGGTGGCGATTCGCCTTCGGTTGCAGCCGTGCTCTTGCGCTCGATGATCGCCGGCCTCGCCGGAGCCGTCGCCGGCTGCGAACCCGACTGAGCGCCGACGACGGAACCGATGGCCGCCGCCGCTGTGTCGAGGGCGGCCCGCATCGCGGCCGTGTGCTCCGGCGTCGTCCCGCAGCAGCCTCCGACGAGCGAGGCTCCGGCCGCGATCATCGCGGCCACTGACTGGCCGAAGTACTCGGGACCTGCCGCGTAGACGAATTGTCCCTCGACTCGCTGGGGGAGCCCGGCGTTCGGGACGATCGAGCGGGGATGAGCGCCGGGCTCGGCCGGCCCGAACCCCTCCAGGGCTTGGATACAGGCGTGCGGTCCGCCACCACAGTTGACCCCGATCACGTCGACCGGCGCCGCTTCGAGCGCTCGGGCCGCGACCGCAGGCGACGATCCATCGGCGAGCTCGAGGTCCTCTCCGAACGTCATCTGCGCGACGATCGGAAGGTCGTCCGTTGCCTTCCGTGCTTCCTCGATCGCGAGCAACAGGTGCCGAAGATCAACGAACGTCTCGATCATGAACAGGTCGACACCGCCTTCGAGGAGGCCGTCGATCTGCTCGCGAAACGCGGCACGGATCGCCTCGTCGTCGAGATGAAGCACGTCACGCGTCGGGGCACCGAGCGGGCCGATCGAGCCGCCGACGAGGGCTTCCCGACCGGAGACATCGCGGGCCTCGCGAGCCACCTGGGCGGCGCGGCGATTGAGCCGGCCCGCCTGGGCCGAGAGGCCGAACGCGTTGAGCCGAATGCGGTTGGCGCCGAACGTGGCGGTCTCGATGATCTCGGCGCCGGCCGCGAGGTATGCGCGATGGATGGCGCCGACGAGGTCCGGCCGCGTCGACGCGAGCTCGTCGAGACAGGCACGCTGCGGGACGCCGCTGGCGAAGAGCAGCGTTCCGACGCCGCCGTCTAGGAGGACCGGGGCGCGGGCGAGTCGCTCCCGGAAGCGTTCGCGTTCGTTCACGGCCGTAGCCTACCCGAGACTGCTCAGCGTGCCGCGACGCCGGACGATCGACAGCCCGCCACCGCGATCGAGCAGGACCTGGGGCGGGCGAGGACGCCCGTTGTAGGCCGATGACAGCGACGCGGCATAGGCTCCCGCGTCGCGGATCGCCACGAGATCGCCCCGTCGGAGCGGCGGAAGGGGATGGTCTCCGAGGGCGTCGGTCGACTCGCAGATCGGGCCGTGCACGGCGGCTGCGTCCGTGTCGGGCGGTCGAGGCTCGTCGATCGGCGCACCCAACGAGGTGAGTGCGACGACGGCATGCCGCGCGCCGTACAGCGCGGGGCGGATCAACTCGGTCATGCCGGCGTCCAGGATGACCTGTCGGCCGTCGCGGTCGCGAACGTGCAGGACGCGGGCCACCAGCCAGCCGGCCCGCGCGACCAGGAAGCGGCCGGGCTCGATCGCGAGGCGGGTCGGCCGGCGGTCGGCCGGGATCGCGTCAAGGAGCGCTGGCACCTCTCTCGCGAACCGGGCAGGCCGCGGCGACGGCTCGCCGAGCGGGCCGACAGGAAACCCGCCTCCGAGGTCGAGCGTGTCGAGGCCGGGCTCGTTCCCGCGCAGCAACGCGAGCGTGGCGAGGGCACGCCGGACCGCGTCGCGCCAGGCATCGATCGCGCCCAGCTGCGAGCCGACATGAAGGTGGATGCCCCGAGGTCGGACGGCAGGGCCGGCCGCCCTGGCGACGTCGAGCGCGGCCGCCACCTCGGCCTCCGTCATCCCGAATTTCGAGCCCCCGGACCCGACGGCGAGCCCGGCATGAGTTTCCGGCGCGACATCCGGATTGAGGCGGAAGAGGACATCGATCGGTGGCCGGTCGTGTTCACCGAGGCCGGCTCGGCGCGCGAGTCGCGGCGAGGGCCTCGAGCTCGGATTCCGATTCGACCGCGACCCACCGAAGCGGGCTGCCATCGGCGGCAGCCCGGACCGCCGCCCGGAGGTCTGCCTGCGACTTGCCGATGCCCTCGAGCGTGATCGCCGCGTTCTGGAGGCCGGCCCGCGTGGCTAGCGCCCATTCGCCCCGGGAGACCGCGTTTGCTCCGGCGGTCGCGGCTTTCGCGGCCAGCGCGATGATCGCCGGAACGTCGTTCGCCTTGACCGAATACTGGCGGATCCACGGATCGGGGAACGCGGCTCGCAGCTCCCTGCCGACGGCCGCGAGCGTCACGCCGTCGGTGACGTATGCCGGGGTCCCAGCCCGGGCGGCCGCTTCGCGAAGCGCGCCGGCAATCTCCGGCAATCGGTCCGGGTCGCCCCCTATCGCCCGACCCGACGCCCCGCCCACGCCCTAGAAGAGCTTCCGAGGCGACAGGGCAATGGTTGCCACGGTCGAAACGATGCTGATGATGATCGACCCGGCCAGGGCCCCGACGATCGCATCGGAGGTGAGATCCGGCGGGAAGTCGCCGACCTTGAATCCGAGCTCCAATGTCTCGGACACGAGCGCGACCACGAGGAGCATCGCGGCGTTGATGACGAACGCGACGAGCCCAAGCGTCATGACGCTGATCGGGAATGACAGCGCCTTGACGATCGGCTTGAGGTAGCTGTTGACCAGGGCGAACACGAGCGCGACCGCGAGGAGCTTCCACCAGTCGTCGCCGTAGTCGAACGACAGGAGCGAGTCGGGAAGGATCTGGACCGCGACCCAGAGGGCCGCCGCGTTGACCAGGATCCTGATGGCCAGTTCGCGCATATGCATCTCCCTCCAGATGACGGTGCCCCGATCATCGCAGACGCGGATGCCCTCAGCGTGCGAGCATCGCCTCCAGGCCGGATCGGACCTCGGGCCACTCCTCTTCGATCACGCTGTACCAGGCCGAATGCCGCACGCCCCCGCCTGGCATCACCATGTGGTTGCGGAAGATGCCCTCGAACCGGGCGCCGATGCCGAGCAGGGCCTGCCGCGACTTCTCGTTGTTCGAATCGGTCTTGAACTCGACGCGTCGGCAGCGGAGTTGCTCGAAGGCGTGCCCGAGCATCAGGAGCTTCGCTTCCCGATTCGCGCCGGTCCGCTGCCATGCCGGCGCCACCCAGGTCCACCCGATTTCGAGCCGGCGATGCTCGAGGACGATGTTCAGGTAGCGACTGGAGCCGATCGGCCGCCCGGTCGCGACGTCGATCGTGGCGAACGGGAACTCGGTGCCCGCGTCGCGGGCGGCGATCGTCGATGCCGCCCAGGCGCGCAGGTCGTCTTCCGATGTCGGGCGGGCGAGCGTCCACTGCCAGATCTCCGGATCGAGGCCAACCTCCGCGAGGCCCGGGACATGCTCGAGGGTCAGCGGTTCGAGCCGGACGATGCGACCCGCGAGAGTCACGGGCTCGAGGCGCGCAGCGTCGGTCACGACGGGATCGTACGATGCTCCTCCATCCGAATGTTCGACGGAGGCCCCGTGTCCGACTTCGCCACGCGCATCGACGCCTTCCTGGGCGAGTACTTCGGCCTGCAGCCGCTGGCGGCGACGTCGGCCGGCATGCACGACCATGACGCCCGCTGGCCTGACCTGACCGAAGACGGCAGGAAGATCCGGCTCGCCTTCTACGACCGCTGGACCGAGGAGCTGCGAACGCTCGACGACGCAGCGTTGACGCTCAACGAACAGGTGGACCGCGACCTCCTGCTCTCGGAACTCGAGGCTCATCGGTTCAGCGAGACGATCCTCAGGGAGGATCGCTGGGACCCGCTTTCCTGGGTCTACCTCCTCGGCGACGGCATTTTCTCGCTCATCGCCCGCGACTTCGCGCCGCTCGCGGAACGGCTGGCTTCGGTCGCGGGACGTCTCGAGGGCATGCCGGCCGTCCTGTCCGCCGCGCGTGAGGCTCTCGTCGGCCACGACGGCCGGACCGTCGCCCGCTTCCACACGGAGAAAGCGCTCAGCCAGCTCCCGGGCATCGCCGAACTCATCGACGACGCCCTGAGCGAGGCAGCGGCCGCCGAGGCCTCCGACGCGGCCGTTGCCGCGGTCGCGCCTCGCCTCAGGTCGGCCGCAGAGGTCGCGAAGGCTGACCTCACGGCCTTCGACCAGCACCTCCGTGACGCGGTACTTCCGGGAGCTGAAGGCGAGGGCCGGCTCGGCACGGAATTGTTCGCCCAGAAGCTCCGCCACACCTTCGGCTCCGACGATGTCACGATCGACTCGATTCGTGACCGGGCGGATCAGGAGTATGCGGCCGTCCGTGCGGAGATGGTCCGGATCGCCCGCGAGATCTGGCCACGCTGGATCAAGGGGAAATCGGCGCCCGACGACGACTCGGCGACGGTCCGGGAAGTCCTCGACGCGATTGCCATCGAGCATCCAGACCGGGAGGCGATCCTCGACTTCTGCCGCGCGGAGGTCGGCCGGATCGAGGCGTTCTGCCGTGAGCACGATCTGCTCGGCCTCGCCGACGAGCCGCTCGATATCCGCTGGACGCCGGTCTTCATGCGGTCGTTCGGCGGCGCGATGCTGAACTCGCCCGGACCGCTCGATCGAGGGCAGAAGGCGTTCTTCTCAGTGACGCCGATCCCCGACGACTGGAGCGAGGAGCAGGCCGAGTCCTACCTCCGCGAGGACAACGACCGGATGCTCCGCCTGCTGACGATCCACGAGGCGGTGCCCGGTCACTACCTCCAGGGCGTCTACGCCAACAAGTGCCCGTCGATCGCACGCTCGATCTTCGGCAGCGGGGTGTTCGCCGAGGGGTGGGCCGTCTACGTCACGCAGGTCATGCTCGACGTCGGCTATGGCGCCGACGACCCGGCGCTGCTCCTGACCAACTGGAAGTTCTACCTCCGGGCGGTCACGAACGCGATGATCGACGTCGGCATCCACACCGCGGGCATGACGGAGGACGAGGCCGTCTCGCTGATGGTCGATGGCGGCTTCCAGGAGGAGGCCGAGGCCCGAGCGAAATACGACCGAGCGCGCCTGTCGTCGACCCAGCTGTGCACGTACTTCGTCGGCTCGATGGCGATGTGGGATCTCGAGCTCGACCGTCGCCGGCGCCTCGCCCTGGCATCCGGCGACCCGCGCGGCGCGGAGGCCGTCCCCGAGCCACGGGTGGTCGGCGGGTTCGGAGAGACGCCGGGCTTCGTCTACCGGGAGCACCTCGAGTCGGTCCTTGCCCACGGCACGCCGCCGATCCCGCTCCTCCGGCGGCTGATGCTCGACTGAGCGTCGGCGCCGACCGCGGTCGGCGCCGCGGTCAACCGCGCCTGATCCGGTTGCAGCACGGCGTCGTGATCGTCCAGGACTCTGGCTGGACGCTGATCGTGGCCGGCTGACCGGGCCCGTTGCACGGCGGCGGCTCGAAGAGGACTCCATTCGCGGGAGGCGCGACCAGCTGGGCGCCTCCGGGGAGCGTCAGGCCGATTGCGACCGGTGGACGAGGCGGGTCATTGCACCAGTTTTCGATCGCGACGAGGAGCTGCGCGTCATCGCCGGCGAGCAGCTCCACGTCCGGTGCACCGCCCACCTCTCCGCTGGACGCGACGAGAATCGTCCCGCTGCCATCCACGAGCACCGCCGCGGGCGGACCGGTGAGCACGCACGGTTCCGCCCCGCCATTGGTGACGACGACCCAGGCGATCCGGGAACCCGCCGCACCCTCCCATGCGCTGATCTCGCCGGCCAGCTGATCGGCGGTGCACGCGCCGTCCACGGTCGATCCGGCGGGGCTCGCTGTCGCACTCGCCGTCGCACCAGGGCTCGCGACCGGCGCCGAGGCGACAGGCGACGGCGGGCCGGACGAGACCAGCGGCAAGCCGCAGGCGGTCAGGACGAGCGAGAGCCCGACCGTCGCGATCGTGCGGTTGACGGCGCCTCTAGGGCGGCGAGAAAGCGATCGACCCGGTAGCCGGCGTCCGCGCCAGCTCGCCGAAGCGTCGCGATCGCCGGGGACGTCCGGCTCGCGCCGTCCGCCAGATCGAGCCCGCTCGCCAGCGCGAGGAGCGATTCGAATGCTTCCTTCTTGAACCATTCGTTGCCTTCCCATTCGTGCACTCCGAGGAACGCCCGGACATCCGGATCCGCGAGCCAGGCGGCAGCGAGGCGCGCCGGGTCTCGGACCTCCGACGGATGGCCGAGCTCGAGGGCGATGCGGGTCCGGGCGACGGCGTCGTCGTCGAGCCCCAACCCCGTGAGCGCCTTCCCGAGACGCAGATGATCAAACGCGGCCCGATCGAGCGGGCGCAGGAGGGCGGCGGCCCGAACGGCGGGGTCGGTTTTGCCCGTCAGGACGGCAGCCGGCGCCGGTCCGGCCGCCCGTGCCCCGGCAGGGAGACCAGATCGCTCGAGGAGCGTGGCCCGCCGTCGCGCGAGCTCCGACGGATCCAGGTCCTGGGCCATCAACGCCGCGACCGCCTCGTGGACCGGGGCCAGCCGGAAGTCCTCCATGGCGTCCACGAGTGACGACACGCCGCCGCCAGCGAGATGAGCCGCCAGGGCTCGCCAGGGGGCGTCCGGCTCCTCGTGGAGTTCCCTGAATGACCCGAAAACGAGGCAGCGATACGCATCGAGCTCGACGTAGAGTCCGCGATCGACCAGTTCGCGAGCGGCGCGCAGGTACTCGAGGCCGGAGCGAGCCTCCCGATACGCGACGAACATCGTGTCGTCACCTGGGATTTCGAGCGCCTCGGCGAGGGTCGCCCGGACCAGCATCTTCGAGCCGTCGTCGGCCTTCCGGGCGAACGGAATGGAGACGCGGATCCACCCGGCGGCCGACCCGAACCGATTGTGATAGACGACGAGCGAGCGTTCGGGACCTCGCCCGTTCGAATAGGCAAAGATGTCCTCGATGACCGCCCCGTCGTCGGCCGTGGCGTCGTACAGATGGAAGTCGGCCGCGCCGGCGTACCGCGCCCGCTCGTGCAGGAGGGGGACGATCTCACGGTCGAACCGGGCGATCAGCCCCTCGTTCGGCCGCTCGTCGAGCCGTGCCCGACGGAACTCCATCCCGTACTTCTCGGCGAAGCCCTCGATCTGACCGTGCCCGATCATCGGCAGGCCGGGCATCGTCGCGAGGAGCGTCATGACACCGAAATACTTGTCGCCGGTCCCGAACTGCTCGATCGCGGTCTCCTCGTCCGGGTTCGTCATGAAGTTCACGAACCGCCGGAGGATCTCCGGATCGAACTCGATCGTCTCGCGGATCACTTTGCGGTAGCCCGCGTTGTCCTCGTCGCGGAGCATGTGCATGAACGCGCTGTTGTAGACCCGATGCATCCCGAGAGACCGGACGAAGTAGCCCTCCATCAGCCAGAACGCCTCGGCGAGGAGGAGCGTGTCCGGAGCCTCGGCGGCAACCCGGTCGACGACCTCGCGCCAGAACTCATGGGGCATGAGCGCCTCGAATGCCGGATGGGTCATCGCGTACTGGCTCCGCGAGGGGATCGCCCCTCCGTGCCCGGGTTCCGGCCACCACAGCCGCTCGATGTGGCGCTTCGCAAGGACCATTGCCGCGTCGAACCGGATCACCGGGAAGCGGCGGGCGACATCGAGGATCGTCAGGATGACCGCCTCGCGGACGTCGGCCTTGAGGTAGTCGAGTTGGGCCGTGTCGTTCCATGGGAAGCTCGTGCCGTCGTTGCCGTGATACACGTAACGGACGTCGCCGGTCGCCCGATCGCGGCGCTCGAACACGACGGCGGCATCCGTGTCGTTCCAGTAGTGGTCCTCGAGGCGGATCTCGACGCGATCGTCCTCGGACAGGTTTTCGCCCGTGTAGGTGTAGGCGGGGAACGGTGGCTCGGGCACCCAGACGAACCGGTCCGGGTAGTCGGTCACCCAGTGCGAATCGATTCCCATGTGGTTGGGGACCATGTCCGACGCGAGCCGGATGCCCCGCGCCGCGGCCCGTTCCCGGAGGTTCCCGTGGGCTGGCTCCCCGCCGAGGTCGTCAGCAATCCGGTAGTCGTCGAGCGAATAGGCTGACGCGACCGCGTCCGCATTGCCCCGCCAGCGCTTGATCGTCTCCGACGCCTTCGAGCGCTGCCAGAGGCCGATCAGCCAGAGCCCGCTGATCCCGCGGCGAGCGAGCGTGTCGAGCTCCTCGTCCGGGATCGCGTCCAGGGTCCGGATCTCGCGACCGTACGACCGCGAAAGCTGATCGAGCCAGACGTAGGTGCTCTTCGCGGCGAGGACGAGGCGGGGCATCCATTCGCGGTCGGCGCTGAACCGCTCCGGCTCCCCTTCGGCGCCGACGAACGACGGCCCCTCGGCGACCGCCGGACGGCCCCCGCCGCCGCCTCCGAACCGGAGGTGGAGGCCACGCTCCTCCTCGGCGAGCAGGTCTTCACCCGCGACGAGGCGAGCGGCCAGATCGGGCGGCAGGATGCTGCCCCAGCGCTCGCGCGCGTAACGCAGCTGGCCGGCCAGCGAGGTCGGCGAATGGCGGGCCGGGGCGCGGAGGAGGTCGACGAGCGTCTCGCCACCGCCATCGTCGGCATCGTCGCTGAACAGGCCGTCGATACTGCGCGTCATTGCTGGGTAGGCTTTCGCGGCCGAAACCGGCCCCGGGTCGACGAGCGGATGGAGAGGCTGGCTGGCCGGGTTTTCGGCGGCGACGTCGAGCAGGAGGAGTGATTCGAGGAGGTCGGGCCGTTCCGGCTCGCGGCCGAATTCTGCCGCCAGGCGATTCAACACCTCGTCGACGCTCCGACGACCGAGCTGGTCGTCGAGCTCGGCGAGCGCCTCACCGAAGACGTTCGGCCGGACCTCCCGTTCGTAGTTGTCGATCAGGGCGTGGCCGATCTCGTGGAGGAGGCCGAGGGCCACGATCTCGCCGGCATGCGCGCTGGGGGCTCCACCGGCCGCCCGTTCGTTCAGCCGGGCGGCCAGCCGCCTGGCCGCCGCGAACTCATCGACGAGGAGCTGGCCATCGGGACCGAGGTGGCGATCGTCGAGCTCGTACCGCTCACGAGACGATCGTCCGACGCGCAATTCCCGCATTCGGACAGGATGTCACGCTCCGGCGGCGACCGCCTCGGTTCGCCGGGCGGCGACGACATGCTCCACGGCCCGCCGCAGGAGCTCGAGGCCCGACGGGTCGAACTCGTACGACCACTGGCGGATCCGCTCCGGTCGCTCGAACCGCGTCGCGAGGCCCTTCGCGATCGCCTCGCGCGAGAGCAGGATGATGTCGGCGGTCCGATTGACGAGCGCGATGTCGGCTTCGTCGTCCATCTGGGCGCTGAGCACCTCCACGCCGGTCGTACCCGACAGCGCGAGGGTCTCGGCCATGTTGTCCGCGCCGCGCTCCGACGCGCAGACCAGCCCGACCCGGGAGCCCGCCTTCAGTCCGGCGATCTCGTGAACGAGCTCGACGTAGCCGGGCCCGACGAGCATCGCCACGACCGGGACGCGGCCATGGACGAGGGCCTGCGCCTCGTCGGCGTGGAACGTCGTCGTGGCGACGAGGTCGTAGTGGAAGCGGTCGAGCCGATCGGGCAGCTCGTCGAGCAGGGTCCCCTCGGCGTCGATCTGACCCGGAAAGGCGTCGACCAACCGCGCGGCGTCGTAGCCGGCGTCGGCGTTCGTGCACTCGGCGAACAGGACCTGGACCCGCGCGCCCGGGCGCTTCCGCTCGGTCGCCGCGGCAAATGCAGCGGTCGCCACCTCGTCGGCGGTGAAGCCGGCCTGCGCCGCTCGCCGGAGCATCTCCGCGACGATGCCGGCGAGCGCCTCTGCTCCCCGCCGCTCAGGCGGGCGGTCGGCGACATGCGTCCCCGCGCCGTGTCGACTGATGACGTAGCCGGCATCGGCCAGACGCCGGTAGACCGCCCGGATCGTGTTGGGGTTCACTCTGAGGGCGGCACCAAGCTCCCGCACCGGCGAGAGACGCGAGCCGGGCAGAAGCCTGCCGGAGTCGATCTGGTAGGCAAGCTGCCAGTAGATCTGAGTCGAGATCGGGACGTCCGAATCACGCTCGACGTCGAGCTCATTGGCTGAGCCCGATGGATGAGCCTGGGATGGGTCGATTTCGTCTATTGACACAGTACTCTAGTCCAAGTTACGATCCGATTTGGCCTACTAGACTATACCAAGAAAGGAGCGTTAGATGGCCGGTATCGAACTCTTCATGGTCATTCTGCTCCTGGCCGTCCTCGGGGTCGCGGCGATGACGTTCGGCGTCGACACGCGCGACGGGTCAACGGACCCGCGCCGTCCGGGCGGGCTTTCCTGACCAGATTTACATCTCGCCGGTAGCTCCGGCGAAACCTCAGTCAGCCCGTGGCGCGCAGGCCGCGGGCTGACTGATTCTCAGGTTGTGCGCCGCTCCGCTCGTCGCACCGATCTGCCTCGTCGATTCGTGGTCCGGCAGCCGGACCAACCAGCGGTCGAGGGGCCCGCGACTTGTCGATATGGCCCTGTCCTCCGCCAGATGGTCCGGCCAGCGGTCCAAACGGCGGGGGACGAGGCCTCGGAGGGCCGTTCGCCGCCGTTCGTTCGTCCGTTGGTCCGCCTGCCGGACCAGCCTGTCGGACCAGCGCACCGGCGGGCGCCGGCCCGCCGCCCTGGCCCGCCGCGCAAGCCCGCCGCCTGGGCCCAGCAGGCCGGCCCCCCCGGCAGCGCCGCGAGCTCGTCGACCGGGTGCCCGCGATCAGGCCGCCCGACGAACTCCCTGGCGAGCCATCTGCCGGAGCCGCTCGACCCGGCTGGCGACCGGCGGGTGAGTCGAGAAGAGGCCGCCGAGGCTTCGGCCCGACAGCGGATTGACGATGTAGAGATGAGCGAACGCCGGGTTGGCGGCCGGCGCCGGTGCGGGGACCCGCCCGCGCGAGCCCGGAAGCGACCGCGTCAGGCGTGCCCGCAAGCCGTTCTGGCTGTTGGCTGCCTCGAGCCGCTCCAGCGCCTGGGCGAGGGCCTCCGGATCACCGGTGAGCGCCGCGCCCGACGTGTCCGCGCCGTACTCACGTCCCCGCGAGACCGCGAGCTGGATGACCAGCGCGGCGATCGGGGCGAGGATGATCGCAATCAGCGCGCCCAATCCGCCACCGCCGTTCTCCTCGTCGCGGCCGCCGAAGATCATCTGGAACTGGGCCATCTGGGCCAGGAAGCTGATCGCACCACCGATCGTGGCGGCGATCGTCCCGACCAGCGTGTCACGGTTCTTGACGTGCGACAGCTCATGGGCGAGGACGCCCGCCAGCTGCCGTTCGTCCATGATCTCGAGGATTCCCGTCGTCACGGCGATGGCCGCGTGCTCCGGGTCGCGGCCGGTCGCGAACGCGTTCGGCTCGGGCCGCTCGATGATGTACACGCGGGGCATTGGAATGCCGGCGCGAGCCGCCAGCTCGGCGACGATCGCCCGGAGCCGTGGCAGCTCGCCGGGCGCGAGCTCACGCGCTCCATTCGCTCGCAGCGCGAGCGAGTCGCTCTTCCAGTAGACGAAGCCGTTCATCGCGACCGCGAAGACGAGCGCGATGACCATCCCGCCTCGGCCGCCGAGCAAGCCGCCGACGAAGACGAGCAGCCCACCGAGCGCGGCAAGCAGCGCGAAGGTCTTGATGGAGTTGAAGAAACCGGAAGTCATTGGTGTCATCGAGGGTCTGGCGCGCCGGCGGCGCGTCCGGCAAGTGGTAGGCCGGAATCGCGAGCCGTTGCGGCCCGCGCAGGATCATCGTCGGGTCCAAGTGGCTATCGCGTCCACTCCAGCGCCCGTAAGGATTGCTAAAGGATCCTTACGATTCTCACGATTGCGTCGCTACTCTCCCGGCAGCCCCGGTTGCCCGACGTCGGCGAGCGCCATCCGGTAGATGGCCGCGCCGTCGAGGCCGCGCGACGGGGAAACGAACAACGACAGGTCGGCAACGAGGCGGCGCTCGAGCGATGTGCCGGTCGCCTCGTCGACGATGCGGGCAGCTCGAGCGGCGGCCCGAATCACCTGCCGTGTCTCGAGCCGGACCGGGTCGTCCCAGAACCAGCCGTCGCTCGCGAACATTGCCAGGCGCCAATGCTGGGCATCGAGGAGGGAGAGCATCCGGTCGCGCTGGTCGACCGTCGCGACCAACGGCGCACGCTCCGTGACGAACTCGTTGCCCGTCATCGCTCCGACGACGACATCGACCCAGGCGTCACGGATCGGCCATGGGTCCGGCGCGCCCGGGAGGAGTGCGAATGCTGATTCGGTGGCGAGATCGATCCCACCGGCGAGCCGCTCGAGCGCGGCCCGGAGCGGACCCTTCCACCGGCCGTCGGGCGCGTCCGGGCACTCCGCGTACCAGCGCGCCACCCCGTGATGGCAGCTCCACGATGTCCGGTCGGCGATCTGGATCACGGGATGAGGCCGATCGGGCGGCTCGGCGATCGCCTTCGCGAGCGAGACCACGTCGAAGCCGCGATCGGGCGACTCGTCGTCCGGGGCGACCAGGCGCTGGAGGAACAGGTCACGGAACTGCTGGTGGTGGCCATAGGTTTCGCCGTCCGTGGCGATGATTGCGAGCGGCGGTTGGCCGTCCGGCATGTCGCCGCTGAGTCGAGCCGCCACGCGTTCCCGGGCGAACCGGTCCGCGTCGGACGTGGCCTCCTGCTCGAACGAGACGGCGGCCGACAGGCCGGAGTCAAAGAAGGCAACGACGATCGACAGCCCCGGGCCGATTTCGACGCGGTACGGCCGGCGCGTGTCGACCCCGGGATCCGCCGCCTGCCATGGCGCGAGGATCGTGTAGCGGATGCCCTCTTCGGCGGCCATCCGGAGCGTTTGCAGATCGACGGCCGTCTCAGGGAGCCAGAGGCCCGCCGGCGGCTGGCCGAAGCGGAGCTCGAACTCGCGGATGCCCCATCGGATCTCGGTCCGTCGATCGGCGGCGGATGCGAGCGGCAGGATCGAATGATGGAAGGCCTGGGCCATGGCGTTGTCGCCGCTCGCCGCTGCCACGAAACGACCGTGCGTCGCCGGGTCGGCGGTGGCGAGCCACGATCCGAGTGTCGGGCCCAGGTCCCAGGAGATCCGCTCGAGGTTGCCGCGCGATGCGTTCGGCTGGTAGCACTCCGCATGGACCCGCTCGTTCCAGTCATGGAATGGCGCCGCCGACAACTCCTCCGGCACCTGCCCGGTCCACGGGTCGACCCGGGAGGGCTGGTAGAAGTGGGCATGGACGGCGAGGCGGCCACGGCTCACGGACTGACCGCGGCCTCGATGTTCGGGACGCCGACCGCGATGGTTGCCCTCTGTTCGACCCGCAGCGATGTGCGCTCGCCGGGAGCCAGCGCGATCTGGCGGCCGAGCAGCACCGCGCTGCCCTGGTAGACGAGCTCGAAGCCCGCCTCCGAGTTGGAGACGCTCTCGATCGGGGCGATCCAGACGGTGACTGGCCCATCCACCACCGTCTCGAGGCCGACGCCGACCTGATGATTCCCGGAGCTCAGGCGGCTGGTGCCCTGGACCTGCAGTCGCTCGTCGTGGGGGATGCGGCGCCCGTCGACCTCGTGGAAGGCAGCCGGATTGTGTCCGCCACCGAGAAGCATGATCGCGAACTCGATGCCGAGCAGGGCATCGAGGCGATCGTCGGACGTGTTCAGGATCTCGACGTCGACGGTCAACAGCGGATCGAGCCGGCCGCCGCTGATCCGGATCGTCTTCCGGATCGCAGCCGGCCCCTCGTGGAACGAGGCCACGACTCGATCGGGCCCGATCGTCTCGAGCGACCACTGCCCGTCGAGCGCACCGACGAGATCGCGGGCACTGCCGTCCTCGAACTCGACCGCGGTCGTCGAGGGCGGAAGCAGGCGGACGAGGCCGGAGCGTCGCTCGTAGTGGTCGACGAAGAGCAGCTCGGAGAGCCCTTCCTGCTTCGTCGTGACGATGTCGTGGATGGACGCCGGCTCCTCGGGCTCAGACCCGTCGTGCGGCGCGGCAGCCAACCGATCGTGCTCGCGGAGCTTTTCGTGATACGCCTCGGGGCGACGCCGCATCACGGCCGCCAGCGGATGACCGGCGGCGCGGAGGTCCCAGCGGCCGATTCCGGCGCCCTCGTCGAGCTTGATCGCGACGATCTGGCCATCGTCGACGAGCAGCGCCTCGGGAGTGCCGTCAAGATCGAGGTCAACCAGCAGTCCGGACTCGACGGGCGCCCCGGGTCCGCCGAGGGCGAGGTCCTCGGCCTCGATGAGCCGATGGAGGGTCGCGATGCGGAGATCGGGCAGATAGATCCCGCCGAACAGCCCGTGCCAGTAGCAGTCGTTGGACTGACCGGCGTAGAGGTGGTCGCGGGCGATGTCGCGGCTGAGACTCCTTGGCATCGCCTCGACGAGGTCGCTCACCCGGAGCATCTGCTTGTGCAGGTCGTTGATCTCGCGGTATTTGATCTGGAAGTTGCGCCAGATCGCGCCGCGCAGCCAGCGTGCCTCCGGTCGGCCGGCAGCCTTGGCCTCGCGGACCGCACGGGCAAAGGCAAGCGCCTCGTCGGCCGGTAGGGCCCATTCACCCATCTCCGCGTACGACCCCGTCGGCAGGTAGACCCGGCCGATCGGGTCGTGTCCGTCGATCCAGGCCGAAGGGGTGACGGTCGTGAGCCAGTCGCGGTTCGCCTCGAGGGCCGAGAAGAACCGCTCCAGCCACGCAGTCTTGCCCCAGCAATGCTCGAACGTCTTCGGCCAGCCGCCGAACTTCTCGCCGTCGTCGCCCATCGTCCCGAGGCGGTCACCCGCTTCGGTGGCATGGTCGCGCAGGTAGCCGATGACGTCGGCGACCTCGTGGAACGGGATCCGGTAGCGGAGGCCCTGCTCCGTGCCAAAGACCGTCAGGATCTTGCCCTGATCGTCGGTCGTGTAGGGACCCCAGAGCGCCTCCTCGGGGATCGCGGCGGCGCGAAAGTGGGCGTCGTCGAGGACCGTCCAGCCGTAGCCGGCGGTGATCAGCGATGTGGGCAGGTCCGGCTCCCAGACCCGCTCGGCAAGCCAGGCTCCGCGCGGCCGGACTCCAAACCGACGCTCGAGCTCGTCGGCCATGCGGACCAGCTGGCCCACCCGATCGCGCTCCGGCAGGGCGGCGAGGACGGGCTCATACCAGCCGCCGCCGACGAGCTCGACCTGACCGCGGGCAATGAGGCGACCGAGACGCTCCAGGAAGTCCGGCCGCTCGGCGGCGATCCAATCGAGGAGGGGACCGCTGTAGTGAAGGGCGAGCTGGACGCCCGGATGGCGCTCGAGCGCCTCCAGCATCGGCAGGTAGGCGTGGTCGTAGGTCTCGGCGATCACCCAACCGAAGTTGCCGACAGGCTGGTGATTGTGGAGCGTCAGGGCGATGGAGATGCGGGGAGCCAAGGTGCGATTTCCTGTTGCTCGCGGGAAACGGGGGGATTCGATTCAACCCCATTGACGTTGCGTCGGCGACTCTGCTACGGTGCCTAAACCGGTTTGCTAAACCGGTTTGCCGCAACGTTCCCCGGATGATACACAGCCGATGGGCTGACAACCAGAGCGGGACGGGCGACGGCGAGTTCCTTGCCTGAGGAGGCAGCTTGGAGCATCAGGTCACGCGACGGGTGACGATCGCGGACGTGGCGGAAGCCGCCGGCGTGTCGAAGACTGCCGTGTCGTTCGCGTTCAACAATCCCGGCCGGCTCAACGTCGACACAGCTTCGCGGATCATGGAGATTGCCGATTCGCTCGGCTATCGGCCGGATCCGGTTGCCCGGATGCTGACCCAGCGGCGGACCGGGACGATCGGCCTGCTCACGCCGCAGGCCCTCGCGAAGATCTTCTCGAACCCGTTCTTCGGGATGTTCAGCGCCGGCGTCGCCGCGGTCGCCGAGGAAGCCGGTTACGGACTCCATTTCATCTCGCCGCTCCACGGCTCGCTGTCGCGGGCGATCGCCCGGGCGACCGTTGACGGCATCGTGGCGATCGGTCTGGCGGCGGACCATCCCGAGATCGCGGAGATCCGTCGGGCAGGCCTGCCGATGACGACTGTCGACTCGGATCCGTTCGAGCGGATCGCGTCTGTCGACGTCGACGACGAAGGGGGTGCAAATGCCGCGGCGAAGCACCTGATCGCGCTCGGGCATCGCGAGGTGCTCGTGGTTGCGATCGAGCGGGCTGAACATGCCCCGAGCGGCGCAGAGGACGTCCTGGCCCGGCGGTTGCGCGGCTATCGAACGGCCTTTGCGGCGGTCGGCGTCGAGATCGCCGACGACGACGTCATCGTCAGCCAGGCGACGTTCGCTGGCGGGGTAGCCGCCCTGGAGCGAGCGTGGACTGCCGGCCGTCGGCCGACCGCCGTCCTGGCGATGAGCGACGCGATCGCCATCGGCGCGATCCGGGCGCTTCGCGACAAGGGTCTGTCCGTCCCGGGCGACGTCAGCGTCGTCGGCTTCGACGACATCGACATGGCGGAGACAACAGATCCGCCTCTCACCACCGTCCATCAGCCGATCCGCGGCAAAGGAGAGGAGGCGGCGCGCCTCCTCCTGTCCGTCATAGCCGGCACCAGTCAGCCGCCGGGACACCGTCGGCTGGCGACTCGACTCATCGTCCGGGCGTCGACAGGTTCGGCGCCCGCCAAGCAGGGGAGGTGACCGGGGTCAGACCGAGGTCCATGCCAGACGCGGCCCGCCGGGCGCAGCGTCGCAAACACGACCGCCCGGATCCGCTGTCGAGCGGACGACCAGAAGCCGGCCCCGCCGGCCATCCATCAATCGAGGAGGAGAGATACAGAACATGAACACGAAGCTTCGAGTGCTTGGCGTCCTCGCCGGCCTCACGATCGTCGTCGCCGCCTGCGGTGGCGGTGCCGCGACACCGTCGCCTGCGGCCTCCACCGCGGCGTCCGCGCCGGCGGCCTCCACGGGCACCGAGCCATCGGGCTCAGCCGCCGCAGCCGCGCCGCTCAGCGGCGAAATCACCTTCTGGCACTCGTACGGCTCGGGCGGCGGCGAGACCGGCGCGCTCAATACCGTCCTCGACGCGGTTCGCGCCGCGAACCCCGACCTGACGATCAACGTCGTCGAGCAGCCCTTCGACCAGATCTTCAAAAAGTGGCGGACGGAAGTAGCCGCCGGCGGCGGGGCTGACATGTTCATCGCCCCGAACGACGACCTCGGCAAGGACGCCCGCGAGGAGTCCATCGCGAACCTCGACGAGTACCTCGTCGGCAACCCCGCGCTCGAGGGCTACCTGCCGGTGGCCATCGAGGGCTCGAAGGTCGACGGCGCGTTCTACATGGTTCCGGAGTCGCTCAAGGCCGTCGCACTCTGGTACGACAAGAGCAAGGTCGCGACCGCGCCGACCACGTCGGACGAGCTACTCGCCGGCGTCAAGGACGGCTCGATCAAGCTCGGCGTCAACCAGGGCGTCTACCACCAGTTCGGCTGGACCGGCGCGTTCGGTGGCGAGCTCATGGACGACGCGGGCGCGTGCACGGCGGACGATGGCGGCTTCGCCGAGGCGTTCGGCTATCTGAAGGAGCTGAAGGACGCCGGCGCGGTCTTCAACACCGACGGCAACGCGCTCAAGACGCAGTTCCAGACCGGCGTGATCAACGCGATGATCGACGGCCCCTGGCAGACCGCGGACTTCCGGACGGCCCTCGGCGATAACCTCGCCGTCGCGCCGATCCCGGCCGGCCCCACCGCTGCCGCCAATCCCTTCACCGGGACCGACGGCTGGTACGTCAACCCGAACCTCGATCCCGAGCAGGCGAAGCTCGCCGTCGACGTGGCCCTCGCGCTGACGTCTCCCGAGGCCATGCAGACCTTCGTCGACGACGCCGGCCACGTTCCGGCCAACCCGACGGTCGAGGTAACCGATTCGATCACCCAGGGCTTCGCCGACGCCGCCGCGGCAGGCTTGCCCCGACCGCAGAACGAGCAATTCGGCAACTGGTGGACCCCATTCGGCAACGCGCTGAACGAGGTCATCGACAAGGGGGCAGACCCGGCGACATCCATCGCCAGCGCCTGCACCCTGATGGACGAGGCGAGCGGCATCTAGCCTTCGCGACAGAGCGGTCGGGGCGTCCCTCCGGGGCGCCCCGATCACCCCACCCGTCGCTCCCGGAGCGCGCCCGATCCGCTTGATCCGGTCCAGCCCCGGACCGATACTCGCAAAACGCCAGCCGCCCAACGAGCCACGTCATCGGAGAAAGGACTCGCGCATGGCGACCGATGCCGCGACGCTGCCCCGCCGCAGCCGTTCAACCCAGGCCAGGCGTGGCGTGCAGCCATACCTCTACCTCGTGCCGGCGTTCGTCGTGATGGCCGTCATCACGTTCTACCCCCTGTTCTTCCAGGTCTGGATGTCGTTCACCGACTTCGGACAGATCAACTTCCGGGTTCGAAACCCGGTCCCGGCCGAATTCGTCGGCCTCGACAACTACATCAGGATCGCCCAGTCGAAGTTGGGGATCCCGAACTTCGAGTTCGTCCGCCTCGTCCTGTTCAACCTGGTCTGGGCATTCAGCAACGTCGCCGTCCACATCATCATCGGCGTCGCCGTCGCACTGCTCTTGAACACGCCCGGCCTGAAGTTCAAGGGGTTCTACCGGGCGATCTTCATCCTCCCCGTCGTCATCCCCCCGATCATCGTCGCGACGGTCTGGCGGAACATGTACGACCCGAGTTCCGGGGCGATCAACCAGGGGCTCCAGGCGGTCGGCGGGCTCTTCGGCATCGCGGCAACGCACCCGGCCTTCAATCTCGACTGGATCCGCCAGCCCAACGACCCGATCAGCTGGATCCCGCTGCCGCTCGCGTTCTTCGCAATGCTCACCGCCAACACGTGGCTCGGCTGGCCGCTCAACGCGGTCGTCGCCACCGGCGCCCTGCAATCGATCCCGGGCGAGCTCTACGAGGCCGCGGAGATCGACGGGGCCAGCTCCTGGCAGAAGTTCAAGAACGTGACGGTGATCTTCCTCCGCCCCGCGATGCTGCCTTACGCGATCTACGGCTTCGTCATCACGTTCAACCTTTTCTTCCTGCCGTTCTTCATGACCCAGGGCGAGCCGTTCGGCAGGACCGAGATCCTGGTCACGCAGGCCTACCGCCTGGCCAATGACCAGCGCCAGTTCGGAATCGCAGCCGCGTTCTGCGTCTACCTCTTCTTCCTGCTCCTGGTCATCACGCTGATCACCAACCGTCTGGCGAAAGCGACGAAGAGCTATGCCGAGTAACCGCCATCACCCGGAGGCAGATCGATGACCGCGCCCGCCGCCGTCTCCGACAACCGGCGTCTCCTGACCCGCGGGGTCCGGGCGAAGACGTCGAACTCCGGCGAGAAGAGGCTGCCGCTCCGCCGCCAGATCGGCCTCCAGCTCATCCTGCTGTTCATCACCGCGTCGGTCCTGTTCCCGGTCGTCTGGATCATCAGCATGTCGGTCGATCCGCGAAACCTCTCGCGGCCCGACGGGCTCAACCTGATTCCGCCAGGGGCATCGTTCGACGCCTATTCCGCGGTCATCAACCAGCCGACCAGCAATCCGATCAGCTTCGTCGAGCTCGCGCTCAACAGCCTCAAGGTCGCCATCGCGGCGTCCGCCGTGTCGGTCTTGCTGGGAGTCACCGCAGCGTATGCGTTCTCGCGTCTCAAGTTCCGTGGCCGCGGGGCGCTGATGATCGCGGTGCTCGCGGTGCTCATGCTGCCGTCGGTCGCCACGATCATCCCGCTGTTCATCTTCCTGAACCAGTTCCAGATTTCCCTCGGGGATGCGTCGTTCAACTTGCGAAACTCGCTCCTCGGCGTCACGTTGACCATCGTCGCCGGTCTGCTGCCGTTCGCGATCTGGAACCTCAAGGGCTACCTCGACACGATCCCGAAGGACCTCGAGGAAGCCGCTGCCGTGGACGGTGCGACGCAGAACCAAATCTTCCGCAAGGTGGTGCTGCCGCTGGCCGTCCCGGCGATCGCCGTCACCGGCTTTCTCGGCTTCCTCGCCGGATGGACCGAGTACCTGACGGTCGCCCTGTTCATCGGCGAAGTCCACGACTGGACGCTGTCGCTGGCGCTCAACAGCATGGTCGGGCAGTTCGCTAGGACGACGAACTGGTCGCAGTTCGCGGCGTTCGCAGTGTTGTTCGCGTTCCCCGTTTCGCTCGTGTTCTTCGTCTTCCAGCGCTACCTCGTCGGGGGCCTCGCGGTCGGCGGCGTCAAGGGGTGACGGGCGGCGCTCAGTCGCTGAGCCCTGGACTATCGGGCGGCTCGTCTGCCGTCGGCCGCTGGAACCACGACCGATTCGTGATCAGCACATACAGGACGACGAAGTCGACCGCGGTCAGGGCGATCGCCACCGGGCTCGTGGCGATCCGCAGCAGGTCGAGGAACCCGAGCACGGCGACGTAGTTGACGACCAGCAACCAGAGCCGGCCTCCACGTACGAGCAGCCCCGAGCCGATCGTTGCGACGTCGAGGGCGATCGAGAGCGCGAGCAGTCCCTCGGAGCCGACGGGCAGGCTCCCCATGACGCCGATGGCGCTGATCAGCTGGATGACGCCGGTCACGATGAGCAGCGCCGCCGCGAGCTCGATCGCGGCTGGGCGCGGGCCCGCGGTCAGGGGCGGGGCGGTCGCCGGGTGGCGCGGTCACGCGCGACCTCGGCGTGTCACGGGCGAAGGTCGATCACGATGGCCTCGCGCGGGCCGAGGGTCGCGACCGGCGCGTAGTCCTCGAAGCCGCCGCTCGGCGTGATGGTCGGCGCCGCGACCTGGCCGTCGCCCCTCACGACGACGGCCGACGGCGTGCCACAGAGGGGACCCTCGTCAAGGGTCAGGATCGGCGACGACACCGCCTCGTTGCCGACGTTCGCGACCACGACCACGGCGTCGGTGCCTGCGTTGCGAACGAACGCGACGACGTGGCGGTCCGACGAGTCGACCGGGACGAGGTCGCCCGAAGCGAGGGCCGGCTGCGATGCGCGGAGCCGGATCAGGTCGCGGTACGTGGCGAGCAGCGAGTCGGGATCGGCCGACTCGTCGGCGACGTTGACGGATGCCGGGTCGTCGCTCAGCGTCTCCCATGGCGTGGCCGTCGAGAAGCCGGCGGCCGGCTCGGTCGCGTCCCAGCGCATCGGGGTCCGGATCCGCTCGTCGGGCTTGCTACCGCTCATGCCGATCTCCTCGCCGTAGTAGATGAACGGGGTGCCGGGTCCGGTGAGGAGGAGCGTCGCCGCGAGGCGGGCGGCTGCCGGGTCGTCGCCGAGCTGGCCGATGACGCGGTTCTGGTCGTGGTTCGTCAGGAACGTCGCGAGCGTGTCGCGCGGGTACGCCTCGGCGACCTCGCGCAGCGCCGCCGTCACGGAGCCGGCGTCGCGCGAGTTGAGCGAGACGATCGTCGCCGACGCGAGACCGAAGTCGAAGGTCAGGTCGAGCGCGCCGTCGCGGACATACCGGGACGACATCGAGGTGGCGTCCCACACCTCCCCCAGGACGAGGGCATCAGGATGACTGGCCTTGAGCCGCTCGCGGTAGGCTTTCAACCATTCGAACGTCGCGGGAGTGTTTTCGAGCTGCTCGCCGTCCTCGATGAGATGACGAGCCGCGTCGAGCCGGAACCCGTCGACTCCCATCTCCTCGAGCCAGAACCGGCCGAGGTCGTCGAGTTCGGCGGTCACGTCGGCGTTCTCGAGGTTGAGGTCCGGCATTCCTTCCCAGAAGTAGCCGTAGTAGAAGCGGCCGCCGGCCTCGTGCCAGACACGCGATCCATCGGACCTCGCGATTCGCGGCCGCGACTCGGACCAGACGTACCAGTCGTCGTGGACGGAGCCGGGAGTCAGCGCGTCCCGGAACCAGGGATGGTCGCGCGAGCTGTGGTTCAGGACGAGGTCGACGATCACCACGATGCCGCGCTCGTGAGCGGCGGCGATGAGGGCGCGGAAGTCGTCGGCGGTGCCGTAGTCAGACTCGACGGTACGGTAGTCGGCGACGTCGTAGCCGTGGTAGCTCGGCGATTCGGCGATCGGCATGAGCCACAGTCCGGTGACGCCGAGATCCTCGGTGGTGGCCGGATCGCCGTCGTTCAGCTGATCGAGGCGGCTCGTCAGGCCGCGAAGGTCGCCGATGCCGTCGCCGTCGGAGTCCTGGAAGCTGCGGACGAACACTTCGTAGAAGATTCGATCCGACCAGGGCTGGCGTTCGACGGTCGGTCCGCCGTTCAAGGCACACGCTCGCGGCGACGCGGCGACGGTGCCACTGGGCGACGAGCCGGCGCCGGCCGACGGAGACGGAGCGGGGATCGTCGACGTGACCGGCTGCCCGCAGGAAGCGAACGCGAGCGAGAGGACGAGGGTCGCCGCGAGGCGTCGCGTTCCCGCATGGAGGTGGACATGGGACGACATCCGGTCGAGTATCGCATCGGCCGCGGGCCTCTCGTCCGATGAGGCCCGACCCGCCCGCCTGGGTTCGCGATGCGGTCTTCTACCAGGTCTTTCCCGATCGCTTTGCCTCGAGCTCACGGGTCACAAAACCCGGCGTTCTCGAGCCGTGGCCGGCTCCGCCGACATTCGACGGCTACAAGGGCGGCGACCTCCTCGGCCTGACCGAGCGCCTGGACGAACTCGTCGATCTCGGGATCACTGCGATCTACCTGAACCCGATCTTCATGGCCGCATCGAACCACCGTTACAACACGTACGACTACATGGTCGTGGACCCGCTGCTCGGTGGCGACGCGGCCTTGCGCGAGCTGCTCGATGCCGCCCACGATCGCGGGATGCGGATCGTCCTCGACGGAGTGTTCAATCACGTCGGGCGGGGATTCTGGCAGTTCCACCACGTCATGGAGGCCGGCGGCGCATCGCCGTTCCGCGACTGGTTCTACCTGGATCCCGATGTGGTGACCCACCGGCGCGGCCTGGGGGCATACGACGATGGACGCGACGGCATGCCCCCGGTCAGGTTCGGCTATCGAAGCTGGTGGAACGTCCCGTCCCTCCCCAAGCTTCGGATCGAGAACCCGGAGGTCCGCGAGTACCTGCTCGGCGTCGCCGAGTATTGGCTCCGTTTCGGGATCGACGGTTGGCGGCTGGACGTCCCCGAGGACATCGAGGACCAGACGTTCTGGCCCGAGTTCCGGCGTCGGGTCCGGGCGATCAATCCCGACGCGTACCTCATCGGCGAGATCTGGGACGAGGCCGCAGACTGGCTGAGCGGCGACCGCTTCGACGCGCTGATGAACTACCCGCTCACGCTGGCGATCCTCGGCTTCATCGGCGGCGATCGGCTCGACACCGCGGTCATCGCCAGGCAGGCGAACTACCGGCGCGACCTCGTTGCCCTGGACGGACCGGGCTTCGGGTCCCGGCTGGAGCACCTCCACGCGTACCTCGAACCGGACGTGACGGCCGCCCAGTTCAACCTGCTCGGCAGCCACGATACGCCGCGCGCGCGGACGGTCATGGGCGGCGATCCGGCGCGCCTCCGCCTGGCGACGCTCCTGCAGCTGACCCTGCCCGGTGCTCCGTCGATCTACTACGGCGACGAGCTCGCGATGGAAGGGGGAGCCGATCCGGACTGCCGGCGTGCCTACCCGGTCGACGGCGAGACGCAGGACCCAGAGGCGGCCGCGACCAAGGCCTTCGTCCGGGAGGCGATCCGCGTCCGGGCGGCGCATGCCGCACTCCGCGGTGGCGAGGTCCGGATCGCGGTAGCTGGCCATCGGTCGATCGCGCTCTCGAGGCGGGCGGGCGAGCGCCGAGCGATCGTCGCGGTCAACCCAGGTGACGACCCGGTTGAGCTCGACCTCGGGTCCGCGGGCGGCGGCGAGGGCCTCCGATGCCTGGAGCTGCCGGGGATGACCGGCGTTCGGCTCACCGACGGCGGCGGGGCGATCGTCCTGCCCGCCCTTGGCGGCGCGATCCTGGTCGACGACTGACCCGTCCTCGTCCCGTCGACGGGCGCACCTTCCGCTCGATCTAGGTCTTTGTCGGTGCCCCACCCGCCGCGGCATCGGCGGCGGCGGCACCGACCTCCGCCACGTCCGCCGCGATCCCGGCCGCGCCCGCCGCCCCGACCGTCTGGTCGATCTCCTCGGGCCCGGGGAGGTACATCCGCTCGACGTATTCATGGAGCATCCGTGTCGTCGAGAACCGCCAGAGCGTCGATCCCATCGAACGCCGCATCAGCTCGAGCCAGGTGCTCGGCAAGCCGTCGGCATCGCGCTCGTAATAGCGGGGCACGGCCTCCTGCTCGAGGATCCGGTACAGGTCCTGCGCGTCGGCCCAGTCCTGCGCTCCCTCGTCGTGGTTCACCTCACGGCCACCGATCGCCCAGCCGTTGTCGCCGATCCATCCCTCGTCCCACCAGCCATCGAGGACGCTGAGATTGACGACCCCGTTCGCGCCCGCCTTCATGCCGCTCGTCCCGGAGGCCTCGAGCGGCCGGCGCGGGTTGTTGAGCCAGATGTCGACGCCGGCGACGAGATAGCGAGCAATCCGGATGTCGTAATCCTCGAGGATGAACACGCGGCCGTGCAGCTGCTCCGAGCGGGACCGCTCGAAGATCTCCTGGATCACCTGCTGGCCGGGTCGATCGGCGGGGTGGGCCTTTCCGGCAAACACGACCTGGACGGGTCGCTTGTCATCCCATAGCAGCCTGGCCAGGCGCTCGATGTCGCTGAACAGCAGCCCGGCGCGCTTGTAGGTTGCGAATCGTCGAGCGAAGCCGATCGTGAGGATGTCGGGATCGAGCGCACCTTCGACCGAATCGAGGACAGCCGGCGCCTCACCGTGGCGCGCGAACTGGCTCCGGAGCCGCCGGCGCGCGAAAATCGCGAGCTCGAGCTTCTGGCGCTGGTGGGTCTCCCACAATTCGTCGTCCGAGATCTGGTCGAGCCGTTCCCAGAATCGGCCTCGCGCGCCCTCCGCATCAAGGTTGTCGAGATCCGCCCGAAGGCTGCCGGCGAGGGTCTCGCCCATCGCGTGCCCGATCCAGCTCGGCATGTGGACGCCATTCGTGACGCCGATGATCTCCCGCGGTGACACTCCGCGCCACGTCGCGTCGGCGGTCCGTCCGTGGAGCTGGCTGACCGCGTTTGCCCGTCGAGTGAGGCGCAGGGAGAACGCCGTCATGTCGAACTCGTTCGGGTCCGCCTCGACCCCGACGCCGAGCTCGAGGACCTTGTCGATCGGGACGCCGCCGGTCGATGGGCGGCCGTCGCCGTCGAGGATCGGGCCGGCGACTCGTCGGACGAGATCGGCGGCGAAGCGCTCGTTGCCGGCCGATACCGGCGTGTGGATCGTGAAGACGCTGTCGGACCGGACACGATCCCATGCCACGTCGAGCGAATCGCCGCCGGCGACGTACTCGCGAGCGCGTTCGGCGAGCAGGAGGGCGGAGTGGCCCTCGTTGAGATGCCAGACGGACGGCTCGATCCCAAGCGCCCGGATCGCCCGGACGCCACCGATGCCCAGGACCAGCTCCTGGTGAAGCCGCATCTCGCGACCCCGGACGTAGAGGATGTGGGTGATCGGCCGATCGCCATCGCCGTTCTCGGGGATATCGGTGTCGAGGAGCAGGACCGGTGTCCGGCCGACCTGCGCGAGCCAGACCGCGACCTGGAGATCGCGATCGGGAAGCTCGACACAGACCTGGAGTGGCTCGCCGTCGATGCCCTGGACACGGCTGATCGGCAGCCGTGACAGGTCGTAGTCCGGGTATTCGTGCTCCTGGTGGCCGTCGGCGTCGATCGTCTGGTGGAAGTACCCCTTGCGATACATCAGCCCGACGCCGATGAAGGGCAGGGCCATGTCGGACGTCGTCTTCGTGTGATCTCCGGCGAGCACGCCGAGACCGCCGGAGTAGATCCCGAGCGATTCGTAGAACCCGTACTCGGCGCAGAAGTAGGCGATCGGCCCAGCCGGGGCTTCGGGGTACCGGCGCTGGAACCAGTGGTCCGCCCCGTCGCTCATGTACTCGTCGAACTCGCGGAGAACGCCCTTGACCTCGGCCATGAACGTCGTGTCGTCGAGCAGGCGAGTCCACTCCACCGGGCCGCTCAGCACCGGGATCGGGTTGCGGTGGCGGGTCCACGTCTCGCGATCGATCCGGCTCCAGATCGTCCGGGCCCGCGGGTGCCAGCACCAATAGAGGTTGTAGGCGAGGCGTCGGAGTCCTTCGAGCTGCGGTGGGAGTCGGAATGTAGCCGCGGGGATCGAGGCGATCTGTGGGGCGGGAAGCATGACCGGGGGATGATAACGGGTCAGGGGGGTGACCTGAACCGGTTTAGCCCACGGTCCGGAACGGTCGATGGGCCGTGGCGCCTGTCCGGACGCTCGACGACCGGACTGCGTCGGTACCATGACCCGATGCCATTGCGCGTCGCGTTCATCAGCGCCGAATGCGAGCCGTGGGTGAAGGTCGGTGGTCTTGCCGACGTCGTCGATGCCCTGGCCCGCGCCCTGGCCGGTGTGCCGGGGGCCGTCGATGGGACCGTCGACGTATTCATGCCGCGCTATCGGTCGGTGCAGGTGCCGGCGGACGCGGGCCCGGGGCGGCCGCTCCGCGTTCCCGATCCGCAGGCGCTGGGCGGGGCGGTGGACCTGACGCTCATCGATATCGAGGCGAACGGCTACCGGCTTCGACTCATCGACCATCCGGCCGCATACGACCGCGCCGGCCTCTACGGGTCGCCCGGCGGCGCCGATTACGCCGACAACGCCTGGCGGTTCGGACTCCTCTGCCGGGCCGCACTCGAGGTGCTCCGGTCAGAGCCTGAGCGGCCGGTCGACCTGATCCACATCCACGACTGGCACGCCTGTCCGGCGGCCATCTTCCGTGACCGCTGGTACTCCGACGACCGTGTGCTCGAGCGCGCGGCGATGGTCCTGTCAATCCACAACCTCGCCTACCACGGCTGGACACCGCGAGGGGCACTGGGCCAACTTGGACTCGCGCCCGGCGACGGCGTCGTGACCGACCCCGCCGGGATCGATCTCCTTGCGGCCGGGATCGAGCGGGTCGAGATGGCGAATACCGTCAGTCCCGGCTACGCGCGAGAGTCGCTGACGCCGGAGCTCGGGTTCGGGCTCGACGGGGCGCTCCGAGCGAGAGGGGACCGCTACATCGGCATCCTCAACGGGCTCGACACCGCGCTCTGGGATCCGGCAACGGACCCCGACCTGGCGGCGACCTACTCGGCCGCGAATCTCGCCGGCAAGACGACCTGCCGAGCAGACCTCCTGACGCGCGTCGGCTTCGACCCGGCGGACGACGGCCCGGTCCTCGGGATGATCGGCCGGCTCGATCCGCAGAAGGGCTTCGATCTCCTCGCCAAGGCGGCATCCCGTCTGCTCTCGAGCGGAGCCCGCATCGTCGTCCTCGGCAGCGGAGATCCAACGATCGCGGCCGAACTGCGTGGCCTCGGGGAGCGCGTGCCGGACCAGGTCGCGCTGTTGGAGCGATTCGATCGGGCGATGGCCCGCCGGATCTACGCGGGCGTCGACTTCTTCCTGATGCCATCCAGGTTCGAGCCGTGCGGTCAGGGTCAGATGATTGCGCTCCGCTACGGCACGCCGCCGATCGTCCGGCGAACCGGTGGCCTGGCCGACTCCGTCGTCGACGAGCTGCGGTTCCCGGGCGAGGGCACGGGCTTCGCGTTCGATCCGGCCACACCGGAGGCGCTGGCCGCCACCTGCGAGCGTGCGATGTCGACGCGGGACGCCGGCGGCCCGGCCTGGGACGGCATCGTGGCCCGTGGAATGGCCGTCGATTTCGACTGGACGACGGGCTCCGCGCCGCAGTACGTCGACCTGTACAGGCGCGCCGTGGCGATCCGCCGCCGCGGCTGACGTCGACCAACGCCGACCATCCCACTACGGGCTACCTGGGCCTGGGCGGAACGTACCATGGCGATCGTCACGTGACCGCTCTAGCGTTCCGCCATGGACCTGACATCGGGCCGCGGCCACGATCGGCATCGCGGCGAGCCTCGATCCGCTCTTCGTCGCGAGATGGTTCAGAGCCTGCTCGTCCTCGCCGTGCTGATCGTGCTGGCCATCGTGGCGAAGTTGCCGGCGAACTGAGGGGAGCGCTCCCGAGGCCAGCGCGGGCGCTAGAATTGCGCTCCACGCGCAACCTCGGAGGACTCCATGGCCAACCAGTTCGTCGTCCAGCTGAAGAACGAGCCGGGCGCCATGGCGACCCTGGCAGAGGCTCTCGCCGCACGAGGGGTGGATCTGCGGGCCATCGGCGGCGGCGGGATCGGCGACGCGGGCCACGTCATCATGACGACTGCCGACGACGACACGACCAAGGCCGTCCTCGAGGAGGGCGGCTACACGTTCGTCGAGGGCGAATTGATCCTCACCGAGGTCGACGACCGGCCCGGCGGGATGGCCACGCTGTCGCGGCAGCTCGCGGACGCGGGCATCAATATCTACGGCCACCTCTTTCTGGGTCGATGGGGCGATCGGGCGATGTTCGCCTTTGTCGTCGACGACCCTGAGCGCGCCCGCCCGATCCTCGAACGCAAGCGCTGAGGTTCAACGGAAGGGGCTCGCCGGCCCGATCCACCCACGGCCTCCCGAACGACCGCGAGCCTCTGCCCGAACGGGCTCGTCCGTGTTGCCCGATCCGACCTTGATGGGCGGCAGGGCCGCTCGACAATGGTCGTGCCGGTCGAAACCGGTCCCCTCACCACGGTGCTCCGGTCGAAACGGAGAGCACGACGATGGACGCTGCTGGCACGGCGACTGCCGCGGCAACGGCGCGTTCCGTAGAGGTTGCCGCGCCGGCTCCGCCGACGCAGGCCGCCCCGGAGACCGCCGCCGCCGACGTCGGCGTGCGACCGTGGCTCCGCGTCATCCAGGGTGGCAGCCCGATCGAGCCGCCGCCCATCGATGCCCTGGCCGTGCTCGCCTCGCGAGTCGACACGGGCGGGCGTGTCCGAATGGTCGACGCCCTCCAGCGGACCGTCGGGAACAAGGCCACAACGGAGCTGATCACCCGGCCGGGCCTTCTCGGCCCGGCTGACCCGCCCGCCGACCCCCGCGAGCTGCCGGACGGCAACGGGCGTGTTCACCGGCTCGGCGACATTGGGCACCCCCACCTGACACTCCTGCCGGCGCCATCCGCCGACCGGGCCGGTCCCGCGGTCACCTTGCACCGTGATGCTCCAGCCGCGGGTGTGGCGGCGGCATCGAGCGACGGGCAAACCGGTGTGGCGGCAGCATCGGCCCCGCCGGCCCAACGAGACCTCGCCGACGATCTTCTTGCGGCCGGCCGATCGCTCCTCGGCAGGCTCCGCAGTCGCGCGACGTCGGTCGTATCCGGGGTCCGGGACACGGCCGCCGGAGCGTGGGATCGGGCGAAGGCGATCGGTAGCGACGTCGTCGACGCCGTCAGCGCCCGCACCGACGCGGTCGGCGGGCTGCTCAGCGTGGCCTGGGACGGACTGACGAGCTTCGCGAGCGGCGCGTGGGAGTCGCTGAGAGCCCACGGGACGGCTGCTCGCCGATCAGCTTCGCGGCGCCGCGTCCTCCGCCGGTGAGGCGCTGCGAGGCGGCTGGGACGCGCTCAAGGCGGCCGCTGGACCGCTCATCGAGGGCCTCAAGGGACGGGCGGAGGTGCTTTTCGAATCCCTGAAGGCCAGGGGAGGGAGCCTGTTCACGTCCTCGATCGGGAGCAACGGCGCCGAGTGCTTGACGGATGAGAGCCTCGGCGCGGGCCGGTCCGCGTTCGGCCCGGCGCGGGAAGAGACCCTGGGCGCGCTCGAGGGTATCGCAGCCGGGATCTTCGGTCAGCTTGGTGAGCTGTGGTCGGGACTGTCCGCGGCCGGACGGTCGGGGCTTGCGAGCCTCCGCGGACTGGCCGGCTCGTTCGCGGGCGCTATCGACGCGGCGGCGTCCGCCGCGCTCACGGGTCTCCAGACGTTGGGGACGATCCTGGAGAGCCAGGCGACGACCCTGGTCTCAGGGCTCCGTGAGCTCAGCTCATCGCTCATCACGAACTTCGGCGGCAAGGCCTCGGGGGCGGTGGACGCCGTCGCCAGCAGCGTCGAGTCACTGGTAGGCGGGCTGCAGGGCCTCGTCAGCGGCATCGTGAGCTCCCTCGGCGGCGAGGCGAACAACATCATCAACCAGGTCCGGCGACTGATCAGCGGGATCATCGAAGACATTCGGCTGAAGACCAAGGAAATCATCCGGAGGATCCAGCAGAAGGTGAACGCCTTCGTCGACCGGATCCTCGACATGGTCCGGCGAGTGCTGGTGGGCGTCGGCCGGGCGATCGCCGAGCTCGGCCGTCGTGCGGCTCAGATCCGGGAAGCCCTCCGCCGAGCCTGGGAGGCCGTGAAGCGGCAGATGGGGCGACTTCTCAGCGAGCTCTTCCGACGCTGGAACACGCTCAAGGGCAAGGTGCGAGCCTTCTGGGTGAAGCTCAAGGCCCTGCTGCGCCGCCTGGCGGCGCGGGCACAAGCCGCGCTATCCAAGACCGAAGGCGCGTCCTGCGAGCTGCCGGCCGCCGCCAGGGAGGGCCAGGCCCTGTCGGACCTGACGCTCGGCGGCCTGATCGGGGAGGTGCCGCTCTTCAAGCGTCGCGGCGGACGGGTGCCGGATGGAGACGACCCGGATGCCCTCCGGGCGAGCCTTGGGAAGGGCGTCGAATTCGACGGATCCGCGCGGAGCCCGGATGGAGTCGGCGTTCGGCCGCGACTTCGGCCCCGTCCGGCTGCATACGGACTCGAACGCCGCCGCCATGGCCGACCGGCTCGATGCCCGGGCGTTCGCGCTCGGCCATGACGTGGCGTTCGGAGCCGGAGAATATCGGCCGGGAACGGTCATCGGCGATGCGTTGCTTGCCCACGAGCTCGCTCATGTCGGCCAGGCGGACGCCGGGACTGCGACGCTTCGCGACGACCGGAGCGAGGACTCGGCGGCGGAGCTCGCGGCCGACCGATCGGCGATCAACGCGGTCGCCCGGTTGTGGCTCGGCGTCAAGGGGAGCGTCGAGGGCGTCTCAACCGGCGCATTGCCGGCCATCCGGTCCGGCCTCCGGCTTCGCCGCTGTGATAAGGCGGCGAAATGCTGCACGATCGGGGAGCCTCCGGCCCTTGACCCGAAGCTGCTCGAGCCGGAGCACGACTGCAACCCGTCGCCCGCCGACCGGAACGCCGTGTTCGCCAACCAGAAGCTCAAAGACGCGACCGACAAGCCGTCGGTCTACGGGTTCACCGGCTTCGCGGTGCCGCCGACCGGCTTCCAGGAATACGGAAGCCCCGACCGGGTGAAGGTGGCCGAGAAATGCGGCGAGCATTGCAAGCTCGACCTCCCGAGCCCGCCTCGCTTCTCACCCAGCCCGTTCATCTTCACGAACGCCGGTGAGTACCCGGACGGGCAACGCAAGGTCAGGAAGCCGGGCAAGCATTTCGGAAAAGTGCTGCCCGCATTCGAGGTCGTCACCTCCGCACTCGCGGAACGTATTGCGGAGGCGGAACGAGAACACTGCCGGGATCACAAGGCCGCGTGGAAAAAGGGATACGGAAAGTACATCGGAGCCGTCACCTCCCTCAAGGACGGCTTCTGCGTCCCGCCGGTTGCCGAGGATGCCGGCCCGAACGCTGCGAAGAACGCCTGTCGCGAGGAATACGAGAAGAAACTCAAGGAGCGAGCCGGCACAACGCTGGCCGGTGCCGACGCGGTCGGCCAGTGTCTGCACCCCCTGACGATCTCGGAGCGTGACGGCAAGAAGAAGCACGCGATCAAGGGAAACCGCACCGAAGAAGTCGACGCGAGCGGCACCAAGATCCTGCTCACGATCCCCGACAAGGGCGCGCTGCCCGACATCGGCAACCCCTCGTCCGAGGACCTCATGAAGGGATGCGGTGAATAGCATGACGGCCCTGACATCGGCAACCCTGCTCCGCCCGACGATCCGCCTGTTCGGGCAAACCACCTCCTCGTTCCTCGCCCTTGGCGCCCTGGGCTTCGTCGCCGGGATCGGCCTCCCGGCGCTCCTGGCTCCGCTCGTCGGGCGCTCGCCGCTCGTCATCCTCGCGATGGGCGCCCTGGCGATCGGAACGTTCCTGGTCCTCGCGATGTGGACGAAGGTGAGGACGGGCGAGGAGAGCCTCACCTTCTACCACCACGCGATCGCGGTCAGCGTTGTCCTTGTTGCGGGACTCGTGGCCGGCGGCGAGCCGCTGCTTCCGTACCTCGACCTCGCGATGGTCGGCCTGGCTACGTTCCTCGTCCTCGGTCGGATCGGCTGCCTGGTCGTCGGCTGCTGCCATGGCCGCCCAGCCGACTGGGGGGTCCGCTACTCGGCGGCTCATCGGCAGGAAGGCCTGCCGTGGTATCTCGTGAACGTAGCGCTCGTACCCGTCCAGGCATTCGAGGCCGGGTGGACCCTGGTCGTCGTTCTCGGCGGCGGCCTTGTCGTCCTGGGGTCCGGCGCCGCCGGCGCGGTCCTCGGCTGGTCGGTCGCCACATATGCCGTCGGACGGTTCGGCCTTGAGTTCCTGCGCGGGGATCCGGACCGGACGTGGCGGCGCGGTTTCAGCGAGGCGCAGTGGACGTCCCTCGCGCTGGCCCTCGCAGTCACGATCGCGGCCGCCGCGGGCCTGATCCCGTTCGCTTCGTGGCAGCCCGCAGCGGTGGTCGTCATCGCCGCGGGGATCGTCGTGGTCGCTGTCCGGAGGCGGCACTCACGCATCCACCTCCTGCTTCGCGCCGATCACGTGCACCACGTGGCCGAGGTGGCGGACGGCACGCATCGAGCGGCTCTCGCGGACCCGTCGGACCCCGCCCCGATCGGCGTGACCGGCCTGGGTGTTCGACTGTCAGTGAGCCATGTCGATACCGATCTCGGCCTCGCGCACGTGTACGGCCTGAGCGGGGAGTTCGAGCGGTTGCGTCACGGGGAGGCGGCGGCCATCGGCCGGCTCATCGTGCAGCTTCGCCATCCCAGCGCGACGTGGCGCCTGCTGGACGGCCAGAACGAGATCCATCACGTCCTCGTCCTGGAGGTCTGACTTCATGCCGCCGAGCGCGGGGACATCCAGGCCGGCCGATCTCGACCGACCGCCGGCCGACCCCGTCCTCGTCGACGTTCCGGAGCGCACGTACCTGATGATCGACGGCAAGGGCGGACCGGAAGGCCCCGAATACGCCGCAGCGATCACGGCCCTGTTCTCGGTCAGCTACCCCATCGTCATCGCGCTCAAGCGCAAGGGTCGAGCGGATCTCAAGGTCGGTCCACTCGAGGGGCTCTGGTGGCTCGAGGGAGAGGACTACCACGACTTCGAACCGCGGACATCCGACCGCTCACTCTGGCGGTGGACCGCGATGATCCGACGGCCAGACGACGTCCCCAACGACCTCCACGACGACGCGGTCGCGCGCGCGAGCAGGAAGGTCGGCCCCGAGACGGCCGCGCGGCTGCGTGTCCACCAGCTTTACGAGGGACAGTGTGCGCAGCTGATGCATGCCGGGCCGTACAGCGAGGAGGCGCCGAACATCGCTCGCCTCCACGAGTTCATCGACGAGCAGGGCCTTCAGCCGCGAGGCCGTCACCACGAGATCTACCTGACCGATGCCAGGCGCACGGCGCCGGATCGGATGCGGACGGTCCTGCGGCAACCCGTCGGCTGACTCGACGGCCGCGCGCTCTACATCGAGGAGTTGAACGCGTCGCGGGCGAACTGCGCGTAGGAGTCCGCGTTGTCGAGGGCCTGTTTGGTGCTCAGGGCGCACTCGGGCGGGTTCTGGCAGTAACCGTGATCGGTGGTCTTATCGAGCCGGTGGCTCAGCTCGTGGACGACCGTAGCGGACAACTGCTGCATGTTGCCGATCTGGCCGAATGCTGCCGCACAGATGTGAACCTTGCCGTAGCGCTTCTTGAAGGGACCCCTGCCTCTCGAAGTGACATAGGCATGCGTGACAAAGAGCGGATCCTTGTTCGGACAGCTGCCCTCGGTCTGGGTATGGCACTCGAAACCGTTGTCCCAGTCCACCCAATCCCTCAGGATTTTCTCGTAGCCTGCCCTGATCCCGACGATGTTCGTCAACGCGTCGGGTCCGAAGTAGCGCTTCAAGAGGAATGTCGCGACACCGCCCTTGTCCGTGCGCGCCCAGTCGAGAGCCTTCCCGATCATGATTTTCGCGGCGGGCCAGGCGATCGCGAGCTGGTCCCTCTCGGCTCGTCCGCAACCCTCGGTGTCTGGCTCCTGGATCGGGATCTTCGTGTGCGGAGTCTCGGGTGCTGGGCGCGGCCGACGCGGTGGCTTGACCGTGGGCGGGAGGCGGATGATCACCGACCGGTTCATGGCGCGTTCCGCGGCGGCCGTATTCCCGACGGGAAATTCCGTGATCGTCCCGGCGCGAGGCACTGGAGACCGTGCGGCGGTCTTGGGAAACAGGGCTGCAACGGCTTGGGCGCGCTCTACCCGCAGCGAGACGTTTGCCGGGTCTTCCCCGACGCAATCGCTGTAGCCCACGAACTCGTAGGTGGGCTTGGTCTGTGCCTCGAGAATGCCGATCCAGCTGCCCCGGAGCTCGGCGACTGTCGACGACTTCATCGCGGCCCGGCCGACACCGAAGTCGGCCACGATGACGGAGTCGGGTCCGGCCGTGGTGATCCCGTGTCCGCCGGTCATCGACACATCCGTGCCCAGGATGCCGGCGCTCGACCTCGACTTGGTCCTCTCACCCGGTTCATAGGTTGCGCATGGGGCGCGTTGCACGCTGATGAGCTGGGCGACGGCCCGATTTCCGGCGAGGCGCTGCAGGTTGAGCACGGCGGCCGCGTCGAGCCCGTCTGCCAGCTCGTCCGGGCCGCGAGGCATCGTCCGCAAGGCCCGATGGGCCTCTCGCGCCGGCGTCTGCGTGGGCGTTGTCGCTCGTTGGGTGCGCTCTGGCGGGGCCTCGGAACGCGTGTGCGTGTACATCCTCGAGCCGAAGTCTGACCGCGCCCGGCGATGCCCGATTGCCCGATCGGGTAGACGATCGGGCAGATCTGCGCCCGTGGGTCGCGACCCGATAGGATCGCGATGTGACGATGACCGGCGATCTGCTGCTCTGGAACGCCCGGATCCTCGACGGCCGCGGCGGCCCACCGCGTGAACCCGCGGCGATCGACATCCGCGGCGGGCTAATCACCGACGTGACCGATGCGGATGGGCCGGCCGCGCCCGAGGGTGCCCTCGACGTCGCCGGCCGGACGGTCCTGCCCGGCCTCATCGACGCACACGTCCATGTCATGAGCGATCTCGAACGCAGCCCGGGATTCGGTCCACGCACGCCACTCAAGGGCGAGGAGCCGCGCCCGAATGAGCTGCGCTGGTTCGTTCTCGCCAAGTCGGCCCGCGAGTTTCTCCGAGCCGGCTTCACCACGATTCGCGATGTCGGCAGCTACGACGACGAGGCGATCGTTCTCCGCGAGGCCATCCGGCTCGGCCTGCTGGACGGGCCGCGGATCCTGTCGTGCGGGCGAATCATCTCGGCAAGCGCCCCGGGCGCTCGACTCTTCGGCACGATGTACCAGGAGGCCGACGGGCCGTGGGAAATGCGGCGTGCGGTGCGCGAACAGATTCGACGGGGCGCCGACTACATCAAGGTGATGGCGACCGGGGCGCGCTCGGTCGAGCGCGAGGACCCTGAGCCCGCCCAGATGACCCGTGATGAGCTCGATGCCGTCGTCGACGAGGCGCACCGGATGGGCCTGCGCGTTGCAGCCCATGCCGAGGGGCTCGATGGGGCGCGAATGGCGGTCGAGGCCGGCGTGGACACGATCGAGCACGGCCTCAGCCTTCACCGGGCACCCGACCTGCTCGATCGGATGGCCGAGCGGGGGACGGTGCTCGTTCCCACGCTGACGACGTTTCACGACCTCGCCGAGCGGTTCGCCGCGGACTTCGCCCCGGCGCTCGTGGCCCAGGCCGAGCGCCAGCGCGATGAGGCCTACGAGACCCTGACGGCGGCGCGAGCCGCCGGGGTGGTCCTCGCGATGGGATTCGACAGCGGACCGCCCGGTTCGAACGCCCTCGAGCTCATCCGGATGGTGGACGGCGGACTATCTGCGGCCGAGGCGATCGGCGCTGCCACCGTGGGCTCGGCGCGGGCCCTGGGCCTGGCTGACCGAGGCACGCTGGAGGTGGGCAAGGTCGCCGATCTGCTCGTGGTCGACGGCGATCCACTGAGCGAACCGGGCTTGCTGTGTGACCTGAAGCGCCTCTGGATGGTTGCTCGCGCCGGGGTACCCGTCGCGGGTCGTGCGCTCGCTCCGGCGCCATAGCGACGACCGAGCCCGACGACGACATCCCATCTCGACGTTGCCGAGACTCGGCAGCGGCCGCGTTGGGTTTCTGCTCCGACGTGGTCTTGTGGTGTCGGACTGGATCAGGTGACCATGGGCACACGCCCTATCGTCCATGGGCGACCGGGCCATGCCCGGTTCAAGCGGGCCGCCGGTAATCCCCCCCCATCCGGCGGCCCGCCCTCGTTTTTGCATTGTTGTTCGGACCGTCGAGGACGCAGCCCGCCATGGAAGGTGGAGAGCCGGATCCCTCCCTCCGCCTTCGCGACGAAGCGGAGCTTGTGCGATTCCTCGAACGTGCGCGCCAACGGGTGCGAGACGCCGCGCCACACAGCCCCGCGTGGGAAGCGGCCAGCGCCGAGGTTGATGACCTTGACGGACGCCTTCGACAACTGCGGTTGGATGAGCCCGATTCGTCAGTCGAACCAGGAGATGGCTGAAAGAATTGGTCGCGTGCGAGGCGACGGCCTGTTGCGGTGCGTTGCGGGAGTCTGAATACTGGCGATCCACCCACCCTGGGGTCCCAGCCTCCAGCCGCACGGATGATTGATCGGGGCTCTTGAGCGCTCGCAACGGCGAGGCCCGGCGGGTCGGCGAGATTGGAGCGACCCGTGGAGAACTCTGAAGGTGCGTGGCGGCAGGTGATCGAAGCCATTCGGTCGAAGCCGGACGAAGTCATCAAGGACGTCGCGAGCGACGTGGGGGAATCGCCGGCCGTGGTCCGACGGGCCGTCGAGTTGTGCCTCCGACTCATCGCGAGTAGTGATGCGAGTGGCAAGGCCAGCGCCGAATTCCGTCGTGCCGGAGCCGCGGCAGCCAGGGACGGCGTGCCCGCGGCGCGCCTGTTCGATCGCTACGCCACATCCGCGTGGGCTGTGTGGCGCGCTGCATCCGAAGGCCAGGCCCTGGGCCGGGAGGATCTCAGGACGCTGGGGGCGATCCTGATCCGCGGTCTCGACCTTGCGGCATCCGCCGTCGCCGAGGGCTACGCGGAGGTGGATCGGGAGTCTGTCGCCCGCGATGCCGCTCGTCGTCGAGCGCTCTTCGAAGAGCTGGTCACGACCCCGCCGCATGACCGACTGGACGCCATCCGTCGCCGCCAACTGTCGGACCGGCATGGGCTGGACCCAGATGGAGCCTTTCGACTCGTCGCTCTTTCGGGCGGGCGTCGCTCCTCAGAGGTCAAGACGGCCCAGCTGGCCAAACAGGTGTCCCGCATCCTGGCCCCGCAGACACGGGACCATGCAGCCCGGCCCATCCGCCTGCCCTGGGTCTCCGAGTGGCGAGGATGGGTGGTCGTCATCGCGGCCGCAGGCGGATCCCTGGATGCGATCCGTGCCAAGTTCGAAGCGAGTGCCGGTCCTGACTGGACCGCGGTTTGCGGACCGGAGGTGCGAGGGGTCGAGAGGATCGCGCACTCGATGACGCAGCTCCGTGACACCCTGCGAACTGCCGAGCAGATCGGTCGTCGCGGCTGGATTTCAGGCCCGGACGAGCTGGCCCTCGAGACGATGCTGACGCTCGACGAAACGTTGCTCCGTCGGACTGTCGATCAGGAACTCGGTCCGATCCTCGACGACCAGCGGATGGGGCGGGAGTTGATCGAGACGATGCGGACCTACTTCGAGGCGGGCGAGAATGTCCGAGAGGCGGGTCGCCGCCTACACCTCGGGGCTCGCACGGTCAGCTATCGCCTGCAGAAGGCGACTGGCCTGCTGGGCCGGCCGCTCGATGGGCCCTCTCGCGAGCGCATCGCCGTGGCACTGTACGCGCTGCGCTTCGACAGCAGGTATCCGTAGGCGGCGGGGCGATCCCCTGATTGAAATGCCTCAGCCGCATCACTCCACCACCTCGAACGTCCCCGTCGCAAGGGTGGCTCCGAAGGCGCCGGGGCGATCGAGGGTTGCTCCGTAGGAGCCCACGCCGAACGGCGGACGGCAGAACTCGATGATGTTCTCGGGCCCGACGGCGATCTGGATCGACGACGGATCTGTCGGGATGTCGCGTTCTGAAAGGGTGTCGCCACCGACCGCCGGTTTGAACACGAGGGTGAGCCGATCGCTTTCGGCGGGCTCCCGGAGGTACGCTGTGAACCCCCACGTCGTGCCGCTCGCCTCGCAGCTGTACGAAGCGCGGGTGAAGACGATCGTCCCGGCCGGGAGTCCAGGATCGGTGCAGGCACTGACCGAGAAAGCGACAACGAGCACCATCGCTCGGGCGAGTACGCGCGACGCGTATCTCCTCATCGCCGTGCCGTCCACGTGAAGCCCCTCCATCACCCGAGCGAGCCATGCGGCCGGTAGGCCACGTGGCAGCGCCATCGTACGCGTCGGCGGCCACTGGGCCACCGGGCGTCGCCGGTGTGCGGCCAGTTCCGTGAGCGCCGCCTTCGCATGGGGGTTCTTTGCTGCCTCGTCCCTGTTGCTCGGCGGGGCTGTCGCTCTCCGATGGCACGTCGGAACGCGCGCGCTCGGCTTGATCATGGCATTCGGCTCGGGCGTCCTCCTGAGCGCGGTGGCGTACGACCTGGTGCTGGAAGCCTCCGACGTCGCTGATGGGAGTGGGATCGTGGGGCTGGGGCTTGCGGCCGGGGCCCTGACGTTCTTTGCCGGGGACACCCTCATCGATCGTATGGGCGGCGCGGATCGAAAGCGCATGCATCAGGAAGGTGGTGGGTCCGCACTCGCGATCGTTCTCGGAATTGTGCTCGACGGCATCCCCGAGTCGATCGTGATCGGGCTCACCCTTCTGTCGGGTGAGGGGATCGGCCTCGTCATCGTCATTGCGGTATTCCTGTCCAATGTCCCCGAGGCGATGGCAGCCACGACGGGGCTTCGCGCCGGAGGCTGGCCCCCACGGCAGATCCTGGGGCTTTGGGCAGTCGTCGCGGTCGTGTCGGGGATCGCATCCCTGGCCGGCTTTGCCCTCCTGGGCGGGAGTGGCGGACAGCCCATCGCGTTTGTCGAGGCGTTCGCCGCCGGAGCCATCCTCACGATGCTCGCCGACACGATGATCCCCGAGGCCTTCAAGCACGGCGGACGGCTCGTTGGGCTCGTGACGACGTTCGGGTTCGGTGTCGCGTTCGCGCTGACCACGCTTGATTGAGACGCCGCACGCTTAGACTGGTGACATGGGCATTGCGCTCGGCCGAGCGGCCGTCGAGGGGCGGTTCGTTGGACGCAGCGAGGAACTTCGAGAGCTGATCGCGCTCTTTGACGCGACGCGCTCGAGGACGGTCGGCCACGATTCGTCGTTGTCGAGGGAGCCGCCGGGATCGGCAAGAGCCGGCTGTTGCGCGAGTTCGTCGCGGCCGCTCGATCGGCCGCGCCGGCCGGGGCGGTGCTGTACGGACGATGCCCCGCGACGGGCCGCGGACTGACGAACTGGGCGCTCGCGGAGATCCTGCGCCGGGTCTGCGGAATCGGGCTCGACGACACGGCCGAGGTCGTCCGCGAGCGATTCCACCGGGGCATCGGGCACGTCCTGGCGGCGCTACCACTCTCGCCGGTCGACAACGAGGAAACGATCTTTGCCCTGTCGACGTCGGCCGGAATCGTCATGCCCGGGAACCCGTTCGACCGCCTCGAGCCACGCATCGTCCCGATCGTCGTCAGCCGCGCGTGGCGGCAGTTCCTCGAGGCCTACGCTCGGTCGCGGCGGCGCGTGCTGGCGATCGAGGACCTTCACTGGGCCGGATCCGGCGTGCTCGATGTGCTGACCGGGATCGCTCCGACGTTGGAGGGCCCCGTGTTCGTGATCGCGACTGCGCGACCGGCGTTCCACGAGTCGAATCCCGACGTTCCTTGCCGAGCAGGATGGTCGCTGGATCAAGGTGCCGCCGTTGTCCGCCATGAAGAAGCCAGACGATCTCGTCGGCGGGCTGCTCTCGGAGGTCAACATCCAGAGCGACGCACACGCCGCGATCGTGGCTCGGGCCGAAGGCAATCCGTACTTCCTCGAGGAGTCGGTCCAGCACATGATCGAGTCGCGGGCGCTCATCTGGGACGGGACATCGTGGCGGCATGCCGGCTTGGGACAGTCGGTGGCGCGTCCCGGATTCGATCCAGTGGGTTCTGACCGCACGGATCGAGTCGTTGCCTGTGGCCGAACGACGCCTTCTCCAGGAAGCCGCCGTCGTCGGGCGTGTGTTCTGGGAAGGGCCGCTTCGCAGCAACCTGGCCGACGCGAACATGACCGAGCATCTGCGACGCCTGGGCGAGCGTGGCCTCGTCGTGACTCGGCCCGCTTCGACCCTGTCCGGCGCAGGTGGAGTTCACGTTCAAGCACGCGCTCCTCAGGGACGCGGTCTACGAGACGATGACGGGCGCTCATCGGGCGCGATTCGCACGCCGCCGTCGGAGCCTGGTTCGCCAAGCTGGCAGGTGAGCGCAGCGACGAACTCGGCGAGCTGATCGCCGAGCACCTCCGCTTGGCGATCGAAGTCGATCCGACCGGTCAGGCGTGGGCCGACGATCCCGCCGAGGGGGAAGCGATCCGGAAGGAGGCAATCCGCTACCTGATCTCGGCGGGCGCGGCAGCCCACCAGCGCTTCGCGATCGACAAGGCCGTGGAGCTGCACCACGGCCGCCGTTCGCCTGGCGACGCTCGGATCGCGACCGGGCGACGGCGCTCGCGGCTCTCGGACAGGACTACGAGTCGGGGCTGCGCGGGCCCGAGGCGCTCGATGCCTACCGGCGAGCCATCGACGCCGCCGAGCGAGCAGGCCTGCCGGACGGCGAGCGGGCTCGCATCCACGTCGGCGCGGCGCGGCTTCTCACGCTTCGATGGGGCGCATTCCCGGTTCGGCCCGACCCCGGCGACATCGACACCGTCGTCGAGGCCGGCCTCAGCGCTCGCCGATGATGCCGAGACGACGGTGCTGGCTCCTGGCCTTCAAGGGCGGGGCCGCGCTCCGCTGGCGAAGCACCGATCGCGCCGATCCGCTGTCGATCGACGAGCGATTGCGCGCAACGACGGCGGCCCTCGAGGGCGGGCGAGACCTCGGCCTCCCGGACCTGTCGGCGACCGCGGCCCGACTCAAGGCACAGCTCGAGTTCAAGGACGGCCGCTTCGCGGACGCACGCGCGACGATGCGAGCGATCATCCCGGATCTCGAGCGTATCGATCCGCTCTTCCTGCGCGCCCTCACGTCGGCGTATGTCGTCCTATCGCTGACCGACCTGGAGGGCGCTTATGCGGAGGCCCTGTCCACGCCCGTCGATCGCTCGAGCTGGGGCGTCGACCTGAGCCCGCACGAGCATATGCACGGGACGTTCATGACCGTCTGGTGCCTCTACCATCTCGGTGATTGGGCGGAGATCGCAGTCGCTCGTCGACGAGCATGTCGAGGCGCTCCGTGGCCAGGACGCGTTCGTCTGCCCGTACATGCGCGGCGGTCCGCTGATCGGTGCCCTCGCATTCGGACACCTTGGAAAGCATGACGAGGCGAGGCGGCTGGCGGCGCTCGTCGAACTGAGTCCCGACGAGCCGGGTCTGCCAGAGGCCCTGCTCGCCAGGGTGAGAGTCGCAACGGGCGATGCGGCCGGCGGCGCCGAGCTCGCGCGGCGGCTGCTCGCCACCGGTCGAGAGGCGAGCTTCGAGGAAAACGAGCACGAGTCCCTGGCGCTCGTCGAAGCGCTGCTCGCGCTCGAGGACTGGGACGGGCTGCGGAGCTTCCTGCCTGACGCCCGGCGCCGGTCGGCCGGGCTCCCGATCCTCGAGCCGATCTGCGATCGGGCCGAGGCGATGGCCGACGCCGCCGACGGTGATACGGCCGCTGCGGTCGCGCTCTTGCAAGGCGCGAGTTCGTGGTTCGAACGCCACGGCGTCAGGTACGAGCACGTGCGAACCCAGGCGTTGCTCGCCGGTGTTCTTCCCGACGGTGCCGACATCCTGGCCGACGCGATCGAAACAGCCGAGTCGCTCTTTGGCGACAGCACGACCGCTCACGACGTCGTGACTCCGACGCGGCCGGCGCCGGATGCCCTTTCGGCGTTGACAAGCCGCGAGCTAGAGGTCCTCAGGTTGGTCGCGGCCGGCCAGAGCAACGTCGAGATCGGCGCCACCCTGTTCCTGAGCCTGCGCACGGTCGAGCGCCACCTCTCGAACGTCTACCTGAAGCTCGGCTTGTCCGGTCGGACTGCTCGCGTGACAGCCGTCGCCGCCCTCGCCCAGCGGGAGCCGCCGACCACCCTCCCGCGCACCTGACAGCGACAGGCATCGCGGGGCGAGTACGTGGTACCCGCCACGGTCGGTGGCCGTCCATCGATTGCGCATGGCGGCTACCCCCGATGACCGATTCCCTCGGCCATCGATACGGTGCGCGAGCCGCGGTAGCCACCGCAGGCCTTGCCACCTGCAAACGGGGAGGGTCCGGACCGCCATGGAAGGCCACAACGCAGCATCCACGTTCTACGCCTCGCCGGCCGAGGCGATGGCCGCGAAGCCCGAGGAGTTCCTGTACGTCGGGGGCCTCCACGAAGGCACCGGGGTCGCCGCCCCGGACTTCCTTGCCGTCGTCGACACGAATCCGGCCTCGAACCGGTACGGAACGGTCATCCACGAGACCCCGATGCCGAACGTCGGGGACGAGCTCCATCACTACGGCTGGAATCGCTGTAGCTCCGCCTGCCACGGGCCCGATCGCTCGCACCTGATCGTGCCCGGCTTCCGCTCGTCGCGCGTCCACATCGTCAATGTCGAGGATCCACTCAAGCCCCGCATTGAGAAAGTCATCGAGGCCGACGAGATCCTCGCGAAGACCGGCTACACCAGGCCCCACACGGTCCACTGCATGCCAGGCGAGAACATCGTCATCAGCATGCTCGGCGACGCCGAGGGCAATTCGGCCGGCGGCTTCGCCGTCCTGGACGCGAAGACCTTCGAGGTCAAGGGCCGCTGGGAGAATGGCGGCGAGCATCCGTCGTTCAACTACGACTTCTGGTACCAGCCCCGGAAGAACACCCTGGTGTCATCGGAGTTTGCGGAGCCGAATGCCTACGAGGGCGGCTTCAACCTCGACGACGTCGGGGCCGGACGGTACGGCCGGCGCCTCCACTTCTGGAACCTCGAGAAGCGCACCCTCGAGCAGACGATCGATCTCGGCGAGGCCGGGCTCGTCCCGCTCGAGATCCGCTGGCTGCACGATCCCGAGGCAGAAGAAGGGTTCGTCGCCGCGGCGCTCTCGTCCACGATCTGGAGGTTCAGGCGGGCGGACGGCGCCTGGCAGGCCGAACAGGTCGTTGGGATCGAGGGTGTCGAACAGGCAGGCTGGCCATTCCCGGTTCCTGCGTTGATCACCGATATCGTCGTCTCGATGGACGACCGCTGGCTGTACCTCTCGAACTGGCTCCACGGCGACCTGCGCCGCTACGACATCAGCGATCGGGCCAAGCCGCGGCTGGCGTCGCGCGTCTGGCTCGGCGGAGTGATCGGCCATCCGACCGACCACCCGAGGGGCGACCTCAACGGCGGGCCGCAGATGCTCCAGCTCTCCCTGGACGGGAAGCGGCTCTACGTCACGAACTCGCTCTATTCGACGTGGGACAACCAGTTCTACCCGGATGGGATCCGGTCGTGGCTGTTGAAGATCGATTGCGGCGACGACGGCTCCATGACGATCGACCCGGAGTTCTTCGTCGACTTCCATGGTCGACCCGGCGGTCCTGCCCGCGCCCACGAGGTGCGGCTTGCCGGCGGCGATTGCACGACCGAGATCTTCCCGTGATCGACGTGGTCAAGCCGGTGGTCGAGCCCGTTCTCGCCCACCACGGGGCGGAGGTCCTGCCGCTCGTACAGCTCCTCGCGGCGGGCGGGTTCGGGTTCAGCGTGATCCTGCTGGCCGTCCGCGGGGCGATCCTCGGAGTCAAGGCGAGGGCGAGGTCCGCCGCAGCGCGCGGCGGTGTCGTGCGCGCCAGGCTCCAGGACGGAGCCGCCAGGGACTAGGGTCGGTGCTGGCGGCGCAGGGCATGCGCCGCCAGTGCCCCGTCACTTCCGCGGGCCCGACGGTCCTCGCGGAACGTCACGTGGCGGAACCTCGGTGATGGACGGGTTGAAATCGGGCCATCGCCCAATTACGGTGGCGAACGATGAAGCAACGACTGTTTCTGGCAGCGTTCGCCGCAGTCGCCTCGACAATGGCGCTGGTCACACCTGCCTTGGCCCACGGTGACCACGACGCACGTGCGCTGGCCCGTCACCTGCCTGCGGGGCCGTACATCGTCTCGCTTATGGCAGGTCTACCCCGATGTGGGCGACGCGATGACGCCGCACCTGATCGTGATGTTCGACGGCGTAGCGGCATCCCCTCCGGCGGCCGACGTCGTCGTCTCGGTGAACTCGACGCCGATGCAGGTACGGCCCTCGATCACGACGGCCAACGGGTGGGAAACCACCGAAGGCCTCGTCGAGGGGGACGTGGTGACGGTCACCATCGTCCGACGGCACCCGGTCGTGGGATCTCGATCCGGTGATCGTCCCGCCGCCGCCGACCTCGATGCTCCCCATGGAGGAGCTGATCTACGCCTCCATCTTTCTGACGATCGGTACCGCATGTTGGGTGGCAGGAAGGACCGCCCGAACATGGCGAAGACCCGCGGTCAGCGCGACCTGAACAAACGGCCACCGAAGAGAGGAGTACGGACTTGGCAGAGTTGACGGCACCAACCAGGCAGGGCTTCATCGAGAAGCTCAACGGACCGTGGCACGAGCGAGCCCTGTGGATCTATCTCGCCGTCGTGATCCTCCACTGGGTCGAGCACCTCTTCCAGGCCGCCCAGATCTGGATCCTCGGGATGCCGCGCCCCGAGGCCCTGGGCGCGCTCGGGTACGTGTTCCCCTGGCTGGTCAAGTCCGAGGTGATGCATTTCGGGTACGCCCTCTTCATGTTCGGCGGCCTGGTCCTGCTCCGACCCGGGTTCCGGGGTGCGGCCAGGGGATGGTGGACGGCGTCCCTGGTCATCCAGGGCTGGCACCTGGTGGAGCACTCAGTCCTTCAGCTCCAGGCGATCGCGGGTCAGAACCTGTTCGGGTCTCCGGTGCCCACCAGCTTTGTCCAGGTGTTCGTCCCCCGCCCTGAGCTCCACCTGCTCTACAACCTGATCGTGTTCGTCCCGATGGTCGTGGCGATGTGGCTGCACACCCGTCCCAACCAGGCGGCCGAGAATGAGTGCTCCTGCGCCGACGCACCGATCCGGGTGGAGCCGGCGGTCTGACCGGGGCCTGACCGGGCCGCGCCGACTACCCGGTGGACGCCCCGCGGCTCGCCCGATCCATCTCGACCCACCGATCGTTCCACGGGCCCTGGCCGTAGATCTTGTCGATGGCGACCCTGAAGGTCCAGCCAGACGGCATGTCGCGAGCCGGGTACTTGGCGCCCGGGCCGATGTACCACTGGGCCAGGTGGTCCATCACCTCGAGCGCCCCGCCTTCTCCAACGCGCGCACGGCCGTTGATCACCAGGTAGGGAAACAGTGCGCCCCCGTCGTACTCCTTCGCCTGGAAGGAGAGTGTGACGCGTGGGTCGCGCTTGAGCCGGGCAGCTCGCTTGGCGTCGAAGAACGAGGCGAAGACGATCTCGTCGCCGTCGAAGCCTGCCCAGCACATGTTCACGTGCGGCTCGCCCTGCCGGTTCATCGTCATGACGTGTGCCCAGAGCCCGCCCGCGACGAACTCGCGAACGCTTTCAGGAATGGTGCTCATGTCAACGAATCCTAAGACGAACGCCACGATCGTGAGCGGCGACCCCGGGAGCGGGTCGTGGTAGCGTTTCCGACGCGCGGGAGTAGCTCAGTTGGCAGAGCGTCAGCCTTCCAAGCTGAATGTCGCGGGTTCGAACCCCGTCTCCCGCTCCAACCCCTCAGCCGCGGGTGTCATTTGACACCTTCCGCGACGGACGGGCCGCGCTCAATCTGCAGGCTTTAGGGCAAGCGCTTATCCTGCGGCCAACGTCGATCCCGCCATACGGCAGGAGGTGGACGGTCCGCCGGACCTGTGCATATCCGTCAGATGACACAGGCCCAATCACCCTTTCGGGTGATGTCATGCGTGCCGGGCATTGGGCCACGATCCAAAAGCCTCTCAGCCCCGTAACCACTATCGATGCCTTCGCCTGATGTCTGATCCCCGGCGCCACCTCCGCCGCATCCGTCGCCCATGGCGGCGTGCGACCGGCGCGCTCCGACAACGAACCCGCGTCGCCGTCGCAGTGACGCTCCTGTCGGTCGTCGCGATCCTCGCCGTGACGTCATTCATGGTCCTCCGGGCAGCAGCGCCGGCCCCGGCCGGTTCCGCGGCCGTCACCCCGCCCACGTTCACATTCGGCGACGGCTGGTCGTTCCTCGAGCTCCAGCGACACGTCGAGGCGGGCGAGGTCACCGCGATCTCGGCGGGCCCCGTCACCGGAGCGACCGGCCAGCCAATCGACACCCTCCTCGTCAAGACGACCGACGGCCAGGTCGTTCCGGTCGATCTGTCGGTGACTGCCGGCGAGGCAGTTTCGGCGCTGACCGCTCTTGGCTACGGCGAGCTCCTGACGGCCGAGGCACTCCAGGTCAGCCTTCCGCCGAAGCCCGAGACGGGGCTGAGCGCGTTCGGCATCTTGCTCCCGCTGGCGATGCTCGGGATCGCCATCCTCTTCATCATGAAGATGTCGCGAAGGAACAGTGCCGCGCCTCGCGACAATTCGAGCTTCCGCACGATCATGCCGCCCGTTGCAGCCGTGGACGGCGTCCTCCCGACGCCTGTGGACGACTCGATCGGCGCGGGCATCCGGTTGGATGATGTGGCCGGCTGCGACGAGGCGAAGTTGGAGCTGACCGAAACGATCGAGTTCCTCCGGTCACCGGAGCGGTTCCACAAGCTCGGCGCGCGGATTCCCCGCGGAATCATGCTGTTCGGGCCCCCCGGCACGGGCAAGACGATGCTCGCCCGGGCCGTCGCCGCCGAGGCGGGCGTCCCGTTCCACCATGCATCCGGCTCGGAGTTCGTCGAGAAGTACGTCGGCGTCGGCGCTCGACGTGTCCGCGACATCTTCGCCCAGGCCCGGAAGCTCGGTCGCGGGGTGATCTTCTTCGACGAGTTCGATGCGATCGGCAAGGCCCGCGGCGGCCCGAACAGCCACGAGGAGCGGGAGCAGACGCTCAACCAGCTGCTCGTTGAACTCGACGGCTTCGGGACCACCGAGGACGTCGTCGTCATCGCCGCGACGAACCGACTCGACACCCTCGACCCCGCCGTCCTCCGCCCGGGTCGGTTCAACCGGAAGATCCACGTCGGGCTGCCGGATGTGGCCGGTCGGAAGGCGATCCTCGCGGTCCATGCCCGGAACAAGCCGCTCGCCCCGGCGATCGACCTCGAGGAGACGGCTCGCAAGACCTACGGCTTCTCCGGAGCGATGCTCGCCGATCTGCTCAACGAGGCCGCGATCCTCGCGGCGCGGCGACTCGGCGACGACATCCAGGCCGAGGATATCCACGGTGGGTGGCTCAAGGTCGCCGTCGGCACGTCGCGACGGCGATCGATGGACGAGCGCGAACGGTCGATCATTGCCGCCCACGAAGTCGGCCATGCGATCTGCAGCAAGGTCCACGGCGACAAGCGGCGGGTCGAGGAGATCTCGCTCTTCGCCCACGGCGAGGCCCTCGGCGTCACCGTCAGCAGCCAGGAGGACAACGACCTGCCGTCCGAGACCGATCTGCGGGCCCGGCTCGTCGCCCTCATGGGCGGCCGAGCGGCCGAGGAGATCCTCTTCCATGAGGTCACGGCGGGGGCGTCCAACGACTTCGAGGCGGCCAACAAGATCGCGGTGGCGATGGTCACCCAATGGGGAATGGGGCAGGACCCGGAATCGAGCGACTACGGCGTGTCCGGTCGGGGAACCCTCTCGTTCCTGGTTCCGGCGCCGGATGGCAAAGGCCTGCCCTCGGACGTCCAGGCCGCGGCCACGCGGGCGATCCGATCGATCCTCGACGGCGCCTATGCCGAGGCCTGCCGAACGCTCATCGACAACATGAAGACCCTCCGTCGCCTCGCCGCCTACCTCGTCGAGCACGAGCGACTCGACGGACAGACATTCGACGAGCTGTTCGACGGCCGCCTCAGCGTCCCGAAAGCCACCGACGAGTGGCGCGCCGCGACATCGCGGCCGCGAGCGTGGGGCGAGGTCGTTGACCTCGCGGCGCATCGCACCCGCCCCGTCCCGGTCATCGCGGCCGCGATGGGTGTGGGCGAGTTCGAAGCGGTGTCGGCCGCGTCCGCCGCCGGCGGCCCGGAACGCCCGACACCGGCTCGGGCGACGGCAGCACTTCTCGCGGCCGATCCGCCTCCCCCCGCCAGGTCCGCGAAGCGCCGGCGCCTCGATGCGGCCGCGCGACGCGCCACTGTTCGACGCCCTGGATTCGCCTCGCGTCGACTCCGCGGCGCGGCCGTCGGGATGCTGGAGCGTGCCCAGACCTGGCTCCGCGCGAGTGAGCCCGGGGGCGACCAGCTCTAGCGTTTCCCGCCGGCACCGGTGTTGCCCAGAAGACCGAGACACGGGCCGTCTGGTGCGGACACCGCAGGTGCGCGGCAGTACCTTCTGCCGCCCCGCCAACCCGACACGGTGATGCTCGTGGGAGCGGGAATCGCGTACGGTTGGTGGAGGCACACCTTCCACGTCCCAAAGGATCTCGATTGGCGATTGCCCGCGGCCTGAATTCCTGCGCAAAAGTACCCACATGGAGGCTCGCATCCGCATGACCACCGGGAGGGACCAATGAAGTTGTCATTCACCCTCGGTCAGCGATCCGAGCGGGCATCCGAGACCCAGGGCAATGTCTGCCTCCAGTGCGGGATGGCGGCTCCGGGCCCTGACATCACGTTCTGCCGCCGCTGCGGTCTGCCATTCGGGGCGCAGCCGCGATCCGACGCGACGCTGCCCAGTTGCCCGACCTGCTACCAGACCGTTGGTGACGACGGACGGTTGCCCTCGCATCGGCCGAATCTCGGGCGGATCGACCTCGTGTCCCACATGGAGGAGCACGATCAGTTTCCCGTGGGCGACGACGACCTGCTCGAATCGATGCGCGTCGGCGATCGGATCAAGATCGGTCGCTGGGAGGCGCCGTTCGACCTGGTCCGGCGCTACCTCGTCACGGGCGCGCTCGACGGTGGGCGCCGGCGCTCCTTCCAGCACACTGCGATCGTCAACGCCATGGCGCAGCTGGGCCGGTTCGGCCCGGACGCGGAGATCTTCGGCGACCAGCAGGAATGGCGCGAGGCTCGCCAGGTCGTGACGGACCTGATGGACCGCTACCAGCGCAGAACTACTCTCTCGTCCTGAGGGTCGCCGCTGGGCGGCCCGGGCGGGCGTAGGCCCTCTGCGCACTGCGAACGTTGCGTTTCGGGAGCAGGGGTTGCAAGCGGTCGGCGTTATGCGCAATAGTTGCAGTATGCGCAACCGCTTCCTGTCCGATGAGGCCAAGAAGAAGCTCTTGCGGCCCTGCCGGGAGGCACGGGTCCTGGGGCTCTGACGGCGCGCACTGACGACGACCGACACGGGCCTCCGGGATCGGAGGCTCCAGGGGCCGCGAACACCAGAACGGTGATCGCGGTCTTTTTCGTTGCCTCCGGAACGGCGGCCCCTCGGCGAATAGCGAGGGACCATCGATGGATACGATCATTCTCGGCAACGGGCCGCTCGGTGAGGCGATCGCCGTGGCCTTTCGCGGACGAGGCACGGCGGTCCGACTGCTCGGTCGGCCGCCTGGACATCGCCACGATCGCGCCGACCTTGGAACGCCCGGCCTGACGGTCGAGGCATCTCGATCCGAAGCGGTCGACGGCAATGTCGGGGCAGCGCTCGGCGCCGGCTGTCGCCGGTTCGTCATCGCGACCACCGGCTGGGAAGCCGACCGGGCCGTCGTCGAAGCCAACCTGCTCGCGCACGGCGCCGCCGCCGTTGTGGCTCCCAACCTGAGCCTTGGGGCAGCCATCTTCTTCCGGCTGGTGGAGCGGGCAACGGACCTGCTCGGGCCGATCGACGGGTTCGAGCCCTACCTCGTCGAATGGCACCGGCGGACGAAGCGGGACCGGCCGTCCGGAACAGCCCGCGAGCTCGCCCGCCGGATCGTCGCGCGCCACCCGGCGCTGTCCGGACCCGCCGATCCGACCTCCGGCTCCCGTTCGACCGACCAGCTCGAGATCGCGGTGATCCGGGCGGGGGCATCACCCGGGATGCACCTCGTCGGGTTCGACTCGCCCGGCGAGACGATCGAGCTACGTCTGACCGCCCGCGACCGGACGGCCTATGCCGCGGGCGCCCTGGCCGCGGCCGACTGGCTGTCGCGCACAGCGCGGCCGCCGGGCATCCATTCATTTGACGCGGTCGTCGACGAGCTGCTCGTGGCTCCGGCGCTCGCCGCCACCGCCTGAACGAACGACCGAAGAAGGAGTATCCAAATGACGCCGATCGCTCGCACCCCAGGTTCTACTCGCCCGGCCCTCCGCGGCGCTCTGACCGCGCTCGTCACCCCGTTCTCGGCCGACGGCTCAGTCGACGAGATGGCGTTTCGCAGGCTCATCCGCTGGCAGGTCCTCGCCGGGATCGACGGCCTCGTCCCGGTAGGGACCACCGGCGAGGCCCCCACCCTGTCCGAAGATGAACGCGACCGCCTCATCGCCATCACCGTCGAGACCGTCGCCGAGCGTCCATCCCGTGGCCGCGTGGCGGTGGTCGCCGGCACCGGCACCAATGACACGGCGGCCACGATCCGGGCGACCCGTCGGGCGGCGGACCTGGGCGCCGACGCCGCGCTCGTTGTCGCGCCGTACTACAACCGGCCGGATCAGCGGATGCTGGATGCCCACTACCGCGCGATCGCCGACGACGGTGCCCTGCCCGTGGTCGTGTACAACGTTCCTTCGCGGACCGGCACGAACGTCGAGGCCGACACGTTCCTCCGGCTCGCCGAGCACCCCCGCATCGTCGCGATCAAGGAGGCGTCGGGCAACCTCGAGCAGATTGCGCGGATCTGTCGCGAGCGACCACGCGACGTCGCGGTCCTCGCCGGGGACGACGCCTGGACGCTGCCGGTTCTCGCTCTCGGCGGAGACGGCGTCGTCTCGGTGGCATCGAACGAGATTCCCGGCGAGATGGCCGCGCTGTGCGCTGCCGCCCGTGCCGGCGACTGGGATGGGGCGAGGCGCCACCACGAACGGTGGCTGCCGCTGTTCCTTGCCAACTTCCGGGGCGGTCCGAATCCGGTTCCCGTGAAGGCGGCCCTGGCGATGATGGGCCTGCTCGACGGCGACGCCGTGCGAGCTCCGCTCCTGGCGCTCGACGCCGGGCCGCGGCTGCTCCTGGCCGATGTCCTGCGAGCAACCGGCCTCGTCGAGGCATCCGGTGGTCGGATGGCCACCCAGGCGCAGGAGGCGGTCGCATGAGCGCGATCAGTGGTGGGATCGCGAGCGAAGCGCGGCCGGATGCGGGCGCGGCGGCGATCGACGAGGCGACGCTGCTCGACGACCTCGAGAGCGGACGAGTCCGAGCCGCCGAACCGGATGCGACCGCACCCGGTGGCTGGCGGGTTCGGTCCGAGGTCAAGTCGGCGATCCTCGCCCTGTTCGCCGATCGGACGACCCGTGACTGGACTGTCGGCCCCCTCTGGTTTCGCGATCGCGCGGCCGTCCCTCCGCGCGAGCTGAGCGACGGCCCATGGCGGATCGTGCCGGGTGGAACGAGCATCCGGGCTGGTGCCCACCTGGGTGCCGGGGTCGTCGTGATGCCTCCGTCGTACGTGAACGTCGGGGCATGGATCGGGGAGCGGACCATGGTCGACAGCCACGTCCTCGTCGGCTCCTGTGCCCAGGTCGGTTCAGACGTTCATCTCGCCGCCGGGGTCCTCGTCGGAGGTGTCCTCGAGCCGCCGGGCGCTCGTCCCGTGATCGTGGAGGATGGAGCGTTCGTCGGCGCCGGCAGCGTCCTCCTCGAGGGCGTCCTCGTCGGCCGCGGCGCCGTCATCGGGGCCGGCGTGAGCCTGACCGGGTCCTCGCGACTCTACGACCTGACACGCGGGGAGATCATCAGCGGCACGGTGGCCGAGCCGCTCATGGTTCCGGCCGGCGCAGTCGTCGTGCCCGGATCGCGGGCTGCGTCGGGCGAGTTCGCGGCGCGGCATGGCCTGTCGATCGCGACGGCCCTGATCGTCAAGCAACGGGACGAAGGCACCGACGCCAGGGTCGCCCTCGAGGGCGCGCTCCGCTGAGGGCGCGAACCGAGCGGCCTCGGGCCGCGACGGTACACGGCTCGGGTACCCTTCGGGCGTGGCTCTCATTTCGATTCGGTCGCTCACGAAGCGCTATCCGGGCGGCGTTACCGCGCTCGACGGCCTGACGGTCGAGATCGAGAGCGGGATCGTCGGGCTCGTCGGGTCGAACGGGGCGGGCAAGAGCACGCTGCTCAAGATCCTCCTCGGGCTGATCGACGCCACGTCCGGCGAGGCGACCGTCTTCGACATGGACGTCCGGACCCGCGGCACCGACATCCGCCAGTTCGTCGGCTACATGCCCGAGCACGACTGCCTGCCGCCCGACGCGTCGGCGACCGACTTCGTCTCCCACCTTGCCCTGATGTCGGGCCTGCCGCGAACGGCCGCGCGCGAGCGAACCGCGGAGGTCCTTCGGCACGTCGGGTTGTACGAAGAGCGCTACCGGGCGATGGGCGGCTACTCGACCGGAATGAAGCAGCGGGTCAAGCTCGCCCAGGCGCTCGTGCACGACCCGCGCCTGCTCCTCCTCGATGAGCCGACGAACGGCCTCGACCCGGCTGGACGCGACGAGATGCTCGAGCTCGTCCATCGGACCGGCACGGAGTTCGGCATCGCGGTCATCGTCGCCTCGCACCTGCTCGGCGAGATCGAACGTGTCTGCGACTATCTCGTCGCGATCGAGGGCGGGCGATTGCTTCGGGCAGCGCCGCTCGGCTCATTCACGGAGCAGACCGGAACGCTCGCGGTCGAGGTCGAGGAGGGCAGCGAAACGCTCGCGGCGCGCCTGACCGCCCAGGGTCTCGTGGCAATCGCCGACGGTCGCGCCGTCCTGATCGACCTGACCGACGAGCGGCCGTACGACATCGTCCGCGACACGGTCGTCGATCTCGGCCTGGCGCTCGTCCGCATCGAGCAGCGCCGTCACAAGCTCGAGGATCTCTTTCGCGATGACCCGGATGCCCTTGCGGCCGCCGCGTCGCCGCCGGCCGCCGTTCCGCCCTCGCCGGGGCCCGACCGATGACCGGTCCGGTCTCGGTCGGGAGCCCGACCGGCTCCATCTACGACATCGGCTATCGCGGCTACGAGGGTCCCCGACTTGGACGGGCGCACGCGGTCCGGTCGCTGTTCGGACACAGCCTCCGTACCGCATACGGGATCGGTCGCGGCGGACGGGCCAAGGTCGCTCCCGTCATCTTCGGAGGGCTGGCGCTCCTGCCGGCGGTGGCGATCGTCGGCGTCCTGACCCTCGCCCTGCGATTCGGCGACGGCGACCAGATCTCCGACCTGTCGCCGATCCGATACGACACGTATTTCAGCACGATCTCGCCGTTGATCGTCCTGTTCTGCGCGGCCCAGGCGCCGGAGTTGTTCGGGCGGGACCAGCGCCACGGCGTCCTGTCGCTGTACTTCGCCCGGGCCCTTCGCCGGTCCGACTACGCCCTGGCCCGCATGGTCGGCTTCGCGGCGGCCCTCCTGATCGTGCTGCTGCTGCCGCAGGTCGTGCTGTTCTTTGGCCGCGCCCTGCTTTCGCCGGACATCGTCGCTGCGGCCCAGCGCGACCTGCCCTCGATCCCGCCCATCCTCGGCCAGGCACTCCTCTCGGCGGCGCTCCTGGGCGGGCTGTCGATGGCGATTTCGGCCTTCACGCCACGCCGGGCGTACGCGACGGCCGGGATCGTCGCGCTGTTCATCATCCCGGGCATCGTGGCCTCGGTCATCTCGGGACTCGGCTCGTCGACCATCGGCGACTGGCTGACGCTCGCGAGCCCGACCTCCGTCCTCGACGGGACGAACGCCGTGCTGTTCGACTCCGAATTCAGCGCCGAGTTCTTCTTCGTCCAGCTGCCGGACATCGCGTATTTCGCCGCGGCGTTCGTCGGCATCGTGGCGGCAGTCGCGATCACCGTCCGGCGGTTCGCCCGGATCACCGCATGACCTCGTCGGACGCGACGCCCGGGGCCGTCGAGGTCCCAGCGGCCTCTCCCGCGCCGCCTGCCCCGCCCGCCACCACCGCCTCGACCTCATCGTCCGCGGCTACGGGCACGCCGGGACTGGCCGGCGCAGCCGCACCCTCGACCGAGCCGGGGATCTACCTCGAGCGGGTCTCGCGCTGGTACGGCAACGTCGTGGCGGTCAACGACATCTCCTTCGCCCTGGCTCCCGGCATCACCGGACTGCTCGGGCCCAACGGCGCGGGCAAGACAACCCTGCTCCACATGCTCGCGGGTCTGCTCCAGCCGTCGTCCGGCCAGATCCGCGTCGCCGGCCAGTCCGTCTGGCGAAACCCGACCGTCTACCGTTCCATCGGCCTCGTGCCCGAGCGGGAGGCGGTCCACCCGTTCCTGACCGGACGTGAGTTCGCTGCGCTCGCCGCGCGGCTCCATCGACTGCCCGATCCAGCCGCCGCCGCCACCAGGGCGATGCGGACGGTAGATCTCGAGTCCGCCGCCGATCGCCAGATCGGGACGTATTCGAAGGGAATGCGGCAGCGAGCGAAGATCGCGGCCGCCCTCGTCCACGACCCGCCGATCCTGCTGCTCGACGAGCCGTTCAACGGGATGGATCCCCGCCAGCGACTGCACATGATGGATCTCCTCCGGTCGATGGCCGCGGCCGGCCGAACGATCCTCTTCTCGTCGCACATCCTCGAGGAGGTCGAGCGCCTTGCCGACGGCGTCCTCGTGATCGTGGCCGGCAGGCTCGCCGCGGCGGGCGACTTCCGCGAGATCCGCCGGCTCATGACCGACCGCCCGCACACGTTCCTCGTCCGCTCGTCCGACGATCGCCGCCTCGCCGCCGCGTTCATGGCCGAGCCGGCGGTCTTTGGGGCGGAGCTTCGCGAGAACCGGCTCACCGTGCGGGTCGCCGAATTCGGTGGGTTCACCCGTGCCGTCGCCCGGGTCGCCCATGACGCCTCTGTCACGCTCTACGAGGTCGCCCCGACGGACGACTCGCTCGAGAGCGTCTTCGCCTACCTCGTGTCGCGTCGATGACGATCTTCTCGACGCTCGCCGGCGTGACCTTCCGGGCCCTGCTCGGTCGCCGCCGCACGATCCTGTTGCTGCTCCTGGCCGGAATGCCCGTCCTCCTCGGGCTCCTCGTTCGTCTGAACGACGCCGAGGTGGACAACGTCGGTCCAACCATCGACGGCTTCGTCGTCCGCGTCGTCCTGCCACTGATCGCCCTCGTCTTCGGGACGGCCGCACTCGGCTCGGAGCTCGACGACGGGACGGCGGTCCACATCCTGACGAAACCGATCGGTCGCGGGTCGATCGTGCTCGCAAAGACCGCTGTCGCCGGCACGCTCACCGCGGCGCTCGTCGTGCCCTCGACGCTGATTGGCGGCGTGCTCCTCGGTGGCGCCGGCTCGTCGAATCTCGACGTGACCCTCGCATTCACGTTCGCGAACCTGATCGGGTCCTACCTCTACGTGGCGATCTTCCTGACCCTCAGTGTCTTCACCTCGCGCGGTCTGATCATCGGGCTGGCCTACTCGCTCATCTGGGAGGGAGTGGTCGCCGGGCTCCTGCCGGGGAGCCAGATCTTCAGCGTCCGCGAGTACATCGGGGGCATCGCCCAGGCGCTCGCTCCGGATGCGGTTGCCGACTCGATCGTGGGGGCAGGCGGCTTCATCTACGCCGCGATCGCGCTCCTGGCGGCGCTCGCTTTCGGCACTCTGCGGCTGTCGAGCTACGAGATTCGTGGCACGGAGTGATAGGCTCCGCTTGGGCACGCGTTTCCTGTGCGCACCAGAAAGACCAGCCGACCCGTTGCCAATGCGCTCGTGATGGCAGTACGTTCGGCTGCCTACTAGGTGGCCTGAATGGACCAGAACGACACTCTCGACGTCTCGGCGGAGGCCTCCGGCCCGACGACCACCACGGATGGTGATTCGAACGCCGACCCGGGTGCTGGCGGCGTCATGCCGTCATTCCTTGCGGAGCTGGCACTGGCGATGAAAGCTGCCGCCGAGCGCGAGCGCGAACGAATTGGCGAGGTCGTCGCGACCGAGGCCGCCGAGCACGTCGAGAAGGCGCGCACGCGAGCGGCCGCCGAGACCGCGGAGCTCCGTCGACTGGCGGACGAGGACCTCGAGCGCATCGAGGACTGGTCGACCACCGAGATCGAGCGCATTCGCCGGGAGGCGGAGCGTCGGACGGACGAGCGACGGAGTGGCCTGGAGGCCTATCTCGCCCAGCACGACACGATCATCGCGACCGAGATCGACGGTGTGGACTCGGCCGTCCGCGACTATCGCGTCACGCTCGATCAGTTCTTCGATGAACTCATGGGCTCGACCGACCCGGCCGACATCGCCCGCCGGGCCGGCTCGCTCCCCGCGATGCCCGATCTCGATGACGTCCGAGCGACCGCCCGAGCGGCCGCAGTCTCGGAGCTCGCGACCACGCCGCAGGATGGCGTCGGTGAAGGGCTCGGGCCGCAGGATTCCGTCGGTGAAGGGCTCACGCCGCAGGACGCCGTGGGTGATGATGCCGAGCCGTCGTCGGATCCAGGCGACGAGACCACCGCCGAGGGCATGGCAGGCACGGGCGTGGGCGTGATGGATGCCCCTGAGGCCGATCGGTCGCGTGACGTGCCGGACATCCTGCGCGAGGTCGATCCCGAGGGCGAGACCGAGGCAGCGACGGTCCCGGCAGGCGCTCATCGCGCACCGGCCGACGATGTCGAGGAGTCGACCGACCATCCCAATTCGGCCGTTCGGCTGTTGCGCTCCATCGCGCCCTGGACGTCCCCGGCCACGCACAACCCGCCGAACCAGGACAGCAATTCCCACTGACTCCGGGTGATCGGGGGGCACCAGTACTGGGACTAATGGCGGCTGGCGTACGGGCCGCGATGGGACCATGCTTCCGGCCATGCCGATCGAGTTTGTCGGATTCACCGCCGATCGCCGGATCACCGCCAGCATTCCGCTCGCCGATGACCGGCTGAGCGACATGCTGAACTCCGTCGCCCGGATCGTCCTGCGCGACGCGGTCGTCGGAGACCTGGCCGAGGGCGGGCCAACGCTGAGCGGTGACGTGACTCTGCCCGTCGGCGACCTCGTTGCGGTGATCGGAAACGGTCGCCGGGGCAGCGAATCGCAGCGCCGCCGAACATCGGTCCGTCGCGTCAGCCTCGGACTCGGGCGATACACGGTGAGTGGCTGTTTGCACGTCGACCCGAGTGCGGGCGACTTTCCGCGCCATGCCGACCCTGCCGACATCCTCGCCGGCCGCGACATCCTTGTCCCCGTCACCAACGCGTCGATCACCTACGACTGCATGGACGTCAGGACGACTGAGTCCCACGAGACGATCCTGGTCAATCGGGCCCGGACGAGCTGGATCGAGATCCTGCCCGACCAGGAGGACGAGGGGGACGAGGAAGCCACAGACGACCCGGGCGACCCACGGACGCGCTACGTCAAGGATTTCACCGGGTCCGTCGCCGACTGAGTCCCACCGCCAGCGGTTGCGTCAGTCCGCCACCGGTACCCCGACGACGTTGAAGCCGCCATCCACGTAGAGCACTTCGCCTGTCACCGCCCTCGACAGGTCAGACCCGAGGAAGACTGCGGCGCGCCCCACGTCCTCGGGCGTGATGTTGGCCCGCAACGGCGCGGTCTCGGCGAACGAGCCGTACATCTTCTTGAAGCCGGCGATCCCCGCGGCGGCAAGCGTCCGGATCGGCCCCGCGGAGATCGCGTTGACCCGAACCCCGGACGGGCCGAGATCCGCGGCGAGGTACCGCACCGAGGCCTCGAGGGCGGCCTTCGCCACGCCCATGACGTTGTAGTTCGCGACGACCTTCTCCGCCCCGTAGTAGGTGAGGGTGAGGATCGACGACCCGGGCCGGAGCAATGGCCGCGCCTCACGGGTCAGGGCGACGAGCGAGTAGGCCGAGACGTCGAGGGCAAGCGCGAACCCATCGCGCGACGTCATGGTGAACTCGCCCTCGAGGTCTTCGCGTTTCGCGTATGCGAGCGCGTGGACGAGGATGTCGAGTGACTCGTGGGTCTCGGTCCACTTTGCGAAGACCCGCTTGATCTGCTCGTCGTCCTGGACATCGCACGGCTCGACGAAGGTCGACCCGATCGATTCGGCCAGTGGCCGGACGCGCCTCTCGAGCAGCGACTCCACCGACGAGAATCCGATCGTCGCGCCCTCGGCGTGGAACGCCTTCGCGATTCCCCAGGCGATCGAGTGGTCGTTCGCGACGCCGAAGATCAATGCCGTCTTGCCGTCAAGCAGGCCCATCAGCACCTCCCTGTCGGAGGATACGACCTAGCATGGCGCGATGACCGATCTGTCCGATGCCCTCTCCGGTGTTCGCGGGCTGGTGCTCGACGCGGATGGTGTGATCGTTCTGAAGGGCGAGCTCCTGCCTGGGGCGCCAGGAGGCGCTCGCTCGCCTCATGACGCTCGGCATCCCGTTCAGGATCGTCACCAACTTTTCCAGCGCGCACCGGAACACGCTGTCGGCCCGGTTCGCTGACGGTGCGGTGCCCGGACACCGCTTCATCACCGCGGCCTCCGCTGCCGCGACCTACACCGCCTCGCGCCATCCGGGCGGCCGTCTCTTCGTGCTGTCCGCCGCGGATGCGCTGCGCGAGTTCGACGGACAGACCCTTCTGTCCGCAGACGAAGCGGACGCCGCGGCACCCGGTGAGCTCGCCGCGGTCGTCATCGGCGACGCCGGAGATGACTTCACGTACCGGAACCTCGACATCGCGTTCCGGGCGATCCGTCGCGGTGCCGAGTTCGTCGCCATGCACCGCAACCCGTGGTGGCTGACGCCTCGCGGCGAGACGCTCGACGCCGGCGCGTACGTTGCCGGCCTCGAAGAGGCCACGGGTCGTGCGCCCGTCGTCTGTGGCAAGCCCTCGCCGGTGGTGTTCAGGCAGGCACTCGCCGGACTTGCTGCAGATCTGGGCGTCCGGCGCCTTGCGGCGCGCGACGTGGCGATGGTCGGCGACGACCCGCAGGCGGACATCGCCGGCGCCCGTCGCGTCGGATTGCGCGGGATCCTCGTCCTGACCGGCAAAGTCGATGCGAGCGCGGCGGAGGCCGCCATGTCCGGCCCGGTCCGGAGCCGCCCGACCGCGATCGCCCAGTCTCTGGTCGACGTCGTTGCGGCGCTAGACTGAGCCCCACTATCCGAGCCCTTCTGTCGAACCGAGGTTTCCTCCGATGACGACCGAGTCGCAACCGCGTCTCAAGATCACCTACGCCACGCTCCGAAACGACAACGACGAACTCCACCGGCTGTACGAGGCCGGCCTCGAGGAGGCGAAACGGGAACTCGCCGGCCACCATCTGAACGTGGTGAATGGCCGCGACCGGGCGGGCGACGGGGAATCGACCGTGGCCTCGCCGATCGATCGGAACCTGATCCTCGGACACTTCGCCCGCGGCACTCGGGACGACGTCCGCGATGCCGTCGCCGCGGCGCGCTCCGCGCAGCCGGCCTGGGCGGCGACACCGTGGCGCGATCGTCTCGCCCTGATTCGCAAGGCGGCCGATCTCATCAGCGAGCGGCAGATGCGGTACGCGGGTCTGATGGCGATCGAGGTCGGCAAGAACCGGCTCGAAGCGCTCGGCGAGGTCGAAGAGGCGGCCGACCTCCTGCGCTACTACGCCCAGACGTTGGAGGACAACGACGGCTACGACCACCCGATGGACAATCTCGGCGACCCGACCGTCCACACCCGATCGATCCTCCGACCGCATGGGGTGTTCGCCGTCATCAGCCCCTTCAACTTCCCGATGGCGCTCGCCGCCGGTCCCACCGCAGCCGCGCTGATGGCCGGCAACACGGTCGTCTTCAAGCCCAGCTCGGCCGCCCCGATGTCGGGCGTGAAGCTGATGGAGGCATATCGCGACGCGGGCTTCCCCGACGGGGTCGTCAACCTGGTCATGGGTCCCGGCGAGACCGTCGGCGCCGAGCTTCGCGAAAACCCCGGCATCGACGGGATCGTCTTCACCGGCTCGTACGAGGTCGGGATGGACCTGTACCGGACGTTCTCGAAGCGCTTCCCGAAGCCGACGATCGTCGAGATGGGTGGCAAGAACCCGGCCGTCGTGTCGCGGACGGCCGACCTCGAGGAGGCGGCCGAGGGGATCGTCCGGAGCGCGTTCGGGTTCGGCGGTCAGAAGTGTTCGGCAAACTCGCGCGTCTACGTCGAGAAGCCCGTCCACGACGAGCTGGTCCGGCTCCTGGTCGAAAAGACCGAGGCGATCACGATCGGTGACCCGCTGCTCCGCGAGAACTGGCTCGGCCCGATCGTCGACCAGAAGGCCGTCGATCGCCACCAGGCGGCAACCGCCGAGGCTCGTCGCGACGGCCGCATCTTCGTCGGTGGAGAGCGGCTGACGGATCGCGGGATGGACCGCGGATATTACGTGGAGCCGACCGTCGTCGGCGACCTGCCGGCGGATCACCGCCTCTTCCGCGACGAGCTGTTCGCGCCGTTCACGGCCGTTCACGCCGTCGACACGTTCGACGAGGGGCTTCGCCTGGCGAACGACTCGGACTACGGGCTGACGGCCGGCGTCTACAGCGAGGACCCCGGCGAGGTCCAGCGCTTCCTCGACACGATCGAGGCCGGCGTCACGTACGTGAACCGCCGGGCCGGCGCCACGACCGGCGCGTGGCCGGGCGTCCAGGCGTTCGGCGGCTGGAAGGGTCGGGCTCGACCGGCAAGGCCGGCCTGTCGATGTACTACGTCGCCCAGTTCCTCCGGGAGCAGAGCCACACCGTCGTCGACTAGGCCCCGGCAAGGGCACGCCGAGGATCGTCCTGCAGCCGCGAGACGTCGCCCAGATCGAGGAGGTCGTGACCCTCGTCCGGGACGTGCTCGGCGAGGACGTCATCGGTGCGTACCTGCACGGCTCGACCGCGCTCGACCTGCTCCAGCCGCACAGCGACATCGACGTTCTCGTCGTGTCGCGACGCCCGACGACGCCAGCGAACAGCGCGTGCTGATCGATCGCCTGCTGCGGATGTCCGGCCGTGGCGATCCGTCAGGTAACGCACGCTCGATCGAGCTGACGATCGTCGTCGAATCCGAGATCAAGCCGTGGCGCTACCCACCGCGATTCGACTTCCTGTACGGCGACTGGCTGCGCGCCGAGTTCGAACGCGGCGAGCTCACACCGTGGGAGTCACCGAACCCCGACCTGGCTCCGGTCATCACGATGGTCCGATCCGGCAACCGGGCGCTGTTCGGACCTCCGCCCGCGGCGTTCTTCGATCCGGTCCCGGTCGCGGATCTCCGGCGCGCGATCGTCGAGGGAATCCCCGGCCTCCTCGAGGACCTCGACTCCGACACGGCCAATGTCGTCCTGACGTTCGCCCGAATCTGGACCACGCTGGCGACGGGAGCAATTCGGTCCAAGGACGCCGCGGCGGATTGGGTCCTCCCACGCCTGCCCGACAAACATCGTCCGGTCCTGGCCCGCGCTCGCGCGGTGTATCTCGGTGAGCAGAAGACGACTGGGGCGACCTGGAGGCTCGTGCTCGCGCTCATGTCGAGCATGTGCTCCGGGCGATCGAGCACCTAGCGGCCGGCGACTCGCCTGACGGGAACCTCACGGGCGGGACAGGTGTACCAGCACCGAACGTCCAAACACCTGGAGGACAACCCGATGCGCCGCACGTCTCGGTCTCACTCGCGCTTCTTCCGTTCGTCCTGGTTCTCGGTTGGGCCGCCGCCGGGGCTGCGCTCGCAGGCGGCGGTTGCCATGAGGGCGTCGGAGCCACCCCGACCGAGGGAAACGCCACGGTCGTCAAGATCGACGGCTGCACGTTTGCCCCGACTGTCACCCGCGTGGCGATCGGCACCGAGGTCCGGTTCCTGAACACCTCACCGCAGTTCCACGACGTCACCGGCCGGAACGGCGAGTGGGGGAGCGACACGCTCCGGGACGGGCAGTCGTTTGCGATCGCTTCGCCGCCCCGGCACTATACCCGTACTCGTGCAGTCTCCACCCGGGCATGGCCGGCGTGGTGTCGTCGGGTCGTCGGATCTCGGCTCGCGAGCGACGCTGCCAACGCGGCGAGGTCGACACGACTCCGTCGGCGACCGCGCCGCGCGCCCCGGCAGCGTCGGCGACGCCGACACGACGCTGCCGATCGTCGCCGCAGGCGGCCTCGGCCTACTCTGCGGAGCACTCGTCGCGGAGCTGTGGTCTCAAGGCGCCAGCGCGAGCTGACGCCGGCGTCGCCGGTCGCAACGTCCACCGAGGCCACCGGAGCGCTCGGCTATACTCGGGCGCAATATCCAGTCTGCATAAACTCTATGCGTCCGAGGTGCTCACGTTGGCGTCTGATCCCGCTCGTCTCGCACGCTCGCGCCCCGTTCCGGACCTCATCACCGAGATTCCGGGCCCGAAGGCCCGGGCCCACGTCGCCTTCGACGAGACGTGGACCTCGCCGAGCCTCCCGCGCGCCTATCCGATCGTCCCCGTTCGCGGCGAGGGCCTGACGATCGAGGACATCGACGGCAACCTGTTCCTCGACTTCGCGGCCGGCATCGCGGTCAACTCGACCGGCCACTCGCATCCCCAGGTCGTCGCCGCGATCAAGGAGCAGGCGGCCGAGCTGATCCACTTCTCGGCGTCCGACTTCTACCTGCCGATCTACGCGGAGGTCTGCCGCCGGCTGGCGGAGATCACCCCGGTCGCCGGTGGCAAGGCCAGGGTCTATCTCGGCAACAGCGGGACCGAGGTGGTCGAGACCGCGATCAAGCTCGCGCGCCATGCGACGAAACGGCCGTACGTCGTCGCGTTCCTCGGCGCATTCCACGGCCGGTCGTACGGCTCGGTCTCGCTGACGGCGTCGAAGGCGAAGTACCACGCGGGGTTCGGCCCGCTCCTGCCGGGGGTCTATCACGCGCCGTTCGGCCGGGTGGAGGACCTTCGCTGGTTCGATGAAGTCCTCTTCGACAAGCTGGTGCCGGCGAACGAGGTCGCGGCGATCATCGTCGAGCCGATCCAGGGCGAGGGCGGCTACGTTGTGCCGGAGGACGGCTTCCTGGCCGGGCTCCGCGAGATCTCCGATCGCCACGGGATCGTCCTCGTCTTCGACGAGATCCAGTCGGGCGCCGGGCGAACGGGAACGATGTGGGCCGCCGAGCAGTGGGACGTGAAGCCGGATGTCGTGCTGGCGGCCAAGGGGATCGCGTCAGGCATGCCACTCGCGGCGCTTATCGCGCGCGCCGACCTGCTCGAATCGTGGGGTCCCGGCGCCCACGGCTCGACCTACGGCGGGAATCCGGTCGCCTGTGCCGCCGGGCTCGCGACGATCGACCTGCTCGAGGGCGGCCTCGTGGAAAACGCGCGAATCCGAGGCGAGCAGGCGTTCGCCGGGCTGGCTCAGCTGAAGGCCCGGTTTCCCGGCCTCGTCACCGACGTCCGCGGTCGCGGCCTCATGATCGGGATCGAGTTCGACACCCCGGAACACGCCGAAGAGGTTCAGTGGGCCGCTTTCCAGCGGGGCCTCCTCGTCCTCGAATGCGGCAGGTCATCCGTGCGGATGTCGCCGGCCCTCATCGTCAGCGAGGCGGAGATGTCGACGGCGCTGCAGATCTTCGGCCAGGCCGTCGCCGACGTCGCCGGCGAGCATGGCGAGGTTCTCCACGCCGCCCGTGCCGCCCACGCGATCACCGGCGTCGAAGCCGCGGGCTGATCCAGCCCGCGGGCGTGTCGCGGGCTTGCTGTCGGCGCACGAGCGCCCAGCGCTAGACGGTGAGGACGACCTTGCCGAACGGCCGATCCTCGATCAGGTGGCGCGTCGCCTCGCCTGCCTCCTCGAGTGGGTATGTCCGATCCACCGCCGGCTTGACCCGCCCCTCGGCCAGGAGCGGCAGGAGGATCGCCCATGCGTCGCCATATGCCTCGGGCGGCTGGAAGTAGATGTTGAAGCCCTCGAGGCTCGTCGAGCCGCCGGCGCCGAGGGCGCTCCAGATGAGCGTCAGGGAGTTCACCGGCAACTCGGTTCCGGCCGTGTAGCCCATGTGGACGACGCGACCTCCCGGCGCGACGGATTTCAGCGCCTCGCCCGTGATCGATCCGCCGATCGAATTGAGCGCGACGTCCGCTCCCTTGCCATCGGTCAAACGCATGACGCCCTCGCTGAGGCTCTCCTTAGATAGGTCGATGACGTCCTCGTAGCCAAGGCTGCGCGCCTTCTCGGCCTTCTCCGTGCGTCCCGCAGAGGTGATCACCCGGCCCGCGCCCTGCACCTTCGCGAGCTGGATCGCGGCGTTTCCCACCGAACCGCCGACCCCCGGCACAAGCAGCGTCATTCCAGGAGTCAGGCGGACCCCGCGGGTCAGGGCCATCTGCGCAGCAACATAGGCGACGGGAACCGCTGCCGCTTCCACGTCGCTCAGGTTATCGGGAACCTTCGTCGCATCGGTCGGCCCGGCCGTGACGTATTCCTGCCACGTGCCGGAGCGGGCAAAGCCATACGCGCCCATGAGCATGACTCGGGTGCCGGTCGGGAGCGCCTCAGACCCGGCTCCGACAACTGTGCCGGCGCCCTCGTTCCCCTGGATGAGACCGACCGGGACCTGGGCGACCCAGCCGCGCCGAACGGTGTTGTCGAATGGGTTCACGGCGGCGGCCGACAGCTTGACGATCACCTCGCCGGATGCCGCCTCGGGCTCAGGGACCTCGACCAAGTGGAGGACGTCGTAGTCTCCGTACTCGTCAAATCGGACAGCGCGCACGGCGGTGCTCCTCTTCTGATCCCCGGGTCACGTTCCTGTTCGCAGATCGCACAGTTGGGCGATGGGCGAACCGAATCATAAGTTGTCGTGTCAACCAAAGTGTGCGGTCATCTCAACGGGTTTCCTGGCAGCTCGTGCGGCAGGAGGGTGCCCACGGCCTTTGGCCTACGTCGTGCCGACGATCGGGTGGTAGACGGTTGCCGGGCCGGTCGGGGAGGCTACCGCCATGCCTGCGCGACCCTCATCCGAGCGTCTCGGGACTGCCATGGGCGACAGGCGCCAGTCGTTGGGGTGGAGCCTCCTTGCCCCCGGCGCTCTGGCCATCGGTGCGGTCTGGCTCGGGTTGACGGTCGCCGGCGGAGATCAGCCGGTCTCTGCGTCCTGGCCGCTCGTGGCCGGCCTCATGGCCGCTGCCGGGGTCGGGCTGGGCGCACTGGTCCTCGTTGCGCACCGACAGTCCACAGTCGTGATCGAGCGGACGACCGAGCTTGCCGAGCAAACAGCTCTGACGCGGATCATTCTCGATACGGCGAGCGATGCAGTGGTCACGATCGACCCCGACGGTCTCATCGTCGAGGCAAACGTCGAAGCCGAGCGCATGTTCGGCCGGACACCGGCCGAGCTCATCGGCCTGCCCGCCATCTCCACGATCGTTGCGGCGGCTGACCGGGACGCGGTTGGAGCGAGGATCCGAAGGCTGAGCGGCCACACCGATCCGGCATCGATCAGTCCGCGGGTACCGGCAGAGCTGGTCCGGGCCGACGGCAGGCTGTTCTCGGCGGGGCTGTTGATCACCACGACCGGCCGCGGCCTCCGAAGCCGCATCCACTTGTTCGCCCACGACGCGTCAACGCGGCTCGCAGCCGAGCGCGCCGTGAGCGAGCACGTCGAGGACCTCGCCGCCCTCCTCCACGTTGCCCGCGAGCTGTCCGGCTCGGAGGCTGCCCAGGAGAGCCGGCGGGCGATCTGCCGGGCCGCTCGGGAGTTGTCGGCCGGCGAATTCGCCCACGTCTTCGAACTCGTCGCGGACCGCAACGTACTGAGCCTGACCGCGTCCGATGGAAGCGGCATCGAATTCCTGGAGCTGCCGCTGACCGGACGCCGCTCTCTCCTGTCGGACGCGTTCCGGTCGGGCCAGGCGTTGTTCTCAGGCGACATGTTCGTCGACGATCGCGCCGACCGGGCGGCCGCTGAACGCGTCGGCATTCGAGCGGGCTGCTTCCAGCCGATCATTCGCGACGGACAGACGATCGGTGTGCTCGTGGTTGGCTGGCGCCAGCCGCTCGAGAGCCTGTCGCCTCGCGTCGCGTCGCTGCTGGCGCTGTTCGCGACGCAGGTGGCCGCGGTGCTCGAGCGCGCCGACCTCATCGCCCGCCTCGCGGATCTCGCCCGCTCCGACTCGTTGACGGGCCTGGCCAATCGCCGGGCTCTCGACGAATCACTTGCCCGAGAGCTCGATCGAGCCGACCGAACCGGCCAGCCCCTGACCGTTGCGATGATCGACATGGACCACTTCAAGCGGTTCAACGACGAGCGCGGTCACCAGGCGGGCGACTGGTTCCTTGCCGAGACCGCCCGGGCATGGACGCGCGAGCTCAGGCCGTCTGACACCCTCGCCCGGTACGGAGGCGAGGAATTCGTCGTCGTCCTGCCGAACTGCACGGCCGCGGCGGCCGTTCACGCGATCGAGCGGCTCCGCGGGGCCGTACCCGCCGGTCAGACGTGCTCGGCCGGTGTCGCGACCCGGCTTCGGGACGAGTCCTCAGACATGCTGCTGAAGCGGGCCGATGCCGCGATGTACGTCGCCAAACGATCGGGCCGAGACCGGACCGTCGCGGCGTCGGGCAAGGCGGCCGCTCGGTCCTCGGCACGTGCGGGTGTCGCCGGGCGCCTCGAGAAGGCGCGCCTGAGGCCGATCACGTGATCCGGAGAATCGCCTCCCCGAGCTGACGCAGGTTGCGAACCTCGAAGACGCCGTCGAGTGATGAGCGGTAGACGTCGACGATCGAATCGGTCGTGTTCCAATCGTCGCCGGGCTCCGGATTCAACAGGTAGACGCGTCGGGCACGTTCATGCATCCGCCGGAGGAATCCCGCCCGCGGCTCGCGATGGTTGGAGCGCGCGTCGCCGGTCACGATGATCGTGGAGCGGGAGTCGAGCCCGTCGCCATGTCGCTCCCAGAACCGCTCCAGCACGGCGCCGTAGTCCGAGTGGCCATCGTCGGCGATGACATCTGCCCGGTACAGCACGTGTCGGACCTCGAGGAACGAGGCGACGTCGCGGAGGTGATCGGTGACCTCGTCGATCCCGTCGACGAAGGCAAATGAGCGCATTCGGCTGAACTCGGCGCTCATCGCCTGGAGGAGGGTCAGCGTGAACGAGGCGAACTCCGCGACCGAGCCTGACACGTCGCACAGCAGGTAGAGGTCCGGCCGGGCGATCTTCGGCCGGCGATAGACCGGGTCCAGGGGAACGCCGCCCGACGAGAGCGAGCGTCGGACGGTTCGCCGGACATCGAGGCGGCCACGGTCCCGCCGGCGTCGGCGGCGAGCCATCCTCGTCGCCAGGACCCTCGCCAGCGGCCTGATCGCCTCGCGCATGGCCGCGAGCTGACGCGGCGACGCCCCGAGAAAGTCGATCTCGTCGGTCGCAACGAGATCCATCGAGCGGATGGTCTCGTCGACACCGCGAGTCTGAGCAAGCCGATCGCGGAGCTGGCTGGCGAGGAGCTGCTTGAACGCTTCGATTCTCTCGGCCAGCTCGCCGCGCAGTGCGCGCTCGTCGATTCCGTCCGCGCCCGCCTCACTCCGCGCCGCCGCGAGCATCTGGCTCATCAGCTTCGAGAGCTCAAGCGAGCGCAGGATCCGGTACATGAAGTACCGCTCCGTCGCGTCCGGCTGGCCGTCGACTCCGCCGAACTGGGCAACCGCCATCCCGGCTAGGGCGCGAAGCGCGTCCGGGTCCCCGCGCCGGATTGCGTCCATGATCTGTATCAGAAGGTCGCCTGCGCCCGACCCGTCGTCGTCGGCTGCTGCCCGGTCCAGGCTCGTCGAGATCTCACGCCCTCGCTCGCGGGCCGCTGCTCCGTCCGCGCCATCCTGGACGGGGACAGCCTGGGCGCCGGTTCGGATCGGGAAACGGAGGTCGAACAGGAGATCGAACGTCCGGAGATCGTCGGAGTTCTTGACCAGGGTGGTCGCGAGCGCGGCTCTCAGCGCCAGTCGGTCCTCGATGGCGATTGTCCGGAGCGCCTGGGCCGCGTCGATCAGCTCCGATGCCGAGATCGCGATCCCGGCGCCCCGAAGATTCGCAACAAGGGCCAGCAGCGGGCGCAGCAGGACGGCTCCGCCCTCGGTGTCAACCGCGGATTGCGTGCCCATCGTCAGGGACTGTACGGTAGGCGAACAAGGTGTCGCAGGGCGAGCAGAGGGCACCGTCCGTCGTGAGTCCCGGTGAGACTTCGTTTGATCCGACCCGGCCGCCGTCGAGGCGGCTGGTTCGTCTCGGCCTCGTCTTCGACGGGCGGACCCAGGCGGCTGCTCTACCCCCGCTCGCGAGGATGTGTGAACGGGCCGGGATCGACGCGGTCTGGGTCGCGGATTCGGTGGCCGGCACTGCCCTGCAAGGTGACATCGACGCGTGGGAGGTTGCAGCCGGCCTGCTCGAAACCGTCCGGACGGCGACTGTCGGTGTGATGGTGGGACGACCTGGCGGCCGCGCGGCGCTCGTGGATCGGCCGCCCCGCCTCGAGGTTTGCCTGAACGACGGCGGCGACGACGGCGAGATCGCCCGGTCGGTCCGCAGGGCAATCTCGAGGTCGGGCGTCGCGTGCCGACTGTCAGTGGTCGTCCGGTCCGACCGCGAGCTCGGCCCACTCCTGGCGGTGGCCGACGACATCGTCCTCTCCGCGTGGGACCGCCCGGACCTGGAGACTGCCGCCGACGACGCGCGGGCCGCCGCAGTCGTCGCCGGCCGCGACCCGGCATCGCTCGGGGTGGCCGCGCTCGTCCCGGTATCGGTGGGCCGGACCGACGCCGAGGCCTCGGCGCGGGCCCAGATGGATCCCGACTTTGCCCTGTTTGGTCATCCGGCGGAGATCGGTGTCTTCGGAACGCTCGAGGAATGCCAGGACCGGGTGATCGCCCTCGCCCATGCCGGGGTCACGGATCTTCGCTGCGTCGTGCCGGCGACGCCCGACGTCCATGACGTCATCGCTCAGCTGACCGCGATGGTGATCGGATCGGTCGACGTCCTGGTTCCCGGCTCGCTCCGCTCGCCCTCGCCGCCTCCTCCGGCGGGCTGGGGCGGCCGGCCTGACCGTCCGCCGACGCCCGGCGTCAGCTCCGGGTCACGCCGAGGGCTCAGTGGCGGGCGACCAGGGCGCTGACCCTGCGGGCCGTCTCGATGACGAGTGGCAGGAAGTCCGCACGCAGGGTCTCCGGATCGACCCGACCGGCGTGGGCGCAGACGCTGAGCGCGGCGGCGACGCGCCCGGATCCGTCCGTGATCGGAGCGGCAACCGACGACAGCCCTTCCTCGAGCTGCTGGTCGACGACGGCGAACCCGTCGCGTCGGACGTCGTCGAGGATCCGGCGCAGCTCCGCTTCGTCGACGACGGTCTGCTCCGTGTAGCGGGCCATCGCCCGCCTGGCGAAGTACGCCTCAAGCTCGGGCTCCGGGAGGAACGCGAGCAGGACCCGACCCTTCGACGTCGGATGAGCCGGGAGTCGCGAGCCGACGGCGACGGCCAGGGTCATCAGCCGGCGGGTCTGGCTCCGGGCGACATAGAGGATTTCCGTGTCGTCGAGGACGGCGATGGATGCCGACTCGCCGGTCCGCTCCGTCAGCGACTCGAGATACGGCCGCGCGAAGCTCCAGCGGTCGTGGTGACCGGAGAACGGCTTGGCGAGATCGAGGACCGTCGGGTTCAGGGAGAAGGCGCGCCGCTCCGAGTCGACATAGCCGAGGTCGGCGAGGGTCAGGAGAATCCGACGGGCGGTGGCGCGGGTGAGGCCCGTGCGGTCGGCCACCTCGCTGATCGTCAGGGCGGGCGATTCCGGTGTGAATGCGCGCAGGACCGCGAGACCGCGCTCGAGGGACTGGAGGCGCTCACCTCGAACGACGCTGGTTGCGTCCGCGCTTCGCCTTGACATCGATTCGGCTCCGAGTCGATACTTCGTCCGCTAGCCGCACCGCTGTTCGCCAGGCGCACAACCGTTCGGTTCACGTCATCGTACCCGATTGGGCCGGCGGGTTGAAACGGGTTCGGCAGCATGAGGAGGGCCCCGGTCGATGACCAAGACCTACACGACGCGGTTCGGCTCCCTGGCCGAGTACGAGAAGGGGTCGATCGACATCATCGACGACGATCCCACCAGGTACGCCTTCTCCAACGTGTTCGAGGTGGCGGCGGGAGCCCGGCCGTACGAGAAGGTCGCGGTGGGCAAGAACCGCCAGTACGTCGTCGAAGCGATCCGCGCCGAGGGGACCTCCGACTGGCGCACCGCCCCGCACGACGAGTTCGCGCTCGTCATGGACGGCGAGGTCGAGATCCGCCTCCAGAAGCTCGGCGCGGACGACATCGGGGCGACGGCCGAACGAGGCTCGAACAAGCTCGACGGCGCGCCGAGCGGGCCCGCCATGGGGCGAGTCGTCGCCGGACGGGGTCACATGACCCTCCTGCCGGTCGGCGCCGCGTACCAGTTCCATGCCGAGCGCCCGAGCGTGATCCTGCTCCAGACCCAGGACGGCCCCGACACCGTTTATCGCTGGGCCGACATCATCCAGACCAACTGACCGGCGAGTCCGAGGAGGCCCCCACGATGAGCACCACCGCCCCCGTCGACGTCACCGCCGGCGATCCGAACATCGACGGATATCGGTCGTTCCGTCTCGGCGAGTTCAAGTTCAGCCGCGACGAGTATTTCGTCTACGTTGAGTGGCCGACCGGCAAGCACGTCATGTCGGCAGATGCGTTCCTGAAGGCGCTCCAGCGGGACGTCGCCTGGCAGTTCTTCTACGGGATCGTCAATTTCGATGGCGTCGTGGGGACGGTCAACCACTACGGCACGGTCGACCTGTTCGCGGGCCGATACAACGACGTCTACCGGAAGGCCGAGCTCGACCATCTCGAGAACTTCGACACGTCGCTGATCAAGGCGACGTTCGAGCAGATGCTGGACGACTGGACGAACTCCGGGTTCGACCCGTTCGCGGCGCCAAGCGAGACCGGAAGCGCCTTCGGGATCAAGAACGGCGAGAACCGGGCCGCGATCACGCGCCATCGCGTCACCGCCCAGCGGATGGTCGGCGTCCCGGGCGACGAGGGCCTCCGGAACGACGAGAACGGCCATCCCATCAATCGCCACTTCCTCGACGTTCCCCAGGACGAGCCACAGAAGCATCCGGAGCCGGGATTCGAGGGCGAGCTTGCTTCGTTCAACCTCTTCGCCTACCTGTCCCGTTCCCAGGTGACGTGGAACCCGTCGGTCGTGTCGGTCTGTGGCGACAGCCTCTATTGCCCGACGACGGAGGAGTACATCCTCCCGATCATCCACGGCAACGATCGGGTCGAATGGTTCATCCAGCTGTCGGACGAGCTGATCTGGCAGGTCGAGGACCGCGATTCCGGGTCCGCCCGGGCGAAGGTGACGATGCGGGCCGGCGACGTTGCTGCGATGCCTGCCGACATCCGGCACCAGGGTTACGCGCCGAAGCGGGCGATGCTGCTCGTCTGGGAGAACGCCGATCCAGAGCTGCCGAGCCTGATCTCGAGCGGACAGCTGCCGTCCGTCCCGGTCGAGCTCTGATCGATCGGGCGGCGAGCCGGATCCGCCGGAGTCCGAGGAGCCCCCGATGACGCTGACCGACGATCCGATCGCGGCCGGCATCCGCGATCGCCTGTTCATCGGCGGGGAGTTTGTCGACGCGCTCGACGGCGCGACGTTCGACACCGTCAACCCGCACGACGGAACGGTCCTGGCCCATGTCGCACGAGCGGGCCCGGCGGACGTCGACCGGGCGGTATCGGTCGCTGCTGCCGCCTTCCCGGGATGGTCCCGCCTCGAGGCGGCGGCGCGCGGCCGCATCCTCCTCCGCCTGGCCGACCTGATCGAGGGTCACGCCGACGAGCTGGCGCGGCTGGAAAGCCTCGATACGGGCCATCCGATCCGCGACAGCCGAAATCTCGACGTCGTCAGAACGGCCGCGACGTTCCGCTATTTCGGCGGGATGGCGGACAAGCTGCAGGGCGACGTCATCCCCGTGGAACGCGGCTTCCTGAACTACGTGGTCCGCGAGCCACTCGGCGTTGTCGGCGCGATCGTCCCGTGGAATTTCCCGCTGATGTTCTGCAGCTGGAAGATGGGCCCGGCCCTCGCGGCCGGCAACACGATGGTCCTGAAACCGGCCGAGCTGACGCCGCTGAGCGCGCTTCGGATCGGCGAGCTGATGAGCGAAGCGGGTATCCCCGCCGGGGTCGTCAACATCGTCCCGGGCCCGGGACGGACGGCTGGCGAGCACCTGGCGCGACACCCGACGGTCCGCAAGATCGCCTTCACCGGGTCGACCGCCGTCGGACGGACGATCGTCGAGGCCTCCGCCGGCAACGTAAAGCGCGTCCAGCTGGAGCTCGGTGGCAAGGGAGCAAACATCGTCTTCGCCGATGCCGACATCGAGGCGGCAGTGAACGGTTCAGCGTTCGCTGTCTTCCACAACCAGGGGCAGGCGTGTATCGCCGGCTCGCGTCTCATCCTCCACGAATCCATCGCGGACGACTTCCTGTCGCGGTTCATCAACCTGGCCGAATCGATTCGTCTCGGTGATCCGCTCGATCCGTCAACCGAGATGGGCCCGCTGACCTCCGCCGCCCACCGCGATCGCGTGCTGTCGTTCGTCGATCTTGCCCGCGACGAAGGCGGCGACGTGCTGACCGGCGGTGGCCAGCCGGACGATCCGGCCCTGGCCCGCGGCTACTACCTTCGGCCGACCGTCGTCCGGGCCGACCCGTCCTCTCGCGTCTGCCGCGAGGAGGTCTTCGGGCCGTTCGTGACGGTGACGACATTCCGCAGCGACGAGGAGGCGATCGCCATCGCCAACGACGTCGAGTACGGACTCGGCGGCGGGCTCTGGACGCGCGACCTGTCGCGTGCCCATTCGGTGGCGTCGCGGATCCGGGCCGGGATGATCTGGATCAACGCCTACAAGCGCGTGAATCCCGGCTCCCCGTTCGGTGGGACGGGTCTGTCGGGCTATGGACGCGAGATGGGCTTCGAGGCAATGCGTGAATACACCGAGCCGAAGTCCGTCTGGGTCAACGTCGAGGCGGCGATCCCGCCGTTCTATCAGAGGCCCTGAGAAGGAGGACCGACATGGCGATCGCGAGAGCGATGACGGACGCGGAGCGCAAGGCGCTGGCGCTCGAGTACCTGAAGGCCTTCGACAACGCCGGCGTGACAGCGTCCGGCGGGAGCATCCTCGACCTGTTCGCAACGGACGCCCAGGTCTATTTTCCGAAGTGGGGCGTCGCGAAGGGTCGCGACGAGATCGGGCGAATGTTCGGGGACGTCGGGGCGACCCTCAAGTCGATCCTCCACGACTACGACACCTTCAACTACGTGATGACCGGAACCGACACGTTCGCCGTGGAGGGGACCAGCGTCGGGGAGCATCGTGACGGCCCGTGGAAGGCCGGCGAACCAGAGCACGGCGCCGGACGCTGGTGCGACGTCTTCGAGGTCCGCGACGGCAAGATCCAGCGGTGCTTCATCTACCTCGACCCCGATTACGCGGGCAAGGACACGACTCGCTACCCGTGGCTGTCGGGCGGCTGACGCTCTCCCGATGACGATGACGATGACGTCGTTCACGTACGACGCCCTCCCCGGGCGGGTCGTGTTCGGGCCAGGCACATTCGAGTGCGTACCCGACGAAATCGATCGGCTGGGTGCGCGCCGGATCCTGCTCATCGCGGATCGTGCCGGACGATCGTGGGCTGACGACCTGGCCGGCCGCTTCGGCGATCGCATCGTGGGCCGGATCGCCGAGGTCCGGCCACACGTCCCGGTCGAGGATGCGGAGGCCGCCAGGCGGCTTGCCCGGGAGGGGAACGCGGACGCGGTCATCACCGTCGGGGGCGGATCGGCCACCGGCCTCGGCAAGGCGGTCGCGCTGGAGCGCCCGATTCCGATCCTCGCAATCCCGACGACCTATGCCGGGTCGGAAATGACCCCGATCTGGGGTCTCACGAGCGGAGCGCGCAAGGAGACCGGCCGCGATCCGGCCGTCCAGCCGCGGACGGTCGTGTACGACCCGCGGTTGACACTCAGCCTGCCGCCGGAGATCTCGGGCCCGTCTGGGATGAACGCGCTCGCTCACTGCGTCGAGGCCCTCTATGCCGACGGCGCCAACCCGATCACCTCGCTGATGGCCGAGCAGGGCATCCGGGTCCTCGCTCGCGGACTGCCCCGCGTCGTGGCGGACCCGGCCGATCTCGACGGTCGCACGGAAGTCCTCGCTGGCGCCTACCTGGCGGGGGCGGCCTTCGCGGTTGCCGGGAGCGGCATCCACCACAAGATCTGCCATGTCCTCGGCGGGGCGTACGACCTGCCGCACGCCGAGATGCACACGGTCGTCCTGCCGCACGCCATCGCCTACGTCGCACCGTCCCAACCCGAGGCGATCGGTCGGATGGCGGCGGCGCTGGGCGAGCCCGACGTCGCCGGGGCGATCTTCGACCTGGCTCGCACGATCGGTGCGCCGGCCGCACTTGCCGAGATCGGCATGCCACAGGACCGCCTCGATGAGGCCGCGGGACTCATCGCCGCGGCAAGCACCGGGACCCCCGTCGAGATCAGCGAGCACGACGCGCGAGTCCTGCTCGACCGCGCGTTCGCCGGCGAACGGCCGGCGAGCCGGCGGGTCGTCGCGCCGACGATCACCGCGTAGTCAAGGCACGCCCGAGGGGCGCCGTCGCCGCCCGGTTGGCGGATCCAGGAGGAGGCACCAGTGGCTCACGACGAAGGTACCCAGGGCGGCCCGAGCCCGATCGAGCTCCCGCCGCTCGACCGCCGCGAGTTTCTCCGGCTCGCCGCGCTCGGCGGCGCCGCCGCAAGCGCCGCGGCGTTCCTCGCCGCGTGCGGCGGTGCGGCGACCCCGTCTCCGGCGGCGTCCGCATCGGCGGCGCCGATTGCGAGCGACGGCGCGTTGTCCCCGAGCCCTGCTGTGACCGGCCGCGCGATCAAGATTGGCTACGTCAGCCCGAAGACCGGCGCGCTCGCTGGCTTCGGTGAGGCCGACGACTTCATCTTTGCCGGCATCGAGGCCGCCGCCGCCGACGGGATCGACATCGGCGGCACGCTCCACCCGATCGAAATCGTCAAGAAGGACACCCAGTCCGACCCGAACCGGGCCGCATCGGTTGCCGGCGAGCTGATCTCCGACGACGCGGTCGACCTCGTCCTCGTGGCGTCGACCCCGGAGACGACCAACCCGGTCGCCGACCAGTGCGAGCAGAACGGGGTCCCCTGCCTGTCAAGCGTTGCCCCGTGGCAGCCATGGTTCTTCGCTCGACAGCAGGATCCGGCGGCCCCGGTCCCGTTCGAGTGGACGTACCACTTCTTCTGGGGCCTCGAGGACATCATCGCGGTCTTCCTGGACATGTGGAGCCAGGTCGAGACGAACAAGATCGTCGGCGCAATCTGGCCCAACGACGGCGACGGCAACGCGTGGAGCGATCCGGCCCTCGGGTTCCCGCCCGCGCTAGCCGCAGCCGGGTACACCCTGGTCGATCCAGGGCGCTACGCGAATCTCAGCGGCGACTTCTCGGCCCAGATCGGCCAGTTCAAGACGGCCGGCGTCGAGATCGTGACGGGCGTTCCGATCCCGCCCGACTTCACCACGTTCTGGACCCAGGCGGCCGAGCAGGGCTTCACGCCGAAGGTCGCGTCGATCGGCAAGGCGCTCCTCTTCCCGGTGTCCGTCGAGGCGCTCGGCAGCGACCTTGGCGATGGACTCTCCACGGAGGTCTGGTGGAGCCCGAGCCACCCGTTTACGTCGTCGCTGACCGGCGAGTCCGCCAAGCAACTGGCCGACACCTATACCCAGACCACGACGAAGCAGTGGACCCAGCCGATCGGGTTCGCCCACGCACTCTTCGAAGTGGCAATCGACGCACTCAAGCGGACGACCGACGTCGACGACAAGGCAGCGATCCGCGACGCGATCGCCGCCACGAGCCTCGACACGATCGTCGGCAACATCGCGTGGACCGGCCAGCCGTTCAAGAATGTCGCGAAGACGCCGCTCGTCGGCGGCCAGTGGGGCAAGGGCACGGACTTCCCGTACGACCTGACGATCGTCTCGAACAAGGACCACCCGGAGATCCCCGCCGCGGGTAAGCTCCGCCTCATCGGCGGGTAACGACCGATCCACCGGGGCGAGGAGCGAACGACCGCGTGACAGGCCTTGTCGAGCTCGACGACGTCCGGATGTCGTTCGGGAAGGTCGTCGTCGCCGACGGATTGTCGCTGAGCCTTGCCCCCGGTGAGACCCTCGGTGTCGTCGGCCCGAACGGGGCCGGCAAGACGTCGATGCTGAACCTCATCACCGGCAATCTCATCCCAAGTCGCGGGCGTGTCCTGCTGGACGGAGCCGACGTGACGAGCCTGCCGGTTCACGCCCGTGCTCGGCTCGGGATCGGCCGGACCTACCAGGTACCCCAGCCGTTCGGCGGGATGTCGGTCTTCGAGAACGTCCTGGTCGGGGCGACCTACGCAGGGCAATCGCGGCGCGGCGACGGCGCCACCGAGGCCGCGGTCGAGGCTCTCCGCCGCACTGACCTCATCGGACGGGCGAACGTTCCGGCCGGCCGCCTGACGCTCCTCGACCGGAAGCGGCTCGAGCTCGCTCGTGCGCTCGCGATCGCGCCGCGCGTGCTGCTCCTCGACGAGATCGCCGGCGGTCTGACGGAGCCGGAGGTGGAGCGACTCGTCGGGACGATCCGGGACATCCGCAGCGGCGGGCTCGGCATCATCTGGATCGAGCACATCGTCTCGGCCCTCCTGTCTGTCGTCGATCGGCTCGTGGCGACGAACCTCGGGCGGATCCTTGCGGACGGGGAGCCCCGGGCAGTGATGGCGAGCCGCGAGGTCCAGACCGTGTATCTGGGCGCCGAGGTGATCGTGTGAGGCTGCTGGAGATCGACGACGCCAGCAGCTTCTACGGGGACTTCCAGGCACTGTTCGGGATCAGCCTCCACGTCGACGCCGGCGAGACCGTGGCGATCATCGGCGCGAACGGCGCAGGCAAGTCGACGCTCCTGCGAGCGATCGCCGGCCTCATGCCCGTCCGCACCGGCGAGCTCCGGTTCGACGGCCGGCCGATCGCGGCGATGCCGGCTCACCGGAGGGTCGGGCTCGGCATCTCGCTCGTTCCGGAAGGCCGGCGCGTCTTCCCGAGTCTCTCGGTCGAGGAGAACCTCGTCGTGGGCCGCACCCGCGGGCGGACCGGCACATGGACAGTCGCAAGCGTGATGGACCTCTTTCCGATCCTTCGACCGCTCGCCAGGCGGAGCGCCGCCGTCCTGTCTGGCGGAGAGCAGCAGGCCGTCGCGATCGGGCGTGCGCTGATGGCAAACCCACGCTTACTGCTGCTCGACGAAGTCTCGCTCGGACTTGCCCCGATCCTGATTCGTCAGCTCTACGAGGCCCTCCCGGCGATCGCGGGCTCCGGGACGACGATCCTCCTCGTCGAACAGAACGTCGACACGGCACTCGCCGCCTCCGATCGGGTCTACTGCCTGCTCGAGGGACGTCTCGTTCTTTCCGGTTCCCCCGGCGAGCTCGGTCGGGACAGGATCACAACCGCGTATTTCGGGATCTAGCGGATGGACTGGCTGAACGCGATCGTCCAGGGAGTCCTGCTCGGGGGCCTGTACGCCCTGCTGGCGACGGGCCTGTCGCTCGTGTTCGGCGTCATGCGGATCGTGAATCTTGCCCAGGGTGACCTGACGATCCTGGCGGCGTTCCTGAGCCTGTCGATCGTGGAGGCAACGGGCATCAATCCGGTGCTGAGCCTCGTGGCGGTGGTCCCGATGATGATGGTCGGCGGCTACCTCCTTCAGCGCCTCCTTCTCAACTTCACCCTCGAGCGTGGGGTCCTGCCTCCGGTCCTCGTGACGTTCGGTCTCGCGGTGATCCTCCAGAACGTCCTGCTGAGCGTTTACAGCGCCGATTCGCAGGGTCTCGACGCAGGCGCGATCGAGGGCTCCAGCCTTCGCCTGACGGATCAGCTCGCGGTCGGCTGGCTGCCCCTCATCACGCTAGTCGTGGCCATCGTCGTCCTTGTCGGGCTTCAGCTGCTGATCAGCCGGACCGGGCTCGGGCGCTCGTTGCGGGCGACGTCCGACGACCCCGACGCGGCCAGCCTCGTCGGGATCGACGCGCGTCACGTCTACGGGATCGCGATGGCCCTCGCACTGGGCACCGTCGCGATTGCCGGCGTGTTCCTCGGGATCAGGACGACGTTCGGCCCGGCCGACGGGCCGGTCCGCCTCATCTTCGCCTTCGAGGCGGTTGTCATCGGCGGGCTCGGGTCGCTGTGGGGAACGCTCGTCGGCGGGATCATCCTCGGCGTCTCGCAGACGCTCGGCAACCAGATCGGGCCTCAGTACCAGATCCTGGCGGGACACCTCGTGTTCCTCGCCGTCCTGATCTTCCGCCCGACTGGTCTGTTCGCTCGCCAGACCGTGCGGCGAGCGTGACGGCGGCGAGCCCTGTGGCGACCGGGGCGCGGGTCGTCCAGATGACTCGTACCGGACTCGTCGCAGCGATCGTCGGATCGATTCTCGTCATGGTCCTCGCGAGTCTGCCGGCCTGGGGTCCGTTGGGCATCCAGCGGTTGCTCGTCGAGTTCTTCACGCTGCTGGCGATGGCCACGATGTGGAACCTCCTGGCTGGCTATGCCGGCCTCGTCTCGATCGGGCAGCAGGCATTCATCGGCCTCGGCGCGTACACGATCCTCGTCGCCCTTGACCGGCTCGGCATGCCGCCTGTCCTTGGCCTCCTCGTCGTCGCGGCCGTCATCGGCGTGATCGCCCTCGTGACCTCAGCCTTCGTCTTCCGCCTGTCCGGCGGCTATTTCGCGATCGGGACGTGGGTGATCGCCGAGGTGTTCCGGATCATCGTCACCAACACCCAGGAGCTCGGAGCGGGGACCGGGATCTCGATCCGCTCGCTGGCCTCGATGCCGCCGCCCGAACGGCAGGCGCTCATCTATTGGCTGGCGCTGATCGTCGGCGTGGGCTCGATCCTGCTCGCCACGGTGATGGTCCGATCCCGGCTGGGGCTCGCCCTGCGGGCCGTTCGCGACGGCGAGTCGGCGGCGCGCAGCCTCGGCGTCGACGTGGGACGGGCGAAGCTGCTTGTCTATGTCGTCGCGGCGATCGGAACGGCAGTCGCCGGGGCGGTCGTCTACCTCCAGCTGCTCCGGATCCAGCCGACGGCGGCGTTCGGCGTCGACTGGACGGCAAAGATCATCTTCATCGTCGTCATCGGCGGACTCGGCCGGATCGAGGGCCCGATCGTCGGGGCGATCGTGTTCTTCGCCCTCCAGGAGGCGCTCGCCGATCAGGGGAGCCTGTACCTGATCATCCTCGGCATCACGGCGATCGCGGTGACCCTGCTGGCGCCGACCGGCCTCTGGGGACTGTTCACGAACCGCTTCCCGATCGCATTGTTCGGCATTGAACGGAGGCTCGTCATCGACGAGCCGGGTGCGAGCCCGAGAGGCCCCGCCGCTGCGACCAAGGATGGACAATGACCAAACCCATGGAAACGACCGGCAAGACGATCGACGACAACCGCGTCGACGACTGGATCTGCGCCTTCGCCTCGCCGGACGACGTCGTGGCTCGTCTCCGCGACCAGGACTACCTGGCCGATCCCAGGATCGGCATGACCGTGTTCCTCGCCGACAAGCTGCAGAAGCCGGTCCTCGTCGAGGGTCCGGCCGGTGTCGGCAAGACGGAACTCGCTCGTTCCGTCGCGCTTGCCTGTGGCGCGCGCCTGATCCGCCTCCAGTGCTACGAGGGCCTCGACGAGTCGAAGGCCCTCTACGAGTGGAACTACAAGAAGCAGTTGCTCCGCATCCAGGCCGACACTCGGCGTGAAGCGTGGTCCGATCTCGAAGAGGACATCTTTTCCGAGGAGTTCCTGCTCGACCGCCCGCTGCTCGCGGCGATCCGATCGTCCGAGCCGGTCGTCCTGCTCATCGACGAGGTCGATCGGGTCGAGGTCGAGGCCGAGGCACTGATGCTCGAGGTGCTGTCCGACTTCCAGGTCACGATTCCGGAGCTCGGGACGGTGACGGCGACGCGGCGGCCGATGGTCTTCCTGACATCGAACGGGACGCGCGACCTGTCGGAGGCACTCAAACGGCGCTGCCTCTACCTCCACCTGACGTATCCCTCGGTCGAGCGCGAACGCGAGATCCTGCTGGCCCGCGTGCCGGGCCTGTCGGAGGCCCTCGGCGACCAGGTCGCGAGGCTCGTCCGAACCGTCCGGGACCTCGATCTGAAGAAGCGGCCGTCGATCTCGGAGGCGATCGACTGGGCGCGGACGCTCATCGTCCTCGGGAAGGCCTCCATCCGGCCCGATGAGGCGCCGGAGACCCTCAATGTCCTGCTGAAGCACGAGGCCGACATCGAGAAGGCACGCCGGGCCCTGCTCGGTCTGCCGCCGGTCGAGGACGCAACGGGTCCGGTCCACAGCGACCTGTTCCGAGGGCACGAGGCGCGTCCCAGGTGACGACGATCAGATCGTCGCGTGCGACCGTCTCGCACGACCGTCTCGTCACGGCCATGCCGCGCGTCGTCGCCGCGATTCACGAGCTCGCGACCGAGCTTGAGTTGAAGAACGATGAGCTCCAGAGCGTGCTCTGGTTCCTTGGCGAGGTCGCTCGCGCGGACGAGCTCATCCTCCTGTCCGATGTGCTCGGCCTGTCGAGGCTCGCCGACGACACGACGCATCGCGGAGTCGAGGGCACGAGCTCCAATGTGCTCGGTCCGTTCTACCGGCCGGGGGCGCCACAGATCGCCAACCCCGGCTCGATCGCCTCGTCGCGATCGATCGGCGAACCGCTCGTGATCGGCGGACAAATCGTGAACGTCGCGGACGGTGCGCCGGTCGCCGGCGCCACGGTCGATGTGTGGCAGGCAGATGGGGACGGCCGCTACTCGACCGCGGACGACGGACCCGATTCGTGGAATCTGAGGGGGCGCCAGCTGACGGGCGAGGATGGGCGGTACGAGATCGCGACAGTCCGGCCGCTGCACTACACCGTCAAGGACGACGGACCAGTCGGGCAGCTGCTCGTCGCACTGGGTCGTCATCCGTGGCGGCCTGCCCACATCCACCTCCTGGTCAGCGCCGCGGGCCACCGGCCGCTGATCACGCAGGCCTACGTCGCCGGCGGTCCATACCTCGACGACGACGCGATCACCGGGGTCAAGGAGGAGCTCGTCGTCCCGGTCGTCGACGGCCGGATCTCGTTCGACGTCATGCTCGCCCGCGAGCCTGCCGCCTCGTGACCTCGAAGGTCGCCTCGATGGCGGACGCGATCCGCGAGCTCGTCCGCGACGGCGACACGGTCGCGATCGAGGGGTTCACCCACCTGATCTGCTTCGCCGCTGGCCACGAGATCATCCGCCAGCGGAAGCGCGACCTGACTCTCGCAAGGTTGACGCCGGACGTCATCTACGACCAGATGGTCGCGGGTGGCGTTGCCCGGAAGCTGATCTTCTCGTGGCTCGGCAACCCGGGCGTCGGCGGGCTGAACGCGATCCGGCGGAGGATCGAGGCAGGGCCGGTCGCGGCGTCAGGCGAACCCGCGCTCGAGGTCGAGGAGTACAGCCATTTCGGGATGGTCGGGCGTTACACGGCCGGTGCGGCAAATCTGCCGTTCTTCCCGCTCCGCTCCTACTTCGAGTCGGACCTGCCGAAGGTGAACCCGCTCATTCGAGAGATCGAGTCGCCGTACGGCGATGGGGTGGTCTACGCCGTTCCGCCGCTCCGCCCGGACGTCACGATCGTCCACGCCCAGCGGGCCTCGGAAACCGGCGATGCGCAGGTCTGGGGCCTGCTCGGCTGCCAGAAGGAAGCGGCCTTTGCAGCCGACCGGGTGATCGTCGTCGTGGAGGAGGTCGTTCCCGACGCGGTGATCCGGGCCGACCCGAACCGGACGATCATCCCGGGCCTGATCGTCGATGCCGTCGTCGCCGAGCCATGGGGCGCGCATCCCTCGTACGTCCAGGGCTCGTACGACCGGGACAACCGCTTCTACCTCGACTGGGATCCGATCTCGCGTGACGAGGCGGCCACGCAGGGCTGGCTTCGTGAGTGGGTCCACGAACTTGACGGGCGGACGTCGTATGTCGAGAAGCTGGGTGCGGATCGCATTGCCGCCCTGCGGCCCGATGGGCAGGCGCCCTCGGGCTCCGTGGACTACGGGCTCTACCGGTGACCCAGCACGTTGAACGCCCAGCGTTCCTACGGGCGAAGGAACCCGCCTCGGGTCCCGGAATCGGGCTCTTCGATCGCCATTCGGAACGCCCAGCGTGCCCGGCGACGACGGAACGGCCTCGGACGCCTATTGAGCCGCCGCTCGATCGCCCGTTTGAACGCCCGGCGTTCACCCGACGCAGGAACGCCGATGCCGAGGCGTGACCATGGCTGACGGCCTCATGATCCTGGTTGCCGGTCCGTACCGATCCGGCACGAACGGGGACCCGGCACTGATCCAGGCGAACGTCGATGCGATGACGACCGTCTCGCTGGAGCTGTACCGGCGCGGCCACCTGCCCGTGATGGGGGAGTGGTTCGCCCTGCCGCTGATCGAGCATGCGGAAAAGAGCGGCGACACCGGCGCCGATGAGGAGATCTTCCACCCGATCGCCGAACGAGTCCTTGCCCGCTGCGACGCCTGTCTTCGGATCGGTGGGCCCATCGGAGGGCGCGGATCTGATGGTTCGTCGCGCCCGCGAGCTGGGGAAAACGATTTTCCTCGATCTCGCCGACGTGCCATGACAGACGTCAGACTCTTGGTCCGCCAGCCGGACCATGCAGCGGCCGAGACCGCCCCCGGCGCCCGGATTCAGCCGCTCCTCCGCCCGTTGGTCCGCCAGCCGGACCATGCAGCGGCCGAGACCGCCCCCGGCGCCCGGATTCAGCCGCTCCTCCGCCCGTTGGTCCGCCAGCCGGACCAGGGCACCACTCAGCGAGCAGCTCGATGACCTTCACGAAGTCGGAGATGATGATCGTCGCGGCGGCGCGAGAGCTCGCCGATCAGCGCGTCTGCTTCGTCGGGGTCGGGTTGCCCAACATCGCCGTCAACCTGGCCAAGCGGACCGTCGCGCCGGACATGGAGCTCGTCTACGAGGCAGGCGTGTTCGGGGCCCGGCCGGCGCGGCTGCCACTGAGCATCGGTGACCCGACGATCGTGACCGGCGCCACTGCGGTGACGAGCATGTTCGAGCTGTTCACGTTCTATCTGCAGGGCGGGCTCATCGACGTCGGGTTCCTGGGCGCGGCCCAGATCGATCGGTTCGGCAACATCAACACCACGGTCATCGGCGACTACGCCGCCCCGACGACTCGCCTGCCAGGCAGCGGCGGGGCCTGCGAGATCGCGATCAACGCCCGACAGGTCTTCGTGATCATGCGCCAGTCGACCCGCTCGTTCGTCGAGCGGATCGACTTCCGAACGAGCCCGGGCAACCTCGGCGGCGCAGAGCAGAGCGAGCGGATCCGGCGCGAGCAGGGCTGGCTCGGACGCGGCCCCACCGTCGTCGTCACCGACCTCGGGATCTACCACTTCGACGAGGACGGCGAGATGCGCCTCGACTCCCTGCACGCGGGAGCCACGGTCGATCAGGCCCGCGAGACGATCGGCTGGCCACTCCGCGTCGCCGACACGATCGCGACGACGGCGCCACCCACGGACATGGAGCTGCGCCTCATTCGCGAGGAGCTGGATCCCGGCGGCGTCTACAGGAAGTAGGCTCCCCGGCCGGACCTTCGGGTGAGTCCGGGAGCCCGACGCGACGCCAATGATGCTGGGAATGGCCCTTCCCCGACGATCGACTCCCGACGCCGTCGATCCGTACGTCATCCGCTACCTCGACGGCTCGACCACATCGAGCCCCGTCCTGCCGACGCCGGTCAATCGGGCGGACCTGACGCTGGCTGGGCGGGAGGCGATCCAGACGGGCCGCCTGATGGCCGCCCTTTCGACCGCCCTGGACCTGACCGAGGGCCAGCTTCCGGGCCACTCGCTCCGGACCTGCTACCTCGCGATGCGCCTCGCGGGATCACTCGGCCTGTCCGACGCGGATCGCGAGACGCTGTTCTTCGCCGCGTTCCTGAAGGACGCCGGCTGTTCCTCGAACGCCGCCGCCATCACCCGGATCTTCGGTGTCGATGAGATCGCCCTGAAGGGCCGCCAGTCGACGCTCGATCGTTCGATCGTCGCCTACGCCGCCTTCACGATCCGCAACCTGCCGTCGACCGAGCCGCTGCCGCTCAGGCTGCGGCGACTCATCCGGATCGGACTCGGCGGCCGGACGGCACGGCGCGCGGTGGAGCAGATCCGCTGCGAGCGTGGCGCCGCGATCGCACGCAAGGCGGGATTCGGGGAGCCAGTCGCGACGACGGTGCACGACGTCCACGAGCACTGGGACGGCGGCGGCCACCCCCGTGGGTTGCGTGGGGACGGCATCGACCGGCTCGCGCGGATCCTCGCCGCCTGCCAGGGTCTCGACGTCTTCGTCTCGACACAGGGCAACGCGGAAGCGGTCCGTGTCCTCGCCGAGCGCCGGGGCCGTTGGTACGATCCCGATGTGGCCGGCACGCTGCTCGACCTGGCCGATGGCGGCCTGCTCGACGACCTTGCCGCCGCCGACCTCGTCGGGCGGACGATGGTATTCGAGCCCGACACCGTGATCCGCCTGGCCGACGATCCGGCCATCGACCGGATCGCGGGCGCGTTCGCCGACATCGTCGACGCGAAGAGCCCATACACCGGGTCGCATTCGCAGAACGTGGCCCAATTGGCCGAGGGCGTTGCCGTCCGGATGGGCCTCGCGGCCCCCGACGTGATCGACGTCCGACGCGCGGGCCTGCTCCACGATCTCGGCAAGCTCGGGGTCCCGAACACGATCCTCGACAAGCCGGCGCGCCTCGAGCCCGCGGAGTTCGAGATCATCAAGCGCCATCCCGAGCTCACGTTGCGGATCCTGTCGCAGATCCCGACGTTCGCCAACGTCGCCGAGCTTGCTGCCTGCCATCACGAGCGACTCGACGGCCGTGGCTACTTCCGCGGCCTGACGGCGCCGTCGATCGCACTCGGCGCCCGAATCGTCGCGGTCGCCGATGTCTGGGAAGCGCTATCCGCGGACCGCCCGTACCGCGCGGCGATGTCGACCGGCCAGGCGCTGGCCATCATGCACGAGGAGACCGGCGACCACCTCGCAGCGGACGCAGTCGAGGCGCTGGCCGGCCTCGTGCGCTAGAGCGCTTACTCGAGGGACTCGGCGAGGCGGATCGCGGCCGCCATGTCGAGCCCTGATTCGAGTCGGTACGTCACGTCGCCGGTCGACCAGATGAGCACATCGCCGACGACCCGGCTGCGGTTGTCCTCGACCTGGTTGCCGGATGGATCGGTGTAGTAGAAGAAATGGGGCGTGCCGCTGATCCAGTAGCCGGGGGCCCCGTTCACCGTCACCCGCGTCAGCTTCGTCCCAGTGTTGAGAATCTTCTCGTAGTACCCGGGATCGACCTGACCCCGGAACTCGCTGATGAGCAGGCCAATTCCGTCGGACGACGTCGCCGGGAGATCGGGCCCGCTGGCCCAGACGAGCGCGGCCCGCTGGCCCGCGATGTAGGCGATGTCCGGCGGACCGATCGCGGGATCGGGCGGGAGGATGAAGTCGAAGCCCGCGAGTTGCTCCGCCTCGGCCAGCGGGAGGGCCCTGCCGAGGCCATATCCCGTACCGAGCGGCGCCGGAGATCGGGACGCTCCCGGGCTGGCGATGGGACTCGGCGACGGCGCGTCGCCGAAGATGAGCCGCAAGCCGGGCAGCCCCAGTCCGACCGCGCCGGCGATTGCCGCGAGGACAAGCAGCGCGGCGATCGCGAGGACGAGCCCGCGCCGCATCGGCCGCAGCCCGAGGCCGAACACGCGGCGTCCGCCGGCCGGCGAGGGTCGAATGCCGAGCGCGACGATCCGGGCGCGGGAACGGGCGGCCACGTCCGCTCCGCCCGGCTCGCCGGCGGCCGACGGGAAGGCGACCGACGCCGCGAGATCGCGGATCGCGTCGCCGAGGGTCTCGTCCGAGATCGCGTGGAGCGGCTGCCGCGACTCAGCCACGGATCGGCCCTCCGTCCGCCGCCGCGAGCCGCTCGCGGAGCCTGCCGAGGGCCCGTGACAGCCGGGACTTCACGGTGCCACGCGGCAGTCCGAGCGTCTCGGCCGCCTCGGACTCGGACAGCTCGAGGAAGTAGCGAGCGGCGATGATCTCGCGGTCCTCGTCGCGAAGGCCGTTGATCGCCGCCAGCAGCGCCCGCCGCGACTCGTCGGCGAGGACCGCCGACTCGGGCGATGGAGCCGCATCACCCGGCCGGCGATCCTCGGCGGCGCGAAGGGCGAGACCGGCTCGTCGGCCGGCCGACCTCCGTCGGTTGCGGGCCTCGTTGGCGACGATCCGCAGGAGCCACGGCCGGAACGGGGCCTCGAGGCGGAAGCGCGCAATCGCCGCGTACGCCTTGACGAAGGCCTCCTGGACAGCATCCTCCGCATCGCCGTCGGGCGAGATGACGTAGGCGGTCCGGACGGCCACGTCCTGGTATCGACGAACCAGTTCCTCGTAGGCCATGACCTCGCCCGATTGCGCGCGTTCGATCAGATCAACGTCTTCCAGTGGACGGCCCTCCACGGTCAACCGTAGCCGATACACCGCGAGGCCTTGTCCGGTTCCCCGGACCGCCCACGCTGCTAGGATCGAGCCGTGACCGACGACTCCACGACGCCGGCCGGCCGGATGACGCCCGGACGCGTGTTCCGCAGATCGCTGGACCCAGATCCGCCGGTCGCGGTCGATGGCCACGGCTCGACGATCGTCGACGCTGCGGGCCGAGAGTACCTCGACGCCTCGGGCGGGGCGATCGTCGTTAACGTCGGCCACGGACGGCGATCGGTCACCGATGCGATCGCCGAGCAGGCCGGACGGATCGCCTACGCCCACGGATCCGTGTTCACGACGGCGCCTGTCGAGGCATACGCCCGCGAGGTCGGGCGGGTCCTGCCGCTCGACGGACCGGCCATCTACCCGGTCAGCGGCGGCTCAGAGGCGATCGAGTCCGCTCTCAAGCTCGCCCGCGCCTACCACCTCGCCCGTGGCCAGGCGGACCGCTGGATCGTGATATCGCGCTGGGGCAGCTATCACGGCAACACGCTCGGGGCGCTCGACCTGTCGGGTCGCCGGCCGCTGCGCCGTCCGTACGAGGGATGGCTCGGGCGGTTCCGTCATGTCTCGGCCGCCTATCCGTACCGGGCGGGCGAGCCGGACAGTCATGCGCTTGGTGACGCCGACGAGCTGGCGGCCGAGCTCGAACGATCGATCGTCGCCGCCGGTCCCGACACGGTCGCCGCATTCGTCGCCGAGCCGATCGTCGGGGCGACGCTCGGGGCGGTCGTGCCGCCCGACCGATACTGGCCGCTCGTCGCAGAGGTCTGCCGCCGACACGGTGTCCTGCTGATCGCAGATGAGGTGATGACCGGTTTCGGGCGAACCGGCCGGTGGTTCGGGCTCGATCACTGGGCTGTCCGGCCCGACATCCTCGTCGCGGCCAAGGGGGCAACGTCCGGCTACTGGCCGTTCGGTTTCGTGGCGGCCTCCGCCGAGGTCCACGATGCGGTCATGGGCGCGGGGGGCTTCACCCACGGCTTCACCTACTCCCACGCACCTGCCGGGGCCGCCGCCGCCCTGGAAGTTCTCCGCATCATCCACGAGGAGCAGCTGGTCGAGGCCAGCGCGGCGAAGGGGGAACGTCTCCGCGGCCTCGTCGAGGATCGGCTCGGCGATCACCCGGCGGTCGGCGAGGTCCGGGGCCGGGGCCTGCTGGTCGGCGTCGAGCTCGTCGCCGACCGCGCAAGTCGCGCGCCCGTGCCGCGGTCCGCCCACCTGACGGAGACCGTCCTTCGGGCGGCCCGGGACCGGGGCCTGCTGTTGTATTCCGGAACCGGAAATGCGAATGGCGTGGACGGCGACACGATCCTCATCGGGCCTCCGTTCGTCGTCACGGATGCCGAGATGCAGCGTATCGCGACCGGTCTGGCCGAGGCGATCGACGAGGCCGCCGAAACGGTCTCCGCCGCGACTACGGAGGTCGCCGTACCCGGATCTCGTTCTATCGGGTGATGGGAGAAACGGACCACGCGCCGTAGTCTCCGGCTCGTGGTACCGAGTGAGCTCAGCCTCGATCAGCGCGACGCGACCCCGACGCGTCTCAGGATCGCTATTCCGGTTGATCCCGCGGTCCGCCTGATCCTCGTCGGCGCCCTGGTGTCCGCGCCCCTGATCGTCCTCGCGCTCGGGAACGCCGCTGGGCTCGGCGCCGTCTGGGACAACCTGCACTGGGGCCTCGCGAGCATCGCGGCGTTCGCGGCCACCGTCGTCGGAGCCCGCTCCGCCTCCGGGCGGGCCGGCACGATCCGCCGCGCATCGACCGTCGCCTTCGGCCTGTGGGTCGTCGCGAACGTCACGTGGAGCATCCTCGCCGTCTTCGGCCTGACGTCGATCCCATCGATCGCCGACCTGGCCGTCCTCGCGTTCGTCGTGATATCGATCTTCATGCTGGTGAAGGCCGTTCACGGTCGCCTGACCGTCGCCGAAGAGGTCGCGGTCTATTTCGACTCCGCCCTGGCCATCATCCTGATCGGCACGATCCTCATGATCGTCCACGGCACGGCCGCGCTCGCGCTGCCGTCCGTCAGCGGGATCATCGCGCTGGCGTTCCCGACCGCCTTCATCGGACTGGCCGCCGCGGGCCTCGTCGCGCTCGTCGCGATCCGCCTGCCGGTCGCGCCGCGCGGCGGGTTCGCCCTGATGGCCGGCACCGCGATCATCGGGGTTGCCTACCTCGGCTTCATCGTGCCGACCGTGACCGGGTCGGGCGGTGGGGGCATTCCCAGCGCACTCTTCACGGTCGGAACGCTCCTCGCCGGACTCGGCGCGGCGACGTGGCGCGATGAGACCGTCGAATTACCCCGGTATGTCGAAGTCACCCGCTATGCGTCGCGGGTGATCGGTCCAACGGCGGCAGCGCTGACCTTCCTCGCGCTGCTCCTCACCCTCCCCTCGCCGATCGACGCCATTGTGAAGGTCGCGGCCTTCGTCACCGGCATTCTGTTCATCGTCCGGCAGGGCCTGTTACTTCGGGAGCGGACGAACATGCTGGCGGAGGTGCGGACGCTTCACCGGGAGAACGATCGACTGATCGGCGAGCTGCGAGAAGAGCTCCTGGAGCGCGAACGCGTCCAGGCCCACCTCATCAGCGCCACGAGACTGGCGGCTGTCGGCGAGCTCGCGGCGGGCGTCGCCCACGAGGTGAACAACCCGCTGACGTCGGTCCTCGGCTTCGCCGAGATCCTGCTCGAGGACCTCGATCCGGGCGACCCTCGCCGGCAGGACGTGCAGACGATTCGCGAGGCGGCCCTGCGGGCCCGCTCGATCGTGCGGGCGCTCCGCGACTTCGCGCGGCCCGGTGAACCCGAGCTTGCACCGACAGATCTGCCGGACCTCGTCATGCGGATGACCGAGCTGGTGCGCTTCCCGCTCACACAGGCCGGGGTTATCATCACCGAGTCGCAGGCCGAGCTGCCGCTCATCGCGCTCGATCCGCAGGCGATTCAGCAAGTGATCCTGAACGTCCTGACGAATGCCATGCAGGCGATGCCAGATGGCGGCTCGCTGCGGGTCGAGACCTCGATCCGCGGATCCGATGCAGTCGTGACGATCACGGACGATGGGGTGGGGATGGACGAGATGGTCGCCGCACGAGCCTTCGTTCCGTTCTTTTCCGCGCGGCGTGGAGTCGGCGCCGGCGCTCCCGGGCTCGGGCTGTCCGTGAGCCTCGGCCTCGTCGAGAGTCATCGAGGGACGATCCGGCTCGACAGCACCGAGGGTGTTGGGACGACGGTCGAGATCCGCCTTCCGATCGTCATCGCCGATCGACCCACACAGGGCAATGTGACCGGCCTGATGCCCGCATGACCAAGCGCTCCGCGGCGCGTCCCGCAGGGCCGCGGGTGCTCTGCGTCGATGACGAGCCGGAGATGCTTGCGCTCGTCACCCGGCTGCTCGAACGGATGGGCCTGGTCGCGTCGACCGCCCACGGCCCGGTTGCCGCACTGACGCTGTTCGATGCCGAGCGATTCGACCTGATCATCACCGACATCCGGATGCCCGGGATGGATGGCCACGCGTTCCTCGCCGCGATCCGTGCTCGGGACCAGCAGGTCCCGGTCATCGTCGCCACCGGGCACGCGTCGCTCGATAACGCGATCCGGGCCCTGCGGGACGGTGCCTCGGGGATGCTGATCAAGCCGTTCACCGCGGAAGAGTTCACGTCCGAGGTGACGAGCGCCCTCCAGCGGGCGCGAATCCGCCACGATGCGCTCCAGTACCGGTTCGTCACGCCGATCCTCGATGGCGTCGCCCTCGCCCTAACGGCGGCAATCGAGGCCAGGGACCTCGAGACCGGCGACCACTGCCGGGAACTCGGCACGATGGGCGCCCGGGTCGCGACGTTTCTCGGCCTGTCGGAGCAGGAGACCACGACGATCCGGATCGGCGGCTACCTGCACGACGTCGGCAAGATCGCGATCGCGGACCGGATCCTCCTGAAGCCCGGCAAGCTGACGGACGAGGAATACCGGGAGATGCAGCGCCACGCCGAGATCGGCGCATCGATCGTCCAGACCCACGAGGCGATGACCGAGATCGCCGGGATCGTCCGCCATCACCACGAGCGGTTCGACGGGCGGGGATATCCCGACCGGCTCGTGGCAGAGGAGATCCCGCTGGGTGCCCGGATCATCAGCGTCGCCGACGCCTTCAGTGCGATGACGAACGACCGCGTCTACCGAAAGGCAATCGCGGAAGACCAGGCGTGGGACGAGATCCGGCTCAATGCCGGCACGCAGTTCGATCCCGCGATCGTGGAGATCTTCGAGACGCTCGTCGCGGCCGATGCCGAGCCGATGAACGGTGGAGTGGCGGCCGGAGTGCTGGCGTCCGGGGTCAGGTCGTAGGACGTCCCGTCACTCAGGTTCGCCCTGATCCCCGCAGAAGAAGAACGGCGCCGACCGCGACGAGAAGGATCGGCCAGGCGATCGCTGCCAGGTCGGGCTTGGCGATCTGCGATCCGCCGATGAGAACCAGGACCCCGCCGTACAGCGCCTGCCAGCCGAACCCGCCACCGCGCCACGCCCGGACCGCGGCAATGAACAGGAATGCCAGGCCGAAGAACAGCGTTCCCCACCCTGGCCCGAGATCCGTGCCCTGCAGCCCCTCGATCGTTCCGGGCATGGCAAGGGCGGTCAGGAACGCCCCGGCGTAGAGGGCGATCGTTCCGCGCCGCAGGGCCCAGACCACGAGCGAGGCGAGCCCGGCCGCGAGCAGGACGGCATCACCGATCAGGCTGTACTCGGGGAGCATCTGGTCGACGAGCAGGATCACGCCGAAGACGACCAGGAAGACCCCGATCCACGGCAACCCGGGACGACGCTGCTCGTCCGGTCCCCAGCGCCAGTCGTAGACCCGGATCGTCGGGTCGCTCGGCAACCGCCGATCATCCATCATGTGCCCCTCTCGACGAGTCGCTCCCGGGCTGGAGCGACGAAGCGTCGAATCAGTCTACGACCTCGCCAGGCCCGTCGACGGGTCGCCGACCGGCACGCTTACGGCCTCGTCGGCTTCGTCCTCGGCGTGGTTGAAGCCGAGCCGGTCGGAGAGTCGCTTGAGCGGGCCGGGTGCCCACCAGTTCCAGTCGCCCATGAGTCGCATCGTCGCCGGGACCAGGAGCACGCGGATGATCGTCGCGTCGATGAACACCGCGATCGCCATGCCGACGCCGATGCTCTTGATCGTGATGACCTCGGCCAGGGCGAACGCAGCGAAGACACTGATCATCACGGCCGCGGCCCCGGTGATCATGGCGGCGGTCTTGGCGAGGCCCTCGGCGACAGAGGACGTGTTGTCGCCGGTTCGTCGATAGGCCTCCTGGATCCGGGACAGGAGGAGGACCTCGTAGTCCATCGACAGCCCGAATAACACGCAGAACATGATGATCGGGTTGCCCGCAATCGTGAAGCCGAGCGGATCGAAGTCGAGGATGTTCGACAGGTTGCCCTCCTGGAAGATCCAGACGAGCGCCCCGAACGAGGCGGTGATCGACAGGAGCGTCATCAGGACGGCCTTGATCGGCAGGACGACCGAGCCGAACAGCAGGAACAGGACAAACGCGCTCGCGACGAGCGGAATCGCGACGGCGAACGGCGCCCGTTCTGCCTGCGAGACAAGGAAGTCGTGGCCGAGGGCCGCAGTGCCGCCGACCTGGGTGGTGATGCCGGCGCCGGCGGCGAGCGTCCGGACGACCGGGATCATCGCGCTCGCATCGGGCTGGGAGGCATCGATCGGGCTGATCGCGTCCAATCGGACCGTCGAGCCACGAATGTAGGCCGCCTCGAGCCGATCGAGGCCGGCCGCGACCTCGGCCGGCAGCTGGTCGCGCGGTGTCGACCAGAGCTGGGCGATGGACTCCGGCGACATGGCGGCGCCGGTCGCGGGATCGGTCATGCTGAATGGACCCTCCACCCGACTGACCCCTTCGAGCTCGTCGAGCGAGGCCGCGTAGCGAGCGAGGGCGAGGGCGTTGTCAGCTCGCGTCGGGGAGCCTTCGACGTCGGCGAGGACGACGATGGGCGTGGTCTCGCCCCGCGGGAACTCGGTCTGGAGGGCGACGTAGGCATCCCGACTCTCGAGGCCGGCCGGGTAGATCTCCGCGCCGGGGACGCCCTGCTCAAGGCGCAGGAACGGCGTTCCGAGGGCGAGCAGGAAGGCGAGGGTCGGGACGAGCACGAGGATCGGGCGGCGCATGACCCACCGGGCGACCCCCTCCCAGCGGGATGGACGGGGAGCAGCCGCGGCCCGGGCCGGCCGGACGCGACGTGCCAGGCCCTGGAAGGTGAGCGAGTTGACCCGGTGGCCGAGCATGCCGAGCACCGCCGGCAGGAACGTCAGCGAGTACAGCACCGAGCAGAAGACGACGATCGACCCGGCCAACCCGATCGATCGGAGCGCCGGCGCCTCGAAGACGAGCAATCCCGACAGGCCGATCGCCACGGCCATTCCGCTGAAGGCGACCGCCTTGCCGCTCGTCGCCATTGCCCGCTCCACGGCATCCCCGACGCTCCGTCCCTTGCCGAGCTCCTCGCGGAAGCGGCTCACCATGAAGAGCGAATAGTCGATCGCCAGGGCCAGCCCGAGCATCGTCGCGATGTTGAGGACGAAGATGCTCATCTCCATCTGCTGCGCGACGAGGTAGATGATCGCGAGCGAGGAGGGGATCGCGAGGCCGGCGACCAGGAGCGGCATGCCCGCGGCGATCAGCGAGGCGAAGACCAGGATCAGGATGAAGGCGGCGATCGGCAGCGAGACCGTCTCGGCCCGCTGCAGGTCCGCCTCGGACTGCTCGGCGGAGTCCTTCGTGACGGGGCCGTAGCCGGTGAGCTGGAACGACAGCCCCGGGCTCGGCTGGATCTTCTCGCGGAGCGGATCGACGGCCGCAACGGACTCCTCGTTTGACAGGTCCAGCTGGACGACGACGTAGGTGGCCGTGCCGTCCGCGCCGACGAACCGTTCGTCCTGGGTCTCGGCGTAGCCGATCGTGCCCGTGACACGCGGGTCCTCGCGGACCTCGGTGAGCGACGCGCCGATGGCCGCCTGCACCTCAGGCGATGTCACATTCGCTCCATCCGTGGTGCGGTAGAGCACGATCAGGTCGCTCCGGCCGGCCCGGAATTCCGCCGCCAGCCGGTCCGCGACCGTGGTCGACTCGGCGTCGCGGTCCAGCCAGCCGCCGGAGCTCAGCACACCGGCGGTCTGCGCGGCCAGCGGCAGCGCCAGCAGCCCAAGGACGAGGGCGATCAGGGCGACGGGACGGCGGAAGCGGTAGACGAACGCTCCCCAGCGAGAGAACTGCATCGATCGGGCCTTTCGGTGAGCGAGGGTCTGGTCACGCGGTCGTGTTTCGACGACAATAGAGAATGAGCATTCGTTTTGTCAATCGTCGAACGTCACGATCGTGTTGCGCTGGTCCCTCCTGCGGCTGTAGGCTATCGCGAGCGATCATTCGTTTTGGTGAGGCCTATGCCCCGGGTAAGCGCACAGCACGAACAGGCGGTCCGCGACCGGATCGTCCGCGCAGCGATCGAGGTCTTCGCCGAGCATGGCTTCCACAGGGCCACGATGCAGGACATCGTCCGTCGGTCCGGCTTGTCGGTCGGCGCGATCTACACCTATTTCAAGAGCAAGTCGGACCTGATCCTCGCCGGCTGCGACCTGATCACGGCCCAGGAGCTCGGAGAGCTGCGCGAACGGCTGGCGTCCGTTACGGATTACCGCGATCGGGTCGCGACCGCGCTCGGTTTCTTCTTCGACCAGTTCGAAGAGCAGCGCTCGGGACGAGGCGCCTCGATCCTCATGACCCAGGCATGGGCGGAGGTGGAAGCCGATCCGGCGATCCGGGAGATGGTCCGCCGACGCCGGCGAGAGATCGTCGGTCCGACGGCCCTGCTCCTTCAGGAGGGGGTCGTCCGAGGCGAGCTGCCGAATTGGCTCGACGTCGAGAGCGTTGCCCACGCGATCGCCGCGCTGCTCGACGGCATCAGCATCGAGGCGATCGAGGACGGGCCGGCGTACCGCCGGGACGAGGCCGAACGGCGCGCCCTCGCGATGCTCGACCTGCTCTTCGCGGCCCGCGACGTTGCTCGGCCGACCCCGCTCGAACCGGCGGCACCGCGTGCCTACGTTTCGCTCAAAGCGAGCCGGGCATCGTGACCCAGCCGCACGTTCAGACGGTGCGCGGCTCCGTCGACCCGGGAAGCCTCGGGTTCACGCTCACCCACGAGCACACCGCGATCTCGCTCTGGCACATCCCGAATCGCTGGGACTACTGGGAGCTTCGGCGCGACGAGCCGGTCATCACCGATGAGCTGCGTCGGTTCGCCGCCGTCGGGGGATCGGCGATCGTTGACGTGACCCTGCCGGGCGTCGGTCGGGACCCGGCCTGGCTCGTCCGGCTGTCGGAAGCGACCGGCCTCCAGATCATCATGGGCGCGGGCTGGTATCGCGAGGCGTACTACCCCGCCGAAGCCCTCATCGACCGCCGGTCGGTCGACGATCTTGCCGACGAGATCGTCCGGGATGCAACCGATGGCGTCGATGCGAGCGGGATCCGAGCCGGGATCATCGGCGAGATCGGCACGGACAAGCCCTGGCTTTCCGCGCAGGAGGAACGCGTGCACCGGGCCGCGGCTCGAGCCGCGAAGCGGACCGGACTTGCAATCACCACCCACGCGGTCCAATCGAGCGTCGGCCTGGACCAGCTGACCGTGTTCGAGTCAGAGGGCGCCGACCTGACGCGGGTGGTGATCGGCCACGCCGACTCGTATCCGGACCCCGAATACCACCGCGCGATCGTCGAGCGCGGTGCCTCGGTCGAGTTCGACTTTCTCGGCATGAGTTTCACGCCGCTGGAGCGCCACGGCGAGCCCCGGATCGTCGAAGCGATCTGCGACCTGCTCGCGCGCGGGCACGTCGAGCGGATCCTCCTGTCGCAGGACGTCTGCCACGACTCGCAGCTGACGCGCTACGGCGGCAACGGCTACACGTATCTCGCCGATTCGTTCCTGCCAAGCCTCCGGGCGGCAGGCGTGTCGGACGACGAGATCCGGACGATCACGGTCGACAATCCTCGGCGGCTGCTGACCATCGGCTGAGGCGCGCCCGGCCGCTGCCGGGACGGGTCCGTCACCGGCCGTCGCCGCCCGTTGGTCCGCCAGCCGGACCAAGCGACGAACGGGACGCCTGAGTCACCCCGATTCGCGCGGCTCCTCCGCTCGTTGGTCCGCCGGCCGGACCAAGCGACGAACGGGACGCCTGAGTCACCCCAATTCGCGCGGCTCCTCCGCTCGTTGGTCCGCCAGCCGGACCAACGAGGCTGGTCGATCGCGCGCAGGCGCCTCCTCGAATCAGGCTTCTTCGAGCGTCGCCTCCACCGAGAGCTCGACGTTGCCCTTGAGGGCCTTCGAGATCGGGCAGCCATCCTTCGCCTTCTCGGCGGCCTCGCGGAAGCTGGCTTCCGTCGCGTTGGGCACGACGCCGCTCACCGTGATCGCGGACGAGAGGACTGTCCATCCGGACTCGAGCTTGTCGCCGGTGATGGCGACATTGACCTTGACGCTCGTCGGCGGCGTGCCGGCCTTCGCCAGCTCGTTTGAAACTGCCATCGAGAAGCACGAGGCGTGAGCGGCCGCGAGGAGCTCCTCCGGGCTGGTGACTCCCTCCGGCTCGCCGATCCGCGACGCCCAGGTTGTCTTCAGGTCGCGGAAGAGTCCTGTCGTCGCGGCGGTCACGGTTCCGCGGCCGCTCAGCAGGTCGCCGCTCCACGTCGCGTCGGCTTGTCGGGTCGTTGCCATCGGTGCCTCCTGGCAAGTCCTTCGAGGTGGTCGGGACCATAGTCCCACACGAGCCACGTGACGTACGGCGTGGCGTTGGGAGGTGCGGTGACGACCGGGGCGGTCGCTCACCCCGATGCCGTAGCGCGACCCACGTACGAAGAGTCCCACCTCGACGGGACACGTTGCCCATACCCAGTCCGCGCCGCCGCCTCCATCGTTGGCGCATGATCCGAAACTCAGCTTCGCGCCGCCCGTCACGCCTCGCGTTTCTTCTCGTCGCAGGGCTCCTCGCGGGTCTCTTCGCGGCGCCGAGCACGGCCGCCGCCGCGGACCTGACGATTGCCGAGGCGGAGCAGGCGATGGTCGAAGCCCTCAACGTCGACCGCACGACGCGCGGCCTGATCCCTGTGAGGATCGATTCGCGCCTCATGGCGATCGCCCGAGCGCGATCCGTCGACATGGCGACCAAGGGCTACTTCAGCCACACCCAGCCCGATGGCCGGAACGTGTTCGACATCCTGTCCGCCCAGGCCATCACCTGGTATGGCGCCGGCGAGATCATCGCCTGGAACACCTCGTCGACCCTGGCGTCCTCGGTCGGGATGGCGAACTCGGGGTGGCTCAACTCCCCCGGTCACAAGGCAATCATCGTCTCCACGAACTACAACTACGTCGGCGTCGGCCTTGCGCTCGAGGGCTCGAAGAAGATCTGGACCGCCGTCTACATCAAGGGCCCGGATCGGACCGGTGGACGCGCCAAGACCGCGGCGCCGACCATCGCGGCGGGAGCGACGGCGATGACGAAGCGGGTTACCGTCACGTGGACCGGCGCCGACATCCCGCTCCAGGTCCTGACCTCGGGATTCGCGTCCTTCAAGGTCCAGCGCCGGGTGGACGGCGGATCATGGCAGACGGTCTGGGCCAGCACGAAACTCACGTCGCTGACCCTGGATCTGGCAGCCGGCCGCACCCACGGATTCCGCGTCGCCGTCCGAGACAAGGCGGGCAACCTCGGTGCCTGGTCGACCGTTTCGACCACGCTGCCGGCAGCGGGCATGGGCGCGGCATTCGTCGAGCGCTGAGGCCGGCCGGAACCCGCCCCGACGCGAGATTGCGGATCAACCCAGGCGCCGTTTGACCTCTGCGCCGAGTGCCCGCAACGATGCGGTCCTCGGCCAGGCGAGCCGCCGGACGTCGCCGAATGCCCGGTGCGCATCGATCGCCGCGACGAACGCATCGACGAAGCCCTCCGAAGCGAGCGGGTCGAAGCCTTGCTCCCACCACGCACCGAGGATCCTGAGCGTGTCCGCCTTTCGGTCGATCCTGGGCTCGATCCGCCCGACGAACCGGTCGCCGAAATGGATCGGCAGGACGTAGTAGCCCCAGCGCCGCTTCGCCGCCGGGACATAGACCTCCCAGATGTAGTCGAAGCCGTAACAGGTCCGCAGGAACTCGCGATCCCAGACGAGGGGGTCTAGCGGAGCGAGAAACGCCACGCCGGGCGCACCTCCGCCGGGTCCGACACCTGCCGCGATCTCGCGCCGCGCCACATCGAGCATCGGAAGCTCATCCCCGACAACGAACCGATCGCCGCGCACGCCCTCGATCTCGACCGGGACGATGCAGCCTTCCTCCTCCAGCTCGGTCCGCAGAGCCTTGCGCGACGGCCATTCCGGGTCCTTGGCGTCGGGCGACGCCTTCCCCATTCCCATCCAGATCTCTGCCTGCCCCGCACGACCAAGCAGCCCGTGTGCCCGGTAGCGGGAGAAGAGACGGTGACGCACCAGTTGGTTCAGGGTTGCCGATCGATCGGCCAGCAGCTCCGCCGGAAACAGTCGCTCGGCCAGGTCGTACACGCGGCGATTGCCGTCGCGCCGGGCGAGGCCCAGGACGCCGGCGTGGGCGAGTGCCTCGAGGATGGCTCGCACCTGATTGGTCGGCCGCCACCACCAGTCGATCGCCGCCCGGGGTTCGACGTCCGTCGCCGCCATCGGCCCGTTCGTCCGGATCCGCTCGAGGAGCTCGTCGACGAGAGCCGCGTGGGACACGAACACACCAGACGAATGCTCGACATGGTTCCGGTCCCACGTCAGGCGGTAGAGCGGCAGCTCGGCCGTCGGGACCAGCGACAGGCCCTTGTTGTACGTCTCGTACAACGCTCGATCCTCGTACAGGAGCGCATCGGTCCACGCCCGGCGGTAACCAGCGATCCGGGCCAGCAGCACCAGGTCGTGGTTTCGCCCGGCGACCTCGAGCGGGTCGAACTGGAGCGAGCCGATGCGGTCGACGACGGTCATCACGCTCGCGGGCCCGGCCGGCAGCGAGCGGGGCGGCGCGAGAAAGTGACGGATCGCGAGGAAGCGCCGCGCGACCTCGGGCGTGATCGTGATCGTGGGGGGCACGCCCGGGATCATACGAGACGATTGCTGCCAAGTTCCGTCAGGTATTCGCGGTGCGGTGGCGCCGCCCATCCCGCCCGGGGTCTCAGTCCAGCTCAGCCTCGAGGCGATCGATCAGCGGGATCTGGGTCTGCTTGATCCGGCGCCGGGCCTCCGCCGGGTCGAACCAGGCGACTCGATCGATCTCAGGGAACGATTGGCGCTCCGTGGACCCCGGCGGCCACGTCATCTCGAACGTGTTGCTGACGGCGACCGACGGGTCCAGGTCACCCTCCAGGGCCCACGCATGAACTGTCTTGCCACCCTTCTGCACGATGCTGCCGAGCGGAATGGGATCGCCGTCCGGCACGCGATGGCCGGTCTCCTCCTCGAATTCGCGGCGGGCGACGGCGATCAGCTCTTCCTCGGGGTCGACCTCGCCCTTCGGGATCGTCCAGTAGCCCTCGTCCCGCCTCGCGAAGAACGGCCCACCGGGATGGGCGAGCAGCAGCTCGAGTCCGGCATCGAGCCGGCGGTAGAGCAGGATCCCGGCGCTCGTCCTCGTGGCCATCTATCCCTCGTCGACTGCGATGCCCCTGCAACCCCGCTACGACGGCGGCCGGTCGGGCTGTGACGGTGCGGACACGACGATCTCATGAATCGAACCGTCAAGGAGACGCACCATGCCTGAGATCAACCTTCCGGAAGTGAAGCTTCCGGACATCAAGTTGCCCGAGGGCCTTCGGGACATGAGCCGCGAGGACATCGTCAACGCCGCCCGCGACGTGCGGATGCCGACCATGGCCGATCTCCCCGACATCGACCTCTCGAAGCTCGAGCTCCCGGACATGATCGCGGACCGGATGCCAAACCGGCGTCGCCAGAACCGCCTTCTGCCGATCGCGGTGGTGGCGGGCGTCGGCGCGGCGATTGCGGCCGCCTGGTGGCTGGTCACGTCGTCGGTCACGGGTCCCCGGATCCGGAGCGCAGTCAGCAACGTGAAGTCGCGTGTGACCGGTGAATCCAACGATCTCGTCCGATACGACAACGAGGCCGACCTCGGAAGCCTGCTCGCGGACAACGCCGACGCGAACGGCTCAGCGACGCCCTCGAGCTCGTACGACGCGACGAAGATGTCGGGCCTCGGCGAAGGTCTCCCGGTCGGGTCCGGCGAGCCCGAGGGAGTCCGCTCCAACTGAGCACGGCTGCCTACCGACACTCTCACGCCGGCGTGGAACGCGGAGACCAGGAGCGTTAGTCTGTTCTGCGGGCTCCCGCCAGGTCGACTGCCAGGTCGAGCCGCGGGCGCAGCCTTGGCCGCGGAGGAGAGGGTCTGATGGCGCCGGATACTCGGGCATACTCGGCCGGAAAGCTCATGCTGGAGCTCGATGGCAAGGACGTGGGAATCCTGGTCGCGGGCGAGGGCGGCGAGCCCGTCGCCGCGGTGATCGCCGAGGCCGACCCGACGAATGTGGTTCGAAAGCACCTGGGCGAGGTCACCTACTCTCCCATCCGAATGTCATTCGGCAGTGGCATGGGAGAGCCGCTGTACCAATGGATCGCGGACTGGCTCGGCGGCAAACAGGGCAGCAAGAGCGGCGCGCTCGTGTTCCTCGACATGAACTTCCAGGAGCAGTCCAGGCTCGAGTTCGAAGAGGCGCTCATCACGGAATTCGGCTTCCCTGCCCTGAACGCAGGATCGAAGGACCCCGCGCGGTTCAGCCTGACCTTGCAACCGGGGCTCACCCGCGGCTCGAAAGGGTCCGGCAAGCGAGCGGGCCTTGGCTCCAAGGCTACAAAGACCCTGCTCGCCTCCAACTTCAGGCTGGCGATCGACAACCTTCCGGGCACCAACAAAGTCATGCGTGTTGACGCACTCGTCGTGAGGCAGGCTCCGTCCCAGCCGCTCGAGATCCCGGACCTCGTCTTCACGTTGGCCGAGGCCGAATCGGCAGGCGTGGTCACCTGGTTCGAGGAGCTGGTCCAGGCCAAGCATGGTGACCAGGGTGAGCGCAGCGGCACGCTTCAGATGCTTGGCCCCGACATGATGTCGGCGCTGTTCACGCTGACCCTGTCCAACCTCGGCGTGTATCGCGTCGAGCGCAGCCGCACCGAATCAGGCGCGGACACCATCGCCAGCGCACGCGTATCGGCGTATTGCGAACAGATCGGCCTCAGCTATACGACGTGAAACGGCTTGGGTCATGCACTACCCGGGGTGGGGCTCGGGTCGCGCGCCCCGACGGATGGCCGGACGCGCCGCGTGGGGGTACCGCCGGGTCGTTGACGGTTCGGGGGTTAATTCCGATAATGGAACTCGGGATTACGTAGATTCGGGCGCCGCACCGAGCGTGCGCTTCCATTACCGGAGACTCAATGACCGCGACTCGCGAGCTCGTCACCGACCGCCGCGAAGAATTCGCTTTCCACGACGACATCGTCTACCTCGCCGAAACGAAGCGCGGGCTGACCCGCGAGACCGTCGAGGAGATCAGCCGCTTCAAGAACGAGCCGGACTGGATGCTCCAGTTCCGCCTCCGTGCCTACGAGCACTTCCTCAAGCGGGCGATGCCCACCTGGGGCGGCGACCTGTCGAAAATCGACTTCGGCAACATCATCTACTACCGCAAGCCGTCCGAGCGTGAAGAGAAGTCGTGGGACGACGTCCCGGACCAGATCAAGGCGACGTTCGAGCGGCTCGGCATCCCCGAGGCGGAGCGCAAGTTCCTGGCCGGTGTCGGCGCCCAGTACGACAGCGAGGTCGTCTACCACTCGGTCAAGGAAGAGCTGACGAAGCTCGGCGTTGTCTTCATGGGGACGGACCAGGCCCTCGTTGAATACCCGGAGATCTTCCGCAAGCACTTCGCGACCGTCGTGCCGCCGGAGGACAACAAGTTTGCTGCGCTCAACAGCGCGGTCTGGTCCGGCGGCTCGTTCGTGTACGTGCCGAAGGGCGTCGAGGTCCCGCTGCCGCTCCAGGCGTACTTCCGGATCAATGGCGAGAACACCGGCCAGTTCGAGCGAACGCTGATCGTCGTCGACGAAGGTGCGTCGGTCCACTACATCGAGGGCTGCACGGCTCCGATCTATGCCACCGAGTCGCTCCACGTCGCGGTCGTCGAGGTCATCGCGCTTCCGGGGGCGAAGGTCCGCTACACGACGATCCAGAACTGGAGCAACGACGTCTACAACCTGGTGACCAAGCGCGCTCACGCCCACACGAACTCGACGGTGGAGTGGATCGACGCGAATACCGGCTCGCGCCTGACGATGAAGTACCCGGCGATCTACCTGCGGGGAGAGAACGCGACCGCGGACATCATCAGCGTGGCCGTCGCCGGCAAGGGCCAGCACCAGGACACGGGGGCGAAAGCCGTCCACCTAGCGCCGAACACGAAGAGCCGGATCGTCTCGAAGTCTGTCTCCAAGGACGGCGGCCGGGCGACGTACCGCGGCCAGCTGAAGGTCAGTCCGGGCGCGACGAACGTTGTCGCCAGCGTTCGCTGCGATGCCCTCATGCTCGACGACTTCAGCCGCAGCGATACGTACCCGTACATCGACATCCAGGAAGACGACACGACGATGACCCACGAGGCCACGGTCGGCAAGATCAGCGCCGATCAGGTCTTCTACCTGATGAGCCGCGGCCTGACCGAGAACGAGGCCCAGAACCTCATCGTCCAGGGGTTCCTCGAGGTCTTCACGAAAGAGCTCCCGATGGAGTACGCGATCGAGTTCAACCGTCTCGTCAAGCTCGAGATGGAGGGGTCGCTCGGGTGACTCTCGCCCGTGCCCAGCGGGCGTCGACTCCGCGCGCCGCGCGCCGCGCTCCCGCAGATCTGACCTTCACACTCGACGAGGCCACCGTCGAAGCCTTCGCGGCAGGCGAGCCCGACTGGCTGGCGGCGGATCGGCGCGAAGCCCTCGCCCTCTTCAATTCGCTTCCGAGCGAGGGGAACCAGCTCTACACCCCGTACATCGACCTGCGCGGCGCGGAGCTGGCCGACGTCAGGCTCTACGAAGCGCCGGCAGGCGCACCTGATTCCGGCGCCTCGAGCGAGCTTCCGGCCGGCCTCGCCGCACTCGCCGATCTGCGCGAGGACCGTGTCGAGGCGCTCGTCGTCGACGAGGCTGCCCGCGCGGCCGGTGTCCGCGTCGAGACGCTCGCCGGTCTGCTTGTATCCGACCCCGATGCGGCCCGGCGACTTCTCGGCGACACCTCCGCGCTGCCGGCCGCCGATCGCTTCGCCCAGCTGACGCGCGCGGGCTGGAACCAGGGCGTCGCGATCCGGGTGCCGTCGGGCGTTCGCCTCGAGCGGCCGATCGTCGTCCGCTGGTCGGCTGGCGCCCCGAGCCGCGGGCTCCTGACTCGCACGATCGTCGAGCTCGGCGACGGGGCGGTTGCGTCGATCGTCGAGGAGCTGGGTTCGTCCGAGGGTGCCGGCGGTAGCGGCGCATCCGGCGGACAGGCCCTCTTCAGCGGGTCCCTCGAGGTCCGGCTCGGCCGCGACGCCGAGCTCAGGGTCGCGAGCATCCAGGACTTCGGACCCGGACAGGTCATCTTCCAGCACCGCCAGGCGGTCATCGGAGAGGGCGCCAACCTTCACTGGGCGCTGGCCCAGCTGGGCGGCAAGCTCGTCCGGAGCCGGGTCGACAACCGCCTCGAGGGCGATCGCAGCACGGTGGAACAGGTCGAGATCGTCTTCGGTGCGGACGACCAGGTGTTCGACCTCACCTCGTACACGCACCACGTCGGCCGCGACACGACCGGCAACCTGCTGTCGAAGGGCGTCCTCCTCGACGCCGCCCGCAGCTACATGAAGGGCATGATCACGATCGACAAGAGTGCGCGAGGCACGGACAGCTTCCTCGGCGAGTTCGGGATGAACCTGTCGAAGAAGGCGCGCTCAGTCGCAATCCCGAGTCTCGAGATCGATCAGCCGGACTGCCGCCGGGCCGCCCACTCGAGCTCGGTCGGCCCGATCGACGAAGCCCAGCTCTTCTACCTCGAAAGCCGGGGCATCCCACCCGACGAGGCGCGCAAGTTCATCGTCCTCGGCTTCCTCGAGCCCGTCGTGACGCGCGTCCCGCTCGAGGCCGAGCGCGATCGGCTGCGCGAGCTGCTCGAAGCCAAGTGGAACGCCGGGGTCGAAAGCGCGGCGGCCGCGTGATCCCACCAGAACCGTGCGCCGCGGCAGCGCGGGAAAGCGGCGTGAGGCGGATCGACCTTCTCGGCGTCGACGAGGTCGGGGACGGCGAGATGAAGATGGTCTACGTCGACGGCACCGACCAGGTCCTCGTGATCAACAACGGCGGAGATTTCACCGCCACCCAGGGCGTCTGCAGCCACGAGTACTTCGAGCTCGACAAGGGCTTCCTGACCGCCGGCACGCTCACGTGTGCGCTCCACCTGTCGCGGTTCGACCTTTCTGATGGTGAGCCGCTCGATCCGCCGGCCGAGCTGCCCCTCGAGGTCTATACGGTCGTCGTCGAGAACGGCCGGGTGATCATCGAGGTCCCCGACGGCCCCCTCCCGATCAGCGAGGAGTAGGGCAGGCCGATTGCTCGGCCGACCGCCATTTCCTCCGATTTCGCACGTCCTGCATAGCCGCCTCTGTTTCGGGAGACGATCCGATTTAGGAATCCGAAATCGGAATAGGTAGCGGCGCGAGGGTGATTTCGCGCGGCGTTCGATATCGGACGATCCCGGGCCACGGCACGAACTCCTAGGGCACGAGCTCCAGGCGCTTGGCCGTCGCGGCCTCGACCGCCTCTCGCGAGAAGGGCAGCGGGACCGTTCCCCCGGACAGCCACTCGTCGATGAGATCGCCGTAGTGGCCGTCGAACGGATTGCCGCTCTGGCCGGTCGTCTGGACGATCCGGGCGCTGTCCATGTCGCCCATGTCGATCGTCAAGCGGTACGAGGGCAGATTCGTCACTTCGAAGACCCCGGCGAACCCGACCGGCTCGTAGTCGGGATCATTCGGGTCCGGGTAGGCCCGGCTCGGGCGGTAGTAATTGTTGTCGACCGCCCCGGCGGCCCCCGCGACCGAGTACGCGCCCTTGTTGAAGTACCACTCGAGCGGCCCGATTCCGCTCGTCCCGAGCGTCTGTTCGCGGAACGTCGCCTGGTGGAGCCGGGCCCACGTCCAGTTCGTCTGGTCGCCGAATGCCGCTCGGAGGTCCGCGCCCGCGGCATCGAGTGCGGCGGTGATCACGTCGGGTGCCGTCTCCTTTCGCCCATCGGTGTAGGCGTCGTCCCACCAGTTCGAGGTCGGGTCGTCGAGCAGGCCGATCATCGCCTGCCACGAGGCACCACCGCCGACGTACTCGCGGGCGAGCGGGCCCAGCTCGTCATCGAAGAGGCCGCGCATCAGGTGGTACTCGGTCGCAAGGTAGGCCGCCGCTCCAGGGCTGTCCAGATCCGCCTGGCCATCCCACGTCTCGATGCTCGCGAGGACGTTGCGGCCGTCCGGTGTTGCCGGCGAGATGCCATCGAAGTGCGGCATGACGAGGTCGGCCCGAAGCACCCGGGTGTCCATCTGGATCTCCCGCATCTCGTCCGGCGTCACACCGCCACCTGCGGCCTCATCCAGCAGCTCGAGAATCCGCTTCGCCCGGTACCCCGGATCCCACTCGGAGGCGACGAAGTACGGGTATGCAGTGTCTACCGCGGCGTTGTTCGCGCTGACGATGATCCCGCCCGGCGGATCGAGCTGCCACGGCAGGTCCTCGAAGGGAATTCGGCCCGTCCACTCATGCTTGCCGTCGCTGCCCGACCGGACGCGCGCCCCGCGATCGGCCGGATCTGCGCGGATCGGGACGTAGCCCGGGAACACGTAGCCGATGTGCCCATCGACGTCGGCGTAGACGAAGTTCTGGGCGGGCGAGCCGTACGTGGCGAACGCGGCGCGGAACTCCTCGAACGTCCCGACCGTGTTGAGCCTGAACACCGCGTCGAGCGTGCCGTCCACCGCCGCGGTCCCCGTCCAGGCCAGCGAGAGCGGTGGCGCGTCCTCGAGACGGGGGTCGACGTCGTTGAGGATCGGCCCGTGGCGGGTCCCGCGGACCTCGAAGACGACGTCGAGGCTGCCGGCGACCTTGATCACCTCCTCGCGCACCGTGAACGGGACGGACTCGCCCTGGAACAGGTAGTTGTCCGGGTTTGCCGGGTCGATCTCTTCGACGAACAGGTCCTGGACGTCGGGGTCGATGTTCGTCGCGCCCCAGGCGACCCGGGCGTTGTGTCCGAGGACGACGCCGGGAACCCCTGGGAACGAGACACCGACGACGTCATACGGGCAGGCGTTGCTGACGGTCCGGCAATGCAGCCCGTTCATGAACCAGACCGACGGCATCGAGATGCCGAGATGGGGGTCATTGGCCAGGAGCGCGTCGCCACTGGCGCTCTGCGCGGGCCCAATCACCCAGTTGTTGGACCCGATCTGGTGGTCGCTCGCCAGCCCGTCGCCGCCGTCGAGGCCCGCCAGCCGAAGGAACCCGTCGTCGATCGTGGCAACGTCGCGCCACGCCGCAGCCTGCTGCGGGGTGATCGACGGAGCGGCCAGGTCGGTGGGTCCCGCGTCGGTGGGACGCGCGACGGCGGCGTTCGGCCCGGCCGCCATACCCGTCGCTGACGGCGTGATCACCGGCATGTCCGCCCGATAGGCGGGGAAGAGGGCGTCGGTCAGCGCCGGATCGCCGAGCCGGGCGTCCGCGAGCATCCGGAAGACCTCCGATTCGAAGTTCCCGCCGAGCTGCCAGCTCTGGACCTTCTGCCAGGCGACCGAGTCGAGGACCGTCCACGGCTCGAGGTCGTAGCCGCCAATGCCGCCGGTCCCGCTCTGGACGGCCGTGACGACGAACGCCAGCCCGAGGCCGCCACGGTGACCGTCGATGTACGCGTTCACCCCGTCGGTGTAGGCGTTGACGGCGGCCTTCGCCTCGTCCGAGAGCATCTCGAGATCCCGCTCCGCGGCCTGTCGCCAGCCAAGTGTCCGGATGAACCGATCCTGGTCGAGCGTGCTCTCGCCGAACAGTTCCGACAGCCGGCCGGCCGAGATGTGGCGCCAGACCTCCATCTGCCAGAGCCGTTCCTGTGCGTGAACGTAGCCCTGGGCCATGAACAGGTCGTGCGGGCTGCTGCCGAGGATCCGGGCGATGCCCGCCGAATCCCGGAGCACCGTCACCGACGAGTTGAGCCCGTCGACCTCGATGGCGCCGTCGGTCTGGGGGAGCGCCCGCAACGTCACGGTTGCAACGATGCCCGTCACCGCGGCTACGACGATCACGAGCAGGACGATGAGGATCCGGATGACCCGTCTCGCGATGTCCACGGGCGTCAGTCTGCCGGACGGGGACACGGCCCGTCGAGCCGACGACCCATCGGGCTGCTCGACGCCGGTCGAATCAATCCGCGAGGACCGTCCCGAGCCCCGCCTCGATTGCCCGACGCAGGATCGCGTCGGCGAAGACGAGATCGGCCAGCCCGACGCCGAGATGGCTGATCACGACCCGGCCCGTCGGCGGTCGGGCGATGCCGTGGACGATGGCCTCGCCGATCGTCGCTCCCGGATCCGGGTAGCCGTCGAACAGGCCGGCATCGCGGTTGGCCAGGAACTGCTCGCGCTGGTCCACGAGGAAGAGCGCCGCATCGCGGGCGACCTCCGCTGCGCAATACGTCGCGTAGTCGACCGGAACGACCAGGGCGTCAGGGGCCAGCCAGTCGTTCGTCATCACCTGTCGGACCGGACCGAACGCCGCGGCGGTGACGACGACGTCGGCCGACGAGATCGCCTCTCTGGCGCTCGCGTGCACGCCCGCGCCGGCGACGCCCGGCGTCGCGCGCGCCGCCTCGGCGAGCGCCTCCGCTCGGTCCGCGTGACGATCGAAGATCGCGAGCAGCGCGCCCGGCAGCACCCGGCCGATGACTGCGAGGTGGCTCCGTCCCTGTGCACCCGCGCCGATCAGCGCGGCACGAGGCGGGCGGCCCTCGATCTTGGGCTGGTACCGAGCGATCGCCACGCCGGAGACGGCTGCCGTTCGTTCGGCGGTGATTGGTCCGGCATCGAGGATCGCGATCGGGACGCCGGTTGTCGGGTCCGCCAACAGGACGAGGCCGTGGAGCGCCGGGAGGCCGCGCGCCCGGTTTTCGGGGAACCCGGCAATCCACTTGATGCCGACGAGATCGGCGCCACCGTCGGGAGCCGCACCCCGGAGGTGGGCCGGCATCGCATGACCAAAGGAACCTTCGGGTCGCGGGTGGACGGCGATCTTCGGCGGAAGCTCGGCGTCGGCGACGAGCGCGACCATCGTTCGCTCGGCGAGCTCCAGCCGCTCGTCGAGTGGCGGCATGGCGGCCTCGACGTCTCGAGCCGAGAGGTACCGCAGGCGGACGGCGTCGGAGCCTGGCATCACGACGAGTCTAGCGGCGGGTACGATGCAGTCATGTCCCCTGAAACGCTCCAGAGCCTGGAGAACCTCAGGCTGGAGCGGGACGCCATCCTGCTCTACGACGCGTTGGCGAGGATCGAGAAGGATGCCGGCCGGGCGGCGGCCTTCCGAAGGATCGCCGCGAACGAGCGCCGCCACGCCGACATCTGGGCGCGCAAGCTCGAGGAGCGCGGTGCCGAGGTGCCGGCCGCGCCGGTCCGACCGCGATTCCGGGTCGCCGTCATCGTCTTCATCGCCCGCCTGTTCGGTACCCGTGCAGTCTCCGACCTCGTCACCGCCCTCGAGGGCGAGGAGGAGGACATGTACGAGAGCCAGTCGTCGCCGGAGGTCGCGAACATCGCCGCCGACGAGCGCGAGCACGCCGAGATCTGGCGGCAGCTGAAGACCGGCGACAAAGCGACTCAGCCCGGGCGACGACATTGCCTCGCGCGAACGCTGGCATCGGTCGGGCCGGTCCGGAATGCTCCGGGCGATGATCTTCGGGGTGAGCGACGGACTCGTGAGCAACCTCGCGCTCGTCATGGGGGTCGCCGGGGCGGCCGGCGTCGAGGGCCGCTTCGTCCTGCTCGCCGGGATTGCCGGCCTCGTCGCCGGCGCCTTCAGCATGGCGGCCGGCGAGTACATCTCCATGCAGTCGCAACGAGAGCTGTTCGAACGCCAGATCGCCCTCGAGCGCGCCGAGCTCGAGGCCATGCCCGAGGAAGAGCAGGCCGAGCTGGCGACCCTCTACCGGGCGAAGGGCTTCCTGCCGGCGGAGGCCGACGCGATTGCCGCACGGATCTTCGAAAACCCGGAAGGGGCGCTCGATACCCTGGTCCGCGAGGAGCTTGGGCTCGATCCCGCGCAGCTCGGCTCCCCGGTGGGCGCGGCCGCCGGCTCCTTCACCGCGTTCGCGGTCGGGGCGGCTATTCCGGTGCTGCCGTATCTCGTCGGGAGCGGAACCGGGGCCTTCACCACGAGTCTCGTCCTCAGTCTCGGGGCCCTGTTCGCCGTCGGGGCAGGTGTCAGCCTCCTGACGGGTCGTAGCATGCTGTTTTCCGGGCTCCGGCAGGTCATCATCGGCGCGGTTGCCGCGGGCGTGACGTTCGCCGTTGGATCGCTCATCGGCGTCGCGGTCACCTGAGGTGGCTGATCTCGGCGAGCGGCTTCGCGCATCCGGATTGAACCCTGGAAGCTGGTCCAACGGACCAAACGACCGGTACAGCGCCCACGACCACGGCTACGACAAGGTCCTCGTCGTCGAATCAGGCTCGATCCGCTTTGGCCTGCCGGACCGCGGAGAGTCCGTCGACCTCGCCGTCGGCGAGCGGCTCGATCTCCCGGCGGGCACCCGGCACGACGCGATCGTCGGGCCGGACGGGGTGACCTGCCTCGAGGCTCACGTACCGGCGGGAACGCTGGCCGGAGTCATGCGCCGGGAGGCGGGGACCTGGTGAGAATCGACGAGGCCCCGGGTCATCGGGGCCTCGTGGGTTAGGCTATCGAGAACGCTGACTCAGCGGAGGCCGAAGCGCATCCAGAGTCTGACGTCGTCTTGAGGATCGGCATGGCGCGGATCCTCATCGCCCAGCAGGATGCTGAGAAGTGAGAACAGCGCCAGGAACCCGATTCCGAATGCAATCATCGTGGGCCCTCCGCTGCGTGGTCGCCGTGGACGACAGGTCCGTCGCTTCGATGCGGTGGTCGACAACCAAGTTACTATGCATACGATACCTAACGTATCGTCCTTCGTCAACCGATCTACCTAATGAAGTGGTACTAGATGGCGGGTACTGATCGTCTCAGTACGAATGATGCCCGAATCCTCGAGATCCTCCAGCGGGACGGCCGACGCCCGTACGCCGACCTCGGCGCCGAGGTCGGGATGAGCGGTCCTTCCGCCCATGAGCGGGTCAAGAAGCTCGAGGCGCGCGGCACGATCCGTGGCTACGCCGCGATCGTCGAACCGGCCGCGGTCGGGCTTCGGCGTCCTGGCGTTCACATGGATCACGCAGGCACCCGGGACCGCGACGGACCTGACCGATGACCTCGCGGCGATCCCCGAAATCGAGGAGTGCCATCACATCGCCGGCGAGGCCGACTATCTCATCAAGGTCCGCGCCCGGGACACCCGCGACCTCGAGCGGATCCTCGGGCGCGTCCAGGCGACGCGCCACGTGTTCACCACCGAGACGGACGTCGTATTCTCGAGCGGCTTCGAGCGACGGCCCCTCCCGCTCGCGACCGAAACCGACGAGCCCGGCCGTGCGTAATCGATGACAGGCGACCGTCACGCCCAAGGCGACGAAGCGGCCCTCGTTCGCGAGGTTGCCGCCGGTTCGCAGGTCGCGCTGGCCGCACTTTACGACCGACACGTCGACGCGGTCTTTGCGGCGGCGATTCGGTTGACATCCGATCGGCAGGTCGCCGAAGAAGTGGTACAGGAGACGTTTCTGGCGCTCTGGAACCGAGCCGAGCTGTTCAACCCCGAGACCGGATCACTCGCAGCGTGGCTCCATACCATCGCGCGCAACCGGACCGTCGACCGGCTACGGGCTGCGGGCCGACGCCCGAATCTCGTGCCGCTCTCCTCGACGAGCGGCACCGACGAGAGCGATACCGCGACGCTCGAACGGATCGTCGTCGCTGGACGCGTGCTCGGCGGGGCGGACCTCGGACCGGGGCCTGAAGGAGAATTGGCAGCCGCGGAGCTCAGGGACGTGATCCGCGACGCGCTCGCCGGCCTGCCCGAGCACGAGCGGACGGCGCTCGTCCTCGCGTACAGCGCGGACCTGACGCAATCGGAGATCGCGGAGCGGCTGGGTTGGCCGCTCGGGACGGTGAAGACGCGAACGCGGCGTGCCCTGCTGCGACTTCGCGAGGTGCTCGCCGATGAGCTCGGACCTGGGGCGGAATTGGAGCCGATCCGGGTACCGGCCGGCGATCGAAGGGATCAGTGACAGGAGACCATGGAACACGCTGAGGCGCGCGAGCTCCTCGAGATCGCAGCAGTCGAGCCCGGCGGTTTTGAGCGCCTGGCGGCGGGCGACACGGCCGAAGCGGCAGCGCTCGCGGGCCACATCGCCGGCTGCCTCGAATGCGCGGCGGAGATGGACCGCCTGCGGCGCGCATCGGTCGTCATTCGCGAGGCAGTCCGGACGGCGCCGCCGGCCGACCTGCGGGACCGGACACTGGCCTTCGTCGCGGCCGTCGGGCGGCCACGCGGGCTGGAGACCGCAGATTCGGCGGCGCTCGCCGGCAGCTCGCCCGCGTCCGCGCCGATCGATCTCGAGCGCAGCCGGGCGACCCGCCGGGGTGCGCCGCGCGTCGGCCTGTGGGCGGCATCGATCGCGGCCGCACTCGTGATCGCGGTCGTCGGGACGGCGATCTTCGTAGGACGTTCTCGCGATTCGGTCATCGAGACCCAGGCCGTCCAGATCGCGTCGCTGGCCAAGGTCGCGACGTGGAGCCATCGGATCGAGGGCCAGCCCGACGCCGAGTACGTCGATCTCGTAGCGACGAACGGCGACCCGGAAGTCGCGGGGACGCTCGCCTTCTCCCCTGGGACGACGGAACTCGTCGTCCTCGCCGAAGGACTCAGCCAACCGCCGAGCGACATGCAATACCGCTGCTGGGTCGAGATCGGCGGCAACCGATCGCGGATCGGCCAGATGTTCTTCGGCGGTAACGTCTCGTTCTGGGTTGGCGAGGTGGATGAGGTCGCCGAAGTGGGCCCCGGAACCAGGTTCGGGATCTCGCTCGAGCGGGCGGACGGCGACGCGATCACAGGCGATCCCGTCCTCGTCGGCGACCTGTAGGTTCAGCCCTCCTGGTCGGGGCGGCCCTCCGAGGGTGCCTCGCTGGGCATCCCGGCGTCTGGCGGCGCCACGGTGACAGGTTTGATCGGTTCATCGGGCGGCGGTGCCGCGAGGAACTCGCGATGAAGGCGGAGGATCTCCTCGACACGCTCCGGGGTGACGGGCCGGCCGGCGCCTGACAGGAGCGACGAGATCCAGCCTGCTTCGCTGCGTTGCTCGGACTCCAGCACGTCGATCTCGCGCCGGGCCGACTCCGACATCACGAGCCACGTCAGCGCCGCCCCGATGACCAGGCCGACGATGAGCAGCCACCAGTTGAACTCGGCGTTCAAGGGGCGGCCGCCGAGACGGGACGACGGGAGAGGGTCATGCGCGGGGCAAGTATAGGCAGTGACGCGGGGCGGGTCCGGCCGGAGGCCCGTACACTCGGCCCGACATGATCGACATCACGCCGAACCCGATCGCCTTCACGATCGGCTCGTTTCCCGTCCACTGGTACGGGGTCTTCTACGCGCTCGGACTCACGGCCGTTTACCTCCTCCTCGTCCACGAAGCACGTCGGCGCGGCGAGAATCCAGAGCTCGTCGGCAACGGGATGGTGGTCGTGGCGATCGCAGCGCTCATCGGCGGGCGCCTCTACCACGTCATCGACCAGTGGGCGCTCTACCAGTCGGACCCGATCACCGCTCTCCTCCCGATCACCCGCCAACTCGACGGTTCCTACGCGTTTGCCGGGTTCTCCGGTCTCGGCGTGCCGGGCGGGATCATCACGGGCACGATCGCGGCCTGGTGGCTCACCCGCCGCTGGAAGGTCAGCTTCGCGACCTGGGCCGACATCGTCGCGCCAGGGCTGTTCGTCATGCAGGCGATCGGCCGGCTCGGGAACTTCTTCAACCAGGAGCTGTACGGGCCACCGACGACGCTGCCATGGGGCATCGCGATCGATTGCGCCCATCGCGTCGCGGCCTATCCCTGCGAGTCGTTCCCGCTCGCCACCACCCACTTCCACCCGCTCTTCCTCTACGAGGCGATTTCGGGGCTCATCGGTGCTGCCTTCCTCCTGTGGCTGGCCCGACGGCCCAATTCGCGGCTCCTGCCGGGCGACCTGTTCCTGATCTTCCTCGTCTGGTACGGGACGACCCGCTTCGTGCTCGAGTTCCTGCGGAGCGGCAACTGGACCTTCTTCGGCATTCCGACCGCCCAGATCGTCTCCGCCGTGTTCATCCTGATCGGCCTCGGCCTGCTCTTCTACCGCCACCGACGCGGGGGCAGGGCGGCGCCAACCGCCGTGGTCGACGAGAGCGACGAGGCCGCGAATGCCCGGGACGGGTCGGCGGATCGATCGGCCGCCGAGCCGGATACGCCGTCCGCCTGAGTGGACCCCGGCGAGAACCAGCCACCGACCTCGCGACGGCGCCGGCCACCACCCGGCCGGGTCTCGCCCCAGGCGATGGCCGACGCGCGCGGCGGGCCGGTCGAGGGTCTCGACTGGCTTGGGCGGCCGCCCGAGTCTCGGGCGTCGATCCTGTACCGCCTCCTCCGCCTGCTTGCCCGCGCGATCCTCTTCGGCATCCTTCGTTTCCGGATCGAGACGGCCGGACGCGAGCACCTGCCGGCAGGCGGCTACTTCATCGTCGGGGCGGCTCATCGGGGCTGGATGGACCCATTCGTCGTCCTCCACGCCCTGCCGACGGAGCCCCGGGTCTGGTTCCTCGGCAGCGCCCCGTCGACGTTCACGTCGCGTTGGCGGGAGCGGCTCGTCCACCGGATCGGTGGGTTGCTGCCGGTCTGGCGCGGCGGGATCGGGATCGAGCAGCACGTCGCGTCGGCGCGGGCCGTGACGTCCAACGGCGGCGTCTTCGCCCAGATGCCCGAAGGGACGGTGAGCGGACCGGCCGGCCGGATCGGGCCGTTCCGAGTCGGCTGGGCGCTCATCGCCCTTCGGACGGGGGCACCGATCGTCCCGCTCGCGATCGTCGGTACCGAGGAGCTCTACCTCGGCAAGCGGATGGCCTCGCGGATCCTGCCGGCGACATCGATCGGCGAGCTCCTCGGTGAAGCGTGGGACGGCGTTCTCCCGGCCGAGGGCTCGCGCGAGGAGCTCGATCTCGCTCGGCAGGTGACGGACTCGCTCGCAGGGCGCCTCGGGCCGGTGGTCGAGCAGCTCCATCCCGGCACGGTCGACCCGCCCTCCCATCCACGGCGGCTGCGGCGGCGTCTCACCTGGTTGCTCCTGCGACCCGGCCGGCTCGATCGGGACGATTGAGCGAGACGTCGGAGTAGGCTGTCCGGGTGGGGCCTTTCTTCGGACGCGGCGAGGAGCTCGAGACGATCGTCCGAGTCGCGACGATCGCGAACGAGCGGCGCGGCGCGGGCGCGGTGCTCGTAATCGGCGAAGCCGGGCAGGGCAAGAGCCGCCTGCTTGCCGAAGCGCGGTCTCGATTGGGCATGGAGCAACTCTTTCGGGTCGACGGATTCGAAGCGGAGCGCGCCGTGCCACTTGCCGCGGCGCGGGCCCTCCTCCGAGAACTGGCCGTTGCTGGCGATCCGACGCTCGAGGAGGTCTTGACCGGAACCGCGGCTGGCGGGATTCGATCCCTCGAACCGATCCGCGTCTTCGAAGCCACACACCGGGCGCTCGACCGGCTCGCTCCGACCGGAATTGTGGTGGACGACGTCCAATGGGTCGACGAGCTGTCGCTGGCCCTCTGTCACTACCTCGTCCGTGCGGCAGCCGCTACCGCGCGACCCGTACTTCTCGTGGCGGCAGGCCGGCCGTCGGCAGCGACGGCAACGCTCCGGTCGTCGCTCGACCGCCTGCTCCCCGGCGATCACCTGGCCGTCATCACACTCGGGCCAATCGCTCGCGAGGACGGCATTGCGTTGGCGCAGTCCCTGCGGCCAGGGCTTCCACCGACCGACGCTGCTGACCTCTGGGCGACCGCCGGCGGGTCGCCATTCTGGATCCAGGTGCTCAGCTCCGGCGGTCTCGATGCCGGGAACCCCGGCGAACTCATCGCCCAACGGGCGCTGGGCCTCGGCGGAGCCGCGCTGGACCTCGTCCGCCTCATCGCCGTCGTCGGGCGGCCGATCTCTCTTGACGAGCTGCAGCAGATCACCACCGAGCCGGCCGCACAAGTAGCGTCCGGTGTCAGCGAACTCGTTGATCGTGGGCTCGTCCTGCCTTCCGCGAGATTGGTCGGGTTCTCGCACGACCTGATTCGGGAGGCGGTGGCGCAGAGTATCCCGGACGCCACGCGACGCGAACTTCACCGGCGGCTCGCCGCGCACCTCGAGGAGCACGCTGGCGACGACGTTCAGCTGCTCCGAAGCGCGCTCGAGCACCGTCGCGAAGCAGGATTGCCGCTTGGCGAGCTTACCGGCCGAATCACTCGGTCCCCCGGTCGGCGCTGGCTGGGCGTTGACGGACTGCGAGAGCTGTCGGCGATCACCGATTCCCTCCCCGCGGACGATCCCGGGATCGTCGAGCTTCAGGCGGAGGTGGCGAGCCTCGCCTCGGAGCTCAACGAGCACGAATTCGCATTCGAGCGGTGGTCGGCGCTGGCGACGAGCGCGACCGATGAGCAGGCACGGGCACGGGCGGCCCTCGCTGCCGCAAAGGAGGCCTTCCTCCTCGGTCACCGCGAGGACGCTCGGATGTGGCTCGCTCGCGGCCGGAGTGCCGCCGGCGATGACCTCGCGATGCGGATCGGGCTTGATGCCCTCGAAGCATGGATCGTCACATTCCTCGACCGGCGCCCGATCGAGGGCTGGGCCGTCTCCGATGGCGCGCTCCGTCTCGCGCGCGGCATTGCCGCGGACGCCGGCGGAGTCGAGCTGCTTGAAGCCCGGGAGCGTCAGGCGTACATCGAGGCGATCCGTGCCGCCTGGCTAGCCGCGCTCCAGGGCGATCGCGTTGCCGACATGCGCGAGCTGAGCGACGAACTGTTCGCGGCCAGCCGCGGGTTCGATGAGACCGCCCAGATCGAGGCCCTAACCCTGAGCGGAGTGACGTCTCGCGCCGAGCTCCGCTTCCGCGTGGCGGCGGCCTCGCTCCGTCGCGGCTGGACGCTCGCGCGGGAGCGAGTCTTGCCCGCGATCGCCATCGATGCGGGTCACTGGCTTGCGCTAACCCTCCACGACCTCGGCGAGCTCCCCGAGGCAACAACGGTGGCGGCGGAGGTCGCCGAGCTTGTCGCCCGTGTTGGGGACTATTCGCGCGTGCGCTCACGCTCCAGGACGGCCGCCCACGCGATCTCGATGACGAGCGGTGCATGGCGGGATGGCGTGAACGGCCTGATCGCGACCGCGACCGGGGAACCCGACCCTCATGCTCGGCTGTCGCTTCACCAGGAGGTCGCGGTCCTGCTCGCACGCGTCGGCGGAGAATCGCACCGAGATGAAGTCCTATCCCAGGTTGCCCAAGCCCGCGACTTCGCCGAGCGGGCGGGGTGCCCCCGCTGCCGGCTCGAGCTCGAGCTGATGTCCGCGGAAGCCCTTCTCCGGATCGGGTACCTCGACGAGGCCCAGACGATCCTGGCGGCGTGGGAAGTCGAACGCCGCGCACCGATTCCGAACGACGCCTTCAACCGGCGCTGGATCGACGCCCTGGTCGTCGGAGCCAGTGACGGACCTGCTGCTGGCGTCGCGGCGCTCCAGGCATTCGTCGCATACGCGGAGGGCGTCGATCGCCTCATCGACGGCCTGTGGGCACGCATCGACGTTGCCCGCGCCCTGGCCGCATTCGATCGCGGACGCGCTTCCGAGGCCTTCCGCGACGTAGCGGGTAGAGCACAGGCGATGGGGGCCCACACCCATCGGCTCATCGCGGAGCAGGAGCTGCGCCGACTGGGAGTCCGAACGTGGCGACGCGGGCCGGCTGCCGGCTCGTCGGGCAATCTGGCGACGTTGACTGATCGCGAGAGGGAGGTCGCCACGCTCCTGGCATCGGGCAGCAGCAACCCGGAGATCGCGGCCGAGCTGTTCCTGTCGCGGAAGACCGTCGAGCGCCATGTCTCGAACGTGCTGGCGAAGCTCGGCGCTCGCAATCGGACCGAAGTGGCCGCGCTTGTCGGAGCCGGGGACGGACTCCCTCGTTCTCAATTGGCGCGGAACGATGAGGGACCTCCCCGATGAATCGCACCAACGTTCGCTCCTAACGTCGACGCTGGAAACGGATCGCGGACCTCAGTTCGCCGGACGGATTCCCCGGCTCAACGGCCGGCCCGCTCGAAGGGAGACGAAGGATGTCGACGAGCACGAAGGCCCTGGATACCGGATCCGTGCGGACCGTGCGAGGTGGTCTCACGGCCCTGCTCGCCGCAATCGTGCTGGCGGCCGCGGCGATGGTTGCCCTCAAGATCGCCGAGCCCGCTGCCGGCACAGCACCGGTGCCCGTGTCAGACGCCGAGGTCCAGAAGGCATTGATCGACGTTCGCGCCGGCGAACGTGCATTCCGGAGTCAGGTTGGCGTGCCGACCGCTGAATTCTGGGCCAAGTTCCGCGCAGAGGAGCGAGAGATGCGCTGACATCAGCGCAGCAAGGCGGGCGACGATCGACGTCGCCCGCCGTTTTCGTGCGTTCCGTGGTCGGCCGGGGTCGACGAGCCGCCGCCTATACTCGGCCGCAATGCAGTACGCGGAATCGATCCTCGACCTCGTTGGCCAGACCCCGCTCGTGCGTCTTACTCGGGTCACTCGCGACCTCGGGCCGGCTGAGGGACAACCGCTCATCCTCGCCAAGCTGGAGATGCTCAATCCGGGCGGCTCGGTCAAGGACCGGATCGGCCTGCCGATGATCGAAGCCGCCGAGCGGGAGGGCAAGCTGCGCCCCGGCGGCACGATCATCGAGCCGACCTCCGGCAATACCGGCCATGGCCTCGCGATCGCCGCGGTCCTCAAGGGCTACCGCTGCATCTTCGTGATGGCCGACAAACAATCGACGGAGAAGCAGGCGCTCCTCCGGGCGTACGGCGCGGAGGTCGTTCTCTGTCCCACGAACGTGGCTCCGGAATCGCCGGAGTCGTACTACTCCGTCGCGGCCCGGCTCGCCCGCGACATCCCGGGAGCCTTCAAGCCCGACCAGTACTGGAACCCGGAGAACACGATCGCCCACGAGCAGACGACGGGGCCGGAGATCTGGGAGCAGACGGAGGGCCGGATCACCCATCTGGTCGCGAGTGTCGGTACCGGTGGGACGATCTCGGGGACGGCTCACCACCTCCGCCAGAAGAACCCGGCGATCCGGATCATCGGCGCGGATCCCGAGGGCAGCGTCCTGTCGGGCGACACGGCCCGGCCGTACCTGACCGAGGGGATCGGCGAGGACTTCTTTCCAGGGACCTACGATCCGGCCGCCGTCGATCGCTGGGTCCGAGTGTCAGACCGCGAGGCCTTCGCGATGGCCCGGCGCGTGACCCGAGAGGAGGGGATCCTGGCCGGGGAATCGACCGGCACGGCCGTCGTCGCGGCCCTCGACGAGGCACGCCGCTTGATGGCCGACGAGGGGACCGCGGCTGCCGAGGCGGTGATGGTCGTCATCCTCCCGGACGGCGGTCGGAGCTACATGTCGAAGCTCTACAACGACGAGTGGATGCGGGTGAATGGCCTTCTCGCGACGACCGGGGCGATCATCCGGATCGAGGAACTCCTCGCCGGGCGCTATGACGATCCCGAGCGACCGCCGCTGGTCCTCGCCCGCACGACCGAACGGGTCGGCGAGGCGATCGCCAAGCTCCAGGAGTACGGAATCAGCCAGATGCCGGTCTCTGAGGACCCGGACGGTGATGCCGTCGTGGGCATTGTTGGCTCGATCAACGAGAAAGGGCTGCTCGATCGGGCGTTTCGCGATCCGTCCGTTGTCGAGCGGACCGTCGGCGAGGTGATGGATGCCCCGCTGCCGCTCATGGACGCCTCCGCGACGCTGGACGACGCGTTCGGACTGCTATCGGGCGGCGCCTCGGCACTCGTTGCCGTTCGCGGCGAAGTTCCCGCCGGGGTCGTGACGAAGCTCGACCTGCTCGAGTACCTGGCCCACCTTCCGCGTCGGCGCGACTGAACCGCGTCGGCGCCCCTGAAAGTCGCCAACAAGCGAGCGGGTTCCTGGATCGGGGTCCGCTGCTACTTTGTCCGCCCGACTCAAGTTGTTCGCCTGCTCGGCCGATGCCGTTGGCTGCATATTCCGCGGCGGAGCGGACCCAGGATCCGGAACTCGATCGAGTCAATGGGACCACGCCTGCGCCAGGCGATCTACGTGAGGCGATCCACCCAACTCGGTGATGCAACCAACGGCATCGCCGGGGCCGCGAATGATTCCAGCGGAAGTGGGCGAGGCGAGCCCTACAGCCAGGGCAGCGTCACCGGCAACAGGGCGTTGAGGATCAGCCCGAGGACCAGCAGGCCGCCCGCCCGCCGCGTGTGGACGAACGCGGCGCCGACGAACCAGAGCGGCCAGCCGACGTAACTATGGGGCGGCGTCTCCGGCCGAGGCGCAGAGAACGTCCGCAGGGACTGCAGGAGCCGCGGGATGCCGAGGACGACGAGCGCGACCCATGGCCCGATCCAGCCGACGAGCGCGGCGCCGATCACGATCGGGTAGAAGGCGATCATCATGACTCGCGCGACCAGCCGAGCCCGGCGCTCGCCGAGGATCACCGGCAGGGTCCGAACGCCCTTCTTCGAATCCGCCTCGATCTTGTCGATGTGCTTGCCGAACAAGACCGTGGTGACGAGGATCGCGTAGGGGAGCGAGGCGATCCAGGCCCAGCCGGGGATGACACCCGTCGCGACGAAGAACGTGCCGACGACCATCAGCGGGCCCCAGACGATGAAGACGCCGGGCTCGCCCAGGCCGATGTGCTTCAGGCGGATGGGCGGGGCGACGTAGAAGACCGAGATGAACAGCCCCGCGAGTGCGAACGCGATGACAAGCGGGCCGCGCGCCGCTGTCAGGATCAGCATGATCGCGAGGTCGATCGCGTTCACGAAGAGGATGGCCGCCGCGAGCTGCCGCTTCGTCACCCAGCCCGACAGGATCGGGTGCGGCGCATACAGCGCTCGGACGTAATCGTCGGTGTCGACCCCGCCCTCGAGGTCGAAATAGTCGTTGATCATGTTGTTGGCGGCGTGGGCCAGGACGAGTCCGACGATCGCGAGGAGCAGCAGGCCCCAATCGACGCTGACCGCGCCGGTCATCCGCGCGGCTCCGACAGCCAGGAGCCCTCCGATCAGCCCCGACGTCGCGGTCATCGAGAACACGGCCGCCCGGGTAATGACAAGCCACTTGCTGACCGCGTCGGGCCTGGTCATGCCCTCGGGCAGGTTCGCCGTGTTGAGGACGTACCGCCAGGTCGCCAGTCGGGCGCGGAGACTCGGCGCGGGCACGGTGGCGGCCGGCGTGGTGGTCGTTGGGGTGGTGGCCATCGGAGGAGCCCTCGAGCGGCGAATCGGTGACGGAAAAACGTGCGGTCTGACTGTAGCAGATTTGCTGTCGGCGAGGATTCGCGGGAGGCGTGCCGGCGGATCAGCGATGATGCCGTCATGCAGGATCCGGACCTTCAGTTCGAGACGCTCGCCGTTCATGCGGGAGCCGAGCCCGACGAGCTGACCGGCGCCGTTTCGCCCCCGATCTACCAGACCTCGACGTACGCCCAGGAGGGCGTCGGACGCCCGAAGCGCGGCTACGAATACGCCCGTTCCCAGAACCCGACCAGGGAGCGGCTGGAGCGCGCGGTCGCCGCCCTCGAAGGCGGAGCCCATGGGATCGCGTTCGCCAGCGGATCCGCGGCAACCGCCGCGATCGCCCAGCTGGCCCATTCCGGCGACGAGATCGTCGTGGGAGACGACGTCTATGGCGGCACGTTCCGCTACTTCGAGCGGGTCCACCGACCGAGCGGCGTCGATGCCCATTACGCCGACCTGGACGCGGGCCCGGATGTGCTCTGGGAGGAGCTGACGGCGCGGACGCGCCTCGTGTGGTTCGAGTCGCCGACGAACCCCTATCTCAAGATCATCGATATCGCCGCGGTGGCCGAGGCCGTTCGTGAGCGCGTGGCACAGTCCGGCGAGGTTGGTCCGTTCATCGTCGTCGACAACACCTTCGCCTCGCCCGCGGTTCAGCGCCCGCTGTCGCTCGGGGCGGACATCGTCTTCCATTCCGCGACGAAGTACCTCGCCGGCCATTCCGACACCGTCTGCGGCGTGGTCGTCACGAACGACGCGGCGATCGCCGAACAACTGCGGTTCCTCCAGAACGCGATGGGCGCCGTGCCGGGTCCGCTGGATTGCTTTCTCGTCCTCCGCGGTCTGCGGACGCTCCACCTCCGGGTCGAGCGACATGCCGCGAACGCGCTCGCGGTCGCCCGCTTCCTGGCCGGCCGCAATGACGTGGATCGCGTCCTCTACCCGGGACTCGCCGACGGGCCCCACGCTCACCCGGGCGCAGAGATCGCTGCCCGCCAGATGCGCTCCGGCGGCGGGATGGTCTCGTTCATTCCGGCCGCGGGCGATGGGCGCTCGGCTCGCGATCGGGCGATCGCGATCTGCGAGTCCACGAGGCTGTTCACCCTCGCCGAATCGCTGGGCGGGGTGGAATCGCTCATCGAGCTGCCGGCGGTCATGACGCATCTCTCGGTCGCCGGTTCGCCGCTCGAGGTCGACGAGGCGCTCATCAGGCTGTCGGTCGGGATCGAGGCGATCGATGACCTGATCGTCGACCTGGCCCGAGCCCTCGACGGGGCCTGACGGGGCGACCGGGCGGCGGGATAAGGCGCCAGGTTGGCGGGCGCTCAACAAATAAGGTCGGGCGGAACCGATGTCGGCCAGATCGACCGATGCCCCGATCGGTCCCCGGAAACGACGATGCCTCCAACGAAGCACGCACTCGACCACCCGGTCGGGGCACGAAGGAGGCAATGGAATGAATGCGCTGATGAGCCAAGACCTGGCCAAGCTCATGATGGCGGAGCGCCACCAGGAAGCGAAGCGCGAACGGCTTGCGAAGCAGGCCCGCGCGACTGGCAACGACGACGAGCAGGAGACATCGGTCTGGCGACGCTGGGCCCTCCGCCGCCTCGTCGGTCGCATCACCCTGGCACAGGGCTCCTGAACCCACGGACGCCGGCGGACTTCGATCCGTCGGCGTCACGTGTTTCTCACGCCACTGGCGGGTCGCCCGCCGGCGCAGCTCCGACAGGAGGAACCCATGCACCCGTTGGTCGCGTTCGACGTCGCGAAGATCCGGATGACCGATATGAAGACCGAAGGCGAGCGTGCGCGGCTTGCCGCAAGGGCCCGGCCAGCCAGCAAGCGGACGGACGACGAGCCGATCGTGCAGGGCCGCTGGGCGCTTCGCCGACTCTTCGCCAGGCTCCACCTCTCGGGATCCGGGGCCTGACGACCGCCATCGGCGGGGCGTGCGGCCGGATCGCGCCGCGCCCCCGCCGGCCAGCGCGGACTGGTACTACTGGATGGCCATCGCACCACGTCGCTGCAACCTTCGGATGGCGAAGGTTGCGGGACGGATACGGTCTCGTGGGGTACCCTAGTCCCCAATACGACTGCGGAAGCCGACTCCTCGCCCGTCCATCCGGACCCAGAGGTACGCGCGGCCGGTCGATCGACCGAGATCGCCCGCGCCCAGGAGTCACAGCTCATGACCCAGTCCACCCGAACGGCAGTGCCGGCAGCCATCGTGCCACGCCCCCTTGGGCGTTCCCTTCAGACCAACCTGTCGATCGCCGCCCTCTACGAGGCGGCGATCCGGGACCACGAGGGCCTCGTCGCCGCCGACGGGCCGCTCGTCGTCCGGACCGGTAAGCACACCGGTCGCTCGCCGAAGGACAAGTTCGTCGTCCGCGAGCCGTCATCCGACGGCAAGATCTGGTGGGGCGAAGTCAACCAGCCGATGTCGGAGCTCCACTACGACCGCCTCCGGTCACGGCTCGTCGACTATCTCGCCACGCGCGACCTCTACACCCAGGACTGCTTCATCGGGGCGCACCCGGATCACCGACGCTCGCTCCGTGTCTACACGGAAACGGCCTGGGCGAGCATCTTCGCGCGCAACCTCTTCCGCCGCCCCGGGCCCGATGACCTCGCCACGTTCCGGCCGAACTTCACGATCATCAACGTCCCCTCGTTCAAGGCCGACCCGTCCACGGAGGGCACCCGGACCGAGACCGCGATCCTCGTCCACCTCGGCCGGATGGAGGTCATCATCGTCGGCACCGAATATGCCGGCGAGATCAAGAAGTCGGCGTTCACCGTCATGAACTACCTCATGCCGGACGAGGGAGTGCTGCCGATGCACTCGGCGGTCAACGTCGGTTCCGAGCGTGACTCAGTCGTCTTCTTCGGCCTGTCGGGGACGGGCAAGACCACGCTGTCGGCCGATCCCGAGCGGAGCCTCATCGGCGACGATGAGCACGGCTGGGGAGAAGACGGCGTCTTCAACTTCGAGGGCGGCTGCTACGCGAAGACGATCCGCCTGAGCCCGATGTACGAGCCGGACATCTTCCAGACGACGAAGCGGTTCGGCACGATCCTCGAGAACGTCGAACTCGATCCGGTTACCCGGGAGCTCGACCTAGATTCCGACCGGTTCACCGAGAACACGCGGGGCGCCTACCCGCTCGAGTTCATCGGCAACGCCGATCCGACAGGGATGGCCGGCCAGCCACGGAACGTCGTGCTGTTGACGGCCGACGCGTTCGGCGTCCTGCCCCCGATTGCCCGGTTGACCCACGACCAGGCGGCCTATCACTTCATCAGCGGCTACACGGCCAAGCTGGCTGGGACCGAGATCGGCATCAAGGAGCCCCAGGCGACCTTCTCGGCCTGCTTCGGCGCCCCGTTCATGCCGCGCCACCCGGGCGAGTATGCGGCGATGCTGATCGAGCGCCTGGCTCGCTGGGACGTCCCGGTCTGGCTGGTCAACACCGGCTGGACGGGCGGGCCGTACGGGACGGGCGAGCGGATGAACATCGATCACACGCGGACGATGGTCAGGGCCGCACTCAACGGTCTCCTCGATGACGTGCCGACCCGGACGGATCCGATCTTCAACGTGGAGGTACCGACGTCGGTTCCCGGCGTTCCGTCGGAGGTCCTCGATCCGCGGGCCACGTGGCCGGACTCGGCGGCGTATGACGCGCAGGCAGGAAAGCTCGCCCAGATGTTTGTAGCAAATTTCGTCGCGTACGCCGACGGCGTGCCACCATCGGTGCGCACGGCCGGGCCGACCGTCGACAACGACGGCGCCCCGGCCCTCGAGCTGGCCGAGCCCGGCGAGGGCTAGCCGCGAAATCGAACCCGAAAGGAGCTCCGCCCGCATGCCCCGCAACAAGGTCACCGTCATCGGCGCCGGCAACGTGGGCGCGACGACCGCCCAGCGAATCGCGGAGGCGGGGCTCGCCGACGTCGTGCTGGTCGACATCGTCGAGGGCCTGCCGCAGGGGAAGGGGCTCGACCTCGCCCAGGCGGCGCCGGTCGTCGGCCATGATTCACGGGTCACCGGCACGAACGACTACGCGGACACGGCGGGTTCGGACATCGTCGTCGTCACGTCGGGCCTCGCCCGGCAGCCCGGGATGAGCCGCGACGACCTCCTGGCGAAGAACGCCGGGATCGTCCGAGCGGTCGTGGAGCAGGCGGCGAAGCATTCGCCCGATGCGATCCTCATCATCGTCACGAACCCGCTCGACGCGATGTGCCACGTCGCGATGCAGGCGTCAGGATTCCCGCGCGAGCGGGTCCTCGGGATGGCCGGCGTCCTGGACTCGGCGCGCTTCCGGACGTTCATCGCCCAGGAGCTGGGCGTATCGGTCGAGGACACCCATGCGTTCGTCCTCGGCGGCCACGGCGACACGATGGTCCCACTGTCCCGGTACTCGACCGTTGCCGGGGTCCCCATCACCGAGCTCCTGCCCCCGGACCGCGTCAAGGCGCTCGAAGAGCGGACGGCTACCGGCGGTGCGGAGGTCGTGGCGCTCCTCAAGACCGGCTCCGCCTTCTACGCGCCGGCCGCGTCGACGTTCGAAATGGTCGAGTCGATCCTCCTCGATCGGAAGCGCGTCCTTCCGTGCGCGGTCCTGCTGAACGGCGAGTTCGGGACGACCGATCTCTTCGTTGGAGTCCCCGTGGTCCTCGGCGCGAGCGGGATGGAGCGGATCTTCGAGATCGAGCTGACTGCCGACGAGCAGGCTGCCTTCGACGCGTCGGCCGCGGCCGTGAAGGATCTCGTCGACAAGCTCACCTAGTCGCGAGGCCCTTCTCGGCCGCGGCGGCGTCGAATCAGGCAGTCACTGCGAGGACCCGTGCCAGCGTCGGTCGTTCGTAGGTCCGTCCAGCGGCCCGATCGGCCGAGCGCTCGAGCGTTCGGGCGATGGCCGCGCGGTATGTCGCATCGGTCTCGGGGAGCGGCGGGACGGCAAGCTCCGTCCTGAGGATGCTGCACAGGCGTCGATACTGTCGGACGACCTGGGATCTTGACCCGAGCATCCCGTAGGCCGCGATGAGCACCGCGTGGGCCTCCTCGCGCAACGGGTCGCGCGAGAGGACCAATGTCGCCGCTTCGCGCGCGCCGGGGATGTCACCATCCGCCAGCCGTGCGTCGGCGACGTACGCGAGTGCATCCTCGTACAGGTCGGACACGCGCTCCCTGTCGGCGGCGAAACACTCGTGGCCGAGTCCCTCCGCCAGGTCGCCGCGGTAGAGGCCAAGGGCCCGACCGGCGCTCTGTGGCCCGTCAGCGACGAGCGTCTCGAAGGTGGTGACGTCGAGATCGAGGCGAACCTCCCGCCGCAACCCCAGGGTGTCCTGACCGACCTCGAGAAGACTCTCGGGATCCACACCGGCTGCGCCGAGACCCGTTCGGACGAGCCATAGCGCCTGGCGCAGCGACGATGCGGAGGGGCCGTCGAAGTCCGGCCAGAGGTCCGCCGCGATCGCGTCTCGGAGCCTCGGCCGAGGGCGGAGCGCAAGGAGCGCGAAGAGCGCCTGCGCATGTCGGCCGGCGAGCCGAACGCGATTGCCGCAGGCCTCGGCCTCGAAACGACCGAGTAGGTGGACCTTGAGCGTCGGTCCGCCGCGTGAACCGGGATCGTGCATCTTGTCCCCTCTTCCGACGAGACGCCCAGCCCGTCCCCCCATGGGCTGGACGTCCTCGTCGGCGGTAGATCGAAGTCCCCCAGGACTCCGATCACCCCCAGGTTGTCCCCCCGGCATGCCCCCAGGCATGCCCGCCGGGTCGCTCGATCCCCACAACCGGGCGCCCGTTGCGGGCATCATGGTCGGCTGGACCGGCGCGGGTGAGCGTCCGCGCGACATGCTCGGTGTCGGCCAGTTGACAGCAGCGCCATCGGCCCGAGGTTGGGTGTCATCTCCGTCGCTACACTCACCGGCATGCCGACCGCCGTCATCGCGTTCGACTTCGATCCGTTTCTGCACATCGGCGACGGCGTGGTCCGCTGGGAGACACTCGGAGTCGCCGCGGCGATCTTTGTGGCGCTCGTCATTGCCGGAATCGCGTCTCGGTCGATGGGGCTGCGAGCCGACGATCTGCTGTTCGTCGTTCTCGGGATCGTCCCTGGCGCGGTTATCGGGGGGCGGCTCGGCTATGTCCTCGTCCACCCGGCGTTCTTCGGAGACTCGCCCGGCGCGATCCTGGATCCCGGCGTTGGCAGCCTGGAGCTCTCACTGGCGGTCGTCGGTGGCGCGCTGACGGGCGGAATGGTCGCGATTCTGCTCGACGGGAGCGTTGGACGCTGGTTCCACATCGCGGCGCTACCGGTCCTCGTCGCGCTCGCGGCGGGCAAGCTGGCGATGGTCCTCGGCGGTCGCGGGCAGGGCGTGCCGTCGGACGCGTCCTGGGCGACCGCCTACCTGGGAGCGGGACCGTGGGGCTCGCTCGCCCCCGCGATTCCGTCCGTTCCGTCGCAGGCGTTCGAGGGCTTCGCGACACTCGTGGTGCTGGTGCTCGTCATGGGCCTGTTGGCCGTTCCGGACATGCGTCGCCCCGACGGCCGCGCGTTTCTGGTCGCTCTCGGCCTCTGGGCGCTTGCCCGAACGATCGTCGCGTCGACCTGGCGGGATCCGGTCGTCGTCGGTCCGTTCCGGGCAGCGCAGCTGATCAGCCTGGGGATCGTCGTGGGATGCGTGATCGGGATCGTCGTGCTCGTGCGCAGGGACCGGCCGGCCTCGCAGGTGGCGACGACGGGGTAATCTGTCCGTCTTCCCCTGCCGCGACGCGGTCCGCAGTTCCGAGCAGGACGAGAGATGAGGTCAGCGATGACGCAGGTGGCAGAGCCGGGCGCGAGCCATTCCGACGCGGCGCCCGCCACGGAGCGAATTCACCACTGGATCGGCGGCAAGTCCGTCGCCGGCGCTTCCGGCAAGAGCGGCCCGGTCTACGATCCGGCCACCGGCCGGCAGGCACGCGAGGTGGACTTCGCCTCGACCGAGGAGGTCGATGCGGCCGTCCGCGCCGCCGCCGAGGCGTTCCCGGCCTGGCGAGCAACCTCGCTGTCCAAGCGCACCGACGTGATGTTCCGGATCCGAAATCTTGTCGATCAGCACCGGGCGGACATCGCATCGTTCCTGACGGCCGAGCACGGCAAGGTGCCGTCGGACGCCCTGGGCGAGGTCGCCCGCGGCCTCGAGAACCTCGAGTTCGCCACCGGCATCCCGCACCTCCTGAAGGGCGGATTCAGCGAGCAGGTCTCGACAGGCGTGGACGTCTACCAGATCCGCCAGCCGCTCGGGGTCGTCGCCGGCATCACGCCGTTCAACTTTCCGGCGATGGTGCCGATGTGGATGTTCGGCAACGCGATCGCCTGCGGCAACACGTTCGTCCTGAAGCCGTCGGAGAAGGACCCGTCCGCGTCGGTGTTCATCGGCGAGCTTCTCAAGGAGGCGGGCGTCCCGGACGGCGTCTTCAATGTCGTTCACGGCGACAAGGTCGCCGTCGACGCGATCCTCGAGCATCCGGCGATCCGGGCCGTCTCGTTCGTCGGATCGACCCCGATCGCCCGCTACATCTATGAGACGGGGACGCGGAACGGCAAGCGCGTCCAGGCGCTCGGCGGGGCCAAGAACCACATGGTGGTCCTGCCGGACGCCGACATCGAGATGGCCGCAGACGCGGCCGTGTCGGCCGCCTATGGCAGTGCGGGCGAGCGCTGCATGGCGATCAGCGTCGTCGTCGCCGTCGGGGCGTCCGCGGACCCGCTCGTCGAGGCGATCAAGAGCCGGCTCCCGAAGATCAAGGTCGGGCCGGGCTCCGACGCGTCGTCCGAGATGGGCCCACTCGTCACGCGCGAGCACCGCGACAAGGTGGCCTCGTACCTCGAGAAGGGCAAGGAGCAGGGCGCGGAGGTCGTCGCCGATGGTCGCGATCACCCGCTCGCCTCGGGCGACGGGTTCTTCCTCGGCGTGTCGCTGATCGACCGGGTGACACCGGACATGGACTCGTACCGGAACGAGATCTTCGGGCCGGTCCTCGAGGTCGTCCGCGTGCCGACGTACACCGATGCCGTCCGCCTGGTCAACGACAACCCGTACGGCAACGGAACCGCGATCTTCACCCGCGACGGCGGCGCGGCTCGACAGTTCCAGTTCGAGGTGGAGGCCGGCATGGTCGGGATCAACGTCCCGATCCCGGTGCCGGTCGCCTACTACAGCTTCGGCGGCTGGAAGAACTCGCTCTTCGGGGACGTCCACATGTACGGGCCGGAAGGGATCCAGTTCTACACCCGGGCGAAGGTCGTCACCTCGCGCTGGCCGGACCCGGGAACCTCGAAGGTCGATCTCGGCTTCCCCCGGACACGCTAGGCTAGGGAGGCTCCCCGATGACGGATGACGCCGATCTCTTCGCCCAGATCAACATGCTGTCGCGTGAAGAGGAGGATCTGTACGCCCGCGCCTCCGATGGCAGCGGTCTCGGGCCGGACGAGCGGGAGCGCCTCGAGGCGATCAAGGTCCAGCTCGACCAGGCGTACGACCTGCTTCACCAGCGCCAGGGGCGACGGGACGCGAACGACGACCCGGGAGAGGCGGAGATCCGGCCGCCGGAGGTCGTGGAGCGGTATCAGCAGTAGCGCGCCTGCCAGGGCGCGACAGCGGCCCTCAGGCCGTCCGGGCGTAGTCGGCGGCCGCCCGCTTCACGAACTTGCCGTGGCCCTTGCGCCCGGTGAACTCGCCGTTCCGGACGATGACGGAGCCGCGTGAGAGGACCACGTCGGAGCGGCCCTGGACCTTGCGGCCCTCGTAGCACGAGTAGTCGACGTTCATGTGGTGGGTCTTCGCGCTGATGGTGTGCTTCGCGGTCGGGTCGTAGATGACGAGGTCGGCGTCGGACCCGACGGCCACGGCACCCTTCCTCGGGTGCATCCCGAAGAGCTTTGCCGGCGCGGTCGAGATGATCTCGACCCAGCGCTCGAGGCTGATCCGGCCGGCGATCACCCCGCCGTCATGGAGGAGGTCGACCCGATCCTCGACACCGGGCAGGCCGTTCGGGACCTTCCGGAAGTCGCCTTTGCCGAGGTCCTTCTGGCCGTGGAAGTCGAACGGGCAGTGGTCGGTCGCCACCAACTGCAGATCGTCCTTGACGAGGCCGGTCCAGAGCTCGTCCCAGTGATCCTTGGGGCGGAGTGGGGGAGAGCAGACGAATTTCGCTCCCTCGAACCCGTTACCCATGTCGTCAAGGCTCAGGAACAGGTACTGCGGGCATGTTTCGGCGAAGGCCATGGCCCCGCGATCCCGGGCGCGGCGGACCTCGTTGAGTGCTTCACGGGCCGACAGGTGGACGATGTAGACCGGGACGTCGGCGGCCTCCGCGAGGCGGATGACCCGGTTGGTCGCCTCGCCCTCGAAGATCGGGTATCGGGCGACGCCATGGAAGTACGGATCGGTGTGGCCGGCCGCGACCTCGTCCGCGGCGACGACATCGATCGCCATGCCGTTCTCGGCGTGCATCATGATCAGCCCGCCGTTCTTCGCCGTTCGCTGCATCGCCCGGAAGATCGCCCCGTCGTCGCTGTAGAAGACGCCCGGGTAGGCCGTGAACAGCTTGAAGTCGGGGACGCCCTCGGCGACGAGCTGGTCCATCTCCTCGAGCGTCGCGTCGTTGACGTCGCTCATGATCATGTGGAAGCCGTAGTCGGCGACGGCGTTTCCCTCTGCCTTGGCGTGCCACGCATCGAGGCCGTCGCGGAGCGAAGCCCCTCGCGACTGGACGGCGAAGTCGACGATCGTCGTCGTCCCGCCGAACGCGGCTGCCCGTGTCCCGGTCTCGAATGTGTCCTTCGCGAACGTTCCGCCGAACGGCAACTCCATGTGCGTATGGACATCGATCGCGCCCGGAATGACGTACTTGCCGGACGCATCGATCGTCTCGTCGGCCGTCACCCCCTGGGCGCCGAGCCCGGCCCCGATCGCGGCGATCGTCTCGCCATCGACGAGTACATCGGCCCTCGTCGAACCGTCGCCCGTGACGACCGTCCCGTTCGTGATGAGCGTGCGCATCGTTCCTCCCTCTCGGTTCTCAGGCGCCGGTGCGGCTTGCCGCCACCTCGCGCATCGCCGGCACGATCTCACGGCCATAGACGTCGAGGATCATCTCCTCATCGCCGTTCATCAGGTAGATGTTGAACTGGTCGACGCCCGCGTCCGCGAGCGCGTGGAGCTTGGCGATATGGTCCGGGGGCGACCCGAGCACGCAGAACCGGTCGGTGACCTCGTCGCCGACGAAACCCGCATTCGTCGAACCGACCTCGGCATGATGAAGGTAGTCGTACCCGGTCCGGTCGCGGACGTAGCCGGTCAGCGTCTCCGGCAATTGCTCGCGCGGGTACTTGTTGACGAGATCGACGACGTGATTGGAGACGAGGGCGGGGAACCAGCGCGTCCGCTCGCGACACGCGTCGAGGTCGCCGATGTGAGCCGGGGCGGCGGCCTGAATGCGCACGGACCCGACGGGCCGGCCGGCGGCAGCCTCCGCTTCGCGGACCTGGCCGACAAACCAGCGGATGAGGTCGGGGTCGGCCAGCTGGAGGATCACGCCGTCGGCGATTCGGCCGGTCATCGCCAGGGCCATCGGACCGTAGCCGGCGACCCAGATCGGCAGCTTCCAGTTGCCGGTCCACGGCAGGTTCAGGTCCGTGCCCTCGTACGGGACGGTGCGCCCCTCGACGAGGCCCTTGATCGCGATGATTGCCTCCTCGAGCGTCGCCATCGTCGTGGGTGGCTTGCCGAGCACCCGTCGCGCCGAGTCGCCTCGACCGATGCCGAGATCCATCCGGCCGCCGGACAGCTCGTCCAGGACTGCCAGCGCCGACGCGGTCACCGACGGCTCGCGCGTGGCGGGGTTCGTCACGCAGGTGCCAAGGCGCAACCGCTTGGTGGCCTGGGCCATGAGGGTCAGGAGGACGTACGGCTCACGCCACAGGACGTGCGAGTCGAAGATCCAGCCGTATTCGAAGCCGGCATCCTCCGCCTGCCGCGTGAGGGCGACCGTGCGCTCGATCGTGTTCTCGGGCTTGAGCGTGAATCCGAACTGCATCGCCGCGGCTCCCGGTCAGATGGCTCGTCGAAGGCGAGAGGGTACACCGCGGGGACCAGTCCGATTTCCCGGAGGACGGAGCCGGCGAACCGGCACCGCCCTCCGGGGTCGGAGGCGACACTCCTGCGAGCTGTCCGCCCGAGGATTCGACCGTCCTCCTCCAGAGGGTCGAGCAGCGCCGTGATTCTTATACATGCCCGCGGGCCAAAAGGTTCACTATTTCGTCGGTTTCGCCCCGAGCCAGCTGTCGAAGGCGTAGATGTCCTCGATCATCAGCCAGATCTCGGTGATGCGATCCTCGGCGATGTGGTAGAGCCGGACGGCGTGCCACTCGAACGGCTCCGCGTGACGCAGGGCGCGGTATGTCGCCAGATCCACGACATGGGCTTCCGAGGCGACGACGTCATGACTCGTCATCTGTGGCGGCTCGTCGAACAGCCGCCCGAAGGCCCCGAACAGACCGAGCACCTCGGCTCGACCGCGGTAGGTCCCGGCGACGGAGCTCCGACCTGGGAAGTGATAGACGATGTCGTCACTCAGTAGCTCGCCGATGGCCGCGCCGTCTCGTCGGAGTAGGGCGTCGACCATGCGCCGTACCACGGCCTCCTTGGCAGCTGCCATGGCCAGGCTCTCCGGGCTGCGGACATCGTCGCGCCCGCGGTACCCCTGAGCGGTCATGATCCGGTCCGCCAGGCCGTCAAGGTGCGACGAGGTCCCCGTACGCGTCAGGCCGTCGATCCCGATAGAACTGCCAGGTCTGGCGGACCTCCTGGATCTTGTCGAGATCCATGTCGCGGACGATCAGCTCCTCGTCGTGGGCTGATCCGAGATCGCCGATGAACTGGCCGCGCGGGTCGCAGAAGTAGCTCTGCCCGTAGAAGTCGTCGTCGCCGTAGTCCTTCTCGATTCCGACCCGATTGATCGTCCCGACGAAGTACCCGTTGGCGACCGCGTGGCTGACCTGCTCAATGCGCCAGAGGTACTCGGACAGGCCGCGTGAGGTGGCCGACGGGATGAAGACCATCTCGGCGCCGTTCAGGCCGAGCGCCCGGGCGCCTTCCGGGAAGTGGCGGTCGTAGCAGATGTAGACGCCGACCTTTCCGACCGCAGTCTCGAAGACCGGGTAGCCCGTGTTTCCGGGCCGGAAGTAGAACTTCTCCCAGAAGCCCTTGACGTGGGGAATATGCGTCTTGCGGTACTTGCCGAGGTACTTCCCGTCGGCGTCGATGACCGCGGCGGTGTTGTAGTAGATGCCGGACGCCGTGCCGTCCTCCTCGTACATCGGCACGACAAGGACCATCCCGGTCTCCTTCGCCAGCGCCTGCATCCGGATCGTCGTCGGGCCATCCGGGATCAGTTCCGTGTAGCTGTAGTACTGCGGATCCTGGACCTGACAGAAGTAGGGGCCGTAGAACAGCTCCTGGAAGAGCATCACCTGCGCGCCCTGCTTGGCGGCGTCGTGGGCTGCCTTCTCGTGCTTCTGGATCATCGACTCCTTGTCGCCTGTCCAGCTCGCTTGCAGGAGCGCCCCTCGGACATTGCGTGGCATCGGTCGTTCGCCCTCCACGTCGACGGATGGTCGGAAGAAGCCGAAGCGTACACCGGCCCGGTCGCGGGGTTCAGCGCGTGGCGGCTCGGGGCACCGTCCCGACGTCAGCCCTTCCTTGCCAAATGTGCGTCCTGTGCACGTTTGCCGGCTCGGGGCGCGGAACGGCGAGGGAATCGGCCCAGATAAGGCGACTCGTTAGCCGTCCACGGCTACCCCTCGGGCAAGTGGGTCAAAATTGGCGGGTTCAGACCCCCGCGGACCTGGCCAACGGTCACGAGCCGCACATTTGGCATAGACATTGCGCGTGGCAGGGTAGGGCAGCGGCCCGTCTCCGGCGCGTCGTCAGGTGCGGTACTCTCGCCGTCATCCAGCCGCGGGGAGCGGGCAGGAAGGCACCCTGACTATTGAAGCCCGACCGGCTGAGGGGCACGCCGGCCGACACGGTTTCGAGCACACGTGACGGCCGGCGAGGCCGAAGAGGTGGACGATGGGAATCAGCGCCGCGGCCGGCCAGATGACGAGCGAAGAGATCGTCGAGCTGTCGCGCCGGCACACGTTCTTCTCCTGGTCCGCCCAGGGCGCGATCGACCCGATCGCCATCGACCACGCCGAGGGCGTCTACCTCTACACGCCAGAGGGCCGGCGGATCCTCGATTTCAACAGCCAGCTGATGTCGGTGAACATCGGCCATGGTGATCACAGGGTCATTGACGCGATCACCGCCCAGGTGTCGAAGCTCCAGTACGTCCAGCCGGCGTTCGCCACGGAGCCGCGCGCCCGTCTCGGCGCGAAACTGGCCGAGATCCTCCCCGGCGACCTCGACAAGGTGTTCCTGACGCTCGGTGGTGCGGAGGCCGTCGAGAACGCGATCAAGCTCGCCCGTGCCTACACGGGCCGACACAAGATCCTCGCCCGCTACCGCGCCTACCACGGGGCGACCCTCGGGGCGATGACACTGACCGGCGACCCGCGCCGCTGGGCGAACGAGCCCGGGATCGTCGGCGTCGTCCGCTATCCCGACACCCATCGCTGGGGTGAGAAGGAACCGCGCCCGGTCGCCGAGAGCCTCCAGGGCCTCGAGGACGTCATCCGCTACGAGGGCGCCCACACGATCGCGGCCGTGTTCCTCGAGACGATCGTCGGGACGAACGGCATTCTCATCCCGCCCGACGGCTACATCCAGGGCGTCCGCGAGATCTGCACCCGCAACGACATCCTGATGGTCTGCGACGAGGTCATGGCGGGCTTCGGGCGGACGGGACGCTGGTTCGCCATCGACAACTGGGACACGGTCCCGGACCTCATCACGATGGCGAAGGGCCTGACCTCGTCGTACCTGCCGCTCGGCGCGGTGGCGATGAATCACGAGATCGCGAAGCACTTCGACACGAACTTCTACTACGGCGGCCTGACGTACAGCAGCCACGCCGTCAGTTGCGCCGCCGCCCTCGCCAACATCTCCGTCTACGAGGAGGACGGACTGCTGGAGAATTCGCGTCGGCTCGGTGAGGTCATGCGCAAGCATCACGAGGCGCTCTACGCGAGGCATCCGTCGGTCGGCGCCCACCGCAACCTCGGGCTGTTCGGGATCATCGACCTCGTCCGGTCGCGCGACCCGTTCACGCCGATGACGCCGTTCAACGGCACGTCCGATGAGATGAAGGCGATCGGCAAATTCTTCCGCGACAACGACCTGTACACGATGATCGCCAACAACTCGATCCACACGAATCCGCCGCTATGCATCACCGAGGAGCAGCTCGATGACGGTTTCGCGATCATCGACCGCGCCCTCGACATCGCCGACCGGGTGGTGAGCTAGCCGGTGACGAGCGCGACCGCGACCAGCGGCTCACTCGGGCGGGCTGAGGCCTCGCCTGGAACGGGGCGCGGGCGCCGTCGATCGGCCGTCACGTACCTGGTCGTTGTCGCCATCGTCGTGCTCGTGTGGGAGGGGGCCAAGTTCCTCGGCGGCGACCCGTGGCGCGAGCCCGGCGCACGGCCGGGCGCACCAATTCTCTGGGATCCGCCGTTCAGCTGGCCGATCGCGAGCGACATCAAGCTGCCGCACATCTGGACAATCCTCCTCGCGTTCGGGCAGCCATGGCAGCCCGCCGTGTCCAGCCAGAACCTCGGCCAGTACCTGTTCGGAGCCGCGCTCTACACCTGGCGCGAGGCGGCGATCGGGTTCGTCCTCGGAGCGCTCCTCGGTCTTGCCCTGGCCACGATTTTCGTCCACGTGCGCCTGCTCGAACGAGCCCTCGTCCCGTACGTGATCGCGAGTCAGACGATCCCGATCATCGCCCTCGCGCCATTGATCGTGTTCGCCGTCGGCCAGGGCGTCCTATCCGTCGTCATCATCGCGACCTATCTCACGTTCTTCCCGGTAACGATCGCAATGATCCGGGGGCTCCGATCGAATGACCCCAGGGCGATCGAGCTCATGCGGTCGTATGCCGCCTCACGGGCGGAGATCTACTGGAAGGTCCGCCTTCCCGCGTCGCTGCCGTACCTCTTCACTGCCCTGAAGATCGCCGCGACCGCGAGCATCGTCGGGGCGATCATCGGCGAGGACACAGGCGGCATCCAACAGGGCCTCGGCCGGGTGATCACGACGTTCAACCAGTACTACGCGACCGGCCCCGAGAAGCTGTGGGCGGCCATCATCGCCGCTTCGCTCCTGGGCGTCGTCTTCTACCTGGTCATCCGGGCCGTCGAGATCTTCATCCTCCGCGACCGGCCGGGCTCGGCGGCCGGCTAGTGATCGACGAGGAGCGCAGGTTTCCCAGATGACGTCCGAACAGCCCCAGACCGCCGAGAACGGCCAGCCGGTCGTCCGGCTCAGCGGCGTCGACAAGGTGTTCTCGCGCGACGGCCAGGTGGTGACCGCCGCCCTCGAGGGCATCGATCTCGAAATCGGGCGGGGCGAGTTCGTGTCGCTCATCGGGCCGTCCGGGTGTGGCAAGTCGACGCTCCTCCGGGTGATCGGCGACCTCGTTGCGCCGACCAGGGGCGAGGTGGTCGTCAACGGCAAGCCTGCCGAGCGTGCCCGCCGCGACCGTGACTACGGAATGGTGTTCCAGGCCCCCGTTCTGTTCGAGTGGCGGACGGTCGAGGACAACGTCAAGTTGCCGCTCGAGATCCTCGGCCGGCCGGCCGCGGAACGAGCGGCGCGGGCACGCGAGATGCTCGACCTCGTCGAACTCGGCGAGTTCGCGAAGCACTATCCCTACCAGCTGTCAGGCGGCATGCAGCAGCGGGTCGCGATCGCCCGGGCCCTGTCGTTCGAGCCGGCGATCCTCCTCATGGACGAACCGTTCGGGGCGCTCGACGAGATGACGCGGGAGCGAATGAACTCGGAGGTGCTCCGGATCTGGGAGCGGACCGGGACGACGATCGTCTTCGTGACCCACTCGATCCCCGAGGCGGTCTTCCTGTCATCGCGGGTCGTGGTCATGAGCGCGCGGCCGGGCCGGATCACCGATGTCGTCACGATCGACCTTCCCCGACCGCGCACCGAGGAGACGCGTGAGAGCCCGCGCTACTTCGAACTCGTCACGGCCGTCCGCGAAGGCCTGCGGGCCGGCGGTGGCCTCGAGAGTGACGAGGCCGGTCTGGCGAGCCCGGAACGGACGATCGCGGAGGGCGCCGTCGGATGAGCTCGACCGCCGGGGCCGCCGGCCACCTCACGCCCGCCGTTCCGCCCCGCGGTCAGGACTGGTCGCGGCGCCTGCGCTACTACCTGCCGGCCATCCTCGTGTTTGCCGGGGGCATCGTCGGCTGGGAGCTCATGGTCGGGGCACTCGGACTTCAGGGTTTCGTTCTCCCGCGACCGTCGGCCATCGTCACGGCGCTGGTCGAGAACCTCAACTCGCCTCGATTCGGGCTTCTGCCGTCTGCGCGGGCGACGCTGGTCGAAGCCCTCGGCGGGCTGGCGATTGGAACGACCGCCGGCCTGCTCGTGGCCCTGGCGACCGCACGCTGGACCACCGCTCGCGGCGTGCTGCTTCCTGTCGCGATTGCCGCGAATGCCGTTCCGATCATCGCCTTCGCGCCGATCCTGAACAACTGGTTCGGGCTGGAGAATCCGCTGGCCAAGATGATGATGGCCGCGCTCCTCGTCTTCTTCCCGGTCATGGCGAACGTGACGCGCGGACTCGTCCAGGTCGATCCGGCCGCCCTCGAGCTGATGCGATCGACCGCAGCGACCGAATCACAGGTATTGCGGAAGGTCCGGATCCCGAACGCGCTGCCATATTTCTTCACGGCGATGAAGCTGGCGACGACGCTGAGTCTGATCGGCGCCATCGTCGGCGAGTATTTCGGTGGCTCGTCGCTCGTCCTCGGCCGAATCATCGTCCAGAGCTCGAGTGCGCTGCGCTTCGACATCACCTGGGCGGCGATCCTTCTCGCGGCCGCCACTGGAATCGTCTTCTACCTCGTGGTCGTCGCGATCGAGCGCATCGTGATTCCGTGGCACGCCTCGATGCGAGCCACCGAGGCCTCATAATCGAGTCGGCGTGACTTGCCGCGCCGTTGTGGAGGAGGCCCCGTCCCGAGCGGGGAACAGGCAGGAGAGGTGAATCCATGAAGATCAGGTCCCTGTTGGCTCTTGCGGCGACCGCCTCGGTGGCGTTCGGCGCCTGTACGTCGGGCGCTAGCCCGTCGGCACCGGCATCAGCGCCGGCGTCCGTGCCGCCGGCATCGACAGACACCGGTTCGCAGCCGCCGGCATCGTCGGCAGCGGAGCCCGCAACCGTCCGGCTCCAGTTGCAGTGGACGCCACAGGCACAATTCGCCGGCTACTTTGCAGCCGACAAGCTGGGCTACTACGCGGCCGAGAATCTCACGGTCGAGATGCTGCCCGGCGGACCGACGATCGCGCCACATACCGTCGGCTCGGCAGCGAACGGCCCGGAGTTCACGATCAGCTGGGTACCGAAGGTCCTCGAGGCCCGCGAAGCGGGCTCTGACCTCGTCGACATCGCCCAGGTGTTCCAGCGATCCGGCACGTTGTCGGTCACGTGGAAGGACACGGCCATCACCGATCCCTGCGGATTCGCGGGCAAGAAGGTCGGCGTCTGGGACTTCGGTAACGAATACGAGGTCACGGCCGGCGCGCTCGCCTGTGGCCTGAGCCCCGGCCTCGAGGCAGGCGGCGACCCAAAGACGACATACCAGAAGGTGATCCAGGCGTTCGACATGGTCGCCTTCCTCAATCGTGAGATCGACGTCGCCGAGGCAATGATCTACAACGAGTACGCCCAGGTCCTCGAGGCGACGAACCCCGCAACGGGCGCGCTCTACAAGCCCGAGGATCTCAACGTCATCGACTGGAACATCGAGCGATCAGCGATGCTCCAGGACGCGATCTTCGCCCGCAAGGCCTGGCTCGACGAGGGCAACAACCGTGATGTGGCGGTCAGATTCGTCCGAGCCTCGCTCCGGGGCTGGATCCACTGCCGCGACAACCCGGAGGACTGCATCCAGTTCACAGTCGAGGCGGGCAGCCAGCTGCCGGCCGGTCACCAGCGCTGGATGATGAACGAGATCAATGCGCTCGTCTGGCCGTCGCCGAACGGCGTCGGGATGCTGGACCCGGTCTTCTGGGGTCAGACCGTCCGGATCGCCAAGGTCGGCACGATCATCAAGACCGAGCCGTCGATGGATTCGTACGACACGAGCATCGTCGAGGAGGCTCTTAGCGGTATCACCGAAGAGACCAAGGGCGCCGGCTACACGAAGGGCACCGTCGAGGTGACCCCGGGCGGCAACTGAGGCACGCTCCGAAGACCGAGGAGAGAGACCGGCCCATCGGGGGCCGGTCTCTCGACGTTCGCGCGCGGGCTCGGCCCGTGCCCGTTCAAACCCGACGGTCCTGCCGCCTCCGCCGAAGGTCAGGTCGCCCGGGGTTGCAGGCCGCGACTAGACTGGGTTATCGACCGCCCCCATCCAAGAAGGGGGCCGACCCTGCGGCCGGATGCCCAGCCCTCGCGACGCTCACTCGCTCATGGGCATCCACCAGGCCCACCGCCGGCGTGGTCGCCGGGACCACATCGGTCCCCGGTTCGGCCGCCCGAAAGGAGACCAGGATGCCCGCTCGATTCCGGCCCATCGGACTGGCACTTCCGGTGGTGCTCGCTCTTGCGATGCTCACGGGAGGCGCCCCAGCTCCCGCCACGGCGGCCTCGGCATTCGTGTACGACACCTATTTCTGGAGCGCTTACGAGCGCCAGGTCGACAGCCGGACGTGCGTCGCGGCCTCGACGGCGATGATGATGAACATCCTCGGTGGGCGCGACCTCAACTTCGACCAGCCGAGCATCCTCAGCTACGCCCGGCAACGCGACGCCCTCATCGATTCGGTCCAGCGGGGGACCGATCCACTCGGTTGGGCGCGCGTGGCGACGTATGCCTCCAAGTACACGATTCGACCGACGACCTATCGCTGGGAGGCCTATGCGACCGAAGGGGCCGCGCTGAAGCGAGCGGCGTGGCAGATCACCCGGTACGGCAAGGCGGTGGGGCTGCTCGTCCAGCATGGGCGCCACGCGGTCGTGATGACGGGCTACACCTCCACCGGGAATCCAAACCACGGCCCGTTCAGGGTCACCGGGATCTTCTATAGCGACCCGTTCGGCCCGCGCCACGCCTACGCAAGCGCGGCCTATTCGCCGATGAACTCGTATCGCGAGCTCGACGCGACTTCCGAATACGACGCCGCCTGGTACGGGAAGTACATCATCGTCGTTCCCCGGAACTGAAGTGCCCGCGGCGCGCGTGGGGGTCGCGCCGCCGCGGGCCTGGGGTGAGCGAGGAAGGTCAGGCCGTCGCGCCGACGAGCCAGCCCGGCTCCGGTTCGCCGAACTTGTCGACGAGGTAGTCGCGTGATGCCAGGATGTCGCGACGCGGACCGTCGAGCGCGGCAACGAGCTTGCCACCCTGCTTGACGATCCGGCCGTCCACGAAGACCGTGTCCACGTTCGAGATGTCGGCCGCGCAGACGACGGCGGCGACCGGGTCGATGATCGGGGCCACGTTGACCGCCGAGCCGTCGATGATCACGAGATCGGCCTTCTTGCCGGGCGTGATCGAGCCCGTGTAGTCCGCGACGCCGGCGACCTTCGCGCCGTCGATCGTCGCCCAGCGGAGCGCATCGCGAGACGTGATGAGGTCCGGCGTCGGCGAGTTGCCGTCGAGGTCCTCGTCCCACGCCGCCTGGTGCCGCCGCCCGCGCTCGGACGACAGGATCGCGTGCATCTGGGTGAAGGCATCCGTGGAGGCCGTCGTCGCGACGTCCGAGCTCAGCCCGACCGGGATCCCGAGCTTGTCGGCCTGCTGGGCGGGCGCCCAGCCGTGGCCCATCTGGAGCTCGATCTGCGGCGAGAGCGACACGTTGCCGCCCGAGTCGCGGACCATCAGCCACTCGTCGTCGGTCAGATGCGACGAGTGGATGTAGGTCGTGTTCGGATAGAGCAGGCCCATATCGTTGAGGCCCTGGACCTGGCCCTTGGTGTAGCCGAATCGATCCATCGCGACGTGGACGGTGACGTTGATCCCGAGCTCCTTCGCGAGCTCCCACTCGTACTTCACGACGTCCGGCTTGCAGAAATTCGGGCCGCGAGTCGCGAGGCCCATCGTGATGAGCCCGCGGTCGTCGCTGAGCTGGGATCGGATCTTGCGGGCGAGGTCGCCGTCGATCCGCTCGACGCTGCCGCCCCAGTCCAGCCCGAACCACCACACCTGGAGCGAAGTGTTCGGGAAGCCGAACGCGAAGACCGAGCGGATGCCGCTGTCCTGAAGGCCCTCGATCGCGGCCTGCGCGTGGGCCGGCGTGTTCATGATGTGCGACCAGTCGACGAGGGTCGTGATCCCGGCGTTGAGACAGTCGAGAGCGCCCCAGCGATTGGCCGCGAGGACGTCCTCGGGCCGGTAGAGCGGCGCGAACTTGTCGAGGATCGAGCCGAAGTAGGTGATGAGCGCGAAGTCCGGCGCGCACGTCCGGATCGACGTCTCCCACGTGTGGCGATGGGTGTCGATGAAACCGGGGATGACGATGTCGCCGGCCGCGTCGATCACCTGTGCGCCGTCAGCGCTCAGATTCGGGCCGACCGCGGCGATCTTGTCGTCCTCGATGAGGACATCCGCGCGCGGCAGCTCACCTAGCTGGGGATCCTGGGTCAGGACGATGCCTCCCTGGATGAGAGTCCGATCGGTCACGGTGAGGTCCCTTTCTCGCTGCTGCTTGGTTGGCCCCTACAACCCCGCGTCATGCGGGTCGGTCGCGTCCGATGCCTGATCCGTTCGTATCGGCCCTCCCAGGTGTCTCGTCCGTCTCCGATGGGTGGTCAGTGCGTCCGGCTGGTTCGAAGGTGAGTTGCAACCGCCGAGAAGTCGGCGCCGCCGCCGACGTCACCCTGCGCCGCCCGGACGACTTCGAGGTTCGTCCGTGACTGGGGCATCGGCACGCCCAGGGACTCGGCCAGCGCGGCGATGAGCCCGAGGTCTTTCTCCGCGAGGTCCAGGGCAAACGCGACCGGCGTGTCCTCAGGCTCGACGAACGCCGCCCGCTTGTAGCCGACGTACGGCGCGCCGGCGGCGCTCTCGGCAATGACGCCGTAGGCGAGCTCTCGGTCGATGCCGGCTGCCTCGGCGAGGACGAGTCCTTCCGCGACCGCCCCATTCAGCCCGAAGATCACGGTGTTCACGGCGAGCTTCATCGACGCACCCGACCCGAGCGGACCGATGTGGATGATCGACTTAGCGAGGGGCTCGAGGGCAGGCCTCGCTCGCTCGAGGTCCGCCGCCTCGCCGCCGACCATCAGGGTGAGCTGGCCGCTCTCGGCCGCGGTCACGCTGCCCGAGACGGGCGCGTCGAGCAGCCCGACGCCGCTCGCCCGCGCCGGCGCCTCGAGGGAGCGGATCGTGTCTGGTGTGGCGGTCGACATGTCGACCAGGACGGTCCCGGCCCTGGCGCCTTCCAGCAGCCCGCCGTCTCCGCGGTAGATCGCGGCGACCGCCGCGTCGTCGGCGAGCATCGTCAGGCAGATGTCGGCGATCGACGCCGCTTCCGCCGCCGTGTCCGCCACCCGAGCGCCGAGCTCCGCCCCCAGCGCGGCCGCCCGGTCGCGTGTCCGGTTGTGGACGACGAGCGGGATCCCGGCGCGAACGAGTGCCCGGGCCATCGCGGACCCCATCCGGCCCGTCCCGATCAACGCCACGACCGGCGAGCCTGTCGTCACTTCGCCGCTTCCAGGCGCCGTCGGACCGTGTCGACGATCCGCTCGACTGTCGGGATTGCCGCGTCCTCGAGCGCGGCCGCCGACGGTAGTGGGACGTGCGGGGTCGTGATCCGTACCAGCGGCGCGTCGAGGCTGTAGAAGCCCTCGTCGCCGACGATCGAGACGATCTCGGCGCCCCATCCGCACAGCCGGGGGTTCTCCTCGACGGTGAAGAGCCGGCTCGTCTTCTCGACCGAGGCAAGGATCGCCTTCACGTCGAGCGGCACGAGGGTCCGCAGGTCGAGGACCTCGGCCGAGATCCCATGCTCGGTCTGGAGCTGCTCCGCCGCCTCGGCGGCCCTCGGGACCATCGCCGCGATCGCCACGATCGTGCAGTCCGTCCCCTCACGGACGACCGCCGCCTGGCCGAGCGGCACGATGTGCTCACCGTCTGGCACATCGCCCTTGATCGCGAAGAGCGCCTTGTGCTCGCAGAAGATGACCGGATCCGGGTCGCGGATCGCCGCCGCCATGAGCCCGAACACATCCGCCGGCGTCGATGGCGCCACGACCTTGAGGCCGGGGATCGCCATCGCCCAGTTCTCGACACTCTGGCTGTGCTGCGCACCGAACCGCAGCCCCGCTCCGTTGGCCGTTCGCAGGACGAGCGGGAGCGAGACCTGGCCGTCGGTCATGTAGCGGGTCTTCGCGATCTGGTTGGCGACCATGTCCCAGGCGACCGCGAAGAAGTCGCTGAACATCAGCTCGGCGATCGGCCGGAGCCCGGTCATCGCGGCGCCCATCGCCGCGCCAACGATCGCCTGCTCGCTGATCGGCGTGTCCCGGACGCGCTCCGGCCCGAATTTCTCGAAGAGCCCCTCGGTCAGCTTGAAGACCCCACCGGCCACCCCGACGTCCTCGCCGATCAGCACGACGGACGAGTCGCGCTCCATCTCCCGGGCGATCCCGGCCGCCACGGCCTGGCGGTACGTCAGCTCCGCCACGACCGACCCCTCCGTCCGTCCAGACCTGTGTCTCGATGACTTCCGGGGACGGCTCCGGCGCGGCACGGGCGATCGCCTCGGCCTCCGCGACTTTCGCGCGCGTCTCCTCGTCGATGGCGTCGAGGTCCTTCTCGGCAACGCCGGCATCGAGCAGGCGGGCCCGCAGGGCCGGTATCGGATCACGCGCTTTCCACGCCGCGACCTCGTCGTCCGGCCGGTACTTGCCGGGATCGGCGCGGGAGTGGCCACCGTGTCGGTACGTGAGCGCCTCGATGAGGGACGGGCCCTCGCCCGCACGTGCCCGGTCGAGCGCACGGACCGCCACGGCATGGACGGCGTCCGCGTCGTTGCCGTCCACCATGATCGGCTCGAGCCCATACGCACTCGCCCGGTCCGCCGCCGGCCGCGCGACCGCCGTCACCTCGCCGATCGCGGTGTATTCCATGTACTGGTTGTTCTCGCAGACGAAGACCACCGGCGCTTTCCACACCGCGGCCATGTTCAGCGCCTCGTGGAACGAACCGATATTCGTCGCTCCATCGCCGAAGAAGCAGACCGCGACCTGGCCGGACTTCCGGTATTGGGCGGACCACGCTGCGCCGAGGGCGATCGGCAGATGGGCGCCGACGATCGCGTAGGAGCCCATGACGCCGTGCTGGACGCTCGTCAGGTGCATCGAGCCACCCTTGCCGCCCAGCAGGCCCGTCGCCCGGCCGAAGAGCTCGGCGAGGATCGGTGCCATCGGCACCCCGCGGGCGAGCGTGTGATTGTGGCCGCGATACGTGCAGAACGTGTAGTCGTCCTCGCGCATGGCGGCCGCAAAGCCGGCGGCGACTGCTTCCTGACCGATCCCGAGGTGCGTGGTCCCTCTCACGAGCCCCTCGAAGAACAGCTCCTGGGCGCGCGTCTCGAAGAACCGGCACTCGACCATCGTCCGGTACATGGCGAGCCGCGTCTCCACATCCGGGACGTTGGCCGGTGCGTCAGTGGCGGGAGCCGCTGGCGCAGTCTTTGGCATCTATGCGGCCTCAGTACGCGTTCGCGACGAAGAGTTCCTGCGACGGGAAGCGGGTGATGACCTGCGGCCCATCGGCCGTGACGACGACCTCCTCCTCGATGCGCGCGGCCGAGAAGCCGTCCTTCGCCGGGCAGTACGTCTCGAGGGCGATGACCATCCCCTCCTTGAGCTCGACAGGGTGATCCAGGGAGTTGAGCCGGCTGATGATGGGTCGCTCGTGGAGGAACAGCCCGACGCTGTGGCCGAACTGGAGGCCGAAGCACTCCATCTCGCTCGAGAATCCGAACTCCTCGGCCTTCGGCCAGACCTTCGCGACCTGGTCGGTCGTCACGCCCGGCTTCATCAGCTCGATCGACTTGTCGATCCATTCGCGCGCCTTCTTGTACGCGTCCCGCTGAGCGTCGGTCGCCTTGCCGACGACGAACGTCCTGTAGTAGCAGGTCTTGTATCCGACGAACGTGTGGATGATGTCGAAGAAGGCCTGGTCACCGGGCCGGATGATCCGGTCGCTGAAGACGTGCGGATGCGGGCTGCAGCGCTCACCCGACACGGCGTTGATGTTGTCGACGTGCTCCGACCCGAGATCGAACAGGAACTTCGTGACGTTCGCAACGAGCTCGCTCTCGCGGATCCCCGGCTTGAGCTGCTCGGCGAGCATCTGGTACGCCCCGTCGACCATCGAACAGGCCGTGTTCAGCAGCATGATCTCGTCGATCGACTTGACCTCGCGCGCGTCGAGCATCACCTGCTGGGCGTCGCGGACGGTGATCCCTTCTGCCTCGAGCGCGGCGACCATCGGCGGTTCGGCGATGTCAACGCCAAGCGGCATGTCGACCACGCCCTCGGCGCGGAGGATCTCGCAGATCTCGCGCGCTGCGCTCCGGAACAGCCCGGCTTCGGGAGCCACAGCACCGCGCAGGCCGACCATGCCGGCGTGGATGTTCTCCTGGCGAAGCCACGGGCAGTTCAACCGGTGGTGCTTGGCGGCTGACCCGAAGTCCCAGATGTGCGGAGTGCCGCCGCGGGTCTGGAGCGCGTAGCGGGTCATCTTGTCCCGCGCCCACTCCCCGATGTGGGTGCTCGTCACGTAGCGGATGTTGTTGAAGTCGAAGAGGAGGACGGCTCCGAGGTCCGACGCCGAGAGGGCGGCCGCGGCGCGACCGAACCGATACGTCCGCAGCCGATCGGGGTTGACCCGTTCTTCCCAGTCGACGGTCTGGGCACCGGGCGATGCGAAGGGCATCCTCATCGACCTTCCCTCTGCGTCGGCGACGGTCGGTGTCGACGGCGCCGTTCACTAATGCTACACAGTGGACGACCGAGCGCAACCTGTGACGCCTGGTCCACAGGTAGGATGACTCAAACAGGAGCAGGAGGCAGCGTGGTCCGCGAGCGGCGAATCGGATCGACGGAGCCCGAGTACGCGACGATGGGCGATCGCCTGCGCCGGGCGCGCCAGGCGCGCGGTCTCAGCCTGCGCGGCCTGGCCGAGGTCGTCGGCGTTTCGCCCAGCCTGATCTCGCAGGTGGAGACGGGGCGCGCCAAGCCGTCGGTCAACACCCTGTACGCCCTCGCGAACGAGCTGGGGATCTCCCTCGACGTCCTGCTCTTCATGGACACCCAACCACCGACGGGCGATGGTGGGACCGGGGCCCTGATCGAACCGCTGCAGACGACACTGCCGCACGATCCCGTGCAGCGCGCCGCGTCGCGATCGAGCATCCGGCTTGGCTCGGGGGTCGTGTGGGAGCGGCTCACGACCGAGTCCATTCGGAACGTCGACTTCCTCCACGTCACGTACGAGGTCGGCGGCGAATCGAGCCCCACGGACGCGTTCCAGCGCCATTCCGGGCAGGAGTGGGGCTACGTGCTGAGTGGCACGCTCACGGTCAGGATCGGCTTCGACGAATTCCTCCTCCAACCGGGCGACGCGATCAGTTTCGACTCGGGCACGCCCCATCGACTGTTCAACGCAGGTGACACGCCGGCCCGCGCGATCTGGTTCGTCCAGGGGCGAGGCTCGGCGGAGGTCGCGCGGCGCTGAACGGACGGGCCCGAAGGGCCGTCGGGCCATGGCCGTCGCCCCGGGTTGATCAATGACCCGAAACAAGTTGTAACGCCACTTGACATGCGTTCATTGCCTTTGCACACTCGCCGGATCGAGGGGCGAATGCGTGGAGGAGGACACATGCACGCTGGTCACATCCCTGGTAGTGGCATCAAACGACTGCTGGCGATCGTCGCCGCAGTTCCCCTCCTGGCCGCGGCATGCGGCGGGGCGGCATCGCCGCCACCGTCTGTCGCCCAACCGACTGCCGGCTCCAGCGCGCCTGCAGCCAGCGCGTCGGCCCCGGCCGAGACTCTCGAGCTTGCCTACATCTCCTTCGCCGTTGCCAACAGCTACGACGCGCCGATGCTGGCCGCCGCAAGGGCGGCCGCCGCAGCCGGCAATGCGAACCTGACCGTCTTCGACGGCAACCTCACGCCCCAGACCCAGGTCCAGCAGCTCCAGGATGCGATCGCATCGGGCAAATACGACGGGATCATCCTGCAGCCGGTGTTCGGCCCGGCCCTCGTGCCCGGCGCCGAGCAGGCCATCGCGGCCGGCATCCCGATCGGCAACATCGACCAGATCCTCGGGGCCGACAACACGACCGCCGAGTCCCAGGTCGAAGGACAGCTGGTCAACGTCGTCTTCGTCCCGAGCGAGCTCGGCCGGAAGATCGGCGAAATGGTTGTCGAGGCGTGCGCCGACGCCAATCCCTGCAACGTCGGCTACATCTGGTCAGTCAAGGCGGCGGCCCTGGACCAGGAGCTCAAGAAGGCCTTCGACAAGGCGACCTCGGTCAATCCGAACATCAAGATCGTCGCCGAGGGCGAGTCCTTCTACACGACCCCGGCCGGCCTCGCGGCGGCCCAGAACATGCTGGCCGCTCACCCCGACCTGACCGTCATCACCGGCGCGGACCAGGCGATCACCGGCGCAGTCCAGGCCGTCAAGGACGCGTCTCTTGCCGACAAGGTCAAGCTCGTCGGCTACGGCGGCGGCGCGATCGCGTTCCAGGGCATCGCTGCCGGCGAGCGCTACGGGACCACGATGCAGGCGCCGGCCACCGAGGGTGGCCTCGGCACCCAGATGTTCATCGACGCGATCCGGGCCGGCGGTGAAGTTCAGCCGGGCATTGACGTCCTCGCCGACCTGCCGGATGGCGGCGTCGTCACCAAGGAGAACGTCGACCAGTTCCTGACGCTGGCGGAGTGGCCGGGCTGACGCTTCCGGGCACCGGGCCCATGGCCACCGAGGGCGTCCACCTGGACATCCGCGGGGTCGGCAAGTCATTCGGCGCCACGCGCGCTCTTGACGACGTGTCGCTCGAGATCCAGGTCGGCTCCGTTCATGCCTTCGTCGGCGAGAACGGAGCCGGCAAGTCCACGCTCGGCAAGATCGTGGCGGGAGTGTTCCCGCCGGATGACGGCCAGCTGGTCCTCAAGGGCGAGTCGGTGAGCTTCGGGTCCCCACGCGAGGCGCTCGGTCGCGGCATTGCACTCGTCGCCCAGGAGGTCGCCCTCGTCCCGCAGCGGACGGTCGCAGAGAACGTGTTCCTCGGCGCCGAGCCGCGACGGTTCGGCTTCGTCCGACGGCGCGCCCTGCGTGACGCGTTCGACCGGATCGTCGCCGGCGCCGGGTTCGCGGTTCCGGCCAATGCGATCGTCGGTGCACTGCCGCTGGCCAAGCAGCAGCAGGTCGAGATCCTGCGCGCACTCGCGCGCGAGGCCGAGCTCATCGTCTTCGACGAGCCGACGGCGGCCCTCTCGGCCGTTGAGATCGAGAAGTTCCACGAGATCGTCCGCGGCCTCACCGCCAGTGGCCGTACGGTCATCCTCGTCTCGCATTTCCTGCACGAGGTCCTTGTGCTCGCCGACACGATAACGATCCTGCGCGACGGCAAGGTCGTCAGGACCGGGCCGGCCACCGCCGAGACGGAGGACACGCTCGTCGCGGCGATGCTCGGACGGTCCGTCAGTCGAACCTATCCGCCCAAGGTCGCGCCGCCCGCGGACGCCCCCGTCGCCTTGACGGTGCGGGACCTGTCGGCCGCCGGCGTCACCGGGGCATCGCTCGAGATCCGGGCCGGCGAGATCGTCGGGCTGGCGGGACTCGTCGGGGCGGGCCGCTCGGAGTTCGCCCGGGCGATCTTCGGAGCGGTCCCTGCCGTCGCCGCAGAGTTGACGGCCGGTGCCTCGCCGCTGCCAGGGAAGCCGCTCGGATCGATCCGGGCGAAGGTCGCGATGATCCCGGAATCGCGCAAGGACGATGGCTTGATGCTCCGGCGGCCGGTCCGCGAGAACGTCAGCCTGGCCAGCCTCCGCTCGCTCGGGCGGTTCGGCTTCGTGCGCCGCCGGACGGAAGCCGAGCGTGTCCGCGGCGCGCTCACGAGCGTGGCGGCAACCAGCGCGCTCGAGACGCCGCCCGCAGCCCTCTCCGGCGGCAACCAGCAGAAGCTGATGTTCGCCCGCGCCCTCCTCGCCGAGCCCGCCGTCCTCCTCGCCGACGACCCGACGCGCGGTGTCGACGTCGGCGCGAAACGCGATCTCTACCAGCTCATCGTCGACCAGGCCGCGCGCGGCGTCGCGATCCTCCTGATCTCGAACGAGGTGGAGGAGATCCTCGGGCTTGCCCACCGCGTGGTCGTCATGCGCGGAGGTCGTGTGGTGGCGGAGCTGTCCGGCGACCAGATGACGGAGGAAGCGATCCTGGCCTCGTCCTTCGGGCGGGCACTGGCGGCCGCAGGATGACCGACGCGACCGCGGTCCCCGCCGAATCGACCGGACCGACGCTGCTGGGCCGGGTCCGGTGGGCGCTCGGCAAGGGCGGGATCCTGATCCCATTCCTGATTGTGTTCGCGCTTCTCGCGATCATCAGCCCGCCGTTCCTGCGCTTCCAGAACCTGACCAACATCCTCGACCAGCAGGCGGGGATCATCATCGTCGCCGCCGCCGGGACGCTCGTCCTCATCGCCGGCGGGATCGACCTCTCGGTCGGCGCGGTCTACGGCCTCGCAGGCGCGACGGCGGCCCAGCTCGCGGTCACGTTCGGGCCGACCGTCGGGATCATCGCCGCGCTGGGCGTCGGACTCGCCGTCGGGCTCACGAACGGCGTCATCGTCACGCAGTTCAGAATCAACCCGCTGATCGGCACGCTGGCCATGTCGTTCGTCGTCGGCGGCATCGGTGCGATTGCCACGCAAGGCAACCTCATCGTCGTCCTCGACCACCCCGAGTTCCAGACGTTTGCGGCCACGCGGTTCTACGGGATCACGAGCGCGGCCTGGATGATGATCGTGATCGCGATCGCAGCGACGGTCCTCCTCAGCCGCACGACGTTCGGCCGGTACGTGTACGCGACCGGCGGCAACGCCGAGGCCGCGCGGCTCGGTGGCGTCCGGATCAACACGGTCCGGGTGACGACCTACGCGCTCAGCGGCATGGCCGCCGCGCTCGCCGGCACGATCGACGCGTCACGGACCCTCAGCGCGCAGGCGTCGGCCGGGAGCTTCCTGACATTCACGGTCCTCACCGGGATCATCGTCGGCGGCACGAGCATCCTCGGTGGCGAAGGCTCGGTCCAGCGCGCCGTCGTAGGATGTCTGTTCGTAGCGCTGGTCGCGAACGGCTTCAACCTCCTTGGCCTGGACCCGTTCTACCAACAGGTCACGCTCGGCATCATTCTCCTGCTCGCGGTCGGAACGGATGCATGGTCACGGCGTCAGAACTGAGTTGATCGCGGCCCTTCCGCCAGCACGCAATCACAGCTCGGGGTGAGAATGGCGAACCACGTCGGTCACGTCGATTGGTCGTTCACCGCGAATCCGCTCCCGGCCTCGTGGACCTCGGAGGGGCTCGCCCGGCGAGTCCTCGTGGGCCCGGACCAGGGAGCGGTCCACACGGAGCTGGCGGCCGGGGCGTTTGCTCCGGGCGGCTGGCTGCGCCGCCACATCCACTCGTTCGAGGAAGGCCTCTACGTCCTGTCGGGCGAGCTCGTGCTCGACATCGGCGGCGCGGTCCACCGTCTCGTCGCCGGCGATTTCGGGCTGATCCCGATCGGGACCTGGCACGCGCTCGCGAACGGCGGTGACGGCGAGGTCCGGTGGTTGTCGGTGAATACCCCGCAGCGCCTCGCAGCCGACGCGGGCCGGCGCGACACGTTCTTCACGAAGGATCCGTTCGACGCCGCGGAGCTCGTCAATCACGCTGTCCGACCGCGCTTCGGCGACCCGGCGACTCGGTATGTCGGCCACTACGATGGGACGCCGCCGCAGGCAGAGGCACTCCGCGTGAGCGACCCGGCCCGGGGACGCAAGCCGGCCGGCATGGACATCGCGCTGCTGGTCTACAGCGGCATCTCGGTGAAGATGCTGATCGACCGGACCTTCGGATCGGACCTGCTGACGATGTTCACGGTCGATTACGAGATCGGCGGCGCCGCGCAGGCGCACGACCATCCGTTCGAGGAGACGTACTTCTTCGTGGCGGGGGAGGTCGAGCTCGAGCTCGACGGCGAGCTCCACACGTTGAGGCCGGGCGACGTCGTCTTCGCCGGCGTCGGCAGCGTTCACGGGTTCTACAACACGGGCTCCGAGCGGGTCCGCTGGATCGAGACGCAGGCACCCCAACCGCCGGTCCGCCACGCCTACCGCTGGTCGCCGACGTGGACGAAGTTCGAGGAGGACAACAATGTCGGATGACGGGTCAGTCGTCGTCGTCGGCGGCACGCGGGCGATCGGCCTGGAGATCGTGAAGCATTACGCGGCGCTCGGCCGCGAGGTCGTCCTCACCGGCCAGACGCCGGAGAACGTGGAGGCCGCCGTGGCGTCCGTGGGCGGCAAGGTTCGCGGACTCTCATTCGACCTGGCTGCGCCCGATTCGATCGAGGCGGCGCTCGTCGGGATCGGGCCGGTGAAGTACCTGATCCTCGTGGCAATCGATCGAGACCATAACTCGGTCGCCGACTACAGCATCGAACGGGCCATCAGGCTCGTCACGCTCAAGCTCGTCGGTTACACGACGGTCGTGAGCACGTTGCGTTCCCGGCTGTCAGACGATTCGTCGATCGTGCTGTTCGGCGGGATGGCGAAGGAGCGGCCGTACCCCGGTTCGACGACCGTCACGACCGTCAACGGCGGCGTCGTCGGCTTGACCCGGACGTTGGTCGACGAGCTCAAGCCGATTCGTGTCAATTCGATCCACCCCGGCGTCGTCGGCGACAGCCCGTACTGGGCGGAGAAGCCGGCGGCGATCACGAAGTACACGTCCGAAACGCCGCTCGGCCGACTGGCCCGGATGTCGGACATCGTTGGCGCGACGGTGTTCCTGCTCGAGAACGGTGCAGTGAACGGGGTCGACCTCATCGTCGACGGCGGCTGGCACACGCGCTGAGGAGGGCGGTCAGGGGCGCGAGGGCGCTCGTGGCTCGCGTTTGTCCGCCTGGTTCTTGTGTGGCCCGCTTCGCAGCCGGCGGATGGACGGCGTCCAGATGAAGCCGCCGAGCATCTGGATGAGAATGATCAGGATGATGAGGACTCCGGGGACGCCCGCGACGAACGTTGGCACGAGCCAGGCGTAACCATCGCCAAGCAGGGACACCGCGGTCAGGCCGGAGGTGTCGAAGGCGGGGTCGAGCGCCACGGTAACGACCGGCGGACCGGCGCCTGGGTCCCCCGGATCGACCGCGGGCACAGCGGCGACCTTGGGCGGCTCGGTCGGGGATCCATCCGGCGGTAATGACGACAGGCTCGGGACGATGACCTGGGCCGATGCCGCCGGTGTCGGGGTCGCCCCCGGCTGGGCGCTCGCTCCGGGACCGGGCGCCGTCGCCGTCGGCGCGGGGGTCGAGCCGGGCGGTGGGACGGCGGTTGGTCTCGGGGTGGGCGTCGGGCGTGCGGTCTGCCCTGGGCCGGGCGTGGGCGTCGGCGCGGCCGTCGGGGCAGGCGTCGGGGCGGGTGTCGGTGCCGGGGTCGGCGCGGGCGTGGGAGGTGGGGTGGGCGCCGGCGTGGCGGCCGCGGTGACCGTGACCGTGGAGCTGGATCACATTACCGAAACCGTCGCCTTGGCAGTCTTCGCCCTGCGTGACGCTGCCTCTCCACTGGTAGCTTCCCGGATTCAGCCCCGTCGCGGTAATGGTGAACCTGACCCAGTCACCTTCCTTGAGCTTCGCTCCTCCGCCGTCGTTGAAGACCTCGACCCGCGTCCTGCCGCCGCCGTCCGCAGCGCGCGTTGCCCTCCACGGCCCGGCGACGCTGGTGCCGGTGACGGCCGCCCCCTGGACACTGAACTGCTTCGGCACGATCAAAACGACACATGCGATGTCGCCGGAGCCGTTCGTGTCCGTGGCTTGAAGCGCGAACACCTTTTGCGACCCATCGGCAACCGATGCCGGCGCGACGGTCAGGCTCCAGTCGTTGGGCGCCGCCAGCACCGCCGGTGTCCCGGCGACCAACATCGCGACGACAAGCAGCGCGAGGACTCGCCGGACCATCAGGCCACCTCGGTCAGTGGAGTCCACAACCGTGGCGGAGAAACCATTCCGGGCAAGGGCGGATTGTCCGCCGTCTCGATCCCGTTGATGAAGGCGGTGACGAGCCGGCCCTCGAGCTGGGTATCCGATGCGTCTTCGAGCCGACGGAGCGCCTCGAGCACGGACAATGCCTTGCGATACGGCCTCGATGTCGTCATCGCGCTGAACGCGTCGGCGACCGACAGCACGCGCGCCACCAGGGGGATGTCCTCGCCGGCAAGCCCGTGCAGGTAGCCGTCCCCGTCCCACCGCTCGTGGTGGTGGCGGATGCCGGCCCGAACGAAGTCGACGTTGGGCAGGTCTCGCACGATCAGGTCGCCGAGCTTCACGTGTTGCTTGACGATCTCGAATTCGGCCTGGGTGAGCTTTCCCGGCTTGCGGAGGATCTCGTCCGGAATTCCGATCTTGCCGACGTCATGGAGGAGGCCGGCGATCTTGAGCGAGCGCTTGAACTCCTCGTCGAGGTCGATCAGCTCGGCCAGGAACAGGGCATACCGGGCAACATCCTCTGAGTGCCGCTTCGTGTACCGATCCTTGGTGTCGACCGCGATGATGAGTCCCTGGAGCACGTCGAAGCCCCCGGCGCTGCGGGCGTCGTCCGCATGGACGTTTGCGACGACGACACGGTCGCCGCCACTCGCCTTCGCCTCGCGCAGGGCGACCGTGGCCGACGCCAGGAGCTCCGTTACGGCCGCGGCGTGGTCCGGAAACGCGCAGATGCCGGCACTGAGCGTCAGCGGAAGCCGTTCGGAACTGTCGAACATCATTGCGACCGTGGCGATATCCACGCGCAGCCGCTCGACGATCGCAACGACGTCCTGCTGCGCGCCCGGGGTGACGATCAGGAACTCATCGGGTCCATACCGCCCGAGCGTCGTACCCGGAGGCGCGGACTGCAGGAGCCGGCCCGCGACGTCTTGGAGTGTGGCGTCACCGGGCCCGTGTCCGTAGGTGTCGTTGAGGAGCCGGAAGTTGTCGATGTCGACCAGGGCGATGCCCACGCTGTCGCCGGTCGTCCGGGCGTCGTCGACCGTTTCCGCGAGCACGGCCACGAGGGCGCCATGGTTCAGGAGACCCGTGAGCGGATCGCGCCTCGTCGATTCGAGCAGCTCTGCCGTCTGGCCCGCGATCCGGGCGTTGGCGGCGCGGAAGGTGACGAACAGGATCAGCGCGAGCACGGCCGCGGCGCTCAGCGTCACCGTGACGCTGTCGTTCCTGATGCCGGTCAGCGCATCGAGGATTGGCTGGGCATCGCGCCAGATTCCGAAAACGGCCAGCACCGCGCCGTCCGCCGCCGCGAGTGGCACGTACTCCTCGAGGACCGCGTCCGTGGGAAGCGCCGCAGCGCCGGCATGTCGACTTGTGCCAGACACGATCTCTGCCGAGATCTGGCCGGCAAGCGCTCGGTCCAATCCCGGGCCAGAGGGCGCGACGACCCCGCGAATCGTCGTGTCGTTCGAAAGCAGGACGTGACCGTCGAGCGATCGCAGCTCAACGCGCAGGATCTCACCCCGCTCGACATAGGCGGCAAGCTGGCGCTGGAGGAGCTCGACCCGAGCGGGATCGCCCCCGAGTGCGAGATCGCTTGGCTGGAGGTTCCCGTCGACGAAGATCCGGACCAGCGTTCGGTCGCGGGCGATCGTTGCGTTCAGAGTCTGCGCCGAGAAGTGGCTCGTCGCGACGATGGCCTGGGCCGTCGTCGTGATGGCGGCAAGAATGAGGAACACGCCGTACACGAGCCCGAGGACCAGGGGGCGGCGCCGGGACGAGCGTCGCGGAGAGTCAGGGTCAGCCGTCGTCTCCGCATGACCGCCCGTAGCGCCGTCCTGATCGGTGGTGGCGCTGCTGGCGGCCAGCTCGGAGCGATCTCGCAGGACTGGCCTGCCGGCGAGCACGCTGAAGCGGGCACGGTGCTGACGTGGCATACCGGAAGGATCGAACCGCAGCCGCGATCCGACCATGCCCTGAACGTACCGACCACGATGGGGTGGTGCGCCGGCGCCCCACCCATCGCACTGCCCCTCAGGGGATGATCGACAGCCGTTATCCCGCCTCGGCGAGTCGGCTACCCCGACCGATCGCGTCGATCGAACGTCACGGAGAGGATGGGCGGCCGCCGTCACGTTCGGGGGTCGACATCCCGGCGAGGGCCACGGTAACGGCATCGCGCACTGTGGCCGCGGGAACGTCATCACGGATCGTCACCCCGTTGGTTCCCACGAGCACCCAGCGAGGCCTTCCTCCACGTCGCTTCTTGTCCGACGCGATGTAGGTCAGGACCTCATCGATGGAAACATCGACCGGCGCCTCGGCCAGGCCCAGCCAGCGGATCAGGCGCGTCGCCCGATTCGCCACGGCCGGCGGTGTGACGCCCATGGACACGCCGATTTCGAGTGCGGCGCGCAGCCCGTAGGCCACGGCTTCGCCGTGGCGCATCCGATACGCAGTCGCCGCTTCGAGGGCGTGGCTGAGCGTGTGCCCGAGATTGAGCGCCATCCTGACGTCGCCGCTGTCAAGCTCGTCGACCAGAACCAGGCGCCGCTTCGCAAGGACGCAGCGCTCAACGAGCTCGAGCAGGTCCGACGTATCCGGCCATAGCCGACCGCGCTCTGCTCGCATGCCTGCTTCGAGGAGTGAAAGAAGGGCGTCGTCGCCGATGAGCCCGTACTTGACCGCCTCGGCCAGGGCCGCGCGCCGGTCATCGGCCGACTCATCTCCGATCAGGTCGATGTCGAGGATGGTCGCCTCCGGCTGGTGGATGGCGCCGAGCAGGTTTCGGCCGAGTCCCGGCAGGTCGACAGCGCCTTTGCCCCCGATCGACGAATCGATCAGCCCGAGCGTTGTCACCGGCACCGTCACGAGGGGTACGCCGCGCAGGTACACGGCTGCCGCAAACGTCGCCGCTTCCAGCACGACGTCATCGCCGACGGCAACGAGAGGGTCCCGACGCTCCACCCGCAGGTCGGCCAGGTGTCGGAACAGGAGTTCCTGGTGCTCCATCAACTTCGCGCGTTCGCCGTCGGGCAGCACCACGACATCAACCGGCAGGCCAGCCCCAGCGCGAACGAGCTGGGCCGCTGTCTCGGCGGGCTGCTGGCTTCGGCCAGACGTGATCACGACCAAGCGACGCGCGGACAGTCGTCGCAGGACGTGCCCGAGGCTTCGCCCAAGGATCCCCTCACCGAGTTCCATGAGGCCACCATGGATCTCTGCTCTCAGGACCAGCGTACTGGCATCTGGAGGCTCGGCGAGGATTGGCTGTATCTCCTCAATTGTCGCCGCGATTGAGCCCGATGCGTCCACCCGGCTGCCAGCGAAGTAGTACGGCGTATAGGCCGCTAGGTGATCGGCGATGAATCGCCGGAAGTCGCCGTCTATGCCAAGGTCCTGCCGCCGCGCGGCCCTGAGCCGCTCAAGGAGGCGATCCGCCGGGGCATCGAGCCAGAAGACATGCCGACCTCGGTAGAGCCGGGCCCGCAACCCTGGGTCAGCCACGATCCGGTCGGCCGCGATCACCCGGCGGAGCTTCGTCCCGGTGTCGGGCTTGTCCGCCCAGCGCAGGCCGGATATCGCATCGGCGCGCCGGGCGGGCTCGCCTGTCAGATCGATGAAGTGCGCATCGTTCCGATCGGCGAGGGCTCTGCCCACGGTCCGGCCGCCACAACCCGGGGCTCCGACTAGGACGGTTTCCATCAACTCAACTATGCAGCCCCGGAAGCGGTCGCGTCGCCTTCCGCGCGGCCCGCCCCGCCGACTGCGTGCGCTAGGTGGTAGCGGGTTGTTAGTGTCGGCGCTCGGTTCGCGGAACGATCACGACGACGGTAGTTCTGCTTGCGGCGTATAGATCCACGCCAGCCGAAGCGGCTCGTTGCCAGTGTTCCTGTGCTGGTGGAACGTCCCCCGCGGAATCCACATCCACTCGCCCGTCGAAAACTCACGCTCCTCGCCCTCAGAGACAAGCGTTCCGCCGCCTCCGAGGACGATGTTGATCTCCTCTGATTCGTCGTGGATATGCATCGAGCTGGACTCGCCCGGCTCGAAAATGGTGACGCCACCCATGAATTCCTCCGATCCGATGGATGGCGACACGAGCCGTGAGACCTTCCGGCGCATGCCAGGTGTGTCGAGCCCAATCCAGATGGGCTCACCATCCTCGAACGGCGAAAGCAGCCTCACCTTCATCCGATGTCCTCCTGGCCGGCAAACTCGGGTCCGTCGTACGAGACCCTGGTGGGATCGATCGTTCGCATTGGTCGCTCGCGTGTTGTCTCCTCGACGATGTGCGCGGCCAGCCCCGTACTCCGGGAGGTGGCGAATACAAAGTCTCCGAACTCCGCTGGGAGCCCCAGGCAGGTCAATGCGGCGGCAAGCCCGCCGTCGATGTTCACAGGGGCCGGCCGACCGGAGTGACGGCCAACGACATTGGCCATCTCCCGCATGGCCGCGACCGAACGGCCCCCGCCGATCGCCGAGGCGAGATCGAGGAGTCTCTCCGCACGTCGATCGTGCTGATGCCACCGGTGGCCGATGCCCGGGATGCGCCGGCCAGCGGCGCGCTCTCGCTCGAAGATCGTGGCGGCCCAGACCGCCGGGTCTTCCTCCGGCCCTAGTTCCGCCAGGAGCTCCATTGCGACGGTTACGACGGCACCGTGCAGGGAACCGAACGCGAGGATGCCGGCCGCCAGGGCGGGCATTCGGCCGGCCCTGGTCGATGCCACTGTTCGGGCGGTGATCGCCGATGGTGCCAGGGCGCCATGATCTACGGCAGCCACGAGGCAGGCATCCAGGAGAGCTCGCTCCGCGGGCGAACCAGGCCGCCCGGTCCAGAGTCGGAAGACCACGTCTGCGAAGGACGCAGTCCCAATTGCCTCATCGATCGCCAGGCCGCGGACGTAGACGCGATCGCCGGTGGTCGCGGTGATCGCGGAGGCCCATGGGGACGCGTCCGCTGATTCTGATGCGTTGCCTTCGTGGATGGGCCTCACGCCCGCTCTCCGAGGACCGCGAAGTGTTCCTCGGTCAGTTCACGGAGCGTCGACCGCGGGTCCTCCCGCCCAACGCCGGATTGCTTGACGCCTCCATACACGAACGCGTCGAGCCGGTAGTTCGAGGACCGATTGACGATCACTGAGCCGCTGTCGAGAACAGAGATCGACCGTAGCGCGCGGCCCAGGGACCGGGTGAAGACGCCGAATTGAAGACCGAATGGCGTCTCATTCGCGAGTCGGATCGCATCGTCATCGCCGGTGTGTTCGAGGATGACGGCAACCGGTCCGAAGATCTCGTCGTCGACGACTCGCATCCCGGGGCGGGCGCCCGTCACGAGCGTCGGCGCCAGCGTAGCGCCGCTCCGCGCTCCACCGACCTGGACAACCGCGCCGCTCTCGACGGCCTCGTCGAGCCACTCGCAGACCCTTGCCGACTCCACCTCGGAGACCATCGAACCAATGTCCGTCTCGTCGTCGAACGGATCGCCGACCCTGAGCTTGACGATCCTCGAGACCATCAGATCAGCGAGGTCGGAGGCGATCTGGGCTGGAGCGATGATCCGCTGGACGGAGTTGCAGCTCTGGCCGCTGTTGGAATAGGAGCCCCGCACGCATTCGTCTGCGGCAAGGTCGAGATCGGCGTCTTCGAAGATGACGTTCGCGCTGTTGCCGCCGAGCTCCATCACCATTCGCTTGAGAGGCGCTGCCCGCCAGATTTCCCGGGCAGCTCGGGCCCCTCCCGTGAACGTGACGGCGCGCACGTCAGGATGCGCGACAAGAGACAGCCCAACAGCAGCCGGGCCGATCAACACGTTGACAGCGTTCGGAGGGCAGCCAGCCTCGAGGGCCAATTCCACGAGCTGCACGGCAGTCAGCGGCGCGGCCGAGGCCGGCTTCACGATCGTCGCGTTGCCACCGATGATCGAGGGGCCGAGCTTGTGTGCGAGGAGATTCAGCGGCGCATTGAACGGTGTGATCGCGGCGACGACGCCGACGGGCCGACGGTGTGAGAACGCCCAGAGCGGCTGGCCGCCGGGTGTCGTGTCGGTAGAAATCTGCTCGCCGGCCAGGAGGTCTGCAGCACGGGCCGACAGTCGAAGGGTATCGATCGTGCGAACGACTTCACGTCGTGTCTCCCGGATCGGCTTGCCTGTCTGCCAGGTCATCGTTGCCGCGAGCCGTTCCGAATCCCGACTTACCAATTCAGCCAGGCGTTCGACGATCGCCACTCGGCGGTGGATCGCCAGGGCCGCGGCGACCTTCGCGCCGGCAACGGCAGTCGAAACGGCCTGCGCGACGTCGGCCTCAGGTGCGTCGAGAATCGGTCCATCGAGCGCCGCGTCGAACGGCGCTCGATGGATCCGCTCGGTGCCCCGATCGAGGAATCGGCCGCCGAGGAGGGAGCGGCCGATGCGCCTCGCTTCACTGGGTCCGATGGCTCGTTGTTCGTCGAGCGAGATCACCATGTCGCGCGTGGTGGCTGGGGTGCGATCGCTTGAGCTGGAGGTCGCATTGCTGGCTTGACAATACCGTATAGTGGAAGTGTAAACCCGTCTTGATGAAACGTTAGGGTGGGACTCTGACGCTGTCAAGCATGTGGGAGGCAAGCGTGTCAGTCCTCGGTAAGGCGACCCAGATACTTGATCTAGTCACGAGCGCCGAGCGGCAGAGCACGTTGACCGAGATCGCAGAACAGCTGCGCCAACCACGCTCGTCCGTTCATCGCCTCCTCACGGAGTTGATGACGCTCGGCTTGCTCACGAGGCGACCAAACGCCACCTACGCGGCCGGTCCACGACTCGTCCACTGGGGTGAAGTGGCGGCCCATTCGATCGACCTTGTTGAAGTGGCGAGACCGAGGATGGAGTGGTTGCGCGACCGCCTGGGCGAAAGCGTCCACCTGTACATCCGGGAACGAGAACATCGGATTTGTGTCGCGGCCGTCGAGGGCCACTACGAATTGCGCCATTTCACCGAGATCGGTCGACCGCTGCCGCTGCGAGTTGGTGCAGCCGGCAAGCTGCTCCTCGCTCACGCCGATCCCTCGATTCGCTCGCAGGAGCTCGCGCGAATCGCCACGGATCCGCCATCGCCGCGGGCACCGACAGCACGACAGCTCGAGGCACAACTCGAGGAGATCGGCAGATCGGGCTGGGCGACATCCATCGGCGAGCGAGAGGAGGGTCTGGTTGCGGCAGCCGTGCCAATCAAGGACGGGCTCGACAGGGTCGTTGCTGCACTGTCCGTGTCCGGACCGAGTGCCCGCCTTGCCGCCGACAAGCTTCTCGCGCTGCGCCCCGACATTGTCGAGGCCGCCGGGCTGATCAGCCAGGAACTCAGTCGCTCGTCCGCGCGGGCATCTGGAGAACCGTGGGTCTGAGAATCCCACGTGTTGGTCCAGTGATCTTGTTATTCGGAAGGGCCAGGCGGTGAGAGCCGCCCTGCTGGTCCGCCCCGGCACGATCGTCGTCGACGAGGTGGCAGACCCGGCCCCCGGGCCGGATGACGTGCTCATCGCGGTGGGTGGAGTCGGCCTGTGCGGGTCGGACGTCAGCGTGTTCAGCGGTACCTGGACGGCTCCAAGCTACCCGTGGATTCTCGGCCACGAGGCGTTTGGCCGGGTGGAAGCGGTCGGCGACCGAGTGTCGGAGGAGCGCGTCGGGGAGCTCGTCGTCATCGAGCCGAATATCCCTTGCTTTCTGTGCGAGGACTGCGAACGCGGTCGAACGTCGTCGTGCGCTCAGCGCCAGTCAGTCGGGATGAACCGGACGGGCGCCCTCGCCGACAAGCTGGTCGTCCCCAGCCAGTTCGCCTGGGGGGTTGGCGCGGTGCCGGCAACGGACCTGGTCTGCATCGAGCCCCTGACGGTGGTGGAAGCGGCGCTTCGCCGACTATCCTCGCCGCTGCCGGAATCGGCCCTTGTCATCGGTGTGGGCGCCCAGGGATTGCTGATGTGTCTCGCGCTGCTTCGACGCGGCGTCAAGGTGCACGCCTTCGATCTCAATCCCGACCGGGTCGCGGCGGCGATGAGCCTTGGTGCCCGACCGGCAGCCGCCGGCGATGTCGAGCCCCGCTTCGACCTGGTCGTAGATTCAGCCGGAACACCGGCGTCGATGGCGACGGGCTTGAACCGCGTCGGGACCTGGGGAACGCTGCTCGTCCTGGGAATCGACAGCCGGCCCTTCGACATCTCGGCGGCGGTGCTCGTCCGTCGCCAGCTCGTCCTCCGCGGATCGCTCACCTACGACCATCCGGACGACTTCCGGCGGGTGATCGACCTCGTCCTGGGAGGCCACGAGGCCCCTGGTCGAATCGCTACCGCCGAATACCCGCTGGCCCTGACCCAGCAGGCATTCGAGTCGAGCGGATCTCAACCGGGAAAGTCGTGGATTCGTCTCAATCCGGACCTATAGTGATCGGAATCCGGCAGTTGCAGGCAGTCGCGGAGCGCCGGTCGGGTCGGCGCGATCGGCGGCACCGGCCTCCGCCGGCGGGGCGACCGTCGACTGCCCCAGGTAGATCATCCGGATCTCGTCGTTGGCCCGCAGCTCGTCGGTGGTCCCCTGGAGCGCCGGATGCCCCGTCTCCATGACGATCGCCCGGTCCGCGAGCTGAAGGGCCAGGCTCACGTTCTGCTCGACCAGCACCATCGCCAGCCCCGTGCTCCGCAGCGTCATCAGGCTCTCGGCAACGAACTTGGTGAGGATCGGCGATAGACCCATCGATGGCTCGTCGAGGAGCAGGAGCCGCGGCTTGGCCATCAATGCCCGGCCGATCGCCAGGATCTGCTGCTCGCCGCCGCTGGTGAACCCGGCGTACCGCTTGCGGAGGCGAGCGATCACCGGGAAGAGATCGTAGACCTCGGCCAGGGTCTGCTGAATGGTCGCCGCAGGCTCCTTGCCGAGCCGGTGGAAGGCCCCCAGCATGAGGTTCTCTTCCACTGTGAACGCGGGCAGGATCTGACGGCCCTCGGGGACATAGGCCATTCCTCGCCCGACGCGTGCGTGTGCTGGGATCTTGAGCAGGTCGTCGCCGTCCAGGCGCACGGAGCCACCGCTCGGTCGCAGGGTTCCAACGATCGCCCGCAGCGTCGTTGTCTTGCCGGCGCCGTTCGCTCCGATGAGTGCGATGGCCTCACCTTGATCCACGGCGAAGTCCATGCCCTTTACCGCATGGACTGGGCCGTAGTGGCAATGGAGTCCCTTGACCTCGAGGATCATCCTTCTGGTGCGCCTCCCAGGTAGGCCTCGATCACCCGTCCATCGGTCGCAACGTCGCTCGGTTTGCCGGTGAGCAGGAGGCGGCCGTAGTCCAGCACCGTGACGACGTTGGCTGTTCCCATCACGACCTTCATGTCGTGCTCGATCAACACCATCGTGAGGCCCTCGTCGCGAAGCGACTCCACCATCTCGACCAGGCCCCTGGTCTCATCGTCGTTGAGCCCGGCGGCTGGTTCGTCGAGCAACAGGAGCCTTGGCTCACAGGCCAGGGCGCGCGCCAGCTCGACGCGGCGTTGCCATCCGTAGGGCAGGCTCTTGATCGGCAGGTCCGCGAACCTCGCCGCACCTACCCTGGTCAGCAATTCGTCGGCCCGCTTGCGAGAAGCGAGCTTTGATCGTTGCCACCCGATCGGGAACCCGAGGGCATGACGCCACCACGTTACGCCCGCGTGCATGGCGGCGACCTGCACGTTCTCCCGGACCGTGAGGGTGTGGAACAACCTCAGGTTCTGGAATGTGCGCGCGATCCCCGCGGCAACGATCTGGTGGGGAGCCTTCGATCCGATCGACCGCCCATCAAACAGAATCTTCCCGGCGGTCGGAGCGTAGTAGCCGCTCAGGACGTTGAAGATCGTGGTCTTCCCGGAACCGTTCGGGCCGATCAATCCGTGGATCGATCCCTCCTCGACATCGAACGAGACGTCCGCAACGGCTTCGATGCCCCCGAAGGACCGCTTCAGATTGTGCACCTCGAGAAGCGGCATCAGTCCTGATTCCGATCTTCCGGAAGCGCCGGTTCAAGCGCTGGCAATGCTCGCCGCTGGGTCCCGCCTCGTGCCGTCTTCGTGACCAGCTTCCAGGTGCGACTGGCGAGACCGGCGAGTCCGTCGGGGGCGACGAGCATGACGATCACGACCAGGCTCCCGAAGATGATGAGCTGGTAGGCCTCGAATTGCTGGAACGCTTCGCGGGCCAGGATCAAGACTGCCGTGGCGACGACGACGCCGGGCAGGCTCCGCATGCCACCGACGACGAGGATCGTGAGCAGGAAGAACATCTGCGACGGCCGAAACGAGTCGGGACTGATGTATCCGCTCCAGGTGGCGTAGAGCGAGCCGGCGAGGCCGGCCAGCAGGCCGCTGATGGTGAAGGCCAGCAGTTGGAATGCTCCGACGTGGACACCCATCCCTTTCGCTGCCAGGTGGTCGTCCCGGATGGCTCCAAAGGCCGAACCGATTGGGCCCGACACGAGCAACCGGGCGAAGGCCCACGTCAGTGCCACCACGCCAACGAGCAGCGGGTAGTAGCCGGCATCGCGCCCAGCCGAGGTGTCGAGTCCCGGCAGGCTCGGGATGCGACCGATGCCCAGGGGCCCGCCCGTCAGCTCGCCCCCGGCGGTGAAGAACGCTTCGGCCGCCACCGCCAAGCCCAACGTCGCGATGGCCAGGTAATGTCCCCGGATCCGAAGCGACGGGAGGCCAACCACGATCCCGACGAACCCGCCGGCCAACGTTCCGGCCACGGTCGCGACCCAGGGGTCGACGTGCGACCGTGAGATGAGGATCGCGGTCGTGTAGGCGCCAATGCCATAGAGGGCGACCTGGGCAAGATTGATCTGTCCGCAGTGGCCCATGCTGATGAGAAGCCCGACGGCCAGGGGGATCGTCACGAGGATGAGCTCGATGATGTGCAGCTGGTAGCCCGAAAGGCTCACCAGGCTCGGGAGGAGCAAAAGCAGGACCAGAACAGCGACCTGGGCTAGCAGGCGGGCGCGGGATCCGTCGATCACAGTTTCTCGACGTTGCGCTCGCCGAGGATTCCCCAGGGGCGGACAAGGAGGACGAGAACGAAGATGACGAAGGCGATGGCGTTGACGTAGGCGGGCAAGAACACGGATACGACGCTCTGAAAGACGCCGAACACCAGCCCACCGACGATCGCGCCCGGAAGGTTGCCGAGCCCGCCGAGGATGGCTGCTGCGAAGCCGCTGATGCCTACGCTAGCCCCGAGCTGTGGTGTGACGTACAGGATCGGAGCGATCAGCACGCCGCCCGCCGCCGCGATGGCGGCACCGATCCCGAATGCCAGGTTGTTCATTCGATTCGCATTCACGCCGAACACGAGGGCGATGTCGCGGTTGATGGCAATCGCGCGCATTCCCAGGCCCGTCTTCGTCCGGTTCAGGAAGGCGTTCAGGGCGAGCGTGATCAGGATCATGCTGCCGATGACGACGAGTGAGTACCTGGTCATCGTCACACCCGCGATCTGGATGGGTGCGCCGACCACCGGGACCGCAACCGACATGCCTTCCGACCCGAAGGCAACGATCGCGCTGTTTGTAAAGACGATGTCGAGGCCGAGCGTAGCCAGCACCATCATCATCAGGTCGCCCCGCTCGAGCGGACGAAGAAGCCGCTCCACGGCGAGCCCCAGCGCACCGATGACGACGACCGCACCGAGGATCGCGAGCGGAAACGGAACCCCGACATCAGCCAGCAGGATTGCGCCCACATAGCCGCCGAGCATCAACAGTCCGCCCTGCGCGAAGTTGACGAGGCCGATCGTCCGGTAGATCAGGGAGAAGCCAAGTGCGACGAGTGCGTAGATCGCACCGATCGTCAGACCGCCGTAGACGACCTGAAGCCACGCCGACATTCAGATTTACTCCGCAACCCGCGTTGGCAGTGCAACCTGCCGGGCCGCGCTGACCCGGCAGGTCGCCGTTGGTTCGCCTATTCGGCGAGCTTGGCTACGCCACCCTCGAGCACGCCGACCTGCGTCGAGGCGAGCGTCTCCCCGGACTCCTCGACATTGAATGTGCCCTGGAGGCCCTCGTACCCGGAGATCTCGTGAAGTGCAGCGGCGACCGTCTCGCCGGTGATGTTATCGCACGTCGCCTCGATGGCCTGGAACAGGAGCTGCGCCCCGTCGTAGCCCTTCGCGCCGTGGAACTCTGGGTCTTTGTTGTGCATTGCCTTGAACGCGGCAGCGAACGCGCGGGTCTTGTCGTTCGCGTCGTTGGTGATGTATGGACTGGAGAAGATGGATCCGTCAGCCGCGGCTCCAGCCACCTCGACGAACTGCGGTGTCCCGCCCGGAGGTCCACCGATCATCGGCGTCGTGATCCCGAACTCTCGCAGTTGCTTGGCGAACAGGCCGTTCTGGACCTCTTCCATGCCGGTATAGACAGCCTCAGGCTGGAGCCGCTGGATCTCGTTGATCTGTGCGGTGAACTCCTGTGCCTCGGGCGCCACCGTCGCGTCGAGCTGCGGCGTGATGCCAGCCGCAGTCAGCTGCGCGGTGAATGCCTTCCGCTCGCTGTCGCCGTAGCCGCCGGTGTTCGTGACCATCGCGAACTTGGTCCAATTCTTGGTGTTGAGCGCATAGTCCGCGAGCGTCTTGTTGAAGGCCGCCGCGGGGGGCCCGTCACGGAAGACGTACGCGCTGCCCTCCTTCGTGATCGCATCGCTCTGGCCTGCGGTGAAGTGCGGCACCTTGGCGTCCTGGAACAGTGGAATCACCGCCAGTGTTACGGCACTCTCGGTCGTCGCGAACGCCGCGGTGATGTCCGTCTCCAGGGCCTGCCGTGTCACATTGACACCAACGGTCGGGTCACCCTGGTCGTCGAATACGGAGAGCTCGAGCGGGCGGCCACAAACGCCGCCAGCGTCCATCTTCTCCTTGAATGCCAGGTCGAGGGCCTCCTTGTCCCAGGCACCGAGCTGAGCGAGCTGGCCACTGTGCGCAGCGATCTGTGCGACCTTGATCGCCTCCCCGGACGGCGGAGCAACCGAAGCGCTGGCCGCCGCGGTCGCACTCCCAGCGGGAGTTGCGGGTGCTGCTGCGCTACTGGAAGGACTCGTACTGCCCGCCGGGCCGCAGGCCGCCGCTGCGAAAGCGACAACAATCGCGGCGAGCAGAGCGCCCTGTGGCCGCCGGCGCGAGGCGGTCGCAGGGTATCCGCGTGTCTCAAGTTCCATGAGATCGCTCCTCCTCGTTTCCGAATAGTGGGAACGGCTGCCCAAATAGCTCTCCACCTGTCCGGAAGGTAGGAGGATGCCACCGAGTTGTCAAGAAGGTGACGATTGACGTGCCCGTTCGTCGTCGGAGGCCGACGGCGCATCGAGGCGGTAGTCTTGACAGCGAGAGCGTGCGCTCCATATCGTTCTGTTATTCAGATCAATCAGTCCGATATGTGGAAGCAAATGAGTCAACGCCGGACCGGCGCCCCCACGCGCATGCGAGGACCCATGGCTGGTCTACGGGTCCTTGAGCTCGGAACGCTGATTGCTGGCCCCTTCGCCGGGCGCCTGTTCGCCGATTACGGGGCAGACGTCATCAAGGTCGAACATCCTGAGGGTGGCGATCCTCTCAGGGAGTGGGGCCGCTCCGCCGGCCGGCACGGATCTCTCTGGTCGCTGGTCCAGGGCCGTGGGAAGCGCTCGATAGCGCTCGACCTCCACGATCCGGACGCCCAACAGGTCGTACTCGCGCTGGCGAAATCGGCCGACGTCCTGATCGAGAATTTCAGGCCCGGTCGTCTCGAGGATTGGGGCCTTGGCCCTGACGTCCTGGAGAAGACGAACCCGCGTCTCATCATCGTCCGCATTTCGGGTTTCGGTCAGACGGGACCGTTGGCGCAACAAGCGGGATTCGGCACGATCGCGGAGGCCATCGGCGGCCTGCGTTATCTGACGGGCGATCCGGAGCGGCCCCCGACGCGAGCTGGGCTCAGCCTCGGCGACTCGGTTGCCGCGCTCTATGCGACGATCGGCGCGTTGGTCGCCCTCCAGGAGCGGACAATCTCGGGGCGAGGGCAGACAGTGGACGTTGCTCTCACGGAGAGCGTCTTCAGCCTTCTCGAGGGGGTTCTTCCCGAATACAGCTACTTTGGGATGGTCAGAGAACGAACGGGAAACATCGCCCACAATTCAGCACCGACGAACGTCTACCGCTGCCAGGATTCCAATCATGTCGTGATCGGCGCCAATTCCTCCGCCCTGTTTACGACGCTGATGCAGACGATCGGGCGACCCGAGCTTGCGCTCGACCCCGACCTTCGCAGCAACCGGGGCCGCGTCAAGCGCGCAGCTGAACTCGATCAGGCAATCGAGGCATGGACGTTGGGCCGACCGTCCGATGACGTCCTGACAGAGCTAAGGGAGGCGCGGATACCCGCAGGGCGCATCAACAGCATCGCGGACATCGTCAACGACCTTCAATTCCGTTCTCGCGACATGCTGGTGGAGGTTAGCGACGCTCGCCTCGACCGACCCGTCCTGACACCCGGGGTTGTTCCGCGATTCTCGCGAACCCCGGGCAATGTCCCGCCACTTGCCCCGCCAGTCGGTGGGGACTCAGCGGCGATCCTGGACGAGATCCGCGATTCTGCGAACGAGCCTCAACGAACCGGGAGTCGACGATGAGCCTGACGGTGGCCGACCACATTGCCGCCTTTCTGCGGGACCGCCAGGTCGAGCTCACATTCGGGCTTTGCGGCCATACGAACATCAGCCTCCTGGCCGCTTTGGAACGCGGAGGCGGCCCGCGCTTCATCACCACCCGCCACGAGCAGGTTGCCGCGCACGCGGCCGATGGCTACGCCCGAGCCTCGGGCCGGCCCGGCGTGGTCATCCTGCATGTCGGACCGGGCCTGACGAATGCAGCGACCGGTGTCGCGACTGCCGCCCTCGACTCGGTGCCGTTGGTCGTGATCGCCGGCGACATCCCGACATACTTTGAGAATCGCGGTCCGCACCAGGAACTGAACCTACTGCGCGATGCCGATCAAACCAGCGTCTTCGCGCCGTTCGTGAAGCGTTCGTGGCGGCTCAGCCGTGCGGACCAGGCACCCCGCGTGCTGGCCCGTGCCTGGGACCTGGCTCAGGCGGGACGGCCGGGGCCGGTCCTGGTCTCCGTACCGATGGACGTCCTGGCGGAACCACTGGATGCGCCGATCGTTCCGGGCTCAGCCCTCCAGCCAAGTGCGATCGACCCGGCGATCGCCGAGGAAATCGCGCGTCAGCTCGAGCAGGCAGAGCGGCCGTTCATCCTCGCCGGCGGTGGGACGCGCCGTGCCGGAGCCCACCTCCGTCGCCTGGCAGAGGCGGCGCAGGTGCCGGTTGGCCACACGCTCATGGGATCCGGTGCCCTGCCTCCCGACCATCCCCAGCTCGTCGGCATGGTCGGATTCTGGGGCAGTCCCGTCGCCAACAGGCTGGCTTCCACCGCCGACCTCATTCTCGCGGTCGGGACCAGGTTCCCGGAGACTGATTCGAGCAGCTGGGAGCCGGGAGCGACCTTCGCCATCCCGCCAACGCGGCTGATCCACATCGATATCGATCCGAACGAGCCTGGTCGCAACTACCCGACCGATCTAGCCGTGGTCGCGGATGCCGGGGCAGCCCTATCGGCGATCGCCGATCGAGCCCGCCCGCCAACCCTCAGGGAGCAGCGATTCGACTGGACGGAGCTCCAGGCGGAGCGTCGTCGCTTTCTCGACCTTGGCGCGGGAAATGCCCGCTCGGACTCGTTTCCCTTGAAGCCGGAACGGATTCTCGCCGACCTTCGCCGCGCGGCTCCCGACGCCATCCTCGTCACCGATGTGGGCTGGAACAAGAACGGGATGGCCCAGCAGTACCCGATCGATGAGCCAAGCTCCTTCCTCACCCCGGGCGGGTTCTCGACGATGGGCTTCGGGGCGGCCGCTGTCCTGGGAGTTGCCGCCACCGGGACGGAACGACCCGCGATCGCCCTGGTCGGCGACGGTGGGTTCGGCGCTCAACCGAACGTGGTTCCGACCGCGATCGAGATGGGCATCGCCCCGATCTGGGTCGTCATGAACAACGCGTCGTTCGGCACGATCGCCGGACTGGAGCGAAAGCACTACGGCACTGGCTACGGTTGCGAGTTCGAGGCCGATGGCCGGGCCTATACGCCTGACTTCGCCCAGTGGGCACGCGCCTGCGGGGCCGAAGGCGTGAAGATCAGTGCGGCGGAGGAGCTAGAACCGGCGCTGCGGCGTGCGGTCGCGCTCGGGCGTCCGGTATTGCTCGACATTCCGATGGAGAATACTCCGGTGCCCACCCCGGGCAGCTGGGACATCGAGCGGATCTACCAGGTTGCCGCCGATCGCGTTCCGGCTGGGCGGGCTGACTGACCGACGCGGTCAAGGTGAGTTCAGCGCTGCTTCGCACCCTCGTGGTCCAGCGCGGCAAGCGCCTCGCGTAGCTGGGTCATCGCCTCATCGATTCGTTGAATGGTCGCGTTGTGGTCGGCCGCCGTCAGGACGTGGTCACCGAACTCGTCCAAGCGCGCACGCAGGAGCCCTACGTCTGCCGTGATGTGGTTCAGAACGTTGGCGACGTCCGTCTCGTGAAGGTACCTGGCGCCATTGCGCTCGATGCTCGAATAGGGCGCTTCTCTGAGCCAGCGCTCGAAGTAGTCGACCGCAGTCTCACCCGGCCGGGCCTCGAACGGGTAATCCTCGTCGCCGGGCAGCCACGCGATTCCCGGTCCGGAGCCAGGCGCTGAACCATTTGATGACCCGGCAGCGGGCGCCCGATCGACCATACGTTCAGTCTATCAATCCCCGAAGGCATGAAAAGGCCGGGCACCCACCAAGATGGATGCCCGGCTGCCGTGGGGTCGTCAGCTCTTGGCCAGCAGGGCCTCGAGGCGGTCCCAGGTCTCGATCGCCCCGCCGACCATCCCGGTCGCAAGAGCGCCCTCGATCGCCTCGACCAATTCGAAGTGCCCAACGGACTTGACCTTCGTCTTGCCGTCGACATCCTCGAACGTGAAGGTCTCCGGCCCACCCTGGGGGCCGAGGCCATCGACATCGAACATGAAGGTCCACTTGAGGCGCTCGGGCGGCTCGACCTCCAGGTATTCCCCGAAGAACGTCACGTCGTCGCGACCGGCTGCGCGGCTGATGTATCGCCACTTGCCGCCCGGCCGAACATCCATCTCGGCGACGGTCGTCGAGGTGCCGTGCGGCCCCCACCAGCGAGGGATGCGTTCGGGGTCGGTGAAGGCCTTCCAGACCTTGTCGCGCGGCGCATCGAAGGTGCGCTCGAACACGAGGTCAGTGCCGTCCTGGTAGATGCTGGTCGACTCGGTGCTACCCCGGTCGATTCTCGTCGCTGTCATCGTCGTCTCCATTTCCTTGCTCCTGACGTTCCTCTAGATCGCGGAGGTAGGCATCCAGCCGTTCGAAGCTCTCCTCCCAATGTCGGCGGTACTGGCCGACCCAGTCGGCGATTTCCCGCAGCGGCCCGGCCCGCAGCCGGCGCGGCCGCCACTGCGCCTGACGACCCTGTTCGATCAACCCGGCTCGTTCCAGCACCCGGAGATGCTTGGAGATGGCGGGTTGGGTCATGTCGAATGGTTCCGACAGGTCCTTGACCGTGGCCTCGCCGTTGGCGAGGCGGGCGAGGATCGCCCGCCTGGTCGGATCGGCGAGGGCGGCGAATGTTGCGCTGAGTTGATCGGGCTGCTGCATGCTCATCTCTACTTGGTTATATAACCTGTAGGAAATGTACACCACGTGGCGGCGATGTCAAGCCCTCTTTTCGCGATGAAACACGGTCGGCATACGGCCGGTTCACGGCCTCGATCTGAAAACCGGTTAGTCAGCGCGCGCGCCGGTAGTGCATGGCGACCGCGCCGCTGCGGAGCGGCTTCGCCGAGACCAGCTCGAGCCGTCGCGTGCTGGGCAGCCCGCTCTGGTACAGGGTCGGGCCGTGGCCGGCGATCCTGGGGTGGACGAGGAACTTGTACTCGTCGATCAGATCCAGCCGGTCCAGCTCGGTCGCGAGCTTGCCGCTACCGAGGAGCACGCCGGCCGGGGTCGCGTCCTTGAGCTTCTGCACGCCCGTGCGCAGGTCGCCGGCGATGTGGTGGCTGTTGGGCCACGGGAAGTCTTTTCGCGTCGACGACACCACGTACTTGGGCTTGGCCTCCAGCTTGACCGCCCACTCGCGCAACGCCGGCGGCGCCTCCTCGTCGCCGCGGGCGACCGCCGGCCAGTAGCTTTCCATCATCTCGTAGGTGACGCGGCCCCACAGCATCGCCCCGCCCTCGTCCATGAGGCGGGTGAAGAAGGCGTGTGTCTCGTCGTCGGCGATTCCCTCCTGGTGGTCGACGCAGCCGTCCAGGGTGACGTTGATGCTGAAGGTCAAGAGTCCCATGCGGCGAGTCTAAGCCAAGGCGAGAAGGCTCCCGACGACGCGCTGGCCCGCGAGTTGGGCGCATGGGGCTGCTCTACTCCCGGCGGACTGCAGCGGAGGCGCGAAACGAGTGGCTTTCACTACGAAGGCTGAAGTCAGCCGGACTTGCCCGTCCCGAACTGGCGGTCGCCGGCGTCGCCCAGGCCCGGCATGATGTAGCCCTTCTCGTTGAGCTGGCGGTCGAGCGCCGCGCAGTGGATGTGGACGTCCGGATGCGCTTCGGTGACCGTGGCGACGCCCTCAGGGGCGGCGATCAGGTTGACCAGCTTGATTCGCACCGGCATCACGGCGCCCCAGCGCTTGAGGACCTCGATCGCCGCGCTCGCCGATCCGCCGGTCGCCAGCATCGGGTCCAGGATGAGGCAGAGGTCGACCGAGGCAGAGTCGGGCAGCTTGTTGTAGTACTCGACCGGTCGGAGCGTGCGTTCGTCCCGGAACAGGCCGAGATGCCAGACCTGGGCGGTCGGCATGAGCTCGAGCATCGCGTCGACCATCCCGAGGCCCGCCCGCAGGATCGGAACGAAGCCGACCCGCTCGCCGAGCTCCGCCGCCTCCATCTCCTCGATCGGCGTCCGGATCGTCAGCGGGCGCACCCGGGCGTCGGCCAGCGCCTCGTAGCCGAGGAGCCAGGACAGCTCGCGGACGACCTCGCGGAACTTCTTGGGTTCGGTCGCCTGGTCGCGCAGGATGGCGAGCTTGTGGAGGACCGCCGGATGCTGTGACACATGGAGGGTCGGCGGCATCGACAACGAGGATTCTCCGCTGTTCCGGCGGGGCGGCTGGAGCCGCACGGGCGTCGCGGGCATCGTAGCAAGGCACCGGCCGCCCGGCGAGCCGCGATGACACCCCAGGACGGTGCCAGATACCGCCCCGGGTAGTGACTGTCCACGCGGGAAGCGCGACTCCGTGCCATCCACCATTGCCCGTGGTAAACGACATGAAATCTGGGCGGCCAGCGCACGAATCGGGGCCCTCAGGGACAAGAACCTGTGACGACCACTACCCGCGGTGGTAATTGGCCAGATCCATGGCCGGCCGGAGTGGACGTGGACCGCGACCCGGCCCTGGGTTGGCGATTCTGGCCCGCGCCGCGGTATTCTCGCGTGGTCGTGACCGCCCCTGATCTTCCAGCCCCGCGGCCGTCGCCCACCCGCCGCGGCGGAGCGGCGCACTCGGCGGGCCGGCGCGCTGGCACGAAGTCGCGCATCGTCCCGCCGATCCTTGTCCGCCAGCTGCGGAACGGCATCGAGGAGAGCGTCCATCGCGGCGACATCGTCGAGGTCGACGTCGACGGCAGGCTGATCCGTGGGCTCGGCGACCCGGACCGCTTGGTCACGCTCAGAAGCTGTGTCAAGCCGTTCGGCGTCGTCGCCCTGCTCGAGGCAGGCGGGATCGAGGCGCTGGACCTCGAGCCCCCCGAGATCGCCATCATGGCGAGCTCCCATTCGGGCGAGGACCTCCACGTCAGGACGATCCAGGGGATGTACCGCCGGGCGGGCGCGACGCAGGCGCTCATCGCGACCGGCATCGAGGGAATGCCGCTCGATCCGCTCACGGCCGCCCGCCTCGCGCGGGACGGCGAGCAGCCGGGTCCGATCCGCCACATGTGCTCGGGCCAGCACTCGGTCTCGATCCTCCTTTCCAAGCTGAAGGGCTGGGACCCGACCGACTACTGGCTCGAGGATCATCCCTCGCAGGTCGCCTATCGAGACGTTGTCGCCCGGGCGTTCGGCACCACGCCGGACCGGCTGAAGACGGCGATCGACGGCTGCGGCGTCCTGACCTATGCGTTCCCGCTGCGAGAAGTCGCCCGCGCCTACGCCCTGCTCGCAGATCCGTCGGCCGTGGCCGCGAAGGATCCGCGAGCCTCGCTCGCCCCAGCGCTCACGATCATCAGGGACGCGATGATGGCCAACCCGGAGATGATCGGCGGCACACGCGACCGGCTCGACACCTCCCTGATGAAGGCGCTCCCTGGTCGTCTCGTGAGCAAGAGCGGGATGGAGGCGCTGCGCGGCCTGGCGATCCTGCCGGGCGCGCGGGCATCGGGCGCCGAGTCGGGTGCCACCGGCATGGCGATCAAGATCGAGGACGGCGACGGCTACGATCGCGGAACGTGGGCGGCGTCGGTCGAGGCGCTCGTCCAGGCCGGCGTGCTCGAGGGCCAGGCCCTTCGGGTTGTCGGGCGCTATCACCGGCCGGCGATTCACGATCCGCACGGCCGGGTGGGCGCTGAAGCGATCCCGAGCTTCGACCTCGTGCCGCTCGGCGAGTTGCTGGGCGGGGGCTGAGCCGCCTACCACCCCTCGGACTGCGGTTCGGACCGACCTGCGCCACACTGCATCCGTGGCGACCCAACCCGATCCCTACCGCACGCTCGGGCTCTCGCCGGGAGCCTCGGTCGACGAGGTCCGGCGGGCGTATCGGCGGCTGGCGAAGGCCAACCACCCGGACTTCGCCGGGGAGAACGCCCTTCCCAGGTTCCTCGCGATCCAGGCCGCCTACGAGCTGCTCGCCGGCTCGAACGGCACAAGCCGCGCCGGACCACGACCAGCGGCCGCCCGCCAGGGGACGCGCGACGCGTGGCGGGCAGATACGGATCGGGCGCGCGCCGCGCGCGCCGGTCGGGCGGCGGGTACCGACGGATCCACGACTGCGAGGCGGCGACGGCCATCGGGCGAGGAGCCCCAACGCCCGCCAGGCGGCCGCAAGAGAACGTCGAACAAGGCGACGCCGGGATCGACGACCTACGACGCCGCCGAGGACGAGCCGTTCGAGCCTGAGTGGTCCGGCGGGACGTGGTATGGCGCCTCGAGTGGAACCTACTGGACGCTCAACCCGAAGGAATACGCGGATCCTCGTAAGCACGGCCCCGAGTACCAGCGTCGAGCGCGCCGGCCGACCGGTGAAACGGGCTCGACCCCGAACGCCGGCGACCGCCCGTCGGATCAGCCGGAGGCGGGGCCGACGATCCGCGCCTGGGATCGCCGGCCGGACGAGGAGCCAGAAGGCACGGCGGCCGGATCCACGAGCCGCGGCTCCACGACACCGGCGCCCGCCTCCGCCCCGAGGTCCGCCGAGACAGCGGCCGGCCCGCTGGACGACGAAGGAGCGACCGATCGGCTCGCAGCGGCCGGGCTCGCCACCGCGACAGGACTCCTGGGGCCGCGCGGAGGGTTTCCCACGCGTGTCGTGCTTGCCCTTGTCGGCTGGCCTCCGATCGGCGTCGCGATCTCGACGATCGCCGGCGAGGCGACCGGCTGCAGCCGGTTCGCCGCGGGCTGCATCGATCCGTTCGGGGTGGGGACGTGGCTCGCCCAGCTCGCCATCATCGCGATCCTGATCGCGCTGCCGTCGGTGGCCGCGCTGTCCGCGTTCGGCACACTCGCGGCCCTCGCCGCATCCGTCCCGACGGCCGTCGCCCTGAGCGCCACCGGCGGCAACCGAGAGCCTGCCGCCAGCGCTGCGATCCTCGCCGGCGTCCTCGCCGTCGCATACCTTGCGGGCGTGGTGTTCGCGCTCGTCCGGCGAAGGCGCGACGGCGCCGCGTACCATGGTCGACGATGGTTCGACGGCACGATTCCCATGACCTGTCGGCGGCCGCCCAGGAGTACCTGCTGACGCTCCGGGTCATGGCTGGTGACGGCTCTCACGTCAAGGCCGCCCAGGTCGCCCGCCGGATGGGCGTGACGACCCAGGCCGCCAGCGAGATGTTCCGACGCCTCGCCACTGACGGTCTCGTGGATCAGAAGGACGGGCGCGAGCTGGTCCTGACTGCCGCCGGGCGGGCGGCCGCCGATGCGATCTTCCGCCGCCATGCGCTGCTCGAATGGCTGCTGACCTCGGTGGTCGGACTCGGCTGGGCCGAATCGGACGAGGAGGCTGGCCGCCTCCAGGGAGCGATCTCGCCTCGGGTCGAGGCACGCCTCGACGAGATGCTCGGCCATCCCGAGACGTGTCCGCACGGCAACCCGATCGACGCCGAGACCGCCCGCCGCCGGCCGGCCGGCACGCCGCTGAGCCAGCTCGAGGGCGGTCAGCAGGCGACGATCTATCGAATCACCGAGGAGGCCGAGGAGGACGCCGGCCTGCTCTCGTACCTCGAGGCACGGGCACTGACCCCGGGCGCGCACATCACGGTGCTCGCCCGCTCGGAGTCGCTCGATTCGCTCACCCTCGAGGGTCCGCGCGGGCGCGCGACCTTCGGCCTGCGGCCCGCGTCGCTCGTCCACGTCCTGCCGGGCGAGGCGGACGCGGCCCTGTTTCATCGGGTGCCGGCCGCCGCTCGAGGCTGAGCTACCGTTTTCGCAGGGCCACGGCCGCAGCTCAGGCGCGGGCTCGCTCTTTGCCAATTCGTCACCCGGTGATAACCGGACGTCGCGTCGCATGCCAATCCGTCACCGGTCGCAGGGTTGGCAGGCAGGTGGCCGCTCCGGACGATCGGATTGTGCGTGGATCGGTCGAGCGACCTGCTCCCGTCGCTGGCGAACACTCATCTCATGACTAATTGGCAGAGAAGGCAGCCAGCCGATGAGAGGCCGCCCCGTACAATCCAACGATGACCACCGACCGCGTCCGGATCGCGCCGAGCCCGACCGGCCCGCTCCATATCGGGACCGCCCGTACGGCGCTGTTCAACTATCTCCACGCACGGCACACGGGCGGCACGTTCATCCTTCGCCTCGAGGACACCGACGTGGCCCGTTCGTCGATCGCCTACGAGAAGGACATCCTCGACGGGCTCCACTGGCTCGGTCTGCGCTGGGACGAGGGTCCCGAAGTCGCCGGCGAAGCGGCCCGCGGCCCGCACGCGCCCTACCGGCAGATGGAGCGGCTCCCGCTGTACGCCGCGGCCGCCGAGCAGCTCCTCGCCCAGGACAAGGCATATCCGTGCTTCTGCACGCCCGAGGAGCTCGACGCCGAGCGGAAGCGACTCGAGGCCGCCAAGCTGCCGCCCCGATACAGCGGACGCTGTGCCAACCTGACGGCGGAGGAGCGGGCCGCCTTCGAGGCCGAGGGTCGCCGGCCCGCCATCCGCTTCCGGGTCGGGGAGGGCACGGTCGCGTTCGACGATATCGTTCGAGGCGGCGTGGAATTCGACGTCGCGAATCTCGGCGGCGACTTCGTCATCGTCCGCGCCGACGGCACCCCGCTCTACCACTTCACGGTCGTCGTCGACGACGCCGAGATGGGGATCACCCAGGTGATCCGCGGCGAGGACCACCTCTCGAACACCCCGAAGCACATCCTCCTGTTCCGGGCCCTCGGTCACGAGCTGCCGGCCTTCGCCCACCTGCCGCTCATCCTCAATCCGGACCGGACCAAGATGAGCAAGAGAAAGAGCCAGACCGCGATCGACGACTACCGGGAGGAGGGCTTCATCCCCGAGGCGCTCGTGAACTACCTGTCCCTCCTCGGCTGGTCGACAGGCTCGGAGGAAGAGGTCCTGTCGCTCGACGAGCTCGTCGAGAAGTTCGACCTGTCCGAGGTCAACAAGGCCGGCGCGGTGTTCGATCGAGAGCGGCTCGAGTGGCTGAACGGTCAGTGGATTCGTCGCCTCGAGCCCGATGACCTGGTCGAACGCCTCCGGCCGTTCCTCGAGGCCGAGCTGGCGGCCGGCCGGATCGATCGGCTGCCGGAGGACGGCGAGCTGGCGGCGCTTCTGCCCGTCGTCCAGGAACGGCTGCCGCGCCTGGGTGCAATCGGCGAGCTGGTCGGCTTCCTGTGGACGGACCGCCTCGACATCGACCCGGCAGCGCTCGTCCCGAAGCGGTTCGACGTCGCGACGACCGTGGAGGCGCTGCGCGCCGCCCGCGCGACGATCGCCGATGTCGGCCAGGTCAGCTTCGAGGCCGACGAGCTCGAGCCGCCGCTCCGTGCGCTCGCGGAGGCCCGGGGCTGGAAGGCCGGTGACCTGTTCATGGCCATCCGCGTGGCGGTGACCGGTCGGACGGCCACGCCGCCGCTGTTCGACACGCTCGTCGCCCTCGGCTACGAGCGGACCCTCGCCCGGCTGGACGAGGCGGTCGATGGCGCTGATGGCGGCTGCGCCCGGTACCTGACAGGATCTGACAGGATCGGACACGACCATCGGGACGAGCAATCCGACAGGAGGAACCGTGGACCGACAATCCCTGCAGGCCTGGCTCGACCGCTACGTCGACGCCTGGAAGACCTACGACCCCGAGGCAATCGGGGCGCTGTTCGCCGAGAACGTCACGTACCGCTACCACCCCTACGACCCCGACGACGAGGTCGTCCGCGGCCGCGAGGCACTCGTCCGCGACTGGGTCGAGCCGGAGGGCAACGCGAGCGACCGCGACGAGCCGGGAACCTACGACGCGAAGTACGACGCCTATGCGGTCGACGGCGACCGGGCGGTCGCGACCGGCTGGAGCAAGTACTGGACGGACGCGTCGCAGTCGAAGCTCGACAAGACGTACTACAACGTCTTCCTGATGCGGTTCGACGATGCCGGTCGCTGCGTCGAGTTCACCGAGTACTTCATGAAGGAACCGGACGCCGCGAGCTGACCCCTCGCGCGGTTCGTCGATCGCTCGCTTCGCGCTACCCGACCCGCTTGAGGAACCCCCGCGGGTTGAGCGACAGCATGAACCGCTCCCGGCTGCGGTCGATGACGAAGTCCGACTGGGTCGGGTACCACTCGTCGAGCGCCTCGGTCGGGCCAGGGCCGTGCTCCGGCAGGACGGGATGGCCGCCGAGGTTCGCGTCGTCGACGATCAGGTAGCAGCCGGGCGAGACGAATTCCGGGTAGATCTTCAGCTCCGCGGCGACCTGGGTCGCGGAGTGATCGGAGTCGAGGATCACCATCGTCCGCTTGCCCGTGGCCGCGGTCCGAACCCGGGCGACGACGTCGTCGTCGAGCGTGGAGCCTGCGACGTAACTGATCCGGGGATGGATCGGCCGGTTCTTCATCGCCGTGATGTCGATCGTCAGAACCTCGCCCGCACCGCCGCGCAGATCGAACAGCGAAGCGAGGTACAGAGCGCCTCCCCCGTAACGCGTCCCGCACTCGACGATCAGCTCCGGCTTCGTCTCGTAGATGAGCTCCTGGTAGGTCCAGATGTCGAACGGGCACTTGAGGATCCGGTGCCCGAACCATGACAGCAGCACCGTCTCGCGACCCTCGACCCGCTGGTCGTAATAGAGCTTGTGGAACGCGTCGACGATCGCCTGTTCCTCGGGGTTCAGCGGCGTGACCTCCGTCGGCGTTCGGTGCGCGCCGGACCGGATCCGATACGGTTCCGGGCGGAGGAATGCGAGCACGCGCCGGCGCAGCCGGCCGAGAAGACGACGCATGGGGACTCCAGAAGGGCCGAGCGGGATGCCCGGAGTATAGGCGCGAGTCCCGGCGGCCGATGGTCCGGGTAGCCGTCAATCAACCCGGCGAAGGTAGCCCCGCGGATTCAGGGTCAGCATGAACCGCTCACGGTCGCGATCGACGACGAACTCCGGCGCTCCAGGCAGGAATGCATCGACTGCCTCCATCGGCCCCGGTCCGTGGTCCGGAACGACCGGATGCCCGTTGAGGTTCGTGTCCTCGACGATCAGATAGCAGCCAGGCGCGACGAGGTCACGATAGGCGGCGAGCTCCGCGGCGACGTGCGCGGCACTGTGGTCCGAGTCCAGGATCACCATCGTCCGGCGGTTGCCCGCCCGACGTCGAACCTCGGCGACGATCCCCGGGTCGACCGACGAGCCGACGAGCCGGGTGATCCGAGGGTGAGTGGGCTGGCCGGGACGCGCCTCGATATCGATCGTCAGGACCTCGCCGCGTCCGAGCAGGTCGAGGAGCGACGCCAGGTACAGGGAGCTGCCGCCGAACGCCGTTCCGCACTCGAGTACAAGGTCAGGCTTGGTCTCAGCCACGATCTCCTGGTACATCCACATATCCATCGGGCTCTTCATCGTCCGGTAGCCGAACCAGGCAAGGTCCATCGAGCCCTGGCGGGCGAGCCAGGCGTCGTAGTAGGCACGATGGAAGGCATCGGTCGTGCCGGATTCTCCGGCCGACAACGGTGTTGTCCGGACCGGCGGCCGATACCGGCCGACGCGAAGCGCGGCCGGCGGGCTGAGAAAGGCGCGGAGTCGCCGTACGATCGAGCGACGCAGGCGGCCGAGGCGTCGACGCATGAACGCTCCCGGGAGTTGGGCTGGCAGGGCGCGGCCAGTATATCGACCGGTGCCGCTCGTCCGGCCGATCCCGTGTCCCGGTGACCATGAACACGGCGTTAACACACGACTGACTATGCTGAACGCGAATGGCACGAACGATCCTCGTCGTTGACGACGAGACAACACTCCGCGAGACGCTCGTGGATGCGCTCGAGGCAGAGGGATTCCGGGTCGTATCGGCGGCCGATGGGCGGGAGGCGCTTACCCGATTCCGGGCGGATCGACCGGATCTCGTCCTCCTGGACGTGATGCTTCCGGAGATGTCGGGGGTCGAGGTCTGCCGGATCATCCGGGCGGAATCGAGCGTTCCGATCGTCATGCTGACGGCCAAGGATGCCGAGCTCGACAAGGTGGTCGGGCTCGAGCTCGGCGCCGACGACTACGTCACGAAGCCGTTCAGCGTCCGCGAGCTGTCCGCCCGGATCCGGGCCCTGTTCCGGCGCTCGGAGCAGTCAGTCGCGCTCGATGCGCCGCCCGGCGTCGTCGACCTGGAGAGGGTCCAGGTGGACCTGGCCGGCCATCGGCTGTTGCGCGACGGCACGGCGCTGCCGATCAAGCCGAAGGCGTTCGAACTCCTCACGTTCCTCATTCGCCATCCGGGCCAGGTCTTCACACGCGACCAGCTCCTCGAGCGGGTCTGGGGCTATGACTACGCGGGCGAGACGCGGACGGTCGACGTCCACGTCCATTGGCTCCGAAGCCAGGTCGAGGACGATCCGTCGACGCCGCGCTTCATCCACACGGTCCGCGGCGTCGGCTACGTGTTCCGCCGCCCGGCCTGAGAACGCCTCCCGCGCCGAGGAGCGTTGACGCTCCGATGACCGGGCGTTCATCTCGCCGGTCGATCCTCACGTCATGGCAGTGATGACGCGCAACCTGCTCCCGGTCGTGGAGCCCCGCCGGCGGCCGACCCATCGTGAGCTGGGCCGCGGGGCAACGCACGGTGGCCGCTCCTCGCCGACCCCGGCCCGGACGCTCACGCTCGTCGCGCTGGCGACCCTGCGCCGCGCCAGGCGCGCGGACGGGCGCCCGGCGCGATGGGCGGCGCCCGTGTTCTCGCGCGAGGTCGACCTCGTCCGGCTCCATCTCGCGCCGATTCGCAGCCGGTCCGGACTGGCAGCCTCGTTCGGGCGTGAGGCGTTCCACGTCGACGTCGCATCCGACGGTGGCACCACCGGCCCGGTCACGGCCGCCTACGCCATCCGATGGCTCGAACTCGGCGACGGGATCGCTCGGCCCGCGTGGGAGGTGTGGCTCGCGGACGCCCCTCCGGGACCTCTCACGGCCGGAACCGGTCGACGCGGCTAGGGCATCGCACACGACGAGGTAGCGGCTCGAGAAGGCCCGCAGGCCGTGCGACGGCTATTCTTCCCGCCATGCGCCTCAGCCAGTTGTTCTTCACCTCGCTCCGCGACGATCCCTCGGACGCGGAGATGCCGTCTCACCGGCTGCTGGTCCGGGCCGGCTACGTGCGCCAGCTCGGGTCCGGGATCTACTCGCTGCTGCCCCTCGGCTTCCGGGTAAACAAGCGCGTCGAGCAGATCATTCGCGAGGAGATGGACCGGATCGGCAGCCAGGAGCTGGAGATGCCGGTTGTCCATCCGGCCGACATCTGGAAGGCGAGCGGACGCTACGACGCGATCGGGCCGGAGCTGACGCGGTTCAAGGATCGGGGGGGCCGCGAGATGGTCCTCGCGATGACACACGAGGAGGTCATCGGGCTGCTCCTGGCCGATGTCGTCCGGTCCTACCGCCAGCTGCCCGTGATGCTCTACCACTTCCAGACGAAATGGCGCGACGAGCCACGGTCGCGCGGCGGCCTGATTCGCGTCCGCGAGTTCGTCATGAAGGACGCCTACAGCTGCGATCTCGACCAAGCGGGTCTCGACGTGAGCTACGAGGCGCAGAAGGGCGCCTACATCCGGATCTTCGAGCGGCTCGGGCTCGAGACGAAGATCGTGGTGAGCGACGTCGGGATCATGGGCGGCACCCAGGCCCACGAATTCATGGTCATCAACCCCGCCGGCGAAGACGTGCTCGTGCTGTGCGAGGACTGCGGCTATGCGGCGAATCGCCAGGTCGCGCGGATCCCGCGCTCCGACCCCGCCCCGGAGGAGGCCCTGCCGCTGGAAGAGGTCGCGACCCCGGGGACGACGACAATCGCAACGCTGGCGGCATTTCTGGGGGTCGGCGAGGATCGAACGGCGAAGGCCGCCTTCTTCGTCAGCGGCGATGGCCGGCTCGTGACGGCGATCGTGCGGGGCGATCACGAGGTCAATGAGACGAAGTTGGCCAATGCCGCAGGCGCATCGACCGGGCTGCGACCCGCGACCGCCGATGAGATCAAGGCGGCTGGCATGGAGCCCGGCTACGGGTCGCCGATCGGTGCGCGCAACACCGTCGTCGTCGTCGACGAGCTCGTCGCCCGTTCGCCGAACCTCGTCGCGGGCGCAAACCGCGAGGGATACCACTTCCGGAACGTCAACGTCGGGCGCGACTTCACCGCCGACGTCGTCGCCGAGATCACGAACGCCCAGGAGGGCGATCCGTGCCCCACGTGCGGCTCGCCCGTGATCCTGCGGAACGGCATCGAAGTCGGCAACATCTTCAAGCTCGGCACGAAGTTCACCGATGCGGCCGGTGCTACCTACCTGGGCGAGGACGGCCGCGAGCACCCGATCGTCATGGGCTCGTATGGCATCGGAGTGGGTCGCAACGTTGCCTGCATCGTGGAGGCCCATCACGACGACAAGGGGATCGTCTGGCCCGAGGAGGTGACGCCGTACGCCGCGCATCTCGTCGCGATCGGCTCGGCCCGCGACGCGAACGTCGCAGAGCTGGCGGATCGGCTCCACGAGCTCTCGATCGACTCCGGCCGCGAGATCCTCTACGACGATCGCGACGAGTCCCCTGGCGTCAAGTTCACCGACGCCGAGCTCCTGGGGATGCCATGGATCCTGACCGTCTCACCCCGCTCACTGGCCGCCGGCGGGGTTGAAGTGACGGAGCGAGCCACGGGCGAGCGGGCGACGCGTTCGATCGCCGAGGTCGAGGCGCTGATCCGGGGCGAGGGCCTCGTTCCGGCCTGATTCGATTCCGGCCCGCCGCTACGATGGGCCCGCGATGCCGCCCCGCCCGATGTTGCCCTCCGACGACCTGTATGCCCGCCTGGAGCTCCCCGTCGACTGCAGCCCCGAGGCGATCGAGGTGGCCTGGCGGGCGCTCCTGAAGCGCCACCATCCCGACGTTGCCGGCGCGCACACGGACGACGTCGCGAAGCGGATCAATGTCGCCCACGATTGGCTCTCGGATCCGCTGCTGCGGGAGCGCTATGACCGCGAGCGGCACCCGGGTTCTCGACGCGCGGGGCGTGCGCCCGAAATGGCCCATCGGGCGGCGCGGCCCACGCGCCGCGAAGCCAGCCCGCCTCGGCCGCCTCGGCCGCCTCGACCGGCCGACCCCGTGGAGGCGCTCAATCGCCACCTGACGAGGATCGGGCGGTTGAACAAGGACGAGCTGGATCGGCTGGGCCTCGCCGAATCGCCCCCGCTGGCCTTCGTTGCGACGATCGCCCGATTCCTCTCGCCGGACCGGCTGGCTGCCGTCGAGGCAGTGGATCGCCGCGTGGCGGAGGTGCTTCCGCGATCGTCGCGCTGGGACGCGCCGACACGCGATGCGATCGTCGCCTACGCTCACGAGATCGTCCTCGGGCCGTTCCTCGACGAGCATCTCTCGGAGCCGTTTCGAGAACGGGTTCGTGAACGCCTCGCACGCGGCTGGGAAGCGGCCGTCGATCAGCCTCGCTACGGGCCGAATACTGTCGCGGTCTCCGCTGCCCTCGATCGATTGCGGACGATGCCCCCGGGACGCCGCGGTCAGATCGTCGTCGAGGCAGCGGGCGGTGCCGGCTCGGTGGCGGGCCTTCCCGCCGAACTCCCGTGGCCCGCCGGTCTCTCGGCCCAGGATGACGACGCCCTGCGCGTCTCGTCGGCACTCGCCCAGCGCGATGCACAGGCGATCGTCGGCGATCCGGCGCCCGCGCTCGCCCGCCGTTCCCTCGGTCGGGCGATGCACGGGCTCGTCCTTCGCCACGCCTTCAAGCCGGCCGAGCTCGATCGGCTCCTCGGTCCGTGGCGTGAGGTGCTGGTGGAGCCGGCGAGTCCCCGTCCGCGCGCCCGGACGTGCCGCTAATCACGCACAGCCGCCGGCGATGCTGTTGGCTGCATATCGGCCGGCGGTCCCTCGCCCAGGTGGTCCCTCGCCCAGGTGGTCCCTCGCCCAGGTGGTCCCTCGCCCAGGTGGTCCCTCGCCCAGGTGATGCAACCAACGGCATCGGGAACGGACACGCGTGAATTACTGGCGCGGGACACGCCTGACTCTGCGGGGTACGGGAGGCGATCGGACCCGCCCACCCGCGCTCGGTCGTTGCGTCGAGTACAATCAACATCTCGTGTTCGATGGGCGCTCCGGTCAGCGCCCCGGTCCTAACCGCTGATCCCGATCCAAACATCGCCCTGACCGGGCCCCGCGCAACGACGTGGGAGGGCCCTCAGGAGCTGATGCTTCCATGTCCTTCGATACCCTCGGGCTCGCGCCCGAGCTCCTCCGCGCGGTCGCGGACCAGGGCTACACAGAGCCCACGCCCGTCCAGGCGGAGGCGATCCCCCTCGTCCTGGCCGGCCGCGACCTCCTCGCCGGCGCCCAGACCGGCACCGGCAAGACGGCCGCGTTCGTCCTGCCGATCCTCCAGCGCCTGGCCGACAGTCAGCGCTTCGTCCAGGGGGTCACGTCCCGTGACCGTCGCGACGCAACGCGGCCGCCACTCCGTGTCCTTGTCCTGACACCAACGCGCGAACTCGCCCTCCAGGTCGAGGAGAGCTTCCGCACCTACGGCGCTCACCGCCGCGTCCGCTCGACCGCGATCTACGGCGGGGTCGGGTTCGAGCCGCAGGTCCGCGCGCTCCGGGCGGGCCCCGGGATCGTCGTCGCGACACCCGGGCGCCTCCTGGACCACGCCGGCCAGGGCACGATCGACCTGTCTCATGTCGAGGTACTCGTCCTTGACGAGGCCGACCGCATGCTCGACATGGGGTTCATCCGCGACATCCGCCGGATCCTCGACCTGCTCCCGCCGCGCCGCCAGAACCTGCTGTTCTCCGCGACATTCTCGGACGACATCAGGCGGCTTGCCGGCGGCCTGCTCGACCGCCCTGCCACGGTCCAGGTGACCCCGCGGAACACCCCGACGGCCCTCGTGACTCAGCTCGTCCTGCCGGTCGATCGTGAGCGGAAGCGTGAGTTGCTGAGCCACCTGATCCGGTCCGGCCGCGTCGAGCAGGCACTCGTCTTCACCCGGACCAAGCACGGCGCGAACCGCCTCGCCGAGCAGCTCGCCCGCGACGGAATCGCCGCGACGGCGATCCACGGCAACAAGAGCCAGGGCCAGCGGGTCAGGGCGCTTGACGATTTCAAGGCCGGTCGTGCCTCGATCCTCGTCGCGACCGAGGTCGCGTCTCGCGGCCTCGACATCGAGGAGCTGCCGCATGTCGTCAACTTCGAGCTGCCGATGGTCGCAGAGGACTACGTCCATCGGATCGGCCGGACCGGGCGCGCCGGGTCGACGGGCGACGCGATCTCGCTTGTCTGTGTCGACGAATGGCCGCTTCTCCGCGAGATCGAGGCGCTGCTGGGCCACCGGGTCCCGACCGAGGTGATCGCGGGCTTTGAACCCGACCGCACGATCCGCCCCGAGCCGATCCGCCAGCGTTCACATGGCGCCCAGGGCCGACCGATGGGCCCCCGCGGCGGATCGCACGTCGCCCACGGGCGGCCGAACCTGGCCGCCGGCCGGACCGACCACGGCCGCGGTCGCCCACAGCGAGACGCTCACCGTCCCGGTTCGAATGTCGGTCGTCCGGCAGGAGCACCGTCGCATCCCGGCCATGGCGGACCGCGCCGCGGCCCGTCCCCCGTCGGCATCGGCAACGCCCCGGCCGGCGTTCGGGGCGGTCGCCCGCCGCAGGGTCGCCCGCCGCAGGGTCGCCCGCCGCAGGGTCGCCCGGTCGCGAACCGCCCCGGGACAGCGAACCACGGCGGGCAGCACCGTCCCGATCGCCACGTTGCGCTGCCCGGCGAGCGGCTGGCACGCCACCGCGACGGCTGATCGGAGAACTCCCACGCCGGCGCGTTGCCGGGATGCCGGTCGAACACGGGCCGACTGCCATACTGCGGCGCGGACGGCCGTGGTGGCCGGTGCACGAGGGAAGCGGTGGACGCTCGGATCCTGCTCGTTGAGGATGACCCGTCGATCCGCGAGGTGACGGCGATCGGCCTGCGTAACGCGGGCTTCACCATCACGACCGCATCGGACGGGCGAGAGGGTCTCGAACGGTTCGCCGCCGAGCCGTTCGACCTGATCCTGCTCGACGTGATGCTGCCGCGCCTGGACGGTCTCGAGGTCTGCCGGGTGATCCGCCGGACATCGACGATTCCAGTCGTCATGCTCACGGCCCGCGCCGACACGATCGATGTCGTGGTCGGTCTCGAAGCGGGCGCCGACGACTACGTGAAGAAGCCGTTCGAGGTCCCGGAGCTCGTCGCTCGCGTCCGGGCGGCACTCCGGCGGGCGGGCCGGCTCCCCGAGGAAGGCGATCGGCTCCATCTGGGTCCTGTCTCGATCGACGTCGCCGGCCGCACCGCCGAGCGCGACGGCCGCGACATCCCGCTGACGCGAACGGAGTTCGACCTTCTCACCGAGCTGACCCGACACGCCGGCCAGGTCCTGAGCCGTGACACCCTGCTCGATCGGATCTGGGGCTACGACTACCTGGGCGATTCACGGCTGGTCGACGTCGCCATCCAGCGGCTCCGCGCCAAGATCGAGGCCGATCCCGCGGCGCCGCAGCTCGTCGTCACCGTTCGCGGCGCCGGCTACAAGGCCGTCCGCTGAGGCGGCCCAGACAGATGTTGCGCGGCGTCCGGGCCCGCCTGACTCTCTCGATCGTCGCCCTCGTCATCCTGACGGCAGCCGTCCTCGGCATTGGTGCGTACGTCTTCGTCGACACCTCCCTGCACGATCGGGTCAAGGACGATGCGGTTGTCCAGGCCGGCTTCGATCTGTCCGTCCGGATCCCGTCGTCGCTTCCCGAACCCACGCGTGCGGCGTTCGACGCGAGCGGCCTGGCGGAGACGTTCCTGCGCCGGAACGTCGACCTCGTGGCCGACTTCGGTGACATCAAGCCGGCGTTCACCAGCCTCCTGACGCCCGAGTTCGTCGCCGCGATGGACCGGAATGAGATCGCGTTCCAGTGGACGACGCTCTCGGGTCAGCCCAAGCTCATCGTCGGCGGCGTGCTGCCCGACAGCGATGCCCGGTTCTACTTCGTCCAGGACGTGAGCGGGCTCGAGTCCGCCCTCGGCCTGCTGCGATTCGGGCTCGGGGGTGGGGCGCTCATCCTTGCGCTCGTCGCGCTGGTCGCCGCACGATGGATCGCCCGTGGCGTGCTGGCGCCCGTCGAGGCTGCCTCGCGGGCCGCCGAACGGATCGAACGTGGCGACTTCTCGGCACGAGTGCCCGTGGCCTCCAACGACGAGTTCGGGATGTGGGCGGAGAGGTTCAACCGGATGGCCGCCGCCCTGGAGGACACGATCGGCCGGCTGCAGGAGGCGCAATCGCGGAACCGGCAGTTCGTCGCCGATGTCTCGCATGAACTTCGGACACCGCTGGCGGCCCTCGTCGCGGAAGCGTCCATCCTGCGAGACGACCTCGACTCGCTGCCGGCCGGGACCCGTCGCGCCGGCGAGTTGCTGGTCAGCGACATCGCTCGGCTCCGGACGCTCGTCGACGACCTGATGGAGGTGTCTCGCTTCGACGCCGAGGCGGAGCAGCTCAGCATTCAACCGGTCGATGTTCGCCGGCTCCTCGAGGTCGTGACCGCGAGCCGGCTTCCCTACGCCAGTCTCGACCTGCCGCCCGAGCCACTCACGATCGAGACCGATTCGCGTCGGCTGGAGCGGATCATCGGCAACCTCCTCGACAACGCCCGGGAGCATGCGCCCGGATCGCCGGTCGAGGTCAGCCTGACGGCAGTTGCCGGCGTGATCACGATCGCGGTCGAGGATCGAGGACCCGGCGTGGCCCCGGATCGGCTGGTCCGGATCTTCGAGCGCTTCTACAAGGCCGATCCTTCACGACACGGTGGCAGCAGCGGGCTCGGGCTCGCGATCGCAGCGGAGCACGCGGCACTCCTCGGTGGCGAGCTCCGGGCGTCGAATGTCGAGGGCGGCGGTCTTCGGATGGAGCTCAACCTGCCTGTGACCGGATCGTTACGCGACGGCGATCTGGCCGCGATGCCGGCGGACGATGGTTCGATTCCTAGTCAGCCAGTCCAGGAGTCGCCCCGATGAAGCCGCTCGCCTCGATTGCCGCGCTCAGCGCGTTGATGATTCTGTTCGCCGCTTGCGCAACGAGCGGCTCGGCCGGGACGGTTCCGCCGCTCGAGCCGACCCCGGCGCCATCGGTCGCCCAGGGATCGCCGGATCTGACTCCGGCGCCATCCCAGTCGAGCCCGCCGGCCTCCGGTGAGCCGACCGGCTCACCCCAGGCAACCCCGGCCCCAACGCCCGAGGGGACGACCGTCGTTCGAGCGTACTTCCACTTCGAGAGCATCCCCGGCAGCTCGGGCCTCGTCCCGGTCCTCCGGGAGGTTCCGGCCACGAAGGCTGTCGCCACGGCTGCAATGGCGGCCCTTCTCGCTGGACCCACCGAGACAGAGAGCGGGGCGATGAGCTCCGCCGTTCCCGCCGGCACGAGACTCCTCGGACTGACCGTCGCCAACGGCGTCGCGACGGTCGACCTGTCGAGCGAGTTCGAGTCGGGCGGTGGAAGCGCCTCGGCGATCATCCGCCTCGGGCAGGTTGTCTTCACCCTGACCCAGTTCCCGACGGTCAACTCGGTCCTGTTCCAGATCGAGGGCAAGACCGTGACCGTGTTCGGCAGCGAGGGCATCGTGCTCGACGGCCCCGTCGGTCGAGCCGCCTATGAGGACCTCCTGCCGGTGATCTTCGTCGATCGCCCGGCATACGGGGCGGCGATCGGCAATCCGGCCCGGATCATGGGCTCTGCCAACGCATTCGAGGCCACGTTCCGCATCGAGATCCGCGACGGGGCCGGGGTGCCTCTCGCCGACGAGCTCGCAATGGCGACCTGCGGCAGCGGCTGTCGCGGGACGTTCGACGTGACGATCCGCTACGACGTTCCCACGGCGCAATGGGGTGAGCTTCGGGTGTACGCGAACTCCGCCAAGGACGGCAGCGAGATCCACTCCCGCATGTACCCTGTCTGGCTCACTCCGGCGAACTGACGTCCCGCACCCGGCGACGAGAGGCCGCCGGGTGACGCGTCGCGACCCGGGCTGTGCGATGCTCGGAAGGTGGAGTGGGCGACCGTCGCGATCATCGGGGCGCTGGTGTTCTTCCTCGCGATCGCCATCTTGCTGGTGCTGGCTCGGGGCCGAGAGCTCGAGAAGATCCGTGGACTGACGGACCAGGAGGACGTCGACGACCTCGCCGCGCGCATTCGCCACCTTCGCGAGCGCCTGGATGCGAGCGAATCCGACCTCGACCAACAGGCACGCAGCGCCTCGTACATCGCCGACCTCGTGGGAGTTGGCATCCTCCAACTCGATGATTCTCTGCGCGTCGAACTGGCGAATCCCGACGCCCACATCCTCCTCGGCCGAGCGCCGGGATCGATCATCGGCCGCTCGGCGATCGAGGCGTTCGTCGACACTCGCTTCGAACAGCTGCTTGCAACGGCGCGTGACAGCGGCTCGGCCTCCGGCGAGTTCCGCGTCCGCGGCCCGGACGGGCCGGTCCTCGTCGTCCGCGCTCGCCGATCCCCGGCCGGCGGGGTCTGGGCGGTTCTCGAGGACGTCTCCGAGTTGCGCCGCCTCCGGCAGATCCGTGCGGAGTTCATCGACAACCTCTCGCACGAGTTGCGGACCCCGCTGACGACGATCAGCCTCCTCGCGGAGACGCTCGCTCGTGATGCGGATCTGGCGGGTGTTGCGGTCCCGCCGAAGATGCGCGATCGGATCGACAAGATCGAGGTCGAGACCGGTCACCTCGTCCAGATGGTCAACGAGCTGCTCGACCTCGCCCGGATCGAGAGCGGCGGCCCGCTCGTCCTGCTCGACGACGTCGATCTCGGCCGCGTCGTGACCGAATCGGTTGAGCGCCTCCGGCTATTCGCCGATCGCCAGGGGCTGCGGCTCGTCGTCGACGTTCCCGATCGGCTGCCGCGCATCCGCGGCGACGAGGCACGGATCGGCCAGGTCGTCGTCAACCTCGTTCACAACGCCCTGAAGTTCGGTGGCGAGGCCTCCGACGTCACCGTTCGCGTCCGGGAGGCAGACCCCGAGGTGATCACGTCCGTCGAGGACCACGGGATCGGTATCCCCAAGGCCGACCAGGCGCGAATCTTCGAGCGGTTCTACAAGGTCGACAGGGCACGAGTGCGGGGTGGGGGAACGGGCCTGGGTCTGTCGATCGCGCGTCATGTGCTGGAGCAGCATGGCGGCCGGATCTGGGTGGAGTCCGAGGAAGACGCAGGCTCGACCTTCTCGTTCGCACTACCGATTCCCGTGAGTGCGAACCCGTCAGACTGAGCGGATGAGCCGCCTCCACGTCGCAACGCTCAACATCCTCAACCTGGCCGATCGCTGGCACGAGCGCCTTCCGCTGATCCTCGCCGACATGAGCGCCCTCCAGCCTGATCTTCTCGGGCTCCAGGAGTGCGTCTATGTCATGCAGCAGGACCGGCTGATCGGGGCGGCCGGCGAGGGCCGCTACGCTGCCGTGCGCGGCTGGGCCGGCCGGCCCGAGTACGGGAACTCCCTCCTCGTTCGCGAGCCGCTGACCGCCAGCGACGAGGCGCGGGTCGACCTCGGGCTGAACCGCGCGGCCCATCGCGCCACCCTGCGACTGACCGATGGCCTCGCCGTCACGGTCACTGTCACCCACCTCCACCACCTTGAGCCCGACGAGGCCCTCCGTGACGAGCAGGCCCGGCAGCTCCTCGAGTGGATCGAGGCCGCCCCGCCCGTCGACGCACACATCGTGATGGGCGACTTCAATGCGACGCCTGCGGAGCCGACGTACCGCCGAATGCGTGACGCCGGCTTCAGGTCTGCGTACGCGGAGGCGAACGGCGAGGACCCACCCGTCACGTGGCCGTCGGGCCTCCAGGCGCCGGCGATGGACGCCGACGGGCACCGAAGGTGCCTGGACTACATCTGGATCCGCGGTGCGATCTCGGTCGAGTCCGCACGGCTCGCCTTCGACCGGCCGGATCCGGACGACGGGACCCTGTATCCGTCCGACCACCTCGGTATCTCCACCCATCTGGCGATCGGGTAACGCGGCCATGACGCTGCGCCTGGCACATCGCGGTGACTGGCGACGAGCACCTGAGAACTCACTCGCGGCATTCCTGGCGGCGCTCGCCTTGCCGGACTGCGATGGCCTCGAGTTCGACGTGCGGGCGTCCGCCGACGGCATTCCCGTCGTGATCCATGACGAGACCCTGATGCGCGTCCAGGGCATCGACGCGCGGGTCGATGACCTGACAGCCGACGCACTCGAGCGTCATGGAGTGCCGGCCCTCGCCGATGTGCTCGCTGCCATCCCGCGCCGCGCGTTCCTCGATGTCGAACTCAAGGGCAACCCGGGGCGCGGCGCCGTCGATGTGCTGACTGCCGGCCGCGGACCGGGCCTCGAGCGTGCCGTCGTCTCGTCCTTCGAGGCCGCGACGCTCGAGCGGGTCGGGCGGCTCGCGCCGTCATGGCCGCGCTGGCTCAACGCCGCCGACCTCTCCGACGCGACGATTCTTGAGGCGACGAACCTCGAGTGTCGTGGCGTGTCGGTCGAGTGGGGCGCGATCAATCCGCGCTCCGTTGCCCGAGCCCGCGCCGCGGATCTCGAGGTCGCCGCCTGGACGGTCCGCCGCCGGCCGACGTACCGCCGACTCGAGCGGCTCGGGGTCGTTGCCATCTGCGCCGAGGGCCTGGCTCTCGATCCCTGAGCCCGAGGGACCTGAGCCGGGGCCGCGTGACGAAACTCGGCAGAGCCCGAACGCGCGGACCGACCTATGCTCTTCGAGCTCACCCGTTGCCTGGAGGGACGCCGCCATGACCACGACCGATCGCGCCGATCTTGTCGTCGTGGGTGCCGGTACGATCGGCGGCTGGGCGTCGTACTTCGCGAAGGCGGACGGGCTCGGGCGGGTCGTCGTCCTCGAGAAGGGGCTGGCCGGTCAGGGCGCGAGCTCGCGGGCGGCCGGTATCGTCCGGGCCCAGGGCGGAACCCCCGCCACGGTCGCGCTCGGGCGCTGGGCGATCGACTTCTACAACGGCCAGGCCGCCGCGCTCGGCACCGATTCGGGCTTCCGGGAGCTCGGCTACCTGATCCTCGCCGTAACAGAGGACGACGAGCGCGCGGGCAGGGATCGGGTCGACATGCAGCGCCGGGAGGGCCTCGATGTTCGGTGGCTGTCGGCCGCCGAGGCCACCTCCCGGATCCCGTGCCTGGCGGCGGTCGGCCATCGCGGTGGCAGCTTCATCGAGACCGACGGGTGCATCGATCCGCCGCGCAACGTGCGGGCCTATTCGCTCGCGATGCAGGCGGCGGGCGTCGAGCTCCGCGAGCGGACCGCATTCACGGGGCTGATCGTCGAGTCATCGGCGTCAGGCCGGCGCCGCGTCGTCGGGGTGGAGACGTCGGCCGGGCCCATCGCCACGGAGCGCGTGCTGCTCACCGGCGGGCCGTCGCTCCGTTCAGTCGGGCGGGTCGCCGGGCTCCGGATTCCGGCCGGGGCTGCCCGCCATACGGTCTGCGTCCTCGAGCCGCACGAAGCCTTCGATGTCGAGCGAATGCCGATGGTCTTCGATATCGGGGAGGGGCTCTACTGGCGACTCGAAGAGGGCGGGCTGCTATTCGGATGGAGCGACCCGGACGAGGTGCCCGGGGAAGCGCGCACGATCAACTGGCCGATGTACGAGCGGATCCGTGAGCGGCTCGGGGCGCTCGTCCCGGTGACCCGGGACCTCGGGATCCGGAAGATCTGGGCGGCGACGATCGACTTCACGCCCGACCACCTGCCGATCCTGGGCCCCGCGATCACGCCGGACGGCAGCCCGATCGACGGCGTCACGATCGCGTCAGCCGGAGGTCACGGAATGATGTGGGGCCCGGGCGTCGCTCGCGTCGCCGCGGACGTCGCGATCGGCGGCTCGACCGACCTGATCGACATCACCGACCTCGGGCTCGATCGGTTCGACGAGCACGGACGGAGCCGCCTCGCCACGGACCCGATCGCGCTGCCATTCCCGGTCAGCGCCGACGAGGACGGGGCTCCCGTTTCGATCGGCTGATCAGGTTGCCCGGCGGCGCGATGGCTGCGGGCGGATGGCGACCACGCCGCGAAGCCGTGCGAAAAGTGACGGGCTCGACGGGCGAGACGGGCGCGGCTGACGGAGCTCGTTCTCGGCGGCACGCCGCTTCTCGTCGGCGAGGAACAGGTAGTAGGCAGCGACCGGGGTCATATCGTGCTTCTCCAAGTGCGATTTGACTGGGGCGATCCTCAGAGTGCGACCGTAGTCGGATCAATGGGTGTCCGGTGACCGACGCGAGTCGGTGCCAATGACCGACATATGTCGACGATCTCGCGTGCCTGAGCGACCAGGATCAGGAGCAGGCGCCTGGCCGTACGCTCACTCCCGATCGGCGAAGGCCGCCCGCGACGCCTGCGCCGGGAACGGGGCACCCCAGTAGCCCGTGCCGCGACTGATCCTGCCTTGGTGGACCTCGAGCACGGCAACGTAATGGAGGATGTCCCCGCCGTAGCGCAGGGGCACCATCAGCACCCAGAGGTGGCCCGAGCCGACAAGCTGCGGTTGTCCGGCAAATTCAGGCTTGACTTCGACGGCGCCCATCGCCGCAAATACGTTCTCGCGACCTCGAAAGACCTCGCCCGACTGTGGCCACGTCATGACCATCTCGTCATCGACCAGCGTTTCCAGGGCGGCGAGGTCACCTCGTTCCGAGGCGGCGAAGAAGCGCTCGACCAGGTCGCGGTTGGCCTGGTCCCCGTCCGTGTTGTCGAGCGGGTCCACGTCAGTCCCGGGCGACTTCATCGGGCGACCCCGAAGACCGATGCGAGGAGCGTCTGCGCCGCCGCCGGTGCCCGGACCTCGAGCGCCGTCCCCCGGTCATCGACCGTCAGCGTGAACCCGAAGAACGAGCAGCACGTCCACTCGTCTCGGGCGAGCCGGGCGATCTCCGCGACATCCGCTTCGGGTCCGAAGGTCAGCCGGATGCCCCCCGCGAGCCGCGACCGTTCGCGGACGTGGGCGAGGACGGCCTGCCAGTCGGAGATCCGGTCGCCCATCTGGTCGTGTCGGAGGGTGCAGGCAATCTCCGGGGCTGGACCCGCCAGGGGAACCACGGTCAGCGGCCGCCCGGCTCTTGGCGCAGCTTCGTCGAGACAGGCACATCCCGGTCCGCACGGCCCCTTGGCCGCCTCGGCGCTGAGCGCGTGACGCGCCTCCTGGAGCTGGGCCGTCAGCGCGACGAGGTCGGTGATGCGCTGCTGGGCTATCACGATCTTGCCGTCGACGAGGTCGCGGAGCGGCGCCTGGACGTCGCCGCAGTCCTCGTCGAAAGCGGTGAGGAGGGTCGCAATCTCCTCAAGAGAGCAGTCGAGCTCCTTGGCTCTCGCGATGAACCGGAGGCGATCGAGCGCCCGCTCGTCATATTGGCGATAGCCGTTGTCTCCCCGACCGGCGCTGGCGAGCAGGCCAAGGCGATCGTAGTAGCGAAGGGTGGACGACGGGAGCCCGGTCCGGCGCGCGACGTCTGTGATGGAGAGGCTCATGGATCAAGCCTACACGTTGAAGTCGACTTCAATGTCAAGAGGCAATTCGATCGGACTGGGGCCTCGCGGCGCCGGTGGCACCCGCCGTCCGGCATCGCCGGCTGAGGGTCGCTCTAGGCGCGCGCCTCGACGACCGGAAGGCGACGCGAGGTGGCCGGCAAGGCGATGCTCGGGCCAAAGGCGCCGGCGAGTTGGCGGAAGCGCTCGACCGCCTGGGGCCGGAGCGAGTACCAGATCCAGGTGCCGCGGCGCTCACCCTCGATCCAGCCCGCATCGCGGAGGACCTTGAGGTGATGTGAGACCGTCGGCTGGCTCACGTCGCAGCAGGCGGTGAAGTCGCAGGCGCAGACCTCGGCGCAATCGCTCAACTCTCGAAGGATGGCGAGTCGGGTCGGGTCGGCAGCAGCCTGGAGGAGCAGGACGTCGGGATCGGTCTGGCGCTTCATCTCATCTAATGTATTGACAGATGTCTATATCGTCAAGTATCAATACAGCATCACGGCCCGTCAACACCGAGGAGCACCCGAGCGATGACCACCGAGACCATCCACGAGACCGTCCGGAAGCACTACGCCGATGCCGCGGTCCGCGCCTCCCAGGGCTCCTCGTGTTGCAGCGACCCGGAGACGATCGGCGCGAACCTCTACTCCGCGCTCGAGCGCGATGAACTGCCGGACGCCGCAGTCCTGGCGTCCCTCGGCTGCGGCAACCCGACGGCCGTGGCCGACCTCCATCCGGGCGAGCGGGTCCTGGACCTCGGCTCCGGCGGCGGCATCGACGTCCTCCTCTCCGCCAAGCGCGTCGGTCCGACCGGCCGGGCGTTCGGGGTCGACATGACCGACGAGATGCTCGCGCTTGCGCAGGCCAACGCCGCCCAGGCCGGGGCGACCAACGTCGAGTTCCTCAAGGGCCACATCGAGGCGCTGCCTCTCCCCGCCGAGTCGATCGACGTCGTCATCAGCAACTGCGTCGTCAACCTGGCCGCCGACAAGCACGCGGTCTTCGCAGAGATCGCCCGGGTGCTCCGGCCGGGCGGCCGCATCGGGATCAGCGACATCGTGGCGGAGGACTCCCTCAGCGCAGAGCAGCGAGCCGAGCGCGGCTCTTACGCCGGCTGCATCGCGGGCGCGCTGTCGATCTCCGAGTTCCGTGAAGGTCTGCAGGCGGTCGGATTGACCGACGTGACCATCACGCCGTCGCACACGGTCACGGACGGGATGATCAGCGCGATCATCAAAGCCACGAAGCCGGCCGACGCCCGCCCGCTCATCGACCTGTCGGCACCGCGCGATCTCCCGGTCGCCGAGGCCGGCTGTTGTGGCGGGAGCGGCTGCTGCTGATGCAGACCAGGCGCGCGGGGCCGTCGGGGTAGGCGAGTGCCGGGCTACTCGCGCTGCGACGAGGAGGAACCGCGGCGTCAGCGCCCGCCATCCGTCGTCTCCTGCTCGGAGCATCCACGTGTCTCGTTCGTCCATCGCCCGGCGTGACCTCGCCGCGCTGATCCTCGCCGCCACCTGCTGGGGTGTCGGGACGGTAATCAGCAAGGCGGCCCTCGCCGAAGTCCCGCCGCTCACCCTCCTTCCGATCCAACTCGCCGCCAGCCTCGCGATCCTGGCGATCCTCATGCGTCGTCAGGGAATCTCGTTCCGGACCGAGGGCTCGCCGCTGCTCGGCAGGCTTGGTCTCCTCAACCCCGGCTTCGCCTACGCCCTGAGCCTCCTTGGACTGACCACCATCACCGCCAGTCTGTCGGTGCTCCTATGGGCTATCGAGCCGCTGATGATCGTCTTCCTTGCGGCCTGGTTCCTGCGAGAGCGGATTACCCCGGCCTTCATCGTGCTCTCTGTGATTGCCGTCGCCGGCATGGTCCTGATCATCTACGACCCGTCCTCGAGCAGCGGCCAGTTGATCGGCGTGGCCCTGACGCTCGCCGGCATCGCCTGCTGTGCGGTCTACTCCGTGGTCACGCGACGATGGATCCCGGATGCGCAGGAGACGAGCCAGGTGATCCTGGCCCAGCAGGGGCATGCGCTCGTGCTGGCGCTCGGGCTCGTGGTCGTCGTCGGCCTCGCCGGCGGTCAGGTCGTCCCGTCCGCCCTGACACCGCTCGGGCTCGCCAGCGCGATCGGATCGGGTGCCCTCTACTACGCCGGCGCCTACTGGTTCTACCTGGGCGCCCTGCGCCACGTCCCCGCCTCATCCGCGGCAGTCTCGTTCTACCTCATCCCGATCGTCGGTGTCGCCGCGGGGGCGCTCCTGCTCGGCGATCGTCTTGATCCGCGCCAGTGGGTCGGGGCCGTCATCGTCCTGTCAGCGGTCCTCGCCATCCTGCGCCAGCCATCGGCCGAAGCCGTCGAGGCGCCCGCGACCTCCGCGACCTTGCCCCCGGCCTGACGCGGGGAGCTATCGCGGGCTTCGTCCGACGAGCAGATCTGGTGACAGCAGCCAGCGCAGCGAGCCGGAGCCCGCGATGAGGGGCCGGTCGGCGTCGATGCGGGCGAATGCACCCTTCCGGAGCGGGAGGCTCGGGGCCCCGATCAGGGTTGCGGCCACCTCGCTGAAGTCCGGATCGTGACCGACGAGCACGGGCTTCGTCGGCTCGCCGGCATCGAAGAGGATCGCTTCGACGGTCACCAGGTCGAATCCGCGAGCGAGTCGCTCATCCTCGAGGACCTCGATGCCGAGGGCCTGCGCGACGATCTCCGCCGTCCTCGCCGCGCGAATCTTCGGTGACGTGATGATCGCGTCCGGCTTGAACGAAACGCCTGCGAGGAATGCGGCAAGCCGCTCCGACTGCTGCTCGCCCTTGGCCGATAGCGGCCGCACAGCGTCGGGGCCGGTCCAGCCCTCTGGGTCGCCGGCGTGGGCGTGACGGAGCAGGTGGAGCTGGACGGTATCGCGGTCGGCCATCGGTGCGAGTCTACCGCGTGACGGACGCCGCCTGATCTCGTCGCGCCAGCGTGATGAACGACTGGATCCGTCCGGACATCATCGTCAGCGTCGAACGGAATGCGGCGAGTCGTTGCTCGTCTGACCCTTCGACCGCGGCCGGGTCCTCGTAGCCCCAGTGAAGCGTCTCGTGGACGCCCGGAAAGACAGGGCAGACCTGTCGGGCCTGATCGCAGACGGTGATGACGTAGTCGAACGTCTGGCCCAGGTATTCCGACACGGACTTCGATCTCGCCCAGGAGTGATCGAGGCCCGCGTCGTCGAGGACCCGCTCCGTCAACGGGTTGATCCCCTTCGGCTCAGTCCCCGCCGAGTGGACCTCGAAGTCGGAGCCGCCGTGATGGCGGAGGAGCGCCTCGGCGAGAATGCTGCGCGCCGAGTTGCCGGTACAGACGACAGACCCGGATGGGGACGCTGGGTCGCCACTCCGAGGTGTCATGGGTTGCCTCTCAGACCTCCGAGGCCGGAGGCGGAGCTCCGCCGACGCCATCCGCCCGAGGACTCACGGATTGAGGTCCTCGATTTCGCCCGACGCGAGGAAGACGACATCCTCTGCGATGTTCGTGACCCGGTCGCCGATCCGCTCGAGGTAGTGGGCGGCGAACAGGATCCTGGTCCCGCGCTCGACATTACCGGGATCGGCTCGCATGAGATCCACGACCTCCTCGAAGGTCTTGTGGTAGAGGTCGTCGATCTCGTCGTCGCGGGCGGCGATCGCCCGGGCAGCGACGACGTCGACGTCGACGAGCGCCCGGAGGATGTCGCCGACCAGGATTGCGGCGAGCTCGCCCATCGCCGGCACGTCGATGTAGCGCTTCAGCGGCGGCGACGGCGCAAGCTTGCGGACCTGCTTCGCGACCGACCCCGCATGATCACCCATTCGCTCGAGCTCGTACGAGACATGGTCGAGCGAGAGCAGGAATCGCAGGTCACGGGCGACGGGCGACTGGGTGGCGATCGTACGGGTGATGAGCGTCGAGATGTGGCGCTGCATCTCGTTGATCCGCCGATCGTTGACGATGACCTCGGTCGCGGCTGCGGCGTCATGCTCGAGGAGCGCCTGGATCGCCGCGCGGATGGCGTCCTCGACGAGCGAGCCCATCCGGAGGACTTCCTCCTTGATCTCGCGCATCTCCTGGTCGAGGCCGGGCCTGGCCGGATGGTCCGCCGGATCCGCCGATACGGCGTCGAGGAGTTCGGTCTCGGCGTCCCGCATGATGTCGGAGATCTGGCGGGTGAGGGCTCCTCCCTCTGTCGGTGGGTCGTGCGGGGACATGGATTCTCCCTGGTCCATCAGCCGAACCGCCCGGAGACATAGTCTTCCGTCAGCTGGTTCTTCGGATTGGTGAAGATGTCGATCGTCCGTGCCTGCTCGACGACGTAGCCGGCGCGGTCGTCGCCCATCGTCATGAACACGGTCGTGTCTGACGCCCTGGCAGCCTGCTGCATGTTGTGGGTGACGATCACGATCGTGTACGTCTGCTTGAGCTCGGTCATGAGGTCCTCGATCTGGAGGGTCGAGCGCGGATCGAGTGCCGAGCACGGCTCGTCCATGAGAATGACCTCCGGATTCACGGCGATCGTGCGAGCAATGCAGAGGCGCTGCTGCTGGCCGCCCGACAGGGCCATCCCCGACTGCTTCAACTTGTCCTTGACGTCGTCCCACAGCGCGGCGCGCCGGAGGCTGCCCTCCACGAGCTCGTCCATGTTCCCCTTGTAGCCGTTGATCCGCGGACCAAACGCGATGTTGTCGTAGACCGACTTCGGGAACGGGTTCGGCTTCTGGAAGACCATCCCGACCCGGCGTCGCACGGCGACCGGGTCGACCGACTTGGCGAACAGGTCCTGGCCGTCGAGCAGGATCCGGCCCTCGGATCGGTAGGACGGGATGAGGTCGTTCATCCGGTTGATCGTCCGAATCAGCGTCGACTTGCCACAGCCGGACGGGCCGATGAGTGCGGTGATCGCGTTCTTCGCGACGTTGATGTCAACGTTCCGAACGGCGCGGAATGTGCCGTAGAAGCAGGACACATCCTGGAGCTCGACGACGTAATCAGTGGACTGCTGCGTGGCAGGGGAGGTGTCCACGTGGGGCGTCGTCGCGATACGGATCGCCGGCCCGCTGCCGTCGGTCGCCGAGTCGAGGACGGGCGGCTCCGAGATCTGGGCGTTCAAGGAGTTCTCCTCTACCACTGGATGTGTCTCGAAAGGCGGATTCGGATGAACAGTGCGAGACCGTTGAGGATGAGCATCAGGACGAGGATCACGATGATCGCGGCCGACGCCAGGCTGGCGAAGTCGTCCTGCGGGCGCTTCGCCCAGTCGAAGACCTGCAACGGAAGCACCGTGTATGCGCCGGAGAATGGGCTCGGCGTGAACGTGACGAAGCCGACGGCACCGATGAGGATGAGCGGTGCCGCTTCACCGATCGCCCGAGCCATTGCCAGGATGATCCCGGTCATGATCCCCGGCGCGGCAGCGGGGAACACGGACCCCCGGACCATCTGCCAGCGCGTCGCTCCCAGCGCATAGGCTCCCTCGCGCTGGGCGTTCGGGACGGCCCTGATCGCTTCGATCGAGGCAATGATCACGACCGGAAGGATCAGGAGGGTGAGCGTCAGGGCGGCCGAGATGACGGTCGGTCCGAGGCTCATGAACCGGACGAACACGGCAAGCCCAAGGATCCCGTAGATGATCGACGGCACGCCGGCGAGGTTGCTGATGTTCGTCTGCAGGAGTCGGTTGAAGCGGCCGTCCTGCGCGTACTCGGTGAAATAGATCGCCGCCGCGACTCCGGTCGGAAACGTCAAGAGGCCGACGATCAGGCCGATCTGGATGGATCCGACGAGGGCCGGCAGCACGCCCGCCCTCTCCGGGTTCCGCGACGGGACGCCGGTCAGGAACCCGACGTCCAGCCAGGGCAGGCCGCGCGACAGGATGTCGAACAAGAGGATCAGCAGGGTCATCAGGAGAATCCCGATCGCCGCGATGCAGGCGCCGTAGAAGATCGTGCCGGTCAGCTTCCGACGGGCGAGGGCCGGCTCGAATTGGGTCGCGACGGGTGCGATCGGAGGGGCGGAGGCAGTCATCAGTACACCGTCCGGTATCTGCGGACGACCCAGGCGCTGATGAGGTTGAGCACCATGGTGATCGCGAACAGCGTCGCCCCCACCGCGAACAGCGATTGGAACTGGATCGAGCCCTGGGCGGTCTCACCGATCGCGATCTGGGCGATGAATCCGGTCATGGTCTGGACGCTTTCTGTCGGGTCGAACGTCAGCTGCGGCTTGTCGCCGACCGCGAGCGAGACGGCCATCGTCTCGCCGATCGCACGGCTCATGGCAAGGATGATCGAGGCCATGATCCCGGACACCGCGGCCGGCAGGACGACCTTGCGGACGACCTCGAACTTCGTCGCACCCATCGCGTAGGCGCCCTCGCGCAAGCCTCGTGGGACCGCGCGCATCGCATCTTCGGAGATCGAGGCGATGAGCGGCGTGATCAGCAATCCGACCACGATGCCGCCCGACAGCGCCGAGAAGGTCCCGATGTTGGACTTGCCGAGCAGCGGCTGCAGTACCTGCGGAGCAAGGAAGTTGATGGCGAAGAACCCGAAGACGATCGTCGGGATGCCGGCGAGGGTTTCGAGGATCGGCTTGACGGTCGTCCGGACGCGCGGAGAGGCGTAGTCCGCGAGCAGGATGGCGGACAGCAGCCCGAGCGGCGCGGCGACGAGCATCGCAATCCCGGCCACGAGCACGGTCCCCGCCACGAGTGGCAGGATGCCAAAGGCATACGGCCGGATCGCGGCCGACCATTTCGTTCCGGTCAGGAAATCGATCGGGCTTACCTGGAGGAAGAACTCGAAGGTCTGAACCGCGAGAACGAGGATGATCCCAGCCGTCGTGACGACTCCGACGACGGCCGCCAGGAAGAGACCGAATTCGATGATTCGTTCAGACGTCGGGCGGTGCCTGGTCAGGTCGAGGGGCGGCGCAGACATTCGATCGGAGTCCTCCTATGAGGGGACCGGCGTCGATCCCATTGTCGCGAGCGGCGCTGCAAATGGGAAGACGCACCGGCTCGATCCGAGCTTCGAGCCGGTGCGTGCGGAGGAGGAGAGCTTCAGGAGTGCTCCGTCACCCGCCGACGGCGGCTGCCCACTCGTCCTTCTCCGCCTGGAGGAGGTCGTCTGGGAGAGCGATGTAGCCGACCTCGGTCGACAGCGTGTTCGTGTTCTCGAGGTAGAAGTCGACGAATGCCTTCAGTTCCTGGCGTTCCTTGGCCTTGCCGATGTCCGGATAGATGAAGAGCGGTCGCGAGAGTGGCGCATAGCTGTTGTCGTTGATCGTGGCTTCGGTCGGTGCGACGCAGCCATCACCGCCGTCGACTTCGACAGCCTTGACCTTGTCCTCGTTCTCGACGAAGTAGGCGTAGCCGAAGAACGCGATCGCGTTGACGTCGCCGGCGACACCGGTCACCAGGACGTTGTCGTCCTCTGACGGGGTCGCGTACTGCGTCGCCGCGTCGACCTCGCCGTTGATCACCTCGGTGAAGTAGTCGAACGTCCCCGAGTCGGCGCCCGGCATGAACCGGTTGACGGCATCTCCCGGGAAAGCGGGGTTGACATCGCTCCACTTCAGGTCCTGGGGCGAGTCCGGCCCGTAGATCTTGGCCAGCTCGTCGACGGTGAGGCACTTCGCGAACGTATTCTCGGGGTTGACGACGACGGTCAGGCCGTCGATCGCGACCTGGAGCTCGACGAACTCGATGTTGTTGGCCGTGCAGGCCACGCCCTCGCCCTCGTCGTCCGGCTTGATCGGGCGAGACGCATCGTTGATGTCGGTGTCGCCGGCGCAGAAGAGCTTGAAGCCGCCGCCGGTTCCGGAGAAGGCGACCGTCGGATTGACACCGGGATTGGCCGCCTTGAACTCCTCGGCGACCGCCTCCGTGATCGGGTAGACGGTGCTCGAGCCGTCGATCGTGACGGAGCCGCTGAGCGGTCCGGACGAGGGTTCAGTTGCTCCGCTTGCTGCTGCTGTCGGGTCGCCACCTGTCGAGGCCGCCGGGCTGGTGGTCGCGCCGCCTCCTGTACATGCGCCGATCACGAAGATGGTCGCGATGGCGAGCGCTCCAAGGCGCTTCGAACCGGAAATCGTCACTGGGGATACTCCTCTCGGCCGCGCTCGGGCGCGGGCTGTGTCTGTTTCCCTCCGGCACGTACGTTCGGAGGATGCGTTCAACGTCCGGTTGGTGCCGTGTTAAGGCTTTGTTAACGGCCCGGCCCTGGCCGCCAGGCCCCAATAGGTCATGTGCCCCGGTTGCGCTCTGGCCTGAGGCAGGGCAACACTCACCGCCCGCGGAAACGCGGCCTGATGACGCAGGTCGCCCGGGACCATTCCAGCCAGTCGAACTGGCGCGACCGAGACGTATCTTGCAGAGGAGGCGTGTGACAGTGATCCCATCCTCGGCACCTGGGCGGCTCCGTCGGGTGGCTCCCTCTGCCGCGGCAACCGAGCCCCAGCGGGACCGCCTGTTCGCGGCCCAACGGGCCGGGATCGCGTCGCATTTGCACGAACTCGGCATGAGCCTCGAGGCGGCCGATCGATGGCTGGAGGCCTGGGAGGGCTCGTCCAACATGGAGGCTGAGCGTCACAGCCCAGACTTCTGGGAGCGCGGCGGGCGCTGGGCGTCGGCAGCTTGGGAAGCGGGCCACAAGCCGCCGGTAATCGAGAGCTGACCCCCCGTCGCCGCCGGTCCAGCCCTCGGACCGTCGCCGCGCCGGGACACCCGGATTGACGCGTACGCAGCGACTCGAATCTGTTTCCTTGGTCGTCGGAGCGCGCGCCTCGTGGCCCCTCCACGCCGATGGGTCACGATCGGGCTGCGATCCGGGATGGCTGCATTCGGCCTCGTCGGGCTATGATCGGCCGGGTTCGAGCGATTTTCAGAGGGAGATTAGATGGCAACGGACGACCCGGCCGCGCTGACACCTGCCGCCGCAGTGACGCGCCACATCGAGTGGCTCGAGTTCGCGCTCGCGGCCGCACGCGACGAGGAGACGCGCCGTCGTGAGCGGCTCGCGAAAGCAACCGCCAAGAACCGCGACAAGCGGACGATCCGACTGGCCGAGGTTACCGCCGAGGTACGCGAGCTCGAGGCCCTTGTCCAGGGCCTGAAGAGTCTCCAGGCACGTCCGGCGGCCGGCCTGCGCCGCTCGACCCGGCGGAGGTCCACCTCTGCCAAGGCCAAGGCGACGACATCGCGCCGGGCCAAGCCGAAGCCAGCCGCTGCGAGGCGTCCGAAGGCGGCGCCACCGGCCTCGTCGAGCGCGGCCACGTCGAGCGCGGCCTCGGCCGCCCCAAAGGCGACAACGACCACCGGGCGGCGGGCGGCGACGACCGCCAAGCCGAAGACCGCGACGACCGCCAAGCCGAAGGCCGCGACGACCGCCAAGCCGAAGGCCGCGACGAAGGCCAAGCCGACCAGGCGCAGGGCAGCGAAGCCCGCCGCGCGCCGCGCACCGAAGCCACCGGCTCCCCCGGCCTGATCGAACTCCGCCTTGCCGCCGGGATCCCACGGGCGAGTCGGCGCCGCTGTCGATCTCGGTTCGACGTCGGTCCACCTCCTGGTGGCCGGCATTCTCAACCATCGCATCAAGCCGATCGCCGATGAATCGGTGTTCCTCGGTCTGGGCGACGTTGCCGAGGCGGGGGGTGCGCTCGGCGAGGAGGCCCGGCGGGCGCTGGTGGACACGCTCCTCCGGTACGACTCCATGGCCCGGGATGGCGCGGCGGACGACGTCACGTTCGTCGGAACCGAGCCCCTCCGGCGCCTGGCCGACGCGTCGCGCATCGTCCACGAGGTCTCGCAGGCGACCGGCGTTCCTCTTCATGTCCTTGGTCACGAGGAGGAAGCGTTTCTCATGCTGATCGGCGTGACGGAGGGCCGGCCAGTCACGCACGACCTCCTCGTCGTCGATGTCGGCGGCGGGAGCAGCGAGCTCGCGTTCGTCGGGCCCGATCGGCGGGCCGTCGCCACCGGCTTGCCCGTGGGCGCCACGCGCCTGACGGGACAATTTGTCAACGGCGATCCGACCAACCCGAGCGAGCTCGCCGCCATCCGGGCAGCCGCGGCCGCGGCGGTCGCTGAAGCTCCCGCTTCACGCCCCGCGGAGGTGGTCCTCGTCGGGGGGCCGGCGTCGAACCTGCTCAAGGTCGTCCCGAATGGCCTCGCGTCCCAGCGGCTGACACCCGGCGACCTGGAGGAGGCGTTCGGCCTGGCCGTCAGCGAGACGAGCGACGATATCGCCGACCGTCACGGCCTGCGACCGGCCCGGGCGCGGATCCTGGCCGCGGGGGCCGCAATCGTCGAGGCGATCATGAATTGCTACGGCGTCACCGAGGTCCGGGTGGCTGATGGTGGCGTCCGCGAAGGCACGGTACTGGCCGTGGCTCACGCCGGCCGGGGATGGCGCGACCAGCTGGAGCGACTTGCCCACGGCTGGGTGCATTGAGGACCGCCTCCGCTCAGAGGCTCGCGATCGTCCGTCCCAGCGCCCGCCTGAACGACACACCGGCGACGCCGCGCCACGGACGACCGACCGTCCGCCGGAGCCTCGCCACCTCGCGCTCCCGACTGACCAGGTAGCGGGCAATCGCCGCACTTTCCATCTGGCTGAGGTCGCTGGCGTTCTCGACGAGGAATGAACGGGCCATGTGGGCGGTGACGTCCGCGTCGTTGAGCAGGCCAAGGTGGTCCTGGAGGGCCGTAACCCTGGCGATGAGCATTGACGCCTCCGGGCTGAGCGCCTCCCGGACGAACTCGAGGGTGTAGCGAAGCCACTTCCCGCCGATCCGAAGCTCGTGAAGCGTCTCGACGTCGGCCCAGCGCAGGACCGGCTCGTACGCGCGCACGCCCTCGTAGGCGGCGAGGATCCGCGACGGGGCCGTGTCGCGGACGCGGTGCGGCTGCGTCGGCGAGACCGGCACGACGGCAAGGCCCTCATGCCGGACGAACTCGCTGTAGTCGTCGATCCAGCGGTGGTAGCCATCCGAGTCGAGCTCGCGGATGAGGAGCTTCCTGGCGTCGTCGCGATGGTCGCGCCAACCGCTCAGAAGCGGCTCGAGGGCGCGCTGTTCGGCCGCGGGCAGGTCGGCGCGGTACGCGTCGGCCGCCTCGAGGAGCACGTCGAGGTCCCTGACCGCGCCGAGCCGCGCGGCAACTTCCCGCAGGCGCCTGCGATGGGTCCGCGTCCGGCCGGCTCGGAATGCCTCGCCGAAGACCCGCCAGGCAGCTCGCTGGCGCCGCGTCGCGACCCGCATCCCGTGCAGTTCCTCCAGATCACTGCCGTCGCGCGTGCCGGCCTCGCGGGCGAGCATCCGGGCGAGGTGGAAGCGGAGGACCTTGCGGCCGGCCTCGGCAAGGTGGTCGTCGGCGAGCACCCCCGGCGTCTTGCCGACAACCAGGCGCGGGACATCGGGCTCAGGCTCGGCTACGTCCGTCACCACGGCCTGGGGCGCTGCCACGGCCTCGGGCGCGGGTGCATCGGACGGGGCGTCCGAATCGACCGCGGAGTCCCTCGAACGTTTGGCGGTGCCGGCCCCGTCTCCGTCCCGAGGCGACGCCACTTCGGGAGCGGCGGCGACCTCGGCCCGAGCGGGATCGGCTTCCGGCTCGATCAGGGCGAGGAAGGCAGCGGCTCGCTTGCCCCGGCGGCCCATCGATGCCTGGATTGCCGAAAGTGCCGCCTCGAGCTTCGAACCGGTCGACGGCGCCAGTTCACGGTCGTTCGCGAGGATCGCCTCGATCCGGTCGAGGGCGGTGTCGTCGCCCTCCATGACCTCGACTTCGAGCTCCACGAAGCGCTCGACGACCCGGCTGCGGGCGACGGCATCCACCTCGTCGAGGCTCAGCTCGACGATCGTGTCGTCCAACTGCAGCTTCCGCTTCCGGCGTAGCTGGCGGATCGTGACAAGCTCCACGAGCGGCGCATCGCCGCATTGCTCGAGGATGAGGGACCGTGCGTCCGACGGCGGCCAGTCGCGCGGGCCTGCCGTCCGATCGGCTGGACCCTCGAGCTCCTCACGCCGATGGGCCCCGGATTCTCCCGATCGCCGGGCCAGCGACTTGACCGACACCGTCGTGCCCTTCGCCGTCTGACGGAGTCGGGCGGCGAAGCCCGCCCGGACGAGCGCGCCGTCCGCCGTATCGAGGTACCGATCCTCGAGCTGCGTCGAGCGGACCGGACTGACCGGGCGGAATCCACCCAGCTCCTCGGCGATCAGATAGCGGTCGCCCGCTGCCTCCTGCAGGAGGCGGTATTTCAGCTCGACCTCGACCGGGCGTGGGGCCGGCGCCGACGGACTCATCGCTCCGCCGTCATGCGCGGGGGTCGAGCGAGCCGGTGCCGGAACCCGGGCGCCGCGGCGTGGTCGCGAGCGTTCCGGCCGCGAGCGCACGCATCTTCAGTTCCTCGTGGGTATCGATTGTCCCGGCCGCCCCGTTCAGCTCCTCCGTCCGCCGCCATTTCGCGTCGGACCCGAGCTGCCAGGACCGCCGGTCGTCGGCGAGCATGATCTCGACGAACTCGGCGAGCCGCGCGCGCGCTTCCTGATCCTCGACCGGCACGACGGCCTCGACTCGGCGGTCGAGATTGCGGTCCATGAGGTCGCCCGAGCCGATGTACCAATCGGGCTGCCCGCCGTTGGCGAAGCCGAAGATCCGCGAGTGCTCGAGGAACTCGCCGACGATCGATCGAACCGCGATCAGGTCCGAGACCCCGGGCACGCCTGGCAGCAGGGAGCAGCCCGCCCGGCTGATCAGATCAACGCGAACGCCGGCCTGGGACGCGCGATAGAGCGCGTCGATCGACTCCTCGTCGACGATGGCGTTCACCTTGAGCACGATCCGGGCCTCGCGGCCCGCCGCGGCATGGGCGATCTCCCGGTCGACGAGCTCGAGGAAGCGCGTCCGCAGGCTGTGCGGCGCAACCAGGAGGCGGCGGAAGACACGCTGGCGGGACAGCCCGGTCAGAACGTTGAACAGATCCGTGACGTCGGCGCCAAGCTCGGGACGGCAGGACAGCAGTCCGAGGTCCGTGTAGAGCCTGGCGGTCTTCGGGTTGTAGTTGCCGGTCCCGATGTGGACGTAGCGGCGCAGCCCGGATCCCTCGCGCCGAACGACGAGGGCGACCTTGCTGTGGGTCTTCAGGCCGACGAGGCCGTAGACGACGTGGGCGCCGGCTTGCTCAAGCTTGCGGGCCCAGACGATGTTCGCCTCCTCATCGAATCGGGCCTTGATCTCGACGAGCACGACGACCTGCTTGCCGCGTTCGGCTGCGCGGATGAGATCGCGGACGATCGGCGAGTCGCCCGATGTCCGGTAGAGCGTCATCTTGATCGTGAGGACTTCCGGGTCCTCGACGGCCTGCCCGATGAATCGCTCGACCGATGCCGTGAAGCTCTCGTACGGGTGATGAACGAGCAGGTCGCCTGCGCGGATGACGGCGAACACGTCGGTCGGCTCGTCCTCGTCGGGCGGGACGAGGCGCGACGGGATGACCGGCGTCCATGTCGGGCTCCTGAGGTCGGCGCGATCAAGGTCGGCGATGACCCGGAGGCCTGTCAGGTCGAGCATCCCGCGGATTTCGTAGCAGTCGTCCTCGCCGAGGCCGATACCGCGCAGCAGGATCTGGCGCGTTGCGGCCGGCATCGACCGCTCGACCTCGAGGCGGACCGCCTCGCCGAAGCGCCGCCTCCGGAGCTCCTCCTCGATCGCCATGAGGAGATCGTCGGCCTCGTCTTCCTCCAGCGAGAGATCGGCGTTGCGGGTCACCCGGAAGAGGTGGTGCTCGATCACCTCCATGCCGGTGAAGAGGACATCGAGGTTCGCCTCGATGATCTGGTCGATCAGCACGAAGTGATTGGGCTCGATCTCGATGAAACGGGGAAGGATCGGCGGCACCTTCACGCGCGCGAACCGGGTTTCCCCCGTCTCGGGGTCGCGCAGGCCCACGGCGATGGACAGGCTCAGCGTCGAGATGTACGGAAACGGGTGGCCCGGATCGACGGCAAGCGGGGTGAGGACGGGGTAGATCTCGTCGAGGAATCGCTGCCGGAGCGTCTCGTGGTGCTCCGGGATCGCGGCGTAGTCGACGATCTCGATGCCTTCGCCGAGCAGGGCATGGCGGATCTCGGCGTATGTCGCGCCAAGCTCCTCGACGAGCTCCAGGACGCGAGATCGGGCGGCCCCGATCTGCTCGGCCGCCGTCCGACCATCGGGCGATAGCGAGGCAGACCCCGTGTTCACCTGTTGTCGCAGCCCGGCGACCCGGATCTGGAAGAACTCATCGAGCATCCCTGCGAAGATCGTCAGGAATTTGACCCGCTCGATGAGGGGATTGCGGGCGTCCCGGGCCTCGAACAGGACGCGGGCGCTGTATTCGAGCCACGAGAGTTCACGATTGAGGTACGGCGTCCGATCGACCGGCTTCCTCGGCGCACGCGCGCGGGGGCGCGCGGAACCGACGGTGCGTTCATCAACCGCGGTCATCGGCTCGTGTCACTCCTGCGAGGGCCTCCCGATTCGGCCCGGCCCTCTCACTGTCTTCGGGCGGCCGAGGATACCACGCGCCCGTTCACGACCCGACGCAACAGCTGTCCCGGGCACCCCCCGGCTAGCCCTCCGCGACGTACCGCCGCTCGCCGGTCCGAGGGTCGACGTGGACACGCATCGTCAGCGCGGTTGTCGGGTCCACGAAGAGCTCGTCGGTTGGCCGGAAGCGCGGTTCGAGTGTGCCGATCGGCTCGCCGCCGCCAGGCCCGACCGGCTCGAACGGCTGGTCGGCGGCCTCCGAGCGATAGCGCTGGCGCTCGACGAACACGGCGACAACGAGAACGACCCCCATGACCGTCAGCCACAAGGCACCGAGCCCTCCGCCGACGCCTGCCGCAGCGAGGCCCGCGATGACCATCAGCACACCGAGGCCGACGATCAGCGCTCGAGTGGTCGCGGACAGCATCGGATCACTCGGAGGTCGGCTGCGACGCGGCGGCGTCCGGCTCGACGATGACGGCGGTCCCGTAGGCGACGATCTCGGACATCGTCCCGGCCAGCTCCGAGCTGTCGAAACGCATCGACAGCACCGCGTTCGCGCCCATCAATGTCGCGTTCTTGACGAGACGATCGAGGGCCTGACGGCGGGTGTCCTCGAGGAGCGACGTGTACTCCTTGATCTCACCGCCGCCGAGAGATCGCAGGCCGGCGATGAGATTGCCCGAGAAGCCGCGGCTCCTGACGACGAGCCCGAAACACTGGCCCTTCGTCTCCGTCACGCGATGGCCGGCGATGAACGGTGTGGTGGCGACGATCATGGTCGATGCTCCTCGTGTCCGTGGGTCTTGACAGCCCCTTGCGTCGCGGCAGCCCGCTCCGCCGTGCAGATCGCGCACGGGCAGCGACCGCGCAGGAGGGCAAACGTGTAGTACCCGGTGTGATGGCCGTCGCCCCATGACGGCGCGACCGCATAGTTGCCGACGAGGGCGATGTCGACCATTCGCGTCTGCTCGTCGGTCAGGGTGGGGGCAGTGTCGAGCCAGCCGGGCATGCCGGCTTCGCCGCGACAATAGGCGCAGGGGCAGAGCCAGCGGAGCGCGATGAAGTCGTAGACGCTCCGGTGGCCGTCCTGCCAGTCGATCTCGAGGGTCCGCCCGGCCCGATCGGCGTGGATCCGGCTGGCGACCGTCGGGGAGGGGGACATGCTCGGGCTGGTCACTCGACGATCATCGCACGCCGCTTCGACTGACGGCCATGCCGGGGTCAGCGTTGCCGCTTGCCGGCCTTGAGCGCCGCCACCGTCTCTTCGATCCGTTTCGCGCGCGTTTCCGGCCGCTTCGCCCCATCAATCCAGCGAACGTAGCCCTTGCGGTAGAACGTCGCCAGCGACTCGAAGTAGCGCCGGGCTTCGGGCTCGGCCTCCAGTGCGTCTCGAACGTCACGCGACAGCGACGCTACCTGCGGTCCCTCGGGCGCGAGGGTGACGGTCGCGTGCGTCCCCGGACCAACGCGAGGGTCCCTGCACCAGGCGGGACCCAGTAGCAGGTAGGGCTCCCCATTGACGAGCGTCAGCTTCCCCCGGACGGTGCGGCCTTCGATCGTCCCGGTCACGTCATGGCGGTCCTTGGTGGCCCCACTCGGCCGACGGGTCGAACGGCACGCGGATGGCGACTCCGCCAGTCGGACGAGGCTCGAGTGTTGCCGCGAAGGTAACCGGCCCCTGCTTCCTGGCAGATGCCTCCATGTCGGTGCCCACGAGTTAAGCCTAGCGGGAGTGCTGCAACGGAACCACACGACGGCGCTTCCTCCGGCGCCGGCGTCGGCGCCGCGACCGGACGATCGGACCACTCGCGCCTCCTCAGGTTCAGGGCTATCCTCCGCCGAGTGAGCCTCTTGATCGCTGACCTCCACAAGCGCTTCGGGTCAATCGCCGCCCTCGACGGTGTCTCGTTCGACGTTCCGGCCGGCCAGGTCTTCGGCTTCCTGGGCGCGAACGGAGCCGGCAAGACGACGACGATGCGCATCGTGCTCGGCGTCCTCGAGGCCGATCGCGGGACGGTGACCTGGGATGGCACCGACAGCCGCCTCCTCCCGCGAGCGACATGGGGCTATCTGCCCGAGGAACGAGGCCTGTATCCGCGGATGGTCGTCGTCGACCAGCTCGCCTACTTCGCATCGCTCTACGGCGTTCCGCCGGACCGGGCACGGCGTGAGGCACTCCACTGGCTGGCGCGGTTCCGAGTGCCCGAGCTCGCCGGCCGCCGCGCCGAGGAGCTGTCGAAGGGCAACCAGCAGAAGGTCCAGCTCATCGCCGCGATCCTCCACGACCCGTCGGTGCTGTTGATGGACGAACCGTTCACGGGCCTCGATCCAGTCAACGTCGCTCTGCTCCGCGAGACATTCCTCGAGCTCCGGGACCAGGGACGGACCCTCATCTTCTCGACCCACCAGATGGAGACGGTTGAGGCGCTCTGCGAGTCGATCGCGATCCTCGATCGAGGGCGGGTCGTCGTCGGCGGCCCCGTCCGGGAGATCCGGCGCGCAGCCGGCCGCCGCCTCGTGAAGCTCGCCGTGGAGGGCGACCACCGGCTGGCGTGGATCAACGAGGTGCCCGGCGCACGGATTCTCCGGCCCGGCATCGACCGGACGGAGATCGAGCTGGATATCGGCGTCGAGCCGGATGCCATCCTGACCGCCGCCATCAGCCGCGGCGTCCGCGTGACGCATTTCGAGGTCGTCGAGTCGTCTCTCGAGCAGATCTTCATCGATCATGTCGGCCGCCCGCCCGATGAGGACCTCCACCTCGCTCCGGACGTGGACAGCGCCGATTCGGAGCGACTTTCGCCGCTCGCGTCCGACGAGCCTGCCGCATGACCGGCGAAGCGCCCACGCGCCGTCCCGAGCCGCTCCGTCCGAACGTCGGGATCATCGCGAGGCGCGAGTACTCCGCACTCGTCGGGAGCCGGCTCTTCCACGTATCGACGATCGTCCTCGTCCTCCTCGCGGTCTTCGTCGCCGTCCTGCCGATCCTTACGGGTCTGCTGGTGCGCGACACCGTCACCAGGGTCGCGATCGTGGCTTCCGATCCAGAGCTCGAGGAACGGTCGACCGCCGTCCTTGGCCAGCTCCTCAACCAGGAGGGCGCGGGGGACGAATTTGAGCTCATCCCGGTCGGCGATGCCGGCGCGGCCATCGGCCAGGTCAACGACCGAGAGCTCGATGCCGTTCTCGTCGCCTCGCGCCTGCCGAGCGGCCAGCTCGTGATCAGCTTCCACCTCGGCGAAACGATGGGCGAGTCCCAGATCCAGAAGCTCTCGATCGGTGTGTTCGGCGTCGCGGTTCTCGACTACAGCGCGCGGAACCCGGTGGCCGGGTTCCAGCTGCCCGACGTCGAGATCCTGCGTGCGATCGGGCCGGGCGGCAGCTCGGAGCCATTCAACGCGGCTACGTTCGCGAGTCGGGTCATCGTCGGGGTCGTGATCGGCTTCCTCATCTTCATCACGATCGTGATCTACGGCATGTGGGTGGCGCAAGGCGTCGTCGCGGAGAAGACCAGTCGGGTGATGGAGCTGCTGATCAGCGCCGCGTCGGCGCGCCAGCTCGTCGTTGGCAAGGCGCTCGGGATCGGCCTGGCCGGGGCGACCCAGACGATCATCGTGCTCGTTCCGGCGCTGGCGATCCTGCTCGTCGAGGACCGGCTGGCCGCCGCCATCCTGGGTGACGGAGTCGGCATCGCCCTGCCGCTGTCGGCGCTGTCGCCGGGCCTGCTCCTGTCGTTTGCGACGTACTACGTCCTGGGCTTCACGCTCTACGCGCTCGTCTACGCGGCCGCCGGTTCCCTCGTCAGCCGGCCGGAGGATCTGCAGATCATCGCCCTGCCGCTCAGCCTGATCGCGATCGTCGGGTACTTCCAGGGCCTTCTGGCACTCACTGGCGGGATCACATGGTTCATCCGGCTCGCTTCGTACGTGCCGTTCTGGAGCCCGTTCGTCATGGTGACCAGGCTGTCCGTCGGACGGGTCGAGCCGTGGGAGCTCGCGCTGTCGGTGGGCCTCCTCGTCGGAACGATCGCGGTTGTCGCCGTCGTCGCCATTCGGATCTACGCGGCCGGCTCTCTCCTGTACGGCCAGCGGCCGGGCCTGCGCGCCTACGTCGAGGCCGCCCGACACGGCTGAGGGCGGCGTCGACGCGGATTCCTACGTGGCGAGCACGTACGACAGGTAGCGCGTCAAATCGAGCAATCGTTCCTGTCTCGCACCGAGAATCGACCGTATCGGGCCCATTTCCTGTTGATCCTTCCCGCCGTGCAGGAAGGTTCGACCGATCCTGTCGCCCGCTTGTCCGATACGCCTACGTGGCAGGAATTCCGCGAGCGGTGCGGGCGTCGGCCCGGTGGTGCCTAGTCCTCGAAGAGGAGGGGCAGGCGTCGGATCAGGGCGACAACCGGCGCCGTCGACGTCGCGGGCTGCGTTGGGTCGACCTCGGCCGCGACACGATCGCCCGACGCGGGTTCCCCGACGGCGATGAACCGCCAGAGCCGGCTCCGGACGCCCGATAGGTACGGACTCGATCGCTGGCGGGCCATGATTCCAGCGATCCCCTGGGTCGCGGCCGCGTCATAGAGCGCCCGGCCCTCGCCCGCGATCGCGGGCACCGCGACGACCTCGTCGCCCGGCCGGAGGACCCGGCGCAGCGCTTCGCGTCGACGATCGAGCGGCGCCGACAGCAGCGACCGGCCGTCGAGATGGAGGAGGTCGAAGGCGAGGAACGCCACTGGCCGCCCGCGTTCGCCCCCGAGCCTGCGCTCCAGCTCCGCGTTGTCGGCCAGGCCGTTCGCATCGACCACGACCAGCTCGCCATCGAGGACAGCGGATCGCGCATCGACCCGGACGGCGAGTCCGGCGAGCTCGGGAAGCGCCGCTGTGAGGTCACGACCGTCACCGTCGAGGAGCCGGACATCGCCGCCGCCTCGGGCCTCGGCAGGTCCGACGAAGACGAGAGCGCGCAATCCGCCCCACGACGGCTCGAACAGGTGCCCCGTGGAGTCGAACGGTTCGGGCAGGGGTCGCGCCAGCATCGGCCGGAGCGTGACCGGAAGGTTCGGCAGCGTCGGGACGTCCGGTTCGAGCCGCAGCGACAGCTGGTCGCGCATCGTGGTCGGATGGTAGCCGCTAGACTCGGGGTCGTCGCCGCGCGCCCGATCCCGCGCCGGCGCTATCCGAGAAACGGGGAGGACTCCTTGGCGCGTTCGCTCGCCCCCGACGACCTCTATCGACTGCGTATCCCGACCGACCCGCGGCTGTCGCCCGACGGAACGTCGGCTCTCGTGACGCTCCAGACGTCGGCACCGCGGCGGGACGGCTATCGGCACGCAGTGTGGCTCGCCCCGCTCGAGGGGGCCGATGGCCCGCGCCAGTTGACGATCGGTTCGAAGCACGACCGGCACGGCCGCTTCTCGCCGGACGGCCGGACGGTCGCGTTCATCTCCGATCGGCGGCTCCAGGTCGAGGAGGAGCCGGACGCGCCGAAGGACCCGAAGGAACGGGAGGACGGCAACCAGATCCACCTGCTCTCGATCGGCGGCGGCGAGGCGCGGCGGCTGACCGACCTGCCGCGCGGTGTCGACGGCTTCGCGTGGTCGCCCGATGGTCGGCAGCTCCTCGTCACGACAAGCTCGCGTGGCGCGACCCGCAAGGAGGATCGCAGGGCGCGGGGGTTCGATGCCAAACGAGAGCCGACGGACCCCCCGGAACCGGACTACCGATATATCGATCGGCTCAACTACATGTTCAACGGGTCCGATTTCATCTACGACTCGGTCGCCCACATCTGGATCGTCGACGCCCAGTCCGGTGAGGCACGTCGGCTGACCGACGGCACCGCCCCCGATGAGGATCCCGCCTGGTCGCCGGACGGCCGCCGGATCGCCTTCGCGACGCGCGTCGGCCGGGACCACGACCTCAACTACCGCTCCGACATCGTCGTCGTCGACGTCGAGACCGGCCGGAGGACGCGCGTTACGGGCGGAAACGACTCGCTCTTCTTCAGCCCGACCTGGCTCCCGGACGGCAAGACGCTGGCCGCACTCGGTGGCCGTCTGCCATCGAACGGGTATCGAAACGACATCTGGCTTCTCGCCGCCGACGGCTCCGACGCTACGCCGGGCGGGGGTCGGAACATCTCCGACCGCCACGACATCATGCCGGCCTCGGGAATGGCGAGCGACATCACGCCCGGGGAAGGTCCGCGACTCATCCCGTCCGAGGACGGTGCCTGGCTGACCTTCCTGGCGCCGATCGCCGGCGCGTACCAGGTCTGGCGGATCGCAACGGCCGACGGGAAGCTCGAACGGCTGACCGATGGCCGCCACTACATTTCATCCTTTGATCAGGTCACCACGCCGGGTGGCCGCGTTCGGACCGCCTACCTCCGCTCCGCCGCCACAGAGCTGTCGGACCTATGGGTCCGCGACGGCGTCCGGGGCGAACCGCGTCGGGCCACAGCGTTCAACGAGGATGCCCTCGCAGACATCGAGCTGCACGAGCCGCAGGAGCGACACGTCACCGTCGACGGCCGTGATATCCAGGGCTGGCTCATCCCGGCCGGCGGCGCGACGGCCGGTCCCCGGCCGGTCGTCACCGAGATCCACGGGGGGCCGCATACGCTCTACGGCTGGGCGCCGTTCCTCGAGTTCCAGGTCCTCGCGGCGGCCGGCATGAGCGTCTACTACTCGAATCCGCGCGGCTCGGAAGGCTACGGCCGCGAATTCAACGAGGCGAACCTGCGTGACTGGGGACCAGGCCCCATGCGCGACGTCATCGGCGCGATCGACTCGCTCATCGCGGATGGCCTGGCGGATCCGGACCGGCTCGGCGTGACCGGCGGCTCGTACGGCGGTTACCTGACGAACTGGATCATCGCCCACGACCAGCGATTCCGGGCAGCGATCACCTGCCGCTCGGTCAGCGACATGGCGATGCTGTTCCTGACCGGCGACATCAGCGGCGGCGACTGGGCGAAGCTGGAGTTCGGGGTGACGCCATGGGACGACCCCGCCTACTTCCGCGAGATCTCGCCGCTCACGTACGCCGACAGGATCCGGACGCCCCTCCTCATCCAGCACAGCGAGCGTGACCTGCGGACGACCGTCGGTCAGGCGGAGGCGCTGTTCACCGTCCTCCGCTCGAAGAAGCGGCAGGTCCGGCTCATGCGGGTTCCCGACGAGAATCACGAGTTGACGCGGTCCGGGACGCCGTATCGCCGGGCGGAAAGCCTCGTCCAGGTCCGCGCCTGGTTCCGGCACTACCTCGTCGAGGGCAAGCGCGGGCTCCCGCCCCTACCGAAGGCGCGCGGCGGGAGGTAGCGCCGGCGGGTTGCCGGGCCTCAGTTGGAGAGGCGGCGTCGTGCGATCGCCAGCCCGAGCAGCAGCGTCGCGGCTGCGACCAGCAGCGCCGGCGCTGCTCCACTGCCCGGTTCGACCCGATTGATCGGGATGACGGCGTCCGTCGGGGGATCCGTCACTCCGGCGCCGGCCGCCCGAACACGGATCGTGCCGGTCATCGTCGGGTGCGGCGTGCAGAGGTACTGGTAGGTGCCGGGCTGCGTGAACGTGACCGATGCCGACTGCCCCTGATCGATATCGCCCGTGTCGAACGACCCGTTCGACGCCGTTGCCGTGTGAGCGACCGCGTCGGAGTTGGTCCACCTGACTCGGTCGCCGACGTTGATCGTGATCGACGACGGCGAATAGGCGAAGTCGGAGATCGCGACCGACCGGGTCGCTGCCACGACGACGGAGCTCCCGACTACGAGCAGCGCCGCGAGGGCGATGGATCCGGCAATGAACGATCGGGTTCGGAGCCGAGCCAGCGTAAGTGCCATCACCGCCCGGAGGACCGCTTCCGCAAGACCACCGCCACGGCGACGGCCGAAGCGATCGCGACGACGACGATCGGGCCGAACGAGCGCTCGGGTGCGCCGCCCGGGCTCCCGGCTGGGGCCCTGTCGATGGGAGGGGTAACCGCCCGGCCCGTCACGGCGAGGGACTGGACCGCGACCAACGGCGCCACCGCCGGAGCGGGCCGCCGTCGGATGACCAGTGCCCCGACGAACGCCGCGACGGCCGCGATGAATAGCGAACTGAGCAACCCACCGCCCGCGCCACTACCGGTTTCGAAGATCGCCGCCGCGTCCGTGGGTGCCATCGATGCACGAGCTGTCGGCGCCGTTGTCGCGGCCGCCGCCTGGACGGTGACGGTGCCCGTCATCTGGGTGTGGATCGTGCAGTGGTAGGGGAAGGTGCCGGCCGTCGTGAAGACAAACGCGCCGGTGCCGCCGTTGGCGGCGATGTTCCCCGCGTCCCAGGACCCGTCGTCAGAAGTGGCCGTGTGGACCTGGGGGTCCGAGTTCGTCCAGGTCACGGTGTCGCCGACCAGGACGGTCACCGACGCGGGCGAAAAGGCAAGATCGGAGATCGTCACCGACTGGCTCGCGGCGAGCGCGGTTCCGCCGCCGACGAGCGCGGCGAGGACGACGGCGACGCAGGAAGCCCGGATCATCCTCGCTCGGAGCTGACGATCGGCCATGGTCCCTCTCTTTCTGTTGCTTGAACTGTATTCGATCCGGACCTCGAGGGAGTAACGGGCACGAGTTCGCCGGGACCGCATGTGGGCTCGGTGTATCCTCACCGTCCCATGACGGCAACCAGACGCCCCGACACCCTGGCGCGCGAGCGCGCGCACGAGCTCGTCCGCTCGTGGGACGGTCGGCCCGGCGCCCTCGGCAGCCTGCTCGGACGGGTCAGCAGCGTCGACCAGGTCGGGGTCGAGGAGCGCGTCGACAGCCTCAAGAAGCGGTCGATCAAGAAGGCCTCGAAAGTGTGGGCCCTCGATCTCGCCATCCGGATGATGGATCTCACCACGCTCGAGGGGAAGGACACGCCCGGCAAGATCCGGGCCCTCTGCCAGAAAGCGATGACGCCCCAGCCGGGCGACCCGACGATCCCGTCTGTCGCGGCGATCTGCGTCTACCCGGCCCTCGTCGCCGAGGCCAAGGACGCCCTGAAGGGCTCCACCGTCAAGGTCGCATCGGTCGCGACCGGTTTCCCGTCCGGCCAGACGTTTCGCGACATCAAGATCGCCGAGACTCGCGCGGCCGTCGAAGCCGGTGCCGACGAGATCGACATGGTCATCGATCGCGGAGCGTTCCTGTCGGGTGATTTCCTGACCGTCTTCGAGGAGATCGTCGACGTCAAGGAGGCCGCGGGCGATGCCCACCTCAAGGTCATCCTCGAGACCGGCGAGCTGGAGACGTACGACAACGTCCGCCGAGCGTCGGTCCTGGCGATGGCCGCCGGCGCCGACTTCATCAAGACCTCAACCGGCAAGGTGGTCCCGGCGGCGACGCTCCCCGTGACCCTCGTGATGCTCGAGGCGATCCGCGACTTCGAGCGCCAGACGGGTCGCCAGGTCGGGATGAAGCCCGCGGGCGGGATTCGCGTCGCCAAGGAGGCGATCCAGTACCTCGTCGTCCTGTACGAGACGCTCGGGCCCCGCTGGATGAGCCCCGACTGGTTCCGCTTCGGCGCGTCGTCGCTTCTCAACGACGTCCTGATGCAGATCGAACGGGAGCGGACGGGCCGCTACCAGGATCCGGACTACTTCACGCTCGATTGATGGCAAACACGTCGGCCGAGGCGATCAGGCTCTTCCCGACGGACGGAACGCCCCCTCCGGGCCTCGTCATGCGACACCTCCGGGCGCCCGACGACTATCGCGCGATGAATGCCATCGCCAACGCGATCCGGGCCGCCGAAGGCACCGACTTCTCGACGACCGACGGGCAATTCCAGCAGTTCTACGACAACCTCTCCGATTCGGACCCGGCACGCGACGTCGCGATTGCCGAGGTCGACGGGCGGATCGTCGGTTACGGCCGGGCATCCTCCCACGAGGAGCTCGACGGAGCGCGCGTCTATGAAGTGATCCCGTTCGTCGACCCAGCGGTTGCCGGCCAGGCGGTGTTCATGACGATGGTCCGCGCGCTCGAGGCGAGGGTGCGAGCGATTGCCGCCGAGCATCCGCCGGGCAGCAAGCATTTCGAGACGTTCGGCGGCGAGCGCGCGCCGGAGCGCGACGCCTTGCTTCGCGGCATCGGGTACGAGCCGGTCCGCTATTTCTACTCGATGCTTCGCCCGAGCGTGGACGACCTGCCCGATGCGCCGCTGCCGGAGGGTCTCGAGATACGCGAGGTCCTGCCAGAGCACCTGTCGACGATCTGGGCTGCCGATCAGGAGGCGTTCCGCGACCATTGGGGCTACTTCCCGGCGACCGATGCCGACTTCCAGCAATTCCTCAACGATCCCGTCATGTCCGATACCTCGCTGTGGCGGATCGCCTGGGACGGCAACGAGGTGGCGGGGCAGGTTCGAAGCTTCATCAACGCGGAAGAGAACGAGCGATTCGGGCGACTCCGCGGCTACACGGAGCACATCAGCGTTCGGCGACCATGGCGCCGTCGCGGCCTGGCCCGGGCACTCATCGCCGCGAGCTTCCCGCTGCTGCGAGCCCGCGGGATGATGGAAGCCGCGCTCGGCGTCGACACGGAGAACACGTCCGGCGCGCTCCGGGTGTACGAGGGCTGCGGCTTCCGTCCCACCAGTCGAAGCACCACCTTCCGCAAGCCGCTCGCCTGACGCTACGGCGTCGCCTGGTAGACCCGGACGTAGTCGACGAGCATCGATGCCGGGAAGACCGTGTCGGGCGAGACCGGCCCGCCGAAGTTCCCGCCGACCGCGAGGTTGAGCAGCAGGTAGAACTCGTGGTTGTAGACCCAGTCGTTGGGCGCGACGTCGGCCGGGCTCGCCGTGTGGTACTCGGCGCCGTCGACCGTCCAGACGATCCGGTCGCGCTGCCAATCGACCGCGAAGACGTGGAAGTCGTCGGCGACCGGGGCCGGCAGGTCGGTCGTGCTGCCGTAACCGTTCGACCCGGAGTAGCCCGGCCCATGGAGCGTTCCGTAGAGTTTGTTTGGCTGCCTGCCGACGTTCTCCATGACATCGATCTCGCCGCAATCGGGCCAGCCGACCGAACCGATGTTCGTCCCGAGCATCCAGAAGGCCGGCCACAGGCCGGTGCCGGATGGGACCTTCACACGGGCTTCGATCCGGCCGTATGCCAGCTCGTATTTCTCGCGCGTCAGCAGTCTGGCCGACGTGTACTTGCACGGACCGTAGTAGCAATCGATGCCCGGATCGGCGACGCGGGCGGTGATGACGAGGTTGCCGTTGCCGTCGGTCGCCGCGTTGGCGGGGTCGTCGGTGTACGTCTCGAGCTCGTTGTTTCCCCAGCCCGCGACGCTCTCGGCAGTCCCGTCGCCAAGGGCGTACCCCCAGTGCGCGGGGTTCGGCGGCGAGCCGGCAGGCTCGTCGAACTCGTCGCCCCAGGCGAGGGTCCAGCCCGGATCCGCGGAGGAGATCGCGGATCCGGCTGGACTCGTAAGTGGTGAGGCGGACGCAGCGGGATCGTTGTTCGGTGTCACGTTCGTACCTCCGCAGGACGCAAGCAGAAGGGATGCGATCAGGAGTGCAACGCGCGATGTCCTCATCCGGTCGCCAGCGGCCCGTTCCGGGCGATCACGTTGCGATACCACGCGGCGCTCGCCCGCGGCGTCCGGGCCATCGTGTCGTAGTCGACGTGGATCAGGCCGAACCGTTTCGAGTAGCCCTCCGCCCATTCGAAGTTGTCGAGGAGCGACCAGACGAAGTAGCCGTCGACCTCGACACCGGCGGCGATCGCTCGCTGCACCTCGCGGATGTGGGCGTCGAGGTAGGCGATCCGGCGCTCGTCGTTGATCGATCCGTCCGCGGCAGGCGGGTCGTCGTAGGCCGCGCCGTTCTCGGTGACGAGCACCGGGGGCAGCGTGTCGTATGAGTCGCGAAGCCGGATGAGGAGGTCGCCGAGGCCCCGTGGCGTCACCGGCCATCCGGTGTCGGTTGGCTGGCTCACCGGCGCGTCGACAAGGCGCGTCACGCCGGGGAACGCCCCGCCCAGATCTGCTGGCGCGGCAGCGTTCTGGATGAAGGTCCGGTCCGAGTAGTAGTTCACCCCCAGCCAGTCGAGCGGGCTCGCGATTGTTCGGAGGTCGCCGTCCTGGACGGGCAGCCGGGCAATCGGCTGGAGGTCGGCCTCGACGTCGCTCGGGTATGACCCTCGCAGCAGGGGATCGAGGAACAGTCGATTGAACAGGCCGTCGACCCTGCGGACGCCGTCGAGCAGGTGCTCGCCGGGGTCAGGACTGGCCGTCCGCGCGTTCGTCACGTTGAGAGCGATCCCGACCTGGCTCCCGTGATCGGCGGCGCGGATCGCGGCCGTTGCCAGGCCATGGGCGAGAAGCAGGTGGTGCGCCGCCGAGATCGCGGCGGCAGGCGCGCGCCGGCCCGGTGCGTGAACGCCCGAACCGTAGCCGAGGAAGGCACTGCACCACGGTTCGTTGAGGGTCGCCCAGCGAGTCGCCTGCCCGCGCAGGGCGTCGGCGACGATTGCCGCGTAGTCGGCGAACCGCAGGGCGGTCTCCCGGGCGGGCCAGCCGCCGGCGTCCTCGAGGGACTGGGGGAGGTCCCAGTGGTAGAGCATCGGCACGGGCTCGATTCCCGCCTCTCGTAGGCCCTCGACGAGGCGACGATAGAAGTCGAGACCTCGCTGGAGGGGGGCACCGGAGCCAGTCGGCTGGATCCGTGGCCAGGCGATCGAGAAGCGGTAGGCCGGGATCCCGAGGTCGGCAATGATCGCGATGTCGTCGCGGTATCGCTCGTAATGAGCCGCCGCCGTCGCGCCCGTGTCACCGTTCCGGACGGTGCCGGGGCGGCCGCTGAACGTGTCCCAGATCGACGGTCCCCGGCCGTCGGCTGTCGCCGCGCCCTCGATCTGGTAGGCCGATGTGGCCACTCCCCAGACGAAGTCGGGCGGAAACAGTCCGCTGTCGGCTCCCTCAGCCACGAAGCGAGCCCGCGGTGAAGCCTCGGATGATGTAGCGCTGGAGGAAGAGGTAGAGGACGACCATCGGCGCGGCGAGCATCAGCACGGCTGCGGCGAGGAGAGGCCAGTTGTTGCCGTAGATGCCGGTGAACACGATCAGGCCGCGCGTGACCGGGTAGTAGTCCTTGCTCGTCAGGTAGATCGTCGCGAGGACGAGCTCGTTCCAGATGCCGATCGCGTGGAGGATCGCGACGGTCGCGAGCGCCGGCTTTGTCAGCGGCAGGATGATCTGGACGATGAAGCGCAGATAGCCGCAGCCGTCGAGGGCCGCCGCCTCGTCGAGCTCTCTCGGGATCGAACGGATGTAGCCGACGAGGATGATCACCCCGATCGGGCTCGTCAGGAACAGCAGGATGTAGCCGATCTGCGAGTTGTACAGGTGCAGGTTCAGGAGCAGCTGGAACTGCGGGACGAGGGCGACAGGCAGGAACAGGGCGACGATGAACAGGATGAAGAGGATGTTCCAGCCACGGACGTATCGCCGGGCGATCGCGACCGACAGCGGCAGGGCGGAGGCGAGGTAGAGGACCGTCGCGACGACGGTGTAGAAGACGGTGTTGCCGAGGTAGCGAGCGATGTCCGCCTTCTGCCAGGCGTCCGCGAAGTTCCGGATCGTGAACGTCGTCGTCGGACCGACCGGGTCCTTGGCGAACTCGGGCACGGTCTTGAGAGCGGTGTTGACGAGCATCAGCAAGGGTCCGAGATAGAGGGCTGCGAGGACGAGGAGGACGACGTAGGCCGCGACCCGGCCCCAGTCGATCCGGCGCCGGCCGACCCGCCGGGCGGCAAGCTCGCGGCCCGCGGCCGCCGACACGGGGGTGCTCGAGGCGGCTGCACTCATCCCAGCAGCCGCTCTTCGCGCCGGCGCAGCAGCCAGAGAGACGTCAGCCCGATGACGAGAACGAGCAGGAACAGGACGATCGAGGCCGCGGCTCCGAAGCCCTGGCGGAAGCTGTTCGAGGTGAGGCTGCCGGAGGTCTGGCCGAACGCCTGGGCGTACACAACGTAGCCGAGGACCTGGGTCCCGGGCCGGTAGCCCGTCAGGACGAGGAAGAGCTGCCAGGCCTGCAGCGAGCCAATGATGCTCAGGATGAGATTCGTGTTGACACTCGGCGTCAGCAGCGGCCAGATCACGCTCCGGAAGGTCTGCCAACGGCTCGCGCCGTCGATCCGGGCCGCCTCGGTCAGCTCGTCCGGGATCGTCTGGAGACCGGCCAGGAAGATCACCATCGTGATCCCCATGTTTGCCCAGATCTGGACGGTCACGACCCACAGGAACGCCTCCATCGGCCGGCCGCCGAGCAGTTCCGAATGGGCGCCGAACAGGCCGAGCACGCTGTCGACAGGGCCGCCGAGCGGGTAGAGGAACAGGCGCCAGATGAGCCCCTGGATCGTCACGCCGAGGATCACGGGCAGGAAGAAGAGCGCCCGGAAGAACCGCGTCCCGCGCAGCTTCTGGTTGAGGAGGACGGCCGTCAGCAGCCCGATCCCGAACTGGATGACCGTGACGAGGACGCAGAAGAGAACCGTCCGCCAGAGGGCGTCGATGTTCTGCCGCGCTGCCGCTCCTCGGAACAGGAACTCCTGGTAGTTCTCGAACCCGATGAACTGGAGCGGTTCAGGCGTCAGCCCGTTCGTGTCGGTGAGCGAGTAGACAAACGTCGCGATCGATGGCCCGAGGGCGAGCACGACGTAGAGGAGCAGGCCCGGCAGGAGCAGGCCATAGGGAATGACCCTCGCGGCGCCCCGCCCGAACAACTGGTTCATGGTTGGCCGTCCATCATCGGATTGTCGGCGTCGGCTCCCGGCTGGTGGCGGACCGGGAACCGACGCCGCTGGGGTCGGTGGCGGAAGCCTATTGGCTCGTCAGACCGGCATCGAGGTCGGCCTGGGCCGCGTCGGCGGCCTGTTGGGCGGTCTCGAAGGTGCCGAACGGCGTGAAGAAGGATGCGTACGGGAAGGCGAACTCGCCGGCGCCCTTCGGTGCGACCCAGTAGCGCTCCCAGCCGATGCGGAAGTTCGGGAGGCTCGCGGAGATCGCCTGGCCGAGCTTCGTATCGAGTGTCGCACCTGCCTGGGTCGGGATCGCTCCGACGGCCGTCACGAATGCCTGGTAGTTCGCCGGTTCGCTGAACTCGGCGAGGTAGGCGAGTGCCGCGTCCTTGTTCGGGGTGTTCGCGGCGATCGTCCAGCCCTGGTCGTACTTGCCGAAGACGTACTTGTTGTCATCGGCGTTGTCGCTGCCCGGGAAGGTGATGAAGTCCCATTCGAAGGCTGGCTGCGCGGCCTCGATCGCCGGCGCAAGCCAGGTGAAGCCGGAGAGGGCGGCGACCTCGCCGGTCGCGAAGCGTCCGGGTGCACCGTCGCCGGTGATTCCGGTGGCGCCGGGCTCGATCATGTCCTGGGCGAGAATGCGGAGCTTCTCCCACATCGCGAGATTGGCGGCGTCGTTGAGCTTGACCGAGCCGGTCCAGAGGCCCTCGACATAGGCCGCCTGATCCGGGAACGCCGAACCGAGGATGCCGTAGCCGGTCACGAAGATCGGCCAGCCGTCCTGGCCACCGGCGGTGATGCAGGGGATGTTCGCGGTCGTGAACGTCTGGCATGCGGCTCACCAGCTCGCTCCATGTCGTCGGCACCGCGACATTGTTCGCGGTGAACAGATCCTTGTTGATGTACAGGCCACTGAATCCGACCCGCGCCGAGGTTGATCGCGTAGACCTTGCCGTTGTACGTGCCCGCGTCACGGGTCGCGTTCTCGTCGTAGAGCTTGACGAACGGCTGGTCGGTCAGGTCCATCAGGCTGCCGGCGTCCGCGAGGGTCTGCCAGATCGGCGGAGCCGCGTCTTTCATGTACGGCTGGACGCCGGTGTCGAAGGCGAATATGTCGACGACATCGACATCCCCCGCGGCGAGCCGGGTCTGGGTCGACGTCGCGAGATCGGCCGGTGCGACGATCGACATGTCGACCTTGACGCCCGGGTGGTTGGCTTCGAAAGCCGCGTTGAACGTGCCCATGAAGTCCGTGAACGGCGGGTTCTGGTGGACGAGCACCCGGAGGGTCCCTTCGGGCAGGGTGGCGCCGCCGCCTGCGCTCGGGCTGGCCGCGCCTCCGCCTGCGCTCGGCGCGGTGCTCGGTGTTGTCGTGCTTCCGCACGCTGCCGTCGCAATCGCGACGGCTGACAGAAGTGCCAGGAACTTGCGCATGGCTCGTGTCCTCCTCCTGTTCGTGCCCGTCCCGTGAACGTCACACGGGTGACGGTGCTCGCTGGTCACCGTTTGGTCCGCGGTGTCGGCTCAGGTCTTTTCCGTCGGCACCCCTCCGCTCGACTCCCTGACGACAAGCTCGACCGCGAGGACCACTTTTCGGGCGACCTCTTCGGGGGTCTCGATGTCGGCGAGCAACAAGCTCACGAGCTCTCGACCCATGACATCGAGCGATTGCCGGACGCTCGAGAGGGTTGGTCGTGTAGATCGGGCGACCGGCGAGTCGTCGAAGCCGATGACCGCGATGTCCTGGGGCGCCCTTCGACCTGACGCCGCGATGACCCCGAGAGCTCCGGCACCCATCAGGTCGTTGGCCGCGAATACCGCGTCGAGATCGGGATGCCGCTCGAGGAGGTCGGCCATCGCCCGGGCACCGCTCTCTTCGGTGAAGTCTCCGGCGGCAACGAGGCTGTCCTCGATCGTCCGGCCCGCACGCCGAAGGGCATCCCGGTACCCCTCGAGGCGATCGTTTGCGGCACCCATGTCCGGTGGACCGCTGATGGTCGCGACATTGCGGCGGCCGAGCTCGATCAGGTGCTGGGTCGCGAGCATCCCGCCGCCGCGGTTGTCGTTGTCGACGTAGCTGACGCGCGCGCCGGTCGGCGGCCGACCTCCGACGACGACCGGGACGCCCCTCCGTCGAAGTTCTTCCGGGAGCGGGTCGTCGCCGTGGAGCGAGTACATGATCACGCCGTCGACGTGGCCGGCCATCAGGTAGGGCTGAAGCTCGCGCTCCTCGTCGTCGCCCTGCGGCAGGAAGAGGACGAGCTTCTGGCGGCGAGCCGTCAGCGCCGAGCTGACCCCTCGGAGCACCTGGGCAAAGAACGGGTCACCGAACACCCGCGAAGTCGGCTCGGGGATCAGGACGCCGATCGAGTCGCTCCGGCGGGTGACCAGGCTTCGGGCGGCGACGTTCGGGACGAATCCCAGGCGGTCGATCGTCCGCTCGACCAGGCGTTTCGTCGTCGAGTTCACCCGCGGATTGCCGTTGACGACGCGAGAGACGGTCGCCTGCGAAACGCCGGCCGCCTTGGCCACCTCGTCCATCGTCACGCCGCGGTTGTTGCCGTCCTGTTTGCTCGACATGCGCTGCGGGGCTCCCTCTGCTCCCTGCCGCCGTGAATGCGCATTCACTGTGTGCTGAGCAACCATACATGGCGATGTCAAGAGAGCGCATACATCGCGCCGAAGCGGTCGCGAGGCGGGTGGCGGGGCCGCACGAGGTCGGCGAGGCACCACACAGTCGGCCAAATATCCATGGCTGGACTGCTAGGCCCGATCCCGTCCATCTCAGCAGCAAGCCGGAACGGGCTCGCGCGTGAGGTCGTGCGCGAACCTGGATCGGGTGTCGCTCGTCAGGTCGGTCGACCCCGCGGAATCGAGCCTTCCAATCCGTGGGTGGATATCTGGCCGGATCCGCCGCGAGACCGGCCGCGACCGAGGGGCGGGCCCACCTCCGGCGCCGGCCGCGGGCCCCTACTTGGCCAGATTCTCACCGGAGGAACGTAAGGGGAAGTGCGAGGCGATTCGAGCTCGTGCTAGCGGCAGTCATTAGCCGTCGAGGGCTAAGCTGCCGGTTCGAATCGAGCATCTGGGACCGCTGGAACTGGACCAACGTTCTCTGGGTGTGCATTTGGCCAAGTGGAGCCCAGGGGAGAGCAGCCCCGGCCGCCCAGCCCCGGCCGCCCAGCCCCGGCCGCCCAGCCCCGGCCGCCCAGCCCCGGCCGCCCAGCCCCGGCCGCCCAGCCCCGGCCGCCGCGCGATGCCGCCCGCCGCGCGTCCCCGCCCGGCCGGGCGTGTCAGCCGATCGCCGCCAGGTAGCGCATCACCGGCAGGGCGGTTTCGAACGTCTCGGCGATCAGGTCGGGAAGCGCGGGTGAGGTCGCCTCAGCGTCGGCCAGTCGCCGACCGAATGTCACGTCCTTCTTCCGCAGCAGGTCCGCCTCGGGGTGGTCGGGTGGGAAGCCCGTCGGGACACGCTCCAGCTCATCGCCGCCGAGCGTGCCGAACGTGGCCCGGAACTGCGGCTCGTCGATGAGCTCGCGGACCCGGCCCGGCTCGTCGACCACCCGCTGCCGGAACGCGTCGAGCCACGCCTTCTCCGGGTGCCAGATCCCGCCACCGACGAAGATCTCGCCGGGCTGGAGATGGAAGTACCCGCCACTCGAGTGGACGTTCGAGCTGTGCGACCTGCCGCCGCCCTCATCAGCCCCTTCGCTGACCCACGGGAAGCTGGCACCGAGGTTCGTCTTGTACGGCGACTTGTCCTTGGAGAAGCGGACGTCCCGATAGATCCGGAACGGCGACCTTGCCGGATCCGCCCGTAATGGAATGCCGCGCGCCGCGAATCGATCCGCGAGGGATGAGATGAGCGCCTCGAGCGGCTCCTTCAGCAACCGCTCGTATTCCGCCTTGCGTGGCTGGAACCAGCTGCGGTCGTTGTTGGCCGCGAGGTCAGCCAGGAACTGGATGGCTTCCGGCCTGAAACCCGTGAAGCCCGATGCGGCCACGACCATGAGAACGTCCTCCGGGGTTGTCGACCCGACTCTACGCCGAACCGCTTAGCTGCGGCTTCCGCCGGGCACGCGGTCGGCCCTGCGCTCCCTTCGGGGGCGCGGTCCGGAACTTCTCCAGGCCTCCCAGGATCAGATCGAGCCCGAACGCGAACTCATCCTCATCGTCCCCGCTCCGCGTCTCGAGATGCTGCTCGACGTGCTCCGCGAGGAACGGGAATTCGTCGGCTGGAAGCTCACGCAGGAAGTCCGCGGCGAGGTCGGACAGGTCCTCGGGCAGGGCGGCGGAACCAGCCTGCCACAGCGCATAGCCGACGATGTGGCTGTCGAGGGCGTGGTAGGCGAGATGGGTCATCCAGGCCGAGAAGCCTGCTTCGCGCAGCCGCCCGAGGACGGAATCCATGTAGCGCATCCGGGCGGCGCTCACGTCGGCCGACATCATCAGGCCGCCGGCCCAGGGGTGCAGGACGAGCGCCTCGTGAGCCGAGATCGCGCTCGTGCGCATCGCCGCCTTCCAATCGCCTCCCGACGCGGGCAGCTCGAACTCCCTGACCACGAGATCGACGATACCCGTGAGAATCTCGCGCTTGCTCGCGACGTAGTAGTACAGCGTCATCGCCTCGACGCCGAGCTCCTGGGCGAGCCGGCGCATGGTCAGCGCTTCGAGGCCCTTCTCGTCGGCGAGGCGAACGGCGGCGCGCAGCACGAGCTCCCTGCTCAACGGCGCTCGGGCCGGAGGTCCTCCGTCGGTCTGCGCTGATCTCGCCACTCAGTTACTCCCTGGGTCTTGACAATCTTACGATGTACGAGCAATCTTACATTGTACGAAGCAGAGCAGGGGCATCCGCCCAGATCGGGCCGGTCAGGAGCATGATGAAGGCGATCCACTTCCACGCGTACGGCTCAGCCGATGTCCTGGCACTCGAGGAAATCGACACGCCGGCTGTTGGCGACGACGACGTTCTCGTCCGTGTTCGGGCGGCCTCCGTCAACGCGCTCGACTGGCACGGCATGCGAGGCCACCCATACCTCGTCCGCATGACGGACGGCCTGCGAAGGCCGAAGGTCCCGCGCCTGGGCGCCGACGTCGCGGGCGAGGTGGAGGCCGTCGGCGCCAACGTGACCCAGTTCCGGCCCGGCGACGCGGTCTTCGGCGTCGGCACCGGTTCATTTGCCGAGTTCGCGGTCGGGTCGGAGCGCAACCTTGAGGCGAAGCCCGCAAACATGACGTTCGAGCAGGCGGCAGCGATGCCGGTCGCGGCGACCACCGCCCTCCAGGCCCTTCGAAACAAGGGCCGGTTGCAGCCCGGCCAGCGGGTCCTCGTCAACGGGGCCGCCGGAGGCGTCGGGCACTTCGCGGTCCAGATCGCCAAGGCCCTCGGTGCCCATGTGACGGGCGTGTCCAGCACCAAGAACCTCGACATGCTGCGGTCGATCGGCGCCGACGAGGTGATCGACTACACACGGGAGGACTTCACCACGTCCCCGCAGCCGTATGACCTCATCGTCGACATCGCGGGCACCCGGCCGCTGCTCGCTTGCCGGCGAGTCCTCACCCCGCGAGGGACCCTGGTGGTGGTCGGCGGCCCAGGCGGCCGGCTCATCGCTCCGGGGGACCGTGCCCTGAAGGCGGCCGTGCTGTCGCCCTTCGTCAGCCAGAGGCTGCTGCCCTTCCTCTCGCAGATCGTGAAGGACGACCTCGTCGTCCTTCGGGAGCTCGCCGAAGCCGGCAAGCTCACCCCTGTCATCGATCGGACCTACCCGCTCAGCGAGACCGCCGAGGCCGTCCGCTACATGGAGAAGGGCTTCTCCCGGGGCAAGGTGGTCGTCACCGTCTGACGAGTGCCGCTATGAGCCCGGCGCTCCGAACACGAGGGCGGCGTTCAGCCCGCCGAACCCAAACGATGTCGACAGGATCCGTCGGTACTCGCCGTCGCGGCCTTCGCGCAACAGCCCCGGCAGGAGCGCGGCGACGTCGGGATCCGGCTCGTCGAGGTTGATCGACGCTGGGACCCATCCGTCCCGGATCGCGAGGGCGCAGATCGCCGCCTCGATCGCCCCGGACGCCCCGAGCGGGTGCCCGTAGAGCGCCTTCGTCCCGCTGACCGGCACGCTGGCGGCTCGTTCGCCAAGCGCGAGCGTGATCGCCCGAGCCTCCGCGATGTCGCCGATCGGTGTCGACGACGCGTGCGCATTGACATAGTCGATCTCGTCCTGCGCCACCCCGGCCGTGTCCAGAGCGATCGTCGCGGCGCGGGCCGCCTCCCGGCCGTCGGCCCGTGGCTGGACCATGTGATGGGCGTCGGAGGTGGCGCCGTACCCCAGCACCTCGGCGTACGGCTCGACGCCGCGCGCGCGGACGACCTCGTCGGATTCGAGGACGAGCAGCGCTCCGCCCTCGCCCATCACGAACCCGTCACGCCGGGCATCGAACGGTCGCGACGCATGGCCAGGATCGTCGTTCGCCCCGGCCGACAGAGCCCGGATGATGTCGAACGCACCGAACGCCAGGGAGCTGAGCGGGATCTCCACCCCACCGGCAATCGCTGCGTCGATTTCGCCGGTCCGGATCGCACTCACCGCCTCGCCGATCGCCACCGCCCCCGACGCACACGAGTTCGCCGTCGAGAGGATCGGCCCGCGGACGTCGAGGGCGATCCCGAGGTTCGCCGGCGCCGCGCCGCCGAAGACCGCCAGCGCGAGGTTCGGTGCCACCTGGCGGATGCCCTTCGCCATGTACCGCTCGTGCTGTTCTTCTGCATAGGCGATGCCGCCAAGCGCACTTCCGAGGTAGATCCCGATCCGCTCCGGCGACGCAGCACCCGCCTCGCCCGGTCGGAGCCCGGCGTCCTCGAGCGCCATCTGCCCGGTCACGAGTCCGAACTGGCTGAATCGATCGAGTTGACGCGCCGTCTTCGGCGGCATCCAGGCGAGTGGGTCGAAGTCGTCGACCTGGGCGGCGACCTGCGAGCGAAACGCCGACGGGTCGAATCGATCGATCCGCTTGACCGGCGACCGCCCGGCCCGCAGCCCCGCCCGGAACTCGGTCAGTCCGGTTCCCGCCGCGGTGATGATGCCGATCCCGGTGATCCAGACACGTTGCCGATCGCTGGTCATACCGATGCCTTCGCCGCCGGGGCCTGCACGGACTCATCGGCAGCTAGCGCCTCGGCGATCGCCTTGAACGTCGCGAGCGTGCGCGAGGCGATCGGCCGGGTGAAGGCGCGGTCGACGAACGCCGCCCAGCCGGCGACCCGCGGCCGGAAGTCGTGGTCGATGGAGACACGGCAGCCGAGCGCGGTCGGCTCGATCCGCCACGTCACGTCCATCCCGTTCGTGGCGCCGCCGAGATGGACGAAGCGGAGCCGCAGCGTGTCGGGTTCGCTCCACGTCCGAGACCGCCAGGCGACCGGAAGGCCGAGCCCCAGGACCGGTACGAGTGGCCGGCGGGCGACCATCTCGGCAGTCAGGCGTCCGTCGCCGTCGCGCTCCACCGGCCGGACCCGGACGTAGTGGGGCAGCAGCCTCGGCCAGCGCTCCACGTCCCGGGCGAGTCCGAACACCAGGTTCGCTGGGGCGGCCACATCGACAGAGATCGTGCTCCTCACCGGGCCGGGTCCGAGAAGGCTAACTTGACCCCGAACCCGGCGATCTCGACAAGACGCAGCTCCTCGATCTGGGCCGGCGAGAGCCAGGCGCACTGATCGGTCGTGCCCTCGATCTCGTCACGCAGCTCGCCGCCGACGATCCGCATCCGATAGATGATCCCGAGGAAGTGGAGATCGCCGCCGCCCGAGAACGACGACTTCTCGTAGACATGGGAGAAGATCCCCGCGACCCCGTCGATCTCGCCGATCAGCCCGGTCTCCTCCTCGAGCTCGCGGACCGCGGCTGCGTCGGGATGCTCGCCGAACTCAATGCCCCCGCCCGGCATTGTCCAGGCCCCGACGTCGACCTCCAGCGCCGACAACCGGGCGAGCAGGATTCGACCTCCATCGTCGAGGCAGAGCGAGTAGCTCCCGATGCGGGTCCGCCGGTTGGGCCCGACGGATTCCGTGACAGCCGGATCAGTCACCGGGGCTCACGGACGGAGCAGGGCGGCGATGAACCGCGGATCCAGAGCGCGCGACGCGGGAACGAGATCGCCCATCACGAGGCCCATCGTCTCACGGACGCGGCTCCTGGCAGCCAGCCGTCGCGCGGCGTAGTCGAACAGCGCCGGCCGCTCGAGAAAGGCCTGGACGAGGAGGCTCAGGGCGTCCTTCGATCGGAACCTCGCGGTCATCGCGCGATCGTATCCGGCGAGCCCGTCCGGGTCGTCATCGAGGTGGCGCTCGATTGCCGCCGCCGCCAGCCGAGCCGACACGAGCGCCCGATTGAGGCCCTCGCCGGTAAACGGGTCGAGAAACCCGGCGGCATCCCCGACGAGCAGCCAGCCCGGTCCATGACGACGGACGACTCGGTGCCCGAGCGGCGCGGCACCCTCGATCGGGTCGCAGCGCTCGACGGACCGCCAGTCGACGGGATCGTCGGCCGCACGAGGGACCGCCCCGAGAACGGCGTCGACCGTTCGGTCCGCCCCGTCGGCGCGGAGCCGGGCTGCCCATGACCGGCCAAGCACGATGCCGACGTTGACGAGGCCGCCGGGGACCGGGGCGAGCCCGACGTACCCGTCGCGGAACAGGATCATTCGCCCGTCACGCACGGTTGGCGTGCCGGGCTCGCGGACGTGGAACGTCAGGCCGACCCGTTTCGCGAGGTACGGCGAGCGCGCCACGCCGAACGACCGGGCCACCGTCGAACGAATCCCGTCGGCGCCGACGACGACGCGGGCTTCCACGACCGTCTCACGTTCAGGACCGCGCACGACGATCCGGCCGGGTTCGACACGCCCGACGGCCGTGCCGAGCCGGACGTCCACTCCCGCCCGCCGCGCTCGGTCGAGCAACGCCGTATCGAGTGCGGCCCGGTCGAAGCTGATCGCGGCGGCCGCCAGCGAACCGTCGTCGCCGTACGTGAGTCGGAACGCCGTGCCGGAGGCCGTCTCGACACGCATCGCAGGGATCGGCCGAGCGACGGCCGCGAGCGTTTCCTCATCGAGCCCTCCGCCACGCAGTGACCGGAGCGAGGCCGGCGAGCTGAAGACGCCGCATGCCCGCCAGCGATAGCCCGGCGACCGCTCGAGGAGGACGACCCCGCGGCCACGCTCGGCGAGGCGGGCCGCGAGGACGGCGCCGGCCGGACCGCCGCCCACGATCGCGACGTCGAACGTCATGCCCGGATCGCCGCGAACGCGTACCGGTGGCCGACCAATCCGCCGAACTCGCCGACCGGGCGCAGCCCCGCCTGAGCAAGCAGGGCCCGCATCTCGCCCGGCGTGTACGCCCGGCGGACCGACAGTGGTCCATCCCGGCGCGTGTAGGGATTCCGCGTGAGCAGGTGACCGATCAGCAACGCCCCGATCCAGTGCGCGCGCCCACGGTTCAGGTCGTTGACAACGATTCCGAGGCGGGCCACCCGGGCCATCTCGCGGAGCATGGCGACCGCCTCGTCGGGGGCGAGATGGTGGACGACCATCGAGGTATGGGCGATGTCGAATGCCTGATCCGCGTGGGGCAGCGAGCGACCGTCGGAGACGCCGAGCTCGAGGCCGTCGACGCGGGCGAGCCCAGGCCGGACTGTTCGTGCTGCCTCGAGCACCTCGGCGCGGGAGTCGACAGCGACGATCTCCAGGCGCCGGCGATGCCGCCGCGCGTCCGCCAGGAGGGCGACGGGGATGTCTGCGCCCCCGGTGCCGATGTCGATGATCGAGGTCGCGCTTGCGTCGACTCGGGTCGGGGCCGCGCTCAGCAGCCGCGCGATCGCCAGGCGGCTGAGGCGCACGCCGCCGAGGGCCCGGTTGATCCGGCCCAGGTCCCGGAGGTTGCCGGCCAGGGCGGTCGGATCGTCGAGCGGCCCGTCGAGGAGTTCCTCGGCATGGGTCAGGCGGTCCACCCGCTGAAGCCTACTCGACGGGCGTGGCGATCTCCCCGGAGCCGCGGACGATGAGCCGTGTCGGGACGATCTCGACGGTCGACGGCGACCGGTCGCCATCGAGACGGCGGAACAGCATCTCGGCCGCAAGCCGCCCAATCGCGGCCGGGTCCTGGGCAACGACAGTCACGCCGGGATCGAGGAGGTCCGCCAGCGGGAAGTCGTCGAAGCCGACCAGGGCGACGTCGAACTGGCGGCCCAGGCCGCGGAGGGCGGCAAACGCTCCGATCCCCAGGACGTTCTGGGCTGCGAAGATCGCGGTCGGTGGCACGGCCAGGCGGAGGAGTTCCTCGACTGCGGCCCGCGCCGCGTCGACGCCCCGGAGGTCACGCCGGATGATGGATTGGTCGAGCGTCAGGCCGCCTCGCTCGAGGGCGTCGACATAACCGGCGAATCGTTCGGCGGCCGTGTAGATCGTCGTCAGGTCGCCGAGGAAGGCGATCCGTCGATGGCCCCCCGCGAGGAGATGCCGGACGCCATCGGATGCCCCACCACGGTTGGCCGCGACGACGGCGTCGGCGTCGAGGTGATTGGGCGGGCGATCGACGAAAACCAGCGCGGTTCCCGCCCGGCGATCGGCGATGAGGTAGCTCTGATCGGCCGCCGTCGGTGCCACGATCAGTCCATCGACACGGCGGGCGACGAATTCCCGAACGAGTGCCCGTTCCCGCTCGGGATCCTCGTCCACGCTCCCGGCGACGACCGTCACGCGGCGCGGTTGGGCGGCATCCTCGACCGCCCGCGTCACGGCGGCGGAATAGGGGTTGGCCAGGTCCTCCAGGACGAGCCCGACGGTCGCCGTCTTACCGTCGCTTCGACGGAGGCTGCTGGCGGTCAAATTCGGCCGGTAGTCGAGCTGCTCGATCGCCCGCTGGACGCGAGCCAGGAGATCCGCCGACACGGCCGGCTCGGCGTTGATCACCCGTGAGACGGTCTTCAGGCTGACGCCAGCCAGCGCGGCGACGTCGCGCATCGTCGGACGGGGTCGGTCGGTCGGCCCCGATCCGGGGCGATCCTCTGACAAGGTTGTCACGTCAGGCACTACTCGATCCTACATGGCGCGCTCGCCGGAGCGCAAGCATGATCTTGGCTTGGAGCTTGACACCATCGCGGCATCGCGCTATAACCCGCTGACAACGTTGTCAACAAGCCAACCAGATGCGGGACAGCGATGACGTCGGAGGAGTATCACGTGAACCACTCGACTCTCGGCAAGGGAATCCGTGGCCTGGCAGTGGTCGCCACGGCGGCCGTCGTGTTCGTTGCCTGCAGTTCCAGCGGCGGCGGCTCCTCGCCGGCGGGCTCTGGTGCGGCCGCCGGCTCGCCCGGCGGCGCGATCGGGGTGACCTTGATCACCAAGACTTCAACGAACCCCTTCTTCGTGGCCATGGCCAAAGGCGCCGACGAGTCGGCCAAGAAGTTGGGCATCACCCTGACGACCGCGGCCGGCAAGGAAGACGGAGACACGGCCAGCCAGATCACCGCGATCGAGAACGCCATCTCGAAGGGCGACAAGGGCATCCTGATCACTCCCGGCGGCCCGGACGTCAACCCGGCGATCAAGAAGGCCCGTGACGCCGGCCTGTTCGTCATCGCGCTCGATACGCCGCCGGATCCGGCGGACACGGTCGACATCACCTTCGCCACCGACAACTTCGAGGCCGGCAACCTCATCGGCCAGTGGACGGCTGCCCAGCTCGCCGGGAAGCCCGCGACCATCGCGCTCCTCGATCTCTTCGACGACAAGGTCGTGTCGGTCGACTACAACCGCGACCAGGGCTTCCTTACAGGGATGGGCATCGACACGAAGGACGTCAAGAAGAACGGCGACGAGGCGGCGACCGGCAACTATTCCGGCGGCACCTACGAGATCGCCTGCAACCTCCCGACGCAGGGCGCCGAGGACGGCGGCCGGACGGCCATGGAGAACTGCCTCTCCAAGAACCCCAACATCAACGTCGTGTACACGATCAATGAGCCGGCCGCAAACGGCGCGAACACCGCCCTGGAGGCAGCTGGCAAGACTGGCGTGCTCATCGTCTCGGTCGACGGCGGCTGCGCCGGGGTCGATCTGGTCAAGAGTGGTGTCATCGGCGCAACCTCGCAGCAGTACCCGCTGAAGATGGCCGAACTCGGCGTCCAGGCGATCTACGACCTGGCGACGACCGGTGCGAAGCCGGCCGTGACCGAAGGACTCGACTTCTACAACACCGGCGTCGCCCTTGTCACCGACAAGGCGGCCACCGGCGTCACCAGCATCTCCTCAACGGAGGCCGAGGCGATCTGCTGGGGCTGACGAGCGCTCCTCCCTCCTCGCGTGGCAGGGCGGCCGTGATCGGCGCGGCCGCCCTGTTGCGTTCTCGGGTCTGGCGGATCCCGATCGCGACCCGCCCATCCAACTAGACTGATCCCGCTGAGCGCGGGATCGGTCTGCACAATCGAGGCGGCAAGCATGTCCGACGTCCAGGCGACGAGCGTCGATCCGGCCGAGCGGTTCCTCCACCGGATGACCCCTATCCAGCGGGTCCACTCCATCCTCCACCGCTATCCGGCCCTCAGCCCGGCTGTCGTCCTCATCCTCGCCGCCTTAGTCCTTGGCGCGGTCAACAACCGGTTCTTTCGCCCGGAGAACCTGTCGCTGGTGGCCCAGCAGGTCGCCGTCGTCGGCGGGTTGGCCGTCGGCCAGACGTTGATCATCCTGACGGCGGGAATCGATCTCTCCGTCGGAGCGGTCATGGTCTTCACGTCCATCGTCATGGCCGGCAGCGCCGCGAATTACGGCGTCCCGGGTCCGATCGCGCTGCTGATCGGCCTGGTGGTGGGCACGCTCGCCGGCGGGCTCAACGGACTGCTTGTGACCCGCCTCCGCCTGCCACCGTTCATCGTCACTCTCGGAACCCTGAACATCTTCACCGCCCTGACCCTGCTCTATTCCGGTGGCCAATCGATCCAGGGCAGGGACCTCCCGGACGTCCTCCTGTGGACCGGCCAGGCGATCGACATCGGCCCGTTCCGGCTGACGACCGGCGTCCTGCTGATGCTCGCGATGTACGTCATCGGGACGTATGTCCTGCGGAACACGGCCTGGGGTCGCCACATCTATGCGGTCGGCGACGATCGCGAGGCGGCCAGACTGGCCGGCATTGCCGTAAACCGGATCCTCCTATCCGTGTACCTCGTCGCGGGCTTCGTCTTCGCGATCACGGCCTGGATCCTCATCGGGCGGGTCGGCGCGGCCAGCCCGAACGTCGCGAGCGACGCCAACCTGGACAGCATCACTGCCGTCGTCATCGGCGGGACGAGCCTGTTCGGTGGCCGCGGCATCATCATCGGAAGTCTGCTCGGCGCCCTGATCGTCGGCGTGTTTCGCAACGGCCTCGCCCTGGCCGGGGTCGACGTCCTGTACCAGACCCTCGTGATCGGCGTCCTCGTCATCGTCGCCGTCGCCACCGACCAGTGGATCCGGAGGGTTCGCGCGTGACCGCCGTCGAGCCCCAGCCCATCATCGAGGCACGCGGCCTCATCAAGACCTTCGGCACCGTCGTCGGCCTCGACGGCGCGGACTTCGACCTGTACCCGGGCGAGGTCCTGGCCGTCATCGGCGACAACGGCGCGGGCAAGTCGACCCTGATCAAGTGCCTGTCGGGGGCGATGGTCGCCGACGCGGGCGAGATTCGGATCGAGGGCGAGCCGACAGTCTTCCGCCGCCCGCAGGACGCCCGCGCGGCCGGCATCGAGACCGTCTACCAGTCGCTGGCCCTGGCGCCCGCCCTCGATATCGCCAGCAACATGTTCCTCGGGCGCGAAATCCGCCGCAGCGGCCCGCTCGGCAGCATCTTCCGGATGCTCGACCACGGGCAGATGCGGGCCAAGGCCAGGCAGCAGCTCCAGGACCTAGGGATCGGCACGCTCCAGAACATCACCCAGGCCGTCGAGACCCTGTCCGGAGGCCAGCGCCAGGCGGTTGCCGTCGCCCGGGCCGCGGCGTTCGGCAGCAAGGTCATCATCCTCGACGAGCCGACCGCGGCCCTGGGTGTCCGCGAGACGGGCCAGGTTCTGAAGCTCATCCGCGACCTTCGCGACCGTGGCCTCCCGGTGATCCTGATCAGCCACAACATGCCCAACGTGTTCGAGGTCGCCGACCGGATTCACATTCAGCGTCTCGGCCGGCGCGTGGCCGTCGTGACACCGACCTCGCACAGCCCGTCAGACGCGGTCGCGATCATGACCGGGGCAATGGATGCGGCGGCCGGAATGGATGCGGCGGCCGGAATGGATGCGGCGGCCGGCCCGCCGCCCTCCTGAGGCCGAATGATCGTCGTCGCCGGCGAGAGCCTGATCGACCTGATCGTTGGCGCCGGACGGCCGGGTCGAGCAGGGCTACGCCGCCGCGGCGACGACGCTGAAGGGGGCACTGCGCGCCTTCCGGCACGAGCCCATGTCCGCGGAGGACACGCTCCGCTGGCTCTGGCTTGCCTGCCGCATCGCCCGCGCCTTGGGCGACGACGCGAGCTGGGACGAACTCACCGATCGCCAGGTGCAGCTCGCCCGCAATGCCGGCGCGCTGTCCCTGCTTCCCATCGCCCTAATCGAACGCTTCGGCGTCCAGCTGTTCGTCGGCGACCTGGATGCGGCGGCGTCGCTGGTCGCCGAGGCGGAGGCGGTCGTCGAGGCGACCGGCAGCCAGCTGGCGCCCCAGGGCGCCATCGCGCTGGCCGCCTGGCGAGGTCATGAAGCCGAAGCCGCCGCGCTGATCCAGGCCAACCGGCAGGAAGTGGAGCGCCGTGGCGAGGGGCTGTGGCTGATCGCCACCGAGTGGGCCAGCGCGGTGCTCTTCAACGGCCTCGGCCGCTACGAGGACGCCCTCGCCGCCGCCGAGCAGGCCGCCGAGGACCCACACGAGCTGGGACTGTCGACCTGGGTACCGACCGAGATCATCGAGGCCGCCGTCCGGAGCGGCGACCCCGAGCGAGCCGCCGGCCCCCTCCGGCGGCTCCAGGAGATCAGCCGCGCCGCCGGCACGGACTGGGCGCTGGGGGTCGAGGCGCGCTCACGAGCGCTGCTGAGCGAGGGCGAGGCGGCCGAACGCCTCTACCGCGAGGCGATCGAGCGGCTCGGCCGCACCCGCATCCGTGTGGCGCTCGCCCGCGCCCATCTGCTCTACGGCGAATGGCTGCGCCGCGAGAACCGGCGCAGTGGACGCCCGCGAGCAACTGCGCATCGCCCACCAGCTGTACAGCTCGATGGGCATGGAGGGGTTCGCCGAGCGGGCCCGGCGCGAGCTGCTGGCCACTGGCGAGACGGTGCGCAAACGCTCGTCACGACGCGCGGCGAGCTCACCGCGCAGGAGATGCAGATCGCCCGGCTCGCCAGGAACGGCCTGTCCAATCCGGAGATCGGCGCCCGGCTGTTCATCAGCGCGCGCACGGTCCAGTACCACCTGGGCAAGGTGTTCACCAAGCTCGGCGATCAGCTCCCGTGGCCAGCTCGACCGCGTCCTGCCCAGTGAGCCAACCACCGTCTCCAGGCGGAGTAGCTCACGACTTCGCTGCTTCGTTGCCGTCGATGGCAACAGCGCACTATCGGTGGAGCCGCTGGACCCAGTCCTGGGGCACTGTGCCGGCTGGGCCGGGTGCCGGCTGGTCTTCGGTGGTGAAGGGGCGGGACGAGCTGCGGACCGGCGGCGTACTCATCGGTCGACCGTGCCCGGTGGCGCCAACGGCGTCTGTGTCCAGCACTGCCAGCAATCTGCCAGCAACGAGGCCACGCATCACCACGACCAGCACTGGGTCGCTCCGTTGTGATCTACGTGCTGACCAGTGCTGATACGAAGGAACGCGTGGAGGTGTGCGGAGGGGCGAGCGGCGGGCTCGTCAATGGTAAGGATGGGATCGCGGGTTCGATGTAGCGGTCGACAACAGTTCGCGGGTCCTCGACATCGCTGGCGGCCCTCGCGGCGGGGGGAGTGGAGCCTGTTGCAGAACCTGTTTCAGAAACGGTCGTTTCTGCGACTGGAGTCCAACCGAATCAGCGCCGCTTGCCTTAGACCTGGAGCCCCACCCAGGACGATGCGGATGCGAGGGCCGTTTCGTCCGCCGCACGCCCTTGGACCGTTCAACATGGTCTGCTGGGAAGGCATCCCTCGGCTTGCGCTCGTTGCATCGAGGGCAGACGTGACTCTTCTGCTTCTTCTTCCTCTTCGCGTGGGCAGTGCCTCGCGGGGTGGTGGGCTTTGAGGTTGATCGTCGGCCTGATCGGTTCGATCAGCTCCCAAGCGGGCGTGTCCCCTGCGCTCCACACGGCGCAGCGTGGTCACGGCCGTCTGGAGCACCGTAGGTCAGCACGGCCCGGTCACAACCGCGCGGCGATCCATTCGTTCGTGCGCGTCGACCACGCGGTCGTGATGCCGCAGGGGAAGCGCCGGAAACTCGTGCGGCAGGTCGGGGGCGACGAACAGCTCGGCGTTGCCGTTGACCGCAGCCCAGCGCGATGCCAGCATCAGCGTGTCGTCGAGCAGGTGGTCGCACGTGCCGACGCTGAGCAGCGCCGGGGGCAGCCCGCGCAGGTCCGCGTATGCGGGCGAGATCAGCGGGGTCTCGGCGCGCCTCGTCGGACAGACCCGGCAGGTAGCACTCGGCGATGAACTCGATGCCCTCGGGGGTGAGCATGTCGGGACCTTCGTGCGCGCGCAGCCCCCGCTGGCTCGGCGACCGGCCCCAGTCGTGGAGGCCGTAGGCACAGGTTCGCCCCGGCCACCCGATCGATCGCGCCGAGCTCGTCGCGGATGCGCAGGAGCACCGCGGCGGCCATGTACCCGCCGGCGGACTCGCCTGCCGATGAGGAGCCGCTCCGAGCCGAACTCGGCACCGCCGTTGTCGAGCAGCCACCGCGTGACCGCGATGCCGTCGTCCGGCCCGGCGGGGAAGGGATGCTCGGGTGCCAGGCGGTAGTCCACGGACACGACAGCCATCCCATGGCGGCGGCTGAGCTCGAGGTTCCCCGCGTCGTTCATCTCGGGTGCACCGAGCATCATCCCGCCGCCGTGGAAGTGCAGGTAGATGGCGGTGGCGGGGCCGTCGGGCCGGAACACCCGGCACGGCACTCCGGCGATCTCCCTGACCTCTGCCTCCGGGACCGCGTCGTAGGTGCGCGCCATCAGGTCCCGGCCCTGCTGCACGCGGGCCTGCCGGTCGGTGGGTGGCGTGCCCAGGGCCTGGAACTTCTCGGCCATGGCGGCCATCCCGGCCGCAACCACCTGCCGCGCCTCGTCTCGCATCGCGTCTATCTCGTCGGACCACAGCTGCATGACGTCTCCCCCTCCCCTTGGCTCCCGCGAGCTTCGCGCCGCGTCGCCTTCGTGTTCGTTCGCTCTGTGATACTGCTCATCGTCACTCTCCTTTCTTGATCCGTCGCCGAGGTGTACGAGAGACGGTCGCGCGCGCCGCTGCCACCATGCTGCCGCCGCCGCCGATCCCACTGCCGCGTCGGACCGGCAGCGCCCGGGCGCGCGTGCCGCGTAGCCAACACGGACAACGAAGGATGGAGCCTTTATGGAGCCCAGCGGTCGCAACCCGTCGCAATCGGCGGCAAATGGGATGCCCGCCAAAACGGCTCAGACAAGCGAAAACCGTTGCCGTGGGTTGCGACCAGTTGCCTGAGTCGTTCCATGGTAAGGAAAACTCGGGGCTATTCTCCTCGTCCGGTGACCAGCAGAAACAGCCGTTTGTGCAGGTCAATGCGGATCATAACATCTGGATCAAGTAGCAGGGAGTGGCAGCAATTGGCATCGGCTGGCGACGAATGCTGATGAGTTTACGGGCGAGAATCCGACAAATGAACCGGCTCGTCTCTGGTTGAAGTTCCAAGGGACCCGAGACACGCTTCGCGCAGGCGCCAACGGCCAAGGATCGGTAACCAGCGCGGCCGCGGCGTCCGTGTCGCGACCCAAGGACTCTGCTCGATCTGGATGCCTGGCTGGTCGACCGTGAGGTTGGGCTGCGGCCCCGCCGAGTCGACCACGCCGTCGAACTCGTCGCTGGTGCCGAGCCGCTCCCGGCCCTGCGCCCCATGCGGACGGTGGTGTCGGGGTCCTCCGGGTGCACATCGCTCGCTGTGTACAGCCCGAACGCGTCGCCGCTCAGCAGGACCCGGACCTGTTGGCTGACCGCACGGCCGATCGTCGCGAGCCGCGCCCATCGACCGAGCAGTGCTCGCGGCGGTCCTGCAGGTCCCGCTGGTAAGCCCGATCCCCGGTTGCGGCGGCTGCCGGCGCCGTCATCGAGGATCGTTTCGGTCGGGCCGGATCTCGCCAATGCCAGACGGCCCTTGCGGTTCACACGGTTCAGTGGGATCCACGCCGGCCTGCGCCGCCGCTGTCGTGGCCCGAGCTCGCGGCCACGGGAAGGTCCGGTTCCAGGTAGACGACCCGGGCGCTCGGCACCGCCTGGCGCACCCGCGCCTGGGCCGCATCGATGACCCTGGCCACGTTGTCCGCGGACAGGTCCGGGTCCATCTCGACCTTGGCGACCACCAGCAACTCATCAGGACTGAGGTGCATGGTGTGCAGCTGGAGCAGCCGGGCGATCCCTGGCGTGGAGGCCAGCGTGCGGCGGATCGCCGCCTGCTCCTGGGGCGAGGCCGCCTCCCCGAGCAGCAGGCTGAACATCTCGAAGCCGAGCACCACCGCGACCACGGCCAGGAGGAGGCCGATGGCCAGGGTGCCCAGGGCGTCGTACAACGGGTCGCCGGTGAGCGCGGCCAGCCCGACCCCCACGAAGGCCACGCTCAGGCCGAGCAGGGCGGCGGTGTCCTCCAACAGCACCACCGCCAACTCCGGGTTCTTGGTGGTGCGGATGAACGACCACCAGCTCTGGCGGCCCCGCAGGGGGCTGGCCTCCCGGACCGCGGTGCGTAGCGACAGCCCCTCCAGTACCAGCCCCACCGCCAGAATCGCCAAGGCGACCGCCGGCGACTCCAGCGCATGCGGATGACGCAGCTTCTGGTAGCCCTCATACAGCGAGAACAGCGACCCCAGGGTGAACAACACCACCGCGACCAGGAACGCGGCGAAGTAGCGGACCCGGCCGTGCCCGAAGGGGTGGCCGGGGTCGGGCCCGCGCCGGGCCAGGCGGCCACCGGCCAGCAGCATCGCCTGGTTGCCCGAGTCGGCCACCGAATGCAGGGCCTCGGCCAGCATCGAGGACGCCCCGGTGACCAGGTAGCCGACGAACTTGGCCACGGCGATGCCCAGGTTGGCCAGCAGGGCGACGACGACGGCCTTGGTGCCATGGCCACCAGCCTGAGCCTCAGACTGCAGCTGCTCTGGCAGCCGACCTTCCTCGGACCCCAACTCGGTCACGCTCCCACGCCAACGGGCCCCGGCCCACCCCGGACCCGCAGATCAGAAGCCTGAATGCTGGTCGCTGTGATCGTCCGGGTCATGCCGATCATTGCCTTGCCCGGTCGGGGCCGAGCCGACGTCTCGTTCGATGACTTCCACACCGTGCTCGCCGAAGTAGTCCAGCGACCCGTACTGGTAGTCGGCGAGCAGCCCCACCATCCGGTTGGCACGCTCCCTGGTGGGGGCATAGAGAAAGAGGAGGGAACCGCCTGCCCTGGCGTTGCCCAGCCAGCGCTTTTCTGCCCGGTGGTCGACTACAATTTCCTTGATCGCCTTGGCCAGGATGGAGCGTTCCTGCTGCAGGCGCGAGGCGATGCGCAGGGTCTCCTCGCCGTCATACAGCCGAAGATCGCCCTCGGGCACGCCCCGCTCCCGGAGGCCGCGCTGGGCCCGCTGGGCCTCCTCAGGATCCTCGAACAGCACCGCCAGATACCCGACGGCGGTGTAATGCCAGGGGCGCAGGGTCCCTTTGGCCGACTGCTCGGGCGGCCAGGGGCGCTGCTCGGTCACCACAGATCACCTCCTGCGCGCTGGGCACGGCGTCGCTTCCTAGCAACGACGCTAGCGGGCGCGGCTGCCACGCGGCTGCCGCGGCCGGGGCTGGTGCTGCCACGGCGGGCCCCAGCATGGGCCGGGTTGCTGGGCCTGCGGTAGCCTCCGCATCGCTCAGGTTGGCACGGCCGCCCTTGTGGCGCGTCGGGCGAGGCGCGGTCGCCCGCTGCCATCGCGGCGGCGCGGGCCTGCAGGTTGTTGGCCGCGTGAGGGCAGCGATCCGCCGCTACAGCAAGCCCTCGCCGACCTGGTCACCGGTGACGCCAACCAAGGCGACACCCGGCTGCTGGTCACCAGCATACGAACCTTGGCGGGCCTCGCAGCCTGGATGGGCAACAAGGCCGGACCCGCCCGCTTGACCGGTCAACCGTGCCGGAGTCGGTAATCGACCGCATCGGATCGGTGGACAACCCGATGTCTGTGCGGCGGACCTCCGCAACGCTAGCAAGAAGACGGAGGAGCGCGCCGATGGCCATCATTGAGCAGAAGCGGCCGGCTCGAACGGCTGCGGCCAAGACGATGCGGGGCCGGGGTCGTCGAGGACGTCGCGAGGCCGCTCGTCGTCAAGCAGGTTGCCAAGCCGGTCGCTGGTCAGGGCGAGATCGTCGTCCGGATCGAGACCTCGGGGCGCTGTCACACCGACATCCACGCCGCCCACGGCGACTGGCCGGTCAAGCCGTCGCCGCCGTTCATCCCCTGCCGAACGACCCGCGAGGGAGACCATGATCGAACTGCAGCAGCTCACCAAGAGATACGGCGACCTCTGCGCACCGCCGAGCCGCAAGCTCGCCGTCGACGGCATCAGCGCCACCATCCGGCCGGGTGTCGTCACCGGCTTCCTCGGTCCCAACGGGGCCGGAAAGTCGACGACGATGCGGATGATCCTCGGCCTGGACCGGCCGACTTCCGGAGCCGCGCTGGTCAACGGCCGACCGTACGTCGACTCGCCCGCCCCACTGGCTGAGGTCGGCGCGCTGCTCGACGCCGGGGCCGTTGACAGTAGCCGCAGCGCCCGCAACCACCTGCTCGCCCTCGGTGCCACGGTCGGCATCGGGCCGCGACGCGTGGACGACGTGCTCGCATCGGTCGGCCTGACCGAAGTGGCCCACAAGTCCGCCGGCTCGTTCTCGCTGGGGATGGGCCAGCGCCTGGGCATCGCCGCGGCGCTGCTGGCCGACCCGGCCGTCCTGATCCTCGACGAGCCCGTCAACGGCCTCGACCTCGACGGCATCCAGTGGATCCGTGCCCTGGTCACCGAACTGGCCCAGGAGGGACGCACGGTGCTCCTGTCCTCGCACCTGATGAGCGAGATGCAGCTGGTCGCCGATCACCTGCTGATCATCGGCCAGGGCCGCATCCTCGCCGACACCTCGATGGACGACTTCATCGAGCACGCCTCGGGCGGCGTCGTCGTCGTGGCGTCTCCGGACGCCGGCGCGCTGGCGCCCCTGCTCGCCGCAGACGGCGTGACCCTGACGTCCGCAGAAGCCGGCCGGTTCGAGGTCGATGGCCTCACGGCGGATGAGATCGGCGACATCGCCGCCGGACACGGACTCCGCCTCCACCAGCTGGCCCCGCGTGCGGCCTCACTCGAATCCGCCTACCTCGAGCTCACTCGGGACAGCGTCGAGTTCGCCGCCGCCTAGCAACCGACGTATCACCCACCGACGAAGATCCCAGGAGGGCAGCCGCATGACTGACTGAGGCAACCACCACCGCGGTCAAGTCGACGTCTCGCCGCACCGAGCCGACGACAACCACCCACCGTCAGACCCTGGGCCGGGCGATCCGCTCGGAATGGATCAAGCTCCGCACCCTGCGCAGCACCTGGATCGGCATGGGCGCCGTCGTCCTCCTGCTGGTCGGCCTGGGCGCGATCGCGGCCGCCGTGTCCACCGGCTCGGTCACGACTCCGGAGGAGGGGGGCGGGTTCGGCACCGGCGACCCGCTCTCGACCGTCCTGACCGGCGCCGACTTCGCGGTGCTCCTGGTCGGGGTCCTGGGCGCCCTCGCCGGCGCCCGCGAGTACGGCTCGCGCATGATCATGGCCACCATCGCGGCCGTGCCGCGGCGCTGGCAGGTCGTCGTCTCCAAGGTCATCGTGCTCACCGTCGTCGTGCTTCCCACGGCACTGATCGGTGTCCTGGCCGCCTTCGGCGTGGGCATGGGCATCCTCTCGGCCGGTGACGGCGCGACCGTGGCGCTCACCGACGACGGCGTCCTGCGCTCGGTGCTCGGGATGGCCGGCTACCTCACCGCGATCGCGCTGATGGGCCTCGGTCTGGGGATCCTGCTGCGCAGCGCGGCCAGCAGCATCGGCGTCCTGATCGGGGGCGTCATGGTGCTGCCGACCCTCGCCGGGGCCCTGCTGCCCGCCAGCCTGGACTCGGTATTGAAGTTCCTGCCGAGCTCCGCCGCGGCCGCGTTCACCACCGTGAGGGGGGCGGGGGACGAAGTTCTCGGCCCCACCGCCGGAGCCCTGGTCCTCGCCGCCTGGGTCGCCGTCACCCTCGGCGCCTCCGTCCTGGTGATCACCCGTCGCGACGCCTAAGCCGCCTCGCGCAGCGCCGTGCGACTTCAGCCGCACGGGGCTGCAGTGCGTCCACGATCCTCGGCCGCTGCCGTCGGCACGCGTATCCTCGCGGCCATCGTGGAGCCGCGCATCTCGTCCATCAGCATGTCTGCGGCGGAACCGCACGTCGACGAGCGCCGGCCCCACGATAGGCGCGCCTTCCTTCCTTGGAGTGCTCCAGCCCTACGCCGCGAGTTCGCGCGGGGCGGGGTGAGCTGTCGTCACATGGTTCGAGTGATCCACGGCCGGGCTCAGGAGCCCAGGCGGCGGACCTCCACCAGCTCGAGCCCGAGGGCCCCGATCCAGGCCAGCACCCCATGGAGCGCCGCCTGATCAGGCTGCGGTCCAACCAGCACCGTCTGGGACCCGCGTGCCTGTGCGTGCAGGCCCGGAACGCCCCGAGCAGCGTCTCGCTCAGGATCCGCGGACTCGGATCTTGTAGCGCGGGCACAGCCGACTCGTCCATGGCATGGAATGTCGAGGCCAGCCAGCTCGATGACCAGCGCACCCCGCCCACGCGCTGGCCATCCTGCTCACCGTCGGGGGCACGCCGTCGATCAACGCCGGCGACGAGCAGGGTTCCGTGGTGTCAAGGAGCAGCGGGCGGGCGGTGACGACGCCGTCCGCCCCGCCTTCCCCGACGCTCCGGACCAGCCCGCCCCTCGGCTGGGCGTCTACCGGATGCACCAGCAGCTGATCGGGGTACGCCGCCGCCACCCCTGGCTGCACCACGCCCGAGCCACGCCGCTGCACCTGACCAACACCCAGTTGGTCTACCAAGCCGGCACGACCGGCAGCGATTGCTTGTGCCCTCAACCTCCAGGACACCGCGGTGGACCTGCCTGCCCCTGGTGCCACCGCCGTCGCGGCCCACCTGCACCAGGTCAACCACCAAGACGTGCGTGTGCGGCTCGACGCGCAGGGCTGGGCCGTCCTCACCGCAAAGCGTACGAGGAGCGCCTGCGCCACGGGATCCCTCCCGACGACCCGGTGCTGTTCCTGGACGTCACGGTGGCGGACCCGTCGGAGTTCGAGGCCCGGCTGCAGGTGACCGGCGAGGAGCGGCACGGCTACCGGACGCCAGCCCTGGCTTGCGGCGTTGGCGCGGCGTCGTGGGGTGCACGGCCGCGCCTGCCACCGCGCCGCCGCAGGTCACCGTGGGTGCGGTTTCAGGTCCTTTTCCGCAGCGGGTCGGTGATCACACCGATGCCAGACGACCGCCCTCAGGCCGACCATGAGGGGCAACAGGCAGGCCGAGCCTGGACACGACCGGGCAATTGCCGCAATCCAGGAGGGAGCATGGACTACTCCCGACGGGTCGACGAGCTCCAGCAGCGCGTCGCGGCGACCAAGGCGGCGCTGCAGGCTGCCGCCACCGAGTCCCGGGAGCAGCTCAGGCAGCGAGATGTGGCGGGCATCGTGACCACCTCGAAACAGGATGGGAGGTACCGCACCGTACGCGCCTCGACGTCATCGCAAGTGAAGGGTCGGCCGCCACCAAGGAGCTGAAGGACCACCGGCTCGCCACGCAGAACAGGTGCGCCTGGCTCATTGCAACCGCCAGATCGATGCGATCCTCCCAGGACGAAAGGAGATCGGTGATGGCCAAGACGACGTCGAGTGGGAAGCCCGGGGTGAACCGTCGCGGGTTCCTGTACGCGGCCGGGGCGACCGCGATCGGGGTCGCGGGCTGGGAAGCCGGCCGACGCGCCGACGCCGCCGGCGGCGCCCGAGCGGATGCCACCGCAGTTGCGCATCATCACCACGCCACGGTCGATCCCGGCGCCTTTCGCTATCCAGCAGGGCGACCCGGCCTACGGCCAGTGGGCGGGCAGGCGGCCGCAGAGCGTGCACAAGAACGCGGCCAGGATGTCGCGCCAGGAGATCAGGCGGTTCTCCCGGGCGTTTGAGTGGGCGGTGGCCAAGGGCTACTTCGATGTGTTCAACGACCAGCACTTCAACGCCAGGCGCAACCGGCACCATGGCGCCGACGTGCAGGCCACCGCCCCCCCGACAGTCGCCGTGGGAGAATCGCTGGCCTGGGGCCTGCGCCTGCTGCCCTGGCACCGGTCGTTCATCACCGAGGCGCGAAACGATGCTCAGGGCCGCCCTGGCCGAGCGGAACCGCCGTGAGCGCCGGGATCCGGCTGAGGCCGATCTGCTGGTCATGCCCTACTGGGACGCCACCCACGACCGGGACCTGCCCGGTTGGGTCAAGCGGCTGCGACCCCGGGGCGGGACCGCGATCGTGCCCGAGGGCCTGCCCCCGGGGCACGCCGGCTACGGCAAGCCGGTGGGCTCGCGCTACCGGATCGACTTCGGCCGCTGGCCCGGCACCTGGCTGGGGTGGCAGCAGCTGCCACCCGTCGACCAGATCGGCAGGATCCTCAGCCACGACGCGTTTGTGGACTTCTACCTTCCCAATAGATCTCGCTCCCGAGATCGTGGAGGAGCAGGTGCCCGCGGCCTTGCAGGCCCTGGACGCGCTGGCCCAGAAGCTCCCCGACAACCCCGACGTGCAGCTGATCGTGGCCTTCGTCGAGACCCCGCCTCCCGCAGAGGACATCGAGGCCCAGGTGGCCGCCTTAGACGCCTTCCTGGCCGTCGGCCACCTCGCCAATCTCGAGGCGGCCAAGCCCCGGCCCGACCGTGAGCTGATCCGGCTGATCTTGACCATCCACTCGGCGTTCGTGTTCCCACCCCATATCACGTTGCACTTCTGGGCGGGGGGCCTCAACCCCCGCAACCCCAACATCCGCGGCACGGTGACCTACTTCAACGAGCTTTGCGTGGACCCGGTGTTCTGGATGCTGCACGGCGAGCTGGACCGCATCTGGTACACCTGGGAGACCACCCACACCGACACGCCACAGCTCGAGGGTGCAGACAGGGTGTTCCAGCCGTTGCGTCGCAAGGAGGGCCGCTGGTACGGCGGCGGGCGCACCTACACCCTCGACCAGCTCGTCGATCACCAAGCAATGGCCTACACCTACGACGCGCTCTACACCGTGTGAAGGGTCGTCGGAGGTTGGGATGCTGAGTCCTCGGTAGGACCATAGCGTTAGTTCCCGACCCCATCTGCGATCGATCAGCTGGCGTCCCGGCGTGTCGCCTGGGCCGACCGGGCTTGCTGTTGGATGCCGGAGATCACCCCTTACCGGTGAGGTCCCTCCTCTGGGGCTGGCGAGACTCCCTAGCGACCGGCTGCCTATCGTGACCGCGCCGACGACGAGTCAGGCCACCTGCCAGCGGCAGATGGTCAACAGCGGGCTGGCAGAGCGCCCGGCCTGAAGCCTGGACGAAGACACGTGGCTCGAGGCCGAGGCCGTCAGCAGGCGCTGGATCGCACAGCGCTCGGCCAAGCGGAAAGGAAGCACCATGGATGAGCTGACCCGCCGCCAGATGCTGAAGGTGACCGGCGCGGCAGCGGCGACGATCGCCGCCTCGCTCCTCGGGGCGGCGCCGACGCTGCGTCCGGGCACGGCCCGAGCGGCGACAGCTACCTGGAACCACGACCCGGCATCGCCGATCGGACCCAATCACTGGGCCGACATCGGGTTCCCGACCTGCGGTCAGGGCATGCGCCAGTCTCCGGTCAACATCCGGACCCGCCAGCGTGGCCGCCGACCACGGCAGTCCGCTGCTGCTCAGGTATCAGGTGTCGGAGCTCACCGTCGAGAACACCGGCCACGTGGTCGAGGTGCCGATCCCGACCGGCGTCCGTGACACGCTGCGGCTCGACGGTGACCGCTACGAGCTCGAGCAGTACCACTTCCACGCCCCTTCGGAGCACGCCATCAACGGGCGCCTGGCTGACGTGGAGGCACACTTGGTCCACCACAATGCCCAGGGTGCCACGGCCGTTGTCGGTATCCTCTTCCGCCGTGGCCCCGATCCCAACCCACTGCTGGACAAGATCCTGCTGTCGGCGCCCGCAACGGCGGGTGAGGAAGTCCACGCCGGTGACGCCAGCCCGGCCGAGCTGTTCGATGACCTCAGAGCGCGTCACGGTGAAGCGCGACGGCCGAGTTCAGGTGAACTCCTTCTACACCTACGATGGCTCGCTCACGACGCCCGGCTGCACCGAGAACGTGCGGTGGTCAGTGCTCGCTGCCGGAGGCCAGGTCTCGAACGCCGCGGTGACCCGCTTCCATGAGGTGATCTCGCGGTTCCCCGGCTACGGCGGCTACCCGAACAACAACCGGCCGCTGCAACCGCTCAACGGACGGGTCGTCCAACTTCGCCGAGGCCGGCACGAGGACTGACGTACCCAAGGCGAGCCGTCGGCGCCTCTCCTGGGATGACGCTCTGCCTCCTGCAGACGCCACGTGATCCTGGCGTCCATGTAGCACCAGATCCTGCGACGGCTCAGAAGTCATGACGCAGCACAATCTTTCCACAACGGTCGCCCCTGGCGGCGCGCCGGTGCGCCTCCGCTGCATGCGACAAGGGGATCACTTCAGATATTAGTGGTCGCAGATGTCCAGCGAGAAGCTGTCCAAGAACCTCACTGAACTCTGTCTGAAAACCGATTCGACTACCGAGGATAGATACCTGCCGGTAGTACAAATCCTGGAGATCCACCTGGACCGACGAACCGCTTGTAACGCCTGCTGTAACAATACGGCCACCCTGGCTCACGACGGCCATGGACGTTGGCCAGGTGTCCGCCCCGGGCCCTTCAAACACGACATCGACGCCCTCACCACCGGTAAGACTCTTCACTGCAGCGGAGACATTCACGCTCGACGCGTCGATGACAACATCTGCACCATAGTTTTCCAGGATCGCAACATGCCTCGAATTCCGGACTATGGCGATCGCCCTTGCGGATAGAGCCTTCGCAATTGCAACGGCAGCACTACCAAGCCCACCGCTAGCACCCCAAATAAGAACACGCTCTCCCGTACTCAGTCGTGCCCGTGACTTGAGCATCCGCCAGGCAGTGAGGAATACGAGAGGAAAACTACCCAGCTCCTCCGGTGAGAGTGAGTCAGGCGCTTCCAGGCACTGGCTTGAAGGTACGATGACAAATTGCCCGTATCCGCCGCTTCGATGAACGCCCAGTATCTGTACGTGGCGGCAATGATTGCCTGACTTGCATCTATCACACTTCCCGCATGGCATTGCTGGATTAACGAGTACGCGTCGACCGACCAACTCGCTGCTTCCGCTAATGACATGCCCTACAACGTCGCTGCCCGGCACCACAGGGAAGTCTAAGCCAAAGTCTTCTTGTCGCAACAGCGCATCGAGATGGTTGTAGGATGTGGCTTCGGGGCGGATCATGACCTCGCTGGGACCACAGCTAGGATCCGCGGCATCGATGACTTGGACAACATCAGGGTCACCCACTCCTATGATCCCGACCGCCTTCACCAGAGCCCGCCCTCCACGTTTTGCAGATTCGCCTTACCAGCTTACCAGCCTTGGGACTACCACTTTTCGAACGTACGCAAAGGGTTCAGACGAATCCGCCAGATACACTGGTCTATATTCCAGGTCATTGAGCCCGTCAGCGACGACAGCGTGCCCGCCACCTGCTCATCCTGCTTTGCCAGGTCATCAAGTCGCTCTGCTAGGTCCTGGACCCCACTAGAGTTCGAGCAGGCGTGCACCGTGGCATGAAGACCAGTCATACGGCTCCACACAACCAGGGGCATAGCAAGGTGTCCACGAACCCGGGGCGGTTCAATGAGCTCTGCGACTGGTGCCCGCCAGCGGTGGTCGCGATCACCGCGCTGGCGACGATCGTGCCATAGATCGCCGCCGGGGGTTGGCGGCGAGGATCCTTGCCAGCCGGCGTGATGGGCGTATGTGTGGCTTGGTGGCGCCTTGCATGCGGCAACGGTACTGAGCCAGGCCTGGGGTGTCACGAGGCCGATCAGGACAGGGGTTGTGCAGCTTGGGGCTCCATGCGGCCGACGTGAGGGGTGCGATGGTACGCCGGTGACCGTCGGGTCGCCGCCGGGCCGGAGGGCGGCGGCAGGCCGCTCGCAGGGCCGGTCTCGAGGGCATGGAGAACCTCTCATGCCACAGCGGGCACCGCCTGTTCACTGATCTCGCCGGGGATACGCGGCAGCGAGGCCGGCGCTCGTGGCAGCCACCTGGCAGCCGAGCGCCATAGCGTCGTGCTGGCACAGAACCACGACACAGAGAACTACGACATAGGCGCGGCTGATGGGCCAGAACTACGACACAGGCGGGGCGCTCCGTCGTCCATTCGAGGCACCTGCCGGCACGGGGACGCTGTTCGGCCGGACGATGAGGCTGGTCGTGGGTGACCGCCGCCCTGTTCACCGTGGGCGCCTACCTCGCCCGCAACCTGTCCGGCGGGTGGGGCCTGGTGTTCTGGATCGCGTCGCTGGCCTGCCTGCTCGCCAGCTGCTGGCGGCCTCGATCTTCCTCGACATCCTCAACGTCTTCCAGTTCCTTCCTCAGTCTTCGCTCGGAGTCGCAATTGACGGCTCAGACCGCCCCCACGGACGACGCGCCGAACCTGACTACAGGAAGAAGAGCCCATGATGCCGAACGTGAATGACAACGTCGCTGCCCCCGCCCGCACCACGGTACGGACCCCCGACGCGCTCACTGCGTTGGACGGCGGGACGCATGGCAAGCTCACGGTGCTGCTGGGGGACGATCGATGAGCACGGTTCCGCTCACCGTGCCCGCGTCAGTTGCGGCCGCGGGGTCCGCGCTGCGCGACCGCAGGCGCCGGTTGGTGGCTCCTGGTCTTGGCGACCGGGTCATCGTGGAGTTCGCCGCCGCTGATGACGTCCGGTCGGGGATGGCGCGGGTGGTGGCGATGCTGCGGCGCGGCGGCGGCGCCGGCCGGGTCGAGTGGTGGAGTCCGGCGGACAACAGCAGCTCGCTGCGGCTGGAGGTGGCCGACGGGCACGGTCGCGGTCGGCGGGTCGCCGTTCCCGCCGGACCTGCCGGTGTGGTGATCGTGGTCGCCGGTGGCAATGGCCCGGAGCTCAGCGCGGCCGTGCGCCGTCTCGCGCCGGTGCTGCGGCGCCGCTGGACCGAGGAGCGGTTGGCGCAGCAGGCGATGCAGCTGGCACGGCACAACCAGGCGCTGGGGGACTTCGCGGCGCTGGTCGCCCACGAGCTGAAGACGCCGCTTGAGCTGGCACGCCGCCAGGACGACCCCTCGGTGGGGGTGGAGCGGGCGCTGGAGCTGGTCGACCTACTGCTGGAGGCGGCTTGGGCCGAGTCGGCCAGCCAAGGCTGCGCTTCGGCAGCCGACTGCCTGGAGGAGGCGCTGTGCGATCTTGGCCCGATCGCGGCCGAGGTCACCACCGACCTGCCGCAGCAGGTTCCGCTGCCGCCGATGGCGTTGCGGGTCCTGCTGCGCAACCTGGTCGCCAACGCGGTCGCGGCGGGCGCACGGCACATCCATGTCGCGATCGTCGCGTCGGCCGCTTCCTGGAGGCTGGCCGTCGACGACGACGGGGTGGGACTGGCGGAGGCTGAGGGGTATGCGGGAGGTAGCCGGCTGGGTCTGAGCCTGTGCTACCGGCTGGCCAGCCGGTTCGGCGGCACGCTGGAGCTGGCGCCCCGTGCGGTGGGGGGCACGCGCGCCAGCGTGGTGGTTGACAGGAGCCGGCGATGGTCAGCGTGCTGATCGTCGACGACCACGCGCTGTTCCGGGCGGGCCTGCGGAGCCGGCTCGAGCTGGAGCACGACATCACCCCGGTCGGTGAGGCGGCCACGGCCGAGGAGGCGGTGCAGCAAGGCCCGTTCGCTACAGCCCGACCTGGTCCTGCTGGACCTGCTGCTGCCGGGAACGAGCGGCCACGAGGCGATCCCGGAACTTACAGAAGGTCTCGCCGCGGTCGAGGGTGCTGGTCGTCTCCTCCCAGGCCGCCCCCAGCTCGGTGCGGCAGGCGCTGTCGGCGGGCGCCGCCGGATATGTCCCCAAGCGCGCATCCGACCAAGAGCTGGTCGCGGCCATCCGGCAGGTGGCGGCCGGTGAGGGATACGTCGACCCTGATCTGGGCGCCAAGCTGGTGGTGCCGGATCGGTCAGCGGCGCTGGAGCCACTGTCTGAGCGGGAGCGCGACATCCTGCAGTTGCTCGCGCTCGGGTATACCAATCAGGAGATCGGTCGGAAGCGCTACATCTCGGTGCGCACCGTGGATACCCATCGCGCCCACATCATGCGAAAGCTGGGGCTCGAGACACGTGCCGAGTTGGTGTTGTTCGCCCTCGCGAACGGGTTGATCGGGCCGAGCTGACGGGCTAGACTCGCCGGGCGGAGCAGCTCGAGGGCGCGGGTGGTGGCCTGCTCGACGTCACTGGCCGGCAGCGGCGGTCCCTGACCGATGACATCGACGAGCGCCGCGTGGTCGCCACCGTGACGCCCTCAGCCGACTGGCTGTCCGCCAGCCGGCCACCGGGGACGCACAGCAGCGGCCGCACGGGGAGCAACACCCCGCTGGCCAGCGTGTCGGCGAAGACTGCCGCCTGCCAGCGCAGCTTGGGCAGCGCATCGGCCGTGGCGCCGCGTGCCTGCCATGGCGGCGAGGTCGCCGTGGGCCGCGGTGGCGGCTGGCCATGCTGGCAGGACTGGATGACCCACACGCCGGTCGAGCCGATCACCAGATGCTCCAGGCTGGCTGGCCATCCCGGCAGGGTGACGTCGTGCAGGACCAGGTCGCCCCGCTGCTCCAGGGGCTGTAGCGCGCTCGCCGTGTGGCGCTGGGCTGCGGCCTGCTGGCGCCACGCGCTGGCGCTGGCGGAGGGTCGGAAGCGTAGCCGCCACCCGGCGGCCAGCGCCGCTACTAGGGCCATGAGCGAGCCCAGCCAGGCGCCCACTGGTGAGGCCAACCAGCAGGTCGACGCCGGCGGCCGCCCCGACCACCGCCCCCACCCGCCACCACCAGCCGTGAAGCCAGGCCCGGAGCTCCTGTTGGCGGCGGCGCTGGTAGGCGGCCTGGGCGGACGCGCCTGGGCGGCTGCTGCGCGGATCCTGGATGGGGCGAGCCGGCAGGACCCTTCCGGTGGATGCCGTCCAGATCTCCTCTGCCAGCTCAGCCACCCGCTCCGAGCTCAGCCGGCCGACTGTCAGCCCGACGCAGCTCGCATCGTGCTGGTCGCAGCGGCAGGCTCGGCCGTCCTCGCGGCGCTTGCCAGTCATCTCGGGCCTCCTCCCGCGGGCAGGTCGGCGCTCAGTACTCGACCACGATCCGGTCCTCGACGGCGGCGACGCCGGGCGCTGCCCACGCCGCCGCGACCGCGGCGTCGCGCTCGTCCCACGAGCTGACGGCCCCGCCTAGGGTGACCAAGGTGCCGTGCGTCTTCACCGACAGGCCCTCGGCGTCCAGGTTCGCGTTCCGCTGGAACGCCCGCTCGATCGCCTGCTTGACGTCGCCGGCCTTCGGCGGCGGGGTGGTCAGGACGATCTGGTTGTCGACGTCGGCCACGCCGGGCACGTTGCCGGCGACGAACTCGGCCTCCTGGCGCTGGTACTGCCAGGCCGCCGTGCCGGTGAGCGTCACCAAGCCGCTGTCGGCCCTGGCATCGACCGTCTTGGGGATGAGGCCGTCCAGCGCCATGGCCTGCAGCACGGCGCCGCGCAGGTCGACGTCCTGCCGTCCGTGCTCGTCAAGGATCCGCACCTCGAGCTCGTTGTGCACCGAGGTGACGCCGTACACGCGCTCGGCTGCCTTCTGCGCCTCGCGCTTCTGGCGGAAGCTGCCCACGGTGCCGCGGAGGGTGACCTCGCCGTCGCTTGCCGACACGGCGATCGCGGCGTTGTCGACCTTGGGATCCCAGCACAGCTCCTCGCGCACCCAGTCCTGGAGCTCATCATCGGTCATGGGTCGTGGTCCTTTCGTGGTCCTGCCACGCGGCTCGGTCGTGCGTGTCCAGGCTGGGCCCGCTGGTCCCTCTCATGCTCTTCGAGGTCGCGGTCGCCCGGCATCGGTGCGATCACCGACTTGCTGCGGAAAGGACCTGAAACGGTGCGGGATCACGGCTCGATGGTCACCGGTCGGCCGGCGGCCGTCTGCCACAGGGCGGTGACGGTGGCCCAGCCCGGGGTTGGCACGGCGGCGGCGGGCGAGTAGCCGGGCGCGTGGGGTGGGATCCGGACCCGCAGCGCCCCCGGGAGGATCCGGAACCGGATCGGCGGGTCGAGCACCAGCGCCTCGCCGTCGATGCCGATCTCGACCGGCTGGCCGGATCGCACCTGGAAGCTGGTGTCGGTCCACTCGAGCCAGTCCGCAGGGCGGCGGGTCGGCCCGGAGGCCTGCAGCCGTGCGAACCTGGCGATCTCGCCGGGGGACTGCAGCCGTGCGGCGACGATGCCGAGGGTCCCGGCGTCCAGGCGCCGCCGCGACCCGAAGCCCTCCGCGGTGGCCCAGCTCGTACCGGTCGTTGGAGACCAGGATGAGGTGGGCGGAGTGCGTGCTCGGTGCCGTCGGGGCCGGTGAAGCGCAGGTCGAACGGGGTGGCGCCGGGGCCGAGCATGGTCGGCAGCAGCTCCAGGGCGGTGCCGACCTTGCGGTCCCGGTAGGCGGGGGACTGCACGATCTTGGCGTACAGGCCCGACGGTGGCGTTGTTGACGAACACCCGCTCGCCGACCAGGCCCAGGTCGATGCGGCGCTCCACCGCCGTCCCCGAACGCGTCCAGGGCGCCGACGACGTCGTCGCGGTCCAGGCCCAGGTCCATGGCCAGGTGGTTGCGGGTGCCGGCGGGCACGCAGACGAACCCGACGTCGTGGGCGGCGGCGACGCCGGCCACCAGGGCCTGGGAGCCGTCGCCGCCGGCCATGCCGATGCACGTCGGCACCGCCGGCGACGGCCTGCTCGGCCAGCTGGAGCAGGTCGTCGCCCGGGGCCAGGACCACCGGTTCGATGCCGCGCCGCCGCGCCTCCTCGACCAGGTGGAAGCGTTCGACCTTGCCGCCACCCGACCTGGGGTTCATGAGCAGGACCGGGCGGGCCGCCGGGCCGACGACGGTCCCCGGGGTGGGGCCGCTCTTCAGCGACTTGATGTCGCGTCCCAGCGCATGGCGGGTCGCCACTCGCCGGCCACGGCCACCAGCGCGACCAGGAGCAGCAGCTGCAGCAGCCGGCCGTAGGCCGACCACCAGCGCTAGCGGCGCGGCCAGGGCCAGCACCGCCACCACCATCGCGACCAGGCGGCGCGCGCCGGTCCGGGTGAGGGCGTAGGCGGCGCGGCGATCGCCACCCCGAGACACGCGATCGCCACCACCAGCACCAGCGGGCGCTGGAGCAGGCCGACCACGGCAACCGCCAGCATGGCAACGACCGCGACCAGGGCCACGATCGCGCTCAGCCTGCGTGTTGGGCTCACCGACTGCACCTGCGACCTCCGAGTTGACCCTACAATCTTGGCATGGCGCAGCAGACCGGCAGCCAACAGGAGACCGTCGCAGACGCGCTGGCGCGGCGAGTTGAAGCCCGCCGGGGGGCGGCATCTCGCTGGGCGGAGGCGTTCCGGGAGCTGGGGGCGGTCGACCGGGCGCTGTACGAGACGGTGGCCCGCACCCCCACCGCGGAGCTGGACGAGCCCGTCCGCCGGCTGTCGGACGCCGCCAACTACTCGCGCCTGTGGCTGGGCATCGCCGCCACCATCGCGCTGGTTGGCGGCGGGCGGGGGCGCCGGGCGGCGCTGGAGGGCGTGGTCGCGATCGGCGTGACTTCGGCGACCGTCAACCTCGGCGTGAAGCCCCTTGCCAGGAGGCGGCGTCCGGATCGCGCCGAACCCGGGCAGTTCCCGGACCGCCAGGTACCGATGCCGGGATCGACCTCGTTTCCCTCTGGGCATGCCGCGTCGGCGTTCGCGTTCGCCTACGCCGTCGGCCGGCACCTGCCGGTGCTGGGCCTGCCGATCCGGTTGCTTGCGGGTGGGGTGGCCTACTCGCGGGTCCACACCGGCGTGCACTATCCGGGCGACGTGGTGCTCGGCGCCATCCTCGGAGCCGCAACCGCGGCCATGGTGGCAGTGGCATTCGACCGCCTCCCCCAGCCACAGCAGCGACCGCGCACCCGCCCGCCGGTCGCCGCCCGGAACTCCTGACCATACCGGGCCGAGACGGCTCCCAGCGGCGCGGCTACCAGGCTTCGATGCCGGCCAGGTCCAGTTGCGGCGATGCGGGTGGCTGCGGGGTTTCAGGTCCTTTTCCGCAGCGGGTCGGTGATCGCACCGATGCCAGGCGACCGCCCTCAGGCCGACCATGAGGGGGCAACAGGTAGGCCGAGCCTGGACATGACCGAGCCACGCGGCAGACCACGAGAGGAGCTCGACGAGTTGGCGGGGCTGGTGGGGTGTGGCCAGAGAGCACCCAGGGACGACCGCGCTCACCCGGGGCGGTCGTCCGGATGGAGCAATCCGTCCCAGGCGCGCAGCTCAGACCGGCAACCGACCGCAATCCAAGGAGGAACCATGGACTTTTCCCGACGAGCTCGACGAGCTCCAGCAGCGCGTCGCGGCGACCAAGGCGACGGTGCAGGCTGCCGCCACCGAGTCCCGTGAGCAGCTCCGGCAGCGAATCGACCAGGCCCAGCAGGACGCCAAGGACGCCCAGCAGCGGGCACAGCAGCGGGCCGACCAGACCACCGACCGCGCACGCAGCAAGTGGGCGCAGATGAAGGCCGACGCCGCGGCCAAGATGGACGACGTCCAGGCCAAGATCGACAAGCGGACCCGGCAGATGGACGCCAAGGTCGCCGCCACCGACGCCGACTGGGCCGAAGCCGACGCGGCCGACGCCCTCGACTACGCCGAGTGGGCGGTCGACAACGCGCAGCTGGCCATGCTGGACGCCATCGACGCCCGCGCCTACGCCGACGAGCTGGCCAAGGCGGCGAGCTCCTGACCTGGCCCGACCGGCTGGCAGGACGCACCACGGCGCAAGGTATGAGCAGCCGCGCCGCCGCGGCTCGTGGACATGGGATCGGGCCCGCGCGGCGGCGGGCGGCAAGGGAGGCTGTGATGACAAGCGATGCGATATCCTCGAGGAGCCCACTACGGGAGGCGATACGCGAAGGCGGGCGGGAGCTGTCCGGCTACTGGGGGTGGTTCCTGGTCCTGGGGATCCTGTGGACCGGGTTCGGCATGTACGTGCTGTCCTACCGGGTGGGCAGCCTGGCCGCGGTGGCCGCGCTGGTCGGCGTGGCCTTCCTGTTCGGCGGCATCACCCAGCTGGCGGTGGCCAGCCGGGTCCAGAGCTGGCGCTGGCTGTACATCCTCTCCGGGATCCTGGGGGTGGCCGCCGGGATCGGTACCTTCTTCTGGCCGGACATCACCCTGTACGTCGTGTCCATCCTGGTCGCCTGGTACCTGATCGCCTTCGGCATCATCCACCTGGTCGACGCGCTGGCCGGCCCCAAGGTGGGGTGGTGGTGGACCGGGCTGCTGCTCGGGATCGCCGAGCTGGTCCTTGGCGTGTGGGCGGTCCGCTCCTGGGAGCGGTCGCTGCTGACCCTGATGACCCTGGTCGGGGTGTGGGCCATCGTCTACGGGGTGAACGAGATCTTCGCCGCCTTCACCCTGCGCGAAGCCGGCAAGCGAATGGAGCGGGTGGCCGGCTGAGTACCACCGCTTCGAGAGGCCAGCTACCCTGCCGCGGGCCGCGGCAGGGAAGCTGCGTAGGTCAAGGACCAAGGAGGAGGCGTGAGCGCGAGGGCGCGTCGGCATGCTGGGCCATGCTTGTCGAGCCCGGACCTGGATAAAGTGGTGCTGGCCGCCGTCCTGCAGAAGCGGATGGCCGCGGGGCAGCTGTTGGACGGGGTGGTGGGAGCGTGATGGCGACCGCGCGAACCACTTATCAGGACGGGCGCAGCGCCGACGGTGCCGCGCCGGCCGGCGACACGTTCGTCTGGGTCAGCATGCGTGACCCCAGCCGCGAGGAGCTGGCGTCCGTCCAGCACGAGTTCGCCCTGCCAGGGCCGCTGGTCGACCCGGACACGTCGGCCAACCGGCCGGTCCTGGAGGTTTCCGGCGAGCTGGTGTTCGCGGAGGTCAGGACGGTCAGGTGGGTGGCCGCCGAGGAAGCCGTCCGGCTCGGGAAGGTCCAGCTGGTGCTTGGCGACGGCTTCGTGGTCAGCGTCGACCGCGACGAGCGGGCCGTGGAGCGGGTGAGTCAGGATCTCCGGGCCGACGCCGAGCTGGCCGGCGCCGGCCCGGCGGCGGTGCTCACCTGCGTCCTCGACCATGCCGTCGAGGGCTACGGCCCCGTCCTCAGCGCCCTCAACGACGCGGTCGACGAGGCCGCGGAGGCAGTCTTTGCCGCCGGTCGGTCCCGGCCGACCGAGCGCCTCTACCACCTCGTCCGTCAGGTGCTGGAGTTCCGGCGGGCCGCCGTCCCGCTGGCCGAGATGCTCGACCGCCTGGCCACCGAGTTTCCAGCGCCCACTGGCGACCGGTTCAGGCGGCACTTCCGCCAGCAGCGCCCCCACCTGCAGCACCTGGTCGATGGGGCCGACGCGCTCGGCAACCTGCTCGCCAACGCGCTCCAGGCCTACCTGGCCGAGGTGTCGGTGCGCCAGAACACCGACATGCGCCGGATCTCGGCCTGGGCCGCGATCTGGGCCGTCCCGACCCTGCTCGCCGGCATCTACGGCATGAACTTCCGGCACATGCCCGAGCTGAGCTGGCGCTTCGGCTACCCGCTGGTGCTGGTGGGGATGGTGGCCATCTGCCTGGGGCTGTACCGCGCCTTCCGGCACTCCGGCTGGCTGTAGCTGGCCGTGGTGAGAGAACCCTCGGCGGGGGAGAGGATCGTTGGCCACAACAACCGGTGACGCCGGGAGCCCACCGCTGTCGGCCCGCCTCCGCAGCTGGCTCCTGGAGGGATTGAGCACCCAGACCGACCAGCCGCCGGGCCCGCACACCCGGCCCACCGAGCGCCACCAGCACCCCTGGTGGCAGGTGATGTGCCTGACCGGGGTCGACTACTTCTCCACCCTCGGCTACCAGCCCGGCATCGCCGCCCTCGCCGCCGGCGTGCTCTCGCCGATCGCCACGCTGATCCTGGTGCTGCTGACGCTGTTCGGCGCCCTGCCGATCTACCGCCGCGTCGCCGCGCGAGAGCCCGCACGGCGAGGGCTCGATCGCCATGCTGGAGCGCCTGCTGCCCTGGTGGCAGGGCAAGCTCTTCGTCCTGGTCCTGCTCGGCTTCGTCGCCACCGACTTCATCATCACCATCACCCTCTCGGCCGCCGACGCCACCGCCCACGTCGTGGAGAACCCCTTCGTCCCCGACGTCCTGCGACGGCCAGCAGGTCGCCGTCACGCTGGTCCTGATCGCCCTGCTGGGCGGCGGTCTTCCTCAAGGGGTTCAGCGAGGCGATCGGCATCGCGGTCGTGCTGGTGGCCGTCTACCTGCTGCTCAACGCTGGTCGTCGTCGGCGTCGGCCTGTAGCACGTGGTCGCGCAACCCCGACGCTGGTCGCCGACTGGCGAGCAGGCTGCTGCCGACCGAGCACGGCAACCCGCTGGCGATGGTCGGCGGTCGCCCTGCTCGTCTTCCCCAAGCTGGCGCTCGGCCTGTCCGGCTTCGAGACCGGCGTGGCGGTGATGCCGCTGGTCGCAGGGCGACCCGCGCGACACCCCGGAGCAGCCCGCGGGGCCGCATCCGCAACACCCACAAGCTGCTGACGACCGCCGCCCTGATCATGAGCGTGCTTCCTGCATCACCAGCAGCTTCGTCGACCACCGCTGCTGATCCCGCCCGCGGAGTTCGAGGAGGGCGGCGAGGCCAACGGCCGGGCGCTGGCCTACCTGGCCCACGAGCACCTCGGCGACGGCGTTCGGCACCGTCTACGACCTCAGCACGATCCTGATCCTCTGGTTCGCCGGCGCCTCGGCGATGGCCGGCCTGCTCAACATCGTGCCCGCGCTACCTGCCGCGCTACGGCATGGCCCCGGAGTGGACGCGCGCCGCCCGGCCGCTGGTGCTGGTCTTCACCGCCGATCGCCTTCGTCGTCACCGTGCATCTTCCGGGCCGACGTCGACGCCCAGGGCGGCGCCTACGCCACCGGCGTGCTGGTCCTGATGACCTCGGCCGCCGTCGCCGTGACCCTCGTCGGCCCGGCGCCGCGGGCCAGCGCGCGGCGGCCGCTCGCCTTCGGCGCTGATCACGCTGGTCTTCGTCTACACCACCGTGGTCAACGTCATCGAGCGGCCCGACGGCGTGAAGATCGCCGTCGTTCTTCATCGCCGCGATCGTGGTCATCTCGCTCGTCTCGCGGGTCGCCGCGCGCGACCGAGCTGCGCGTCGACCGCGGTCGAGCTCGACGAGCCGGCCCGGCGCTTCATCGACGAGGCAGCCGCGCGACGGCGACGATCCGCATCATCGCCAACCACCCGGACGCGCGCGACACCCGCGAGTACCTCGTCAAGGAGCGGGAGGAGCGCGAGCGCCACCCACATCCCGCCCGGCGAGCCGGTGCTCTTCCTGGAGGTGACGGTGCGCGACCCGTCGGAGTTCGCGCCGGCGGCTGCACGTGCCCGGCGAGGAGCGGCGGCTACCGCGTGCTGCGGGCCGAGGCGCCGTCGGTCCCCAACGCGATCGCCGCCGTGCCTGCTGCACATCCGCGACCCGACCGGCGACCGCCCGCACGTCTACTTCGACTGGACCGAGGGCAACCCGCTGACGCACCTGGCCCGCTTCATCCTCTTCGGCGAGGGCGACATCGCCCCGGTCACCCGCGAGGTGCTGCGCCAGGCCGAGCCCGACCCCCAGCAGCGGCCCGCCGTCCACGTCGGCTGAGCGCCGTCCCGGAGCCGGCTTGCGCCTCGGCAACCCGGCGCCGCGTGGTCGGTCAGTCTGAAGCTGGTGGGGAGGGCGACACCGAGGTCGCCTGCGGAGCGGTGTTGGTGAAGGCGGCCAGCAGGCGCCGCTCGGCGTCGGCGGGCAGGGTGGTGCGCAGCACCCGGGGGGCGAGCTGGCGGAGCGCCTGGATCGCCGGCTCGGGGTCGGCGTCGCTGACGACGACGAATAATGCCGCACGGCCGGGCTCGAGGGTCTCGTCGAGCTGGCGGAGGAACCACTGGTTGAGCCCGAGCGCCGACAGCCCCGCTCCGGCGGCTCCCGCTGCAGCACCGACGGCGGCAAACAGCACGGGCTCCAGCAACAGCAGCCCCAACACCCCACCGGCCACAGCCCCGCTGGCGGCGCCGACGGGTGCCAGCCGCATCGGCTGCACGAGCTCGACCCGGCCGTCGTCGCGGCGGTAGGCCAGCGCCGCCCCGTCGAGTTGGAGCACCCCCTCCTGGTCGAGCTCGGTGCCGCGGGAGCGCGCCTCCTCGGCCAGCTCCCGGCTGGCGAACCCCAGGACCACCAGCTCCTTCATCGCCTGTCCCTACCTCTCTCCGTCGGGGTCGTCCCGGGCGCCTTTGTGGACCGGGGCGATCAGCACATCCAGCCAGCGGCTGGCCGGGTCGGCGTCGACCAGCAGCGCCTTGGTCAGCAGGCTCAAGGGGACCGCCAGCAGCGCCCCCAGCGGGCCGATGACAAAGGTCCAGAACACCAGCGACAGGAACGTCACGGTGATCGACAGCCCCACCGTATCCCCGACGACCTTCGGCTGGATCAGCGACTGGATGACCAGGTTGATCACCGAGTAGGCGACGATCACCAGCACCGCCTGCCGGACCCCGCCCTCCAGCAGGGCCAGCAGGGCCGGCGGGATCAGACCGAGCACGAACCCGATGTTGGGGACGTAGTTGGTGATGAACGCCAGCAGCCCCCACAGCCAGGGCAGGGGGACGTCCAGCCAGTACAGCGCGGCCACGTCGACCAGCGCGACCAGCAGCCCGAAGACGGTGGAGACCACGATGTACTGGCGGGTGGCGCCGGCGAAGGAGGTCAGGGCCGCCACCAGCTGGCGCCGCTCGGTGGCGGCGGCCTCCAGCCGTTGTGGGAGGGTGCTGCTGTCGATGATGAGGAAGAACAGCAACACCAGGATGAAGCCAAGGTCAGAGACGACCCCGGCGACCCCGATCAGCACCTGCTGCAGGACGCCGACCAGGCTGTTGAGGTCGAACTGGCTGACCGCGGTATCGAGCTGCTGCTGGGTGACGCCGAGCTCGCCGAGCCAGCCGGTGGTCTGGTCGACGAGGTCGGTGAACTGCTGCTGGTAGCCGGGGAGCAGCGTGGCCAGCCGCGCCACCGACAGCACGAGCGCGGCAGCCATCGCCAGCAGGGCGGCGTAGGCGACCAGCATCGTCAGCGCCACCGCCAGCCCGCCCGGGACCCGGCGCCGCCGCAGCCAGGCCAGCAGGGGATGGATGGTGATCGCGATCGTCACGGCCAAGAAGGCGGGCCCGACGATGCCGGCGGCGCTGCGCAGCCCGGCCGCCACCACCACCGCCCCGGCCCCACCCAGCAGGACCAGCACGCCACGCGGCAGCGGCCATACCCCGTCGGCCGCGAGCCGCCGCGACGCTCCTGTAGGCGCCTCCGCCGCCGGCACCGGCGGGTCGGAGGTGGGTGATGGCGACGACCCTGGCCTGGCGGGCGCCTGGCCGGTGCGGCTGGTCGGTTCGTGGCCGGCGGCGGGCATGGTCAGGCGTCCGGTGTGCGGCGCGGTTGCATCACTTGGTCCCCCACGTGGTAGCGGCGGCGGAACAGGAGGTAGGCGACGCCGCCGGCGGGAATCGGCAGCCAGTAGGCAGCCAGCCGGTACAGCAGCGTCGCGGTCAGCGCCTGCGCTGCGGGGACACCGGCAAGGGTGAGGGTGCCGACCAGCCCCGCCTCGACAAAGCCAAGGCCACCAGGCGTGAACGGCACCAGCGCCAGCAGCCCCGCGGAGCTGTAGGCGAGCACGACCAGCGAGGGTCGGGGGGCGGCCCCGACCGCCCGCAGCGCGCACAGCAACGCCAGATAGTCGAGGCCGATGTACCCCACCGCCGCCACCACGGCCGGCTTCCAGCGCCCGCCAAGGGTGGTGCGGATGAAGTCCCGGGCGGCCAGCAGCTGTTGGGGGAGGTCGACCAGGGGCCGGTGCCGGCGGACCGTGGCGTTGAGCAGCCACTGGATGGCGCGGCCGGCGAGCTCCAGTGGCCGGTCGGTCGCGAAGACCAGGGCACCGGCCGCCAGGAGCAGCACCAGCACGGCACCGCCCAGGTAGGCCGCGTTGGCCAGGCCGCGGTCGACCGGCGCCCCGCCGATGATCGCCGGCAGCGCCAGCAGCGGCAGGGCCGCCGTGGTGGCGAATTGCAGGCCGGTCGAGGTCGTGAGCGCCGCTGCCGCCTTGCCGGTGTCGAACCCGGCCTTGTGGAGCAGCTCGACCGTGAACGGGGTGGGCGCCCCCGGCACGAACCGGCCGACGGCGGTCCCGCTCAGCTGCGCGGTGGCGATCGGGAACCAGGCCCGCGTGGCCAGCGCGATCCGGTCCAGCTGCCACAAACACACATAGCTGGCGGCCTCGCAGGCGAAGACGAGGACCGCAAAGGGCCAGTCCAGGTGGGCCAGCGACCGCCACGACGCAAAGACCGAGACCAGCGTCGGCAGCAGCAGGTACAGCGAGACCCCGCCGACCAGCAGGAGCAGGCCCGACTTGACGTACTGCCGCCAGGTACCGCCGCCCGAGGGCTCACCGGACGGACGGCCAGACGAGCTTGCTCGACCATAGACCCATACCGGAAGTGTCGCGGCGAGCCACTGGCCGCGCATCGGTTGGTCTCCTCAGCCGTTGCGGTATTCGCGCAGCGTGCCAGCGGTCTTGCCGATGCCGTTCCCAACGCGGCGCCTGATTCGAGCCTCGGCTGACGCGGCGCCGGCGCCGAAGCGCCCTCCCCGACCCTGTCCGGCGCCAGGGAGGGTCGCTGCGCCCGCCGGCCTGGTGGCCGGCCCGGGAGGTGCCGGTGGGGTGCTTCACAGGCGGGTCGGGGCGTGCCAGACTGGGCCGCCGGCAGCCGAGACCCCGCCGCCATGACTGCTTCACTCGAAATCCGGCTTCTAGGCCCATTCGAGGTCTTGGTCGGTGGTCGCCCCGCAGAGGTCACCGGCCCCAAGCGGCACGCGCTGTTGGCGCTGCTGGCCTTGCGCGGCGGTCGCATGGTCCCGGTCGAGGTGCTGGTCGACGCCGTGTGGGGGGAGCAGGTCCCGGCGGCGCCGCGCAACGCCGTGCAGCACCACGTCTCGCGGCTGCGGGCCGCGCTTGGAGCCGAGTCGATCGCTGCCGCCCCGGACGGGTACGCGCTGGTGGGTGCCACCGTCGACGCCTTGCGGTTCGAGGAGCTGCTGGCCAGGGCTCGCAGCGCCGGGCGGGCGGGTGACGCCGGCCAGGCCGCCGAGCTGGTCGCCCGGGCGTTGGCGCTGTGGCGCGGGCGGCCGCTGCAGGGCCTGCCGGACAGCCCGTGGGTCGGCGCGGAGGCCGCCCGCCTGGAGGCGTTGCGGACCGACGCGCTGGAGGAGCAGTTCGAGGCGGCGCTGGCGCTGGGGCAGCACACCGAGGTGGTCGGCCGGATCCGCCGCGGTCCTGGAGGAGCACCCGTTCCGGGAGCGGCTGTGGGGCCAGCTGATGCTGGCCCTGTATCGCAGCGGCCGCCAGGCCGAGGCGCTGGAGGCCTTCGGGCAGGCCCGGCGGGTCCTGGCCGAGCAGCTGGGGGTCGAGCCGGGGCCGGGGCTGCAGCGGCTGCAGGCGGCGATCCTGGCCCACGACCCCGCCCTGGCCAGCGTCCCCGCAGCCGCTGTGCGCCGCGGGGCCGTCTGCCGGCGCCGGTGACCTCGTTGGTGGGTCGCCAGCAGGCGCTGGCCGAGGCGGCCGAGCTGGTTGGGAGCCACCGGCTGGTGACCCTGATCGGTCCGCCCGGGGTCGGCAAGAGCCGGCTTGCCCTGGAGGCGGCGCGGGCGGTGGAGCACGACTTCGCCGGCGGGGTCTGGTTTGTCGAGCTTGCCCGCGCCGCGCGGCCCGCCGATGTGGCCCGGGTGGTGGCGCGCACGCTGGATGCCCGAGGCCCGGCGCCAAGCCGCGACCCGCTGGCCCGGGTGGTCCAACGCCTGGGCCAGGCCAACGTCCTGCTGGTCCTGGATGGTTGCGAACCGGTGATCGAGGAGGCGGCGCGGGTGGCCGCGGGCGTGCTGGCCGAATGTCCTGGGGTGCGGGTGCTGGCGACCAGCCGGGAGGTGCTACACCTGGAGGGCGAGGTCCGGTTGGTGGTGGCGCCGCTGGCGGTCCCGGCCGCGGGCGCCGACGCCGGCTGAGCTGGCGGCCTCGGAGTCGGTGCGGCTGTTCCTGGAGCGGGCGCGGGCAGCACGGCCGAGCCTGCCGCTCACCGAGGACCGAATCGCCCTGGCGGCGGAGATCTGCCGGCGGCTGGACGGGCTGCCGCTGGCGATCGAGCTGGCCGCGGCGCGCGTCAGCGTCCTGGGGCTGCGCGAGATCCTTGCCGCGCTCGAGAGTCGGAGGCCGCTGTTTGTCGAGGCCCGAGACCGCCGGGCTGTCGCTCAGCGCTACCTGCGCACGGTCGTGGCCTGGAGCCATGACCTGCTGGGGGCTGATGAGAAGGCGTTGTTGTACCAGCTGGCGGTGTTCCGCGGCGGCGCGCCACTGTCGGCAGTGGTCGCCACCGCCGCTCGGGGCCAGCTGGATGCGGCCAGGGTGACCCAGCTGCTGGGCGCGCTGGTCGACAAGTCGATCCTCACGGCGTCGTTCCCAGATGGTGGAGGGCGCTACGACCTGCTCGACACCGTCCGCGAGTACGCCCTCGAGCAGCTGGCCAAGGCCGGCAGCCTGAGCGCGGCCCAGCTGGCCCACGCCGAGTACTTCGCGACCGTGGCCGACGCCGCCCGGGTCGAGCTGCGGGGGCCGGACTGGCTGGGCTGTATCGGGCGGCTGGAGCTGGAGCACGACAACCTCTGGGCGGCGCTGACCTATGCGCGCGACGCGCCCGACCCGGCGATCGCGGTCCGGCTGGGCGCGGGGCTGGGCTGGTACTTCCCGCTGGCCGAGCGGGTCTCCGAGGGCCGCAGCTTCCTGGAAGCGGCCCTGGCCGCGACGTCTGAGCAGGCCCCGATCCAGCTGCGCATGGAGCTACTGGCCTGGCTGTGTTTCCTGGCCACCGAAGAGCTGGACCTGGACGCCGCCGTCCAGACCGGCCAGCACGCGCTGGCGTTGGCCGCAGCCGCGCCGGCCTCCTCCGAGGCGGCCCTGGTCCGGGTGACGCTGGCGTTGGCGCTGGCCCATTCCGGCGACCTGGAGCCGGCCGCGGCCCTGGTCGAGGCGGCCCGGGCCGGCTACCGGGCCGCCAGCGACGACTGGGGGATCACGTTGAGCACCCTGGTCCGGGGATCGGTGGCCGCCGGCGCAGGCGATGTCGCCACCGCCGCCGCCATGATCGCCCAGGGCCGCCGACAGGCCGAGGCCATCGGCTATGGTGCCTTTCAGCCGCCGGCCTTGCTGTTCGAGGCCTGGGTGGCTGAACAACGCAACGACTGGGAGGCCGCCGCGGCCGCCTACCGCCGGGCCGTGGAGGTCTCGGGCGGGGTCGGCTTTCGCGACCATGCCTCGGTCGCCTTGTCGGGGCTGGGCGCGATCGCGTTCGCCCGCGGCGACCTGGACCAGGCCCAAGCGCTCTTCCGCCAGGCGCTGGCCACCGCCGAGGCCGACCCGACCTCCTGGCCTGTGGCCCATGCCCGGGTGCGGCTGGCTGGGATCCTGGAGGCCGCCGGTGACACCGACACCGCCCAGAGGCTGTACCAGCAGCGTCGTCGACTGGTCGGAGACCCCGCGGCCCCACCGCTCTCGTGAGACGCAGTTCGTCGTGTTCAACGGCAGCCCCGGGGCGGCGGCGTTGTCAGGCCTGGCCCGGCTGGCCGCCGCCCGCGGCGACCACACCACAGCTCAGGAGCTGCAGGCCCGCGCGGCCACGGTCGCCGCTCGCGACGGCGCCCCACCCCACACCCTCCAAACCGCCGCAACAACCACCTAACCAACACCAACACCCAGACAGCGCCTCGCCTCGGGCTCGCGGCCGTCGGCGCGTCGGCATGGTGTTGACCGCTGGAGCACGGACAAGCGCGGCTGGTGGCAGTAGAGGGGCGACGTATGGCAGCGGCTTGGCAGTGACGCCCGACAGGCTTCAGGGTGCGTCGACGACGACCGCGAGCGAGGTTCGCATGGCCGCCGGGGACGCGACAACGATGGTCACCTCGGTGAGAGCCTGAACCAAGGTGCGCGGGGACGGCGCTGGGAGGGCGCCGCCGCAACTGAAGGGTGAGCGCTGATCGTGGATGGCGTCGGGCTCGGGGGCGGCAGGAGGAGGGTCCGATGAGCTTCCTCGAGCAGGACGTCGATAGTCCCGGGCGGGCCGCCAGGCCGGCGCCGCGGCTCTTCGTCGACTCGGAGGTCGGGCCGCTGCGACGGGTCCTGCTGCACCGGCCCGATCTCGAGCTGAGGCGGCTCACACCGGCGAACAAGGACGAGCTGCGCTTCGACGATGTCCTCTGGGTGAGACGGGCGCACGAGGAGCACGACGCCTTCGCCGACGCGCTCGCCGAAGCCGGCGTCGAAGTGCTCTACCTGCAGGAGCTTCTCGCGGAGGTGCTGGCGGACGCCGGCGTGCGCGCCGACCTCATCGCGCGCAGCTTCGAGGCGGCGATGGTTTGTCCAAGGTTGCGCGGGCCGGCCCGGGAGTGGCTCGACGGCCTCACGGCCGGGGAGGTTGCCTCCTGGCTCATCGGCGGCATCGCCTGGCAGGACCTGCCCTTCCAGCTCCCGGGGCTTGCCGGGCAGGTGGCGATGCCGGGCGAGTTCGCGCTCGACCCGCTGCCGAACCACATCTTCACCCGCGACACGTCGGCCTGGATCTGCAACGGCGTCTCGATCAACGCGATGGCCGCGCCGGCGCGCCGCCGTGAGTCGCTGCACCTGGAGGCCGTCTACCGTCACCACCCGCTGTTCGCGGCGGTCGAGCATGAGGTCTGGAGCGATGGTCTGCCGCTGTCCGCGGCGTTGGAAGGCGGCGACGTCCTGGTGATCGGCAACGGCGCCGTCCTGATCGGGATGGGCCGGCGTACCCGGCCCGCTGCCGTGGAGGCGCTCGCCGAGCGGTTGTTCGACGCCGGCGCGGTGCGGCAGGTGATCGCCGTGCCACTCCCGCCCCAGCGGTCGACGATGCACCTGGACAGCGTGCTCACGATGGTCGATCGCGACGCGTTCACCGTCTCTCCGGAGCTGAAGGAGGCGTCGACCGGCTACCTGCTCGAGCCAGGACCAAACGGCGTCACCGTCCAGCACGAGGACGAGCTGTTCCCGACGATCGCGCGGGTGCTCGACCTGCCAAAGGTGCGGCTGTTCGAGACCGGCGGCGACCGCTACGAGGCCGAGCGGGAGCAGTGGGAGGACGGCAACAACGTGCTCGCATTGGCGCCGGGCGTGGTCGTCGCCTACGAGCGCAACGTCGAGACGAACACGCGGCTGCGGCACGACGGGATCCAGGTGATCACGATCGAGGGGTCCGAGCTCGGTCGCGGCCGGGCCGGTCCGCGTCGCATGTCGTGTCCGATCGAGCGTGACGCGCTCCCCAACTACGCCTGAGGTGGCTGGTCCGCCAGGCCAGCGCCGATCCACGCGGGGGCACGCGGCAGCGAGGCCGGTGCTCGTGGCAGCCGGCTGGCAGCCGAGCGCCGTAGCGTCGTCGCAATGGCACAGGTCACGGCCCGGCCCACCGCAGACCACGAGAGGAACTCGACCGCTTGCGGAGCAGGGTCCTACCTGGTGCCATCCGGATGGCACCGTCGAGCCGGGCCTGCGACGGGATGGAGCGACCATGACGAGCGCCGAGCGCGAGCGGGTCGAGGGGTTCGGCCGGCTGGAGGACGGCCTGCGCCAGGCCGGCGACTGGTACCTGTGGGGCCCGTACCTCAGCGAGCGCCAGTGGGGCACGGTCCGGGAGGACTACAGCGCCGACGGCGACGCCTGGACCTACCTCCCCCACGACCACGCCCGCTCCCGCGCCTACCGCTGGGGCGAGGACGGCATGGCCGGCTTCTGCGACGTCGAGCAGCGGCTGTGCCTGGGCCTGGCGCTGTGGAACGGGCGCGACCCGATCCTCAAGGAGCGCATGTTCGGGCTGACCGGGGCCGAGGGCAACCACGGCGAGGACGTCAAGGAGTACTGGTGGTACCTCGACGCCGTGCCCAGCCACGCCTGGAACCGCTGGCGCTACCACTACCCGCAGGCGGCGTTCCCCTACGACGACCTGGTGGCCGAGAACGGCCGGCGCGGGCAAGCTCGACCCCGAGTACGAGCTGCTCGACACCGGCGTGTTCGACGAGGACCGGTACTGGATCGTCGAGGTCGACTACGCCAAGGCCGACCCGACCGACCTGCTGATGACGGTCCGGGTCACCAACGCCGGGCCCGAGGCCGACACGCTGCACGTGCTGCCGACCGCTCTGGTTCCGCAACACCTGGTCGTGGGACGTCGGACGCGCCGACAGCCGCAGCTGCGGCGGCCGGGCCGACGGCGTCGGTCGCCATCGACGCACCCGTTCCTCGGCGACCTCGAGCTGCTGGCCGGCCCCGGGCCCGGACGGGACCGCGCCGACCGCTGCTGTTCTGCGAGAACGAGACCAACGCCCAGCGCCTCTTCGGGACGTCGCCCGGCCGACCCCGTACCCCAAGGACGGCATCAACGACCACGTCGTCGACGGGCGCGGCGACGGTCAACCCCGACCGGCACGGCACCAAGGCGCGCGCTCTGGTACCAGGCTCGAGGTCGGCCGGCGGCGAGACGGTCGAGCTGCGGCTGCGCCTGCGGCCGACCGGGCGCCGAGCCCGCGACGCCGCGACCGCGCTCGGGATCGGACTTCGAGCAGGTCGTGACGCCCGGCGCCGCCGGAGGCCGACGAGTTCTACGCCGAGCTGACCCCGCCGGACGCCTCCGCCGACGAGGCGCTGGTGATGCGCCAGGCGTTCGCCGGGATGCTGTGGAGCAAGCAGCTCTACTACTACGACGTGGCCCGCTGGCTGGACGGCGACCCGACCCAGCCGCCGCCGCCGGCCGTCCCGGCCGGCCGGGCGCAACGCCCGCTGGCGCCAGCTTCGACGCCTTCGACATCATGTCGATGCCCGACAAGTGGGAGTACCCCTGGTTCGCCGCCTGGGACCTGGCCTTCCACTGCGTCGCCCTCGCCCACGTCGACCCGGCCTTCGCCAAGTACCAGCTGCTGCTGCTGTGCCGGGAGTGGTTCCAGCACCCCAACGGCGCCCTGCCGGCCTACGAGTGGGACTTCGGCGACGTCAACCCGCCGGTGCAGGCCTGGGCCGCGCTCGAGGTGTTCGCCATCGACGGCGCCCGCGACCTCGACTTCCTGAGCCGCGTCTTCGACAAGCTGCTGGTCAACTTCACCTGGTGGGTCAACCGCCAGGACGCCGACGGCTCCAACCTGTTCGAGGGCGGCTTCCTCGGGCTGGACAACATCGGCCCGCTCGACCGCTCGCACCTGCCGGTCGGGGGCACGCTCGAGCAGTCCGACGCCACCGGGTGGATGGCCTTCTACGCGCCTGGCCATGGCCGACGATCGCCGCGATCCTGCAACCGCTCCGGCCAGCGGCCGGCGCAGCGACCTGGTGCTCAAGTTCCTCGAGCACTTCGCCGCGATCCGCGAGGCGATGGACACCGCAGGGGATGTGGGACGAGGCCGACGGCTTCTACTACGACCGGCTCGTCACGCCCGACGGGACCGTCGGTGCCGGTCAAGGTCCGCTCGATGGTCGGCATCATCCCGCTGCTCGCCGCCGTCGTCGTCGACGAGGAGGTGCATCGGCCGGTCCGAGGCCGTGCGGCAAGCAGTTCGCCCGGCTGCTCGACGACGCGGGCTGCGGCGACCCGGAGCAGCTCGCCGAGCCGGGCTGCTGCGCGGCGAGCCCGGCGACCGCCGGCTGCTGCTCGGCGTGGTCGGCATCGAGCACCTGCACCGGCTGTTCGACAAGCTGTTCGACGAGGACGAGTTCCTCTCGCCCGTACGGCCTGCGGGCCCTCTCCGCGTACCACCGCGACCACCCCTACGAGCTCGACGTCGAGGGCGTCACGCGCGACGATCGACTACGAGCCGGCCGAGTCGACCACCGACGATGTTCGGCGGCAACTCGAACTGGCGCGGCCCGATCTGGTTCCCGCTCAACTACCTGCGTGATCAGCGCCCTCGAGCGCTACCACCGCTTCTTCGGCGACGACTTCACCGTCGAGTACCCGACCGGCTCCGGGAACCGAGCTGACCCTGGACGAGGTCGCCGACGACCTGCGCGGCCGGCTGGTCGTCGATCTTCCTGGTCGGCCCGGACGGGCGGCGGCCGTGCTTCGGCGGGGTCGACCGGCTCCAGCACGACCCGGCCTGGAAGGACAACCTCGTGTTCAACGAGTACTTCCACGGCGACAACGGCGCCGGGCTCGGCGCCTCGCACCAGACCGGCTGGACCGGGCTCGTCGCCGACCTCATCCGCGGCCGGCCGGGCGACGGCGTCTACACCGTCGGCGAGCTCGCCCGCGTGCTCGTCGACGGACGGAGCCGCGGCCAGTGACCGCCGCCGAGCCGCCCGTCGACCGGCGCGGCGTGCGGCCCGGGCCGCCGGCTTCCCGCTCGGCGCCACGCCGCCGGCCGGCGGGACCAACTTCGCGGTGGCCGTCGGACGTCGCCGAGGGGATGCTGCTGTGCCTGTTCGACGACGCCGGCGCCGGAGACGCAGGATCGCCCTGCCGGACTACGACGCCGGCGTCTGGCACGGCTTCGTCGCGGGCGTCGGCCCCGGCCAGGCGTACGGCTACCGCGCGCACCGGCCCCTACGACCCGGCCCGCGGCGTGCGCTGCAACCCGGCCAAGCTGCTGCTCGACCCCTACGCCCGGGCCACCACCGGCGCGGTGACGTTCGGCCCGGAGGTCCTCGGCGACGACGTCGGCGACCCCGACCGGCGCCGAGCCCGCTCGACTCGGCCGCCCACGTGCCCCGCAGCCTCGTCGTCGACCCCGCCTTCGACTGGGCCGACGGCCGCCCGCCCGCGCATCCGCTACGCCGACACGCGTCATCTACGAGGTCCACGTCAAGGGCTTCACGATGACGCCACCCCGGCGTGCCCGCCGGAGCTGCGCGGCACCTACGCCGGGCTGGCCCACGACGGCCGCCATCGCCCACCTCGTCGACCTCGGCGTGACCACGGTGCGAGCTGCTCCCGGTCCACCAGCACGTGCCCGAGGCGTTCCTGGTCGAGCGGGGGCTGACCAACTACTGGGGCTACAACACCATCGGCTTCTTCGCCCCCCACGACGGCTACTCGGCCGCCGTCCGCGCCGGCCGCCCGGCGGCCAGGTGGCCGAGTTCAAGGCGATGGTCGCCGCGCTGCACGCCGCCGGCCTCGAGGTGCTGCTCGACGTGGTGTTCAACCACACCGCCGAGGGCGACCAGCTGCGGCCCGACGCTGTGCCACCGGGGCCTGGACAACCCGGCCTACTACCGGCTCGACCCGGCCGACCCGCGCCGCTACGTCGACACCACCGGCACGCGGCAACTCGCTCAACGCCGGCGACCCGGTCTGCCTGCAGCTGATCATGGACTCGCTGCGCTACTGGCTCACCGAGATGCACGTCGACGGGTTCCGCTTCGACCTCGCCCCGACGCTGGCCCGGCAGGACGGCGGCTTCGACCGCATCGTCGGCGTTCTTCGACCTCGTCTCCCAGGACCCGGTGGTCTCGCCAGGCCAAGCTGATCGCCGAGCCGTGGGACGTCGGCCAGGCCGACAGCTACGACATCGGCCGCTTCCCGCCCGCTGTGGAGCGAGTGGAACGGCAAGTACCGCGACACGATGCGCGACTTCTGGCGCCGCCAGGACGGGCTGCTCGGCCGAGTTCGCCACCCGCTTCAGCGGCTCGACCGACCTGTACGGCGGCTCGCGCCGCCGGCCCGACCGCGTCGGTCAACCTCGTCACCGTGCACGACGGCTTCACGCTCGCGCGACCTGGTCTCCTACGACGACAAGCACAACGAGGCCAACGGCGAGGACAACCGCGACGGCACCGACGACAACCGCTCGTGGAACTGCGGCGTCGAGGGCCCGACGCGACGACCCGGACGTCGCTCGCGCTGCGGGCCCGCCAGTCCCGGGCGCTGCTGACGACGCTGCTGCTGTCGTTCGGCGTGCCGATGCTGCTGCGGCGGCGACGAGCTCGGCCGCACCCAGCGCGGCAACAACAACGCCTACTGCCAGGACAACGCGATCACCTGGTTCGACTGGTCGCACGCTCGACGAGCGACCTGCTGGCCTTCACCCGCCGGCTGATCGCGCTGCGGCGCGCCCACCCGGTCTTCCGCCGACGCCGCTTCCTGGTCGGCGTCGACGCGGCCGAGCTCGCGCTGGTTCACCCCCGTCGGGCACGCCCATGACGCGTCGAGAACTGGGCCGACCCGAGCGCCCGTGCATCAGCCATCTACCTCGACGGCGACGACGCCCCCGACCGCGCCGACGACGGCACGCCGCTGCGTCGACGACGACTTCCTGGTGCTGGTCAACGGCTGGTGGGAGAAGCTCGGGTTCCGGATACCCGACGTCGGCGCGGCGAGGACGTGGCGCGTCGCGTTGGACACCTACGATCCCACGCGGACCACGGGCCCGGAGGACCTGCGCGCCAGAGACGACATCACGCTGGGTCCCCAGTCCATCGTGGTGCTGCAGAGCGACGACGCGAGGCGATGGGAATGGGCTTTGATGCCCTGGTCCTCACGACCATCCGCTGCACGAGCGGGCGCGAACGCAATGCGGTCGCGAGCATGGTAGGTCGGGACCCGAGATGAGCGCCGAAGCCGCCGTTCCGACCTCGGTCGCACGCGAGCAGCCCGTGCGCGTGATCTTCGGCGCGCTGATGTTGGTGGTGCTGCTGGCGTCGCTCGACCAGACGATCGTCGCGACCGCGCTGCCCACGATCGTCGGTGATCTCGGGGGCGCCTCGAACGTCTCGTGGGTCGTCACGGCCTACCTGCTCGCCTCCACCGTGGTCGGTCCGGTGTACGGGAAGCTCGGCGACCTGTACGGGCGCAAGATCGTGCTGCAGGCGGCGATCTTGCTGTTCTTGGCCGGCTCGGTGCTGTGCGGGGCGGCGCAGGACATGACGCAGCTGATCGCGTTCCGGGCGGTCCAGGGTGTCGGCGGCGGCGGTCTGATGGTCGTCACGATCGCCGCCGTGGCGGACATCATCCCGCCCCGCGATCGCGGCCGCTACCAGGGGTTCCTCGGCGGCGTATTCGGCGTCTCGACCGTGGTCGGGCCGCTGCTCGGCGGGTTCATCGTCGAGAACTTCTCGTGGCGCTGGATCTTCTACGTCAACCTGCCGGTCGGGCTGATCGCGCTCGCCGTGATCGCGGGCGCGTTCGCGGCCCCCGTCGACCGAGTGAAGCACCGGATCGACTACCTCGGCGCCACGCTGCTGGCCGGCGGTCTGTCAGCGATCGTGCTGTACACGACGCTCGGCGGCAGCGAGTACCCATGGGGCTCGACGTTCATGCTCGCGCTGGTGGCGGCGGGCGTCGTGCTGCTGGCGGCGTTCGTGCTCGTGGAGCGGAGCGCGGCGGAGCCGATCTTGCCGCTGAGGCTGTTCCGCAACCGCGTGTTCAGCGTCAGCAGCGCGATCGGGTTCCTCATCGGCGCGGGGCTGTTCGGTGCGGTCACGTTCCTGCCGCTGTATCTGCAGATCGTCAGGGGCCACGGCCCGACGACATCCGGCCTGTTGATGACGCCGATGATGGCCGGCTTGCTGATCACGTCGATCGGGAGCGGGCAGGCGATCAGCCGGATCGGACGCTACAAGCCGTTTCCGATCGCCGGCACCGCGATCATGGCGGTCGGGTTCGTGCTGTTGTCGCGCCTGGAGGTGGACACGTCGGCGGTGGTCAGCGGCGCCTACATGCTGGTGCTCGGGCTCGGGATGGGGCTTGTGATGCAGGTGCTCGTGCTGGCGGTCCAGAACGCCGTCGACTACAGGGACCTCGGCGTCGCCACCTCCGGCACGACAATGTTCCGCCAGATGGGCGGCGCGATTGGCACGGCGGCGTTCGGCGCGATCTTCAACAACCAGCTCGCGGACAACCTCGCGGGCAGCCTGCCGGCGGGAGCCCAGCTGCCCGAGCAGACCGACCCGACGGCGGTCGAGCGGCTCGCGCCGGCGGTGCGAGCGGCCTACCGGGCCGCGGTCACGGACGCGCTCGAGCCGGTCTTCCTCACCGGGGCCGGCTTGGCGCTCCTCGCGTTCGCGTTCACGTGGCTGCTGCGCGAGGTGCCGCTGCGGACTACCACGCAGGCGCCCGATTACGGCGAGGGCTTCGAGGGCGCCAGCGACGACGACCCGTACCGCCGGATCGAACGTGCGCTGTCCCGGCTCGCCAGCCGTGAGGAGCGGTGGGAGATCTACGAGCGCGCGGCGGCCCGCGCCGCGGTCGACCTGCCGCCGCCGGAGCTGTGGCTGCTCGCATGCCTCGGCGAGCGCGTGCCGGTCACCGAGGCGCAGCTCGAAGCGCAGCTGGCGGTCGACGCTCAGCAGGTGTCGCCAGCGCTCGAGCAGCTGCGCCGGAAGGCGCTCGTGCACACCAACGGGGAGATCACGCTGACGAGCTCGGGGAGGGAGAGCTACGAGCGCGTGGTCGCCGCCCGGTGCGACAAACTGCGCGAGCTGCTCGACGGCTGGAACCCGGAGGAGCATCCGGACCTGCAGCGGCTGATCGACCAGTTGGGCCGCGACCTCGTGCGCAAGATCCCGG